>CAUVXA020000006.1:0-23985 GCA_963555795.3 Longimicrobiales bacterium | reverse complement strand
GGCAACGCTCGCTGGTAGCCCCGCGACGCCTCTTCCACTCGCACTGCGCACACGAACCCGACCTCTGTCCTCGGCGCGGCGCAGGGAGTTCTCGACATAGCTGGAGTATTCACCGGTCTCCAGAACGGCCACCACATCGGTGAAGGGTGCCCGGTCACCGAGTGACTCGAGGTACACGCGTATGTCGTAGCGGAAGCGGCCGCAGAACATGCCCTCACGCTGCAGCTGCGCCTGCACATCGAAGTCGAACGGGTCGACCACCTCGGCACCCAGCCCCGCCAGCTCTTCCAGGGCGCGCTCGAAGACGGCCACAACGGCCGAATCCGCATCCTCGGTGTCCACCAGCGCGCGCAACACCCCGATCCGCGCCCCCTTCAGCCCGTCGGCATCGAGGAAGCTCGTGTAGTCCTCCTCCCGGCGGCCCCGCCCGGCCTCGGTGTAGGGGTCGGCCGGATCGTAGCCGGCCACGACGTTGAAGACCCGCGCCACATCCTCCACCGCGCGCCCCATCGGTCCCGCGATGTCGCGATCGAAGGAGAGGGGAATCACGCCGTCCCGGCTGGTGAGCCCGATCGTCGAGCGGATCCCCACCAGCGCCAGCCGCGAGGACGGCCCCCGGATCGAGTTGCCGGTGTCGCTGCCGAGCCCGATCAGCCCGAAGCTGGCCGCGACCCCCGAGGCGGTGCCCCCGCTCGATCCCGCGGGCACCCGGTCGAGCGCGTAGGCGTTGCGCGTCGTGTCGAACGAGGAACTCACCGACTGGCGCGCGCTGAAGGCCCACTCGGCCATGTTGGTCTGCGCCACCACGACCGCCCCCGCTTCCCGAATCCGAGGCACCATGAACGCGTCGTCGGGCGGGAAACTCCGGGCCAGCGCCAACGAGCCCCCGGTCGTGACCAGGTCGTGGGTGTCAAAGTTGTCCTTGACCAGCATCGGCACGCAGAAGAGGGGACCGGGCTCCTCGCCCGCGGCCAGCGCCGCGTCGAGTTCGTCGGCCCGCTCCAGGGCCGCCGGGTTCACCACGGTGATCGCGTTGATGCGCCCCTCGTAGACCTCGATCCGGTCGAGGTGCGCCTGCACGACCATGCGGCAGGTGGTGGCGCCCGACAGGACGGCCTCCCGCACATCGGCGATCGTGGCCTCGACCACATCGATCGGGCCGGGCGCGGGGGCGTCACAGGCGGCGGTCAGGACGGCGGCGGCGAGGGCCGTTCGCCGGTGAGATGGGCGAAGCGTCATGGCGTCCAACCGTTCCATCAGCGCACCACCGCCGTCATCTGAATCTCCACCCCCAACCGCCCCACCAGCGGCAGCCCCGCGGCCTCCAGTGCGGCGGTCGTCTGTCCCTCGACGGTCGTGAGGGGACCGCCGTCGCGCGAGGTGGCGGTGATGTTGGAGAGGAAGACGAGCTCGGGCGTCTGGGCCCGGATGGGAGCCGGGAGGAGGAAGAGCAGACCCGCCAGCCTCAGCGCTGCAGGCATACCGCGCGACCCGCCGCCGTGTCGTCTGCGGCGCGCCTGCGCGGCGGCGTTGGCCGTACAAAGTCGAAGTCTTCATGCGTGGATCGTTCCGGGTCGGGTTGATGGATGCGCCGACGCTGATGTTAGGCCGCGCGACTACCGGGGCAAGGGGAGTGGCATGGACAGATTCATACCAGAATCTGACACGGGGAGTACGCGGGACAAATTCTCACCAGAATCTGGCACGGAATCTGTCCCGGCGTCGATTACGCTCCTGCATTCACCTCGAACGGCCACCTGTCGCGGGTTTGGTCACAATCTGCCACATGGTCTCTCGTGCCGGTCCCTCCCGGCCGGGCTCCCCGGTCGGCCTGTTGCGGGCTCCGCCACGCTCGATTTGCACTTCACGCCGCGGCCACGACGGGACGACCGATCCCGGCGGGGGCGGGATCACGCGGATAATCCGACCATCCGAGTCGAGAACCATCACCGGGCCCGTCACGACATCGTTGCTCAGATCGTAGACACGCCCGGCCTGGTCGCCCGCCACCTTCGGCGGCACGGTGTTGGGAAGCTGATAGTCGTCGGCCAGGGAGACGTCGACCACGTAGCCGATGTCGGCCATCGCCTGCAGGGTGACGGCGCTGAAGGGGTTCGACGCCCCCAGGGTCAGGAGGGGAGTCATTCCCTCAAGCCCGAAGACCGACTCTCGCCAATGGCTGTAGTCCGGTGACGAGATGGGAACCTTGGCGTTGGTGTAGCTCGTCCCGCCAGCGGCATCGAACGCCTCGATCGCCAGTGCACCCGTGAAGTGGGGGTCGGGGCCGTCATCGACCAGGCCCTTTCGATACCAGTACCTGGAATGGAAGCCCAACCCGTGCGCGAGCTCATGGAAGGTCAGCATGGCCAGACTACCGAGAGTCACCACTCTGTCGATGTCCGCCTCGTCGAAGACCACCGCGGAGATGAACGGAGTACCATCCGAATCGCGGGTATGGCAGTAGTTGGCGCGGGCCAACGTGCCGCCGGGACCATCGTCGGCTCTGACATCAAACAGCACAAGGTGGTCGTCCACGGTTTCGTCGTCCTGTGCCGTTCCGGTGATACCCAGACATGTGAACACGTCTGGCAAATCGACATCGGTCAACTCCGTGTCCCGCAGAACCGACTCCCATGCCTGGTCTGCCACCCGGATCCTCTCCCTCTGCGTTTCCGTGACATCGCTGGTGAAGCCCAGGAAGATGTCGAACCGCGCCGCCACCACCGTGACCTCGAAGTCTTCGGTGGCGGAGAGGCCTTCCGGGTCGGTTGCCGTGACAGTGATGGATGCCGAACCCAGGTCCACCGGACGCACGAACAGGGTATCACTCCTGACCTCGGCGTAGGCCACGTTTTCGTCGGTGGTTGTCGTTCCGTAGGAGAGTGGGTCGCCGTCCGGATCCTCGAAGATAACGGTCACAGGCAGGTGGCCAAATTCGTCCAGAGTTATCGTAACGTCGTTAATGCGGCCGATGACGACCGGTGCCCTGTTGGGGAGGTCCTCGACGGTGACCTCGAAGCTTTGGTTGGCTGTCAGGCCGCCCGGGTCCTCGGCGGTGACCCTAATGGTCGCCTTGCCATCCTGGTGGCCCTTCACTTGCACCGTGCTGCCCGATACGGTCACCGTCGCAATCGTGTTGTTCGACGAGGCCGCGGAGTAGGTCAGGTCGTCGCCGTCGGGGTCTGTGAAGTTGGGCTCGACGTCAACGGAGATTTCCTCGTCCAGCTGGACGGTCGCGTCCGGGATCGTGCCGACGGGTTGGGGTGCCTGGTTCTGGACCTCCGTGACCGTGACCTCGAAGCGCTGCGTGGCCGTGAGGCCGCCGGGGTCCTCGGCGGTCACGGTGATGGTCGCGGTGCCCGCGGATCGGCCCGTCACGGTCACCGTGCCCCCCAACACCGTGACCGCCGCCGTCGCTGTGCTCGACGAAGTGGCGGAGTAACCCAGGGCGTCCCCGTCCGGGTCGGTGAAGTATCCGCCGATGTTCACCTGCACGCCCCCTCCCGTGCTGACGGTCTGGTCCGGGATTGTGCCAACCGGTTGGGGGGCCCGGTTGGGCTCCTGGACCGAAACGTCGAAGCGCTGCGTGGCGGTGAGCCCGCCGATGTCCCGGGCTGTCACGGTGATGGCCGCAGTCCCCTGGGATTCGCCCGTGATGCTCACCGTACTCCCGGACACGCTGACCGTCGCCGTGCTCGTGCTCGAAGAGTTGGCGCTGTAGGCAAGGGGGTCGCCGTCCGGGTCGGCGAAGTACGGCGAGACGTCAACCGACGTGGTGCCGTCCTCTTTCGCGGTCTGGTCCGGGATCGTGCCGACCCGTCTCGGCGCCCGGTTGCGCTGCCGAACCCTGACCTCGAAGACCTGCTCGGCCGTGAGGCCATCGGGATCGTGGGCGGTTACGGTGATGGTCGCCCTCCCGATCCGCCCACCAGTGATGACGAGTACACTGCCCGACACCCTGACCGACGCCCTGGCTGTGCTCGAAGTGGTGGCGGAATACGTGAGGTCGTCGCCGTCCGGGTCGTTGAAGTAGGGCGAGACATCGAACGACACGGACTGGTTACGCTCCACTACGCGGGGGGCGATCGTACCGACCGCCTCCGGCGCCTGGTTGGGGACCGTCACCGCGAAGCTTTGGACGGCCGCCAACCCGCCCGGATCGCGCGCCGTCACCGTAACCGTCGTGCTCCCGGCCACCACACCCGTCACCGTCACCGTGCTGCCCGACACGGCCACCGTGGCCAAGGCGGTGTCCAACGCGCTGGCCGAGTACTCCAGTTCGTCCTGGTCCAGATCCGCGAAGTACGCCGTGACGTCCACCGCCACCGCGCTGTCCACGTACACTTCCACATCGGCGATCATTCCCACCGCCTCCGGTGCGCGGTTCGGGACGGTCACCGCGAAGCTCTGCGCGGCCGAAAGCCCTTCCGAATCCCGCGCCGTCACCATTACCGTCGCGGTCCCCGCCGCCACCCCCCTCACCGTCACCGTGCTTCCCGACACGGCGACAGTCGCCCGCGTCGAGTCCGAGGAGGCGGCCGCGTACTCCAGATCGTCCCCGTCGGGATCCGTGAAGAACACCGCAACCTCCAGCGTCACCACGCTGTCCACCTCGACTTCCAGATCCGCAATCACCCCCGCCACCTCGGGCGGCCGGTTCGGAACTGTAACCTCGAAACTCTGCTCGGCGAACAGGCCGCCCGGATCCTGCGCGGTGACCGTCACTGTTGCGTTCCCCTTCGCCACACCCGACACCGTCACCGTGCCTCCCGACACCGAGACCCCCACCCGCGTCATCTCCGATGAGGCGGCCGCGTACTGCAGCGTATCCCTGTCGGGGTCCTCGAAGTATCCCGCGACATTCACCACCACCACGCTGTCCACCTGCACCTCGAGATCCTCGATCGCGCCCACCGCCCCTGGCGGCCGGTTCGGGACCGTCACCCCGTAGCTCTGCTCCGCCGACAGTCCCTCCCGATCCCGCGCCGTGACCGTCACCGTCGCGCTCCCCACGGCCACGCCCGTCACCGTCACCAGGCTCCCGGCTACCGCCACCGTCGCCCGCGTCGTGTCGGACGCCACAGCCGAATACTCCAACTCGTCGCCGTCCGGATCGGCGAACCCGGCCGCCACATCCACGACAACCGCCCCGTCCACGTACACTTCCACGTCCGCGATCATCCCCACCGCTTCAGGCGCCCGGTTCGGGACCTTGACCGCGAAGCTCTGCTCCGCCGACAGTCCGCCCGGATCCCGTGCCGTCACCGTCACCGTCGCGCTCCCCACGGCCAGGCCCGTCACCGTCACCATGCTCTCCGCCACGGTCACCGCCACCCGGGTCGTATCCGATGCAGACGCCGAGTACTCCAGTGCGTCCCCGTCCGGATCGGCGAAGTACCCGGCAACATCCACCACGACCACGCTGTCGACGTAGACATCCCGGTCCGCGATCGCGCCCACCGCCACTGGCGGCCGGTTCGGGACCGTCACCCCGTAGCTCTGCTCCGCCGACAGTCCCTCCGGATCCCGCGCCGCGACCGTCACCGTCGCGCTCCCCACGGCCACGCCCGTCACCGTGACCAGGCTCCCCGACACCGCCACCGTCGCCCGCGCCGTGTCGGACACCGTAGCCGAGTACTCCAGCTCGTCTCCGTCCGGATCGGCGAACCCGGCCGCCACATCCACGACCACCGCCCCGTCCACGTACACTTCCACGTCCGCGATCATCTCCACCACTTCAGGCGCCCGGTTCGGGACCTTGACCGCGAAGCTCTGCTCCGCCGACAGTCCGCCCGGATCCCGTGCCGTCACCGTCACCGTCGCGCTCCCCGCCGCCACCCCCGTCACCGTCACCGTGTCGCCCGCCACCGCGACCGTGGCCCCGGTCGTGTCCGACGAGGCAGCCGAATACTCCAGCACATCCCGGTCCGGATCGGTGAAGTACTCCGAGACCTCCAGCGCCACCAAACTGTCCACCTGCACTTCCTGGTCCGCGATCATGCCCACGGCCCCGGGCGCCCGGTTCGGCACCGTCACCCCGAAGCTCTGCTCGGCCGACAGTCCGCCCGGGTCCACCGCCGTCACGGTCACCGTCGCGCTCCCCACGGCCAGGCCCGTCACCGTCACCATGCTCTGCGCCACGGTCACCGCGACCCGGGTCGTATCCGATGCGGACGCCGAGTACTCCAGTGCGTCCCCGTCCAGATCGGCGAAGTACCCGGCAACATCCACCACGACCACGCTGTCGACGTAGACATCCCGGTCCGCAATTGCGCCTATCGCCTCGGGCGCCCGGTTGGGGACCGTTACCGCGAAGCTCTGCTCGGCCATGAGCCCTTCGGGGTCCCACGCGGTTACGGTTACCATCGTGCTCCCCGCCTCCACCCCGGTCACCGTCACGAAGCTCCCCGACACGGTCGCCGCGGCCACCGCCGCGCTCGACGAGATCGCCGTGAAGGTCAGCGAATCCCCATCAGGATCCATGAAGTACGCCGCGACATCCACCACCACCGTGCTGTCCACCTGGACAACCTGCTCCGGGATGCTCCCGACCGGCTGGGGCGCCTGGTTCTCCGGCCCCAGGGCATCACACGTCAGGATCCCCGCAACCGCCAGGGCCGCCACAAGGCGGAAGGAGGGCCCGGGCGAGGACGGTGTGCCCGCCCGGCCTCTGGTCACGAACGACCGTACTCCGCCTTCGCACCCCGGCGGCGTGCACGATTCAGTCACATGTCGCGATGAGCTCTTTGACATGGGACAAAACTGGCCACTGCGGTGGGCTCCAACAACGTCGCGGCCGGCAGGTGCCCCATGGTCGGCTCAGTCGTCCCGCCGCAGGGGGACCGTCTGAGGCGCTCCCGTATCGCTCCCCGGCCCGGGGTGCTTCACGAGCCTCAGCGGCCACTGGTACACTCCCTCGAGGGTCTCCTGTGAGAGCACCTCGACCGGGGTACCCCGGGCCCGCGCGCGACCCTGATCCAGGATGAGCAACCGGTCCGCGAACCGGGCGGCGAGATTGAGGTCGTGGGTGACGACGAGCAGGGCAAGCCCTTCGGAACAGAGTTCCTGCAGCAGGTGGAAGAGTTCCATCCGGTAGCGCAGATCGAGGCCGGCCGTGGGCTCGTCCAGAAGAAGGACCGGGGCTTCCTGGGCCAGTGCACGCGCAATCCGGGCACGCTGGCGCTCCCCCCCCGAGAGCTCGCCGAGCTGGCGTCCGGCGAAGGCGGCGACCGCGCACCGTTCGAGAGCGTGCTGCACGACGGCACGGTCCCGGGTGCCGAGCCGCTCCCACGGACCCAGGTGCGCGAACCGTCCCATCCCGACCATCTCCCGCACGGTCACCGGGAATGGCGAGGACTCGGACTGTGGCACCACGGCGAGCATACGGGCCCGGTCGCGGTCGTCGAATTCGCTCAACAAGCGGTCGCCGAGGCGCACCTCGCCCGCCTGTGGGACGAGCGACCCGGAGAGCAGCCTGAGCAACGTCGTCTTGCCCGAGCCGTTCGGCCCCGCCACCGCCAGCAACCGTCCCGGGGCGACCGACAGCGAGACTCCCCGCACGGCCGGCTCCCCCGCCCGTGGGTACGTAAAGGCGAGGCCCCGTCCCCGCAGCACGGGGTGAAGGCCGCGCGCCCGTGCGTCCTCCCTCACCGCCGCCCCCCGCGCATCAGCAACACCACGAAGAACGGCACCCCGACGACCGCGGTGACGACCCCGGTCGGCAGCTCGGCCGGCGCCACCACCAGTCGCGCCACCGTGTCCGCCAGAAGGAGAAACGCGGTCCCGGCCAGGAACGACGCGGGAAGGAGCAGGCGGTGGTCGTTCCCCCAGGCGAGCCGCACGGCGTGGGGCACGATCAGGCCTACAAAGCCGATCACGCCGGCCGCCGCGACCGACGCGGCCACCATCAGCGACGCGGCCAGGTAGGCGGTGAGCTTCACCCGCTGCACCGATGCGCCCAGGTAGTAGGCGACCTCTTCCCCGCGCGAGAGAACATTGAAGGCGCGGGCGAGCGAGAGCACCGCCGCCGCCGCGGGGACGAGCAGCACGGCCAGCAGTCCGGTCGAGCCCCAGTCCGCGCCGGACAGGTTGCCCATCATCCAGAAGATCGCCGAGCGGAAGGACTCGATATCGGCCATCGACAGAAGAAGCAGGATGACGGCGTTGAAGAAGGCGCCGACTACCACCCCCGCGAGGATCAGGATCCGCGTATCCATCCCGCCCGGCGAGGCCCGCCGCGCGACCTCCAGGACCAGCGTCATCGCGGCCACCGCTCCCAGGAATGCGCCAAGGGGGAGCATCCACGGCATCCGCACCCCGAGGCCGGTCACGAACACGCTCACCGCGCCGACCGCGGCGCCCCCGGAGACGCCGAGCACGTAGGGTTCCGCGAGCGGATTGCGCAGGAGCGCCTGAAAGGAGCAGCCGCTCAGCCCCAGCGCCCCTCCGAGAAGGGCGGCGAGGGCGGCGCGCGGAAGCCGCAGCTGCAGCAGGATGATCCGCTCGGCAGGATCGCCGTCGCCCGCGAGGGTCCGCCAAAGGTCGCGGGGGCCCAGTCCCGAGGCACCGAAGGAGACGCTGATCGCGGCGGCGACCAGAACCGCCAGCGCGAGGAGGGCGATCCGTGCGGGAGAGCGATTCAAGGTCGCTCCGCGTCGCCCCGGGCGACGATGACTTCGGGTTCCGGACGGGTCGGCGATATATACACCAAGTCCCCTCCCTCGAAGGATGGCGCGCAAGGACGAGGGAACCGCGTCTCCTGGCTCGAGGCGAAATCGCTGGCCTTCCCGGGGCCGGAACCCCAGTGGCTGGCAGCCCGCGGTTTTCTCCACGGGGTGCCAGGAGCGACTCGTGACGGATCCGCACGGGATCCGGGCCTCCTACAGTGGCGGGGCCGCGTCGGCTTCAGACCGAACTTCCGGTGGCCCCCTCGCTTCAGGGCGCCACGTTAGCGGCATTGGTGGTCAAGGGCAACCCGGGCCGGGGTGGCCAACCCCCCTGCCCTGCCTCCGCCCTCTACCGTCGATTCCCCCTGCTCGCGGCCACCAGCGCATTCTCCGGTGGCTCCGGCCAGAACCCCACGTTGTGTTGCGCATCGCCGGCCCCGTTTCGGAACACGGTAACGTAGCACAACGTGGTCCTGTATCCGTTCTCGGCGATGTCCACCCAGCCGCTGTTGGTCGAGACCCGCACCCGCGTGGGACGATCCTCTTCCGCACCCGCGGTAACGTCCAGGATCGCCAGCGACGACGCCTCGAAGTCGCTGCACACGAACTTCTCGGTACCGTTGCGCGAACGCCACCAGTACAGGTCTTCGCCGAACACGGAGGTCCGTGGCGACCACAGCGTCGAGGGGCGCCCGCCAATGGTTGCAGGTACGCGCTGCTCGCCCACGAAGGTGGCCGAGTCGGTGACCAGATCCGTCACCCACAACCCCCACCACTGGGAATTACACAGATGGGTTGACGGTGGCAGGGTGGTGGTCCGGCTTGACGTTCAGGTCGTGAAGTTCCAGCGCGCGCGCGCCGCGCCGACCGCGTGATGCCTGGGCCGACGCCGCATCCACCGAACTACCACATCCACAAGCCACACCCCTTCCAACACGTCTACCACGACCGTAAGTTGGTCCCACATGGCAAAACCTCCTTCGAATGGGTTCCATGTTCAGCCCCCCGGTAGGGATTCATGTCCCGCCGGGGGGCGCTTCTTCTTCGTTTCAGATAGCCGATTCGGCAGCCGGGATCAACCCATGCAGCCGTCACCGCGTCGTGATGGTCCCGCGGCAATCACACTTCTTCTCGCCCTCGTAACCAGTTCAACCACATATCCGGACCAAGAGGTTGTGATCGTCTTCCTGGGAATCCCGGACACCCGGCTTGTCATGAACTGCGCCGACGCAGAACACATTCAGATATCCGGGGAAGAGGCTATGGAATATGCTACTCAGATCGTCATGGTGAATGGTCGCCTGTACTGGGCCAGCCGTGAGATGAGGCCCATGACAGCCTCTCGGAGCGGATCGTTCATCACCTACGACACCACCGATGGGCAGGGATACGTAAAGACCGCAGACCCGTGGTTCGAAGGGATCGCGGCCATGGCCGACGAGAGGTTTGGAGAACACCCCAACGGTGGACACACCTATTTGGAGCACATCACCGACGCCGGGTTTGACGGTTTCCTCATGTACTGGGGAACCACCGCGACGAACTCCCCCCCACCCGGAGTGTGAGGGATCGCCACAGTCCGCGGCGGAGCCGAAGGCGGCTGCCACGTCTCCGGCGACGGACGGCCCGGTGGTATCACCGGGGGGGATGGTGACGCCCCGCCGTGCTACCCGCCTGTGGCGGGCCCAGTCCCTGTAGAGCCACCACCGCTGGCGTCTACAAGGCCATCCCCCCCCGAGACAATTCGCCAAGACCCAATCGCGCGTCAACCCGTCTATATGGCTTGGCGAGAGGCGATTGATCCTCGCTCACGCGGATGCGGCTAAGATAACAAGAACGAGAGTAGTCGCACCCATGCGGCTTCCATCCATTCGACCAGTCTCCGCAGCGCCGACCCCACAGGTCCGGATCAGGACCGGGCCATGGCCTTGCGTCCCCCATGGGCGTCATGTGCAGGAGCCTGCCCGCCGCGCACCATGTGGAGCCGGGACCTGCCGTGCAGTCCGGCGGCTCCGGCGCACCGTCGTACTCCTTGCACGGCGGCTTGCTCCGCTCGAACAGCGCCAGCACGTAGGCCCATCCCCGGCCATCTGGGCCAAGGTCGGCGTCGAAGAGATCGCCGAGTGCGGAGTTCAACTGAAGCTCCTCGAACGTCGTGTTTCCACCCGTCGGCGTCCGGCTGGATGCTTCGTCCCTGAACGAGGCCTCCATGAACGGGTCGTCGCCGCCGGATGCAAGCGCCCGCGCCACGCGCGTCTCGTAAATCTGCACCAGCGCGTCGAACGCCCCAGGAACGGGCTCGCCCGGACGTTCGTCGACTCCGACGTATTCCAATGTGCTGTCCATATACGACCCGGGACGCCGGGCGGCGTAAACCAAAGCCCGGCTCGCGTGAGTATTCTCGTATAGGTAGGACCTGATGTCGACGGCCAGTGTCACCTCGACCAGTGCATCGATCAGCGCCGCGATCTCCTCTGCGGTCATAGGTCCGTGCACCTGCCGCAACAGATCGGTGGCGTCGTCACCCGCCTTATCCCGAACTGCGGAATCTTCCCCGGAGGCGAGCCGCAGCAACACGTCTTCGGCGGTTGGCCGTTCCTGTGCCGCGCCAGTCGCCATGGGCAACACCAACGCCGCCACCGCCAGCGCCGCAATTCTCGAAATCATCATCTCAAATCCTCTCTTTAGGGGGGTCTTCTGGAACACCGGGGCGGATTTGAGGCGGGGTAGGGGCTGGAAGAGACAGCATTGTCGGTACGATATTGGGGGTTCACAAGGGGTACTGTACCTGGAGGTGATCCCGAAGGGGGTGTCGATGCGGATCGAGACGCTGGTCAAGGAGACGCTGGACCTGCAGGGGTTTCGAGTGGGCCGAGTCGATGGCGGGACGGACGAGATCGTTGTGCGGATCGTTGCGGACGGTCGGTACGCACCCCGTTGCGGGGAGTGCGGGGAGAAGGCGAAGTACCGGGACGAGCGGCGTGAGCGGCGCTACCGGCATGTGCCGCTGTGGGGTATTCCGGTCACGCTGGTCTACACCCTTCGCCGAGTGCGCTGCGCAGAGAGGAGATCCGGGAGAAGGGCCAGGCCCACAAGGACCTGGTGAAGAACAGCCGCTACCTGTGGCTGAAGAACCCGTGGAACCTCACCGGCGGGCAGGCCGAGCGGCTGGCCACCCTCGTCAGGCTGAACACGGAAGTCCACCGGGCCTACCTGCTGAAGGAGATGTTCCGCCGGTTCTGGGAGTACAAGCGTCCTGGCTGGGCCAAGCGCTTCCTCAAGCTCTGGTGCGCCTGGGCCGTGGGCACCGGTCTCTCGCCGCTGCGGAAGTTCGCCCGCACGATGCTCCGCCACATGGACGACATTCTCAACTACTTCCGCGCTCGCATCACCAACGGTGCCGTGGAAGGTATGAACAACAAGGCCAAAGTCGTCATGCGCAGAGCCTACGGACTCCGAACCGCCGAGAGCTGTGCAACCAATCTCTACCACTGCCTGGCCAGCCTCCCGATGCCCGAACTCTCGCACCGATTCGCGTGAAGAGCCCTTTAGGGCTAACAGCCGGTCGTACCGGCGTGCCGGACCGGTTGCAACGCCTGCAGGGTCCACGCTCGGTTGTCCCGCCATTCCCAGATCACCGGGGACATGCGGGTCTGGGTCTTGGTCTTACTCGCTTTAGCCAATGCCCCTTTAAGGAACCGCGTGAATATACTGTTGAACTTATTCAGCACGTTATTCCCGTCTGTCCCCGTGACCTTTTCCATATCGGCCAGCGTATTCCGCGCGGCGATTCCATTCACGAGACACAGGTTCGCGCCGTCCTCGTGAAGCTGTTCGTGCCGCTCCACGCTGCTCTTCCAGATGTTCAGGTTACCTCCGGTTCCGCACACCGAATTGACCGTGAGTACGTTCGCGCTGTACGGCACGCTGCAGGTCGAGTCCACCACGGCGGGGTGTAGGTCACCGTTCGAGGTGAAGTCCGGATGCAGGTACATACGGCCCCTTAGTTGTATCGGCTTGTTCATGAAGTGCTCACCTTCCACGGGCCGGTCCCCCTCACGGCCGAGCCCCGTTCGGCGATATAGGTCGCGTACGCGCCCCAGGACTTGGCGTTCGCTCCAGGCGGAACCGAGTAGGTTGTACGCGTAGTAGTGGAGCAGATCCTTCTGCCGCAGGCTCTCGGGCGGGTCGACGACGGGAAGAAAGGTCCACGCCAGGCTCTCGTACCCGGTGCCCGGGAATTCGTAGTCCGTGTAAGTGTTACCGGGACCCCACCTGCCTCTTTCCTGGTTGACCGAGAAGTGCGCCGAGATCCTGTGGTCCCCCGCCAACTGCATCGGGTAGACGGAGTCGCTGGAGAGCGTCAAGCCGTCCTCGGTCCAGCGCGCAAAATCGTAACCGGGGTTGCCCTCGGCGCGTAGCGTGGTCGCGAAGACCTGCTCCAGCGGGAGTTCCCAGGACCCGGCTCCCCACCCGTCCCCTCCATTTGTCGGCCCCAACACGATCTCCACCGACCGGACCGGCGGCGGCACCACCACGTCGATCTCGAGCGCGGACTCGATTCCGGTCGAAGCCGCACGCACGAACGCCGACCCCACGCGCACCGCGTTGACAAGCGCCGACTCGCTCACCGTCGCCACAGCGGTGTCGCTCGAAGCCCACGAGAAGGCCACGGCCACCGCGTTCCCGTTGGCGTCCGCAGCCCCGGCCGACGCCTGCACCGAGCCTCCCACGATCAATTTGAAGGCTGCCGGAACGATCGAGATGGAAGCCACCCGCTGAACCACGGTCACCTCCGCCCTCCCCGAAGCATCCCCCGCGGTCGCGAGGATCGTCGCGCCGCCGTTGCTCTCCGCCGTGACAACACCGGCAGAGTTCACCCGGGCCACCGCGGCGGCCGAACTGGACCATGTCACCGCCACCGACATCACCTCGCCGAACTGGTCCAGCACCTCGGCCGTCAACCGGACGGTCTCGCCCAGGGACACCATCTCGGCCGAAGCGGGGCTCACCACAACCGTCGTCGGCACCGGATCTGTCGCGGAAGGCGGCTCCACCGGCTCGTCTCCACATGCGACGACGGCCGCGAAGACCAGCGCCGACACCATACGAGACAACCCCGCGCGGCTACGCGAACTGCTGGCACGATCATTCATCGACCCACGATAAGCAGAGCACCAGCAGCGGAACAAGCCCACGCTTCGGCCCATCCTGAACGGACCCACCCACCCCGTTCTGGTGTCGGATAGCATCACGAACGATAGTAGCACCCCGCAGCCCACCCGCTCCTCCCGGAAAGGACCTCCCACACCCGCGGAGACTCCCTGCCCCGTGCCCAACCGCGAAGATACCCCATCCCCACCCGAAGCCGACTCCCTGGCACCGCTCATGGCTGGCATCCGCGGCGGCTCGCAGTCGGCCCTGGGCCAGCTCATGGACCTCTGCTGGCCGGAACTCGTGCGTTACGCCGGGCGACAGCTCGGCGAGGTCGATCTCGCCCGCGACATCGTGCAGGAAGCCTTCATTCAGATCTGGGAGCGCCGGCGCGCGTGGCAGCCGCGGGGATCGGCCCGGGCCTACCTGTATCGCATCGTGCGCAACCTGCTGATCGACGAGAAGCGCAGGCAGGGGGTTCGCCGACGCTGGGCGGCACGCCAGGAGCTCTCACCCGCCTCACGTCCCGCCACGCCGGACCAGGTCCTCGATGCGAAGATGCTGACCGAAGTATTCGAGACCGCCGTCGCATCGCTTCCCGACCGTCGCCGCGAGGTCTTCGAGCTCGTCTTCATGCGGGGTCTCTCGCACGCCGACGCGGCGGCCGTGATGAAGGTGTCCGCGCAGACGGTGGCGAACCAGATGAGTTCCGCGCTCCGCACCGTGCGGAAAGCGGTCACCGATTCAGGAGCGTTGGAGGGATGAGATAGTAGCCGTGGCAGGGCTCATGCGCTTTCCGGATAGAAGCCGGATTCCGACGGGAACAACACAGACAGGATTGTGAGAAGATGGACGAATTGCTACTCCGTTATCTGCGTGACCGGACGACGGAAGACGAGAGCCGGTCGGTCGAAGGCTGGCGCAGCCGCTCCGCGGACGCGGAAGGTGCTCTTGCCGACCTCCACCGCCTGATCCAGGCCGGGAAGGCGGCCGACCTGACGATCGATCCGGGCGACCCGCCCCCCGTCGAGCAGCTGATCTGGCGGGCGGAGGCCCGGAGGGCACAGTTGGCGACACCCCGGAGGTCCGCGCGCACACGGCTCCGCCATCCCGCGGCATGGATCACCGCGGCGGCGGCCGCGACCATCGGCTTCACCCTCTGGAACGCCTCCCGTCCCGCCGGCCCCACCCGGAACGGCGCCGTTTACGCCCAGGATTTCCTCACGGCCGCGGACGAAACCGCCATGGTCCGGCTCGACGACGGCAGCGTCATCCGGCTGGGTCCCGAGAGCCGGCTGACCACAAACCCGGGCCACTCGGCGGAGCTGCCCGCGCGGCAGGTCACCCTCGAAGGCGAGGCGTTCTTTTCCGTCGCGGCGGACGAGGCCCGGCCGTTCGTCGTCGCGACCGCCGCCGGGACGGCACGGGTGCTCGGGACGCGCTTCCACCTGGCCGCACGGCCCGAAGAGCTGGCTGTCGTCGTCGTGGAAGGGCGGGTCGTCCTGGCCGGCGGGGACCAGGACCAGGAAGTGCAGGTCGGTGCGGGGCAGGCAACCCGCCTGGTGCGCGGGAGCGCCGAGCCGGTTGTGGACGCTCCCCGCATCGAAGAGGTGGCGGACTGGCTCCATGACTTCCTCATCTTCCACGATACCCCGCTCGCGGCGGCGATGCGGGAGGTCGGGCAGCGGTACGGCAGGGAGGTCGAGATCAGCGATCCCGTTCTGATGGAAAGGACTCTGACGATGTGGTTCCACGGGAAGTCCCTCGAAGAGGTCATGACCGTCGTCTGCAGCGTGATCAACGCGCATTGCAGGATCGGCGAGGCCACGATCCGGATCGACGCCCGCGACGCGGGAGCGGAATCGTGAAGGGCCTGACCGGGCTGTCGGCAGCGGTCCTGGCAGTCACCTCCCTCTTCACGGCCACCCTCGCCGCGCAGGACGCCCAGAACGTCGCCCTGCTCCGCGGCCAGACCGGCGTCGAACCCGAACCCGGTTCTCTCCTCGCCACCCCCGCCCGCCTCACGGTCGAACAGCTACCCCTTGCCGACGCGCTCGCCCAGCTATCCGAGCGATCGAGTGTCCAGATCGCCTTCAGCCCCAGCCTTCTCCCCTCCGGCCACCGCGTCGCCTGCGCCTGCGCCGCGCTGAACATTGCCCGCGCCCTCGACCAGATGCTGGAGGGCACCGAGCTGGGATACGTCGAACTGGGAACCCAGGTGATCGTGGTCCCCCTGGCGCAGCCCGAGATACCCCGCTTTGACGGGACGATCAGGGGCCGCGTTCGCACCGAGGTCGCGTTCCCCCTGGAGGACGCAACCGCCATCCTCCGTCCGGCGAGCGATTCCACCAACCAGCGTGTGGCCCTCACCGACGATCTGGGCTTCTTCGCCTTCCACGACCTGGCCGGCGGCGACTACGTGCTCACGGTCGGCCGCATCGGCTACTCAGGCCACGACGAAGCGGTCACCGTCGCGCCCGGCGGCGTCGTAGAGGTCGGTGTCGCGCTGGCCGAGCGGGCGGTTACCGTGGAAGGGATCCAGGTGGACGGTCTGAGCAACCGGGACAGGATGCGCTTCAGCGAGTCGGCGGCCGGGCCCCCGATGGAGATGGACCGGGCCCGTTTCCGGTCCATACCCGGAGTGGCCGAGTCGGATCCGATCCGCACGGTGGATGCGCTCCCGGGCGTCACCAGGGTGTCCGAGATCGGCGGCTCCTTCAACGTGCGCGGCGGCTCGGCGGACCAGAACCTGGTTCTCCTCGACGGCGTCCCCATCCTCAATCCCTTCCACATGCTCGGGATCCTCTCCGTCTTCAACGCCGACATGGTCAAGCGGACGGAACTGAGGTCGGGAGGCTTCCCGGCCGAGTACGGAGGGCGGGCGTCCTCGATACTTCTTGTCGAGAGCGACCTGGGCGACGGGAAGTTCGGAGTCGACGGGGGACTCAGTCTCCTCACATCGCGACTCTCGGTCTCCGGCGGGCTGCCGGAGGAAGTAAGGGACGGTTTCGGACTGGCCAGCGCGCGGTGGCGGATTTCCGGGCGCCGCAGCTACGCGGACATTCTGGTCAACCCCTTCCTGCAGGCAGACTTTCCCTACTACCTGCGGGATCGGCAGTTCGGCTTCGAAGCCTGGACCAGGGGCGGAAGCCGGTTGCGGATCACCTCCTATTCGGGGACGGATGCCTTCAACCTGACGGCCTACGAGCGCCTTGACCGCGAACGGGCCGACGAGGAACTCCACTCCGATCAGGACGTTACCTGGCGTTGGGGAAACAGGGCCTTAGGTTTCTCCTGGACCCGCCCAGGCTCCAACGGAGGCTCGCTCGACATCCACGGATCGTACTCGCGCTTCGAGGGCGACTTCGATCTGTCGGAGTTCGCGGCCCCGGTGCTGGAGACCGCGATTCGCCGGTTCTCGCTCGGCGCGGACCTGGAGCGCAGGCCCACCGCGACGCTCCGTTGGAAATCGGGCCTGGCCCTCGAGTATCTGCACCTTTCGGACGACAGCAGAGGCGAGCTGGAGTCGTTGGTGAGAAGCGGCCGTTCGGGAGGCCTGGGAACTTCCGCCTATTCGCAGTTCAACTGGTCTCCCAACCGGCACTGGCTCATGGAGGGCGGCCTCCGCCTGGATCATTACGGCCTCCGCCTGCGTCATTGGCCCGGACGCTGGGTGGATAGTGGAATCAACGCCTCGCCCCGAATCGCCGTCAAGCGGTTCCTGGGGGACGGGCGCTGGGCCGTGCGGCTGGCGGCCGGACGCTACGTACAGTTCCTGCAGTCGGTGCGCGACGAATCGCTGCCGATCGCCCTGGATTCGTGGGTGCTCGCCGGCGACGGAGCGTCACCGATGGTCTCCCGCCAGTTCCAGGGGGGAGTGGAAGGCTTCTTCGGCGCGGACGACCAGTGGTTCGCCTCGGCGGTGGGGTATCACCGCGCCTACGAGGGTCTCGCCGCGAGGAACTGGGCCGACGACCCCGGTGTTCGGTCGGACAACTTCCTGTCCGGCAACGGCAGATCCTACGGAGCGGAGTTCCTGCTGCGGCGGCAAAGGGGAGCCACCACCGGTTGGCTGTCCGTCTCTCTCCTGAAGGCGACCCGCAAGTTCCCCGAGACCGCGGGCAGTTCGGACCCGTCCCCGATGATCGAGTACCCGCCCGCCTTCGACCGCCGCATGGAGGTGGACCTGGTCGTTCAGCGCCGGCTGCCCTGGGGCGTGGACGGCGGGCTGCGCTGGAGTTTCGGAACCGGGCTCCCGCACACCCGCTACGTGTCGTACGTCGTCAATCCCCGGAGGATCCTCGATCTGCGACCGGGAAACGGGGGGAAAGTGGTGTGGCTGGGCCCGAAGAACGGCGAACGGTTCCCGGCGCATCATCGGCTCGACATGAGTCTGCGCAAGGTGATCCGGAAGCGCTGGGGCCTGGTGACTCCCTACCTCAACGTGCTCAACGTGTACAACCGCAAGAACGTGGTGTTCTACGAGTACTCCGACTACTTCGGGCAACCCGGCCGCAGGGGCCTGTCGCTGGTGCCGATCCTTCCCACGCTCGGAGTGGAGGTGTCGTTCTGATGCGCACATCGATTCGTGTGTCCGGCTGGGTCCTGCTGGCGCTTCCAATGCTCGGTGCATGCCAACTGGACTGGGTGAAGGTCGACGAAGAGGTGCTGGTCGCCGCGAGCGTGAACCGTGGTCCTAACCGTCGACCCGATGGACTCGACGGTCCAGAAGCCTATTTCGCCCCGCTCGACGAACTGACACTGCTGATCGACACGCCCGACGGGAAGCATCTGTTTGGTGAAAGCACGATCCCCGGCCTCTTCACGCCTTCACGACTATCCCTTCAGGACGGGCGCTGCCGCGTGAATCCGGAAACCAACTACAGGATCTACTGGGGCCCCATCCGAGGTACCTGGGCCCACATCGCGGAGGCGGAGTTCATGGGACTCAGGCGCAATCTCTGGGACGACCCGGATCCGCTGTATCTCACGGCCGCCTGGATGGCGCGCTCCTACCCTTCCGAAATGACGTTCCCCCGCAAGCTGATCGAAGACGGTGTAACGTTCAGCGCTCGCAAGGCGGCCCGCAGGCTCGCGACCGGCCTGCCCTGGGGGGTGACGGCCGACCTGGCCGTCGCGGCGATCGACCGGAACTGGACCAACTGGATCCGTCCCGGCCAGATCAACGTTGCCGGCGAGGTCCCCGTTCCTTCGGTCTTCGGCCACGGCACCGGCATGTTCGGGACCGCCGTACGCTGGACGGCGACGATCGAGTCGCGGGACGCCGAGGAGGAAACCGGCTTGGTGGACTGTGATCTGGGAAGGGTGATCTACAACTAACGACGCCCGTCGCTGTGACAGATTCTACCCGGAATCTGTCCGCGAATCTGTCACGACCCCGTTTCCACCCCGTGGGCACGGCTCTGGCGCTGGCAATACCCTGAGGTGGGGGGAACGGTAGCCGAGTCGGCAAGAAACAATCCCGGCGTTTCAGTCGTATTCGCTGTGCGCTGGGGTGAGGGGAGGAAGCCAAACCAGCGGCAAACCGCAGTTCAATCGGATGGGCCTACACCGCAAAGGAGAAGATGACGCAATGGACTATGTGACTTCCTGTCCCTCGTGCGTACGTGGTGGAGGAGTAGGGGCTTCTTCAACTGATCGACGATCACGGACGAGCCGATCCTCCAGCAGAGGTTGTGCGCGCGAGACGCTTCGCAGACTTTGGGGACGTCAGGCTCAAGCTGCCATGGAGCCCCATGGCAGAAAACCGCGACCTTCGACCACCCGCTTTCATCCGGAACCGATGATCCTTCCGCACCGCGCCCTTTTCACCCCGCTCTCCCCCGCCCTCGCGCTCGCCTTCGCCGTCGGGGCCGCTACCACCTGCACCGGCGCGCCCACCCCCCAACCGCCGCCCATCCCCCCCGAGACCCTCGCCGCCGAACACGAAGAGTGGCGCACCGGCCGCCGCACCAGCCTGGCCAACCCGGAAGGCGGCGTCGTGAGCTGGATCGGCCTGTGGGAAATCGCGGAAGGCCCGAACCCCTTCGGCTCCGACTCCTCTCTCGCGATCGTGCTGCCCACCGAGGACTCCCCTCCGGTCGCGGGAACGCTCCACCTTGCCGAAGGGCAGGTACGTCTGGTGCCCGAAGACGGCAGCGGGATCACCGTGCGCGATGGGGACCCGGTGACCGGCCCCATCGACCTGCGGGACGACGGCAGCGAGAACACGACGGTCCTCGACCTGGGCTCTCTCGGCCTCCGCATCCACGCCGAACGGGGCACCGACCGGCTCTGGCTCCGCGCCTGGGACCGCGACTCCCCGCGGGCCGCCGCCTTCGAACTTCCTCCCTACTTCACCATCGGCAACGAATGGCGGTTGTCGGCGCGGTTCGATCCCTATCCGGAACCCCGCGGCATCCCCATGGCCGACGTAACCGGCGGCACGGTCGCGAATATCTCACCCGGCGAACTGGTCTTTCGGGCCGGGGGCCGCGAGCACCGGCTGATCGCCTTCGCGACCGAGACGAGCCGCGACTACCTGGTCATGCTGCGGGACTCGACCGCCTTCGCGGACACCTACCCCCTGGGCCGTTACATGCACGTGCCCTTCCCGGACGACGACGGCTGGACGGTGATCGATTTCAACCGCGCGTACAATCCGCCTTGCGCCTTCACCCCGTTCTCGGTGTGCAGCTTTCCGCCCCGCGAGAACCGTCTGGCGCTTGCGGTGACGGCCGGGGAGAAGCGGCCGGAGGGGCCGGGTTACGACTCGCCCCGGTAGCCGGGGTTCAGCCCGGGCGATCCGGGCGGCCAAGGCGGGGCGGCTTTCCGAACGGCCCTAACGCTTTTCCTTCCTTGCGGTTCACACTCCCCGTCCCGATAATCTCCCCCGGCAGGTCCTCGGCACCACAAGTATGAGGATACCGATGTCGTGACCGTGCGGGTCGATCCCTCCAGAGCGGGAGCGTAGTCATCCGATGTCCTCCTCATCCGGCAGCCGCCAGGACCTCCGCTACCAGGCCGACGAGACGCCCAGCTACCCGGTCTCTTTCGGGCTGGCGTTCCAGTACATCCTGCTCAACATCGCGGGGATCGTCATTACGGTGGCGATCGTGGTGCGCGCCGGCGGCGGCAGCGAGACCTACCTGACCTGGGCGGCGTTCGCGGCGCTGATCGTGTGCGGCATCACGACCCTGCTCCAGGCGAAGCCGCTCGCCGGGAGGATCGGGGCTGGATACATCCTGCTGATGGGCACCTCCGGGGTCTTCATCGCGGTGTCGGTGGCGGCGCTGCAGCTCGGCGGGCCCGCGCTGCTGGCCACCCTCATCGTGGCCTCGTCGCTCTTCCAGTTCCTGATTTCCTCACGTCTGTCGCTGCTGAGGCGGGTCATCACGCCCACCGTGGCCGGGACCGTCATCATGCTGATCGCGGTCACGGTCATGCCGATCGGCTTCGACCTGCTCTTCACGGCACCCGAGGGGGCCCCGCGGGCGGCCGCTCCCATGACCGCGCTGGCGACCATGGCGATCACCATCGTGATCGTGCTGCGGGCAAGAGGGGCGCTGCGGCTGTGGGGGTCGGTGATCGGCGCGGTCGCGGGCTGTCTGGTCGCGAGCGGGTACGGGATCTACAACATGGACCTCGTGGGCGAAGCGCGCTGGTTCGGGGTGCCGGCTGGCGGCTGGCCCGGCTTCGACCTCACCCTGGGCACCGAGTTCTGGGCCATGCTGCCGGCCTTCGTCTTCGTCACCCTGGTCGGCGCCATCGAGACGATCGGCGACGGCATGGCCATCCAGCGCGTCTCGTGGCGCAAACGGCGGGCGACGGATTTCCGGGCCGTGCAGGGCGCGGTCGCCGCGGACGGGGTCGGCAATCTCCTCTCGGGCCTCTTCGCGACGGTTCCGAACACCACCTACTCGAACAGCGTGTCGATCGTGGACATCACCGGGATCGCCGCGCGCCGGGTGGGCGTGTGCATCGGCGTGACCTTCATCGCGCTGGCCTTCTTCCCCAAGGCCACGGCCGTGCTGCTCGCGATCCCCGACCCGGTGGTCGGCGCCTACATCATCGTGCTGATCGCGATCCTCTTCGTGCTGGGCCTGGAAATGGTCGCCCAGGACGGGATCGACTACCGCAAGGCCACCATCATCGGGGTCTCGTTCTGGATCGGCGCCGGCTTCCAGAGCGGCCAGATCCCGTCGGAGTACTTCGGCGCCTGGGCCGGGTCACTGCTGGAGAACGGCATGACCTCGGGCGGACTCGCCGCGATCCTCCTGTCGGCCTTCATGGAGCTGTCGGGGCCCCGGCGGCGACGCATCGAGACGAGCCTGAACGTCGAAGCGCAGCCGAAGATCCGGGAGTTTCTTGAGGCGTTCGCGTCAAAGGCGGGGCTGGGGGACGAGATGGCGGGGCGGATGGGGCTCGCGGCCGAAGAGACCCTGCTGGTGCTGCTCGACCAGGCGGACCGGGACGAAGCCCTCGGTCGGCGGCGGCTGCGCGTGACGGCCCGTGCCGAGTCGGGCGGGGCCGAGCTCGAGTTCCTCGCCGCCACCGGCGAAGGCAACATCGAGGACCGCATGGCCCTGGCCGGGGGGGTGCGCGGCCGAGGTCCCGGTCGAGCACGACTTCTCGCTGCGGCTGCTGCGGCACCTGGCCACGTCGGTGCGGCACCAGAAGTACCACGATACGGATATCGTGACCGTGCGCGTGGATCCGTCAGCGGCGAAGGGGTAGTTTGGGGACCGGGCGAGTGCGCGCCCACCCGGAGATGGTGGAGCTGCTCACGGAGCGGGGGGTTGACCAATGACGAAGCTCGCCTATCTCGGTCCGGAGGGGACCTACAGTGAGGAGGCCGCCCGTGAGCACTCCCGCCAAGCCACCACACCCACCGGCCAAACCGCTCGTCTCGTGCCCTTCGGGAGCATCCCGGCCGCGGTGCGGGCGGTGGAGGACGGTGCGGCGGACGAAGCCGTCGTGCCGATCGAGAACAGCCTGGAGGCGGAAGAGATCGCGGCCATCGCCGACAACCTCCTCCTGCCCGCGCGCACCCACGAATTCTTCGACCGTCACGGGAAGACCCCATGAACCCCCGCCACCTCCTCCTTCCGGCCCTCCTCATCCTGGCCGCCACCCCACCCCACCCCGCCACCGCCCAACCCCCCGACCCCACACGCGACGCCTACCTCGACGAAACCGCCCGCCAGCTCGTCGCGGGCGCCCGCTCAACCCTCGCCACCACCCGGCAAGCCATCAACACCCACAGCGCCCTCGTCCGCGAACGCCTCGCCTTTGACGCCCCCACCGGCCGGCGCGACCGCCCCTGGATGCGCGGCTCCCGCGTCGCCCGCACCCGCTGGTCACGCACCGCCCCCCCCGCCGTTGACCTCCTCGACGAACACTTCCGCCACCCCGGCATCGGCCCCGCCCAACCTCGTTACTTCCAAGGCCTTCGCGCCGACCACCTCCCCATCAACCCCCTCGCCGATCCCTTCACCCTCGGCCTCGCCCCCTTCATGGGCCCCGACGCGGCCGCCGCCGCCATCCACAGCCCCCTCGGCCCCGACGCGGAACGGTATTACCAATTCCGCTCAAATGGTATTACCACCCTCCAACTGGACAACGGCGAGACCATCCAAACCATCCCCGTGACCGCCATCCCCCGCTACCGCAGCATCCGCCTCGTCGCCGCGATCATGTGGGTCGACCCGGAGACCCACAGCCTCGTGCGCGCCGCCTACCGCCCCGCCAAGCGCATCGACCACGAGGTGGCCGGAGTGCTCCGCGAAGCCGACGGCTGGTGGCTCGGGCTCGACATCGCGGTCGACGACGGTGGCCCCGCCACGGACCCACCCACCCCCCAACCCGGCTGGTTCGGCCAGCTCATCAACGAGACCTTCACGGCCGTCCTCCTCGGCATCGAGACCGACCTGTCCTCGGTTATCGTCGACTTCGCGCCCGTGCAGCCGGGCCGCTGGCTGCCCCGCAGCGTGCAATGGACCGGCTACACCGGCATCGAGAGCATCACCTCGACCGGTTCCGTCGCCCCCACCCTCCCCTTCGTCATCGAATGGACGCAGGAGCCCTCGGACGGCGGCGAAGAAGACACCGGCCTGCTGCCCACGGGTCGCCAGTGGAACCTGGAGCGCGCCCGCGGCGACGCCCT
>CAUVXA020000005.1:0-33298 GCA_963555795.3 Longimicrobiales bacterium | reverse complement strand
GTATCTCGCCTGCCGCCGGTCTCCCGTCGTCCGACTTCGCGAGGCCCGCCGCCGACTTCCCGGGCACGGCCAGTCTCCTGCCCGGAACCGGTCTCCCGTCCCCCGACACCGTCTGGCCGCCGGTCCTGGGCGACCATCCGCTCAGCAAACGCTACTCCCCGCTCGGCGACATGCGCGCGCTCGAGTGGCGGGAACGGAACCCGACCTGGGACGGCCGCGGCGTCACGGTCGCCATGATCGACATGCTGCCGGACATGCTGCTGCCCGAGCTGCGGACGGCCCGCAACCTCGACGGCGAAGAGGTCCCCAAGATTGCGGTCTACCGGAACGCGCTCGACCCCGAGATCGAGGACAACGGCTGGTGGCTGGACATGGATGACATGGTCGAGGCGTCCGGCGGCGGCTTCGGCTACCGCGACTCGGCGTACACGGCGCCCCGCGACGGGGTCTTCCGCATCGCGCTGTTCGACGAGGTCCGGGCCGACACGATGGGCGTCTACGGGTCGAGTCTGGAGCGCGACGTCAACCGCGACGGCAATCCCGAGGGGTCGAGCCGGCTCTTCGCGGTGCTCTGGGACGAGGGAAGCGGCGACCTGTGGGTCGACACGGACCAGGACCTCGACTTCACCGACGAGACCCTGCTGGGCGACTACGCCGAGCGTCCGGGCTTCGGGGTCTTCGGGACGGACGACCCGCATACGGCGGTGCGTGAATCGGTGGGGTTCGGGGTGCAGATCGACCCGGCGCGGGGCCGCGTGGCGCTGAACCTGGGGATTGCGTCGCACGGGACGCTGGTGGTGGGGGCGGTGCTGGCGAGCCGGGGCGAAGAGGGGCGCTTCGAGGGGGTCGCGCCGGGGGCGCGGCTGGCGAGCGTGGGCGAGGGGGGATCGGCGTACGGCCAGACCGAGGCCACGATCACCGCCGCGAGTCACCCGGATGTCGATGTCGTCTACTTCGAGCAGAGTTCGAACATCACGCGCAACTACCTGCTCCGCGACGGCCGCCTGGTCCCGTCGGTGATCGCGGACCGGCTGGTCGAGCGCTACGGCGCGTCGATCTTCTCCCCCACCCACAACTTCCCCATCCTCGGCGCCATCGACGACATCGTGATGGGGCGGGGCGTGATCGGAATCGGCGGCCACGAGAGCAGGGACAACTTCTTTCTGAACCATGGCGTGCGAGTGGAGCACGACGACAACCTGCTCATCACCGGCGGCTACGGCCCGATGGGCGACGGCACGCTGAAGCCCGACGTGATCTCGCCGTCGAACTACGTGAGCACCTGGCTGGGGTTCGTCGAGGGGCGCGCGATCGCGGGGCTCTTCCAGCTGCCGCCCGGCTACACGATCGCCGGCGGCACCTCGACGGCCACCCCCACGGCCGCCGGGGCGGGCGCGCTCCTGATCAGCGCCGCGCGGCAGGCCGGCATCCCGATCGACCCCTACCGGCTCAAGTACGCCATCACCCGGGGGGCGCGCTGGGTGCCGCACATCGCGGCCTACAAGCAGGGCAACGGCGTGGTGAACGTCGCCGGGGCCTGGGAGATCCTCGAGCAGCTCGAAGCGGGCGCCCTCGCGCTGGAGATCGAGACGCGCGCGCCGGTCGCGACCCCATACAGTCACATGCTGCCGACGCCCCACACCGGCTTCGGCCTCTACGAGCGGAGCGGCTGGAAGGCGGGCGAGCGCGGGGAGCGGACGGTCAGCATTCACCCGCACGTCCGGGCCCTCCGGCGACATGACCTTCGACGTCACCTGGCGGGGCAACGATCACGGGACGTATTCGTCGCCCCTGACGGTGACGTTGCCGCTGCGCGAAGCGGTCGAGTTCCCGGTCACGGTGACGCCCGCGGGTCACGGCGTGCACACGGCTCACCTGACGCTGCACCACGACGACGTGGCCGGGTACGCGCACCGGATGCATGCGGCCATTGTGGCGCCCGAACCCTTGAATGCCGCGAACGAATTCACGGCCAAGAACGAGGTCGAAGTGCCGCGCCCGGGGATGAAGAGCCTGTTCTTCGACGTGCCCGAGGGGGTGACGGCGCTGAAGATCGATGTTTCGTGGGAGGACCGGCCGGTCACGCTGGGCGTCTTCCGCCCCGACACACGCGGCCAGCGCGGTGAGATGGTCCAGAGCGGCGGGTCGGGGATCACGCAGGTGGTCCACAGTCCGGTCGCGGGGACGTGGGAGGTGCGTCTGGGCGACATCGCCGACACCCGCACCTTCGACTGGGAGCAGGCGAAGAAGGCGGAGCCGGTGCCGCCCACCAAGGCGACGCTCACGGTGTCGGCGCTGGCGGCGGATGTGGAGGTGGTGACGGATGAGACGGTGGTGGACAATGGAGCGGGGGAGCATCAGGTGTGGATCGCGAACCGAATGGCGGCCTTCGAGGGGGGCGCGGTGACGACCGCGGCGGGGAGTGCGCGGCGCGGGTATCATCGGATCGGGGCGCGGGATCAGGATGTGTACGAGGTGGAGGTGCTGCCCGGGTCGACGGCGCTGATGGTGCGGGTGGGGGCTGTGGACGTGGAGGGGCGGGGGGGCGGCGCGGTTCCGGGCGACCTGGACGTCTACGTCTTCGACTGCACGGGGGACGAGTGCCGGGCGGCCCGCGTGGACGGCGACCCGGAGGGGGACGAAGTCGTGATCGTGCACGATCCGGCCCCCGGGATGTGGAAGGTGGTGGTTGACGCGGCCAGCGTGCCGGGCGAAGGGGCGACGTACAGCTATCTCGACGTTGTGTTCAATGCGGCGTACGGGACGGTGGCCGTGATCGACATGCCCCAGGAACGCGCGTCGGGCGCACGCTGGACGACGACGGCTCACGGCTGGGCGGCGATGGCGGCCCATGCGCGGGGGCGGGAGCCGTATCTGGGGGTGGTGGTGGAGGGGCGGGCGGGGGGCGGGGGGTACTGGGTGGGGGCGCGCGGGTGGGGGAGGTGCGGTGAGGGGCTGATCGGCCGACGCATGCGCCCGGGTCGGTGGGCGGTTGATCCGAGCGAGGGTGCCGGCCTCGCTGGCATGCGTCGCCGATGTGTAAGATTCTTAGGCAGCGAATCTGCGAGAGTTCGTCGCCCAGGCCCGCGCCGGAGTCACGAACGGCTGCGACGGCTGCTGGGCCGGGAGTCCCACGGCCCAGGCGCACCAGAGCTTGAGGAAGCGCTTGGCCCAGCCAGGACGCTTGTACTCCCAGAACCGGCGGAACATCTCCTTCAGCAGGTAGGCCCGGTGGACTTCCGTGTTCAGCCTGACGAGGGTGGCCAGCCGCTCGGCCTGCCCGCCGGTGTCCACGGGCCACAGGTTCCTTGCCGCGGCGGCGCGTGGGCGGTTGATCGGTGGCCTGCGCGTAGTCGAGGGTGCGCGGCCTCGGTTTCGGGCGCGGTTCGGCGATGCGTTCGCCGATGATGTAAGATCCGCATCATATTGTTATGCAGAGTTGACACGTTTGACGTGCAGCCGTCGGTCCGGCCCGTCCTGCCCTCGCAACTCGTTGCAGGCTGACTTGCCATGACCAGGGAAGTGCGCTATTGATAAAGGGTTCTGGTGGCGATGTTCTTTCGTTCTAAAGGTGTGGAGAGGCCTGATCATGAAGACGACGTTCTTGAAGGAACCACGGATTGGGGTGGTGGCGGCGCTGTTGCTTCTTTTGCCGATCGTCGGTTGCGGTGACGAAGTCGAACCCGAACCTGCACCCGTTCCGACGACGGTGGAAATCACGCCGGATGCGGTGGAGCTGCTGTCCTCCGGCGCGACGACGGGTTTCAACGCGGTGGTGCGCGACCAGAACGGCAAGGCAATGCCCAACGCGTCCGTGACCTGGACTAGCTCGGATCCGGCCGTGTTTACCGTGGAAGGAAGCGGTCCTGTCGCGACGGTGACGGCGGTCGCGAACGGCTTGGGCACGCTGACCGCGACGGCCGGACAGGCGAGCGGCACGGCGTCCGTGTCGGTCGTTCAAACGCCGGCGGGACTGGACATCGTGTCGGGGAACGACCAGGAGGCGCTCCGGGGGACGGCGCTGGCGGAGCTGCTGGTCGTAAGTGTGGCGGAGCAGACGGGCGGTGTCATCCCGGGCGTGGTGGTCACCTTTGCGCCGGCTGATGATCGCAGCGGGTCGGTAAGCGAGAGCCAGGTGACCACGGGTGAGGACGGGACGGCGTCAACGATGTGGACACTGGGCGACGCACGCCGCCAGATGGTGGTCGCCACGGCTGGTGAATTGACGGGAACATTCCGGGCCGTCGCTACGGCGGACCCCCCCATTCCTGATTACACGATCGTGGGCGAACTCGAGCCCAGCCGGTTCGACCCGCTCGACACGGAGACCATCGAGGTCAGGGTCCATATGACCAATCTGGGCGACGGCGCGAGTTCGGGACCGTTCACGGTCCGGTTCACCGTCGACGGGATGGAGCTGGGAGCCGTCCAGGTCGACCCGATCGAGCCGGATGGGATGGGGACCGCGACCATCACGGCCGGTCCCTTCGAGGCTGGGGAGCGCCGCATCGGGGTCGTGATCGATCCGGATGCGGAGCTGGAGGAGTGGAATGATGCGAACAACGATGCCGAGGTCTCTGTGACCGTCTTGCAGCAGCAGGACATCGCGCTCGGCGATTCCGTGGTCTTCGATGGGGCAGCAGGCTCGATACAGCTGTTCCGGGTCGAAGTCGAGGAACAGGTGAACCAGACGCTCACCGTGCAGCTCAACGGGCCTGACGGCGACGGCGACCTTTTCGTCGATTTCAACATTGATCGTCCCGTGTCCACCTTGGACGACCGCTTCCAGCGCCGGTGCTACAGCTGGGAATTCGGCACCGGTGAAGTCTGCCAGTTCTATCCGGTACGAGAGGGCACCTACTACATCCTGGTGCACGCATATTCCGCATTCGGCGACGCTACGCTGAAAGTCACGGCCGGCGAAGAACCGGAAGAGCCCTTCGACCTCGAACTGGTCATTGTGGACGCGGTGACCACCTCGCAGAATGGCATCATCACGCAGGTTGCGGAGCGCTACGAGTCCATGGTTGGCTTGGGCGACTTCGATGCGACGTGGAGTTCGCCAGCAGACGATTGCGCACCCGGTATGCCCGAACTGGTTAGCCAAGCCCTGGATGACATCAGCATCTACGTCATGGTCGGCCCGCTCGACGGTGCTGGCAACGTGGTTGGAATGTCGGGGTCCTGTGTCATTCGGACAGGCTTCGGCGGTTGGGCCGGGATGCCGGGGCTTGGCGCCGTGGTCCTGGACGAGGCCGATATCGCGCAACTGGAGTCGGACGGGGTACTCGAGGCGGTGGTCACGCGCGAGATGGCACGTGCCCTCGGGTTCAGTCCTGTCGCGTGGAGTGGTCACGGTTTCCTCCAGAACCCGTCGCTCCCCGAAGAGCCCGATGCCGACACCCACTTGAACGCCGCCCTGGTGGTGGCCGCCTTCAACGCCGCGGGGGGTGAGGGTTACGCGGGAGCCAGGGCACCGCTCGAGAACGGAGCCATGCCGGGCATTTCCGACACGCACTGGAGACAGAGCGTCTTCGGGGACGAAGTCATGACGCCCTACGTGACCGGTGATTCCCAGCCGCTAAGCCGGATCACCCTCGAAGCCCTCTACGAAGTCGGCTACGAGCTCGACGTGATGATGGCCGATCCGTTCACGCTGACCGGCGCGAGGTCGGCGCGACTGCGCGGTCCGAAGATGTACCTCGGTAAGGACATCGCCGCGTACCGCGGCCCCATTGCGACGATACGGGTGGAGGGCGTGGTGAAGAAGAAATAGTTCCGGGTGCCGGACAACCGCGTTGCCCTTCCCGCACCTGCCGCGGGGGTGGAATTATTCTCTTCCGCCCCCGGTTCGGCGACGCTGACCTACATCAATTAGGGGCATTAGGGGCAGGGATTTGGCGCAACCGTGTATGACCAGAACGGCGTGTATGACCAGAACGGCAGCTTTGGGGAGGCGCCGTATCCTGGTCCGTCTCCGACACTTCGGTCATGACGGTGGCCTTTGACTCCGTCAGTGCGACGGTGAGCGCGGTTGCGAACGGTTCCGCGATGCTGCTGGCCACCGCCGAGGAGGCCATGGACACCGTGACCGTGACGGTTCAGCAGGTCACGGGCGGGTTGGAAATCCTGTCCGGAAACGATCAGGGGGGGCTGCAGGGTGGGGGCGGTGGATCTGGGGGCGATGGGTGGCGCGGCTCCGGTCGACCTCGACGTACAGCTATCTCGATGTCGTGTTCAAAGCGGCGTACGGGACGGTGGCCGTGATCGACATGCCCCAGGAACGCGCATCGGGCGCACGCTGGACGACGACGGCTCATGGCTGGGCGGCGATGGCGGCCCACGCGCAGGGACGGGAGCCGTATCCGGGGGTGGTGGTGGAGGGGCGGGCGGGGGGTGAGGGGTACTGGGTGGGGGTGGGGGAGGTGCGGTGAGGGGCTGATTCGCCCCGTACGCCAGTTCCTGTCCCGTTTTCACATGCTGGCGTCCCGGGTTTTGCCGCGGCGGTGGGGTGGGGGGGGCGTGCCAGTGGTCGCCTGTCCCATTCCGACATGCTGGCATCCCGTGTTTTGCCGCGGCGGCGTGTGGGCGCCGGGGGTGGCGGGGCGAGGTTGCCAGACGCCACGGCGAACCCGAGCCGTCGGCCAGCCCGACCCGCCATTCACGCCACCGCCTCCAGCGCCGCGAGCTCCAGTGAGAGGGGCACCGCGGAGTCGACGAACCGGGGGGCGCCGTTGGACAGGCGGTCGGGGGGCGGGGGCGGAGGCGTTGGCAGCTGTCGGACCTCCGCCTGCAAAGGCGGCGCGCTCCCGATCACCTGACCCGCCCGCGTGAAGAAAGCCGCCTTGCCGTCCCGGTCCAGCGCCATGCGCGTCTTGCCTTCGTGGACCAGGCGGTGGTGGCGGCGGCAGAGCAGTACCGTGTTGGCCAGGCTGGTCTCGCCGCCATCGGCCCAGTGCTTGACATGGTGAGCTTCGGTAAAGCGGCTCGCGCATCCGGGATAGCGACAGCCACGGTCACGTTCCTCGAGTGCGCGGCGGATGTGCGGGGGGATGGTCCGCTGCCGCCGCCCCACGCTCACCACCTCGCCGTCACGGTGACACATCGCGACCCGCGCGGCGTCGCACGCCATGCGCCGTGATGTCTCCGCGCAGACGCGCACCCCGTCGAGTTCGGAGCGTCCCGTCTCGCCGCGCTCGCACAGCGTCGCGGCCTCCGTGCGGACCACCACCTGATAGCGCTCGGCCCGGGTGCCGCTCAGCGCCTCGGCCCGGCCAGGCCCGCGCACTTCGCCGCCCTCCCCGTCGCCAGCCCGTCCCCACCCCCGCCGGCCCCACCACGCCCACCCCCGAACCCCGCCGCCAGCGCCCGCTCGGCCACCAGTCCCGCCGCATCGGCGCGGCGCTGTCGGCCCCGCGGCCGGGCCTCCGCGTCCTCGCCCCGATACAGCGCGTCGCTGGCTGCCTCGATCGCGCGCATCAGCACGGCGCCCACCTCGGGTTCGAGCCGGCCCCGGAGCACGTACATCCCGTCGGCGTCGATCGTGACCGAGAAGGTGCGGCTGCGGTTGCGCGCCTCCTCGACGGAGAGTTCGCCGTCCCGGGACAGCGTCTTCCAGCGCCGCGCCAGCTGCTCCAGCCGCGTGGCGGAGGTGGACTGCGCGAATTCGAGCAGCGTGGCCTCGGTCTCGGGGGTGGCCACCCGCGTCATGGTGCGCGCCTTGGTGTAGGAGAGCTGCCCGGTCGCCATGGCCTCGGCGGTGAGGGGAAGCTCCCCGAGCGCGTGGGCGACCCGCACGTTCTCCCGGGCGGCGGCGAGCGTGCGGCCCGTGCGCCACGCGAGCCACTCGGCGCAGGAGGGGAAGTTGTCGGCCCAGCCTTCGCGCCGGTCGAAGTCGGCGACGAGGGTGAGCATTTCACAGGTGGCCATGTTGATGCGGGCGGCGAGTTCGGCGATGCGTTCGCCGAGTTCGAAGAGGTCGTCGGACATGGCTGTATTCTCCTGAAATGCAAGTGGGGCAAAGGTTCAGGATGGCCCAGGAGGGGCAAACGGGGGGTGGGGACGACACGAACACGAATGGGTCACGAGGTCGCCTGAATCGATCCTGGGGCCTGCGCGGGGCCTTGGGGGGCATCCCGGAAGCGATCCCGGACCATGTGAAAGCGGCGAATCAAAACCGGACATAGAGGAATCGGCCTGTGAACCGGCGATTTGGGACGGTGATGTCCGGATCGGCCGGTGAGCGGGGGATTTGGGCCGGTGGGAGTCGGATGGCCGGTGGGGGTCCGCTCGGCCGGTGAGGGTCAGATCCGTCTGTGGAGTCAGATGCCCGGCGGCAGTCCGCCCGGCCCGCGAGGGTCAGGAAGTCGTCCCACCGCCCGCCCGCCGCCGCGGCAAATCAAGGGACACCACCATGCTCGGATGGGACACCCGCCCTTGGATCCGGCCACGCTCCGAGGCCCGGGTATGGACTTCATGCCAGCCTCCAGGCCACCAATCTCCTTGACACCCGCCCCCTTGCCGCATATCCATTAGGGCGACAGACAACTTATCGAGACCGGCTGAGGGAAAGGCCCTGAGAAGCCGGGGCAACCTGCGGGAATGGCATTCCCGCAAAGGTGCCAACTCCTGCGGTGGATGATTCCACCGTAAAGATGAGACGCCCGTCGCCCACCAGGGCGACAGCCAGATTCAACAGGGTGTCAAGATCTCCGGAGTCCGATGAGGCAACATCGAGATCCGGAGAGATCGAAATGACACCGCCCACCCTGGCTCTTCCCGGCAAGTCCCGCCCCGCGGCACGCGCGTCTGCGTCCCGGGCGCCCGTGTCTGCGCGGAGGTCCGGCCGCATCCGCCCCCGCCTCGCCTTCGATCACCTCGGCGAGCGCGAGGCGACGGTCGCATACGAAGTATATGCGCCCCGAGGAAGACACCTCGCCACCGCTCACCCCACGCTCGTGCTCGGGGGGATCTCCGTCGGCCGTCACCTGGCCGCCACGTCCTTCGACGCGACACCGGGGTGGTGGCCGGGGCTGGTGGGGCGCGGCCTGGCGCTCGACCCGGCACGCCGGCCACTCATCGGCGTCGACTACCTCGGCGGGACCGACCGCCACGGTGGCACGAGCCAGCTTCTTCGTCCCGTCACCACCCACGACCAGGCCCGCGCCATCGCGGTGGTGCTCGACCACCTGGGCCTCGCGACGGCCTCGTTCGTGGGCGCCTCGTACGGCGGGATGGTGGCGCTGGCCTTCGCGGAACTCTTCCCGGAGCGGGTTGGCCGGCTCGCCATCGTCTGCGCGGCGCATCGCACTCATCCCATGGCGACCGCGGTGCGTTCGGTGCAGCGGGCGGCGGTCGCCCTCGGGGCCGACTCCGGCGATACCGCGCGGGGGCTGTCCCTGGCCCGCGCCCTCGCCATGACCACCTACCGGAGCACGCGCGAGTTCGAGGAGCGATTCTCGCCCTTCGCGCTCTCGGCGGGCTCACCCGGCGGCCCCCCGGCCCGCTTTCCCGTCGAGGACTATCTCGAGGCCCGGGGTGCCGACTTCGTCCGCCGCTTCGACACCGAACGATATCTCGCGCTCTCCGAATCGATCGACCTGCACAGCACCCGTCCCGGCTCGCTGCCGGGACACGCCCTGCTGGTCTCCTTCGACACCGACATCCTGGTACCGCCGTGGCTCATGGACGAGTTGGCGGCGCGGCGATCCGAAACGGACCCCGCCCGATCTCCCGCGCGACACGTCACGATCCCGTCCCTCTACGGCCACGACGCCTTCCTCAAGGAGACCGCGGCGGTGTCGGTACAGCTGCGGACGGAGCTGGACGTAGAGGAAATCGAAACGGTGCCGACACTTTTGCGAACCCGACTTCACGAACAGGAGGTCGCCCGATGAACTGGCCCCACCCGAGTGCATCACCCTCCATCGTCACGCGCTCGGTCCGTTCGGGCCTCGGCGCCGAGGCCGGGCACCGCGCCGTCATCCCGCCCATCCATCTGTCCTCCAACTTCCTCTTCGACTCGCCGGGTGTGTACGGCAAGTACGACTACACCCGCTCGGGCAACCCGACGCGCGACCTGGTCGCGAACGCCATCGCGGATCTGGAGGGCGGCTGCGGCGCGGTGGTGACCTCGTCCGGCATGTCGGCGGTTTCGGTCGTCACGCGGCTGCTCTCGGCGGGCGATCTGCTGCTGGCGCCGCTCGACTGCTACGGGGGCAGCCACCGCCTCTTCACGGCCGAGGCCAGGCGCGGATCCTACCGGGTGCGGTTCATCGATCCGACCGACCCGGCGGCCCTCATCGAGGCGCGGGCGCTCCGTCCCCGAGTGGTCTGGCTCGAGACGCCCAGCAATCCGCTGCTGCGAATCACCGACATCGCGGCGTGGGCGCGGCTATCCCGGGAGATCGGCGCGATCTGCGTGGTCGACAACACCTTCCTGTCGCCCGTCAACCAGCGTCCCCTGGACCATGGGGCCGATCTGGTCGTCCACTCCACGACCAAGTTTCTCAACGGTCACAGCGATGTCGTCGGGGGGGCGGTGGTGGCCGCCGATCCGGATCTGCTGGAGGAGGTGGCCTGGTGGACGAACGCGGCAGGGGTGGCGGGCTCTCCCTTCGACGCCTACCTGACGCTGCGCGGCACGCGCACCCTGCACGCGCGCAGCCGCATTCACGAGGAGAACGCGCTTCAGGTCGTGGCCGGGCTGTCGCGGCACGAGGCCGTCGCCCGCGTATATCACCCGAGCCTGCCCGGGCATCCGGGCCACGAGACCGCCGCCCGGCAACAGAGCGGATGGGGCAGCCTGATCTCGTTCGAGCTGCGGGGCGGCCGCGAGGCGGTGGACGCCTTCGTCGACGGGCTCGCGTACTTCGCGCTGGCCGAGTCGCTCGGAGGCGTGGAGAGCCTCGTTGCCCATCCGGCCACAATGACCCATGCTTCAATGGACGAGCAGGCGCAGGCAGCGGCGGGGATCGGGCAGGGGTTGCTTCGCCTCTCGGTGGGAATCGAAACGGCCGCGGACCTCGTGGCCGACCTGGAAAATGCGCTATGCAGAGTGGAGGCGGCGGTATGTCAACCCGTGTGATTCACGTGCTCAAGTTCGGGTCGTCGGTGCTCGAGCGGCCCGAGGACTACCGGCTCGTGGCGGCGGAAGTCAGCGCCGAGATCGAAAAGGGGCGCAAGGTCGTCGCGGTGGTGTCGGCCATGGGCCGGACGACCGATGAGCTGCTCGCGGCGGTCAGGGTCGTGACCCAGGCGCCGCCCCATTCGCTCCTGGTTTCGCTCCTTGCGACGGGAGAGGAGGCGTCGGTGGCGCTGCTCTCGATGGCGCTGGCGGCGAAGGGCGTGCGGGCCACCGACTTCACGGCGGCCGAGCTGCCGGTCTACACCCGGGGCCTGCTGGAGGACGCAGAACCGGTAAAGGTCGACAGGGCCAGGATCATGTCGGCGCTGGAAGCGTCGGACGCCGTCATTGTCGCGGGGTTTGTGGGGATGGACCTGACCGGCGTGCCGTCGCTCCTGGGGCGCGGCGGTTCCGACCTGACCGCGCTCTTCCTGGGACACGTCCTCGGAGCCGAGGTCCGCCTGGTGAAGGACTTCGACGGGATCTACCCGCAGAACCCGCGCCTGGTACCCGACGTCGCCCCCTTCCGCTACCTGAGCTGGGAGGGGGTGAACCGCATCGGCGGCGACGTGGTGCAGGAGAAGGCGGTCGAGTTCGCTCGGGGCCACCAGCTCGGCTTCCGCGTGACCGCGCTGGGGGGCACGGGCACCTGGGTGGGGCCCCTGGCCGGGACCCCACCGGTGGCCGCGAGGCGGGTTAGCTGATCACCCGCTTGCCGGGCCGCGCCCGGTATTTCTCGTACAGCGCCTTGTGCTTGTTGTCGAGGCTCACGCCGCGTCCCAGGATGAACAGGTCGGTGACCTGCGTCTGGATCTCGAGCGGGTCGCCGTCGGTGATCATGATGTTGGCGAGCTTGCCCTCTTCGATCGTGCCGATGCGGTCGCCGAAGCCGAGCATGTCGGCCGCGTTGCGGGTCACCGCCTCGAGCGCGGCCTCGTGGGGGAGGCCGTAGGGCACGGCCTGCGCCGCCTCGTAGGGGAGTGTGCGCGACGAGGATGAATTGAAGGTCGCAAACGCGATTCTGACCCCGGCCGCGTGCAGCTTGCCGGGATTGGCGTACGCCTCGTCGTAGGAGGCGTCCTGCCCGGCGGGCATCGCCTGCGTCCCCGACAGGATCAGGTCGACGTCGTTCTCGGCCAGCCAGTCGGCGATCTTCCAGGCCTCCCGCCCCCCGGTGATGACGAAGCGCAGGTTCTGGCCCTGTGCCCACTCCGCGGCGTTGCGGATGTTGCGCTCGCCGTTGGCGGAAAGCAGCACCGGCATCTCGCGGTTCACCACCTTCGCCATCGCCTCGTTCTTCAGGTCGCGCGGCAGATCGACGCCGGCCTTCACGGCCTGGTCGTAGCGCCGGGCCGCGTCGAGCCATTCGTCGAGTTGGGCGACCGCCTCGCGGTAGCGTTCCTGCGCGGCCGACCAGCCGCCGCCCCCACCGCCACCGCCGCCGCGCCCGCCGCCGAAACGCCCACCGCCGCCACCGCCCAGGCTCGGATAGTTGATCACCATGGCGGCTCCGGGATCGACCCACATCTCCTCGACCGTCCAGCCGTCGAGCCCGACCAGTGAAGCCTGCCCGGCCACGGTCCCGCCCTGCGGCGCGGCCATCGTGAGCGTGATGCCGTTGGCCCGCGCCACCGGGATGTGCTCGGTGGCGGGGTGGATGGCGGTCGCGGCCTGCAGGTGCGGATTGAAGTTGCCCTGCTCGCGCGCGTCGTTGGTCACGTCCACGGCGCCGATCTCGGTGAGGCCCAGCCCGGAGACCGCGTCGAACATGCCCGGGTAGACGTGCTTGCCGGTGGCGTCGACCACCTCGGCACCCTGGGGCGTCTGCACCTCCGGGCCGGTCGCGACGATGCGGCCGCCCTCGATCACCACCGTGCCCACGTAGGTCTCGCCGGCCAGGGTGTGGACGGTGCCGCCCACGATGGCGTAGGTCTGGGCGACCACGGACACCGCGAAGGCGGCCGTGAGGGCGAGGGTCAGGGTCATGGCGCGAAGTGCGCCGTCAAGTATGCGTTTCATCGGTTTGCTCCCCCGTGCTTCTCCATGAGCGCTTCCTTCTCGGCCTCGATGGCGGCCTGGCGCTCGCGGTCCATGTCGATGTCGAAATAGAGTTTGCCGTCCACGTACGTCTGGACGGCCTTGCCGAACATGCTGAGCGGATGGCCTTCCCAGATGGCCAGGTCGGCGTCCTTGCCCACATCGATCGAGCCCGTGCGGTCGTCGATGCCGAACTGGATCGCGGGGTTGAGGGTGACCAGGCGCAGGGCCTGCTCCTCGTCGAGGCCGCCCCACTTCATGGCCTTGGCGGCCTCCTGGTTGAGGTGGCGGATCTCCTCGCCGGAGTCGGAGTTGATCGAGACCAGCACGCCGCGCTCGGTCATGAGCGCCGCGTTGTGCGGGATCGCGTCGTAGGCCTCGACCTTGTACGCCCACCAGTCCGAGAAGGTGGAGGCGCCGGCGCCGTGGGCCGCGATCTCGTCGGCGACCTTGTAGCCCTCCAGCACGTGCTGGAAGGTGCGGATCGTGAAGCCGAACTCCTCGGCCAGGCGCAGCAGCTGCAGGATCTCGTCGGCGCGGTAGGAGTGCGAGTGCACCCAGCGCTCGCCCTTCAGGATCTCCATGAGGGCTTCCAGCTTGAGGTCGCGGCGGGGCGCCACCCCCTGCCGTCCTCCGGCCTCGTACGCGTCCCATTCCTCCATGTACTCGCGCGCGTCGAGGAAGGCCTGCCGGATCACGTCCTGCACCCCCATGCGGGTGGCGGGGTAGCGGTCCGGGTTGCGGTCGCGCTTGGTGTTCTCGCCCAGGGCGAACTTGATGCCCTTGTGCGCCCCGACGCGCAGCTCGTCGGCGTCAGCGCCCCAGCGCAGCTTGATGACCGAGTTGCCGCCCCCGATCGGGTTGGCCGAGCCGTGCAGGATGTTGATCGTGGTGACGCCGCCCGCGAGCGCGCGGTACATGCCGATGTCCTCGGGTTCGAGCACATCCTCGATCGTGACCATCGCGGAGACGTTCACCGACCCCTCGTTGATGCTGAGCGCGGCCATGTGCGAGTGCGCGTCCATGATTCCGGGGGTGACGTACTTGCCGGTCGCGTCAACCACGGTGGCGCCTCGGGGCGCGCTCAGCCCGGTGCCGATCTCGGCGATCTTGCCGTCGCGGACCAGGATGTCGGTGTTCTCGAGCGTGCCGTGCGAGGCGGTGAGCACCGTCGCGCCCCGGATCAGCGTGACGGGATCGTCGCGGTAGGGTCCGGTGTTCTCGCTCATGGGGACCGGCGGCGCGGACTCGTCGAAGTCGCTTCCCCGGCCACCTCGGCCCGGAGGTCCGCCACGCCCGCCGCGTCCGCGGGGACCGGCTTCGGCCTCCTCGCCCTCCTCCTCGCCTTCCGCTTCGGCCTCGTCGCCGCCTTCGCCATCCTCCTCTTCCTCCTCAGCCTCGGCCATTTCGAACATCTCGCCGTCCACGAAGACCACCTCGACGCGCGTCTCCTCGTCGAAGAGGCCGCCGTCGGTGACGATCAGGTTGGCGATCTTGCCCTCGTCGACCGAACCGAGCCGGTCGGCGACGCCGAAGATCTCGGCCGGCGCGAGGGTCAGCGCGCGCACGGCCGCGTCCTCGGCCAGCCCCTGCGCGACGGCGCGGCGCACCGCCGGCAGCACCTCGCCGGGGCCGTCCAGGCCGCCCGAGTAGAAGGCGAACTGGACGCCGGCGCCGGCCAGGGCGGCGGGCGTGGTGGGTGCGCGGTCGTAGAGGCGCAGCTGCGACAGGTTCGGGACGGCCTCGGGATCGCCGCCGCGGGCGGCCTCGGGCCAGTCGAGGTTCACGAGGGCGGGGACGCCGTTTTCGGCCAGCACGTCGGCGGCCTCGTAGGCGCCCTGCGCGCCGTAGACGATCGGTCGCACGCCCATTTCGCCGGTCGTGGCGAGCGCGCGGCCGATGTCGGAGCGGCTGTCGGCGGGGAAGAGCGCGGGCCAGCCCTCGGCGAACTGCATGCGGATCGGCTCGAGCGCCAGGTCCCACTCGGGGCGCCGCTTGCCGCGGGGGTCGGTCTCGTACGCCGCCCACGCCGCCTGGTAGTGCATGGCGTCGTAGTAGAGCTGCTTGAGGTAGGCGAAAACGCCCATTGGACTGCCCGGGTAACCGGAAAAGGTTCGGGCGCGGTCGCGCAGGTTGACGCGCATGGCCACCGGCGTCGCGACCACCATCTCACGCGGGCGGTCGAAGGAGCGCAGGTTGAGGATCACGGCCTGGCCCGGGACCAGCCCGGCGTGCAGCGTGCTGACCACGGTCGTGAAACCGGCGTCGCGCCACTCGGCGAAGCGGTCGTCGCCGCCGTCGATGTCGTCGGCCGCGGTGAGCCAGGTCGAGGTGCCGGGACGGTCTTCGGGACCCCACGAGTGGGGGGGCGCCTCGCCCTGCTCGCCGCCGCCCGGGCCGCCGAAACCCCCGAAGCCGCCCGCCGCCTCGGAGCCGTGCCCGAGGGTGGTGAGCGCGTCGAAGAGGCCGGGGTAGACGGTCTTGCCGGTGCCGTCGATGACCCATGCGCCGGCGGGCGGATCGACGTTGCGGCCGACCGCGGTGATGATGCCGTTGTCGACGACCACGGTGGCGCCTTCCAGGGTGGCGCCCGAGACCGTGACGACGCGTGCGTTCTCGATGGCGAAGAGGCGCACGCCGTCGGGCCGGGTGGGGCGCGGCTGGGCATCCAGCGCCAGGGGGGCCGCCGCGAGGAGGGTGGTGAGGAGGGGGACGATGGCGGCCAGGCGGGCGGGGGCGCGTGGGCCCCTTGCCGTGCCGGGTTCGTACCCCGGGAATCGTGACTTCATGGCTGGTTCTCCAGAGGGGGTGATGCGTGACGGGCAACCGTTATGGTAAGCTGTTAGCCTGCCAGAGGACACCACCCCCCATGCCCCCGCCCCCCTTCCAGCTCTTCGGCACACCGCACATCGTGGCCATGATGGCCATGCTGGCCGTGACCATCGTGCTCTCGGCGGCCGTTCGGCGCCTGGACTCGGAGCGCGCCACCCGGGTCGTGTGCGTGGTATTCGCGGCCGTGCTGCTGGTCTTCTTCCAGTACTTCATCTCGCACGCCGGGATCGTGGCGGCCGCGCTCTTCGCGACGTGGGGGCTGGGGATGCGGCCCACCTTCAAGTCGCTGATCCGGGCGTTCGTGGCGATGAACGTGATGGCAGCCGTGGTACGTGGGGTGGTTGGAAGTGTTGGCGCTGGTCTTCTTTGCGGTGCTATACTTGCCGGTGCATCTGGAGCGGAAGTGGCCCGGTGGCACGAACACGGCTGCACGAACGGTCTTACGTGGGACTTGATTGTCAAGTAGAGTTGACATAATGTAAGGTAAGGTTGACTAATGGAGGCAACGATGTGGAGGTCAGGAGCGGCTGCGGCGCTGCTGCTCGTCGCGGTGATCGCCGGTTGCACGAACGACGACGGTACCGGGCCCGTGAGCGCGGTACCCACGACGATCGCCATTTCGCCCGGTTCGGCCACGCTGACCTACATCAATGAGAAGAAGGGATTCGACGCGGCCGTGTATGACCAGAACGGGTCCGAGATTGATAGGCCCGTATCCTGGTCCGTCTCCGACACTTCGGTGATCACCGCGGCCGGTGACTCCGCCAGGGCGACGGTGACCGCGGTAGCGAACGGTTCCGCGACGCTGCTGGCTACCGCCGGGTCGGCGAGCGACACGGTGACCGTGACGGTTCAGCAGGTTGCGGGCGGTTTGGAGATCCTGTCCGGGAACGATCAGGAGGAGCTGCGAGGCGGGCTGCTGTCCGAGCCGCTGGTGGTACGCGCCGTGGACCTTGGCGGCACGATCGCGGCCGGAGTTCAGGTTGCCTTCACTCCGCGGGAGGGGAGCGGCTCGGTAAGCGACAGCGTGGTGGAGACCGACGCGGACGGCCTGGCGTCGACCGAGTGGACGTTGGGTGCCAGTCGCTTGCAGTCGGTGACCGCTTCGTCCGGCAACGCGCGCCAGAGATTCTCGGCGTCGGCCTTCTCCGACCCTCCCATGCCCGACTACGCCTTGCCCGGTGGTCTGATCTTCACTCGGCGGGATCCGCTCGACACCGACACCATCGAATTCAGCGTCGCCATCACCAACCTCGGCGACGGGGCCGGTCCCGGGAGATTCCCGGTGCGGCTCACCCTCGACGAGGAGCCGCTTCGCACCCTGAACGTCGACCAGGTCGCGCCGGGTGCCACCACGGCCGTGACCTTCACGGTGGGTCCTTTGGAGGTGGGCAGGCGGCAGGTCGGCCTGGAGATCGATCCGGGGGACGGGATCGTGGAGTGGGAGGAGGAGAACAATTCGGCCAGCGGGACCCTGCGGGTGGTGCAACAACGGGCCATCGCGCCGGGGGAGTCCGTCACGCTGGAGTCGTCAACGGTGAACCAGGTGTTCCTCTTCCGCGTCGAGCTCCCGGAGGCGTCGGAGGAGGCGTTGAACATCGAGCTCTCGGGGGGCTCCGGCGACGCCGACCTTTTCGGCCACTTCGGCGACCGTCCCGGCTACCGGTACCGATACCGGTGTTTCAGCGTTGAAGCGGAAGCCAGCGAACTCTGCCAGATGGTGCCGGCCCGCGCGGGCACCTACCACATTGCCGTTCACGCGTTCACGGCCTTCGGCCCGTCGACGCTGACGGTGACCGTCGGCGGAAAACCCGTGGACCCGTTCGACATCGAACTGGTGTTCCTGGACGGTGGAACCAGTGCACAGGAGGGTGTGGTCAGGCAGGCCGCGGACCGGTGGGAGTCCGTGATCGCGCGCGATGTCTTTGATTGGGATCACGGTGCCTTCAACCGGGTTCCGGCGGGAACCTGCGGACCGGGGTCGCCGGAGGTAGCCGACCAGGTGGACGACATCCGTGTGTTCGTCACCATCGATGCGATCGACGGAATAGGGAACACCGTCGCGCAATCGGGACCCTGCTGGGTGCGGCCCTATCCGCTCGAGGGGGCGGCGGGGATCTGGCTGCAACCCACCCTTGCCGCGCTCATCCTCGACGAGGACGATGTCGCGCACATGGAGGCCGAGGGGATGCTCGAGTCGTTCGTCACGCACGAGATGGCGCACGCCCTGGGCTTCGTTCCAGCGGTCTGGGAGCAGCACGGGCGGCTGCGCAACCCATCCCTGCCGGACAGCCCCGGCGCCGATACCCACTTCGACGGTCCCATGGCGATTGCGGCCTTCGACGCCGCCGGAGGGGCGGGGTATGCGCACGCGAAGGTTCCCGTCGAGAACGGCGCGAGGGAAGGCTTCTCGGACTCGCATTGGAGGGAAGGCGTCTTCGGCGACGAGCTCATGTCCGCGCTGCTCACGGGCGATGCCCAGCCCCTCAGCCTGATCACGATCGAGTCGCTGTATGATCTTGGCTACGAGGTGAACCTGGCCGCGGCGGACGCGTTCAGCCTTTCGGGCGCGGGTGTGGAGGCGAGGGTGCTGCCGAGGGGTTTGGTGATCGATCTCGGCAACGACATCGCGCCGTTCCCGATCAGGGTGCTCAGGATGGACCCCCGCCGACTGAAATGACCCGCCACGGCACTTGCCCGGATGCCTGGATCAAGGGGATCTTCAGGCAATTGCCGTCCGACATACTCCACATCCTTGGAGGAGAACGGAAGATGAAGAAGGTCACGATGATCAGACAGAGATCGGCACTTGCCGGGAGCGCGCTGCTACTGGTGGCGATCGCCGGTTGCGGAGGTGACGGCGAGACTCAGGTCGAGCAGCCCGTACCCACCACGGTCGAGATCTCGCCCGAGTCGGCGATGCTGACCTTCATCGACGCGACGCAGGGCTTCACCGCGGTCGTGCGCGATCAGAACGGCACGGCAATGCCCAACGCGACCGTGAGCTGGTCGAGCTCCGACGCTTCGGTCTTCTCGGTGAGCGGGAGCGGGTCCACCGCGACGGTGATGGCCGCCGGGAACGGTACGGGGACGTTGACGGCCACCTCCGGACAGGCGAGCGGGACGGCGGCGGTCGAGGTGGAGCAGAGGGCTACAAGAATGGAGATCGTGTCGGGGGACGGGCAGGAGGGGCTCAGCGAGCAGTTGTTGCCGGAGCCACTGGTGGTGCGCCTGGAGGACCAGGGCGGTACCGCGGCGGCGGGAATCGCGGTCACCTTTACCCCGGCGTCGGGAAGCGGCACGGTGAGCGAAAGCACGGTGACCACGGACGCGGACGGGATGGCGTCGACCGAGTGGACGCTGGGGATCGCGCGCAACCAAACCGTAGCCGTGGTGTCGGGTGGTGCCACGGCCGAGTTCACGGCCCGGGCGGTGTCGGAGGACCCGTTGCCGGATCTTGTGCTCACGAGCATGACGCTGTCGCGGGACGAGCCGACCATCCTGGAGACCATCGATATCGTGGCCGAGATCGTCAACACCGGCGACGCCGCGACGCCGGCGACCTTCCCTGTGCGACTCAGCCTTGACGGGGCGGCGCTGGAAACGGTCGAGGTCGCTCAGCTCGAATCCGATGAGTCCACCACCGTGGAAATCACGGCGGGCCCGTTCGAGGCAGGGATGCACGACATCGAGCTGGCCCTCGACCCGGATGGCGAGATCGAGGAGTGGCAGGAGGACAACAACTCGGCCAGCGAGTCGATCCGGGTCCTGAATCAACAGGCGCTCAGTCTGAGCAGTCCGGTGACCGTTTCGTCGAGCACGGTGAACGAGGTGCTGCTGTTCCGTGTCGACATCACGGAACCGTCCGACGAGGCACTGAACATCGAGCTTTCGGGAGGGTCGGGCGACGCGGACCTGTTCGTTCACTACGGAGAGCGGCCCGATCACCAATACAAGTACCGCTGTGCCAGCGGCAACGCCGCGTCGGACGAGTTCTGCCAGTTGGTGCCGTCCCGCGTGGGGACCTATCACATCGCGGTCCATGCCTACACGGCCTTCGGTCCCTCGACGCTGGAGGTCACCGTCGGTGGGAAGGATGTTGAGCCCTTCGACGTTGATCTGGTGTTCCTGGACAATGGAACCAACTCGCAGGACAACATCGTGAGGCAGGCTGCAGAGCGGTGGGAGGCGGTGATCGGTCACGGGGCCGACGACATCGACTATTCCGGGAATCCTGTGCCTGCCGGTGCCTGCGGGCCCGGATCACCCTCGGTCAGCGACGTGGTCGATGACATTCGCATCTACGTGACCATCGATTCGATCGACGGTGGGGGTGGGAGCGGGGGGAACATTCTTGGGCGGGCGGGCCCTTGCAGCGTGAGGCTTTCAGTCTTCCAAGCTCCTGGAACTACGCGGCAGGATACCCTCTACCGCGAAGTCGTCCGGGGCTTCATCGAACTCGACGAATTTGACGTGGAGCGGATGGAGAGCCGGGGGGTGCTGCTGTCGGTCGTCACGCACGAACTGGCGCACGTTCTCGGTTTCGGGACGCTCTGGGGCGTTCACGACAGGCTCCGCAACCCTTCGGTTCCCGACAAGCCGAACGCGGACACGCACTTCGTGGGTCCGTTGACGATAGCCGCCTTTGATGTTGCCGGGGGCGCCGGGTACGCTCGCGGCAAGGTGCCTGTCGAAAACTCGGGGACTGACGGGTCAGCCGATGGTCACTGGCGCCAGTCGGTATTCGAGGACGAGATAATGACTCCGTTCCTCACGGGCAGCGTCCAGCCGATGAGCGCCATCACCCTCGAGTCCCTCTACGAGATCGGGTACGAAGTGAACCTCAACGAGGCGGAGTCGTTCGGTCTGTCGCGTGCGGGGGTGGCGGGGATGGCCTTGCCCCGCGGACCGGTGATCTATCTGGGCAACGATATCGCCCGGATACCGATTAGGGGGTTGGACCCGAAGACGGGGCGGGTGGTGAAGGTGATCTATGCCGGGCGGAGGTGAGCCGCGCACGCCCGGCTTGGTGACACGGCCTCGTGGAGTGCCATCGCGCTGGAATTGCGTTCTTTTGTGCCCGGCAATATGCTCTGAGCACAGGCAAACAATGCCTCAAAGGAGGTGAGCAAGATGAAGACGACGAAGACAGGCACGCGGAGATCGGGACTGGTTGCGGTCGCGCTGTTTTGGGTGGCAATCGCCGGTTGTGGTGGTGACGGCGAGACCAAGGTCGAGGAGCCCGTGCCCACCACGGTGGAGATCACGCCCGAGTCGGCTACGCTCACGTTCATCGACGCGACGCAGGGTTTCACCGCGGTCGTGCGCGATCAGAACCGCAAGGCGATGCCCAACGCGGCCGTGAGCTGGTCGAGCTCCGACGCGTCGGTCTTCGCGGTGAGCGGAAGCGGATCCATCGCGACGGTGACGGCTGCCGGGAACGGTACGGGAACGCTGACGGCCACCTCCGGCCAGGTGAGCGGGACGGCTTCGGTGGAGGTTGCACAGAGGGCTACCCGGATGGAGATGGTGTCGGGGGACGAGCAGGAAGCGGTCAGGGGTACGGCATTGGCCGAACCGCTGGTCGTTCGGGTGGAGGACCAGGGCGGGACCGCCGCCGAGGGGATATCGGTCACCTTCCTCCCGGACGAGGGGAGCGGGTCGGTCAGCGAGACCATGGTGGAGACCGACGCGGACGGGATGGCGTCGACGGAGTGGACCCTGGGCGATGTGCGCATGCAATCGGTCGATGCGTTTTCGGGTGACGCCTCGGTCCGTTTCTCGGCCACGGCAACGTCCGCCACGCCGATTCCGGACCTCGAGTTCGCAGCCGTTACACTCTCACGGGACGATCCGTCCGTTCTGGAGACCGTCGACGTGATGACCGAGATCGTCAACCTCGGAGATGGGGCGACGTCGGCCACCTTCAAGTTGGGACTCAGCGTCGACGGGCAGATGACGGAGACAATCGAGGTCGACCAACTGGAACCCGATGCGACCGCCACCGTGGAGTTCACGGTTGGTCCGTTCACGACCGGGCGGCACTCGCTCGATCTGATGCTGGATCCGGACGACGAACTCGAGGAATGGGACGAGGACAACAATTCAGCCTCCGAGTCGGTTATTGTCGTGGACCAGAAGACGCTCACGCCCGGAGAGTCGGTGACCGTGGAGTCGAACGTGACGGGTCCCGTGTTCCTCTTCCGGGTGGATGTGACGGAGGCGTCGGACGAGGCGCTGAACATCGTGCTCTCCGGAGGCTCGGGCGATGCCGACCTGTTCGTCCACTACGGCGACCGCCCGGGTCACACGGACGGCTACCGGTGCAACAGCGGCAACATCGACACCAACGAGTCCTGCCAGATGGTGCCGACCCGGGTGGGCAGCTATCACATCGGGGTCCTGGCATTTTCGGCCTTCGGCCCCTCGACGCTGACGGTGACGGTCGGAGGCAGGCCGCTGAAGGCATTCGACATCGAACTGGTGTTCCTGGACAACGGCACTTCGTCGCAGGACAACATTGTCGGGCAGGCCGCCGAGCGCTGGGAGTCGGTGATGGGGCTCGAGGTCCAGGACTATCCATACTTCACAGGTACAGCCTTCCCCGCAAACCAGTGCTTTCCGGGCCAACCGGACGTTTCCGAAGAGATCGATGATATTCGGATCTGGGTCTCCATCGACTCCATCGACGGGGTGGGGGGCATTGTCGGCAGTGCGGGGCCGTGTCATGTGCGTTCGATTTCGTACGGCTTCGGTGGCATCGTCTCGACTCCCACCCTGGGAGCCATGATCCTGGACGAGGCCGATGTCGCGAGTTTGGAGGCCGATGGCGTGCTCGAGTCGGTAGTAACCCACGAGTTGGCGCACGTCCTCGGCTTCGGGACAATCTGGGACATCCGCGAATGGCTCGTGGACCCCTCAGTGCCCAACAGACCCGACGCCGACACACACTTTATCGGACCGGTGACGATTCCGGCCTTCGATGCCGTCGGGGGCTCGGACTATGCCGGAAGCAAGGTGCCTGTCGAGAACGGAGCCGAACAGGGAAGCTCAGACGTGCATTGGCGGGAGTCGGTATTCGGGGACGAATTGATGACCCCGTACCTCTCGGGTGATACGCAGCCGCTGAGCCTGGTCACCATCGAGTCGATGTACGACATCTGGTACGAAGTCAACCGGAACGCAGCCGATGCGTTTAGTCTGACCAGTGCCGGGGTGGCGGGGATGCAGATACCGCGGGGTCCGGTGGTCGACCTCAGCAACGACGTGGCCGACTGGCCGATCTGGGTAGGCGACCAGAAGACGGGGCGGTTGGTGAAGGTGATCGACCGCAGGGGGAGGTAGCCCCACCCTTTCACCGAATCAACAGGACACGCCGGGTCACCGGGTAGAGCCACTCCACGCCTCGCCCGGTGACCACGGCGTCGTCCTCCAGCGTCGCGGAGTCGTCGCAGGGCTGTGCGAAGTCTCATCGCACGGCCACCCAGCCGGAGCGTACGGTGCCGCCCTTGTCCGACTCGGCGGTGACCCGTACCGCCCTTTCACCGCCCGTCGCGCGCACGACCCAGGTGACGGTGCGGGACGACTCGGTGGCCGCTTCCAGGAACGGGTTGGACCCCGCCAGGTGCGGGATCACGGTGCGGGCCGCCCCCTCGACGAGCTCGAGGCCCGGGTGGGTGAGCGTTACGGCGGGTGAGCGCACCACCTGGCGGTCGATGCGCCCGTCGGGCCGCTGGCGCCCCGCGGCGCCCCGGTCGGTGACGCTCGTCGGCAGGAATCCCGTGTTCGTCACCGTCGCCTCGACGCGGAAGGTGCCGTCGCCGAGTGCCGTCACCACCGGGTCGCTGACCGTGATGAGGGGGCTCTGCTCGGCCAGGTACAGGATCCACGGCAGCTGCTGGCCGGTCTCCGCCTCGAGGAACTCGGGCGGGGGGTTCTGTCCCCAGAACTTCGAGTGCCAGCCGCCGATCTCGACGGCGCCCAGCTGCGGGTGGTCGAAGGCGGTCCAGTCGGAGAAATGGCGGCCGCCCAGCTCCTCGTCGTTGAAGCGGTGCTGCTCCGCCTGGCTCACCTGGCCGTCGCCGTCGTAGTCGGTCACCCACTCCTCCGGTCCCGGCGAGAACTCGGGCACCCACCCGATCACGCCGTGGTCCCAGTACCCCCACGAGATCAGGGTGCCGTAGCGGTGCTCGGTGGGGTGCGTCGCGCTCGGCACCACGGGACGGCCGGTCGAGCGCGTGTACTCCTCGCCCAGGTGGATGATCAGCGACAGGTCGATGGGCGGAAAGAGCGACGGGGCCGACGCGGACGGCAGCCGGTACACGAAGCCGCCCGCGGTGTGCCCGTGCACGATCCCGGTGATGTTGCGGTGCGCGTTGATGAAGGCGGCCGCGGCGCGGGTCTCGGGCTCCGACAGCGGGTAGTCCCCCGCGCCCGGCTGCAGGTGCACGCGCTCCCAGTTGCGCGGAAAGTTGCGGTTCATGTCGATCCCCCCGACGCCGTCCTCGTTGATGGCGCCGTCGCCGTCGTTGTCGACGCCCTCGCGCATGGTCGAGTAGCGGGGACCGGGGCGCTGCCGCTCGGGATCGCGCACCAGGATGCGGTTGTCGTCCGGGTCGAGAACCCAGTCGCCGTTGTCGTCGCCGTAGCGCATCTGCGTGATCCAGCCGTCGCCGTCCAGGTCCTCGGGGGGATCCTCGTCGGCGGTGCCGTCTTCGTCCTCGTCGACGGGGTGGGTGGTGCTGCGGAGCGACTGGTCGTGGATGAGCGCGAGGTCGGAGCCGTCGGGGTTGAACTTGGGGCGGACGTAAAAGGCGCGGAGATCGAGCAGCGCGGTGATGCGCGGGTCGCGGCCGTAACCGTTCAGGAGATGGCCGACGACGTGCGTGGCGACGGCGGAGCCCGTCAGCTCGCCCGCGTGGATGCCGCCATCGACGTAGAGCGCCGGTTTGTGGGCCGCGGGGCCGGTGGCCTCGTTGGTGATGGTGATGAGCATGAGGGGCTGGCCGCGATAGCTCTCGCCGATCTGGTGGAGCTCGGTGAGGTCGGGGTAGAGGGCGTGGAACTCGCGCAGGATCTGGTTGGTCTCGGCGGCCGTGTAGAAGCGGTTCCAGTCGACGGCGCCGTCGGGGGACACGAGGCTTGAGGACTGGGTGGCGGCGGGGGCCGGGGCGAGGGCGGGGAGGATGGCGGCCAGCGCGGCCGCGGCGAAGCGGTGCATGGGGTCTCTCCGTGCGGGGGGTGGTGCCGATCACCACGAAGCTGGGGGTTGTGCTGCGCCGGGGGCAAGCCGGTAGCGGGCGCTCCTGGATCGCCTACCCTTCCACCCGCTCCAACCGCCAAACCTGTACAGACTCCACTCCGAGTTCATCCACGACTCGGCCCAGGATGTAGTCCTCGCCGATTGGCTCTCGCCTCAACCATCGCGCATCGCTCCATGAGCGCGCCAAACGGCTCATCCTCTTCCAGCAACATCCCGCTGCCAAGCATGCTGGCGTAGTCGTGGGCGAGCACCTCCTGCGCGGCGCCGGATGGAACGAGCCTGAGGCCGCCCGAGACCGCCGCTTCGTAGTCGATCCGCTGGCCGCCGGAGTCGTTTTCTCGGAAAAACATTGCCTTATGGCGGGCAACCGAGAGCGCAAGTTCCCGATCGGCCAGAGCGCTTTCCGCGATCCCGGCGTCGTCAAGGCGAGCGAGATCGTGCCAGTGCCTCGACCAGCGTTCGCCGCGGCGGCGCCCTTGAAGGCAGTAGACGTGCATCAACGTTGCCTTCTCCCAGAACGTGCGCTCCGCCAGCATGACGGCCGGGCGAGCCTCTGGAAACGCAAGATCAGGGAGGTATGCCGCAGCATCGCACACCACCGCGCGGACAGCGTGGGGTTCGCCGGTGGAGCGTGCCCCGAAGTCGACCTGAACCTCCGGCCGTATGGTTCCGAAGGACTCGAACAGCGGTTCGTACCCGACATAGAGCCGCTCGGCTTCCGCACGAATGCGCGCAGTGAACCCGGCGCGCCCAAGTTGTTCCTCGACGAGCGGGCCAACCCGCTCGCGGACCCATTCGGCCAGGCGCGAGCGGATCGTCTTCGTCCAGCGCTTCTCTTGACTACGCGTGGGCGGCAGCGCCTCGTCGCCGGCACCGGCAACCAGATCCGGCGCGAAGTCCCGGATGTCGTAGGTAATGTCGATGTCTTCCGAAAACCGCCGGATCGCGCGCCACACCTTGGACAGGGAGGTGCCGCCCTTGAAGACCAGCCGTCGGCCGAACGGGGCGTCGAACAGGACGCCGAGGGTCGCCACGACCCAGACATCCTTCTCGAACAGGAAAGCCGGGTGTGGGCCTTCGGCCTGAACAGCGCGCAAAGCATGGCGACGCTCTTCCGCCGACAGGCGCTGAAACTGCGTCTCAGCCATCTGTGAGGCGCGTGCTCAATGGCTCGGCCATCCACTTGGGCATGATGGCCCGCGCGGCCGCAAGCTCGTTGAGTTCTGGCTCCGAGAGTTTGGGCAGCACGGCGTCGAGGCTGTCTTCGATTTCTTCGGGGCCGAGCCATGCCAAGGCGCGGATGACCACCCCCGCCATCCGGTACGGCGCGGCCAGCTGCCATCGTGGCGCATGGCGCAGATCGACGGGGTGCTTGGCAAAGTACAATCGCCGGTTGCGGCCGGAGGTGAGATAGACCGAGCGGACCGGATTCTGCGTCGTCAACCCAAGCCAGTTGGCCGCGCCTCCACCATTCGGGACTATCGTCTCGCCCCAGAGTTCCGAAAGCGCCTGGAGTGACTTGTAGATGCTCGGTGCACACCGCCCGAAGCGGGTCTGGATCGGGCGCATGTAGATGCCCTGGCAGATCCGCATCAGTCGGCCCGAACGGGCTAAGCGGGAGAGCGCCTGGTTCACCGCCCCCTGCTTGCCGAGGTGAAGCAGAGCGGTCGGGCAGATCGGCGTGGCCTCCGGCGTTGCCTCAGCGTGTTCCATGATACGTTCGGGGAGGCTCTTCATGGCGTCTCTCTCCGTGTCACAAATCGATCCACCAATATAACGCCGTTCCCCTCGGAGCCAATCGTCCTGGCATGCTGGACGGCGTCAGAGCCGCCACATCTTTGGGGAAGGCCGCCACGCTACTCCCCTCGGCGAGTCTCCTGCAGCCGCCTGGAAACCCGGACGGCCCGCCGTTCCTGGCCGGCCGGGTGCAGCGGCTGGCGGCATCCGGTAAGTTCAATCGGGGCGCTTAGCTCAGTTGGTCCAGAGCGCCTGCCTTACAAGCAGGAGGTCGCTGGTTCGAATCCAGCAGCGCCCATTGACGCCGGATGCCGAAGCTGGACGCGGCATGGCTTTGACCGGTCGTTCCGCAGTCTGAGCTCGGCTGGAACGATCAACGGAGGAGGACAGGTAAATGGCCGTTAACAAGGAGATTGCCGGATTCCTGAAAGAAGGTTTGGAGCGGGGATTGCCACGGCAGCAACTCGAACAGGCGCTCCTCGAAGCCGGTTGGCCGCGCGATCAGGTTCGCGGCGCCCTGGGAGGGTTCGCCGATGTCGCTTTTCCGATCCCCGTCCCCCGCCCCGCACCATACCTCTCCGCTCGTGAGGCCTTCGTCTACCTCGTTCTCTTCAGCACGCTGTACATCAGCGCGTTCAGCCTGGGGAGTCTCCTCTTCGCGTTTATCCATCAGGCGTTTCCCGATCCTTCCGTGGATCCCGCAGCCGCCCTCGAGGTGACGCGAGAGACGATCCGGTGGTCGATCTCCTTCCTCGTCGTGACGTTTCCCGTCTTCGCCTTCGTCTTCTGGACGAATGACCGGGCTGTCCGGAAGGACCCGGGTCGACGGCTCTCACGGGTCCGGCAATCGCTGACGTACCTGACACTCTTCGTGGGTGCAGCCATCCTCATCGGCGTGGTAACGAGCATCGTCTACAACCTCCTCGGCGGCGAATTGACGGTCCGGTTCGCCCTGAAGGTCCTCACCGTCGGTACGATCGCCGGCTCGCTGTTTGGATACTTCCTCCGCGACGTGCGCAAGGAGGAGGTAGCCGAATGAACCTCTCACCGCGATCCATCGTGTTCGGAGCCTCGGTGACGGCCGTGGTCGCGGCGGTGGCGGCCGGACTGATCATCCTGGGATCCCCCGCGCAGGAGCGCGAGCGTCGGATCGACGACCGGCGAGTGGCAGACCTGCACGGAATCGCGGCGGCTACCGATCTCTACTGGTCTCGACATTCCCGGCTGCCAGCGTCCCTGGACGATCTGACGGCCGAGCCCGGCTTGAGGATCTACACCCGCGATCCCGCGACCTCGGAGTTCTACGGATACCAGGCGCTCGACAGCGCGCGCTACGAGGTGTGCGCAACCTTCGACAGGGAGTCCGGTACAGCGCCCGGAGAGCCGACCATGATTCCTCCGATCGTTCAGGCGAGCTGCCAGGGCTGCCATGGCCCGGGCCCAGTCGCCAGGACCCCGGTCGGCGATCCAGTCGCTGCACAGCTCAAGCTTCGGAACCTGTGGGCACACCGCGGCGGACGGCAGTGCTTCCAGATGCAGGCGCAAGGGACTGGATGGTAGGCGGGGTAAGGACTCCGAAGTCCGCAAGCGACTAGATTGAATCCAGCAGTGCCCATCGGGTGTCGGGAGCCGACGCCGACGGTGGCCTGGTCGATGTGGCGGGAGAGGTGGCGGCCCTTCTCGCTCAGGTCCATGAACGACGCCACCGAGGGGCGCACCAGGACCGAGGCTTGTTGGGGCTGACCACATGGTCCGCGCCGGCCCGGTACATCTTCGCCGAGGTCGACTTGCGCTGAGCCAGGCGGGTGTTCAGGTCGCGCGCGGAGAGGCACACTTCGAGGTAGTCCGTGTCCGCCGACAGGCAGGTGAGTGCCGTGCCCGCCCGATCCCGGCTTCGCGGATACCCGGTCACGGGTCGCGTCCTCTTCGACGATGGCCGAGTCGGGGTTGATCTCCAGTTCGCAGGGACTCGATCAGCGTCCGCGTACGCTCGATGACCGATGCACGCCTTGTCGGCGCCGGCGAGCTCCCGCATGAGAAGCCCGAAGTTCCCCCCGCGGCAAATGATCACAATGGCCACCTGGGAGCCCCGGAAGATCATGCGAGGAATATTCGATCCCGGCGCCCGTCTGTCCACACCCGGTGGCCCTCTAGGCCGGGGCGTCCTGGGGACTGATCGAGTTCACCAAATTCCGGTGGAAGAATGCAGGCGCCGAGTTCCGGAAGTCTGTGGCGCTCTTTCCCTTCGACCTCGGACCCGGCGCCGGCGTTCCGGCGCGGTGCCGGAAGCGCTCGTGCTCGACCTCATGGCGGACGACTGCTTCCTGCGAAGCTCTACGTTCTCTTCGGCCATCGCCTGGGAGAACGCGGACAGGGACTACGAGCCGGCGCGGGAGGCGCGGAGGAAGCTGGCGGAGCTGGGGGGGTAGCAGCCGTGGGGCTTTGTCCACGGGCTGTGAGTGCTAGCAGTTTTTGCTAGCACTACGCGCCAGCATCCGACCAGGGCTACCCGTCCTTCGCCAGCCGGTAGCGGACGATGTACTCGACACCCAACTCGTCGCGCTCGACGCCCCAGACCGTGTCGCCGTTGATCACCCGCATGCTCAGTCCGACAGGGGTCAGGGCCCGGGCCAGGGGGGCGCCATCCGCGTCGAGCACCCACCACTCGTTCATCTGTTCCCCCGTCTCCGATTCGACGGGGTCGTAGCGCCGCAGCCAGATGGTGCCGTCTTCGGCCTGCATGACCCCGCGTACCGCCGGCAGATGGGACGGCCGGTACATCGCCTTGCGGATGTCGGCTTCGCTGGCGCTGAACGGGCGGTCACGCCACTGGTCGACTTTGACGGCGACCGCGGAGTCGTAGCGTTCGGATGGGAGCGGAACGGGGTCGTAGGGGACCGCCGCGGCGAAGAGGGTGTCTCCGTCCAATCCGATCTTCGTGACCCTCACGGTGGCTTCCCCGGTGCCGGTCCAGGCTCGGCGTTCGAGTACGGTCACGCCGCGCTCGCCGATGGACGGGATGTGGCTGTCGTCAAAGGGCTGGCCGGAGTACGAGCCTCCGAAGCCGCCGTCGCTCAAAATCGCGAAGATGTCGCGCGGCTCGTGGGGAATCGCCCAGATCCGCGCCAGCCTGTTGCCGTCCGCGTCGATGCGCACAATCGGCGTCTCCGTCAGCGTTCCACGCGCGATCCCGTCAGCCCCCATGGGGGCCATGCCGATGAAGGTCCCGTCGCGCAAGGGAATGTCAGGCCGCGGAGGCGACTCCTCCATGGTGCCGATTTCAACCCTGGGTGACACCGACCCCAGGAACTCCCCCGCCAGGTCGAAGTAGCTGACACGATAGGCACGCCGGTCCCAGACCCACAGGGAGTCACCGAAGAAGCCCATCCCGGCGGCTTCCTGGAACTCACCGGGGCCTTCGCCCGTTCTCCCCACCGAGCCGGCGGGGGCACCGTCCTGGGTCCAGCGGCGGATCGTGCCTTCTCCCCAGTGCATCGTATACAGCAGTCCGTCCGGACCCACGGACAAACTGCCGATCGGCCCGAAGATGTAGTCGGGGTCGTCGACCGAGCCGATCCGCAGTTCGCGCTCGGACAGGGTCCAGAGGTTGGCAGCGAAGGCGTCGGGTGAGGAGCCGGCGTCGGCCTGGCATCCCGCGGCGATGATCACGGCGAGGAGGAGTGGGTACGGCCACGCCAGGGGACGAGGCCGAGACGGAACGGTCTGTGGTGGTGGAGCTTGCGGCATCGTGTTCTCTTTTCCAATCGGTGCGGGGAGGACGGAGTAACGACAATATTAGTTTTGTGGCCGGAGACTTGCAATGGCCGAATTCTTCCGCTGTGCAGTTCTGGAAGGGAACAAGCGCCCTACCCTGAGGTACACCCTCGCGGCCGCGAGGGTCCTCATACTCGCTCCACTGAGTGCCTCCGCCCAGGGCGCCCTCGAAGGCACCATCCGGCACGCCGGGACGGGTGCGGTTGTGGCCGGGGCGCGGATCGGCATCCCCGCGCTCAACACCCAATCCGCCGTCCCCATCGACGCCATCACGGCGCGGGACTTCATCGAACAGGGCGACACCGGCCTGAGCGACCTGCTGCGCACCGTCATCCCGTCCTTCAACGTGAATCCCCAGGCGGTCGGGGACGCGGCCCGCATCGTACGACGGGGCGTCGGCCCAGTACGGCTCCGACGCCATCGCGGGTGTCATGAACCTCACCCTGAAGGACGCGCCCCCGGGCGGCCGCTTCTTCGGCGACGGGCTGCAGCTCTACGGGCACGCCAACTACGCCAGCGAGACGGTCACGGGGGGGTTCTTCTACCGCAACCCCCCAACACGCGGGCCGGGGTATACAGCCCTTCGGATCGAGCGGAGGATTCTACTACGTGAAGGCGGGGTTCAGCTGGTAGTTTCGGCCGTCGGCGGGGCCGGAGGGCGTGCGTGCCTGCTTGCGGATGAACGTTCCGCCATGCACTATGGAAACTGCGAAGGGGGTCGGAAAACCTTCACTCGGATCAAAAGCTGACCATGTGTGAGGTTTCAAAGCCATACTTTAGGCCGTCCACGGCATGGCCCGCTTCTTGCAACAATGCGGGTCATTCACCGCTTCCGGGCTTCTCCGGGGGCAAACACAGCAACCGTTTCCTAAGGAGAACGGAATGAACAGACTCAAGCTACTGGCGGCAGCCATGTTGCTTGCGGCCCCGATCGCGTGCGGAGATGAGGTACTTCCTCCTCCGCCTACCGGCTCGATTGACGGGCTGGTTTCGATTGAAGGCCAGGGGATCGACGCGGTTTCGGTCACCCTCAGCAACGGCGCCTCCGCCACCACGGCGAACGGAGGCATGTTCCGCTTCGACGGTGTCGAGGCCGGTGCATACACAGTAACCATCGGTAATTACCCGGCCGACGCCAGCTTCGATCATACGTCTGCCGCGGCGACGATCTCCACCGACGGAGAGACCGTCACCGTCAACTTCCCCGGTACGTTCATCCGTACTTCAAGCATTATGGGGACAGTAACGGTAGAGAAAAGCAGATTGGCGCGGGACAACCCTTCACACGTCCACCCGTCCTGGCTCTAAGCCGTCACATCCCCGCTACAGCCACCCTCGCCTTCGCCGGACCTACAAGACGTTATACACCGCCAGGTTCCACGGTTGTTCCCCAGGGCGATTCGCCGGCCCCCCACCGCACAAGCAGGACTTGAAGATTCCCGTCTAACGCACTTGCGTCTTGGCCAGGGGTGGATGCACAACCTTTGCTTTTGATTCCTCGCCGAGCCCGTCGGCCAGCGACTACAAAGTTGTGCTTAACTCGCTCTGTTGCCAGAGGGTCCCCGGTCAGCCCCGAGGTTGGATGTACCCGGTGTGTGGAGTCGAGGAGGCGGTTCGAGGACGACCCACTCGACCGTCCCGACGGGCTGGACGTTCCCTCGGGGAGATGACGTTCGCCCGGGACGGCACGGACTCGCCGTGCCCGATTCGGACGCGCTCGCCGATGCTTGCGCGCGTGCCGATACTCGCCTTCGGTTCGACGACCACATGGGAACCGATTCCGCTCCGCAGCCCCACCTTCACATCCGGCCCTATCCGGGTTCGGATCCCGACCGTCGCGCGGTCCCCGATGTCGGCGCCGGTGTCGATGAGAACGCCTCTCCTGAGTGTAACCCGGCATCCCACCGTGGCGTGATCCGCGATCCAGACATCGTCATCCACCACCGCGCGGTTTCCGACGGTTCCCCGGATTCCGAGCCTGGAACGGGTTCCCAGGACCGCGTTGCTCCCCAGCGCCGCTCCGGCTCCGATGCACGCATCGAATCTCATTTCGGATCCCTCTCCCACGGTCGCGTACTCTCCAACCCTGCAGTCGCGCCAGAGGATGGCCCGGGTCCCGATCCTGGCGAATGCCCCTACCACGACGCCGGGTCCGATCAGGGCATCCTCTTCCACTACGGCGTCGGGCGAGACGGAGGCGGTGTGATGGATGGTCGCCGACGGGTGGATTTCCCTACTCATTGCATGTCCTTGCGCGGTGGGGGCTTGAGCGGATGCCCCCGCCCGGCGAACCGGGCGGGGGCGATCTGCGCGGCTTCTCGTTGGCCTAACGAGTTCTGCCTTCTAGCCGCCTGCTGCTGTGACGTCGACCTTAAACGTGGCTTCCACCATTTTCTTCATCGGGGTCGGTGGCCGTGACCGTTATTGTGGCCGTCGCCAATGGTTTCCGCCGATGATCGTGAGAATCGACCCGTTGACCGCGACCGACGGCCGTGCCATCCTGATCGCTCTCGGCGGTGAAGGTGAGGTCG
>CAUVXA020000004.1:0-1289479 GCA_963555795.3 Longimicrobiales bacterium | reverse complement strand
CCAGCCACCACCTCCGGCGATGCCTACGGTTCCTGTCTCGAAACCCTTTCCGCCTCGACCGCCACCACCACCCGTTCCAACCTTGATCTCGAAGCGATCACCAACAGAGAGATCCTCAAGCGGCACTATCAGAGTCTCTCCCGGAAACCCCCGGCCGCCGTCACCCCCGTTCGATGCAATTCGATTGTCCAAAGGTGGCACGACTCCCCACACCGCCTTCACCGCCGTCTCCGTGGCGGCATCCTTTGCCTCCCTTGCCCGCGACCGGTTTTCCCTCCCGAAACCCACCGCCGCCACCACCATCGCCGCCACCGCCGCCAGCCGCCCGATAAGTCCTTTGCCCGTGCGTGACACTGGTAGCGCCACCGCCATCGCCGCCACCACCCCCGCCCGCACCGTATAGATTCAAGCCTTCGAGGCAGAATGCGCCGCCGCCACCACCACCACCCCCGGCGGCACCGCGCACAACCAGCAGACCATGCTCGGAAGTCCAGGGCCATTCGAAGATAACTGACTCAACTAGCCGGACAAGCTCCCTTTTCGACATTCAGCATCTCCTTTGACGCAGGCTCATGATCAGACCTCGAAACCATAGGTGTTCTCGGCAATCTTGAGGTCGCGGGCGTTGGCTTTCACGATGTCGACCACATCCTTCGGATAGCCGACTTCCCCGGCGCGTCCTTCGAGATCGAGGGTCACGCGGACGTTGGAGCCCGGTGCGCGGGTAAGTTCGACGAGGAGCGCGTCCATGATCCGGGCGACCACGAGTCCGGCGCGGTCCGGCTCGACCGGGATACTGGCAAAAACCGCGTCGGCGACGCCTCGGTTCGCTCCTTCGCCGGTTCGTCCGGCTCGTTCCCGTCAGTTTCGGTCTCCTCAACTTCATCGACCCCGTTCTCCTCAGGCTCCGGCTCGGTGCGCGGGACAGCTTCGCGGCGGACGAGCAGTCCGCTTCCGGGGCCGTCCGTCACGCACACGATACCTTCAATCGCGCCGTCGTAGGTGCCGGTGTCCTCGTCGAACTGGGCGGCGAACACATAGGGCTCGGCAAGATCCTTGACGAGTCGTTCGAGCGCTCGGTCAAGCGTCGCGTCGTCGCGGAGCCGTGGCATGTAGACGTAGGAGGCGAACCAGTCGCGGATCGTCTCGATGGGTACATGCGGCCTGTCGGCGGGCCAGACGGGTGCGAGGGCTCCGGGCAAGGTTCTGGGGTCCCATCTCCGCGACCACGGTGCCGTCCCCGAGATCTTGTCCCAGGACCACTTTGGGGATGCCCTTCGCGCCGCCCCGGTTGATGAGCCGGGTCGAGCGGATGACGTAGCCCCGCTGTGTACGGGGGGCATCGTCCCCCGCGTCCGGCGGCCCCGGATGGAGCACATGGACCCATGCCTGGCGGATGCTCCGCACCAAGGCTTCCCGGCTGCGCTCTGCTTGTCCCTTGGCATCGCTCGTCTGCGCCCGGGTCAGATTGTCCCGGAGATCGGCGTCCTTCAGAATCGATTGCCACGCGCGTTCGCGTCGGGCGTTCTGGCGTGCGGCGTCGATGTTGCTGGTGTCCGGCGCGACGAACACCAAGGCGTTCCTGTAGTTTCGCTGTCCGCTGCCCCGTCGTTCGAGCGCTTCGCGAGCGGCAGCGACCGCCGGCGATTCGGCACCAGCACCCGGGTCGTGGTACGCAGGAGGCGGCAGGATGACCAACGCCGTTGCGCGGCGGTCCTCGATGTCGGTCAGGTTGTCCGGTGCCGCGTGGACGCGCGGGAAGCCGGCGCGGCTACGCTGCTCGTCGCGGAGGACTTCGATGATCCGGGCGTCCGCGTGCCTTTCGCTCACGTCCCGCGCGCGGTCGGCGGCGAGCTTGTTCAGCGTCGGCTGTGGCGAGTACCAGTAGCTGTCGCCGTCGCGGTACAGGTGGGCTGAGCGCCGCGCGAGTTCTTCGAGCGCTTCCCCGAAAATCGCGATCTGGTCGCCGGGCTGGGCGCAGGCCAGGGCGCAATTCGCTCCCGGTCAGGCCGCCGCGCCGGACCCCCGCGTGGGGCGCGGTGGCGAAGAACACGGAACGCGCCGAGCGCGTCGCGGCCCGCGTCTTCGAGAACCGGGGGCGTCGCGCCTCGATCCTCGCCGTGTGCGCCTGCTCGCCATCGACCTCCGATTGCAGAATCGGGCCGAACGCGCGGTCGAGCGGCTCGAGGAGCGCGGTGCGGACCTTGGGGTCGTGGAAGGGCAGCATGGCGGGCGTGATGAGCGGAGCGGCGCTCTCGCCGCGCCAGAGCGAGTACACCACGTCCGCCATGATCTTCAGGATTCCGCGCGTGCGCTGGAACTTCTCGAGCACCGACCAATCACCCGAGAAACGCCTCAGGATCTCGGGATGCAGCGGGTAGGCCAGGCGCATCTCCTCGGCGTAGCCCCGTTCGCGGACTTCCGCCGGGAAGTCCGCCGGGTTGTCGCGATAGAGCTTCCGGGAAGGCGCGGATGGTCTCGTCGCGCACCTTCTCCCCGGCCGGATCAAGCGGCTGAAAGAGCCGGCGGCGAACGATCTCGAACGTCTCGATGCCGCTCGCCGGCATCCATGCGGATTGAACGCGCCCGAAGATCTTCTCGAGGCGGCGAAGGGCGTGCAGGCCCTGCTCGTCGCCGACCTCCGCGCCCGACTCCGGCAGCGAGCCCACGACGACGGCCCCGTCCACGGCTGCCGCGGCCTCGGTCAGCGACTGCATGAAGGCGTGGAAGGCGTCGTTATTCGAGGCCGCGAAGCTGGCGTGCGAACGCCACCACCTCGTCCAGCAGGACGATGCACGGAGCCGCGCCGCGCAGGATCGGGATCATCCGTTCCGAGCCGGGTTGGTGCGGGCCGCCTCGGAATCGGCGATGGCGTCGACGGCCTCCCAGCCCCCGAGACGCCATGCGAGGTAGCCCCAGAGGGTGCGGATCTCGCGGCCGTCTTCGATGTGCATCGCCTCTGCGGCGCCCTGTGCGTCCCAACGAAGACGGCGCGGCGGGCGCGGTCGAGCGTGCCGACGCCCGCGGCCTCGAAGACAGAAGCCATGCCCGCCAAGTCCTCGGGGCGGTAGCCCGCCTCGGAAGCGCGTGCCAGATGGTGGAGCGCCAGCATGGTGTGCGTTTTGCCCCCGCCAAAATTGGTTTGGAGCCCGATGACCGGATCGCCGCCTTGCCCGCCAACCGCTCAAGCGTAGAGGTCAGGACGCGCGTCAGGCCTTCGGTGGCGTAGGTAATCCGGAAGAACGCGGCCGGATCCACATATTCCTCGCTTCCCACACCTTGGTCCACCAGCGCGAGATTCGCAGCGAACTCGGCGTCGGAGAAACGGGCGCTGAGCACGTCCGGGTGTGGCTGGCAGACTTCGCGCCAAGGCGGAGGGGACCGGGTCGCGCGAGGTTCGCCGAACCCCGGCAATCGGGGTTCGGCGGCTTTCTCGCCTCCTGCCTCTGCCAACTGCTCGTCATAGAACGATCCAATGATCTTGACTTGCGCGCCGCCGCCGATCGCCAGCGCCAACTCGCGCATCGCATCCAAGTAGCGGATCGCTTCGCGGGCCGACATCCGTCCGGCGAAGTGCGCGGCGCTGTTGCGCGCGTCCATCGCGAGCGAGACGTAGCTTCGCGCCTTCCTCAGCCGAGAGTCGTCCGAGAACACGTCCGCCAGTGGTCGAGCACCGTCTTCAACTGCGCGTAGACATCCAATTCGCCGTCTGGCCGTCCTCCCCCCGCTCGGCTCGCGTACTGCCGCCACTGACCGCCGTAGCGCTTCCTCATCATGCGTTCGACATAGGCACCGAGCGTGACGCGGAGCGCCTCCAGCCCGCGCTCGACACGCCCTTTGGCGGCAAGCGCGGGGTTTTCCGGCTTCCGGTGGCTCATCGCGTCGTCTCCATGTGGGGAAGCATCATCCGACCCATCCGGGCAGTCCATAGCCGAGGTTGCCCTGGCTCTCCGATGGACGGCGCCGGGACTCCTCCTCCACGCGGATGAGGGCGGCGTCCAGTGCGGGCCATTCCTGCGCCAGCGTGTTCCACACCTGCGCCTCAGCAGCCCGGTTCTTCCGCTCGCAGATGTCGTAGAGGCGGTAGGCCAGCATGCGCGACGCCTCGCCCCGCTCCGCGCCCATCGCCGAGTAGAGGCGGGCAGCGGCTCCGATGCCTCCGTCCGGCGACTCGACCACGCGCGCGAGGTGCTGCGCACACTCCCAGTCGGTCAGGCGCTTGTCGGCTTCGGGGTCCCAGTCGGCGGGTAGCTCGTCGCGCCCAAGCAGGCGAGCCCGACCGCTCCGGGCGCTGACCACACCGGCCTTCTGAAGGTCGTCGATCCCGATGTCGTAGGCTTGCGCCATGTTGATCGCGTCACCCGACGCACTCTCGTCCATCCCGAACTCCTCGAACCAGTCGATGCAGAAACGCGTCTCCCTGTCGTAGCTCGTCGCTTCCTCGCCCGAGATCTCGTCGCGTACCTGGTTGATGAGCGCAATTGCCGCGCGCACCGACATGGGGGTGTCGTCCGGCTCCAGCACGCTTGACGCGGCCGTGAAGATGCCCATTCCGGGACCGATCGAGGCTTGAGCCATATCCACCGGCCCCACGCCCCCCTCCCGGATCTTCTTGAGCGCATCGGGGAGCTTGCCGCGTAGGCGTGCCACGAATTCGCGCCGCGTGATGGCCTGTGCGTTGTCCGGCCGCTTCCGGCAGACCAGCACGACGGATGAGGCGAGGGCGTTTGCACCGAGACCTATGGGGCGATTGGAGAGCTCCGTCCTGACGGGCCATGTGCCGTCGATGACATAGCCCGCGTCAACCAATCCTTGAAGGAACGTGGCCCATCCCGCCGAAGTCAGACCTTCTTTCGCCACTTCAGCCTGCTTGAATGCGTAGTAGATCGTCACCGGCATGTCGTCGGCGCCCGCTGCGTGCATGTTGCGAAGCGCTTGGCCCATCCCCTGCATGAAGAATTGCTCTGCGGCGTCCTTGCCACCGTGGCGATAGGGCGTGGCGACCAGTTCCTCGTCCTTGGGTACCAGCACCCGGCGATAGAGACCGGGCCAGACATCGCGGAGCGTCCGACGCTGCCAGACGTAGAAGAAGTCCCGAGAGGTCGGCGTAACCGATGTTGTCGTAGTACGGAGGGTCGGTCGCCACGACTGCCCGGTCCAAGAGGGGCGTCTCTCCAGCTGCGTCCTGCTGGATCACGGCAGATGGTACGCTGGAGACATGCCGCTCGACCACCTTGGCCAGGTTGCCCAAGCTGACACCGAAGTCGCCGGCGGCATTGGCGAACACGTTTGCTTCCGCATAGTCCCAAATCATCGGGATCGCCTGGCGCCCGAATAGGTTCCGTACCTGCGTCTTGGAACTCTCCCATCGGCAAGACGAATTGCAGATGTCGCTCATCCGGCTTACCCCGAGCCCCAGATACGTCGCCACGGCGTCCGCGTAGGCATCGGCACCGGTGCCGCCGTCGGCGAGGCGTGGCGCTTCCGGGTCCATCCCGGCCGCCAGAGCATCGGCGAGTACCTTGTGGCGTGCCTCCGCGACCAGATCCGAGAACGTCGTCAGCGCCACCAACTGCCGGTCGGTGAAGAGAGCTCCCCAAGTCGTCAATCCGTACGCGTAACAGGTGCCGCCGGTCAATCGCTTCGGTACGCTCCCCGCTGGCCTCCACTCGGGCTCGGCGCTTCGCGCGACTTCCTCCATCTTCCTTGTGGGGTCCAGATAGAGGCGAGTGCGTTTCCCTTCCGCCACGACCGCCAGCAGGCGTGCGCCCATGCGTCCGGCCATGCCCTCGGCCTTGATGTGGTCGCCGGAGATCGGTGCCCGGAGACCAAGCAGGTGAAGTTGGATCCGCGCCCGGCCTTGGTGCCCTTCCTAGCGTGCACATACTCGTCAGGTCCGATCCCGCTCGACTTCACCACGAACCGGTAGGTGCGACTTGCGTGGTCGATAGTGGGGCCGATGATCGCCTGCTTGCCATTCTTCGACGAGAGCACGAACGAGCTTACGAGCGGCACATGCGCACCCCGCATCATCGGGTCGGGCGAGGCCACTGTGCGTGCCCAGAGCCATGCGATCACCGTCAGGTCCTTGCCGGTGTAGGGCCGCAGATCGTCCCGTTCAGCCGCCATCGCTTCGGTGACGCGGATCTTCGGGTAGAGGTGGCCGATCCGGGATTCGGCCTCGTCCCGCATCCACTTTCCGTAGCGGCGGATGTCCTCCGCCAGCCCGGAAGCCCCTGCCCATCCCCCGTGCGGTCTACGTCGGGATGTACGGGCGCGCGCCCGCGAACTTGGGCGGGATCTCGCACGTCGCCTTCGAGACGAGCACGGCCACGGGGTTCAGGTCCGAGCCGTGCGCCCGCAGTCCCAGGCGCTGGGCTTCGAGCGGGATCGAACCGCCGCCGCAGAACGGATCGCAGACCGGCGGCGCGTACCGGGCAAGATAGGCGAGCACTGCGCGCGCATCGTTCTCGGAGGGCGGAGCCTCGCCGCGTCCCCGCGCGAGCGAACGCGCGATCTCGTAGCGTGCCTTTCCAATGACCCGTTCATCGTGCGTCGCCTTCCACGGCACCATCCTCTCAATGATCCCGTGAAGCCGTTTCCGCTCGCGGGCCTGGCTCTTCTCGGTGGGGAAACTCTTCCGGCCAGGCGGACGGATCGTCCACGAGTTGAGCGAACAGCACCGCCCGGCACGCTGCGAGCGGCCGCCTCGCCCACCAGAGGTGCAGGGTCGAGGGATGCCCATGCCGGATCGACTTCTCGCGCGCCGATGCCGCGTTGATCGCCTTGAGCGGCAACGACACCTCGATAAGCTTTTTGCGATGTACGGTCATGGCGATCCGGTTCTCGTGGCGGGCTGGGGTCAGTGCGTTTCGTGTCGCGCCGCGGCCTCGATGGCCTTGGTGGAGATCTGGCGCGACACCTCGTGGAAGTTCGGCTCGGATCCGAAGATCCGGGCCGGATCCCTCAAATAGAGCGGCGGACGCACGGACCCGCCATTGACGAGCACCACGGCCAGGATGAAGGACTCGGCCGCATTCAGCGCCGTAAGCATCTCGTTTCGCGTGATCGTGATGGCACGGGCATCGGCGCGCCGGCCCTTTACCTCGATGAACCGGAGCGGCCGGTGGCCGGATCGCGGCTCTCGATGTCGTAGCCGCGGTTCTCCTTCGAGATGTCGTCGGGCTCGTGTCCGAGGCTCCGTTCCCGTTGCATAACCGCCCGCATCGCCAAGGCCTCGACCTCCGCACGGGCGGACGCGCTGGCCGCATCCCCTTGACCCACCGGCCGGAGCATCCGGGCCGGAACAACGAGCGCCGCGCCGCATACCTCGGGCGGGAGCGGCGCGATGTCGCGCTGCCGGGCGATGTCGGTTAGCCTGAGTTCGAGCCGGTCGCGGAGCGCCTCCGCCTGTCGGCGTACGTTCTCGGAATTGAGCCGGGGCTTCCTGCCTGCCCGTTCAAGCGTCTCGAGTTCGAGCGCGCGGTGCTGGAGATGCATGATCTCGCGGCGCATGCGCTCCCTTCACGGCGGCCTCGATCCTGTCGAGTTGGGCGAGCCGCGCCTCCCGCACGTCGCGCAGGTGCCGGGGCACCAGATCCGTGATCGCGTGCGCCCGTGCCCATTCCTCAAGCGGTTCCCCGAGCCAAGGCGCGTCCAGGAGTTCCGCAAGCCTCCCGCGCTCGGCCTCGGCCGCGCCCCGGCAGTCCAGATACGGTGCCGCGCCCCCGTCGGTCGCCCGGCCGTCCGGATCGAGCCAGACGAACTGGAGCCGCTCGGAGACCGTGCGCGGGGCGTCGTGCCGTGTCGCCTGTCCGTCGCGGATCCGGTGCCGCAGCGTGACCAGTACGCACGGGCGATCGTGGCGGTCCGACTCGTCGACCAGAAGCGTCCCGCGCAAAAGCAGATCCCGGTAGCGCTCGAGGGTCAGGTCGACCAGAGCGTCGAGCAGCGGGTGGCCCGGCGCCACAAGCGCCGCCTGGGGGCGGCCCGCCATCCCCTCCTTGGCGAAGCAGATCCGCCGGTATCGGGGCAGAACCGGGTCCCCGCGCCCGATCAGCCGATCGCGGTCCCGGAGAATCGCCGGGACCCGGGAAGCTCGAAGCGGCCCCGCTCCCGCGCGCGCATGACTCCGCCCGCGTCCGGAACGCGGCCTCGGAAGAACGAAACGGATGTGATGCGGCTGAAGCCGCCGCGCCGCCGCCCGGTCCATCTCCTCGCGCACGCGCCGGATCGTCAGCGGGTCGAGCCCCTCGCGCGTGAGCTTGCCGCGCTCGACCAGCCGGTTGATGTGGTCGGTGTCCACCGCGCCGTCGACCGCGCGGAACAGACGCTCGCGCACGTCGTCCCGCTCACCGTAGCGAATCGCCTCCATGAACAGGTCCTTGAGCGGCCGCGCCTCGAAGAGCTCGCCCAGCACGTCGTAGACCTTGCCTCCCAAGGTTCCGCGAGCCGTCTCCAGCTTCTCGAGAAGGCGCTCGTAGACCGCGCCCTCCCGCGTCTCGTTCGCCACGAGGTTCCACAGGTGGCAGACCTCAGTCTGCCCGATCCGGTGGATGCGGCCGAAGCGCTGCTCAAGCCGGTTCGGGTTCCAGGGCAGGTCGTAGTTCACCATGAGGTGCGCGCCCCGTTGCAGGTTCACGCCCTCGCCCGCCGCGTCGTTCGCAAGCAGGAACCGGATCGCCGGATCGTCATTGAACGCCGCGATCACCGCGCGCCGCCTGTCGCGCGGCACCCCGCCGTGGATCACCGCCACGCTCTCCGATTCGCCCGTCCGTGCGCGGATCCGCCTCGCGAGATACTCGAGCGTGTCGCGCGCCTCCGTGAAGATCACGATCTTGCGCTGCACGTCCCGCTCGGGATCGTGCACCAGCGGATCGTCGAGGATGCGGTCGACTTCGCGCCACTTGGTGTCTTCGCCCGAGCGCCGGAGCGCGCCCGCCATCCGTTCCAGACGCCGAAGCTCGGCGATCTCCGCCTCGAGTTCGGCAATCGTCCGCGCCGCGGTCGCGCCGTCCACGAGCTGGTCCTCGTGCGCCTCGGCCTCATCGCCCGGCGCCTCTTCGAGGTCTTCCTCGTCGAGTGCCGGCACCTGATCCGCCGCGATCCGCCCGGCGGGGATGCGGCCCGTCCGCACCAGCTTCTCCTCCTCGAGACGGTCGCCGAGCCGCGCCATGCGGCGCTTCAGCGACTCGTGGATCGCCGCCGGGGAGGACGCGAGGCGGCGCTGGAGGATCTGAAGCGCGAACCCGACGTTGTTCCGGCGTCGCGTGCCGTCGTCGGCGAGCCGGTCCGCCCGGTTCATCTCCTCGCGCACGTAGCGTCACGGCCTCGTAGAGTGCCGCCTCGCCCGGCGACAGCCCGTAGGAGACGGTGTAGGCCCGGCGCTCCGGGAAGAGCGGCGTGCCGTCGAAGCGGTAGAGCTCCTCCTTGACCAAGCGCCGCATCATGTCCGACGGATCCACCTTGTGGACTCCCTCCCGGAACCGGCCCTCGAACCGGTCCGCGTCCAGGAGCCCCATGAACAGTTGGAAGTCCTCCTCCTTGCCGTTGTGCGGCGTCGCCGTCATCAGCAGGAAGTGGCGCGCCATCCGGCCAGCCAGCGACCCGAGTTGAAAGCGCTTGGTATACTTGACCTCCCGGCCGAAGAAGCTGGCCGACATGCGGTGCGCCTCGTCCACAACGATTAGGTCCCACCCGGGCGCGGCCTCGAACTTCGCCTTGAGTTCCTCGTTCCGGGCCAGCATGTCGAGCCGCGCGATCAGGCGCGGATGCTCCGCGAACGGATTGCCCGTGCGCGACGCATCGATCTGCGTGCGGGTCAGGATCTCGAACCCGAGATCGAACTTCTCGTGAAGTTCATCCTGCCACTGCTCGACCAGATTGCCGGGCGCGATGATGAGGCACCGCTCCAGGCTCCCCCGGATCAGAAGCTCCTTGATCAGAAGCCCTGCCATCACCGTCTTGCCCGCGCCTGGATCGTCGGCCAGCAGGAAGCGGAGCGGCTGACGCCCGAGCATCGCGCCGTAGACCGCCGTCAACTGGTGTGGAAGCGGCTCGATGTGCGAGGCGTTCACCGCCGCGTAGGGGTCGAACAGGTGCGCAAGCCGGATCCGAAGCGCCTCCGAGGCCAGCCGGAACGCATCCCCGTCGCCGTCGAACGCCCAGCGGCGCCCCGGCGAGACCTCCCGGATCCGAGGCTCGTCCTCGCGGTAGAGGATCCGTTCTCCGAGGCCGCCAGAGCCCTTCCACGTGACCTCCACCGCATCCGGCCCGTAGGACCGTGTCGCCACGACCTCGACTGCGCCGTCGCCCGCGATCCCCGACAGGTGGCTGCCGGGAACGATGCGCTCGAGCTTCACGGACCGGTGCCGGTCCCTTCGCTCGCCGCGCCGGTCAGGGAGACATCGAGCCATACCTGGTCGTACGGCACGCGCGGCACCAGCGTGCCGCGCTCGCCTCGCCGCAGTTCCACCAGTCCGTATTGCAACATCGTCTTCAGCGTCCTTGAGAGGTTCGACGGGCTTCGCCCCGTCATCTTCGCAAGCTCCGTGAGCGAACGCGGATGCTACCGGGCGATCAACTCCAAGAGACGCCGGTTATGCTCCGACAGCAACTTCGGCGACGCTGTCGATCGAGGTGAACCACACCTTTGGCTCACCCCGAGCGGGCTTGTGCTCGCCACGGGCGCTCGCCAGCGTCCGCGCCTTCATCCGGTCGTAGGCCGCAATCCCAATCGTCAACATCCTCATGGAATCGACCCCCTTTCCCTGAGTACCTGGTCCACTTCCTTCCAGAAATCCTCGAGCAACTTGGCGGCGTCCTCGTACTCGTACGGCCGGATCGTCCGCAGCCGGCGCCTCCGATCCGGTCCTTGAGGACGGTCCCGCCCCCAAAGGATCCCTGAGATGGGCGCGGATCGGCATCGGCAGCCTTCGTTCCCCGCGGCTGGATTGAAACCCATTGCGGATCAAATCCGTAAAATGCCGCCCTTCGGGTCACCGAAGCGTGAAAGGTAGCACGATCAAACGAGGCGAAACGCCGGAGGAGACGCGTAGTTCAGGTTGATCCACCACGCGGCGGAACTTATGCCCGTGCCCCCGACCCGGGCGCTGGCGGGGATCAGTCGCCGCTCCGGCTTCGCGGGTACATGGACGGCTCGGCATCGCGGGCCTCCATCCCGCCGTCGGCCGCGCTTCGCGAGGCCCGTTGAACGGGTTCCCCGGAACGCTCGCGGGGGTGCTCCGCCACCGCATTGGCGTCGGCGGCCGCCGGGTCTCGGACACGTCGGCGACGGGCTTGTCGGACGCGGCTAAGGCCGGAGAGCCAGCATACCCCCCGTGGCCACACTTCGCGTGTCCCCGGCGGGAGCTGGCGGGGGGCTGTGCCCCCTCTGACCCCACCAACGGCAACGGCGCATCATGAGCGCTGGACGCGCCGTGTGGGTGAAGATCCGCTCCAGCGAGGCGGAGCGTGCCGAGTGGCACGCCAAGGCGCGCTCCGCGGGCCTGACGCTGTCGGATCTGATGCGCCGGTCGGTCGGCCGGGTGCGCCCCTGGAGCGTGGCGCACGCCGACGTGGAGCGCGAGCGCACCCAGCAAGTCGCGCGCCTCGGCAACAACCTCAACCAGATCGCCCGGTGGGCGAGCGGATTTCGGAACTCGTGAATCACGGCATGGAATCGTCTAAGTTGAACCAGGACTGCACGATCTGCCATTCCTGCCGTTGAGCGCGATCCGGTCGCGTCTTGGCAAGACAGCCGGATTCGCGGAATCGATTGGCGGGAGTCCCGCCGGTCGCCTCAAGACGACGTTTGGCGTCGCGGCGGCGTGTTTGCGAAGGCATCAGAACGTGAAGTCGACTCCAGCTTGGAATCGCCCCGCTCGCCCCTCAAAACCGTCCTGGAGCAGCCCAAACAGGGGGTCAGACTGTGCGTCAGCCGCCGGGTCAGGAGGATAAACTTGCCGGGGGTCTTAGGCGTCCCTGAAGGACTCGAGCTTGGCCAGCCGCTCGAACGCTTCCGATACGTCAGCCGGGGAGGAATCCGGATCGGCCAGCGTGTCGCGTAGCAGCATGGACGCCCAACCCCGCACCTGGTCCATAGCCGCCCGGTCGCCATCCGCCGCCGCTTGCAGCACCGGGCGCACCATCAACCGCGGCAACCGCCGCGAGGTGCGAGCGATCACGGTCGCCAGCCGGTCCAGTTCGAGGGGGTCCGGTCGTCCGCTCATTCGTCCCCCTTCTGCCGGGCCAGTTCGGCTTCCGCAGCCTTGTGCCGGTCCCGCTCCTCGGCCGCCGCCGCCGTCAGCCCGAACAAGCCGCCCGATCCGCCGATTTAGCGCTGTCGTTGCCAAGGACGTTGTTCACAAGCACTCCTGGAGCCGGCTGAGCGGTGTTTGGTTTCCGATCGCGGGGTGCTGGGTGAATTCAAGCGGTCGTCGCAACACCTCAGGGAGATGTTGCGATGGCAGCGAGCAGGCACCGAGGAGCGGATCGAGCCCTACGTCCGCGGATGCGTTCACCAGGCCGTCCGCCGGTGGGACGGCGCGAGCATCGGCAGAGGTTCTGGAAAGAGATCGCTCGAGGTCTGTCGAGCGAGGAGGCCGCCGTGGCAGCGGGTGTGTCCCCTGCTGTCGGGACACGCTGGTTTCGCGAATGTGGTGGCATGCCACCACTCAATCTTCGTCCCCAGTCACGGCGCTATCTCTCGTTCGTTGAGCGAGAAGAGATCGCCGTTCTTCGAGCCCGTGCTCGTGGCGTGCGCGAGATCGCCCGGCAGTTGGGCCGCTCACCCTCGACGATCTCGCGAGAACTGCGGCGCAACGCAGCTACAGGAGGAGGGAACCTCGAGTATCGGGCCACGACCGCTCAATGGCACGCCGACCGGCGAGCGAAACGTCCAAAGCTTGCGAAGCTCGCTACGAACGGCGAACTGAGGCAGTATGTGCAGGATCGCCTCGGAGGCCTGATCCGAGCTCTGGACGGTGCCGCTCTGGCAGGCCCCGATGTGCGCTGGATCGGACGGCGTCACGGTCGCCGACAAGACCGGCGGCGGGCGGCCTCGTGGAGTCCCGAGCAGATCGCCAACAGGCTACGGGTCGACTTCCCCGGCGATGAGTCCATGCGTATATCGCACGAAGCCATCTACCAGGCGCTCTACGTTCCAGGCCGCGGTGCGCTGCGACGGGAGCTGACAGCGTGCCTTCGGACGGGACGCACGTTACGGGTGCCTCGAGCTCGCACCCGCGGACGGGGCAAGACGTTCGTTCACCCCGAGATCATGCTCAGCGAGCGACCGGCCGAGGCAGACGACCGCGCCGTTCCCGGGCACTGGGAAGGCGACCTGATCTTGGGGCTGGGCAGTTCGGCGACCGGAACGCTGGTCGAGCGGACCTCCAGGTTCACGATGCTGCTCCACCTTCCCCGCCATGACAAACACGGCGAGGCCAGGACCAAGAACGGTCCAGCGTTGGCTGGACACGGTGCCGAAGCCGTCCGGGACGCGATCGCTTCGTCGATCACGACCCTGCCCGAGCAACTCCGCCGGTCTCTGACATGGGACCAGGGAACAGAGATGGCTCAGCACGCACGGCTTCGCATCGATACTGGCCTGGCCATCTACTTCTGCGACCCGCAGAGCCCGTGGCAGCGCGGCACGAACGAAAACACCAACGGCCTGTTGAGACAGTACTTCCCAAAGGGCACTGACCTCAGCAGACATACCGCTGACGATCTCGCCGCCGTCGCAGCCGCTCTCAACAGCCGCCCCCGCAAGACCCTCGGTTGGAGAACTCCGGCGGAAACCTTGGAAGATCTGTTATCATCAAAGAACCAGACCTCAACCTTGCGTTGAAATGCTCTGCCGCTCCCGTATCTCCAGCCTTCAACGACCGTCGGTCGCTTCTGACTCCCTCGGGTTGGGAGACATCAAATCAAGAACCCACTTCTTTCTTTCTGGTCGCCCTCGCCAGCCTAGTGTCCAGCAAAATCGGGGGCACATGAAAACCCTTCAACACGGTACTGTTGCGACGACCGCTTGAACCTAGGGAGGATGCGGACCACGGGAACCGTAAAGTGGTTCAACGACGCGAAGGGATTCGGATTCATCAGCCCGGAGGCCGGCGAGAGGGACTGTTTTGTCCACTACTCGGCCATCTCGGGCGACGGCTTCCGGAGCCTCACTGAAGGCGACCAGGTCGAGTTCGACTTGGTCAGTGGTCCGAAGGGGCCGGCCGCGGAGAACGTAACCCGCGTCGGAGCGATGTCCTAGGGACAGCAAGCTCCGAGCCACGAGGTTCGCGCCAATCACGACGAGGCCGGCGGGAAGACCCGCCGGCCTCGTTTGATTTGCGGTCATGCGGGGAAGAACGTTGAATGCCACCGTTCCCGCGCGGGGCCCTCCCAGCGGCCCGTGCGCAGCTCCGACAACGCGGTGATGGAGTTGTCGAAGACGACCGAACCGGGCGTGACCCGTCCTTCCCGGGCAAGGGCGCGGAAGCCGGGACGCGATGTCTGTCTGATGCACCCGGTCTCGTCCCTGTACCAGACGGCCTCATTGCCCAGGAAGCGTATGCCCAGCCGCCCCTCCAGCGCTTTCAGCACCTTGACGAGTGTGTCGATGGAACAGCCGGAAGGGGGTGCGGTCTCCAGGTCGACGCCTACGATGAGAAAGCGCTGGTAGCGCCACGAACGGGCGGCCCTGAGGGGCACCCCATGAGCTGCCCACCCATCGAGGAAGTTGTCCACCGTGCCGAGGAGATCGTCCTCTTCGGCCCGGTCCAACTCGCGCTCCGCGCTGAAGATCCAGATCCTGGCGCTTCCGGCGAACTGTTCCAGCCCGGCTACTCTCATGTCCCCTCTCCCGTACCGGCACCGACCTCGGCGGGGACGTTCTTGTCGAGGAGCACGGCTATCCACTTCAGATCCTTCGTATTCTCCAGCATGATCTTCACCACCATTGTAAGCGGAACCGAAAGAAGCGCCCCCATCGGTCCCCACAGCCAGCCCCAGAACACCAGGGAAAGGACCACGATCACGGTCGAAAGGCCGAGACGGCGCCCCATGAGGGTGGGCTCCAGCCAGTTTCCGAAGATGATGTTCACGGCCAGATACCCGGCCCCGACGATCGCCGCACCCGGGATGTCGATGCCCACGAACGTGGCCGTAACGGGGTCGACCTGGACCAGTGCGAGCACCAGGGCGGGTATCGAGGCGATGACGGACCCGATCGTCGGCACGTAGTTGAGCAGGAACGCTATCAGTCCGAGAAGGATCGGCAGGTCCAGCCCGAGGGCCCACGTCCAGAGTCCCAGGAGCACCCCCGTTGCGAGGCTGACCAGTGTCTTGATCACCAGATAGCCCTGGACCTCCTCGACAATCTTGCCCATGCGCTGGTCGGAGGCGAGCCCGTCACCCGCGATCGCCCGGAACTTGCGGGGAAGCACCGCCCCCTCGCTCAGCCCGAAGGCCAGGATCAGGAAGACGAGGAAGGTGCTCGACAGGAAGGAGAGGGCCCACGTCGTCGCCACGGTCGCCAGCGCCGCGAGGTTGGACAAGCTCAGCAATCCCAGAACCATGTCCGAGAGCTCCCCCTCCTCAACCAGCGGGATACGGGATTCGATCTGACCGAACCAGCCATCGAGCGGTCCTCGGAGTGCCTGGACCTGCGTCACGACGCGTGTCTGCAGTTCGGGGAGCTGAAGACTGGCCACCAGGATGAGCAGGACGAACACGCCAGCCACGGCGAGGACGGTCACGACTATGGCCCCCATGACCGGAATCCGCTTGCTTTCCAGCCAGAAGACGATGGGCATGCAGATCACCGCCAGAAAGGCAGCCACGGCAATCGGGAGCAGCACGGGCTGGGCAAATTGCAGGCCCTGGATCAGGATTACCCCTACCGCGAGTGTGAAGAGGAACCGTAGACCCGGGTTTTGATCCAGTTGGTCGAAGACCATCGCGTTCATTCGAGAAGAAGCCTCGTAATCTGTATGAGTCTATGAGCAAGCAGCCGTCTCGCAAAGGGGTCGACGCCCCCCCGGTCGCCGAAGACGCGTCCCGAATCCCGCGTTCGGGGGGAGACCTCCTGGCCGAATGCCGCGTGGACACCTTCCGTTCGGGCGGCAAGGGAGGGCAGCATCAGAACAAGGTGGAATCGGGTGTCCGCCTCACCCATCTGCCAACGGGCATCGTGGTCACGTCGCGCACGCACCGTTCCCAACACCGAAATCGGGAGGACGCCCTCGAGAGGCTGGAGGGGAAGCTGAAGGACCGCAGCCGTGTCGAGCGGCCGCGCGTCCCCACCCGCGTACCGGCGAAGGAGAGGCGGAAGCGGCGTGAAGGAAAGGCGAGACGGTCGCGCGTGAAGCAACTGCGGAAGAAGCCGGATGGCGAGGACGCCTGAAGTGGTTCCGCGCGAGCTCCTGCACGCCCGCGCGTCAGCAGACGATGGGCGTCAGGGACCGGAGAATGGTCACAGTTCCTTCGACGTAGGTGTTGGTGTAGATCCTGATCTGGCCGCAGCCGCGGATCACTTCCACCCTGTAGATCGCGGTCGTGGGCAGACTGGCCAGCTCCGGTACGCCGCCGAACGCGGGAGCGTCGTCGATGAAGATACTCGGGCGCTGGGGCGTCGCTCCCCGGCCACGCATGCAGTTGCGCCGCTGCCTGTAGAGTCCCGTCCCCGAGTAGTCCTCGAAGCAGGGAACGAATTCGAATCCCGGCTGGCTGTCCAGGTACTGGGCGACGCTGAGGTCCGGGGCAAACTTGAGCGCAACCTCGGTGTAGGTGTTGGTCAGGTAGGGAAGCCCGCGGAGGCGCGTCTCCAGGCGGTCCACGTACACTTCGATCCCCTCCAGCACCACCGGCTTCGGAATCACCGCCACCTCGATGAACTGACCTTCCCTGATGTCGAGAACCTGGATCAGGTCCGCATATCCGATCCGCGACACCGAAACCTGGCTGGGCCCCGGTGGCACTTCGGCGATGCTGAAGCGTCCGGACTCGTCGGTTGCGCCCAGGATCAGCGATCCGTCCGGGCGCCGCGTCCCTTCCAGGCGAACGACCGCGCCTTCCACCGGCTCCCCCCAGTAGGTGTCGATGACCTGCCCCTGAAAGGTGACCGGTGCGAGCGACCCCTGCTGAGCTGCGGCTTCGCCTCCGGGCTCGCCGATCAGGACCGCCAGCGCCACCGCCGGAAACAGTCTGCGGAGGAACGTGTCGCCACGGGGGGAGCGCAGGTGCATGGAGGTCATGGGCCAATCAACTCACGCTGCGGACCGCATCGACGATGGCTTCGAAGGGTGGCAGCACACCCGGATCGTCGCTTACCCAGGCGTAGCTGATCCGACCCTCCCGGTCAACCACGAAGACAGAGCGCTTGGCGACCCCGTGAAGACCGAAGAAGTCTTCCTGCAGAACCCCGTAGGCGGACGCCGCCCGCTTGTTGAAGTCGGACAGGATCGGGAAAGGCACATCCATGGCGTCGCGCCACTTCTGATTCACAAAGGGGGAATCGATGCTGATTCCGTAGACGCGCGCGCCCAGCGATCCCCACACGTCCCAGTTTTCCGCGACGTGGCACAATTCCTTCGTGCAGGTGCCGCTGAACGCCAGGGGCACGAACATCACCACGACGGGCTCGCCCCGATGTCCCGACAAGGTGACGGCGTCGTCACCCAACGCCTCGAGCAGGGAAAAATCCGGTGCTGCGTTGCCGATCCCGAGTCCGCTCACCTGGTGCTCCTCATCCTGTTGTAGTTGATCTGTTGTAGTTGACTGGTCAGCCGGTGTCCGAAACCGACCCCGCCCTGCTCCTCTGTCTCGTCCAGATGAGCACCGCTCCACAGCCTTCCCGATGGGTCCCCTGGAACTCCACCGGCGTGCGCGGGCCCCAGTACACTTCCGCCAGCTCTACCCATTCAGTGGGGATTTGATCGATGTTGACCGAACCCTCCATGTCCGGGTTGAACTGGATGCCGTCCACGTACACCGCAAGGGCGCAGTTACGGGGCGCGACGAGCACGGCTCGATGCGTCGACTCGCGAGAGATCCGGATTCCCGGGACGTGGGCGAACGCGTCCGAAATCCGTATTGAGCCACGCTGCTCGATCGTCTGGCGGGTCAGGAGGCGCATCACGACTCCCTGGTCGATCCGGCGGTACACCCCTTTGCTTTCGAGAAAACGGGACCGGACCTCCACTTTGAGAGGGCGCAGCGGCACGGCTTCCACCGTCATCTCGACCTCGACGGCCGTGGTCCTGTCGGGGTGCAGCGCAACCGGCTCCATCCGCACCGCGTAGCCGATCATCTCCACGGCAACCTGAACCAGCCGGGACTCGAGGTCTCGGAATTCGGCGCGCCCCTCGCTGTTGGTCACCGTCCTCCTGCCGTCCAGGAGCGATACCGTCGCCCCCTCGACGGGGGTGCCCATCTGCGAATCCACAACCCTGACCAACAGGCGGGACGGAGCCATCGGATCATCGATGTCCGCCTTGCTCATCTTCAGGGTGAAGTCGCCGGGGCGAATGACGCTGAAGCCTCCGCGGATGGTGGCATAACCGCCCTTGCGAACCGTGAGCGTGTAGTCCCCGACAGCGGCGTCGAAGGTGACTCTTCCATCGACACCCGTCACATGGCGGTTGGGTACTCCCGACAGTTCGATGACCGCGCCCAGCAGGTCCGTGTTCGTGTCCAGGTCCTGTATGCGGGCGATGATGCGGACACGCCTTTCCTCCTGACCCGCCAGCGCCCCATGGGCACCGAGGAACGGGCCGGCCGCGACAAGGAGGGCCGCGGCGGCGCAGGGCAGGAAGGCCGTGTGCTTCGTGCGTGCGCGCAGAATCACGATCCGCTCCTCCCCGGGACGGCGTCAGGCATCGGGCACACTCTCGATTGCGTACACATTTCGAAGGAAATATAGTGCCGTTGCCCGGCGAGGAGCACAAGCAGGGAGCACCTCACGGCGCGCGAGGTGAGGTCACTGGTCATCCCCGACTGGCGAAGAGGTGCCATTCCCCTATATTTTGGATGCATGACTAAATACACTGCCGCCCTGCTCACAGCGGGAGCCCTGAGCCTCGGTCTGGCTGGCTCCGCAGGTCAGTCCCCCTACGTGTCGTCGAGCGAGGTCGTTACCGCGTCGCACGGTACCGGCCCCGTCACCGCAGGAGCCAACGAGGTCGTCGAGCAGTTCTGCACACGGTGTCACAACGAACGCTCGCGCCGCGGCGACTTGGTGCTCGAGGGATTCGATGTCGCCGACGCGACCAACCGCCGTCCCACCATCGAGAAGATGATCCGCAAACTGCGGGCCGGAATGATGCCGCCGAAGGGCGCGCGCCGCCCCGATGCCGAGGTCCTCGCCACGATGGCCACCGAACTTGAAACGGCCATGGACGCGATCGCGGCCAGCGATCCCAACCCGGGCAGACGGACCTTCCAGCGACTCAACCGGGCCGAGTATGCAAGGGCCATAAAGGATCTTCTGGGACTCGATGTCGACATGGGGGCCTTCCTCCCCCTCGACACCAAGAGCGCCAACTTCGACAACATCGCGGATGTGCAGATGCCGTCGGCGACGGTTATGGAGGGGTATCTGCGCGCCGCCGGGCAGATCAGCAGGCTGGCGCTCGGCGACCCGGAGGCCGAGGTCTCGTCGTCGATCTACCGGATCCCCCGCGTGGCCTCCCAGAAGGAACGGGTGCAGGGGGCGCCGATCGGGACCCGGGGCGGACTGTCGGTCGCCCACAACTTCCCCGCCGACGGCAACTATGTGTTCCACATCATGCCATACGCCGCGGTGGAGGGAGAAGTCTTCGGCCGCACCTTCGGGACCGAGCAGATCGAGGTCTCGATCGACGGGGCTCGCGTGGCGCTCCTGACCATCGATCGCTGGATGTCGGAATCCGAGCCCACCGGGCTCAACATCCGCACCGACTCGATCTACGTTACGGCGGGGCAGAAGCGCGTTTCGGTCGGGTTCATCCGCCAGTTCGAAGGCGTGGTGGACGACCTCATCCGCCCCATCGACCACACCCTCGCCGACGGGCAGATCGGAATCGGCCTCGGCGTCACCACCCAGCAGCACCTGCAGCGGCTCACCGTCCTGGGTCCATTCGACGTCACCGGCGTCTCGGACACCCCCGCGCGGCGAGCCGTCTTCACCTGCCGCCCCACCCTCCCCGAAGAGGCCCTGCCCTGCGCCCGCGAGATCATCGAGCGGATGGCCACCAGGGCATACCGGCGTCCCGCACTCGAGCGGGACATCGAAGGCCTCCTCCCCTTCTATGAGCAGGGAGCGGCCGACGGCGGCTTCGAGAAGGGTATCCGCACGGCGTTGCAGGCGATCCTGGCGAGCCCCCATTTCATCTTCCGGCTGGAGCGGCTTCCAACGGAGCTGGACGCTGGCGGTATCTACGGGATCGCCGACGCCGATCTGGCATCCCGGCTGTCCTTCTTCCTCTGGGGATCGCCGCCCGACGACGAGCTGCTGAAGCGTGCCCGTGCAGGTGTGCTCTCCGACCCGGACGAACTGGAGCGGCAGGCGCGCAGAATGCTGGCGGACCCCCGCGCGGAGGCGCTCGCGACCCGTTTCGGCGCGCAGTGGCTGCGCCTGCAGGATCTCGATAAGATCCATCCCGACGCGCTGACCTACCCCTACTTCGACCAGACCCTCGCCGACGCGATGCACCGGGAGACGGAGCTCTTCTTCACCAATCTGGTGCAGGAGGACCGCTCGGTGCTGGACCTGCTGACCGCCGACTACACCTTCGTGAACGAACGTCTTGCCCGTCACTACGGGATCACCGGAGTGGTGGGACCGGAGTTCAAGAAGGTCAGCTACCCCACCGACCATCGGCGTGGGCTGCTGGGGCACGGCAGCGTCCTCACGCTCACATCCCATCCGGACCGGACCTCTCCGGTGCTGCGGGGCAAGTGGGTGCTCGAAGTGCTGCTCGGAGCGCCGCCACCGCCACCGCCACCCGACATCCCCGCCTTCGAGGAGACGGCAGCGGCTGAAGAGGGACGCCTCCTGACCGTCCGGGAGCGGATGGAAGAGCACCGGGCGAACCCGGTATGCAGCTCCTGTCACAACGTGATCGACCCCTTGGGGCTGGCGTTGGAGAACTTCGACGTCACGGGGGCGTGGAGGATCCGGGACGGAGGCAATCCGGTCGACCCGGTCGGGGTGATGTACAACGGCACGGAACTCGCCAACCCCGCCGATCTCAGGACGGCGCTGCTCGATATCCCGGACGTCATCCTCCGCACCTTCACGGAAAACCTGATGGCCTATGCGCTCGGCCGCAGGGTCGAGTACTACGACATGCCGACCATCAGGCAGATCACGCGCGAGGCTGCCGCGGAAGACTACCGCATGTCCGCCTTTGTGCTCGGGGTCGTCGGCAGCCCACCCTTCCGGACCGCCCAGGCGGGCGCCGTCGACGACGACGAGCCGGCCACCAACCAGCCACAACCGAAACGCGACTGAACCACGCAACCGAAAAGAGCGAGGTCTGACCGATGCACTACCTCAGCGGCAAACACATTTCGCGGCGCACGATGCTCAAGGGGGCCAGCGCGGCGATCGGCCTGCCCCTTCTGGACGCGATGATCCCCGCGGGCCGGCTGTGGGCGTCGACCGAAGCCGGGAAGGCGGCCGACCGCACCCGGCTCGTCTGCATCGAGCAGGTGCACGGGGCCGCCGGCTGCAACGACTTGGGTGCCAGCCAGAACCTGTGGTCGCCTGCCGAGACCGGCCGCGACTTCGATCTGTCGCCCAGCAGTCTCAAGCCACTCGAGCCCTTCCGGAAATACCTGACCATCGTCAGCGACACCGACGCCCGGATGGCCGACGCCTATGCTCCCAGCGAGATCGGCGGCGACCACTTCCGCACCAGCGCGGTGTTCCTCACCCAGGCCCACCCGAGGCAGACCGAGGGCTCGGACGTTGAGGTCGCGACCTCCTTCGATCAGCTCTATGTGCAGCGCTTCGGACAGGACACGCCGATCCCCTCTCTGCAGCTGTCGATCGAAAACGTCGACCAGGCCGGCGGCTGCGCCTACGGGTACGCCTGCGTCTACACCGACACGATCAGCTGGTCCTCGCCCAGTCAGCCTCTCCCCATGATCCGCGACCCCAGGGCCGTCTTCGAGCAGCTCTTCGGCGCCGGGGGCACGCCCGAACAGCGCGCGGAACGGCTGGCCACGGACCGCAGCATCCTGGACTGGGTCATGGGCGAGATGTCGGCCGTCCGGCGCCAGCTGGCTCCGGCGGATGTCCACCGGCTCGACCAGTACGCCCACAACATCCGGGAGCTCGAGCAGCGCATTCAGAGGACCGAGGCCCAGAACACGAGCGGCGAAGAGCGCCAGATTCCCGAAGCACCCATTGGTGTTCCCGACTCCTTCGAGGAGCACGTGAAGCTGATGTTCGACCTCCAGGTGCTCGCGTTCCGCTCGGACACCACCCGCGTGTTCTCGCTGAAGCTGGGACGCGACGCATCGCCGCGGGTCTACCCGGAGTCGGGTGTGGACACGCCCTTCCACGCGTCCTCCCACCACGGGGGCCGGGAGGACCGGGTCAAGCGGTTCGCCAGGATCAACGAATACCATGTGTCGATGATCCCCTACTTCCTCGAGCAGTTGCAGCAGGTGAGCGAAGCCGACGGCACCCTCCTCGACAAGACGATGGTCATGTACGGCTCCGCGATGGCGGACAGCAACCTGCACAACCACGCCCGTTGCCCGCTCTTCCTGGTCGGAGGCGCCGGAGGCATCCTGGAAGGCGAGCAGCACATCCGCGCCCGTCCGGGCACACCCATGGCGAATGTCATGCTGAGCCTGCTACACAAGCTCGGCGCGGACGATGTCGAGAAGTTCGGAAACAGCACGGGACAGTTCGCGATCTAGTACGGGGGTTAAATGAATACAGGCCGAAGGCTGGACAGATCATCCGCGGCGTTCGCGGTCGTGCTGGCGGTGGCTGCGGCATCCCTCGGGGCGTCCCGCGCCGAGTTGGCCGTGGCTAGTACCGATGCTCCCGTGGCCGATGCCGCCGAGCGTGGCGACCTGGAGACGGTGCGCGCGCTGCTTCGCCAGGGCGCGGACGCGAACACGGCGCAGAGCGACGGCATGACGGCGCTGCACTGGGCCGCCAGCAACAATGACGTGGAGATCGCACGCACCCTTCTCTATGCAGGCGCCACCGTCCGGGCAGCCACCCGCATGGGCGGGTACACGCCCCTGCACCTGGCAAGCCGCGCGGGCCACCCCGAGGTTGCGAGCGCGCTGCTGGAGGCGGGAGCCGACCCCGACGCATTCACGACGACCGGGGTGACGGCCATGCACTTCGCTGCGGACGCCGACGCTCCAGGAGTCGTGTTGGCCCTCGTTGAGCACGGTGGCGACGTCAACGCGCCCGACGGCTTTTCCCGGCGCACCCCGCTTATGTTCGCGGCCGTGCGCGGCGCCGACGCAGCCCTGCAGGCCCTCCTGGACGCCGGCGCCGATCCGGCTCTGGTGACGGCCGTAAAGGACTACGAGGCGCTGGACCAGAGCCTCCGTGCCGAACAGAGGCAGCGTGCGCGTGTCCGTGCCGCCGCCGAAAAGCCTGAGGAGGAGGAGGAACAACCTGAAGCGCCGGGTCAGGGGCGCCAACCTGCTCCCGGACAGCCCCGCAACCCGACCCAACCGGCCCCCGCGGGCGCGACCCCGTCCGAGACCCCGGCCGATTCAGCGGCCCAACCCGCCCCCGAGCCTCCGATCAAAGCCCTCTCGTCCGCCCAGCAGATCGGGAAACAGGGGGGCTTTACGGCGCTCCACTACGCCGTTCGCGAGGGGCACCGGTCGACGGCCGCACTGCTGCTTGACGGTGGAGCGGATCTCGACCAGCCCACGGCCGGTGATCAGACCTCGCCGATGCTCGTCGCGGTCATCAACGGCAACTACGACCTGGCCCGAGACCTCCTGGAGCGCGGCGCCGACCCGAATCTGGTCAGCGACGACGGCGCGGGTCCGCTCTTCGCGACGCTCAACATCGAGTGGTCGCTCCGCACCTGGTATCCGCAGCCGCAGGCGTTCCGCCAGCAGGAGACGAGTTATCTGGAGTTGCTGCGCCTCCTGCTCGACGCGGGTGCCGACCCGAACCAGCAGACCACCACGCACATCTGGTACGCTGCGTACAACGCGGGCCGCATGGGCGTGGACTTCACCGGGGTCACGCCCTTCTGGCGGGCGGCCTACGCAGTCGACGTGACCGCGATGCGTCTCCTGGTCGAGTACGGCGCCGACCCCAACATCTGGACGATGAAGCTCCCGGACCGGCAGCGCTTCTCCGATCCCAACTTCCCCGACACGCAGCCCGACGAGGCGCCTGCGGATCCCTCCGGACTTACACCCGTCCCGGTTGGTGGCCCGGCGGTGCACCCCCTGCATGCGGCGGCGGGCGTCGGCTTCGGCACGTCACGGGTCGCACAGCAGCACCGTAGCGTCCCGGACGGATGGCTGCCCGCGGTCCGCTACCTCGTGGACGAACTCGGGATCGACCCCAATCTGCGCGACAAGGACGGATACAACGCGATCCACCACGCCGCAGCCCGGGGCGACAACGAGACGATTCTTTTCCTGGTCAGCCGGGGCGCCGAAATCGGGGCCATCAGCCGGCGCGGGCAGACCACCGCCGACCTGGCGAACAGCCCCGAGCAGCGCGCCCAGCCGCACCCGGCCACGGTGGCCATGCTGGAGAAGCTCGGGTCGCACAACAGCCATCAGTGCCGCTCCTGTGGGGGCAGCCGTTGATGGCACGCCCCACTCGGTTGGAACAGCCAAAAGCACACCACCCGATGACGCCTCTGATGGCGTCGGTCGCAGCCCTTCTGGTTGTGGCGCCCGCCTTCGCCCAGGATACGGAGTGGAACCGTTACACCCTGGAGGGGCTCGTCGGCGTGTACGTTCGCGCGGAAGCCAACCTGGGGTGCGAGGGGGCCGGAGTCTCGGCCGAGGCGGTGCGTGTTGACGCCGTGGCCGTGCTCGAGGCGGCGGAGGTTCCCCTGCTCACCGACCGCGAAATGCTGGCGAGCCCCGGGCTCCCCGAGCTTCGGGTCTCGCTCGAATGCGGCGGTGGTGTCGCGGGGGTGGTGGCGTACTCGGTGTCGGTCCGGGTGCAGCAGGCCACCCAGATGATCCGCGACACGCAGATCACGCTGTCAGAGGCGGTTACCTGGTGGACGAGCGTGGTGGGCGTGGCCGAGGCGCCGTCGACGGGGGATGCCCTGGGAGCGGCCGTGGAAGCCAGGCTGGCCGAGTTCGCCGAAGCGTTCGCCGCCGCGAACGCGGAGGAGGAAGGGCCGGGGTAGCGGCGGCTCTGACGCGGGGCCTTGCCATGGGCTGCCGGGCAGTCCCGATCATTCGGTCGCACCGTGATCCCCATCGTGCGCCCCGATCACGGCCAGGAACTCTTCACCGAAGCGGGCCAGCTTCGCTTCCCCCACGCCACTGAGACGGGCGAATTCATCGAGGGTGCGGGGGCGCTGCTCCACCATCTCGCGCAGTGTCGAATCGTGAAAGACCACGTAGGGCGGCACCGCCCGGGCTTTGGCCAGCTCGGTGCGTTGCTTGCGCAGGTCCTCCCATAGGGCCTCGTCCCAGGTCGCGGGATCGGGAGGTGGCGTCGTTTCCTTCGCCTTCCGCTTCGCTTTGGCACGCGCGGGCCGCAGGTCTCGCCGCATGTGCACCTCGGTCTCGCCACGCAGCACCGGCCAGCTGGCCTCGGTGAGGCGCAGCGATCCGTATCCCTCGATGTCGACGCTCAGGAGGCCACGTGCCACCAGCTGGCGGAAGACCGAGCGCCAGCTGTACGGGTCCAGAGCGGCGCCCACGCCGTGGGTCGGTATGCGGTCGTGGCCGAAGCGCTGGATGCGTTCGTTCTCCAGGCCCCTGAGCACGTCGATCAGATACCCTGCCCCGAACATCTGGCCGGTCCGGTAGACGCACGACAGGGCCTGCTGCGACGCTTCCGTAGCGTCCCAGTCCGCCACTGGATTCAGGCAGTTGTCGCAGTTGCCGCACGGCTCGGGGAGCGTCTCGCCGAAGTAGGCGAGCAGTGTCTGCCGCCGGCACGCGGTCAGCTCGCAGTAGCCGAGCATGGCGTCGAGTTTGCGGACCTCCAATCGCTTCCGCATCTCACCTGCGTCCGAGCCCTCCACCATCTGGCGCAGCGCCACCACCTCCTGCAGCCCGTAGACCATCCAGGCATTGGCCGGCAACCCGTCGCGCCCCGCCCGCCCCGTCTCCTGGTAGTAGGCCTCGATACTCTTCGGCAGATCGAGGTGGGCGACGAAGCGCACGTCCGGCTTGTCGATTCCCATGCCGAAGGCGATGGTGGCCACGATCACCACACCCTCTTCGCGCTGGAAGCGGTCCTGGTTGCGCCGGCGCGTGGAAGCATCGAGGCCCGCGTGGTACGGCAGCGCGTCCACCCCGATGCCCCGCAGCCACTCCGCGGTGTCGTCCACCCGGCGCCGCGACAGGCAGTACACGATCCCCGCGTCGCCCTGGTGGTGTTCCTCGAGAAAGCGGCGAAGCTGCTGTTTGGCCCGGTTCTTGGGCACCACAGCGTATCGGATGTTCGGCCTGTCGAAGCCGCTCACGAACATCGGCGCGCCCCCGAGCCCCAGGCGCTGGACGATCTCGCGGCGGGTGGGCTCGTCGGCGGTTGCGGTAAGTGCGATCCGCGGCACCTCGGGAAAGCGCTCGCGGAGGACGGAAAGCTGCAGGTACTCGGGCCGGAAGTCGTGCCCCCACTGGGAGACGCAGTGTGCCTCGTCGATGGCGAAGAGGGCGAGATCCGCGCGGGAGAGCAGGTCCAGGGTGCGCTCGCCCATCAACCGCTCCGGGGCGATGTACAGCAGATCGATCCGCCCGCCCTTCACCGCGGCCTCGACATCCAGCACCTCCCTGTAGGAAAGGGTGGAATTGAGGTACGCGGCCCGCACCCCCGTATGGCGAAGCCCCTCCACCTGGTCCCGCATGAGGGCGATGAGGGGTGAGACCACCACCCCGACACCGTCCCTGACGATGGAGGGAATCTGGTAGCAGAGCGACTTGCCGCCGCCGGTGGGCATGAGAACCAGGCTGTCGCCCCCGGCTACCGTGTGCTCGATGATGGCTTCCTGCTGGCCGAGGAACTCGGTGTAGCCGAAGACCCGTTCGAGGATGTCCCGAATGTCGTCGGTCATGGCGCGGGTTCCTGGGGCCACCTCAATCCGGCATGGCCCCTGCCTGGCAGTCCGTGGATAAATCCGCACGAGCACCGAGAGCGGTGAGGCGCCGGGCTGGCAAGGCGCTTTGAAGGGCGAATAGCACTGCTATTCGTCCGAAAAGCAACGCAGAGCGTAGCGATCCAGCGCGGATGCATCGCCGCTCGAATGCCGGGAGGGTTTCTTCCACGGACTGCTATTCCACCGCGGCGTGCAGGTGCTGCACGTGGTGGTTCTCGGTGCACCCGGCGAGCGTCGTCTCCACCTGGATGGTGATGTGGTGGATCCCGAAATCCTCGCCGGCGATCGAGCGCGCCTTCATCAGCACATCCTCCAGGTTCCCGGGGTAGTCCGGGTCGATCAGCACATGGGCCGTCATGGCGTCGTACCCGGGGGTCAGCGTCCACACGTGAACGTCGTGGACAAGGGACCCCCTCCAAGTCCTCGATCTGGTGGCAGAGTCTGTGGACATCGATGTGCTTCGGAGTCCCCTCGAGCAGGACGTGCAGCACCTTCACGAGCAGCCTCCAGGTGCTCGCGAGGATGAGCACCCCGATGCACATGCTGACGATGGGGTCGGCGATGTTCCACCCGAGAAACATCAACAGGATGCCGGAAATGACGATCCCGACCGAGCCAAGGAGGTCGGCCAGGATGTGCCGGAAGACGCCCTCGACGTTCAGGTTGTGGGCCGCCGACCCGTGGAGGATCCAGGCCGCCAGGATGTTCACGACCAGGCCCGCCGACCCCACCGAGAGCATCACCGCGCCGTCGACTTCGCTCACGTCCCCGAGCCGTTGCACGGATTCGACCAGAATGCCGCCTGCGATGAGGGACAGGCTGATCACGCTCACGAGGGCGGCGAGCGTCTCCAGACGATGGTACCCGTAGGTGCGCGTCGCCGTGGCCGACCGGCCCGCAAAGTGCATGGCGATCAACGCGAGGACCATCGCCCCCGTGTCCGAGAGCAGGTGTCCGGCGTGGGCGATGAGCCCCAGGCTGCCGGACACGATTCCGCCTGCGACATCGACGAACATGTAGCCGCCGATGAGGACAAGCGCGATCGTCAGTCGCCGCTTGCTCTGCCCCCGCATCTCGACGAAGTCGTCGGGGAGGCCGAAACGACTATGGCCGTGATCATGGCCGTGGCTGTGATCGTGGTGGTGGCCGTGATTGTGGCCCTGGCTCCCGGCGGTCTTGCGATCCGTCATCTCTTGCTCACCCGTCTTGCTTCGAGTGCTCCGACCGTCACCGAGTCTCCGCCCCCCCCAACAAATAGGGGCGCAGCCGGTCCGTCAGCAAGCAAAAAAGCCACCCGGGCTATGGTGTGGCGGCGAGAGCGAGCATGCAGGCCGTCTGCCCGGACAGGATCGGGAAGCGTGACACGGCTACCCCCCGAACACATTCACCTGCCGGGTGAACTTCAGGTACAGCGACCGCCCGAGCGGCCCCGTGAGGCTCTCGATCCCCTGCACCTCGTTGTAGACGATGAAGAGCCCGGTTCCGGCGGTGTTCAGCCAGCCGAAACGGAGGTTGGCGGACCAGGTGTCGATCTGGTTGGAGTACTGGATCAGAGACTGGAGGTAGATCCGCGGCGTAAAGAAGTAGCCCAGGTTGATCCCGGCCAGGGTCGTGGTGAAGTCGCCCTGGGGCAGGCTGACGTCGTTGTACACGACCCGCAGCGTGGCGCTGGAGCGGTTGCCCCGGCGGATCGTCAGGTCGGCGTTGCTGGTCCGTTTGCTTCCCGAAAGGAAGGCGCCCCAGTTCCAGCGCGAGTTGAAGGAAAGGGTCCGGGACTGGTCGGTGAAGAAGACGACCGCCGACTCCCAGCCCGAGTAGGCCCCTGTCGGAACCACGACTTCGGTGCCGGGGATCTCGAAGGATTCGTAGAGGCCCTCCGTGACGTAGTTGGCGCCGCTGTGGAACTCCATCCCCGACGGCCATTCCCAGTGGCTGTCCACGTGCCACCGGGTCGTCTCGTTGAAGTTGCTCTCCACGCCGGTGCGGACAGTTCGGTAGGTGAAATACGAGACGTGTGGCCGGATTTCGCGAAAGATGCTCTCCGGCCGATAGTTCCAGAGCCAGAACACCTGGTAGTAGCGGTGGCCGTCGCGGGGCACGAAGCCCACCTCCGGGTTGAAGTTCTCTCCGATCTCGCGGACCGTGACGTTGCCCCGGAAGCTTCGGCTGCTCCACGCCGCCGTCACGTCCCAGGCCTGGTCCGCCCCGTCCAGCTCCGGGGTCTCCGTGCGGGCCAGAAACGACGTCAACGTCAGCTGGTCCCCGATCCCCACACGCCCGTCCACCGCGTAGGTGCGGTTGTAGTCACCATCGAAATTGCTATCCCGGTTCACGAAGAGACCGCCCAGCCGGGCTCGGCGAGGGAACTCCCTGGCGACGCGGGCCACCGAGTACGAGTTCTCCGGGTCCGTCGCCTCCACTCCCCCCGTCCGGATATGGAGGAGTCCCACGTTGAGCCCCGCCATTCGTCCTGACAGCCTGCCCCCGCCCTTGATCGGCACGGGCTGTCCTCCCGAGATGCCGATGCGCCGGCTGAAGAAGAGGTCGGCGCCTCCCGCCCCGACGGTGAAGAAGCCCGCGTTCTCCAGGAAGAAGGGGCGCTTCTCGGGAAAGAGGAGCGAAAAACGGGTCAGGTTGACCTGCTGGTCGTCCACCTCGACCTGTGCGAAATCGGTGTTGACCGTCATGTCCAGCGTCAGTCCCTGGGTGACCTGCACCTTGGCCTCGCCGCCGAACTCGGCCTGCTGGCCGAAAGAGGTCTGGCTCGGGTCGGTGTAGTCCCGCTCGGTCGACCCCAGCACGTAAGGGGTCACGGTGGCGGCCCGCCGGAAGGGAGGCACGACGCCGGCCAGCTGTCCAGCGAAGTCAAGGCGATACAGGCCGAATTCGCGAGGCACCGCGGACCAGAAATCCTCTTCGTTAAGGCGCCGGATGCGGCGCGAGACGTTGAACCCCCAGGTGTCGGTCTCCGAGCCGTAGCGCAGCGTGCTGAAGGGGATCCGGAACTCGGCGTACCACCCCTGTTCGTCGCGTGAGGTCGCGACGGTCCAGCTGCCGTCCCAGTTCTTGTTGAAGCCGCCGCCGGCACCGGCCTGGAAGCGGCGCCGGTTGTTGAAGCCGCCGCCCAGGAAGAAGCCGCCGCCGCTCCCCTGCGCGGCGACCTGGCCATCGTACTCGATCCCGGCTGGCGTGGTGCCGAAGACGAAGCCGTTCTGCTGGTCGTTGTAGGTGTCGAAGACCATGATCACCGCGTCGGCGTCGGTCACCTCGTAGTCGCGGATGGACTCGCCGGTGACGATCGCGTCCGCCTGCGAGTCGTAGGCCCACACCGCGATGTAAACCGCGTCCTGGTCGAAGAGGATTCGGAGCTCGGTGGGCTCGGAAGCGGGTTGTCCGTCGGCGGGTTCGCGTTGCGTGAAGTCGGTGAGGGGGGACGCGGCATCCCAAGCCTGCTCGTCGGGGATGCCGTCGATGACCGGAGGGGTGTCGGTGGGGGTGGCGACCGCCGTGCCGGGCGCAGCGGAGTCGGTCGCGGGGTCGCCATTGCCGTTCCGGGGCGCTTCCTGGGCCGCCGCCCGGGAGAGCGGGAGCGCGAAGAAGACCGCGAGCAACCCCGCGGCCATGAGATGGAGTCCGCTGGCGCGGACGGAGGCACAGGTCATATCGGTTCGTCGCCGTCGGTCGGATTGGGGAACGTAAGCTCCAACTATAACGCGTAGACATCAATCATGACGACATGTCCGGCAGCGTCTTGTTGAGGGCCGTGAGCGGTTGGGAACGCTCAACCGGATGGGCGGCCGGACCGATCCAGCGAGCGCGCGGACCCGAGCCCCAGGGACTCCAGCCGCGCCTCTTGCGTCGCCGCGTCGCCCACGACCAGCCAGATCATCCCTCCCCCGGTCAGGTGACGTCCCGCCAGCTCGCGGACCCGGGCGACGTTCATTTCGCGGACCGTCTGTTCCTGCTCCAGCACGTAGTCCGGTGCGAAGCCGTAGTCGCTCACGTCGCGGATGACGCCAAGCTTTGCTCCCAGTGTCTCGAAGGCGCGCGCGTTGGCGCGGAGAAGGAAGCCCTGGGTGGCCTCCAGGTCGGCTTCGTCGAAGCCGGGGCCGTACCCTTCGACGATCTCCTTGATGATCTGGAGCGATTCCAGCGTGACGTTGGAGCGTACCGAGGTGCCGATCGTGAACGGTCCCGGGTAGTGGCTTCCCTGGAAGCGCGAACCGACGCCGTAGGTGTACCCCTTGCCCTCGCGCAGTTCCTGGGTGAGGTCCGACGCGAAGCCGCCGCCACCGAGGCGGAAGTTCATGACCGTGGCCGGATGGAAGTCGTCGTCCGTGCGAGCGAGGGCCAGGCGGCCGATATTGATGACCGACTGGGCCGCGCCGGGGACGTCGATGAAGTACAGCCCGGCGCGATCCTCGTCCCAAGCGGGCGCGGGCGGGAGCGCTGGGAGGGGCTGGTCCGGCCAGCGTGAGGCGAGTCCCGTGAGCGGAGCGACCGCCTCGGATGGCGAGACCGCGCCCGCGACGTGGAAGGCCGCCGCGCCGGGGACGAGCGCCGAGGCGTGATAGGCGCCGAGGTCGTCCAGGGTGATCGCGGCGACGCCGTCGAGCGTGCCGGACGCGTCCTCGGCGAGGATGTGGTCGCCGTACAGGAGGCGGTTGAAAGCCCGGGACCCCACCGCAGCCGGGTTCGCACCCTGCCGGCGGATGCCGTTCAGAACGCGCTGCCGGGCGAGTTCGAAGCGGTCCGGGTCGAAGCGGGGCTCCAGGAGGATCTCCTCGACGAGGGCGATGGTTTCGTCGTAGTTCCGGGCCAGAACGCTCCCCGAGATGGTGAAGTTGCGTGCACCGGCCGACACATTGAGGGATGCGCCGAGGAGGTCGATCGCCTGCTCCAGCTCTTCCGGCGTTCGCCGTGACGTTCCCTCCAGCATCGTCTCGGCCAGCAGGTTGGCCACCCCCGTGCGCTCGCGCTCCTCGAGAAGAAGACCCCCACGGAAACGCAGCTCGAACTGCACGATGGGCGTCTCCCTGTCCTCGATCCCCAGGACGCGCACGCCGTTGGCGAGCGTTTCGCGCCACACCTCCGGGGCCCGCACGCTTGGCGACACCCCGAACGGGGGCTCCACGGAACGGTCGAACGACCCGCCGGGGGTACGCTCGTCGCCGCGCACAACCGCGAATTCCCCTTCGGCACCCTGTACGATCGGCTCCTCCACGACTTCCGCGCGCTCTGATCCGGCCAGGGCCAGCTCGGCCTCCCCTCTGGGGACGAAGCTCGCCGCGACGTAGGGCTGACCGGCCACATAGGTGCGGTAGACCCGCATGACGTCCTCCCTGGTCACCGCCAGCGTGCGTTCGAGATCCTCCGTCACGTATCCCGGATCGTCCGCGAAGATCGCGTAGCGGGCCAACTGAAAGGCCTTGCCGATGGCGCTCGCCAGCCCACGGTGGAAGTCGGCTTCGGTACCCGCCGTCACACGCTGCAACTCGGCTTCGTCGACACCTTCCTCCTCGAAGCGCCGGAACCCCTCGGATACCGCAGCCTGCACATCGTCAAGATCCGTCCCCGCGAACGCTCCGACCTGCAGGCTGAAGCTCCCCGCCAACTCCTGGGAACCGTTGAAGGCGGATACCGCGGGAGCCAACTTCTCCTCTTCGACCAGAACCTGGTGCAAGGGAGTGGACCTGCCGTCGGTGAGCACGGCCGCAAGCACACTCAGGGCGTAGCTGTCGGGGTGATAGAGCGGCACCGTCGGCCAGGCCATGGTCAGCACACTCAGGGCGTAGCTGTCGGGGTGATAGAGCGGCACCGTCGGTCAGACGCGGAAGCCGGGCGAAGTTGTCCTCGTGCACCAGCAGACGGCTCTGGGGCAACTCCACGGGCGGCGCGTCGGTCGACGGGGGGGTGTCGCCCCGCGGAATCTCGCCGAAGTACTTCTCGATCCACGCCCGGGTCTGGTCCACGTCGATATCGCCGGCCACGACCAGCGTCAGATTGTCGGGTCCGTACCAGCGTGCGTGGAACTCCCTAGTGTCGGCGAGGGTCGCCGCGTCGAGGTCCTGCAGGGAGCCGATGACCTGCCAGCGGTAGGGGTGCCCCTCCGGGTACAGCGCCCTGTCGACCACGTAGCTCGTGTGCCCGTACGGCCGGTTGTCCACGCCCTGGCGTTTCTCGTTCTTGACAACCTGCTTCTCCTTGGCCACCACCGATTCGGTCACGGTGTTGATGAAGAAGCCCAGCTTGTCCGCCTCGGCCCAGAGCGCCTTCTCCAGCCCGTCGATGGGGACGACTTCGAAGTAGTTGGTGCGGTCGCGCGAGGTAGAGCCGTTGGTGGAGCTGCCGATCCGGGTCATCAGCCGGTCGAGTCCTCCGGGGCCTAGGTTCTCCGAGTCCAGGAAGAAGAGGTGTTCGAAGAGGTGGGCAAAGCCCGTGCGCCCCTCGACCTCGCGCGCCGAACCGACGTGAAAGGTCATCGCCACCGCGGCCAGTGGGTCCGATTCGTCGACGTGGAGAACCACATCGAGCCCGTTCGGGAGCTGATACCGCTCGAAATCGATCGAGAAGGCGTCGTCGGGGGTGGTCCGGTCGCACGCGCCGGCCGCAACCAGCAGGGCGAGCAGAACAGCCGGCAGCCTGGTGTGAAGTCCCGAGACGACACCGAGGGCAGCGAGGCGCCCGGTCGACAAGGTGGCAGGTCTTGGTGAGGCGCTCTTCCTGGTAGATCCCTTCATGATACCGTCTCCGATCCGCTCCGGCTTGTTCCGGGTCTCTGGCGACTGAACAAAACTGTTGCGGGTGCCTATGGTCGCAAAGCATTATTAGTTTCAGGGTGCAGGTTTGACAACAGGAGGGAGCCATGTGTCCATCCGGGCCGCTTTGTCGACACGGAAGCATGTTCGTAATCACTGGTTTTGTCGTATTGATGCTCGGAATTGTCGCAACGCCGGTCACGGCGCAGATTCCGCCGGATACGGTGATCGAAGTAGCGGAACTCGAGGTCATCGTCGGTTCCAGGGCCGGGGTTGCCGACCCCGCGACCCTTCCGGTACCCGTCGACATCTACGGGGCGGAGGAAATCTCGCGGCTGGGTGAAGTCGACCTGGCCGAAGTGCTCGGACGGATCGCCCCCTCCTTCAACTCGACACGCCTCTCGGCGGGTGACGGCGCGGCCTTCCATGTGGCTACCCTGCGGGGCATGAGCGGCGACCAGGTGCTCGTACTCGTCAACGGCAAGCGGCGGCACGGTATCGCGTTCGCCAAGATCCTCGCGGCCTCGGGACAGGGCACCACCGGCACGGACCTGCGGGCGATCCCCGTGGACGCGATCAAGCGCATCGAGGTGCTGCGTGAGGGCGCGGCCTCCCAGTACGGCTCGGACGCCATCGCGGGCGTGATCAACATCGTGCTGAAGGACGCTACGGACGGACTGAGCGCCTCGACCTACCTGGGTCGGACGTCCCGGGGTGACGGACTCAGGCTGCTCACGTCGGCCAACGCGGGGATACCCCTGGGCGAGGGCTTCCTCAACGTCACGATGGAGATGTCCAGGCAGGAGGTAACGAACCGCGCGGGAGCGGCGCCCACATGCTTCGGCCCGGATCCGGGCTACGGTCCCTGCGCAAACGGCGGGAAGGTCATTCAGCTGATGCGCAACGGCGAGCCCGACTACAAGGGCGCGGGGTTCATGGCGAACCTGGCGCTGCCCGTCGGCGAGTCCGCCGAGTTCTACGCGTTCGGCGGCTACTCGGCGCGAGACGCGGTTTCCGACGGCCTCTACCGCAAGGCCGACTGGGTTCCGCGCACCGTCTCGTACGTTCACCCGGACGGGTTCTTCCCCATCGAGGAGTCGGAGCTCAGCGACAGGTCGGCCGTCATGGGGCTGCGCGGCGACCTTGCTGACTGGTCCGCCGACCTCAGCTTCGGCTACGGACAGGGCCGGTTCGGCTTCGGTGCCGCCAACTCGATCAACCCCTCGTACGCGGCCGAGTACCTGGCGCGCAATCCGGGGGCCGACGGGGCGGCCATCGCATCCAACGCGGGCCCGCAGGATGTCTTCAGCGGCTCCGCCAACGTCCGTCAGTTCACCGTCAATGCCGATGCCTCGCGCGATGTCGAGATCGGCTCCACGCCCGCATTTCTGGCACTGGGCGGCGTATTCCGGCGGGATTCCTACTGGTTGGGGGCGGGTGATCCGGCATCCTACGGGTGCGGCCCCAGCGACTCCCCCGGAAGCTTCCCCGCGGCCCACCATCAGAACGACGGCAGTGTGATCGCCAGTTGCGGCGTCCAGGGGTATCCGGGGTACAGCCTCCGCTCCGCCGCCCTCAGCGAGCGGGACCGGAACAGCTTCGGCGCGTACGCGGACATGGAACTGCGCCCCACCGATGCCGCCTCGCTGAGCGGCGCACTGCGCTTCGAGCAGTACAGCGACGCGGGCGCGTCTCTTACCGGGAAAGTCGCCGGCCGGGTCGAACTGGGCGAGACGGGGGCGGCGCTGCGCGGCGCCGTTTCGACCGGCTTTCGGGCGCCCCGGCTTCCCCAGCGGGGTTTCAACACCATCGGCTTCGTAGGCGGCAGCGACGGGCTGGTAAGCGCCGGCTTCCTGCCCGAAGCCGATCCCGTCGCGTGCCAGGATTTCGGCGCGTGCTCCCTGAGCCACGAGACGTCGCTGAGCTTCACCGGCGGGTTCGTCTATTCCCACGACAGCGGATTGCTCGTGACGGCAGACTACTACCGCGTCGCGGTCGGTGACGCCATCGCCCTGACCCAATCCCTCACCCAGAGCCACGGCCTGCGTCCCGGGGCCCAGTTCCAGGGGCGGCCGGTGGACGCCGTGGCCTTCTGGACGAATGCCGTGGACACGCGAACGCGGGGTTTCGACCTCGCGGCGAGCTGGCGTTTCCGGGGCATGGCCTGGGGCGCGGCGGACCTGTCCGCGAGCCTGCACCAAAACGACACCGAGATCACCGCCAACCGCAACGAGAGCTTCATCGGACAGACGCAGACCCTCCTGATCGAGGAAGCGCAACCCGGGCGGAGGATCGGGGTCGCGGCCGACATCCGATCGGCGCGCGGCTTCGGGGCCCGGCTCGGGGCGAAGTACATCGGTGCGGTCAACACACCCTTCATCTTCGAGGAGCCGATCACGATCGATGCGGCAACCATCGTGGACGCGGGGTTCAGCTTTCGAGTGGCCGACCGGGTTCGGGTAGGCGTGGGTGCCAACAACCTCCTTGACCGCCTGCCCAACCGTCTCCCGGACGGCAGCGTGGCGCAGATCTGGTCGATGGAATACCCGAGCGAGTCGCCGTACGGGGTCGCCGGCCGCATCTGGTACATGCGGATGACCGTGGTGGGGAGCTGAGGGCGCGTCCCGGCGCCTCTCGGGGTCTGTCCGAGCCCGGTGCCGTGGGCCGTCGGGACGCCCGCGCCCGAGAGAAGCGTCAGCGCCGCAGAAGGAGCCGGTCGGCGGTGCCCCGGCTGGCCAGGTAGAAGTCCGGCCGGCCATCGCCGTCGAAGTCGGCGAACTCGAGGTCGAAGCCGGTGCCGGTGGCGCGCGGCCCGAAAACGGCCGCCGAGGCCTCCGTGAAGACGCCGTTGCCGTCGTTAAGGTAGGCGCGGTACCTGCTGTCGGCGATGCGCCCCACGCCCAGATCGACATCGGCGTTGGCGGTGACCACGTCGAGGTCCCCATCGCCGTCCACGTCCACCAGGTCGCCGTCGAAGGACGAGATCATCGCCGCGGGCAGCCGGGTTGCGCTCTCGTCGGTGAAGAAGCCCATGCCGTCGTTGACGAGAAGGCGGTTGCGCGGGTCCGCCCCGCTCACGAAGGCGGAGACGTTGGCGAAGAGCAGGTCCAGATCGCCGTCGCCATCCACGTCGCCGAAGTCGGCTTCCCGGGTTTCCTCACCCCCTTCCCGCAGCGGGATCCTAGACTGACCGTCGTTGCCGAAGTGCCCTGCCCCGTCATTGATGTACAGAACGTTGGCGCCCTCGTTCGCCACGATCAGATCCGGATCGCCGTCGCCGTCCACGTCACCGAGCTCCAGATCCTGGGTCACGTCGGCCGACCGTGGCAGGCGGCTCTCCGTCTCGTCGGCGAAGTTGCCCGCGCCATCGTTGACGAGGAGCGCGTCCTGGCCGTTGTTGGCGAGCAGGATGTCCGGGAAGCCGTCGCTGTTGAGATCGGCAACCACCACCCCGTTTGTCGTACCCTCGACCGGCAGGCGGAGACCTTCGTCGGTGAAGCGGCCCGAGCCGTCGTTGAAGTAGAGCTCGTTGGTGCGGTCGTCTTCGCTCACGACCACGATGTCGAGGTCGCCGTCCCCGTCGAAGTCGGCCACGCCCACGTCTTCCGAATCGTGGCTGGCCGCCGGCAGCCGGCTGCTGCCATCGCTGAAGTGGCCGGTCCCGTCGTTGAGCAGCAGGATGTTCGGGCGGAATTCGCGCGCGATGACGATGTCCAGGTCCCCATCTCCGTCGAAGTCGCCAACTCCGGCGTCCATGCTCAGACCCCCGAGGATCCCGCCGGGGAGGTGAGTCGGGGTGACGTCGGTGTACAGGGCCTGAGGCGGCTCAACCGTGGTCGTGTCGGGCCCGTTCATCTCCGTCGGGTCACCGCTCTCGCAACTGGCGGGGATCAGGGCCAGGCCAATGATCGAGGCGAGGCAGGCAATCGCCACGGTAGTCACGGACGACCCGCCGAAAAGCCGCCGGTCCATTTGAGTCCAGCTCTCTCCCGTGTCTGTGGACTTCCACACCCCGTTGCCGATCGAGACGTTGGGGAGTGGGCCCAGAGGGACTTGAACCCCCGACCGTCGGATTATGAGTCCGCTGCTCTAACCACCTGAGCTATGGGCCCATGTAACGTTAACCGATTGCCGCGGTCGGGGGCCATGGACAGTTCCGGGTCCCGATGGCCTACGTCGTTCCGAAGAGCCGGTCCCCCGCGTCGCCCAGGCCTGGCAGGATGTAGCCGATTTCGTTGAGGCAGCGGTCCAGGGCGGCCGTGTAGACGGGTACATCGGGGTGGTCCGCGCCCAGCCGCGCAGCACCCTCGGGAGATGCAACCACGCACATGAACCGGATATCGGTGGCGCCCCGTGCCTTCAGCTCCGCGATCGATGCCGCCGCGGTCCCTCCGGTGCCGAGCATCGGGTCGACGATGAGGCAGCTTCGCCGTTCGAGGTCTGGTGGCAACTTCGCGTAGTAGCGCACCGGCTGCAGGGTCTCTTCGTTGCGGTAGAACCCGAGATGACCCACCCGCGCTCCGGGGATGAGGCGCAGGACCCCCTCGACCATGCCGAGGCCTGCGCGCAGGATGGGCACGACCACCAGCCGGTCTTCCCGGATACGATGGTCGCTCATGGCTTCCAGCGGGGTCTCGAACGCCACCACCTCACCCGTCAGGTCGCGCGTGACTTCGACGGTCATGAGCATGGCGATCTCTGCCATCAGCCCGCGAAACTCGTTGTGCCCGGTACGGCTGTCCCGCAGGAGGGAAAGTTTGTGCCGGAGCAGCGCGTGGTCGATCACGGTGAGCGTCGATTCAGACATGCGAGCCTCGTCCAGTGTGGCGCCGCCGCCTTTCCGGGCGCCCGCGTCCCGTCCGCCCGCGGGGAGCAGTCAACGAGCGCGCCTCCCGCAGTTCGTCGGCGCGTGCGGGCCGCCACTGCCCCGCCTTCAGGCTGCCCAGACGAAAGGGGCCGAACCTCGTCCTGACAAGAGCCCGGGCGGGGTGTCCCACCGCCTTCAGGAGCCGCCGCACCTCTCGCTTGCGCCCCTCGGTGAGCACGAGCGTCAGCCCCGATTCGTCTTCGTCCCCATGCACCTTGCGAACCCGCTTCGGGCGCGCGAACCCGTCTTCGAGCTCGACCCCGCTCTTCAGCGCCTTGACGCTCCGGGCCGTAACCTGCCCCGCTACCCGGGCCAGGTACTCGCGCTCGATCCGCGCCCCGGGGTGCGTCAGGGCGGCGGCAAGGTCACCTTCGTTGGTCAGCAGCAGCAACCCCGAGGTGTCCCGGTCGAGGCGTCCGACGTAGCGGAGCCCTTCGGCCCAATCAGGAAGCCGTCCGTATATCGTGTCCCCCCCGTGGGGGTCCGTGCGCGTGCAAAGCACCCCGGTCGGCTTGTGGAAGACAATCCAGCGCTGCGGCGCTGGGACGACCACCCGCCCGTCCAGCGAAACCGTGTCGACCCCGGGTGTCACCCGCACTCCCATTTCCGTCACGGGCATGCCGTTGATGGCGATCCGCCCCTCGCGCATCATGACCTCGGCTTGCCGGCGGGACGCGGCTCCGGCCTGCGAGAGATACTTCTGCACTCGCACGGGCCCCCGTGGGGTGGTCTGGCCGCGGCTGCCGGTCATTCCTCTTCGTCCGAGCCGACGTGGGCAAGCACAGCCGCGACAGCCTCGTCAGGGCTCATGGGTTCCTCCGCCGCTTCCGCCGGTTCGTCTTTCGCCCTTCCGTCCTCCTGCGCACGTTCCTCCAGGGGCGTACGTTCCCGCAGCACGACCGGCAGCTCCTCGGGCCTGGGCAAGTGTTCCATCGACGGGAATCCGAAGTGCTCCATGAAGCGATCGGTGGTACCGTAGAGGACCGGTCGCCCGACACCTTCCCCGCGCCCGGCCGCAGAGATAAGTTCGCGATCCACAAGGGTGCGGATCACTCCGGTCGAATTGACGCCCCGGATGTACTCGATCTCGATCCGGCTGATCGGCTGCCGGTACGTCACGATCGCAAGCGCCTCCAGGGCCGGGCCCGAGAGCCTGGACGACTTTGGAACCGTGTCGAAGCGCTCCAGATAGGGCGCGAACTCGGGACGCGTCATCAGCTGCACTCCGTCCGCCACCTCACGCAGCTCGAAGGCCCGTCCCGAATCGTCGTACTCCGCCTTCAGGGCGGCCAGAGCCGCTTCCACCCCGTCCTCGTCGAGGGCCTCGTCGGCACGGGCAATCTCGCCCGGCGACAGTGGCGCGTCGCTCGCGAAGAGGATCGCCTCGACGATGCCGGCATCGTTCACGTTGTTTCCTCCCCGGCACCGGAAAACGCGGATTCGCGCCCGTCCGCCGCCAACATGCTCTCGTCCCCGCTCCCGCCCGGGTTCGTGCCCGGATAGATCCACAGCGGGGAAAAGTGCTTTCGCTGCCGGAGGGACACCACGCGCCGCCGCCCGAGTTCGAGCCCGGCGAGCAACGTCATGACCCCGTGGATACGTTCCCGCCAGGGCGCCACCAGGCTTGCAAACTCGATCCGCCGCACCCGCCTCACGGCTTCCACGATGAGATCGATCTTCTCACTCATCGCAACGGTGCGGAATTGCACGCGGTGCTCCGCTTTGCGCTGCCTCGACGGCTCGATCCGCAGGGCCGCGGCAAGGAGATCGTCCCAGGTGACGTCAAGCGGCGCCTCGGCGAGGTGTGGCCGGCGGCGCGGCTCCGTGTAGCCCTTGCCGAAGCGCCGCCCCCGGTCGTTCTCGGCGTTGCGGAGGCGGTGGGCGACCTCGTGGATCATTTCGTACTCGAGCAGCCTGCGGACCAGTTCGGCGCGGGGATCGTGGTCTTCTTCGCCGGAGGGGCTGGGGAGAAGCATCCTGGCCTTGATGCGCACCAGCGCGGCCGCCATCTCCAGGAACTCTCCGGCCTCGTCCACACCCGAGTCTCCCAGCCCCTGAATCGCGGCCAGGAATTGCCGCGTGATACGGGAGATGGGAATGTCGAAGATGTCGATGTCCTGGGTGCGGATGAGGTGCAGCAGGAGATCGAGAGGACCGTGGAAGCGCTCGGTCTCGACAACGAGGAAGCCGTCGTTCATGAGCCGAGGGTGATTCCCAGAATCCACTGGAAGGCGAGGAACACCGGCGACAGCAGAGCGCCAAATGCTCCCGGAAGCGCGACAACGGTCAGGAAGAGCAGCGTGACACCGTAGCGCCCCATCGCTCGGTACCGGGCCCCGGCCGCTGGCGGAAGCAGGTGGTAGAGCACGTGGGATCCGTCCAGAGGAGGTATCGGGATGAGGTTGAAATAGGCTAGAATAAGGTTTATGAACACGCCATAAGTCAACATGGCACCTATACTTGTGCCAATCGTGCCACTGGCGAAAGGCAACTCCTGCATGGCCGTCCAGACGAATAGCCCCAATGTGCACAGGACGACAAGCCCCAGATTCGACACGATACCGGCCAGGGACACGCGGATGTCTCCGGCGCGGTAGTCGCGGTAGTTCCGGGGGTTCACGGGAACGGGCTTCGCCCAGCCGAACAGGAAGTTGCCGGGGAGCAGATGCAACACCAGGGGTACGATGAGCGACCCCATGGGATCGAGGTGCGGGATGGGGTTGAGGGTAATCCGGCCCAGATCGCGTGCGGTGGGGTCCCCTTCCCGGAGAGCCTGCCACGCGTGAGCCACCTCGTGGACGACGACGGAAAAGAGCAGAACCGGGAGAATCAGTACGATTTCCATACGGGAAGTCTAGCAGGCCGTGGATAAATCCGCACGAGCACCGAGAGCGGTGAGGCGCCGGGCTGGCAAGGCGCTTCGAAGGGCGAATAGCTACCGCCCTCTGCCCCGGGGCCCGTTGATCGCGCGGCCCCGTGGTTCTACCTTTCGTGCCGACCCATCGATGGTCGGACACGCACGAATACCGAGATTCCGGAAGTCGAACAGTATGCCGAACATCAAGAGTGCCAGGAAGCGGATGGAACTGAGCCGGGAGGCGCGGAGCCGCAACCGCGAAACCCGGTCGCGCATTCGCACTGCGATCCGCCGGGTCCGGGAAGCCGGTTCACAGGAACAGGCCGACGAACTCAGGCGCACCGCCGTCGCCCTCGTCGACCGGGCCGCCACCCGCCGGGTGATCCACCCCAACAAGGCCGGCCACATCAAATCCCGGCTGGACAGGCTGGTCAGAGCCCACTCGTAGCTGCAGCCAGCGACAGAAACCCCGCTGCAGTCCACCACGACGGCCGGCCGGCCTCACTTCCTACCGCCGAGGGCTGAGCCTCCACGCGGTCTCGCCCCCCACCAGGGTGCGGACCACGCGTCCCGTAACCTCTTCTCCCGCGAAGGGTGTGTTCCGCCCCTTCGACAGGAAAGCGGCCGGATCGATCGTCCACTGCATTGAGGGGTCGATCAGGACGACATCGGCCGGAGCTCCCGGTTCCAGCGTGCCGGCCGGCAACCCCAGCGCCCGGGCGGGACCCGTTGTCATGCGCTCGATGAGCACGGGCAGAGTCAGATCGCCTTCCAGCACGAGACGGGTGTGCAGGATGGCGAAGGCGGTCTCGAATCCCACGACGCCGAAGGGGGCATCGTCGAAGGCCTGTTCCTTCTCGTCGTAGTGACGGGGGGCGTGGTCGGTGGCGACACAGTCGATCGTGCCGTCGGCGAGCGCCTCGCGCAGCAGCACCACATCGCGCCGGGTGCGCAGCGGTGGATTGACCTTGTACTCGGTGCCGTATCCGGCGAGCCGTTCGTGTGTGAGCATGAGGTGGTGGGGCGTGGCTTCCGCCGTGACGCGCACGCCCTGTTTCCTGGCGCGCCGGATCAGCGCCGCCGCCGCCCCGGTCGAGACACGCTGGAGGTGAAGCCATCCTCCCGTCGCCGCGGCGAGGGACAGGTCCCGGGCGACGCCGATCTCCTCCGCGACGGCCGGCTTGCCGCGCAACCCGAGACGCGTGGACATGACGCCCTCGTGCATGACCCCGCCCTGCGCGAGGTCGGCGTCCTCACCGTGCGCGAGAACCGGGATGCCGAACGACTGGGCGTAGTCGAGCGCGAGGCGCATGAGGACGGAGGACCGCACCGCCCTGCCGGCGTCGGTCACGGCCACCGCTCCCGCCGCCGCGACTTCGCCGAATTCGGTGAGGTGCTCTCCCTTGCGGCCGGCGGACACCGCCGCGGCCGGCACCACCCGTGCCCCCCGGGCACGCCGACCTTCTGCCACGATGAAGCCCACCGTCGCGGGGTCGTCGACGACCGGGTCGGTGTCGGGCATCGCGCAGACGGTGGTGTAGCCGCCCGCCGCGGCCGCCCGCACACCCGTGCGGATCGTCTCGCGATGTTCCCACCCGGGCTCGGAGAGGTGCGCGTGCGGATCCACGAAGCCGGGAGCCACGATCAGACCGTCGGCATCGATCTCGGGAGCACCGCCGCCGTCCAGGCCTGGGCCCACGCCCTCGATGCGCCCCTCCCTGACCAGGACGTCGACTTCCTCGTCCACGCCCGCCGCCGGGTCGATCACCCGCCCGCCCCGGATGAGCAGCATCGTCACGACCCCGTCCAGTCCCGGGCCGCCTCGGCGAGGTGCGGCGCGCCGCCCGCCAGCAGGTACAGCACCGCCATCCGCACGGCCACGCCATTGGTCACCTGCTGGAGGATCACGGAGTGCGGCCCGTCGGCCACATCCGAGTCGATTTCGACCCCCCGGTTCATCGGTCCCGGGTGGAGGATCAGCAGTTCCTGCGGGGCCAGTGCCAGACGCTCGCGGGTGATCCCGAAGACGCGGTTGTACTCGCGCAACGACGGCACGAAGCCTTCCTGCATCCGCTCCAGCTGGAGCCGCAGGACGTTGAGCGCGTCGGCCCACTCGACGGCTTCCTCCACGCGGCCGAAGACGCGCACACCGAGCTGCTCGATCCCGGCCGGGAGCAGGGTACGGGGGCCGCAGACGCCGACCTTCGCTCCGAGCTTCACCAGACCGTAGATGTTGGAGCGCGCGACCCGCGAGTGCAGCACGTCGCCGACGATGCAGATCCTCAGTCCCTCCAGTCGCCCGAAGTGATCGCGCAGCGTCAGGATGTCCAACAACCCCTGGGTCGGGTGCTCGTGGGCTCCGTCACCGGCGTTGATCACATTCGACGGGATGCGCGCCGCCAGGAAGGAGGCGGCGCCCGCGGACCAGTGGCGGACGACGACCATGTCGATGCTCATCGCCTCGAGGTTCCGCGCGGTGTCGACCAGCGTTTCTCCCTTTGAGACCGACGAGCCCACGGAACCGACGTTCACGGTGTCGGCCGACAGCCGCTTCTCCGCGAATTCGAAGGAGATGCGCGTCCGGGTCGAGGCCTCGAAGAAGAGGTTGACGATCGTCTTCCCCCTGAGCACCGGGACCTTCTTGACTCTGCGCTCCGTGATCTCCTTGAAGGGCTCGGCGGTGTCGAGGATGACGCGGATCTGGTCAGGCGACAGGGATTCGAGCCCGATCAGGTCCTTGCCCAGGGCCGCCGCGTTCCGGATCACGCGCGCTCCATGGCGCTCAGCACCACCGCGAGCTCCTGGTCCAGCCCCGGGACGAGCACGTCGACGCGCTGGTTCGGCAGCACCGGGAATTCACGCCCTACAATGTCCGGCTGGATGGGGAGCTCCCTGTCGCCCCGGTCCACCAGCACACACAGGAGGATGCGTGCCGGCCTGCCCCAGTCCATGAGCTCGTTCAGGGCCGCGCGCGCGGTACGTCCAGTGTACAGGACATCGTCGACCAGGACGACCTTCATGTCGTCCACGCCCCCGGGCGGAAGCTTGGTCTCGCCGACCAGCGGCCGAGGCCCCAGCGCCATCAGGTCGTCGCGGTAGAAGGTGATGTCGAGGGTGCCTGCCGGAACCGGTCTCCCCTCGGCGGACTCGATGGCCTTTCCAATCATCGCGGAAAGGTCGACGCCCCTGCGATGGATGCCGATCAGAACCAGGCGATCCGTGCCGCCCAGCTTCTCAAGAACCTCGTGGGCCATGCGGTCGACGGCACGGCGGACATCCGCGCCGTCCATGAGCACCGTGGCGTCTGAGGGGGTCACCGTTTGGGTTCGCTCTCCTGTCCGGGGCCGCATCTTTCCTCGGCCGTCAGCCTGCGGGGCGGATGAAAGGTAATTGCACCCGGAGCGCCCGGCCAACATGATGGTGGGGATGATCGTCGGGGATCCCCGGCCCAGACCGCACCTCCAGACCGCCAATGGAGCACCGATGCCACGCCAACCTCTCCGTAGTTTCCCGATGTGGGCTCTTTTCCTGCTGGCGGCCCCGCTGACTGTTCGCGCCCAGGAAGCGGTGGAGGGCCCCAGGGTCATCCTGGCTTCGGTGCCCTTCACTGTCACGGTGAACGGTGCCGAAGGCGTCTCGTCGCTGGTGGAGGTGCGCGACGCACGCGGCACCCTCCTCGGGTCGGGACCCGTTGGGGCGGGTGACGTCCGCGAATTCAGGAACATCTCCATCGACTCGCGCGAGGCGCTGCCCATCGAGGTGCGCATCGGCGACACCGTGCAGGAGATCTCCCCGCCCTTCGCACCGGCATGGTTTTCGATTCTGCCGCCCCTCATCGCGATCGTGCTGGCCCTGATCTTCAAGGAGGTCATCACCGCGCTGCTGGCGGGGATCTGGCTGGGCGCCCTGGTGGTGGTGGGGTACAACCCGGTCCAGGCGACCTGGCGAGTTGTCGATCAGTACGTGGTCCCGGCGCTCGGCGACACGGATGGTGGCCACACCCAGATCGTGATATTCAGCATGCTCCTCGGCGGCATGGTGGGGATGATCAGCCGCAACGGCGGCACGATGGGGGTGGTGCGGGCGGTGGCGCCGCTGGCCCGGAACCGGCGACGCGGCAAGATCGCCACGGGCCTGGCGGGGCTCGCCATCTTCTTCGACGACTACGCCAACACGCTTGTCGTCGGCAACACCATGCGGCCGATCACCGACAGGCTGCAGGTCTCGAGGGAGAAGCTGGCATACCTCGTGGATTCCACCGCCGCTCCGGTCGCGGCGCTGGTCCCGGTCTCGACCTGGGTGGGTTACGAGGTGTCGCTGATCGGCGGGGGGCTGAGCGCGGCCGCGGGCGAGGCCACGGGTGCCGACGCCGGGTTCCTGGCCGGACTCAGTCCCTATTCGGTGTTCATCGAATCGATCCCCTACCTCTTCTATCCCCTGCTGGCGCTCAGCTTCGTCTTTCTGACCTCCTTCATGAACCGGGACTTCGGACCGATGGCCCGGGCAGAGGCGAGAGCGGCGGCCGGCAAGGGCCTGCACCGCGAAGGCGCGATGCTCGCTACGGACACCTCCAAGAGCTTTGTGGACGCCAAGGAAGGAACGCCGCAGCGGTGGTGGAACGCCGGAATACCGGTGCTCACCGTCGTACTCGTGGTCCTGGGCGGGTTGTACACGTCGGGCTCGGCGGTGGCGGGCCCGGGCGCGGATCTGAAGGACATCTTCGGCTCCGCCGACCCCTTCAACACCCTCCTCTGGGGCTCGCTCGCCGGATGCCTGGTCGCGGCGGTCCTTTCGATCGGCCAGCGCCTGCTGACCGTCCACGAATGCGTCGACGCATGGGTCGGCGGCGTGAAGGCGATGATGATCGCCATGGTGATCCTGACGCTGGCGTGGTCGCTGGGCGCGGTCACCAAGGACATCGGCACGGCCGCGTACCTGTCCGAGCTGCTGAGCGGCAACCTCCCCCTGACCCTCCTCCCCGCGGCGGTCTTCGTCATTGCGGGGGCGATGGCGTTCGCGACGGGAACATCCTGGACCACCATGGCCATCCTGATCCCGCTGGTGATCCCGCTGACCGTGTCCCTCGCCGGGGGATCGGGCTTTGCGGATGGCTCGCTCTACGGGATCCTGCTGGGCTCGACCAGTGCCGTGCTGGCCGGGGCGATCTGGGGCGACCACTGCTCCCCCATATCGGACACCACCGTACTGTCGTCGACCGCGGCGGCGTGCGACCACGTCGACCACGTACGGACCCAGCTTCCCTACGCGATGCTGGTGGGGGCGGTGAGCCTCGTTCTGGGCAGCGTGGGGACCGCATTCGGACTGCCGGCCTGGATCGCGCTGCTGGCCGGTGTGGCGGTGCTGGCGGCCTGCCTGCGCGTGTTCGGGACGCCGGTTGTCGAGGTCGGGAGCGCCGAGACCGCGGGATGACAGCCTGACGTAACGTCAGGGTTGGCTCGACGCCGCGCCTCTCCCGGTGTCGCGCGGGGTTTCGCCACGGGCGGTCAGGCCGCGGCGCGAGCGGAAGAAGGTGCGGAGCAGCTTGGCGGACTCGTCGGCGAGTACCCCGGAGACCACCTCCGCACGGTGGTTCAGCCGCGAGTCCTGAACGAGGTTGGCCAAGCTCCCCGCCATGCCGGCCCTGGGGTCGGCGGCGCCGAAGACGAGGCGCGGAACCCGAGCCAGAACGATGGCGCCGGCGCACTGCGCGCACGGCTCCAGTGTGGTGTAGAGCGTGCAGTCGATGAGGCGCCAGTCCCCCAGGCGCCGGGCGGCCCGCCGAATGGCCAGCGACTCCGCGTGGGCCGTGGGATCGCACGCGTCCGCCGTGCGGTTGTGGGACTCGGCGAGAACCTCCCTGCCGCGCACGATGACCGTGCCCACCGGCACCTCACCGCGGATGGCGCCGGCCCGGGCGACTTCCAGGGCGCGCGCCATCCAGGCACGGTCGAGGTCATTGCCGGGCAGGCTGCAAGCCTCCGTGCATCGCGCTTCGAATGCGGCAGGGCCTTCCGCCACGGGCTAATGAGCGATCGGCGCCGTGGAGGGCAGCGGGTCAACCCGCCGATAGAGCGCGGAGACCCGGCCCACGAGAACCAGTGAGGCGGGCTCCCTGATGGCCGCGGAGGCGCCTTCACCCCCCGTGGGGTGGAGGAGGTTCCGGGAGCCGATCCTTCTGAGGCGGTAGTAGTCGGGAACCCCTCCCACGCGCGCAACAATGAGTTCCCCGTCCTCGAGCTCTTCGGCCGCGACGGGGGAAACCACAAGCAGATCCCCATCGTGGATCCCGGCGTCCGCGAGTGCGTCGTCGGGTGCGCGGACCAGAAAACCACCCTCCCCTCCCGCCAGCCGCCGGTCCAGCGAAAGGTGCGCCTCCGGACGCAGGTTCCGTGCCCCGCTCGCCGCTTCCTCGAGAGTGCGGAAACAGGGGAGTGACACGGTCTCGGGGGCCAGGTCCACGCTCAGGATCCGGACCGCCCGTGAACGCGACGGATCCCGCTCGATCAAGCCCTTGTCGGCGAGCGCCTGAAGGTGCTCCGACACCGTCTTGGTGCTCTTGATGCCGAACTTCTGCCCGATTTCCCTGATCGACGGCTGATAGGTGTTGGTCCGCAGATAGTGGACCATGAAATCGAGGATGCCCTGTTCGATGCCGGTCAGGCTCGGGGTGACCCGAACGCCGGAGATCTCGCCTGTGCTTGTGGCGGGTTTGGGGCCGCTTCGCATACTCTGCCGGGATCGGGTCCAGGGCCGATTTGGGACGCGGCAATGTTACCGATTCGACCATGAAATGGCAAGCCGCAGAAGCTGTCAGGACACGTGGGACCGGATCGTCGAAAGCGCCCGTTCAACCCTTCTGACCGACCGTTCGCGCCCCAGAATCAGGAGCACATCGAAGATGCCGGGCGAGGCCGACACGCCGGTAAGAGCAAGTCTTAGCGGCTGAAAGACCTTCCCCGCCCCCACGCCCAGCTCGCCCGCCAGAGCGCGCAGCTCCCTTTCGAGCGGCTCCTCCGCCCAGCGGACCCCCGAAAGGCGCTCCAGCACCCCAGTCAGTGTCCTTGCAGCCCCCTCGGGGTCCTTGTACCAACTCTTGCGGGCCGCCTTCGGCTCGTACTCCGTCACCGGGCCGATGTACGGCCGCGACAGCGCCGCCATCTCGAAGAGGGTGCGGCTCCTCGGGGCGAGGGCGGCGGACATGCGCCGAAAGGCCTTCTCGCACAGCTCGATCCGCGTTTCCGTCGTCCCGTCCCGCTCGAGGGTGCGCTGCAGCTCGGCGGCCAGCTCCTCATCCCCCATCAGCGCCATGTACTTGCCGTTCATCCAGTAGAGCTTCGCCGGATCGAACACGGAGCCCTTCCGGAGGACCCGATCCATGGAGAAACGCGCGACGAGCTCCTCCCTCGAAAGCAGTTCCTCGCCGGTTCCGGGGGACCAGCCGAGCAGCGCCAGGAAGTTGAACATCGCCCCGGGCAACACTCCCTCGGCTTCGTAGCTGTCCACGGCCTGGGCCCCGTGCCGCTTGGAAAGGCGCTTGCCGTCCGGGCCCAGAATCATGGGAAGGTGCCCGAATTCGGGAACCGCCCTGCCCATGGCCTCATAGAGGAGGATCTGCTTCGGCGTGTTGGAGATGTGATCGTCCCCCCGCACCACATGCGAGATGCCCATGTCGGCGTCGTCGGACACGACGGCGAGGTTGTAGGTGGGGGTGCCGTCGCTCCTGAGGATCACGAAGTCCTCGATCTCGCCGTTGCCGAAGCGCAGGTCGCCGTGCACCATGTCGCGCCATGCGGTGGCTCCGTCGGGGACCCGGAACCGAACTGCGAAGGGCTCCCCGCCAGCTGCCCTGCGGTCACCCTCTTCGGGGGTGACTCGGGCAGCCAGGTCGCGCGACAGGCGGGTCACCGCGCCGGAACCTGTTGCCACCGCCTCGTCGCGGATCCGGGCGAACTCCTCCTGGGTCGTGAAGTCGCGGTAGGCCCGTCCCTCCTCGAGAAGCCTCAGCGCGTCGGCACGGTGCCGCTCCACGCCATCGGCCTGGTATACGGGCTTCTCGTCCCAGTCGATCCCCAGCCACGAGAGCCCGCCCAGGATCGCCTCCACATGTTCCGGACGGCTGCGATCGCGGTCGGTGTCCTCGATGCGCAGGAGGAAGGCGCCTCCGCTTCGGCGCGCCAGCAGCCAGTTGAAGAGCGCCGTGCGGGCCCCGCCGACGTGAAGGTATCCCGTCGGCGAGGGAGCAAACCGGAGTCTCATCGAGTCGTCTTTCCACCTCGCAAGGCAAGCTCGAAGAGGACGTACAGATTGTACACGGGGACAAGCAGGAATAGAGCATACAGCGGAGAGCGACCCAGATCCCGGGTCCGCTTGATGGTGACGGCGACAATCGGCCACAGGAGAACCAGTGCGGCCCACGCCGCACCCACCGCCATGAGTGACCCGCTGACCAGCGGAGGCAGCTCTCCGATGAACGCGAACAACGAGTCGAAGAGCCCGAAGAAGACCTCGAAGAACTCGACGTCCTCGCGCATGGCGTTGATCAGCCTGCCCCCGACGTCACTCGCCACCAGAGCCCCGAACACGGCTCCCACCAGCACGAACGCATACGTGAGCGTGTGGCCCAACCACGCGAGGGGACCGACGCGGCCAGCCGGGGAGAAGTAACCGGCCAGGGTCTTCCGGGCCTCCCGGCTCTCGAAGAGCAGGTACAGTGCCGGGGTCGCGGTCAGGACCAGCAAGGTAGACGACGCCAGTCCCCCGATCAGGGCGAAGGCCAGCGCGTTCCAGATGTTGGAGTTGGCGGTCTCGCTGAAGAGAACCAGGGGGAGCATCCCCATGATCGTCGTCGTCGAGGTCATCAGGATCGGGCGCACCCGGTCCATGGTGCCCTGCAGGATGGCTTCTCGCAGTGACAGGGACCCGGATTTTCGCAATCGGTTGATGTGGTCGACGAGGAGGATCGCGTTGTTCACCACGATCCCTCCCATCATGATCACGCCGATGGACGCTTCGCGCGTGAAGTGCGCGTCCGTGTAGAAGAACATCAGGAAGACCCCGATCAGGGCCATCGGCACTGTGAACAGGACGCACAAGGGGAGCAGCAGCGACTCGAAAAGCGCCGCCGTGACCATGTACACCAGGAAGATCGAAACCCCCAGCACCATGTAGATCTGGTTTTGCTCTGCCGTCGACCAGCGCCATGTGTCGGCCTTCTTGACGGTGTACCCGGGGGGCACGGACGTCGCGTCGATCACCGTGTTGTGGTAGAGGTCGCCCAGCTTGTAGGGTCCGCGGAATTCGTACGCCACCGTACGCTCGTACTGCTGATCCTCACGGCGGATCGTGGCCAGGACATCGCGTGGCCTGATCGTGACCAGTTCGCCCAGCCGAACCGGGCTCCCCGCCGGAGTCAGGACGAGAACCTTCCTCAGCTCGACGAGGTCGACGTCGCGATTGCCTTCCAGCTTGACGTCGTAGCGGACCTCGTCACCCCCGATCTTGATCTGGTTCTGACTCACCTGCCCGCGCACCGCGGCGGAGATCTGCTCGACAAGTTGCTCCACGCTGACGTCGTGTTGGGCCACGACATCGCGCCGAATGTCGACGGCGAACTCGGATGCCCGCTCGCGGTCGAAGTAGCCCCAGGAAGCATTGGTGTTGACGTCCCTGATGCGCGGGTATCGCTCCAGACGCCCCCCGAGATCCTCGGCGATGTCACGCACCTTTTCGAAGTTGTATCCGAGGACCTGGATCCGGTAGTTGGGTGGCGACCCGCCACCGCCGTAGAAGGAGGGGCCGTAGCCGTAGACACGCACCTCGGCCCGCGCGAAGCCGAGCGAAAACGCAAAGAGCTGCTCCTTGATGCGGACGGGAACGTCCGTGCGTTCGAGCTCCTCGGGGAACGTGACCCGGGTGCGGCTCGACTCCGGATAGATGTTGGAGACGAATTTCTCGACCTCGGGCATCTGGCGCAGACGCTCCTCGAAGTAGCGCGTCAGCTGTTCGGTGCGCTCGATGTCGGATCCGCGGGGAAGGCTGATCGAAATGTCGATGTAGGTCTGCTGGCCCCATCCTCCGCCCCAGACCCTCCCCTTGGTCACGTAGTTCTGGAAGAGGTAGCTCGCGTCGGCCAGACCCGCCACGCAAATGGCCACCACGGCCCAGGGCCACAGCAGTGTGCGCTCCACCAGCCCCCGGTACAGCCGATGATAGAATGGGGGACGGCGGGTGCGTGCGTCCGACGCACCCTGGTGATCGCGCGAGGGCAGGATCTTCCCCACCAGCGCCGGGATGAAGCTGAATGCGACGAGGAGAGACGCCAGCAGACTCAGCACCACGACGATCGCCAGCGGCAGGTAGTAGACCCGGAGTTCGTCCTGCAGATACACGAACGGGACGAAGACGATCAGCGTCGTGGACGTGGCCGCGATGATCGGCAGTACCACTTGCGACGCACCCTTGAGGGTCGCTTCGGCGCGCCCGGTCCCGGATTGCCATCGCCGGTAGATGTTCTCCAGGACCACGATGGAGTTGTCCACGATGAGTCCGAAGCCCATCGCGAGCCCCATCAGGGTCAGCAGGTTCAGGGAGAAGCCGGCGAAGTAGATGAGGTTCAGCGCGATGAGGATCGAGAAGGCGATGGTGGCGAAGACCACCACGGCGGAACGCAATGACCCGAGGAAGAGCAGCAGGACTCCGAAAATCACGACCACCGACACGACGGCCCGGTTCCGCAGGTCGGACATCTGGCGGCGGATTTCCTTGCTCTCGTCCCAATCGAGAATGAAATACGTATTGGGCGGATTTCGGTTCTGGACCGCGGCCATGCGTTCCTTGACGCGGTCGGCCACGCGCACGGAGTTGGCACCGATCTCCTTCGTGATCCGCATCTCGACCGCCGGGCGCGAATTGACCCGGTAGTGGCTCCTGATGTCCTCGTATGTGTCGCGCACGACGGCCACGTCGGAGATCCGGATGATACGTCCGGCATCGGTCTTGACCACGGCGTTGCGGATGTCCTGCGCGGATCCGGGACGGTTCCGTATCGTGACGGTCCACTGCTGGTCGCCGGATCGTATGGCGCCGGCTTCCCGAACGAGGTCCAGATCGCCCAGCTTGAGGCGGATCTCCCCGACCGATACGCCCATCGCGGCCATCAATTCACGATCCAGTTCCACCTCGAGGAGGCGCTCCCGGCCGCCGTACGCGGAGACCAGCGCCACCCCCTCGACACGGCTCAGCTCCGGGACCACGACATCGTTCAGGTGTGCGCGCAGCGATTCCAGGGTCCGGGCGCCGGTGAAGGTATAGGCCAACAGACCGCGCTCCAGCGTCTCCGCGAATTCCGGCGGTCTGTAGGGCAGGACCATCACGCGGTCGACGCCTGGAGGAAGCTCGGTATCCTCGAGCGTTGCCAGCCGCTCCGAAAGGTCAAGTCGGGCGAAGTCCATGTCGGTATCGCGGGCGAACTCGACCTCGATCCGTGCACTGCCCTCGGAAGAGGTGGAAACGACCTTCTCGACCCCTTCCACGAGCTGGATCGCCGCCTCGAGCGGCGACGTCAGAAACGCCTCGATCGTCTCGGGAGAAGCGCCGCGCCAGGTGCCGTTCACCGTCAGCCGGGGCAGCTGCGTGTCCGGCAGGAGCTCGATCGGGATGTCCTGCCACGCGAGGAAGCCCATCAACCCGACCGCGAGGTAGCCCATCGCCACGGCGACGGGACGGCGCATGCTCATTCTGATCATTGCTGGCTTGCTCCCTGCATGGCGAGATCCGCCGCGGCTTCGACCCCGGGCTTTCTCCACCTCTGGCGTACGCTCTCGACCAACGAATAGACGACCGGCACGACGATCAGGGTGAGTGCGGTGGCGACCAGCAGGCCCCCGATCACCGAGATCGCCATGGGCGCCCTGAGATCCGCCCCGCGACCGAGGCCCAGCGCCATGGGAAGAAGCCCCAGCACGGTGGTGACGGTCGTCATGACGATGGGCCTGAGGCGTACCTCACCCGCCTCCAGGATCGCATCGCGAAGGTTGAGCCCGCGCGCACGCGCCTGGTTGATGAAGTCCACCTTCACGATTGCGTCGTTCACCACAATTCCCACAAGGATCACTACGCCGATCAGGCTCATGGTGTTGAGCCCCTGCCCGGTCAGCGCCAGAGCCAGAATCGCGCCGACCAGCGCGAGCGGTACGGCCATGAGGATGGTGAAGGGATGCACGAAGGACTCGAATTGGGCCGCGAGGATCATGTAGACCAGGAGGAGGGCCAGCCCGAAGGCGAAGGCGAGGTCGCGGAACGATCGGCGCATTTCCTCGTTCTCGCCGCCCACGTCCATGCGCACTTGGTAGGGAGGCTCCATGGTCTGCAGCGTGCCCTCGATCACGGTGATGGCTCCGGCCAGTCCACCCGACGCCACGTCCGCGTAGACCGTTACGACACGGCCCTGGTCCTCGCGCCGGATCTCCGCCGGGCCAACCGTTTCGCGCACGGTGACCAGTTCGCGCAACGGTATGCCGTTGACCCGCAACTTGTCCAGCGTCGCGGCGTCGTACCGCTGGTCGTCGGGGAGACGCACCATGACGGCGATCTTGCGGTCGAAGTCGACGAATTCGGTGGCCAGGTCACCCCGCATGGCGTCCTCGATCGACTCGGCAATCACGCGCGGATCGATGTTGTAGTTGGCGGCGGCCTCCCGGTCGATCGAAACCTGGAACTGGGGCTGGCCCCGCTCGGACCCGATCCGCACGTTGCGGATCTCGGACAGCGTGGACAGTCGCTGACGAACCGCCCGGGCGAAACGGTGCGTGTCGTCCAGATCCTCACCGCGCAGGCGCACGGCGATGTCCGCTTCGCCTCCGCCGAGAATCTGGCCGAGCGCGGTGGCCTGGCCTGTCTCGAAGGAGAGGGAGCCGGGCGGAAACTCGCTCTCGATGCTCCGTACTCGTGAAACCACCTCTTCCGTGGACGTGCCGTCCTCGAGCCTGACCTGGATCGCCGCGGTGTGAAGTCCGGACGCCTGTCCCTCGTCGCCCTTCGCCTGGATGTCCCGGCCGATGTGGCTGAAGACGGCGGCCACGGCGGGATCCTCCATGAGGGCGGCTTCCAGAACCTCGACGGCATCGGCGGTGGCCTGCAGCTGCGTGCCCTCGGCGAGCTCGACGCGCACGTCGAAGGCGCCCTGGTCGACGTTGGGGAGAAGATCCCGATCGAGGTATGTAGCCAGGGCCAGGCACCCGGCGAGCGCACCTCCGGCGACGGCCAGGACAGTGCCGCGACGGTCGAGCGCGAGGGCGAGGACGCCGTGATACCAGGCGGCAAAGATATTGAACAGGCGGTCGAACACGCGGAAGAACGGCGAGAAGACGGTCGACAGGATGCGTCCCGCGAGTTCCAGCCAGAAGCTCGCCAATTGCTTGGCGAGTGAGAACGCGCCCCGGACGATGATGAAAGGCAGGGACAGCGTCCATGCGACTGCCCGGGCCACCTTGCCCCCGATTGTGGTGGGAGGCGGCCTCGTCGCGGCAGGGGGCGCGGCTGCGTCAGGGGACTTCGCGTCGTCCCCCCGGAAGTGCGCGGCCATGGTGGGGAGGAGGGTAAGCGCGACCGCCAGGCTCGCGAGCAGGGAGAACGCGACGGCGAGAGAGAGGGCCGCGAAGAGTTCCCCCGCCACGCCTTCGACGTAGATGATCGGCCCGAAGACGGAGATCGTCGTGAGCGTGGACGCGGTGATCGCGCCCTGAACCTCTTCCGCGCCCCGGGCCGCCGCCTCCAGGGTGCCCATCCCGGCCTGGCGGTGACGGAAGATGTTCTCCAGGACGATGATCGAGTTGTCGACCAGCATGCCCACCCCGAGCGCGAGTCCCCCCAGGCTCATGACGTTCAGGGAGACGCCGAACGCTTCCATGAGCGCGAAGGTGCCGATCACGGAAATCGGAATCGCCAGGGCAATCGCCACCGGGTAGCGCGGGTCGCGCAGGAAGAAAAAGAGGACCACGAAGGCGAGCAGCCCGCCCAGGATCAGTGCCTGGACCACGTTGCTGATCGACTCGTCGATGAACGCGGCCTGGTCGGACGCGATCTCGGCCACGAAGTCGGGATACTGCTGCCTGAGGAGGTCGAGGGTCTCCTGCACGTCGTCCGAGACCGCCACCGTGTTGGCGCCGGCTTCCTTGAAGACGAGGAGCCCCACCGACTCGGAGCCGTTGTACCGCGCGATCTCCTCCCGCTCGGCAAATCCGTCCACCACCGTCGCGATGTCTCTCAGCCGCACTTGGCGGAACGCGGTCTCCCCTTCGCCCGGCTGGCCGGCCTCGCCCTGGCCCCCGGAGAGCTGCTGTCGTCCGACGACGACGTCGCGGATCTCCTGTACGGTCTGGAACTCGCCCAGCGTACGCAGCGGATAGCGGTAGCGTCCGCGCAGGATCGTCCCGCCGCGGTCGGAGTAGTTGGCCTGGTCGAGAGCCCGGGAGACCTCCGCAAGGGTGATCCCGTTCGATTCCACGAGGGCCAGGTCCACATCCACCTGAATCTCCCGGTCGAGCCCTCCGGTCACCGAGGCCTGGGCCACACCCTCCAGCTGTTCCAGGCGGCGGCGGAAGACGTCCTCGGCCACCTCCTTGGTCTCGAGGAGGTTGCCGCCCCCGGTCAGCGACACCGTCAGGACCGGCTCGGCCTGCGGATCGACGCGCAGGATCGTGGGGCGCTCCGCAGTCTCCGGGAACCGCTCCCGGATGTTGTCGAGCCGCTCGCGCACATTCAGGGCCGCGAAGTCCATGTCGGTGCCCCACGCGAAGCGCAGGGTCACGAGGCTGATGCCCTCCTGGGAGAGCGACGTGACCTTCTCCACCCCCGGTACCGCCGCCGCCTGCTGTTCGATCGGCTCGGTGACCAGTCGCTCGATCTCGGCCGGCGCCACATTGGGGTACCCGGTGTAAACGACCAGCCGAGGGAAACTCACGTCCGGGAGCAGGTCGATCGGCAACCGCTTGAAGGAGATTCCACCCAGAAGCACGACCGCCAGCACGAGCATCGCGACGGCCACCGGGCGCCGCGTGGAGGTTCTCGGAACGGACATCGGTCAGTTCCCTTCCGGCTCGGCCTCGAGCCCGGCTTCCCTCCCCACGATTCCGACCGCCTCATAGAGCCCCACGAGGAAAACCGCGAACTCGAAGCGTTGGTCCACCGCATCCCGTCTGGCCGCTGCTTCGTCGCGGATCGCGGTTCGCAGGTCCTCGATGCTCTTGGCCGCCAGTCGATACTCCTCCCGTACAATCTCCAGCCGCTCGCTGGCCACCTCGAGCGCCCTTGACCGCTGGCGGACATTCGCCCACGCGGTCTCCAGGTCCACGTACCTGGACCTGATCAGCTCGTCCACCTCGAGTTCGGTCTTCCGGATGGTCTCGCCCGCGTTGCGAAGCTCGATGCTGGCGCTGGCGATCGACTGTGACGTCTGAAAGCGGGTGAAGAGCGGGATCGAAACGCTGAGGCTCAGACTGCCGTTGAACCCCTCAGGGTTGAACTTGAACAGGTTGCTCTGATCCGCGCCGTAGGAACCGCGGCTGATTCCGGAGGAGAGCGACAGGCTGGGCCAGCGGGCAGCCTTTTGAATGCTGAGGTTCGCCTGGCCCACCGCCAGTGCCGCTTCCGCCGCGCCGACCGTGGGGCCCTCCTGCATCGCCCGGGCGACCAGTGCGCCCATATCCAGCGTCGCAGGGTCGAACGGCTCCGGAAGCTGTTGTTGCACGTCCAGTGCCGCGAGGGAGGGGTCGCCGATTGCCCTCCGCAGGGCAAGCATGGCTTTGTCGACCTGTCCTCGGGTCTCGGTTACCGTGACGCGCTGTGTCTCCAGTTCGAGCTCCGCGCCCAGAAGGTCCGAGCGTCCGGTCGCAACCAGTTCGAAGCGTTCCCGGGCTACCTCATAGTCGCGCTCGCGGGCGATGAGGAGATCCTCTTCGACAGCCAGGCGCAGTCTCTGACGCTGTGCGACCAGGAACTGGCGCTGCACCTCCGCCAGGATACGGTTCAGGTCTCGCTCCGAACCGAGACGATCCACGCGGGCCTGGGCCCTGGCCCGGCCGAGTTCGTGGAAACGCCTCCCGCCACGGAAGAGGTCGATTCCCAGACTGGCACTCTGGCTCGAGGACGAGGACGTCACCGTCCGGGGTTCCGGGTTTTCGATCGGGGTTCCGTCGAACCCGACCCAGGACAATTCCCTCCGCATGTTCTGGCCGGTCCCGTATGACACCCTGAAATCGGGGAGGAAGGCGCCCAGCGCCTGTCGTCGCTGAGGACCTTCCAGCTCCAACCGGTTGAGGGCCTGGCGGTACTCGGGATTGTGCTCGGCCGCGCGCCTGAGCGCATCCTGCAACGTCAGGACCGTGACCTCCTGGTCCTGGAGTCTGCTCTGGGCCGCGAGGGGATTGGCGTTCGCCAGGACGGCCACGGTCGCCAGCGCGGCAACGGCCACCGGACCGATGACCCCCCGACTCCCGGGCAACATTCTCGTCCTCATCGGGTCGGCCTCCCCCCCGCGGCAGTCGGATTTTCCACGAGTTCAACCGCGGCATCGTGCGGCAGGTAGTAGTGACCGTCCACGAGCACGATCTCGCCGGGGGCCACCCATTCCTCGTCACCTTCGAGCAGTTCGACGAGCAGGTCGTTCTCCAGTCCCGTGGTCACGTAGCGCCACTTGGCCCTGCCGTCTTCCAGTACGAAGAGATGCGTGCGCCGGTCCGACGTCTCCAGGATCGCCGTCCGGGGGACGAGGATCCTGTCCGGGAACTGTTGGGCCTCCAGGTCGGCTTCGGCGTACATGCCGGGCTTGACCCGATGGTCCGGATTGGCGATGTGAACCACCACGCGGGCCGTGTTGGTCTCCGGGTCGATCACGGGGTTGATGGTCTCGATCCGTCCCGTGAAGGTTCGGTCCGGGAAGGCGGTGAAGTCGAGCGAGGCCGCGCGTCCTTCGTCCAGGTAGACGACCTCGGTGCCGAGGACCTGGACAGCCACCTTGATCGGGTCCAGATCCACCACCGTGAGGAGCTCGTCGCCTTCGCGCACGAACTGTCCCGGCACGACCTTCAGGTTGGCCACCCGGCCACCGAAGGGGGCGCGCACCGAGGCCTTCTCGAGGTCGATGACGGCGCGGCGGTGGGCAACTTCCGCCTCGTCCAACCCGGTGATCGCGCGAGCCAGCCGGTCCCGCTGGGCCCGCACCTCCGGATCCTGCAGCTCGTCGTCGCCCAGGACACGTACCTGGTAGTCCGCTTCGGCCTTCTGGAGCGCGGCGAACCTGGCCGCCACCTCCAGGGCATACTCGGTTGTGTCGATCTGCACCATCAACTGGCCCGCACGGACAGTCGTGTTTTCCCGCACCGGGACGGACGCAAGCATCCCCGATGCCCGGGCCAGGAGCGTGGTCTCGCGGATCGCCTCCGCCCGACCCTTGGCCGTCACCGAAATCCACAGCGTGTCCTGCACGGCAGCGACGCCGGTAACCGGCTGGGGGAGCTCGGTGCTGAACTGCTCCTGGACCGACTGCACGACCTCGCCGGCCTCTTCCGACAGTTCCGGCGTGTCGGCCTCGTCCTGGGGCTCCGGCCGAAGACGCCACCAGACTCCTCCCGCCAAGCCCCCCAACACGATGATGACGGTAAGCACACCCAATGTCGACCGCGACTGAGCCATCGCTCAAAGCTCCTCTGAAAAGTGTCCTGTCAGAACCGGGCCGGCACTCCGGCACCCACCACTCTGACACGTTATGGTCTGGTGGCGGTTGCCATACCACCCGGCCCGGCCCCACACCCCGGAGCGGCGATCGCACACCCTATGTTCGACACCACCGGGGCCTACATCGTTCCTGACGCGTCACCCCCGCCAAGTGTGCAAGAGCACCCTGGGCTTCAGGGCACCCTGGGCTTCAGAGCGCCGCCGCGCCAGAGGCCACCGCCGCCGGCTTCCCGTACCGGCGGGCCACATAGTCGGCAAGGATCTCCTTGAACTCCTCCACGATGCGGTCCCCCTTGAGCGTTCGCAGGTGGGATCCGTCGACGTACACCGGAGCCTTTGGCGCCTCGAAGTTGCCCGGGAGCGAGATCCCGAGGTCGGCGTGCTTGGATTCGCCGGGACCGTTCACCACGCACCCCATCACCGCCACCTTCAGATCCTCCACTCCCGGGTAGACCTTGCTCCACTCCGGCATCTGTGCCCGGATGTGCCCCTGGATGTCCTCGGTCATCTCCTGGAAGAAGGTGCTGGTCGTGCGCCCGCACCCGGGACACGCCGTCACCTGGGGCTCGAAGCTGCGGATTTCCAGCGACTGGAGGATCTGTTGCGCGACCCGGACCTCCTCCGTCCGGTCACCCCCGGGGCGCGGGGTGAGGGACACCCGGATCGTGTCGCCGATCCCCTCGATGAGCAGCGGCGCGAGCCCGGCCGAGGTTGCGATGATACCCTTCGTCCCCATCCCGGCCTCGGTCAGTCCCAGATGGAGGGGGTAGTCGCGCAGGGGGGCCAGCTGCCTGTACACCATGATCAGGTCCCGCACCCCCGAGACCTTGGCGCTGAGCAGGATCCGGTCCGCTGCAAGACCCGTTTCCACGGCCAGATCGGCGGAGCGGACCGCGCTCTCGACGATACAGTCCCTGAGGACCTGTCCTGCGTCCTTCGGCGTCTCGCGCCGGGCGTTCTCGTCCATCATCACGGTCAGGAGACGCTGGTCCAGAGACCCCCAGTTGACCCCGATGCGTACGGCCTTCCCGTTGTCCATCGCGATACGCACGATCGCCTGGAAGTTCTCGTCGCGGCGACTCGTCCCGACGTTGCCCGGGTTGATCCGGTACTTGGCCAGGAGCTCCGCCGCGCGAGGGAAGTCGCGCAGGAGGATGTGGCCGTTGTAGTGGAAGTCCCCCACGATCGGGGCGGTGCATCCCAGGTCCGCGAGGCGCTCGAACAGCTCGGGAACGGCGGCGGCCGCATGCTTGTTGTTGACCGTGACGCGCACCAGTTCGCTGCCCGCGTCCGCCAGCGCCTTGACCTGCGCCGCAGTGGCCGCCGGGTCGGCGGTATCGGTGTTGGTCATGGATTGCACGACGACGGGATGCCCCCCGCCCACCTTCACCCCGCCGACGTCGACCTCGATGCTCTTTCTCAACAAGGCAGCCCCGCATTAGGTTCGGGTTCATGCACTGTCCGGTTCGCCCCGGACCCGGGCCGTCATATCAAAGCTACCGGAACGCCCTCGCCGCCAACAAGCGACCGGGCCCCGGCGGCCCTGAGCATATCCCCCGATCGATGGTCGAACTCATGAAGAAGCAACCGACGCACCCGCGCACCCCGATCCTCTGCCTGGCGCTGACGATTGTGGCCGGCTCCCTTGCCGGGCTGAACGCCCAGGAGAAGCCTGTCCTCGCTTCCGACGACTACGGGAAGTGGGAGAGACTGGGCACGGGAGTCCTTTCGCCCGACGGCGGCTGGCTGGCGGTGGGGGTTGGCCGGGTCGACGACGAGAACGAGCTGCGGGTCCACTCGACCGACTCCGACTCGGTCGTGGTGGTCGCCTTCGGTTCGCGGCCGGCGTTCACCCGGGACGGCCGCTGGCTGGTGTATGCCATCGGCGTGTCCCCCGACGAGCGCGACAGGATGGAGGAGCAGAAGAAGCCCGTGCACAGCGCACTCGGCCTGCTGAACCTCCGCGATGGAGAGCAGGAGCGCGTCGACGCGGTCGAGTCCTTCTCGCTCTCGGAGGACGGGCGCTACCTGGCGTTCCGCCGCTACAAGCCGGAGGGCAAGGCGAGCGAGGGCGTGGATGTGGTGGTGCGCGATCTGCAGTCGGGCGCGTCGCTCAGCTTCGGGAACGTCTCGGAGATGGGATGGCGTGACGAAGGACATCTGCTGGCGATGGCCGTGGACGCGGACGACCGGATCGGCAACGGGGTGAAGCTGTACGACCCCGAAACGGGGAGGCTGCGGTCCCTCGACACCGACGAGGCCACCTACCGGCACCTCTCGTGGCGCGAGGAGGCCGCGGATCTGGCCGTGCTCAAGACCTACACCGACGACGAACACGAGGACACCGCACACGTCGCGCTCGCATGGCGTGGGCTCGACGGCGAAGGCTCGGCGGGGTTCGTGCTGGACCCGCGCGAGGGATCGGTGCTGCCATCGGGGACGCGCGTGGTGGAGCACCGTACGCCGTCGTGGTCGGACGACGGGGGTGCCGTGTTCCTCGGAATCCAGGACCGGATCCCCGTGGACGAGCCGGTGGCCGAGGACGAGGAGGGCGAAGGCGACGAAGAGGTCGACGGCGAGGAGGACGACGCCGGAGACGCGGCACAGGAAGATGAGGAGGAGGATCCCCCCGGTGTCGAAATCTGGCATTCGCTCGATGTCGACCCCGTGCCGCAGCAGCGAGTGCGGGAACGCCAGCTGAGACAGGTTCACCATATCGGTGCATGGCGGCTGGACGAGGGCCGTTTTCTGCAGCTCGGCGGGGATCACGCCGACCGGGCCCAGATCGTCGACGGAGGGCTGCACCTCGTCGGCCGGGACGAGACCCCCTACGATGTGGACGCCATGTTCCGGCAGCAGTTCCACGACCTGTACGCCATCGACGCCGCGACCGCCCAGAGGGAGCTCGTGCGGGAACGCATCACCATCGACTACGGCGGCAGCCCCGGTGGCCGCTACCTGATCTGGTTCGAAGGCGACGACTACTGGAGCTACGATCTCGGCAGCGGCGAGACAAACAACATCACCGCCGGGCTGGGTGGTACCTTCATCAACCTCGACGTCACCCCCACGCGCGAGCAGATGCCCGCGTTCGGTGTCGCCGGGTGGATGGAAGACGACGAGGCCGTGCTCGTCAACGACCGATGGGACGTGTGGGAGGTCCGGCCCGACGGTTCCGGAGGCCGGCGGCTGACGCAGGGCGCCGAGGACGAGGTGCGGCACCGGGTGCTCCGGATCGACCCCGAGGCGGACGCCTTCGATTCGGGCGAGCCCCTGCACTACTCGACCTACGGCGAGTGGACCAAGAAGGCGGGGTTCTCGCGGGCCCGCGCCGGTGACACCCCGGTGCAGCTGGTGTGGGACGACCGGGCATTCGGCGGCTTCTTCGGGGGACTTCAAAAGGCCGAGGACGCCGACACCTACCTCTTCCGCCAGGAGCGCTTCGACGACTCGCCCGACTTCTTTGTGGCCGGAGCGGATCTGTCCGACGCCAGGCAGGTCACCCGCACCAACCCCTTCCAGGACGACTACGCCTGGGGGCGCACCCAGCTGTTCGACTACGAGAACGAGTGGGGGCGTCCGCTGCAGGGCATGCTCATCTACCCCGCGGACTACGAGGCGGGGAAGCAGTACCCCATGATCGTCTACCACTACGAGCTCCTGTCACAGGGACTTCACCGCTATGTGGTCCCGGACCCGACCAACTACTACAACGCCCAGGTATGGAGCCACGAGGGGTATTTCGTGCTGCAGCCGGACATCGTCTACAGGGACCGGCGGCCCGGGCAGTCCAATGTGGAGACGCTCAGGCCGGCGGTGGCCGCGGCGCTCGAGACGGGGATGATCGACCCCGAGCGCGTCGGATTGATCGGCCACTCGTGGGGAGGCTACCAGACGACCTTCTTCGTCACCCAGGACCACCTTTTCGCGAGCGCGGTCGCGGGCGCCCCGCTCACCAACCTCATGAGCATGTACCTGTCCTTCTACTGGAACAGCGGCGGCACCGACGCACGGATCTTCGAGATCAGCCAGGGGCGGATGCAAGTGCCCTGGTGGGAGGACTGGGACTCCTACTTTGCCAACTCACCGCTTCACCACATCGAGAACCTGAACACACCCCTTCTGATGATGTTCGGCACCGAAGACGGGGCGGTGGAGTTCAATCAGGGGGTCGAGTTCTACAACGCGGCGCGCCGCGCGGGCAAGAACATGGTGCTGCTGGCCTATGAAGGTGAGAATCACGGGCTTCGGCAGGAGGCCAACCAGAAGGACTACCAGAGTCGGATTCTGCAGTGGTTCGCCCACTACCTGAAGGGCGAGCCGGCGCCGGACTGGATCACGAAGGGGCTGCCGTACCTGACACAAAAGGATGGATTGAAGAAGAAGAAGCGACCGATAAGCTGACTAGCCACCCCGGGTGGTGGCGGGGTGGACGGGGATGCGGTGTCGATGACCGATCTGTGATGGTGTGTGTAGACATTGTCGAGATTGATCGTAGCGACCTTCTGCATCGGACAGGGGAGGATCAGGTGGACGAGGCGAAGAACAGCAACAGCGGCGGACACGAGAAGCGCTTCCGGCCCGGGGCGACGCTCGACGACCTTGACCTGGAACTGGTGGAGTCGTTCCTGGAGACGACGCCTGCGGGTGGGCGAAGCGCAACGGAATCGCTTCAGCACTACGAGCTGATCGAGCAGGACGGAGGCGGATGGAGGGTCACCGGTTGTGCCCTCCTGCTCTTCGCCCGGGCCCCGGCCGACCGCTGGTATCCGAGCGCCGGGGTGGGGGTCTTCCGGGTCACCGGAACTCGGCCCCTGCACGGACGTGAACGAAATGTGACCCGGGTCGGACGCGCGGATCCGCCTCTGGCCCGTGCCGTGGCGGAGAGCCGCCGAATCGCCCGGGCGCAGATCCGTCGATCCGAGACCTTGCGCGACATCTTCTTCGAAGACCTGGCCGAGTACCCCGATTTCGCGTGGCAGGAGGCTCTGGTCAACGCCATCGCGCACCGGGACTACGAAGTCGACACCCGTGAGACGGAGATGTGGTTCTTCGACGACCGTGTGGAGGTGAGGAGCCCCGGTGCCCTCGTCGAGGAGGCCACCCTGGACAGCTTGCGGGAGGGTACCGCGCCGCATTCACCCCGCAACCCCCTCCTTGTGCGGGTGCTCGCCGACGCAGGCTGGATGCGCGGAGAGGGCTCGGGAATCTCGCGCATGCGGAGCGAAATGGCGGCCAGCTTCCTGCACGAGCCGGTCCTGGACGACGCGGGCGGACTGCTCTCGGTCACACTTCTCAAGGAACCGTTTTTCGTGACCGCGGGGCCCGGGTGGAGCTACGTCGTCCGCCGGCTGCCGGTCACCCCGGACCAGAAGAGGATCCTGCTTGCCCGCCCCGACGGATTCAGCCACGTCGACTACCAGAAGCTGAACGCCGTGCACGAGAACGAGGCGAAGTGGCGGGTTCAGGAGCTCGTCGAGAAGGACATCACGTTCCGCGACTTCAACACCCCGGGTGACGTGACCATGTGCTACCTGTCGGCAGAACTCGACGAAGCCCGGTTTCTGCTGGAAGACCGGGTACCGAAGCTGCGGAAGCATTTCCAGAAGGATCCGTGGCTACGGAGCATCCACTACCGCGCCCTGTTCGAGACGGACGCGCGCAGCACCGGCTCCGAGCTGCGAAGGCTCGTGGAGCTGGGTTTTCTGCGGGTCGAGGGGCAGCGCAGGAGGGCGCGGTACCTGCCGACGGCCGGGTTGCGGAAGTAGCGGGGGCGGATGGCCGCCGGAGGGTGGAACCGCCTACCGGCCCGGAGGCCGAGGCACCTCACAGGTCGGCGGTTCGTCGCCGGGCAACCCGAAGCGCTGACCCGCAGCGGGAGACGCGAAGAGGAGCAGGAGGGGTAGGAGGCCCGCCCGGAACCATTGATTCATCGTTGCCTCCTGGATTGAATCACTGCGTCTGCAGGGGCGCCGCTACTGCGGAGCCTCGCCATGGGAGAAAATGTCAACTCCGGTTGACATGATGACAAGTAAAGTATACAACGCGCGAGACGGGAGTTCCGTGAGCGCAAGCGTCTCACTGGCTCGACGCCGGAGGTTCACGCCCCTTCCCCACCCCAATCGCCCCCGCGGCGTTTTTCGCAAAGCGGAGGACACTGCCGGGTTCGAACAAATCCATCAACACATCGGAACAGGTCTTCGCCAGCACCTGGGAGCCGTGGACCGACGCCAGAGAATCCCGTACTACCGGCAGAGCGGAGGGATCCACGCCAGTCTCGGGCTCATCGACCAGGTAGATACGGCCATCCTTCCCAAGGCCGGGAAGCAAGGCGACCGCCAGCAGCCGAAGCGTGCCCCCCGACTCCATCCAGGACGGCACGTCGAGTCCGTTCTCGTATCGCAGCCGCAGACAGGCGTGCCGATCCTCGGCCCTCTCGGCCACCTTGATGCTTCCCAGCCCCGCCACCGCCGACCGGACACGGTCAAGCCATTCATCGAAGGCGGCAGGATTGTCCTCCTGCAGCCGCTTGACCACTCGCGCGAGGTTGGATCCGTCCTCGGCCAGATCATCGTCCGCTACACCGGGCGGGCACGCCTGTCCCAGAGCGCTGCCGTCAAGGGAGACCCGGCGCACTCCCCTCTCCAGAAGCCGTTTCAGGGCGCTCGCAACCGGCATCGTGTCCGGCGAGTCGGGGAGGCTCCCCAGCGTCGAACGGTGTGGACCGTAGTTGATGCGGGTGACCCAGCCCCTCCTCGGGTCGGTCTCCCGGTAGAACCAGTCGTTTCCACCGGGCGGCTTGCTCAGGACCGTGCTCGCTCCCGGCCTGGAAGCGGCAAGGATCGTTGCTGGTGGGTCAGGCAGATCCGGAAACAGGGTTTCCTGGGTCGGAGCCGGGTTCGACCGCGGTGCCAGCAGGCCGCGCTCCCAGTGGATTCTGGCACCCTGCCGGCCTCCCCGAACCGCCAATTCATACCGGTAGACGCGGAAGTCCCGGTCCGCCGGCAGCAGTTCCCGGCATGTGTCCGGGACGTCGAACTCGATGGCCAGCTCGAAGCCCTGGTCCTCGTCGGGCCTCCCCCAGACCAGATCCCGGAAGTCGCCGGTTCTCTTTGCAACCGCGGCTTCGGGGCCTTCGCGGACCAGGTCGCCCACGAACTCCAGCGCGTCGAAGAGCGTGCTCTTTCCGGTGCCGGCCGGGCCGGCAAGTACGTGGAAACGATCCAGCTCAATGTCCACATGCCGCAGGCAGCGATAGTTGAGGGCCTGAATGCGGCGGATCATCCGGAAGGCCGTCCTGGTTCTGGGTTCGTCACCGTGTCGCGATGGTGCATCCGGATGATCTTGTCCGGCGCGGGCGGCCTCGTCAAACGGAGGGCGGTGTCTCCTCACCCGGGAGCGCCGCGGCCCCGCTGTCCGGCCGCACCCGCATCTCCCCGGTAGACTCGGTCCGAACCGGGAAGCCGCCGAAGTGGTCGGGGATCCGTCCCGCGAGCTCTTCGTCGTCGGTCGCGACGAAGACCTTGATGCACGGTTGGCCGTCGCAGTCCGCCACCGCGGTGCCGATCACGCCTTCCAGTTCCATGACCACCCCGGAGAGGGCTTCCTGGGCCGCGACGATGTCGGTATGGGATGTGGTGTCGGGGAGGGGGTCTGCCGCCTCGGCGTGGTCGGCGGGTGCGTTGCAGGAGCTGGCGAGGAACGTCGCGGCGACGAGGAGGGGGGTGGTTCGGGACTTCATGGTGTGGTGGGCGCCCTCGCCACGTACGGCACCTCCAAGTCGTCCTCGGTCCAACTGTAGATGTGGCCGTGGCGGACCCAGAGCGGTCCGGCTGCCACGAACGCAAGGCGTACGGAACCCAGATAGTCGCCGTCTTCGGAAAACAGGTCGTAGAACGCGGGGGCATCGTCCGGGGTGACCCTTTGCACCCAGAACCGGTCTTCGTCGTCTGCAAAGATCCCTGCGAGAATGGGCTTTACGTCCGGCATCAGAGCCGCGACCTCTTCCGCTTCGCGCCGCAGCTCGGGCCGATTCCCGACAATGCCCTCGATGTAAGCGGAACGGTCTTCGTCCGTCACCGGTTGCACGGGCAGCCCGGCCTCGATGACGACCAGCGTATCCCCGCCCTCGCCGATCCGCGCAATGCGGTATGCCGCGCAGTTCGCGCGCCAGAGTCCCCCGGACGGGTTCACCACGACCACCTCCGACGCCTCGAATCGAATGTCGAGGAAGCCCCAGCGCACGTCAGGTGTGGAGTATGCGTATGATCGACCACTGATTTCACCGAGGTAGACGGAATCGATGGCCCCGCTGGACAGGTCGTAGGACTTGTAGTAGCGGCGGCCCTTGATTGAACTCAGTCCCATTGGGGGTGGGAAGCTCGGTTGATCGTCCCAATGGGAGGTTTCCTTCCAATAGCGGCCTCGCCGGTCGAACGTTCCGTTCCACATGTATCCGTAGCTCATGACCGGTTTGATGAACCGGCGAACCTCCTCGCCTGCGGGGTCCACCCCGATGATCGTCCACTGTCGGGTGTCGTGGATCCACAGGAGGGTGTCTCCCGAGAGGAAGATCCCGTTGGCATCGCCGATCTCGCCGGGTCCCTCGCCCCGCCGTACGATCGTCCGCAGATACTGGCCGCCGGAGTCGAAAACGCGGACCTCCGCGGCCTGTTGGTCCAGCACGTAGATGGTACCGTCGCTGGCGGCCTGGACCCCTCGAACGGCGCCGAAGGTGAGGTTCGGGTCGTCCCCCTCGAGGGATCCGAACTTCAGGTCCACCTGCGCTTCGTAGACATCGGGGCCGATGGCGTCGAAGGCGGGAACGTTGGGATACCGTACCAGGAGCGCGCCGTTCGGCAGGGTGTCGCGCGTCGCGTTCCCCGTCGGCGATTCCGTTTCGCAGGAGGAGAGGGCAGTGGTCAGCGTGAGGGCGAGAAGGACGGGTGACGGGACCGCAGGTGGTGTGAGACCTGAGCGGAACATGGTTCGACCCTTCCTGACCGGACATTGCAACAAGCCCACGAATCGTTTCACGGGCGGACGAGGAATGTAGAATTCATGCCTCCTGAACGCCACGCATCCCTGGTCCGGCTCTTCACGCCCTTCGTTTAGTGCGCCGCGCCCTCAGCTCCCCCGTTCGAAGCGCCAGACATCAACGTGGTCGAGGTCGAGGCTGTCCCGGCGGATCGTGAGCAGGTAGTCGGGACCGAACGCCGGAACGACGTTTTCCCTGCGCGGTGGAGCCGGAACGCTGCCGAGCAGGTTGCCCTCGGTATCAAAGACCTCCCAGCGGTTGCCGGCCGTGCGCACGACCTCGACCCAGAGCTTGCCGTCCGGAGCGACGAAGAGATCCTCGATGAACGGTTTCGCGCCCGGCCGCGTCGGGGCCCGCGGGTCGCACGAGGCGCCCGGTCTCGTCGCACGCCACTGATGATACTCCTCGTTGGCCGCCCTCCACTCGTCGGTTCCGAACGATTCGGCCGGCAGCGGGCGCTCGATCACCATGAGGACCTCGGCGCCGTCGTTCCGCGTGACGAAGATGCGGTAGTCGCTGGTGAGCGCCGAGTACCGGACGCCGCCCGGCCCCGGGTGCTGCAGGAACCGCGGAGCGAAGGGAACCACGAAGACGGCGAGGCTACGCTCGTACCGGCACTCGATGTACGCAGGAGGACCGCTCGACGGTCCGCGCAACCATGCCAGCGTGTCGCCCGTCTCGCCGCGGCTGTTCAGACCCACGTATCGCATATCGAGATCGGGCCCGAGAGCGCGCCGGAATACCTCGTCCGGGCCGACGGGGTACAAGCGGAGAACATCAGGGGCTCCGGTGACACCAGTCTGCGTTCTCCGCTGCCCGAGCCATTCGCCCTCCGCCGACCATTCGCCGATGCGGCCCTGTTCGGGATCGAAGCTCAGAAGCCGGTCACCCGCCCACGCCAGCGAATTGAGGCTCTGGAACTCGCCGGGGCCTTCGCCCTCCCGGCCAAAGGTGCGGCGGTGGGCACCGTCCAGCCCGAAGACCCTCACCTCGCGGTTGCGCCCGTCGGCCACGAAGATCTCCCCGCCCGGTCCGAGTGCCACGCTGGTCACGCTGCCGAACTCCTCGGGCGACCCCGTATCGGTCAGGGTCTTCGGCCCGATTGAGACGACCAGATCGAGGCGCGCCGGCGGCGGAGGGCCGGTGTTGGTGACGGGGATGACGCCATCGTAGTTGATGATGAAGTCGGCGGCGGGTGCGTCGTCCTGGACGCAGGCGGCGGCGAGAACGGCTGTGAGCGTGAGTGCCGGCCGGGATGGGATTCGGCGCATCCGGGGGGCTCCTTCCTTGTCAACAAGCAGGATCAGTAGCGAGGGTGGGCGATAGCAATCCACACCATGCTCTCGTTTACGTGACCTTCGGATCGCGAAGTTTCACAACACCCTGTGGCTCAGGGACAGCGTGCTCTGCCAATCTCCGAGCCATTCAGCGCCTCTCTCCTCCTCTCCTGGATCCCGGAATGGTTGCCAAAGTACTGTGCAGGAAAACTGGGGGCACTATCTGCCTACGATCGCAACGACCTCAAAATCCCTCGATTTCGAGTGCCACGATTGAGGATTCGCCAAAACTGCCGGTGTGGAGCGTCCATACCCTGCGCCCTCTCGCTTCCATCAATCGCTGTTCGTCCGGAAGGCGGATCGAGCCAAGAAACCGACCGGACTGGAGGAATACGTCATACATGGCTCCCGGTGCCCCGTGCCCGCAGAATGCACCAGGCAACGGGCGGTCTCGCTGAGCCCAAATCCGCCCGTCCAGGTCGACGACGATTCGGGAGATGATCGCCGGGTTCCGGGGCTCACCGAGTTTGCGGAGGGTGTCCCGCCACCCGCCCGGCATTTCCGCATCAGTATCCTCCCCGCGCTCGGCAGGCGAGAGCGGGAGCGCCTCCCCGGTATGGCAGAACCGAACGAGGCTCGTGCCATCCCGGTCGAAGACCTCCAATTCGTAACGCCCGTCCGGTTTGGAGACGACCCAGGTCTCTGCACCGACACCCAGCAACGACCGCGGCCATGCAGCCAGTGTCGCACCCGCAAACCCTCTGGCACGGGACCACATGACCGTATCGTTCACGGGTTTGTCGGGAGACCAACGGACGAAGGATCGCTCCTCCCAACCATCCTCGACTGGGCCGGGGAATTCCAGCCACACCGTGCGGTCCGGTTGTAGCGCCACGAACCTGACCTGACCAGCTACGAACACCGGCGACATAAATGCCGGATCGACCGGAGTGACGCTGGCCGAATGGGAAGCAAGGTCCAGCGTGACCATCCGGAATGCACTTACGTCCAGGATGAGGAGGGTGTTGGCATCTACCCATGTCACCGCGACGGGTGCCTGGACCTCGCCCGGGCCTTCGCCGCGTGACGTGACCGCCCCCAGCCACTCTCCATTGGAGTCGACCACGATAACTTCGGCCAGCCTCCAGTCTGCGATGGCGACCAATCCGTTGGGACTTACGGCGAGGTCAGCCGGGAGGACGAATACTTCGGCCTCATTGAGGCCTCCGGCACGCCAGCCCTCACGCCAGGAGAGCTCCGAAGGCCAGGACCCGAAGCTCGTGTTTGTTACAGCCTGGCCATTGGGGTCCGTGAGGCCAGGACCCGAAGCTCGTGTTTGTTACAGCCTGGCCATTGGGGTCCGTGATTTCACAAGCAGCGGATCCGGGCAAGTCGCAACCGGCGATCAAGGCGGTCAAAAGCGACGTCAATGTCAGTCCTGCCTCGATGCGTCTGATGGATGCTCTCCGGCTGGTAGTCGGGGGGGCTGTTGGCTACAATCCACTGTACCGAAAAAAGTAGAACTCTTTCTGAATCCCAAGCCATCCCTATATGCGCCAACGACCCAATCCGTCGCACTGCGATAGGGTCGAAAGCCAGTCCGGATTTCTTGTCATTGAGTTACGGATGTCACTCAACGGAGGGGGTGGGATTCGAACCCACGAGTCCTCTCGGACGCCGGTTTTCAAGACCGGTGCATTGAACCGCTCTGCCACCCCTCCAGGCTGCGGAAACATCGCCCCGGGGGAAGCGCCCATCAAGCCGACGCCTGCTTCACGGCGCGTCGCTTGCCACCGCCCCGACCACCCGACCGCCCCATCACCCCCTCAGTGCCGGAACAGCCGCCGCCCCGTGAACACCATCGCGATCCCGTGCTCGTCCGCGGCGGCGATCACTTCTGCGTCCCGGATCGACCCGCCCGGCTGGACAATTGCGCGCGCCCCCGCCTCGGCGGCCGCATCGACCCCGTCGCGGAACGGGAAGAACGCGTCCGACGCCAGCACGCAGCCGTTCAGCTGCGCTGCCAAGCCCGCCTCCCCCGCCTTCCGCACCGCCAGCTTCGACGAATCCACCCGGCTCGTCTGCCCCGTACCGATCCCCACCGTTGCACGGTCCTTCGCCAGCAGGATCGCGTTCGACTTGACGCTGGACACGGCCGCCCACGCAAACGAAAGGTCGGCGCGCTCACCGTCCGTGGGCTGCCGCCGGGTCACCACCTTCCAGTCCGGGTCGTCCTTTCCGTAGAAGGGCGGATCCGGGAGCGACTGGGACAGCACGCCTCCGTACACGGAACGGAACGACCGGGCGCCGGCATGGCCCGACGCACGCGCCAGGAACCGTGCGCCTGCCCCAACGTCCAGGTCCTCCCCGGCCTTCGTCGGAAACGCGAGCAGCCGGATGCTCTTCTTCGCCGTCAGCACCTCCATGGCCTCGTCCGTGAAGGCGGGCGCCACGACACACTCCACGAACATCGAGCCGATGCCGGCTGCGGTGGCGCGATCCACGGGCCGATTCACCGCGATCACCGAACCGAAGGCCGAGACCGGATCGGTCAGTCGCGCCCGCTCGAAGGCATCCGCAAGGGACGAGCGCACCGCTAATCCACAGGGCGTCGTATGCTTGACAATCGACACCGCCGGATCCGAAGAGAACGCGAAGGGGGCCAAGCTCAGGAGCGCGCCGTCCAGGTCCAGTATATTATTGTATGACAGTCCTTTGCCGTGTAATTGTTCAAGTTCTGCAATACCCGTGTCGCCATCACCTGCGGTGTAGAACGCGGCCCCCTGGCCCGGATTCTCGCCGTAGCGCAACGGTCTTCCGCGCCGCCGGAGCTGCAGGGTGACCCGGTCGGCCATTGACTCGCCCGTGCCCCGTGCGCCCGCGGCACCCCCGTCACCCGCCAGATAGTCCGCCACAGCCGCATCGTAGCCCGAGATCTCCCGGAAGACCTTGGCCGCCAGGTGCTTTCGCAGGGCGTTCGAGTCCGCGTTTTGCCCCGCCATCCCCTCCGGCCCCTCCCCCGTCACGGCCTCCAGCACCGCGCCGTAGTCACCGGGATCGACCACCACCCACACGTCCCGGTGGTTCTTCGCGGCGGCGCGGATCAGCGTCGGGCCCCCGATGTCGATGTTCTCCACGGCGAGGGCCAGCGTCACGTCCGGCGACGCGACCGTCTCGCGGAACGGATACAGGTTGACGGCCACAAGGTCGATCGGATCGTACCCGTGGCGGGCCAGCGCTTCCATGTCGGCGGGGTGGTCCCGGCGCGCAAGCACACCCGCGTGGATGGCCGGATGGAGCGTCTTGACGCGGCCGTCCATCATCTCCGGGTGACCGGTCACGTCGGCGACATCGGTCACGGGCACGCCCGCTTCCCGTAGCGTCCGTGCCGTCCCCCCGGTTGAGAGCACCTCCCATCCCCGCTCCTCCAGCGCCCTCCCGAAGGAGACGATCCCCGTCTTGTCCCACACGCTCAGCAGCGCTCTGGGCCTACTCACCGGCACCTCCGAAAGCCTTCGTGATCAGTTCTCCCTGTTCCGCGCCGTCATCCGCCCACTCGGGCCCCGGCCAGCAGAACGACGGGGGGGCACTCCCGGTCGCCAACGCCCGCGCCAATGCGTCCGCCGCCGCCGGGTAGAGCAGGTGTTCCACGTTGAGCACACGCCGAGCAAGGGTCGTAGGCGTATCGCCGGGCACCACCGGGACCGGCCACTGCGCCAGGATCGTCCCCTCGTCGTAGAGCCGGTTGACGAAGTGGATGGTGGGGCCGGACAGGCTGGCGCCCGAACGCAGGACGGCTTCGTGCACCCGCGTCCCGTGCATCCCCTTCCCGCCGAACGACGGAAGCAGGGCCGGATGGATGTTAAGGATGCTCCCCTCGTACTCCCGGCAGACGTCGGCCGGCAGCAACTTGAGGAAGCCGGCCAACAGGACTCCCGGGGCTCCGTGGCGATTCAACAGTTCGAGGATCTCGGCACCGGCCCCACCGTCACGCCGCTGGAAATCGACGCGGTACACCGCCCGCCCCTTTGCCCGGGCCCGTTGCTCGGCGGCACACGGCCGATCCACGATCAGAAGTTCGATCCGGTAGGCGGCACCGTGGTCTTCATGGTCGAGGAGGGCCTGCATGTTCGTCCCGGACCCCGACGCGAGGACGGCGAACGGAACGGTCACTCGACGCCGCGCCGACGCACTTCGCGGGCCCACGCTTCTCTGCGCGTAACCCTTCCCGCCCGGGTACCCCTCACACCAGTTCGCCGCCGTACACGGGGATCAGGAAGGGGTTGGTCTCGCGCTCGTGCCCGACGGTGGTCTCGGGTCCGTGGCCCGGCAGGAGCCGTGTGTCGGAGGGCATCGGCAGCACCTGCGAGCGGATCGAGTTCATGAGGACCTGATAGTCTCCACCCGGGAGGTCCGTTCTGCCGATCGAGCCCAGGAAGATCACGTCGCCGACGATGGCGACCGGTTCGGAGACCGACACGAACATGACGTGCCCCGGCGCGTGACCGGGAGCGAAGACGACCTCGAACTCCGTCCCGCCGAAGGCGAGATTCACCCCGGGCACCAACTGGGCGTCCGGCGGCGGCAAATCGTCGCAGGGGACGCCGAAGACGGCCGCTTGAGCGGGCGCGTTGTCGTAGAGGATCCGGTCCAGGGGATGCAGATGGATGGGCGCCTGCGTAGCCCGCTTGGCGACTCCCACCCCCTCCACGTGGTCGAGGTGGGCGTGGGTGAGGAGGATCGCGGCGACCTTCAGGTCCCGTCCCCGCACCACGGCAAGCGCGTCGGGAGTGGCGGCGCCGGGGTCGATGAGCAGTGCGGTGCGCCCGTCGTCACAGACCACGAGCAAGGTGTTCTGAACGAATGCGCCGCCCGTGAAGGTGAGGATCTCCATGCACATGCCGCGGCGCCGGGCCGCGGATCTCCTACACCGTAAAGGAACTGCCGCAGCCACACCCGCCGGTGGCCTGCGGGTTCCTGAACGAGAACCCGGAGCCCATCATCGACGTGACGTAGTCGATTTCGATGCCTTCCAGGTACTGCGCACTGAACGGGTCCACGAAGATCCGAATCCCCTGCCGCTCCAGGATTTCGTCGTCCCCCTCGGGGGCATCGTCGATCTCGACGCCGTACTGGAATCCGGAGCACCCGCCCGGAAGCACCGCGACGCGCAGTCCGGCCTCGCGGGTGTTCCCGTGCTCACTCAGGAACCCCTGCACCATTTTTACCGCGTTGGGCGTGAGGTTCAGATCCATGGCGTTACTCGAAACTCCTGCATGTGTTTCAACTCGGGGTTGCCAGACGGCCGTATCGCGCGCTAATCCGGGCGACACGCACCTCCAACCTTAAGAAGTTATCCCGGGCCCGCGGGGGGGTCAACGTGCCGCGCCCGTGCAGGCCGGTGCCGTGCCCCCGCAGGCCGGCAACCGTCAGGGCCGTGGAAGCTGGTCCCCTGTCTCCAGCCGTTCGATCAGCGCTGCCGCGGCCGCGAGGTCATCCACCACCCGGAAGCCCCCGGTCAGCCTCTTCTCCTCTTCCCGGCCGTGCCCGGTGCGCAGCAGGATTCCCGTGCCGCCGAATGTCGTCGCGGGCACCACGTCGCTCCGCTTGTCCCCGACGAAGTAGGACCCCGCCGTATCGAGGCCCAGATCGGCCGCCGCGGTCCGGTACATCAGGGGACTCGGCTTGCGACATGTCGTCTCCGGAAGTCCTCCCGGAGCATCGGGACAGAAATAGGTGCCGTCCATGACAAGACCGGCCTCCGCGAGCTGCCGGTCCACCTCGGTGGCGACGCGCCCGTAGTCGCCAAGGGTGTAGAGTCCCCGTCCGATCCCCGACTGATTGGTGACGGTGACCAGCGCGAAGCCCATTCGCCGCAACCGCAGCAGGGCCTCGGCGGACCCGGTGATGAGCGAGACGTCCAGCGGGTCGGCCACGTACTGACGGTCCTCGATGATGGTACCGTCCCGGTCCGCGAAGACGGCACGCCGCCCGCGCGTCGTCACGAACCGGCTTCCCCGTCCCCGCCCAGCTCCGCCAGGGCGCCGGCGACGATGATCTCCTCGCCCGGAGTGATCGTGCGCAAATCGACCAGGATCCATCCCCGCTTGCTCCGCGCGACGACCGGGGGCGTATGCGCGCGCAGCGCCGCCAACCACCTCTCGGTCGCGGCTCCGGCCCTCACACGCAGAATCGCGGTCGGGAGTCGCGCATCGGGGAAGGTACCCCCTCCCACCAGCGATTCGCCGCGTACCACCTCGGCCACCAACCCCCCACCCCCCCACCCGTCCCGCAGGTCCCCCACCAGCTCCCGCACGGCCACCGCCCGGCGCTCCAGCTCCTCGACGGGCGCGGCGATCATTCGCAGCGCGGGGACCTGCTCCATCGCGCGGCCCGGATCACGGTACAGGGACAGCGTGGCCCCGAGCCCCGCCAGCGTGACCTTGTCGCAGCGCAGCGCGCGGCACAGCGGGTGCGACTTCGCCCGGGCCACCGCTTCCCGCGTCCCGGCGAGGATCCCGGCCTGCGGTCCTCCCAGCAACTTGTCCCCGGAGAAGGCGACCAGATCCACCCCGGCGGACACGCTGTCGGCGGGCACGGGTTCATGCGGCAGCCCCAACTCGGCACTGCTCACCATGAGCCCCGACCCCAGGTCGTGGATCACGGGTACCCCTGCCTCGGCGCCGAGCCCGACCAGCTCCTCCAGCCCCGTCTCTTCGGTGAAGCCCGTCATCGAGAAGTTGGAACGGTGGACCTTGAGGATCGCGCCCACACCCCCGCCCGCGATCGCCCGCGCGTAGTCCGCGCCCCGGGTGCGGTTGGTGGTCCCCACAGGCACGAGCCGTGCGCCCGCCGCCTCGACCACCTCGGGGATCCTGAATCCGCCGCCGATCTCGACGAGCTCCCCGTGCGACACCAGGACCCCCTTCCCCGAACTGAAGGCCGTCAGCGCCAGGGCCACCGCGCCGGCCCCGTTGTTCACGACCACCGCGTCCCGGGCGCCGGTCAGCTCCCTGACCAGGCTCACGCAGTGGTCGTAGCGCGATCCCCGCTCACCGGTCGCAAGATCGAACTCGACGTTGCCGTACCCCGCCGCACCGGCCATGGCGCGGCGAGCCTCCGCGGCGAGGGGGGCGCGGCCCAGATTCGTGTGCAGGATCACGCCGGTGGCGTTGACGACGGCCCGGAGCGACGGGGTCTGTGCCCGGGCGACCTCCTGCCGCAGCAACTCGGCGTACCCCTCGTCCGAATCGGGGACCGGAAGCCGTCCCGAGCGCACATCGTCCAGCACCGAGCGCAGGCGGGCGGTGATCCAGACCCGGCCGCAGGACTCGATGAGCAGGCGGCACCAGGGGCGATCGAGGAGGCGGTCGACGCCCGGAATCGCCCGGCGGGGATCGTGTTGCGCGGCCATCGCCGGGATCACCGCCGCGGGGGAACGGGGCGGCGGCGCAAGCGGGGCCGGGACCGTGGCCGGGCCGCCGTCTCCGCCGCCGGGGCGTCGAAGCCCCCGGCTCTGCGCCCGACGACTCGGCCGGCGTCGCGCACCTGCGTCGTGTCCGGGACGGGCCGGCTGGTGTCCGGCACCTCCGTCGTGTCCGGGATGACCCGGCTGGTATCCGGCACCTGAACCGTGTCAGGCACCTGCACGGTGTCAGGCACCTGCACGGTGTCAGGCACCTGCACGATGTCGGGCACCTGCATCGTTGTGTCCACCACCAGGGTCGAATCCAGCACCAGGGTCGTGTCCACCACCAGGATCGAATCCTGTACCAGGGTCGTGTCCACCACGAATGTCGTGTCGACGACGAACGACGTGTCCACCACCGGCACCCCGTCCGGCTCCAACGTCGCATCCTCCTCCATCGCGGAATCCGGCTGCGGCGGTTCCCAGACCACGACCGCCGTCCCCCCGCCGTTCGGCGTCCCCGCAATGCTCACGACGCCGGAAAGCGTCGCCTCGTACGGCGTTCCGGGATACAAGGGCTCGTCCAGCACCCCGATCAGGGTCTGTACCGGCAACTGCAGCCCCGACAGTCCGACGTTGCCCGCCGGCACCTCGGCCGAGTCCGCGGCCTCGCCGACCTCACCCGGATCCACCGGACCAAGCGAATCCGCGGCGGCGCTGGCCAACGAGTCCGCGCGCTCGGCCCGCCACCTCTCGTACTCGAGTTCCTGGAAGACGCGGATGGGGACGGTGTCTCCGGGCAGCGGCGGCGGTCGGGCGTCGACGGCCGGTTCGGCGGCAGCGCTGTCTTCAACTGCCACGACCGCCACGGCGCTATCCCCCGCGGCAACCTCGACGCTGTCGCCAACGGCCACCTCGGCACTGTCCCCCGCGGCAACCTCGACGCTATCCCCCGCGGCAACCTCGACGCTATCCCCCGCGGCAACCTCCACACTGTCCCCCGCGACAACCTCCACACTGTCCCCCGCGGCAACCTCGGCACTGTCCCCCGCGACCGCCGCTTCCACGGTTTCCTCAGGCGTGGCGACCACCAGCGTCGCGCCGATGACCAGCCCGGGAAGGTCGGGTTCCAGGTAGTCGTCGAATTCGAACCTGAGCGTGACGGAGTCCTCCGCCGTTACACTCGCCAGCCGGGCCGGGGTGGTGTCGGGCTCGATGAGCGACAGGACCGTGAAGCTCGTATCGGGTGCTTCCGGCAGGAGGCCCGGCAGGAAGTCGGTCCGAGGCTCCGTCTCTCCCAGCTCCCTGTCCCGATTGCGATCGTGCCACGCCCGAACCTCGAACGGACCGTCCGGCACGTAGCGGAGCGAGAACACGCCGTCGTCGCCGGTCAAGTTCCAGTGGGTGACCGTGTCGCCGTCCCTGGGAAAGCGCGCCTCGACGCGCACGCCGGGGACCCCCTGCCCCGTCACCCTGTCTTCCACCATGCCTGCGACGACGTTGGGCACCATCTCGTCGCCCGTGGAAAGAACGAGATCGAACGGATCCCGGAGGCGGTTGCCGAACATGTCGTTGATGACCGGCAATACCGTGACCCGGTACACCCGGCCGGCCGCCAGGCCTTCCTGCATCTCGACCGAGATCCCGTCGCGGCGGTGCTTCACGATAACGTTGCCCGTCGAGGGCGAGACCACGATCGCGTCGTTCATGACGCCGTTGGCCGGGCGCTCGCTGATCCTTTCGCTGAAGCGGAAGTGGATCTCCCGCACACCCGCTTCGACAGTCGCAAAGGTGTCGGGAACCGTCTCCACCACGATCGGGGGCAGGAGGTCTTCGGGGCCTCCCGGCGGCGCCTCCGGCCGGGCGCAGGCGACCCCCGACAGCAACAAGAGCAGCCCGCGAGGAATCCGCCGGGTCACGGTTGGCGTCCCGTGGCCGCCCGGTTGCGGCTGGCCGCGCCGTCACCGGCAGCGAGAGATGTCAACTGCACTTTCCACTTTGTAAACTGGACTTTACATGATGCCAGCTTTTCGCGCTCCCGCTCGACCACCTCTTCCGGCGCGCGGGTCAGGAAGTTCTCGTTCGCGAGCTTTGCCTCGATACCCTTCATCCGCGAAGCGAGCCTGTCGATCTCGCGCGCCACGCGGGTGCGCTCCCGTTCCACATCGATGACCCCCTCGAGGGGCAGGAACACCTCCGTGCCGTCGCGCAGGACCGCACTGGCGCCCGCTGCCTTCGGCGGAGGCGGCGCCTGTCGCACCGACCCGATCCGCGCCAGCCGCCGAAGCATCTCCTCGCGACCCGCCAACAGCTCCGAGCTGGCGCCACCGGTGACGTGCAACGCGACTTCGGTACCCTCGCCGACCCGGTACTCCTTGCGCAGCCCTCGCACCCGAACGATCAACTCGCGCAGCCATTCAAAGGCCGTCTCGGCCCGGGCATCGGCCAACTCGGCGGACGGCACGGGCCAGCGTGCGACGATCAGCGGGCCGTCCCGGTCACCGGATCCGGGCAGCAACCCCCACATCTCCTCCGTTACGAAGGGGACCATGGGGTGAAGGAGTCTGCACACCCCGTCGAGGACGTGGACCAGGACCGAGCGCGCGGCCTCGCGTCCCGGACCCCCCGGGCGCACGCGGTGCTTGACGGATTCCAGATACCAGTCGGCGAAATCGCCCCGGAAGAAGTCACGCAGGACTTCGGCCCCTCCGTGGATGCGAAACGCGTCGAGTTCCTCGTCCACGCGACGCACGGCGCGCTGCTGTCGCGACAGGATCCACCGGTCTTCCAGGTGCAGATCGTCCGCCACCTGCGACAGTGGCAGGATCGGTTCGTCCCCCAGGCTCATCAGCGCAAAACGTCCGGCGTTCCACAGCTTGTTGACGAAGTTGCGCCCCGGCGCGAACGAGGCTTCCAGATCCTCGTGGTCGAGACGGATGTCCGCGCCGATCCCGGCGCTGGCGATCACCGTGAAGCGCAGCGCGTCGGCCCCGTACAGCTCCACGACTTCCAGCGGGTCCACACCGTTGCCGAGGGACTTGGACATCTTCCGCCCCTGGATGTCCCGCACGGTGCCGTGGAGGTAGACGCGCGCGAAAGGCGCCTCGCCCATGGCGTGAAAGCCCGACATGATCATGCGGGCCACCCAGAAGAAGAGGATCTCGGGGGCCGTGGACAGCGTGTGACCAGGGTAGAATGCCTTGAGGTCCGCGGTCTCGTCCGGCCATCCGAAGACCGAAAAGGGCCAGAGCCACGAGGAGAACCAGGTGTCCAGCACATCGGGATCCTGTTCGAGCGAAGACCCCCCGCAGCCGCCGCACGCCTCCGGGTCCTCCCGGCAGGCCATCACTTCGCCGCAGTCCCCGCAGTACCACACCGGAATCCGGTGGCCCCACCACAGCTGCCGCGATATGCACCAGTCCCGGATGTTCTCCATCCAGTGCTCGTAGACCCGGGTCCAGCGGTCGGGGGCGAAGGTGACGGTGCCGTCGCGGGACGCCTGCAGCGCGGGCCGGGCGAGCGGCTCCATGCGCACGAACCACTGCTCGCTCAGCCGCGGCTCGACCACCGTGTCGCAGCGGTAGCAGCGCGGGATCGCGTGACGGTGGTCGTCCCGGCCCGCGAGCAGCCCCTCGCCCTCCAGTGCGGCGACCACGGCCTTGCGCGCATCGAAGCGGTCGAGGCCGCGGAAGGCCTCGGGCGCGCTTTCGTTCATCGCCCCGCGCGCATCCATGACCTTGAGGACACGGAGCCCGGTGCGTCCGGCGATCTCGAAGTCGTTGGGGTCGTGGGCGGGCGTCACCTTGACCATCCCCGTCCCGAAGTCGGCGCTGACGTGCCGGTCCGCGACCACGGGGATGGTGCGCCCGGTGAGGGGAAGTTCGACCGCCGCGCCGATGAGGGAGCCGTAACGGGGGTCGCCGGGGTTCACGGCGACGCCGGTGTCGCCCAGCATCGTCTCGGGCCGCGTGGTGGACACTGTGAGGTACCAGCGGCCGTCCGGGAGCCGGCCCACCGCCTCGGCACCGGCGGACCTGGCCGTGGCCGCGGCTTCCTCCTGGCCAGGCGCGAACGGATAGCGGATGTGCCACAGGGATCCATCCGACTCCGAGCCCTCGGCCTCCTCGTTGGAGAGAGCCGTGAGACACCGGGGGCACCAGTTGATGATGTACTCGCCGCGATAGATGAGATCGTCCTCGTACAGCCTGACGAAGATCTCCCTTACCGCCCGTGACAGTCCCTCGTCGAGGGTGAACCGGGTCCGGGTCCAGTCACAGCTGCAGCCGATGGCCTTGAGCTGGCCCAGAATCCGGTCCCCGGTCCGGTCCACATGCTCCCAGACCCGCTGGACGAAGGCCTCCCTGCCCAGGTCGTACCGGGTCTTCCCTTCCTCGGCCAGGCGCCGCTCGACGACGTTCTGCGTGGCGATGCCGGCGTGGTCGGTGCCCGGAACCCAGAGCGTCGTGCGGCCCTGCATCCTCCGCCAGCGGACGAGCACGTCCTGGATCGTGTTGTTGAGTCCGTGCCCCATGTGGAGGACCGCGGTGACGTTGGGCGGGGGGATCACGATCACGTATGGCTCCGCGCCCGCTTCGGCATCCTCCGGAGACGCGCCGAAATAGCCGCCCTCCTCCCACATGCGCAGGATTCGGGCCTCGACCGCCCTGGGGTCGAAGGTCTTGGGAAGCACTGCGGCTTTCAACCTTATCGCCGCCCCGGCCGGCTGGAGGTCGTGTCGGGCTTGACGACAGGTGGGGTCCTGGCCTTCTCCTCTTCCTCCTCCGCCCGCCGCTCCTCCCGCCGCCGCCTCATGATCTCCACCCGCTCCTTCCAGCTCTGCCGTGCCGCCAGTGTGCCGGCCGCGCGCTCGATGTCCATCATGCGGAAGGCCCAGTCCGCCTGGTCACCGTTGTAGTCCGGCGGCGGACCGAAGCCGAAGGGCATCGGGATTTCGACATCTCCGAGGTGGATCTTGCCCGGAGACACGCCCCACCTCCTGCCCTCGTCGTCGGTGTGCGTCCAGTCCATGCTCTCGGCCAACCGCTCGGCCTCGGCAAGCGCCGAATCGCTGGCCTGCTCGATCAGTGCCAGCAGCCGGAGTTCGAGGAGCTGCTGGGGGCTGGGCTCCGCGAGCGCCGGGTCGAAGGGCTCCCACAGCCGCGGATCGCCCTCGCCGACGCGCAGCCGCTCCGCCGCGGACCGGTAGGGACCCGGAAACCGGATCCTCGGCATCACTTCCAGCGAGGGAGCCTCGGGTGTTATATCGGGTTCGTCGGGATCCTCGATTTCCGTGGGATCATCCGGATCTCCGACTTCCGCGTCTGCGACCTCGACGATCCGCACGACCTCCATCCCCGCGGCGGCGGGGGCCGGGGGAAGCGCCGGAACGCCCGTACTCTCAGGGCGCTGCGCCGAGAAGAAGGGGTAGATGATCACCAGCAGGACATGGCCGAGTGCCGACACCAGAAGGCCGACCAACCATGGACGGCGGCTGGCCCGGCGGCGTGAATCACGCCTGGTCGCTCCGCCGTGCTGGTCTCCGACCTCGTGTGTCATGTGACTTCCAACCCGGTCTTTATGGAACGGTTCCTGCCGTTTCCCCTATCCACCCTGCCCGAGCGCTTCGCCTCCTTCGATGGGGTTCTGCACCGAAGAACCGCACGACAGCGCCACCTCGACAACATCGCCCGGAGCCACCGGACCGACCCCCTCCGGCGTCCCCGTCGCAATCAGATCCCCGGCTTCGAGGGTCATGACGTGCGAAATGAAGCTCACCAGCCTTGAGATCGAAAAGACCATCTCCCCGGTTGTCCCGTGCTGGCGCACCTCACCGTTGACGCGCGTCGTCACGCTGAGCGCAGCGGGGTCCACCGACGATGCCTCGACAACGTTGCCCACGGGGCAGAAGGTATCCAGCCCCTTGGCCCGGGTCCACTGACTGTCCTTGTTCTGCAGGGCGCGCGCGGTCACGTCGTTGACCGCCACGATGCCGCTCAGGTGATCCCACGCGGCAGCCTCCGATACACGGCGGCAGCGGCGACCGACCACCAGGCCGATCTCACCCTCGTAGTCCACCCGGCCCACGTCGAGGGGCATGCGCACGGGCTCGCCGGCGGCGATGACGGCGGACGGCGGCTTCAGGAAGATGAGCGGCTCAATGGGGACGTCACTGCCCAACTCCGCCGCATGGCGCGCGTAGTTCCGCCCCACGCACACGATCTTGCCGGGCCTGGGGTTCGCGTGAGCCATGTCTACCGGCTGTCCGGACGGGAGTGGATGGCCGTCCCGACCAACGCTCCGAGCGCGGCAATCGTGAGGAAGCTGGCAATCACGGTCCACCAGAAGCCGACGTCGGTATGGCCACCGCCCCACCCGATCGACGCGGTGCGAGCCGCGCCTCCGGCGAGGGCGAGGAGGACGAGTCCTGCGAAAAAGCCGAGGGCCTTCTTCATTGCTTTGAGCCAGGATTGTGGTGAAGGGTTTGGTCATGGCCCGCGCGCGCGGACCGCCACTTCAATCTACCCGCACGGGGCCGTGGAACAAACGGGAGCCCTCACCCGTGTTCGTAGAAGTCCGCGATGCTACGCTTGACCTCCGCCCACGGCCCTCTGACAAGCGGCATCGGCGGCAGCGCGCCGACAAGTTCACGGCCGTAGCGCTTCGTAAGCAGCCGGTCGTCCAGAATCACGACCGCGCCCCGGTCGGTTCGTGACCGGATCAGGCGCCCCACACCCTGCTTCAGGCGCATCGCCGCGTCGGGGACCATGAAGCCCCAGAACGCGTTCTCGCCGCGCTCGGTCATCGCCTCCACACGGGCTTCCGTAAGGGGTTCGGTAGGTACCCGGAAGGGCAATTTCTGGATCACGAGTGCGCGCAGCGGCCACCCGGGAACGTCCACGCCCTCCCAGAAGGATGCCGTGCCGAGCAGGATCGCCGAACCCGACGCGGTAAAGTTGCGCAGCAGCGAGGTGCGGTCGGCCTCCCCCTGGACGAAGAGCGGCCAGCGCCCCTCCGCGCCCCGTTCCCGCAGCTCGGCGGCAACGGCTCGCAACGCCGCGTACGAGGTGAAGAGCGCGAAGAGCCCTCCGCCGGTGATCTCCGCCATCTCGTGGACCACTCGCGCGGTGGCCTCGTTGTACCCGCTCGCTCCTTCCGGGCCGCGGGGACTCGGCAAACCCGCCGGGATGGCGAGGAGGCTCTGCACCGAATGGTCGAAGGGCGACGGGAACACCGCTTCCGACAGGCGGAGATCGGCCGCGTCGAGGTCCCGCAGGGCCGGGGTGGCCGCCCCCAGCCCGAGACGCCGCTTCAGGTAGCCGAAATCATCCTTGGTGGCGAGGGTCGCGGAGGTGAGGACCGTGGTCTCGGTGTTGTTGAAGAGGTGCTCGGCGAGGATCGGTCCCAGTTCGACCGGGGCCGCGCTGAACGCGAGGTTTCTCACCCGGCGGATCCCGGAGCGGCGCATCTCCAGCCACCGTACCAGCGCGCTCTCCTCGTCGCCGGGAAGGAGGCAGAGCCGGAGCCCGTGATCGATGTTGTCCAGCCGGGTCATCGAGCCACGCAGATCCAGGAGTCGGCCTTCCAGGGCCGATTGGAGGTCTTCCTGTTCGCCCAGCTGATCGGCGAGGGTCTCCAATTCGCGGTGCAGGTCCCCCAGGGCGATGAGCGTCCCTTCGAGGCATTCGCCGATCCCCGTTTCGGCGGCGGGCTCGGGCCCGGGAGGACCGCCGTCCGGGGACGGCCGCCCCAGCCGCAGGCTCCCCTGCTCCGCCCGCGCCTCGGTCCACGGCTCGATGAGGTCGAAGAAGGCGTTCATTGCGGCCCGCAGCGCCAGCACCCGGGGCCGTGCACGTTCGCCGATCCGTTCTCGCAGACGACGTGCCGTGATGGAGGTGGGGTCCCCCGCGAGCGCCGCCTCGATGGAGGCCAGGATCCCCTTTCCGCGACGGTCCAGCCGTGACAGCGCGGTGAACATCCCGGCCCGCGTGACTTCGGCGCCGAGACGCGCGGTGGCGGCGTCCTCCAGGTGATGGGCCTCGTCGAAGACCACGCGCTTGTACGCCGGCAGCACGGCCGAGTCACGGAAGTTGTCGGTCGCGATCCTGACGGCCAGATCCGAGAAGAAAAGGGCGTGATTCACGACCACGAGGTCGGCGCTCGCCCCCGCCCTGCGGGCGCGCTGATAGTGGCACTGCTGGAAGTGGGGACACTTCGCGCGCAGGCACGCGTCCGTCTCGCTCCTGACTTCTTCCCACACGTCCCGGCTGGGCACGAAGGGGAGGTCGCTGCGCGATCCGTCCTCCGTCTGCCCGATCCAGTCGAGGAGCGCCTGGATTTCCGCCGAGCGGTCGTCGGGGAAGAGGTTCGGCGCCGATTCGGCGGCCAGGAACGCGCGACGGATCGAAATATAGTTCCCCCTGCCTTTCACCAGCGCCCACTTCAGCTTCTCCCCGAGGACCTCGCCGACGATGTCCAGATCCTTGCCGACGAGCTGTTCCTGCAGATTGATGGTGTTGGTGGACACCACCGTGCGCTCGCCGTTGCGGGTCGCCCAGCGAGCAGCGGGAACCAGGTACGCGAGTGACTTCCCCGTTCCCGTCCCCGCCTCCACGAGGCCCACCCCGCCCTCGTTGAACCGCGCTCCCACGAAGCGCAGCATCTCCCGCTGGGCGCGCCGGTCCTCGTAGCCGGGCAGCGCCGACAGGGGCCCCTCCGGCGCGAGCATGTCCGACAATTCGTCCAGCTTCAGCGGCTCGACATGCCTTGGTTCCGGCGGTTCCACGACGACGTAGATCCGGTCGGCCTCGTTGGTGACGATTGCGGACCCCAGCCCGTCTTCGTAGATCCGGGCCGCCACCGCCAGGTCGGGGTCGGACGGCTCCAGGCTCCCCGACGGATGATTGTGGATCATCACGCTGCCTTCCGCGGCGTCACGCGCCACGGCGAGGACCGCCGAACGGTTGCCGCGCGCCACCGCGCGAGGATTGGAGATGACGCGGTCGCGCGTCACCTCCGCCAGAAAGGAGACCTCGCGGCCCCCGGCCCGGGCCACCTCGTCGCGGATCGCCCGGGCGGCCTCCGGTGCCAGCCGGAGGGGCATCGACGTCACGTCTTCAGCTTCTTCTTCTTCGCGGCGGGGAAGAGCACGTTGTTGAGGATCAGACGGTATCCGGGAGAGTTGGGGTGGAGCTCCAGGTCGGTCTGGGGATCACCGATCTGGTGCTCGGGGTCCTCCGGGTCGTGGCCGCCGTAGTAGGTCCAGGTCCCCTCGCCGAGGTTGCCGTGGATGTACTTCGCCCACGCGCCCTCGACCCCGAGCTGCACGACGCCGGGCTTGAGGCGGTCGACGGCGAAAGACGTGGTGAGTCCGTAGAAGTCCGGGAGTACGGACTCGTGGCTCTGCGTCAACATCGCCGGGACGGGGTCGAACTTGGCCGAGAAATCAAACAGGGTGAACGCACCCAACTCCTTGCGCCACGCGGTGTTGACCTGGTGCCCGTCGATGTCCGAGAAGGCGTTGACCGAGGGTGCGAGCTGGATCTGGGCATCGTGGAAGGCCATCGCCAGCCCCCAGTCGACCTTCGAGCCGGCGTCGGGATCGGCTGGTGTCCCGTCGGAATACGCCGCGGCGATATCGACGGAACTTGCGGCAAGTGCCAACTCCAGCGTCTCCGGCGCCGAGCACATGGCGAAGAGGAACCCGCCGGCCTCGACGTAGTCCCGGATCGCGCGGCTCACGCCCTTCTTCAGGGCGGGAACGTTGGGGAACCCGAGGGTACGCGCCGCCTCTTCGTTGCGGTTGACCTCGTCCTCCAGCCACGGTGCCCCGGCGTAGTGGAGGTAGAACTTGGAGTACTGTCCGGTGAAGTCCTCGTGGTGCAGGTGGAGCCACTCGTAGTCGTCGAGCCCGCCCCCGACGACCTCCTCGTCCCACACCTTTTCGTAGGGGATTTCGGCGTATTCCAGCGCCATGGTGACCGCATCGTCCCAGGGCGCGCTGTTGGGCGGCGTGTAGATGGCGATCTTCGTGGCTTTCTCCAGTACGACCGACTCCATGTTGGACGTCGCGACGATCCCGCGGATGCGGGCTTCGTCGGCGATCCCCGCGGGCTGGATGGTGACGCCCATGAGCGCGGCTCGGCGGCGGGTGGCTTCGGTGTCCGGCAGCAGAAACGATCCGCCCTGGAAGTTGAGGAGCCACTCGGCGCGACCCCCCTGCTCCAGTACGGAGTAGGTGAGCCCGTACGCCTTGAGGTGGTTGGCCTGGGTCCGGTCCATCGGGACCAGCAGCATCTGTGCCGCCCCGTCCCCCGTGGCCGCAGCGGCCAGCAGCAGCCAGGCGGCGCCCGCCAGCAGCCACCTCGCGGGGGCCGACAACCGTCTCGCAGGGGCCGGCAGCCGCCTCGCGGCCCGTGGTGAATGCACTCGCCTGAATGGTCTCATCTGACTCCTCCTGCCCCGGGCCCGCTCGCCAGGAGGCGTTGCAGCTCCCGGCGCGCCCCCGGTACGATCGGACTGTCGGGCTGTCCGACGATCAATGCCTCAAGAATGCGAACCGCCTCGTCCCGGCCCCCCGGCTGCGCGGCCACTGCCCTGGCGAGCCGGACGGCCGCCTCCGGAAACTCCCGCGCATCCGAGTGCTCCACGACGATCCTGCGGCGAAAGTCCGTTGCGACCTCCCCGTGCCCGGCCGCATCGGCGGCACGCGCCGCCATGGCCAGGATCGTCGGCCTGTCCGAGGCGGGAACCGCGTCGATCCCCGCCGCGACGGCGTCGATCCCGTCCTCGGGGTGGCCACGGTGCCCGGTGATGGCGACGTGCGCGGCCAACCGGGCCCCCGTCGAAGTGAGTTCTCCCAGCGCGAGCGACAGCTCGAGGATCTCGGTGGCGCGGGACGGCTCCAGATCGGGAAGCGATGCCTGCAGGGCCGCGATGCCATCCCCGACCGCCCCGCCTTCGAGCAGCAGGAAGGCCCGCTCCAGCCCCGCACCGGGACCCTCGATGCCGTTCAACACCTCCAGAGCGGCCTCGCGCATCCCGCCGCCGAGGAGCCGGGACGCCAGCGCGGCCGAGAGTTCGTCCAACTCGGCGGCTTCCGGATACTCGTCCCTGAACGCGCCCAGCGCCTCCACCGCGGTCTCGACGTCCACCGCGACCACCTGGATGCGCAGTTCGTCCGTCCACGACGACTGCCGCTGCGGCGCGCCGGGATTGTACGACTCCGTGATCCTCCGTCTCGCGGCGAGGGCGGCAGCCGTATCGGCCACGGCCATCGCGGCACGCGCCAGGCGCTCGTCGTTGGAGCGGGCTTCGGCCGGGTCGTCGACCAGCTCCACGAGTAGCCCGTAGGCCCACAGGGCGCTCCCCTGCCGGTCCAGGTCTTCCGCCTTGCGCGCAAGGCCCTTCAGGAAGCCCCGTGCCTCGGGGTCGTCCAGACGCTCCCGGGCCGCTCCCGCCAGCGCCTCCGCCTCCGCCTCCAGCTCCTCGCGCAACGCAAGCTCGGCGCCTGCTTCGAGCCGGGACACGGTGGTGGGTTCGTCCCCCATGCGGCCCACGATGATCGCGGCCGCGACGGTCCGCCCTTCTCCCATATCCTCGATCCGCCGGAAGACGTCCCCGTTCCTGGCGCGATCACGTCCCAGCGCGCGCGCCCACGCTGCGGCCCCGTCCTCGACGCGCCCGGCCGCCATATGCACATCCCCGAGCTCGATCAGCAGCACGGGTGGGTCGTTGAGCGCACTCAGACCCTCCTCGAGCAGCTCGGCGGCCTTCCCCGCCCCCAACACCTCCGCGTACGCCACGGCGCCCTCGCTGTACGGATCGGGCGAGCCGGGCACGGCGAGGATCCACGCTTCGACCGCTGTTTCCAGTTCGGCCCTCGCGCCGGTCTCGGCGAGCACCTTCACCCCGAGTCCCCGGATGGTGGCCGCATCGGGCTCGACCCCCAGGTAGGCATCGACCACGGGGAGGACCTCGGCGACCCTCCCACCGGCCCTGAACACCCGCTCCAGTCCGAAGACGGCCGCGGACGACGACGGGTGCAGACGCAACAGCTCGCGCAGCGTCGCCTCGGCCTGCTCCAAGTCCCCCCGTGCCTCCTGAGCCGTCGCCTGCCTGAGCATCCGGTTTTCCAACCGCGGGTCCGAACGCGACTGGCCCTCGGCAGCGTGGACCGCACCGAGCACCATTGCCGCGACCGCGACCAGCGTCGCCGCACGCCCCTCGACTGCCCGCATCACCGGCCCCCTCCCCCGGCGGGTGGGGAGGTCCGGTTCAGCCGTTCGAAGTAGAGCAGCACCATAGCCCGCTGGGCCGGCGGCAAGGCGCGCAGAACCCCAGCGCCGGGAAGCTCGAAACGCAGCGCGTCCAGCTCGCCGGCCGTCAATGCCCCGACACCTTCCCGAGTGAACGCACCGGCCTGATCCGATTCCCGCTCTTCCGACTCCTCGTCCCGTTCGAGGGTGCGTCCGGCGTCGAGCAGCCGGTGAAACAGCCTCTCCTGGCGGCGCAGGACTTCCGGATCCAGCCGCCCCTGGGCGAGCGCCTCCGCCAGCCGCGCGGCCTCCTCGGCGAGGGCGGACAGGTCACCCAGGGGGTCCCCTTGCGGCGTGCCCTCTTCCGTCATCTCGCCCAGCTCCTCGGCCACCTCTTCCTGGCGTCCCGCCATCTCCTCGATCTGCTCGGCCATCGTCTCCTGTCCGAGTCTCATCGGGGTCAGCGACGACGCGTCCTGCATGATCTCGCCCTGTTGCTGCGCGAGCTGCTGCAGCTGCTGCATCATCTGTTCCCCGGCCGACGCGGAACCCTGCGCCTGCCCCTGCTGGCCCGAGGTCATGGCCATGCGGGCGACTTCGTTGAGCGTGCGCACCACCGCCTCCGCCTCGGCCATCGGGGAGGGACCGCGTCCGCGCGGATTCTCCATCGCCTCGATGGTGCCGTCGAGCTGCTCCATCGCCTGGCCGACCGCGGTGAGCAGATCGCGCGCCCCCGGGGCGGCCATCTCGGTGTCCTCGGCGTAGTTCTCGGCGAGGTTGCGGATTCCCTGCGCGATGGCCGCCTCGTCGCCCCGGAGTGCGGCGAGCTCTGCGGCGCTCGCGCCCTGCATCCGCGTCCGCAGTTCCGACTGGCTTCGGGCCAGCGCCAGCGCGTCGGTGGCCGTCTGGCCCAGCGCGTCACGGATGGCGTTCATCATCTCCTGCTGCATCTGCATCTGGGCCTGGTTCAGCTGCTGGGACACCTCGGACAGATCCCCGGCGGCCTGCTGGGCCTGCTCGCCGGCGTTCTGCTGCTGTCCCTGTTGGGCCATCCGGGTCGCCTGCTGCATCTGCTCCCGAGCCTGGCTCAACTGGTGCCGCGCCTCCTGGACCCCGGCACCGGCCTCCTGTTCTCCGGCCTGATCCAACCGCTCCTGCAACTCCTCCAGCTGCTGCTGAAGCTGCTCCGCCTGCGCCTCCAGGGCGGCCTGCTGGTCGGCCCGTAGCGCTTCTTCGCCCCCCTCCTTCATCGCTTCGGCCAGGATCTCCTGCTCTTCCGCCAGCTCCTGGGCTTCCTGGCTGGTGGCGCGAAAGTCCTGTTCGATGGCGGCGTTCCTGAACTGCTCAAGCGAGTCCTCCAGACGCTGCCTGAGACGCTCCTGGTCGAGCGCCATCTTCTCCAGGGCGGCCCGAAGCTCCTCCGGGTCCATCCCGGCGAGCTCCTCGCCCATCTCGGCCAGTTCGTCGCGTCGCTCCTCGGGCGCCATGGTCTCGAGAAGCGACTCCAGCTCCTTCAGCCGGTCCTGAAGCTCAGGGTCCGCCAGTCCCGCGTCCGTCAGGGCGTCACGCAGCTCGGCAAGCTCCTGCTGCAGCGAGTCGAGGGACTGCATCATCCGGTCCTGGCGCTCCAGAGCCTGCGCGACCTCTTCCCTCTCCTCGAAGTTCGACTGCCCGTCGCGCTGGTCCCCGTCGCTGGCGTCCCCCTCGCGCTCGTTGCGCTGCTGGAGTTCGCGGGTGTCCTCTTCGGCCTGCCGCGCCTCCTCGGCCAGCTCCTCCACGCCCTCGGCCGCCCGGTCCAGCTCTTCCTGGGCCGCGCGCTCCAGTTCGGTGATCCCGCCCATCCACAGCGCGTACTCGACACTTTCGCGCGTTTGGCGCGACGGATGATTGTCGATCACCCTCGCCAGGTAGCGGATCGTGTCGCCCGGAGAGAGGGTCCACCCCGAGATATCCAGCAGGGGTCGTACGATCGCCCCCGCCGATCCCCCCAGTTCCACCCCGTGCACCACCGGCTCCCCCGCCTCGCCGAAGGAGCTGACCCGCCGCACCACGATCTCGACCCGCTCAACGCCGTAGTCGTCCCGGGTGTGGATGACCAGCGGCTGGCGCAGATGGACCGGCATGATCGTGTCCACACCGGGGTAGACGATCGCCACCTCGGGGGGAGTGTCGGGGATCACCTCGAGCAGCAGCGGCTCCGGAATCGCAGCCGCTTCGCCCCCCGCCGCGTCGCTGAACGCCCAGGTGTAGGTGCCCGTCCGGGCGGGGATCCAACTGCCCTCGAAGCGCGCGTCGCGGACCGCGAGTTCGACAACGGTACGCCCCTCGTCGTCGAGCAACGCGCCCGCCCCGATGCCCCGGCTTCCCTCTCCACGCACGCGGATGTGCGTCCCTGCGGGGACGGCCAGAGCGGGCATCTCGTTCCGATACTCCCCGGGTGGAATGCCGGTGTGGGGAGGATACGTCACCTCGATGGTGAAGGTGCTGACGAACAGGGGGTCGACCGGGGTGAGGACGTGGAGATCGCTCCGGGCGCCGTCGGGCGCCTCGATCCAGTAGCGCGTCTCGGCGTTGACGGCCGGCAGCGTCGACCGGCCGGCCCCGTCGGTGAGCGAAACCACCCGCGACCGGGTGACCTGCCCCGTCACGTCCCAGCGCAGCGTCACGCTGTCGCGCAGCGGCGCCCGGGCCGTGACGTCGACGACCGCACCCCGGGCAACGTCGATCGTGCCGGGTTCGACGGTCACGGGGGGGTGGGTGGGTTCAGCCAGCACACCGAGCGGGTTGAGGAGGCCATCCCACGCGCTGAAGGTTCGCGACGGGGCCAGGGCCAGCACCAGGAGCGCGACGGGCAGGGCAACCAGGAACGCGGTCACGCCACGGCGTGCTCGCTCGCCGATGCGCGCGCCCAGAGCGCCGGAAAGTGTCTTCGCGTCGCCCGCCAATCGCATGCCCACCCTCTGCAGGGCCAGCTCCCGGAGGCTCGGCGACGTCCCCGGAGGCGCCTTGCGAGACAGCTCCAGACCACCGAGCACCGCACCCTCTTCGAGCCGGGCGATGCGGTCCATGGCCCGGGTGACCCGGTGCTCCGCGCACCAGTGCCTGCCGAGCCGGCGCCAGTACCAGATCCCTCCCGGCACGAGCCCGAGGATCACGAGGGCGATGAGCAGGGGAACCGGACTTCCCGCATTCCAGCCGTCGCCCCCCGAGAGAGCCGCAGCCACGAGGAGGAGGAGGAGCACGGCCGTGCCGCACCACGCCGCAACCATCAGACCGAGCGAACGGGACAGATGGCCGCGTACGCCCTCGACCGCCTGGCCGATTCTGCCCCCCACGGTGATCATGACGTGTGCACCCCCATCATGACGCGCGCACCCCCTGAGTCAGCGCGAAGACGAAGATGTTCACGCCCATCCGCAGGGCGTCCTCCCGCACCTCCGCGGCGTCCTCGTGTACGTCCGCATCCTCCCAGCCATCGCCAAGGTCCGACTCGTAGGTATAGATGACGACCAGCCTCTCCTGATGAAAGATCCCGAATGCCTGCGGGGCGGCGCCATCGTGCTCGTGAATCTTCGGCAACCCGTCGGGGAATGGATAGGGAGCCCCGAAGACCGGATGCCCGGGCGGGAGTTCAACCAGCTCCTTCTCCGGGAAGATCCGTGCGATTTCCCGGCGGAAGGATTCGTCCAGCCCGTAGTTGTCGTCGGCGTGGAGAAACCCGCCTCGCAGCAGGTAGTTGCGCAGCGCCACGCGTTCCTCGGGGGAAAAGCGGACGTTGCCATGGCCGGTCATGTAGATGAAGGGGAAGTCACGCAGGGAGGGGTCGGTGGGACGAACCGGGATCTCGCGATCGGCGGTGGGGATGCCGGTCCGCTCCCGGATTGCGGCGAGGAGGTTGGGGAGGGAGGACGGATTGGCGTACCAGTCCCCTCCCCCTTCGTACCGGAGGCGGCCGATGGTGACGGGACCGGCACCCTGGGCCCCGACCGGGTCCGCCGGGACGGCCTGGGCCAGACCCAGTGCGACCATGGTCCACGCGATGCGACGTACTCCCCTCATGCCGGACCCCCCGCCCCCGTCATCCCCTTCGCCCTCATCACGGCCTCGTACGCGTCCCGCCTCGACACCCCCGTTCCCCTCGCCACCCGTTTCGCGGCGGCGGTGGGCGCGAGCCCGTCGGCGAGCGCGGAGGCCGCCTCGCTGTCCACATCTTCCGCGTCCGGCGTCCCTGCCCCGGCCGAACGTCCCTCGATCACCACCGTGACCTCGCCCCGGGGCGGGTTCTCGGCGTAGTGGCAAGCGCCCTCCGCCGGGGTGCCGCGGAACACTTCCTCATGCACCTTGGTCATCTCTCGGCAGACCGCGATGCGGCGGGGCACTTCGGCGCCCGGCCCCCGCCCGTCCCCTCCAGCCCCTTCGACCAGCCCGGCCAGCTCCTCGAGCAGGGGAACCAGCCGCCCGGGTGCCTCGAAGAGGACGGTGGTCTCTCTTGCGTCGATGATCCTCTCCAGCGCCCGGGCCCGCTTCCCCGCCTTGCGCGGCGGGAATCCAACGAAAGTGAACGGGACACAAGGTAGTCCCGACGCCACCAGTCCCGCGAGTACGGCGGAAGCCCCCGGGAGCGGCACGACCGGATGCCCGTCGTCGACCGCGGCGCGGAGCACACGCTCGCCCGGGTCCGAAAGCAGCGGGGTGCCCGCGTCCGACACCAGGGCCACGTCGTCGCCGCGCGACAGCCAGCGCCTCACCCGCTCGACCCGGCCGGCCTCGTTGTGGGCGTGGAGCGACACCGGTCGGGCCTGGACCCCGATGTGGGAGAGGAGCACGCGGGCGCGCCGTGTGTCTTCGGCCAGTATGTGATCGGCGGACGCAAGGGTGTCCCTCGCCCGCATCGTCAGATCGGCCAGATTTCCGATGGGCGTGGCGACGATGTAGAGGGTTCCCGCGCACACGCGCTCCTGCTCCGTGCTAGAGGTGCTGCTCGATCTTCTGCTGCAGCTGGGTCTTCGGCACCGCGCCGATGACCGTGTCGACGTGCTCCCCGTCCTTGAAGAAGAGGATGCTCGGGATCGACCGCACCCCGAAGCGCATCGAGGTGGACACGTTCACGTCCACGTCCAGCTTGCCTACGCGCAGCCTGCCGGCGAAGTCGTCGGCCAACTCGCTGACCAGCGGCGCGATCATCCTGCACGGGCCGCACCACTCGGCCCAGAAGTCGACCATGGCGAGGCCTTCGTGCGCCTCGATCTCGTCCGCGAAGTTGTCGTCGGTTATCGTGACGAGGTTGGTGTTGTCTGCCATTATCAGAAGTCTCCCGCGAAGACTGGTTTCCGCGGTCCCGGCCCGGCCCCGGAGTGGTCGCCCGAGCCCGCCGCGATAGTTTCCACTCAATTATTCTAACAGAGAGGGGCGAATCCTGGATTCGAATACGCCGGAAACGAGTGGTGCGGAGCACGGGGCGGCCGGAGCCCTGCCGGAGCCTGCCCGCCTGGCCGTGGCAGGGCTTGCGCTCGATCATGTAGCCATCGCGGTGCGGTCGTTCAACGATGTTCTGCCGCTGCTGGAGCGACTTGCCGGAAACCGGGGGACGGAGCCGGAGCGGGTGGAGTCGCAGGGCGTCGAAGTGTGCTTCGTCGGCGATGTCGAACTGATCCGGCCCCTCGTGCCGGACAACGGGGTGGGCCGGTTCGTCGAGCGTCGGGGACCGGGGCTGCACCATGTCGCGTACCGGGTGGCGGATGTCCGGGGGAAGATCGCCGAGCTGACGGCCGAGGGGTGGGAGTTCACCACGCCAGAGCCGATGCAGGGAGCCGGGGGACACCGGATCGCGTTCCTTCACCCCCGTTCGACCGGGGGGGTGCTGGTGGAGTTGGTGGAACGGGGCGGCTAGAACCCGAACCTCGCCGGAGTCAACTCCTCCGTCCGGGCGTCAGACGCGAGCAACAGCTCCATGAGGTCCCGCCCCTCACCTCCCCACCAGCCCTCCCAACCCCACCTCCTCGACCAGCCACCGCCCGTCACCCGTCAGGACCACTACGAAGGGCACCTTGACCACCCCACGGGCACCCACATCCATCTCGACCCCGACCCCCGTCGCGGGCCACCCCCGCCCCACCACCGCCTCCTGCGTCCGCACGAGGTACGACTCGTGCCTGAGGACGGCGGCCATGAGGTCGAGGCGCTGTTCGACCTCCCGCTCCTCCAGACACCGGTCCCCCAGCCTGATCCACGAGCCCAGCTTCCGAAACGCGCAACCGAGCGTCCCCCCCCGGTCGCCGATCGGTCCGTCCACGGTCCCGAAGAGCCGGGCCATGGTCGCGTGGTCACGCTGATTGGCCGCGTCGAGAAACTCTCCGACGACGCGGACGGGCTCCGACCCCGCCGACGGCCCCGGCGCCGATCCGGCGGGCATCCCGGCCCCACCGCACCCAGCCACCGTCGCCGTCACTGTCACCAGCACCATCCGGAGCAATACGACGAGCCGAAGCGCCCTCGCCCGCCGGCTTTCGCGCCGCCCTGCGCGCACCCACCCACTGTGCCACCCGGCCAGCCGGTAGCGCGCCCCACCACCCCCGGCTCCCCTCACCCTAGACCCTCCCCCACCTCCGCGGTCGCGAACGCAAGTACACCATCCCCGCCCCTCTCCAGCCGCACCCTGCTCCCCGCCGCGATCTCCCCCTCCAGGATCCCCATCGCCAGCGGATCCTGCACCAGACGCTGCACGGCCCTCTTCAGCGGCCGGGCCCCGAATGCGGGGTCGTACCCCTCGCGCGCGATCACCGCCTTGGCCCCGTCCGACACGGTCAACGCCACCTCCTGCTGCGCCGCCAGCTCGATCACCCGTCCCAACTGGATTTCCACGATCTCCTCCAACTCACTCGGAGACAACGGCTTGAACACCACCACATCATCCACCCGATTAAGGAATTCGGGGCGGAAATGCTCCTTGAGCCGCCCCTTCACCAGCTCCTCGACCTCGCTCCACTCGCCCGCTTCCCCGCCACGCGACCGCGCCAGGATCTCGGGCCCCGCGATGTTCGACGTCATGATGATCACCGTGTTGCGGAAGTCGACCGTCCTTCCCTGCCCGTCGGTCAGACGGCCGTCGTCCAGGATCTGCAGGAAGATGTTGAAGACCTTGGGATGCGCCTTCTCGACCTCGTCGAAGAGCACCACCGCGTGCGGTCTCCGCCGCACCGCCTCGGTGAGCTGGCCGCCCTCGTCGTACCCCACGTATCCGGGCGGCGCCCCCACCAGCCTGGAGACGGAGTGCGCCTCCATGTATTCGGACATGTCCATGCGCACCATGGCCCGCTCGTCGTCGAAGAGGAACTCGGCCAGGGCGCGCGCGGTCTCGGTCTTCCCCACCCCGGTCGGCCCGAGGAAGAGGAACGAGCCGATGGGGCGGTCCGGATCCTGCACTCCTGCCCGGGCCCGGCGCACCGCGCGCGACACGGCGCCCAGCGCCCGGTCCTGGCCGACTACCCGCCTTCCCAGCAGCTCCTCCAGCCGGGTCAGCCGCTTGCGCTCCGCCGCCATCAACCGCGTCACCGGGATCCCCGTCCACTCTGCCACGACCTCGGCGATGTCCTCCGCCGTCACCTCTTCCTTGAGGAACTTCCCCTGCGCCTGCAACCCGGCCAGCCGCTCCTCCGCCTTTTCGATGTCCGCAAGCGCCCCGGGGATCTCCGAATACTGGACCTCGGCCGCACGCTCCAGCTCGCCGCGCCGGGTGGCCTGTTCGGCCTCGGTGCGCAGGCCGTCGACCCGCTCCTTGAGCTCCTGGATGCGCGCGATCTGGATCTTTTCGGCCTGCCACGCGGCCTTCATGGTCTGGCTGGACTCGCGCAGCTCCGACAGCTCGGCCTCGATGCCGCCCAGTCGCTCCCGTGCCCCGCGGTCGTCGTCGCGCGCCAGCGCCTGTTTCTCGATCTCGAGTTGAATGATCCGCCGCTCCAGGTCGTCGATCTCCTGGGGGAGGGAGTCGATCTCGATGCGCAGCCGGCTCCCCGCCTCGTCCATCAGGTCGATGGCCTTGTCGGGCAGGAACCGTCCCCCTACGTACCGATCCGACAATCTGGCGGCGGCGATCAGCGAATCATCAGTGATACGGACGCCGTGGTGGACTTCGTACCGCTCCTTCAGGCCGCGAAGGATGGCGATGGTGTCCTCGACCGAGGGCGGAGCCACGTACACGGGCTGGAAGCGGCGCTCCAGGGCCGCATCCTTCTCGACGTGCTTGCGGTACTCGGACAGCGTGGTCGCGCCCACCACGCGAAGGTCGCCCCGGGCCAGCGCGGGCTTGAGCATGTTCCCCGCGTCGAGGGCCCCTTCGGCCGCGCCGGCGCCAACGATCGTGTGCAGTTCGTCGATGAACAGCACGTAGCGCCCGTCCGCCTCGGTCACCTCCTTGAGGACGGCCTTCATGCGCTCCTCGAAGTCGCCCCGGTACTTGGCCCCCGCCAGCATCGACGAGATGTCCAGCGAGACGAGCTTCTTGCCGTTCAGCGACGAGGGGACGTCCCCCGCGACGATCCGCTGGGCCAGCCCCTCGGCGATGGCCGTCTTGCCCACCCCCGGCTCGCCGATGAGCACCGGGTTGTTCTTGGTGCGGCGGGCCAGCACCCGCATGACCCGGCGGATCTCGTCGTCCCGGCCGATGACCGGATCCAGCTTGCCGCGCCGCGCCCGCTCGGTCAGGTCGTGGGAGTAGCGCTTCAGCGCCTGAAACTTGTCCTCGGGGTTCTGATCGGTGACCCGGTGGGATCCCCGGATCGCGTCCAGGGCAGCCTCGAGGCGATTTCCGGTGACGCCGTGTTCCTTGAGGATCCGACCCGCGTCCCCCTTCTCGGCGGCGAGTCCGACGAGCAGGTGCTCGGTGGAGACGTACGTGTCGCCGAGCTTGGCCGCCGCCTCTTCGGCCTTGTCCAGCGCGGCGCGCAGATAGCGCGAGGGTCCCGGCGAAGCTCCGCCGGTGACTCTGGCGCGCCGGTTCAGCTCGACATCGGCCGCGTGCACAACCGTTTCGGGCGCGACCTCCATCTTGTGGAACACGGGCGCGACGATGCCGTCTTCCTGTTCCAGAAGCGCCTTCAGGAGGTGGACACCCTCCAGTTGCGGGTGTTCCCGGCGCCGGGCATCCCGGGCGGCGGCCGACAGGGCCTCGGCGGCTTTCAAGGTCATGCGTTCGGCATTCAACATCAGGAGTCTCCTGTTGCAATTCGACTGGCAACGTTGCCACTTTGGCACCCCCGATCATATATGAAAAGATTCGGGCCAGCGCCCGCCTGACCCCACCAACCCGCAAGGGAGCCTCACATGGCATCGGTCGATCCGCCAGCCCGCAAGGGTCTTCCCCCCGAGGCGTACGAAGTCGTCCCCGGCGAGAGCTACCGCCCCTACGTGCCCGCCGAACGCTCGATGGCCGAACTCACGGTCAAGGCGGTGCTCATCGGGTTGGTGCTTGCGGTCGTCTTCGGAGCGGCCAACGCCTACCTGGGCTTGCGCGTGGGGCTGACCGTCAGCGCCTCGATCCCGGCAGCGGTGATGGCGGTGGCCATCTTCCGCGCGCTCCGGCGGGGCTCGATCCTCGAGACCAACATCGTGCAGACCATCGGTTCGGCGGGCGAGTCGGTGGCGGCGGGGGTGATCTTCACCCTCCCCGCGCTCTTCATCTGGCAGCGCTCCGATCCGACGATCGTGGTGGACCTGCTCCAGGTGTCGGTGATCGCGGCCTTCGGCGGGCTGCTGGGCGTCCTCTTCATGATCCCGCTCAGGCGCTACCTGATCTCCCGCGAACACGGGAAGCTCCCCTACCCCGAAGGCACGGCGTGCGCCGAAGTGCAGGTCGCGGGCGAGGTGGGTGGCGGCAAGGCTCGCCTGCTCTTCTCGGGGCTGGGGGTGGGTGCGCTCTACCAGGCGCTCGCGAACCGGAGCGGACTCGCGCTGTGGAACGAGTCCCCCAGCCTGCCGCTCCCGAAGAAGGCCGAGATCGGGGGCGACTTCACCCCGGAGCTGCTTGGCGTCGGCTTCATCATCGGACCCCGCATCGCGGCCATCATGTTCGGGGCCAGCGCGCTGGCCTGGCTCGTCCTCATCCCCGCGATCAACATGTGGGGCGGCGACAACACGGTCTATCCGGCCTCCACCGCCATGTCGGCGCTGGGTTCGGGGGACATCTGGAACAGCTACATCCGCTATGTCGGAGCCGGGGCCGTGGGCTTCGCCGGGATCGTGACGCTGCTCAAGTCGCTGCCCACCATCATCGAGTCGTTCAAGCTGGGCATCGGCCAGGTCGGCGCGGGCGGAGGCGGCGTGCTTCCGCGCACACAGCAGGACCTTCCCCTGAAGCTGGTGCTGGGGCTCGCGGCGCTCATGGCGATCGCGCTGTGGCTCTGGCCGGGCGTGCCGGTGGGACTGCTCGGAGCCTTCCTGATCGTCGTCTTCAGCTTCTTCTTCGTGACGGTGTCGAGCCGGATCGTGGGGCTGATCGGGTCGTCGTCGAACCCCGTGTCGGGGATGACCATCGCGGCTCTGATCCTGACGTCGCTGATCTGGGTCGCGCTGGGTCTGAACGACGGTAGCGGAACAGCCAAGGTTGCGGTGCTCGCCGTCGGCGCCGTGGTGTGCATCGCGGCGGCGGTCGCGGGCGACACCTCGCAGGACCTGAAGACCGGCTTTCTGATCGGCGCCACGCCCAGGCGCATGCAGATCGGGGAGATGATGGGCGTGCTCGCCAGCGCGGCGGTCATGGGCGGGGTCCTGGTGGTGCTGAACGAGTCGTACGGAATCGGCACGGTGGACGGGCTCGCCGCGCCCCAGGCCACGCTGATGAGCCTCGTGATCGACGGGGTGCTGAACGCATCCCTGCCCTGGGGGTTCGTCCTGCTGGGAATCGCGATCGCGGCGATCGCCGAATTCGTCTTCAAGCTCCCGTCACTGGCCTTCGCGGTGGGCGTCTACCTCCCGGTTTCGCTGATGACGCCGATCCTGGTGGGCGGCCTGATGCGCATGGGGCTGACGAAGAAGTACGAGAACGCCGGGGAGACCGAGGACGGTGTCAGCATCCTGGCCGAGAAGCGGGAACGGGGCGTCCTGTTCGCGTCCGGGCTGATCGCCGGCGCGGCTCTGGTGGGCGTGCTCATCGGCGGCGTGATCTACGCGGTGGCCAACAGGACCGGGAATCCGGACCCCGCGTCGATCTGGCACATGGGACACGGGTGGTCGGAGCTGTTCCCGGGAAGCGGCGTGGCGTTCGGCACGCTGGTCTTCGCCGGGCTGTGCGCGCTGCTCTGGCGGGCGGCCACGCGGGAGGACCCGGCGTGAAATGCGGCCGCGCGCTTCCGGCCGCATTGTTCGTAGCGGCAGCGCTTGCCGCGGCGGGGTGCGAGGATCCCGCCGGGGAAGCGATCAGCCGCGAGCAGTTCGTGGAGACCTACGTCGCCTTGCGCGTCGCGGAGCTTCGTTCGCCCGAGGCCGTGATCCCGGACGGGGAGCGTGAACGGGTGCTCGCGGAACGGGACGTCACCGAGGATGACCTCGTCGGTTTCGCTGAGACAAACGGGGACGACGTGGCCTTCATGCAGGAGGTGTGGGCCGAGGTGGAGAACAAGCTGGACGAGCTGCGCAGCCGTCCCGACACGGTGGGGTGAGGGGCTGGACCGGCAGCGACTGCGGCCTGGCCAGCCCCCTCACTCCCACTCGATCGTCGCCGGCGGCTTCGAGCTGATGTCGTAGGTCACCCGGTTGACGCCTTCGACCTCGTTGATGATCCGGGTCGAGACGCGCGCCAGGAACGCGGGCTCGAAGGGGTACCAGTCGGCGGTCATGCCGTCGCGGGAGGTCACGGCGCGCAGCGCGACGACGTTCTCGTACGTCCGGCTGTCCCCCATGACGCCCACCGAACGCACCGGAAGCAGGACTGCAAAGGCCTGCCAGATCTCGTCATAGAGGCCGGCGGCTTCGATCTCTTCGAGGTAGATCGCGTCGGTCTTGCGCAGTACACGCAGCCGCTCCTCCGTCACCGGGCCGAGAATCCGGATCCCCAGACCGGGACCCGGGAAGGGATGGCGGCGGATGAACGCCTCGTCGAGCTCCAGGGTGCGGCCTACGGCCCGCACTTCGTCCTTGAAGAGTTCCCGGAGCGGCTCGATCAGCTCGAAGGGCATGTCTTCGGGGAGGCCGCCCACATTGTGGTGGGTCTTGATGGTGGCCGACGGACCGCGCACCGCGAGGGACTCGATCACGTCCGGGTAGAGGGTTCCCTGCACCAGGAAGCGGGCGTCGTCGCCGAGCTCCCGGGTGGTGCTCTCGAAGACGCGGATGAAGGTCCCGCCGATGATCCTGCGCTTACGCTCGGGATCGACAACGCCCTCCAGCGGACCCAGGAACTCGGCCGCCGCCTCCACCACGACCAGGCGGATCCCCATGTGCTCGCGGAAGGTCCGCTCCACGCTCTCGCGCTCGTTCATCCGCATCATGCCGGTGTCGACGAAGATGCAGGTGAGCTGGTCGCCGATCGCGCGGTGCACCAACGCCGCGGCCACCGACGAATCCACACCTCCGGACAGACCGCACACGACCTGCGCATCTCCGACCGTCGCCCGTATCCGCTCGACCGACTCGGCGACGAAGGCGCCCGACGTCCAGTCGGCGGCACAGTCGCAGATACGGAAGAGGAAGTTGTCGACGATTTCCTGGCCGCGCGGCGTGTGTGCGACCTCGGGGTGGAACTGCACCCCGTACAGCGGTCGCGAGCGGGCCCGGAAGGCCGCCACCGGGAGATCGGCGGTGGCAGCGATGGTCACGAAGCCGGGGGGCGGGTCGTCGACATGGTCGCCGTGAGAGCACCACACCGTGACGTCCTCACCTGGATCGAAGCCGTGGAAGAGGCCGCCGCCGCTGCCGCCCGCGTCCAGTTCCGGCTCGGTGACACGCAAGCTGGCGCGGCCGTACTCGCGCTTTCCGGGGAGTACGGCACCGCCCTCGTGCCGGGCGATCAGCTGCATGCCGTAGCAGATGCCGAGGACCGGGACGCCAAGGGTGAGGAGACCGGGGTCGAGGGCGGTGCCGTCGTCGCCGTACACCGAGGACGGCCCGCCCGAGAGGACGATTCCCCGTGGCGACCATCCCCGCACCCAGTCGAGGGAGCGTGTGGGGGGGTGGATCTCGCAGTAGACGCCGGCCTCGCGCACGCGCCGCGCGATCAACTGCGTGAACTGGGAGCCGTAGTCGATGAGGAGGACGCGATCGTGCCCCGCGCCGGCCGAGGCGGTGGTCGCGTCCGCCGCTGGGGTGCCGGCCGGGTCTGGGCGGGTGTCATTCATCGGCTTCGTCCCGGACCGAAGGACACCGGTGCTCAGTACGCCCGCGCCCACACCACTTCCATCCTGGCTTCGCCACCCCCCGCGCACCGGGTCGGCGCCGTGGCCGAGCGGAACTCCTCGTCGGGGATGACGCGGATCGTGGCCCTGACATCCTTGGCCTTCTCCTCCACGGCGGGGTCCCCGCTCCAGCCCGAATAGACGAAGCCGGCACCGTCGTCCAGGAGAGCGCCGAGCTCCTCGACCGACGAAACCTCGCCGCGATGGGTACCCGCCTCACGGCGCGCCCGGGCCGCGTCCAGCAGTTGCCCCTGCAACGCCTCCAACCGGCCCCCGATCTCGCCGAGCGCCCGTGCCTCCGGCACCGCCTCCTTGCGCGGCTCTCCCTCGTCCGTTACCCGGCGGACGACCACGACCTCGCCCTTGGCCACGTCGCGCGGGCCCACTTCCAGGCGCATCGGCACACCCTTGCGCTCCCATTCGAAGAACTTGGCACCCGGGGACAGGTGCCGGCGGTGGTCCGCGTCGGCTCGAACGCCGCCATCGCGCAGCGCGTTCACAATTTGCCGGGCCTTCTCGGCCACGGTGGCCCACTCGTCGTCACTTCTGGCGATCGGCACGACCATCACCTGCGTGGGCGCCAGCTTCGGAGGAACCACCACGCCCATGTCGTCGCCGTGCGTCATGACCAGCCCCCCGACCAGGCGGGTGGAAACGCCCCACGAGGTGTTCCACGCGAACTCCTCGCGACCCTCTTCGCTCTGGAAGGTGAGGCCGAACTGCCGCGCGAAGTTCTGGCCCAGCATGTGCGAGGTGCCGACCTGCAGGGCTTTGCCGTCCTGCATGAGCGCTTCGCACGCATAGCTGCGCACGGCGCCCGCGAATTTCTCGGCCTCCGTCTTCAGCCCCGTCAACGGCGGCATGGCCATCCAGTCCTCCATGAAGGTCCGGTAGATGCCCAGGATCGTCTGCGCTTCCTCTTCGGCCTCGCCCTGGGTCGCGTGCGCGGTGTGGCCCTCCTGCCAGAGGAACTCGGCGGTTCTGAGGAACAGCCGGGTACGGAGCTCCCACCGTATGACGTTGGCCCACTGGTTCAGCAGGATCGGGAGATCGCGGTAGCTCTGTACCCACTTCGAGTACATGGAGTAGATGATCGTCTCCGAGGTCGGGCGGATGACGTAGGGCTCCTCCAGCTTCTTGCCGCCCGCATGGGTGACGACCGCCAACTCCGGCTTGAAGCCTTTCACGTGCTCCTTCTCGCGCTCGATGAAGCTCATGGGGATGAGGAGCGGGAAGTAGGCGTTCTGGTGACCCGACGCCTTGAACATGTCATCCAGTGCGCGTTGCATGTTCTCCCAGATCCCGTATCCCCACGGCCTGATCACCATGCTTCCCCGCACCGGGGAGTAGTCGGCCAGCTCCGCCTGCAGAACCACTTCGTTGTACCAGGCGCTGAAATCCTCGGAGCGGGGTGTGAGACCCTTCTTTTGCGTCTTCTTCGCCATCAGCCGCCGCCCCTCCCGGGCAAATCGTCAGAGGTTCCCTTGATGTCCATCTTCGGCTGCGCGTACCGTCCGCGCTTCTCCATCGTCCACGCCAGCGCCCCCGGAATCCCGAAGAGCAGCAGAGACGCGACCAGCCAGGTGGTCCGGAAGGGATAGCCAAAGGCGCTTCGTGCCAGAAGGGCCGCCAGCCAGCCCCCCGCCAGCGCGGCGATCGCCGCTGCCCCCAGGAGGATCGTCTCCAGGACGTTGAGGCGCCGGATGGCGCGGTTCATCGCGGCCCGGGCGACGCGCGTCTCTTCGTCGCCGGGATCGGGCCGCCGGGGTTTCGTCGCCGTCACGTCAGCGACTCCAGCGGCACGGTTTGTTGCCGTCCCGTCGTCAGATCCCGAACTGTGGCAGACCCTGCGGCGGCCTCGTCCGGGCCGATGATGACCGCACGAGCCGCTCCGGCACGGCTCGCGGCCTTCAACTGCTTGCCCACCCCCTGGGATCTCAGCGAGTACATCACCGAATGGCCCGCCTCCCGCAGCAGATGGCTGACTTGCATTCCCGTCGAACGCTGCTCCGGCCCTACCCAGATCACGTAGTAGTCGCAGGAGGGAGCCGCATCCGGCACGAGTCCCCTGTCCCGCAAGAGCTCGCCGAGCACGACATCGCCCATTCCGAAGCCGACCGCCGGGAGCGCCTCGCCCCCCACCAGTTCGAGGAGCCTGTCGTAGCGGCCGCCACCGCAGATCGCGCGCAGCTCCCCCGCCCGGTCAAAGAGCTCGAACACGATCCCGGTGTAGTAGGCGAGGCCCCTGACCACTGTGAAGTCGAAGTGCCGATAACCTCCCAGCCCCATGGCGCCCAGGATTGCCTCGTGCTCCTCGAGGGGTTCCATGGCCTCCCGGACCGGCGTCGCGTCACGGAACCGGCGCTCCAGCCGTTCCCAGGTGCCGTCGGCCACCAGCTCGGTCAGCGTCGCGACCGCCGGCCCGTCCAGTCCGAGCGCTTCCAGGCCGGTCCGCGTCTTCGCGACACCGGCACGGCTCGCCTTGTCGATGACGCCAAGACAGGCTGCGTGCCCGCCGGCGCTGACGCCCGCCGCGGTGAGAACCTCGGCCACCAGCCGGCGGTCGTTCACCCTGGCCACGAAGTCGTCCTCGCCCAGCCCCAGGCCCCGCACGGCGTCGATGGCCACGGCGAGGACTTCCGCGTCGGCAGCCACCCCGGCTTCGCCCACGATGTCGACGTTGAGCTGGAAGTGTTCCCGCAGCCGGCCACGCTGGCTGCGCTCGTAGCGGAAGAGCTGCGGCACCGAGAACCAGCGGATGGGTTTGGGCATCCCGCGGCTGAGGTTCGCCAGAATCCGGGCCAGCGTCGGGGTCATTTCGGGGCGGAGCGTGACCTGGCGCCCTCCCTTGTCATCGAAGTTGTAGAGCTGCTCGACGATCTCCGGGCCGCTCTTCTCGATGTAGAGGTCGAGCGGCTCCAGGGGCGGCCCGTCGTACTCCATGAAGCCGTAACCGCGCGAGACACGACGCCACGTCTCGAAGATATGATTGCGGAGCGCGAGGTCGCCGGGGACGAAGTCGCGAAAGCCGGGAAGCCTGGAGAAGGATTTGGCGGGTGGCATGGGCTGCGAATCTAACCGGCGAGGGTGGAAATTCAATGTCGCACCGTCGAAACGGGTGCCGCACGGCTCATGGGCCCGGCTCACCGTCGCCGAACGGGGTCTGCCCCAGAACAAGGAGCGCGTCGCCCACCGTGTGGCACGATCCCGTCACCACCACCGTGCCGCTACCCGCCAGCGCACTCGCCCGCTCCACCGCCGCGGCCACATCCTGTTCGATGTCGATGGGGACCCCGCCACCCACCTCCTCCGCCGCAACGCGCGGGTTCCAGTGCCTCTCCGCCGGCGCCGAGGACGGTATGGTGAAGACGACCCGGTCCGCGAGATCGACCAGGGGGGGCAGCATCCGCGACCAGTCCTTGTCCCCCAGAATCCCGGCGAGGACCACCAGGGGCCGGGGAGGCGCCAGATCGGCCAGGACGCGCGTCAGAGCGGCCACCGCGGCCCGGTTGTGCGCCACATCGAAGATGAAATGGCGACCGGCGAGCCGGTGGATCTGCCCCCGGCCGGGCCACCTCACCGCGGCGACGCCGGCACGCACCGCTTCCCGCGACGGGGGCCGCGGGAGGAATTCCAGGGCACGCACCGCAAGCGCGGCGTTGATCGCCTGGTGAGCCCCGGGCAGCGGTGTCTCCAACTCGATGCCGGCTCCCCCGCCGGTGCCCAGCCTGAAGCGGGTCCGGCCCCGGCCCAGGTGGAGTCCGGAGATGTCGCGCCAGCGCTCGATCCGGTGAAACGGCGCACCGACGTGCTTCGCCCGTGTCTCCAGCACGGCCAGGACGGCGGGTCGGACTTCGGCTGTGATCACCGGGATGCCGGGCTTGATGATCCCCGCCTTCTCCGTCGCGATCTGCTCGAGGGAGTCCCCCAGGTATTCCTGGTGGTCCAGCGCCACGTTGGTGATGGCGGTGACCTGGGGCCTGATCACGTTGGTCGCGTCGAGCCGTCCCCCCAGCCCGACCTCGATGCACGCGCTGTCCACCTCTTCCTCGGCGAAGATCTCCAGCGCCAGAAGGGTGCACGCCTCGAAGAGCGACATCCTTTGCCGGCTCGCCAGTGGCCGAAGCCGCTGGGCGGTGGCCATGACCCGGTCGGCAGAGACGGGTTCGCCGTCGATCATGATTCGCTCCCGGAAGGAGCAGAGGTGGGGCGACGTGTACAGGCCCGCGCGATCACCCTGCTGCCGCAGCACCGACGCCCACATGGACGCGACCGACCCCTTTCCGTTGGTTCCGCCGACGTGCAGGGTACGATAGCGCAGGTGGGGGTTGCCGAGCTCGGCCAGCGCCGCTTCCATGCGCCCCAGACCCCATTCGACAGCGCTCGGAGCCCCCGGGAAGAGCGTCTCCATGTGGGGGTCGGGTACCGCCAGGGGTGTCGTCAGCCCCAAGGCCTCCAGCCTTCGCGCGCGTGTCGGAGCAGCTGGGCGATGGCGCCCTTCAACTCGCGACGGTCGATCACGCGGTCCACCATGCCGTGCTCTTCCAGGAATTCGGCGCTCTGGAAGCCGGGCGGCAGCTCCTGCTTGATGGTCTCGCCGATCACCCGGGGCCCGGCGAAGCCGATCAGCGCGCCGGGCTCGGCCAGGTTGACGTCACCCAGCATCGCGTAGGACGCCGTTACCCCTCCCGTCGTGGGGTCGGTGAGGACCGAAATGTAGGGCAGGCCGCGCTCGTGGATTCGGGCGAGCACCGCAGACGTCTTGGCCATCTGCATGAGGGAGAAAATCCCCTCCATCATGCGCGCACCCCCCGAGGCGGTTACCACCACCAGGGGAAGGTCGCGTTCCAGCGCATCCCTTCCCGCACGAGCGATCTTCTCGCCCACCACCGAACCCATCGACCCACCGATGAAACTGAAATCCATCACGGCCAGCGCAACTGCGATACCCTCGATGCGAGCCCGGCCGGTGATGACCGCTTCGTTTCGCCCCGTCCGCTGCCGGGCCGCTCTGAGCCGGTCGCCGTAGGCCTTGAGATCGGAAAAGTTGAGTGGATCGCCGCTCGCCATGCCGGCGTCCTCCTCTTCGAAGGAATCCGGGTCGGCCAGAAGCTCGATGTAACGCGGCGCGGAAATCCGAAAGTGATTCCCGCACTCCGGGCACACGCCCAGGTTTCTCGCCAGGCGCTCGCCGTAGAGGATCTCTCCGCAGCCGTCACACTTCTCGAAGACGTCGTGCGGGAGATCCCGGCGGTCCTCGGAAGTGAGGCGCTTCTTTTGCTTTCGGAACCAGGTCACTCTGTCCACCCCTCGCCTTGTCGATCCGGTATCCGGTGGTCAGGGGTCCGCGTTGGCCACCGCCACCACCGTTGCGGCGGCCAGCCACGACATCAACAGGAAGGACCCACCGTAGCTGATGAACGGGAGGGGAATCCCCGTGATCGGGACCACGCCTATGGTCATGCCCACGTTAATGAAGACGTGGGTAAACCAGATTCCTAAAATACCAAAGATGAACATTCCGGCAAACGGGGTCCTGGCGGTCTCCGCCATGCGGATCATCCGCAGGAACAGGAATCCGAAGAGCGCCAGAAGCAGCACGGTGCCGATGAAGCCGAACTCCTCCCCCAATACGCTGAAGATGAAGTCGGTGTGCTGTTCCGGGATGAACGCCAGGCGCTTCTGGGTGCCGGCGGTGAAACCCTTCCCCAGCAGGCCGCCGCTTCCAACCGCAACCTTCGACTGGATGAGCTGCCAACCGGCGTCGCGCGGATCCAGTCCAGGGTCCAGGAACACGAGCAGCCGGTTGCGTTGATATTCGGCAAGCGAGTTCCACAGGGGCTGGGCGATAGCTCCCGCGGCGACGTTCCCGAGGATGACGCTGACCGACTCGACCAGATAGAGCCGGAAGCGGTAGAGGTACAGCCCGATGGCAAGAAGAACGATGTAGACCGACCACACGCGGGCGCTGTAGGCCAGAATGAGGGCGACGCCGGGTGACGCGGCGAAGAGAACGAGCGGCCATGGGGTACCCGCCCAGAAAATGATGGCGAAGAAGATTCCGACGAACGCCAGGGCCGTCCCCAGGTCGGGCTGAAGCAGGACGAGGGCAAGCGGGACGACGACCAGGGCGGCGGGCGTAAGCAGGTCCCTCAGGTAACGGGGAGGGTCCTCGCGGCGAGCGAGGAGTAGGGCCAGGGCAAGCACGGTCGCGATCTTCGCCGCCTCGGCGGGTTGAAAGCGGAAGCCGCCGATCGACAGGAAGCTCTTCACCCCCTCCGCCGTCCCGGTGCCGCTGCCCACGACCAGGGTGACTGCAAGCACACCGACCGAAAGAACATAGGCGGGCATCGCAACCCACTCGAACATCCGCGGCGAGAGCCGGGAAACCACCAGCAGGCCGACGATGCCCGCCCCGAGAAACACGCCCTGGCGCAACCAGAGGCCCTCGGTGATCTGGCTGGGCACCTCCAGAACCCCCGCCGAGAAGATCATCGCCACGCCCAACAGGGATAGAACGAGAATGGTGGCCGTGAACCCCGCCTCGCTGAACCACGCGGGCCTCGCCTTCATCACCCGGCGGGCCGGAAGGCCGCCCAGGCGGTATTTCGCCCAACCACAAGGTATTCGCGCAACGTCTGGATCGTGTCACGAGGAATCCCGTGCACACCCCTCAGATAGTAGTCCGCGGCCTTCGCCACCAGGGGAGCCGCGACCTCCGAGCCGCTGCCGCCGAATTCGACCAGCGCCACGACGACGATTTCGGGGGGACCGCCCCGGAGGCCGGCCATCCCGATGAACCACGCGTGCGCCGGCCGGCCGCCGCCGCTCTCCGCCGTACTTGTCTTGCCGAGCAGATCGAAGTGCTCCAGCGAGGACAGGTGAGCGGTCCCACCCGGCTGGGTCACGCGGTGGATCCCTTCCCGGATGGAGGCCAGGTGCTCGGGGGGGATGTCGAGCCACCAGCCTTCACGGGCGGGGGCCCCGCCGTACAGCGTCGGCGCCGGGGCCGAGCCGTCGCGGGCAATGGCGACGAGGAACTGGGCCATCTTGAGTGGCGTCTGGTCGTTGGGTCCCTGGCCGATTGCGAGACTCAGCACCTCACCCTCGAGCGGCTCGTAGTCGTAGCGCCTCTGCCAGTACCCGACGCCCTCGGGAAAGTTGCCCCCGGCCTCGCGCGGCAGATCGATTCCGCACTGGTCCCCAAACCCCATGCGGTTGCCGAACTCCAGCAAGCGCTCGAGGCCGATTCGTAGTCCCAGTTGATAGAAGTAGACATTGCACGAATGCTGGATCGCCCCGGCGAGGTCCAGTGAACCGTGTCCCTCGGGCTTCCAGCACCGGGCGATGCGGTTTCCATAGACGAAGGATCCCTGGCACGGGGTCGACATGCGATCACCGGGAGCCACCACCCCCAGCTCGAGCGCGATGGCCGCAGTGGCCAGCTTCCACGCGGAACCCGGGGGGTACCTGCCCATCACCGCCCGGTGGTACAACGGCGACTCCGAGTCGTTGACGAGCCTGCTCCACTCTGCGCGACTGACGACCCCGGCGAACACGTTGGGGTCGAACGAGGGCGCCGAATAGAGGGCCAGGACACCTCCGGTCTCGACATCGAGGGCCACCACGGACCCCTTCATCCCCTCGGGGAAGATGTGGTGGATCCACTCCATGAGATCCAGGTCGAGGTTCAGGTCGATATCCGTCCCCGGCTCCTCGGCCACACCGCTCACGCCCCCGAAGGGTCCGACGATCCTGCCCCTGGCGTCCACTTCCACATATCGGGTTCCGGGCTTCCCCTGCAGCATCGACTCGTACGTCGCCTCGATCCCGGACCGGCCCACGATCCACCCCGGCTCGGCCCCCTCGAAATCCCCCGATTCCAGCTCCGCTTCGTTGATCTCACCCACATAGCCGAGGACGTGCGCTCCCAACTCACGCGCTGGGTAGCGCCGCTTGGGGCGCGACTGGATCAGGAGCCGCGGGAAGCCCGATCTGCGCTCTTCCAGCGCCGCCACTGCATCGAAAGGGGCATCGACCGACACGAGAACAGGCCTGGGCGGACGACCCTGGATCTGACGGGTCACGTCCTCCAGGCGCTCGCCGGACAGTACCAGATGTTCCCGCAACCGCCGAAGGGTGGAGAGCATGGAGTCCGGCTGATCAGGCACGATGGCGACGGAGTATCCCGGTATGTTGTCGGCCAGCACCCGTCCCGCGCGGTCCCGGATGATCCCTCGCGGAGCGGGAACCACGAGAGACCGCAACCGGTTCTCTTCCGATTGCAGGAGCCAGTCGGAAGACCTGAGCACCTGGGCTCGAAACAGCACGCCGACGAGCAGCGCCAGCGGGACTACGACGAAGACGCGGGCCCGGGTGGCCAGAGTCTTCCGCTGCTGCGGCCGAAGTCGGCTCATCTCCTGCTCCGGCGACGGAGGAAGAGCGACCGCGCGGCGAGCCCGACCACCGTCGTGTAGAGGGCCAGAAGGGGAGCTTCGATCACCAGGTGATCCTGGAAAGCCGGCCGGATGGACGCGTCGGTGACCACCCAGGCGAGAAGGTCCCGGGCCCAGGTCCCGAGAAGCAAGAAGGTGACCAGGAACCCTGTCGAATCACCGACGAAGAAGTCACGGGACTTGGCGCCCAGAGCCCCGACGAGGGTCATGGCAAGAGCGTTGGCCCCGAAAGCCCTCATCGAGAACGTGTCTTCCAGGACGCCCAGAACGAACCCGAGTCCGGCACCTGCGCCGACACCGAGGGTACGGCTCCCGACAAGGAGCGCCACGATGAACAGGTCCGGTGCGGCCTTTCCAAACCCGAGGGCAGTGCGGAGCACAAGGTGGCCGAGGATGAGGCAGGATACCAGCAGGAAGACACGAAGCCTCACCGGGAGCCGTCCCCCGACGGGGCCGTGGTGCTGTCTGCCAGGGCGGCGAGCATCTCGCCAGCCACCCCGACGTCCGCCACGGCGTGCGTCACCGCTCCCGGGTATACCACCGGGTCGACGAAATAGCTCTTGCTCCAGCCGGCCGACGTCTCGGCTACCCCGGCGATCCTGCCAATCGGGATGCCTCTGGGAAACGCTCCACCCCGGCCCGAGGTCAGAAGTTCGGTCCCGGGCTCCAGGTCGGACAGGTAGGCCGTTCCACCGAGAATGAGACGGTCCTGCTCGCGGAAAGCACCTCGCGCCGCCTCGACCAGCCCGTGGTCTCGACCGTCGGGTGTCATCGCCGACACCCGGAAATCGGGGTGCGACCAGTCGTAGGCCAGGGAATAGTCGGGGAAAACCTCCTGGACCTGCCCCAGAAGTCCCGTCTCCGTAATCACCGCATTGAACGGGCGAACCCCGTCGATCGAACCGGCGTCGAGATGGAACACACTCCCCGAGCCGGACGTCCCGGAGCGTATCACCGTGGCCGGGACAAGGCGGCTCGGTGCCCGGTCCCTCAGCGACAGCACTCCGCGCAATTGCCGGTTCTCTTCCGCGAGCGTCCTCTGCGCCGCGACCAGCGCCATCGTCGTGTCCATCTGGGCTCGGAGGGTATCAAAGTCCCTGGCCCGAGCCTGCGTCCGGGTCAGCAGCGCGTTGACGCTGATGAACGGGCTCAGCGCCGTTTGCCGGATGAAGTGCCCGACGGCGCGCTGGGGGCCGGCGGGCAGGTTGATGGCAATAAGGGACGCCACAACGAAGCCCGAGACGACTAGCAGATCCGTTCGGCCGGTCCGCCTGTCCCGCTTTGTGTGACCCCCCATCCTTGTCGCTCCTTCATTCCCGCGGTTGGAAGGTGCCTGTCACCGCTGACGCGCGTGGAGTTTCCGGGCTATGCCCTGAGTACCGGTCGATACTTGGGGAAGTCCTCAAGGACGCGTCCCGCCCCCCGGACCACACAGGTCATGGGCTCGTCATCCACATGAATCGGCAGATTGGTCTCGAGCGCGATCAGCCTGTCGAGACCGCGGATCAGCGCCCCCCCGCCCGTCATCACGATTCCGTAGTCGACGATATCCGACGCGAGCTCCGGTGGCGTGATCTCCAGCGCGGAACGCACCGCTTCGACGATCGACCGCAGGGGTTCCTGCAGACACTCACGGATCTCCTGGGAGTGGATGAGCACCATCTTGGGGATCCCGGACACGAGATCCCTGCCCTTCACTTCCATCTCCCGCTCATTGTCCGTTTCGATCGCCGAGCCGATCTGCATCTTGATGGCTTCGGCGGTGGGTTCCCCGATCAGCAGGTTGTAGTTCTTGCGGAGGAATGTGACGATGCACTGGTCCAGTTCGTCTCCGCCGATCCGTATGGAGGTGTCAGCGACGATCCCGGAAAGGGCGATTACGGCGATCTCGGTCGTGCCGCCACCGATGTCGATGACCATGTTCCCCCTCGGTGTCTCGATCGGAAGTCCCACACCGATCGCGGCCGCCATCGGCTCGGCCACCATGTACACCTCGTTGGCTCCGGCGGACTGGGCCGAGGAACGCACGGCTCGCCGTTCGAGTTCCGTGATCCCCGACGGGACTCCCACCACGACCCTGGGCTTGATCCGAAAGATCCGCTTCGCCATCACCTGCTTGAGGAAATGCCGCAGCATGAGCTCGGTCAAATCGACATCCGCGATCACGCCGTCCTTGAGCGGGCGCACGGCTACGATCCCCTCCGGGGTCCGGCCGAGCATGCGCTTGGCTTCCAGCCCCACGCTCATGATCCGTTTGGTTCCCCGCTCCACCGCGACAACGGAGGGCTCGCTGAGCACCACCCCTTCCCCTCTCACGCACACCAGGGTGTTGGCGGTCCCGAGATCCACGCCGATGTCGCTCGTGGGAACCAGCCGTTTCGAACTGAACCAACTGTTAATTGGGGGCAACTGTCACTGTGAGCCGCACGGGCTCGGGTTCAAGGCACTTTTTGCCGATGAACACTCGGCCACGTTTTAACCTACCCTAATCGGCAGATCATTTCACGCCTGTGCTCCCGAATCCGCCTGCACCGCGCTCCGTGTCCGAGAGCGTGGAAACTTCTTCCACCTGCGGTGCCAGACAATAGTTGAACACGAGCTGGGCGATCCGGTCTCCACGGCCGATCTCGACCGTCTTCGAGCCCAGGTTCTGCATGAGGATCCGAAGTTCACCCCTGTAGTCGGAGTCTATCGTGCCGGGGCTGTTGGGGAGAGTCACCCCGTGACGGGCCGCCAGTCCGGACCTGGGTCTCACCTGACACTCCATCCCCGGCGGGAGCTCCATCACGAATCCCGTGAGCGCCGCGTGTATGGCGCCGGGCTTCAGCTGGAAGGTCTCGCAACTGCGAACATCGAACCCGGCGGCTTCCTCCGTCGCGCGGGAAGGCAGGGGAAGATCGGGGTTGGCGGGCAAGCGCTTGAAGCGCACGGTTTCCCGGGCACGCCGTCCCCTGCGGGGATGCGCGACGCCGAGTGGCCGGGCCGTCATTCCGAACGCCTCGGCAACTCCCGGGTGGATCACCCTGCCGCCGGCGACGTTGACTCCTCTGGCGAGATCCGGATCCATCGCGCAGGCGCGCTCCCAACCGAGGCGGGCGAGCTGCAATGTGTAGGGCAGAGTGGCGTTGGTGAGCGCCAGCGTCGAGGTGCGCGGCACCGCACCCGGGATGTTCGTCACGCCGTAGTGGATCACACCGTCGAGCTCGTACACCGGATCCTCGTGCGTCGTGGGGCGGATCGTCTCCACACAGCCCCCCTGGTCCACGGCCACATCGACGATGACCGATCCCCGCCGCATCGAGGCAAGGTCCTCACGCGTAACGAGCCCCGGAGCCTTCTTCCCCGGCACGAGGACGGCGCCAATCACCAGGTCCGCGTCCCGCAGCTGCTTTCGCACGGCGTAGCGGGTTGAATAGAGGAGATTGACATTGGCGGGCATGACCTCGCTGAGGTGGCGGAGCCGGGGAAGCGACACGTCCATGACGGCGACACGCGCCCCCAGCCCGGCCGCCATCAGTGCCGCTTGCGTCCCTACCACGCCCCCGCCGAGAACAAGTACCTTGGCCGGTAGCACCCCCGGGACGCCGCCCAGCAGGATCCCCGACCCCCCCGACGGCCGCCCGAGGTACTTGGCGCCCTCCTGGACCACCATCCGGCCCGCCACTTCGCTCATCGGCGTCAGAAGCGGAAGATCCCCGTCCTCCGTGCCCACCGTCTCGTATGCGATGGCGATCGCCCCGCTGTCCATGATCCCGCGTGTCAGGGGCTCCGAAGCGGCGAAGTGGAAGTAGCCGAAGAGTAGTTGTCCCGCGCGGATCAGGGGCAGCTCGGAGGGGATCGGCTCCTTCACCTTCACGATCATGTCCGCGCGCGCCCACACCTGTGCCGCGCTCACGACGATCTCCGCTCCGGCTCCCTCGTAGAAGTCGTCGGTAAAGCCGCTGTCTTCGCCGGCACCCGCCTGAATCAGCACCCGCTGCCCCGCCTTGGTCAGCGCCTCGGTGCCGGCAGGGGTCAGTGCGACCCGGTACTCGTTCCTTTTGACTTCCGAAGGGATGCCTACGAGCATTTGACGAATCCGTTCAATGGTTCCCGGTTTCCTGCGGGCCCAGACAAAGCGCGTACTGGTGGTCCGGGTCGAACACTTCGCCGGCCACCCGAACAATATCACACGTCGACACACTGTCGATCAGCCCCGGCAGCTCGTCCAGGGAGATGAAGGTCTCGTCGTGGAGGGCGAAACTGGCAAGCCGGTGAAGCCGCGCTCCCGGCGACTCGAGCGAGAGCATGATCTGGCCCTTCACCTGTTCCTTGATCCTACCCAGTTCTCCGTTCGGCAGACCTTCGTCGGATACGCTGCGGTAGACCTCGCGAATGGCCTCGAGTGCCGCCCCTCCCCGGCCCGGGCGGGTACCGGCATACACGCCGCACGCTCCGGCACGGGTGTAGAAGGACTGGTACGAGTAGATCGCGTATGCCAGAGCCAACTCCTCGCGCACCCGCTGAAACAGCCTCGAACTCATCCCGCCACCCAGAGCCGAGGACAGCAGGATCAGGGCATAGCGGTCATCGTGGGAGTGGCCCGGTGTAGTACGGCCGAGGACGATATGCACCTGCGACGTATCTCGCGCGACGTGCACGGTTCCTGTCCGGGGCTCCGGCGGGTCGGGCACGGCGGGCGCTTCCGCACCCGGTTCGATCCCCCCGAACCACTCCTCCACGAGTTCCGAGAAGGCATCGTGGTTCACCTGGCCCGCCGCAGCCACAACGAGGTTCCTGCCTGTGTAGCTGCGCCGGTGGAGCGCGGCCAGGTCTTCGCGCGAGATGGACGCGACCGAATCACGCGTGCCCAGAATCGAGTTGCCGTAGGGGTGTCCCCGCCACATCCCTTCGCCGTGAAGCTCGAAGACGAGGTCGTCGGGGGTGTCCTCGACGGCCGCAATCTCCTCGTTCACCACCTCCCTTTCGCGGTCCAGATCTTCCTCGGCCAACAGGGGGCTGCGCACCAGATCCGCGATCACGTCCACTGCAATGGGGAGGTGGGGCGCCAGCACGCGAGCCTCATACCCGGTGTGCTCGCGCGAGGTGTACGCGTTCAGCGATCCACCCAGACTCTCCAGCGAGAGGGCGATCTCCTGCCGGGAGCGGCGCTCCGTGCCGCGGAAGACCATGTGCTCCAGGAGGTGACTGGCACCCAGGAGCTCAGGCGGCTCCAGCGCACCCCCCTGCCGAGCCCAGGCCCCCACGGCCACGGACCGAACACCGGCAACGGATTCGCTCAGGACGTGGACGCCGTTCCCGAGCCGGGTTGCCCGATAGTTCAACTCCGCCGGAACTCTGGCAGCCGGCTACCTGCCGACGCCGGCCTTCTCTGCAGCAGCCGGAGCCTCTTCCGCATCCGCCGCCTTCTTTGACAGCCGCATGCGGCCCCGTTCGTCGATGGACAGGAGCTTCACGCGGATGACGTCCCCGCGATTGACCACGTCCTCGGTCTTGCCCACGCGGAAATCGGCAAGTTCCGAGATGTGACAGAGTCCCTCGACCCCGAGCATGATCTCGACGAACGCCCCGAAGGTGGTGGTGTTCTTCACCGGGCCCTCGTAGATCTTGCCTACCTCGGGCTCCTGGACGATCGCTTCGATCATCTCCCGCGCCCTCGCCGAGGCTTCGCCCGAAACGGCCGCGATCTTGACGATACCGTCGTCGTCAACCTCGATGCTCGCGCCCGACTCGTCCTGGATCGCCCGGATCGTCTTGCCCTTGGGCCCGATGATCTCACCGATCTTCTCGGGGTTGATCCTGATCGTCTCGATGCGCGGAGCCCACTCGGACAGGTCGGAGCGTGACTCGGGCAGTACCGCGTCCATACGGTCCAGGATATGCATGCGGCCCTTCCGGGCCCGCTCCATGGCCTCCTCCAGCAATTCGAAGGTGAGCCCGTCGATCTTGATGTCCATCTGAATCGACGTCACGCCCTTCCTCGTACCCGCGACCTTGAAGTCCATGTCGCCGAGGGCATCCTCCATCCCCAGGATATCGGTCAGGACCGCAACCTGGTCACCCTCCACCACCAGGCCCATCGCCACACCGGCACACGCGGCCTGAAGGGGGACGCCGGCATCCATCAGCGAGAGGGACGCCGAACACACGGATGCCATCGACGACGAACCGTTCGATTCCAGGATGTCGGAGACGATCCGGATGGTGTACGGGAACTCGTCGTATTCGGGCAGCAGGGGCTGAATGGCCCGCGCCGCAAGGGCACCGTGGCCCTTCTCGCGCCGTGAAGTGGAACGGATCGGCCGTGCTTCGCCTACCGAGAAGGGCGGGAAGTTGTAGTGCAGCATGAACGACCTGGTGATCTGCTCCGCGCTGTCGATCGAATCGATGCGCTGCTCGTCCCTGGACGTGCCCAGGGTCACCACGCCGAGGGACTGGGTCTCCCCCCGGGTGAAGAGAGCGGAGCCGTGCGTCCGGGGAAGCACGCCGGCCTCGCAGTCGATCGGGCGGACATCGTCGTACCCGCGCCCGTCGGCCCGGACTCCCTCGGCGAGGATTCGGGCCCTCACGCTCTTCTTTTCCAGTGACCGGACAACGTCACGGACATCGCCCTCGCTTGCCGCGTCCTCGGAGTCCTCCTCCGCGAGCTGCGCGGCGACGTCAATGGCGAGGTCGGCAAGCGCCGCGGTCCGGTCCTGCTTGCTGGCAATGCGCACGGCCTCGTCCACCCGGCCCCCCACCGCAGCCTCCACGCGTTCGCGGGTCTCCGGCGCGACCTGCCTCGGCTCCCACGACATTTCGGGCACGCGACGAGGCGCGATCAGCACTTCCTGGATCTCGATAAGCTCCCTGATTGCGGCGTGGGCCACCTTGAGCCCCTCCAGGATGTCACTCTCCGGCACCTGGATCGCGCCGCCTTCCACCATCACGATGGCGTCGGCCGACCCCGCCACGACGATGTCCACATCGGCGTACTCAAGCTGCCGGAAGGTCGGGTTCACCACCCAGTTCCCCTGGATCCGTCCGATCCGCACGGATGCGACCGAGGTCCGGAAGGGGATGACCGACGTGTTGAGGGCGACGGAAGCCCCGATCAGGGTGAGCACGTCGGCGTCGTTCTCCTGATCGGCGCTCAGGACCTGGGCGTGGATCTGGGTCTCGTTGAAGAAGCCGTCGGGAAAGAGCGGCCGGAGCGTCCGGTCGGTCATTCTGGACGACAGGACCTCCTTCTCCTGGGGCGCGCCTTCACGCTTGAAGAAGCCGCCCGGGATCTTCCCCGCCGCGTAGGCCTTCTCTCGGTATTCCACCGTCAGCGGAAAGAAGGGAAGGTGGGTCGTCTTGTTCTGGACCGTCGCGGTCACCAGTACTACGGTTTCGCCAAATTGCACGAGGCAGGAGCCGTGTGCGAGGCGGGCCATCCGGCCCACCTCGAGCACCAGCCGCCTGCCGGCGAACTGACGTTCGATTCTGTCTATCATTTTCTCATCCGGGGTTGCCGCTGGAATCCCGCGGCGGGAGTGGGCGGCGGCGGCACGAGATTACGGCCGTCGACAGCCCGTGGTTCAGCCTCGAAGCGGCTGAACCCGTCTTGGTTGTCGCCGTCAATGGCGCAGCCCGAGGTCTTTGATCAGTGCCCGGTATCCGTCCACGTCCGTGCGCTTCAGATACTCGAGAAGCCGCCGCCGTTGCCCCACCATCTTCAGAAGACCGCGACGACTGTGATGATCGTGCCTGTGGGCATCGAAGTGGCTGCGGAGGTGGTCGATTCTCCCGGTGAGCAGCGCAACCTGCACCTGCGTGCTGCCGGCGCCGTTCTCGTGGGGCTGGTATTTGCTGATGATTTCCTGTTTGTCGATACCCATTCTGTTTCCGTGTTCCCCCAAACGGGATGGTTGGGCGCCATGAGCGGCGCAACCGTCAGGCGGACAGCCTTGAAAGATACCCGGGAGCGTCCCGGGAATCAAGTGTGAGTCTCGTCCAACGGCACATGAGCCTGAACTCGGATCCTGTTTCCAGCGGGAGATGAGCCTGCAGTCCGGGGCGAAGAGATCATTGGAGGATGATCGTGACACTTCGCACCGAACGGATACGCACCCTCGACCAGCTCCGCGCCTTCCTGGAGGGCAACGAAGCCGCGGACTTCCAGCCCACCCGCCGTGACTCCGCGTACGCCCTCGTGCGCCGGACCCTGGTTCGCTTCGAGTACCACGGCCTCAGGAAGCCGGACAAGGGCCTGGTGAAGCGGTACCTCGAGAAGGTGACGGGCCTCTCCAGGGCCCAGGTCACCCGCCTCATCCGGCAACACCGCCGGACCGGGCACATCCGCGACCACCGCGGCAAGCCCCCGGCCAACGCCTTCGCGCGCCGCTACACCTACCTTGACGCCGCCCTGCTGGCCGAGGTCGACGAGGCCTTCGGCCAGCTCTCCGGACCCGCCACCAAGGTGATCCTCTGGCGCATGTTCCATGTCTACGGAGACGTGCGCTTCGAGCGCCTCGCACGCATCTCAGGAGGCCACATCTACAACCTCCGCAAGACCCGCGCGTACCGCACCGGCCGCCTCACCTTCCGCAAGACCCGGCCTGCTCCCGTCCCCATCGGGGTCCGCCGCAAGCCGAGGCCCGATGGCCAGCCCGGCTTCCTCCGCGTCGACACCGTCCACCTCGGAGACCGGAGCGGCAAGAAGGGCATCTACCTCGTCAACATCGTCGACGAAGTCACGCAGTTCCAACACCTTGGCGCCGTGCCGCGCATCACCCAGCACTTCATGGTCCCCGTGCTGAAGGACCTCATCTCCGCCTTCCCCTTCACCGTCCAGGCCTTCCACGCCGACAACGGAAGCGAGTACATCAACCGCCAGGTCGCCGACCTGCTCAACCAGCTCCACATCGGCACCTTCACGAAGTCCCGGCCCCGCCACTGCAACGACAACGCCCTCGTCGAGGCCAAGAACGGCAGCATCGTGCGCAAGTGGCTCGGCCACATCCACGTCCCCCACGCCCTCGTCCCCCAGGTCAACGACTTCCTCCAAGGCAGCCTCTGCCCCTTCCTCAACTTCCACCGGCCCTGCCTCTTCGCCACCGAGGTCACCGGCCCCAACGGCCGCGTCAAGAGGCGCTACCGGCAGCAGGATGTCGCCACCCCCTACGAGCGCTTCCGGGCAATGCCCGGCGCCGAAGACTTCCTCCGGCCCGGCGTCACCCTCAAAGCCCTCGACCGCCTCGCCGCCGCAACCACCGACCTCGACGCCGCCAAGGCCGTTCAGCGAGCCCGCGACGAACTCCTCCGTGCCATCGGCCAGGCCCGGGACTCCGCCGCATGATCCGCCCCGCGCCCGCCTCAGACTCGCCGCAGACCCTCCCGCGACTCGGGGATCCCCCAGCTCGCCGGTTGCGTCTCTACACCGTTCAGGGGGATAATGATGCTCCCTCAACTGCCACCTGCCCCGTGCTCGGGCTTCATCCCTCGCTCTCAATCCTCGCCGACTTCAGGCTCATCTCCGGGTTGGAAAAGACTGTGTGCCGAGTAGTGCCCGGGTCTGCGCCACGTCTGCATGCATCTGCTCCGCGAGTGCCCCAGCCGAGTCGAAGGCCGCGACGGACCGCAGCCTCTCGACGAGTTGCAGGCGGATGTCACCACCGTACAACTCGCCCTCGAAGTCGAGCAGGAACACCTCCACGGTGTCGTCCGCTCCGGGGAAAGTGGGTCGGGGACCGATGTGGAGGGCACCCATGAACCGGCCGGCCGGCACACGTACGTGGCATGCGTAGATGCCCGCCGCGGGGATGAGCTTGTCTTCCCCGGAGACCAGGATGTTGGCGGTGGGAAAGCCCATTTCCCGTCCCCTGCCCTCTCCGCGTACGACCGTTCCCCACAGCGAGTACGGCCGGCCCAGCCCGCGATTCGCGTCCGCCAACCTCCCTTCCAGGAGCGCCCGCCGGATCGACGATGACGAGATCGCGGCAGCTCCGGCATGCACCGCGCCCACCACCTCCACGGCGAATCCGTGCTCGGCGGCGATCGCGCGCAGCGTGTTCACATCGCCCGAACGACCCTTTCCGAAGCCATGGTCGTAGCCGATGACCAGTTCGCTCATCCCCAGTCCGCCCAGGAGGATTTCCGTCACGAAGCGCCTTGGCGAGTACTCCCGCAGCTTCGGAGTGAAGGCCAGGAAGACCACGTGGTCGAGACGGCTCTCCGAGAGAACCTCCTTCTTTTCGTCCGGAGTCGTGAGCATCTTCGGGGCCGCGTCCGGGCGGACGATGCGCAGGGGGTGCGGGTCGAAGGTGACAAGCACACTCCTGCCGCCAAGGGCCGCGGCCCGGGCTCCGATCTCCTCGAGAACGCTCCAGTGTCCCCGGTGCACGCCGTCAAAGGTGCCCACAGTGACGATCACGGGACGATCGTCGCGAGGAAGCCCTGATACTCCCCGCTGGAAGGTGGTCATGTCCGTGCCCTCATGCTCGCAGGAACACCTTGCGGGGCGCCAGCACTCCGTCGCACACGGCGCCCACGGCTACCAGCCGCTCTCCCGGCAGGGCGAAAACCGCGGGGTTGGCGTCGGGCGCGTCGGCGCGCACCCTTCTCCCCGCGGCCAGCAGCCCGGCCTGGTGTGGACCAACCACTACCTGCGGCAGGTGTGACAGTGCGGAAACCGGCCCCACCCATGATCCGGAAGGTGGCCGGGCCGCCTCGATCGACGCGAGCGGCGCGGCGTCCTGCACATGAAATCCCCCGACCCGCGTGCGTCGCAGTGCCGTCAGATGACAGGCGGTACCAAGCCGCTCCCCAAATTCCACGGCGAGGCTGCGCACGTAGGTGCCACTCGAACACGACACCGTGAAGCGCACCTCCGGAGGGTCGACGTCCAGAACGCGCAGGGCCAGCACCGTGACCTCGCGCGGCCCGAGTGTGACGTCCTCTCCGCGCCGCGCTCGCCGGTGCGCCGGAACTCCTCCGACCTTGACCGCGGAAAACACGGGGGGCGTCTGTTTCAGGGGGCCCACCATGCCGGCGGCCACCTCGCGGACGCGGCTTGCTGTAATGCCGGTCCAATGGTCGTCCTCGGCGGTACGGGTCCCCTCCGGATCGTGCGAGTCCGTGGCAATGCCCAGACGGGCGGTCGCCTCGTACTCCTTGTCCAGGCCCACCAGGTACTCGAGCAGGCGGGTCGCCCTCCCCGTTCCCAGGACGAGAAGGCCGGTGGCGAAAGGGTCGAGCGTTCCGGCGTGACCCGCCTTCTTCACTCCGAGGGCACGCCGCGCCACCGCGACCACATCGTGGGACGTGCGTCCGGCCGGCTTGTCCACCAGCAGCACACCCATTGCCGGGAAAGGCTCGCTCAAGGGTCGCCTTGTCCCGCTTCCGGGTCGGCCGCGGCGGAGATTCCCGGATCATCGTCGCCCGGCCCATCGTCCGCCGCCTCGTCCGGCCCCTCCTCCCTCGCCCCGTCCGGGGAAGGCAGGACATCCTGTAGAATGGCCTCGATACGCTGACCCGCCTCGATGGACCCGTCGCGTTGGAAGCGCAGCTCCGGCATGCGGCGAATCCTCAGTTCGCGACCCAGCACCGAGCGCAGATAGGGCGCGGCCCGGCCCAGCGCCGACAGGGTCCTCTCCTGCTCGTCCGGCGATCCCTGCAACTGGACGAAGACTCGTGCCAGCCAGAGATCCTCGGTCACGTCCACGCCCGTGACCGTCAGCGGCCCAACGTCCGGGTCGCGCACAGAGTAGCGGATCTTGAGCGAGAGCTCACGGCGAAACTGCTCGCCCAGACGGGACAGTCGTCGCCCGGGCATCAGTACCGTTCGGTGGAGTTCCCGACCACAACAGCTCCCCGCACCCCTTCGATCCGGCGGTCCACCAATTCCAGTATCGAGTCCGCCTGGGCCGGGTGAGCAGCCAGGAACGCCACCGAGATCCGAGCCCGGTTCCGCACATCCTGAAGTCCCGATTCCACCACCGAGACGTTCATCCTGGCGAGACGGTCCTTGAGCGACCGGAGCACGGCCCGCTTCTCCTTGAGAGAGCCCGAACCGGGGATGGCCAACTCCCACGTCGACACGGTAATGACCATGGCGGGGTCAGCAGGGGTCGTCGGTCCCGGATTGCCTCAGCCCCGCTCGACACCGGCCAGGGTGCGCGCGAACTCCTGGACCTGATACGTCTCGACGACATCGCCCGCCTTGAGGTCGTTGAAGTTGGCAATGCCGATCCCGCATTCGAACCCTTCCTTGACTTCCCTGGCGTCTTCCTTGAAGCGCCGCAACGATCCGATCTCGCCATCGTAGGTTACAACGCCGTCGCGAACGACGCGCGCCTTTGCACCCCGCTGGATGATGCCGTCCATCACGTAGCTTCCCGCAATGGTGCCGACGCCGCGGATCTTGAAGATCACTCGTGCCTCGGCGGCACCCAGCACACTCTCCCTGCGCTCCGGTGCGAGCAGTCCCTCCAGCGCCGCTCTCACATCGTCCACGGCTTCGTAGATGACGTCGTAGACCTGGATATCGACGGCCTCGCGAGCCGAGGTCTGGCGCGCTCCCACGTCAGGACGAACCCGGAAGCCGATCACCACCGCTCCCGCGGTCCGGGCAAGCATCACGTCGGACTCGTTGACCGCACCGACACCGCGGTGGATGATCTCCACCTGCGCTTCCGCAGTCGAGAGCTGCTCAAGAGAATCACAGAGGGCCTGTACCGAGCCATCCACGTCGCCCTTCACCACCAGGCGGAGCGTGCCCACGTCTCCTGCGGCCAGCAGCTGTGTAAAGTCTCCGAGCTTGATCCCGCGTTCCTTGATCCTGAGCTGCTTCTCCCGATCGAGGCGCTGGCGGCTGGAGGAGATCGAAGCCGCTTTCATCGCGTCCATTACCTGGAAGACATCGCCAGCTTGCGGAACGCCCGCCACACCCACGATCTGGACGGGGATACCCGGCCCGACGGCGTCCACGTTGTGTCCCCGCTCATCGAGAAGCGCCCGGATACGACCGTCGTGGAGACCAACCACGAAACTGTCTCCAACCTTGAGGGTGCCGTGCTGCACGAGGATCGTGGCCACCGGCCCCTTGCCGATGTCCAGCTCCGCCTCCACCACCGCACCCACGGCCTCCCGCGAGGGGTTCGCCTGGAGTTCGAGGATCTCGGCTTGCAGGAGGACCTTCTCCAGCAAGTCATCCATGCCCTGCCCGGTCTTCGCCGAAACCTCGGCCACCAGGGTTTCGCCACCGAAGTCCTCGACGGTCACCCCGTGCTGCAGGAGATCCTGCTTGACCTTTTCCGCATTGGCGGCAGGCAGGTCGATCTTGTTGATGGCGACGATCATGGGGACGCCGGCGGTTTTCGCGTGGGTGATCGCCTCGATGGTCTGCGGCATGACGGCGTCGTCCGCCGCCACAACCAGCACGACGAGGTCCGTGACGTCCGCGCCCCGTGCACGCATGGCCGTAAAGGCGGCGTGCCCGGGTGTGTCCAGGAACGAAATGGAGCGGCCGTCGTCCAGCACGACATGATAGGCACCGATGTGCTGGGTGATCCCCCCGGCTTCGCCAGCCACCACGTTGGTGTGCCTGACCCAGTCGAGCAGCCTCGTCTTGCCGTGGTCGACATGCCCCATCACGGTCACGACAGGCGGCCGCAGGCGCAGGTCCGCGGGATCGTCTTCCACCGCGTCCTCGCCGGGCGGAAGGTAGTCCGTCTCCCGGACTGCGGTGAAGCCGAATCCCTCGATCAGCAGCTCGATCTCATCGAAGTCGAGGCGCTGGTTGATGGTCACCATCAGGCCCATGTTCCTGAAGGCCGACCCGATGATCTCGGTAGCGGTGACGTCGATGAGGTCGGCCAACTCGGCGACGGTGAGGTACTCGTTGACGCGAACCGTGCGGGCCTCGACCGCGCTTGCCTCGGCTGCGCGTTCCTCGGCAGCCACCCGCTCCTCCCTGGCGGCGGCGACCGTGCCCTTGCCCTTCCTGCGCTTCTTGCCGCCACCCTTGATCTCGGCCATCACGCGCTGGATGTTCTGCTTCGCCTTGTCGTGGTCGGCACCGCGGCGCCGGCCGCCCTTCTTCCTGGCCCGCTTCCTGCGACCGTCCGATGTGTAGCCCTCGGCCTGAATGCGCACCCGGCCACCCGGACCGGCACTCGCCGCCGGTTCCGGTTTGCTTCTGCCGGGAGCCGCTCCGGCGGCGGCTCCATCTCTGACAGGAGCCGGCTTCGATCCCTCACGGGCCGACTTGAGCAGCTGACCCGTGGCAGCAGTCGGGGGAATGTCCGGAGTCGCAGCTTCCCTGACGACTCCGGGTGCAGCCGGTTCCTGCGAGGACGGCGGTTGAGCCGCGTCCTGCCGAACGGTCATGTCGGCCGAGACACCCTCATCGCCCGATGCCACATCGCGCCCTGCCGAAGAGGCGGAGTCCGCTTCCGAGTCCTGCGGCTTCCCGGAAGCCTCCGACTCGTCCACGCTCCGGGTATCGACGAACTCCGCGGTGTCGGCCGCCGACTGGGCCTCCGCGGAGGAGCCGGTCCCGGACGTACCGTCCATCTCTGCCGGGCTCGCGGCCTCCCCTGGAGCCGCCCCGTCCACCGATGCGACGTCCTCCGCCGCCGGCACGGTGACGGCAGGATCGCCCGACTCCGACCCGGCGGCGGCGTCCGTCTGTGTACCCCCATCGGCCTCCACGGGGGCGTCACCCTCAGCCACCACAGCCTCGGCGTCGGGCGCCCTCCGCCGAGCCGACCGGCGACGCACGCGGCGACGGCGGCTGACCGGCTTGCGAGACTCGACCGCGGCCAGCATCACATCGGCGGCATTCCCGTGACCAGCCCTCCGCTCTCGCTCGAGGCGTGTGCGGATCCGGGCCACATCGGCGTCCCGTATGGGGGCTTCGGGATGACCGACGCGCACACCCGATTCGCGAAGGAACTCGAGGAGCACATCGGGGCTTACCCTCAGGTCGACAGCCAGTTCGCTCACTCGCATCAGGCTGATTCGCCTTTCGCGCTATCCGAATTCTCTGCGGCCTGGGCCGACTCCGAATCGATCACGGTCAGGTCTTCGATCAGGGTGAGCAGCTGCGCGGCCGCTTCCTCGGAGACGCCGTCGACGGACAGGAAGTCCGCCCGGTCGAGATCGATGATGTTCAGAAAGCTGTCGTACCCCACGGCCCCGAGAGCTTCCAGTGTCTCGGGAGTCAGTGCCAGCTCGCTCAGGGGAAAGTCCGCCGTCTCGTAGGAGTCGACTTCGTCCTCCACCAGGAGTGAAATGTCGGCACCCCGCTCCAGCCATTCCCGGGAACCATAGAGGTCGATCTGCCAACCGATCAACTGGGACGCGAGCCGGACATTCTGGCCATTCCTCCCGATCGCGAGCGACAGCTGGTCCTCGTCGACGATCGCGGTGATCACCTGCCGCGCTCTATCCGAAACCACCTTGGCCACGCGGGCAGGCGCCAGGGCCCGACGCGCGAAGATCTCGGGATCCGGGTGCCACGGAACGATGTCGATCCGCTCACCGCCCAACTCCGACACGACCGCCTGCACGCGGGACCCCTTGAGGCCCACGCACGCACCCACGGGATCGATGGACTCGTCCCGGCTGTGCACGGCGATCTTGGTGCGCCCGCCCACCTCCCGAGTGAGCTCCTTGATCTCGACGATTCCCTGTTGGATCTCCGGGACCTCGAGATTGAAGAGGGCCGCCACGAAAAGCGGGTCAGCCCGGGAAAAGATCAGGCGCGGACCCTTGGCGGTCTCGTCCACCTTCTTGAGTACGGCCCGGATCGACTCTCCCTGGCGGAAACGCTCCCGGGGATTCTGCTCCTTCCAGGGGATGATCGCCTCGGCTTCGCGGGAGCGATTCAGAAGCAGCACCAGCTTGCCACGCTCGATCTGCTGCACCTCTCCCGAGAGCAGATGGCCCACCCGATCCGTGTATTCGTCCCGGATGCGCTGCCGTTCACCCTCACGCACCAGCTGCACGATGCGCTGTTTGGCCGCCATTACCGCGTTTCGTCCGAATGCCGAGAATTCGACGGGGATCTCCATCACGTCGCCGACTTCGTATGTGGGATCGTCCCACCGTGCCTCTTCCAACGTCACTTCCGCGGACGGATCTCCCACCGTCGGGACCACGCGCTTCAGCACCAGCATCTCAATGGCACCAGCGACGTCGTCGATGATGATTTCGGTGTCGACGGTGGGGCCGTAGATCCGTGCAAGCCCGGCGTGAATCCCGTCCCGGATGAGTTCGTTCACCTGGTCGGGATCAAGGTTCTTGGCGGCTGCGATGTCGCGGAACGCCGCGATGACCAGACCCGTGTTCATGATGGCTTCTTCCACTCGTGAACCAGGCGCGCACCTGCGACCCGGGACCGGGGAACCTCGACCTCGTCGCCACCGCTCAACTGCAACAGGATCGAAGCGTCACCACTGCCGCCTTCCACAAGGCCCAGCAAGCGTCCTTCGAGACGGGAAGCCCCGCCACGGAGCGCACCGGTTCCCTGCACCGCGATGCGCTGTCCGCGGAACCGCCGGAAGTCCCTGTCTCGGGTAAGCGGGCGCTCCAGCCCGGGCGATGAGACCTCGAGGACGTACTGGTCCGGTACCCGGGCGTCTTCGTCGAGCCACCCTTCGATCCCCCGGCTGACCGTCGCACAGTCATCCAGCGACACGGGGCGGTCGAGGGCCTCCCGCTCCACGCGCAGTCTGATGACGGGGCGATAAGCGTTGCCGGCCCACTCGATCTGCACAAGATCATATCCCAGGCGGGACAGCCGTTCCTCGAAGTCCCTCTGGAACTCGGCCTGGTTTGCTTTCACGTCGCCAACCCTGTCAGTAGTGGATAAAAAAAGCGGGGGATACCATCTCCCCCACTCGGAAAAGGGCCCGCCCCGGAGGCGGCCCGGCCACCGATTGAATTATAGCTGAAACGCAGTCCGGCGGTCAATCACGACGCTCGATCCGTGCGCCGAGGGCGGTGAGGCGCTCGTCGATCCGTTCATAGCCACGTTCGATCTGGCCGACATTGCGGATAACGCTCTCGCCACGGGCACCGAGCGCGGCGATGAGAATGGCCATCCCGGCGCGTATGTCCGGGCTCTCCACGCGCCCACCCCGCAGGGGCGAAGGGCCGACGACGACGACGCGGTGCGGGTCGCAGAGGATGATCCGTGCACCCATGGCAACCAGCTTGTCGGTGAAGAACATCCGCGACTCGAACATCTTCTCGTGGATCAGAACCGTCCCCCTGGCACAGGTGGCCGCGACCACCGCGATCGATGTCAGATCGGCCGGGAAAGCCGGCCACGGACCATCGTCGACCTTGGGAAGATGCCCGAAGGCGTCCATCTGGATGACCGGCTCCGCCCGCCCGTCCACGATCAGATCCCGGCCGTCCGGACGACAATCGATCCCCAGGCGGCGGAACCCGATCAGAATGGAGTCGAGGTGTTCCACCGGAGCGTCCTCGATCACCAGCCTGCTGCGCGTGACCGCCGCGAGCCCGATGAACGACCCGGTCTCCACGTGATCGGGGCCGATCGTAAAGTCGGCGCCGCCAAGAGACGACACGCCCTCGATGACCAGATTGGCGGTTCCGATCCCACCGATGCGGGCACCCATGGCGTTCAGGAGGTGGCAGAGATCCTGGACGTGCGGTTCGGCGGCCGCGTTCCGGATCACGGTCTCGCCACGGGCCAGCGACGCCGCCATGATGGCGTTCTCGGTAGCCGTGACCGAAGGTTCGTCGAGGAACATGTCCGCGCCCACCAGCTTCGGCGCGTTGATGTCGAGGCCGTGCGAGGTCTCCACTTCGGCACCCAGCGCCCGGAACGCGAGCACGTGAGTATCGAGTCGGCGGCGCCCGATGACATCGCCCCCCGGCGGGGGGAGTGAGAGGGAACCGAACCGTGCGAGAAGCGGACCCGCGAGGAGGATGGACGCCCGGATCCGCGCCGATAGCGCCGGATCGAGTGCGCCCCCCGAGACGTTCCCGGAGTCCACACGGACTACATTGGGGCCGGTCCACATCACATCGGCGCCCAGAGCTCGCATGATGTCCACCAGTGTCCGCACGTCCCGGATACGGGGAACGTTGCGGATGGTGACCGGCTCGGCGGACATGAGCGTCGCCGCGAGCGCCGGGAGAGCGGCGTTCTTGTTCCCGGCCGGCCGGATGGTCCCGCCCAATTCGCGGCCACCGGAGACGACGAATGATGGCATGTGTTCAAGATACCGCTGGATAGCGCCTCGCTGAACCCCCATATTCCGAGCACTGATCACATTGAGGCGGTACCCATGCCAATCTTTCTCACACTATCCATCCAGGACACGACCGTCGTCGCGGTTGCCCGAGACGGCCTCGGACTGGCTTCCGCGTGGATGACGGTTGGAATGGGGGTGGCGTTCGTCGCGATCCTGGTCGTGCTGATGTTAGTCCTCGCGGAACTGCGCCACCTGTCGCGCGCATGGAGCGGATTCCTGGCCGTCACCACCGACCGGTCGCAGCCGCTCGTGGAGCATGCGAACAACGCAGCCAGGAACCTTGACCACATCACGCAAGTCGCACGGTCGGAGGTCGACCGCGTGAGCGAGGCGCTGGGAGGGTTCGCCGACGACATCGGTGACGCATCCCAAAACGTGCGGGGTCGTGTCGCCGACCTCTCGGCACTCCTGGACCTGGCCCAGTCCGAGGCGGAAGACGCGGTACTGGACGCGGTGGCCAAAGTGCGGATGTTGCGCACCGGAGCCGGACTGCTGCGGTGGGCGGGGACGAAGCAGAGCAGCCAGAAAGGGGACACCGACGACGGGCCTGTGGGTGCCCCGCCGGCGAGCGAAGGCGAGTCCGGGGACGAGGACGAGTCCGGCCGCGAGGACTAGAAGTAGTCCCTTTCCAGAGCCGCGTACCGGACCAGTAGCCTCTTCCGGCCCGCCTCCCCGAAATCAACCGTGACCTTGAGGTCGCGCCCGAACCCGGCCAGCTCCACGATCGTGCCCGAACCGAAGGTCTGATGTACCACCCGCTCGCCCTTCACGTAGCGCGGACGATCCTGATTGAAGCCGAAGTCCGCGTCGCCGGAGCCACCTGCAGAGGCTGGACGCGACGGCGAGACGGGGTCGGACTCCCGCCGTCCGTATGTGGCCCAGCCCGGCCGAACCCGGGTGGTGCCCTGCCTTTCCACGGTGTCCTCAAGCACATCCACGAATGACGAGAGTCGCCCGAAGGAGACTTCGCCCGCTCTGCGGCGGCGCCGGGCGTGCGTCAGATACAGCTTCTCCCGGGCCCGGGTCACCCCCACGTAGAAAAGGCGCCGCTCCTCCTCCAGGAGCCGTGTCTCGTCGTACGCACGCGAGAGCGGGAAGAGCCCCTCCTCCATCCCGCTGATGAAGACGACCGGGAACTCCAGTCCCTTGGCGCTGTGAAGGGTCATGAGGGTCACTGCGTCCGCGCCGGAGTCGTGGCGGTCGATGTCGGTGACCAGGGCCACGTGCTGAAGGAAGAGGCCCAGATCGGTGAAGACCTCCCGGTCGTCATCGTCCAGCTCCAGCACCTGTTCCGCCTCGAAATCACGCGCGGCAGCGATCAGTTCCCTGACGTTCTCGGCGCGGTCGTCACCTTCCGGACCATCGGCGCGAAGGAGGAGGACGAGGTTCAGCTCCTCGATCAGATCCTCCAGGACTTCGCCCGCCGTATTGTCGACCGCCATCTCCGAATACCTCCGGACAAGCCCGGTGAGACGCTTCAGCCCCCGGCGGGCGGAGAGCGACAGGCCCGGGACTTCGTCGGCCCGGACCGCGGCCTGGAGCGGCCCGATCCCCAGATCGGCGGCGAAGCCGGAAAGCCTCATCAGAGAGGTGCGTCCCACACCGCGTCGGGGGTAGTTCACTACACGGTCGAACGCGTCCGCGTCGCGGGGGTTGGCAATCAGACGCAGGTAGGCGAGGACATCCTGGATCTCGCGGCGTTCGTAGAAGCGGACTCCGCCCACGATCTGGTAGGGGAGTCCACGCCGTCTGAAGCGGTCCTCGAGAGCGCGGGACTGGGCATTCGTCCGGTACAGCACCGCGAAGTCCCGGTGGTCGTATTCCGCGTGCGAAAGCATGCGCCGCTCGATTTCCTCGACGATCCAGCGAGCCTCGTCGCCCTCGTCACCGGCTTCGAGGCACGTGACAGGCGCGCCCCCCGTGCGGTCGGTGCGGAGAGTCTTTCCCTTCCGGTCGCAGTTCTCCCTGATCACCCTGTTGGCGGCATCCAGGATGACCGGCGTGGACCGATAGTTCTGCTCCAGGCGCACCACCCTGGCACCGGGGAAGCTCTTTTCGAAGTCGAGGATGTTGCGGATATCCGCACCCCGCCAACCGTAGATGCTCTGATCGTCGTCGCCGACGACCATGAGGTTCTCGTGCCCCGACGCCAGCAACTCCAGCAGCCTGAACTGGGCGCGGTTCGTGTCCTGGTACTCGTCCACCAGAATGAAGGCGAAGCGACGCTGGTAGCGCCGCAACAGATCGGCGTTCCCTTCGAGCAGACGCACGGGTTGCATCAACAGGTCGTCGAAGTCCACGGCGTCCTGCTTGCGAAGCGCTTCCTGGTACGCGGGATAGACGCGGGCGGCCCGGGCGAGGAACATGTCCGCGCCGTCGCCGTGGGCCTTCGCGAATGCCTCTACTCCGATCAGGTGGTTCTTCGCTTCCGAGATTCGGTCGCGCATGGCCCTCGGTGACCACTGCACAGGATTCACGTCCACGCTCTTCTGTGCCTTCTTGACCTCGCGCAGAGACTGCTCGGCGTCACGTATGGTAAAGCCCCGCGTCCACCCCAGCTCCGGCGCGTGCCGTCGCAGGAGGCGTGCACCGAGGGCGTGAAAGGTGCCCATCCAGATGCCTCGCGGTTCCTCGCCCAGCCTCGCAACGACGCGCTCCCGCATCTCCCCGGCCGCCTTGTTCGTGAAGGTGACCGCCATGATGCGGTCCGGGGGCACGCCATGTTCCAGGATCAGGTTGCACACCCGGGTGGTCAGAACGCGGGTCTTCCCGGAGCCTGCTCCGGCGAGGACCAGGCACGCGCCCTCGAAGTGCTCGACCGCCTCGCGCTGCTCCGGGTTGAGCACCCCGGCAAAGGCTGTACTCATCCGTGCGTCCCCGGTTGCGTGGCCGATCCGGCGTCATCGGTGGCCAGTGGGAGCCACGCCTGGAATGTCACGCCCCGCTCCCCGCGGTCGAGCAGTTCGATCCGCCCCCGGTGAACGCCCCGGACGATCCGGCGCGTCAAAGTGAGGCCCACGCCCCAGCCTCCGGATTTGGTCGTGACCCCGGGATCGAACAGGCGGTCGCGGATCTCGAACGGCACCCCGGGTCCGGTGTCGCGGATACGGAGAACGACCCAACGCTTTTCCGCCGGCCGGGCCGAGATGGTGATCGAGCCGCCCGTACCGGCCATCGCGTCGAGCGCGTTCTTGACAACGTTTTCGAGCGCCCAGGCCAGGAGGACTTCATGCCCCTGCACGTCCGGCAGGTCATCGGGAACGTCGACGTGCAGGGCTACGCCGGGACCCAGCCTCGGCAGCCGGGCCTCCATGTAGTCACGCAGTTCGGCGACGATGTCCTTCAGGGAAACCGGCCTGAGTTCCGGATCCCTGCCGATCAGTTCGAAGCGCCTGCTCACCCGTTCCAGCCGGACCAGATCCTCACCGATGGCAGTCGCGATCTCGTCCTGGCGCATGTCACCGGGACGCTCCCCGCGCGACAGTCCGAGGACTTCCACCCAACCCTGGAGCGAACTGATCGGTGTCCCGAGCTGATGTGCCAACTCACGCGCCATCGCGGTCCACGCCTGTTCGGCCGCGGTCCTCCGTTGGTAGCGGAACACCGTGACCGCGAGAAGCACGGTCAGGAGAAGTCCCGACGCCCACAGGAACGGGATCCACTGCAGCCGAGCAGCCTCCGGGGTGATCCCGTAGTGCACCATCTGGGTCTCCGGATCGCCCACCGGCTCGTTGCGTACATCGAGTTCCCGGGCGTAGCGGAGGATCCGGTCCACTTCCTCTTCGATCGGCGGTTGCGAGACCGAAAAGGGGAGATTGGCCGAGGTGTTGTACCGGTAGCCGGGCTCCGAGGTGACGACGAACGGAACGCCGAGTTCGACCAGCTCCCGCTGCAGGTTGGTCAGCGCTGCCAGCTCCGCCCCGGGTTCCACACTCGTCAAACCGCTCAGCACCTGCGCATAGATGCGCGTGAACGTCTCGGCGTCGGCCTGGCGGGAGCGCACGATCTGGGCCGTGTAGACCATGTACCAAACCAGCAGGGCGCCGAAGAGTACGGCCAACGCGAATGGCCACGTGCGCGAAGCTACCCCGGTCGCCGTGCGGGTGCGGCCCGCTCCTCTTCTCGCAGTCATCGCTCTGTCACGGTTTCGTGCGGACCACATCCCTCTCCGACCAGTCACCCTCCTGGTGCGATCTCGGTAAACCCCAGCGCGGGACCGAGCACCTTGGGCAGGCGAATTGATCCATCCGGCTGTTGGCAGGTCTCAATGAGTGCCACCATCAGCCTCGGCAGCGCCAGAGCCGACCCGTTCAGCGTGTGGACGTACTCCGTGCCGGCGCTCCGGGCCCGGCGAAATCTGATCCCCGCCCGCCGGGCCTGGTATTCCCCGAAGGTCGAGCAGCTCGATACTTCCAGCCACTGCTGCACACCCGGAGCCCACACTTCGAGATCATAGGTCAGGGCGGCGGAAAACCCCAGGTCGCCAGCCGCCAGCAGTACGACCCGGTACGGCAGCCCAAGCAGCTCGAGGATTCTGGCGGCTTCACCGGTTAGCACTTCGAGGGCGGCGGCCGCGGACTCGGGGTGCTCGAAGCGGACCAGCTCGACCTTGTCGAACTGGTGGACCCTCAGCATGCCCCGGGTGTCCTTCCCCGCCGCGCCGGCCTCTCTTCGGAAGCACGGTGAATATGCCACATACTTCCGGGGAAGCGAATCCCCGGGCAGGATTTCACCCCGGTGGAGGTTCGTGACGGGCACCTCCGCGGTCGGAATCAGCCACAAGCCGTCACGCTGCGTCACATAGGACTCCTCGGCGAACTTCGGCAGCTGCCCCGTACCGGTCATGCTCTCCTCCCTGACCAGGTACGGGACCCGAAGCTCCGAATAGCCATGCTCGGCGGTGTGCAAGCCGATCATCCAGTTGATCAGCCCCCTCTGAAGGGCTGCGCCCCGGCCCCGCAGTACCAGAAACCCCGACCCCGCAACCCTGACCCCCCCGGGGAGGTCGAGGATTCCAAGTGACGTGCCCAGCTCCCAGTGCGGCCGGGGTGCAAATCCGAATTCGGCGGGCGTGCCCCAGCTTCGCACCACCTGGCTTGCGTCGACGCCCCCCTCGGGAACCCGTGGGTCCGGAAGGTTCGGGATGCCCGAGAGGGTCTCGGCGATCCACGCGTCGGCCCTGGCCACCGCCGCATCCAACTCGCCGATGCTCGCACCGACCTCGCGCATCCGCGCGATCTCCGCGGTCGCGTCTCCACCGCCGCGCCTGGCTGCGCCGATTTCCTTCGATACCCGGTTTCGCAGTGCCTTGAGCTCGTTGACCCGGCCGAGCGCCTCTCGGCGCCTCCGATCCCGGTCGGCGATCGCCATGACCGACGCGGCAACTCCCTCTTGCCCTCGCCGCCCGAGTGCCGCGGCTACCCCGTCGGGGTCACGGCGCACCTGTTTGATGTCCAGCATCGCGGGGTGGCTAGTCCGGAGGGATCAGGTCGCGGCTGTTGCAGACTCGGCTGACATCGAACTGGAACCGCACCGTGCCGGCGCCGACGTCCACGGCCAGCGGTTCGATCTTGCCGTAGTAGTTGCAGATCGTGCCGAAGGTCCCCTGGTGGCGCCGTGTCCGGATCGCGTAGATGCGGCCCTGCACGATCGCCACCGGCGCGTCGGAGACGTAACGGGCGGTGTCTTCGGGCGCCTCCGTTGCCGACTCGAATGTTTCTCCCTCCAGGATGGCCAGACCCGCCTCGGACGGGATCCCCAACGCCGCGGCCGGCAGCCACACCAACTGGCCGTCCCGGGTGTCCACAGCGAGATCCCACTCGTCCCCGGTGTCCGGCGCCTCGATCCGTACCGGTCTCCGCAGGTAGAAGTCGAACCCCGACACGAGATTGGGTTCGGGCCGCGAAAGGGCGTACAGGCGTACCGTGTCCGGATTCACTTCCCACCGGATCAGGAAGGGGTTGTCGTCACACGCGTTCAACACGCCCGCGGCCGCGATGACGACCAGACAGAAGCTTCGAATCCTCATAGGTAATAGTACCGGGCACGGTTCCCCGGCGTCAACACCGGAGGGGTCACACTGCTTGACGTTAGTCCATCACTCGGCTAGGTTTCGCCGCCATGCGTGACTTCATGACCGACACCCGGTGACCTCCGCCCCATCAGTCTGGGTGACCGTCCTTGCAGGCGGCGCCGGGACCCGGTTCTGGCCCCTCAGTACACCGCGACAACCGAAGCAGCTGCTGCCCCTCGCGGGTCCGAACCCCCTGATCGCCGACACCCTGGCAAGGGTGCGCGGTTTCGTCCCGCCCGAAAAGGTGCGGATCCTCGCGGGACGTGAGCTGGTCCCCCAGCTCCGGGACGCCACGGGCCTGCCCAACGGAGCCTTCATGGTCGAGGCCCGGCCACGCGGCACGGGACCGGTCCTCGCCCGCGCGGCGTGGGAGATCGCGCGGACCGACCCCGGCGCGGTACTGGTATCGCTTCACTCCGATCATCTGGTGCGCCCGGCGCACGACTTTCGCGACGTGCTGCACGCCGCCGTCGAGGTCGCCCTGCGCGATCGGATGCTGCTCACCGTTGCGGTACCTCCGGACAGGCCCGAGACCGGCTACGGATACATCAAGCCGGGTAGTCCTTTGCGCGCACCGGAACACCACCGCGCCTACCGGGTCGATGCATTCGTCGAGAAGCCGGACGAGGAGACGGCGTCCCGGTACGTGGCGGAGGGCTACCGCTGGAACTCGGGGATTTTCGTCTGGCCCGCGAGCACCTTCCTGGACGAGGTCGTGGCCCACGCCCCCGAGATTTCCCGCGCACTGCCCCACCTCGCGCGCGGGGACGCCGCCGCCTTCTTCGACGCCACCGAAACGATCAGCGTTGACGAGGCGGTGCTCGAGCGGAGCAGCAGGGTCGCGTCCATCGACGCGACCTTCCACTGGGATGACATCGGAAGCTGGGAGGCCCTGGCACGCAACCACCCCGCGGACGCAGACGGCAACGTCTGTCTGGGACGGTCCCACCTTTCCAATGCCCGCGACAACATCGCCGTGTCAACCTCGGGCCAGATCGTTCTGCTCGGGGTGGAGGGCCTCCTGGTGGTCCAAACGGACCACGTAACCCTGGTGATGCCCCGGACCGAGTCGACCAGACTGAAACAATACTTGACGGAAATGTCATCGGATACTATATACTCATCCACCGATCGGGATTCCGACACGGATTCCGGTTGATGGCCGCACGCCTGTTCCTCTTCGACGACGATGTCGCCCGCGGTTGGCAACCCTTCACCCTGACCCGGCCGGCCGGCGAGATGCTCTTCGGCACCGAGTCTCTGCGTGCACGTGCGGAGCGGGTGCTGGGGTTGAAGTGCGAGGGGCACCTGGCGGGCGACGTCCTTCTCGGTTTTGACGAATCCGGCGCACCGCCCTGCCTGACCCCCGGCATGATCGGAGGCACGGGCGACAGACTGTTTCTTTCCAGCCGCCTCGTCCCCGCAGCGGCCGTGCGCGCCAACTACGGAAACCCGACCGTGTTGGTGGCCGGATCCCAACCCGTAGGCGCCTGGATACCGGAGGGATTCGAAGCCCCGCGCGCCCTTTTCACGGGGAACTGGCCGGAGTGGCCCCGGGCTCCGCTGGACGGCACGGTGCTTGGATCGGTGTGGGAGTTGATGGCGGCGAACCCGGATCGCATCCGCCGAGACGGCGATCGGTTCCCCGATGATCCGCTCCCCCCGCACGTCCACCGGCTGGGAGGGGGCCGGGTCGCGTTGGGCCCTGGTGCGGAGATCGATCCGGGTGCGGTCCTCGACACCACGAGCGGCCCCGTGATCCTCGCGGCCGGTGCGCGGCTCCATGCCCCGTGCCGCGTGACCGGCCCGGTGTACGTGGGACCCGGGTCCACCGTGCTCGGCGGCGCGATCCGGAGCTCCAGCATCGGTCCGGCCTGCAAGGTCCGGGGCGAGGTGGAATCCACCATCATGTTCGGGTACACGAACAAGGCTCACGACGGCTTCCTGGGCCATTCGGTGGTGGGCCGGTGGGTGAATCTGGGCGCAATGACCAGCAACTCCGACCTCAAGCACAGCTACGGCAGCGTCAGACTCGAGCTTGATGGTGGAACCGTCGACACGGGTCTGACCAAAGTCGGGTGCTTTCTGGGCGATCATGTGCGCACCGGAATCGGGACGGTCCTGGATACCGGCACCGTGATTGGCGCTGGGTCCGCCATCTTCGGCGGCGGCATGCCACCCAAACATGTCCCCCCCTTCTCGTGGACGGGGCAGGGCGAGTCTGCCGAGTACGACATCGACCGCTTCGTCGAGACAGCCGCGCGGGTTATGGCCCGGCGTAACGTCGAGCTCACCGAGGGGATGCGCCGCGTGTATCGCGCAACCTTCTCGGCGACATCCGCCCACCGGTCGGCGTCGAGGCACTGCTGACCCCCGTGCTCTTCTCGGTGCTGGGCAGCAGCCGCCGCGGAAACGCGACCCTGGTAGCCGGGGGCACGACACGGATTCTCGTCGATGCCGGATTCAGCGGCCGCGAACTCACGAAGAGGCTGAGCATCGTCGGGGTGGAACCCGGAGACATCTCGGCGATCTTCCTGACCCATGAGCACGGTGACCACACAAGGGGCGCCGGTGTGTTCGCCCGTGCGCACGGTACGCCCCTCTTCATGACCGAGGGCACGCACCGCGCGTGTCGGAAGCTGTTACGCGGCGGCGAGGTCGTCCACTGCTACCGTCCGGGATACCCGGTGCCGTTCGGGGAGCTCCGCGTCGATCCATTCATCACCGTCCACGACGCCGCGGATCCGGTGGCTTTCGCCGTCAGCGAACCGGCCACGGGGTTGCGCCTGGGGATCGCCACCGACCTGGGAAGACCCACCGTACAGGTGAGGCACGCGCTGCGAGGGTGCGACGCGCTGATCATCGAGTCGAACCACGACGAAGTGCTGCTGTGGTCCGCGGAGTATCCTGCGGCGGTCAAGGTCCGAATTGCGTCCAGTCACGGCCACCTCTCCAACCAGGCAGCAGTGACCTTCGCCCGGGAGCTGTGCAACCCCCGTCTCGCTGTCGTGGTCCTCGCGCATCTGTCCGAGGAGTCGAATCGGCCTCATCTGGCCAGAACCGTCATGGAGAGAGGGCTCCGGAAGAAGGGCTTCAAGGGCCTGGTGGAAGTCGCGGGGCCGGACCACCCTACCCCGCTCATGGACCTCGCGCGGCTCAGGGATCGGACAGGCCCCCGCCAACTCTCGCTGTTCTAGCAGTCCGTGGATAAATCCCGCGTCGCACCGAGAGCGGTGAGGCGCCGGGCTGGCAAGGCGCTTTGAAGGGCGAACAGCGGCGCTATTCGCCCGAGGAGCAACGCAGAGCTTTGGCGTCCAGCCCGGATGCATCGCCGATCGAATGCAGCGGGGTTTCTTCCACGGGCTGCTGGGCCTCGGCGCGGCTCCTACAGTCCGAGGAAGCGCAACAGGTCGTTCCCAAGGGCCCACACCATGATTCCGACGAGCAATACCACGCCCACCTGACTCCACCGAACACGCTGCCTGACCGACAACTTCTGACCGCGCACCAGCTCGATTCCCAGCAAGATCATGTGGCCCCCGTCCAGGACGGGGATGGGAAGCATGTTCAGGACCGCCAGATTGATGCTGAAAAAGGCCATGAAGCGCAGGAATGTGTCCATCCCCGCCGCGGCCGCCTCGCCCGAGACGACGGCAATCGTCCCGATCGAGCCCACCGACCGCGGTGAGACATTCAAGGTCACCAGGTCCCGCAGAAAGCCGAGGATCAGGCGCGTGATTCGCACCGTCTGTCCCCAGCCGAGCGAAATGGCCTTGCCGAACCCCACCTGTACGGTCACCATCTCCGGCACTGTATTGCGCACCCCGAGCCGACCCCGCCGTTCTCCCGTGGCCGACTCGATGTCGTCCAGCTCGACGATACGGGTCAGAGCCGTGCCCTTCCTCAGGAGACCGATCTCCACGCGCTCACCGGGACGGGCCCCGATCTCCCGCAGCATATCGGTCCAGTTCGTGACCGGGGCCCCGGCTACCCGGGTGATCCGGTCGTCGCGTTCGATCGACGCGCCCGCAGCCGGGCTCCCCGGCTCGATCTCGCCGACGACCGGGTCGATCCAGTACCCGAGCGAGGCGGCCAGGGCACGTCGTTCTTCATCGGCCCCCGGAACCACGATGTCGAACACGGCGCGGGGCGAGGTGGTCTCTACCTGCAGCGGGCCCGGACCCACCTCCGTCAGCGTGCGCACGATATCCTCCCAGGAAGCGGGCACGACCTCGCCCACCCGCACGATCTCCGCCCCCGGAGTGATTCCGGCCAGCGACTCCGTCCCAACCGGGAGTGCACTTTCCTCCACGGTCATGACCCGTGTCACGGCCAGCTCCTGTACACCCCAGGCCGCGGCGACGACCGTGTACAGAAGGAACGCGAACAACATGTTCATGATGACGCCGGCCGAGATCACGAAGGCCCGCGCCGCCAGGGGCTGCGCGTCGTAGTCACCCGGACGCGGCTCGGGCGGAGAGTCCGACGCGCCTCCCTCGAGGTGCTCCATCACCTCGTCCTCCATCCCCTGCATCTTCACGTAGCCCCCGAGGGGGATGGCGGCCAGAATGTACTCCGTTTCTCCGCGCTTGAATCCCCAGATCTTCGGTCCGAGGCCGATGGAGAATCGCTCCACCCCGACTCCGACGGACTTGGCGGCCCAGAAGTGTCCCAGCTCGTGCACGAAAATCAACACGCCGAGAAGAACAACCGTGGCCAATATTGTCATGTACTCATCCCTTTCACCTTCTCGGCCGCGCATTGCCTGGCGGCCCGGTCCACCCGCAGAACTTCGTCAAGGGTCGTCGCCGTACCACCACCCAGCGTCTCCAATGCCCACCCCACGACCTCCGACATACCCGGGAAGGTAACCTTTCCTTTCAGGAACGCTTCGACGGCAACCTCGTTCGCCGCATTGAACACCGCGGGGGCCGTCCCACCCGCTCTGCCCGCGTCCACTCCCAGGCGAAAGAGGGGAAAGCGAACCTCGTCCACAGGCTCGAAAACCAGGGGCGACAACGCGATGGGATCGAAGTTGCGCAACACCGGATCGGAGGGACGCCGCGGCCACGTCAGCGCGTGGAGGATCGGCAACTCCATCGTCGGCTCGCCCAGCTGCGCCAACACGGAGCCGTCGACGAATTCGACGAAGGAGTGAACAATTGACTTGGGGTGCACGACCACATCGATGTGGTCGTAGGAAAGCCCGTACAGGAAGTGGGCCTCGATCACCTCGAGCGCCTTGTTGGCCAGCGTCGCCGAGTCGATCGAGATCTTGGCCCCCATGTTCCAGGTCGGGTGCTTCAGGGCCATCCCGGCGTCTGCGCCCTCCAGGAGGTCGGCCCCGGTCTCCCGGAAAGGGCCACCGCTGGCAGTGAGGATCAACCGGTGTACCTCGTCGCGACGGGCTGACCCGATACACTGCAGGATCGCCGAGTGCTCGCTGTCGACGGGCACCAACTCTCCTCCGCCCCGGCGTGCCGCTTCGAGAACCACTTCGCCCGCCGCGACAAGCGATTCCTTGTTGGCAAGCGCGCAACGCTTCCCCGTTTCCAGGGCCCCGATCGTAGGGTGCAGTCCGGCTGCGCCCACCACCGCATTGACCACGACATCCACACCGGACAGACGTGCGAGACGGGCGACGCTGTCGGAGCCCGTGCGCCAGCCGGCATCCACGAGATCCGGTCGGCCCCGCAGCGCCGAAGCATCGGCCACGGCGACCTCATGAACACCAAACTCCGTGGCGAGCGCCTCCAGGGCCCCGACGGACCGCCTCGCCGACAGGGCCACGACCTCGAATCGCTCGGGGTGGCGCCGAACGACGGCGAGCGTAGAGGTGCCGACAGAGCCGGTCGCTCCCAGAACAGCCAGGCGTGTCACTTACAGGTACCTGGTCAGGAGGATGAATCCGTACGCCAACGGGATGGTGAAGAACAGAGCGTCGAACCGGTCAAGTGCGCCACCGTGCCCGGGGAGCAGCGTTCCCGAGTCCTTCACCCCCGCCTCCCGCTTGAACATGGACTCCGCCAGGTCACCCAGCTGACCGGCCACGCCAAGGGCCAGCCCGATGGCGCCCCCTGCGACCGGTGACACCGGGAAGGTCGTAAAGTCCTCCAGCACAAACCCCGCCAGCGTACCCATTACCGTCGCGGCGACAAGCCCGGCGATGCCTCCCTCCACGGTCTTCCCCGGACTCACCCGCGGCGCAAGCCGGGTCCGGCCGATCTTCCTGCCGGTGAAGTAGGCCGCGCTGTCGCCGGCCCAGGTGACCAGCAGAGGCAGGAGCACGAGCAGCGGACCCTCCAGCGCCGTCGAGGGCACCGTCCCCTGCGTCTCGGGGAGGTGGCGCAGAAGAACTGCGAAGGACAGGGTCCCGCCCGTGTACAGAGTGCCGGAGACCGTCGCGACCGCCGAGAGAAGGGGCGCTTCCTCGATCGTGCGATTGAAGATCGTGACGGTGAATGTCAGCAGTCCCAGAATCAGGAGCAGGGCCAGGGCGCGGTCGCCCCACACCTCGAAGACGGGTTCGTACGCCGCGAGAAGGACGAGGAGTGCCGCTGCCGGGATTCCGAGCCAGCCTACGGGGTGTCCTCCCCTTGCCGATGCGATCTCATGGAACTCGTGGGTGGCGATTGCCGCGACCAGGGCCATGAAGCCCCCCAGGACCCAACCGCCCCAATACACGGCGAGAAGCGCGACCGGTATTCCACCCACCGCGACAAGCAGCCGGGCTCGCAGCTCCGCAGAGATCATGGCCGAATCGGCACGCGCACGTCAGCCCGTCGTTACCCGGCCGAAGCGCCGTTCCCGGCGTTGGTAGTCGAGGATGGCGGCAAAGAGATCCTCCCGGGTGAAGTCGGGCCAGAACACTGACGCGATGTACAGCTCGGTGTACGCGAGTTGCCAGAGCATGAAGTTGCTTAGGCGAAACTCTCCCGATGTGCGGATGAGGAGGTCCGGGTCGGGCAGGCCGCGGGTGTAGAGGGCACCCTCAAGGGACTTCGAGTCGATCGACTTCGGATCGAGCAGACCCGCCTGGGCCCCGGCTGCCAGCTTTCGAGCCGCGGCGACGAGTTCCTCTCGTCCCCCGTAGGAGACCATCAGGTTGAGCCGTAGCGCATCACCGCCCCGGGTCGTTTCCTCGATTCGCCGGACGGCCTCGCGAGAAGGGGCATCGAGACGTTCGACCTCGCCCAGGATTCTCACTTCCACCCCTTCCCCGGCAAGATTCCGACGCTCCTTCTCCGCGTACGTCTGGAGCACCCCCATGAGCGCGTCGATCTCGGCGCGCGGGCGCTTCCAGTTCTCGGTGGAGAAGGCGAACAGGGTGAGGATCTGCACTCCCGAGGCGCACGCTCCCTCTACAGCCTCGCGGACGGCCTTCATCCCCTCCCGGTGTCCATTGTGCCGTGGCAGGCCCTTCTCGCGGGCCCATCGGCCGTTCCCGTCCATGATGACTGCCACATGACGAGGCACGTGACCGTTCACCTTGATCAGGTCCAGTCGATCAGACAACATGGAGCAGCCGTGACGGCGTGTTCGTAAAGCCCCTCAGATCGCCATCACCTCCTTCTCCTTGCCGGCAAGGATCTCGTCGATCGTCCCCACGTACTGGTTGGTGAGCTTCTGGACGCTCGCCATGATGCGATGAGCTTCGTCCTCGCCCATTTCATGAGCCTTCAGCAGGCCCTTGACATCATCATTGGCGGCCTGGCGCGCGCGACGCACCGAGATCCGGGCCTCCTCCGCCATCTTGCTGAGAAGTCGCACGTACTGCTTGCGACGCTCCTCGCTGAGGGCAGGAATCGGGACTCGCACGACCGAGCCGTCGTTGGATGGATTCAGCCCCAGGTCCGCGGTGAGGACAGCCTTCTCGATCGACCCGATCAGTGACGGATCGAAGGGCTGGATCACCAGGAGTGAAGCGTCGGGGGCGCTGACCGTGGCCACCTGTTGCAGGGGCATGCGAGAACCGTAGGCCTCGACCCGGACGGTGTCGAGTATCGAGGGAACCGCCTTGCCGGTCCGCACGGTCGCGAACTCCCGGCGAATCGCGGACACCGCGTCATCCATTCTGCTTCTCGCTTCGTCGACTACAGCCACAATCGGCTCCTTCCGTACCATACGAACGTGAGTACCTGGTCTATGATACCAGCGTTCCCACCCTCTTTCCGTGAATCGCCCTCCGCACCGAACCCGGGTCATCGAAGTTGAGGACGATGATGGGCAGGTCATTGTCCCGGCAAAGAGACACTGCCGCCGCGTCCATCACCCGCAGATCCCGGGCGACCACCTCGTGGAAGGAGATGTCCGGGATGAAACGGGCAGCGGGGTCTCTCGCAGGGTCGGCGGTGAATACTCCCTCCACCTTCGTCGCCTTGATGACCACATCCGCATTCATTTCCATGGCACGCAACGCGGCCGCCGTGTCGGTGGAAAAATAGGGATTCCCCGTGCCACCGGCGAAGATGACGACTCTTCCCTTCTCGAGGTGTCGCACTGCCCGACGTCTGATGTAGGGCTCGGCGAGCTGGGGCATGCGAATCGCCGTCATGACGCGTGTCTCGACCCCCTTCTTTTCCAGCAGGTCCTGGACGGCAAGCGCATTCATGATCGTTGCCAGCATCCCCATGTAGTCGGCGGAGACCCTGTCCATGCCACGCTGGCTGGCGATCGCACCCCTTACGATGTTCCCGCCCCCGATGACCACACCAAGAGAGACCCCCAACTCGTGGATCGCCTTGATCTCCTCGGTGATGCCGTCCACCACCTGTGGGTCGATCCCGAAGCCCCGCTGTCCTGCCAGCGATTCCCCCGACAACTTCAGGAGTACGCGCCCGTAGCCGGAGCTCCTCCGGTCACTCACCGCGGCGACCCCGGTGGATCGTGGCGGAGATCATCGCTGCGGAAGGGCAAGCGGTGGCACGAACCTTTCACCCTCCGACCTGGAAGCGCGAAAACCGTGCAACCCTGATCTTCTCACCCGTCCGGGCCGCCGTTTCGGTGATGAGCTCTCCGACGCTCCGGTCCGGATCCTTGACGAACGCCTGTTCCAGCAGAACGCGCTGCTTGAAGAACTTGCTCAGCTTTCCTTCGACGATCCGGTCACGGATGTGTTCGGGCTTCCCCTCCATGGCAACCTGCTCGGTGAAGACCTTGCGCTCACGTTCCACGACTCCCGGGTCGACATCGCCGACGTCCACCGCAATGGGATCCGAAGCGGCCACATGCATGGCGACGTCCCTGGCCAGAGTGTGGAAATCATCGGTGTTGGCCACAAAGTCGGTCTCGCAATTGAGCTCGACCAGGACCCCGATGCGGCCACCGTGGTGTATGTAGCTGGCCACGACCCCCTCGTTGACGGTCCGGTCGACGCGCTTGGCCGCCTTCGCTTCACCCTTGCTGCGCAGCAGGTCGATGGCTGCCTCGATGTCGGCGCCTGTCTCCTGCAGTGCTCGCTTGCAATCCATCATCCCCGCGCCCGTGCGGTCACGGAGTTCCTTGACGGCTTTCGCCCCGATCTTCATTGCTGGCATTTCCTAAGGTCGCGCCCTTTGGCGCGGTGGGTTGACGGCAGTTATCGAGCACACGGCAGATGGACCCCGAAAACGTCCCGGGGCGCCGCCACTCTCTCACAAAGTCGATCCCGCGCGGCATCGGCAACGCAGGCGGCCGAAGCCTCAGCCTCCCGGAGAGGCGTCGTCGCCGGTCCCTGCCGGCTCGCGCCCCGTCTTCCCGGAGCCCTGGGAGGCATCATCACTCTCTCCGACCTTCCTGACCTGGGCAATCGCCTCCGGTCGGGGCCGCCGCTTCCGGGGCCGCCGCCGCAACTCCCGACTGTCCGCCGACTTCTCGCCGGTCTCCGTCGAGTAGGTCGTCGCCTCCAACTCGGCCTGTCGCCGGAGTTGCTCGTCGGGCACTTCCTGACGGGCGATCCTGATCGCGTCGGCAATCTCGCCCGCGATGAGGCTCACCGACCGAATGGCGTCGTCGTTTCCGGGAATGGGGTAGTCGATGAGTTCGGGATCGACATTGGTATCGGCGATGGCGATGACGGGGATACCCAGCCGGTGCGCCTCGCGAACACCGATGATCTCGCGCCTCGCGTCCACCACGAAAATGGCACCGGGCAACCGGACCATGTCACGAACACCGATGAAGTACTTCTCGAGCTTGACTCGCTCCCGCTCGAGCAGCAGCCGCTCCTTCTTGGTATAGAACTCGAAGGCGTTTTCTTCCTGGCCGCGTTCGAGCTCCTTCATTCGCCGGATCTGACGGCGGATCGTCTGGAAGTTCGTGAGCATGCCCCCGAGCCAGCGCTCGGTCACGTACAACGCCCCACAGCGCGTCGCCTCTTCCTCGACGATCTGCCTGAGCTGCCGCTTGGTGGAGAGAAAGAGGACGTTGTCCCCCTTCAGCACTGTGCGGCGCACCGCGTCCCGCGCTTCGTTGAGGCGGTCCAGGGTCTTGCGGAGATCGATGATGTGGATGCCGTTCCGTTCCCCGAAGATGAAGGGCCGCATCTTGGGGTTCCACCGACGGGTCTGGTGCCCGAAGTGGACCCCGGCATCGAGAAGTTCGGTCAGACCAACCTGGTTTTCAACTTGATTCATGGATGCTTGGCCTATCGCTTGCTGAACTGGAAGCGTTTACGTGCCTTGGGCCGGCCCGGCTTCTTGCGCTCGACCTTGCGGGCGTCCCTCGTCAGCATGCCGCTCTCCCGGAGAGGCGGCCGGACATCCTCGTCCTGGACCACCAGCGCCCGGGCGACGCCCATGCGAATCGCGTCTGCCTGGCCGGTCAATCCCCCTCCCTTCACGCGCACCTCCACGTCGAAGCTGCCCTCCGAGTCGGCCACCTGCATGGGACCCTCGATCCTGGCCCGGTGGGCGGGTCTGGGAAAGTAGTCCTCGATGGTGCGTCCGTTGATGGACCAGCGTCCACCCCCGGGGCGAAGAAAGATCCGTGCGACGCTGGTCTTCCTGCGTCCTACGGCCTGGATCGGCTGGTTTGCGCCCATGCTTGTTCCTGTGGGGGTCAGATTTCGAGGGCTTTGGGGCCCTGGCCCTGATGTGGATGGTTGGCATCCGGATACACACGGAGCTTGCGACGCATGGCCCGGCCCAGCTTGTTCTTGGGAAGCATGCCCCGCACCGCCAGTTCGATGACCCGGTCAGGGAACCGTTCCAGCATCTTGCTGAAGGGGATGTGCTTGTCCCCTCCCATGAAGCCCGAGTGGCGGAAATAGGTCTTCTGTTCGGCCTTCCGGCCGGTCAGGGCCACACGCGACGCATTGATGACGATCACATGGTCACCCGTGTCGAGGTGGGGTGTGTAGATCGGCTTGTGTTTGCCTCGCAGGATCCGGGCCACCTCCGTGGCCAGCCTCCCCAGAGGCTTCCCCTCGGCGTCGACGATCCACCAGGCGCGGTGGATGTCTTCCATTCTTGGAGTAATTGTTCTGGTCACGATTTCCCGTTCCGCGAAACGAGCCCGCCCCCGTGAAACGGCTTCGCCACAGGGTGAAGGCCGAAAAAACTACAGCATGGAATGATATCCATGCGCGAGACCGGTGTCAACGGCCTTCCGGGAGAATCCGCCAGCAGCCCGTGGATAGATCCGCGCGAGCACCGAGAGCGGTGAGGCGCCGGGCTGGCAAGGCGCTTCGAAGGGTGAATAGCACCGCTATTCGTCCGAGGAGCAACGCAGAGCGCAGCGGTCCAGCGCGGATGCATCGCCGCTCGAATGCCGGGGGGGTCTATTCCGCGGGCTGCTAGTCCGCGAAGGACTCCAGGAACCGCGCGCGCGACGCATGACGGAGGCGACCCAGAGCCCTCTCCTTGATCTGGCGAACGCGCTCCCGAGTCACCCCGAGCAGGTCCCCGATCTCTTCCAGAGACATTGTGTCGTCGTGGTCCAGGCCGAAGTAGAGACGGAGAATCGTCGCCTCCCTCTCCGACAGCGTGGCCAGCGCCGCGTCGAGGGTGTCGGTCAGAGCTCTCTCGAACGTCCTCTCATCCGGTCCGGGCGAGACGTGGTCGGGCAGGTAGTCAAGAAGGCGGCTATCCTCGCCCGGCACCAGCGGCGCGTCCAGGGAAAGATGCGAACGGGCAATCGCCAGGGTCTGTTCCACTTGCTCGGGGCTCAGCTTCATGCCCTTGGCGATCTCCGCGACCGTCGGCTCCCTGCCCAGTTCCTGGTGCAATCGGGCCTTGCGCTTTCCGATACGATGGAGCGCCCCGGCTCGGTTCAGGGGTACGCGGACGATTCGGCTCTGCTCCGCAAGGGCCTGCAGGATGGCCTGCCGGATCCACCAGACCGCGTAGCTGATGAACTTGATCCCCTTGGTCTCATCGAATTTGTGGGCGGCGCGGATCAGGCCGAGGTTGCCTTCGTTGATGAGGTCGGAGAGTGGCACGCCCTGGTTCTGGTACCGTTTCGAAACCGACACCACGAATCGAAGGTTCGATCGTACCAACTTGTCCAGCGCTTCTTCCTCCCCACGCCGAATCCCCTTTGCGAGGCGTGCCTCCTCGTCCCGGTCGATGAGCGGATACCTGCTGATTTCCCTGAGGTATTGGTCCAGGGAATCGTCAGTGGTATTCGGCGCTGGCGTGAAGCTCATCGATACGTGTGTAGGCAGAGGTGATATCGGAAGCGAAGTGCCCGCGCGGCGTCGCAATGACTCCGGCGGCAGGCGTGCTGCACCGCAACCCGCGAGTGCGATGCAATCTGGCCACGCGACCGCGACTTTGGAAGTCCCCGGGCAGGAGACTCAACGGCTAGTCCCGCTGCAGTCCGTGCCTTTCGATCTTCTTGTAAAGGTTGGAACGGGGCATCCCCATCCGTCTCGCAGCCTCCGAGACATTCCAGTCGTGGTCCCGCAGCTTCCCTGCTATGAACGCCTTTTCGGCCGCTTCCTTGAATTCGTTCAATGTCTCTAGGGCCAACATGCTACCCGGGACACCGGCATCCGGGCCGCCGGATGATACGAGCTGATTCACATCGCGGCGCTCGACGGCATCGCCCCCGCTGAGAATCATCAGGCGAGCGACCGCATTCTTCAGTTGACGGACGTTCCCGGGCCAATCCGGCGCCTTCAGGGCTTCCAGAGCCCCGTCGGTAAACCGTTTGTAGGGCACCCCATAGCTGCCGGGCGTGAGGTCCGCGAAGTGAGCAACCAGCATGGCTATGTCCTCCAATCGTTCCCGGAGGGACGGAACCCGAATTGTGACCATGTTGAGACGGTGCAGGAGATCTTCGCGGAATGCGCCCTTCTCGATCTGCTCACCCAGATCCTTGTTGGTCGCAGCAATGACGCGCACGTCCACCGACACGGGTCGCGCCCCCCCGACCGGGGTGATGTCGCCCCCCTGGAGTGCGCGCAGCACCTTGGCCTGGGCCGCGAGCGACATGTCCCCCACCTCGTCGAGGAACAGTGTCCCCCTGTGGGCCTGTTTGAACTTCCCGATCCGGTCGGCCACCGCCCCCGTGAAGGATCCTCTCACGTGGCCGAAGAGTTCGGACTCGATCAACTCGGAGGGGATCGCCGCGCAGTTCACCTCCACGAAACGCTGCTCAGCCCGGCTCGAGCGCCGGTGGAGTGCCCGGGCCGTGAGCTCCTTGCCCGTCCCGTTCTCGCCGGTGATGAGCACGGGTGCGTCCGTGGCACCTACCTTCTCGATGTCCTGCAGAACCCGCTTGATGGCGCGAGACCCGCCCACGATACCGTGGTGGATTTCGATCTCATGCGTCAGGCGCTCCACGCTGTCGGAAAGCCCGCGGACCATCAGGGCGTTGCGCAAGGTCACCAGGAGACGGTTCGTGTCGAGCGGCTTCTCGAGGAAGTCGAAAGCGCCCTTTCGGGTCGCCTCTACCGCCGTACCGATGGTTCCATGCCCGGAAATCATGATCACCACCGCTCCGGAATGGTCGTTGCGGATGCGCTCCAGGACTTCCAGGCCATCCATCTTGGGCATTTTTACATCCAGGAACGTCACATCGGGGTCGAATTCCGGGTAGTCGATGAGCGCGCTGGGCCCGTTCGGGCAGAGGTGGACCCGATGTCCCTCGTATTCGAAAACCTGCTTGAGAGCGACGCCTACCGATTCTTCGTCGTCGATTATCAGGATCTTTGCCATGGTTTCTGGTACTCCTGGCGGCGGCGCCGATCCTAGGCGGGGACCAGCACGAGCTTTCCGTCTTCAATGTAAGCCACCCTGATGCCCCCCAGGGACGGAACCAGGACGGCGGAGGCGGGCAACCCGGGCGCCGGACTTCGGCCCACTGCACCGAGGATGTCCGGAAAAGCGCCCGACGGAATCGGTACACCTTGAATCTCGATTTCTCCGACCATGAACATGGAGCCGCCGTCGCTGAACGGAGTCAGGGAGCCACTGACGGACACGGGGACCGTATCCGGCAACATCCCCAGGAAGCCCCCCAATTCGGAGACGCCGGGGACGTGCGCCGGGAGTATGGACGCCCGGATTCGCACGTGGTCTTCGTCGAACCAGACCTCCGGCTCCACCACTCCCGAGGGAAGCATGCCCGGAATGGCATAGCGCAGCAGCGAGGATACTTCGGCGGGCTCGAGACGAAGCTCCAGTGCGCCGGATGCACGGAACGCCTCGATCCTGTCCATTGCCGCCCCTGCGATCTCCGGGTTCACCTCCTGCGACACCACGCCGGATGTGCCGAGCCCCAACATTGTCTCCACCCGAGGAAACACTGCGGAGCCCCACCTCCACCCCGCATAGGCCGACAACACAACCACGACAACCAGGAAGACCCTGGTGAACAGTCTCTTCAGCGCCTTGCCCATCGCTCGCCTGCTCTTCCCTCCCTGCAAGAAGGATCCGCGACCTCCAGGAGTTTCCGGATCCGGAACGGCCACACCTTGAGAATCAGCCGGTCAGCCGACCGGCACGGCGACCGGTCCGAGTACGGCGCCCACACCTGCCACCGCAGCCTCCACATCGTCCGGAGTGGAGGCCCAGCCCAGGGAGAAGCGAACCGCCCCCGCCTCGGATGTGCCCAGGATCCGGTGCACCTCGGGCGCGCAGTGAAGTCCGGCACGGGTCTGGACGTTGTGCTCCCGGTCCAGACGCCCCGCCAGAGTCGCCGCATCCATACGGCTGGCCCTCACGGTCACAACGGGCACGCCGTCCGGCGCGGCCGGGGACAGCACATCCAGTCCGGGAATCGATTGCAGGCCGTCGATGAGCCTGGCCTTGAGGGCCATCTCGCCGGCATGGACGTCGCCGATCCCCTTTTTCGCCAGGAACCGGCAGCCGGCCAAAAGCCCGGCAATCCCCGGTGAGTTGCCCGTACCCGCCTCCAGGCGGTCGGGCATGGCCTGGGGCATTCGCCGGTTGCGCGAGTCGCCGCCGGTACCACCGCGCAGAAGAGAGGCGACCTCCAGTCCATCCCTCAACCACAGGCCCCCGGTGCCTTGCGGACCAAGCAGGCCCTTGTGGCCGGTGAACGCCACGACATCGGCGCCCTCCGAGGAGAGCTCCCCGCACACATGTCCCGCGGACTGAGCCGCATCGGCCACCACGATCGCACCGGCGGCGTGAGCCAGGGCCGACAGGTCCGCAACCGGCATCAGCGTGCCCAGGACATTCGACGCGACGTTGAGTACCAGTACGCGGGCACCGTCCAGGACGCGGGTCGCCTCGTCCAGATCGATGGCGCCATCGGGACTGCCCGAAAGCACGCGGACCCGCACTCCTCGCGTGCGCGACAGATAATGCGCGGGGCGGAGAACGGCGTTGTGGTCGTATTGGGAGATGACGAGGATGTCTCCCTCATCCAGGAGCCCCCAGAGGGCCGTGTTCAGCGCGTGGGTCGCGTTGTGCATGAATGCGATCCGGCCCGGATCGCCCGGCAGGCCCATGATCCGAGCCAACTCGCGACGGCAGCGGAAGGCGATGCGGGCAGCCTCCATCGCCCCCGAGTGCCCTCCTCGCCCCGGCGTGCACCCAACACCCAGAAGGAATTCGCTGACCGCTTTGGCGACTTCCGGAGGCCGACGTGCGGAGGTGGCCGCGTAGTCCATGTAGTGCTTCATGTCGTGCAGGCTAATCGTTGCACACGGCAGGAAACAAGGGTCCGGCCCGCGAGCGAGGTATCCGGGTGGCCAATCCATTCGGGCAGAGCGACCCCCGCACAGCCCTGCGTTCAGGCGGGAGGCGTGGCTCCGGTGCCGTGCAGCCCGGCCCGCAGCCGCAACGCTTCTGCGATCTCCTGCTCACCCAGATGCTCCGTGTCCGAGAGGTCGGCGATCGTGCGTGCCACCCTGAGGGTCCGGTGGACCGAGCGAGCCGACAGCCGGAATGCCGTGACTCCGCCCTCCAGCAGCGCCCCTCCGGACGCCGTGAGTCCGCAGACCCCGAGGATGTCGCGCGAAGGCAGGAGCGCATTGAGGCCACAGTGCCCGCCGTAGCGAGCGGCCTGGCGTCTCCTCGCGACGGCGACCTGGCGCCGGGCGGAAGCCGTGTCCAGTACCGGGGCATCGTCGGCACCCGTCAGTTCGTTCCAGCTGACAGGCCCCACAGGCATCTGCAGGTCGATCCGGTCCAGCAGAGGCCCCGACAGGCGGGAACGGTAGAGTGCGACATCCCGGTCGGCGCAAACGCACCGTTCGCCCGCCGTTCCGCACGGACATGGATTCATGGCGGCGACAATCTGGAACCGCGCCGGAAAGGTGACCGTGTGGCGGACCCGGGCGATTCGGACGCGGCCGGATTCGATAGGTTGCCGAAGCGTTTCGAGGACCCGCCGGCTGAACTCGGGCAGCTCGTCGAGGAACAACACTCCGAGGTGGGCCAGGCTGATCTCCCCGGGCCATGGCGGGTTGCCGCCGCCGATGAGTCCTCCGGCGGACATCGTGTGATGAGGCGCCCGAAATGGACGCGTGGTCTTCACCGGGTCGTCACGGTCGAGGAGTCCTGCGACCGAATGCACGCGGGTGACCTCCAGGGATTCGGACTCTGCCAGCGGAGGCAACAACCCCGGGAGCCGTTTGGCCAACATCGTCTTGCCTGCCCCGGGCGGACCGCACAGGAGAAGACTGTGGCCCCCGGCGGCCGCGATCACCAGCGCACGCTTCGCAAGCCTCTGGCCCCGCACATCCGCAAGGTCGGGAAGAGGCGGCGGTGGCTTCGCCGGCTCCAGCGGTCCTGCCGTCCGGGGCTGCAACTCGTCGCGCAGCAGCCCGATCACTTCTTCCAGCGACCACACCCCCACCACATCCACCCCGGGGACCGCCCTCGCCTCCTGCGTATTGCCCCCCGGGACGAATAGCCGCCGCCTTCCCTCGGCCCGACAGCTCATGGCCAGGGCGATCGCCCCACGAACCGGACGCACGGTGCCGTCGAGCCCCAGCTCTCCGACGAACCCGCATTCTTCGAGAGCTGCAGCCGGGACGTGGCCAAGCGCGGCCAGGAGGGCCACGGCAACCGGCAGATCGAAGCCCGAGCCGGACTTCGGAAGGTCCGCCGGGGCCAGGTTGACCGTGATGCGCCGGGGGGGCAGCCCGAGTCCCGTGTGGGCCAGCGCGGCGAAGACCCGCTCCTTCCCCTCGCGCACCGCACCGGCGGGAAGCCCCACGACGGTGAATATCGGAAGGCCTTTCTGGACCTTCACCTCGACTCTGACGGGCTGGCCCTCGACCCCGTGGACCCAGTACGAGTGTACGACCGCGAGCATGCGCTTCCTCCGTGAGGGTGGGTTCGGAGGGTAGCCGTGATCCGTGGGCGGAAGCATGGCTGAAACGGCCAAGCGAGCCCGCCGCCATCCGCGTGGTCCGCTGCGCCTCGACGGCGGCGCGCACCCGGTACTGGCGAAATGGGCCGCGGCAGTGCAAGTTGTTCGCGTTTTGGCCCGAGGAGACACTCAATGACAGAAGACGCTCAATGACAATCGCAATCATGGCTGAGAGCCGGACGGGCGAACGCCGGGTGGCTCTCGTACCCGATGCAGTGCGGTACTACCAGAAGCGGGGCTGGGACCTCCGTGTGCAGGCGGGGGCGGGTGTGTCCGCTTCCTTTCTCGACCGGGACTTCCAGGAAGCAGGTGTCGCTGTCTCCCCCGACCGGGACACGCTGCTCGACGGAGCGCATGTGGTCCTGAAGGTTCTGCCCCCTTCACCCGAAGAGGTGGCCGCCCTGCCCCGCGGATCCGTTCTCGTGTGCCACCTTGACCCGTTGGGCCCGACGGAGACCATCGAGGCGCTCATGGCTCGCGGGGTCACGTCCTTCGCCGTCGAACTCATCCCCCGGATCACCCGGGCCCAGAAAATGGATGTCCTCTCGTCGCAGGCGACGGTGGCGGGGTACAAGGCCGTCCTGAACGGGGCCGGCACCATGACCCGCTTCCTCCCCATGCTGACGACCGCAGCCGGCACGGTTCGGCCGGCCAAGGCGATGATTCTGGGGGCCGGCGTCGCGGGGCTGCAAGCCATCGCCACGGCTCGCCGACTCGGGGCGGTCGTCTCGGCCTTCGACATCCGGCCCGCGGTCAAGGAACAGGTTCAGAGCCTGGGAGCGAAGTTCCTCGAAGCCACCCTCGACGACAGCTCCGAGGACGAAGGGGGCTACGCGAAGGCGCTGTCGGAGGAGCAGCACGAGCGCGAACTGGAGCTGATCGCGACACACATCAGGGACCACGATCTCGTCGTCACGACGGCTCAGATCCCGGGCAGACCCGCACCCGTGCTCATCACGGAGGAGATGGTCGCCTCCATGCGGCCGGGAAGCGTGATCGTCGACCTCGCTTCGGAGAGCGGCGGCAACTGCGAGTTGACCGTCGCGGGCCGCAATGTCGAGCACGGCGGGGTTACGATCATGGGGCCGTCGAACCTTCCGGCCGAACTGCCCTTCCATGCCAGCCAGATGTACGCCCGCAACCTGGCCAGTCTGGTCGACCACCTTTTCGACGATGAAGGCGAGATCGACCACGAAGACGAGATCACCGCCGCCACCTGCGTGACCCACGACGGCAGGATCACGAACGACCGGGTCAGAGACAATCTGGCCCCCACCACGGAGTAGACACCGCAATGGGTGAACTTCTGATAGGCCTGTACATCTTCGTGCTGGCCACACTCGCCGGGAGGGAGGTGATTTCCAAAGTCCCTCCCACCCTTCACACGCCCCTAATGTCGGGCGCCAATGCCATTTCGGGGATCGCCATCATTGGCGCGCTGGTCGTGACCGGGGGGGCGACGTCGCTCTGGGTCAAGGTCCTCGGCACGGCGGGAATCGTGATGGCGACCATCAACGTCGTGGGCGGCTTCATGGTGACCGACCGCATGTTGCAGATGTTCCGGAAACGCTAAGGCAGTCGTGAACATGGGATCCATCGCTCAAATCGCATACCTGATCTCGGCGGTTCTGTTCGTCTCCGGGATCAAGAAGCTCTCGTCGCCCGCGACCGCAAGGTCGGGGAACGCCCGCGCTTCGCTGGCCATGCTGGTGGCCATCGTCACCGTCCTCCTGGACAGCCGGATCCTGGACTGGACCACCGTGGCTGCCGCCGTCATCGCCGGCGCCGTTGTCGGGGGCGTACTCGCGCGCACGATTCAGATGACGGCCATGCCGCAACTCGTCGCGGTCTTCAACGGCTTCGGGGGCGGGGCGTCGGCCGCGGTCGCCGCGGCGGAGTTCGTCCGCGTCGAAGGCAGCGGCGCCTCCCTCGGCCTCGGTGACGGGGTCACCATCGTGCTGAGCACGCTGATCGGGGCCGTCACCTTCTCCGGCAGCCTGATCGCATTCGGCAAGCTGCAGGGCATCGTGACGGGGAGGCCTGTCACGTTCCCCCTTCAGAAGACCCTCAACGCCCTGCTGTTCGCCGGTATCATCGTGGTGGGCGCGAGTCTCGCGGACGCCGGTATCGGCGGGGCCGTCGCCCCCCTGTTCGGGGCCACCGCGCTGGACATCGGCAGCCCCTTCTTCGTGGCCCTCGTTGTTGCCGCCCTGGTCCTCGGCGCCCTGCTGGTCATTCCCATCGGGGGTGCCGACATGCCGGTCGTGGTGTCGCTGCTCAACTCATACTCGGGGCTTGCGGCGGCGGCCACGGGCTTCGTCCTGGGCAACTGGATCCTGATCATCGCCGGCGCGCTGGTCGGAGCCTCGGGGCTGATCCTCACCCAGCTCATGTGCAAGGCCATGAACCGGTCCCTGGGGAACGTCGCATTCGGCGCATTCGGCACCGAAGGGCAGAAGGCCCGGGTGAAGACCGGGGAGCGGCCGGTGCGCGACGTGGACGCCGAGCAGGCGGCCATGATCCTCGCCTACGCCGGCTCGGTTGCCGTGGTGCCCGGGTACGGACTGGCCGTGGCGCAGGCGCAGCATGAACTCAAGAAGGTGTGCGACCTGCTCGAGGAGCGGGGGGTGACGGTTCGTTTCGGGGTGCACCCCGTCGCGGGACGCATGCCCGGCCACATGAACGTCCTCCTGGCCGAAGCCGACGTCTCCTACGACAAGTTGCTCGACCTGGACGACATCAACGCCGAGTTCGACTCGACCGACGTGGTACTCGTCGTGGGCGCCAACGACGTCGTGAACCCGGCCGCCCGTGATCCGGATTCGGTCATCGCAGGCATGCCCATCCTGGACGTGGACAAGGCCCGGACCGTCATCGTCATGAAGCGCTCCCTGAGCCCGGGCTTCGCGGGTATCGACAACGACCTCTTCTACATGGAGAACACCCTGATGTTCTTTGGCGACGCCAAGGATCAGATGTCGGAGCTGGTGAGGGAGGTCCGGGAGGCCTGACCACGGCGGAAGCCCCGCCCGGGGGCGACCCCGGCGGGGTCACGTCACCCGATCAGCAGCCGGCGGCGGCGGGAACACACTTCGCGGCCGCGCTTTGGAGCGCACGCCACGCGGCGTCCACATGTTCCACCGTGGTGCGAATGTTTCCGATTGCGAAGCGCAGCCAGGTCTCCCCGGCGATCTCGGTGTGTGACAGGAAGGCCACCCCGCTCTCGTTCACACGGCGCATGACTTCCAGATTCAGTTCGTCCCGCACCCGTCCGGCCACCCCTTCGGGCGAGCAGCGCAGCACCACCAGCGAAAAGGAGGTGGGGCGCCACCGCTCCCAGTCGGCCGCGGCGTCCACCGAGTCCGCGAGGCGCCCGGCGAGCGCGACGTGGTGGGCCAGATTGGCACGGAGCCCTTCCCCGCCGAAGTAGCGCATCACGAACCACAGCTTCAATGCCCGGAACCGCCGGCCCAGCGCCAGTCCGTAGTCCATGAGGTGGGTGACACCCGTCTCACCGGTCTCCAGGTAGGCGGGCGTAAGGGAAAACGCTGCTCGCAACTGCGCCGCGCTTCGCACATACAGGACCGAACAGTCGACCGGGGTAAAGAGCCATTTGTGCGGGTTCAACACGATGGAATCGGCCCGCTCCCAACCCTCGAAGTGCGGTTGCATGGCGGGGAGCGCGGCCGCGGGTCCCGCATAGGCGGCATCGACATGGAGCCAGAGTTGCCGCTCCGACGCGATCTCCGCCAAGGCCTTGACCGGATCGACGGCGGCGGTCGAGGTTGTGCCGATCGTCGCCACGACCGCCACCGGCCGGTACCCTGACGTAACGTCATGCTCGATGGCCGCGGCCAGCGCCGACAGGTCCATCGCAAGATCCGGCCCGGTGGCGACCGTGTGCAGTCCGTCGCGTCCGAACCCCAGGGCATGCACGGCTTTGGCGATCGACGAATGGGTTTCCGGCGTTGTGTAGACCTTCCCCGGGGGAGCCCCGGACATCCCTGCCTCCCGGGCCTCGGGCAGATGTCGCTCGCGTGCCGCGGCCAGCGCGTGAAAGGTGGAAATCGACGCCGTATCGTTGATTGTCCCTGTGAAACCCGAAGGCAGCCCCACGAAACCGCGCAGCCAGTCGAGCGTCACCTCCTCCAACTCGGTGGCCGCGGGTGAGCTCTTCCACACCATCGCGTTCACGTTCAGGGCCGCCGCCAGCAGCTCCCCCAGGATCCCGGGGCCCGACCCCGAAACGGCGAAATAGGCGAAGAAACCCGGGTGGTTCCAGTGAGTGGTTCCCGGCACCACCACCGACTCGAAGTCGCGGAAGAGCGCCGCAAAGGGCTCACCCTGAACCGGGGCCTCGCCGCCCAGTGCCCCTCGCACGTCGCCCGGCTCGACCCTGGCGAGGACCGGGTAGTCGCCCACTCCCTCGAGGTAGTCGCCGACCCAATCGATGAATCGGTGGCCCCACTCCCGGAACTCCCCGGGGGGCATGTCTCCTGGAGGGGGCTCCGTCACCGGCGGCCAACCCGCTCCAGGTGGCGCATGATCCGACCACCCTCCTCCTGCAACGTCCGGACCTGCTCGCACACCTCGTCCACATCGCCGCGGCTCAACGGCTCAGACACTCCCGAGCCATGAATCAGGCTGAAGAAAAGCAGATCCGTGTGACCGACGCTCGCCTGGGTGACGCCGACGTCCACCGCCCGGTTGAGCTGCAGGACCTCCCGCAGCAGCAGCCCACCGTCCAACCCGGCAGGCGGGCGCTCGAACATCATCCTCACAATGACTTCCCGGAGGATCTGGAACTCCTCGATCACGTCACCCGCCGACAGTCCCCGCCGCGCCGCCACAGAGCCGAACAGCTCCGCGCATTCCGACCAGAGCGGCAGGACCTGGGCACGATAGGGGCTCAACATTCCGGGAAGAAAAGACACCAGTCCACGGCAGAACGACCGCGCCATCGGCTCGATGGCCCGGGTCCATGAGCCTCCCCCCGTCAGGAGCCCTTCGGTCCACAACTCGGCGACTCCGGGGGAACGGTCTTTCAGCCACCCGCCAAGGTCCGCCGGGCCGGCCAGCCGCCGTCCGGTCGCACGCGAGCCCGTATCGCCCGTCTGGCCGAGAGTCATGTGCAGCACGCACTCATACTACCGCCCCCGCGACTGTACCGCCAAGACGCTCCATCCAGTGTCTTGGCGGTCATGGCTGCCCCGAAGCGGCCCGGAGAAGAACCCGCACGGTGGTCCCCCTGCCAAGGTCGCTGTCGACTTCGAGCGACCCGCCCCAGGAATCCACCAGACGCTTTGCAATGGCGAGTCCGAGTCCCGCCCCCGTGGAGCGCGTCGAGAATTGCGGCTCGAAGATCCGGGGGAGCAGCTCCCCGGGTATTCCAGTCCCCTCGTCCTCCACCAACACGACGACCATCCGCACTCCGCTGCCAGGTTCCTTCGCCCCGATCCGGACCACCCCGCCACCCGGCATCGCCGCCCGGGAGTTCTCCAGAAGGTTGAGCAGCACCTCCTTGAGTTCATCGGGACGGCACCGGACGCGCGGCAGCGTCGGAGACAGTTGGCTCTCCACGCGGATGGCACTCTCGCCGCCTCCCCGGTACAGGTCGAGAACCTCCCGTACCACGATGGCGACGTCCACCGAGACCAGCGGTCCCTCCCCTGCCGCTCCGGGCGAGGCCAGCCGGGAGAAGCTCCGCGAAATGGACGCCAGGCGATCGATCTCTCCCAGGATCGCCCCCACGTTACGGTCCAGGATGCGACCGAAGTCGCTGCGTCGGTCCTGCCAAGCCCGGCGCAGATGCTGAACCGAGAGCTTGATGGGCGTCAGTGGATTCTTGACCTCGTGAGCGACCTGCTTGGCCATTTCGCCCCACGCCAGAATCCGCTCGCTGCGGAGCTCGTCAGTCACATCCTCCAGATTCACGACCACACCACCCGGATGCCCCTCCTGCACGATCCGCCTGGCCCGGCCCCGGATCCTTCGCTCACCCCACTTGAAGTCCGCATCGGACTCGGCTGCCCCGCTCCGATCGTACGAATCCAGCCAGTCCGCCAGGTCGGCGGCATACTCCCCGGTCCTCGGCACGGACACACCGATCTCCAACGGGGTCGCCAGCAGCGACTCGGCCCGGGGATTCGCCACGGTCACCCGGCCCCGGGGGTCAAGCGCGATCACCCCCGTCGCCGCCTCTTCCACGATCGCCTCGGTGCGCCGGGTCGTCCGCAAGAGCTCCCGCCGGGCGTCATCGAGACGGAGCACCATGCGATTGAACGCCGTAAAGACGGAGCCGAACTCATCCACGCGATCCTCCGGCAGGCGCACCGCGAGGTTTCCGCTACCGACCCTCTCCGAGGCTACCTGCAGCGTCTGGATGGGCTTCGTCAACGCCCTCCCGACGAAGAACGCCAGGCCGAGAGACAGGATGGGGCCCAGGACAATGGCGAAGCCGAGCAGATCCGCCACGTCGCGACGGCGCAGCGCCGCGGCGCCCGCGAGCAACGGAACGGGAGACGCGACGATGTCACCGTCGGGAAGGCGCCTGTAGGAGATGACGTAGCGCCAGTCCCCGAGGCTCTCGACCTTGGACGCCCTCAACCGCTGCCGGGTCTCCAGGGCCGCATGGATCCCGGGGTCGACCCAACCTTCGTACAGCCCCAATTCGATGAGTTCGTCAACGGATCCGCCCACAAGCTCCCCGTCACGGTATTCCAGGAGGTCGGCGCCCACCCTGCGGGCGAGCGACTCCATCGAGCCGCGCTCCTCCTGGTAGGCCTCGGCGATCTGCGAGACCACCCGCTCGGCGAGGGCTGTGGCGGTGCGCTCGGAAGCACCGGAAAGGGTGCGGTAGGCAAGCGTCCCGAATAGCGCGTTCGACAGGATGAAGAAGCCGAACAGGGTCCAGGTAACCCGTGCGCGGAAAGAGTTGAAGAAACCCCGCCAGTCGACGGGCGCGGGCACGCGGAACCCGAGGATCCCCACGCTCAGCAGCCAGAGCAGTGAGAACACGAACACGCTCAACGCCAGGAGGAGCGTTGCCCGGGCCAGCATGACCGAGAGGTTCGGGATGCTGATGGTGTAGAAGACCGAGTACAGTCCGTCGGGATACCCGGCCACCCCTTCTCCTCGCCATCCCTCGTCGTTGCGACTCCACCCGACCGAGGCGGCTCCGGGCCGGGAATCACCCTCACGGGTCCGCACCAGCGTCAGGAACTCCTGGTCGCCCTCGGCTTCGACCGAGGCAAAGAGGGGGCCCAGGCCCGAGGATCTCGTGATCGTCCTGCGCGGCGGAATGGTGCCCGTGACGAGCGCCCCGTCGGACAGAGGCACGGCGATGAGGTGGTGGACATCGATCTCGCCCGGTTGATGGAACTCCCGCGCGCCGGCCGCCCGGAGCTCCGGGAGCAACACTCCGACGACCTCGGGGCGGTCTCCCTTGACCCCGAGCCTCAGCTCCTGCAGGGGGACATCGTCCTCCGACCAGAGGGTCAGAAAGATCGGCCTACCCCGCCCCGCGAGACCGCTGGACGTCCACGCCTGGTACATCATCTCCACGTCACCCGCCCCCGCCCGGTGCAGAGAATCGACCTGGACCGCGAAGCGCTCGAGCAGTGCGTCGATATCGGGCTCGGACGTCACTCCCAACCGCCCCATCTGCTCTTCCGCGATCCTCATGCGCCCTTCGGTCCGCATCGACCAGGCGAACGGCAGCACAGCCGTCGCCGCGAGCCACACCGCGCAGAACCAGCGAAAGTGCGACAGGGGGCGCGAGCTTCCGAGTCCGCGGACGACCGCCGCCGTGGGCAACGCCCAGACGGCCGCGAACAGCGGGGAGACGTGGGGACCCGTTCGCACACCCAGTCCCACCGCGATACTCAACGCTGAAGCGCCCGCGATCCCGAGCAACAACAACCCCGGTGCGGCGTTCGATTCCACCCGCGCGGGGGAAGCAAGGGCAACTCCGGCGGCAAGCGTCAGGATCATCGTCACCGAAGTTTCGAACACGATCCACCTGAGGTCGGCGGTACCCATCAAATCGAGCGAAGCACTGGCTCCCATCCATGCCAGCACGAGCGGGAAGCTGACACCCACGACGACAGGCGCCGTCCAGGATCCGACCCGGGGACCCCACCTGGGCACCGCCAGGATGGCGAGAAGAATCGCGGCCGAGCACAGAAGCAGGACACGGCCGAGCGTCAAGCCGAGCGGTCCGCTCAGAAGAAATGCGGCCGGATCGACCAGGTACGGGATCGTGAGGAGACCGTCCAGAGGGAGCAGTGCCGCCGTTCCTCCCAGGGCCGCGACAGAGTAGCCCAGGTTTCTTACTGGCCCCGCCAGCGACTGGAAGAGCCATGTGAGAACCGCCAGCGCGACGACAATTCTGACCCCCCGCCCCCGCTGGTCCGCCCGGCGCACAGCCTGACGGGGTTCCTCGATGGTGATGCTCAGCAGCGCCTCATCAGGCCACCCGAAGTCGAATACACCCGGCCCGGAGACTCTGTCGGACCGGAAGATCCGGATGCGCTCCCCCGTCTCCTCGCGGAAGCGGGATGCAAAGTCACCAAGGCCGGATGCAAAGGAGGCCGGCAGTTCGGACCGAAGTAGCGAAGCGACGACCGCCGTACCCCTTTCGCCGGGGACTTCCGCGGTGAAGTACAGGTACGAGAACAGGGGTGTGCCGGCGTAGGTGTAGCGGCCCACCCCTTCGAGCACCGAAGTGGGAAGGCGGCCATGGTGACTCCCTTCCCACGCGATCAGCTTGCCGTCGAGGCCAAACACCGCGGCCGCGGTCAGTCCTTCGTCGTCGAGCAGGGACTCCAGTGTGTCCTGGAGGACCGGCCGGGGCTGATCCAGGCTCGCCGCCTCCGCGACCCGCGTCACCGAAGCATCCCCGCGGGTCACGAGCGCGTCGAATTCCAAGCTGACCTGCTCGGCGACCTGCTCCCGCCGCTCCTCCCAATACTCGTCCCAGTTGTCGGTCAACTTCCGGTCCACAGCGTCTGCGTGGAGTCCGATCCCGACTCCGGTTGCGAGCAGGACGACGGAGGTGCCGTTGCGCCAGCTGCCTCTCGACCTCAAGGCAGCCAGGCAAATGACGAGGGCGGCCGCAACCAGGACCCATGCAGTCTGAAAGCGTACCCACAGAATCAGAAGGAAGAACCCGATCCAGATGAGTGGGCCGGCCGCTTCCCGCTTCTTCGAGGAGGCCTCGTGACCCGTCATCGCGCGCCGCGGTTCTGTTGGTTCCGGAATCGACATCGCCTCGCCCCATCGATCTTTGTCATTAGGTTAAACGTAATGAATCGCGCCTCTACTCCGTCACACACCGGCTTTGCGGGGTGCCGTGCGCTCGTCATCCTGGCCGCGGCGATCCTGGCGGCGGCACTCCCCGTCGGCGCATACGGCCAACTTGTCCTCGACCGGGGGACCTTTCGCCTGTTCGTCGATGGCGAAGAGGCGGGCGCGGAGGAGTTCACGATCCAGCGGATCGGCACGGGGGACGCCCTGGTCACGCTCGCGAGGGGGATCGTCACGATGAACGACGGCCGCACCGTGGTGACCGTTCTGCGCCTCGAGGGCCCGGCGATGGTTCTCAACGAATACGAGGCCGTGGTAACCGGTGCCGACACGCTCGCGGTGAGGGTGGTACGGAGAGGAGACCGCCTCCAGACCAGGGTGGTCGCACCTTGGGGTGAGGAGATGCGGTATTACCGGGCGCGGGCTACCACAGTTCTCTTCGACGAAGGCGTCGCCCATCACTACTTCCTTCTGGCCCGATTCCTCGAAAACGGTGGTGAGACGGCAAGCCTGCACGCGTTTGCGCCCCTTTCCGAGCGGGAACAGACGGCAGCCCGGCTGAGTTTCGGCTCCGAGACGATCGTACTCGAAGGAGAGCGCGTCCAAGCCACGCGAATAGGCTTTGGCTCGGGCCAGGGCGCGGGTACGGCGTGGTTCGACGGCAGCGGACGTCTGGTGCGGATATCCCTGCCAGCGCGCGGCTTTGCCGCCGAGCGAAGCTTCGAGGGTTGAACCGAAAACGGCTCTGGTGCGTAGACGGAAACTGTACGGTGTCTCGCTGCGTAGAGCAGACCGGGGATCCACGAGGGCCCCTGCCCTCCTCGCAAGGCGACAACAGAAGGAGAACGAGGTGCGAAAGCGAATGAAGGCCCACACCGGCCAGGTGGCGCTGGTGCTCGGGTTGCTGCTCATACCTGGCATCGGGACGCGCCCTGCGTCGAGCCAGGAACAGGTTCCCGCCTCCCTTTCACTTGAAGAGGCGTTGCGCATCGCGCTCCGGAACAACCCGGGCATGCAGGCGGTCCGAAACGACATCACGGTCGCGGACTGGAACCTCAACTCGGCGTACGGCGCCTTGCTGCCCTCGGCGTCGGTGAGTTCGAGCCTGTCCTGGCAGGGCGCGGGGGAGCAGAGGTTCGGAAGCATCACGGCCGATCAGCTCGGTTTCCAGAACCAGCCGTCGTTCCTCTTCAGCTCGTACAACGCCGGGGTGAACTTCTCCATGAGCGGACGAACGCTGATGGCCCCCGGACAGGCGAAGCGGAACCGGGACGCGACGCGGGCCCAGGTTCGCACTGCGGAAGCCGGGCTCCGTCTCAACGTGACCAGGGCATACCTGGAAGTGCTGCGGCAGATGGAGGGGCTGAGTCTGGCCGAACGGGAGCTCGCCCGGGCGGAGGTCAATCTTCGCCTCGCCCAGGCGCGCCAGGAGGTGGGATCGGGGAACGCCATCGATGTACATCAGGCGGAAGTCAACGTGGGACGGGCGCAGATTACACTGCTTCAGTCGCGGACCGGAGTCCGGAACGCCCGCATACGACTTCTTCAGCAGCTCGGAGTGAATCTCCGGGCCGAGCCGACGCTGGAAACAAGCTTCGTTGTGACCGAGCCGACCTGGGCGGCGGAAGACCTCTATGAACTGGCGATGGCGGGGAATCCGGACCTCCAGGCCATAAGGGCACAGGAGGAGTCGGCCCGATACGGCGTCCGTATGGCCCGGTCATCCTACTTCCCGAGTGTATCGCTGTCGGCAGGTCTCAGCGGCTTCACGCGCCAGGCGAGCAGCACCGCCGGCCAGGAAGCGCAGGCCATCGCCGGGGGGGTGGCGCGTGTGCAGCAGTGCATGTCGCTGAACGACCTCGTTGCACGGCTGCCTGACCCCCCTCCCCCGCAGAACTGCTCGCTGCTGGCTACCCCGGAATCGGCGCTCGAGGCGATCCGGTCACAGAACGACGCCTTTCCCTTCAACTTCACCGGCCAGCCTCCTTCGGTCGGGTTCCAGATTTCGATACCGGTGTTTCAGGGGTTGGGCCGGCAGCGGGACCTCGAGAGTGCGCGAGCGCAGCTCAACGACAACCGATTCCGCGTGCGCGAGCAGGAATTGGCGCTTAGAGCCGACATCGACTCCCGCACCGCAATCGTCCGCACTGCCTACGAAAGCGCACTGATCGAGGTGCGGAACCAGGAGCTTGCCGATGAACAGCTCCGTCTGGCGCAGGAGCGCTACCGGCTGGGCCTGTCCAACTTCATCGACCTGGTGGAGGCTGAAACGGTGAAAGCCCGGGCAGATCGGGAGCGAGTCCTTTCCATCTTTACCTACCACGACGCGATCGCCGACCTGGAAGCCGTAGTCGGCACGCCCTTGAGGAATCCATAGAACCATGCGAACAAGAAACAAGGTGATCATCGGGGTGGGGATACTCGCGCTTCTCATCGCAGCAGCAGGCCTCAGCACCACCGGGAGGCGCGCGAGCGGCATCGAAGTGCGCATGGAATCCGTCGCCACGCGCGACCTCGTCGCCACGGTTGTCGCCAGCGGCAACGTTCGCGCTCGCCGCAAGGTGGACATCAGTTCCGATATCTCGGCCAGGGTCACACAGCTGCTGATCGACGAAGGCGAAGACGTGGACGAGGGACAGATCCTCCTCCGCCTCGATCCCACGCGCTACCAGGCCGCGGTCAACCGTAGCCAGGCCAACCTGAGCCAGTCCCGGGCCTCGGTGACCCAGGCACGCGCCAACCTCCTCCGTGCCGAACGGGAAGCCGAGCGCATGGCCTCCTTGCGTGCCCGCGACTCCCTGCTGGTGAGCCGTCAGAACGTCGAGAACGCGCAAACGGACCTGGAGGTGCAGCGGTCCCTGGTAGAAGCCTCGCAATTCGGAGTGTACCAGGCGCAGGCCGCGCTCGAAGAAGCCCAGGACCAGTTGTCCAAGACCATTATCCGGGCGCCCATGGCTGGGCGTGTCACGCGTCTGAACGTCGAGCAGGGGGAAACGGTCATCGTCGGCACGATGAACAACCCGGGCAGCCTGGTGCTGACCGTCTCCGACCTCTCGGTGATGGAAGTCGTGCTGGAGGTGGACGAGACGGACGTGCCCGAAATCGCCCTGGGCGACAGCGCAAGCGTCGAACTCGACGCCTTTCCGGATCTGGAATTCCCCGGCGTGGTCGCCGAGATCGGGAACAGTGCCATCCGGCCCCCTTCTCAGGCCGCGGGCACGGGTCAGACACCCACTATCGACTTCGAGGTGGTGGTCACGCTGGGCAGTCCCGAGGTCGAGTTGCGACCCGATCTTTCAGCAACCGCCGAGGTGATCACTGAGACGCGGAACGACCAGCTCAGCATCCCCATCATCGCACTGACCCTGCGGGACGAGGAACAGGACGAGGGGAACGCCGATGGGTCTCGGGACAATGGAGCTTCGGATGCGACCCCGGACCCCATCGAGGGGGTCTTCGTGGTTCGGGACGGCCGGGTCACGTTCACGCCCGTGACCGTGGGAATCGCCGGCCAGGAGTATTTCGAGGTCATTTCCGGACTTTCCCTCGGCGACACCGTGGTCAGCGGTCCCTACCAGGTCGTGCGCACCCTTGAGGACGGGGACGCCGTCCAACCCGACGAAGGATCGGACTCGGGTGACGGAACCAACGGTGCGAACTGATCGTGGCAGGCCCGGTGGGTGAGCGACGGATGCACCGTCGGCCACGGTTTGGTTTCGCGCGTCTCTGCCGGGATACGTAGATGCACTTTCTGGAAGGAGTCCGCCTCGCGTGGGAGCAGATCAGAACCCAGAAGCTGAAGAGTTTCTTCACGCTTCTGGGGGTGATCGTCGGAGTGATGTTCCTGGTCATCGTGGTCAGCATCGTCGAGGGGATGGATCGGTACATCCGGGAAACACTGACCGAGAAAATCTTCGGAGTGAACACCGTGAGGGTGGGCAGGAATCCCAGGGAGGATGTCAACTCATCGCAAGAACAGCGAAGGGCATGGGCCCGGGCTCCCCGGCTGACGTACGACGACCTCGACCACCTGCGCGAACGAATCACGCTTCCCGCCCTCATCGCCGCCCAATCCGACGCCTCGGGCGAACTGGAGTCGGAACAGGGCATCAAGGTGGAAAACGTGCGCATTCAGGGCGTATCGGCGGAGATGTTCGAGATTCAGGGTAGTTGGAAGATCGAGCGGGGCCGGGCATTCACCCGTCAGGAAGCCGAGCAGGGAAGGCCGGTCGTGGTGCTGGGCAGTTCGACAGCCGACCTGCTCTTCGAGTCGGTCGATCCGATCGGGAAGAGGGTGCGGATCCGGGGATTCCCTTACCGGGTCGTCGGTGTTCTGGAGGAACAGGGCTCCTTCCTGATCGTGTCGCTGGACAACCTGGCCATCGCGCCGGGGCGTTCGCCGGTACGGAACGTCCTCAATCCGCCCGGCATCGTCGACGAGATCATTCTCAAGGCCAGTTCCCCGGAACTCGTTCTCGCCCTTCAGCAGCAGGCGGTGGAAGCCATGCGGTTGCGCCGCAGGCTAAGGCCATCCGAACTGAACAACTTCGTCGCCGAGACGACGGAAGAGTCACTGTCTTTCTGGGACACGATCAGCCGGGTCCTGTTTGTTGCCCTGCCCGGCCTGGTCGGCATTTCACTCGTTGTCGGCGGCATCGTGATCATGAACATCATGCTGGTGTCGGTCATGGAGAGAACGCGCGAGATCGGCGTCCGCAAGGCGATCGGGGCGCGCCGCGCGGACATCCTCGTACAGGTGCTGATCGAGAGCGGCACCCTGTCCGGCGTCGGTGCCGTGATCGGCGTCGGTATCGGGGCCGCGCTGACGGTTCTGGTGGGCGCGGTGTCCCCTCTTCCGGCCATCGTCGCACCCAAGTGGATGGCGTTCGGCGTGACCCTCGGCGTCGTCGTGGGAGTGGCCTCGGGCGTGTACCCGGCGTCCCGGGCGGCGCGCCTCGACCCTGTTGACGCTCTGAGGTACGAATGACGGACAATGCACAGCGTGGCGTAGTCCCCCCCGGCCGGCCGGATTCCCGGCCAGCTTCGACAATCCGGGTTCTCGTCGAAGGAATGCGCGTTGCTTCAGACGCTCTTCGCGCCAACTGGATGCGCACGCTCCTGGCGGTCCTTGGGGTAGGCATCGGCGTCGGCGTGGTCGTAACGGTTGCCGCGATGATTACGGGCATCCGCACCGAGGTCGTCAGTGCCTTCGAAGCCTCCAGCCCCGGGAGCTTCGCATTGATGCCCTTTGATTTCTCCGATGTCCGCATCTCCTCCGACGGCTCCGGGCGGCCGCCTTGGTGGGACCGCCCCCCGATCACCAATCGCGAGATACGTAGGGTGCAAGCTCTCCCCGCGGTGGCCGAGGCGGTCGCCGGTTACGACTTCGGAGCTTCCATGCGGTACGAATCCAACTGGGTCCGGGGCATCAATTGGCGTGGCTCGTCCAGTGGGTGGGCCACGTTCACGGGAGGCGACTTCATTGCCGGTCGCGATTTTACGCCCGCCGAAGTGAGTCAGGCCCGGGGGGTCGTGGTGGTGTCCGAGAAACTGGCGGAATCGGTCTTCGGCGAGTTGGACCCGATCGGCAAACGGGTGCGGGTGAACGCCGGCCGGCGTGCCGCGAATGAACTCTTTACCGTCGTCGGAGTCTTTAGACCCTTGCCGAACATGTTCGGTGAGGCGGGCGATTTTTTTGCGATGGCTCCGTTCACGGCGGCCGACAAGCGTCTCAAGGCACGTACACGGTGGAACTTCGTGGTGGTCCAGGTGATGCCGAAGGAGGAAGCCACCTCCGATGAGGCCGAGAACCAGGTGATCTCCGCGCTTCGGTCGATGCGCGGACTGGGGCCCGCCGACGACAACAACTTCGCCATCATTCGCGGGGAGCAGATCGTTGAGCTCTTCGACCAGGTCTCCGCGATGTTCTTCATGGTGATGGTCGCGCTGTCCTCCGTCGGCATGCTCGTCGGAGGGATCGGCGTCATTGGCATCATGCTCATCTCGGTAACCGAGAGGACGCGCGAAATCGGTATCCGCAAGGCGATCGGCGCCACGCGCCGCGAGATCAAATGGCAGTTTCTGATCGAGGCATCACTCCTGACGGCAACCGGAGGGGTGGCTGGGCTTCTGGTCGGCTGGGGGGCGTCGGAGGCGATCGCCGCCGTGTCGCCACTGCCAGCCCGGATCCCGATCTGGTCGGTCTTCGCGGCCATCACCGTCGCCGCCGTCACCGGGGTGCTGTTCGGACTGCTTCCCGCCATGCGCGCGTCGAAGCTCGCACCGGTAGACGCCCTTCGCTTCGAATGATCGAACCGCTGGACGTGCTCGCGGTCATGGCGCACCCGGATGACGCCGAAATCTTCTGCGGCGGGGCGCTGATCAAGTCGGCGGAGTCCGGGGAACGGACCGGCGTCCTGGATCTGACTGCGGGGGAGGCCGGGTCACAGGGGACGATCCACTCCCGGGCCCGGGAAGCGGCCGCCGCGGCCGAGGTGATGGGCCTGGCCGACCGTCGCTGTGCCGGCCTCCAGGACGCAGGGCTGGTCAACGACGTGCAATCGAGGGTCATCGTGGCCGGGCTCATCCGCATTCTGAGGCCCAGGGTGATCGTGACGCATTGGACGCGAGGGCGCCACCCGGATCACCGGGCGGCCGCGCGGATGACCCGTGACGCGGCCTTTCTGGCCGGGCTGCGGAAGCTTCCCGCCGAGGGCACCCCTCACCGACCCGAGAAGGTGGTGTACGCGCTCGCTTTCCGTGAAGACCCGACAAAGCCCACCTTCGTGGTCGACATCTCAGCCCAGATGGACCGGAAGATCGAGGCGCTGTCAGCCTACGGCTCCCAGTTCCGGGGGAAGAGCGGAGTGGGAGAGGTGTTCCCGGGAGGGGACCGCCCCATCTTCGACCAGATTCGTAGTGTCCATGCTACCTATGGCTCGCTGATCCGCTGCCGGTACGGAGAGCCCTACTGGACCGAAGAGACCACCGAGGCCGATACGCTGGGAACGCTGGCGATCCGGACCTTCTAGTCGGGATTGGGTAGCCGGTGGAGACGAACCCCCAACAGCCCGTGGCAGGAATCCGCTGCCTTCGAGCGGAGGTCCGACCACGGACTGTCAGGGGGTTACGGCCCTACCGGCAACTTCCCAAGGTCAAAAGGTCGGCTCGGAATACGGGTTGCAGCATTGGGTCAATCCCGGAGTGCACTGGATATGCATGCAGATCACGAAGGGCCCGAGCCGGATTGCCCATCTATCCGGAATAATTTGGCGGGCCGCCAATGTTCCGCGGTCTGCTACCACGGGAGCCGTGAACGACACTTCGGCCTGCAGTTCCGATGCCGCTGGGGGAACCACACCGAGGTCACCAGTCGTTGGTGCCACGGCGGACAGGATGAGCGCCATCCCGATGGCCGTCCTACGCACTGTCCTGCGAATCCTGCTGTCACTGCTATTCTGTTCCTGCATTGTTCCTCACTCCTTCATTGAATTGTTGTTGGAGGACCGATCGTTCCCGCATCCCCTGGCCCGCGCTGGCCCCCCGTTCCGCGAGCGCTTGCAGGTAGGTGGCCAAGTCCAACGAATCCGATGGCGAACGCCAGGCGTCCGCCGCATCGGAATCCACCTTGGCCACGATCACCGACTCCCGGTTGGTGATATGAAAGACGGCCAGCCGCGCGCGGCCGAAGGCGAGGGCATAGTCGGCCCGCGATAGAACCACGACCCTGGCCGAGATCCGCTGGGAGGCCAGAAATCCGACGACCAGGTCTCGATCCTGGTCGCCCCGCTCGCCGACCGCCACGACCAGAAACTCGACGCGGTCGCCCAGACTGCGCTGCAGAGCCCTCACCGTCCGGGCTGGATCGCCCAGGTTGCAACCGAGACACTCCCTGGCGTCGAACACCCAAACCAGGGCCGGGCGGTCTCCCGACAGTGCAACAGCCGGGACAGGGTCGCCCACTGCCGGGGCCTCACCGCCAGGTTGACCCGGGACCGCGCATGCGCAGAGGAGCATCGCCACGGTCACTGGCAGCCTGCCGTACAGCCCTGAACAGCCGCCGAGAGAGCCTGCTGCCTCGCGTGGACGCTCCATTCTCTACTCCTGGCCCTTCCGGCGTGCGACCAACCAGCGATTGGGCAGCACCGACGCGGGATCGTCGAAGTAGAAGAGGTCTTCTTCCAGCGCAAACAGCCTGGGCATGTTGGCGGCGCTCCAGATGAGACGCCCCTGTCGGTCGATGATCAGAAGATCCCAGACAGCGTCGAACTCCCGTGACTGCAGGGACTGCACGACCAGGTCACCACTGCGCAGAATGTACACACCGAACACCTCCGTCATCCTGTCGAACAGGGATTGTCTGGCCTCGGGATCGGAAACCACGCCGCCAACCCTGGGCAACTCGCCCATAGGTCTCGCCAGCGGCAACGGTAACCGGTCCAACAACTCACCCTGCGTGTCGAACTTGTAGAGCGTGTCGGATAGGGCCCAGACAGCCCAGATGGTGTCGTGCTCCAAGGTGGCCGAGGCCCCCTGAAACGAGGAAGCGTAGGCACGCGATTCCTCCGGTACCCCCATCGGCAGAAAGGATCGCTCCAGTCTATCCGCCGCGCGGTCCCAGATGTGGAAGAAGCGAGCTTGCTCTTCGCCGCTAATCGTTCCCGCCAGCAGGTACCTGCCGTCGCCAAGGTCCTGTGCGCTCTGGATCGCCTCCACCGGCGTAGCGACAACCTCCGGATCGCCTTTCGGTGGAAAAAACGTGAGCCGTGACAGCTCAACGTCGCCAACCACGACGCCGCCGTCCGAGGTCGGGTGGGCGATCAACGGAAACGCGAATTCCCCGGGCCCCTCGCCTCTGCGGCCCAATACGGCCCGGAGCTCCCCATCGAAGCCGAAGATATTGACCTGGCCCTCCATGGGCTCGGACACGAGCAACTGGCCGTGGCCGTCGTTTGTCACCAGGGGTCGCACGGTCATGGCCTGATCAGTCTCTTCAAGGATCAGGCTTCGCACCACCTCGAAGGATTCCGAGAATGCGGCCATGTCGACCAACTCGGTATCGGGTGAGGCTGTAGGGGTCCCGGAAGGAGCCGCCGGCGCGGGCGGGTCCCCCGCCGTGTCGCAGGTCGGCACGGCGGAGAGCATGAGCAGACAGATGAACCGGCCAGGGAGTTTGCAACGTTCGGGCCCGGATCGGGCCGGCGAATTGATTCCTTGTTTCTGGCGTCTCTGTCTCGTCTCGGCGGTCGCCATCGAGGCGGCTCCTTCCGTTCGCGGGTCACTGGGGCCTGGATCGGGCTGCGCCCGTTTGTCTGTAGCAGGCAGTTCAGCCGGAACGGGTCAGCGTGGAACAAGATGGGGCCGCCGGAAGGGCACACGTATAGCTGGATGGGACAATTTTTCGGGAACGGGGCTCTCGCAGAAAACGGCGCGGAGAAACCGCGAGCTGCTAGACGCTCACCCCCTGGTCGCGCAGCCACGCCTCCATCGTCGCCTGGATCTCGTGCAGCCGGTCACGGGTCTTCGCCTCGTACCTGGCCACAACCACCGGCTGAGTGTTCGAAGCGCGGATGAGCCCCCATCCGTCTCCGAAGAGGACGCGCACGCCGTCGACCGCGATTACGGCATGGCGAGCGCTGAAGTGGGCCAGGGCACGCTCCACCAACCCGAACTTGACCTCCTCGGGGATATCGATCCGGAGTTCGGGGGTGGACACATAGCCGGGCAAGGCGCCCGACAGCTCCGAGAGCGGGCGGTCCGAAGCGGCGACCAGCTCCGCCAGACGGCAAGCCGCGTACAGCGCGTCGTCGAAGCCGTAGTAGTCATCCGCGAAGCAGATGTGCCCCGACAGCTCCCCTGCAATAGGCGCGCCCATCTCCTTCATCTTCTCCTTGATGAGGGAGTGACCGGTCTTCCACATGACCGGGAGCCCGCCCGCCCTCTCGAACTCCTCGGGGAGGATCTGCGAACACTTCACATCGAAGACGAGCGTCTGGCCCGGTCCCTGCCGCCGGAGGACATCGAGTCCGAAGAGGAGGAGGAGGATGTCACCCCGCACGATGTCGCCCCGATCGTCCACCACGCCGATTCGGTCCGCGTCTCCGTCGAAGCCGATCCCCAGATCGGCCCCGTGACTCCGCACGGCGGCGATCATGTCCTGCACGTACTCGTCCACCGTCGGGTCCGGATGATGGTTGGGGAAGGTACCGTCCGATTCGCAGTAGAGGGGGATCACATCGAGGCCCACGGCGCGCAGAAGCTCTACGGCGACGACCGATCCGGTCCCGTTGCCACAGTCCACGACCACCTTGAGCGGCCGCGCCAGCCGGAAGCGCCCCGCCACGTCGGCCGCATATGACGGCAGCGGGTCCACCGTCTCCAGGCTCCCGTCACCCTCGGTCAGATCCCGGTTGCGGATGCGGCCCAGCAGCCCCTGGATGGCGTCCCCGTGAACGGACCCCTTCCCCATCGTCATCTTGATGCCGTTGTACTCGGGCGGGTTGTGGGAGCCCGTTACCTGGATCGAGCCGTCGGCCCCGAAGTGGTATTCGCTGAAGTACGTCACGGGTGTGGGAACCGTACCGAGCTGCACGACATCACACCCGGCCGATCGCAGTCCCCGGACGAGCCCGGCCCGGAGGGACGGCGACGAAGGGCGGTTGTCCGCCCCAACCACCACCCGCGGAGAGGCCGTGGAGGTACGACTCCTCAACTCCGACGCGTACGCTTCCCCCACGGCTTCGGCCACCGAAGCATCAAGGTCGGAACCGACGACTCCCCGGATGTCGTACTGGCGGAAGATGTGCTCCCTGAGGTGCATCGGGAAGCGGTCCTGCCCCGGCCGTCAGGGGCCAGCCGCGGCCGCGGCACCCGCAACGAGGTGCCTGAGGCCGTCGATCGAGCCGGCGGCCAGATCCAGGGCCGCGCCCGGGAAGACACCGACTAGGAGGATCAGCGCGACACTCGCGACGAGCACGACCCGGGTGGCGAAGGGGGTCATGATCCGTTCGTCCGCCCCCGTGGTCTCGGGGGCTTCCTTCATCCACATGTACCACGCCACACGGAGGTAGTACCAATAGGAGACCACCGTGGTCAGGACGAGGATCACCGAGAGCACCCACAACCTGGATTCAGCAGCTCCCAGGAGGAGATGGTACTTGGCGATGAAGCCCGCCGTGCCGGGGAATCCTGCCAGAGACAGCAGGAACACGGTCATGAAGACACCCAGCACCGGCTTCCGCCACCCGAAACCGGCGTAGTCTTCGATCCGGGAGTGGCTCTCGGTCTGGTTGCCGACGGTGATCACGACGCCGAACGTGCCGATGGTCATGACCGTGTAGACGAGGAGGTAGAAGAGCAGTCCGGCCGCCGCCGTGTCATTGGCCGCCACCAGGGCGACGAGAAGGTAGCCGCCGTGCGCGATCGACGAGTAGGCGAGCATGCGCTTGACACTCGACTGGACCAGCGCCACGACGTTGCCTGCAACCATGGTGATGGCCGCGATCCACCACAGGATGCTCCACCACTGGGCGTAGAGGCCGTCCAGCCCGACCAGAAAGACTCGCAGGAAGGCGACGAAGGCGGCGGTCTTCACCGATGTCGCCATGAACGCCGTGACGGGCGTGGGAGCGCCTTCGTAGACATCCGGGGTCCACATGTGGAAGGGCACGGCCGAGACCTTGAAGGCGAAGCCGATGGCCAGGAGCGCCACCCCCGGCGTCATCAGTTCCATGGCCACCGTACCGTCCTGAACCGCCACGGCGATGGCGTGTATGTTCGAGCTGCCCGCGGCGCCGTACATGAGCGCGATGCCGAAGAGAAGGAACCCGCTGGCGAAGGCGCCCAAAAGGAAGTACTTGAGGCCCGCCTCGGCCGACCGGCGATCGCGCCGGTTGAAGCCTGCCAGCGCGTACACCCCTATGGACATGAGTTCGAGGCCCAGGAAGATCACCATCAGATCCCGGGCCGACGCCATGAACATCATCCCCACGGTCGCGAAGAGGATGAGAGAGTAGTACTCCCCGGCCTGGAGCTTCTGCTTCGCGACGTAGGGCAGGGAAATGACGATCGAGAGGGCCGCCCCGATGATGAAGATCCAATTGGCGAACAGCCGGAACCGGTCCACTGCGATCATCGCGGTGGCCCCTGCTTCACTCACGCCCGAATAGAGCCACCCGTTGGCAACGGCCGCGATGGCAAGTCCGGCCACCGCCAGCCAACCAAGCTCCTGGCCGCCCCCGCTCTCCTGTTTCCGGGACACGCCCACAATGAGAACCCCCATTCCCCAGGCCGAGAGGACCAACTCGGGGAGGAGGGCCAGCACGTAGTGAAAGCTGGAGGTGTAGTCGAGGACCATCGGCTCAGTCCTCCCGGGCCGGAGTGCCGGCGAGTGATGCAACCGGACCATCGATGGCCCGGTCGAGCGTGAGTACGGAGGCCGGGGCGCTGCCCGCACGCTGCTCCGCGTCTGCGTCCGGCGGGGCCGCGCCAAGATCCAGGCGTGCGCCTTCCACCCGTTCCAGCACCACCTGGACGCTCGGTTCCATGCGCTCGAGGAAGGGTGCGGGGTGGACGCCGATCCAGATCATCAGCGCGACCAGCGGACCCATGATCACCATCTCGCGCCGGGAGAGGTCGGGAAACGTCCTGTTCTCGGGCTTGTCCAGCTTGTTGAAGAGGACCCGCTGCACCATGGGCAGCATGTAGTAGGCCGCGAAGACCACCCCCGTGGCCGCCACGATCGCCGTCACCGCATGGGTTTCGAAGGTTCCCAGCAGGGCCAGGAACTCGCCGACGAAGCCACTCGTCCCGGGGAGCCCGATCGAAGCAAGTGCGGTGATCACGAAGGCGGTCGCGAAGTACGGAGCCACGCGGCCGATACCCCCGAAGTCCTCGATGAGCCGCGTGTGGCGCCGTTCGTACATCATGCCCAGGAGGAGGAACAGCGCGCCGGTCGAGATGCCGTGGCTGATCATGACCACCATGCCGCCCTGAAGGCCGTTCAGGGTCAGCGCGAAGATGCCGATCACCACGAACCCCATGTGCGCCACCGACGTGTAGGCGACAAGCTTCTTCGCATCCGGCTGCACCGCGGCGACCCACGCCGCGTAGATGATCCCCACCACGCCCAGAACCAGCATGACCGTGACGACGGCCGGGTGCTGGGCCGCGCCGGGGAAGAACGGCAGCAGGAATCGCATGAAGCCGTACGTGCCCATCTTGAGCAGCACCGCGGCCAGGACGACCGAGCCGGGCGTGGGCGCCTCCACGTGGGCGTCGGGGAGCCAGGTGTGAAGGGGGAACACGGGCACCTTGATCCCGAACGCGAGCGCAAACGCCGCGAAGAGCCATATCTGTTCGCGCAGCGTCAGCTCCGCGTTCAGAAAGGCCTCGTAGCCGAATGAGCCGACACCGCTGCTGAAGTAGATGTAGAGGATCGCGACCAGCATGAGGAGGGAGCCCACGGCCGTGTAGAGGAAGAACTTCACGGCCGCGTAGATCCTCCGTTCACCGCCCCAGATGCCCACAATGAAGTACATCGGGACCAGCGTGAGCTCGAAGAAGACGTAGAAGAGGAAGATGTCGGTGGCCAGGAAGACCCCGACCACACCCATCTGCAGGAGCAGCATGAGGGCGTAGAACGCCTTCCGCCGGGTCTTGATGTATTCGAACGAACCCAGGATGGCGATCGCGCTGGTGAACGTCGACAGCAGGACCATGAAGATGGAGATCCCGTCGATTCCGAGGGCGTACGACACCCCCCAGGCCTCGATCCACGGGGTCGAGGACTCGAGAGCGAAGCCCCCGTCGCCAGGATCGAAGCTCCACCACAGCCCCAGGCTGAGGACGAAGACCAGAGCGGACCACCCGAACGCGAGGTGCCGGGCCCGGTCCGCCGAGGACGCGAGGACGTGCGTCAGGCCCACGGCCGGCAGCCAGATCAGCGCGTGGAGGACCCAGTCCTCGTAGAGGAGCGATGCCAGAAAGTCCGTCATGGTGTCATTGCAGGAGGACCGCGGCGCCCAGGACGAACAGCACGCCCAGGGTCAGCACGAACGCGTACATGTTCACCTGGCCGGTCTGGAAGAGACTCATCGTCCAGCCGGACAGGCGTGCGAAGTTACCCGTGAAGTTCACGAAGCCATCGATGATCACCGTGTCGATCACCTTCCAGCACCACCTCGACACGGCGAGCAGCGGCCGCACCACGAGGCTGTCGTACACCTCGTCGAAGTACCACTTGTCGTAGACGGCGCGTCGCAGTCCGCCGGTCGGACCGGGATCCTGCGCGGCGGGAACGTACTTGTTGGCGCCCACGACCCTGAAGGCCGCGGCCACCGTGACGGCGGCGGCAAGCGTCGAGATCAGAGCCCAGGCGACCTCCCCTCCCCCGGTCGGGGCGGCGTGTGCGGCTTCCCCAAAGCCGGCAACCTGGATCTGCGCGGCCGCGTGGGTGACCGGTTCCAGCCAGTGGTGGAGCCATTCGCTCATCGGCAGCACGCCGAACAGCCCGGCGAACGACTCCCGGAGCGCGTCCGGTACGTTGATCCAGCCCCCGAACACCGAGAGCAGCGCCAGCACGATCAGTGGAACGGTCATCACCCGCGGCGCCTCCTGGATGTGTGACCTGCGCGCCTCGCCGGTCCGGTTGGAGCCGTGGAAGGTCATGACCATCAGGCGGGTCATGTAGAACGCGGTCATGAGCGCCGTCGCCAGCGCCACCACCCAGTAAACCGTGTACAGCGTCCCGAAGGGGTTCGACTCGGCCCCCGCCCAGGCCGCCGTGTACCAGATGATTTCGTCCTTCGAGAAGAAGCCCGCGAAGGGCCAGATCCCGGCGATCGCCAGGGTGGCGATCCACATGACGACACATGTGACGGGCATGTATTTGCGCAGCCCGCCCATGTTGCGCATGTCCTGCTCGTCGAGGTGGCCATCCGCGTGGTGCGCCGCGTGGTGCATGGAGTGGATGACCGCTCCGGCCCCGAGGAAGAGAAGAGCCTTGAAGAACGCGTGCGTGACCAGGTGGAAGACCGCCGCCGTGAAGGCCCCCACCCCGGCGGCCAGGAACATGAAGCCGAGCTGTGAGACGGTCGAGTAGGCGAGCACCTTCTTGATGTCGTACTGCTGCATGGCGATGGTCGCGGCGACGAGCGCGGTGAGCACTCCGATCCCCGCGACAACCGCCTGGCTGGTGGGCGCGAGGGCGTACAGCACGGACGACCGCGCCACCATGTACACGCCGGCGGTGACCATCGTCGCCGCGTGGATGAGGGCCGACACGGGTGTGGGGCCGGCCATCGCGTCGGGAAGCCAGACGTGAAGCGGCACCTGAGCGCTCTTTCCGGCCGCGCCGAGCATCAGCAGGAGGGTGACAGCCGTGACCGTGGCGCCGCCTGCGGCCAGCTGTCCCTCCGCGCCGGCGAAGATCGGGCCGAAGTCCAGCGTCCCGAAGTTGTTGTAGAGCAGGAACATCGCCAGCAGGAACCCGACATCGCCGATCCGGTTGACGATGAATGCCTTCTTGCCCGCGTCCGACTTGTCGCGGTCGCTGAACCAGTAGCCGATCAGCAGATAGCTGCAGAGTCCGACGCCCTCCCAGCCCACGAACATCGTCGCGTAGCCGGAGCCCATGACCAGCACGAGCATGAAGAAGACGAAGAGGTTCAGGTAGGCGAAGTAACGGGGGTAGCCCTGGTCGTCCTTCATGTAGCCCACGCTGAACACGTGGATGAGGAAGCCGACACCGGTGACAACCAGCATCATCACCATCGAGAGCTGGTCGAGTTGAAGGGCGGCGTCCACGCTGAGCGTATCGGTCGCGATCCAGCTCCAGTATGTGCGGATCACGGGGTCGTGCAGATCTGCGGGCATTCCCGCGAAGTTCACCAACGCCAGGATGAAGGCGAGCAGCATCACCCCCGGCCCGAGCAGGGTCGGGAGGGTGTGCGTGCGGGGACGGGACGAGCCCGCGAAGGGACTCCACTCCCGGCCGGCACGCACCGCCGCGGACGAACGCCCGGCTGCCCGGAGCGCGAGAATGCCGTTGAGCACAAAGCCCAGCAGCGGCAGGAGGACGATCAGCCCGGGAAGCACCGGCTCCCAATGCTCGGCGGCCTGGGCCGGAGCCGGCAGGACGCCGGCGAGGGCGGTCACGGCGGATTCGACGGTCCCCACGTGAGTCACCACTTCAGGAAGTTGAACTTGTCCACGTTGACCGTCTCATAGTGCCGGAAGATCGAAATGATGATCGCGAGTCCGACTGCCGCCTCGGCCGCTGCCACGGTCATCACGAAGAAGACGAAGATCTGGCCCTCGATCCCCGTGTACCGGGACAGGGCCACGAAGGCCAGGTTGACTGCGTTGAGCTGCAGCTCGATGCAGAGAAAGATGATGATCGCGTTCTTCCGGACCATCACCCCAAGGGTACCGATCACGAAGAGCGCCGCGCTCAACAGGAGGGCCTGAGTCAGCATTCGACCTCCGTCATGTGCGGGGCTTGGCGAGGACGACCGCGGCCACGATCGCGACGAGCAGGAGCAGTCCCGTCAGCTCGAAGGCGACCACATAGTCGGTGAACAGAGGGTCCGCGATGACTCCGACGGCGCCCTTCTCCGCCACGGCCGCATCGATTGCGGCAGCGACGGCGGCCCCATCACCCCGGACGCCCGTCTCTCCCGCTCCCATGAAGCCCTTGAGCAGCACACCCGCCGTGAGGCCCACGACCACAAGCGACAGCAGGTACCACAATCCGTACTTGACGTCGGCGCGGTAGTCGTGCCCCAGGTTGAGAAGCATGATGACGAAGAGGAATAGCACCATGATCGCGCCGGCGTAGACCAGCACCTGAATCGCCGCCAGGAAGTGCGCCTCGAAGAGCACGTAGATCCCGGCGACGCTGGCCAGGGTCACCACCATGAAGAGGAGGCTGGCCACCGGACCGCGGCCGGTCACGACGCCGATTGCGCCGCCGACCGCGACGACCGCAAACAGGACGAAGAGGATTTCGGTCATTCGGAGCGCGGATCCGAGGGGTCCCAGAGGAGCGTGCTCGGATGGTCCTGCTCCATGAGACGATCCAGATCGTATACGAAGCGGTCGCGCGTGTACTCGGCGTTCTCGAAGTGCTGGCCGACGTGAATGGCTTCGACGGGACAGACCTCCTGACACATGCCGCAGAAGATGCACCGGAACTCGTCGATTTCGTACACGATCGGGTATCGGTTCCCCTGGTCGTCTTCACCACCCACCAGGCGGATGCAGTTCGCGGGACACACGGTGGGACAGAGCCCGCAGGCCACGCACTTGGGGCGACCGTCCGCGTGGACCTCCATGCGGTGGGTGCCGCGCCAGCGGGGACTCAGGTCGGGCTGCTCCTCGGGGTACTCCAGGGTGACATGGGAGGGGCGCACGAGGTGCTTGAAGGTCAGGCTCATCCCCTTCAGGGTGGCACGCATGTACGATGTGCGGCCCGCCTCGGGTCGTCTTATCACCTTGACTGTTATCGCCATAGCTATCGTGCTCCCGTTCGGTTCGAGACGGCCCGGCCGTCGACACCGGTTGCGGTCCCGACACGCCGACGGGCCACGTCCCGCTTCCTGTGGGCCCCGGAGATGACCCGGTCACGGTCGACGAAGAAGAGGAACGCAAGGGTGGTGACCCCGCTCACTCCGGTGAGCACGGCCCCGTACAGGAAGCCGAATGGTATTCCCAGCTGGTCGAGAACGAGCATGCTCCCCGCGATCAGCATGATGTATCCGAGCGACGCCGGCAGCAGCACCTTCCACCCCAGGTGCATGACCTGGTCGTAGCGGAAGCGGGGCAGCGTCCAGCGTATCCATATGTAGAGGAGGACGAAGAAGGCGGTCTTGGACACGAAGGCGCCCAGCGTGAGCAGGGTGATGAGCACGTGGGGAGTCGCCGGGATGGGCGCCCCGGCATCGTCGAAGCCGCGAATCCAGCCGTCCCCGTGGCGGAACATGTCGTCGCCGGTCCAGATCGGAATGTCCCAGCCGCCGAAGAAGAGCGTCGCCATCAGCGCCGACGCGGTAAGAACGTGGGAGTACTCGGCGATGAAGAACATCGAGAACTTCATGGCGGAGTATTCCGTGTGATACCCCGTGATGAGCTCCGACTCGGCTTCGGGCATGTCGAAGGGGAGCCTGTTCGTTTCGGCCAGCGCGGAGATCAGGAAGAAGATGAAGGCCAGCGACAGCGGGAAGACGAACCACAGGCCCAGCTGCTGCTGCTGCCACACCATCTCCGTAAGAGTCACGTTTCCGGCGAGCAGGAGCACCGCGATGACGCTCAGCCCGAGGGCCACCTCGTAGGAGATCATCTGGGCGGCCGCACGAAGTCCACCCAGGAAGGCGTACTTGTTGTTGGATGCCCATCCGGACAGCACGATCCCGTACACAGCCAACGACGAGAGCGCGAGGATGTAGAGGATCCCGATCGGGACGTCCGCAACGATCATGTCCACCGTCCCGACCGGTGTGGGCAGGGGCGCCGCGACGGGGATGACGGCGAAGGTGATCACCGCCGGCATGATCGCCAGAGCGGGACCGAGGACGAAGTAGAACTTCGCCGCCGTTCCCGGCATGGTCTCTTCCTTGATGATGTTCTTCAAGCCGTCCGCGATCGGCTGCAGCAGTCCGAAGGGGCCGACCCGGTTGGGGCCCAGGCGGTCCTGGATGAAGGCGGAGACGCGGCGCTCGGCCAGCGTCATGTACGCTACCGCTCCCAAGACGACCGAGAAGACGGCGAGCACCTTCACGGCGCCGATGACCACGAACCAGGTGGTCGTGAGTTCGTTCATCTCACCCATGAACGGCCTCCAACGGGACTCCCGACTCCCCGATCGCCTCGTAGGTGAGCCCCGCGAACGCCTCGCTCCCGGCGGCGAGCCCGGCGAACACCTCGGCGGCGCTGGCGGGCGTCCTATCACCCTGGAGAGCCGCCGCAAGGGCACCCAGAACCAGCCACGCCGGCCGCGCCAAACCGGGGGGGCGGAGTCCGGGCCAGAAGCGCTGCACCCTTCCCTGCGCATTCACGAACGATCCCTCTTCCTCCGCGAAGGTCGTCACGGGAAGGACGTAGTCCGCGTTGCGGGCGGCGGGTGAATCGAAGCTGCCCAGGTACACGAACAGGCTGGCCGAGGCTCCGAAGTCCTCATCCTGGTCACCCAGCTCGTCACCGAGGACCAGCACGATCCCGTCGTGGCCTGACACTTCTTCGAGCCCGCCCCCGCCGTCGTCGTCCCCGGTGCGCTCAAAGCCGAGCAGGCCTGCGCCGTCAACGTTCGGAGCCAGGTCGCGGCGGCGTACCAGCAGAGGGTAGCCCGGCAACGGTTCCTCGTCCTCGGCCCGAGGGGACCGGAAGACCCGTGCCGATACGGTCCCCGCCGCGTCGCCCACCGAACAAAGGGCCACCAGCCCCTCGTTGGAGGTCTCTGCCGCCCCCACCACCATCACGTCACCGCCACCGCTCTGCAGCCGGGCGAACAGGTGCTCCAGGGCTGACTTCCAGTCCACGGCACGCCGATCCGCACCGCGCCCCGCCATGGGAGACTCCAGGCGCCCCGGCCGGTTCATCCACTCGTAGTTGGCCCGGCCGTAGTCGCACATCCAGTGGCCGTTGACCTCCTGGTTCTCGCGAGGCTTGAGGCGCTGCACGAGGTTGTCGCGGGTGTGCAGCTCGACGTTGCAGCCCTGCGAGCAGCTGGTACAGACGGAGGGCGTGTGATCCAGATCCCACGCACGGGCCTTGTGCAGAAAATCCTTCGATACGAGGGCGCCGACCGGACAGATGTCGACCACGTTGCCGGCGAAGGAGGCCCCCTCCAGACCGCTGTCGAAAAAGGTGTCGATCACGGCGCGGCTGCCCCGTTCCACCACCGTGAGCCGGGAATCCCGCGCGACCTCGTCCATGAAGCGGACGCAGCGCGTGCACATCACGCAGCGGTCACCGTAGTAGAGCACGTCCCCGCCGAAGTCGTCGCGCCCGAAGACACGCTTCGGCTCGCGGCCACGGCCGTGTTCCCTGCCCTCGTCAAAGACGTAGTCCTGGAGCTTGCACTCCCCGGACATGTCGCAGATGGGGCAGTCCAGAGGGTGGTTCACCAGGTAGAACTCGAGGACCCCCTGGCGCATCCGCTTGGCGGCGGGGCTGTCCGTGTGGACCACCTGGCCATCCTGCGCCATCGTCACGCACGATGGCTGCAGCTTGGGCGCCCCCTCGACCTCGACCAGGCAGATTCTGCACTGCGCGGGAGCGGAGAGGCCGGGGTGATAGCAGTAGTGCGGCACCTTCGTCCCCTGCGTCTCGGCCGCGTCCAGCAGCGATGTCCCCCTGGCGACCGTGACCTCGCGGCCGTCGATCGTCAGGGTGACCGTATCGGCATTTCGACCGTTATCCGGCATGGGGTTTCCTCGGCTGCTTCAGGCGGCCGCCGCTCGGGTGCAGCGGGGACTGCTGGGGCAGGCAAACGCGACGCATCAGGCTGCTCCGACCCGCTCGCCGCGGCGGATGAGCGCCAGGTAGTCTTCGCGGAACTTCTCGATCGACGAGATGATGGGCATGGCCAACGAATCCGACAGGACGCAGATCGTCGTCCCGGTCATCTGCTCGGAAATCTGCACGAGGGTATCCAGGTCGTCCTCCGTGCCCCGGCCGTCCTCGATGCGCCGCAGGATCCTGGTGGCCCAGGCGGTGCCTTCCCGGCAGGGCGTGCACTGGCCACACGACTCGTGCGCGTAGAAGTGTGCCATGCGACGGACCTGCTTGACGATGTCGGCGGTCTCGTCCATGACGATCACCGAAGCGCAACCGAGCATCGAGCCGGCGGCCTCGACCCCCTCGTAGCAGAGCGTGCACGCCCTGCAGTCGTCGGCGCTCATGATCGGCACGGAACTGCCGCCGGGGATGACCGCCTTGAGAGCCCTGCCGTCCCGCATGCCGCCGCAGACGTCCTCGATGAGCTCCATCATCGGAAAGCCCAGGGGGAATTCGTAGTTGCCCGGCTTGTTCACATGGCCGGAGACGCAGAACAGCTTAGTGCCCGGGCTCTTGTCCGTCCCCCACTGGCGGTACCACTCACCGCCGTGGCGGGCGATATGGGCGGTCGCGCACAGGGTCTCCACGTTGTTGATGGTCGAGGGCATCCCGAAGGCGCCAACCGCCGCCGGGAAGGGCGGCTTGATACGGGGCTCTCCCCGGCGCCCTTCGAGCGAGTTCATGAGGCCCGTCTCTTCACCGCAGATGTAGGCGCCCGCGCCGACGTGCAGGGTGATGTCGATGTCCACGCCCGAGCCCAGGATATCCTTGCCCACGAGTCCCTCCGCGTACGCTTCCTCGAGCGCCCGCGCCATCACCTGCGTCGTCTCGAAGAACTCGCCGCGCAGGTAGATGTAGCAGTGCGAGGCACCGATGGCGTACGAGCCGACCAGACAGCCCTCGAGGAGCTGATGCGGCGTCCACCGCATGATCTCCCGGTCCTTGAAGGTGCCGGGCTCCGACTCGTCGGCGTTGCAGAGCAGGTAGTGGGGGCGGCCCGAATTCTTCGGCATGAAGGACCACTTGAGTCCCGTCGGAAATCCCGCCCCGCCCCTTCCGCGCAGCCCGGACGCCTTTACGTCGTCGATCGTCGCTTCCCGCCCGATCTCCAGCGCCCGGGCAATCCCCTGATATCCGCCGACACGCTTCCACCCGGCCACCGTACGGGCCGAGGGATCCCCGAAGCATTCGCTCAGAACCCGGGTTTCCTTCTCGTGTCGGTAGGGGTAGGCCAAGGTCTATTCCTTACAATTCGCTCTTCAGACGCTCGAGCACGGCCGGCACATCGGCGGCCGACACGTCCTCGAAGTAGCGCGAGTTGATCTGGACGCAGGTCGGAAATCCGCAAGCCGCGAGGCACTCGGCCTCGATGACCGTGAAGTCTCCGTCGCTCGATGTCTCTCCGAGTTCCGTTCCCGTGTGTTCGAGGAAGGCCGCGAGGACTTCGTCGGCACCGCAGAGATTGCAGGAGATGTTGGTGCAGACCTGTATGAGAAAACGCCCGACCGGACGCTTGTTGTACATCGTGTAGAAGGTGGCGACACCCCGCACGTAGGCGCTGCTCAGCCCGAGCAGTTCGGCAACCTCGTCCATCGTCGCCGGGGAGATGTGGCCGCGGAGCTCCTGGGCCAGGTTGAGCGCGGGCAGCAAAGCCGCACGGGCCGTCGGATATCGGCTTCTGATCTTCTCGAAGCGCTCCTGGTACGGTCCCTCGAAGAGCGGTGCGTCCGGGTTCTTCTCCACGAGCATGTACGGCAGGCTCGCCGAAACCGACGGATGTCCCCCGTCGAGCGGGGATTCGCCGACGTATTCGGTCCCGCGCACGTCGGCTTCGGTGAGATCGAACTCCCCCGTGTTGCCGGCCCAGCCGGGGTTGCGGAACTGGATCTCGGTCAACGGTCGATCTCCCCCAGGACGATGTCCAGGCTCGCATTGATCACGATCAGATCGGCCAGGAGGTGTCCTTCGGCCAGCCTGGGGATCGCCGACAGGTTCACGAACGACGGAGGACGGATGCGCCAGCGCACCGGCTTCGGCCCGCCGTCGCCCACGACGTACATGCCCAACTCGCCCTTGGAGCCTTCCACCGAGAACCAGCAGTCCTCCGCAGGCGCCGGAATCCCCTCGGTGATGAGCTTGAAGTGGTGGATCATCGACTCCATGTCGGACATGCAGTCGGTCTTGGAGGGCAGGCTGATCCGGGGATCGTCCACGTCCATGGGCCCGTCCGGAAGCCGGTCCAGGGCCTGGTGAAGGATGCGGATGCTCTGCCGCATCTCGTCCATCCGCACCAGGTAGCGGTCGTAGCAGTCGCCGTGGCAGCCGATCGGGACCTCGAAGTCGTAGCTCTCGTAGTCGTAGTACGGCCTGTCCTTGCGCACGTCGTAGGGGACTCCGCTGGCGCGCAGGTTGGCTCCGGTGAGCCCGTGGTTGACCGCTTCATCCGCCGAAATGGCGCCGATCCCCTGGGTGCGGCCGACGTGGATGGCGTTGCACGTCAGGAGGCCGTCGATCTCGTCGAGGGTGGCAGGGAGGTTGTTCGCGAACTCGCGGACACCGCGCGCCCACCCCTCGGGCAGGTCGGCCATCATCCCGCCGATGCGGGTGGCCGATGTCGTGATCCGCGCCCCCGTGAGCGCCTCGTGCAGCTTGTAGACCTTTTCGCGCTGCTGGAAGGCGTAGAGGAACGGTGTGAAGGCGCCCAAGTCGATCGACCAGGTTCCGAGCCACAGGAGGTGGGAGAAGACGCGGTCCATCTCCATGCAGATGACGCGCGTGACCCGGCAGCGGTCGGTCACCTCGATGCCCATCAGCTTTTCGACCGCCATGACATATGCGCAGTTGTAGATCAGCGGCGCCAGGTAGTCCATGCGGTCGGTGAGCGGCACGATCTGGTTCCAGGTGCGGTACTCGCCGAGCTTCTCGAAGGAGGAGTGGAGGTAGCCCAGCCGCGGCACCACGCTCACCACGGTCTCGCCATCCAGCTCGACCACGAGCCGGAGAACGCCGTGCGTAGCGGGGTGCTGGGGCCCGATGTTGACCAGCATCGTCTCGGAGCCGAGTTCGGGCTCGGGGGCGTCGAAGGGCACGGTGGGGCTGGTCACAAGGGTGCCTCCCGGTCCCATCTCCGGGTTGCGGCCTACGCCGTACTCGACTGTTCTAGAGGACATCGCCCTCTCCTTCCGCCCCGGTCGCATCACCGCCGTCCGCTTCGACCGTCTGGGGAACGCGCTCGGCGATCTCGCCCGGGACGTAGTAGTCCTCCGGATTCTGCGTCAGGGCCCGGCGCGTCTGCTCGGCTCGCGAGAACCGGCCACGCAGCGGGAAGTCCTTCCGCAGGGGGTGCCCCTCGGCGTAGTTCTGGGGCATCAGGATGCGGCGCAGGTCGGGGTGTCCCCGGAAGTGGATTCCGAAGAGGTCGTAGACTTCGCGCTCCAGCCAGTTTGCGCCGACCCAGATACCCGTGACCGTCTCGATCTCCAGTGCGTCGAGCGGAAGTTCGCACTTGACCCGAAGCGCGGCGCGGTGCGGGATCGACCACAGCTGGTAGACGACTTCCAGGGGCTTCCCGCCACCGTAGTCCACCGCCGTGACATCGGCCAGGTGGTCGTACTGCTGGTCCGCGTCGTCGTGAAGCCACCCGAGGATCTCCGTGATCCGCTCGGGGGCGACGTAGACGACGTCCTCGTCGCCGGCACAGATCAGGTTGCGGAAGACCGCGTCCGGGAACTGCTGCCGCAGCGCGGTGACCGTGGGGTTGCCCGGGCGAACCTCCCGGGGCTCCGCAGCCGTTTGCGGGCCCTCGCGGGAAAGCTCCGGCCCCGCCGCGACGAGGTCGAAGCCGGACAGAGGGCTGCCGGACGACGTGTCACGTGTCACGTCGAGGGTCCTCTCGGCATCGGGCCGGGTGCGGGCATGTCTTCAGGGGAGTCGATCCTCGGCACGACCGATGGCGTCGGTCTCGACAAGGCCGCTCACCCGGTTCTGATCGGTCGAATTACCGAAGGGCCCGGTCAGATCAGCGACCTCTTCGTCGCCGGCGCGCGGACGCCCCGCCGCCAGCGGGTCCTCGGCCCTGAGCGCGGCATGGTTGGCCAGGCTCTCGCCGCGGATCTTCTCCTGTACCATCATAAGCCCGTAGATCAGCCCCTCGGGACGGGGCGGGCACCCCGGGATGTACACATCGACCGGGACGATCGTGTCGATCCCCTGCACCATCGAGTACACGTCGAAGACGCCTCCCGACGAAGCACAGGCCCCCATCGAGATGCACCACTTGGGCTGCATCATCTGATCCCAGATCCGGCGCAACACCGGCGCCAGCTTGTAGGGCACGCGGCCCGCACAGATCAGCACGTCGGCCTGGCGCGGGCTGAAGGACATGCGCTCCATCCCGAAGCGGGCCAGGTCATAGTTGCTCGCCGCCGAAGCCATCATCTCGATGGCGCAGCAGGCGGTCCCGAAGGGCATGGGCCAGAGCGAGTTGCGCCGTGCCCAGTTCACGACGAAGTCGAGCCGCGTGGTGAGGAAGGCCGGCGATCCCGCGCCCATGATACCCGGTTTCTCTAGTCCCATTCAAGGCCGCCTTTCTTCCACTCGTAGACCAATCCCACGGCCAGGACGACCACGAAGAGGAACACCGCCACGAACGGTCCCCAGCCGAGCTCGCGCACCCGCACGGCCCAGGGGATCAGGAAGATCGTCTCGAGGTCGAAGACGATGAAGCTGATCGCCACCATGTAGAACTTGATCGAGAAACGTTGCCGTGTGTCGCCCAGAGGGATCATCCCCGACTCGTAGGGCATCGCCTTCTGGGGGGTTGGGCGGCGAGGATTCAGAATGTGCGAAGCCGCGGCCATCCCGATGGCGTTCACGACCGTGACGCCCAGGATGATCAGGAGCGGGATGTAGGACTTCGCCATGCTGCCTGAAGGTCCTCCGTGGTGGCTCCCCACCCTCGCGCGCTCGCTCGTCCACGTTGGGCCGCCGGAGTCGGGATTCGCTTGCCGGCGCAGCGAGCCCGCTCAGAGCGGCCTGGCCCCGTTCGGGTGACCCGGTCGGAGCGAACTTGTGAAAGTTTTCACGAACTCCTGAAACAAGGCTGTAAGATACAGGCGAACCCGGGGGAATTCAAGGTCGATGGCCATCTCGCACTCCAGCGACCGAAGAGAATCCCCCGATCGCGGGCCCGAGCCGTGCCGTTTGCGGCTGTCGCTTGGGGCTACGTATTGTGCCGGGTCATCTCCCAGACCCCGAAAGGGCCGGTCCGACATGTGAAATCGCCACCCCCTTCACGCTCTTCTCCCCCTCGCCGCCACGGCCCTGGCCCTCGCCGCGGCACCGGCGCTCGCCCCGCAACCCGGTCTCGCGGCCCAGGGATTCGGCGGCAGCGTCGTCATCAGCCAGGGACAGGTGCTGATAGGAGAGCCAGCGAACGTCCGGTTGCCCGGCGTGGTGTACGTGTACGGCCGCAGTGCGCAGGGTTGGAGCGAGACCGCGCGGCTCACACTGTCGCCGCTGACCGCCCCACCCGACGGCTTCGGGCCGCGCACTGGCCGCCGATGGCGACCTCGTTCTCATCGGTGCCCCCACCGCTGACGGCTCTGCACGGGGATGTGGCAGTCGTGTCGGCACCGGGAGAGGACGATGGAGCGGGGGCCGTCTACGTCTTCACCCGGGCGGGAGACGCCTGGTCCCGGCGCAGCCGGTTCCAGCCGGACGAAGGCGGCAATGGCTTCGGGACCGGGATCGCCCTGGACGGGGCCTCGTTGCTGGTGAGCACCGCGCCCTCGCCCGAGGTGTTCGTGGCCGAAGTCCACGCCTTCCAGCTGGACCGGGCAACCGGCGGCCTGGAACCCTTGGGCCGGCTGGAACCGGAGCAGGATCTGGGCGAGCGGAACCTGTTTGGAACGGCTCTCGCCGTGAAAGGATCGCTCGCGCTGGTCGGAGCGCCCGTGGCGGACAACGTGGGGAAGTTGATCGTCTTCGAGCGCGACGACGACACGGGGGCCTGGGCCCAGGCGGGCACGCTCGCGGCATTCGACGGACAGAGGTACTCCCGGTTCGGTTCGGCGATTGCCTTTGACGGCGACGATGTGTGGATCGGAGCACCCAACGCCGACGAGTGGTCAGGAAGCCTCTACCACTTCGCGCGGGACGGGCAGCGGGGCTGGACGCGGGTGGTCAAATCCGGGCCGGGCGGCCTCGGCGACTGCGTGTCCTTCGGCAGTTCGCTGGCGCTCGCCGGGGATGTCTCCGTAGTGGGGGCCGGCGGCTTCGACAACCGGGCGGGGGGCGCGGTCCTCAGGACTCGGGGCGCGGACGGGGTGCGATGGTGAACGATATCTGGGGCTGGACGGACCCCGGGACCGAGCACGAGATCGCCATTGTGGGGCGAAGCGACGGCACCGCCTTCGTGGACCTGACCGACCCCTACAACCCGGTCATGCTGGGCGACCTGCCCAAGACCCCCGGTTCGCGGAGCAGCGTCTGGCGGGACATGAAGGTCCACCGCGACCACGTCTACATCGTGGCCGACGGTGCGGAACAACACGGCGTCCAGGTGTTCGATCTGCGGCGGCTCCGCGACGCGAGCGGCGAGTCCGTCACATTCGAGCCCGACTTCCTGTATGAGGGCATCGCCAGCGCGCACAACATCGTCATCAACGAAGACGAGGGATTCGCGTACGTGGTGGGAGCCAGCGGCGGCGGAGAGACCTGCGGCGGCGGACTCCACATGCTCGATCTCGGCGAGCCCGCCCGGCCCGCCTTCGCCGGGTGCTTCTTCGACACCCGCACCGGCCGGAGTGGAACCGGGTACTCGCACGACGGTCAGTGCGTCACCTACCACGGTCCGGACGAGGACTACCGCGGCCGGCAGATCTGCCTCGGCTCCAACGAGGACGCGCTGAGCATCGCCGACGTGACGGACAAGGACAACCCGGTCGCGATCGCGATGGCGAAATACCCGAACGTCGCCTATGCGCACCAGGGCTGGCTGACCGAGGACCACGGCTTCTTCTACATGAACGACGAAGGCGACGAGGGAAGCGGGATGGTGGAGGGGACCCGAACGCTGATTTGGGATCTGGAAGACCTCGATGACCCGATCCTTGCGGAACAGTACATCGCCGAGACCCCGGATACCGACCACAACCTCTACATCCGCGGCAACCTGATGTACCAGTCGAACTACGGCGCCGGGCTGAGGATCCTGGACATCACCGATCGTACGCACCCCGTCGAGATCGCCTCGTTCAGCATCTCGCCATTCGGCTCGTCCTGGAGCAACTACCCGTACTTCGAGAGCGGCGTTGTGGTCATGACGAGCATGGGCGACGGCCTCTTCATCGTGAGGAACACGGGAAGGCGGAACCTGATTCCGTAGCAGCCGGCGGGTAGATCCCCGGAAGTGTGGAAGGAGCGCCCAGGTGGTCAACCCGAACCACCATCCCTATACTTCCTCCGTCACTGTCAACCCCTCCTTGGCGCTGCGGCCCCGGCCCCGGCCATTCCGGTCACCCTCTCCCCCCCCACAATTCATGCCCGTCAAAAACGACCGCTGGATCCGCGAGATGGCCCTCGAACACGGAATGATCGAGCCCTTCGAGAGCGGCCAGGTCAGGAACGGAAGCATCTCCTACGGACTCTCGTCCTTCGGCTACGACATCCGGGTGGCCCCCGAATTCAAGGTCTTCACCAACGTCCACAACCTCGTCGTGGACCCGAAGGCGTTCGACGAGCGCTCCTTCGTGGACGTGGTGGACCGCGACTGCATCATCCCGCCCAACTCCTTCGCACTTGCGCGCACGGTCGAGTACTTCCGCATCCCGCGGGACGTGCTTGTGCTGTGCGTGGGCAAGAGCACCTATGCGCGCTGCGGGATCATCGTCAACGTGACCCCGCTGGAACCCACCTGGGAAGGCTTCCTGACGCTCGAGATCTCCAACACGACCCCGCTTCCGGCAAGGATCTACGGGGACGAAGGGATGGCCCAGCTGATCTTTTTCCAGGGGGACGAAATGCCCGAGGTCGCGTACGCCGACCGGAAGGGGAAGTACCAGGGTCAGGTGGGAGTGACGCTGCCCAAGTTGTAGTCGTAGCTGGGGGTTGAAGGATCACCCGCTTTCGCGGACTTCCAGCCTCGGGTAGGGGACGGGCACCTCACGGCTCCACCGCGAGCAGTTCGAAGACGTACACCAGGACCGCGTTGCCGGGTACGCGCCCGTCGGGGGAACCCAGGCCGCCGAACGCCAACCGGGGGGGAACCACGAGCTGCCGCGTTCCCCCGGCGCGCATCCCGTCGAGGCCGAGGTCCCATGCGGCGATGGTCTGGCCGCTCCCGACCAGGTAGTACACCTCCCCGTCGAACGGACTGATGAAGGCTCCGGGGGCGAACTGGTTGGCCGGGTAGACGCCCTTGTCCACGGGCGTTCCGTCGTGGAGCCATCCCTGGTAGTTGAAACGCACGCCCACCTGCTGGCCGGCACGGGCGCCCTCGCCGGTGACCAGATCCCGGATGTACAGGCCGGAGGCCATCAGCGTCATCCGCGAGAGGTCGACGTTCAGCTCCGGAGCGAAGACGAGCGACTCGATGTCGGGCGGCTCCGGGGCCACGGGCCCGTCGTCCCCGCACCCGGCCAGCCCTGACAGTGAGGCCATCAACGTGACCGCAAGGGAGGTCCCCGGAGCGATCCTGCCGGACGCGGCGCGGCGGCGGCCCGTCTCCCGGGCGCGGAAGGCGATCAGGGCGGCGAGCTTCATGGAGGGGACGGGCGCGAGAGCGTGCGATAGCGTATCATGGTCGCAGTATGCGGCGGGGGCCCCGCAGCCGGGGCCGTGAAATCGGAAGACGAAGCGGCTCGTTGTGATCCCCCGTCTGCGATGGACGCTAAGACTGTGAAATGCCCGGGGGGCCTGCAAGGCCGCCGCCGGGAAAACAACGGCCAGGAGGAAGATCGTGAAGAAGCATCGTACGGGAATCGGGGCCCTCACGGCCGTGTTCGTGTCGGTAGCCTGGGCCGCACCGATCCAGCCGCCGACAGCCGGCTCCTCACCCCACGCCGCGCAACCGGCCGGCGACGAGACGGCCGAGGCCCTGGTCGACGGCTGGATCGAGGCGCTCGGTGGCATGGAAACGTACTGGAAGCTGCGGAGCGCCTCCTTCACCCTCACCACGGAAATCTGGGACCCGGAGAGCGGTCGCCTGCGCCGCACACGCCCCCGCTACGTCAACATCGCACGGCTCGAGACCGGACAAGCGGCCCGGATCGAGCGCTGGGAAGGAAACGACTTCATCCAGCACGGCTTCGACGGCGTCGCCGAGTGGGCGGTGATGAACGGTGAGACCCTCGGCCCCGGCGACAAGGACTACGACGAGGCACGCTACGTCTCAGGGGACGTCTTCTACTGGATCGGGCTGCCCTTCAAGCTCAGGGACCCGGGCGTCTTTCTCCACTACGACGGGACCGACGCCGAAGGGCGGCACAACGTCCGTGTCACCTTCGGGGAGGGCGTGGGCGACCACAGCGACACCTGGTACTACACCTTCGAGGAAGGCCGAGCGATGCCCGTCGCCATCGGCTACCGCGAGGACGGCCGGCAGAATATCAGCCGCACCCACTGGGAAGACATCCAGGAGGTCGACGGATACATCTTCACGGGCCGCCGGGTCCACATCAACGCCGACGGCAAGATCTGGAAGGTGCTGGTGACCTCGGACTTCGTCTTCAATCCGGCGGTGGATCCGGCGGTGTTCCGGGCGCCCTGACGGCCGCAGCCCGAATCCCGCCATCTCTCGGATTCACCCTGTTCGGCGGAGCCCCGAGTCCGGTTCTGTACATATCAATTGTACATTATGTACAGGGTGATATGTACACTTTCGACCCCGTCAGGTCCGCGCCCTACAGATTCGCCATCGTCGCCCGCACGTGGTCGGCGCTCTTCGCCAGCGCCGCGGCTTCGCTCTCGGTGAGTTCCACCTCGACGACCTCCTGCAGCCCGCCCTCGCCCAGCTTGCAGGGCACGCCGAGGTAGATCCCTTCCTGGCCGTACTCGCCCTCGAGGTACGCCGCCGCGGGGAGTATCCGACGCTTGTTCCTGACGATCGACTCGGCCATTTGCACCGCTGCCGCCGACGGGGCGTAGTAGGCGCTTCCCGTCTTGAGGTAGCGGACGATCTCGGCGCCACCGTTACGGGTGCGCTCGATCAGCGCTTCGAGGCGCTCGGGGGAGATGAGACGGGAGACCGGGATGCCGCTCACCGCCGTGTAGGAAACCAGCGGCACCATGGTGTCGCCGTGTCCGCCCAGGACCATGGCCTGGATGTCCTCGACGCTCACATCCAGCTCCATCGCGATGAAGGAGCGGAAGCGGGCCGTGTCGAGGACCCCCGCCATGCCGATCACCCGCTCGCGCGGGAAGCCGGTCGCCTCCTTGGCCACGTAGGCCATCACGTCAAGGGGGTTCGACACCACGATCACGACCGCGTCGGGCGCCACCCGCGCGATCTGTTCGCCCACCGAACGCACGATCCCGGCGTTGGTACGGAGCAGGTCGTCGCGGCTCATTCCCGGCTTCCGCGCGATCCCCGCCGTCACGATGAAGAGGTCCGATCCCTCCGCGGGGCCGTAGTCGTTCGACCCGGTGACGCGGGTGTCGAAGCCCTCGACCGGCGCGCTCTCCCACTGGTCGAGGCCCTTGCCCTGGGGAATCCCCTCGACGATGTCGATCAGTACGACTTCCTGGCACAACTCCTTCTCGGCGAGGCGCTGGGCACAGACTTCGCCTACATGCCCCGCACCGACGACGGTGATCTTCCTGGCCATCTACGGTTTCTCCATTGATGTGAAATGGGAACGGTACGGATCCCGGGGATTCAGGGCGTGAATGCTGTTGCGGAACGGGTCGCGAGGGCCGCCGCCGTGATGGACGTCGAGCGTGGCGGTGATTCCCTCATCCACCCGTCTGAGAAAGGGCGATCAGTCCACCCGACCCCACCGACGAGCCCTGCACCAGCAGGTGCTTCTCGGGCTTGATGCGGAGTGTCTCGTTGATGAGCGGCTCCAGCGGTTCGCCGCGCCTCAGAGGGTCCCGGAGAGGGGTCTCCATGGTGCCGAACAGACAGGGGCGAAGCTGGCCGTCGGCGGTGAGGCGCATCCGGTTGCACCGGCTGCAGAAGTTGTGGCTCATCGGCGTGATCACGCCGATGGTCCCTTCCGCGCCCGCGAAGCTGAAGTACGTCGCCGGGCCGTTGCCGGGAGGGCCGGAAACGGGTTCGAGCGCGTCCACCTCGGCCACCCGGGCCAGCGCCTCGTCACAGGACAGGAAACTGGATGCGCTCAGCTCCAGATTCGACTCCGTGGGCATGACTTCGATAAAGCGCACGTGGAGGGGACGGTGTCGCGAAAGCTCGGCGAAGTCGGCGATCTCGCCGTCGTTCTCGCCGCGCATGAGCACCACGTTGATCTTGATGGGATCGAAGCCGACCGCGTGGGCGGCGGCGAGGCCTTCCATGACTCTTGCCAGCGTGCCAGCGCGGCGCGCGATGGCATCGGCGCGCTCGGGGCGGAGCGAGTCCAGGGAGATGTTGACCCGGCTGACTCCCGCGTCGCGGAGCCGTTGGGCAACGGGCGCGAGGAGGACCGCGTTCGTCGACAGCGCGATGTCCTCGATCCCGGGTACCGCCGCGAGCATGTCGACCAGCCGCGGCAGATCCTTCCGCACCAGCGGTTCCCCCCCGGTCAGTCGGAGACGCCGGAGACCCATGCGCGCCATGACCCTGACGATCTCGGTGATCTCCTCGTACGTGAGGATCTCGCCGCGCCGCAGCCAGGGCAGCCCCTCCTCCGGCATGCAATACACGCAGCGGAGGTTGCACTTGTCGGTCACCGAAATACGCAAATACTCGACGCGACGTCCGAAGCCGTCCATCATGGCTGGGACCGACCCGTTCGAGGATGACCTGGATGACAACACGCCGTAGCTCACTGTGCGCCTTTTCTCGTCACTGGAAGATGCCCCTCCAACCACTCCGCCTCCCCATCTAGATAGCGCTCCCGCTTCCAGATGGGAAGTCGCGTCTTGATTTCCTCGATCACGTACCGGGCTGCATCGAACGCCTCGGCACGGTGAGGCGACGAGACCGCGATGGCCACACTCACCTCACCGACCTCCAATTCGCCCAGCCGGTGAACCACGGCCACCCTGTCGCTGTTGGCTCGGCCGGCAGCCTCCCTGACGATCGCCGCCAACTGCTCCCGGGCCATGTCTCCGTAGCCCTCGTACTCCATTCCAGACACCGGACGACCGTCGTTGGAGTTCCGTACAATACCCAGAAACAGCGCCACGGCTCCGTCCTCCGGCGTCCCCACTCGCTCCAGGACGACGGCAGGCTCGATCGGATCGGACGTTACGTCGCTCCAGCTCATTCGTTGCTCCGTCGCCTTCATCCCCCCGCGACGGGGGGAATCAGGGCCACTTCGTCTCCGTCGGCCAGGACCGTTTCGCCGTCCCCGTACTTCCGGTTTACAGCCACCGCCCCCTGGAGGGGAAGGTGGGTCCAACTGCCGCCGCGGCCCCGCAACTCCACCAGAAGAGTGCGGACGGTGGCCCGGTCCGGCAAGGAGACGACCGTCTCAGGCGCACCGACCAACTCCCGGTGGGCCGCGAAAAGCAGGACGGTAACCTCCAACGGGAGCCGGTTCCTAGCGGAACTGTCCGCGCCCCGGCGGGTCAGGCGCACGAAAGGAACCGTAGCCGGACTCGGGTCGGGAGGACGGTGCCGGCGTCTCCTCGGCGAGGTCGAGGAGCGCGACCTCGGCGCGAAGATACTTGGATGGCTTGAACACCGGATATGTCCGCGCCGGCACGCCGACCGCCTCGCCGGTCCTGGGGTTGCGGGCCATGCGTCCCTTGCGGTGCCTCAGCTTGAAGCTGCCGAACCCCCTGATCTCGATTCCGTTTCCCTGGGCCAGGGCCTGCTTCACCGCGTTCAGGAACCCGTCCACCACCAGGGCGCAGTCCTTCTTCGTGATCCCGGGGCCGATTGCTTCGGCCACCTGTTCAACGAGGTCTGCTTTGGTCATTGCCGCCTCCTTCGGAGCCGTGCTGCGGCGCACAGGCAGGCCGCGCTAAAGGGTTCCGTTCGGCATCTCCTGTCTTGCAGCCGACGTCTGGTTCCAGGCGGTAAGCAACCGGGTTCATGTCGCATGGTCAAATCGTGCCAGGGGGTTGGGATTCATGAATGACGGTCCGTCGCGGCCATCATGGCTACGAAGTCGTCGAAGAGGTAGCTGCTGTCGTGGGGCCCGGGCGCCGCCTCCGGATGGTACTGGACGGCGATCACCGGGAGCGTGGCGTGGGAGATCCCCGCCACCGTTCCGTCGTACAGGTTGCTGTGAGTAACTCTGAGCGCAGGGGCGCCCGGCACCTCGTCCCTTTCCCCGCCCCGCACTGCGAAACCATGGTTCTGGGAAGTGATTTCAACTGTCCTACGATCGTGATTCATCACGGGGTGGTTGCCGCCATGGTGGCCGAAGGGGAGCTTGAATGTCTCGGCTCCGAAGGCTCTGGCGATCAACTGGTGGCCGAGGCATATCCCGAAGACGGGAATGCCCATCCCGGCCAACTCAAGGATCGTTTCCGCGGCCCACTCCACCGCCGCCGGATCACCCGGCCCGTTTGAAAGAAAAAGTCCATCCGGGTCGAGCGCCAGCACATCACCCGTATTGGCCTCGGCGGGAAGCACGGTCACACGGCAACCTCGCTCCGAGAGCAGCCGCGGCGAACTGGCCTTGATTCCGAAATCGAAAGCGGCGACATGATACTCCTCCCGTCCCGTGGCGGACACGACGTACGGTTCGTCGGTGGAAACACCGCACGCCAGGTCCAGTCCTTCCATGGCGGGGTGGGCAAGCACTCGCTCCAGGAAGTGCTCGGGCGGCGTGTCCGACGCCGCAATTCCCCCGCGCATCGCGCCCTCGCTGCGGATATGGCGGGTGAGTGCCCGCGTGTCCACATCCTGGATGCCCACAACGCCGTGTTCCAGCAGGTAGTCCTCCAGAGTGGATCCGGCACGCCAGGAACTGGGCGCCCGCGCCGCTTCGCGCACGACGAAACCCGCAACCTGGGGGCCGGCCGACTCCCTGTCGTCGTGGTTGGTCCCGTAGTTGCCGATCAGAGGATAGGTCATCGTGACCAGCTGCCCCGAGTAGGACGGATCCGTCAGGACCTCCTGATAGCCGGTCATCGAGGTATTGAAGACGACCTCTCCGACCACGGTCCCTTCGGTTCCCAGATAAAGCCCGGCAAATCGGCTTCCGTCCTCCAGAAGGAGGTAGCATTGCCGGGGTCTTGAAGGCGAAGTGTCTTCCGTGGGCTGGTGTGCGGGCATCGAGTGAATGTAGGAGACAACCTACCCGCGTCAACACCGCCGGGTATCTTGCATGTACCCTACAGGCGGGACTCGAGCCGCCCGCCCGGAGAGGCAAGGGCGAGAGAATCGAAAAAGCTGCGAAAGGGAAGGAGTCGCAATGGCGAGGGACCTGTCCCGGGTGTACATCCACGCGGACGAATCGTGTCTCGGCAACCAGTTTACGGACCGGGACCGGCCGGGAGGCGCGGCGGCGCTGTTGGAGTACTGGTCGGATGGGGCCTGGCATCGCCGGGATATGTGGACGTCGGAACCCTCCACGACCAACAACCGCATGGCCATCACCAGTGCCATCATGGCCCTGAGAGCGCTCAGGGAACGGTGCACGGTCAGCTTCCTGTCGGACTCCCAGTATCTTGTGAGGGGGGCCTCGGAATGGATGCCCGGTTGGAAGAGGCGGGGATGGAGGCGCAAGGGCGGCCCGATCGAGAACCTCGATCTTTGGAAGAGTCTGGACCGCATCGCCGCCAGGCACGACGTCACCTGGCTCTGGGTCCGGGGTCACGCCGGCGACCCCAGGAACGAGTACGTGAACGATTTGGCGCAGAAAGCGGCCGCGGAGCTCACCGAAGTCCCTGGGCCGGTGTCTTCAGGATTCGAGGACTGGCTGGAACGCGAACGCGAAGACAGCGAGCGATACCTGGATTTCTTCGAGTTCGCGCCGCCGGAAGAGGCGGCGGGCTAGCGGCCCGCGGTAAAGCCCGGGTCGTCCACGAAGCCGTAGCCGAATCGGCTTGCCATCGCGGCGACGACTTCGGGCGCGGCGATCGCCGGCGTCACGGGGTGATGCAGCAGCCGGCTGACGCTGGTGACCCGGCGCCCGTGAAGCCCGCACGGCACGATCGCGTCGAAGTACGAGAGATCGGTGTTCGCGTTCAGGGCGAAGCCGTGCGACGTGATCCAGCCGGACGACACGCGAATTCCGATGGCTCCGATCTTCTCCCCGCGTACCCAGACCCCGGTGGCGCCTTCCTCGCGCTCGCCTCGCAGGCCGAAGGCGCCGAGCGCGTCGATAAGCACTCCCTCGAGCTTGCGCAGGTACGCGTGAAGATCCTTGAGATCCGGTTTGAGGTCGAGGATGGGGTAGCCCACAAGTTGGCCGGGGCCGTGGTAGGTCACGTCGCCGCCGCGCCCCGTCTCGAAGATGCCGATCCGCCGAGCCGCGAGTTCGTCGCGGGACAGGAGCACATGCTCACTCTGGCCACCCGAGCCCAGAGTGATGACGTGGGGATGCTCAAGCAGCAGAAGGGTGTCGGGGATTTCGCCCGATCTTCGCCGCTCCACGAGCGCGGACTGCAGCTCCAGCGCCGCCTGGTACCCGATCCGTCCCGGATATCGCACCGCGAGAGTGCGCTGACCCCAGGAAGCGCCCGCCAACACGTAGGTATCCCGTCAGGCGTCCTCGGGGAAGTCCTCCAGCAGCTCCTTCAACCGGGACAGGAACCGTGCCGAGTCGGCACCGTCGACCAACCGGTGATCGTAGCCGAGGGAGAAGAACGATCGCTTGCGGATCGCCATCAGATCGTCCCCCGTGTCCCGATCCGTCACCACCACGACCCGCTTGTCGATCGACCCGGTCCCCAGGATGGCCGAAGTTCCCTTGGGGATGACGGGCATCCCCACCATGGTGCCGAGTACACCCGGGTTCGTGATCGTGAAGGTGGCTCCCTGGATCTCACCCGGTGACAGCTGCCTGGCTTTGGCCCGCGTGGCCAGATCGATGATCTTCCTGCCAATGCCCACGAGGCTCAGGTTGTCCGCGTCGTGAATGACCGGGACGATCAGCCCTGGGTTCAGATCGACCGCCATGCCGAGATTGACCGAGCCGCGGTAGATGATGTTGTCCCCCGAGATGACCCCATTGACCGTGGGGAAGTCCCTGAGGATGCGGGAGCATGCCCACGCGACGAACGCGGTGTACGACACGCGCGCTCCGCGCTTCGCCCAGCGGTCTTTGTTCTGGCGCCGGATCCGGTCCACTGCGGTGAAATCGATCTCGACGACGGAGTGGACATGGGAGTGGATCCGCTTCGCCAGTACCATGTGTTCAGCGGTAAGCCGGCGGACCTTGTCCATGGTCTCGACCCGGTCACCGTCCCGCACGGGGAAAACGGGATGCTCGACCTCGCGGCTGAATCGTTGCCAGAGGTCGTCCCCGACCGAAGCAGGCGAGGGAGACGGCGGAGACGGCCGACGCGCGGGAGCGGCTGCAGGAGCCTTCTTCGCGACCGGGGCCGGCTCGGGAGCTGCCACGGGGGTCTCAGCCTCGGCAGCTGCCCCTCCGCTATCGATATGGGAGAGGATGTCCTGCTTGGTCACGCGGCCCTGGTAGCCGGTCCCGGGTACCCTGGATATGTCCACACCGGCCTCCGCCGCGATCCTTCGCACCACCGGCGTGGATCGCGTGCGGAGACGCTCCTCGCTGGTCGCAGTGCAAGCGACATCTTCCGGTTCCAGGCTCGCAACCGCGGGAGGCGCCGGAGCGGGCTGGGACGGCGGTGGCGGTGCCGCGGCCCGCGCCGGTTCGGCAGCCGGCTCGGCGGGGGGGGCATCGGACCCTGCGGCCACCCCGTCCTTGTCGATGTACGCGACGATGGTACCCACTTCGACGGTCTCGCCCTCGGCCACGAGGATTTCGACCAGGGCGCCCGTCGACGGAGAGGGTATCTCGGCGTCGACCTTGTCCGTCGATATCTCCAGGATCGGCTCATCCCGCTCAACGGAATCGCCGACCTCTTTCAGCCACTTGGAAACCGTGCCCTCGGCGATGGATTCGCCCATCTGGGGCATCGGAACTTCAATTCGGGACACGAGCAACACTCCATGCGCTTGTTCGCAGGGCGGCCCGGACGTCGACGGATCGGGGCGCGAACCGACGATCGTCGCTTCCGATTCGGGGCCGCAGCGTCAGTATTCTACAAGATAACGTGCCGCCGTGACCACATCCTGCGTGGACGGCAGGAAGTAGTCCTCCAGTTCACCGCTGAACGGGACCGGCGAGTCGATGGCCGTAACACGCAGAATCGGCCCGTCGAGCCATTCGAAAGCGCGCTCGTTCATGCGGATGGCGATCTCTCCGGCAATTCCCCCGGTACGCGTGTCCTCGTGCACGATCAGGAGCTTGCCGGTCTTCGTGACCGAGGCCGCGATGGCGTCCTCGTCCAGCGGCAGCAGGGTCCGCAGGTCGATGACCTCGGCCCGGATACCGTCCCGAGCCAGTTCCGCGGCCGCTTCGAGGCTGCGGTGCACCATGAGACCATACGTCACGATTGTGAGGTGTTCTCCCTCGAGCGCCGTCCGCGCGCGCCCAAGGGGAATCACATAGTCGTCGGGCGGGAGCACCTCACGGCAGAACGGCGCGCGGTAGAGACCCTTGTGCTCTTCGAAGATCACCGGGTTGTCGTCGCGTATCGCGCTCTTGAGAAGTCCCTTCGCGTCGCGCGGATTGGAGGGGTAGACGATCTTGAGGCCGGGGGTGTGGAAGAAGGCCATCTCCACATTCTGGGAGTGAAACGGTCCCGCCCGGTTACCACCTCCAACCGGCCCCCGCACGACCAGCGGCAGAGGCCCGGAGCCACGGTAGAGCGAGGTGGCTATGTAGTTCGTCAGGACGTCGTAGGCGGGCGAAATGAAGTCCATGAACTGCATCTCCACGACCGGCCGGAGTCCCATGTGCGCGGCCCCGGCGGCCGCCCCGGTGAACCCTCCCTCGGCGATCGGCGTGTCGACGACCCGCGATGGTCCGAAGCGCTCCAGGAACCCCCGCGTGACCTTGAAGGCCCCTCCGTAGGCACCGATGTCCTCCCCCATGAGGAACACCGTGTCGTCCCGTTCCATCTCCTCCCACAAGGCCTCGCTGATCGCTTCGAGGACGGTGGCGGGCTTGCCGGCACGGGTCCGGGCAACGTGTTCCGGGAGTTCAGCGGACATGGGCACCCTCCACCATCGCCGCCACGGTTGCCTGCGGATGCCGGGGTTCCTGCCGGGTCCACGGCTGGCCGGGTTCACACCCCGTGCGAACGGGAGCGAGGGCGTCGCGGGGATCCGGCCCGGGTTCCTTGCCGATGCGGTCGACGGCGTGCTCGACCCCGGCGGCGGCCGCCTTCGCGATGGCGGACCTGTCGCTGCGGGAGAGACCACCATCCCGGACGGCCCACGCGGCGAAGTCATTGTGGCCGGCCCACCGATCCGCTCCCAAACGGGTCTTGAGCTCGATGAGCACCGGTCCGCCGCCGTCCACCGCACGCCGCCTCGCCAACGCAACCGCGCGGAAGAGATCGTGGTGGGATTCGTCAGCCACCATGGTAAAGGGGATCCCGTAGCTCCGGGCGACCTCGTACACGTCGGTGGCATGGGTGTCGCACCCCCGGCTCCCCTCGTCCAGCACGACGATCAACGGAGCTCCCAGTGCACCTGCCAGGTTGATCCCCTCGTGCCAGGCCCCGGTTTCCACGGCCGAGCATTCCTCGAAGACCAGCGCAGCGCGGTCTTCGCCCCGCTGCCTGAACGCGAAGGCGGCCCCGGCAAGCACCTGTGTCATCACGCCCCGTGGACCTCCCCAACCGAGTAGTCCACGCCTGTAGTCCGTCCAGGTGAGCCCGCCGCTCCGTGTCGCGGCCGGGCTGGTGCCACGCCGGGCCGCATGGCGCAGAAACTCCAACGGCGTTGCTCCAAATGCCAGGGAAGGACCGGGCGACAACGGGCCTGGAAAACACTGGTCTCCCCTGCCACCGGGAAGCTGACGCATGGCGCGCGCGATGACGGTGGACCGCACGTCGATGCGGAACTCGACGAGAGCAGAGTCGAGTTCGTCCGAACGAGCCAACATGCGGACCCCGGCCTCCAGGGCGAGGGCCTGGTAGCCGAGATAGAGAAGATCCTCCGTAACCTTCCTGCCGAGGGAGGCGGAGCGCCGGGAAGAATCGGCTGGCTCGGTGGTCACGGGCGCGGAAGCCCTATCCGCTGGCCCCGTTCGGAGGCTCGTTCTGGCCGGTTGGCGGGACCTCTTCTCCCGCCGGAGGCTCGTCGGACGGAACCTGCACCGGAGAGGTTGTGGCCTCGGGGAGCAACAACGGCTCCGGTGACGTCGACGCCGGCGCAGCAATCCCCTCGAGTACTGACGTCGGCGCAGTGGACCTCGAAGACATGATTGCCAGTACCAGGGAGAGTAGCATGAACGCGCTTCCGGCGATCCACGTCGCGCGCGTCAGGAGGGTCGTCGCCTGGCGACCACCCAGCACATCGGTCGCCGCCGCACCGCCGCCCATGGCGGCCAGTCCCCCGCCCTTGCCCGACTGGAGAAGGATGACAACCCCCAGGAAGATCCCGTTGAGGACCAGAAGGGTCAGTAGGAATCCATACATGGCGTAATGATGATTTCGTGTAGGGAGGATGCTAGTCTCAAACCTCTGAACGTGCGCTGAGGGGCATTGGAAGTCAACCCGGAGTCTTGTCCAACGGCACATGAGCCTGAACTCGGATCCTGTTTCCAGCGGGAGATGAGCCTGCAGTCCGGGGCGAAGAGATCATTGGAGGATGATCGTGACACTTCGCACCGAACGGATACGCACCCTCGACCAGCTCCGCGCCTTCCTGGAGGGCAACGAAGCCGCGGACTTCCAGCCCACCCGCCGTGACTCCGCGTACGCCCTCGTGCGCCGGACCCTGGTTCGCTTCGAGTACCACGGCCTCAGGAAGCCGGACAAGGGCCTGGTGAAGCGGTACCTCGAGAAGGTGACGGGCCTCTCCAGGGCCCAGGTCACCCGCCTCATCCGGCAACACCGCCGGACCGGGCACATCCGCGACCACCGCGGCAAGCCCCCGGCCAACGCCTTCGCGCGCCGCTACACCTACCTTGACGCCGCCCTGCTGGCCGAGGTCGACGAGGCCTTCGGCCAGCTCTCCGGACCCGCCACCAAGGTGATCCTCTGGCGCATGTTCCATGTCTACGGAGACGTGCGCTTCGAGCGCCTCGCACGCATCTCAGGAGGCCACATCTACAACCTCCGCAAGACCCGCGCGTACCGCACCGGCCGCCTCACCTTCCGCAAGACCCGGCCTGCTCCCGTCCCCATCGGGGTCCGCCGCAAGCCGAGGCCCGATGGCCAGCCCGGCTTCCTCCGCGTCGACACCGTCCACCTCGGAGACCGGAGCGGCAAGAAGGGCATCTACCTCGTCAACATCGTCGACGAAGTCACGCAGTTCCAACACCTTGGCGCCGTGCCGCGCATCACCCAGCACTTCATGGTCCCCGTGCTGAAGGACCTCATCTCCGCCTTCCCCTTCACCGTCCAGGCCTTCCACGCCGACAACGGAAGCGAGTACATCAACCGCCAGGTCGCCGACCTGCTCAACCAGCTCCACATCGGCACCTTCACGAAGTCCCGGCCCCGCCACTGCAACGACAACGCCCTCGTCGAGGCCAAGAACGGCAGCATCGTGCGCAAGTGGCTCGGCCACATCCACGTCCCCCACGCCCTCGTCCCCCAGGTCAACGACTTCCTCCAAGGCAGCCTCTGCCCCTTCCTCAACTTCCACCGGCCCTGCCTCTTCGCCACCGAGGTCACCGGCCCCAACGGCCGCGTCAAGAGGCGCTACCGGCAGCAGGATGTCGCCACCCCCTACGAGCGCTTCCGGGCAATGCCCGGCGCCGAAGACTTCCTCCGGCCCGGCGTCACCCTCAAAGCCCTCGACCGCCTCGCCGCCGCAACCACCGACCTCGACGCCGCCAAGGCCGTTCAGCGAGCCCGCGACGAACTCCTCCGTGCCATCGGCCAGGCCCGGGACTCCGCCGCATGATCCGCCCCGCGCCCGCCTCAGACTCGCCGCAGACCCTCCCGCGACTCGGGGATCCCCCAGCTCGCCGGTTGCGTCTCTACACCGTTCAGGGGGATAATGATGCTCCCTCAACTGCCACCTGCCCCGTGCTCGGGCTTCATCCCTCGCTCTCAATCCTCGCCGACTTCAGGCTCATCTCCGGGTTGGAAAAGACTCCCGGTCCCGAGACTTCGGGCACGCCTGCGGACTCCCCGGCCGCCCCCGCTGGTCGTGACCCGGCGGAAGGGGTCGCCTCGACGATTCCGGCAAAGACATCAGGCTGCAGGCTCGCCCCCCCCACCAGAACTCCGTCGACATCCGGGGCGGACATGAGCGAGGCGGCGTTTCCGGGCTTGACGCTTCCCCCGTACAGGATTGGTGCGTGTCCCAGCTCCCCAAGAGCTTCACGCACGATGCCGTGGGCTTCCCCGGCGTCCGCCGGAGTCGCAGTCTCCCCGGTCCCGATGGCCCAGACCGGTTCGTACGCGACCATGAACTCACGGACTCCGGCGAGGGAGTTCGCGAAGGCGCCTACCTGACCTCGCAACACCTCTTCCAGCCTGCCTGCCCTGCGTTCCTCGAACAGTTCCCCCACACAAACGACCGGAGTCAGCCCTCCCCGGACCGCGGCGAACACCTTCCGGTTTACCTCGGCGTCGGTCTCGCCGAAGACGTGTCGCCGCTCGGAGTGCCCGATCAGAGCGAGAGTGGCACCGGCTTCCCTCGCCATCTCCGCAGAAGTCTCGCCGGTGAGCGCCCCCGTGGCCTCCCAGTGAATGTTCTGAACCCCGAAGTCGGCCGGGACTCGGGCGCTGGCGATCGACGCCGCCAGCGCCACATCCGGAGTGAAGAAGACCAACCGGATCGATCCATGGTCAAACCGGGGCACGAAGTGAGAAAAGAAGTCCGCCGCACCCAACGGACCGTGATGCATCTTCCAGTTTCCGGCTACGATCCTGGTCATGTCGATTCGTCCCTAGTCTTCAGTGTCTTCGGCCCGGAGCCGGTCGGAAAGAGCAGCGACTCCCGGCAGGTTGTTCCCCGCCAGGAGGTCCAGAGCCGCTCCTCCCCCCGTCGAGATGTGAGTCATGCGCGCCGCGACCCCGGCAGACCTGGCAGCTGCGGCGGAATCTCCTCCCCCCACGATCACCGTCGCGCCGCGGTCTGCCGCCTCGGCAACGGCCCGGGCAACTCCGAACGTACCCCCTTCGAACCCGGCGACCTCGAACACCCCCATCGGGCCATTCCACAACACGGTCGCCGCGTTCGCCAGATGGCTGGCAAACAGATCGACCGTTACCGGCCCGATGTCGCCAATCGCTCCGCTCCGGGAGACATCCGTTCGGTCGACGACCTGCGTGAGCGCCCCGGACTCGAGCGACCGGGCGGTTACACAGTCCACCGGCAGCACCAGCCGGTCGGCGGAAGCTTCGATGAGGCGGAAGGCGACCTCGGTCTTTTCGGGTTCGACAAGTGACGTGCCCGTCTCCATCCCCATCGCAAGAAGGAACGTGTTGGCCATGGCGCCGCCGACAAGCAGGCCATCCACACGCGGCAGAAGTGCTTCGATGACGTCGATCTTGCCCGATATCTTCGCTCCACCGAGGATGGCCACGAACGGCCTGCGGGGTGCATCCAGGAGGCCTCCCAATACCGCAAGTTCCCGTTGCACCAGTCGTCCTGCAACCGCCTTTCCACCCCTCGCCCGCACGGCCCTGGGCAGCCCTTCGGTAGACGCGTGAGCCCGGTGCGCCGTCCCGAAGGCGTCCATCACGAAGTGGTCCGCCCAACTCGCCCAGTCCGCGGCAAGGTCGGGAGCGTTGGCCGTCTCCCCGGGCAGGAAGCGGGTGTTCTCCAGGAGGAGGACCTGCCCTTGCGTCATCGCCGCCACGGCATCGCCGACCTCCGGCCCCGCGCAGTGAGGGAGGAATCCCACCGAGGTTGCGAGAGCATCGTCCAGACGGCGCGCCACCGGGTCCAGGGTCAACGAAGCCCGAGCCTGCCCCCCCGGACGGCCAAGGTGGGAGAGCACGACGACCTTCGCGCCGGCGGCGGTCAGGTGATCGATGGTGGGAACCGTCCGTTCGATCCTTCCCGCGTCGGTCACGCGGCCACCGTCGAGCGGAACGTTGAAGTCGGCTCTGAGCGCCACCACCGCTCCGGCCAGGGACCCACCCGCGAGATCATCCAGGGTCTTCTTCACGGAGCAGTCGTCTTCAGGGAACGCCCGCGTGGTCAGTTGCTCAGCGGAATCTGCAACGCTTGTGACTGCGGATCGGGGTGGTCCTGGGCTCCCTCCGGTCGGAACATGATGGAAAACTCGACCCAGGTCCCCACCGCCTCGCCCCCCCGTGTAGCCGGCACGAATCGCAGCGAGCGAGTCGCGCGGAGTGCCGCCTCGTCAAGTTGCACTACGCCCGAGGAGCCTCCGACCTGGGGATTGTCCGTGTGTCCGGCAGGACCCACCCACACCAGCACACGAACGGTTCCACCGATACCTGCGCGCTGAAGAAGCTCGGGGTATTCCTCCGCTACGACACGCCGCGCGCCCGCAGGGTCCAGTAGAGCAGGCAGCGTCGCGGGACGGACAGGTACGTCCGTTGCCAGCGTGGCTGTTCCGCCCTCCCTCCTGGACTGCGCCGGATTCTCCATGGCCCGAGGGGCCACCGCAGCCGCTGCCGCATCTGCCTGCACGGATTCGGCCGGAGATGTGAACAGCCACGCCAGGGACGCCCTCAGGGGAGGCACGGCCAGCACTCCGGCCACGAGGATAAGCACGGCAGCCGCCGCCATCCACCTCGGCCGCGCAAAGCGGGGCCCGGGGCGGCCTCCGAGCGATTTCAGCCGCTCATTCTCCTCCACCAGCCCCGCGCAAAGCTCGGGCCCGAAGGAGCACCGTTCCTCGATCACGATCTCCCGCAGCTCGCGGTCCAACGCTGCAAGTTTCGGCGGACACGGTACGTCGCCGTCCTGCTTCTGGCGGCGTGTCATCGGGTTCCCTTCTGGAGTGGGTCTTCCACGACCTGGGCCTTCAGCCTCGCCAGGGCCCGGTGAAGGCGCACCGCGACCGCGTTCGGTGTGATACTCAGCGAACCGGCAATTTCCTCGTTGTCGAGCCCCGCACCATAGCGCAACGAGAGGATCTCCTGGTCGGCTTCCCTCAACTCCGCCAACCCGTTGAAAACCCTACGCAGCTGTTCTTCCCGGAGAAGACGCTCTTCCTGGGACGGGGCGCCGGACACAAGGTCGGGCACACGATCGAGCGAGATGTGGAGCGATCCTCGCCGCCGCAGAACTCGCAGGTGGTCCGTCACCGCATTCCTCGCGATCCGGAGCAGCCACGTCTGGGGTGCGGATCTCCTGCGGTCATACTGCGACAGGGACCGGAGGGCCTTCATGAAGACCTCGGACGTGATGTCCTCCGCGACTTCTCTCGTGGCCACGCGGAACCGCACATATCGGTACACCGGCTCCCGATAGTCGCGGAACCAGGACTCGAAATCCGGCGGAAGGATCGGATGCGGGCGCGGGGGCCCGGCAGGCTCCGGCGCAGGGCGAGGCTGGCGACGCTCCAACATCGGGCGCATGTCGGATACCGTATCGGTCATCTTCACCTTCTCCTTAAGCTTCCGAACCGGCCGGACTACGCGGTTGAGCACAAAGGCCCGATACCGCCGGAATCACCCTAGACACGGACGGGGAGCCGTTCGCCCACATACTCGACGAGATCGGCCACCCGAGACGAGTAACCCCATTCGTTGTCGTACCAGGACAGGACCTTGACCATGCGCCCGCCCATGACAATGGTGCTGGGTCCGTCAACGATCGAACTCGCCCCCTCACCTGTAAAGTCCACCGACACCAGCGGTTCCTCCTCCACCCTCAGGATCCCGGCCAACTCGGACTGCGCGGCCGCGCGCAACGCATCGTTGACGGTCTCGGCGGTAACGTCCACCTCCACTTCGGCGACGAGGTCGACCAGGGACACGTCCGGGGTCGGAACCCGTATGGCCATACCGTCGAGCTTCCCTTCCAGCTCAGGCAGAACCAGAGAGATCGCGCGGGCCGCCCCCGTGGTCGTAGGGATCATGCTCAGCGCGGCGGCGCGGGCACGGCGGAGGTCCTTGTGGGGCCCGTCCAGAATCGACTGGCCGGCGGTGTATGCATGGATGGTGGTCATCAAGCCACGCACAAAACCGAAACGTTCCGAGAGTACCTTGGCCACCGGCGCCAGGCAGTTCGTCGTGCAACTGGCGTTGGAAATCACATGGTGGTTCCCGGGATCGTAGGATCCGTGATTCACCCCCAGCACGAGGGTGACATCCTCGCCCTTCGCCGGCGCCGAGATGACGACCTTGCGCGCGCCTGCTTCCAGGTGCCTGGAGGCCAGCTCCCTGCTGCGGAAGATCCCGGTGGACTCCACGACCACGTCGACCTCGAGTTCGCCCCAGGGCAGACTGGCGGGGTCGCGCTCCGACAGGACCTGGATCTCGTCACCGTCTACCACCAGTCCGTTGTCGGAAACCTCCACCGTTCCCGGGTATCGCCCGTGAACCGAGTCGTACTTCAGCAAGTGGGCGAGGGTCTTGCTTCCCGTCAGGTCGTTGACCGCCACGAAATCCAGCTTCGTGTTGCCGGACTGCCTCGCGGCCCTGAGGACATTCCTGCCAATACGGCCAAAGCCGTTGATGGCGACTCGAATGGACATGTGCTGCGCACTCCCGCGACGGTACAATTGCCGGTTCAGGTGGATTCGAGAGAAATCGGGACGGTTCTGGCAAACGCGTACGCGACGACTGACTCGGGGTGACCGGGTCCCAGGGCCCGAACCGCCGCGAGGATCGTGGCACCCGTTGTGATCACGTCGTCAACCAGCATCAGTCGGCGACCCGAGACCACGGGTATCATCGTCTCCGCCATGACGAACGCACCACTAACATTAGCCCGGCGCTGCATCGGATTCAAGGCGGTCTGCGTACCGACCTGGCGATGTCGTTCAAGACAGGCCAGCAACGGGATGTCGAGGGCCTCCGCGAGGGCGGCGGCGATCACCGCGGCCTGATTGTAGCCACGGCGGCGAAGGTTGCGGGAGGACGTGGGGATCGGTACCACGAAGTGCGTGCTCTTCACGGCCGGTCCCGCCCTCAGCGCCATCTCCGCACCCATGAAGCGCCCCACGTCACGCCAGCCCTGGTACTTGAGCGCGTGGACGAGTTCGCGGGCCGGCGACTCAAGCAGGCTCGCGGCGTGCGCGCTGGCCAATTCACTCGGCCAGTCCATGCATTCCAGGCACGACGGGGCTTCGCCGGTACCCAGGGGTGCACCGCAGCGGGGGCACGTCGGCTGCGGCACTCGCGGCAGCCCGAGCCGGCAGTTTCGGCACACCGGTCCGGCACCACCACGGATTTCATCGGCCACCGATCCGCCGCAGCCGGCACATGCCGGCGGCAGCAGGTAATCGACCACAGCTGCAAGGCGGCCGCCCCGGCCCCTGGACGTCCCGTGATGTGCGTCTATGGGATTGCCCGCTTCATGACCTCGATCGGAGGCCGCTCCCCGAACCATCGTGCCTGAGACGCCACCCCCTGGCGCACGAGCATGTCCCGCCCATCGGTCACGGGGATGGACAAGTCCTTCGCTGCGCGGCAAAGCGGCGTGTCTTCCGACGCGTACACCAAGTCGATCAACGCAGAGGGACCCCCCGCGAGTTCGTCCAGATCGATCGGCATCCCGACCCCGTACAGCCCCGCCGATGTCGCGTTGACGACAACGTCGGGCGCGACAGTGCGCCAGTCCGAAACAGTGCGCATACGGGGATCGTCGAAGTACCGGACCAGACGCTCCGCCTTCCTGGCCGTGCGGTTCCACACCAGAATCCGCGATTCCGCCAGGCTCTCCAGGAGACCGAACAGCACCGCACGCGCCGCACCGCCGGCACCGAGCACGAGTACCGAGGGCGGATCCCGCATCCCTTTCTCCACCCCGGACACGGCTCTCCGCCACGACCCAACGAAGCCCTCGACGTCCGTGTTGTCTCCCCAGACCTTCCCGTCCTCTGACCAGAAGGTGTTGCACGCACCCGTCGCGGACACGGCCGGGGTGTATCGGTCCAGGAAGGGCACGACCAGCTCCTTGTGCGGCAGGGTGACATTCCCCCCTCCACCGGCAAGCGCCAGCGCTCGCATCACTTCTCCGCATTCATCGGTGCCCACCCGGCGCGCCACGTAGACGGCGTTGCGCCTGGCAGCACGAAACACCGCGTTGTGAATCACGGGCGACAGGCTGTGAACGACAGGATCCCCAAGCACGGCATAGATGGTGCGCCCCGTCCTTTCCGAGACCTCCCAATCCGTCATGGCCGTGGCCCGCCTTCCGCTGCGATCCGGGCCAGCAGCGCCTCCACCAGTCCCTGAAGCTCGCCAAACGTCGCCTGGTACACCTCGTCCGGCCCTCCGAATGGGTCTCCCACCTCTCCGCTCCGTCCTGCCATCACGGAAAGCAAATGGCTTCTGTGCCCGCTGCCCTCCGCAGCTTCCATCTCTCGCGCCCGAGCCAGATGCGAACTCTCCATGCACAGCACCAGCGTCGATGACGCCAACACCCCAACGGTCAGCAGTGCACTCGCGTGAGCATCCAGGTCCAGACCGGCCCCGGCGGCCGTCCTGCGCGCTCCCTCGCTCGCCGGCGCACCCGGCCACGCGGCCGCCCCCGCCGAAGCCACGGTCACCCAGGTCATTCCCTTCTCGGCGACCATGGCGCGGGCGATGACTTCCGCCATCGGTGACCTGCAGGTGTTTCCGGTGCAGACGAATGTGATGTGCACGACCCTGTTCGACTCCCTCAGCCTCACTCGGCAGGAGGCACGCGCATGACCAGATTCAATTCTAGTACACCGAGCGGGCCCTGGCGTATCACGATGGGACAATCTCGTCCCAACCGCACCAGAGTAGACGGTGCACCGCCGTCGAGGGGGCCCGCGTCCAGCGCGAACAGCTCCAAACCAAGAGAGCGGCCGGCCTCCCGCGCCTCATCGGCGGTCAGCGCGGGAGGCGCTCCCGGCAGGTTGGCCGAGGTCGACGTGATGGCCCAGCCCGTCTCCCTCAACAACCTCAAGGTGACCGGGTGGCCGGGAACCCGAAGCGCCACCGAGCCGTCGGCTGCTTTCGCTGCCGGGTGAAACCGGTCCTCGGGATCGTCCACGATCAGAGTCAGAGGACCGGGCCAGAATGCGCCCGCCAGGGCGCGTCCCGCCTCGCCGAGCAACCCGGTCGCGCACTGTGCAGAGGGAATCAGGACCACGAAACCACCTCTCGCCCGCTGCTTGAGTCGTCTCAAGCGCGTGATCGGCGCATCGTCCAGAAGGCCACCGAAGCCGTAGATCGACTCCGTTGGATGGATGATGATCTCGCCTCGCTCCAAGCGTCGGCGCACGGATTCAAGTGACTTGTTAAATGACATCACACAAGTTGTTTCACTATATATGCTTCTGCGATCACAACATCTTCCGGACGGGTGATCTTCAGGTTTCTCGCGGAAGCCGCGATCATCCGTACCTCGACTCCGAGCGCCTCGACCATTGAGGCGTCGTCCGTGGGGGAGAACCCCGATGCCCGACAGTGAGCGACCGCGCGCGCAAAGATCTCGCGGGGGAAGACCTGGGGCGTCTGCGCGTACCACAGAGCCTCCCGCAGCGGGGTCTCCACGATCACATCACGATTCCCCCCGCCCGTGCGCTTCACCGTGTCCACCGCATGGACACCCGCAACGGCCCCCGTTCCGGCAGCGGCAACCTGGATACAGGCTTCGATCGCGTCTACCGGCGGGAAGGGGCGCGCCCCGTCGTGCACTGCGATCAGGGATGCGGGAGACTCGACCCGGTCCAGCGCATTGGCCACCGATTCGAATCGGCTTTCCCCACCTCTCACCACACGTACCCGCTCGTCGAGCCGGACCAGGTCCGCCGAACCGGCGTCCCCGCCCAGGGCGACCACCACTTCGACCACGTCATGACGCGCAAGGAACGGCTCGAGAGCCCAATCGAGCACGGAACGCCCGCCGAGTTCGATGAAGGGCTTCCTCCTCCCGCCCATGCGGGTACCGATCCCCGCTGCCGGGACGAGCACCGCGACCGTGGGCGCGGCGCTCCCCGACTCGGTCACCGGCCTGGACGGCGTTGAGCCTGCCAGGGAAGGCTTCCCTCGGCTCACACCCGTGCTTCGGACGGCTCGGCCGAGCGCGATACCGAGTCGAATCGGGTGTAGGTCTTGTGGAAGTAGAGTTCCACCGTGCCCGTCGGGCCGTTCCGCTGCTTCGCCATGATGAGCTCCGCCTTCCCTTCGATCGAGTTCCCGTCCTTGTCGGTGGGCCCCGAGTAGTACTCCGGCCGGTACAGAAACATCACCAGGTCGGCGTCCTGCTCGATGGCGCCGCTGTCACGGAGGTCGGAAAGCTGGGGCCGTCGGTCGGTACGCTGCTCCGGTGCGCGACTGAGCTGGCTGAGGGCAATCACGGGCACCTCGAGTTCCCGTGCCAGGGCCTTCAGGCCCCTGGAGATCTCGGAAACCTCCTGAACGCGGCTGTCTGTGCGCGTGGACCCCGACATGAGCTGGATGTAATCGACCACGACCAGTCCCAGATCCGCTTCCGCCTTGAGGCGCCTGGACTTAGCCTTCATCTCCAGGACATTCGATGTCGCCGAGTCGTCGATCCATATCGGCGCCGTGTTCAGGTGGCCGGCAGCCCGGGCCAGGCGCTGGTACTCGTCCGGCTCCAACCTCCCTCGCCGCAGCCTCTGCGCGTCGACGCGGCCCTGGGCGCACAGGAAGCGTTGGACCAACTGCTCCTTCGACATCTCAAGGCTGAAGATGGCAACGGGAACCCCGTTTTCGATCGCGGCGGTCTGGGCCACGTTGAGAACCCAGGACGTCTTCCCCATCGACGGGCGTCCCGCCACGATGGCCAGATCACCCGGCTGGAGTCCGGTGGTCATCCGGTCAAGATCAGCGAAGCCTGTCGCCAACCCCGATACACCCCCCGGCGTATCCTGCAGTCTCTCAATGTGCTCGAAGGTGGGCCACAGCACCTCCTTGATCCACACGAATCCCTGGCGGTCTCGAGAGTCCGAGGCGCGGAAAATGCGCTGCTCTGCGTGGTCGAGGACTTCGTCGACGGCACGTTCACCCGGCTCGTACACATCGCGAACGATCGACTGGGCCGCGTCGATGAGCCTCCGCAGGAGCGCCTTGTCGTGAACGATGCGACCGTGGTACTCGATGTTGGCAGCCGTCGGCACCGCGTCCAGGAGGGATGCCAGGTACTCGAGTCCCCCCGCGTTCTCCAGCTCGCCCGCCTTCTTCAACTCCTCCGAGACGGTGATCACGTCCAACACGCTGCCGCGTTCGAAGAGACGGACCATCGCGCGGAAAAGCCGCCGGTGCGCCTCGCGGTAGAACATGGAGTCGTCCACGAACTCCACCACGCGCGCCACCGCCTCTCCATCGATGAGCATCCCGCCGAGCACGGACGCTTCCGCCTCGGGGGAGAAAGGGGGCTGACGGTCGTATCCTGCCTGCTCCGTCACCACCTGGATGGGATTGGGCTCACTCACGTCATTGTTCCTCGCCCGAAACCGGTGCAGGTCGGCCCGCAGGAGCGGGGACCGGATTCCGCATGACTCCTCCGGTCCATGGTATTGCGCCCGTCACTTCCCGTCCATCACCTGGCGGAGAAGCTGAAGGTCATCCCATACCGGGCGACTCCAGCCCGGGTTTCGCAGCAGCGCAGCCGGGTGATACGTCACCACCAGGGGCACACCGTGGTAACTGTACACCGTGCCTCGAAGTCTGCCCAGCGCTTTCTTCGACCCGGTCAGCCACTGGGCCGCAAACGAACCCGCGGCCATGAGGACTTCGGGCGCGACCAGTTCGATCTGGCGTCTAAGGAAGGGGGCGCAGGATTCGATCTCGTCAGGCAGGGGATTCCGGTTTCCCGGCGGCCGGCACTTGAGCACGTTGCTGATGTACACCGAATCCTTCCTGGAAAGGTTGACGGACGCCAGCATGAGATCCAGCAACTTGCCGGCTTGTCCGACGAACGGGAGGCCGGTGTCGTCCTCGTGAGCCCCAGGCGCTTCACCGACCACCATGAGGCGCGCGGCCGGATTGCCATCGGCGAAAACCACGGTCTTCCTCCCGCCGGACAAGCGACAGCGGGTGCACGCCATCGCGCTCTCCCGCAGCGATATGTAATCGGCGGTACCGATGTGGCTGCCGCGGCGGTCGGCCGCAACGGCGCGCGACGACACCGCCGGAGATTCAACTCGCCCCTCCGGAGGCGAAGACAGCAGCGTGATCAACTCCCCCGGTTCGAGACCCGCGGGCACGATCCCGGGCTCGCCCATCCGCCTTCGCTGGTCCAGGTAGGTCGCGAGCCGTCTCGCCCGCCCGTTCACGCCCACCCCCCCTTCCGCAGCCGGTCCTCGATCAGGTCCATGATCTCACCGGCAAGGGCGAACTTGCTCATCAACGGGAGTTCGCGCGGAGGCATGTCACGGCCGAGAATCGTCACGCGGTTGGTATCGGTGTCGAAGCCGGAATCCGCCTCGCCGGCACGGTTGGCCACGATGAGGTCGAATCCTTTCGCCACGAGCTTCTCTTCCGCCCGCGCGACCAGCTCCGCCGTCTCCAGAGCAAAGCCCGCGGACACGCTGCCGGCCTTCATCAGGTGGGCCGACTCGGCGGCGATGTCCGGATTCGCGACCATTCCCACGGTCAGTTCCTTCCCGGACATCCTCCTTTTGATCTTGTGCGCGCTCGGGGAGTCAGGGCGATAGTCCGCCACCGCCGCCGCGTGAATCGCCACGTCGGCCTCCCCGATCTCGGCAAGCACCGCGTCACGCATCTCCATGGCGGTCTCCACCGCCCGTACCTTCACGCCGTACGGCGCCGCGACCGCCGCCGGCCCCGTGACCAACGTGACCTCGGCGCCGCGAAGCCAGGCCACGCGCGCGAGGGCGTACCCCATCTTCCCGGAAGAACGATTGCTGACGTAACGAACCGCATCGACCGGCTCCCGAGTGGGCCCGGCCGTCACGAGCACTCTTGCACCCTGAACGGGCCCCCCGGCCCCCAGCGCCCGCCCCACCGCATCGACGATCGCGCCCGGCTCCGACATCCGTCCGGGCCCACTCCCCTCCCCCGCCGCAAGGCGTCCCGTATCGGGCCCCACCCGGTGGTACTTCAGGGTGTCCGTCAAGCGGGCCAGGTTCGCCCCGGTGCGCGGGTGCGCAAACATCCGCTTGTTCATGGCAGGCGCCACCACGACCGGCGCATCGGTAGCCACCAGGACGGTGGTGAGCAGGTCACTCGCCCGCCCCGAAGCCGCACGCGCGATGAAATCGGCGGTGGCGGGAGCGACGCACACGCAGTCGGCGTCGCGGCCCAGCGTCACATGCAGCGCGGCCCCTCCCACCGCGAACAGATCGATCAGGGGCCCCCGGCCCGTCACCCCCTCGAAAGAAAGAGGCGCGACGAACTGCCGAGCCGCCTCGCTGAGCACGACATCGACGGTAGCGCCGAGGAGCGTCAGGTCACGAGCAACCTGAACAGCCTTGTAGGCGGCGATGCCTCCGCAGACACCCAGTACGACGCGCTTGCCGCTCCAGGGGTCACTGGGCGACACGGCGGACTATTCCGTCTCCGGCCGCCTGCGCCTCACGAGACGGTAGTCGACCTGGCCCGAGGTGATCGCCTCGAGTGCACGGGTCGAGAGCTTCTTCTGGTCCCCCAGCGGAAGAAGTTCCCGGGGAAGCAGATTCAGCTCCCGCGCGTACTTGGCGGCAACCAGGACGCCCTGGTATTTGTTGTGGTTGTGCTCGGCGATCTCGGCCGGGGTGAATACCCTCATGTTTCCTCCTTGTGAGCCGCAGAGGCCGCAGGCGCCCCTTTCAAACGCCCGATCTCCAACCGGGCCCCGGCTTCCAGTGCGCGACACAGGGCCTTCACTTCCGAAGGCCCCATGCGGGGGGGTGCATCCCCGCTCGCCAGCGCATGGACTTGGCGGATAGCCTGGTTCAGATCGGCGTTCACGACAAATTGTTCAAATGAGGGAGCCGCTCGAAGCTCCTCGAGCGCCGTGCGAAGACGGCGCCCGATTTCTCCTCGGGACTCCGTACCCCTTCCGACCAGGCGGCCGATCCATTCGGCCGGACCTGGGGGAAGGATGAAGATAACCAAGGCGCCGGTACCGTGCTTCATGATCTGCCTGGCGCCCTGGACATCGATGTCGAGCACCGGAGCGGTTTCGAGCCCGGAGCCAACCCGCAGATTCTCCAGTGGAGTCCCATAGTACTCGCCGTGAACCTCGGCCCACTCCGCCAGCTTGCCGGCGTCGATCATCTCCTCGAATTCACTCCGCGAGACGAAGTGGTAGTCGGCTCCAGGTCGCTCCCCGGGCCGCGGCCCCCGCGTCGTCGCAGACACCGAGAACGCGAAGCGCCCGGGGTGTCCGCGCACCAACCTCCCTGCGATCGTGGTCTTGCCGGCTCCGGAAGGTCCGACCAGGATGACCGGCCTCCACGACCCGCTCACTCGACGTTCTCCAGCTGCTCCCGGATCCGCTCCAGCTCTTCCTTGATGGCCACGGCCGACGCCGATATCCCCGCATCGTTGGCCTTTGCCCCCAGCGTGTTCGCCTCCCGGTTCATCTCCTGGACCACGAAACCCAGACGCTTGCCCGCCATCGGTCCGGTCGCAGCGTTGTCCGGGACCTCGGTGCCCCGCGTCCGCTTCGCCAGCTCGCCGGCCTCCCGGCTCCCTCCTGCATCCCCCAGGTGTTCAAGGAAAAAAGCCATGTGCGACCGCAGCCGTACGACTTCCTCCGCAATGTCCCACTTCTCGGCCAGGTACGCGATCTCCCGTGCGAGTCGATCCTCGTCCACTTCGATCGCCTCGGTCAGGAGCGCAACCCGCTCGCGGAGCCGGTCCCTCTCCCGGATGAGCCGCTCCGGCGCTCGGGCTTCGATCACCTCGACCTCCGCCTCGATCCGGCCGACGCTTCCGCGCAACTCCTCCTCGAGCCGACGCCCCTCCGCCTCCCTCATCGCGACGACCCCGCGCAACGCGGCATCCGTAACGCGTAGCAGCCCGGCCTCGTCCGGCGGTGGCGGCACGGGGTGCGCCTCCGTACGCCACACCCCCGGCAGGCCCGCCAGTGTATTGATGTCCAGGCTCCCGTCGACATCGAGTTCCGCCCCGGCGTGGTTCAGCAGGGACACGAGGCGTCGGACACGGTCCATGTCCAGTCCGGGTGCTCCCGGATCCTCGTGGTCGGGTCTCTCACAAGCCACCGAGAGCGACACCCTGCCCCGCGACAGGACCGTGCGCACCCTCGCCGTGACCTTGCTTTCAAGCTTCTCCCACCCCCGTGGAAGACGTACGCTGACGCTCAGGTGGCGGTGGTTCACCGTTCGGACCTCGGCGCGCAGGACGCGGCCGTCCGGAAGTTCCTCTTCCGCCGCGCCATACCCCGTCATGCTGCGGATCATCGCATCTCACCCTTTCCGGTCGTGCTGCGGATCATCGCATTCCACCCATGCCCGTCGTACCAAGCCGGTCGCGTGCGACGGGTCGTCCACACCTCAGTTCCAGAAGGTCCACCTGACCCCGTACATGCTGCGGGTTCTGGGGAGCAATACCCCGGGCACGTCCTGATTGTTGGACCTCACCGACAGGTTCTCCACCGTCGCAAAGATGTTCAATGAAAGGACGCGGATCTGCAAACGGAAATACCAATTCTGATAGAACGGGACCAGGGAAGGCACAAGGCGGACTTCCTCCTCGCCCTCCTCGCCCTCCTCCTCCATCGGGTCCGGCTCCGCCTCCTCGGCAAGGGGCACGTTCATGCTGGAGCGTCCCTGAGCGCCAAGATCGACCCAGAGCTCGAAGCTGTCGCTCTCCCGAAATGTCCGGTGAAAGGAAAGGCTCCCTCGGTAGATGTGGTCGGGGAAGTACAGCGAAACCGAGTCCTGCTCCTCCCACTGCTGGAGATGTGCCACGAGGAACAGTCCGGCGGGCCAAAGGGGAATCCTTCCCGTGACCTCCCACCCCTGCCGCCGCGGCTGGGGCAGAACCAGACCGCCACGGTCGAAGAGGAGTTGGGTCGGCCACACCGAGTCCGCCTCCACCGACATCCGGGCACCCGTGAACTCGACCTGCCGCCAGCGGACGCGGGCCCCGTAGCGGGTGCCGGTCCGGTGGGTGAAACGACTCTGCGGGGCCGGCACGGCATCCATGGAATCCGGGTCCGTCATGGGGTCCGGGTCCGCCATGGGATCCACGATGCTGTCCGGCATCTCCTCCCGCAGTGGATTGAGAAAAGGCACCGACCGGCTTCCGTCGCCCCGCTCCACGAAAACGGACAGGAGGGGAAGGGGCGAGACCCACGCCCTCACGTCGTATCCCGATCCCCCCTGCTCGTCCCACGACTCACCCCAGGCCCGGCCACTGACCCCACCCCACCTGGCCGACACCATCGACAGCTCGCCGGTGAGCTCGCGGTCGGCGACCCCGTCTCCGGAATTGAAGCGCGCTGTGGTCCGGCCCCACAACGCACCTCGGGTGAACGAGAACCGGGTGCCGTACTGCTTGCGTGGGTCCGGAGAGAACGCAAACACCTCCACAGTGTCGCCGGGTTCGACGGATGCTCCCGTGGCCCACGCTTCCGCGAGCAGGCCCTGCGATGGCACCCAGTTTCCCTGAAGTGTCCAATCCGACCTGCTGACCGATGGCGGCGACGGGGTGAAAACGGTCCGCTCGGAGCCCATCCGCCGGATCTCGAAGCGCACGCCCCCGGTGTCCCCCTTGTGCAGGCTGTATCGAAACCAGCCTCCCGTCAGCGCGCCCGGCGCGTCCCGCCCCTTGGTATCCAGCCTCTCGATTGCCAGCGCCCCCTTTCCCCCGAATACCCGCGGCATCGAGAACGTCGCGCGCAGAAGGTTCGTGTCGAGATCGCCGGTCCCCGCTTCGACGACCGAACGAGGACGCACATCGGTGTGGACCAGACGGAAGAGGTGCACCTCGACGCCATTGGGACGCTCGACCACACGGACACGTTCCAACCCGGAGAGGGGGACCCGGGCCAGATCCGGGATTGAACCCTCGAGCGGAAGGTGTTCGACACCGTCGTAGTAAAGGCGCAATCCACCCCCCGAATAGCCGACCGGGAACACCGTGGCCGCGGAACCGAAGTCCCCGCTGCGCACGGCAAGAAGTCCCGGAATGTCGGCCAGAAGTTCCCACAGCGTCTGACCGCGGACGCCCAGGAGCTCATTGCGATCCCATTCCCAGATTCCCGAGACGCTCCCCGCGGGTGTTGGATTCGGAAGAGTGGGGAGGACCGGGGGCGGCGGGAGGCTGTCCACCTGCAGGGTATCGGCAACCAGCGTGTCCGCAAGGAGGGAATCCGCAACAAGGGAATCCACGGCGAGCAGCGAATCGGCCAGCAGCGAATCCGGGGGCACCTGCAGGGAATCCGGGGGTTCCTGACCGACGGCGGACAGAGGCGGAAACGAGACAGCGAGGACACCGGCGGCGAGCGCCGTCACGGAAACACGGTGGACGGACCGTGCCCGGCTTCCCGGCAACGCCCGGCCACCGCCCGGCCCCACCCGGCCGCTCAGACGGCCGCCCTCGCCCGTACCCACTCGAGCAGAAGCCGGCAGGGATTGCCGGCTGGCCCGTTCCTCAGGTAGGGCTTCTTCGTCTTGCCGTATGCGGTTCCGGCGATATCCAGGTGGGCCCACGGTGCGCTTCCGACGAATTCGGATAGGAAACAAGCGGCGGTAATCGCACCCGCGGCACGGCCGCCAACGTTCTTGAGATCGGCAAAGTCGCTGTCCAGTTGCCTTCGGTACTCAGTGTCGAGGGGCAGCGGCCAGCACGGTTCGCCCGCCGCGTCACCGGCTGCCCGCAACTCGTCGACCAGTGCATCGTCGCTTCCCATCACCGCGGAACGGTGGTGGCCGAGGGCAATGACACAGGCTCCCGTCAGCGTTGCACAGTCGACGATGGCGGCCGGATCCCACCCGGCGGCGTAATGGAGCGCGTCTGCCAGGATCAACCTGCCCTCCGCGTCGGTGTTGATCACTTCGATCGTCTTCCCCGCCCGGCTCCGCACCACGTCACCCGGCTTCGTCGCCGATCCGTTAAGCAGGTTCTCGGAGCTCGGCACCACCCCCGTCACGTTCGCGGAAAGGCCCAGCTGCCCGATCGCCCTCATCGCGCCGAGGACGGCCGCACCACCGGACATGTCGTACTTCATGTCCTCCATGCCCTTCGCCGGCTTGAGCGAAATCCCCCCCGCGTCGAAGGTGAGACCCTTCCCCACCAGCACCAGGGGCGCCTCGCCCGGCTTCCCACCGCGGTGTCGCAGCACGACAAGGCGCGGTTCCTGGTCGGACCCCCTCGCAACCGAGAGAAGGGCGCCCATCCCCTCGGCCTCCATCTCGGCCGGACCGAGGACCTCACAACCGAGCCCCACCTCTTCCGCGACCCGAACGGCCTCGGCCGCCAGGTGAGAGGGCGTCGCGACGTTGCCCGGCCTGGCCTGGAGCGTACGGGCCAGGTTTTCGCCCTGGGCGAAGGCGTGCCCGACCCGGACCGCCTCTCTCCACTCCGGGGACACGCTTCCGATCAGGGTCGCCGATTCGATTTCCGGAGCGGCTTCATCGCCATCCGCCCCCGCCATCCCCACCGACTCCGTCCCGGCCCCCGTTTTCAGCTCGTCAAAGCGCCACGCTCCCAGTACCAACCCCTCGGCGGCGGCCTGCGCCAGCCCCGGGCCGGCCGCGGCAGCAAGGTGGACGAGACAGAATGCCAGCGACGACAGCTTGTGGCTCTCGGCGGCTCGAACCGCCTTCCCGGCGGCCCCGCGAATCTTCTCTTCCGTCAACGACTCCGAGTTCCCGACGCCCAGAAAGAGAACGCGCGCCGGGCCTTCGCCGGCGGCGCGGTAGCCGAGCACCCGGTCGCCCCTGCGACCTCGGAAGTCCCCGGCGGCGGCGGCGCGGCTCGCGACGCCTCCAGTCACCTTGTCGAGGCCGAACAGCTCCCCGGTCTCCTCGAAGGCCCGGTCCGACGTAACCGGCACCACCATCAGCGGTGTGTCGACTCTCTCGGGGGCCGTCGAGCGTACTTCCAGGAGCATGTGCGGACGTTCCTTGGCGTGGGCGTTACATGTGGGCGACGATGGTCTCGCCGAACCGCGAGGTGGACACCCTGGTGGCGCCCTCCATCTGCCTCTCCAGGTCGTAGGTCACCATGCGGGCGCCGACCGCGCCCTCCACCCCCCGGTCGACCGCGCGTGCCGCCTCGTCCCAACCCAGGTGCTCGAGCATCATGACCGCCGAGAGGATCAGGGACCCGGGGTTGACCCGGTTCAGCCCTGCGTACTTGGGCGCCGTACCGTGGGTCGCCTCGAACAGTGCAACCGAGTCGCCCACGTTGGCGCCGGGCGCCATCCCGAGCCCACCCACCTGTGCCGCGCACGCGTCGGACAGGTAGTCCCCGTTAAGGTTCGGTGTCGCGACGACCGAATATTCCTCGGGACGGAGCAGCACCTGCTGGAACATCGAGTCGGCGATGCGGTCCTTGATGACGACCCGCCCCGCCGCTTCCTCACCATCCCACAGCCGCGACTCGGCAATCGTGTCATCGGGGAACAGCTCCCGCGCGACCTCGTACCCCCAGTCCCGGAACGCTCCCTCCGTGTACTTCATGATGTTGCCCTTGTGCATCAGCGTGACCGAGTCGCGCCCCCTGGCAAGCGCGTACCGGATCGATGCCGCGACGTGCCGCTTGGTCCCGAAGGGGCTGACCGGCTTGATTCCGATGCCGCTCGCCTCGCGGATCGTTGCCCCCATCCGCTCCTGGAGGAAGTCACGCACCGCGTCGGCCTCCGCCGTGCCCGACGCCCACTCGATCCCCGCATAGACGTCCTCCGTGTTCTCGCGGAAGATCACCATGTCCACCCGTTCCGGTTCCCTCACCGGAGAGGGAACGCCGGGGATCCACCGGACGGGACGGATGCACGAGTACAGGTCCAGAACCTGCCGGATCGTCACGTTGAGCGACCGGATACCCCCGCCCACCGGAGTCGTGAGCGGGCCCTTGATCGCGACCTTGAACTCCGTCAGCGCGTCGAGGGTCTCCCGAGGCAGCCACTCTCCCGTGCGGTCGTTGGCCTTTTCTCCGGCGAACACCTCCATCCAGGCGACCGCACGAGCGCCGCCGTACGCCTTCTCGACCGCCGCGTCGACCACATGGCGGGTCGCCGCCCAGATGTCGGGGCCGATTCCGTCCCCTTCAATAAAGGGAACAATCGGACGATCGGGGACCACGGGGTTGCCGGTGTCGCCGACGATCCTCTCGCCGTCGGCCGGGACGGTAGCGTATTGATATGCGGGCACGCGCGATGGCTCCGGTCCAGGAAACGGGATGACTACACGCTAATCTGACGGTTGACGGGTTGCATTAGAAGGGGCGGCGCGCGGCCGTCCGCATACGTCCGAACAGAGCCGTGACAGATTCCCGGACAGATAGTACCTTGAATCTGTCACAGAATCTGTCACGGGCGCCAAAGGGGGACCGGGAGAGGTGGAATCGCAGCCGCGGTACCGGCGTCACTGGGGAATCTCGCCGAAGACGCGCTACCAGCTCGGCCAGTGTGACGCCCTCGTCTCCGCGATCCGCGCCACGCCCGTCCGTCCCGAACACCACCGCCGCTTTCTGGACGCGTCTCTGGCAAGGAGCGCGATGGCGACCACCGCCATCGAGGGTGGCCCCCTCGACGCCGACGAGGTCGGGCGGGTCATGGCGGGGCGCCGACTTCCTCCCAGCAGGAACTATCAGGCGACCGAGGTCATGAGCGTCGTCAACGCCACGACCACCCTGCTCGACGAGGTCGGCGCCGGCCGCGCCGCGCCGGTGACCGCCGAACTCCTGCTCCGCGTACACGGGATGGTCGGTGAAGGACTGGGCGACCGCCTGGACGCCGTGCCGGGCCGGTTCCGCACGAAGGGGGGAAGCGGGCAGTACTCGGCGCCTCGTGCCGACGATGTCCCCGGGCTCGTGGACGGCGTCTTGGGATGGCTGAGCCAGGAATTCCGCGGCGCAGGGGGTGCCGACGACTTCGGCCGCGCGGTGATCCGGGCCCTGGTCACACATGTGTACGTGCTGTGGATCCGACCGTTCGGCGACGGCAACGGCCGCACCGCCAGACTCCTGGAGTCCTACATCCTCGCGACCGCGGGAAGCCCCTCGCTGGCATCGCACATCCTTACGGGGTTTTACAACGACACCCGTCGCGAGTACTTCCGGCAACTCGATCTCGCCTCGCGGGATCGCTCCCTGACATCGTTCATCGCCTACGGAGTCGAGGGGCTTCGAGATGGGCTGCAGGACGCCTTCGAACTGGTCTCGCGCACCCACTTCGAGGTCGCGTGGCGCGGATTCGTCCTGGAAAGCTTTACGGAGGAAGAACACCGCAAGCGCACGGTGTTCATTCGGCGGCGCGAACTCATCCTCGCTTTCCCGCTGGAGGGATCGCTCGAGATCGACGATGTCGCCCTCCTCGGCACGGAGATGGCGCGGCGGTACGGAGCACTGTCGAGGCGGACTCTGCGCCGCGACCTGACGGTCCTGGTGGAAGCAGGGCTGCTCACCGTCGGGGAAGACGGGACGTACTCGGCGAACACGGATGCCTTGCGTACGCGGTGATCCGGTTGCCCGGGAACGTCGGAACATACACTGTGTAGGGAATCGGATGGGAAATCCCCACAACCAGGAGCGATGACGTGAAGATCCGAAGGGAAGACGCCCGGAGCCTGGCCCTGATTGCCGGTGCGGGAGCCGTTGGGCTTCTCGGCACGCTCGCGGTCCGGGAGATCATTTCTGCGCCGCTGGTACCACCACCGCTACCTGCGCCCACTGCGGGGATCGGGGAGGCCTTCATCCCGCCGATTGCCCAGCTGCGCCAGGTGGACCTGTCGCGCCAGGTCACGGTCAATGGCGACCGTACATTCCGGATCAGGAGTCGCTCCGCGGGCGAGAGGTCCTTCCCGGTCATCTACGTGGACGACATCCGCGTCAGGGGATCGCTGCAAGCCCTGATGCGGGACAACAAGGCCACCATCGACCGGATCGAGATGATCAAGGGGCCTGCCGCGAAAAGCCTTTACGGAACCGAAACCTCCGCTGGCGTCATCCGGATTTTTACAAGGAACGCCCAGGACACGGAGGAAGAGCCCGAGGAGCAGCGGCGGCGCAGGAGACGCGGGCGACGCTAGAAGCCCGTGGAAGGGACCCCGCGGCATTTCTCGCCGTCGCCGCCGGTCACTGGGAAGCCGAGCTTCTCGTAGAACGACCGGGAAACGGCGAGGTCCCTGACGACAAGACTGATGGAGAAGGCGCCGAGTTGCATGGTGGCCCTTCCACACCACAACGGCGCCGGCCTCGCAGGGTGGCTGGCAGAACTGCGGTTGGATCGGCAGATTGGGACACACCAGCCGCGGATGCGCGGCGGGATCCTGGTCGTGCCGATTGCGACCGATACCCCGGGGGTTGCCCTACCGGCTCCCCGGAGAAAACGAGATGGACGTGAAGCCGGCATGACCTCAGTCACCCCACCCCCCTCGGGCTCCCCGGCCCCCTCCCGGGCTCATGGACGCGCGCTGGGGATCGACTACGGCATGCGCCGTATCGGGATCGCTCTCAGTGACGCGACCGGCACACTTGCGACTCCCCTGACCACCCTGAAACGACGTCCAGGGAAGCGGCCACCCGTCACCAGGATCCTGGATCTGGCACAACGTCACCGCGTGCTGCGCATGGTGGTGGGCCTTCCATTGAACGTCGACGGTTGCGAAGATTCATGGACGGTGGAGGTCCGGGCTTTCGGCCGTCGGCTGGAAGACCGGAGTGGGCTTCGTGTCCACTTCGTCGATGAGAGCTACTCTTCGGTTGAGGCCGAAAGCAGGATTCGTTCCATCGGGCTGAGACGGAAGAAGAGGGAAGACAAAGGAAGGATCGATGCAGGAGCAGCGGCAATCATCCTCCAGGACTGGCTCGACGCTTGTGCCATGGACGCATCAGCGTACGTGGACGACAAGACCTAGCCAGGTCCTCGGCGGAGGTGCCGGGGTTCTGGCGGCCACCATTGTTGTGGCCGGTTTGCTTGGCGGGGTGTCCGCGCCGCCGGAGGGCGAGGTGCTGGTCGAGATTCCCGCCGGAACGCCATTTCGGGATGTAGTCGACACTCTCCACCGCCGCGAGGTCATCGCGCGGCCCGGTCTGTTCGGATTCTACGCTCGTCTGCGAGGCCTAGACCGCAAGGTCAAGGCTGGCACCTATCGGCTCGCTCGCGGGGCGCGGTTTTGGGACATCCACACCGCCTTGGCAGAGGGTCGGGTCCACACCTCCCCCATCATGATCCCCGAGGGTCTCACGATCAAGGGGATGGCCCCCAGGATCGCCGTGCCGGCGGGGTCCGATTCCATAACCGTGGTGGCTGCATTGAGCGGCGACAGCCTGCATGTCGACTGGGGCGTGCCCGGCCCGGGACTCGAGGGGTACCTTTTCCCCGACACCTACCGCTTCGCCGAAGGGGTCAGCGTAGAGCGGGTCGTATCGGCCATGATCCAGCGCTACCGTCGCTACTGGACATCCGAGCGGCGCGAACAACTCGCTGCGACCGGCCTGTCGGAACGGGAAGCTGTCACCCTCGCCTCCCTCATCCAGGCGGAAGCGGCACACACCTCTGAAATGCGCACGATATCGAGTGTCTACCACAACCGGCTCCGAATCGGCATGCTCCTCCAGGCGGACCCGACGGTGCTCTACGCCCTCGGTGGCCACCGGCGCCGGCTGCTCTACGCCGCAATCGACTCGGTCGCGGACCACCCCTACAACACCTACCGGCAGCCGGGACTGCCCCCTGGCCCCATCTGTGCTCCAGGCGCCGAAGCCCTCGACGCGGCGCTTGACCCCGCCGATACCAAGTATCTCTACTTCGTTGCCTGGTCGAGCACCGAACATGTTTTCTCCCGTTCTCTTCGCGAGCACAATGCTGCTCGCCAACGGGCCCGCCAGGAGTCCGAAGGCAACTAGGCGGGCACTGCCAGTCGCAAACACCCATGCCTTCCCGAAGCCACGCCCCAGACGATCTTGCACGACGTCTTCGGCTAATCGTGATCACCGACAGAGTCCTCGCCGGTCCCCGGGATGTCGCTCAGGTGGTCGGTGCCACTCTGCGCGCGGGCGCGCCGGCCGTGCAGCTGCGCGAGAAGACCCTGTCCCCGCGCGAAATCCTCCCCCTGGCCCAACGCCTGCGCGCCGATACCGCAGCCGCGGGCAGCCTCTTCTTCGTAAACGACCGGGTCGATCTGGCTCTGGCCGTCGGTGCCGACGGCGTCCACCTCGGGCCCGGTGACCTCCCGGTCTCCGCCGCCCGCCGCATCGCACCACCGGGCTTCCTCATCGGCTACTCCGCCGACGACGAGGACACCGCTCGCGCGGCTGTGGCCGATGGCGCGGACTACATCGGTTGCGGCACCGTTTTCCCGACCCGTACCAAGCTGGATGCCGGTGAGACTATCGGTCTCGATGGCTTGGCCAGGGTGGTGCGCGGCGCGGGCGCGCCCGTAGTAGGCATCGGTGGCATCACGGCCTCCCTCGCCAGGCATGTCTTCGGGACTGGAGTGGCCGGCTGTGCCGTAGTGGGCGCCGTGATGGCCGCCCCGGATCCATCCCGCGCAGTCGGGGATTTCCTCCGGGCCTCTTGCCCTGAGCACGAGTAGCCACCAATAGCGAACGCCCCGCCCGGCTGAAACCGGGACAGGGCGTTCATAGAGCGGCTGGCGGCGACGTACTCTCCCACCGGGTTGCCCCGGCAGTACCATCCGCGCGGCAGGGCTTAACTTCCGAGTTCGGGATGGGATCGGGTGTGACTCCTGCGCTCTGGCCACCAGCCAAAAAGAAACAAGGTGAAGGAAGAAAGTGCCTTAGCGTGCTGGAAATAGCGGAACAGGATGCTGGTCAAGCCTCTCGGGCCATTAGTACGGCTCAGCTACACGTGTCACCACGCTTCCACTTGCCGCCTATCAACGTGCTCGTCTCGCACGGCCCTTCTGAGACCTATAGTCTGGGAGTACTCATCTTGGGGGGGGCTTCCCACTTAGATGCTTTCAGCGGTTATCCCTTCCCGACGTCGCTACCCGGCAATGCCCCTGGCGGAACAACCGGTACACGAGTGGTCAGTCCACTCCGGTCCTCTCGTACTAGGAGCAGCTCCCCTCAATACTCCAACGCCCACGACGGATACAGACCGAACTGTCTCACGACGTTCTAAACCCAGCTCATGTACCGCTTTAACGGGCGAACAGCCCGACCCTTGGGACCTTCTTCAGCCCCAGGATGCGATAAGCCGACATCGAGGTGCCAAACCGCCCCGTCGATGTGAACTCTCGGGGGCGATAAGCCTGTTATCCCCGGCGTACCTTTTATCCGTTGAGCGACGGCCCTTCCATTCGGAACCGCCGGATCACTAAGGCCAACTTTCGTTCCTGCTCGACCCGTCGGTCTCACAGTCAAGCTCCCTTATGCCTTTGCACTCTTCGCGCGATTGCCGACCGCGCTGAGGGAACCTTTGCGCGCCTCCGTTACATTTTGGGAGGCGACCGCCCCAGTCAAACTACCCACCTGCCACTGTTCCCAAGGAGGATTCACTCCCCAGGGTTAGAGCCTCAACATTGTAAGGGTGGTATTTCACCAGTGACTCCCTGTCCCCTAGCGAGAACAGTTCACAGTCTCCCACCTATCCTACACATGCAAAGCCAAGACCCAATGACAGGTTGCAGTAAAGGTGCACGGGGTCTTTTTGTCCTGTCGCGGGTAATCGGTATCCTCACCGATACTCCAATTTCGCCGAGCTCGCGGAGGAGACAGCGCCCAAGTCGTTACGCCATTCGTGCAGGTCGGAACTTACCCGACAAGGAATTTCGCTACCTTAGGACCGTTATAGTTACGGCCGCCGTTTACCGGGGCTTCAGTTCAGAGCTTCGAGTTGCCTCTAACCCCTTCCTTTTACCTTCCGGCACCGGGCAGGCGTCAGTGCCTATACGTCGTCTTAGCCGACTTAGCAGACACCTGTGTTTTTAATAAACAGTCGCTTGGGCCGATTCTCTGCGGCCTGCTTTGGCTCCCCACGCGTCGTGGTTCACCTACCACAGGCTCCCCTTCTCCCGAAGTTACGGGGACATTTTGCCGAGTTCCTTCTCCGCGGATCACTCGAGCACCTTAGGCTACTCGCCTCGCCTACGTGTGTCCGTTTGCGGTACGGTCGTCCAAGCACCTCCCATGCGAGGCTTTTCTCGGCGGCATGGTTACGGACCCTTTGTAGGGAGCAATTTCCCTTCGGCATCGGCGCTCGGCTAAAGAAGTCTTTTCTCCCTTCTCATCGCCTACCACCTTACATCGGATATTCCACCACCCGACGGTCCTGTCACTTCCGCGTCCCCCCTCATGGTCAAACGCTACTTGAACGGTACAGGAATATTAACCTGTTTCCCATCGCCTACGCCCTTCGGCCTCGGCTTAGGGACCGACTAACCCGGAGCGGATAAGCCTGGCTCCGGAACCCTTAGGCTTTCGGTGACAGGGATTCTCACCCTGTTTATCGCGTACTCATTCCGGCATACTCTCTTCCCTGCTCTCCACGGATGCTCTTCCGAGTCCGCTTCGCTGACCAGGGAATGCTCCCCTACCATGACTTGCGTCATCCGTAGCTTCGGCACTGTGCTTGAGTCCCGACCATTATCGGCGCGGATCCACTTGACTAGTGAGCTATTACGCACTCTTTAAAGGAATGGCTGCTTCTAAGCCAACCTCCTAGTTGTCTCTGCACATCCACATCCTTTCTCACTTAGCACAGATTTGGGGGCCTTAGCTGACGGTCTGGGCTCTTTCCCTCTCGCGGACGGACATTATCGCCCGCCCACTGACTCCCAGGATACATCTCTGAGGCATTCGGAGTTTGGTTGGGTTCGGTAACCTGGTGAGGCCCCTAGCCCATCCAGTGCTCTACCTCCTCGAGACAATCCCCTGAGGCTATACCTAAATATATTTCGGGGAGAACCAGCTATCTCCGAGCTTGATTGGCCTTTCACCCCTATCCACAGCTCATCCGAGCAGTTTTCAACCCACAACGGTTCGGGCCTCCACCAGGTGTTACCCCGGCTTCACCCTGGCCATGGATAGATCGCTTCGGTTTCGGGTCTACCCCCATGCACTCGTCGCCCTATTCAGACTCGCTTTCGCTTCGGCTCCGGACCATAAGCCCTTAACCTCGCGCATGAGGAGTAACTCGCCGGATCATAATGCAAAAGGCACGCCGTCACCCACCCCCGGGAATCCGAAGATCCGGGTCGGGCTCCGACCGCTTGTATGCACACGGTTTCAGGATCTATTTCACTCGCCGTCAGGCGTTCTTTTCACCTTTCCCTCACGGTACTATCCGCTATCGGTCACAGACTCGTATTTAGCCTTGGAAGATGGTCCTCCCGGATTCAGCCAGGGTTCCACGTGTCCCGGCCTACTCGGGGTCCACACCAGATCACCTACTCGCATTTCGCGTACGGGACTCTCACCCTCTGCGGTCGTACGTTCCAGTACCGTTCCGCTATGCTTCGGTTCACTTCCTGTGCGGCCCCACAACCCCCGGTTGAGTCTCCCCACCCGGGTTTGGGCTCTTCCCTTTTCGCTCGCCGCTACTCTGGGAATCTCGATTGATTTCTTTTCCTCCAGGTACTTAGATGTTTCAGTTCCCTGGGTTGGCTCCCTGTAAAGGGTGACGGGATTGCTCCCGCCGGGTTTCCCCATTCGGACACCCCCGGATCTGAGCTTGCTTGCAACTCCCCGAGGCTTTTCGCAGCTTGCCACGTCCTTCATCGCCGGTCTGTGCCAAGGCATCCACCGTATGCACTTTCTCGCTTGACCAGCCCTCTTCTTCGGCCGAACGCCTCCGGACCTTGGTGCTGTCCGTCCGCGCCCAGCTCAGTTCTGTGGGCTAGCCCACCACCGTTTTCGCCTTCCAACACGTACGCTCCGCCAACCGCCGTCGGGCACCCCGCAGGGGGGCACCCGCCATCGATATGGCAGGAGCGACCTAAGGCACTTCCTTCCTTCTACCCTGGTTTTCAATAAGCAGGGCTGCCCACTCCAACGCCACGGTGACGATTCCCCTTCGGGGATGCCACGAGGTGTAGCGTTGCTGGGACAGCTATCCAAGATAGCGAAGTCGGCTGAGAAGTCAACAGGCGGATTTCACGACCGCCCGCGCCCTATCCCTCCGGTGAATTCCGGGGTGAAATCTTACGGCGTACCGGGGTCGGGGAGACATCGGTCAGAGCACGTCGCACCCGCTCTCCTCCAGTTCGTACGCGCCGCGGCTAGCGCCCTCGTCGACGATCTGGCCGTCGAAGAGGTGGACGGTCCGATCCGCCGCGTGGGCGTATCTGGGATCGTGGGTCACCATGCAGATTGTCGCACCGTCGCCGTGGAGTTGGTGGAGCAGATTCATGACGGCCTTGCCGTTTTTCGAGTCCAGGTTTCCGGTGGGCTCGTCGGCAAGAAGGATGAGAGGCCTGCCCACGATCGCGCGTGCCACGGCAACCCGTTGCTGCTGGCCGCCCGACAGTTGGGACGGGTAGTGGTCGATCCGGTGAGCCATCCCCACGCGTTCCAGCGAGGACTGGACACGATCCCTCCGTTCGGCCCCGGGGATGCCCCGATACGTCAGCGGAAGTTCCACATTCTCGAAGACTGTCAGGTCACCGATCAGGTTGAATGCCTGGAAGACAAACCCGATCGCCTGGTTGCGGATCCTCGCACGCCGTGACGCGGACAGCTTCTCCACCGGCTCGCCGTCCAGCATGTACGTTCCCCCGGTGGGCGAGTCCAGCAAGCCCAGGATCGAGAGGAGCGTCGTCTTGCCACACCCCGAAGGCCCGGCAATCGAGACGAACTCGCCTGCCTCGATCGTCAGCGTAACATTGGAGAGTGCGTGGGTCTCCACTTCTTCCGTGTAGAACACCTTGCTGAGAGCGTCGAGCCTGATCAGGGATTCACCCATGTGATCCTCTTGCGGTGCGTGGATTGGCAAACAGCCCTTCGCGCGACGCAGTACGCGCAACGCTGCGGTTCGGTTTCGAGTTGGCAACCTCGGTCGCCGGGCCGGCCGATTCCGCCAGCAGCGGATGGAGCCTCACTCCGTGGGGCTGCCCGGTCGCGGTGTCGCCCCCGGGCTTGCGACGGGGGCTAGGCTCCGGCCGGCTCATCACCACACATCTCTACCACACGGCCCGAAGGCCACCGACCGGAGCCACCACGCGCGGTTCCACCACTAAGACGGAGAAAGAAGCGTGCCAGAAAGTGAGAAAACGCGCTATCTTACTTTGTGACAATCATTTACGGTAACTCTGACCTCTGGTCGCGAAATCCGGGCGTGACCGGTTATGGGACGGCACTGTTCGATTTCGGACAGTACGGCGAAAGTTGCCCGGCAACGACACTCGGGCGAAACTTCTTCGTTCCCCCTTTGGATTCAACCTCTTCCCGGCCCCAGACCTGGTGAATCGCCCAGACCCGTTGCTTCTCGACCGCTACATCCACGCCGTCGGCCCAGGGCGGGTGCGCCGGAATGTGCCGTTGGCGCCCCTGACCACCTTCGGGATTGGTGGCCCGGCGGACCTCTTCTACCGGGCGCGCACGGGTGTAGAGCTCGGTGTCGCCGTTGAAACCGCGCAGGAACTGGGAATCCCCAGCTTCGTATTGGGGCGGGGCGCAAACATCCTGGTGGGTGACCGGGGGTTCCGGGGCGTCGTCATTCGATGCGACATCTCGACATTGGAATTCCTGCCCGGAGGCCGCGTGGCTGCGGGGGCCGGACTCGACACTTTCCCCGACCTGATCAACGCGACCGTCGCCCGCGGATTGGGGGGCATCCACCACTTCGTGGGAATCCCGAGTACCGTCGGAGGCGCCGTGTGGCAAAACCTCCATTTCCTTTCGCCCGCGCCGGAGCGGGAGCGGACCGTCTTCTGGGACGAGGTCATGGAGGGCGCAACGATCCTTACCCGGGCAGGCGAAGTCCGGCGGGTCACCACGGACTACTTCCGTTTCGGTTACGACTACAGCATCATCCACGACACCGGCGACCTGGTTCTGGACGTGTCCCTGAAGCTGGAGCCAACCCCCGTCGACGAGCTTCGGAGAGTCATTCGAGAGAACCTCGCATGGCGGAACAAACGTCACCCGGATCTGTGGCTGTATCCGTGCGTGGGGTCGATTTTCAAGAAGATCGAAGGGATTGGCGCGGGGCGGCTGATCGACGAGTGCGGCCTCAAGGGACACGTGCACGGCGCGGCGGAGATCTTCCATCGACACGCCAACATCATCGTCAATCTTGGCGGAGCGGCGGCGGCGGATGTGCTCACTCTGATCGACCTGGCGCGATCCACCGTCGCCCGCGAGACCGGCTACGAATTGGAGACAGAGATCGGATTCGTCGGCGAGTTCCGGTGAGGCGGGTGACGGTGGCCGGAGCCCCCCTTCACCGGGTGTGCAGCTGCCTACGGATGTTGCACGTTTCTACGGCGTGAGGGCATAGCGGGCAAGCGACCCTCGAAGGCGAACCCACAGCCGTACAAGGAGCATCGCCGCGACGGCTCCCAATCCGGCGGCCAGCCCCCACCAGAGCCCCACGGGACCCAACTCGAGGCCAAAGCCGAGCCAGAGGCTTACGGGCATTCCGAACACCCAGAATCCCAGGAGGTTGTAGACCATCGGGCGGAAGGTGTCCGCAACACCCCGCAACACTCCCAGGCACACGACCTGCAGCCCATCGAAGAGCTGGAACATCCCCGCGACCGGCATGAGGGCCGCGGCCACGGTGGCTACTGCCGCCTCCGTTGTGAACTGATCCGCGAGAAACCCCGGGAGGGCGAGGAAGATGACGGCGGTGCCCAACATCACCGCGCAACAGACCACGATGGACGCTCCCGCCGAGCGGCGCGCCCTGCCAGGCTCTCCCCGTCCCACCGCCCTGCCCACGAGAACCGCCGCCGCCTGCGAGATTCCCAATGGAATCATGAAGGCGAACGCCGCCAGACTCACGGCAATCTGATGCCCCGCGATAGCTTCTGTTCCCAACCAGCCCATGGAGATGCCGATCGCTCCGAACGCGCCGAATTCCATGAAGAGCTGGAATCCGATGGGCGAACCCAGGCGCATGATGCGCCAGAGAGGCAGTCGCGCAAGGAGGTCTTTGCGCACAGTTCCGAGATACGGAGCCAGCAGGCGCGCGCCCAACCCGAGCAAACAGAGGCACATGAACCACCTCGAGATGGCCGTCGCCCACCCGGACCCCACGGCGCCCATCGCGGGTGCCCCCATGTTGCCGAAGATCAGGACCCAGTTGGCAGCGGCGTTCAACGCGTTGGCCAGGACGATCGTCCACACGATCGGGGCCACCCTCCCCACGGCCTGCAATACCTGTCGAAACACGATGAACGCGTAGAACGGGAACATCCCGGGGATGAGCGCGCGCGCGTAGCCGGACGCCACGGGAACGATCTCGGCGGGCTGCCGCAAGACCGTGAATACGGGCTCCGCCAGTCCAAGCAGAAGCGAGGTAACCACCGCAAGCCCGATGCTGAGCACCAGGCCGCGCTGGATCGCGGCTTCGATCTCGTCGTGGTCTTCGGCCCCGAAGGCCTGCGAAACCAGTGGATCGAGGGCGAACAGCAGACCCATGCCAAAGACGGAGACTCCGAAGAAGTAGATGTTCCCCAGAGTTACCGCGCCCAGCTCCGTAGCCGTGAGCCTTCCCACCATTGCGGTGTCGACAAGGCCCTGGGACACCAGTCCCATCTGCACGACCGCAACCGGAACGGCGAGAGCAGCGAGGTCGCGGATCTCCGAGATGCCGGGGCGGAAGCTCGAGATGCGGGCCCGCTCGGCAGCCCTGGTCAAAGGGACCAATCAGGAAGGCACTGCCGCCGTAGCGTAGTGCTTCCGGGGCAGGGTGATCCTGAACTCGGTGAACTCGCCGGGCTCGGTCTCCACTTCTATCTTGCCCCCGTGTTCCTGGATGATCTCGTGGGAAATCGATAGCCCGAGGCCCGTGCCTTCAGTACCCGACTTGGTCGTGAAGAACGGGTCGAAGATCCTGCTCACCACGTCCTCGGGCATCCCCGTGCCGTTGTCGCGAATGGTCACGCAAACGTTGTGGTCGCGCCCTTCGGTCTTGAGGGTGACGGCGGGGAGGTAGGTCGCGTCCGCATCCTGGCGGCGTGCGTTGGTGGCATGGCACGCGTTCGTCACCATGTTAAGGAAGACCCGGCTCAGATCTCGCGCGATCCCCTCGAGCCCGCCCGCACCAGGATCGAGTTCGTAGACCATGTCGACGTTGAAGGCCGAGTCCGTCCCGCGGATTCCATGATAGGCGAGCTTCGCGTACTCCTGCACCATCACGTTGATGTCGACGGATTCGACCTCACCCGCTTCATCGCGCGAATGCGCCAGCATCCCTTCGACGATCCGGTTGGCACGCATACCGTGCTCGTTGACCTTGACGACATTGGTGTTGAGGTCGTCGAGGAGTTCGTCGATGAACTCGCGATCCATCTCGCCGTCGCCGTCACCATTCCCCCCGTCCAACTCCTCCCGAAGCTCCTCGATCAGCTCCGAAGAAAGCGCCGCGAAGTTGTTGACGAAGTTCAACGGGTTGCGGATCTCGTGGGCAATTCCCGCTGTAAGTGCACCCAGAGACGCCAACTTCTCCTGGTTGACCACCTGCTGCTGGGTGCGGCGCAGGTTTTCCAGCGTATCCTCGAGCTCCGAGTTCTTTTCCTGTACTTCAGCGGCGAGCTTCTCCACGAGGTTCAGCCGCTGCACCTCCACGGCGTGCCGACGGAATACCTCCAGAGCACCGGCCATGTCCGTCAGTTCGTCGTTCCCTTCGAGCTGCACCTGGACGTCGAGATCGCCTTTCGACATCCGTCGCGTGGCCCGGGAAAGCGCACCCATCCGCACCAGCATCCGCTCCCCGAAGAACTTCCACGCGACGTACGCCATTGCGATGGTGATGGCGGTCACGGCCAACAGGAACCAAACGCCCATCTGCACCAGGGCACTGGAGCGCTGGGCCGCCTCCTGCGCCGACTCCTCGGCACCACCAACCAGACCTTCGACCCTCTCCACGAGCTCCGCTGTGGTCTGCCGATTACGCGCGGCAAGCGCCTCCGCCCTGGCTGCTTCCGCCAGTTCGCCCCGCCGGCTCTCGAAGACGCCGTCGGGCGCTTTGTACACGTCCTCGAGTTCGGCCACCCGACTCTCCAGATCCGCCCGGACTCGCGGCCGCATCTTCTCAAGCGCCCCATCTCCCTTGCTGAGTGCGGTTTCAATCCGCTCCCTGTTTGTGCGCAAGACCTCCGGATCGCTCTGGGTCATGGCCTGGGCGATCAGGGCCGTGACTTCGTTCTGATAGGCCTTGAAGTTGAGCAGGCCTCCGCGATGATCCAGCTCGGCAATCGTCGTCCTGCGTGACACCGGAGCCGGACTGTCCGTCAGCTCGCGCAGCCCGGTGTACATGAAGAATTCCTGATTGTCGATCTCCTCTTCGAGAAGCTGTTGAATCTCCAGGGTGAGTGTGGAAAGCTGCTCATCGAGCTCTTCCAGCCGCGCCTGGTGGCCCATTCTGCTCCCCACCGCCTCACGGATGCGGTCGACGATGTCGACCATGCTGTCCACCAGTGGAACGACGCTCGCACCCACGTCGCCGGAGTCGCCTTCATCGGCCTGGGCCCGCATCACTTCATCGACCGCGGTCCTGAGAGCCGCTTCGGTGTGGAAAGCCTCCAGTCGCGCAGAGTCCAGCTGAACGGGGGTGGTGGCGGCCAGGAGCCGGGGAGTGGTGCGCACGAGCTCGTCGCTTCGCTGAGCCACGTTGAAGGCACCCACCAGGGCCGGCATGTGCGTTTCGGTGACCTCGCGCTGCCGGGTGTTGAGGAAGCTCATAAGTACCAGGCACAACACGATCGCGGTCACGGTGAGCAACACGCCCCCACCTAGTCCCACCACGATTTGACTGCCGATCCCGAATCGCCCGCCCGTGGCCTCTCGAACCAGTTCGCCCATACGGCTGGGTAGCCGTTCGAGAATCCACTCGAAGGTCGAGTGCATGCGGTGGTCGAGGGTCTTGTCCGGGGATGTCATCGGGACAGCCGGCTGACGGCGACGAATCTCCCCTGTTGAATCACGGTCAGGAAGACGTTGTCGGAGCCCTGGTTGTCTTCTGCTCCGTATTCAACCACAAAGCCACCGAGATCGATGGGCCCGGCCTCATGCAGCGTTCGCAGGAAAGCCTCGCGGCCAGGGGGATCGCCGGCGGTATCCGTGGATGTGCGCAGGACCTCGACCACCAGGCGCCCCGCCAGGTAGCCCTCCAGCGACACGAACCCGGGCTCCGCGGACGTGTCCAGTTCACGAAGCGCTGCCTGGTAGCGGGCAACCGCCGGGCGCGACGTGTCTCGCGGAAACGGCACGACCTGCGTTACGACCACCCCGTCGCCGGAGCGGCCCAGCGCGTTGAGTAGCGCGTTGCTGCCGACGAAGGAGATGTTCACGAACTTGGCCCGCATCCCGATCTTGCCGGCCCACTTGATGAAATCGGCCGCTGCCCCGTAGGCGCCGATAATGATCACCGCCTCCGGGTCCTGACTGCGGATTTCGAGGAGCGCCCGTTTGACCGCCAGGGTGTTGCGGATGTAGGTGCCTTCGCCAACGAGCCCCATATTCCGTCTGTCGAGAGCTCTTTGCACCCCTGTCAGTCCCGCTCGCCCGTACGAGTCGTCCTGGTAGAGAATCGAGATGCGACGGATACCGAGGTCGGTGGTGAGCCGTTCCACCATCTCTTCGGTTTCCTGATAATACGACGCCCTCAGGTTCACGATGTAGCGCTGGTCCCGGCCCCTCAACAGCTCCGCTCCGGTGAAAGCCCCGATGTACGGGACCCTTGCATTGCTGGCAATCGGAGCCGCCACCATGGAGGTGGGAGTTCCGACGGCCCCAATCAATCCGAAAACCCCGTGTTGGATGAGTTCCCGGGTATTGGCGACGGCGGCTTCGCCCTCATAGCGGTCATCCAGGACCTTGAGCTTGAGCTCCCGGCCGTGGACACCACCCTCGCGGTTGGCCTCTTCGAACGCGGCAAGAACGCCGAGGCGCATGTTGTTGCCAAGCTCCCGGGCATTGCCGCTGAGTGCCGCCGACTGGCCGAAGACGATCGAGTCCGGGAACACTCCGTTGCCAACCGCCCCCGCCTCCTGGGCAGCGCCGCGCTGCGCCGGCACAACAATGGCGAACGCGGCCGCCGAGGCTACGGCAAGAAGGGCCCTGCCGGACGCACGCAACGTCACGGACCATTACTCTGGAAGCGAAGGCTCAGGCAGGTGATGTCATCGGACTGATCAGCCTCACCGGCGTGCTTCTGCACGGCCTCCACCGCCTTCCGGTTAAAGGTGGCAGCACTTGACCCCGCAGCATCCGATAGCAACGACGCCAGCACGTCATCGCCGAATTCAACGCCGTTCTCGTCCATTGCCTCGGTGATGCCGTCGGTGTAGAAGAAGACGACATCACCCGGCTCCAGGTAGGTCGACCCTCCGGGAAAATCGAAGCCCGGCATGATCGCCAGGACGAGCCCGGCGTCGATGTCGATGGGGCGCACCTCGCCGTCCGGTTTCACGATATACGGGAGATTGTGGCCCGCGTTCGCGTAGTCGAGGCGGCCGGTCGCGGGATCGAAGCTGGCGTAGAACACCGTCACGAACATCGACTCTTCGTTGGACTCGACCAGGAGCCGGTTGACTTCCGACAGGCACTTCGCCGGATCCTGCTCGCCGATTGCCGTGCCTTTCATCAGCGTCCTGCTCACCATCATGAACAGGGCAGCCGGCACTCCCTTCCCGGAGACGTCCGCCATCACGATGCCGATCCGCCCGTCTTCCAACTTGAAGAAGTCGTAGAAGTCGCCACCGACCTCCTTGGCCGGCGTCATCCAGGCATGAATCTCGAAACGGGGGTCCTCGGGGAACCGGGTCGGCAGAATGGACTCCTGCATGCGGGCTGCGACCCCGAGCTCCTGGCGCAGGGCCACGAGCTCGTCCCTGGACCGGAGTGCGTCGCGCATGACCTCGAGGTGAGCGAGCGTCTTGGAGATCGTCGTCTCCAGATCCTTGAAGTCCAGCGGCTTGGTGACGAAGTCGAACGCGCCCCGGTTCATGGCGGTGCGGATGTTCTTCATGTCGCCGTACGCCGTGACGATCACTGCCCGAAGGTCGTAATGCAGCTGATTGAGTTGGTTGAGGAGCGTCAGGCCGTCCATCTGGGGCATGTTGATGTCCGACAGCACCATGTCCACATCGTCGTGGAGCTGGAGCTGTTCGAGAGCCTCGACCCCGTTCTGGGCGAAGATCAGCGTGAGTTCGCCGCGCCGTACCTTTCGCCGGAACTTCTGCCTTAGCAGCAGTTCGAGATCGGGTTCATCGTCAACGACCAGGATTTTTGCCATCAACTCGCTTCCATGGTTGGCTCGCCGAGAGGAAATGGATCGGGGCAGCTCCGGCGCGAACCGCCCGGCTTTCTTGCGCCATTGCGGCGCCAGTAATGTAATCACTGTGTGTCGGGCCCACCTACCATATTCTAGCCGCCGTCCGGGTAAGGCGCCATGGACCCAAAAAAAGGCGCAGTATCTGGATTTCGGGCTGTCCCCCCAAGGCGGGTTTCGGCCTCATGAGTGCAGCGCCACGGCCCCGCCGACGGTTACAGCGGAACGCGAGCCACGATCACAGAGACCAGGGAGGATTTCATTTTCGGCTCTGAACACGGCAGCGTACTGGGGGCCGCAGTTAGGAGCGCCGGCTTCGGGGCGATGCGAGTCCACCAGCCCGCAACCGCCGAAGCCGCAATCGAGGTCCTTCGCGAGCGTAGCGCACGGGATGGGTAAGGTCGAGCTTCTTCGGGCACTCGACAACGAAGGGGGGAACACTTTCTTCTCCTTTCTTTTCGGCAACAGTCCCTATCTGACCCGGCTGATTCTTCGAGACACCGAGTTCGCGGAAGCGTTGGTGTTGCAGCATCCGGACACGCTGGCCGCACGGGTCACCGCGGGGTTGTCCGAAGCGGACCCCGCGATGAACCGGGATCGGTTGATGCGATTGCTGAGGAAGCAGCGGAGCCGCGTCACCATCCTGGCGGCCGTACTCGACTGCTTTGGAATCCGCGACGTCATGGCCTGTGCCGGGATGCTGGCATCGATGGCGGACCAGGCGGTGCGCCTCGCGGCGGAGCACCTTCTGCTGGACCGGGTCGCCCGGGGCGAACTGGGGGAGCCGGAGGGCGATGCCGGCGCCCGGCGATGGGGCTACTTCGTGCTCGCCGCGGGCAGGCACGGCGCCAGGGAGCTCAGTTACTCCTCGGATGTGTCGCTCATGGCCGTGTACGACCCGGAGAGCATTCGCTACACGGGTTTGCGTTCCCTTCGAGACTGCTTCGTCCGGGTGACTCGCGACCTGGCTCGCATCCTCCAAGCGCGTACTCGCGACGGATACGTCTTCCGCACCGACCTGCGCCTTCGACCCGACGCCGCGGCCGCGCCCCCAGCGGTCTCCGAGGACTTCGCTCTCCGGTACTACCGGAATTCAGGGCGTACCTGGGAGCGGGCGGTGCTCGTGACCGCACGGCCGGTAGCCGGGGACCAGGTGGCCGCGGCCGACTTCCTGAAGCGGCTGGGCCCCTTCATCTGGGAGGAAGGGCTGAACTTCGCCTCGGTGGAAGACATCCGTTCGATGAATCGGCAGATTCATGATTTCCACCGTCGCCGCGGCACACTGCGCGGCCGGGGGCTCGATCTCGAGTTGGGGCGCGGCGGTATCCGCGAAGCAGAGTTCTTTGTGCTGATGCACCAACTGGCCTACGGTGGCCGGAGCCGCCGTCTGCGGGGATCCGGCGTGATCCCCATGCTCGAGACCCTTGAGAGAGAGGGCCATTTGCTTCCCCGCGAAGCCGGGAACCTTCGCGACGCATACCTCCAGCTCCATCGGATCGAACACCGCGTGCAGTTGGTGAACGACGGCCTACCCGGGCGCTTCCCCCGTCGGGCAGGGGACTCGACAACGTCGCCTGCCTCCTGGGCGTGGAATCGGGAGCGGAGGTCACTCGCATGGCGGAAAGGGCCATGGACCAGGTACATGCACTCTTCCGCACGCGTTTCACGGTACCCGAGAGTGAACGTGATCTGGCGACGGATGTGCTGGACGGGCCCGCCGCGGAAGCCGCGGATGTTCTCCTGGCCGAAGGCTTTCGCCAGCCGAACGAAGCCCTCGAGATTTTCAGGGGATGGGCCGCCGGCCGACATGCTTCGACCTCGCCGGCGCGGGCCCGGTCCGCCATTCGCGCGGTGATGCTCGAACTCGTCGGAGCCCTGACCAGGACTCCCGACCCGGATCTTGCTCTCGCCCGCGTGGACCGTCTGTTCCGAGCACTCCCCCCCGACACTTCCCTGTACGCCATGCTGAGGGCCAACACATGGCTCCTGAACCTCGTCGCGGTGGTCATGGGTTCTGCACCCCGGCTCGCGGAAGCCCTGGAATGCAGTCCGCGAATCCTGGAGGCCGTGCTGGATCCGTCGTTCTTTCTCCCGATCCCGGAAGCCGCGGAGCTCGAGCGGGAACTCGGCGAGCGGCTGCACGATGTGGATGACACTGACCGGCAGGCCGCAGTCGTAGCCGAGTGGACGGAGGAACGCCGCTTCCAGGTGGGAGTCCAAACGCTGGAGAATCTGGTGGAAGCGGACGAGGCGTCATTGGCTCTATCCCATGTGGCGGATGCGGCCGTTGCCGCTTTCCAGCCCCTCCGATTCGGACGAGGCGCAGCACTTCTTTGCCGATGTGGCATGCCGGCTGGCTGACGCGCTCCGGCATCCGTCGGCGGGAGGTCCGCTGTATGGGATAAAGGTGTGGGAAGACGGTCCTGCCGGGTTGGGCGAAGTCCCGTTGACCACCCTGGAATCCCTCCGCAGCCTCTATTCCGGCTCCGCCTCTACCCTCGCAGAGCTGGCCTTGACGCGGGCCCGCGTCACCTGCGGCGACCCGGCCACAATGCGAATGGTGGAAGCCGAGATCCGGGGTGTGCTGGCCAGACGCCGCGACCCAGGACCACTCGCAGCCGAGGTCGTCCGCATCCGGGCGCAGATCGATGAGCGCCGGGGCAACGATCCCTTCGCGCTCAGGTACTCTCGAGGGGGGCTTCTGGACCTGGAGTTGCTTGCCCAGTATCTTGTGTTGCAGTACTCTCATCGGTCCACTACCCCCATCGCAGGAGCTACGGTCACTTGCTTCGAAGCCCTCGGCGTCACCAGACTCGTCCCCGTCGAGGAAGTGCGCGTATTGCTGAGCACCACGCGCATGCAACGAACCATTGGAGCCATGCTGAGATTGACGTCCGGCGGTGACATCACTGTTCAGGAGGCCCCCGAGGCCCTCAAGCGACGGTTGGTGCGCGCGCTCGACTGCGGTAGCTTCGAAGAGTTGGCGACCGGGCTGGAAGATGCGCGACGACGAGTCTTCGGTATCTTCCAGAATCGAATGGGATCGATCACCCAATGACCCGACCTTTTCATTCCGGAGACTGACCGAGTGGACGCGAGGCTCGATTTGGACATTGGGCTCGAAAGGGAGGAGCCCCGGCGGGCGGTGGAGTCCTTTGAGCAATTCGCTCTCGAAAACGACCTCCCGATGGACCTTGTCTTCAAGTTCCAGTTGGCGTTGGACGAATTGCTGACCAATGTCGTTTCGTACGCGTTCGACAATGACGCTTCCGACCCGGTCATTACTCTCGGGTTTCGCGTCACGGACGCCAGGCTGGAGGCCGTCCTTGTGGACAACGGCCGGCCCTTCAACCCTTTGCGGGACGCACCGGCGCCCGATCTGGATCTTTCCGCCGAGGATCGTCAAGTGGGCGGTCTCGGAATCCACCTCACAAAGGCGTTCATCCACACGCTCGGCTATGAGCGCGTGGACGGATGGAACCGCCTGAACCTCATGCAGCCGCTAGGCGCGCACTAGGAGGACCAAACATGAATGTGAAGACCAGCTATTCCGGAAGCACGGCGGTCGCAGTGGTTGATGGCCGTGTCGATTCCGCGAATGCCAAGGACTTCGACGAGGAGCTGAGCGCAATCATCGACCGGGGAGTGAGCAGCTTGGTGGTCGACTGCGGTGGCCTGAACTACATCAGCAGCGCCGGGCTGCGCGTGCTTCTGATCGCCATCAGGAAGACGAACGAAGCCGGCGGGGGCCTGGCACTGTGCGCCGTGCCCGACCACATCCGTGAGGTGCTGGAGGTGAGTGGGTTCGTTCGCCTGACGAAGGTCTTCGCAACGGCCGAAGAGGCGACCGCGAGCTTCTAGGAACCCTCCCGCCTGAAATCCAGGCGTTCAAGGACCTCCACCCGGGCCGCCTCAGAGGATTGGGCCCGGTTGGAGGTCCATTTGTGGGTCACCGGGAGTGTCCCTGGGCAGAGACCCGCGGCATTCGCCCGGCGCTGACGCAGGGCTTCACCACGGACTGCTAGAAGAAGGTGAACGCCTGGATCTTCAAGGACCAGTCGCTACGGCCATCTGAGCGGTACAGGTCCAGGTTGGCGGATATCCCGTTTCGCCCGGCGGCATAGACCATGACCCCCGGTGTGACCACCGTACCGGTGATGCTGCCCGGGTCGTCCGAGTCCGTGTTGGCCCAGCTGATCCGCACCAGGGGCTCAATCGCCGCCAGTCCCGACTCCGGGTCGAGTGGGCGGTACCATAGCCCCATGACCTGGAAAGCGGAAAATGTGGCATCGTCGTTGAGCTTCCAGTTGCGCCCCTGTATGGCGTTGACCAACAGGTGGGGGCCCTGGCGCCACGTACCCACCTCCAACTCGGCACCATACGCCGGCACACCCATCGTTTCACCGCGAGAATCCAGGGTCTCGTCCATCGCCACGTATGTCGACAGACGGCTGTTTTCGGCGAAATACATCGACAGTCTGCCGGAGGCCGATTTGCGGGTGTTCACATCCTTCTTCCCGAGCCCTTCGCCGTTGGTGAGGGTGAATCGATACCCCATGCGTCCGGCGAAGCGACCGGTCATCAGGATCCCCGGTTCGTAGTTGTCCAGGCCGAGGGCGCCGGTGAATTGTCCAAACGAGCACACGCCCCCGACACCAGGGCAGTGATCAACGCCCGTCACCCGGCCGTTTCGCTCGATCAGCGGCAAGTCGGAGTTGGCAGCCAGCCAGTAGTAGGACATGGCCCTCTTGAACTGGCCGATCTGGACCTGGAAAGCCGGGGATGGCGTCAGTTGCAGATAGGCTTCGAGGACCGACGAACCGTGGGCATTGAACTGGACTCGCCCCCCCACCAGATCGTTCAATTTCCCGTCGATCGTCACCCAGGCCCGGCGGAGGAAGAAGGATGCGGGGACATCTTCCGCGCTCGAGGCTTCATACTGCACCTGAACACGTGCCCCGAGGGTAACGGTGGAGCCACTACGAGCACTGAACTGCTGGCCCTCGAGAGCCGCGCCGCCACACACCAGGGAAATGCAGAGCCCCTTTCCCACCGACACCGCAGTTGCCCGAGTTGCCATGGTCGAAGTCCTTTCAGCGATCAGAAATCCTGGATCCGGTGGATCTGCGAACGTGCAACAAGATAGCTTGCCCCGACCTTTCGGACTACACCGATTCCACTCGGAGTGACCCCCTGACGCCGACCTGGGCATGGGGGGGTCGCAACCCTTGCGTTGTCGCGTGAGGAGACTACCTTCACGCCGTGCCAGGTCTGTGTTCCTCTGCGTGTTGCCAACGCCTCCTCAACAGACAGGAATCCCATGTCCGCTCGCGCGCCCGCCCCCACTCTACCCGACTCCGTCGCCTCGCGATGAGCCTCGGGGCCCTGGCCATCGCAGGCTACCTGTTCGCACCGAGCTTCGCAGCCGCGCAGGACGCCGTCGCTGACACCGCTTTCATCCTCAACACCTTCTCGTTCCTGGTCTGGGGCGCTTTGGTGATGTGGATGTGCGCGGGCTTCACCATGCTGGAGGCGGGCTCGGTCCGGTCCAAGAATGCATCGGTGATCTGTTTGAAGAACATCGGGCTCTACGCGATCGCCGGGCTTACCTACTTCGTCATCGGCTATGGGCTGATGTACGTCGACGTGGGCAGCTTGATCGGCTCCCTCGACTGGTTCTACGGCCCGTCGGCGGATGAGATCGCGCTCTTGGGCGGAGATGCAAGCGCTACCGCGGCGGTGGTAGAGAACGGCTACTCGGTCACTTCGGACTGGTTCTTCCAGATGGTGTTCGTAGCCACGACTGCTTCGATCGTATCCGGTGCACTGGCCGAGCGGGTCAACCTGTGGGCATTCTTCGCCTTCACCGCGATCCTCACGGCATTCATCTACCCGGTGGTAGGGGCCTGGACCTGGGGCGAGGGCTGGCTCTACCAGATGGGCTTCAAGGACTTCGCCGGCTCCACAATCGTGCACTCCACGGGGGGATGGGCGGCGCTCGCCGGCGTTCTCGTGGTCGGACCGCGATGGGGCAAGTTCCGCAAGGACGGCTCGGTCAAGATCACGGCCCCGTCCAACATTCCGGCCGTGACGCTGGGGGTCTTCATCCTCTGGCTGGGGTGGTTCGGCTTCAACGGCGGATCGGTGCTTGCTCTGGGCAGTGCCGCCGACGCCGTGACGATGAGCAACGTCCTCGTCAACACCAACCTGGCCGCGGCGGCGGGTGTGGTGACCGGGATCTTCGTTTCGAAGCCCATTCTGGGGCGCACAGACCTCTTTGCCGCGCTGAACGGCGGCATCGCCGGCCTCGTGGCGATCACGGCGGGTCCGGATATCGTCGACGGGAGGTGGGCACTGCTGATCGGCGCGGTTGGCGCCCTGCTCTGCGTAGCCGGCCTGAAGGTGCTGGAACGGCGCAGGATCGACGATGTGGTCGGCGCGGTTCCCGCTCACCTCTTCGCGGGAATCTGGGGCACCATGGCGGTGTGCATCGCGGGCGGCGGCAACTTCGTGGCGCAGATCACCGGCGTCGCAGCCGTCGGCATCTTCGTCTTCACCGTCTCCTGGATTCTGTGGAGCGTGCTGGAAAAGACGATGGGAGTCCGCGTGTCCCGAAGCGTTGAAGAGATCGGCCAGGACGCGGCCGAACTCGGAATCGACGCCTACCCCGAGTTCGTGCTCATGGTGGACCCGGACGATGGCGGCGATTTCCGCGACCCGGACTGAGGCACGGGAGAAGCCGTTGGAACCGGGCCACGCCACCTCGGCAAGCAGTGCCGGCTCCGGCGTCCCCGGAGCCGGCACCGCCGGACGGGGAGCGTTTGCCGACTATCATCTGGATCCCCTTTTCTACGACGAGTTGTTCCATTCCGACGGGACGACCCGGGACGCCTGCCGGGAATTGACGGCTGCACTTGGACGAATCCCGCCGGACGACTTGACGGCCCTTCAGGAAGGGGTGCACCGCCGCTTCCTGCACGAGGGGATTACCTTCACGGTCCTCGGGGCGCGAGAGGTGTCCGAGCACATCATCCCGATCGACTGTGTTCCGCGGGTAGTCACGGCCGCCGAATGGAACCACATCGAGGCGGGGCTCAAGCAGCGTCTGACTGCGATGAATCTCTTCCTTCGGGACATCTATCACGAGGGACGGTCGTTGAAGGACGGGGTGGTCCCTTCCGATCTGGTGCTGGGGTGTCCGCAGTACCGTGTCGAGATGAGGGGGGTGAAGGTGCCGCACGACGTATACGTCGCCATTGGCGGCACGGATATCGTGCGCGTCGGTGACGGTTTCGCGGTCCTGGAAGACAACCTCCGAGTTCCATCCGGAGTCTCGTACATGCTGGCCTGCCGCGCGGCGACGAAGCGCTCGCTTCCGACCCTGTACCGTGAGCAAGGTGTGAGGGAGGTATCCGGGTACCCCGAGCTCCTCTACTCGACACTGGCATCTCTGAGCTCCAGAGCGAGGAGGCCCCGGGTGGCCGTTCTGACGCCCGGCCGCTACAACTCCGCATACTACGAGCACGCGTTTCTGGCGGGTGAGATGGGAGTCGATCTGGTCGAGGGACGGGACCTGGTTGTACACAATGCCATGCTCTACACGCGGACGGCCTCCGGGCTGAAGCGGGTCGATGTCGTGTACCGCCGGATCGACGACGATTTCCTCGATCCCGTGACCTTCCGCCAGGATTCGGTCCTTGGAGCACCCGGCCTCTTCCACGCGTACCGCGCTGGCAACGTGGTGCTGGGGAACGCGCCTGGAACCGGGGTGGCGGACGACAAGTCCGTGTACACGTACGTTCCCGGCATCATCCGGTACTTCCTGGGAGAGGAGCCCATCTTGGCGAATGTGCAAACGCACCTCTGCCGTGAACCCGAAGGCCTGGAATACACACTGGACAACCTCCAGGACCTCGTAGTCAAGGAAGTCGGCGGGTCGGGTGGCTTCGGAATGCTGGTCGGGCCCCATGCGTCCGTCCGTGAACGCGAGGAGTACGCCGTCCGCCTGCGAAGCGACCCGGCGAACTTCATCTCCCAACCTGTGCTGCCGCTCTCGCGCGCCGGTTGCTTCGTGGACGGAGGCCTCCGGCCGCGCCATGTGGACCTTCGCCCCTTTACCCTCCACGGCCGCGACGGACAGAACGTCGTCCCCGGGGGGTTATGCCGCGTGGCACTTCGCGAGGGCAGTCTGGTGGTCAATTCCAGCCAGGGGGGCGGCTGCAAGGACCTGTGGGTCCTGAGGGCGTAGAGCAGATGCTGGCGCGAGTAGCCGCGGATTTCTACTGGATGGGACGCTACATCGAGCGGACCGAGCACACAGCGCTCCTCTTGCGGCACCAGCTGACCGGACTGGTCGACACGCCCGCCGACGAGGTGGCTCTCGGGTGGAGGGTGCTCTACCGTGCGCTTGGCCAGTCCGCGCCCGACGCACCAGCCGACCTGGACGAAGCGGAAGCCTTCCTGATCGCCGATGCGTACACCCTCGCGGGGAACCTTGTCGAACACGAGACCAATCCGGACTCCATGGTCTCGTGTTGGAGGATGGCCAGGGAGAATGCGATGCAACTCCGGCCCCAACTCCCTCTGCGCGTGTGGACGTGTCTCAACCGGGGCTTTCTCTGGATCCGCGACTGCGAGTTCCCTACCGCGTGGAAGGAGGGGCCGACGACGCTCGTCTCCGAGGGAATCGATCGCTTGCGCCTCCTCGCCGGGGTCATTGACGCAACCATGCCCCGGGATAACGCGTGGCGTTTTCTGGAACTGGGCCGGTTCGTGGAGCGTCTCCAGCACCAGACCGTCCTGCTCGACATCTGGGACCGTTTCGGCCAAAACACGGCGGAGGATCCGTCGCTTTCGTGGGCGGACCTCCTGCGGGTGTGTGGGGCCTTTGAACTGTACTGCCGCAGGCACACCATGACGGTTCGCCGTAGCGCAGTCCTGAACTTCCTTGTACGTGATCCGGAGGTTCCGCGGTCACTGCGATTCGCGATTCACCGCATTGACGAGATGCTGCTGGGCATCGACCCTCTGGGAAGCCGCTATCCTCTGGGGCACCCGCAGCGCACGGCACTACACCTGGCCGCAGCGGTGGAGGCGGACGTTGACCTCCACGAAGACGCGGGTGCCAGGCCGGAGCAGGCCGAGGGATCCCGGGGAAGCCCGTTCCCACGGTTGGCGAGGGATGGCAGGGCCCTGCACGATGTGATCATGGCCTCGTACGTCGACTACCCGGTAGCGGAAGGATTGCCCTCATGATCGCGCGACACTCAATCGAGCACACGATTGATTTTCGCTACAGCGCACCCGTCCACGCATCGGTGATGACGCTGCACCTGCGACCCATCCAGGACCGGCTCCAGGTGGTGCTCGACTTCGAGATCGAGACCGATCCTCGCGGGATCGTGTTCGACTTCGATGGCCCCTTCAACAACAAGGGCCACTTCCTCGACCGTCCCGGCTCGCACGATCGGCTCAGGGTACGGAGCCGTTCGACGGTGGAGGTCGGCCCGGTGGAGCCAATGCCCGAGGTGGCCGGTTCCGGTGCATGGGAGGCGCTGAGAAACGACATCCGCGACCCGGAACTCCTCCTGATGCTGCAACCCAGCCAGTTCGTTCGCTCGACTCCCGCCCTGGGACGTTTCGTCGAGGAGTGTGGCATCACGGCCGGGGACGACCCGGTAGCCAGTGCCCTGGAACTCTGTGCCACACTTCACCATAAGTTCGAATACGCACCGGGCAGCACGGATGTGGATTCGCCGATCGGACGCATCCTCGAGACGGGCCGCGGGGTGTGCCAGGATTATGCCCACGTCATGGCCTCGATCATCCGGAGTTGGGGCGTGCCATGCCGGTACGTGTCGGGGTACCTTGGTGCCCGAGCGGGAGAAGCTGCGAATGGCGAAAGCCACGCATGGGTGGAGTGCTGGTTCCCGGGGTTGGGCTGGGTGGGGCTGGACCCGACCAACAACAGCGGAGGGGACGATCGCCACGTGCGTGTTGCCGTGGGACGGGACTATGCGGACGTGCCTCCTACGCGGGGTGTGTACCGGGGCCCCGCCGACTCCGTGATGACGACCGAGGTCGTCATCACCCGACATCAGGACCGATAGCCATTCCACGCCCAAGAGAGGAGCACGCCACGATGAACGCCAACTCCAGGCACACCGGTCGTCGTCACGCCGTCTGGCTCGCCACCCTCGTCAGCGCGGCTTTCGCAGGTCCTGCCGCCGGGCAGTCAGCCTCGTTCGGCGCCGATATCGTCAGCCGCTACGTATGGCGCGGGATCGACTTCGGGGAGTCGGTGTCCGTGCAACCATCGCTGACCCTGGGGGCGGGGGGGCTGGAAGCGGGTGCATGGGCGTCCTATTCGATCTCTGCGTCGGGGGCCGCGGCGAACGAGAACGACCTCTGGGTAACGTACACGGTCGCCACCTCCTCGGGAGCCAGTCTTTCGGCTGGCCTGACCGACTACTACTTCCCGGCGCCCGACTCGGATCTCGGCTTCCGCCACTCGGATGCCCACACACTGGAGTTGTCGCTCGCCTTCTCCGGGCCGGAGTCCTTCCCCGTTTCGCTCTTCGCCGGCCTCGTGACCGACGATGACAAGCCCCTGTACCTGGAGGCGGGCCTGCCACTGGCGCTCGTGGACGATGTGGAACTCGGCCTGCATGCGGGGATGGTAACCACCGCCAGCTCGTTCTACGGTACCGACGGCGCAACCCTGGTCAACCTCGGAATCACAGCCGCCAAAGCCCTGGAGATCACGGATTCCTTCGCCTTGCCGACAAGCGTCTCCTACATCTACAATCCCGCTCAGGACCGTGCGTTCCTGGTCTTCGGGCTGAGGCTTGCACCGTAGAAGCCCGTGGATAAATCCGCACGAGCACCGAGAGCGGTGAGGCGCCGGGCTGGCAAGGCGCTTCGAAGGGCGAATAGCGCCGCTATTCGTCCGAGGAGCAACGCAGAGCGAAGCGATCCGGCACGGATGCATAGCCGCTCGAATGCCGGGAGGATTTGTTCCACGGGCTGTTGGAGCCACCTGCCGCAGCCGGTGGGCCGGGCCATTGCGACGCGCTGGCCCGTGAATCGGGGCGCCCGGATTCGAACCGGGGACCTCCTGCTCCCAAAGCAGGCGCGCTACCGAGCTGCGCCACGCCCCGCAGAATTCCGCCAAGGTGAAGGAAGATGGCCCATTCGGCACGTGGAGGGTAGGCATTGAGTCACCGCAGGGCAGGCGCGGCAGCGTCGACGCTCACACGCCGGTTCCCGATTGCGGTGGCCGCGGCCGTATGGTGGGCGGGTGCGGCCGCCGCCGCATCCGCCCACGCCGCTGTCCACGACCAGAGCCAGGAGACGCCCCAGGCCCGGGACGTCCAGGACGACGGTGAGGCGCCCCGTTCGCCGGCTGCCCGGATTCCAGGGCAGTCGCTGTCGGTGTACCTGCTCACCGCCGAGCCCGGCGACCGGATCTTCGAGGTGTTCGGCCACAACGCCATCCTGGTGCGCGACTCGGAGACCGGATACGAGGAGGGCTTCAACTACGGGATCTACAGCTTCGATTCCCCGGGGTATTTGGGCCGCTTCCTGAAGGGTCGGATGATGTACCGGGTCGACACGGTGTCCGCGGCCACCCTGCTCGCCGGATACGGGGCTCAGAACCGCCGGATATGGGCGCAGGAGCTCGACCTCGAGCCAGCCCGCAAAGCGCGTCTCCTCCAGTTGCTGCAGACCGCGGTGCTGCCGGAGAACCAGTACTACCGATACGAGTACTACCTGAACAACTGCTCCACCAAGCTTCGGGACGTGCTTGACACCGTCCTGGACGGCCAACTCAGGGAGGCCACCGACGGGCCGCCTACCGGCGCTACTTGGCGTGAACACACCCGCCGCCTGACCGCCACGCACCCGCTCGGCTACCTGGGCATCGATCTCGTGCTGGGTCCGAAGGGTGACGAGTCCACCAACCAGTGGCAGGAAATGTGGGTGCCGATGAAGCTTCGGGACACCGCCGGTGCTCTGTTCGTGACGCGGAGTGACGGAAGCCGGGTCCGGCTGGTGCGCTCCGAGGTGTTGTTGCTGGACTCCACACGGGAGTTCGAGCCGACGTCCGCACCATCGCTTGAGCTCCTTTTCCTGCTCGCTGGACTGGCGGTGGCGTTGGTCTACGCCCTTCTGGGTTCAAAATCCGCCGCCGGGTCTTTCACAGGCCGCATCGCACTCGGGCTTTCCGGCTCTCTATGGGGAGTCTTCTGCTTCATCGCCGGTGTGGTCATGATCGCCGCGCACTGGACCGATCACGAATTCATGTACTGGAATCAGAACATCCTGCTCTTCAGCCCGCTTGGAGCCGGTGTGGCCTGGGGCCTGGTGCGCGTTGCCAGGCAGGGAAGCACCAGCATCTGGGGACGCAGATTCGCGCTTGGAACGCTGGGGCTGGCAGCAGTGGCGCTGATCTTGAACCTTATTCCGGGTCTCGCTTCGGGAAACCGGGTGATGATCGCCTTTGCGCTTCCCGTGCACGTATCCGTGTGCTGGGTGATGCTTGGCATCTACAGGATGCAGAACCGCCTCGCGCACGGCTGACGCCAGCAGAGGGTCGGGCGTGGCGTTGCGCCGCTCGGCGCCGAACGGCCCGCGTACCTGAGGTTGAACCCTCCCGGTCCGGACGCTCAGGGGCGCAGAAAGGCCGCCAGAGCTCGAAACGCCTGGCCCCGATGGCTGCGCTCGTCCTTCTCGCCGGGCGACAGTTGCGCGTAGCTCCGGCCTGTCCGGACATCGAAGAAGATGGGGTCGTACCCGAACCCCCCGGATCCCCGTGCCTCGACGAGGATCCGACCGGGTGCTTCCCCGCGGAAGCAGGACTCATCTCCGGTTGCCGGGTCGATGAAGCACGCGACACACACATAGCGCGCCCCGCGTTTCGCTGTCGGCACACCGCGCAGGCATTCCAGCAGGTGACGGTTGTTGGCCTCGTCCATGGTCACGCCCGGATAGCGCTCCATGGGGGCGAATCGCTTCGTTCTGACTCCGGGGCGGCCTTCCAGTGCCAACACCTCCAGTCCGGAGTCGTCTGCCACCGTCGGGAGGCCCGATCGGCGGGCGAAGTAGCGGGCCTTGGAGGCTGCATTCTCCTCGAAGGTCTCGTAGGGCTCGAGGGACTCCTCCGCTTCGGACCAGGGGATCGAGACATCGTCGAGGGTAACGAGCCGGTACCCCGCTTCCCCCGCCTCCGCAAGAATGCGCTCGACTTCCAGGGCTTTGTGCCGGCTTCGGGTTGCCAGCAGAAGCGTCACCGGCCACCCCGGATTCGACGCACCAACTCGCTTGTGGAGTGCCCGCCGACCAGCGGCACGATCACGACCCGCCCTCCGCGGGCCCGGACCGTCGCGCCCCCGGCGACGTCTTCCTCGACGTAGTCGCCACCCTTGACGAGCACGTCGGGCCGCAACTCGGCGATGAGCGATGCCGGGGTCTCCTCGTCAAAGAATGTGACCCAATCGACGCACTCCAGCGCGGCTACCACCGTCGCGCGGGCGTCCTGACCAACGATGGGGCGGTCCGCACTCTTGCCCAGCCGCCGGACGGACTCGTCGGTGTTGATCGCCACCAGGAGAGCATCGCCCAGGAGCCGTGCCTGGTCCAGACACTCGACGTGACCCGGGTGAAGCAGGTCGAAGCACCCGTTGGTGACGACGAGCCGGAACGACCGCCCCGGCCCCGCACACCGCACCGCCTCGGCGCGGCTGCGGAGCTTGCTCGCCGGCGACCGGGGCGGAACGGAACCATTCTCGACCCTCATCGGGGTCACAGGAACTGGAGGAGGAGGAACGCGGCCAGAATGACGGAGACCCAAAGCACCATGCTCCCGGCGGGCCAGGTCCGCGCCAGGATCCCCCTGGGGCCGTGCGACCTGAACGCGCCCCTGAGACCCTTGTTCACCGTCCCCACCACCGCGCCCCTGAATGCGGCGTCAACCGCGGCCACGGCGCCACCGGTGAACCGTGTGACCCGCACCCCAGCACGCCGGTACAACCAATCCGCGTCAAGATTCACCGACCGGATCTCCGCAGGGTAGATCTTCCACAGGTGGAAGGCCGCGACGGCTCCGATGGCGAAGCAGAGGAGCTGGAGCTGGGTGAGTATATGAGTATATGTGTAGGGTTCGTAGTCCACTTCGTACGGAAGCAGCCCGTAGAGCAGATCGGGCCATATCCCGATCGCCAGGCACGCGGCCGCCCCAATGCCCATCGCGACCAGCATGTTGCGCGGCGGTTCGCGGGTGCGGATGCCCGAGTCGTGGGCGAAGAAGGCGAAGAAGGGGATCTTGATCCCGGCGTGCTCGACCACTCCGGCCGACGCGAAGAGCATGAACGGCCAGATCCAGTTGTAGTGCTCTTCCAGCAACGCCGACATGATCATGCTCTTCGAGACGAACGCGTTGAAGAAGGGCACCGCGGAGATGGAAAGCGCCCCGATGATGCACAACGTGGCGGTCCAGGGCATCGTCTTGTACAGACCTCCCAGATCCGACGCCCTGGTCTTTCCCGTCATGTGCATGACCGCCCCCATGGACATGAAGAGCAGCCCCTTGAAGAGCACGTCGTTGAAGGCGTGGGACACCGCCCCGTTCACGGCGAGGGTGGTCCCCACCCCGATCCCGCATACCATGAAGCCGATCTGGTTGATCATCGAGTAGCCCAGGGTGCGTCGCAGGTCGTTCTCGATCACCGCGTAGAAGATCGGGAAGCACGCCATGACGGCGCCGATGTAGATGAGCACCTCCTCCCCGGCGAACCCTCGTGCCAGGGCGTACACGGCCACCTTGGTGGTGAATGCGCACAGGAAGACCGTGCCCGTGGGCGTACCTTCCGGATAGGCGTCGATGAGCCAACTGTGCGCCAGCGGGAAGGCGGCCTTGACCCCGAAGGCCAGAAAGACCAGCCACCCGGCCAGCCCCTCCAGCCCCATCGGGCCGAATTCCAGGCTCCCGGTTTCGTGTGCGTACACCATGGCGCCCGCAAGCAGAGTCACCCCGGAAACGACGTGCACCAGCAGGTAGCGCATCCCCGCGGACACAGCCCGTGGTGTGCGCCGGGTCCAGATCAGGAAGACCGAGCTGATCGCCAGCAGTTCCCAGAAGACGAAGAGCGTGATGAAGTCTCCCGCGAAGACCGCGCCCAGCGCGCTTCCCGCGTAGACGACCGCGGACGTGTGCTGAACCGTGGCGTGATCGCCCTTCTTCAGGTGGAGCGAGTAGACGATCGCGATGAAGGCGCCCAGATGGAACAGGTGCCCGAACAGGATGCTGAGCCTGTCGGCGCGCACCAGCGTCAGGGAGTAGCCCAGCAGCTGGTAGTCGAGCGTATGGCCTTCCTGGATGCCCATGGCGTTCAGCGCCCCGGCCACGGGGATCAGGACGAGCCAGGCCATGCGGATCCGGGGGACGCTCCGCAGGAAGGGCACCACCAGCGCCCCGATGAAGAAGATCAGGAAGGGAGGCACGCTACTCGGCATCGTAGTAGTCCTCCCGGCGCATGACCAGTCGCCTGAGCACCTTCGAGACCAGAATCAACAGGGAGATGCCGACAAAGCCGAAGAGGGGGTACAGGATCGACCATTCCTCGAGGGGGTGGTGGACGTCGCGGTCGACGAAGAAGTCCCACACCAGCAAAACCGCGCACAGGACGAGGAGGAACGCGAGTATCCGTCCCGCCCACGGCGGCGGCACGCTGTTCGGCCTGTGCTCGCTCATGGTCCCGCCACCATGGTCATGAGCCGGTAGAAGGGATCGGGATACAGGAAGAGCACCACACACGCCACCGCGGTCGTCACAATGGCGACGAGCGACCACTTCGGCCCCTCGTGGATCCCTTCGTGGTGCGGGGGTTCATCCGGCTTGCAGAAGAAGCCCTTCAGGGGAATCTCCATGAGGTAGGCGAGCGACAGCAGGGAGCTCACCATCAACACGGCCACCAGCCCCGTCTGCCCCGCTTCGAGCGATCCCATGCCGAGGAACCACTTGCTCCACGATCCGCCGGTCGGGGGAAGTCCGACGATGGACAGCGTCCCCACGAAGAAGGCACAGAAAGTGACCGGCATCGTGCGGCCCAGACCCTTCAGCTGGCTGACCTCGGACTTGTGGGCGGCCACCATGATTGCGCCCGCACAGAAAAAGAGGGTGATCTTGCCGAAGGCGTGCATCGCGATGTGCATGCCGCTGCCGATCACCCCCCGGCTGTTGGCCAGCATGGCGCCCAGGACGACGTACGACAGCTGGCTGACGGTGGAGTACGCCAGGCGTGCCTTGAGGTTGTCCTTGGTGAACGCCACCAGCGACCCGAGGATGATCGTGGCCGCGGCGACCCACATCAGCCACACCGAGGCTCCCAGTTCGGCGACGAAATCGATCCCGAAGACGTACACCGTGATCTTCAGCACCGCGAAGACCCCCGCCTTGACGACCGCCACGGCGTGGAGAAGCGCGCTCACGGGGGTAGGCGCCACCATCGCCGCCGGGAGCCAGCGGTGGAAAGGCATCACCGCCGCCTTCCCGATGCCGAAGACGAACAGCCCCAGGAGGACCGCAACGACCCCGGCGGACGCCCGCCCGTTCAGGATCCCCCCGTCCTGGAAGTCCAGCGTCCCGGCGAGTTTGTACGTCCAGACGATGGCAAGGAGCTGAAACCCGATCGAGGTGGAGAAGAGGATGCCGAGGTAGACCCGCCCTGCCCTCCTGGCGGCTTCGGTGCCCGCGTGGGTGACGAGGGGGAAGGTGGTGAGCGACAGGATCTCGTAGAAGACGAAGAGGGTGAAGAGGTTCCCGGCGAAGGCGACCCCCATGACGGACGCGATCGCGAACGCGAAGAAAACGTAGAAGCGCGTCTGGTTCTTCTCGTGATGTCCCCGCATGTATCCGATCGAATACATGGTGGTGACGATCCAGAGGAAGGACGCGATCAGCGCGAAGAGCACGCCGAGAGGCTCCGCCTCCAATGCGAGCGGAATCCCCGGGATCGGCTCGGCAAGCACCAGCGCCGGGCGGGCACCCTCGCTGACCGCGCCGTAGATGCGCAGGACGATGGCGAAGAGCACGCCTGCGGTGACCAGGCTGGCGGCCTCACGAGCGTTGGGGTTGCGGCGCAGGAGCAGGATCAGGGCGGTTCCCACGGCCGGCACGGCAAGCGAAAGCAGGAGCAGCGCGGACATCGTCACGAGGATCCGATCCCCATCATCAGGACTTCGGCTGCCCCCCTGGCGACTTCGGAGGTCCGCACGGCGTCGATCCCGAAGTAGAGGTTCGCCAGCACCAGCGCCCAGGTGGGGACCAGCAGGCTCCACGGGGCCTCCCTGACCCGGTCATCGCCGACGAAGTCGCGCAGATAGGCGACCTCGACCACGCGCCACACGTACACCAGCGCCATGACGGACGTCAACAGCACGATTCCGGCGACGCCCATCCACAGGCCTCCCTTCTCCAGCGCGCCCAGGATCAGGTACCACTTGCTCACGAAGCCGACGGTCAGGGGTACCCCCACCAGGCTCAGTCCCCCGACTACGAAGGCCGCCATCGTGAAGGGCATCCGCTTGCCCAACCCGGCCATGGCGCCGATCTGGACCGAACCGATCCGGTACACCACGCAGCCAAGGGCCATGAAGAGAGCCCCCTTCATCAGCGCGTGGTTGAACAGGTGAAGGAGTGTCGCCGTCAGCCCGGTCACGGACGCGAAGGACAGTCCCAGGATCATGTAGCCGATCTGTGCCACCGAGGAATAGGCGAGCAGGCGCTTGACGTCGACCTGGAAGATGGCCACCAGCGACATGCTGACGATCGCCACGAGCGCAAGCGGCAGAAGGACCAGGTCGAGCCCCATCACGTCGAACGAGAAATGCCCGCCGAAGATGCTCAGGAAGAACCTCAGCAGCATGTACACTGCAACCTTGGTGGCGGTGGACGCCATGAAGGCCGTGACGGGCGACGGGGCGAAGGCATACGCGTTGGGCAGCCAGAGATGGAGCGGGAAAAGCGCCAGCTTGAGGCAGATGCCGACCCCCAGGAAGCCGTAGGCCACCTTCACGGTTCTGGAATCCCACACCTCGGGCAGCAGCGCGGCCAGGTCCGCCATGTTCAGCGTACCGGTCATGACGTACAGGAGCCCGATGCCGATGACGATGAAGGTGGCGCCGACCGACCCCATGATCAGGTACCGGAAGGCCGCCGTGAGGGCGCGGCGCTGGCGGCCCAGCGAGATCAGCGCGTACGCCGACAGCGACGAGATCTCCAGGAAGACGAAGACATTGAAGACATCGCCGGTGATCGTGATGCCGAGGAGCCCGCACAGGCAAAGCAGGTATGCCGTGAAGAAGAGCGGGATGCGGTGGGGGTCCACCTCCCGCTCCACGCTGGTGATCGCGTAGGGCGCCACCACGGCGCCGATCGTGGCCACGATGACCAGCACCCACGCATTGACGATGTCGATCCGGTACTCGATCCCGATCGGGGGGGGCCAGTCGCCGATGGCGTAGGACACGACGCCGGTCGACAACACCTCTCGCAGCAGCAAAAGCGCGATGGCCAGCGCCGACCAGCTCGCCAGCACCGCCAGTGCACCAGCCGCGCGCGGTTTGCGCAGGAAGATGCACAGGGGTGCGGCCATCAGAGGCACCACCACCTGAAGAATCGGGAGGTGCTCGGACATCTACTCGGCGGCCTCCGTCTGCGCCTCGATACGGTTGATCTCGTCTTCTTCCAGCGTGCCGTACGCCTCCTTGATCCGGACAGCCAGGGCAAGACCCACCGAAGTGGTGGCGATGCCCACGACGATCGCCGTAAGGATGAGGACGTGGGGCAGCGGGTTCGAGTAGACAACGTGTTCGACGGCTTCACCTCCGCCATGCGGGTCGTCGAGGAGGATGGGCGGCGTGCCGCCGGTGATCTTGCCCATGCTGATGTACAACATGAATACAGATGTCTGAAATACATTCAGACCAACGATTTTCTTGATCAGGTTGCCGCGAGAAATCAGGATGTAGAAGCCGACCATCATCAGGAAGATGACGACCCAGTAGTTGTAGTGGGAGACGAAGAAGTCCAGGCTCACGGCTCCCTCCTTCCCCGCCCCGCGAAGAGGTAGAAGACCGACACCATGACCCCGAAGACCGTCACAAGAACGCCCAGCTCCACGGCCATGATGCCGTAGTGCTGGCCGCGCTGGGCGTCGTGGGCGAGGGCGTCGTAGCCCAGGAAATTGTGGCCCAGCAGCATCGTCACCACACCAACGCCCGCGTAGATCAGGACGCCAAGCGCGGCGCACATCCGGACGAACCAGGGTGGCAGCACGCGCTGCACCGCGTCGAGCCCGTACACGAGGGCCAGCAGCGCAAAGGCGGCGGCCAGGATCACACCGGCCTGGAAGCCCCCGCCCGGGCTGTAGTCGCCGTGAAAATGTACGTACAGCGCGAACATGATGATGAACGGGGTGAGAACCTTGGCGCCGACGCGCACGACGACCTCTTCTCTCATTCGCCGTCACCCTCCTCCCCCGCTTCGCCACCGGCCTGCGTGCGCGACCGTGACCGCCGGCCCCCGGCGAGCAGAAGCATGACGCCCACCGCCGCGGCGAAGACCACCGTCGTCTCGCCCATGGTGTCGTAGCCCCGGTAGGATGCCAGCACGGCGGTGACCACGTTGGGGATACCGATCTCGTGCGGGCTCTCCTCCAGGTAGTGGTCCGCCACATGGTGATGCACCGGGTTGGCCGCGTCGCCGTAGCCCGGCAGGTCGATCGTTCCGTAGACCAGAGCCGCGCCCGTCATCACGACCACGAGCATCGGGAGTAAGGGCGTATGGCCCGGCTTGCTCTCGTGGTGGCCGGCCAGAGCGAGCGCGGCCAGGAAGAGCACGGTCGAGATCCCCGCACCTACCGCCGCTTCGGTGAAGGCCACGTCCACCGCGTCCATCACGGTGAAGAGTCCCGCCGAAAGGAGGGAGTAGATACCGGCCAGCATCACGACCGCGAAGAGGTTGCGGATCCTCAGCAGCGCCAGACCCGCCGCCGCGAGCAAGGTGAGCAGGACGATGTCGACTACGGTGCCGATGGCGCACCTCCTCCCGCATGGGATTCGTCACCCGGGTCGGCGTCCGTGCCCGTCAGCGTATACGGCCGCGCTCCCCCGGACAGCGCCGCCTTCGCCAAGGCGTGCGTCGCGATCGGGCTTGTGAACCACACGAAGGCGAGCACGAGGAGCAGGCGCACCGTCACCAGATTCACGCCGCTGTGCACACACAGCCCCGCCAGGATCAGGCCGGCACCCATGGTGTCTGCCATCCCCGCCGCGTGCATGCGAGTGAACACGTCCGGGAGCCGCACCATTCCGATAGCTCCAGTCAGCAGGAAGAAGCCACCGGAAAGCAGCAGCAGCCAGGTCAGAACCGAGAGCACCTGGTCCATCATCCGCCCGTGGCGTCCCGGCGGGGGCCCGCCCCCAGGTCGCCGTACTCGATGTACTTCAGTACCGCGATGGTCCCGATGAAGTTGATCAGCGCGTACACGAGGGCGAGGTCGAGGAAATCGGGGCGGCCGTTGAGGAAGCCGAGCACGGCAATCAGGACCACGGTCTTTGTGCCGATGTTGTTGAGCGCGAGTACCCGGTCATACGCGGTCGGGCCGAGAAGGGCACGGCACATGGCGAGCGCCATGGCGACGAGCAGCGCGGCAGTGGTCACGGCGAACACGTCTACGCGGCCTCCCCCTCCAGCACCGCAACGCGCCGGTTCATCGTGTTCTCCTCGGTGCCGTCGATCTCCTCCTGCACGATGGCGTGCACCTCGAAGTCGTCCCCCACGATTCCCGTGGTGACGGTCCCGGGGGTCAGCGTGATCGAGTTGGCGTAGATGAAGCGCCCAAGATCGGTCCGCTGGGAAGCACGGAAGTGGACGATCGAGGGATCGACGCGCAGCCGCGGAGCCAGAATGATCCTCGCCACCCGCACGTTCGACTTGAAGACCTCCCACACGAGCCACGGGAGATACCCGAGCGCGCCCCACAACAGGTGCACCGGTACCGACTCCCGGTCGACGATGCCCATGCGGGCAGAGACGAACACGGCCACGGAACAGGTCACCACGCCGAACACCAGGAAGAGCGCCGTGTAGTGGTCCGACAGGAGCAGCCAGAAGCCGAACAGGATCCCCCACAGAACAGCAATGCGGCTCAAGTGATCGATCTCCTCCGGCAGCCCGTGGCGCATGTTGCGTGTGCACCGAACGCGGCTGGGCACCCGGCCGGCAATTACCTTACGCCACGAAGTCCCGGGCCGGGGGTGCCGTGCTCGCGCAAATCTTCCGCGGGCGAATCTACCAGTTGGATTGCGCCCCGTCCACTATCTCCTGAACCAGGAGCCGGATCGCCTCGGAACGTCCCATATCTTCGGTTTCGCTCGCATCGAGGTATTGGCCCACCACGCGCAGTTGGGACTGGTCCCAGAGGATCGTGTAGTTCTCACGGTCCAGAATCTCCACCTTGACGGTGAGGACCACCTCCCGCTGCAACACCTGAACGGTCTCGGTCTCGGCTCCGCGGCGGTAGAGCGGCGCGGTCAGATCGTAGTTCAAGATGCTCCCGGAGATCACCACGTCCGCGGCCTGCTCCCCCGCGGGGTTCAATCCCAGGGATCTGGGAAGCTGCCGAAGGAGCGCCTCGTGGACCTCCTGGATCAGCTCGAAACGGTTCGTCTCGTTCTCGAACGGAAGCACCGCCACGGTACGGATGTGTGCCGGAAAGCCCGCACCCTGGTTCAGTGAATAGTTGCAACCGGCTGCGGCCAGGGCGACGATCACCAAACCAGCCGTGATCAGGATGTTGCGTCCGCGTCCCGGCAGCATGCTATACCCCATTCGGGCGCCAGATGTCCGGCGGAAACGAATCCACTTGCTCATTGAACTCCAATTGCAGCTTCAGCTCGCGATAGTCACGTAGGTTACGATAGGTCGCCTCCGCGGGGTAGTCCGACCCCTCTTCCGGAGCGGAAACGAACACCCGCTCCACGACGTCTTCGTCCTCCAGCAGCGACACGTCCAGGATTGTGCGGTCTCTCAGCCGGAAATGCAGCCGGTCGCCGCGGGGCAGCCGGTACTGCACCTCCAGGATACCATCGGCAACGCGGCCGCCCAGGAGCTCGGCACCAGCGCCGGGGCGAAAGACCCCCAACGTCGCCCACAGGAGCGCCGGAGGCGGCACGAGCTGGAGGGGCAGCCCGTCGGGGACCCTCAACTCGTCTCCCACGAGCGCCGCGATGGCGGCGCTCTCGCCATTGTCGAGAAAGAGATCCAGCCGTGCCTTGTAGGGAGGCTCGACCCGGGCCACACCGACGCCCGAACCCCGAAAATCCGGTTGCCGGGCGCTCCACGCAAAGCGCAGTTGCCTGGCGCCGGCCAGGCGGGTGTCCCGTGCGGCCGTCAGCGCTGCCTGTTCCGCCTCCGCCGACAGCTCCGCGAGAGCCGGCACCCGGAGATAGCCGGGCGTGGCACAGGCGGTCGCCAGGGCGAAGGAAAGCACCGCTGCTGCCCGTAGTAAAGCCGGTGGCAGTCTTGTCACCTCCCTACCGCCCCTCCCCGCGTCTCCATAGCTTCCGCGATCATGGGTTCCAAACCGGTGTTCCTCATATCCGATGTCCACCTCGGCGCCGTCTCCCGGGAAACCGAGGAAGCTTTCCGGCGCTGGCTTCTGCATGTAAAGGAATCGGGTAGCCGCCTGATCATCAATGGGGACCTGTTCGATTTCTGGTTCGAGTACCGCAGGGTCGTACTCGGAGAGCACGTCCGCGTGCTGGCCTCCCTTGCGGATCTGGTGGACTGCGGGGTCCCGGTGCTCCTCATGGGTGGCAATCACGACTGGTGGGGCGGCGACTTCCTCCGCAATCACATCGGCGTGGACTTTCGGCGGGATCCGGCGCGGATCCAGATGAAGGGCAAATCGGTCCTTGTCGCCCACGGCGACGGGCTCGGGTCGGGAGATATCGGGTACAGGGTCCTGCGACTGGTCCTCCGGGGCCGGTTCACGCGCTGGCTGTTCCGTTGGCTTCACCCGGATCTGGGAGCGCGCCTCGCGGATTGGGTGTCCGGCACGAACTCCAACCCCCACCCCGGCCACATCGCGGCGAGCCACGGAAGAATGGCTTTCCTGTCCGGTTGGGCAGCCGAACAGCTCAGGGACGATCCGACCCTGGACATCGTTGCCCTGGGCCATGCGCACATGCCCGTCGTGGACGAGGTTGCGCCTGGCCGCTACTACGTCAATTCCGGTGACTGGGTCCTCCACCGGTCGTATGTCACCATCGGTGAGTCCGGGAAGCCGGTGCTGCACGAGTGGGAAGGGCACGTCAACACGGACCCGTCCGGCTGATCGGCACGGACGAACTCATCGGGTAGGGACCCGGAAGCCGACCTCGATGCGTCCGTCGGCCGGGTCGCCCTCGATCGTGAGCGGTTCGGGGAAGTCCTGAAGGTGTGCTGACACGAACGCATCGACTCCGGAGAGGAGGAGGGTGAAGATGGTAACGGCCATCCAGTCTTCCCGCTGCTCCTCCCGGGCATCGACCAGCCCCCGGAAACGCGCGACCTCTTCGTGTTCGCCCAGCGCGGCCTCGATCTCCATGGGGTCGGAGATCCCTTCGCTCATCAGCCGGGCCGTCACCCGGTCCTCCCACAGCCCGGCCTGGTCACGAGCGACTCCCAACCGCCGGGCGGTCTTGAAGAGCATCCAGCCCGCAAGGGATTCCACCCCGAAATAAAAGGCGCCCCGCGTCAGTGATCCGGACGACACGTGCCCCCACCCCGGGATGATCGCGCCACGCAGGAAGGCTCCGGACGGCCCGGGACCGGCAGCAGCGGAGTCCGGCACGGCGAGGGAGTCAACCACCGGGACCGAATCGGGCACGGCGCCCTCGGTCTCCTGGGCATTCGTGCGGGCGGGAGAAGCTGCGACCACCACCACGGCAGCGGCAACCAAGCCGATCCAGGCCCCCCGCCGGCTTGAACTCCCGGGAGCCTGCGGTAGTGACCGGGCCGACGTCGGTGCTGACGCCCTGGTTCGCCGCAGGCAGTCAGCCACGCGCCGGCACCAGAACGGGGAACGCCCCCGGCAAGATCCGGATGCGAAGCTCGCTGGCCGGCTCCGGTGCCAGCTCTCCATCAAGCTCGAACCACATTGGCTCTCCTCCGGACCGGCGGATCACCGCTTCCTCAAGCTGGTGCATCGTCACCAGGGGCGAGTCGCCGTGTCTTCCGCGGATTACCTTCGGGACCAGGCGCAGAATAGGCAACAGTCCGGGGGCCGCGATGTGACACAGGTCCAGCTTCCCGTCGGACGGACGGGCATCGGGGCAGATCATGAAGCCTCCTCCAATCGACGGGCCAACCGTGACCACCGTTAGAGTCGTGGCGCCCATGATGTGTTGCCCGGCGCCATCCCCCACGTCGACGTGGACCTCGGGAGGTCTGAAGGTCACGATCGCGTTCAGAAAGGCGGCCAGATACTGGGGCAGCCCCGGCAGCCGGGAGAAGCGGGCGCGGCAACGCAGCACCTCCACGTCCACACCGACGCCGAGGAGGTTCACAAACACCCGTTCCCCGCCTCCCCATCGCACCGTGCCGACATCGAAGTTCTCCACGACCCCCGCCTCGAGCACATCCACCACGTCGGCCGCGCTCCGGCGTGTACCGATCATGCGGTAGAAGTCGTTGCCCGTGCCCACCGGGAAGACTGCCACCGGCGGCAACCGGTCCACCCGACTGGCGAGCAGCCCCCCCGCGACCTCGTGAATGGTCCCGTCCCCGCCCACGACCACGATCCGGCCCACCCCTTCCACCGCGGCCGTCCGGGCCAGCCGGGAGGCGTGCCCCGGAGCTTCCGTGTATCGCGCCTCGTAGTCGCTGGAGCGGCCATCGAGGAGCGCGAACAGCTTCTGAGCGGCCTTTCGACCGCGGCCTCCGGATGCCGCTGGGTTGACGATGACGCGGATGGGATCGCTTCGCATGGAGGAAGATAAGTTATCGCCGCGGATGGCGGGGGCGTGTGGGAATCGAACCCACCCACCCGGGTCTTAGCCGGGCGCACTGGTTTTGAAGACCAGACGGAACACCAGTCCCGATCCGCCCCCGCGATGCCCGCTCCCGGGGGGTGCGCAGGGTTGAGCGTGCGACGCGACATCCGCATTTCCGGTCACTCATCCGGGGCCGACACGTTGTCACGATCAGCGGACGAGGGCAACTCCTGATCTCCCCAGCGCTTCTCGAGCCGCCGGAAGGTCCTTGCCAACTCCGACCGCATGCGTGCGAACCGTTTGCGGACATCGGGTCTCCCCTGAAGCCGAAAGAAGAGCACGGTATCCTCGCGCACCTCTGCGGCGAGTTCGATCCACTGGATGGCCGCGTAGCCGCACAGGGGCCCCAGAAACGCCACGGCCAACGCGAACAGGGGCCCCCCAACCAGGTATCCCAGGACCACCCACAAGGTCCAGCCCGCGATGACCCCGGTCATGAGTGCCAGCAGCTTGTAGGTCGCCGTGACTTCGAAATCCGGGCGGGTGATTCTGATCACGACACGGGGAAGCCGGATCAGCGGCGCCCACAGCAGGATTCCCGCGACGGCGAAGGGGAGTCCCGCGAGCAGCAGCGTCCCCCTTACGGCAATGTATCTGGCGACGGGGACAAGACCGTAGCGGGGCGGAACATCGCCCTGCCCCGCTCCGACCCGCGCGTTGAGCGCGGCGTACCGCTCGACCTTGCGCAGCAGCGCTCGATGCTCGTCGGGCGATTCGCGCCGGATCCACTCCAGCCCGGCCGCGAAGCGCTGCAGGCGGGGCACGCGCGTACCCAGCTCCTCCCTGGTCCGCCATGGTACCCAGCGCGACTCCCGCACATACAGCTGCTCCGCCACCTCCACCAGCGCGCGGTCCCCGTGGTGCACGAAGTTCAGGGTCTGCGCACGGATGCCCGCCTGGATCTGCTCGGTCAGCGTCCGTACCGCCGCCACGGGGTCCTCACGGTAGACATCCTCCAGACGGGCGCACCCGAACGCCCGCCCGAAGCGCACGGCAACCGCGGTACGCGCCCGCTCCTTGCGGGTATACGTGATCCCGACCGGCACAATCGAGAGGCCCAGCTTCCAGTTCGCCGCTTCCTCCGCCTGCAGCGCGATGCGTGCGGCCCCGGTACGCAGTTCGACGACATGGGCCTCCGAGTGACTGCGGCCCTCCGGATAGATCTGGATCGCACCCCCGCCCAACAGCACATGGATCGCGTCGCGGAACATCTCGTCGTTGCGGTGCATCGCGTCGGGGTCGTCCTGCCTGCGGTACACGGGGATGCCCCCCAGCGCGCGCAGCACGGGCCCGAGGAGCAGCTGGTCGAAGAGCGGCGACCGCGCCAGGGGCCGCGTGAGCCGCTCGCTGCAGCGAAAGACGAGCAGCGGGTCGACGAGACTGTTCGGATGGTTCACCGCGACCAGCACCGGGCCCTCCGGCAGGGGTGGTCCGTGGCTGTCCACCTGGTAGAAAATCCCGGCGGCGGTACCCACTACGCGGGTGATCATCCTGGCAACCCGGCCCGGCGGACTTTCCAACGTGGCGGTCCTCCTTCTTCGATCTTACAACGCGGACACGTTATCTTGGCTGTCCCACCCCTGCCTCGCCACCTTGACGGGACAATCGGTCGTGATCCGCGATCCTTCGACATCGGTCCGACGAGCCTCCTCGGCTCCGCTCGAGCCCTCCACCCGGGGCGCGCGCAACCCGGGGATGCCCCTTGATCTCAAGGCGGTGCGCGGCGTCCGGGTCAACCGCAGCGCCGCGGATCATCGCGCGGCCACCCTGACGACGCGCAGGTCGGTCAAACGGCAGTGGCAGGCGGGATGGCTGCTTCGAGCCGTGACCATGATCGATCTCACCACCCTGGCGGGGGACGACACCGCGGGACGGGTGCGGCGCCTCTGCGGCAAGGCTCGGCGTCCCGTTCGCCGCGACATTCTCGAAGCGCTGGGCGTATCCGCCGACGAGGTCAGGGTCGCCGCGGCGTGCGTGTACCATGCGCTGGTGCCGGCTGCCTGCACCGCCCTGCGGGGCAGCGGGATCCCCGTCGCCGCCGTCTCGACCGGGTTCCCCGCGGGGCTGTCTCCCTTCCGGACGAGGATCGACGAGATTCGCGAGTCAATCGCGGCGGGAGCGCAAGAGGTGGACGTGGTGATCACCCGCGGATCGGTGCTCGGGGGCGGCTGGGAACGACTGTACGACGAAGTTGCGAGCTTCCGCGAGGCCTGCGGCGATGTGCACATCAAGGTCATACTGGGTACCGGCGAGCTTGGCACCCTGGCCAACGTGAAGCGGGCCGCCACCGTGGCGATGATGGCCGGCGCGGACTTCGTCAAGACGTCCACCGGCAAGGAGTCGGTCAACGCCACTCTTCCCGTCGGGATCGTCCTGACACGCGCGGTTCGCGACTACCACCGGATCACCGGCGTCCGGGTCGGACTGAAGGCCGCGGGCGGCCTCAAGACTGCGAAGGACGCGCTGTCCTGGCTCATCCTCGTCAAGGAGGAACTCGGCGACGCCTGGATGGATCCGCGGCTCTTCCGGATCGGAGCCAGCTCGCTCCTGGCCGACATCGAGCGGCAGCTCGAGCACCACGTCACCGGCCGCTACTCGGCATTTCACCGTCACCCCCTGGGCTGAGGAGCCACTTCCAATGCCGCGCGCGACCACCGTTCGAGATGCCTTCCTCAAGCCCGGCTACGGACCTGCTCCCGAAGACCGGGGTGTCGTGACCGAGTGGCTGGAGGACGGAGAGCGCGTGTTCGGCCACTACGTCGGAGGGAGTTGGACCCACGGAGAAGGCGACATCCATCAGACCCGCTGCCCCGCGGACGGACGGCCGCTTGCCAGCTTCCGGTACGGCACCGACGACGACATCGACCGGGCGGTGGCCGCGGCCGAGGCCGCGCTTCCCCTGTGGCAGGAGATCGGGGGCCACGGACGCGCCGGGCACCTGTACAGGATTGCCCGCCGGATTCAGAAGCGCTCCCGCCACTTCGCGGTGGTCGAGTCGCTCGACAACGGCAAGGCAATCCGGGAATCACGCGATCTGGATGTCCCGCTCGCGGCCCGCCACTTCTATCACCACGCCGGATGGGCAGAGCTGGCGACCTCCGAGTTTCCGGGCTACGAGCCCATCGGCGTCATCGGCCAGGTCATTCCCTGGAACTTCCCGCTGCTCATGCTGGCGTGGAAGGTCGCGCCCGCTCTGGCCGCCGGTAACACGGTCGTCCTCAAGCCGGCCGAGTACACTCCGCTGTCGGCGCTTTTCTTCGCCGAAGTCGCGCAGGAAGCGGGCCTGCCGCCCGGGGTGCTGAACATCGTCACCGGTGACGGGGCGACGGGGGCGGCGCTGGTACGTCATCCGCGCGTCTCCAAGGTGGCGTTCACCGGCTCCACCGAGGTGGGACGCGAACTCCGCCGTGTCACCGCGGGGACGGGCAAGTACCTCTCGCTGGAGCTCGGCGGCAAGTCACCGTTCGTGGTCTTCGAGAGCGCCGACCTGGATGCCGCCGTGGAAGGGGTCGTGGACGGAGTCTGGCTCAACCAGGGCGAGGTCTGCTGCGCGGGTTCCCGCCTTCTCGTGCAGGAAGGCGTTGAGCAGGAGATGCTCGATCGTCTCCGCGCGAGAATGGAGACGATCCGGCTCGGTCACCCGCTGGACAAGTCGATCGACATGGGGGCGATCGTGGATGCTCGCCAGATCGATCGCATCCAGGGCTACCTGGAGATGGGCAAGGCCGACGGGGCCACCGTGTGGCAGCCTTCCCGGCCGCTGCCGGAAGAGGGGCTCTTCGTGCCGCCGACACTGTGCACCGGAGCGCCCGCCTCGAGCCCCCTCGTCACGGACGAGATCTTCGGACCCGTGTTGGTGAGTCTGACCTTCCGCACTCCCGCGGAGGCCATCGCGCTGGCCAACGATACCCGCTACGGCCTGGCCGCCAGCGTCTGGACCGAAGACCTCAGCCTGGCACTGGACGTGGCGCCCGCGATCAAGGCCGGGACGGTGTGGGTGAATTGCACGAACCGCTTCGACGCAGCGTCGGGGTTCGGTGGCTACCGCGAATCGGGGTTCGGGCGCGAAGGCGGCCGCGAGGGGATGTGGGAGTATCTGAAGCCGGCCGCGCGGCAGCGGACTCGATCGCCGGCACTCGCCCCCGGCGCCGGGGTGACGACCACCGCCCCGTCACCGACGGCCGGTCCCGCGAAGCCGGCGACGGGCCCTGCCCCGACAACCTCCCTCCCCCACCGGATCGACCGGACACGCAAGCTGCTGATCGGCGGCAGGCAGCGGCGCCCCGACGGAGGCTACTCCCTGACCGTGCTCGGCCCTTCCGGCACGCCCATCGCGGAGTCACCGCGAGGGAACCGCAAGGATGTCCGCAACGCGGTCGAGGCGGCGGCGAAGGCGCGGGAGGCGTGGGGCCGAAGCAGCGGCCACCACCGCGCGCAGATCCTGTACTTCATGGCGGAGAACTTCGCCGTGCGCGCGGAGGAGTTTGCCCGGGACCTCGATCAGGCCACGGGCATGGGCGGGGACGCAGCGGCCCACGAGGTCGAGGCCACCGTCCGGACCCTCTTCACCTTCGCAGGCTGGGCCGACAAATACGACGGCCGGGTGCATTCGACGCCCTTCCGGAACGTGACCCTCGCCATGAACGAGCCCGCGGGGACGGTGGCCATCCGGTGCGGTGTGTCCGCACCCCTCGCCGGGGTGATGGGTCCCCTGGCAGCGGCGTTGTCACAGGGCAACGTCGCCGTCGTGGTCGTGCCCGAACGCTTCCCCGTGCCGGCGCTCGATCTGGTGCAGGTCCTGGAGACTTCGGACGTGCCGCCGGGCGCGGCCAACATCCTTTCGGGACTTCATGAAGAGATCCTGCCGACCCTCGGCGCCCACGACAACGTGGACCAGTTCTGGGACTTCGTCGCGGACGAACTGTCGGGCGAGGTGGAAAGGCTCTCGGCCGGGAACCTGAAACGCGTGTGGGTGGACCGGGAGGAAGCCGTCGACTGGCTCGCGCTGTCGGGCCGAGACGCCGAGATGCTGCTCCGCAAGGGAACCCGCGTCAAGAACATCTGGGTGCCGTACGGGGTTTGAGGGGGGATGAGCCGGCCTCCGGCGGCTATCTCCTCAACACCGACCGATACAGGGGTCTCGCAATGGTCAGGTGCACCTGGTCGCCCGGACCAACCGACACCCTGTTGGTTGTGAACCTGTCCCCCGCCAGCACATCGATCCGGATGCGCAGATCGTCGACGGAGGCCCACGCCAGGGTGAAGGTCTCCCTGCCGTTGCCCTGCACGACCCCGAGACGGCGCTCCGTGCGAGCCACGGCCCGCACGGTCGCCTCGTTGAAATTGTTGTTCACGACATCAATTCGAATGCTCCGCGACGCGCCCCCCCCTCTTTCGAAGGGGTTCGGCAGTTCGGACGTTCCGGCACAGCCGGCCACCGCCACCACCACGGCCAACAGAATCGCTCGCCGGTCCATCTCAACCCTCCTTTGTGCTCCGTAGGGCGCCTTCGTTCAACTCACCAGGCGCCGGTCCTCGATCGGCTCCAACCCTTCGCGGATCAGCAACTCGTTCAGCCGTCCCAGATCCCGCAGGATGACGATGTCCATCTGGGAGATCTGTTCGTCCAGCAGTGCCGAGAGGCGCTGGAATACATCATACGACTGGTCGGTGGGCCTGCTTTCCGACCCCTCGACGACGCCCAGGAGCGCCGCCAGCTTGTTGTCGAGCTTGATGGGGTAGTTGAGCGGGTCCTGGTTGCTCTGGTTCTTCACCTGGTAGATCTCGGCCTCGACAACGCCCAGGTTCTCGTCCACGACCGCCGCCTGGGTACCGATCTCCTCGTCGTCGGTCTCTTCGAGCCGCTCGTCGATCTGGCCCGCGATGTCCCGCACCTTGATCACGGCCTCGTGCGCCTCCGTCACGCGATCCCGGATCTCGATGGCCAGCTCGAACCGTTCGCGCAGGTCGGCCAGGGTCACGCCTTCGAGATTGGGGTTGATCCCGATGTCGAAGTCCCGGGTCAGGGGCGTCCCTCCGTCCACGGTCATGCGGACGGTGTAGGTGCCCGGCACCGCCACCGGGCCTGTGGGCCGCGCCGCCCACATGATCCTTCCCTCGAAGTCGGTCCACGCCGGATAGCGCATGTCCCAGCGGAAGGAATGGGACCCCCCGGTCACCCTCGGCTGCCCCCCTCCGCCGCCTCCGAAGAAGCGCGCGCCCGGGTCGTCATCCTCCTCTTCGTCCTCGTCCGAGGCGACGCCCTCATAGGTGCGAACGACCTCGCCCTCCGCATCGAGGACCTCGAAGTTCACGCTTTCGGCGTCCTCCGCCAGGTAGTACTGGAAGCGGGCGCCCTGGTCGATTCCGCGGACGGGATCGGTGGGTTCGAAGAGCCACGCACCGGCGGCGGCCACCTCTTCGGTCATCTGCCTCAGCGGCCCGATGTCTTCCAGCACCCAGAAGGACCGGCCGTGGGTGGCGATCACCAGGTCGTTGTCCTCGACCACCAGGTCCGATACCTGCACCAAGGGCAGGTTCAGCGACAGAGGCTGCCACCGTCCGCCGTCGTCGAAGGAGACGTAGACGGTGCGCTCCGAAGCCGCGTAGAGCAGCCCGGCGCGCGCAGGGTCCTCGCGGGTCGCGCGAATGAAATCGTCGGCGGGGAGACCGCCGATGATACTCGTCCACGTCTCGCCGTAGTCCTCCGTCCGCCATATGTAGGGACTGCGGTCGTCGTCCACGAGATACCGTATCCCGGACACGTACGCCTTCCCCGGCGTGGTGGGCGACGCCTCGATCGTGTTGATGCGCACGAAATCGGGGGCGTCCGGGGGGGTGACGTTGTCCCAGTTGAGGCCTCCGTCCCGGGTGACGTGGACGAGCCCGTCGTCGGAGCCGGCCCAGATCACGTCGGCGTCGTGGTAGGACGGGGCAATCGCGAAGACGGTGGCGTACGTCTCCACCCCCGTCTGGTCCTTGGTGATGGGGCCGCCCGAAGGACCGATCGTCATGGGGTCGGCGCGGGTGAGGTCGGGGCTGAGCTGCTCCCAGCTCTGCCCCTCCGTCGTGGTCTTCCAGACCTTCTGCGTGCCCGTGTAGAGCACATCCGGGTCGTGGTGGGAGAAGACGATGGGGAAGGTCCACTGCACCCGTTCGACAAGGTCCTCCGACGACTGACCCATCGGGTTCTCGGGCCAGACGTTGACGGCCCGGGTCGCCCCCGTGGCCATGTCGAACCGGGAGAGCGCACCGCCGTAGCAGCCCGCATAGAAGACGTCCAGATCGACCGGATTCGGGGCCACATAGCCGCTCTCGCAACCCCCGACCGAATAGTACCACGCACGCATGCCGGGACCGCGGGCCGCCATCTGGTTCCAGCCGCGCACGGGAATGCACGCCGTGGAGTTGTCCTGCTGGCCGCCGCAGATGTGATACGGCGTGTGCTCGGTCGTGATGACACGGTAGAATTGGGCCGTCGAGAAGTCCTGATCGGTCCAGGTGTCACCGCCGTTGAAGGACACGTTGGCGCCGCCGTCGTTGCCGTTGATCATCCGGTCGGAGTCGTTCGGTGCGATCCACAGGTCGTGGTTGTCGCCGTGGGGCACCTGGACGCCCCCCGGGAAGGTCTCGCCGCCGTCCCGCGACCGGTACAACCCCGTGTTGAGGGCGTACATGACGTCTTCGTCGTTGGGGTCGGCGTAGACGCGCGTGTAGTAGAACGCACGCTGCCGCAGCTTGCGCTCCTCGTTCACGCGCTCCCAAGTGGCACCCGCATCGTCGGAGCGCCAGACGCCCCCGTCGGGCTCGTGCTCGATCAGCGCCCACACCCGATCGGGGTTCGCCGGCGAGACCGCGACACCGATCTTGCCGATGGGTCCGTCGGCAAGCCCCACGTTGCCGGTGATGTCGGTCCAGCTCTCGCCCCCGTCGGTGGACTTCCAGAGCCCGCTGTCCTCGCCGCCCGACGACATGCCCCACGAGCGCCGCCACGCTTCCCAGACGGCTGCGTAGAGGACGTCCGGGTTGGTCACGTCGACGCTGATGTCCACCGCACCGGCCTTGTCGCTCTTGTACAGGACCTTGCGCCACGTCTCGCCCCCGTCGGTGGTCTTGAAGACGCCCCGCTCGGGGTTGTCCGCGGAGTGCTTGCCGAAGGCGGCGGCCCAGGCCACATCGCAGTTGTCGGGGTGGATGCGGATGCGCGCGATGTTCTGCGTCTCCCTCAGGCCGACATGCTCCCAGGTCTCACCGCCGTCGGTCGACTTGTAGGCGCCGTCTCCCTGCTGGATGTTGCCGCGCAGCTGCGTCTCACCGGTCCCCATGTAGACGATGTCCGGGTCGCTCCCGCAGACCTGCACGGCGCCGATCGACCCGCTGGTGATCTGCCCGTCGGTGACGGGATCCCAGTTCTGGCCGCCGTCGGTGGACTTCCAGAGACCGCCGCCGGTCGTGCCCATGAAGTACTCGAGCGCGCGGGCGTCGGAGCCGGCGACCGCGATCGAGCGCCCGCCCCGCGGCGGACCGACGTTGCGCCACTCCAAGGAGCTCCAGAAGTCGTCGGGGAACGTCTCCTGGGCCTTCACGGGGGCCGGAGGTGCGGCGGAGGTGAGGATGCGGCGGTCAGGGTGGCGAGGAAGGGGAAACGGTGCGTACCGGGCATGAGGGGCAGTGCTCCTTGGATGACTTGAAGACGAAATGCGACGGACCCCGAACCGGGGGTTCCTGTGTCAACCATAGAACCGGAACGGCCTGGTCCGCCAGTCCTCTGGCGCGCTCGCTACCGCCCTATCGGCATGATGGGGCGGCTCGCTAGTGCTTCCCCCTCCGGATGACGACCAGTTGAAGACGAAATGCGACGGACCCCGAACCGGGGGTTCCTGTGTCAACCATAGAACCGGAACGGAGTCCTCTGGCGCGCTCGCTACCGCCCTATCGGGATCCGGATCAGGGGGATGAGCGCCCCGATCGGCTCGCTATCGTCGGTGTCCCCTTCGTCCCCTCCGCCGACCACGACCTGTCTCACGACCAGTGCGACCCCGGTAGCGGCGAGCATGCCCGCAATCCCGGTCCGCCACGCCGACAGCTCCCTGGACTCGAATGCTTCCAAACCGGTTCGCGGAATGTGAATCGATTGCCGCAGCTGCCGCGACCCGGAGATCTCGGAGGCAGCCCGGAAGGTCACGATCGAAATGTAGACCGAGTCGTCCGTGGCACCCATCAGGCGTCCGTCGAAGGTCTGTGTGAGCTGACCGGTCAGGTCGCTGAGGCGCAGGGCCTCCTCGTTGGTCACCGTGGCGCGAACGTCACTCCCGACCGGCGGGGTGTTCAGCACCGGGGTGTAGGCGTAGCACCCGGAAGCGAACGACATCGCCAGCAGTGGCACCAGCGCCGAACACCACCGGGGAATCAAAGGCGTCACCATCAGAGCAACTCGAATTCCTGAAGGATGTTCTGGTTGAACAGATAGATATACCGGACCGGGTCGTCGATGAGCGCCCGTACACTTGCGTCATAGTCCTCGTCACCATCGAGCAAAACGCGCAGTCGGACCGTCACCGCCCCGGAGTCGGCGGGCATACCCAGGAGCAGGAACCGCCCTTTGTCCTGTATGTCCCAACTCCGCTCGAAAGGAAAAGAAATGATCGTCGTGTCGGAATTGAAGACCTGGACCCCCAGGTCCCCGGCCTCGTTGGTAGTGGCGAAGAAGTCGGTGGAGGTGATGATCACGAACGAATCCGCCTGCCCGTCGAGCGTTACGCTGACCGTGGCCGGGCTGGGGTCGTCGAACCAGCCGCAGCCTCCAGCCACCAGAGCCACGAAGAAACAGGATCCGAGGGAAAACTGCCAGGGTCTCTTCATTACCACCGTCTCCACTGGTTCAGGCCGGTCCAACGTCCGTCACATGCTCCAACACCACCGACACCGGGCAGGATCCATCACCCGGGTCACCTTCTGGACCGCCGCCGCACGGCCAACGGGGCCCAGGAGCAAACTCCTGGACCCCGTCCGACCAATCCTCAGGCCGAACCGTCAGTTGATTTCAGGTTCTAGCCATCACAAGGGTGCAGCGCGTTGTCCGGGTGATGGCAGTTCGCCAGGATCTCGATCCTGGTGATCGGAAGCATCGTCCCCGGGGTGGTCATGGCCGGCGATCCCGGCAGCCAGTTGCTGCTTGGCACGCCAAACCGGTAGTGGTCCTGCAAGCGCTTGTATTGCATGAACAGGTTCACCCGGCGCTCGTGCTGGAGCATCTCCATCGCGGGGATCTGCCCCGAATAGGCGGTGAGACCGTCCAGCCCCTCGCGGATCATGTTGACATGGTTGGCGAAGCCCGCCATGTCACCGCTCGCCAGCGCCGATTCGGCCAGCATGAGCCGCAGTCCCCGCTCGCTCACCACGGTCAGCGGCGCATTGCCGCCACCGCCGAGGAACTCGTCCACAAACGCCGTGTACCGGGTGTCCAGAGCACCCTCGATCGGATCCATCAGGTCGTGGGACGTGAGCGTCGGCGGGTCCGCCGGATCCTTGGTCGCGTAGTCCGGGCCGATCTGAAGCTCCCCTCGCTCGTTGACCTGCCACGAAAGGTTGTTGCCCACGGTCGAAGCGCTATATGCGAACCGATACGCCCAATCGGTACCCGCGACCGAGCCGAGCACCGCCGCCGCGTCGCTGTTGGCGTTGGCGTCGTTGACCAGCGGGTTGGCCGGTGTCGAGCCCGCCGGGTTCAGCAAACCCCAGATGGCCCGCTGGTGATGCGCCTGGGCCCGCGCCGCCTGGGCGCGCATCGCCGTTTCGCCTCCGCCAGCCATGGCGGCGGAGTAGTACGCGACAGCCTGGTCGAAAACGCTGCCCATGTTGGCTTCGCCGATGAGCGGTCCGGGCTCGGTGCGGTCGCTGAAAGCGAAGTCGTCGAACATCTGGGCTATGGTGGAGTAGGCAACCCCGGCGTAGAGATTCGCTCGTGCGAGACCGGCCTGCAGCGACGCGTTGCCAGCGTTTTCGGCAATGTGGCCCTCCATGATCCCCACCGCGAACTGCGTCATCCAGCGCGCCTGGGCGATGCCCGGAAAAGACCCATCCACGAACTCGTTGCCCGGGTTGTTCGGAGTCCCCTGGTCCAGCTCGTTCCACGCGTCGCGGGAACCGATCCAGGTGATCTCGTCTCCGGCCGTCGAAAACGCGGCGTAGATGCCGGCCACCCCGCTCGCGGTCCTGGCTTGCGCCCCATTCACTACCGAGGCGGCCGCCTCCACCTTCTCGGCGTCTTCCTGCACCAGGGCGTTCGGGTTGTCCACCTCCAGGATGTCACACCCGCCGACGAGCACGGCAACACCCAACACCGCCAGAAGCGACCTTGATATTGATGTCTTGATCATCATTTTCTTGTCTCTCCTTTCCTAGAAGCCGATGCGCAGCGAGAAGGTGAACCGCCTCGGGATCGGTATGCCGAAGGCTTCCGTTCCGGTGAGGAAGTTGCAACTCACTCCACCGCCCGTGCAGTTGGCCGAAGGGTTGAGCTCCGGGTCGATGCCCCGATAGTCCCCGAAGACCCACAGTTTGACGTTGCGCCCACCAAGCGAAACCGTGGCGTTGTCCAGCCCGAAACCCTCGACCATATCGGAGGGCAGCCGGTAGGAAAGGGAAACCTCGCGCAAGCGGATGAAGTCGGATGTCCAGATCTGGTTCATGCCCGACATGGGAGCCAGTGCGCGGTACTCCCTGGCCCACTCGAGCGCCGCCTCGAGCCGCTGCTCGGCGGTCGACGCCGGGTTTTGCAGGATCGACGCCACCCTCGCTGTTCCGGGCACGTTGCGTCCGATTACCGCGTTGGCCTGGCGGAAGGCACCCGTCAGGTCCTGGGTGTGATAGTTGCCGGCCCGGTACTCGAAGTTGGTGGACAGCTCGAAGTTGCCGAGGAAGGAGATGTCGAAGCCGGTTGAGCCGGCGAAGTCAGGCGTCGGCTTGCCGATGTAGGTGTCCAGGTATTCGGCGGAACCGCCGGCGCACCCGAGCGGGATCACCTCGAAGGCAGACGGATTCCTGGGTTGGCTGAAGTACTCGAGCGCCTGGGCCCGGGTGGGCTCCTGGCAGGACGTGCCGGAAACGTCCAGCGGGATCGACATGTTCGGGTCCAGCACCGCGCCGAAGAACGAACCCGGAGCGCGGCCCTCCTTCAGGAAGTTCCGGTAGCGCGGATACGAACCGCCGGTCTTGAGCGGCGGCGCGCCGCCCAGGTCGGTCACGATCTCGCTGATGTACGCAGTGTTGGCGAAAACGTTGATGGCCAGGTTTTCACTGCTGTAGACCGACCCGTTGACCGTCACTTCGACACCGTTGGCGTCCAACTGGCCGATGTTGTCCAGCTGAGTACGGGTGAAACCGCCCGTAACCGGGAACTGGCGGGCTACGAGCGCGTCCGAGGTTCCACGGTCCCAGTAGGTGACGTCGACCCCGACCCGGTCGTTCCACAGGCCGAACTCGGCGCCGAACTCGAGTTCCGTCGATATCTCGGGTCTGAGCGCCTGGTTACCCAGGTTGCCCGGGCTGAGGCCGGGACCCACTTCCGACGGCGAGGGGACGAAGGTCGTGAACTTGTCGAAGGCACCGGGCTGTTGACCGGAGCGACCCCAGGCACCGCGGATGCGGAAGGTGGAGAGGGTCTCGCTGTTCCAGTCGAACAGGTCCGTCGGGATGATCGAGAGCCCCGCCTTCGGGTACGTGGCCGTTGCGAATTCCGAACCGAAGGCGCTGTTGGCGTCGAAGCGAGCCCCCACGGTGAGGTACGCCCAATCCTGGTAGCCGAGCTGCTCCTGGAAGTACACGCCGGCATTGACTTCCTTCTGCCAGAACTCGTACGCGTACTGGTTGGCACCTGCCCCTGCCACCTCGAGGCCCGGACCCGGGAAGGCCCGGCCACCCGCTTCAACGTAGACGTTCTGGCTGACGAAGCCCTGTGCACCCGCGAGGAAGGTGCTGCTGATGTCGTCGGTGAAGTTGTTGTCGTAGGAGAGTTTGAAATCGCCCGTGACCTCGCGGTTGTTGCGGTCACCGGATGAGCGGTTTCCGTCCGTGTAGAAGGTGCTGAAGCCGTCCACATTCCACCCGAACGGGAAGAAGGAGACCTTCCGGGTGTTCGTCATGTCCACCCCGAAGGTGCCGTCAAAGACGAGGCCCTCGGCGATGGTCCAGTTCGCGTTGACCGAGCCCTGGAAGTGCTCCACTTCCTCCTTGATGTCTCGTCCGGCGGTCTCCCGCAGGGTCGCAAAGGCGAGGCTGCCGTAGCGGTTGTTGTCGTCCGCAAGCCGAAGCTGGCCCATGAGCCCCAGGGAGAAGACCCCGAAGATGTTGTTCCCGCCCGCCAGCGAACTCTGGTTCAACTCCGAGTACAGGCCGGTGACCCGCAGGCGCAGGTTGTCGAAGGGGAAGATGTTGATGTTCATGGTCCCCTGGCGGCGAACGATCGTGTCCTCGTTCTTCAGCCGGCCGCCGTCGGCGAACACCCCGTCGAGCGTGCTGAAGGGCCCGTTCTCGTTGTAGTACCTGCCCGAGGCGAAGTAGGTGATCAGGTCGGCGCCACCGGACACCGAGGCCGAGTAGGTCTGGCCGTAACCGGTGTTGTAGAGCTCGCTCATGTAGTCTGTCTCAAAGACTTCGTACGGCTGGAGGCTCACGCCCCAGCGGTGCTGCATCCGGGCCACCTGCTCCGCGTCCCGGGGGAAGTCGGCGTGGGGGATGAAGCGGTCGAAGGGTGCCGAGACGGCCGTCTGGTCGGTCTGGACCGTCCACCGCGGGGCACCCTGCTGGCCACGCTTGGTGAAGATCTGGATCACGCCATTGGATGCTTCCGTACCGTACAGCGTCGCCGCCGCCGCGCCCTTCAGGATCTCGATGCGCTCGATCGAATTGGGGTCGATGTCGTCGAACCGGCGGGTCGCGGCCTGGGCCGCGCCCCAGCCACCCATCGAGCCGGTGTCGATGCGCACGCCATCCAGGTAGATGATGGGCTCGTTGGACTGGGAGAGTGACGCCGAACCGCGGATCCGGATGCGGCCGCTGGCTCCCGTCTCTCCGCCGCCGGGAAGGCCGACGACGCCGGCTTCGCGGCCCTGGAGGATGTCGCTGAAGCTCGTGATGGGCGTATCCCTAAGCTTCGACACGTCCACCGTTGCGATCGTGTTGCCCAGCTTCTTCTTCTCCGTGGCCACGCCGGTACCGGTCACCACGATCTGGTCCAACTGGATCGCCGTCACGGTCAGTCCGAAGTCCACCGCGATCGCCTGGCCGGCGGTGATGGTCACGGTCTGCGACCCCGCCCGGTAGCCGACCAGCTCCGCGATCACCGTGTGCTCGCCGACCGGCGCGTTGACGAAGAGGTACCGGCCGCTGCTGTTGGTCAGCGTCCCGAGAGCCGTGCCCTCGATGTAGACCTGGGCCGACGCCAGCGGTCTGCCCGACCCGGCTTCGGTCACGAGTCCCGAGACGGTCCCGGTCTGGGCCTGCCCCGCGGATGCGAAGGCAAGGCCGGCCAACAAGGCCAGGCAAAGCCCTCCCGCCCCATTCTTGAGGCTTCTTGCAAACGAGTTACGTGTCATGAGTTGTCCTCCCTTTGTGAGTCCTGGACATGCGACACACCCTGTCATCTATGTATTCCGGGTCTTTCCCGGCCAGGGCCAGAGCCCAATGTTGGGGTCAGCCATCACACAATAGCAACCCCCGCCCGCGCACGTTGAAACCCGGGAGCCGCTCAACCCCGTCACGAATCCCGCCCGTGTGCGCGAACGTGCATCATAGTTGCCCTTCGGAGCGCGGCTGTCAAGAACGCGCAACAATGGCTGGCGGCCGGGCGATCGCGCCGGGTGCCCCGCCAACCCTTCAGGCAACCCTCGCCACCACTTCGATTTCCACGTCGACGCCCTTGGGCAGTCCGCCCGCGGCCACCGTCGCCCGAGCGGGCCGATGATCGCCGAAATGACGGGCGTAGACCTCGTTCATGTCGGCGAAGAGGGACATGTCGGAGAGGAAAACAGTCGTCTTGACGACCGTCTGCAGGGTCCCGCCCGCGGCCGCCAGCACCGCGGCCAGATTGAGCAGCACGCGGTCGGCCTGTTCTTCCACGCCCCCCTCGATCAGGCTTCCGGTAGCGGGGTCGATGGCGATCTGGCCCGACGCGAAGATCCATCCGTCGGACACGATGGCCTGCGAATACGGGCCAAGGGCGCCGGGGGCGTCGTCGGTATGAACAACGGTGAGCTTTGACATCCGAGTGAGTGTCTCCTGGGTTGTTGGGGGTTCAATGCAATTTTGGGCCGCATGCTTGTGCGTCCGCGGGGGCGGGAGGTCAAGCGGGCCCAGGCGCGTCAGAGCACTGCGTTCCAGGGCACGGCCAGCACCCGGTCCGTGAGCCAGTAGGTCTCCCGGCCCCCGTAGACCAGGACGCCCGCCGGGACCCGGGTTCCGTAGTCGTCCATGAATGTCTTCAGGTGCCGGGCGTCCGACACGCGGACCACTCCCCGGCTCTTTACCTCCACGGGCAGGAGGAGGTCGGGCGCTTCGATCACCAGATCCACTTCCGCCCCCTTGCTCGTGCGCCAGAAGAGGACTTCGGGCCGGGGCACCCGAGTCTCGCGCCAGGCGAGGAGGTCGTTGACCAGCAGATTCTCCAGATGGGCTCCTCCAGGCTCCGGACTCCGGGCCACGTGGAGGGCCAGCCCGGTGTCGCTCCAGTACAACCTGGGACTCTTGACGAGCCGTCTTGTGCGGTTCACGGCGTATGACTCGACTCTGACAACCTGATAGGAGGTCTCCAGGAGATGGATGTATCGGAGCGCCGTGGTCGGCGGCAGTCCGGCGTCACGTGCCAGGTCGGCCTGGTTCAGGAGGCCTCCCAGGCGCAGCGCCGTTGCACGAAGGAGGCGCTGGAAGCCCACGAGGTTGTCGATAGACGCGAGTTGCTGGAGATCGCGTTCCAGGTACGTTCGCAGATAGCCCTCGAACCACGCGGCACGGGTCGCTCCGGAAGGGAGAGACAACGCCGGGACAGGATATCCGCCTCGGAGCGCCAGCTGCGGCCAGGACGCCGTACCGGCACACGAGTCTCCGGCGAGGGCGTCCACCCAGTTCGCCACCGGCTCGTCGACGAAGACATCCCATTTCCCGACTGCCCCCGAACCGGTCGCTTCCCGCCGGGTCATGGGCCATAGGGTCACGTAGACAGCTCTGCCCGCGAGCGTCTCCGAGACGCCCCTCATCAAGCTCAGGTTGGCAGATCCCGTAAGGAGAAACCGGCCCGGCTCGCGCTTCCGGTCAACCGCCCGTTTGACGGCAAGGAGCAGATCCGGCGCCCGCTGGATCTCGTCGAGGGTGAGTCGGTGGCCGCGGGCCAACAGCTGTTCGGGCGCGTGTTGGGCCTGGTCCAGCACACCGTAGTCGTCGAGGGTCAGGTAGTGACGGTCGTCGCCGCCCACGGCTTGTGCCAACGTGGTCTTTCCCGTCTGCCGGGCACCGGTCACGACCACAACCGGGAAGGACGCCAGCATGTCCTTGAGGGTGGCTTCGATCGCGCGGGGACGATATGGGATGTCGTGCACAATTATTCCACATCATGGGTTATATTCACCCACATTATGATCGCTTTGTACCTTCAACGCAACCATCGGCCGGCAGCAATTCCGCGATCTCGCCCGGCGTGACCGTGGCCACACCGACCTTTGCCACGCCCGCTGCTGCCGCGTGCGCAGCGAGGATCACCGCCTCGGCCACGCCCGCACCGGCGGCGAGCGACGCCGCCACCACCGCCGACACGATGTCTCCGGCGCCCGAAACGTCGTACACCGACCGGGCACGGGAGCTGACGTGCTCGAGCCTTCCCCCCGGGGAGGCAAGCGCCATACCCTCCGCTCCGAGGGTCAGGAGGAGGTGGTCGCATCCGATGCGGGCCCGGGCCGCTTCCATCCACTCCGGGTCCGCGGGGCGGACGGGTTCGTCGAGCGCGGCCTCCAGCTCGCCCCGGTTGGGCTTGAAGACCGTGGCCTCGCCGAAAGCGAAGAAGTTGTGCCGCTTCGGGTCGACGACCACCTGGACGCCGAGCTTCGCAGCCCGTTTCAGAGCGTGGCCGATGACGGCGGCCGACAGAACGCCCTTGTTGTAGTCTGCGAGGACGAGGACCCCGGCACCGGGCAGCCGCTCATCGAGCCGCGCCCGCAGTCGCTCTTCTGCGTCCAATGAAACGGCGGCGGTTTGCTCCCGGTCGATGCGCACCACCTGCTGCCCCTGCGCGAGCACCCTCGTCTTGACGGTCGTGGACCGGCCGCCATCGGGCACGAAGAAGCACCCCGCGCCCATCGTCTCGAGGGTGCGCCCGATCGTGCGGCCCGCGCTGTCCGCGCCCGCAACCCCGATGACGTCGCACGCTGCGCCCATGGCGCGGATGTTTGCGGCCACGTTGGCCGCGCCGCCGACCGCATTCCATTCGTCGTCCACCAGGACCACCGGAACGGGCGCTTCCGGGGAGACGCGGTCCACCGCACCGGTTACGTAGCGGTCCAGCATGAGGTCTCCCAGCACGACCGCCCGGCAGTGCGGGAACCTGGCAGCGATCTCCTGGAAGCGTTCCCGGTTCACCTACACGAGCTCGCGCGCGCCGGGGGCTGGGGCACCGGGGGCGGCGGTACAGGCGGCCCCGTGCTCCGACCCCGGGCCCCATCGCCCCCGCGCCTCCAGCATCACCGGCCGGACTGCGCCGTCCTCGCCCGCGGTGCCCTCGCCCTCGAAACCCCAGAGCTGATCCTGCAGATTGACCGATACGCACACATGATTCGGCACGATCCGGAGCTGCTCGCCGATGGCGGGCCGCCACGCCGTCCCGCTCAGATCCAGGACGCCGTGTTCCTCGTTGATCGCCTTGACGGTGACATCGGGGTGGTCGAAGAGGACCCCGTACCCCGGTGCGCCGGAACCGAGGACCTCCTTGGAAAGCGCCTTCGAGCCCGCATCCACCACCACCTGTCCCGGGACGGCGACGCTCACGACCGTGCCCAGGACCGTGTAGGCCACGTCTTCGGGGGCCGCGGCTCCCATCCCCACGATGTCGCGGTCGTTGTAGATGCACGTCCCGGAACGCACCTCGGTCACGCCGCGAAGGCGGTGAGAGTCCCAGAGCGTCGGCGTCGACCCGCCCGAAACCACTCCGGGCGGCAGCCCCGCCCCTTCGAGCGCGGCCACGAACGCATCGATGCGGTCCGACAGCCGCGCCAGAGCTGCGGGCTGCTCCGTCCGGGGGATGCGGACGTGACCCGGGTAGAACATGAGCCCGTCGAAGCGTGCCCCCGTCAGGGAAGCGGCGGCCTCGGCCACGCGCACGGCGCCCTCCGGGGCCACGACCCCGGTCCGCCCCAACCCCGCGTCGAACTCCACCAGTATCCCGAATGTGCGGCCCGCGGCCGCCCCGGCAGCGGCGAGGGGATGGAGTACCTCGACCGCGTCCAGCCCCACCTTCAGGTCGACGGATTCGGGCAACGCGCACAGTCGCCGCACCTTGGACGCGCAGGCGGGGGGGTGCGCCAGCAGGAGATCATCCGTGACCGTCGCCATGACCTCCGCCTCGTGCGGGGTGGCCACGGTCAACCCTTTCACGCCCGCTTCCAGCTGGAGGCGCGCCATCTCCACCGACTTGTGGGTCTTGACGTGGGGGCGCCACGCGATCCCGTGCCGGCGGCAGTACTCGACCGCTCGCTCCACGTTGCGCCGGGCCCGCGCGAGGTCGACAATGCCGACGGGTGTTTCCACCGCGGCCAGCTTCACGACGGCATGTCCCAATCGTCCAGCGCGAGGACCGACACGCGCACCCGGCCCTCGCCGGAGGGGTCGGTCCAGGCCAGCATCAGACGATCCGCACCGAGGCGTGCGATTCGGGGGAAGCCGGCGGCCCGAACGGCCTCGGTGTCCGCCAGGGGACGGGGATCTCCGGCAGATCCGTCAGCCGCGACACGCCGGCTGAGGATGGTGGCCCCGTCACCGCTTCGCTCCAGCCATGTCACCAGCGCCGAGCCGTCGTCGAGGAGCACCACGTCCACCCGGCCAAGCGGCTGCCCGGCGTCCACCCGCAGGGGCGGCCCGAAAGAAGCGGCAGCGTCTCCGGAGAAGGCCACGTTCACCATCGCCTCGCCCCCCGGGGCCGTGAACCATGCGACCGCAACCTGTTCGTCCCGGGCAGCCATCGCGGGCCCGTTTACGGGGCAGCCGCCGATCACCCACCCGTCCTCGTGGACAGGTACGCTCTCGGCCCATCCCCCATCCAGGAGCCGGCTGACGTGGATGTCGCGAACCTCTCCCCCGGCCCGGTCCCGGAAGGCGACGACCGGGATGCCGCCAGCCAGCACCGCATCCGTCTGGCAGCATTCGCAGCTGCGTGCGTCCACGACGGTCTCGGGGCCGGCAGTGGACCCCTGCGCGTCGTACTGGCCCGACATGGAACGACCTGCGGCGGACGGGCCTCCCGACCCGCCAACCGGAAGCATCCTCGCACGCACGGACATCGGCCCCCCCGGTTCGACCATGGCGCGGCCGTCCAGCCAGGTGGCCATGATCCCGTCACCGGCCCTGAAGACGGACACGAACCCGTGCTCGGTGGGGGTGCCGTCGTCGTGCGGGGTCCATGGCCGGGACCATGTGGCGCCGCCGTCGTCGGACCAGGAGAGCCGCACACCGTAGTCGTACGTCCCCTGCCCCCCACGCCAGAGCCAATGGGCGACCAGACGGTCCCCGAAGACGTTGACGGAAGGGAAATCCGCCCAGTTCACAAAGAAGCCGTCGCCCTCCGCGACCGTCGCGGGCGAACTCCACTGCCCGTCGAAGAAGGAGACCGCCACGCGGTGTCCAGAGGGCGCGGGCTCGGTCCAGCTCATCCACACGCCGGCACCATCGGAGGCGAGGAAGGGCTGTCCGCTCCCGGGCGCGGCGGGAGTGGAGACGCGCACACTGGACGCGCTGTCGGAGCACGCCGAAAGGCCGGCCACCACCGCGGCGACCCACGCCAACAGGGCGGAACACCGTAGCACGGCCGGGCCCGCCGAGGCTCGCTCGGAACCGGAAGCTGTAGTCATTGGGCTCCTAAGGGTGTATTGTCGATATGGGACATAAGGTGGCGCACATGGAGGAAAACGGTAAGGACCTCTGGTCCCGGCGTAGGGTATATGAGCAGTGCAGGCCGACCGGGGGTCCGGCTAACGGTTGAGGAACCTCAGGGGTCATTGGGACAGGATAACACTCGCCAATTCACGCGCAGACAGGGAAGAGGCAGGGCATGTCATTGACGAATCAGACCAAGGGGCGCCTCGTCGCCCCCGGCATCGCGTGGGCGGGCGTTGTGGCTCTCCTGCTTTCGTTCCCGGCGTCGGCATCGGCTCAATACTTCGGCCGCAACAAGGTCCAGTACGAGCAGTTCGACTTCAAGGTCCTGACGACGCAGAACTGGAAGATCCACTACTACCCCGAGGCAGAGGAGGCGATCGAGGACATCGCGCGCATGGCCGAGCGGTGGTACGAGCGCTTCTCCCGCGTGTTCCAGCATGAGTTCGACGTCCGCAAGCCGCTGGTCATCTACGCGGACCACCCGGACTTCCAGCAGACCAACACCCTTCAGGGGGCGATCGGCCAAGGCACCGGCGGGGTCACCGAGTCGCTCAAGAACCGCGTGATCATGCCGCTCACCGCATCCTACGGGGACACGGACCGGATTCTGGGCCACGAACTGGTGCACGCGTTCCAGTACAACATCGCCCAGAGCCGGACCGGCGGCGGGATCATGAGGTTGGCCCAGATGCCGCTATGGGTGGTCGAGGGCATGGCGGAGTACCTCTCGATGGGTCGCGAGCATCCCCACACGGCCATGTGGCTCCGTGACCACATCCTGCGCGACGACAAGCCCACCCTCAAGGAAATCACCCGGGACCCGAAATACTTCGCGTACCGTTTCGGGCAGGGCCTGATCGCCTACCTGGGAGGCACGTACGGGGACGAGTCCGTGCAGGACTTCTTCCGCACGTCGCTCAGGAGCGGATGGGAGCCGGCCATCGAGCAGGTCTTCGCCATGGCCAGCGACACGCTGGCGATGCAGTGGTGGGAAGCGGTCGAAGCCGAGTACCGGCCCCTGATGGCGGGCAAGACCGAGCCGTACGAGACCGGTGACGTGTTGCTCTGCGTGGAATGCGGAGCCGGAAGAACCAACGTGGCGCCGTCGCTGAGCCCCGACGGGAAGTACATCGTCTTCCAGTCGGAGAAGGACCTCTTCTCGATGGACCTGTTCCTGGCGGAGGTCGCGACCGGCGAGATCCTGCGCCCCCTGCAGCGGAACCAGGCCCCGTACATCGACGGGATCCGCTACATCGACAGCAGCGGCTCGTGGTCTCCCGACAGCCGCAAACTGGCATTTGTGGTTCTGGCCGGCGGCAACAACCAGCTTGCGATTCTGGACGTCGTCAGCGGCAGGATCGAGGACCGGGTCGAGATCGAGGGACTGGGCGCGATCCAGAATCCGGCGTGGTCGCCCGATGGCACCCGGATCGCCTTCTCCGGGCTCAAGGGCGGCATCACCGACCTCTACCTCTATGATTTCGGCACCGGCAACGTGAGGCAGCTGACCAACGACAAGCACGCCGATGTTCACGCCGCCTGGCATCCGGACGGACGGACGCTGGCCTTCGTGTCGGATCGGGGCGCGGAGACGAATTTCTCCCAACTGGCCTTTGGCAACTATGTGCTCTCGTTCATCGACGTCGAGTCGCTGGTGGTGCGGCCTCTCACGGTCTTCGCCGACGCCAAGCACGCCAACCCGGTGTACGACCGCACCGGCGACGGGATCTTCTTCATCTCGGATCCCGACGGGTTCCCCGACATCTACCACATGAACCTGAGCGACGGGGAAACCCGCAGGATCACCCGGGCCGTCACCGGTGTCAGCGGGATCACGATGCTCTCGCCCGCATTCTCGTATTCGCCGGACCTGGACCTCCTCGCCTTCTCCGTCTTCCATGAACGGGGATACATCGTCAACACCGGCAGGCCCGACGACATGGCGACCTACGTCGACGTGGTCGCTGAGGAAACCAACCACCCCGGGCGGCTGCTGCCTCCGGGAAGGCCCGGGATTCGGAGCCGTATCGCCGGCTACCTTGACGACCCGTTTACGGGGCTGGTTGCGGAAGGCGTGTACACCGGCAGCCAGGCCGAAGCCTACAACCCCTCCCTCCAGCTGGACTATGTCGGCCAGCCCTCGGTCGGGGTAAGCGGCGACGCCTTCGGCTCCTACATCGGCGGCGGTACGTCGGCATTCTTCAGCGACATGCTGGGAGACCGCTTCATGGGGGTCTACCTCAACGCCAACGGAACCATCAAGGATATTGGTGGACAGGTCTTCTACCTGAACCAGAAGAACCGCTGGAACTGGGGCACGAGTGTCCAGCACACACCCTACCTCCGGCAGTACTTCGGCTTCGCCCGGGACGGCTACACCGTTTGGCGGGAGCGCATCTTCATCGACGGGGCGGACGGGTTGATGGCGTTCCCACTGTCGGCGACCCGGCGTCTCGAGGGGGGGATCGGGTTCACCCGGTATTCATTCGACGTCGAAGAGGACAAGTACTACACCGATCCCTTCGGACGCATCGTAGGCTTCGAGCGGACGAGCCTCCCCTCGCGGGATCCCCTGAATCTGGCAACCGCCTCCATTGCCTTTGTCGGTGACAACTCCTACTCGGGGTTCACCAGTCCGGTCCGGGGCGGGCGCTTCCGGGTCGGCGCGGAGACCGCATACGGCACCGTCAACTTCCACACCCTGAACTTCGACTACCGGCGCTACTTCAACAACGGGGGCCCCGTCACCCTGGCGGCACGCGGAATTCACCTGGGGCGCTACGGAGACATTCGCACCCTCGACGAAAACCAGCTCGGGACGTACTTCCTGGGCTTCGAGACGTTTATCCGGGGGTACTCCTACCAGTCCTTCAACCAGAACCGGGAATGTAACCTCACACTCAGCGGGTCCAGCTGCCCCGAGCTCGACCGGCTCTTCGGACACCGGCTCGGCGTGGCCAACCTGGAGTTGCGTCTCCCCTTCACCGGGATCGAGGAGTTCGGGCTCATCAACTTCCCCTACGTGCCCATCGAGTTCACCCTGTTCGCGGATGTCGGAATGGCGTGGGACAGCGAGCGCCCGGGGACGCTGACCTGGTCACGCGACTCGCCGGATCGGATACCGTTGGTGAGCACGGGGGTCTCGGCGCGGTTCAACATCCTGGGTTTCCTGATCCTGGAGGGGTACTACGCGTATCCCTGGCAGCGTCCCGAAAAGGGCTGGCACCTGGGCTTCCACGTCGCGCCGGGGTGGTAGCGCCGGACTGCCTAGCAGCCCGTGGATAAAGTCCGTCTCTGCGAGTTTCGTGTAAAAGGGTTAAATTACAGGGGTACATGAACCTTAGTGAGCGGGGACGGCGATGGCGATAGGCAGACGACCCGGGGCACGGCAGCACGACATTTTTGTGGCGGCGAGCGAGATCCGCGCGGGAGGCAGCCCGTTCTACCGGGCGTTGGACAGACTGTTGCGCGAGAACGGATTCGACGGTTTTGCGGAAGAGACGTGCCGCGAGTTCTATGCGGGCAACCGGGGGCGGCCGGGTGTTCCTCCCGGGGTCTGCTTCCGCATGCTGATGGCGGGGTATCTGGAGGGGACCGGCTCGGAGCGCGGCATCGCCTGGCGGTGTGCGGACTCGTTTTCGCTGCGCGAGTTTCTGGGATACGGGCTGGCGGAGAACCCGCCGGAGCATTCCACGCTGTCGAAGACGCGGAAGCGGCTGAGCGTTGAGGCGCACGCGGCGGTCTTCGGCTTCGTGCTGGAGCGGCTGCAGGTGTCGGGCCTGCTGCGCGGCAAGACGCTGGGGGTCGACGCGACGACGCTGGAGGCGAACGCGGCGCTGCGCACGATTGTGCGGCGCGCCGGCGGGACGGAGTACGAGGAGTGGCTGGCGCAGCTGGCGCGGGCCTCGGGGATCGAGACGCCGACGCGGGAAGACCTGGCGAAGCTGGACCGGAAGCGTCCGAACAAGGGGTCGAACAAGGACTGGGTGCATCCGCACGATCCGGAGGCGCGGATCACGAAGATGAAGGACGGCAGGACACACCTGGCGCACAAGCTCGAACACGCGGTCGATATGGAAACCGGAGCCGTCGTCGGGCTGACGGTGCAGACGATGGACGGGGGAGACACCGCCTCGCTGCCGGTCACGCTGGACGAGGCGGAGCGGCAGCTGGCGGAGGCGGGAGTGGAGGCGAAGGAGGTGGTGGCGGACAAGGGCTGCCACTCGAACGCGACCATGACGGGCGTGAAGGAGCGGAAGCTGCGGGCGTACGTGAGCGAGCCCAACCGGGGGCGCCGGAAGTGGAAGGGCAAGCGGGACGCGCAGAAGGCGACCTATGCCAACCGCCGGCGGATCCGGGGCAACCGGGGCAAGCGGCTGCAGCGCGGGCGCGGGGAGAAGGTGGAGCGGCCGTTCGCGCACATGCTTGAGACCGGCGGCATGCGCCGCCTCCACGTTCGGGGCCAGAAGAACATTCGAAAACGAATGCTCGTCCACGCGGCGGCCTTCAACCTCGGGCTCCTCATGCGCAAGCGGTTCGGCGTTGGAACCCCCCGTGCATTGCAGGGCCTCGCTGCCATACAAGCTGCACTCTCAACTCAGGTCACAACCCGCGTCTTGCGCTTTTTCCCCCGTATCCGGCGCATTTCCGCCCTTCCTGAGCCGAATATCGCCTCCTCACGCCCGAAGACCCGCTTCTTGCACAACAACACCGCGGCCGCGCGTCCGTTTTCTCTCCCAGCCATCATCCGCTGGGCACCCACTTCTTCCACGGGCTGCTAGAACAACTCGAACTTCAGATACCGGCCCGGGTTCGCCTTCAGGTCGTCGAGGAGTTCGCGCAGACTTTGCGCTGCCGCGTCGAGTGATTCGTACAGGCTGTCGTCGGTGGAAAGCCTGCCCAGGGTGCCCTCCCCCCGCTCCATGCGCGCCACGATGACGTTGAGCGAGGCGACCGTTTCGTTGATGCCGGCGGATGTCCTGTCCAGGTTGGCGAATGTGGCTTCGGCCGATGCCAGGGTGCGGGTCCACTCTTCGGAGCCCGTGATCCCTTCCACGTTCGCGGCGGACCTCTTGAGGCTCTCGGTAAGAGAGCGCAACTCGGCGGCCTGACCTTCGGTGACCTGGGACAGGTCGCGCAGGACCTCGCGCAGAAGGGTGACGGCGTCACCGGCGCCGGCCACGTTGGAATCGGAGAGCAGATCCTGGATGCTGGCGAAGACATCGGACGCGTCGGTCGCCAGATCCCCGGCCGAGTCGAGCACGCCTTCGATCATCCTGCCCGGTAGCACCTCCCGCGGGCCTACGACCCCGTCACCGTCACCCGGCAATACCGAGACCACCATTCCTCCGAGGAATCCCATCGACTGCAGCTCCGTGCCGGAGCCCCCGGGGATAGGCCACTCGCCCTCGACCTCGAGGGTGATCATGACACCGCCTTCCGGATGCATCTCGAATCGGTGGACCCTTCCGATGTTGATTCCCCGCATCCGCACCGGATCACCCCTGCGAATGCCCTGGGCGTCGTCGACGTGGGTCGTGACCATGTAGCGACCCCGGAAGTTGGCCGGGCTGGTCATCAGGAAGAGGACCGTGAAGAACCCGACGATTCCGAGAATGACGAAGATCCCGACGCGAAACTCCCGGACCCCGGCGGTTGGCGGTACGGCGCGCGCGACCTCTTCATCGGTAAGGCGCCGCTTGTGTGACGGATCGGTGTTGCTCATGACATCTCCACAACGTCCAGGGCGGCCTCCGCGGCCGCTCGATCAACGAAAGCCTTCACTACGGGGTCGGCACTGGCCTTGAATGCGTCCGGCGTGCCGTGGAACCGAATGCGCCCGCCCTCCAGCATGGCCACGCGGTCGCACATCCAGAGGGCGCCCTCCACATCGTGGGTGACGAGCACCGACGTGACCCTCAACTCCTCCGAGAGCCGTTTGATCAACCGTTCCACTGCGGCGGTGTTCACCGGATCCAGCCCCGTGGTGGGCTCGTCCCAGAGCAGGATGCGCGGCCGACCCACGATGGCTCGCGCGATCCCGACCCGCTTCTTCATGCCGCCGGAAAGCTCGGCCGGCAGGACGGACAGCACGGCTTCAGGCTCGAGATTCACCAGCTCCAGCGCCCTCCAGACCGCTCGTGCGGTTTCGGTCTTGCCCATACGGCGCAACCGGTCCAAGGGCAACCCCATCTCCACGTTCCGGTACACGTTCATCGAGTCGAACAGCGCCGCGTTCTGGAACACGTAACCCACCTGCTTGCGAACCGTATCCATGGCCCCTGTGCCCCCGAAGTAGACGGATGTGCCGTTCACTTCCACGTCTCCGCGATCGGGGATGATCAGCCCGATGGTCGTCTTGAGGAGCACGCTCTTGCCGGTTCCCGAGGGACCGAAGAGCGCGAACATCTCGCCTTCGCGGATGTCCAGATCCACCCCCGAAAGGACCGGCCGTTTGAAGGCCTTGTGGGTATTCCGATACCGGATCACCGGGTAGGCCGTCATCGGGCGGTCAATTCAGGAACAGGGGTGGGAACATGGCGTCCAGGATGAGCACGGTCAGGGTCTGAAACATGACCGAGGCCGTCGTGGTTCTGCCGACACCCTCCGCGCCGCCACGCGTACGGAAGCCCATGTGAATCGCGATGACCGGGATCGCAAAGCCGAACACCAGGGATTTCATGAAGGAGTACACAATGTCCCAGGAGTGCCAGAAGAGGCGCGCACCGTAGAGGAACGTCTCGTAGCTGAGGTCCAGCGTGAGGTCTGCCGCGACCATTCCCGAGAAGATTCCGACGGAGTTGGAGATGCCCACGAGGAGCGGCATGACGAGGATCCCGGCCAGGATGCGGGGCGCGCCCAGGGCGATGACGGGATCGCGTCCCAGCGAGCGGTAGGCGTCGATCTGCTCCGACACCACCATGGTGCCCAGTTCGGCCGTGATGCGCGCCCCTACCCTGCCCACGAGCACCACCGCCGTGAGCACGGGGGCGAGCTCGAGCACGACGCTCGTCACCGTGACGCTGCCCAGCACATACAGCGGGACCGTCGCGGTGATCTGGTAGCCACCCTGCTGGGAGGTCACGATCCCCGACAGAACGGACGTGACCATCACGATGGGGATGCTCTGCACGCCCATCACGTAGAGCTGGTGCACGAATTCCCGGAAGGAGATGCGGAGCCGCACAGCTGCGACAAGGGTGGACCAGACCAGAAGACCCAGCTGTCCGGCGTGCTCCGCCCAGTCCTCCCACCACCGTCCCACCGCCCTTACCGGACGCTCGTAGAAGGTGGTTTCGCTCATCGCGCCCCCGGACGCGCGGGAGTGTTGCGGGCACGGGCCGGACTGAGAAGAATGCCCACGGACATCGTCTGCTGGTTCGCCGATTCGGATCCAAACTCCTGCCGATATTCGACGAAGGGGGTGATCACCGGCATCACACTGAAGCGGATGCCTACGACCAGGTTGAAGATCCAGTCGTCGGTATCACCCAGCTCGCTCAGGCTTTCCCCGCGCTCGAACCTCTGGAAGCTCCCCCCCAGACCGAGGTAGATGGGGCTCTCACCGCTGACGATGACCTGGCCGCCCGCCTCCCACAGGGAGCAGTCGTCGCAGCCCGGGAAGTAGGTCTCCCAGGTTCCGGCCAGGGAAATCCCGCGCCGCAGGAACCCCAGATCGACCTCGAGCCGTGCTCCCGCGCCGAAGGTGCCCTCGAAGATCTCGCTCTGGTACGCACCGTGCCCGCCGACGGCCACCTGGGCCGCGGCCGGACCGGCGATGGCAGTGGCGGCGGCGGCGGCGAAAATCACGGACACCTGGATGGTTGTGGCCAGCCGATACGATGACCGTGCGGACCGGAATCGCCTGATCGCCGATTTCATGTCGATTCGTGTGGTTCGTAGCAGTTCGTGCACAGGGCCCCCGGTTGATCAACGTCCCCGGCTTCGGCAGTTTGTAACTGAAACCGTGCGGCCCGGGGTGCACGGCCCCCGCCGGGCGCGGTGCAACCCTGAACCTGCCAGGGTTTGGTGGAGTACGAATATTGCGAAAGACCGGTCTCGCCCCTTCGACGGTTGTTGGAATGTACCCAAATCGAATCGTTTCCGTACCCTTGGCCACCCGGGCTACGCTTTTGGCTTGCGGTCTCCTGCTGTTCATCGGTGCACGGACGGCCCCCGACCTGGCGGTCCACGGGCTGCCAGCTCACCCGTTTCGCCTGTCGGTCGCCGATGTCGGCGTGACCGCTTCGGCGCTGGAGGTCCGTATCCGCTTCTTCTGGGACGACCTTCAATTCGCCGTGATGGAGAGCACGTCGGACATGGAGTTCGAACTCGCGCAGAACGACGAGGTGGACGAGATTGTCGAGCAGTACATCAACGACATGCTGGTGTTCGAAGCGGAGGGCACCCCGGTTCAGGGCGTGCTGCTGGAGCGCGGTGTGGAGGAGGCGCCGAGAATCGACGAGGTGATGTGGTGGTACCGTCTCGAGTACCGGTTGCCGGCTTCCGTCGAGCGCATTCATATCCGGAACCGGCTCCTGTTCAACATGTTCGAAGACCAGCGCAACCTCGTGAACCTGAAGACGCGGAGCGGCAAGGAAAGGACGTACTACTTCACGTGGGACGAAGACGGTATTTCGATACCGGTGAGCTGAGCACCCGTGGCAGAGCCTCCCGCCGCACCCGAGGGTCTACCGCACGTCGTCGGCGCCTCCGGTGGGCCTTCCCGCACCCTCCATCTTCCAGAAGATGATGCCGCCGGCCTGCTGTCCGACCTCCACCTCCGCCACGCGAACGAACGTGGACAGGTCGTAGATGTCGACCTTTCCCGGTTCGGCTCCCACGCCCTCCACCGACACGAATGCGTAGCGTCCGTCCGGACTTACGGCCACACCGTGGGTGACGGTGGTCGACGCCGGCACCGTTGCCACCGCCCTGCCCGACTCGAGATCGAAGAACTGGACGCCCGCACCCTGCTTCAGGGTCGCGACCAGGATCCTGTCGTCAGGGGTGATGGCGAGGTTGTAGGGACCGGTCCCTGCCTCAAGTGTGCGCACAAGCGACCAGGACGCACGATCGATCTCCAGGATGCGGTTGCCGCGGTTGCAGGCCACCAGGATCGAGCCCCGGTCACGGGTAGGCGTCACCCAGGTCGGCGAGCAGACCGCCGCGGCGGGGACGGGGCTCCCCGCCATGTCGTGAGGGCCTCCGTGTTCGGCGTCCCCGTCCATGCGCGGGAGCGGGCCTTCCCGGCCTCCCGTCACCGAGAAACGGCGCGCGACCTCGAAGGTGCGGGTGTCCACTTCGACGATCTGATCGTCCATCATGCACGCCGAATACAGGAAGGTCCCGGTCGCGTCCATGCGGGCGCCGTGCGGCATCGTGCACGTCTCGACCTGCTCCACCTCGATCATGTCGGGGGTGTACACCACCGAGATCGTCGAGGGAACCATCTCGCCGTGCAGATTGAAGTTGGCCACGAACGCGTAGAGCCCGTCGGGCGTAAGGTCGAGCGTGGCCGGAAAGTACCCGAGCAGGATGGGATCGCCGACCAGGGTGTCGGGGCCGGCGTGAAACTTCCACAGCTTCCCGTCGGGGACCCCGTGGCCTGTGGTCATGAAGAGGAACTTGCCGTCGCGCGAGACGTTGAGACCGTGGGGCCCCTCGGTCTCGGTGGCCATCTCGCCAACCACGATGGTCCGGTCCAGGGAAGCCCCTCCCGGGCCGAACCGGATGCGGTGGAGCAGATCGGCGGACTCCGCGCCCACGTACACGTAGTAGTCGGCCTCCGGCGGCACCTGGGCGTCGCCGGGGCGTGGTCCCCCCAGACAGAGCAGGATCGTCCAACCGCATGCAGCACTCGTCGCCAGGCTCACAAACCGTCCTCCGTCAGCGAAAACGACAGCATTCGGCTGCCGATGACGAACGGTAGGGACACCGCATCCACGGAGGCAAGGGCAGCGTGATCCAGCTCTTCACGGTCGTCGGGATGTCGCTTGCGGTCTCCTTCGTGTGCTCGGTCCTGGAGGCTGTCCTCCTGTCGATCAACCACTCCTTCGTCGCTCTCCTGCAGAGCCGTGGGGAGCGCGCCGGAGAGATCCTGCACCGGATGAAGCACCGGATCGACGAGCCGATCGCCGCAATCCTGACCCTCAATACGATCGCCCACACGGTTGGCGCCGCGTGGGGCGGCGCGATCGCCGCCCGGATCTTCGGCGATGTCTGGATCGGGGTGTTCGCGGCTTCGCTCACCTTTGCCGTGCTGGTCTTGTCGGAGATCATCCCCAAGACTCTCGGCGCGGTGTTCTGCAGGCAGCTGGCCGCACCGACCGCGTACCTGCTGCGCTTCATGGTCGTCGTGATGAAGCCGGTGCTCGTGCCGCTGGGCTTCGTGAGCCGGTGGATCGCGCCCCGCAAAGCCGGCCCGGCCACCATCAGCCGCGCCGAGATCGGGGTCCTCGCCGAGCTCGGACGCCGGGAGGGGGCGATCGACGAGGACGAGTTCATGGTGATGTCGAACGTGATGCAACTCGACGAGATCGCGGTCAGCGAAGTCATGACGCCGAGGATCGACATCCTGGCCGTGCCGGTCGAAGCGTCGGTCAGCGAAGCGATGGACGTGATGCTCGACTGCGGAAAGCTGCGCCTCCCCGTCTACGAAGAGAACCTCGACCAGATCGTCGGGATCCTCCTGGCGCGAGATCTGTGGAGGGCGGCCCGGGAAAGGCGCGAAAACATCCGCGACATCGCGCGTCCCGCACGCTTCGCGCCGGCCACGAAGGTTGTGGAGGACCTGATTCGGGAGATGCGGGACAAGCGCACCAACATGATCATCGTGCTGGACGAATTCGGGGGCACGGCCGGTCTCGTTACGCTCGAAGACCTCATCGAAGAGATCATCGGCGAGATCCAGGACGAACACGAGACCGACGAGCCGCGAGAATTCCAGCGGACGGGCGACGGCCGGACAGTGATCTGGGGAGGCACCCCGGTAAAGGACGTGGAGGACCGGCTGGGCATCGTCCTCGGCGAGGAGTTCCACACCGTCGGAGGCTACATCTTCGGGGCGCTGGAAGGGATCGGAAAACCCGGAGACAGGGTGGCAGCCCCTGGCGGCCGCTTCCGGATCCTCACGGTGCTGCGGCGGCGAATCGAGTACGTCGTCTTCGAACCGGAGGGATAGCCCTGACGGCTGGGGCTGCCCGAGCCCGTGGTGCCTAACTCTCGGTGGGCTCCGGGCTGGTCATGACTTCCGCCGGTCCGTCGACGCGCTCGTTCCCCTCCGCACGCTTCAGCGCCCGGTCCTCCAGCCAGAACGACACCGCAAGCAGCACGGCTCCGCACGAAATGGCCATGTCGGCAACGTTGAAGATGGGCCAGTTCGTGAAACCGAGGGGGATGGGGCCGATGAAGTCGACGACGCCCTCGTCCCACCTGACGCGATCGATCAGGTTGCCGAGGGCACCGGAAATCACCAGGGCCAGCGAAATCAGCCTGAGGTGGTCGCGATCGTGGGCCCGGATGATCAGGGCGACCATCAATCCCAGCGCGAGGAGCGCGACGGGGATGAAGAACCAGCGCGGATCGTCGCCGATCGATATCCCGAACGCCGCGCCCCGGTTATAGGCCAGGTTGAGGGGTACGGCGCCCCCCATGAAGTCGGGCCGGGATGCCCCGTCCAGTGCCTCGACCGCCCAGCGCTTGGTGATGATGTCGGCGATGAGGATGATCGGCAGAGTGGCACCCAGGATGGTCAGCTTTCGCTTCACGTCGATGGTTCTCCGGATGATTGGTGCGGGCATCCGCCCTGTTCGCGGCAAGACGTGCGGGCCGGCGAACACCCGGGACAAATGCGCGCCACGCCAGGAAGTCCGTGGCTGCAACGCGCGGTCCCGCGAAAATGGAGGCGGCGGGAGTCGAACCCGCGTCCGCGAATGGATTCTTCCGAGCCTCTACGCGCGTAGATCGCCGTTCGATTCGCTACCGGCCGGGTCGGCGAACGACCTTGCCGGGCTAGCCACATTGTGTCTCGTGCTCCGGTCCAGTGGCATGGACTTGAGCACCAGCCCGAATTGTCGACGTTCCCACGGCCCGCCTCGGGCGGGCTTGCCGGGGAACGGGCAGCTTATGTCCTAAGCGGCCAGAGCCAGATTGTCGTTGGCATTTGAAGGTTTTCCGGGATGTTTAGCGAGGTCCCCGGACCTCGGCGCGCAGCCCCGAGTTCACCAAACCCGTCGAAGCCGTGTCGCCCCCAGTACTCTCAATCAACGGCCGCCGGTACCCGCGCATGCTTCGTCGAGTCCGTCGGCCCTACAGTAACGATAAGACCGCCCCCGTCCCCCGCAAACCCCCCGTGTCCGGTTTCCGCCCGCAGTCCGTGGTCCGGCGGAGGTAGCTCTCCAGTACCGAATGTACCTCGCGCAGCTCCTGGACCTGGAATAGCCGCTGCCGCAGCCGGCGCCCGTCCGCCAGACCCTTCGTGTACCAGCCGAGGTGCTTGCGGAACTCACGGACCGCCTTGTCCGGGTTGCCCTCGAAGGCAATCGCGTTCTCCGCGTGCCGCATGCAGATCCGGAAGCGCGTACGCACATCCGGCTCACCGGGGACGATGTGGCCGTCCAGGGCGGCGCGGGACTGCCGGAACAGCCACGGCGCGCCGTGTGACCCCCGAGCGATCATGACCCCCAGGCAGCCGGTGCGGTCCTTCATACGGCGGGCGTCTTCCCCGGTAGCGATGTCTCCATTGCCGATGACCGGCACCTCGAGGGCACCGACCAGGGTCGCGATCTCGTCCCACCGTGCCCGCCCGGAGTACATGTCCGCACGTGTGCGAGGGTGAAGCGTCACCATGCGAGCGCCGGCATCCTGACAGACGCTGCCGATTCCGACCGGATCGCGGGTGGACTCGTCGAAGCCGGAGCGAATCTTGACCGTCACCGGGAGCGGAACAGCAGCGACCACGGCGCGCACGATGCGGCCCACCAGGCCCAAGTCCCGCAGGCACCCGGACCCTCCGTTGCGCTTGACGACCTTCTTTACGGGACATCCGAAGTTGATGTCGACGAAGTCGGGAGCGTACGTCTCGGTCACCATCGCAGCCGCCTCGGCCATCGTTCCCGGGTCGGCCCCGAAGATCTGGATTCCGATCGGACGCTCTTCGTCGTCGAAGCGCAGGTAGCTCGCCGTGCGCTCGCTTTCGCGCACGATCCCCTCGGCACTCACGAACTCGGTGAGGACCACATCCGCCCCAAAGCTCCTGCACAGCCTCCGGAAGGGAGACTCGGAGACTCCGGCCTGGGGAGCCAGCAAGAGCGGCGTATCGGGGTTTCCCGGCACCTTGAAGGGAGGCTTGCTCATGCCCGGAAGCTAAAAGGCCGGCACCGTGACCGGAACGACGCAGCTGCGAAAAGGCTGGCCATGCCGGTCCCCGGCGAATATCTTGCGGCCCGCTGCCGTGCCCGGTTTCTCCCAATCAAGAGCGTTCAACACCGGCCTTCCCCATGTTGCTTCGTGACTTCCTCGCTCCGGAGCGAGTCAGCCTTCGCCTTGCCGGCACCACCAGGGAGGAGATCCTGGACGCGCTGGTCGATCTGCTGGGGATCGACGACCGTTCCCGGGATGTCCTTGCGCGAGCCCTGCGAAGACGAGAGAAGCTGGGCTCCACCGGGATCGGCAGGGGCGTCGCGATCCCGCACTGTCGCTCGCTCGTCGTCAACCGTCTTCACCTGGCGTATGGACGGCACGTGGACGGCGTCGACTTCGGCGCCATCGACGACCGGCCGGTCCATCATTTCTTTCTCATCGTTGCGCCACGCACGGAGGTCTCGGGACAGTACCTCCGCGTGCTCGGGAAGGTGGCCCAGTTGGCAAGGGAAGCGGATGTGCCGGCCAGGCTCGAGTCCCTGGCATCGCCGCGGGGGTTCTTCGACCTGCTTGAATCGAAGGGGGTCTAGCAGCTACTTCGTTACGAACATCTTCTGGACGTGGGACCCCCGTCCGTTGACCAGCATGGTGATGAAGTAGACGCCCGACGCGACCTGTCTGCCAGTGCGGTCGCGACCGTCCCAAAATGCCTCGTAGCGTCCGGCCGAATTGTACTCGAGCTGGAGAAGCGGCAGCCCTTCGCCGCTGGGGGATCCGAGAGCCACAGGCGACGCCACGAACTGCTGCAGGATGTTGAAGATGCGGATGGATACCGTCACGGACTCCCCTTCGGAGAAGAGTGACTCGTATAACTCAAAGGGGATTCGCGTCTCGGGATTGAAGGGGTTCGGGTAGTTCTGCTCCAGCTTGAACCCCGGCTCCTGCTCGCCGACGGGCACAGGGCGATCCTGAGCGGACGCGCTCCCGGCGCCGCCAAAGAAGAGAAAAACCCCGACGCAAAGTATGCGCCTCACAATTTGTCCTGCTTTCGATTCAGTAGCGTTCGTGCGATCGCCCCTCCCAGGGCTTGGACCGACTCGGGACCGTGGACTTGCTGCTTGTGTGGGCATATTACCCGCTCTCGTTGCCCGAAGTCAAGCAAAATCCGCTTGAGGCCGGCCGTTGAAGCCACGGGTCTCCGAAGGGGTGCGGGCACCCGACGGCCAGGCTGCAACTGGCGGCCTCGACGTGTTGCGGGTTAAGACACCGGAGGTACCCGAAAGGTTGCCGCGACGGCGTCGCGGAGAGCCGCGTCCGATGGCGATGGCTTTCAGTCCGGGGTGCCTCTTGCCTTCGACTCCGGAGTCCAGCCCGCGCTCACCCGCCGACCCGTGTCCAGCCGCAATGTGACGCCCAGGGCGTCGAGGTGGGCCAGGATCGGAATCAGGTGTTTGCGCGTGACGGGGAGGACCTTGCGGAAGTCGGCCGGGCCCAACCCTTCCCGGCCCCCAAGTTCCTGCACGACCCTGCGGGCGGCCCGGTCCAGTGCCGCCTGGCCGACCCAGTACGCGTCACCGAGGAGCCGGATCCGCCCCCTGCCTGCGAGAAACCCCAGAAGGGCATCGATTCCGGGAGGGTCGGAGGCCAGGGCCGCGAGCTCGGTTGTCGTGGGGCCCTGCAGATCCGCATCACGCAGGATCCCGGCGAGGCGTGCCGCCAGCCTCTCCTCCTGTGCGGACAGCGCCGCTTCGAAGCCCGGGAGCCGTGCCGCCTTGCCCTCGATGACCATTCTCCCCTGCTCGACCAGGCGTGCCGCCAGACCGTCCGCCAGGCGGGGATGCGCGGTGGGGGGGAGAGCCGTGCGCAGTACGCCGAGGGGCGCACCGGAGTCCAGATGGTGATCCGCGTGGTGACGACGTACCGCCGCGAGGAGCAGGTCTTCTCCGGCGGACGCGATCGCAGGATCGAACAGCACGCCGTCCAGCCGCCAGAGCAGGCTGTCCGCGTCGTCGGGTATCCCCGTCCGCCATCCGGCCCGGACCCCGGCGGCGGCGGCCTCGAGGCCCATCCAGCCGGCCAGCGCGGCAGCACCCCGCACCGCATGAATGCCACTCCGTGACATTGCCGCCAGAGCGAGCCGCTCGTCGTCCGAAAGACGCTTCCGTTTGGGAGGAATCGGTTCCAGAACCACACCCCCGGCTATGGTGGTGACCGGCGAATAGGAACGGACCACGAAGCGATCGCCCGAGCGCGCCACAACTGGTCCCTCCAGGCGCAGCTGTGCCAACGCGGATTCGTGGGGCACGACTTCCTCCACGCCGAAGAGCGCCACGCGGGCCATGACCTCGACCGTGCCGAGATGCACCCGTACCCGCTGGCCCGCCTCCAGCCGCCACCCGCTCTCCTCGAGCGCGCGCAGTTCCACAGTGAGCATCATCGACGGTGACCAGCTGTCGTCGCTGACGAGCACATCCCCGCGCGCGATCACGCCTCGCCGCACCGCAACCCCGGTCAGGGCCAGGGCGGTCCGCTGCCCGGCCACCGCGCTCTCCTCCTGGACGCCATGTACCTGAATGGCCCGGATCCGCGCCTGATCGTCACGGGGGAGGATTCGCACGGTGGAGCCCCTGACCAGCCGTCCGGACCACAACGTTCCCGTGACGACCGTTCCGGCTCCCTCCATCGCGAAGACACGGTCCACGGGGAGACGGGCCAGATCCTCCGTGACCCGTTCGCGCGCCTGGCGCCCGCACCGAAGCAGGGCCCGCGACAGCTCGGCCAGCCCGTCCCCCGTGTGTACCGATGTCGGCACGATATCGACATTCTCGTATGGGGTACCCGCGAGAAGACCGCGAACATCCTCGTCGACCAGCTCGAGCCATTCCTCGTCGACCAGGTCGGCTTTCGTGATCGCAACGACCATCCCCTCGACACCGAGAAGCCTGATGATCGCCAGGTGTTCGCGCGTCTGGGGCATCACGCCCTCGTCCGCGGCGACCACCAGGAGGACGATGTCCATCCCGGTGGCACCGGCGACCATGGTGCGGACGAAACCCTCGTGCCCGGGAACGTCCACGATGCCGAAGGACGTACCGTCCTGCGGAGTGTAGCGCGCGAAGCCGAGTTCGATGGTGATGCCTCGCCGCTTCTCTTCGTCAAGCCGGTCCGTGTCGACCCCTGTGAGGGCGCGCACCAACGATGTCTTCCCGTGATCGATGTGGCCGGCTGTGCCGAGGATGAGACTGGTCCCCGTGTGCGGTTCGGGGCCAGGGTCACGGCTGTCGGGGGCGCCCGGGGGCTTCGTCACGAGCCTTCCGGAGCGCCGGTGGCAGCGGGGGCCGGGCGTTCCAGGAAACGGAACGACCCGAGGCGGCGTCCGCCCAGCATGTGATACGCGGTGAAGTCGTCCAGCAGCGTCAGGTGGGCTCCGGGCTTGAGCAGATTCTCGGGGACCACTCCGAGGAGCAGCGTGCGCAACTGGGCCCGCGCTACGGGACCGACCCGGCGGGACCCCGTGGAGGCAGTACAACCCGGACCCCGGATTCCGCCTTCCGCCAGGTCGAAGCGACCCATGTCGTCGTCCTCGAGCAGCTGGCCGCAGGATATGCAGGCAGACAACTCCGGCGCGAAGCCGAGGATGTGGACCATCTTCCAGCCCAGCGCCAGCACCTCGCCGATCACGTCACCGGGAGGCGCGTCTTCGAGCCGGTCAAGGCCCTCGGAGAGGGCGTCGTAAAGCTCGGGATGAGGCTCCTGGCCGGCGTGACGAAGCACGAGCTCCCCCGCGATGGATGCCCCCGCCAGCCGCTTGACATCGGCGGCCAGGCCGAAGCGGGTCTTGGCCGGGCTGAACTCGCGAAGAGACTGCAGCTCGCGATTCTCGCGCACCGCGACCACCGCCATCCCCTCACCAAAGGTGCCCGCAGCGCCCCGGCCCCTGGAAGCGCCGCGCCGCGCCCCGAGCGCCATGACGCCGACCAGCCCCAATTCGCGGGTGTAGAACCTGAGCACATGGCTACTCTCCGAGTACGGGTGCGCCCGGAGCAGGACGGCGGGGGTCGTTACCGTGACCATGCCGCGGCCCGCGCCGGGGCGCTCACGCTCGCAGCTCCTCGATGAGCCGCTCGCGGCGCCGGTCGTAGTCCTCCACATCGAGGTTGCCGCCGCTCCACTCCTCGTCGAGGCGGGCAATCTCGACGAGGACCCCACGCCGCCGATCGGCTGCCGCACGCGCCATTCGTGGCCCGGAACGTCCGCGAGCTGCCAGAAACGCTCCGGCCGCAGCCAGCGACAGGGTCATGAGCACCGCCAACAGCGGGATGGAGCCGGTGGGTGTGAGTGGCGTCCCGCGCGCGACCGTCACGACCGATGGAGCCATTTCGCGGCCCGCGAAGCGCCGGTAGGTGATTCCCTCCAGCTCAACCGAGTCCGCCGCCGCCAGCCCGGATACGGAGAGTTCGCCAGCCGGCTCTCTGACCAGCAACTCCATCGAGCCGGTACTGCCTTCCAACGGAATGGTGAAGTCGTCTTCGGGGATGCGGTAGCGGAGGAGATAGACGCTCCCGCCGGGCGGGACTGGAGCCGAAACGTGGACTCTGCCCTCGCGGAAGCTCGCAGCGGCGGGCGAAAGGTCGCTCTGTCCCACGCTGAAATCGACGGCCTCCGGGGGCAGCGCATGGGTCCAGGTCGCGCCGTCCTCACTGGCGACCAGCGTTGCCTGCGCGTCGTTTCCAACTTCGAAGAGATCGGTCACGGTCCAGCCACGCCCGGACTCCGACGGCTCCACGAAGACGTTCCTGATCCGCAACGGAAGAAAGGTGCCGGCACGTGCACCCACGGTCGGGTAGGTCCGGATGAGGTAGGGTTCGGCGAGGTCCCGGGCACCCGTGATCGCTTCGCCGAAGTAGAGCACATCCTGGTAACGAATCGAGGCGAAGAAAACGTCACTCCCCCGGGAGTCGGGCTCCGCCGGCAATCGAATCTCGAAGGTGCCCCCCGGGTCGACCGCGACGCTGTCGACCTCTCCCGTGAAGAACGCGGACACCCGATGCAGGACGACGGTTCCGCTGTCCGCCGGTTGATCGCCGATGAATACTTCACCGGCAAGGACGGGGCCGGCCGACTCCTGCCGATCTTCGGCCCCGGGCGGCGCAGCCCAAACGAGAGACGCCGCCAGCACGCTCCTGAAGCCGGGAAGGGCAAGCGCCCGCTTACGCGTCAGCCACATCGGGAAGGTGTCACCACGGGCTGCTAATGGTCGAACCGCCCCAGGTCCTCGGGACGCAGCTTCCGCAGGTGCTCTTCCAGGGCCTCACCGCTGATCTGCGGTTCGTCTTCCCCCTCCGGCCCGTCGCTCTCGGCGATGTTCAGCGCCTCGGTAGCGGACTCCAGCAGGGCGTCCTCGGCGAAGATCCGGGCCTGCGCCCGCAGAGCCATGGCAATCGAGTCGGAAGGCCTCGCGTCGACGGAGATGAGGTCACCATCCCGGTCGATGATGAGCTCGGCGAAGTAGGTGCTGTCCTCCATGCGCGTGATGAGTACGCGCTGCAACGTCCCTCCGAGGCCACCGAGTATGGAGACGAGGAGATCGTGCGTCAGCGGGCGCTGGAACGAGACACCTCCCAGGTGCATGGCGATCGCGCTCGCTTCGCCGGGACCGATCCAGATGGGAAGCACCCGGTCGGTGCCGATTTCCCTGAGAACGACAACGGGCGCGTTCGACGCTCGGTCGAATGCGAGGTTCTGCACGTTCACCTCGATCACCTGGCCCTCCTCACGTCACGGGATGATCCGCACTCGTCTGCCACAATGGGCATTCTGCGTCACAGCTGCAACGCCGTCTTCAACTCCTCCACCCGGTTCATACGCTCCCACCCGAAAAGTTGTACCTCCCGGCCTTCGACTTCCATCACTCGGGGTGTCCGGCCGAAGTGCCCGTACGCTGCGGTACGGCCGAAGACCGGGTTCTGCAACCCCAACTCCCTGATGATGCCCCTGGGCGTGAAGTCGAAGACCGCCTTCACGGCTCGGGAGAGGCAGCTGTCCGCGACGACGCCGGTCCCGAAGGAGTCCACCCAGATCTGGACGGGGTCCTCCACGCCGATCGCATACGCGAGCCTCACTTCGCAATGCAAAGCCGCGCCGGCGCCCACCAGATTCTTGGCCGCCCACCGGGCCGCGTAGGCACCGGACCGGTCCACCTTCGTGGCATCCTTGCCCGAGAATGCCCCGCCCCCGTGGCGTCCCATTCCGCCGTAGGTGTCGACGATGATCTTGCGGCCCGTCAGTCCGGCGTCCGCCGCGGGTCCCCCCGACTCGAAGCTTCCGCTCGGGTTGATGTGCACGGTCGTCTCGGCGAGGTCGAAGTGTTCGCTCGGAAGGACCGGGACGATGACCCTGGCGGTCAGCTCCTCGTGAATCTCCTCCTGGGAGAGCTTCGCGCCCCTGTGCCTGGCGGCGTGCTGGGCGCTGACGACCACGGTTGTAATACGGGTCGGCCGGACGCCGTCGTATTCGTAGGTCACCTGGGACTTGCCGTCGGGCCGGAGCCACGGGATCTCGCCCGACTTGCGAGCCTCGGCGAGCCGCTTGACGAGGGCGTGGGCCGCCGATATGGGGGCCGGCATGTATTCGGGGGTGTCGTCGCAGGCCAGGCCGAACATCATTCCCTGGTCACCCGCGCCACCCTGGTCCACGCCGGCCGCGATCTCCGGGGACTGCCTGATGATCGCGACCTCGCATTTGGTGCCGTCCCGACCGTACACCGGCGACTCGTAGCCGACACTGCGGACCACCCCGCGCACCAGCTCGGGGATATCGGGGAGGCGGTCCGTCCGGACTTCGCCCGCGACTACGACCCGGTCCGCCGCCAGCAGCGTCTCGCAGGCCACCCGACCCTCGGGATCCCTGCTCAGGATTTCGTCCACGACGGCGTCCGAAATCTGGTCGGCAACCTTGTCGGGATGCCCCTCGGTGACGGACTCGGAGGTGAAAAGGCTCAAGCTCAACGTGATGCCTCTGCAGGGCGGAAGGGTGATACGAGAAGATACCGCAACGTACGTGTCAGCGGTGGTGGTACACCGGGAAGCAGTGGCCCACGGGGAATGCACCTCCCGGAAGAAGGAAACGCGCGAATCGTCAAGTCCCGGGGGGATACACGCCGCGGTCGAGGACATCCCCCAGTGCCTCCGTCAGGGCACGCCGTGCGTCCGTGCCGGTCGGGGCTTCCAGCGCGGCGGCGGCGGCGCGGACATCGTCGAGGCGGCAGCTGCGGACCAGCTTCCTGATCTCGGGAAGCGACGCCCATGCGACGGACAGCGCCTCCACCCCCAGACCCAGGAGGAGGACGGTCCCCAGAGGCCGGGCCGCCATCTCCCCGCAAGCGCTCACCTCGATGCCACGGGACCGGCCCGCGCGCGCCACACCCGCGATCAGCTGAAGGACCGCCGGATCGAACTCGTCGAACAGGTGGGCCAGCCGCGTGCTGGTCCGGTCTACGGCCAGGGTGTACTGGACCAGGTCGTTGGTGCCGATGGACAGGAAGTCGGCGTGGGCGGCGAGTTCCGGCGCCTTCAGCGCGGCGGCGGGCGTCTCGACCATGGCGCCGAGCTTGACCTCTCGCGCGAAGGGGACGCCCTCGCGGCGCAGCTGATCGCTCGCCGTATCGAGCAGCTCACGAACGGCGGCGAGCTCGCTCACCGTGTTGACCATGGGAACCATGATCCGCACGTCACCGTGTACCGCAGCCCTCAGAATGGCCCTTAACTGGGTCAGGAAGAGCTCGGACTCCTCCAGGCACACACGCACTCCCCTTCTTCCCAGGAACGGGTTTTCCTCGTGGGGCATGCGGAGGAAGACCGGGAACTTGTCCCCGCCAAGGTCGAAGGTCCGGATGAGCACAGCTCGACCGGGAAAGGTCTCGGCGACGGTGCGGTAGCCCCGGTACTGCTCCTCCTCGCCGGGGACCGTGTGGCGGCCAACGACGAGGAATTCCGTGCGGAAGAGCCCCACGCCTTCGGCGCCGTGCCGGCGGGCCTGATCGGCTTCGCCGGGAAGATCCAGGTTGGCGCGCAGGACCACGCCACGCCGGTCCAGAGTGATCGCCTCCTTGCCGGCGCTGGCCGCGATCTCCCGTTCCCAGCCGCGGATCGCGGAGCGCCGCCGCCGGTAGTGCTCGGCTTCCCTCCTGTCCGGCTCGACGACCACCCGGCCGGACCGCCCGTCCACGATGATCTCCTGTCCGTCGCTGGCGGTCGCCGCGATATCCCCCAGGCCCGCGACCGCCGGAATGCGGAGGGACCGTGCCAGTATCGCCCAGTGCGACGTCCGCGTCCCCTCGTCCGTCGCGAGCGCAGCCACCCTCGCCGGATCGAGCCCGGCCACGAAGCTGGGAACCAGGTCCCGCGCCACGACGACGACTCCGTCGCCGTCCCCCGCATCCCAGGGATCGGGGAGGCGCAGCAGGCGGCCGAGAACCCTGAGCTTGAGGTCCGCCAGGTCGTTGAGCCGGTCGAGGACCATGGGGTGAGAGGTCCTTGACCACAGCTCCTTGAGCTCCAGCATCCGCCAATCGAAGGCCCGCGCAGCCGTGAGCCGGTTCTCCAGGATGTACCGCGCCGTTCCGTCGACGACCTCCGGATCATCCAGCATCAGCATCTGCGGATCGAAGATGCGTGCCTCGACGTCTCCGAGACGGGCCTCGGTCGCGGCCTTGATCCGCTCCAGTTCACAGCGTGCGTGGTCCAGGGCATTGTGGAACCGCTCCAGTTCGCGTGCGCTCGAGCTGTCGCGTTCAACGCCGTGCGGCAGATCCGGGATCCGCCACGCGATCCGTCGCACGCGCCCCCTGGCGATCCCCTCGGAAGCCGGAAAGCCCTCCCGGACGACCGGACCGGCGGATTCACTCATCGAAGCCGCCCCGTACCAGCCGGGCCAACGCCCCGACGGCCAACGCCGCGTCGTCCCCGTCGGCGGTGATGGTAAGAGAGCTCCCCCGTTCGGCGGCGAGCATCAGAACGCCCATGATGCTCTTCCCGTTGACGGTGAGCTCGTTCTTGGTGACGCGTATCGACGCCGAGAAACCACCAGCGAGCTTTACGAACTCGGCGCACGGCCGGGCGTGCATCCCGAGTCGGTTGGGCACCTCCACCTCCAGAGAGCAGGTCACGGGGTCAGCTCACTCATAGTCCTCGATCAGGGAATCGCGCGGGTTCATCGCGTCCCGGAGCCCATCGTCGAAACGGCTGGGGACATCCACGCCTGCGTACACGAGAAGCTGGTTCATCCCGATCACTTCGCTGATGATGGTCAGACTCTTGCCTGAATTGAGGGGAATGGTCAGGCGGGGGATGTCCACTCCCAGGATCCGGGTCGCCTCCCGTTCGAGTCCGGTGCGGTCGTATTCCCGCGAGTCGTCCCATTCCTGCAGGTCGACGATAACTTCCACGCGCTTGCGCTGCCGTGTCGCCCTGGTGCCGAACATGGACGCGACATCGATAATGCCGATGCCGCGGATCTCCATGTGGAAGCCCTGGCGCTCGTGGCCCTTCCCCATCAGGACATCGTTGCCACGCCGCGAGACGAACACGAGGTCGTCGGCGACGAGACGGTGTCCGCGTTCCACCAGTCCGAGGACGCATTCGGACTTGCCGATCCCGCTCGGGCCGGTGAAGAGGAGGCCGATGCCGTACACATCGGCCAGCGAACCGTGAACGGTCGTGGTCGGTGCAAGGACATCCTCCAGGTATGGCTTCAGCAGGCGGTAGAAGTCGCCGGTTGCCAGCGGCGTGCGAAAGACGGGGACGGCGGCCGCTTCGGCCGCTTCGAGGAAGGACGCGGGGATGTCCTGCCCGCGGGTGATGAACACCGCAGGGACGTCGTGAGCGAACACGGCACCGAGACGGTCCTCCACCTCGGCGTGCCCGAGGGTTGCCAGGTAGCTCACCTCGGTCGCGCCGAACACGAGAGCCCGGCCCTCGGGAAACCGGGCAGTATAGCCGGCCAGGGAAAGTCCCGGGCTCGACACGTCGGAGTTCGCGATGCGGCCTTCCAGCGACACGTTCGTGGTGAGGAGCTTGAATTGCAGGGCCAGCTCCCTGGCGCCGAAGAGCTTCCGAACCGAGATCGAGGGGGTCACGAGCCGGCGGGGCCCGCGCCGGTGCCGGCAGGCGCGGGCACGCTCACCATGAACGTCAGCCCGGTAAACCGGTGGCGGGGCGGAATTCCTTTCGCCGGGACCGATCACGCTTGAGGATGCGTTTCACATGCCCGTCGAGTTCGTCCAGAGCCACGCGAAAGTCGGGACCCGCCCCCTGGGCCACGGCCGCCTGGCGCCGACTCCGGGAGACGATGGCCTCGACGGTGTGGGACCGCCCCTGGAGCCGGAAAATGAGCTGTACGTCCATCACGGCTGGATCGAAGCGAGGCCAGCGGTCCGCGATACCCTCCGACCGTTTCCGCAGAAGCTCGCCGACTTCGCATCCGTGTGCTGTTATTCGTGTCGCCATCTGTCGCGGCTTCCATTCATGGGATTCGCGTCGGGTTGGGCCGGTCCGTCGCACCGGCAACCCGGTCAGGACCCTACAAGTCTAGCAACCCATGGGGAAAATCCCTACCACGACCGGTGCCAAACGGCCGGCGGATGGCAGGGCACGGAGCCCCTTGGCAGTCCGTGGATAGATCCCGCGTCCCACCGAGAGCGGTGAGGCGCCGGGCTGGCAAGGCGCTAGCGTCCCTCCGCCAGCGACCTCAACAGCTCCTCGATGGCGTCGGCAACCCCGTCCCAGCAGAACCGCTCCGCCATCACGCGAGCGGCCCGCCCCATCCGGTCGCGGGTTACGGGCTCCAGAACACGAGCCAGCGCATCCGCCAGGGCTTCGACATCGCCGTGGGGGACAAGGAGCCCGGTCTCGCCATGTCGTACGGTCTCCCGAAGGCCGGGCGAGTCGGACGCGACCGTCGCGGTTCCGCACGCCGACGCCTCGACACTTGCGATCCCCCACCCTTCCTTGGGCGAGGTCAGGGCGTGGACCCACGACCCGGCCAGGATGTCACGTTTCTCGTCGTCGGGTACGAAGCCCGCGAAGCGTACCCGGTCCAGGATTCCCAGGCCCCGGGCGGTCTCCTCCAGGGCCTGCCGGGCGTCCCCCTTCCCCGCAACGATCAGCTTCACCCCCATGCCCCAGTCGCGGAGCAGCGCCACAGCCCGCAGCACGAGGTCGACGCGCTTGTACTTCTTGAGGCGCCCCAGATAGGCCACGGTGGGGTCCGCAAACCGGTTGGCGGCAGGCCCCAGGTCATCCAGAGCCACCCCGTTACGGATGACGGTGATGTCCGAGGCGTCGAGGCCCCGCCGGATCAGGTCGTCGCGGGTGCTCCGGGAAACGGCGATACACGGCAGCCCCCGGTAGACCGAGGGAATGATCCGCTCGAAGAGCCAGGTGGCGCTCGCCAGCGCAACGTTCGCCTCCCGGAACGCGGTGGCGCCGAAGAGGTGGTGCACGATGAGCAGGCGTGAGGGGGCATCGGCCCACCGCGTGGCCAGCATGGGGACCTTGTTGAGGTCCTCGACGACCACGTCGAAGCGCTCGTCGGAGAGATGGCGTCCGCAGTACAGGGGCGCGGCGACGTTGAAGGTGTAGCGCCCGCCGGTGCGATGCACGCGTATCCCGTCGATGTCCTCCGTGCGACTCCCCGATGCCCAGCCGGAGCAGAGGAGCGTGACCCGGTGCCCCCGGCGAGCGAGCCTGCCGAAGACCTGGTGCAGGTGCTCTTCGGCGCCGCCCGCTGCCGGGTTGCGGCGGTCCTGCCAGTTGACCACCAGAATCCGGAGCCGCCTCCCGTTCGCCACCGACGTTGCCGAGCGACCCTTCAGCCGGCCCTGCGGAAGACCGCGTCGAGAACCCCGTTCACGAACCGGGGCGACTCGGAGCCACCGTAGCGTTCGGCCAGCCGGACAGCCTCCTGGATTGCCACCTTCCCCGGAAGGTCCGGCAGACACAGGATTTCGGTGGCGCCGAGACGCAGGATCCCGCGGTCCATGACCGACAGCCGTTCAAGGCGCCAGTTGTCCATGCACGCGGAGATCGTGTCCTCCACATGCCCCCTGTTGTCCCCGAACTCCTGCACCAGCCTCTTCAGATAGTGGATCCTGCGCGGCGCGATCAACCGCTGTTCTACGGTCGCGGCAAAAGCTTCCGAAAGCGTGAGGACACCGCCCTCCGCTTCCCAGCGGTAGTGCACCTGGAGGAACCAGGCCCGCGAACGGGTCCGGTCCCGCCGTCTGTGCGTATCCAGCGACTGGTTCAAGACCCGGCAAAGCCCATGTCAATGAGAATCATAAAGTGCCAGCAGGGTGAGCGCGGCCTCGGCGAACTCGCCACCCCGGTTCATCCCGTAGGAATTCGCGCGAACCATGGCTTGCTGGCCGTTTTCGGTGGTGAGCACGCCGAACACAACCGGGACTGTCCCGGTCAGGGCCACCTGTCCCAGTCCGTCACTGGCATGTCCCGCCACATAGTCGAAGTGGGCCGTCTCACCCCGGATCACACACCCGATTGCAATGATGGCGTCGTACCGTCCCGAGTCCGCGATCCTGCGCGCGGCCTGGGGCAGGTCCCACGCCCCCGGAACATATAGTACATGGATGTTCTCTTCGCCAATTCCCTCGGCGACGAGGCGCTCCCTGGCACCTCTCAGCAGCTGCTCCGTGAACAAGCTGTTGTACCGCGCCACAAGCAGAGCGATGCACGGCGCCCCGGGTTCAGTCATGGATGTCTCCCCTCCCCATCGTCCCGGCGTCCATGCGCTTCCCCTTGAAGCCCTCCCTTCCCACTATGTGCAGGGCGTATCCGTCCAGGCCCACGATGCGTCGCCGGCTGTTCGTGAGCAGTCGGATCGAGGTCAGTCCCAGGTCGAGCAGGATCTGGGCCCCGATTCCATAGTCGCGAAGAACCTGCCGCGCGCCGGGCGACGCCTCGGGAGTGCGGTGCGTGTCCACAACGCCCCGGAGTCGCTCGATCAATCGATCCCCGGCACGGTCCTGATGAATATAGACGACGACGCCCTTCCCTTCGGCCCGAATGCGATCCATGGCACCCGCGAGGAGGTTGCCCCCCGGCTCGTCCACGGACCCGAAGGTGTCGCGGAGCGGATTCTCCGCGTGCATTCGGACCAGGATTTCCTCCTTGCCGGCAACGTCACCCTTGACGAGTGCGACATGGACCCGCTCGTCGATCTCGCTGCGGTACGCAATACAGAGAAAGTCCCCCCACGCCGTGCTCAGAGGCGCCTCCACCACGCGTCTGACCAGACGTTCCCGTGCAAGCCGGTAGGTGACGAGTTGCTCCACGGTGATGAACCTGAGGTCGTGCTCCCTGGCCATCACCTCGAGCTCCGCCCTCCGGGCCATGGTCCCGTCCTCGTTGAGGATCTCGCAGATGACCCCGGTGGGAGCCAGTCCGGCGAGACGTGCGAGGTCCACCGCGGCTTCCGTCTGGCCGACGCGGCGCAACACCCCGCCCCGACGAGCGCGAAGGGGGAAGATATGCCCGGGCCGCCTGAGGTCGTCGGGAAGCGACTCCGGATCGGCCAGCACCTGTACGGTCATCGCGCGATCCTGCGCGGAGATGCCCGTCGTTACTCCGAAGGGCCGGCCAGCGTCCACGGAGACGGTGAAGGCGGTGCCATGCGGGTCGGTGTTACGGCTCGTCATCAGAGGGAGCTCGAGGGCATCGGCACGTTCCGCCGTCATCGAGACGCAGATGAGTCCCCGTCCGAACTTGGTCATGAAATTGATCAGATCGGGGGTGATCCTATCGGCCGCACAGACCAGATCGCCCTCGTTCTCCCGGTCTTCGTCGTCGGCGACGATCACGAGCCTGCCCGCGGCAATGTCGCGGATGGCGTCGCGGACGGAGTCAAGAGGCATGGGTGTCGGGCCTCGCTGAAAAGGTGGGTCCGCGCGTTTCGATCACCCTTTGGACGTATCTGCCGATGAGGTCCCCTTCCACATTGACCGGGTCGCCCGGCTCCAGCCGGGAGAAGTTGGTGTGTTCCCACGAATACGGAATGATCGCGACTTCGCAGACGGCACCGTCGCGGAGGTCGTTGACGGTGAGGCTGACCCCGTTCAGGGCGATGGAACCGTGCACGATCGTGGTGGCGAAGACATCGCCGGGCAACTCGAAGTCCAGGAACCTCGTGTTCCCCCTGGAACGCTTTTCGAGAAAGGTGCCGAGACCGTCCACATGGCCCTGGACAAGGTGCCCGTCCAGCCGGTCAGCGGCCCGGACCGCTCGCTCGAGGTTGACCGCGGAGCCCGCCGCGTAGCGGCCGGCGACCGTGCGCTCCAGGGTGGACGCGCCCGCCTCCACCGTGAAGGAGCCGGGGCCGAGGTCGCGAACCGTCAGGCAAGCGCCGTCCACGGCAACGGACTGCCCCGGGGAGAGCCTCGCCGCGAAGGGAGCGCCGATCGCGAGGGTGCGTCCGCCGCCGGCGTCCGTCACGCTGACGACCTCGCCCACCGATTCGATGATTCCGGTAAACAGGGTCAGTCTCCGCGGTCGAGGACGATGAGGGTGTCGCTTCCGAATCTCACCGGGTCGTGGTGGGACTTCCACTCCCTGAAGAGCCGCGCCGCGTGGTGGGACTCCGCGGCGGTACCGGGATCGGCGGCAGCGTCGGGCGCGGATGCGGCGGCAGCGTCGGGCGCGGATGCGACACCGCGCGGGAACGCCGGCACTCCTCCGTCCCCGATGACCACCGGCGCCACGAAAAGGTAGAGGCGGTTCACAAGGTCAGCCCGGAGCAGTGATGTCGCCAGGATCCCGCCGCCCTCGCAGAGTACGCTGGTCACCCCGCGACGATCCAGGGCCGCCATGAGCGCGGTGAGATCGAGACCATCACCCGCCTCCGGCACGGCAACCACATCGGCCCGTTCCGCGAGGCGGCGCTGCAGACGGGCGGCCTGCCCGGCAGCGGTCGCGACGATGCCCCGCGTCCCGGTGCCTCCCCGCAAGGCCCGCGCCCCCGCGGGAAGTTCACCGCGCCGATCCAGCAATACGGGCACGGGAGGGATCCGCGGCGTCACGGCTCCCCTGGCGGTGAGCATCGGGTCATCGGCCTTCCAGGTGCGCGTCCCCACGAGCACCGCATCGAACCCGGCGCGAAGTCGGTGCACCTCGGCCCGGGACCGCTTCCCGGTCAGCCAGACACGCCTTCCACCCCCCGGCGCGATCCTGCCGTCCAGGCTGACTGCCAGCTTGAGCGCCACGTACGGTCCCCGAGCGGCCGCGGCGTGGAAGAACGCGGGGTTCGCGGCCATCCAGTCGGCTCGCGTTCCGAACGGGCCGTCCACCCGCACCCCACGAGTGCGCAGCCACTGTCCCCCTCCTCCCTGCTTCGATCCCGGCTCCACCGCCCAGAACACCACACGGGCGATGCCTGCCGCGTGGATTGCATCCGTGCACGGCGGGGTCTTCCCGGCGTGGCTGCACGGCTCCAGGCTGCTGTAGAGGGTCGCCCCGCGAGCGTCGTCCAGAGCCGCCAGGGCCGCGACCTCGGCGTGAGCCCCCCCGAATTCCTCGTGGTGCGCTTCGGCGACGACCTTGCCGCCGCGGACCACCACCGCACCCACCATCGGGTTGGGGTGCACCCGGCCCCAGCCCCGTCTGCCCACTTCGACCGCGCGGGCAAGGCAACGGCGATCCAGGTCGCTCGGAGGAGACGCGGGCGCCGGGGTCTCCGCGACCCCGCACTCCAGGGCTCTCGAACCGATGCGGGAAGACGGGCTCAAAGGGTGACCCGGAAGGCGGTCGAGGCAAACCAGCTCGGCGACTCGGGGTCGAACGCCGCCCGTCTGTCGTCGAAGGGGTCGGCCACGCCCTCCGCCACCCCGAGTTCAAAGGAGAGCTGCGACACGAGAAAGTTGAACCACCCCCCCACGAAGTAGACGAGACGTTCGCTGGTCACCACGCCGTTGACCGACCCGGGGTCGCCCGCGCCACGCGGCACCGTCACCGTCGCGTCCCCTTCGTACCGGTCCCACCCCACACCACCCAACAGCCCCAGCACGAACCAGTTCTTCCCGAGGGTGGCCCGCAACGACGATACCGTCAGATCCGTGACCAACTCCCCGGGGTGGCCGGCGGCGAGGTCTCCCACCTTGATGTCGCCGTGCCAGCGCCGCACCCCCGAGATCGAGAGACCCGGCACGACGAACGATTCCCGGACCAGGCCCACACGGGCGCCCAGCCCGACACCCGACGACATCTCCTCGAAGCCCGCCCCTTCGGAAAGGCGCATCAGCGAGTATGAACCGATGAGGTCGACCGAAAGGACGCCCGCAACGCCGAGGCCCAGCTGGAAGCCGTCGAAGACCCCTGCAGCCACCGAGCCCCGGAGCCCGGCCAGCGTGAACTCCTCCTCCTCCACCAGGTCCGCCGGAGATGTCGCGGCGACCCTTGGCATGGCCAGCCGCTGTCCGACCAGAGACACCGACACGCCGATCCGGGGAACGGTCCCGAGCCGGCGGCCCATCGTGCTCGCGCTGCCGGGAATATCGCTGCCAAGCGCCGACGCAAGGCCAACGCCGCGCTGCACCGCCATCACCGCCAGGGACAGCTCCCGGCAGGGGATGGCCAGGAGCGCGTTCCTGCCGCCGGAGCAGCGACTCGCAAGATCGGCAACCCCCTCGACGCTGGAGCGACTGACGGGCAGTTCCTGGGCCTGTGCGGAGGGAAGCGGACCCGCGAGCGACACGAGCACGAGCGCCAGCACCGTGAGTGCCCACCCGGAAGCGCCCACGTTCCCGCACCGGCAGGGGCCGGCGTAGACACCCGAGGAAGGCGTGTCCGCCGCACCGGAGCGCCCGGTCGGACTCTGCATCGGGATCAGCCGGTTCCGATCAGTTCCACGCCGGTGCCCCGCACCACCTCCCCGACCGGCCATCCGTCTTCGCCCAGCGCCTCCAGGACCGACGCTTCCCGGTCGGGCGGCACGACGAGAATCATGCCGACGCCCATGTTGAAGACGCGGTACATCTCGGCTGCGGGCACACCACCCCCGATCGCCAGTTGGCGGAAGACGTTCGGCACCGTCCAGGATTCGCAGTCGATGCGGGCACCCAACCCCACGGGCAGGACCCGCGGCAGGTTCCCCTCCATCCCGCCTCCGGTCACGTGCGCCATGGCGTTGACCCACCCCCGCTGCAGCAACGGGGCCACCATCGTCAGGTAGGACCGGTGGACGCGCAGCAGCACATCCCCGGCCGGCGCGTCCTCTCCCGGGAATTCGTCGACGACGCCGAGGCCCATCCGTTCGAAGACGATGGTCCGTGCCAGCGTGTACCCGTTCGTGTGGAGACCCGACGCACGCAGGCCGATGAGTCGGTCTCCGGGGCGTACCGCCGAACCGTCGAGGATCTGTTGCCGCTCGACCACGCCCACGATGAACCCGGCAAGGTCGTATTCGCCGGCGGCGTAGAAGTCCGGCATCTGCGCCGTCTCCCCGCCGAGCAGCGCGCATGAGTTCTCCTGACAGGCCCGCGCGACGCCCCCAACCACGGCGGGGACCACGTCCCCCTCCAGGTCGCCCGTGGCGAGATAGTCCAGGAAGAAGAGCGGCCGGGCCCCCTGCACCAGGATGTCGTTCACGCAATGGTTGACGAGGCAGCGGCCCACCGTGTCGTGCCGCTCCGCGATGAACGCCACCTTCAGCTTGGTGCCCACGCCGTCGGCGCTCGATACGAGGACCGGCTGCGACATCCCGGCCGGAACGGCGTAGAGGCCGCCGAACGCCCCGAGTCCGGACAGGGTGTGAGCGTCGCCGGAAGCCTCCAGAAGGGGGGCCAGCGAACGCTTGGCGCGGTCGGCCGCGTCCAGATCGACGCCGGTGTCCTTGTATGTCAGAGAGTCATTCATCTCGATCAGGTCGTCCCTCCCGGGGCATCGTGCACACGTGGCGGGCGGTTCACTCCCCCGCCCGCGCGAGCTCGGGCTCACGGGTCGTGATCTCGCGCAGGCCGTCGACCCGTCCCTCGACATCGCGCAGGTCGAGGTCCCGAAAACGGTCGACCGAGAACGCCTCCACGGCATAGGAGCCCGTCGCCGACCCGTGCATCACGGCCCGGGCCAGCTGCTCCCGCCCGTACGACCCCACCCGGTCGAGGTGGCCGAGGAACCCGCCCGCGAAGGCGTCCCCGGCGCCCGTCGGGTCGATGACCCGCTCTACGGAACAGGCAGGACAGTGGAACACCCAGTCGTCGGCGAAGAGAACGGCCCCGTCCTCCCCCCTCTTTACGACGACGATTCCGGGCCCGCGGTTCCGGATCCGCCGGGCTGCCAGGGAGATGTCCGTCTCGCCCGAGAGCTGAGCCGCTTCCTCGTCGTTGATCATAAGGATGTCGAGACGGGGCAGCACCCGGGCCAGGGCGTCCGGGGTGCGCTCGATCCAGTAGTTCATCGTGTCGGCGGCTACCAGCGCGGGAGTGCGCACCTGGTCCAGGACATCGAGCTGGAGTTCCGGATCGATATTCCCCAGAAACACGACCTCCGAGTCGCGGTAACGGGATGGCACGTCGGGGTCGAAGGACGCGAACACCCCGAGCCGGGTCTCGGTCGTCTCCCGCGCGCGGAAATCCTCGCTGTAGCGCCCCCCCCAGAAGAAGCTCTCGCCGGGCACCTGGGCCATACCCGTGAAGTCGACCCCCCGCTCGCGCATGAAGCCAAGCCGTTCGAGGGGGTAGTCGCTGCCGACGACGGCGACCACGCGCACATCCGTCAGCAACGATGCCGCAGCCCCGAAGAAGACCGCGGACCCGCCGATCACGCTGTCGACGCTCCCGGCCGGGGTCTCCACCGCGTCGAGGGCCACGCTTCCGACCGCCAGGATGGACACGGCGTCAGGGGCCCTCGGCGCACCCATGACAGATTCCGTGACAGATTCGGCATGGAATCTGTCCGGGAATCCGACACGGCCCCCTAATCATCCCGCACCATCCGCTCGGGCGCCTTGATCCCCAGAACCGCCAGCCCGTTGTGCAGGACGATCCGCGCGGCGTCGGCCAGCGTCAGACGCGCGTTGCGCAGCGCCTCGTCGTCAACCAGCGCCGCCAGCTTCGGGCTCCGGGTCGGGTGCCCCGCCTGGTACCAGGAGTTGACCAGCCCTGCCGTCTTTTCCAGGTAGTCGCAGATCACGTGAGGAGCTCTTCCGGACGCGGCCCGGCGGAGAAACGCGGGGAATTCGCGCAACTGGTTGATCAGCTCGCGCTCCCCGGGCGAGTCGAGAAGCGTGGGGTCGGCGTCCGGGGGGACCTCGGCCCAACCCCTTTCCCGCGCCAGCTTGAAGAGCCTGCACACCCGGGCGTGGGCGTACTTGACCTTGTACACCGGGTTCTTGTCGGACTGGTCCAGCGCCAGGTCCAGGTCGAAGGTCAGGTGCGCCTCGGGCCGGCGCATGAGGAAGAAGTAGCGGGCCACGTCGACCCCCACCTCGGTGACCAGCTCGGCGAGGGTCGTGTAGGAACCCGCCCTCTTGGAGAACTTGACCTCCTGGCCGCCCTGCTCGACCGTCACCATCTGGTGGAGCACGTACTCGGGATAGCCCTCGGGGAGGCCCAGCGCCTGCAGCCCGGCCCGCACCCGGTCCACCGTGCTGTGATGGTCCGAGCCCTGGACGTTGATCACCTCCGTGAAGTCCCTCTCCCACTTGGTCATGTGGTAGGCGATGTCCGGCAGGAAGTAGGTGGGCGATCCATCGCTCTTGACCATCACCCGGTCCTTCTGGTCACCGAACTCGGAGGTGCGGAGCCAGTCGGCGCCGTCCTTCCGGTATGTCAGGCCCGTCTCGTCCAGGGCCCCGACCGTCTCCTTGACGCGTCCGTCCGAGTACAGCCGCGTTTCCGGGTAGTACTCGTCGAAGTGTACGCCGAAGGCCGCCAGATCCACCTCCTGTTCGCGCCGCAGGACGCGCACCGCAAAGCCGCGCATGACTTCCAGCGCGGCCTCGTTCCGGTCGTTCTCGTACCTGTCTCCCACCTCGTCGATCAGGTCGCGCGCGATGTCCGACACGTAGTCGCCGTGATAGCCGCCGTCCGGAACCGTCTCGTCGTGCCCGAGCCGCTGCTGGTAGCGGGCCCTGACGCTCTTGGCCAGCCGCTCGATCTGCCCGCCGGCGTCGTTGAAGTAGAACTCGCGGTGGACCTTCCACCCCGACCATTCGAGGAGGGTGGCGATCGCGTCTCCCAGCGCCGCCTGGCGGCCGTGTCCGAGGTGCAGCGGGCCTGTCGGGTTGGCCGACACGAACTCCACCATGATCGGCAGCCCGGCCCCGGTCCTGTTGCGGCCGTAGTCTCCTCCCAGGTCGCGGATCCGATGGAGGACTTCACCGACGGCCGCCACTTCCAGGAAGACATTCAGGAAACCCGGTCCGGCCACCTCGACCCTGTCCACGCCTTCAATGGATTCCAGCCGGACCTTGAGCTCCTCCGCGATGTCCCTGGGGGGCCGCCGGAGCCGCGACGAGAGGGTCAGGGCCACATTCGACGCCAGATCACCGTGTTTGGCGTCCTTCGGCCGATCCAGACGAAAGCGGATGTCATGGGCGCCGAACTCCGTGGCGGCCTGCCGTAGCGCGTCGGCGATCTGCTCTGCGGACACCGAGTCAGTCGCCTCCGGGCCCGGACGATCCGCCGGTGCTCGACCCTGCGCTCGCCGAGGTCTTGCCTGCTCCGTCCCCGCCCTCCGTCTTCGCCCCTTCCCCGGCCTTGCTCTTCGAGCCGTCCCCGGATTCCTTGTTCGCCCCGGCTCCGGACTCTTCCCTGGCCTTCTTCCTGTACCCATCCGACCGGTAGTCGGTGATGTAGAAGCCCTCGCCCCTGAAGAGCAGGCCCGCTCCGCCCGAGATCAGCCGCTCGGCCCCGCAACCGCAGTCGGGACACGGGGCGCCGGGCTTGTCGCTCATCCTCTGGAAGAGTTCGAACTCGCGGCCGCAGTCGCTGCATCTGTATTCGTAGGTGGGCATGGGCTGGTTCGGGGCGGTGTCATTCCCGGGGAATTGCGCGGGCAGCTTCAATCATAACACTTGAGCTATTCCACATCTTTTGACGATGGAAGCCGCTACCGCTATGTCTGCGTCGCCCTTGTGCACCCGCAAGGCTGTGGTCGTCTCCACGATTCCACCGAGGAACCCATGAGCTTCTCCTTCTCCGATCGCATCCCCGTGCCTCCATTCACCGGGGCAGAGCCGTTTTCCCCGTGACCAGCCCGCTCCTGCGCGCGTCCGCCATCGCCCGGGAACACTTCGGGCTTACCGGCGAAGTCCGTGCTCTACCGGGAGAATTCGACCTGAACTTCGTGGTCTCCGACGGCGCCGCGGACGCCGGGGGGGCCTCCCGGAACGCCGTCCTGAAGCTCAGTCCCGCGTCGCGGCGGCCCGTGTTCGAACTGGTGACCGCATGTCTGGACCACCTCGCGGGGTCCACCCTCTCCGCCCACATCCCGCGTCTGGTGATCCCGGCCCCTGCCCTTTCCCCGGCCGCCGTCACCGGAGCCTCCCGGTCTCCCATCCGTGAAGTCGACCTGGATGGCGCCCCCTTCATCGCCTGCGCGCTCGCGTACGTGGACGGGATCCCGCTGGCGGAGGTGCGGCCCCGATCGATGGCGGTGCTGCAATCCCTCGGCGCGCTCCTGGCCGAGCTGGACACGGCCCTGTCCGGCTTCGACCACCCGGAGCTCGACCGCGACTTCGAGTGGCGGATGGAGTCCGCGCCCGAGACGATCCGGGCGCATCTGGACGGCCTGGACCCGGCGCAGGGTCTGCAAGACGGACCCGACATTGTCGCCGCAACGCTCGACCGCGCCGTCCGCTGGCTGGACCCGGTGCGTGACTCGCTTCCCGTGACCGTCATTCACAACGACGCCAACGACTACAACGTGATGGTGGCTCCGTCGCTCGACGGCGATCGTCTGGCGGGGCTGATCGACTTCGGCGACGTGGTGCGAGGCTGGCGGGCGGCGGAGCTCGCGGTCGCATCCGCCTACGCGATGATGGGGTTGGCGGACCCGGTCGAGGCCGCGTGCGCGATCACCCGGGGGTATTCATCGGTCGCGCCCATCACCAACGCCGAGTGCCGGGCGATCATCCCCCTGGTGGCTTTGCGGCTCTGCCTGTCCGTGTCCGTCCAGGCGCGCCAGATGCGCGAGCAGCCCGGGAACGCGTACCTCGCCGTGAGCCAGGAACCCGCGTGGAGGCTCCTGCGCACCCTGGCGAGCACCGACTGGAGGCTGGCCGAATTCAGGATACGCGAGGCGTGCGGTCTGGTGCCGAATCCGGACCGGGAAGCGGTCGTTTCGTGGGTGGAGCAAGCCCGGCCCCACGCGTCGGCGATGTCCCCCGAGGTGCTCGCCCGGGCCTGCGACATCGACCTCTCGGTGGAGAGCCTGGACCTCCCGCACCCTGACGACCTCGCCCGTCCCGGTGCCGCCGACAGCTGGGTCGAGGGGGAGATCGCCGCAGGCGGGGCAACGGTGGGCGTGGGTCGCTACGGTGAGGTCCGACTGCTCTACGACCACCCCGCGTTCATCGTCCCGGGCAACAACGGCCCGGAAGCCCGCACCGTCCATCTCGGCATCGACCTCTTCGCACCGCCGGGCACACCCGTGCTGGCGCCCCTCGCGGGCACGGTCCTGTCCGTCACCGACAATGCCCAGCGCCTCGACTACGGTCCCACCGTCATCGTCCGGCACGTCACCGATGGCGGCACCGGCTTCCATACCCTGTACGGCCACCTCGACCACGCCACCCTGGAGCACCTCGCGCCCGGGCAGCAGGTCGCGCCCGGCGACGTGCTCGGCTGGCTCGGGGACGCATCCGTCAACGGAGGCTGGCCACCCCACCTGCACCTTCAGGTCATCGCGCTGGACCCGCTGCACGACGAGTGCACGGCGGCGGAAGACCACGGGACCTTCCCCGGAGTGGCCCTCCCCCGCCTCCGCACCGTCTGGGAGTCCGTCCTGCCCGACCCGACGGCGCTTTCGGGCTTGCCGGATCCGGGCTCCCAGCCCGATGCCGTCTTGCGATATCGGGTTCGAACGGCAAAACGCAAGACGGTTCTGGGTTCGTCGCTCAGTCTGTCTTACGCACGGCCGGTCCATGTGGTGCGCGGCCTCGGTGCCTACCTGTACGACGACACCGGCCGCCGCTACCTGGACACGGTCAACAACGTCCCCCACGTCGGGCACGGCAACCGCCGCGTCGCGGAGGCGATCGCGCGCCAGTCTCGTGTGCTCCCTAGGTTCAAGCGGTCGTCGCAACAGTACCGTGTTGAAGGGTTTTCATGTGCCCCCGATTTTGCTGGACACTAGGCTGGCGAGGGCGACCAGAAAGAAAGAAGTGGGTTCTTGATTTGATGTCTCCCAACCCGAGGGAGTCAGAAGCGACCGACGGTCGTTGAAGGCTGGAGATACGGGAGCGGCAGAGCATTTCAACGCAAGGTTGAGGTCTGGTTCTTTGATGATAACAGATCTTCCAAGGTTTCCGCCGGAGTTCTCCAACCGAGGGTCTTGCGGGGGCGGCTGTTGAGAGCGGCTGCGACGGCGGCGAGATCGTCAGCGGTATGTCTGCTGAGGTCAGTGCCCTTTGGGAAGTACTGTCTCAACAGGCCGTTGGTGTTTTCGTTCGTGCCGCGCTGCCACGGGCTCTGCGGGTCGCAGAAGTAGATGGCCAGGCCAGTATCGATGCGAAGCCGTGCGTGCTGAGCCATCTCTGTTCCCTGGTCCCATGTCAGAGACCGGCGGAGTTGCTCGGGCAGGGTCGTGATCGACGAAGCGATCGCGTCCCGGACGGCTTCGGCACCGTGTCCAGCCAACGCTGGACCGTTCTTGGTCCTGGCCTCGCCGTGTTTGTCATGGCGGGGAAGGTGGAGCAGCATCGTGAACCTGGAGGTCCGCTCGACCAGCGTTCCGATCGCCGAACTGCCCAGCCCCAAGATCAGGTCGCCTTCCCAGTGCCCGGGAACGGCGCGGTCGTCTGCCTCGGCCGGTCGCTCGCTGAGCATGATCTCGGGGTGAACGAACGTCTTGCCCCGTCCGCGGGTGCGAGCTCGAGGCACCCGTAACGTGCGTCCCGTCCGAAGGCACGCTGTCAGCTCCCGTCGCAGCGCACCGCGGCCTGGAACGTAGAGCGCCTGGTAGATGGCTTCGTGCGATATACGCATGGACTCATCGCCGGGGAAGTCGACCCGTAGCCTGTTGGCGATCTGCTCGGGACTCCACGAGGCCGCCCGCCGCCGGTCTTGTCGGCGACCGTGACGCCGTCCGATCCAGCGCACATCGGGGCCTGCCAGAGCGGCACCGTCCAGAGCTCGGATCAGGCCTCCGAGGCGATCCTGCACATACTGCCTCAGTTCGCCGTTCGTAGCGAGCTTCGCAAGCTTTGGACGTTTCGCTCGCCGGTCGGCGTGCCATTGAGCGGTCGTGGCCCGATACTCGAGGTTCCCTCCTCCTGTAGCTGCGTTGCGCCGCAGTTCTCGCGAGATCGTCGAGGGTGAGCGGCCCAACTGCCGGGCGATCTCGCGCACGCCACGAGCACGGGCTCGAAGAACGGCGATCTCTTCTCGCTCAACGAACGAGAGATAGCGCCGTGACTGGGGACGAAGATTGAGTGGTGGCATGCCACCACATTCGCGAAACCAGCGTGTCCCGACAGCAGGGGACACACCCGCTGCCACGGCGGCCTCCTCGCTCGACAGACCTCGAGCGATCTCTTTCCAGAACCTCTGCCGATGCTCGCGCCGTCCCACCGGCGGACGGCCTGGTGAACGCATCCGCGGACGTAGGGCTCGATCCGCTCCTCGGTGCCTGCTCGCTGCCATCGCAACATCTCCCTGAGGTGTTGCGACGACCGCTTGAATTCACCCTCAACACCAACACGCGTTACCTCCACGGCGAGATCGTCGCCCTGGCCGAGGAGTTGCTGGCGCACTTCCCCGCGCCGCTGGAGGTCGTCTACCTGGTCTGCTCCGGCAGCGAAGCCAACGAACTCGCACTGCGCATGGCCCGGCTCCACACCGGTCGCGACGGCGTGGTCTGTCTCGAGGGCGGCTATCACGGCAACACGGGGGGACTGGTCGAGATCTCCCAGTACAAGTTCGACGGACCGGGCGGCTCGGGAGCGAGCAGCCGGGTGGCGGTGGCCGCGCTCCCCGACAGCTACCGGGGCCGCTACCGGCGATTGGGCGCAGCCGGAGGCCCCGGCAGGGATTCGCACACGGACGCAGCCGACCGGGAGCTGGGCGAGCGTTACGCCGGCGAGGTGGCCAGGGCGGCCGCTCGTCTCGAAGGGGGCCCCGGCGTCGCGGCGTTCATGGCCGAAGCGATCCTCGGCTGCGGGGGCCAGATCGAGCCCCCGCCCGGATACCTGGCCGCCGCGTACGATCACATACGCCGCGCCGGGGGGGTCTGTATCGCGGACGAGGTGCAGGTCGGCTTCGGCCGGGTGGGCGACGCGTTCTGGGGCTTCGAGCTGCAGGGCGTGGTGCCCGACATCGTCACCCTGGGCAAGCCCATGGGGAACGGACACCCGGTCGCCGCGGTGGTGACGACCCGCGAAATCGCCGACTCCTTCGCCAACGGCATGGAGTACTTCAGTACCTTCGGCGGCAACCCCGTCTCCTGCGCCGCGGCCCGCGCCACTCTTGCCGAGATCCGCGACCGCGGGCTGGTCGAGCACGCGCGCCGGGTGGGCGGAGGGCTCCTTCGCGACCTGCGCCAGCTGGCCGCGCGCCGTCCCCTGATGGGTGACGTGCGCGGGCGCGGCCTCTTCCTGGGCATCGAACTCGTGCGGGACCGTGCGACCCGCGAGCCGTTCCCGGAGGCATGCACCCGCATCGTCAAACGGGCGCGCGAGCTGGGAGTCTTCCTGAGCGTCGACGGACCGGACCACAACGTCCTCAAGGTGAAGCCGCCGATGGTCTTCGGTGAAGAGGAAGCCGCGCTCCTGGTGGAGACGCTGGACGAGGTGCTGGGCGAGACCGCGCTGGCTCGGCAGCCCGTGGCTGATCAGGGGTAGAGTCGCCGCCGGATCCACCGTCCCGTATCGTCACGCCGGTAGGCGAAGCGGTCGTGCAGCCGCACCTGCCCCTCCTGCCAGAACTCGATCGCCTCCGGGACGATGCGGAAGCCGGACCAGTGCGGAGGCCTGGGGACCTCGCGGCCGGCGAAGCGCTCCTCCAGTGCCGCAACCCGCGCCTTCAACGCCGCGCCGCTCTCCAGCTCGCGGCTCTGGTCCGACGCCCATGCGCCGATGCGGCTCCCCCGGGGCCGGCTCGCGAAGTACGCGTCCGCTTCGTCCGGCGACACTTTCTCCACCGCGCCGCGGATCCGCACCTGGCGCGCGAGGGGCTGCCAGTAGAAGGTCATGCCGGCTCTGGGGTGGGCGATGATCGACCGGGCCTTGTCGGACTCGAAGTTCGTGTAGAAGACGAAACCCCGGTGGTCGAAGTCCTTCATGAGCACCATGCGGGCTTCAGGGGTTTCGTCGGGCCCCAGCGTGGAGAGGCAGACGGCTTCCGCGAAAACGATCCGCGGGTCGGCGGCGGCATCTTCGAACCAGCGGCCGAACTGCTCGATGGGATCGGGCGACAGGTCGCCGCGCGTCAGTGCAGGGTCGGGTCGTGACATGCCGATCCCTACGGCGCCGGCGGGGCCCGGCCGAGCTGGAATGCAAGCGACTCGGCGAGGCCCTCGAAGGTGAAGCGGAAGCCGCTGCGGGTGGCGGCATGGGGGATGACGCGGGCCCCTTCCAGCAGCAGCGTCCTGCCCATCTCGCCGAACATCCCCTTCACCACCAGGGATGGCACGGGAAGCAGCGTGGGGCGCTTCAGGGCCCGCCCCAGGATCGTGGTGAAGGTGGCGTTGGGGACGGGGTGAGGGGCGGTGGCGTTGACCGGCCCCCGCAGGGAGGGCGTCACCAGCGCGTGAAAGATGAGCGCGACGAGGTCGTCGTGATCGATCCAACTCACGTACTGGCGTCCACTCCCGAGTCGGCCCCCGATGCCCATCCTGAAGGGAAGCAGCATGGTACCCAGGGCCCCGCCCGCGGGGCTGAGCGCGAGTCCGGTCCGCATCAGGACCACCCGAACCCCCGACCGCCGTGCCTTGACCGCCTCGTTCTCCCATTCACGGCACAGATCCGCGAGGAAGCCCTTCCCCGGTCCGCTCCGTTCCCCCAGACGCTCACTGCCACGGTTCCCGTAGATTCCGATCGCGGACGACGATATCAGAACCGGCGGCGGGCGGCGCAGTCCGTTCAGGGCGTCCACCAGCACACGGGTCCCGACGACCCGGCTCTTCCAGATCGCCTTCTTCTTGGCGCCATTCCACCTTCCCCGCGAGATGCTCTCGCCGGCGAGGTGCACCACGGCATCCAGACCCTCGAGCCTCCCGGCCTCGATCCGGCCCTCCATGGGGTCCCAGAAGATCTCGCCCCGGTCGTGACGGGGCTTGCGGCGCACGATGGGGCGGACCTCGTGTCCCCCCGTGGTGAGGAAGTGGGAGAGGGCCGACCCGATGAATCCGCCGGCGCCGCTGACGGCCACCCGGAGCCGGGGCCCGCGGTACTCCGCGTGGCGCCCCAGATCGTGGGCGAGGCGCTGGCCGCGAAAGCGGAAGAGGCGCTTCATCTCGGCCTCGATGGTGGACCCCGCCAGCGCGGCGGCCGCGGCGCCCAGGGGCGGATCGTAGACGACCCGGTCGCGAAGGATGCAGGAGTCCGACCCCGCCGGCGCGAACTCGTGGTCGTGCTTCCACGACCCCATCGGGCCGGAAACCTGCTCGTCGCGGAAGAGCTTCCCGGCTTCAAAGGCGGTGTGACGCACCTTGAAGTCCACCTTCAGCGGGCCCCGCCGCACCTGAACGTGGACCCGGCCGCCATCGTCGATGCCGCCTTCACGGGCCATCACCCGTGCATCCTCCCAAGGCGGCATCAGGCGTTCGAGGGCACCGGGGCGCATGTGCCAGTCGAAAACGTCTCCTACCGGGAAGGGAAGCCTGGTTTCGTGCAGGAATGTGGGCATTGCAGAGCCTTATACACCTGAGCGGTGCCAGTGGATTCCTTCGATGGACGACCGGATGGCGTCCACCCCCGCGGCGGGGCCTCCGGAGTGACCGAAGATGGCCGAGCCGGCCACGAGCACCGTCGCCCCGGCGGCTGCAAGCGAGGGTGCGGTCTTCGCGCTCACGCCCCCGTCGACCTCCAGGTCAATCTGTCCGGACCGGTGGGTCTCGATCATGGTACGGGCGCGCCTCACCTTGTCGACCGAACGGGGGATGAACGCCTGGCCGCCGAAGCCCGGGTTCACCGTCATGATCAAGAGCAGGTCGATCTCGTCGAACACGTCCTCGATGGCGCTGAGCGGAGTCGACGGATTCAGCGCCACCCCGGCGCGCCTGCCCAGTTCGCGGATCAGGCCGAGGCTGCGATGGAGGTGCACCGTCGCCTCGGCGTGGACGGTGATCACGTCGGCGCCGGCATTGGCGAAGTCCGGGATGTAGCGGTCAGGGTTCTCGATCATGAGGTGCACGTCGACCGTGCGGGAGGTGACCCCGCGCACCGCGTCGGCAATCAGGGGCCCTATCGTGATGTTGGGCACGAAATGCCCGTCCATCACGTCCACGTGGATCCACTCCGCCCCGGCTTCGTCCACGGTGCGCACCTCCATGCCCAGCTCGGCGAAGCGGCAGCTCAGGATCGACGGCGCGATCTTGATCACCGTCCCCCCTCCTCGCCCATTCGGCGAACACCCCCCGCCGCCGCGACCACCGCCTCGTCCGCCACGCCGAGGAACAGCCCCGATTCCACCACCCCCGCCCGGTGCGCGAGCCGCCGATCCAGCGCGGCCGGGTCGTCAATCCCCCCGGGGAAGTGGCAGTCGATGATCAGGTTCCCGTTGTCGGTTCGGTACATCCCGCCCTCCCCGTCGCGCCGGATGACCGGCTCGGCTCCCAGTTGGGTGAACCACGTCAGGTGGCTCGCGAATTCGAAGGGCACCACCTCGACGGGCACGGGTGCGCTCTCCCCGAGCCGGTCGACGAGCTTGGTGTCGTCCACGATGACGATCATCCGCCGGGAGGCCTGTGCGACCATCTTCTCGCGCAGCAGCGCGCCGCCCAGTCCCTTGATCAGGTCGAGGCCGGGGGTCACCTCATCGGCCCCATCGACGGTCAGGTCGAGCGGAGCGAGGTCTTCCAGGGTACCCAGCGGGATGCCCAGCCGCCGGCAGGCGTCCCCGGTGCGGAGCGACGTGGGCACGCCCGCAACGTCGGCCAGCTCCCCTTGTGCGATGCGAGCGCCCAGGGATTCGAGAAAATAAGCGACGGTCGAGCCGGTCCCGAGGCCCAGACGCATTCCGGTGCGTACCCTCCGGGCCGCGTCGCGCCCCGCCATGTCCTTCAATTCATCGACGGAATGTCGGGCCAATGCATCGCCTTGCCGAGGGTTCATCCGCGGACTCCGAGAGGCCAAATCTACCCGCTCCCGGGGGTGCTCACCAGTCGCCCAAGGCGAGGACCAGGGGCCGGACGGTTCTACTCCGCGCCGGAAATCGCCATCTTCCCTCGTCCACCGCACACGACTTCGCACGCCGGGAACTCACAGTGATCATCGTCGCCAGGAAGGACATCACTCCGGACCAGATCGACCACATCCGCGAGCGGGTCGAGGCAATCGGGCTTCGCACCCATGTCTCGCGGGGCGAGAGCCGCACGATCATCGGCTGCATCGGTGACGAGGCGCGCCTGAGCCATCTGGCCCTGCTCTCGATCCCGGGGGTCGACTCCGTATACCCGGTGATGCGCCCCTACAAGCTCGCGGCGCGCGACTTCGCCGCCGACAAGACCTCGAAGGTACGGGTGGGCAACCGCAGCTTCGGCGGTGCCGAGTGCCTGGTCGCCGCCGGTCCGTGCTCCGTCGAGGGCGCCGGGATGATGGCCGAGACCGGGCGGGCAGTGGCCGGTGCGGGAGCCTCCCTCCTGCGCGGGGGTGCGTTCAAGCCGCGCACGTCGCCTTACTCCTTCGACGGACTCAAGGAGGACGGGCTGCGCATACTGGCCGAGGTGAGAGACGAAACCGGGCTCCCGGTCGTGACGGAGGTGCTCGATCCGCGCGATGCGGAACTGGTGGCCGGATACGCGGACATGCTCCAGATCGGGGCGAGGAACATGCAGAACTTCGCCCTGCTGAAGGAGGTGGGACAGCTTCAGCGTCCCGTGCTCCTCAAGCGGGGCATGTCGGCGACGCTCAAGGACCTCCTGCTCGCGGCGGAGTACGTCATGAGCCGCGGCAACATGCAGGTCGTGCTCTGCGAGCGCGGCATCCGCACCTTTGGCGCCGAGATGCGCAACACCTTCGACCTGGCCGCCATCCCCTGGCTCAAGATGGAGACGCACCTGCCGGTGGTCGCCGACCCCTCACACGCGGGAGGCCGCCGCGACCTGGTCGCGCCGCTCAGCTTTGCGGCTCTGGCGGCCGGGGCCGACGGCCTCATCGTGGAGGTGCACCCCGACCCGGCCACGGCACTGTCGGACGGCGACCAGTCGCTGACCTTCGGGGAGTTCGAGGACCTCATGAACGGGTTGGGTGTGTTCGCCGAGGCTGCCGGACGAGCGTTGTAACGGGAGGTCGGGGTGGCCCCAGGCTGACGGTGCTGCCCGATCAGAGGGCCGCGGCATGCGCCCTCGCCAGCGCGTCCAGCTGAGCTTCCACAGCCGCGCCCGAGGTGGCGCCCCGCACGGCGCGGGATTCGACCGAGGCCTCCGGGTTGAAGATCTTGAACACATCGTCGCCGAAGCCCGGGTGGACGCCGCTCATCTCGTCCAGGGTGAGCTCGCTCAGTTGCTTGCCGGCCCCCTCCGCCACGCGCACCAGCGCTCCCGCCACATGGTGGGCTTCCCGGAACGGCACGCTCCGCCGCACCAGATAGTCGGCAAGATCGGTGGCGAGCATCTCGGCGCGCAGGGCATCCGCGATGCGGACCCGGTCCAGGGTCATGCTCTGCACCGCTCCCGTCATGGCCGGCAGGACGACACCCAGCGTGTCCACCGAATCGAAGACCGCCTCCTTGTCCTCCTGCAGGTCCCGGTTGTACCCGGTCGGCAGCCCCTTCAGCACGGTCATCATCGCCATCAGATTGCCGACCAGCCGTCCCGACTTGCCCCGTGTCAGTTCGGCAACGTCCGGGTTGCGCTTCTGGGGCATCAGCGAAGACCCCGTCGTGTAGCCGTCACCCAGGCGGGCGAAGCCGAACTCGCTGTTCGAGAAGAGGACCAGGTCCTCGGCGAACTGCGACAGATGCACCCCCGTCATGGCCCCTCCGAAGAGGAGCCGCGCGGCCCAGTCGCGGTCGGAGACCCCGTCCATCGAGTTCTCGGTGACCTTGCTGAAGCCGAGGTCGGCCGCCAGGGCCTCGCGGTCGATGTCGAAGGGACATCCGGCGATCGCTCCCGAGCCGAGCGGAAGAACATCGCACTCCTTCAGTACGGCTCCCAGGTGATCGAGGTCCCGCACCAGGGGCCACGCCCGAGACAGGAGCCAGTGGCCGGCGGGCACCGGCTGCGCCTGTTGCATGTGGGTGTAGCCCGGCATCACGACCCCCTCCACCTCTCGCGCCTTCTCGGCGATCGCACGAATCAGCCCCGACAGCCGGGCTTGCAGGAGGCGGACCGCGTCCATCCCCCACAGACGGAAGTCGGTCGCGACCTGGTCGTTGCGCGAACGGCCCGAATGCAGCTTCCCGCCCACGGGACCGATCGTCTCCGTGAGGAGCCGCTCGACGACCGTGTGAATGTCCTCGTCGGCGAGGTCCCCGGGACCCGGCATGGCCTCCAGCTGCCGTGCGACCTCGACCAGGCCCTGGTCGATACCGCGAGCCTCCTCCGCCGACAGGATACCGGCCCGCGCGAGCCCGCGCGCCCACGCCCGGCTTCCCCGCACGTCGTGACGCCACAGGCGCCAGTCCACGTCAAGGGACCGGTTCAGGACCTCCATTTCGCGCGACAGGCCACCCTCGAAGCGGCCACCCCAGAGGGCGTGCCCCGAATCGTCCGGCGAGTCTTTGGTCACGGGTCGAGCCCGGCGCGGTCACCCGGCGCGCGGACGGACCAGCACGGAGGCTTCGATTCCGCCCTGGCCGTTCGGAGACAGCGCCGATCGGCGGTCCGCCGCCAGCTTCTGCGCGGCCACCGCCCGCTGGGGCAGGCTGAAGAGCTTCAGGAAGCCGGACGAGTCCGCGTGCTCATAGCCCTCGCTGGCGCCAAAGGAGGCAAGGTCGAGGTCGTACAGGGAAGCGGGCGCCTTCCGCGACAGAATGGTCGCCTGACCCTTGAACAGCCGCAGACGCACCGTACCGGTCACGTTGACCATCAGGGAATCGACCATGGCGTCGAGCGCCTCCCGTTCAGGCGTCCACCAGCGGCCCTCGTACACGAGGTCGGCGTACCGGGGCGCCAGATCATCTTTCAGGGCGAGGCAGCTGCGCGAAAGGACCAGCTGTTCCAACTCCTGGAGGGCGGTAAGGAGGATCGTGCCGCCGGGGGTCTCGTATACGCCCCGCGACTTGATGCCCACGACCCGGTCTTCGATCACGTCCGCGCGGCCCACGCCGTGCCGTGACCCGGCTTCGTTGAGCTCCATCAGCAGATCGAGCGGGGACAGTGCGCGCCCGTCGATCGAGACCGGAACCCCGGCCTCGAAGCCGAGTTCCAGCTCGAGGGGCTGGTCGGGGGCGTCGGCCGGATCCCGGGTCCACAAGAAGACGTCGGAGCCGGGTGCGTTGGCGGGGTCCTCCAGGGGGCCACCCTCGTGGCTGATGTGCCAGAGGTTCTCGTCCCGGGAGTAGAGCTTCTTCCGGTCCATGCCGTTCAGGGAAATCCCCCGGGCGCCGGCGTACGCGAATGCGTCTTCCCGGGAGCTGATGTTCCACTCCCTCCATGGAGCGATCACGGTCAGGTCCGGGGCCAGCGCCGCGAAGGACATCTCGAAGCGCAGCTGGTCGTTCCCCTTCCCCGTGCAGCCGTGGGCGAGCGCGTCAGCCCCGGTCCGGCGCGCGACCTCCACCATGCGACGCGAGATGAGCGGGCGGGCCATCGCCGTGCCGAGCAGGTACTTGCGGCTGTACACCGCTCCCGCGCGAAGGACGGGAAGCACGTAGCCGGAAACGAAATCCTCCTTGAGGTCCTCGCCGAAGAAGGCCGAGGCCCCGGTTGCGAAGGCCTTCCCCGCAAGGTTGTCGACACCTCCGCGCTGGCCCACGTCAGCGGCCATGCAGATCACGTCGGCTCGGTAGTTTTCTTTCAGCCAGGGCACGATCACCGATGTGTCGAGGCCCCCCGAGTATCCCAGCACGATTTTCATGACTCGTTCCCTGTCCGGTGGATGCGGGCCGGAGCGCAAAGTGGTTACGTCTCCCGCCAAGGCCGTAACGGTGTGCTCCTCACACTCCGGACCCGCAACCGATCCGTGCGCTACATCGATCATCTCAGTTGAATGAAGTAAAATACCTTATTTGTGAAATAATATGCATTGCGTGATCCATGTCAAGGGAACCCGGGGGACACGGACACATGCGGGCCCGGAGAGCGGGCCGCCGGCGGGAGGGTCCCTGCTACCCCTTCTCCGCGAGCGCCGAGATCACGGCGACGATGTCCTTCGCGGCCGGTGCGTCACGCACGATGATCAGGACCGTGTCGTCCCCGGCGATGGTCCCGGCAACTCCCTCGTACTCCTCCCAGTCGATCCCGGAGGCGACGGTTTGAGCGGCGCCGCTCAGGGTCCTCACGACGACCAGGTTGCCGGCGGCTTCGGCCGAGAGAAACAGCGTAGGCAGGATGGTGTCCAACGGCGGAACGTGGTCCCATTCCTCCGGCATCGTATAGTACGGAACCCCTCCGGCACCCTTGACCTTTACCAGCCGGAGGTCGCGAATATCCCGCGACAGCGTCGCCTGAGCCACCGGGAAGCCGGCGCCTGCCAGCAGTTCGCGTAGCGCCTCCTGGTGGGGGATCCGCCGGTCCCGGATGGTTTTCAGCAGCTCGGCCTGACGCCTGCGCTTTGCGCTGGAGGTCACGCTGACCCGACTGCTCAGAAGTCGTACTGGACGCGGGCCAACAGGAGCCTGCCGATCTCCGGCGCGCCGAAGAACTCGCTGTGAACGTTGTTCAGGACGTTGTTCGCGGTCAGCGAAATGCGGGTACTCGGCTGGAAGGGCAAACTGTACCCGATGGAGGCGTCCAGGACCTTGTATGCGTCCACGTCTCCGATGTACACCCCGGAGTTCATCGGGAAACCTCCAGTCATGCGCACGCGTCCCTGGAACGAGAAGCCCGCCGCCTGATCGTCGAAGGTGAATGCGAACGACCCCTTGTGGTTGGGCGCATTCAGCGCGATGTCGTCGGAACTCGTGCAGTTTCCGTCTTCGTTGAAGTCGAAGCACTCGTCACTCTGGAAGGAGTAGGACCCCGCGAGGCGCACCCGGTCGGAGACCAGGATTTGAGCGGCCAGGTCGGCCCCCCAGAAGTCGACCTCACCGAAGTTGCGGAAGGTGACGAGGAGGTCGGGCGAACCCACCTGGTCCGGCACGATGGTGCCGAGAGGTGCCGCCGCCAGCGTCTGGACGATCACCGCTACGTCTTCCGCCGAGAGAAGGCCCGCCTGAATCAGAGGAGAGATCCGGTGAAGGACGAACGCCTGCACGCTGGCGGGCTCGAAGAAGACGTTGGGGGTAACGATCCGCAGCGGCCCCACGAAGTTCTCGATTCTGGTGAAGTACACGTCGGTCGAAAGCAGCACGCGGTTCCCAATCAGTCCCTTGTACCCGGCTTCGACGGTGTTGTGGATCGTCGAGGTCAGCTCGGAGATATCATCCACGGGCGAAAGATCGACGGGGAAGGGATCGCCACCGGACCCCGCCGCCGCCTGGTCAAGGCGCCGCAGCACCGTCCCCAACACCGGATCGCCCGGGAGCGCCCCGGGACTCTTCAGGAAATCGACGAGCAGGGCCAGCCTGGGATCGACGAGGGGCAGGAACCCGAGAACGGAATCCCAGAAGAGGGCCGCATTGGCCGGGATGGCCCCCTGCGTCAGAGGCGAACGCATGCAATAGTTCATGATCCCTCCGGGACACTGGGCCCCGAAGGTGAATCCGCCCGAGGGAACTCCCAGCACGCGAACGTTGTAGCTGAGCCCCCCCGGGAGCGGGATCCGCCCGGCAACGACGTCCAGGAAGAGGTTGGTGGTCGAGGGCGTCGCGAAGGCGCGGTTGTAGGTGAATCGGATGTTATGGTTCTCGGCAGGCTTGATCACCAGAGCCGCACGGGGCGAAATGTTGGCATCGGCCAGACGGTTGTGGTCGTCGATCCGGATGGCGGTGACGAGCTCCATCTTGTCCCCCAGAGACGTCTCGGAGTGGAGGTAGGCCCCCACCTCGGAGATGTCGTCGTCGTCCTCGTTGCGACCGAAGATCGTCCCCCCGGTACGGGGCTCGGTGCGCTGCCAGTCCACCCCGTAGGTGAAGCTCTGCCAGGACCCCAGATCGAAGCCGTACTGGAACTGGAGCGCCATCGTGCGCGACTGGTCCACGACGCCCTGGCCGGTGCGCAGGAGGAAGGTGCCGTCCCGGCCGGCGGAGGCGGCGTCGCTCCCCGAGTTCGTCTGGTTGAGGAAGGCCTGGGCGAACAGCCGACCCTTCGAGAAGCGGACCTGCGCAAAGTTGTACCCCCAGTTCTTCGCCTGGGCGGCCCCGACGCCCGTCATCTCCACCCCGTTGAGGATCGTGCTGGTTCCCGCGTTGGCGATGAACTCCCCGTCGTCGGCAAAGCGGACGTCGAAGCGGGCATCCACCGAGTACCGATCGGCAAAGTAGTCGCGCGCCACGATCTCCTGCGGATCGGCGTATTCCCAGTCGTTCCCTCGGAAGTACTGGCCGGAGATCTTCATCCCGAAGCGGTCGGAGGGGGAGACGGACGTCCGGAATTGGCCGTGGAATATCGACCGCTCGCCCCCGGCCAGTGATATGGAGGACCCCTGCTCGTCGATCGGAGACTTGGTGATGATGTGCATCACGCCGTTGGAGGCGTTGGGTCCGTAGAGTGCAGCGCCGGGCCCCAGCGATACCTCGATGCGCTCGATGTCGAGGTCCGTTGCGGGCAACATCTGGTAGGCGTTGAAGCGAAGGGACGGGATCCGGGCATAGCGGTTGTCGATGATCGTCAGCAGCGCGCCGGAAAAGACGTTGTTAAACCCGCGGGCCACCACCGTGCCCTGATTGATGCCGGTCCGAACCGCGTCGACGCCGGGAAGGGTTCTCACGTGGTCGGCCACCGTCGTGGCGGAGATCCTGGCGATTTCGCTGGCGGACACCGTCGCGATCGAAGCCGGGGTGTCGAGAGCCTTTTCCTGGCGCCTGGACACGGTGACGACGATCGGGTTGAGGACCAGGGCCTGCGAGCGGAGCGATATGGTCACGTTCGCAGTGGCTCCGGCGTCCACGGAGACCCCGTCCACCCGCGTGGTTTCGTATCCGATGAGGGTGACTACGATCGAATGGGACCCCGGTGCGACAGAGAGAATGAATCGCCCGGCGTCGTTGCTCCCGACCGGGCCACCCTCGCCGAGTGCTTCGACCGAGGCGCCGGAAAGCGCTGCACCGGTCTCGGCGTCCGTCACCTGGCCGGTGATGGTCCCCTGTTGTGCCTGGACCTTCGCGGTTGGAACGCTGACCGCGAGTGCGATCGAAAAAAGCGAGACAAACCGGGATCCGACACTCATGCTATCCTCCACACGCCTGGGGGGAGCGACCACGTTACTGTCCACACGGTGCGCGAAAAGTACGCAATATCGACCGCGAAAGTACGCAATACCGACCGCGAACGTACGCAATCGCGCGAGCAAGCACAATTGTTGTTCGGCTCATCTTTCGATCAATTGATAGGGACGGTAGAGAAAGCGGAAGGACAGAGGAGGAAACGGGTGACGGATTGGCTGACCCGCCAGGACTGCGAGGCGGCGCGAGCGCGGGTGACGCCCGCGATTCACCGAACGCCCCTGCTTTCCTTCCGCACCCTTGGTGACGCCACCGGCACGATCGCGTACCTGAAGTGCGAGAACCTGCAAAAGACCGGTTCGTTCAAGGTGCGGGGCGCCCTGAATGCGATCGCGGCGCTGAACGACGGCGAACGCACCCGCGGCGTCGTGACCATATCGGCCGGGAACCATGCGCAGGCCGTGGCGTGGGCCGCGCGCCGGGCAGGGGCCCGCGCGGTGGTGGTCATGCCCGCCGGGGCCTCGCGCAGCAAGATCGCGGCGACGATCGGGTACGGGGCGGAGGTGGTCCTGCACGGGGACGCGGCCGAGGCGTTTCGTGAGGCCCGCCGGCGCGCCGACGAGGACGGGCTGACCTTCCTCCATCCCTTCGACGCGGGTCCCGTGATCGCCGGCCACGCTTCGACCGGGCTCGAACTGGCCGAAGACCTGCCGGGCGACGCGACGATCGTCGTTCCCGTTGGAGGCGGAGGCCAGATCGCCGGGATCGCCGGTGCGCTGGCCGCGACCGGAAGACTCGGGCGGCGCGGCAAACCGGGGATGCGCGTATTCGGGGTCGAGCCGGAAGGGGCTCCCGGCATGCGCCGAAGCCTGGACGAGGGACGCGCCGCAACCCTCGATGGGACCGACACGATCGCCGACGGGCTGGCTCCCCCGATGGCCGGGGAGCTGAACTACCGCTACGTGGCCGAGTTCGTCGAAGAGGTGGTCCTGGTTTCCGACGCGGAGATCCTGTCCGCCATGCGCCTCCTCCTGACCCGGGCCAAGCTGGTGGCCGAGCCTTCCGGAGCCGCGGCCGTCGCGGCGCTGATGTACGGGCGCGTACCTGTGTCGGCGGGGGAAAGGGTGGTGGCGCTGGTCTCGGGGGGGAACGTGGACGATGACCTTGTCGTGAGAGCACTGCGGGACGGCGCCCCATGGCCCTGATCAGCATCGAGAGCGCCGTGAAACGGTACGGCGCCACGGTGGCCCTCGACGGGGTCACGCTCGAGGTGGAGGCGGGCGCATGCGTGGCGCTGGTGGGAGAGAGCGGCTCCGGAAAGACCACCCTGCTCCGCACCATCAACAGACTCACCGGACTGGATCGGGGCCGGGTCATCGTGCGTGGAGACCCGGTCGATTCGATGGACCCGGTACAGCTCCGGCGTTCGATCGGGTACGTCCAGCAGGACGGCGGCCTGATCCCGCACTGGACGTGCCTCGCCAATGCCAGCCTGGTACCCGCCCTGCAGGGCCGAGGCAACCCCGAGGAGCACGGCCGCGACGCCCTCCAGGCAGCGGGGCTGGACCCCGCGGTCTTCGCGGAGCGGTACCCGCGAGAGCTGTCAGGGGGGCAGCGCCAGCGCGTCGCCATCGCGCGGGCCATGGCGGCCGGCCCCGATATCCTGCTCATGGACGAGCCGTTCGGGGCGCTCGACGCGATCACCCGGAACCAGGCCCAGCAGACCTTCACGGCACTGCGGGAATCGGCGGGCGTGACCGCCATTTTCGTCACCCACGACATGGCCGAGGCGCTGGAGGTGGCCACCCGGATCGCGGTCATGCGCGCCGGCAGGATCGTCCTGGAAGCTTCCGCCGGGCAGTTGCTCGGCAAGGCCACCGGCTACGCGGCGGAGCTTCTGGAGAAGTCGGGGGTCGCCACGTGATGACCGCCCGCATCAAGGCCGCCGTCGTCGCGGCATGGGCCGCTGGCACTCTGGCCGCGCCAACCCTCGCCGCTCAGGAGGATGCGGCCGGAGCAGTCGACCGCGAGACCCCGATCGTCGTCGCGTCCAAGCCCTTCGCCGAGTCCTACCTCCTGGCCGAGGCCTTCGCCCAGCTGCTGGAGGCCAGCGGGTACGTCGTCGACCGGCGCCCCGGGCTCGGCATGACCGAGCTAATACTGGGCGCGCTCATCGGCGGCGACATCGATGTCTACCCCGAGTACACCGGTACGGGTCTGGCGGCAGTCCTTGGCGAATCCGCCAAAGGGGGTCCGGCTGCCGTTTTCAGGCGGGTCAGCGAAGAGTTCGAGGCGCGTTGGGGTGTGCGCTGGCTTCCCCCCCTGGGCTTCGAGAACACCTACGCGATGGCCATGCGGCGGGAAGTCGCGGACTCTCTGGACGTGCGCACCTTGTCCGGACTGGCGGCGATCGCCCCCGACCTCGCGGGCGGGTTTTCGCCCGATTTCATCGGCCGCCCCGACGGCCTGGGCGGCCTTGCCGACGCCTACGGGATCCACTTCCGGGAGTCGCGCAGCCTCCTCCAGGCCGTCAAGTATCAGGCCCTCGCCGAGAACGCGGTCGATGTGATCGACGCCTATTCGACCGACGGCGCCATCTCGCGGTACGATCTGGCCCTGCTGGCGGACGACCGGAACTTCTTCCCGCCGTACGAAGCCGCCCCGCTGGTGAGCCGCGAGTTGTATGCGGACAGGCCCGGGGCTGTACTGGTCCTCACCCGGCTGGCCGGGAGGATCGATGAGGAGGCGGTGCAGCGAGCCAACGAAAGGATCGAGGTCGAAGCGGCCCCGATCGCGGTTGCCGCGCGGGAGCTGCTGGCCGAGGTCGGCATGATCGACGCCCCGGACGATGAGCCGGGCAGCCCGTCGGCCTCGCGGCGGACCCGTTCCACCGTGGCGGCATTGCCCGGGTACATGTGGACCAACCGCACGGATCTCGGCCGGCAGTTCGCCCGCCACGTGCTGCTCGTGCTCGCTTCCCTCGGCGCGGCGATCCTGGTCGCCCTCCCGGCAGGGGTGGCGCTGGAACGGCGCCGGTCCCTCGCCGAAGGCACGATCCGGCTGTCAGGGCTCCTCCAGACGATCCCCGGGATCGCGCTGCTCGCCTTCATGATCCCACTCTTCGGGATCGGGGTGGCCCCCGCCGTGGCTGCTCTCTTCCTCTATTCGCTCCTGCCGATCCTCCGCAACACCTACACGGGGATCATCGAAGCCGCGCCGGATGCGGTGGGGGCGGGACGGGCGTTGGGGATGACCGAGGTACAGCTGCTCGGCCGGATCCGGCTCCCCCTGGCGGCACCGGTGATCATGGCCGGGATCCGCACGGCGGCGGTCATCAACGTGGGAACCGCGACGCTCGCGGCGTTCATCGGCGCGGGCGGACTGGGGGACCCCATCGTGGCCGGACTCACCCTCTCCGACCCGGTGATGATCCTGTCGGGGGCCGTCCCCTCCGCGGTGCTCGCCCTGTTCGTGGACTGGGGACTTGCCAAGGCCGAGATCGCGGTGGCGCCGAAAGGGGTGGCGGAGGGGCGGCGGTAGACCGGCCGCCCGATCGGGTCTGTAGCGCGGCACCCACCCGTTTCGTAGCTTGACCGCCGGCCCCAACCCACTGGAGGTAACCCAAGGTGAACGCACTGAGACGCTACCTGCTCCCCGGCTTCGTCTTCCAGTCCGTCGTGATCGCGGGAGGATACGGTACCGGCCGCGAGCTGGCCGAGTTCTTCCTCTCGCGCGGACCCCTCGGCGGCCTTCTGGCGATGGCCCTGTCCACGGCCGTGTGGAGTGCGGTGTGCATCGTGAGCTACGAATTCGCGCGCGTCTTCCGCGCCTTCGAATACCGGAGCTTCTTTCAGAGACTGCTCGGTCCCGGCTGGATCGCCTTCGAGCTCCTCTACGTCGCTCTGATGATGATCGTCCTGGCGGTGATCGCGGCAGCTGCCGGGTCGATCACGCAAGAGACCTTCGGGCTGCCGTATCTGGTGGGCGTCTTTGGAATCCTGGGGCTGGTGGGCTGGCTGGTGTTCGGAGGAAACCAGGTGATCGAGCGGGCTTTCGCGGGCTGGTCGGGGGTGCTCTACCTGGTCTACCTGATCTTCTTCGTGATGTGCTTGCGCAGCTTCGGCCCGTCCATCCACGCGTCGTTCGCAGCCGGCGTCATTGAAGGGAGCTGGATCCAGGGCGGTCTGCAGTACGCCGGGTACAACCTGGGTGTGCTGCCTGCGGTTCTGATCACGATTCGCCATCACCGCAACCGCAAGGACACCTTCATCGCGGGACTCCTGACCGGGCCCATCGCGATGATCCCGGCCCTCCTCTTCTTCGTGGCCATCGCGGGTGAATATCCTGGGATATTGACAGAATCAGTGCCGGTAAGCTATATGTTGGATGCGCTGGGCTCCCGTGGCTTCCAGATCGCCTTTCAGGTCATGCTTTTCGGCACGTTGGTCGAGACCGGCGCCGGAATGATTCACGCGGTCAACGAACGCGTCGCCCGGAGCTTCAGCGAACGGGACCGGGTCTTGCCATCGCGGGCGCGGGTGGTCGCGGCCATCGGGATGCTCGGCCTCGGCGCCTTGATCGCACAGTTCGGACTGACCCCGCTGATCGCTCAGGGGTACGGCATGATCACCTGGGGCTATCTCTTCGTGTTCGTCCTGCCGGTCCTGACGTGGGGGGTCTACCTCATTCGCCGGCACGGCAGCGCGCAAACCGCCTGATCGCCAGAATCCCGGCCGCCGGGCCGAGAGCCAGCACGGCGAAGGCCCACGCCCACCCGACCGCCCCGGCCGCCACCGGCACGGCCTGGATCGTGAACGACGCCAGCAGGAATCCGAGGCACGTCTGAAGGGTCAGCGCGGTCCCCGCGGCTCCCCTGGGCGCAACCTCGGTGACGAGCGTGCTGAACTGGGCCGAATCGGCCACCACGAAGAAGCCCCACACCAGCGTCACGGCGGTGACGAGCACGAACGGGCCGCCGAACAGGAAGCCGACCGCCAGACAGCACAGCCCGCTCACGGTCATCGCCTGGATCACCAGCCGTTCACGGCCGATCCGGTCCGCTGCCCACCCTCCCCATACGCACCCGATTCCACCCGCGGCCAACGCGCCGAAGCTGGCCAGCTCCACCCACTCCCTCCCCTGGCCCGCCGCTTCGCTGGACGCCGCCAGGAACGCCGGCACCCACGCCCACATTGCGTACAGCTCCCACATGTGCCCCAGGTAGCCCGCCGTGGCGAGGCGCGTCTCCCGGTGGCGCAGCACCTTTCCGGCAAGACCCCACGAGAAGGGGCGGCGCGAAAACGGAAACGGGCCATCGCGGTAGAAGAGCGCCACGAGGACGGCCCCGGCCAGGGCTCCGATGGACGCGCCGAGGACGACCTGCTCGGCCCCCGCCCGGGGGAACGCCTTGAGGAGGTACGGCATGGCCTTCCCCACCGCCAGGGCTCCGACGATGGTGCCGATCGCCAGCCCCCGGGCCGACCGGAACCAGGTGGCGATCATCTTCATCGCCGGCGGATAGACGCCTGCCAGCAGGAAGCCCGTCGCGAAGCGCAGCCCGGCAGCCGCGGCAAAGTCGGGCGCCGCGAGGACGGCGGCGTTGGCCACGGCGGCCAGCACGGCGGCGGCGGCGAAGTACACGCGCGAACGGATGACATCGGCCAGGTTGAGCAGCGCCGCCACCGCGGTTCCCGCCACGAAGCCCAGGTTGACGGCGGTGGCCAACCATCCAACCTGGTTCGGTGACAGCTCCCACCGCGCCCCGAGTTCTCCCGACACTGCGGTCGCCGTGAACCACAGGGACATGCCAAGGAGTTCGGCGACGCCCAGCAGCGCCAGGATCCTCCAGCGGTGCGGATGGGAGTCCTGCGCCATCGGGTGGTGCGCCGATGCGTCGTCTGCCGCGACCGCCTCCCAGGCGTTCACCCCAGGGCTACCGGCGCAGCGGGTTCCGCGTGGCGAGGGGCGCGGGCTTCAAGGCTTCTCCTTCAGCATGTCCGCGCCGTTGGCAAACAGGCGGAGGCCCTCGCGCCGAAGGACCACATGGGCGTGCTGCCCCGGCTCGATCCCGGCCTTCAGGAGGGCCTCCCGCAAGCGGCCCATCTCCGGCCCGTTGGGGTCGTAGGACCGCCAGATGACCGAGGCGTCATCGACACCCCGAGGCCGCACGAACGGGATCTTCACCGACCCGTCCAGCCCGACCCCCAGATGCTGGGCCACCGCCACCGAAATCTTCTGGCTGTTCCCCTTCAGGTGATGCGGGCCAACGGTGAAGCGGAGCACCGGGGTCCCGTCCCGCGTCCACACCACGTCGCGGGCCGAGGACAGATCCTGGATCGACGCGCCGGGCCTGGCCACGACCCGCACCTTGTCACCGTGGATCTCGAACTTCCGGGTCCCGATGTAGTTCCTCACCGTCGCCGGCAGGACCTCGAATTTCGCGGGGATCTCCGCCACCAGGAGATCGATCTCAACCTCTCCGTCAGCCTCCTCGATCCGTTTCACAATCGCCTCGACAACGCCCTCGTACGGCTCGTCGGTCCATGCGCTCAGGCCCCATTTATCCTTTGTGAAGCGGACGAAGAGAGGGTCCGACGACAGCAGGCTGGACAGAGAGGAGTTGTCGGCCAGCTCCGCCCCGACCGCGATCGTATCCCTGGACGACGGCTCGCCGATCGCCTGCAATGCGAGGAAGACGCGCGCCCGCCGGGTGTCCCGGACGACGAGGTTGTCGTCGATCCGGACCAACCGGGCGTTCCGCGTGAGGGCCTCCCACTCTGGCGTGTCCGCCGCGCCGACCGCCTCGCGCAGAGCCTCCTCGTCGATCACCCCGGCCTCGTTCGCGAAGTCGGGGGCGAAGCGCCGCGCCCGCGCTATCTGGTCCTTGAAAGCCCTGTTGCCTACCACGCCGTCCAGAACCTCGTAGCCGCCTTCGGCCATCACGGCCACTTCGGCCGCCGTCCTCCACTCGGACGGCGCGTCGTCCACGAGCAAGCTCAGGATCCTCTCGAATTTCACCGGGTCGGCAGCCGAACCCACCGCGCGCTCGAGCCATGTGGACGCCTTTTTTACCAGGTGCGCGACCTCCAGATCCACCGCTCGGCGCAACCTGACTTCCAGCTGGCGGGCCCTCTCACGGCTGACCCCGAACTCGTGCCCCAATGCCGCCAGCTTCACTGGGTCGCGGGCGTAGGTTCGCTTCCGCGCTATCACCCGGCGCCTGTCGTCAAGCCCCTCGATCGCCTTGCAAAACTCGGCCCCGATCTGGATCTCGGACCGCAGGGCCGCCGCGGTGTTGGCGATCTCGATGCCGTCGGCCACGTCTCCCAGCCCGCTTTCCTGCAGCAGGGTGGCCAGATCGATATCGGCAAGATCGCCGAGGTTTTCGGCGCCGTGGAAGAGCACGGCGCACCCGAGAAGGCGCTCAACGGCGTCGCGAAAGTCGGAATAGGAGGACGAAGACATGGCTCACCTGGGCTGTCGTTGAGATTGGCATAACATACAACGCACACGTATTTCCGGCAACTAGCGTAGCCGACCTCTGTCATCTAACGTCCATCTCATGATCCAGCGCACTGCGTTACGAACCCACACCTTCACCGAGTCCGTTATCCGCGATATGACGCGGGTGGCACGGCGATACGACGCGATCAACCTGTCCCAGGGATTCCCTGATTTTTCGGCCCCACAGCTGTTGAAGGACGCCGCATGCCGTGCAATACAGGACGATGTCAACCAATACGCCATCACGTGGGGCACACCCGACATCCGCCGGGCGTTGGTCCAAAAATACGCCGACTGGTATGGAATCGAAGTGGACGGCGACCGGGAGATCACGGTCACGTGCGGTGCGACGGAGGCCATGGCCGCGGTGATGCTTGCCGCCGTCGATCCGGGTGAAGAGGTCATCGTCTTCGAGCCCTTCTACGAGAACTACGGTCCGGACGCCGTTCTCTGCGCGGCCGCCCCCGTGTTCATCCCTCTCGACCCGCCCGGCTTCCGCCTCGACCCGGACCGCCTTCGCAGCGCGGTCACGGAGCGGACCCGCGCCATCGTCATCAACACCCCGAACAACCCCTCCGGCCGTGTCTTTGATCACGACGAGATGAACGCGGTGGCGGAGATCTGCCTCGAGCACGACATCCTCGCCATCACCGACGAGATCTACGAGCACATCATCTACGAAGGCGAGCACATCCCGCTGGCCAGGCTGCCGGGCATGCGGGACCGCACCATTATCATTTCCGGGCTGTCCAAGACCTTCAGCGTCACGGGGTGGCGGGTCGGCACGATCGTTGCACCACCCTACCTCACGGCCGCTATCCGCAAGGTCCACGACTTCCTGACGGTCGGCGCCCCCGCTCCGCTCCAGGAAGCGTGCGCTGCCGGCATCGACTCCCTGGGCCGCGACTACTACGACGCAATCGCGCGGGACTATCTCGAACGGCGCGACATTCTGTACGCGGGACTGCGCGACTCGGGCTTCCGGTGCAACCCTCCCCAGGGCGCCTACTACATCATGGCCGACTTCTCGGACTTCAGCTCGCTCGACGACACCGCCTTCAGCCACTATCTGGCCCGGGAGTGCGGGGTCGCTCCGGTCCCGGGCTCCTCCTTCTACAACAGAGCGGAGGATGGCCGCAAGCTGGTGCGTTTCGCTTTCTGCAAGCAGGCCGAGACCCTGGAACGGGCGGTTGAGCGATTGCGGGGTTTCTTCGGCTGAATCTGCCGGACGCGCGGTCGGTCCGGCGCCGGGCCGGCGCCGGGGCCGACGCCGGGTGAAACAACCCGCACCATCCGTCGTATCTGATCTCCGTTGGGACGGCTGCACCGCTTCACCGCGGGCCGCGACCGGACCACGACCGGGCGCAGACCCCGACTTCTCGGGCGCCCGGACCTTATCGATACAAGAAGTGCGGAGGATAATATGTATAGGAATTTCGCATGGAGCCGTGCTGCGATGGCAGCTCTTCTCGTAACTGCCGGCGCCACCACCCTGTCGGCTCAGACTACCGCCCACGTGTCGGCCGACGAGATCGACGCCATCGAGACGAGAGCGGTGGACAACCTGAAGGACCTGGGACACTGGGACCGCGCCGCGTCGCTGTTCCGGCGGGCGGCCGACCTGCGGCCAGCCGGCGATCCGGTGGCGGTGAAAAACCTGATTCAGGCCGCGAGGCTCTCCTTCTATGATGGCGACGAGGCTCAGGCGGTTCGCGACTTCGAGGCGGCCGGGCAACGCGCGATCGCCATGGGCGACGTGATCGTGGCCGCGAATGCCTTCGCGGACGCGGCCTGGGTCGCCAACACGCGCGGCTTCGGAGCCCGTGCACATGACTTGCTGAGCCGGGCGCAGCTTCTCGCGAACTCGCCGCTCATCCCCGAGGACGCACGGGATCATCTCAAGACCCGTTGGACGGTGACGGGCCTCCAACAGTACCAAGGAGGCGGATGCGGCGTTCGAAGCCGCAACCACATGCCAAGGCGGGGCGTCTCTTCGGAGGCGCCCCGCCACTCGTTGCCAGCCGGGCGCTTCGCCGGTCCACGTGCTGACGCCGGGTTTCACCACGGACTGCCGGGCCCTATTCCGCCGCCGCGCGTAGCGCCTTGAGGGGCGCGCTTCCCGCCCCTCCACCGCCGCTCGCGACGCCGGTCAGCACGGTCAGCGCGACCACGGCCAGCCACAACAGCACAGCCGCGCCCAGGGCGGGAGCGAACGTCAGCCCGAAGAGCCGCACGGTGAGAAGCCAGCTTGCCACGAGTGCAAGCACACCACCCGCCAGCCCCGCAAGTGCGCCGAGGGCCACGTATTCGCTCAGCAGTATCCGCCGGATCTGGCGGAAACGGGCACCCAGTGTGCGCAGCAGGGCCCCTTCGCGCCGGCGCTGGGCTCTCGTCGAGGCGATCGATCCCGCCATCACGACCAGCCCCGCCCCGGCGCACAACCCCGCCAGGATGCGGATCACCGCCACCACCCGCGAGAGGATGGTCTCCACCGCCGTTCGGATGGTGACCAGGTCCAGGACCGACACATTCGGGTAGCCACGCACCAGCGCCTGCTGGAAGCGAGCCCGGGCTTCCTCACCCGGCACGCTGGCCAGCACGATGCTGGTCCGGGGCAACCCCTCCAGGACGCCCGGCTCGAAGACCACGAAAAAGTTCGTGTCGAACCCGGCCCAGTCGACGCTGCGCAGGTTGCTCACCACGGTGGCGACCTCCCGGCCCGCCACCAGCCACGTGATCTCGTCCCCCACGCCCACGCGCAGGTCGTCCGCCAGCTCCTCCTCCACCGAGACGCGCGGCAGCTGCCCCTCCCGCGGCCCGCCCCCGCCCCACCACTCCCCCGCGACGACCGTCTCGGTATCCTTCACCTCGGCGCGGTAGGTGTGGCGGTACTCCCGGCGCAGCGTCCACCGCTCCGGCCGCTCGTCTCCGGCGCTGTCGGCAAGGATATCGGCCACGGGGCGTCCGTTCAGCGCCGCCACCCGCGCGGTCACCATCGGCGCGACCTCCGGAGCCCCCTCCGAGTACCCGGCAAGGAGTGCGCCGACACCCTCCTCCTGGTCCGGTTGCACGTCAAAGAGCAGCATGTTGGCGCTGTTCGCTCCTTCTTCCAGCGACAGCTCCCTGACAAGGTTGCGCTGCAGCTGGACGATCACGCCCACAACCAGCACCCCGAAGCCGAGCGCGAGCGTGACGGCGACGGTCTGGTTGCCGGGCCGGAAGAGGTTTGCGACCCCCTGCCGGACCGTGTACCCGGCCCGCCGCGGGAAGAATCTGCGCGTCCCCCGCGCGAGGCCGAGAGCCACGCACAACAGGACTGCGGTGACGGCGACGAGGCCCCCGGCGAAGGCGAGGCCCGCTTCCGGGGACGGCGCCTCGAAGAGGGTGAGGGCGAGGACCGTGGCGCCGATGGCGGTCACTGCCAGGATCCGTGCGGGATCCCTCCCGGGCGCGGTTTCCGCCGCCAGGCGCAGCGCCTGCAGGGGCGACACCTTGCGCACCTCGAGGAGCGGCAGCAGCGCGAACATGAACGCTACCCACGTCCCCAGAAAGAGGCCGAAGGCGACGGATGCGGGTGACACGGACGTCGTCACCTCGACCGGAAGCACGTCCCGGATGAGGATGGGCAGGAAGCGCTGCACGACCAGGCCGAGCGCCACTCCCCCGGACGATCCGAGGAACCCCATCCACACCGCTTGCAGAAGGTAGGTGGCGAAGACCTGCCGCCGTGTGGCGCCAACGCACCGGAGGACCGCGATCGACGTGAAGTTGCCGCGCACGAAGACGTTAACTGCGCTCCCCACCCCGATCCCGCCGAGCACCAGGGCGGCCAACCCGACCAGGCCCAGGAAGTCGGCGAGGAAGTCGGTGGACCGGGTGAGGGAGCGGGCATGCTCCTCGGGGGTGCGGAACGAGACCCGGGTGGCGCGCAGAACCTCCTCATGCGCCTCTTCCGTCTCGTCGGGATCCGTGCCGGGGGGGAGGCGGAGGTAGACGTTGTGCCGGGAAAAGCTCCCGAGGCCAAGCAGCCCGGTGTCGTCGAGCTGGTCGTAGGCGACGAAGACGCGGGGCCCGGTGGCCGCCTGGAAGCCGATGTCGGTGGGGAGTCCCTCCACCGAACCCGAGACCGTGAAGGCAGCCGTGCCGAGGCGCAGCGTGTCGCCCGGCCCGATGGCCAGCTGCACCATGACCGCCGGGTCGACCAGCGCGGTGCGCCCCGAGAGGCCGCCCCACAGGCCGGGCGGGTCGGTGGTGACCTCCCCGTAGAAGGGGAAGCCCGCTTCGACGCCGCGCAGCTGCACGAGCCGGGTGAGGCCGCTGCCCTCGGCCAGCGCCATCGAGACGAGGCGCGTCACTCGGGCGGACTCCGCCCCGCCCGCGACCAGGGAATCGACGATCGCGGTGACCGAGTCGGGGATCTCCCGGTTCGTGCCCAGCCGCGCGTCGGCGCCCAGCAGGCTTCGGTTCTCGGCCTGTATTGGACCGCACCACATCGTGCCGGAAGGAGTGGAGCGCCACCAGCGCGGCCACCCCGATCGTGATCGACCCCATGTAGACGCCCAGCCGGCGGAAGGTGGACCGCCATTCGCGCCGCGCCATCCTGAAGGGGAAGCGATCCATGCCGGCTGCTATGAGAGCGGGGCCGCCACGACGGACCCCAAGGGGCGCGGCGGCGCGTCCGACACGATGCGCCCTCCCGCGAGCCGGATGACCCGGCCCGCGCGCGCCGCCAACTCGGCATCGTGGGTCACGAGGACGAGCGTGGTGCCCGCGTCCCGATTGAGCTCCTCCATCAGCGCGACGACCGTGGACCCGGTCTCGGCATCCAGGTTGCCCGTGGGCTCGTCGGCAAAGAGGATGCGGGGCCGGTTGGCGAAGGCGCGCGCCAGTGCGACCCGCTGCCGCTCCCCGCCCGACAGCTGGACGGGGTAGTGGTGTGCCCGGTCACGCAGGCCCGCGCGGTCCAGGAGGGCGCGGGCGTGATCCCTGGCGGCTCGCCCCGTGAGGCGGGAGCCCGCGCGGTTCCCTCCGGCCAGCTCCACCGGAACGAGCACATTCTCCAGCGCGGTCAGGGTGGGGAGCAGATGAAACGTCTGGAAGACGAAGCCGATCCGGTTGACCCGGAAGAGCGCAAGCTCATCTTCAGTGAGTGCGCCCAGGTCACGGCCGTCTACGCTGACCGTCCCGGCCGTGGGCCTGTCGAGTCCCGCAAGGAGACCCAACAGCGTGGTTTTTCCGCTCCCCGAGGGGCCAACCACCGCCGCGAACTCGCGCGCGCCGATGTTCAGGTCGATGCCCTTCAGCACCTCCAACGGACGTCCGCCGCTCATGAAGGTCCGGGTCAGCCCCCGGGCTTCAATGATCGTGCGTGCGTTGGTGGGCAGGGCTTCGCTCATCCTGTGGATGGGGCTGTCGGGAACTGCCTGGTCGGGGTGCGGGGACGCCGGCAACGGATCAGGTGCTCCGCCGGCCGCCGGCGTGGTGACCTCTGAAGCTGGCGAAGCCGACCCAGCGGGTACAGTCCGGCCGGCCGACGCCGCGAGCCCCGCCGAGAGCGGTGTCGACGCCGCAAGCATCGTCTTCATCGGCACCAGCCTGACAGCGGGGTACGGTCTGGAGGACCCCGGCCTGGCCTACCCCGCCCTGATCGGCCGGCGCATTGCCGGCGCCGGTGGTCGCTGCCGGGTCCTGAACGCGGGCGTCAGCGGGGACACCTCCGCTGGAGGGCGCGCACGCCTCGGACAGCTGCTGGGAGCGGGGGAGTCCCGCCTCGCCATGCTGTTCGTCGAACTCGGCGCCAACGACGGGCTCCGGGGAAAGAGCCCGGAAGCGCTGTACGACAACCTGGCCTGGATCGTGGGCGAAGCGCGCCGGCAGCACCCGGAAGCCGGGATCGTGGTCGCCGGGATGGAGGCCCCGACGAATCTGGGCCCGGCCTACACGCAGGCGTTCAGGGGGGTGTTCCCGCGGGTGGCGGAAGAATACGGCGCCATATTGGTCCCGTTCCTGCTGGAGGGGGTGGCCGCGGTGCCCGCACTCAATCAGTCCGACGGCATCCACCCCAACGCCGCAGGGCACGAGGCCATGGCCCGGCACGTCTGGTCGCTGCTGGGGGACGATCTGACCAGCCGCTGCGCGGTCGAAGCGACATCCTGATGCTGCGTTACGTCGCGCGACCCGGAGTGGTGGTGGCCGGCATTCTGGCCCTCCTCGCCGGTGGCTTCCTGATCGTGGGGATCCTTCTCCCGGGCACCGTCGAGGTAACCCGTTCCGTCGAGATCGACGCGCCGCCGGAGGTCGTCTTCTCTCTGGTCAACGACCTCGAGGCGTGGACGGAGTGGACGCCCTGGGGCGATATCGAGTCGACCCTGGAAGGACCGGCGGCCGGGGCCGGCGCGCGCCGGGTGTGGGACGACCCCTCCATGGGGTCGGGCTCCCTGACGCTGGTGGCGGCGCGTCCGCCCCTGGAGGTCGACTATGTGGTCGACGTGGATGACGGTGCGATTCGCTTCGAGGGTACGATCTCCATCGAGAAGCGAGGCCGCGCCTCGTTCGTCTCCTGGACCGAGCGGGTCGATCTGGGGTGGAATCCGGTGCTGGGGTGGACCGCCCTCACCATGGACGAATCCCAGGAGCTCCAGCTGCAGGAGAGCCTGGACCGGCTGAAGGAGCGCGCCGAGTCGGGAGGCTAGCCGGTCGAATGCAGCGGGGCTTTTGCCGCGGGTCCCCTACAGCCTCTGCAACGCCACGGTGATCAGTTCGTCGTTCGACTTTGTCTGGCGCATCACCCGGAGAAGTTCGTCCATCGCCTCCGCGGGCATCGACTCGGACAGCTGACGCCTCATCGCGCGCGACAACCGGAGGGCATCCGGCGACAGCAGCAGTTCTTCCTTCCGGGTTGCCGATGCCCTCAGGTCGATGGCGGGATAGATGCGCCGGTCGGCCAGTTCACGGCTCAGGACCAGCTCGCTGTTTCCCGTCCCCTTGAACTCCTCGAAGATCACCTGGTCCATGCGCGATCCGGTATCCACCAGCGCTGTCGCGATGATCGTCAGTGATCCTCCGCCCTGCTCTTCCTTGATCAGCCTGGCGCTGCCCAGAAAGCGCTTCGGCTTCTCGAGCGAGCTCGCGTCGAGGCCCCCGGACAGCGTCCGTCCGCTCCCCTCCTCGACCGTATTGTGGGCTCGGGCCAGACGCGTGATGGAGTCGAGGATGATGACGACGTGCTTGCCGACCTCGACCCTCCGCCGCGCCCGTTCCAGAGTCATCTCGGCGACCTGGCAGTGCCGCTCGGCGGTCAGGTCGAAGGTCGACGCGATCACCTCGCCGAATCCGCACATCTCCATCTCGGTGACCTCTTCGGGCCGCTCGTCCACCAGGAGGATCATCAGCTCGCACTCGGGGTGGTTCTTCTCGACCCCCTCGGCGACCGCCTGCAGGATGGTCGTCTTCCCCGCCTTGGCCGGCGCCACGATCATCGCGCGCTGACCCTTGCCCATCGGGCAGAAGAGGTCGATCACCCGGTTGGTCAGATCCGGCTCTCCGCCGTGTATCCGCCCGCATTCCAGCTTGAGCTGGTGCCGGGGGTGCATCGCGCTCAGGCGGTTGAAATCCGGCCGTGTGGTCGCGGTGCCCGCAACGAGCCCGTTGACCAGATCCAGATAACGCAGGGGCAGGCTCTTCCCGTTGCGGGGACGGCGACCGACGACACCCGCCAGTTCGTCTCCGGTGCGCAGACCGAATCTGTGGATGAGCCGCGACCCGACGTAGATGTCGTTGCGGCTGGGGATGTACCCCTCCTCGGCCTGCCGAATGAAACCCGAGCCGCTCGTCAGCACCTCGAGGATGCCGAGAATCGGCCCGGGCTCCCGGTTGGGGTCGTTGACGTTCAGGTCGTTCTCCTCCCTGTGCGCCGCGCCTCTGTGGCGGCCCCTCCGCGGCCTGCGTCTACGTGGCTGGGGAGTCTCTTGAGATGGTGGGGTCGTCTGATCGGTCACGGTCGCTAACACCTTCCGGGGGGGACATGTGTCACAAGTTGAGCGGAATGCGGACCCAGCCGGGCGTCGTACGTCCCCATGCCGGGGACGATTCCGCGCGCTCATGGCGACGGCGCGGGTATCGCGCGGGAGATGGAACCGAGGGTCCGAAACACGCCGCGTCCGGCATCGAGATGCCCGGGTGGTTCAGCACGGCGTCGGTGCTATCAAGATTCACTCTGCTTGCGAAGTTGGCAAGTCAAGAGGCGTGAAGTGTCGGTAGCAAATGAAATGTCCGGTTTCTGTAGCACATGAAGTGTCCGCTTTTCCGTACCGCCGCCCTCCGAGGCGAGCGGAGCGAGCCGAGGGGGGCGGCGGTACCGCCTCACGCTGCCACCTCCGACCCGCTGAGGGTGTCCAGCAACCTGCCGTTCGCATCGTAGCGCCCGAGCCTCCGGATGCCGTGGAAGACGGCCATGCCGCCGTCCTCGTATTCGTGGACCTTGACCTTGGCTCGCACGTAGGTGTACCGGTGCGGCTGAGGCGGGATCTGCAGCGTCTTGCCCTTGTAGGTCACGCAGTTGTCGTTGCCAACCGTCCGTGTCTCCTTCAGGCAGAGGATGTCGGGCAGCTTGGCCTTCATCCGCGGCAGCAACCGGGTGAACGCGCGCTTCGCCTCCCTCGCCTCCACCGCAAATGCCGCGTTGAACCGCGGCCAGAAGTCCTTCAGTCCTTCAGGAACTCGTTGGCCTCGTCCATGTCGGTGATCCCCGCCCGCGCCAGCTCCTGCGGCAGGCGCCCCTGAAGCGTCCCGAACAGCCGCTCGCTCCGGCCCCGCGCCTGCGGCGAGTACGCGGCGATCATCTCGATCCCGAGCTCGCCCATCGCCCGGCCGAACTGGGTCGGCTTGTCCTTGTCCACCTTCCCGCCCGCCTCCGGCGTGTGCCAGTAGTGCGAGCCCCGGTCCGTGTACAGGCTGTCGAAGAGCCCCTGCACCTTCACCGTCTCCGCGACGCCCCGAAGGCTCGACCACGTTCCCTCCTCCTCGACGAAGAACCCCGAGTACACCCCGCTTGTCGCGTCGTCCATCGTCACGACCAGGTCCCACCCCTGGCCGGGAGCCCATTCGTGCGTCGAGGCGTCCTGGTGGAGCATCATCCCCTCCGCCGGCTTGCGCTCCCGCCTGAGCCGGTGCGCACCCTTCCTGCGCCCCTTCCTCACCAGGCCCGCCTCCTGAAGGCGGCTCTTCACCCAGGTGTACGACCGCGCCCCGCCGTGCTCGCCCGCGTAGACCTCGTGGTAGAAGTGAAGCACGTTCCACCCCGCACAGCCGTCCCGGTACAGCGCCTCCAGCGCCGCCACCTCCTCCGGCGACGCCCGCCGGGGAGACGGCCCCGCCACCCGCTTGTCCTTCAGGGCCGCCAGCCCGCCCGCCTCGTAGCGGGCCACCCAGCGCCGGAACGTCCGGTCCGTCACTCCCGGCACGCTCGCCGCCCACGCTTGCGTGACCCGTTTTCGGCGCCATCGATCATAGATCTCTTCGAACCTCGCCATCCGTATCTCTCGCAGCATCTCCGCCCGGTTCATCCAGCCTCCTCGGTGACTGTTCTGAACCGGACAGATTACGTGCTACGAAACCGGACATATTATTTGCTCCTAACAGTCAAGAGGCGTGAAGACCAGCGAGACCATCGCTTGCGGCAAGCGGCCGGAAGGTCGACTTTCGACGGTGTGCGGTTGCTCCTTTCACGCGGGGAGGGTGTCAGAGGGATCCATGGATCGACAACCGAACGGAGCATCGCCCATGACGGACGATGCGGAGGCGGAAGGATGCCGCGACGAGGACGCGGGCGGCGGGTCAGCGGTGGCCGGAACCGTGGGAAAGCTGGTCATGACGGCCGCGCCCTTCATCGCGTTGCTGGCGCTCCTTCTGGTGCACCGGTGTCTTTCCGCATGACCGGGAAAGAGATAACCTGTCCGCGGGATGGGTCGCCGTGTGTTGCAGGACAGGGACATGCGCATCCGATCCACGAGGACCGCTCACGTGCATCTCTCAGTACAACAACGAGTTAGACGGCCAAGTGATTTTTGGCATGATCGATGCATCAAATAGCCGCGAGCCCAAACCTGCGGAGGTGGTGAGATGAAGCTGGCGAGCAAAGTCGTTTTGGTGGTGGGGATGCTGACGATCCCGGCGGCTGGCACTGCCCAGGTCGCCAACCATGTGTCGATGAGACTCGGCATGTTCGCCGCCGACCAGCCCGCATTCTGGTCAGGCCATGGGGTCGGCCTTGCCTACCAACCGGTGTCCGAGGGCGTCTGGTTCGGCCTCGGCTTCAACAGCTACCATGATGACTACCGGGACGGCTACCACGACGGTTGGGGGCTTTCCCACTGCTGGGACTACCTCTGGTACGACCCCTTCCTGGATTGCCGCGGATACCAGCCCGTCGGCTTCGGACCCTTCGGCTGGCAGGGGATTCACAGCCCGTGGTTCGGATCGTTCGGCTTTCTGGGATGGCCGTCGCCGCGCTACGTGCGCCGGCACTGGTATGCGGCCTCCCCCTTCTGGTATGACGGATACTCCAGTTGGCACGGTGGCTGGGGCGGTTATCCGGGCTACGGCTGGCGTGGGTATCCGAGCTACGGCTGGGGTGGTGACTGGTACGGGGGACGTGTCACCCGCTACGGCTACGACTCGAGAGGAAGGGCTGTGGGCCGCACCCCCCTCTTCGGTCCCCGCTTCAAGGAAAGGCCGACGGTGTACGTAACGGACAACGGACCGGAACGCCCCGTTGCGGGACTCTCTCCCCGGGGTGGCCGCGCGACGCAGGATGATATCGTCGGCAGTAGCGGCCGCACGAATACCGGCAGTCGAGCGACCCTCCCAGGGGTCCGGGACACCCCGCGAACGGCCCGTCCGCGGGGTCAGGGGAACACGGGGGCGGTTCGTCCGGCCACCAGGATCGCGAACCCTCGTCCGGCAACACGCAGGCCACCCTTGCGCACAAGCAGGCCATCGCCGGTACGCACCGCGCCGCCCAAGGTGCGGAAGCGTCCCGTAGCTGCCCCCCGCGCGGGATCGGTCACGCCGAGGCGGCAGCCGATGGTGCGGACAGCGCCGCCTCGCAGGAAGCCGATCGCGCGGCCGACGACGCCAAGGCGCTCGCAACCCGGCGCGCGTCCGGCACCATCGCGGCGGCCAACGCCGCAGGTGCGCTCTGCACCGCCCAGGCGCTTTCCGCCGACAGCACGCTCGGCACCACCCAAGCGCTCGCCGCCAAAGGTGCGCGCATCGCCGCCCAGGCGCTCACCGCCGAAGGTACGCCCCGCACCTCGCCGCCCAGGAGGTGCCAAGGCCCCGGCGAAGCGCAGCCCCCCGCGCAGGCGGGGAGGCTGAGCCCTCCGGTATCCCATCCTTGACGAGTGACAGCAAGGGGCTGGCGCCTACCCAGTAGCACAGCTCCGCCAGGTCACGCACATCCCAGAGGGCCAGGTCGGCGCGCATCCCGGGCTCGAGGGTGCCCCGGTCCGCTTCCAGGCCGAGGACCCTGGCCGCGGCGGAGGTGAAGCCGAGCAGGGCCTCCTCCGGCGTGAGTCCGAAGAGGATGCAAGCCAGGTTGAGGATCACGCCCACGTTGGTGATCGGCGATGATCCGGGATTGGCGTCGCTGGCGAGGGCCATCGTCACGCCGGCCCGCCGCAGGGTGCTGACGGGCGGCCTGCGGTCCGCCCCCAGGGTGTAGGCTGCGCCGGGGAGGAGGACCGCGCACACCCCCGCTGAAGCCATGGCCTGGACCCCGTCCCGCGACAGGTATTCCAAGTGGTCTGCCGAGCGGGCTCCCGCGGCGGCGGCCAACGCGCCCCCGCCCAGGTCCGAGAGCTGGTCCGCGTGGAGGCGGCCGTGCAGCCCCGCCCCGATCCCGGCTTCGAGGATCGCGCGCGTCTCGGCCGGCGTGAAGGCGATGTCCTCGCAGAAGACGTCGACGGCCGTCGCGCGGCCCTGCTCCAGCGCCGCGGGGATGATCTCGTCGATGACCAGCTGGACGTAGTCGTTGCGCCGCCCCGCGTACTCGGGCGGGATGGTGTGGGCGGCAAGCAGCGTGGGCGAGATATCCACCGGGAGGTGGTCGGCCAGCCCGGCGGCGATTTCCAGCGTTCGGAGCTCGGTTGCCAGGTCGAGGCCGTAGCCGGATTTGACCTCGATCGTGGTGACGCCCCAGGCCGTCAGCTCCGCTCCCCGGGCCGCGGCGCGCGCGGTCAGCTCCTCGTTGGAGGCGTCGCGGGTGGCGCGAACCGTCGACATGATGCCCCCGCCCGCCCTGGCGATGTCGCCGTACGACTCTCCCCGGAGCCGGCGGCGGAAGTCGCCTGTGCGGTCGCCTCCGTAGACAATGTGCGTGTGGCAGTCGATCAGCCCCGGGGTGAGCCAGGCGCCACCGCAGCGGATAGTCTCCCCCGCCGTCTGCTTCCCGCCCGCGGGCAGGTCGGCCTCTCGCCCCACCCACGCGATGCGCCCGCCGGCGCTCGCGATCGCCCCGTCCTCGATGATGCCGAGCGACGGGTCTGTCATGGTCGCGAGGTTTACGCCGGTCCAGATTCGGTCCCAGTGGGTTTGGGGCATGGTGTCGTTCGCGCAGCCGTGGGGTTGGAGCGAAATTGGAGAATTGCAGCCAGATTGATGCATCGATCCGCGCCGCTTCGCAATCCGTCCGCGAGAAAGTCCATGCCGCAACGGGCCCACCCGCACCGCAAATTCCACTTCGAACGGCTCCTGGTCGAGGACCGCTGGCAGCACGACGCCGTGGTCGAGGTGGACGAGCGCGGCCGGATCGTGTCGGTGGAGCCGGGTGGCGGGAGCGGCGGGTGCGAGACGGTGGCGGGATGGACGGTTCCCGGGGTTCCCAACGTCCACAGCCACTCGTTCCAGCGCGCTCTGGCGGGGCTCACGGAGGGGGGCGGGCCGGATTCGTTCTGGAGCTGGCGCGAGGTGATGTACGCGTTCCTCCGCCAGCTGACCCCGGACGATGTGGAGGCGATCACGGCCCAACTCCACGTCGAGATGCTCAAGGCGGGCTTCACCTGTGTCGGCGAGTTCCACTATCTGCACCATGCGCCGGACGGAGGCGCCTACGACGATCCGGCCGAGATGAGCCGAAGGATCATTGCCGCAGCGCGTGCAACGGGGATCGGCCTGGTACACATGCCCGTGGTGTATGAGGCGGGCGGCTTCGGTGGCGAGCCGTTGGCGGGGAGCCAGCGGCGCTTCCGGATGGATCCGGGGGGGGCGGCGCGGCTGCACGAGGCGCTTGGCGGGGAGGTGTCGGGGCCCGTGGGCTCGGCGCGCGCAAACCCGTCCGCGTCCGCCGTTCAGTTGGGCTGGGCGCTTCACAGCCTGCGGGCGGTCCCGCGCGAGTCGCTCGGGCGGTTGAGCGAATTCGTGTCCGGCGTGGAGGGGACGGACGCTGGGAGCGCCGGCGCACCGCCGACGCCGAGAGCGGCTGGAGGAGCGCCGGTGCATATCCACGTCGCCGAGCAGGAGAAGGAGGTGCGGGACTGTCTGACCCATCGCGGAGCGCGGCCGGTCGAGTGGCTGCTGGATCACGCGCCCGTCGACGAGCGATGGTGCCTGGTTCATGCCACGAACGTTAGCGATGCCGAGATGGCCAGGGTGGCGCGCCGGGGAGCGGTGGTGGGGTTGTGCCCCACAACCGAAGCGAACCTGGGGGACGGGCTGTTTCCCGTCGGGACGTTCACGGCACTCGGGGGAAGGTTTGGGATCGGGACCGATAGTCATGTGTCGCGGAGCCCGGTGGAAGAGTTGCGCCTGTTGGACTACGGGCAGCGACTGGTGTCCGGGACCAGGTCGGTGCTGGGAAGGGTTGGCGATGCGCGGAGCGCTGCCGCCACGGGCACCTCCACAGCCGACGCCGGGGCATTGTCCGGTGCCGGGGGTGCGCTTCTGATGCACGCGTGGGGCGGCGGGTGCCGGGCGCTGGCGTGGGAGGGTGGAAAGGTGGAGTCAGGCAGCCGGGCCGACCTGGTGGTCCTGGACGCCGAGCACCCCGCACTGGTGGGGCGCTGCGGCCCCGCCGTGCTTGACTCGTGGGTCTTCTCCGGGACGGACAACCCGGTCAGGGACGTGATGGTCGGGGGGGAATGGGTTGTGAGGGAGGGGCGTCACAGGCGTGAGGAGGAGGTAGCGCGTGCGTTTGTGGAAGCCGTGAAGGGACTGGGGAGGAGGCTGTGAGGCCGGGCGCCGCACCCACCCTCACCCCATCGGGATATCGATCCCCTTCTCCCGCGCCGTCGTCAGCGCCTCCTCGTACCCCGCGTCCGCGTGCCTGGCCACCCCCAACCCGGGATCGTTCGTCAGCACGCGCTCGATCCGGGTGCGCATCTCCGGCGTCCCGTCGGCCACGAGCACCTGACCCGCGTGCAGTGAGTCCCCGATCCCCACACCGCCCCCGTGGTGGAACGACACCCAGCTCGCTCCCGAGGCGGTGTTCAGCAGGGCGTTCAAGACCGGCCAGTCGGCCACCGCGTCGGTCCCGTCCTTCATCCCCTCCGTCTCGCGGTACGGCGACGCCACCGACCCCGTGTCCAGGTGGTCGCGCCCGATCACGATGGGGGCGCTGATCTCGCCGCTGGCGACAAGGTCGTTCATGGCGACGCCGAAGCGCGCCCTCTCCCCCTGACCCAGCCAGCAGATCCGCGCCGGGAGCCCCTGAAAGGCGACCTGCTCGCGGGCCATGCGGATCCAGCGACACAGGTGCTCGTCTTCCGGGAACATCTCCAGCACCAGGTCGTCGGTGCGGTGGATGTCGGCCGAATCGCCCGACAGCGCGACCCACCGGAACGGACCCTTGCCGAGGCAGAAGAGGGGGCGCACATAGGCCGGGACGAAGCCCGGATACGAGAACGCGTCCTCGAAGCCGGCCTCGCAGGCGTAGCCGCGCAGGTTGTTGCCATAGTCGACAGCGATCGCGCCCCGCCTGGCCATCTCCACGATGGCTTCGCAGTGTCTGCGGATCGACGCCATTGCGTGTACGCGATATTCGGTTCGATCGCGATTTCGCAAGACGGATGCTTCATCGATCGAAAAACCGCAAGGCACGTAACCGTCCACGGGGTCGTGGGCCGAGGTCTGGTCGGTCACGATGTCAGGGGTGATCCCGCGCCGGTTCAGCTCTGGAAGCACATCGGCGCAATTCCCCACAAGCCCCACCGAGACCGCCTGCCCCGCTTCGGTCGCCTCGCGCAGCCACGCCAGGGCCTCGCCCAGGTCGTCGGTCATGCGGTCGCAGTAACGCGTCTCGATCCGGCGCCGGATCCGCTCGGGGTCGACCTCGACCACCAGAATTGCCGCGCCGTTCATCGTGGCCGCCAGGGGCTGCGCGCCGCCCATCCCGCCCATGCCGCCGGTGAGGATCCAGCGGCCCTCGAGCGACCCCCCGAAGTGCCTCCGCGCCATGGCGCCGAAGGTCTCGTAGGTGCCTTGGAGTATCCCCTGCGTCCCGATGTAGATCCACGAGCCCGCGGTCATCTGACCGTACATCATGAGCCCCTGGCGCTCCAACTCGTGAAAGTGCTCCCAGGTGGCCCAGCGGCCGACCAGATTCGAGTTGGCGATCAACACGCGCGGGGCATGCCGGTGGGTGCGGAAGACCCCGACGGGCTTGCCGGACTGAACCAGGAGGGTCTCGTCGTCTTCCAGCTGCTCCAGGGCCGAGACAATGGCGTCGAAGGCGGCCCAGCTCCGGGCGGCGCGACCTGTGCCGCCGTAGACCACCAGCTCGTCCGGCTTCTCGGCAACCGCCGGATCCAGGTTGTTCATGAGCATGCGTAGCGCGGCTTCCTGGGTCCAGCCCTTGCACCTGAGCGTGTTGCCGCGCGGCGCGTGGACGGTTCGGGGACCGGGTGCAGCTGCGGGATTCGCGGCGGCGTAACGCGTCGTGGTCGGTTCCATGTCGGGTCGTCCCTATCGAGGCTCGTCAGCGGGCGAGGAGGCGTCGTATTGCGCAGAGGCCGGGTCGGGCTCCGCAAAGGCACCCGCGCCCACCAACTCACGAGCAGTCTCAATGTCGCCCCCGAGGATCCGGTCCTCATCGAGGCGGGCTATGCGGTCGCGCACGGTCTTGAGCGCTCGCTCCACGCCCTGCCCGGCGAGCAGCGGCCGGTGGAACTCCACGGCCTGTGCGGCGCACAGAATCTCGACCGCCAGAACGATTTCCAGCAGCTCGACGCTCCGGCGCAGCTTCCTCGCCGCCGCCATCCCCATGGAGACGTGGTCCTCCTGGGAGGCACACGTGGGAACGGAATCCGAGCTGGCGGGGGTGGCGAGGACGCGCATCTCGGAGAGGGCGTCGGCCGCGACAACCTGGGTGATCATGAAGCCGGAGCGGATTCCGGGGTCGGGGGTCAGGAAGGCGGGCAGGCCGGAAAGGTCGGGGTTGAGGAGCCGGTCGATCCGCCGTTCGGAGATCGAGGCCAGGTCGGCCGCCGCGATGGCGACGAGATCCAGGCACTGCGCGACGATCTGTGAGTGGAAATTGCCGCCGCTCACGACCAGGCCGCCGGTCGGATCCGTGCCGACATCGCCGTCGGCTCCCCCGTCCGCCAGAACAAGCGGGTTGTCGGTGGTTGAATTCGCTTCCGTGGTGAGGATGCGGCTTGCGTACCCGTGCGCCTCCCGGGCGGCGCCGTGGACCTGCGGCATGCAGCGGAGCGAGTAGGGATCCTGGACGCGCGTGTCCCCTTCCCTGTGCGACTCGCGGATCTCCGAGCCTTCCAGCAACGCCCTCAGGCGCCGCGCGCTGGCGATCTGGCCGGGGTGGGGTCGCGCGTTGTGGATCTCGGCGCGGAAGGGACCGGGCGACCCGCGCAGCCCTTCCAGCGACATGGCGCCGGCCACGTCGGCGGTGTCGAGTGCGCGGCCGAAGCGGCGAACTGCCAGGACGCCGATCCCGGTGGTGGCCTGGGTGCCGTTGACCAGCGCCAGGCCCTCCTTCTCGGCAAGCTGCAGCGGGGTGATCCCCGCCGCTGCCATGAGCTCCCCGGCGTCGCCCTCCCTGCCGTGGGCCACGGCCCTGCCCTCTCCCGTCAGCCCGAGCGCGACGTGGGCGAGCGGGGCCAGGTCACCGCTCGCTCCCACGGACCCGATCTCGGGGACGACGGGGTGGACGGCATGGTTGAGCAGGTCCAGCAGGCGCTCGACCACGACCAGGCGGCACCCGGACTGGCCCCGGGCCAGGGTGTTGGCCCGGAGAAGCACGATCGCGCGGACTTCCGCGACCGGAAGGGGGCGGCCGGTCCCTGCCGAGTGGCTTCTCACCAGGTTGCGCTGGAGGGCGAGCTGGTCGTCACGCGAGATGCGCACGTCGGCAAGCCGCCCAAAGCCGGTGTTCACACCGTACACGGGGGCATCCCCCTCGAGGAGGCGGTCGAGGAGGGCACGCGAGCGCCGTATCCGTGCCGCGGCGTCCCCGTGCAGACGCACCCGGGCGCCGCCGCGAGCCACCGCCTCGATCTGCGCGAGCGTGAGCCCGTTCCCGTCGATCGTGATCACGGGGTCGCGCCCCGCAGCGCGTCGAATTCGTCCCGGGTCAGGGTGTGGTCCGCCCCGGTCCACTGCTCCTCCAGTTCGACTCCGAGGCCGTCGGCCAGCCGATTGACGTAGTTGTAGTAGGACACCACCTGGCAGATGTCGAGGACCGCCCGGTCGCCGAAGCCGGCCTCCCGCAGCGCATCCACATCGCCCGCGGTCATTCCGCCCGGATCCCGGGTCAGCTTTACGGCGTAGTCGAGCATGGTCATGTCCCTTTCGGCGAGCGAGTCCGGCCGCCGGCCTCTGGCGAGCGCATTCGCCAGGTCGGCGGTGCCGGTCAGACGACGGAGGCCCGCTCCGTGGTGGTTGATTCAATAGAAGCAGTCGTTCTCGGCCGACACGACGACCGCGATCATCTCGCGCTGCAGCCGTGACAGCGGCGAAGGGCCGGCCATGAGGTGGCGATAGAGGTCGTAGTGGTGCTCCATCGACGGTGGGTTGAGGGAATGTATCCAGAGGATGTTGTCGAGGTTCCCCTCCCGGTCGGCGTAGCGCGCGTAGAGCTCTGCCAGTTCCGAACCCGCTTCCGCGGGGGACGTGTATCGTATATGGGCCATTCTGCAATTGCCGGGCGTGGAAGGTAGCTTCAGTTTGCTTCTTCAGCCTAAGACCGGGAGATACGCATGTTCAAGGTGACCTGTTGCCGGCCGGGACGCACCGGCGTCCACATGCAAGGCGAATTCGCTGCCTGTGGTGAAATCCCCGCAAAGCACCGAGAGCGGCAAGGTCCCCGCCTGACCGGGCGAGCCGGAGTCCTCCGCATGGCGGTTGCCGCGACGGCCGGCGTGGTGGGCGCGACAGCCTCCCCCGTTGCGGCCCAGGACGACTTCGGCGGCATGGTCGCCGTGGCGGGCGAGACCGTGATCATCGGCAAGCCGGGGGCCGCGCGGGGGCCCGCCGCGCTCTACCGCTTCGAGAGGTCCGCGACGGGCGCATGGGTTCTCGCAGGGACGCTGTCGCCGCCGGGAACCGCCGCGAGCGGGTCCAGGTTGTCGCCGTCGATGGAGTGGCGGGACGGGCGGCTGGTGGTGGGGTCGGGAGACCCGGAGGTGGAGACCGGGGCGTACCTGTTTCGCGACAACGGGAACGGCGAGTGGGTGCATGAAGCGAGCCTGGAGAACAACGATTCGACGGTGTTGATGCGCGCGGCGGAACGCGCACAGGGCGGCCCCGGGGGTGCGGCGGTGGACTTCTCGGGAATCATGAGGATCCTTCAGCCCTCCCTCCGGGTTGTGACCGTGGACGGGGACCGGGTGGCCTTCTCGGTAGCACGGAACGGGACGTCACCTCCCGGCGTCCACATCTTCGAGAGGCACGCGGAGCGGGGATGGGAGCTCCGGATCATGATCAACGTACCGGGCGACCGCGACCAATTCGGAACGGCGCTGGCGTTCCGCGACAATGAGCTCCTCGCGTCCGACCCCGGGCAGGAAGGCGTCGGTGCGGTGTCGGTCTTCACCCGGACCGGCGATACATGGAGCCCGCAGGCGACGGTTCGTCCCGATTCGCTGGACGCGGGCGCGCGCTTTGGAGCCGCAATGGCACTCGAGGCGGATCGGTTGGTCGTCGGTGCCCCTGGAGCGCGCGCCGGTGGAGGTCTCGTGTACTCCTTCCGCAGGGACCCCGGCGGTGAATGGGAGGAGGACCAGGTCCTGAGCCCGCCCCCGTCGGAGGCTCCCGCCGATGACCGTGGCTTCGGCACGACCGTTGTGACGCACGGCGACGAGTTGTGGATCGGTGCCCCTGCGGCCGCGGCGGGTTCCGGACGCGTCTACCGGTTCGTCTCGGGCGACGGGCGCTGGGAGCCAGCGCCGCTGCCGGCTGGGGACTACGGCCCGGGCGCCGCACTCGGCACGGCCATCGCGCTCGGCCCGACCGTCGCCGCCGTGGGCGCGCCGGGGGCCGACGGAGGCGCGGGCGCGGCGATGGTCTTCACCCGGGAGCCTGACGGATCCTGGTCGCCGGCAGGCGAGCCACTCCGTCCCGGCGGCGGTCCCGAAGCCGTCACCAGCGGCGAGGTGCGCTGCGACGGCGGCGACGCGGCGGGATTCTCGTGCGACGGCGTCGACCTCCTCGCATTCCTGCCCACCTCCGCCCTCGGCGGCGCACCCGGCGAGCGCGTGAGCGACGTCTGGGGATGGACCGACCCCGACACGGGTCGGGAGTACGCGCTGGTCGGCAGGACCGGCGGCGCGGCCATCATCGACGTCACCGACCCGGCTTCCCCTCGCTACGTCGGGGTGGTCCCGGCCAACCCCAGCGGCGCGCGCGACCTGAAGGTCTACGCCGACCACCTTTTCTTCACGGGTGACGGGGCCGGCGATCACGGCCTCGTCGTCTTCGACCTCACCCGCGTCCGGGACACGGGCCCCGACCCGGCGGAGTTCCAGCCGGACGCCGTCTACGATGGAATCGCCAGCGCTCACAACCTGGTGCTGGACCCGGAGAGCGGCTTCGCCTTTCCGGTGGGCGCGAGCGGGGGCGGCGAGACGTGCGGCGGCGGCCTCCACATGGTGGACGTGCGCGACCCGAAGTCACCCGTCTTCGCGGGCTGCTTCACCGACACCGAGGGGCTCATCCATCCGGGGCGCACCCACGACGCCCAGTGCGTCGTGTACCGCGGTCCGGACGACCGCTTCCAGGGGCGGCAGCTCTGCTTCGCGTCCAACGAGACCGCGCTCAGGATCATCGACGTGACCGACAAGGCCGCGCCCGCCCCCGTCGGCACCGCCACCTACCCCGGCCTGGCGTACGTCCACCAGGGCTGGCTCACCGACGACCACCGGTACTACTACCTCGACGACGAACTCGACGAACTGGTCGGCACGGCACCGGCGACGCGCACCTTCATCTTCGACGTGGCCGAGCTGGACGACCCCATCCTCGTGGGGAGCGTGGACGGTCCCTCAGGCGCTACCGACCACAACCTGTACGTCAAGGGCGACCGGATGTACCAGGCCAACTACCAGGCCGGCTTCCGCCTCTTCGACATCAGCGATCCGGAAGCGCCCCGGGAAATCGCCTGGTTCGACACCACGCCGTACGAGGGGGACCCGCCCGGCTTCGTCGGCGCGTGGACCGCCTACCCGTTCTTCGACAGCGGCGCGGTAGTCGTGACGAGCATGTACGAGGGGGTGTTCCTGCTTAGACCCCGGCCGCGGCGGCTGATTCCCTAGCCGACAGCCGCGGCGTGCCGGCCCGAGCGCGGCCGGGGGGCAGCGTGGCAGGTCGGACGAGAGGCGCCGGGCGGATTCGAACCGCCGAATGGAGGTTTTGCAGACCTCTGCCTTACCACTTGGCTACGGCGCCGACACGAAGGGGGCGTCCGGCAACCGCCGTCGCCCCCTCGAGCATCAGAGCGGGAAACCGGACTCGAACCGGCGACCCCCACCTTGGCAAGGTGGTGCTCTACCAACTGAGCTATTCCCGCATGTCAATCACCTGTTCGGCGGCAAAACGACCTTCGGTGGAGCACTTCCCGGAGCCCGGTTCGGTCGAACGGGAGTACAACGCTAGGCCCGGCTTCGTGCGGTGTCAAGCGTGGCCGCCCGCCCGTATCCGTTCGCCCGCCGGGCCGTCGGCATTATCTTGTCTTCGCGACGACCGTTCGCGGAGTCGCAGCCCGGTTTCGCCGGGCCAACACCCACCCGGATAGTCCGTGTACCGTACCTCTTCCCTGATCGCCACCCTCCTCTGCGTTCTTTTCGCGCCCGCCCTCGCGAGTGCCCAGGAGCCCTTTTCGCCCCTGGTCCCACGGGGGAAGATCCGCCTGGGTCTCCGCGGGGACTATTCTTCCTTCTCGTCGCGCTACGGCATGTGGACCGAGGGAGCCTCGTCGACCGGAGGCCTGGAGCAGCTGAACGACGCCTTCAGCGGCCCCGCCGGCGCCGACATCTTCCCCATGATGAGAGGCCTGCAGGACGCGGTGCGGAGCGCGTCGGGCGAAGCGTTCACCATGAGCCTCGGGTCCATGGCCTCCGTCATGGAAAAGAGTTCGGTCCGCGTGCCGCTCTCGCTCGATGCAGGTGTATTCGACTGGCTGACCGTGGGCGCCGTGGTCCCCTTCGTGCAGCGCGAGACCGAGTTCTCGTTCACCTTCGCCGCCGATTCCGCGGGTGCCAATACGGGCTTCAGCCCAGGCTTGGCCGACGCGGGCGTGGTGTCGGGGTTCCTGTCCGGCCTTCAGGGTTCCGTCAGCGCGTACGACGCCTTTCGCGCACGGACCTGCCTGACCGGTCCATCGTCGTCCGAGTGCCAGGACGCGACGGCGCTGCTCGCGGACGCACGGACCTTCCAGACCGCCCTCTCGGCGATCTACGGGAGCATGTTCGCACCCATCGGCTGGTCTCCGGCGGGGCAGGCGCTGCAGGCGCGCCTCGCCATGCTGGCCGAGGCGTTTCAGGCCGCCGGGGTGACGGGAATGCCGGCCGCCGTGCCTCTGGCCGACGTTCCCCTGACCACCGAGGAATTCCACAGCCTGATCACCGACCCCGTCTTCGGTATCGCCGCGACCCATCCCCTGGACAATTGGAAACCCCTCTGGGCGCTGGGCGACATTGAGGTGCGGATCGACGGGCAAGTGCTGGAATCCGGGACGCCGGACGGCGCACATCATGTCGTCGCCGGAGCCGGCGCGGTTGTGCGGCTACCCACCGGAGCGCAGGACGATCCGGCGAACTTCCTCGACATGGGAACGGGTGACGCCCAGCCGGACGTGGAGGTGCGGGGGTGGATGAACGGACGCTGGGGAGGCCGCCTGGGCCTGTGGGCCGATATCCGCTACGGCGTCCAGATGAAGGGGACCACCGAGCGCCGCGTCTTCGACCCCGACATCACCTTCACCCCCCTGCACTCCCAGCTCCGGCTCGACTGGGACCCGGGCGACTACCAGTTCCTGGAGCTGTCACCGTGGTTCCAGGTGGCGGAGGCGATTCGCCTGCTGGCCGGGTACCGCTACGTCCGCAAGGGACAGGACGCCTTCGCGATGGCGGTCCCCGAGGTGACGGAAACGGTCGCCGCGGGGGCGGATGCAGGAGGGGGGGGTGCCTCGGGTGGGAGGACCGGACTGCCCGGATCCCGTGTCATGCCGGACCCCGAGATCCTGGTCCCGGAGAGCGGGGCGTCGTCCAGCCGCGTGATGCTCGGCCTGTTCTACAACCGCGCGGCGTCGGTCCGCGACGGAATCCGGGGCAGGCCGCTGGAGATCCGGGTCGTGTTCCGGGAGGTGGTCGGGGGCAGCGGCGGGAACGTGCCGAACGCGCGGTCGCTGGAAGCCGGATTCCGCTTCTTCCTGGAGGTGTGGGGGGGCTAAGAGCATTCTGGCGGGCGGCGTTCGACGCATGGGGGGCTATTTTCCGACGACCTCGCCCGTGCAATTCACGGGATCGATCCTGAACGTGCGTATCACAGTGCGTATTCCGCTGCCAGCAAGTCGCTGGTCCAACACATAGAGCCGATCCGCATCCAGCGTCAGCTCCGGCAGCCCCGCATCAGACGTGGGGATCAAGGTGTCAGGGCAGAGTTGCCCGCCATTCTCGCTCATGCTCGACACAAAGAATGTCCCCCGCATCTGGCGGGCCTCGGGATCGTACTCGCTCTCCTGGTGAACGGTGTGAACGAATCCCATCGAGTCACGCGACACCTTCAACAGGAGGGAAACCGACCCAAAGATATCGGTGACTCCCGGTCCAGGTTCGAGGGCGAGCAGCTCGTCTTCTTCCGGAAGCCCCCTGCGTCTCGCAACGGGGATTGAGGCTGTGTCCTGGACCACACCGGAATGGCTGGTGCTCAGCACGTAGGGCGACGCGGCGAAGCCGACGACCAGGCCACGCTCATGCACGTCCAGGGAGACCTTGCCGAGCAAACCCATGACCTCTTCGTTCTCGGCGTAGGGGCGAGGTACAACCACAAGAGTCGACGCGAGGACGGAACCATCTCCGCCTCCAGAGGAGGCCGCGTCGACTAAATCGTCCAGCGCGGCGAGTCCGATGGATTTCCAACTCTCCGTGTTGATCCCCGCGAACCAAAGGGTATCTCCTCGCACCGCATAGTCGTCCACCAAAGTGCTTGGCGACATCTTCGCTGCCCCGATGTGCTTTCCGCTACCCAGTTCAAACAACTCCAATTCGAACGCATGGTCGTCTCCGAAGCCGACCAGATCGCCCGCCACAAACCCCGCGGAACTGACGAACCTGAACTCTCCGGGGCCGCGGCCTTTCCGGCCGAACACTCTCTGGAAGCGACCGCGAGAATCGAAGTGCAGGACGCTGTTCGAGAAACCGTCCGCTACGAGAAAAGAGCCGTCTTCCGCGCGGATCAGGCTGATCGGCTGTCCTATGTAGTGATCGTCCGTCTCTCGCAGTACAACACTATCCTCCAGGATCAGCATCGGGCCTGGCTGGGCAGCCGAGAGCAGGTGTGTCCCTGTGGTCGGACTGGCGACTATGACCGCCAGCCCGACCACACTTCGAGAGAGCAGCCAGCGCATGCTGGCTAGAACTCGATGACCAGACACGGACATCACGGAACGCAGGTATCGCTCGGGCTCCGGAGACTGCCCTCTCCGGACTGCTGCTCCGTTCCGTACCGCCGGTCCGTCCGTGGCCCCGTTTCTCCACCAGCAGAAGTGGGTTGCCCTGCCCTGGGAGGCCATGCGGCGGAGCGCCACGCGACTTCCGCCCCGGTCCAAGTGCGTTCATGGCGCCGGGCATGGCTCCCCGCCCGCGGGCCGCAGCGGGCGAAGCGCGATCATGAACGCTTCGCCCGCGTAGCTAACCGTCGTGCGCTTGCCATCGATCATCTGAACGTCCGTCTGGTTGCCAAATACGACCACACTGTCACGGTAGATCCCAGCCAAACGGCGAGACGCACGCTGCGGTTCTGTGTCCAGCAAGATCGAATGACAGCCAGTCTCGGGCGCGATGACCGCCCCGGCGACATCCGACGGCCAGAGGGTGACGACCAGATTCCCGTTGCCATCGTCAAACAACCCAGTATATGGGTACCGAAACCCACCGCCCTGGCTGTTCCGAACCGCTCCGCGTATTTGCTGACTACGTTCGGCCAGTTCGGCAGGAATCGGAACTGCGAACGTTCGCCCGTCCAACGAATAACCGGTGAGGTGTTCGTCGAGAACGTATGCCACGTCGCCGATGCAGGCCATATGGGAAGCCATGAAGAGACGAGCAGCCGCAATCGCAGCCGACATGTTCTCGCCGACGACTATGTTTCGATCTTTCACCGTGCCAAGAACAACATCCGTCCCATCTGCGTTGCGCCTGAGCACACCTCCTTGCAATGGCACTGTGGGCTCGTCCATCAGATTGCAAATGCTCGGTATCGACGGTCCTGGCCTCCATACTCCCGCTAAGTCGCCGGCCAAGCTCCAGTGATTCACCCTCGCGTGGTCAGACACGAGCACTCCGTCAGATGCGGCGGCCACCGCGACCATGTGCTGCAACTCGCCGGGTCCCTCGCCTTCGGTTCCGCCATAAACCCCGACCAAGGCTCCGTCATCGAGCGAGAAGGCCATCACGCCGAGCGGCTCACTGGCGTCAACGACGTAAATCAGCCCTTTCTGATGGTCGATCGCCGCAATCTCCCGAAACCCGAAGTCCCACTCCCCAACGATCTCGCGACCGGACGAATGGTCGATCTGAAGGCGCTGCTGAGCGTCTGCGCCGGCCGCGGAGAAAAGAGCCAATGCTGCCAGGAAGAGGTCCGCCGGGGTCACTATAGTGCGCGTCTTAGTGTTACTCACCTGTGTTTGCTTCCTCTTCTGTGATTTCGAGCCCACACCCGCTGTAAACGCACATGGTGGCCGTCGCTGTATACACTACCGGGAACGAGAAACCGATGGTGACGGTAAATGAGCTTGTATACCTGCACCACGTGACTCCGATTCCGCCGCCGTAGTCTCCCTGGTAGCCGTGGCGGTGTCCCCATACTCCAGCGGGGCAGCCAGATGACGGAGTCTCGCCCTCTGCGCACCCTTGCGCGCCAGGGGGTCCCGCATCGTTGGTTGGTGCGACGGCGGTGGCAAGCTCTGGCTCCGGCGCGACAGCGGTGGCGACCTCTGACTCCGCCGGGACGTTGACCTGGGCCTGAGCCATCGGTGGAACGGTGACGGCCATTGTTACGGTCACGAGTACCCAGCCTAACGTTGCTTTCATGGATCTTCTCTCCCTTCATGCGGAATCCCGGCGGGCATCTCCCACCGGTCCAACGCAAGATAGAGACTGTGGCCGCCCACCTCCTATGTCCTCCCATGCCGTCTACTTGTCCTCTCGCCCCCGTTCTTGCGCCGTCGGCAGGAAACCAGATGCCGGAACCCCGAAAAACACGTCGTCAATCGCCTTTCGCACCCAGAACTCGAACGGAATGACTGGCAACTGACGCGGACTCCTGCCGACGAGCCTCTTGGTGAACCGGCTCCAACCGGCAACATCGTTGAATCCAAGCCGCCAGGCCACCGTATCCGGGCGATCTCTGTCGGTAGCAAATGAAATGTCCGGTTTCTGTAGCACATGAAGTGTCCGCTTTTCCATACCGCCGCCCTCCGAGGCGAGCGGAGCGAGCCGAGGGGGGCGGCGGTACCGCCTCACGCTGCCACCTCCGACCCGCTGAGGGTGTCCAGCAACCTGCCGTTCGCATCGTAGCGCCCGAGCCCCGGATGCCGTGGAAGACGGCCATGCCGCCGTCCTCGTATTCGTGGACCTTGACCTTGGCTCGCACGTAGGTGTACCGGTGCGGCTGAGGCGGGATCTGCAGCGTCTTGCCCTTGTAGGTCACGCAGTTGTCGTTGCCAACCGTCCGTGTCTCCTTCAGGCAGAGGATGTCGGGCAGCTTGGCCTTCATCCGCGGCAGCAACCGGGTGAACGCGCGCTTCGCCTCCCTCGCCTCCACCGCAAATGCCGCGTTGAACCGCGGCCAGAAGTCCTTCAGGAACTCGTTGGCCTCGTCCATGTCGGTGATCCCCGCCCGCGCCAGCTCCTGCGGCAGGCGCCCCTGAAGCGTCCCGAACAGCCGCTCGCTCCGGCCCCGCGCCTGCGGCGAGTACGCGGCGATCATCTCGATCCCGAGCTCGCCCATCGCCCGGCCGAACTGGGTCGGCTTGTCCTTGTCCACCTTCCCGCCCGCCTCCGGCGTGTGCCAGTAGTGCGAGCCCCGGTCCGTGTACAGGCTGTCGAAGAGCCCCTGCACCTTCACCGTCTCCGCGACGCCCCGAAGGCTCGACCACGTTCCCTCCTCCTCGACGAAGAACCCCGAGTACACCCCGCTTGTCGCGTCGTCCATCGTCACGACCAGGTCCCACCCCTGGCCGGGAGCCCATTCGTGCGTCGAGGCGTCCTGGTGGAGCATCATCCCCTCCGCCGGCTTGCGCTCCCGCCTGAGCCGGTGCGCACCCTTCCTGCGCCCCTTCCTCACCAGGCCCGCCTCCTGAAGGCGGCTCTTCACCCAGGTGTACGACCGCGCCCCGCCGTGCTCGCCCGCGTAGACCTCGTGGTAGAAGTGAAGCACGTTCCACCCCGCACAGCCGTCCCGGTACAGCGCCTCCAGCGCCGCCACCTCCTCCGGCGACGCCCGCCGGGGAGACGGCCCCGCCACCCGCTTGTCCTTCAGGGCCGCCAGCCCGCCCGCCTCGTAGCGGGCCACCCAGCGCCGGAACGTCCGGTCCGCCTCCTCGGTGACTGTTCTGAACCGGACAGATTACGTGCTACGAAACCGGACATATTATTTGCTCACTCCCGGCACGCTCGCCGCCCACGCTTGCGTGACCCGTTTTCGGCGCCATCGATCATAGATCTCTTCGAACCTCGCCATCCGTATCTCTCGCAGCATCTCCGCCCGGTTCATCCAGCCTCCTCGGTGACTGTTCTGAACCGGACAGATTACGTGCTACGAAACCGGACATATTATTTGCTCCTAACACCGTATCCGGGCGATCTCCTTCAGCGAGAAGCGCCATTCCATGAAGGAAACGGACCCAGCGCAACGCCCTCGAGAACATGTAACCGTGACGGAGAGCCGCTTTGGAAAGATAGGCCGGGCGGCATTTCACCCTTTGGGCCACGCCGATCACGGATCGCAGGTATCCCTCGGGCTCCGGAGACTGCGACCCCTGGACCGCTGCTCCGTTCCGTCCTTTTGACGAACGGGGTCCCGCGAGCCCCTCCACGGCCTGAAACGCAGCCGCGTGCAGCGCGGCCTTCGCGAGGGGAGGACCCTCGGGGTGGGACACGCGTCCAGAAAAAGGGCGAACGTTTCTCTGAATCCTGATCGCGTTATCTTCAACTTGAACCCCGTCGTCTACCTGATCGGTGAGCGTCAGTAGTCTCTCGGCATGCGCCGCTACATAGTTAAACGCATCCGGGCCCGGTTTTGGGGGGTCAGAATCCGACACGGGCTGGCAATCAGGAATCCAGCGCGATGCTAGGTAGGGTCAGGAGGTGGCGCGGTGCCCTTAGGGTCCGGTGCGTATGATCCGCTCGCTTTCGCGACGGTGCTCAGTCCGACCGGTGCCCGCTCGCTTTCGCGATAGGACTCCGTTTCCACCCCCTGCCCACCATATGTTGCGGCCCGGATTATGTGGACGACGGTCCGGGACGTCCTGCCGGGCATGAGAACTCTCCGCATATCCGCAACATAATTTTCTGACGTCGCATTCGTCTGCTATGGTCGGGTCTCCACCCACAGGGAGGCACGATCATGTTCGAGGACCTGTTCATCGATCCCGGCACCATAGCCCGCTATCGCTCCGCGCCACTTTTGGCAGAACGGCTGAGCTATCTCGAGCATTGCGCACACGAGGGTGCTCGACGGCGGACATTGCGCGAGGTCGCGGCTCATCAGACCAGGCTGGTTCATCTTCTCGACTTACGTGAGGCCGCACGCGTCAGCATGCGCCGGATCGAGGCGGTGGCGATGCACTGGTCGCGTCCCGACGGGCGCCGGTCGCATCGCTCCGCACGACCGGGTGCACGTCAGAGATTTGTCGGGCACGCGCTACGATGGCTGCGTTTCGTGGGCTTGCTCGAAGAACCTTGCGAGACGCGACACGCCCACGCTGGCGAGGTCGAGGTGTTTGCGGCGTGGATGCGAAAGGAGCGCGGATGGTCCGCAGAGACGATCCGCTGTTGCCTGGAGGTGGTCGAGCGCTTCTTCGATGGACTCAATGAGCGCAACGTCTCCCTGGCTTCGGTCCGGATCACCGACATCGACCAGGCAGTCACACGCTGGCTGGCCGGGGGGTGCAGCCGGACCACCATCCACTGTTATGCGCAACGTCTTCGCACCTTTTTCCGGTTCGCCGAACGCCAGGGGTGGTGCATGCCGGGGCTGGCCGACGGGATCATGCCGTTGCGGTTCCATCCCAGCGAGACGGTCCCACAGGGGTTGAGCCGGGACGAGGTGTTGCGTCTGCTCGCAACCTCTGACACCGATCATCCGGTCGATGTTCGTGACCACGCCATCCTGCTGGTGCTGATCGCCTATGGCTTGCGCCGCGGCGAGGTCGCCGGCCTGCGGCTCGACGACCTGGACTGGAAGGAGGAGAAGTTGCAGGTGCGCCGCCCCAAGCCGGGGCGCACGCATCACTATCCGCTCTCGCGCGGCGTCGGACAGGCGATCGTGCGTTACCTCACCGATGTTCGTCCCCACGGCCTGAGAGGACGCTGTTCCTCACGGTGAAAGCCCCGATCCACCCGCTGAGCCCGGACGCGATATCGATCGTCGTCAGAAGACGCCTCAATCGTCTCGGGATCACCGGCAAGCGTCGCGGTCCGCATGCGTTGCGCCACGCTGCCGCGCAGCACTTACTCGACCACGGCCTCTCGATGAAGGAGGTCGGCGACTACCTCGGCCATCGCCGCATCTCGTCCACCTCGGTATACGCCAAGGTGCAGTTCGGCATCCTCCGCGAGGTCGCCGACATCGACCTGGAGGGCCTGGCATGATTCTCCGGGATGCGATCACCGACTATATCGCCTGGCGCCAGACCCATGGCGCGAAGTTCCATTCCAGCGCAAGCGTGCTGCACTGCTTCTGCAAGCATGTCGGCGGGAACATCGGCTGCGACGCCGTCGTCGAAGCGGACGTTCTCGGCTTCCTTGCCGGTAACGGATCCCTCACCCGGTACCGGGCCAACAAGTACGGCGCCCTGGCCGGCTTCTACCGCTACGCGATCAGCCGCGGCTACGCGAGCCGGTCGCCGCTTCCGGCGCGCGATGATGAACCGAGGCGACCGCGGCCGACAGCGTCTCACGTCTACTCCCGTAACGAGTTGCAGCGCCTGTTCAGCGCCATCGATGTCAGCCGGCGGCGTGCGTTCCGGCTCGATGCCGACACCCTGCGGGCGCTGCTCCTGCTTCTATATGGCGCGGGGCTGCGTTTGGGCGAGGCACAGCGCCTCACGCTCGACGATGTCGACCTGAACGATGCACTGCTGACGATACGCAACACCAAGTTCTACAAGACCCGCCTCGTTCCCGTCTGTCCGCAACTCGCTGATGCGCTGAGGGCCTATGCCGCCAAGCGTGCCCAGCGGCCTTTGCCGAACGGCACGGCCTCCACCTTCCTCGCCAACCGCAACGGCACACCCGTGATCAGAAGCACCGTCAAGACCGCGTTCGCCAAGCTACTCCGGGAGGCCGGAATCAGGAGCTGCGACCGGCAGCGAGCCCCGTGCCTTCACTCCCTGCGCCATGCCGCGGCCGTTCACCGGCTGGAGTCCTGGTACCGGCAGGGCGCCGATGTCCAGCGGTTGCTGCCGGTGCTCTCCACCTGGCTCGGCCACGCCGATCTCGACGGCACCCGGGTCTACCTGTCGATGACACCCGAACTACTGCACGAGGCTTCGGTCCGCTTCAACACCTATGTCAACGGAGGAGACCATGAGTAATCCAAGCACCCTCGGCCCCTGGCTCCGCCGCTTCCTGGCCGAATACATCGTCACCGAGCGCAACCTCGCCCGCAACACGCAGAAGAGTTACCGCGACACCTTCGCCCTCCTTCTCCCGTTCGTCCGCGCCAAGACCCGCAAGCCGGTCGAGCGGCTCGCGGTGCACGATCTCACGGCCCGGCGCGTGCGACAGTTCCTCGACCATATCGAGAATGACCGCGGCTGCTCCGCGCAGACCCGCAACCAGCGCCTGTCGGCGATCCGCTCCTTCGCCCGCTTCGTCGCCAGCCGCGACCCCGGACATCTCGAGTGGAGCGCAAGTATCCGCGCCATCGCCTCCAAGAAGGCAACGCCGCAGCCGATCGGCTGGCTCAGCAAGACCGAGATGAAAACGCTGCTCGAGGTTCCGAACCGCCGGACGCCGAGGGGCCGGATCGAACACGCCCTCCTCCTTTTCCTCTACAATACCGGCGCGCGCGTCTCCGAAGCCACGCAACTCGTCGCGGGCGATCTGCAAGTCGGACGACGCGTTGGCGGGCACGCGCTCGTCAACATCCACGGCAAGGGGGGAAAACATCGGCAGTGTCCGCTGTGGCCGCGGACCGAAGCTGCGCTCGCAGAGCTCGTGCAAGGACGGGCAGCCGGCGATGCCGTCTTCCTCAGCCAGCAGCGAAGACCCTGCGGTTCGGGGTCTATCGGCTCGTCGAGCGCTGTGCCGCCCGCGTGCCGTCGCTCGCCGCACGGAGGATCACACCTCACACGATCCGCCACACGAGTGCCTGCCACCTTCTCCAGGCCGGAGTCGACCTGAACACGATCCGCGCCTGGCTCGGCCACGCCAGCCTCGATACCACCAACATCTACGCCGAGATCGATATCGAGATGAAGGCAAAGGCAATGGCGCTCTGCGATGCCGCCGGGCCCGGGCCGGATCGCCCGAGGAAGGCCAACAAGGGGCTGATGGCCTTCCTCGTCGCCCTCTGAGGACTTGAGTGCAGGATATTATGTTGCGGATCTGCGGAGAGTTCTCATGCGCGGCAGGACGTCCCGGACCGTCGTCCACATAATCCGGGCCGCAACATATGGTGGGTTATGTGGAATTCCACATAACTCGTCGAACCGGACGTGCGGATCTCCCGCATCCGGCTCTCCAGTGGGATCATGCATCTCGCACACGGAACGCCAGTTCGGAGCCGCTTCCAGCCATCGCCGGTCACTCGCGGTGCCGGTGGCTTTGCGTGCCCCCGGCTCCCAGAAGCTGCACGGCTTCACCCGCGATTGCCCCTCTCCGACGCGCCGCCAATCCTGTTTACGCCCTGACAGCACCGAGCCTCCAATCAGTCAGCCCGGCCCCTTCGCTTACGCATGTGATGCTTCGGAACTCTCCGCCCCTTCATGCGGGGTTCATAGGCAAAGCCACTCCCGCGGGCCTTCGCCCCTCCGTCATCCCTCCACACCTGAGGCCCCTTTCCTCGACGGGCATTACCCCGCGTCTTCAGTCTTACGGGCCTCTCCGCCACCCTGCCGGCCCGGCCTGCCCCTCGCGGGGTTCCGGTTGCCGCGTGCACGGCACCGACAGGGCTTCCCGTGTTGCTACGCTTTCCATCTTCCATGCATGCCGGCGCCACTACCCCGGCGGAAACCGGCCGGTGCACTCGTCGTTCTCTTCCCAGCCGGTCGGCGGCCTTCCCCTGATTACAGGAGGGTCGGCTTCCGCATCAACCGTTTCGAGGCCTGCTCGGCGTTCACTCGCGTTCCGGCCTGCATGGTCGCTGAGCCGCCCAGGGCGGCCCTTCTCTCCAGAGTGCTTCAATCCATATCGTTACCTCCATGAACCGCTCTGGCCGCTACCAGCCGGAGCGACAGTTGCTGGGTGGGGTTCGCACCCACCAGGAAAGCGCGCCTTTCCACGGCGCACTGTCAACTAGAGTTTACAAATTGTAAAGCGTTCTTGACATTTCAGCGAACAGAATTCTCCCCGCCACTCCCCCACCCCAGCAACTCCCGCGCATGGTCCAGCGACGGCACCGATTCCGGATCGCCCCCGAGCATGCGCGCGATCTCCCGCACCCGCTCATCCGGATCCAGGCGGCGCACGCCGCTGACCACCGTGCCGTCCGCGGCGCCCTTCTCCACCACAAGGTGGTTGGCCGCCCGGGCGGCTATTCGCGCCAAATGCGTCACCACGAGCACCTGCCGCCCGCGCGCGACCTCTTCGAGCCGCTCCCCCACCCTCCCCGCAACCACGCCTCCGATTCCGGCGTCGACCTCGTCGAAGACCAGCGTGGGCAGGTCATCGATTCCGGCGAGCACCGACTTCAGCACCAGCATCACGCGGGAGAGTTCGCCCCCGGACGCGATCTGCGCGAGCGGAGCGGGCGGGAAGCCCGGGTTCATCGTGGCCATGAACCGGACCCGTTCCAGGCCTCTCGCCGCCGGTGCGGACAGCTCCTCGAAGTGCACCTGAAAGCGGCCGCCTTCCAACCCCATGCCGGGGAATGCGACCTCCGCTTCACGGGACAACCGGTCCGCGGCCTTCCGCCGCCGCCGCGACAGCTCCTCCGCTGCGCCCCTCCACGCGGCTTCCGCCCGGTCCAACTCGGTACGCAGGGCGGTGGCGTCCAGGTCGGCCGTCTCGAGCTCGTCCAGCTCGCGGCGCAAGGTCACGCCGGTCTCGATCACGTCGGCGAGGGTGGCGCCGTACTTCCGCTGAAGCCGCTGGAGGAGAACTTGCCGTTCGCGAATGTCTTCCAGCCGCGCGGGGTCGTGGTCGATGCCTGCGCCGTAGTCGCCAAGTTCGCCCGCCGCGTCCGACAGCTGATGGTAGGCGTCCTCCAGGACGGACAGGTGCGGGGCGAGAGAAGGATCGGTCTCGCTGAGGCGCCGAAGCCGAGTCAGCGCGTCGGCAAGGCGGTCCGTGACCGCATCCTCACCGCCGTGGAGCAGCTCGTGGAGAGCGTGGCTCTCCCGCGCCAGCACATCGGCGTTCGCAAGGCGGTTCGCCTCGACCCGCAGCTCCTCGTCCTCGCCGGGGAGGATCCTCGCGCCCACGATCTCGCCGAGCTGGAAGCGGATGAAGTCGGCCCGGCTCTCCAGTTCGCGCCGCCGATCCTCCAGGGCCGCCAGCCTGCGCATGAGACCCTTCGCCCGCCGGAAGACCGACGCCACCTCCTCGGCCAGTTCCCGGCATCCGCCGAACGCGTCCAGCACCTCCTGCTGGAAGTCGGCGGACATCAGGCGCTGGTGCTCGTGCTGGCCGTGAATGTCGACCAGCAGCGAGCCGATCCGGCGCAGGACACCCGCGGTCGCCGGCGAGCCGTTGACCCAACCGCGGCTCCTGCCCTCGGCGCGGATCTCGCGGCGCAGCACGAGGTGGTCGTCATCGGCTTCCAGCCCCAGCTCGGTCAACAGCTCCGCGACTTCGTCCAGTCCACCGACATCCACCACGCCCTCCACCAGCGCACGCGCCTCCCCGGAGCGCACGGCACCGGAAGACGCCCGGCCGCCCATCAGGACCTCCAGGGCGTCCACCACGATGGACTTCCCGGCCCCCGTCTCCCCTGAAAGGACATTCAGTCCTGGTTCAAGTGAAACGGACAAGTCCTTGAGGACTGCAAAGTTACGGATTCTCAGCTCAACGAACATGGATCTTGAATGTGGGGCCTCTGAATGGGCGCCGCCATGACTGTACGGGCCCGCTCAAGGGCCGGGGGTATCCGGGCGGATCGCTGGCTGCCAGGCCGGGACGCCGCCATGGGCAAACGGGCCTCAGCTTCCGTCGAGCGGACGGACGGCCCAGCCCAACTTGTGCCGCAGCGTGGCGAAGAAGGAATGGCCGGGGAGCCTGACCAGGGGAACCTCCGCCGTACCCATGCGCACGACCACCCGGTCGCTGTGCGCGACGGGTCCGCCTTCCTGCCCGTCCACCGTGAGGAAGAGGGGCTCGCCCCGGTCGATCGCCGTGACCGTGATCTCTTCGTCACCGGGCACGACGAGGGGGCGCACTGCGAGCGTGTGGGGCAGGATCGGCGTGACGAGGAGGCAGTTCATCCTGGGCACGACGATGGGGCCGCCAGCCGACAGGGAGTAGGCGGTGGACCCGGTCGGCGTGGCGAGGATCACCCCGTCGCCGGAAAAGCTGCCGATCTCGTCCAGGTCGTCCTCGGGCCCTACCCAGAGGTCGAGACGGATGACCTGGGCCGCGCCGGCCTTGTGAACCACGATGTCGTTGAGGACCGCGAAGCTCCTCCGCACCTTGCCCCCCGGTGCACGCACTTCGGCGTGGAGCGTTCGCCGCTCCTCGATGGTGTATTCGCCACCCAGGATACGGCGCAGCCCATCCTCGACGCCCGCTCCGGACACCGACGTGAGGAACCCCAGGCTCCCCAGGTTGACCCCCAGTACCGGGACACCACGGCCGAAGACCGACCGGGCCGCACGCAGGAGCGTCCCGTCCCCTCCCAGCGAGATCACGAGGTCGACGGTGTCGGGCAGCTCATCGGGCGTGGTGAAGGTCGCCGCTACCGCGCCCGTACCCTCGACGACCGAAGCCATACCCGGCTCAACCGCGACCGATGCGCCGAATTCGTCGGCTACGGCCACGACCCTGCGGAAAGCGGCCGCGATCCGGCGATCGGTACCCGCCCGGCCCAATACGGCGATTCGCTTGAATCTCACCACTTCACCGCCGCCGTTCGATCACAAAGCAGGCAAGCTGGCGCAGTCGGGGCGCGGCCAGCCCGACCGCATCCAGGGCGGCCGCGCCGCGTTCAACAAGTTCCCTTCCACGCGCTCGGGCCCCCTCCACACCCAGCAGCGCGACGTAGGTGGACTTGTCCTGCTCCGCATCCGAGGGCCGCTTTCCGAGGACATCGGCCGAGCCGGTCGCGTCCAGGACGTCGTCCATGACCTGGAAGGCCAGACCCAGATCGCGGCCGAAGCTGCCGACGGCATCCAGCACGGCACTGTCCGCCCCCGACGCCATCGCCCCCAGCTCGAGCGATGCCGCGAGGAGGGCGCCGGTCTTGAGACCGTGCAGCTCCGCCAGCTCGTGTTCGCCCAGCGAACGTCCCTCGCCGAGAAGGTCCAGCGCCTGGCCGCCGATCATCCCGCCCGCGCCGGCCACCTCCAGCAGATGCGCGACGATGTCCCTCGCCTGATCGGCCGTGCGGCCCATCCTCCCGGCCGACTCGAAGGCCCAGGCCGCGGCCCACGGGATGATGACAGCTCCCGCGTACATGGCCGTGTGGACCCCGTGGACGACGTGCGTCGTGGGGCGTCCCCTCCTGAGCGGGGCATCATCCATGCAGGGAAGGTCGTCGTGGATGAGGGAGTAGGCGTGGATCAGCTCGACCGAGACAGCCAGGTCGTACAGGTCGTCGGATGTGCGCCCGCCGGTCTCCTCGTACGCCGTGACCAGCAGGAGCGGCCGCAGCCGCTTGCCGGCACCCATGACCCCGGCCTCCACCGCGGCCAACAGACCGGGCGGGGTCACTCCAGCCATCTCATCCACGCACCGGCGCAGAGCGGCCTCGACGTGCCCCCTCCTGGTCTCCAGATAGACGTCGAAGGACGACCTGGCCACGCCGGAGCGGTCAGCTATCATCTCCGGCATCGCGGTCTCCCTGGCCAGGTTCCCGAAACTCACGGACCTCTTCTCCCCCACGTCCAATCAACTCTTCCACGCGAAGTTCCGCCATCGCAAGGAACTCCTGGGCCCGGCGAAGATGGCCGACACCTTCCTCGAAGAGCGCAAGCGCCTCGTCCAGCCCCAGCGAATCCGAGTCCAGCGCGGCGACGATCGCCTCGATGCGCTTGAGTGTTGCGTCGAGTCCCTGTTCAGCTTCCATGCCCGATACTCCCGGTCTCCTCCGGTGCCGCCGAATCCGTGACGGGCGCAGCGGCATCCGCGGCCGGGCCCGTCACCCCACAAGGCACGTTCCCGTCGACGACCCGCAACCTGAAGTCCAGCCCCGGCGTGAAGTCACGAACTCCGCGCAGGAGGCGTCCCTCGTCGTCCAGGGGCACGGCGTACCCGCGCGACAGCGTCGACAGGGGAGAAAGCGCCTCCATGGCAGCCGCTGCCTCGGCCAGACGCGCGGACTCGTGCCGGATCCGGCTGCGCACCGTACCCGACATACGCGCCCCGGCCGTGTCCAGCCGTGTGCGAGAGGCGACCAGCCTCCGACGCCCCCGCCGAAAGAGCGTGTCGCCAACCTGGTCCAGCCTCCACCGACGGGACCTCGCCTGGGCGGCCAGCCCCTTGCCAAGCCGCTGGCCCAGGCCCTCCAGAACCCTCGTCACCGCCTTGCGGTCAGGCGCGACGGCCTCCGCCGCGGCCGAGGGGGTGGCGGCCCTCAGGTCGGCCACGAGGTCGCAGATCGTGACGTCCGTCTCGTGCCCGACCCCCGAGACCACGGGTACCGGGCTCGCCGCGACGGCCCGCGCGACGGGCTCTTCGTTGAAGCCCCAGAGGTCCTCGATCGAGCCGCCTCCCCGCGCCACGATGACCACGTCCACGTCGCGGGACGCGAGTGTGGATATGGCGGCGGCGATCTCCTCCCCCGCCCCCTGCCCCTGCACGCGCGTGCTCCGCACCAGGAGCCGCACCCACGGCGCCCGCCGACCGACCACCGCGATGATGTCCCTCAGCGCCGCGCTCGTCGGCGAGCTCACGATCCCCACCCGGTTGGGGAAGGCCGGGAGCGCGCGTTTGCGGCCCGGGTCGGTCAGGCCCTCGGCGTCCAGCAGGCTCCGCAAGCGGTCGAAGGCGAGCTTCCACATTCCGCCCTCGCTCTCCGCCTCCACCTTCGACACGACAAGCTGGAACGCCCCCCTGGCCTCATAGAGGGTGAGTCCCCCGAAGACCCGCAGGGTCATCCCTTCTTCGGGATCGACGGGCAGCCTCACGGCTTCGCGCCGGAACATCACGCAGCGCAGCTGGGCCGTATCGTCCTTCAGTGTGAAGTAGCAGTGACCCGAGCGCTGACGGCGGAAGTTCGTCACTTCCCCCCCGACCCAGAGCTGCGGGAGGGTCTGTTCCAGCTGGAGGCGCACGGCGCGGTTCACTTCGCGCACCGTCCACACATGGGGCACGGGCAGCGAGCGCGCCTCCGGCTCGCGGCGCTGCGCTGAAGCACGCGGCCCCCCGTCCCGCCGCGGCTCGCCGTCGTCCCCCGGCGGCGCGTCCCTGAACAGATCCAGCGTGCCGTCGCTCACCCCGCCCCGCGGCGCTGCCTGATGGCTGCCTCGACCGTGTTGGCCAGCAGCATTGCGATGGTCATCGGCCCTACCCCGCCCGGCACGGGTGTAATCGCGCCGGCTACCTCGCTGACGGCCTCGAAGTCGACATCGCCAACCACCCGGTAGCCACGCTCCCGTGTCGGATCGTCGACCCGGTTGGTACCCACGTCGATGATCGTGACCCCGGGCTTCACCATGTCGCGGGTGATCGTGTTGGGCCACCCCACGGCAACGATCAGGATATCGGCCGTGCGCGTGAGCGCTCCCAGATCGGCGGTGCGGCTGTGGGCAACGCTCACCGTGGCGTTGCCCCCGGGCGCCTGGCGCAGGAGGAGCAGCGCCATCGGCTTGCCCACGATGTTCGACCGTCCAACGACGACCACATGCTTGCCCGCAGGGTCCACGCCGCTCCTGAGCAGCATCTCGATGACGCCTCTGGGTGTGCACGGAGCCAGTACGTCGGGGTCGCCGGTGGCGAGTCGACCCACGTTGACGGGGTGAAAACCGTCCACATCCTTGTCGGGGTCGATGGCCAGCAGGACCTTGGACTCGTCGATCTGCCGCGGCAGGGGAAGCTGCACCAGGATTCCATGGATCCGGGGGTCCGCGTTCAGCTCGTCGATCAGGGCGAGCAGTTCGGCCTCGCTGGCCGAACCGGAAAGGGTCACCTGACGGGAATGGAGCCCCGCTTCGGCGGCTGCCTTGTTCTTCATGCCGACGTACAGCCTGCTGGCCGGGTCGTCGCCGGCCATCACGGTCGCCAGCCCCGGTACCAGCCCGCCCTCGGCCAGCTCCGCGACCTGCTCGTTGAGTTCGTCCCGGATGGTCCGGGCAATGTCCTTCCCTGAAATGATCCTTGCCGGCATGGATCTCCCTTTCCGTGGCGGGTTGCCTACCTGGCGAAGTCGACGGCCCGGGTCTCCCGGATCACCACGACCTTGATCTGCCCGGGGTATTGGAGCTCTCCCTCGATCCGGCGGGCGACCGCCTCCGAGATCAGGGCCATCGCCTCGTCGGACACCCGTTCCGGCTGCACCATGACCCGGAGTTCGCGACCCGCCTGGATCGCGAAGCACCGCTCCACACCCGGGTGTTCCGTGGCGATCTCCTCGAGCTTTTCAAGGCGTTTCACGTACCCCTCGAACATCTCCCGGCGAGCTCCGGGACGCGCCCCGCTGATCGCGTCGGCCGCGGTCACGAGCCACGCCTCGGGGTACCGGTGCGGCTCTTCGTCGTGGTGGGCCTTGATCGCGTTCAGCACGAGGTCGGGCTCCTTGAACCGCTTGCAAAGCCGGTAGCCCAGCTCCACATGGGTGAGTTCCTGCTCGTGGGTCTGTCCCTTGCCGACGTCGTGCAGCAACCCGGCCCGCCGGGTCAACTGCACATCAAGCCCCATCTCGGCGGCCATGTTCCCGGCCAGCAACGCCACCTCTCTGGCATGCGCCAGCTGGTTCTGGCCGTATGAGGTACGGAATTTCAACCGCCCAAGCACCTTGACGATCTCGGGGTGCACATTGTGGATCCCGAGACCGTACAGTACCTCCTCGGCCGCTTCGCGCATCTCGACTTCGACTTCCTGCTCGCTCTTGGCGACCGTCTCCTCGATCCGGCCCGGATGGATGCGACCGTCCTCGATCAGCTTCGACATCGCGACACGAGCGACTTCGCGGCGCACGGGGTTGTACCCCGACAGAACCACGGCCTCGGGCGTATCGTCGATGATCACATCGATGCCGGTGGCCTGCTCGAAGGCGCGGATATTGCGCCCCTCGCGCCCGATGATCCGCCCCTTCATCTCGTCCGAGGGAAGCTGCACGACCGAGACCGTCAACTGCGTGGTCTCCTCGGCGGCCATGCGCTGCACCGCCATGGCCACCAGCTTCTTCGCCTCACGCTCGGCGGTTCGCTGGCCCTCCTCCTTGATCTCCCGAACAAGGTTCGCGGCGTCCGCCCGGGCCTTGTCCTGCATCTCCGCCACGAGCTGGTCCCGGGCCTCCTCCGCGGTGAGCCCCGCCACGGTCTCGAGACGCGCGCGGGCATCGGCCAGAACGCCGGAGACCTTCTCCCGCTCTTCGGCGACCTCGTGCTCGCGGGATTTCAGGCCCCTGGCCCGCTCCTCCAGAGAATCGGAACGCCGGTCAAGCAGATCGGACTTGCGCTCGACGGCTTCGGTGCGCTGCGCGAGCCGGTGCTCTCCCCGCTCCACCTCCTCCCGGCGGCGACTCTCTTCCGTCTCCCAGGTCTCTCTGAGGCGGAATGCAAGCTCCTTGGCTTGCAGCTCCGCGGCGCGGCGCAGGCTGTCGGCGTCTTCCTTAGCCCTGTTGCGGATCAGCGACGCTTCGTCCCGACCCGCTTGCTTCTCGTTGAGCTGGCGGGCACGCTCCCGGCGCCTTCCCAGGAAGTACCCCAAAACCGCGGCGACAACCGCGCCGGCCGCCAGGGACAAACCCAGCGGATCCATGTATTTTCTCCAAGACCGAACCGGCGTTCGGTCAATGACTCGACAAGGGAAACGCGTCCGGCGATGCTGACCACCGGCTCCTTGATTGCGCTCCTACAATAGGCCGGGCGCGGGATTTTGCGCAAGCTGATCCGCTGAATGGCGGAACGCCTGCCCCGGCACGCACAGCAACGGCGCAGACCCGGGCTGAGCCCCGTCTAACGGATTTCCGGCCCGCCCTTGCGGTCGTCCGGAACAAAGCGGTCCCGGTAGGGCATTTCGATCGCGGCCAGGGACTCCGCGTCCATGACGGCGCCGGCGGGAACCAGTCCGCTCAGGTGCAGAACATACCCGACCACGGCGTAGACTTCGTCGTCGCCAAGCGTCCCCGGGGTGGTCTGGGGCATCGCCTTGCGGGTGTAGTCGAAGAGCGTCGTCGCATAGGGCCAATATCCGCCCACGGTCCGGCCGGCGGGCCACTGGCCCCACTCGCCGGCAGTGGTCAGACGGTCGTTGGGCCCTTCCGTGCCCGTCGGCCCATGGCATTGCAAGCAGGACAGCTCGTAGATGCGCTGTCCCTCGGCAACGGATCCGCTCCCGGGAGGCAACCCCTCGCCATCGGGTTTGATGTCGATGTCCCAGAGCGCGATGCGGTCCGCGGACGCGGGAGCACCGAAGCCGAAGCGCTCGGGGGCCTGGTCGGGAAGAGAACCGGAAAAGGCGACCTCGGAATGGGATCCGGGACCTGCAGTACCCGCGACGCCGGTATCGCCGCCCGTGTCCGGCGCGCACGCCGCCAGCACAACGCCGAGAAGCGCCCCGGCTCCACCCGCGCAGCCCATCCGCACGGCCCTCACAGCAGGTCTCCCAGCCCGAAAGTCACCGCGCCGTCCGATGCGATCTTCCACGCGCGCTGATGGTTCTGGTGGTAGGCCGTGCCCTCGCCACGCGCGTCCCAGAGCTGGTGCACGGTCGGCTGCACGTACCCCGTCTCGTCGGTGGCGCGGCTGAGGATCACAGTCTCGCGGCCGTCCCAGTTCCAGAGGTGACGGAAACGCACCGTCGACTTCGAGAGAACGGGTGGCTGGAGCACTGCGTCGGCCCACGAACGGCCGCCATCGGTGCTGACTTCGACCCGGGTGATGCGTCCCCGCCCCGTCCACGCCAGTCCCTCGATCTCCCACCACCCCCGGTCCGGAAGCACATACGGATAGGACGGGAAGGTGATGAGCGACTTCGCGTCCATCACGAAGCTGAACTGCCGCGCGGTCCCGTCCTTGAGCGGATCGGTGTAGCGCGAGGTCTCGTCCCGGGTCATCGTGGGCCGGTCGGAGATTTCGATCCGCCTCAGCCACTTCACCTGCGCGTTGCCCTCCCAGCCGGGCAGCAGCAGCCGCACGGGATAGCCCTGCTCGGGCCGGATCGCCTCGCCGTTCTGTCCGTATGCGAGCATCGCATCGTCCATCGCCTTTTCCAGCGGAACGCTGCGTGACATGACCGCCGCGTCGCCGCCCTCGGCGAGGATCCAGCTCGCGCCCGGCCGCACCCCGACCTCGCGCAGGATGGTCGACAGCATCACCCCGGCCCATTCGCTCGTGCTCAGGAGACCGTCGAGCTGCTGCGGGGTGATCGTGGTCGGCATCCGGTTGCGGTTGTAGGCACCGCCCCCGTTGCCCGAGCACTCGACGAAGCAGATGCGCGACATCTGCGGATACCGCCTCAGATCCGCCATCCGGAAGACCATCGGTCGCTCCACCATCCCGTGCACGAGCAGCTCGTGTTCCTCGGCGGCGATCTCGGGGATTCCCGCATGGTGCCGCTCGAAGTGCAGGTCGGAGGGGGTGATCGTCCCCTGGAGATCCTGGAGCGGCGTGCGCGACGAACTCGACAGCGCCAGCGTCCTCACCAGCCGCACAGGCTGCTCGCCCGTTGCCCGGCGGCCCACTTCGGAGACGAAGCGCCCGGGGATCTTGGTGGGATCGGCCGAGGCGGCCGGTACCTGCCGAACCGCGGCGGAGGACACTGCGGAGCCCGGCGTCGTGGCCTTGAGCGCGTCCCACCGGGTCATGACCAGGCCCGTGGCTGCGGTACCGGAGGCCGTGGCGAGCCAGGCCCGGCGCGACAGGTTGGGTCGTTTTCTGGTCGGCTTCATGTTGATCCTCGAAACGGTGTAGCGGTCAGTCGTCGGAACCCTCTCTCCGGGTGGGCGGCACTGCGCCGGTGGCCTGCAGCGCCTCCTCGATACGTCCGGCCAATGCCCGTGACCGGTCACGGATCCGGGCTTCCTGCCGAAACAGTTCGTCGGAAAGCGACAGCGCCGTCATGATCGCGGCGTTCTTTCTGTCGAGGCCGTGCCCCCCGATCTGCCGCATGCGCTCATCCACGAGAGCGGCACAGCGGCGGGTGTACTCTTCGTCGGCGTCGGTGCGGAGGGAGTACTTCTCTCCGGCAATCTCAACCTCTACCGCGGATCGCGATCCGGGCGCCGCCTCATTCATCGTCTGTCCTCCAGAAACCGTATGCTGGCCAGCATCTGATCGACACCTTCGCGTCCCCGCTCGAGACGTGCGCGCAGATCCCGGTTTTCGGCTTCCAGCTCGGCCACACGCCGTGCCAGCTCACCCGGGTCCTGTCGCCCGTCCACGAATTGGCGGAGCAACTGGTCACCCCGTTCGGCTTTGGCTTCCGCAATCATCGCCCGTTCGCGGGTTGCGCGCACTTCAGCAATCATGCGCTGCACCGCCGACTCGAGCGCGTCCAGACCGGGAGTTCCGGCTCCCGCCGACCGCTTAGCTTCTCGGTTCGACACCGGTCTCCTCCTTCACTTTCCTGAGCACGCGCCGGTACGCCTTGTCGACCTCCCTGTCCGTCAGGGTTCGGCCTCGGGCCCGGAAACGCAAGCGCACGGCCACCGAGCGGGTCGCCGGCGGCAGGTCCTCCCCCTCGTAGAGATCGAACACTTCCACCTCCTCGAGGAGCCACCCCCCACCCTTTCGCGCGGCACGGATCACGTCGCCGGCGGCGGCCCCGGCGGGCACCAGGAACGCCACGTCACGCCGGGACGCCGGCTGGTCCGGCAGGTCCCGCGCGGTCACGTCCGGCCTCTGCTCCGGCACCGCCGGCAACACCACTTCCGCACCGACCACCGCTCCCGCCCACGGGGGAAGATCCATCACCCCGGGCAGCACCTCACCCCCCCGCCCCACCACCTCCCCGGCGGCGGTCACGAGCTCGTAGCACCGCTCCGGCACGAAGGGCGAGGGCGCGGCCACCGGACCCGCCACGGGCGGCAGGCCCCCCCCGTCCCGACCGCCGCCGCCATGCCCGGCGGGCACCACGCGCGCACCGGGCCACGCCTCCCCGGCGACCAGTTCCAGGACGCGGCCGGCGTCGAAGACGTCGAAGGGGTCGCCCGGCACCGACCAGTTCGTGGGCGCGCGCGCGCCCACGAGCACGATGGCCACACGGGACGATTCGGCCGGCGCCGACCCCGCGACGGGGGCGAACACGGTGCCGATTTCGAAGAGGCGCACGTCGCGCACGCCCCGTGACATGTTCCTCTCCACGTGCGTGAGCAGACCCGGCAGACGGTCGCGGCGCAGGTGGCTCTCGTCCCGGGACATCGGGTTGAGAAGCGGCACGTCGCCGTCCCGGGCGGGACCCAGCGCCGGTGTCTGCGCCTCGCTGATCCCGTCCGCCGCGAGCAGCCAACGCAGCCCGTCCTCGAGCTGGAAGAGGGGGTGATCCGGGACCGTGCCGGGCCGGGCAGCGGCCACGACTTCCGGAAAAGCGTCGTATCCGTGAGTCCGCGCCACCTCCTCGATCAGGTCCACTTCGCGCAGCGTGTCACAGGTACGGTGCCCCGGTACCACGACCTCCAGGGCGTCGGCACCCCGCTCCGCCACCTCGTACCCGAGCGGAGTGAGCAGACCCGAGAGCTCGTCCGTGGTGAAGTCGACGCCCAGGACGTGGCGCACCCGGGAAGGCCGCAACGTCACGAGCGGAGCCTGCCAGGGCACCGGGTGAGCGTCGATGACCTCGCCGTCCAGCGTCCCCCCGGCGGTCGCCATGATGAGGGCCGCCGCCCTGAGCACGGCGGTCTCCATCGTCGCCGGGTCGACCCCGCGCTCGAAGCGGTAGCTCGCGTCGGTCGACATGGCCAGTGCACGCCGCGTGGCCCTCACCTGCCGGGGCTCGAAGAGCGCGCACTCGATCAGGATGTCCGCCGAATCGTCGGAAACTTCGGAGTCTCGCCCTCCCATCACGCCGGCAATCGCCACGGGGCGTTCCGCGTCACGGATCATGAGCATGTCGGGTGTGATCGTGCGCTGCTCGCCGTCCAGCGTCACCAGGGTCTCCCCGGGACGCGCGCGGCCGACCACGATGGTGGCATCCGCCAGCCTGTCCAGATCGAAGGCGTGCAGCGGTTGTCCCAGCTCCAGCATGACGTAGTTGGTGGCGTCGACGACGTTGTTGATGGGGCGGGCTCCCGCGGCCCGCAGCCGATCGGCCAGCCACCGCGGCGACGGTCCGACGGAGACGCCCCGGATCACGGCCCCGAGATAGCGGGAGCAGAGGTCGGGATCCTCGATGCGGATGCGGACGCCGGCCGAAGTGCTCTCCGCTGTGCCGCGCGCGAAGGACGCGTCCAGGCTGCTCGGCGTCCCCGCCGATCCGTCCGGCATCCCGGCCAATTCACCCGACGGCGCCGGGAAGGGAGGCAGCACGATCCCGCCCTGTCCGTCGGGGTGCAGCTCGCGCGCGATCCCCACATGCGACAGCAGGTCGCCGCGGTTGGGGGTGACCTCCACGTCCAGGCGGACGTCGTCCAGGCCGGTGGCGGCAGCGAAGGGCGACCCGGTCTCGTATTCGCCGTCCAGCAACATGATCCCCGCGTGGTCGTCCCCGAGGGCGAGCTCGCTCTCGGAGCACAGCATGCCCTCGCTGTACTCCCCCCGGATCTTCCGTTTGCCGATCCTGAAGCCGCCCGGAAGTACCGCGCCCACGGGGGCGAAGGGGTAGAACGCCCCCGGCACCACGACCGGCGCACCGCAGACCACCGGAACCTCGCCGTCGGGTCCGGCCACACGGCAAAGCGTCAGCCGGTCCGCGTTCGGGTGCGGCCGTGCCTCCAGGACCCGGCCGATCACCACATCCTCGAGACCCGCTGCGAGGTCGACCACCTCTTCCACGGGAGCACCCCGCAGGGCCAGCCGCTCCATCGCCTCCTCGGGAGTGAGCCCGATCCCCGGTGCAACGTCGCGCACCCACCGGTACGATACCTTCACCCGACCACCCTCACGCGAACTGCCCCAGGAAGCGCATGTCGTTCTCGTAGAAGAGCCTGAGGTCCCTCACCCCGTGACGCAGGAGCGCGACACGGGCCGGCCCCATGCCGAAGGCCCACCCCGTGTAGCGCTCGGAGTCGTAGCCCACGTTTTCCAGCACGGCCGGATCGACCATTCCCGCGCCCATGATCTCGATCCAGTCCGTCTCCTCTTCGGTGCCGTCCTCCCGCACGATGATCCGCTTCACGTCCACCTCGGCGGACGGCTCCGTGAACGGGAAGAAGGACGGACGGAAGCGGACCCGCGTGCCGGGCCCCCAGAAGCGCCGCGCGAACTCGGCCAGGGTGGCCTTGAAGTCCACGAAGGTGACCCCTTCGTCGACGACCAGCCCCTCGATCTGTGCGAAGGCGGGCGTGTGCGTGGCGTCGTAGGTGTCGCGCCGGTACACCATACCCGGTGCGACGATGCGGATCGGGGGCGAGTACAGCTCCATGGTGCGGATCTGGACCGGCGACGTGTGGCTCCTCAGCAACAGGCCCTGGCCCAGATACAGGGTATCCTGCTCATCGGCGGCGGGGTGGTCCAGCGGCGTGTTGAGCGCCACGAAGTTGTACCACTCGCTGTCGACCTCGGGGCCCCGGGCCCGCGTGAAGCCCAGGCTTCGGAAGATCGTCCAGATGTCGTCGATCACCCTGCTGACGGGGTGAATCGTGCCCCGCCACTTGCGCCGGGGCGGCAGTGTCAGATCCGGACCGCCGCCGCCGTGGCCCTCGGCCGCCGACACCTCCTTGAGGCGGCCATCCAGCGCGGCGGCAACCGCCTTCTTCACCCGGTTGGCTTCGGCGCCCACAGCCGGCCTGTCCGCAGGCGCCAGGCTTCCCAGGCGACGGAGCAGCCCTGACACAAGGCCTTCCTTGCGACCCAGATAGCGGACGCGGACCTGCTCGAGTCCGTCCGCGTCCACGGCCGCGAGGATGGCCGCGAGGGCATCCTCCTCCAGCCTCCGGAGATCTTCGATCAAGGATCCGTTCGCCGTTCGCGGGAGCCCGCGGGTTGCTGCCGGCGCGGGCCCTCCTGCCTAGTTGTTCAGGGCCGACCGCGCCCGGTCCGCGAGGGACGCGAACGCATCGGGGCTTCGGATGGCGAGGTCGGCAAGAGCCTTACGGTCCAGTTCCACCCCGGCCAGCCGTAGTCCGTTCATGAAGCGGGAATACGAGAGGTCGTTCTGGCGGGCGGCGGCGTTGATCCGGGTGATCCAGAGCCGGCGGAAGTTGCGCTTCTTCTTCTTCCGGTCACGGTAGGCGTGCTCCCAGCCCTTCTCAACGGCATCCTTGGCCGTGCGGTACAGGTTCTTCCGGCCCCCGAAGTATCCCTTCGCGGTGCTGAAGACCTTCTTCTTGCGCTTGTTTCGTGCGACGGCGTGGGTCGAGCGCGGCATCGGTCATCGCCTCCTATGAGCCTGGGAGCATGCGGCGAACCCGTGCAACATCGGCCTTGGATGCCAATGTCGCCGAGCCGAGCCGGCGCTTCCGCTTCTTGTTCTTCTTGGTGAGCATGTGGGACTTGTTGGCCCTCCTCCTCACGAGCTTTCCGGATCCCGTCGTGCGGAAGCGCTTCGCCGCGCCCCGGTTCGACTTCATCTTCGGCATACGTTCTCCCTCAGTCCAGCGTGTCGTTGATCTCTTCGGCCGACCTCGCGGCTCCGTCCATAAGCGCGGAGCGTCCCTTGAGGTCAGTGCTTCAACGGGGTCAGAATCATGGACATCTGACGGCCCTCGAAGTTGGGATACTGTTCTATCTTCCCGAATTCCCCCAGGTCTTCGGTGAGGCGCAGAAGGACCTGTCGTCCCAGTTCCGGGTGAGTGATCTGCCGTCCGCGGAACATCATGGTCAGCTTCACCTTGTTCCCCTCCTCGAGGAAGCGCCGTGCGTGACGGAGCTTGAAATCATAGTCGTGGTTCTCGATTCCAGGCCGGAATTTCACTTCCTTGATCTGGGTCGTGTGCTGCTTCCTTTTGGCCTCCCGGGCAGCGCGAGCCGCCTTGTACTTGTACTTCCCGTAGTCCATCATGCGGACCACGGGCGGCCTCGAGTCGGGCGCGACCTCTACCAGGTCGAGTCCCTTCTCTGCAGCCCGGGCGCGTGCATCGTCCAGCGAAACGATCCCGACCTGCCCGCCACCTTCCCCGATCAGCCGAATCGGGCTGATCCGAATCTGTTCGTTTACCCGGACACGTTTGTCTGCGATCTTGAAACTCTCCTTACTTTCCGAGGCGGCTCGGCCGCCCGTTTCGCCGCTCCCGCCCCCCCAAACAAAAAGGCCCGGAATGTCCGGGCCGTATGACCAGCCGAGCGGGGCGCATGCGCCCGCCGCCGACCTGGGACCCGGAAGCCCGCTAGCTACGAGGGTGAGAGGCGGTCAGTCCTCTTCTTCCTGATTTGTGGTGTCGCAACTGCTGTATAGCTTTTTATTATCGGGGATCGGGTCCGCCGATGTCAAGTAACTTCGTCGACCATGGCGATTGGATCAGATTCGTCTCGCTCGTGAAACAGACATGAAACGTCATGTCAGCGAACGACTTGAGACTTCATCTTTCAACTGCCGTATGAAGTCGTCCCGCGCCATCGCGACCTGCTTCCGCTTCGCCCCCCGCTTCCGTACCGAGACGGTTCCGGCCTCCGCTTCGCGTTCTCCGACGATCCCCATGTACGGAACCTTCATGGTCTCGGCCGCCCGAATGCGGTAGCCCAGCGTATCGCGCTCGTCGACTTCGGCTCGCAGCCCCTCTCGCCGGAGTTGCTCCGCCAACTCCCGGGCCGACGACGCCCACTGCTCCGACACGGGCAGGATCCGAACCTGCTCGGGCGCCAGCCAGAGGGGGAACGCCCCGCCGTAGTGCTCGATCAACCCGCCGACAAAGCGCTCCATCGACCCGAGCAGGGTCCGGTGGATCACCACGGCCTGATGGCGCTGATTGTCGGACCCCACGTATTCGAGACCGAAGCGCTCGGGCATCAGGAAGTCGAGCTGGAAGGTGCCTCCCTGCCATTCCCGGCCCAGGGCATCGGTGACCAGGATGTCCACCTTGGGTCCGTAGAAGGCGCCTCCGCCCTCGTCGATTTCGAAGTCGAGCCCCCGGTCCCGCAGCACGCCCGCAAGGCGATCGGAGGCGGAGTCGTAGACGGCCGGGTCGCCGATGGCCTTTTCGGGACGGGTGGACAGCGCCGTGCGGTATTCGTAGCCGAAGACCTTGAGCAGGTAGTCCCCCAGGTCCAGAAGGCGGGCGTACTCCTCCTCGATCTGGTCTTCGCGGATGAAGATGTGGGCGTCGTCCTGGGTGAACGAGCGAACGCGCAGCATCCCGTGCAGCGCCCCCGAGCGCTCGTAGCGGTAACAGGTCCCCAGCTCCGCGAACCGCAGGGGAAGGTCCCGGTAGGAACGGATCCCGGAGCGGTAGATCATGAAGTGGTGGGGGCAGTTCATGGGCTTCATGCGGAACCGCGCCCCGTCGTCCTCCATCACCGGGAACATGTCGTCGCTGAAGACATCCAGATGGCCCGAGATGCGGTACAGCTCCTCATTGGCCACATGTGGCGTGAAAACGAGCTCGTACCCGTGCTCGATGAGGGTTTGCTTCAGGAAGTCCTCGATGATGTGCCGAACGCGGCCGCCACGGGGGTGCCACAGCACGAAGCCGGAGCCCACCTCTTCCTGGATCGAGAAGAGGTCCAGGCGCTTGCCCAGCACGCGGTGGTCGCGCTTCTTGGCCTCTTCCAGACGGTGAAGGTGGGTGCGAAGCTCCTTCTTCCCGAAGAACGCCGTGCCGTAGATGCGCTGCAGCATCTGGCGGCGCTCGTCACCCCTCCAGTAGGCGCCCGCAACGCTCAGCAGCTTGAAGTGCCGCAGCCGGCCGGTGCTGGGGACGTGAGGCCCCCGGCAGAGGTCGAGGAAGGGGCCGTCCTGGTACACGGAGATGATCTCGTCTTCCCCGAATTCCTCCAGCCGTTCGAGCTTGAGGGGGTCGTCGGCGAAGAGTTTGCGGGCTTCCTCCTGGGTGACGACCCGGCGGTCGAAGGGGTAGTCCGCCTCGACAACCCCGTCCATCCGCTCCTGGATGGCCTCGATATGCTCGGGCGTGAAGGGCGCGGGGACGTCGAAGTCATAGTAGAAACCGTCATCGATCGCCGGACCGAAGCCGATCCCTGCCTCCGGGACCATTTCGCGCACCGCCGTGGCGAGGACGTGGGCGGCGGAGTGGCGCAGGACGGCCAGGGCCTCCGGGTCGCGCTCGGTGAGGAGGCGGACGGACGCGCCGTCGGCGAGCGGCTGGTTCAGATCGACGACCTCGCCGTCGACAACCGCGGCCAGCGCGGCCCGCGCCAGGCCGGGTCCGATTTCGGCGGCGAGCGTGGCGGAACTCGACCCCGGAGGCAGCGCGACCGCACGACCGTCGGGCAGCGTGACGTTGATGGGTTGGCTGTTCATGGCGCTAAAAGTAACGCGCTTGCGGACACCGGTGGGAAGCGACCTCGCACCCCCGCGCGGGAATCACGCCACGGTGGCCGACTCTACCGTCCCGGCGGCCACGGCGTCCCCGTGACGCGGTCCATCGGATCTTCGCTCTGGCCGGGACGGAACGCCTGCCGGGCCGCCATGTCGTAGCGGTCGCCGGGCGACAGGAAGTAGAACAGGCCGCCGCCGTCCAGGGTGGCCTGGTGGTCGTAGATCACCGCGTAGCTCTGGCCCACGACCTCGAAGCGGTCGCCCCGCACCACGATGGCGGTGTTCTCGTCCAGGCCGATGCCCAGCAATTCGGGCTTGGCGCGGATCACCTCGACCATGTCGAAGTGACGGTTGCGGCGCAGCAGGTGCTGGTCGATCCCCACACCCTTGAGGAAGCCGAGGCCGACCTCGTGGTCGCCCATCATGACGGTGTTGGTGCGGGTGTCGCCACGCACGAGGTAGGATCCCTGGATCGACGCCCCCGCCGAGGATCCGCCGATGACGCCGCCGCGAGCCAGCACGTCCCAGAGGGCTGCGTGAACCTTCGTGTCCAGGTACGAGTCGGCCAGCCTCCACTGCCGCCCGCCGGTGAACCACACGCCGCGAGCCTCCCGCAGGGGTGCGGCGAAGGCATCGGTGTCGGCGACGTCGCGGTCGTAGGTGTGAAGCACGGTGATGTTGTGCGCTCCCGCGGCCTCGAACGCGCGCCTGCCCCCGAAGTACTGATCGTAGTCCGCAGCCCCGCCGGCCGTGGGAATGATGACGATGGGAGCCGACGGCCCACCCGCGAGTTGCACGAACCGCTGAAAGACGGCCGGGTCGGAGAGGGCTCCCCCCGCGACGATCAGGCTTCCGTTCTCGGGGCCCACCTGCTGGGCCTGGACGGCAGGCGGGGCCACCAGGGGGAGGAGGATGAACAGGGCGAGTGGAGCGAGCCGGGAGGTCTTCACAGGGGTTTCTCCGTCAAGGGGTGACTGTGGCGGACGAAGGCCAATAGTGGCCCCGGAGGCGGCCGGGAGAAAGTACCCGTCGTGTTGCCGCCCGCCGCGGGCCGCTCCACATTCGTCGCTCTCTGACCCGAGCCAGCGAGGAACCAGCCCATGATCCGTTTCCGGTCGACCCCCGTCCTCGTGATCGGCTTCCTGTCCGCGTGCGCCGCCGAACAACCCCATGACGGCCCGCCCTCCAACGGAGAGGAGTTGATCGACGCCGCCATCGCCTACCACGACCCCGGCGACGAATGGCCTTCGCTACGCCACGGTCTCGTGATCGACCAGTCGCGCCCCGACGGAAGCAGCCGCAGCGCAACGGTGCGGCTCGACGTCCCGGGGAGCACGTTCAGCTACGAGGAGGACACCGGAGAAGGGCTCGTCGCCAAGGGCGTCACGGACGACGGCTGTTTCGCGACCGTCGATGGCCGGCAGCCCACCGAGGAGGAGGTGACGAGCCTGCGACTGGACTGCCCCGCGATCGAGCGGATGCGGAACTACTACCTGTACCTGTGGGGCCTTCCCATGAAGCTGCGCGATCCCGGCGCCATCGTCGATCCAGCCATTGCCGACGACGAGTTCGACGGCCAGGCGACGAAGGTGGTCAGGGTCGCGTACGACCCCGATGTCGGCACGGACACCTGGTACTTCCACTTCGACCCCGCGACCTACCGGATGGTCGGCTACCAGTTCTACCACGACGAGACCACCGGCCGGGGCGAGTACATCCTGCTCTCCGGGGAACGTGACGTACTGGGCATGAAGATCCCCGCCGAACGGCGCTGGTTCACGAACGCGGAGGACAGCTACCTGGGGACGGATGTGCTGGCGGACGACTTCCCGGGGGGGCCGGAGGGGTAGCCACAGCTGCCGGTCGAGCCCGCCGGGCCGCGACCAAAAACGGGGCCCGGACGCTGCCGTGCCCGGACCCCGCTTCTTCCCGCTCGCTTCCGCGGCCCCTTCCCCGCTGTGGGGAAGCCGCCGCTCGATAGGCAGGCGGCCTGCTAGTACATCCCGCCCATGTCACCACCGCCGCCCGGCATGCCCGGCTTCTCCTCTTCGGGGCGCTCGACAACGACCGCCTCTGTGGTGAGGAGGAGGCTCGCGATCGACGCGGCGTTCTGAAGCGCGGTGCGCACGACCTTGGTGGGGTCGATGACGCCCGCCGACACGAGGTTCTCGTACACGTTCGTCTGCGCGTTGTACCCAAAGGCGCCCTCGCCGTCGCGAACCTTGGCCACGACGATCGAGCCCTCGGCGCCGGCGTTCACGGCAATCTGCCGGATCGGGGACTCGAGGGCACGGCGCAGGATGTTGACGCCGATCTGCTCGTCCTCGCGGTCGAGGCTCAGGTCGTCCAGCGCCGTCTGGGCCCTGAGAAGGGCCACACCGCCGCCCGGCACGATTCCCTCTTCCACGGCCGCGCGGGTCGCGTGCAGAGCGTCTTCCACCAGCGCCTTCTTCTCCTTCATCTCGGTCTCGGTGGCGGCACCGACGTTGATGACCGCCACGCCGCCGGCCAGCTTGGCCAGCCGCTCCTGGAGCTTCTCGCGGTCGTAGTCGGAGGTCGACTTGTCGATCGCGGCTTTGATCTCCTCGATGCGGCCGTGAATCTTGTCCTCGGCACCGGCCCCGTCAATGAGTGTCGTGGTGTCCTTGTCGATCACGACGCGCTTGGCCGTTCCGAGGTCGCTGAGCACCGCGTTCTCCAGCTTGAAGCCGACCTCTTCCGAGATCACCTGGCCACCGGTCAGAACGGAGATGTCCTGCAGCATGGCCTTGCGGCGGTCACCGAAGCCCGGCGCCTTCACCGCGGCCACCTTCAGCGTTCCCCGCAGCTTGTTGACCACCAGCGTCGCGAGCGCTTCGCCCTCGACGTCTTCGGCGATGATCAGGAGGGGCTTGCCCAACTGGGCGACCTTCTCAAGGACCGGAAGGAGGTCCTTCATGGAAGAGACCTTCTTGTCGTGGATGAGGATCATCGGGTCCTCGAGGACCACTTCCATCCGCTCCGGGTCGGTCACGAAGTAGGGCGACAGGTAGCCCCGGTCGAACTGCATGCCTTCGACCGTGTCCAGCTCGGTCTCCAGGCCACGCGCTTCCTCGACGGTGATGACGCCGTCCTTGCCGACCTTCTCCATGGCCTGCGAGATGAGCTCGCCGATCTCCATGTTGCTGTTGGCCGAGATGGCGCCGACCTGGGCGATTTCCCGCTTGCCCTTGGTCTCGGTGGAGGAGTCGGCGAGGGCCCGCACGACGACGTCCACTCCCTTGTCGATGCCCCGCCGGATGCCCATCGGGTTGGTGCCGGCGGTCACGTTCTTCAGTCCCTCGCCGTAGATCGCCTCGGCGAGCACGGTGGCCGTGGTGGTGCCGTCGCCCGCCACGTCCGATGTCTTGGTGGCCACTTCCTTGACCATCTGAGCACCCATGTTCTCGACCGGGTCCTCCAGTTCGATCTCCTTGGCCACCGAAACGCCGTCCTTGGTCACCGTGGGCGAGCCGAACTTGCGGTCGATGACCACGTTGCGGCCCTTGGGCCCGAGGGTGACCTTGACGGCCCTGGTGAGCCTTTCCACCCCGGCCTTCAGCCGGGCGCGCGCCTCAATGTCGAAAACCAGTTCCTTCGCTGCCATTTCACTTGTCTCCTGTTGTGTTCTCCGGCGGCGGCGCCAAGGCGCCTTCCGGCCAGTTAGTGGTTGATGATGGCCAGAATGTCCGATTCGCGGAGAATCAGAAACTGGTCTCCGTCGACCGTGACCTCGGTGCCGCTGTACTTCCCGTACAGCACCCGGTTTCCAGCGGCGACGTCCATGGGGATCCGGGTCCCTTCGTCGGACAGCTTGCCGGGTCCCACGGCGACGATTTCGCCTTCCTGCGGCTTCTCCTTGGCGGTGTCCGGGATGTACAGGCCACCCTGCATCTGCTCGGCCTCTTCGAGGGCCTTCACCACCACGCGATCCGCCAGGGGCTGGATCTTCTTCGCGCCAGACATGCGCTCCTCCTTGGAAAGGTTGGGATTGGGTTCGCGGGCGACTCGCCCACGCTGCTAGCACTCAAGACAATGGAGTGATAACAGCACTGGAGTTTCGCAATTTGCGCCTGACGTGTCAACCCCGGCGGGCGAGGGTGTGTCGGTAGCAAATGAAATGTCCGGTTTCTGTAGCACATGAAGTGTCCGCTTTTCCGTACCGCCGCCCTCCGAGGCGAGCGGAGCGAGCCGAGGGGGGCGGCGGTACCGCCTCACGCTGCCACCTCCGACCCGCTGAGGGTGTCCAGCAACCTGCCGTTCGCATCGTAGCGCCCGAGCCTCCGGATGCCGTGGAAGACGGCCATGCCGCCGTCCTCGTATTCGTGGACCTTGACCTTGGCTCGCACGTAGGTGTACCGGTGCGGCTGAGGCGGGATCTGCAGCGTCTTGCCCTTGTAGGTCACGCAGTTGTCGTTGCCAACCGTCCGTGTCTCCTTCAGGCAGAGGATGTCGGGCAGCTTGGCCTTCATCCGCGGCAGCAACCGGGTGAACGCGCGCTTCGCCTCCCTCGCCTCCACCGCAAATGCCGCGTTGAACCGCGGCCAGAAGTCCTTCAGGAACTCGTTGGCCTCGTCCATGTCGGTGATCCCCGCCCGCGCCAGCTCCTGCGGCAGGCGCCCCTGAAGCGTCCCGAACAGCCGCTCGCTCCGGCCCCGCGCCTGCGGCGAGTACGCGGCGATCATCTCGATCCCGAGCTCGCCCATCGCCCGGCCGAACTGGGTCGGCTTGTCCTTGTCCACCTTCCCGCCCGCCTCCGGCGTGTGCCAGTAGTGCGAGCCCCGGTCCGTGTACAGGCTGTCGAAGAGCCCCTGCACCTTCACCGTCTCCGCGACGCCCCGAAGGCTCGACCACGTTCCCTCCTCCTCGACGAAGAACCCCGAGTACACCCCGCTTGTCGCGTCGTCCATCGTCACGACCAGGTCCCACCCCTGGCCGGGAGCCCATTCGTGCGTCGAGGCGTCCTGGTGGAGCATCATCCCCTCCGCCGGCTTGCGCCTCCCGCCTGAGCCGGTGCGCACCCTTCCTGCGCCCCTTCCTCACCCCGCACAGCCGTCCCGGTACAGCGCCTCCAGCGCCGCCACCTCCTCCGGCGACGCCCGCCGGGGAGACGGCCCCGCCACCCGCTTGTCCTTCAGGGCCGCCAGCCCGCCCGCCTCGTAGCGGGCCACCCAGCGCCGGAACGTCCGGTCCGTCACTCCCGGCACGCTCGCCGCCCACGCTTGCGTGACCCGTTTTCGGCGCCCTCGATCATAGATCTCTTCGAACCTCGCCATCCGTATCTCTCGCAGCATCTCCGCCCGGTTCATCCAGCCTCCTCGGTGACTGTTCTGAACCGGACAGATTACGTGCTACGAAACCGGACATATTATTTGCTCCTAACACCCCGGCGGGCGAGGGGTGCCATCAGCGATCCAGGCGGGGGACTCGTCAGCGATCCAGGAGGGCCCCGGCGATCCCCAGACCCTCGAGGGTAAGGAACGGCTCGACCCTGTCGACCGACTCCGTGTAGGGGGCGATCACGGGCGCGAAGCCCCCGGTCGCCACCACCAGTAGATCGTCCGCTCCCCAGCTCTCCTTGATCCTCGCCACCATCCCGTCGACGGAGTCCACGACCGAATAGAAGACGCCGCTCTGGATGCAGGCCTCGGTGCGACGACCCACGACCTCGTCGGGAGGAACCAGCTCCACCGTCGGCAGCTTGGCGGTGCTCCGGGCCAGCCAGTCGAGCCCGGCGCTGAGCCCTGGGGCGATCACTCCCCCGCGGAAGACGCCGTCGGCCGTGATGCAGTCGAAGGTGGTCGCCGTGCCGAGGTCGACGGCGATGGTGTTCCGGCCAAAGCGCACCTTGGCGGCCAGGGTGTTGACGATACGGTCCGCGCCCACGGTGAGCGGCTCCTCGACGTCGAGTTCGATGGGGAGATCCGATCTGGCGCTCACATTGAAGACGGAGCCGTCCACAAGGGACGCCATCACCCGTCGAAGGGTCCGGTCCCCGGAGGGCACCACGGATCCGATGACCCCCCGCCGGATGGACCCGGCCTGCGGACCCGAATCCAGCAACGCCCTCAGGAGCACCCCGTACTCGGCCACCGTCCGCGGCACCCGGCTGCTTACCCGCCAGTGATCGTGAACCGTGCCGCCAGAGAGGCTCAGGAGCCCGAAGACGGTCTCGGTGTTCCCCACATCGGCGACCAGCTGACAGTCCATTGCTACCTCCCTGGGGCGCGCACCGGAATGGGTCGCACCCGGTTTGGCGAGCCCGGCCTCACTTCAACTCGACCGATCCGGCGACCACGCGCAGGTGGGTGCCGGCGTCGTCACGCACTTCCAGCGAACCGTCGGAGAGCAGACGGACTGCCATCGCCGAGAGTCCCTTGACCGTGCGCGGGCCATGGGATGAATGTCGCACCACGCCGTCGACCGACAACCTCTGCCCGTTCAGGAGGGATCGCGACTGGAGCTCGGCCAGCTCTTCCCGGGGGATGGGCGGCCCGGGCCGGGACCATACCGGACCGAGGGCGTCCATGACCGCCGAGAGTACCTGTCCCCTCGTCACGGTGTGCCCCGTCTCCACCGCTACGGAAGTCGCCGGCGGTGTCAGGCCGGACGGCAGGTCGCCGGGGCGCTGGTTCAGGTTGAGACCGATTCCGGCAAGCACCCACTCGCCGACCCGCTCGCAGAGGACGCCTCCGAGCTTGCGGCCGTTGGCGAACAGGTCGTTGGGCCACTTGAGGGCGATGGTCAGCCCGGGCGCCTCGGCTTCGATCCCCCGCGCCGCCGCCAGGCCCGCGCGCAGCGGCAGCACCTCGGCGCCCCCTTCGGCCGCGGACCGGACGACCGTAAACCAGAGCCCCAACGGCGTGTCGGAGTGCCATTGCCGCCCCCTCCGCCCCTTTCCGGCGCTTTGCCGGTCGGCGACCACCACCGCCGGGGCGGGCGACCCCTCCCGGATGAGGGTTCTGGCGCGGTCGTTCGTGGACCCGATGCGCGCGTGGAACTCCACCGTGGCGACCGACAGTCGAGCAGCCCATGCAGCCGCGGAACGCCCCTCCCACGCGGCTCGGGCAGGGAGGCCGGCTTCGGCAGTCCGCTCGCTCGACGGGCCGCTGCTCACCGGGCGGCCAGGAACCACAGGAACAGCGCGCCCACCGCCCACAGATAGGGCGCGAAGCGGTGGAAGGACCGGTTTTCGAGCATCGCGCGGAACATCCGGATCGCCAGCACGCCCGTCAGGCAGGCGACAACCGCCGCGACTGCCAGTACCGGAAGGGTCACCGCGCCCGCGGCCGCTGCCGGCAGCCCGCCCGCGACCGGCGCAAATCCGTCGCCGGAGGACGCCACACCGCCGGCCGAGATCACGTCGGGGAGCTTGAGCAGGGCCGCGCCGGCCACCGCCGGCACCGACATCAGAAACGAGAACGCCGCCGCTTCCCCGGGGTCGACGCCCCTCCAGAGCGCGGTCACCACGGTGGCGCCGGACCGGGAGATGCCGGGGACGATCGCCGCCGCCTGCGCCAGCCCCACGGCCACCGCCGTGCCGACCCCCAGGCGCCCCGAAGGCTCCCGGGCAAGCGCCCGGCTCGCCGTCCATACGACGCAGCCGGTCACGAGCAGGGCGACGCCGGTGACGGCGGGCGCCTCGAAGAGCGACTCGAAGAAGCCTCCGAAGCCGACGCCGGCAATCGCGGCCGGCACCGACGCCAGCAGGAGCAGTCCGGCGTAGCGGAGCTGCATCCGGTCGCGGCCCGCGACACCCGACAGCAGCGCCCCGATCCGCGCCCGGTACACGACCAGCACCGACACCAGGGTGGCGAAGTGGAGCGCGATCTCGAACCCCACGCCCGGCACCTCGAGGCCGAGGAGTGTCTGGCCCATGACCAGGTGCCCGGAGCTGGACACGGGCAGGAACTCGGTCGCGCCCTGCAGGAACCCCAGCAAGACCCCCTCGTACCAGGTCACTGCGCAGGTCCCCTCGCGGCCGGGGCGGTCATCGCGCGCCGCCGGGTTCGACGCCGGCGTTCGTGCCCGCGATCACCTCTTCGTAGTACGCCTCGTAGAAAGGAAGCACGCGGCCGACCCCGAACCGCTCCACGGCGACGCCCCGGGCCGCCTCGCTGAAGCGCCTCCACCGAACCGGATCACCGAGGATCTCCACCCCCGCGGTCGTGGCCTCCTCCACCGCGCCAACCGGCACGAGGAGCCCCGCCTCCCCGTGCGGCACGACCTCCGGCAATCCCCCCGCGCGGTATCCCACGACGGGCACCCCGCACGACAGGGCTTCCAGCGCCGCCAGGCCGAACGATTCGCGGTCGCTGGTCATGAGGAAGAGGTCGGCGCACGCGAGCAGCTCCTCGATCGCGGCATGCTTGCCCAGGAAGATCACGTCCTCCTCCACCCCCAGCGCCCGGGCCCGCTCGGCGGCACGGGGCCGGTCCGGACCATCACCCGCCATGACGAGACGGGCCGGAACCTCCCGCCGGATCCCCGCGAAGACCTCGATCACGTCCACGACCCGCTTCACGGGGCGGAAGTTGGATACGTGCATCACGATCTTCTCCCCGCGGGGCGCGAAGATGTCGCGGTGGCAGGGATCACGGCCCCGGTGGAAGACCTCGGTGTCCACGAAGTTGGGAATCACGCGGATGCGCTCCTGCGGAATATCGAAGTCCCGGACCGTGACCTCCTTCAGGAAGCGGGACACCGCCGTGACGCCCTGCGAACGCATGATCGAGAAGCGCGTGATGGGGTGGAAGGAGGGATGGAGTCCGACCAGGGTGACGTCGGTCCCGTGCAGGGTGGTCACGAGGGGCGGGCCGCCGTTCTCCTCCAGCATCTCGCGGGCGATCCAGGCCGAAGTGGCGTGTGGGATCGCGTAGTGGACGTGGATGATGTCCAGCGACTCCCGCCGGACGGTGTCGTGGATGGCCGCTGCCAGTGCGAGCGTGTAGTGCGGGTGTTCGAAGAGGGGGTAGCGTTCCATCTCCACTTCGTGGAAGTAGACCCGCTCGCGAAAACCCGACAGGCGGAAGGGCTGGGCGTAGGAGATGAAGTGGATCTCATGCCCGCGCGCGGCCAGACCGATCCCGAGCTCCGTGGCGACGGCGCCGGAACCGCCGTAGGTCGGGTAGCAGGTGATTCCGACCTTCACTGTGCCGCCTCCGCCGCCGCCTGGCCCGCCCCGGCGCGGCTGCCGCCCCGGCGCGCCCGCCACGCGTTCACGACGGCTGCCCGCTGCGCGGCCAGCGAGGCCGTGCCGTCCACGGTGACCGCATCCGGCCCGAGCTGATGGCGAAACCACGTGACCTGCCGCTTCGCGTAGCGGCGCGTGGCCACCCGGGTCCGCTCCATCGCCTCGTCCAGGGTGATCCGCCCGGCCAGGTGATCGGCCATCTCCCGGTACCCCACCCCGTTCAGCCCCGGATCGTCGCGCGTGTATCCAGCCCTGAGCAGCCCCGCCACCTCGTCCCGGAAACCGCCCGCCACCATGTCGTGGACACGCCGCCGGATCCGCTCGTCCAGGACCTCTCTCGGGACGTCCAGTACGCACACCACGCCGGGAAGCGGTTTTCCATCGGTGGGATGGCGGTCATGCCACCAGGATAGTCTATGGCCCGTCAACAGGGTGATTGTGATGGTTCGGAGCATGCGCTGACATCCCCCCGCGACCGCGATCTCGGCGCGCTCAGGGTCCAGTGCACGCACCCAGCGCTCGATTTCGGGTCTCGGCAGGGCGCCCAGCGCAGCCTCGAGCGCGTCCCGCCGGGCGGGGTCCAGGGGGGGCTCGCGGAAGATCGGATCGGTCAGCACCCTGAGGAAGAACCCCGTCCCGCCGGCGAGCACCGGCACGTGCCCCCGAGCCCGAATGGCGCCGATCCAGCGCCGCGCGTCGCGGCCGAACTCGCCTGCGCTGTAGCGCTGGTCCGGGTCGCGGATGTCGAGGCCGTGATGAGGGACGAGCGCCCGTACCCGCGCGCCCACCTTGTCCGTGCCCACATCCATGCCGCGGTAGACCTGACGCGAGTCCATCGAGATGATCTCGCCGTCCAGTTCCCGCGCCACGAGGAGCGACAGCGCGGTCTTGCCCGACCCGGTCGGCCCCACGATGGCAATCACGTGCGCCCGAACTTCCTCTGCAGCTCCCCCAGTCCGAGACGAACGATGGTGGGGCGGCCGTGGATGTCATGATAGGGCAGCTCGGTGGCGAAGAGCTGGTCGAAGAGCTCCTGCATCTCCTCGGGAGCGAGGCTCTGGCCCGCCTTGATCGCCCCCTTGCAGGCGAAGCTCATGGCCACGCGCTCGTTCTGGTTGCGGGCGGAGCGCATGAGGTCCGAGCCGTGCGTCAGTTCATGCATCATCTCCCGAACACACCGCTCGGCGTCGAAGTAGGGGTGGGGGCTGGGCACCGCCTGGATGAGGATCGCGTCGTGGCCGAAGAGGGAGACATCGAAGCCCAGCCGGGCAAGCGGGCCCAACATGGACTCGATCACGTCCAGTTCGGGCTTCGTGAGCCGGATGGTGAAGGGGAAGAGAAGGCGCTGGCCCTCCCCGTCGCCGCTCTCGAAGCCGCGGATGATCCGCTCGTAGAGGACGCGTTCGTGCGCCGCGTGCTGGTCCACGATGATCACCCCGTCCCGGGTCTCCGCCAGGATGAAGCTGTTGTGGATCTGCAGGAGCGAGGGCCTCCGGGACCCGGGCAGAAGCGCCTCTTCGGATTCGGTGACGTCCCCGCCGTTCGTGTCGCGCGCCCGGAACAGGTGCATCTGGGCGATGTCGGAGTCTTCCCGGGTGCCGGCTCCGGTGTCGCCCGCCGCCGGGTCGCCTTCCTCCTCGTCCGGGGTCTCCGCCGGGTCGTGGTGCCCAGGGCCGATCCCGCCCTCACGCACCACCTGAAGGCGGGCCGGCTTGCCCCACGCCGCGGCCGAATCGATCCCCTCCAGCGTCTCGCGGACCGACGCCTCGACGAAGTCCTCGATGCCGCGGCGGCGGTGGAAGCGGACCTCGGACTTGCCGGGATGCACATTCACGTCCACCTCGCCGCGCGGCACGGCCAGGAAGAGAAAGAGCCACGGCTTCACGCCCTGGGCCACGGTGGTGCGGTATCCCTCGTCCGCAGCCTTGACGACCCGGGAGTCGTGGAAAGGGCGACCGTTGACAAAGAGGTGGACGCGACGGAATCCCGGACGCGCCAGGTCGGGGCGCTGGACCGCGCCGTTCAGGCGAAGGTCGCCGCGCTGGGTGGAGAGGGGGATGAGCCCGGCCTCGTCCGCATCGGGCCAGACCGCGCCGATGCGGGTGGACAGGTCCCGTCCCGCGGGCAGGTCCAGCACGCCGCGCCCGTTGACCTCGAACACGAAGCGCACGTCCAGGTCGGCCAGCGCCAGCGCGTGCAGGACTTCCGAGACGGCCCGGGTCTCCACACCCACGCTGCGCAGGAACCGGGCTCTCACCGGCGTGTTCAGGAAGAGGTTCTTCACGTCCACGGTCGTCCCGTGCCGGCGGGCGGCGTCCTCGACGCCCTGCATCTTGCCCGCGAGCGCGCGCAGGCGCGACCCCGTGTCCTGCCCCTCGGCCGCGGTCTCGATGACCAACCGCGACACGGCGGCGATCGACGGGAGCGCTTCCCCGCGGAAGCCCAGCGTGTGGATGTCGCGCAGATCTTCGGCGTGGCGGATCTTGCTGGTGGCGTGGCGGTCCAGACAGAGCAGAACATCCTCTCGCACCATGCCGCATCCGTCGTCGGCGACGACGATGCGACTCTTTCCGCCCTGCTCGATGGCCACCCTGACGGTACCCGCCCCCGCGTCGAGCGCGTTCTCGACCAGCTCCTTCACCACCGAAGCCGGGCGCTCCACGACCTCGCCGGCGGCGATCTGGTTCGCCACCGGGTCCGGCAGCACCCGGATCCGCGGGCGGGGGGAGCGTCTGGTCATGGCCGGGGGCCGCGCTTCTCGCCGCCTCCGCCGTGCCCGGGACCCTCCGCGCGGCGAGACTCATCCTCAGGAAACCCGAAAAAACGAGCCGCGTTCGTCCAGGTGTCCTCGGCCACCTGCTCCAGCGACTCGCCCCGGATGCCCGCCAGCGCACGAGCCACGTGGACCACGTGGGCGGGTTCGTTGCGCCGCCCGCGCATGGGCACCGGCGACAGGTACGGTGCGTCCGTCTCGATCATGTACCTGCGCGACGGCACCTGGCGGACGAGTTCGGCGTCGAAGTGCTTGAAGGTGACGATCCCGGTGAAGGAGACGAGCCACCCGGCATCGAGCGCCGTCGCCATCAGATCCCCGGACCCGGTGAAGCAGTGGAGCACTCCCGTCACCTGCCCCATCGATTCGAGGATGACCGCCCGGGTGTCGGCTTCGGCCTCGCGAGAGTGCACGACCAGGGGAAGCCCCAACTCCGCGGCCAGCCGCACATGCCGCTCGAAGCTGCTGCGCTGTGCATCCCTGGGCGCGTTGTCGTAGAAGTAGTCCAGCCCGGTCTCCCCGATGGCGACGCAGCGCCGGTGCGAGGCGACATCGTGCACGACCGCGAGGCCCGTGCGCCGGGCGGATCCGTCTACGGAGTGGGGGTGGATCCCGGCCGAGCACCAAAGGGCGCTGTCCTCACAGGCCAGCTCCAACGCGGCCAGGGAGTCGTCGTCGTCGGACGCGATCGTGACGATACGGGAAACCCCCGCTGCCCGTGCCCTTTGCAGCACGGCGGCGCGGTCCGCGCTGAACGCGCGGTCTGTCAGGTGACAGTGGGAGTCGGCGAACTTCACACCGCCGCGGCTCTCCGTGCGGCCCGCTCCTTCGCGCGCGCTTCGCCCGTGCCGTAGCGCTTCTGGATTTCGAGGAGGGCCGGAGAGGCAATGAAGATTGACGAGTAGGTGCCGATCAGCACGCCGAGAATAAGCACCATGGCGAAGTCACGGATCACCGCGCCGCCCAGGATGAGCAGGGACATAAGCACCACAAGGGTCGTGCCGGAGGTGAGCACCGTGCGCGGCAGGGTCTCGTTGATGGAGCCGTTCACCAGGCGGTACGGGTCTTCGCGGCGTCCGCCCCGCTTGTTCAGGTTCTCGCGGATACGGTCGAAGACCACGATCGTGTCGTTCAGCGAGTATCCCAGAATCGTCAGGATCGCCGCGACCGTGGGGAGCGCGATCTCCACCCGGAAGAGGGCGAGAAGGCCCAGGATGATCATCACGTCGTGAGCCGTCGCGATCACCGCCGCGAACCCGAAGCGGAGCTCGAAGCGGATGGCGATGTACAGGAGCGTGAGGACGAGTGAGAAGATCACGGCCATCAACGCCTTCTGTTGCAACTCCGCCCCGATCTTGGGTCCCACCGATTCCCGGCGCATCACCTCGAAGGAGCCCTCGCCGAAGGTGGCTTCGGCCTGTGCTGCGATGCCCGCGGCGACCTCCGCCACTTCGACACCCTCCTGGATCGGTGCCCTGATGACGTACTCGTTGTCGCTGCCGAAGCTGGTGATCGGGGGCGCATCCGCGCCGCCGAGCGCCTCGCGCAACTCATTGTCCGTGGTGGGCTGATCGAAGCGGAGCTGCACCAGGACGCCCCCGGTGAAGTCCACCCCGTAGTTCTGCCAGCTTCCGATGAGCGCCACGTTGGCGACCATGGCCCCGATGCCCAACGTCAGAACCACGCCGGAGACGACGTACGCCTTCCGGCGCATCGCGATGAATCCGTACTTCGCTTCGTGAAAGAGCCACATGGCTGATGGTCCCTGTAAGGCGTTGCTAGATGCTGATGGGGTCCGAACCGCGCTTCCTCGACAGGTACATCATGAAGAGGGTGCGGGTTACATAGAGGGCGGAGAAGAACGACGCCACGATCCCGATGCAGAGCGTGACCGCGAAGCCGCGGACGGGCCCGGTACCGAACTGGAAGAGGATCAGGCCGGTGATCAGCGTGGTGATGTTGGCGTCCACGATGGCGGAAATCGCATTGCCGAAGCCCTCGTCGACCGCCGTGCGGGGCGCGCGCCGGGCCGCGAGTTCCTCCCGTATTCGCTCGAAGATGAGGACGTTGGCGTCCACGGCCATCCCGATGGAGAGGATCAGCCCTGCGATCCCCGGCAGGGTCAGGTTCGCGTTGAAGACGGCCAGCCCCCCGAGCACGAGGAGCACGTACACGCCCAGCGCAAGGATCGCCAGGAGTCCCGCCACTCTGTAGTAGAGGAGCATGACGCCGACGATGGCAATGAGGCCGATGATGCCCGCGATCTGGCCCCGGTCGATGGAGTCCTGGCCCAGTGAGGGGCCGACCTGGCGCTCCTCCATGATCCGGAGCGGTGCCGGGAGAGCCCCCGCTCTGAGCACCAGAGCAAGGTCGGTCGCCTCCGACATGTCCGCCGAACCCAGATCGATGGAACCCCGGGACCCGATCCGGTCCCGAACCACCGGCGCGCTCACCACCTCCCCGTCCAGAACGATCGCGATGCGGTCGCCGATGTGGGCTCCGGTGAGCTGCTGGAAGGCGCGGCCGCCCCGGCGGTTGAGGTCGAAGAGCACCTGCGGCTGATTGAACTGCTGGTCGCGGTTGGCCGTGGCATTGTCCAGCTGCTCGCCGGTCAGGAACGGGTCCTCTTCCAGCACGTACAGCTCCCGGTAGAAACGCCCTCCGATGGGGATCGAATCCCACCCCCACTGCAAGCTGACGTCGCGCGGGAGCGCCCGCTGGAACTCGGGGAGGGCGATGAACTCGGTGGCCGTTTCCACGTCGGCGGCGTCGACGTTGTAGGTGCCGACGTCCCCCCGGTTGAGGAGGCCCGTGAAGGGACGGAGGTTCAACTCCTCCTCCTCCGGTTCGGCGGTCTCGGCCGCGCCGTCTCCCGCGGTCGCAACCGAGTCCTCCGGATCACTGAAGAGAAGCTGCTCGATGGAGGTGGTTTCGCCCGTCTCGGTCGCCCTTCCCATCGCCCGCAGCCCCTCCTCGCCGATGGCGGCGACCACGGCCCGGTCCAGACGTTCCAGGGCCTGGTCGACCTCGGTGGTCTCCAGTACGAGCTTCCACTCCAGGTACGCCTGCTGGTTGATGATTTCCTTGGCCCGGGATTCGTCTTCCACCCCGGCGAGTTCAACGATCAGCCTATCCGAACCGACCTTCTGGATGAGCGGTTCCTCGACCCCGAATTCGTCGATGCGGGTTCGGATGATCCGCTCCGCGCGGTCGATCGCGTCGGCGCGGCGCTCATCGGTGAGGGTTCCGTCGGGATCGTCGATCTCGAGGACCATGTGGATCCCGCCCTGAAGATCGAGACCCAGCTTGATACCCCGGGTCCACAGATAGCCCCCGGAGAGGCCGATCGCCGCCAAAATGACGATGATCCGACCTCGAAATGACTTCAGCATGGCACTTCCTATCCCCTTCGTGGACCTTCCGCGCGCGTGTTCAGGCCGGACGCTGCCTCCGGACAGCCGGTTTCAGCGGTGTACCGGTCCGCGGCGCCGTAATCGCAGCCTTGAAAGTTCGCCCGGGGCGGAAAGTGTGTCAATCAGTAGTCTTGTCCAACGGCACATGAGCCTGAACTCGGATCCTGTTTCCAGCGGGAGATGAGCCTGCAGTCCGGGGCGAAGAGATCATTGGAGGATGATCGTGACACTTCGCACCGAACGGATACGCACCCTCGACCAGCTCCGCGCCTTCCTGGAGGGCAACGAAGCCGCGGACTTCCAGCCCACCCGCCGTGACTCCGCGTACGCCCTCGTGCGCCGGACCCTGGTTCGCTTCGAGTACCACGGCCTCAGGAAGCCGGACAAGGGCCTGGTGAAGCGGTACCTCGAGAAGGTGACGGGCCTCTCCAGGGCCCAGGTCACCCGCCTCATCCGGCAACACCGCCGGACCGGGCACATCCGCGACCACCGCGGCAAGCCCCCGGCCAACGCCTTCGCGCGCCGCTACACCTACCTTGACGCCGCCCTGCTGGCCGAGGTCGACGAGGCCTTCGGCCAGCTCTCCGGACCCGCCACCAAGGTGATCCTCTGGCGCATGTTCCATGTCTACGGAGACGTGCGCTTCGAGCGCCTCGCACGCATCTCAGGAGGCCACATCTACAACCTCCGCAAGACCCGCGCGTACCGCACCGGCCGCCTCACCTTCCGCAAGACCCGGCCTGCTCCCGTCCCCATCGGGGTCCGCCGCAAGCCGAGGCCCGATGGCCAGCCCGGCTTCCTCCGCGTCGACACCGTCCACCTCGGAGACCGGAGCGGCAAGAAGGGCATCTACCTCGTCAACATCGTCGACGAAGTCACGCAGTTCCAACACCTTGGCGCCGTGCCGCGCATCACCCAGCACTTCATGGTCCCCGTGCTGAAGGACCTCATCTCCGCCTTCCCCTTCACCGTCCAGGCCTTCCACGCCGACAACGGAAGCGAGTACATCAACCGCCAGGTCGCCGACCTGCTCAACCAGCTCCACATCGGCACCTTCACGAAGTCCCGGCCCCGCCACTGCAACGACAACGCCCTCGTCGAGGCCAAGAACGGCAGCATCGTGCGCAAGTGGCTCGGCCACATCCACGTCCCCCACGCCCTCGTCCCCCAGGTCAACGACTTCCTCCAAGGCAGCCTCTGCCCCTTCCTCAACTTCCACCGGCCCTGCCTCTTCGCCACCGAGGTCACCGGCCCCAACGGCCGCGTCAAGAGGCGCTACCGGCAGCAGGATGTCGCCACCCCCTACGAGCGCTTCCGGGCAATGCCCGGCGCCGAAGACTTCCTCCGGCCCGGCGTCACCCTCAAAGCCCTCGACCGCCTCGCCGCCGCAACCACCGACCTCGACGCCGCCAAGGCCGTTCAGCGAGCCCGCGACGAACTCCTCCGTGCCATCGGCCAGGCCCGGGACTCCGCCGCATGATCCGCCCCGCGCCCGCCTCAGACTCGCCGCAGACCCTCAGACGCCGCAGACCCTCCCGCGACTCGGGGATCCCCCAGCTCGCCGGTTGCGTCTCTACACCGTTCAGGGGGATAATGATGCTCCCTCAACTGCCACCTGCCCCGTGCTCGGGCTTCATCCCTCGCTCTCAATCCTCGCCGACTTCAGGCTCATCTCCGGGTTGGAAAAGACTTCAGTGGGGGCCCGGAGGGGGGCCGCCATGGGGGCGCAACCCGAGGTCTACGGTGCCTCGGCCGGCAGGTGAAGGCGGTACATCCTGACCACCTGGACGCCGAGTTCATCCGTGTGGATTCCAAGGAGGTAGTCGGTGCCGATCTCGTACGGGTTCAGTCCCGCGTGATCGATTCTCAGGTGGCACAGGAACTCGCCGCCGGGCTCGAACGCCAGCCATTGAGGCGCCTCCGCTCGGGGTCGCCGGTACGGCAGCACCCACACGCGCGCGTCCCGGCCCAGCATTACGGCGGACATCGCCGGGAACACATCGGCCGCGGGACGTTCCGGGTCTACCAGGGCGTCGTCGAATCCCTCGCTCCAATTGGGGGAGTCGCGGCCTCCGCGGCTGGCTATGTGGTCCTCGCGCCACGCTCGCACATCCGCGGCGGCAACCTCCCTGCCGGGATCGGACCACCGGACAATGCGCCGCAGGCGGAGTCTCTCGTCCAGTAGTCGCACCTGGGTATCCCGCCCCTCGGCAAGCGCGATCGTGCTACCGCCGGCGTCGACGAAGGCGGAGGCCGCGAAGACCACGCTGAGCCGGAGATTGACCGCTGCGGACGCCCGCGTTTCTCCCATGCGCCTGCCCGCAAGACTGGCCAGGATACCCAGTCGCCTGCCGTCCGGTCCGTGCACCTCTGCCGTGACGGAATCGTGCTCGGTGAAGTCCAGCCTTTCCATGGTGCTCCACGTATCCGTCGTGTTGATCGAACTACCGTTGTCCAGCACGCCGCCACCACGCGACGGATTCGGGTACACGGGATCCATCGTGACGGCCCGCGCCCACTCCCCGTTCGCCGCAAACACGTTGTACCGCCAGGGACGATAGTCGCCGACCCACAGCGTGTCTCCGGGAAGGACCCAGATCTTCCACGGGTCGTTGAACTCGCCCGGTCCCTCGCCGTGTCGGCCCATGGAACACAGGTGCGTGCCCGTCTCGTCGAATATCCGGACTTCCCCGCCGGTCCGGTCAACTACGGCAACGGAGCCGTCGGACAGGCGGGCCACGCCCCGGATCGAACTGAACCACGCGTTTTCGTCGTCCTCCTGGTCCCCGACACTGAGGATCGGTTCTTCACCCAGGGTGCACGTCACGTCCGAGTTGAAGGGGTCGCTGGTGACGATCTCGACGTCGGCGCTGTCGACGGCGATCGTGGGCTCGGGGGCGTCGCCGGAATCGCATGCCGCAGCGAGGAGCGCGAGAATCGGCAAGACGACCGCCGCACGGGCGGCGCCCGGATTGTGCTCGTGTCCGGTGGCAGGGTGCTGCATGGTCATGGCGGGCCCGTTCGTCGGTGAGCGTTCCCTGGAAGGTCGCCCAGGGTAAGGGTGCTACCCCACCGGACCCAGCTCGTTCCAGCGCTCGATGAAGGCGACCGCCGCGTCGACGAACGACTCGGTCATCGCACGGCCGCGCTCCGCGGTGCCTTCGGCGGGATCGCGTACGCCCCACACGCCGGTGCTCGACATCTCGGCCGACGACGTGCCCTTCCCCGTCGATTCGTCCTTCAGCCCCTCGGCCAGGAACAGGGCAAGCGCGGTCGGGTCGCCCGCGAGGACCTGGGGCACCATCGCCTCCAGATGGGCGGGCATCGTGAGCCGGGCAGGCTCCGCCGCCTCCATGTCCACCAATTCGGGGATCAGGTACAGCGACGAGGAGGTCTCGCCGGTGCCGCCGTGACGGTCCAGCACGTGGGTGGCCGGGTTCGGCTCGGCCGCCTCCCGGGTCCGGACGGTGAAGGGACCCGCGACCGCGCCCAGGTCGACCGCGATGCCCGCCGTCTCCTGGTTGATGCGGTCGACGATGAAGGTCGTGATCGCGCGGTTGCCGCCGTGCGCGTTCAGGATCAGGAAGCGCTTGAAACCATGCCGGATCAGGCTCTTGACGGATTCCACGTAGACTTCCTGAATCAGGGTCGACGGCAGCGTGACCGTCCCGGCGAAGCCCATATGGTACGGGGACTGCCCGGGCAGGAGGATCGGTGCCACGAGAACGTCTGTCCGCTGCGCGATGCGCTTCGCGCGCTCGACGCCGTTCAGGTAGTCCGTGCCGATCGGTAGGTGCGTGCCGTGCTGCTCAAGCGACGCCACCGGGATGATGACCATGTCGCTCCGCGTCAGGAGGTCCTCGACTTCGGGACGGGTCATGTGCGGCAGGTAGTTGCTGACCTTCTGGACGGGGGGGAGGTCGGTGGTCTGGGCGGCGGCGGGTGACGTGAGGGCCAGGCAGGCGATGAGGATCGGGGCGAGAGAGTGCATGGGGTTGCTCCTTGGGGTGCGTGATCGGGACCGTCTGTCAGGCATCCAGTGCGGAAAGGACCGTGCAATGGACCTCGGCCTTCCGCCTTACGATAATGTCTACCAGGCAACCATGCGGAAAGCGGTTCAGATCGTAGGTGGGAGTGCGCTGATGGACTTCAAGGGGTAGGGAATCATGTTCAAGAGGCGGCAACTGATGCTGGCCGGATGGGCTCTGTTCGGAGTGTCTTTTTTTCTGACGTTCGTTCGCGCGGACGCCATGTACACCGGTCAGGCGGCCATGTCCCTGGCCGACTTCGTCCGGGAGGACATCCTGGACCGGGAGTGGATCGGATTGGTGGCCCTCGCGGTCACCAACGTCCTTATGGTCTTGACACTCCTGAGTCATCGTATTAGGCGTGTGTCGAAAAGGCGACTCCTGGCCTGGCTTCTGTGCGGTCAGTCAGTGTTGTTGCTCGGGCTGGGAATCGGCCATGTTGTCACCTCGGCGGGTTTCGGCTCGCCCCTCGGCGCAGGATACTGGGTCTACGCCGCCTCCTATATCAGCGTGACGGCGGGGGTCTGGATGGGAGCACGGGCGCAGATGGCGGCGGGGGCGCAGACGCCTTACCGGTAGTCCGCGCTTTCACGAAAACCCTACAACCTCCAGGTCATCAGGGTGGACGGGCGGCAGCGCCAGAGAACCCGGCGTTTCTCCGCCCCCACCACCCCGAATCCACAGCCGGAAGCCAGGATCGGCCAGCTCCCATTCGCCTCCCGCCGTGTCCGCGATCCCGAGCCGTTCCAGCCGCCGAAGCGCCGCCTGCACGCGTGCCGCGGAAGGCGTGTCCTCTCCGAGCTGAGGCGTAGATCACCCGGTGTCCGAGAGCCTCGGCGCGCGGGGCCAGGTCCCGGATCAGGAACTCGGTCTTCCCCGCCCGCCGGGGCGCGAACAGGCTCAGCGCTTGCACTGGACCGCGGGTCAGAACCTCCAGCACCCGGTCGGTGAGCGTGTGGCGCTTGAAATGCCATGGATCGTTCGTCATTAGCCAAGTTTGGCCACAATGAGATAATTATTCAACCATGGATAATGGTGGCTAATTCCGACTCCTCGCGCCCCAGAGTGCCTCGTTATGTCTACTTTACTTGACATTAAGTAAACTAAACATGACAGCCGGGCCGCGGGTTTCGCCTCCCCCCGTCCCTACCCCCCTCAGGAACGCACCCTGGTCCGATTCCCCGGAATGGGGGTGGCCCCACCAATCGCCAGCGCGTACGCTTGTCTACATGTCCCAACGAGCTATTGACACGCCCGGCCAACAGCTGCCCCGCCACACCCGTGCCCGGCGCGCACTTGCGACGGCGGCCATCCTCGCCCTCGCGACACTTGCCGCCACACCTGCCCCGGCCCAGACCTCCCCACCCCAGCCCGCGGACTCCACCCTACGAGTCACCTTCCTCGACGTCGGCCAGGGCGACGCGGTGCTCCTGCAGGCACCGGAGGGCCAGACCGCGCTGATCGACGCGGGCCGGGGAGACGTCATCACCCTTCTCCGGGAAATGGGCGTCACCGGAATCGACCTGCTGGTCGCGACACATCCGCACGCGGACCACATCGGCGGGATGACCCGGGTGCTCGAATCGATGCCGGTCCGCTTCTATATGGACAACGGGGACCCTCACACAACGGCCACCTATCGACGCCTGCTGTCCGCGCTGGAAGCGAGGCCCGAGATCACCTACCTGGAAGCGACCCCGCGCACCATCTCGCTCGGCTCCGCCTCCCTCGAGGTGCTGCCGCTCCTGCCGCGCGGGAGCACGGACCACAACAATCGTTCGGTCGCTCTGGTGTTGAGGTTCGGAGACTTCACCGCCCTTCTTAGTGGCGACTCCGAAGTGCGGCAGTTGACGCACCTTGTCAACCAAGTCCTTGCACCTGTACGTGTCCGTGGAGGTCGGTGCGCAGGGTCTCGCCTGCGGTGGCCGCGTAGGCTTGGAGTGCCGCTGGCCTGGGATGCCCGTAGCCATTGCGCCCCACCGAAATCACTACCACTTCGGGCCTGGCCGTTTGCAGGAAACTCCATGTGAATCCGTTGTCGCTCCCGTGATGCGCGGCCTTGAGCAAGGTGAGTTTGGGCACGACCTGACACCGGGACGGCGCGTACACGGTGGTCCAGGGCGCGCAGGTTGCATCGGTCGCGAGTTCGGGTCGTCCCCGAATCACGCAGCCACCGGTGATCGGCGCGGAGACGCCGGTGGCGGGTGCAGCGCCCACGTCCACCCCGAACACGAAGCTGCGGCTCTCGGTCATGGCGGATGCGCCGGGCAACGATCACCAGAACCTGAACGGAGAATACGTCATCATCGAGAGCGCAGCCTCCGAGAGCCTCGCCATCGGCGGCTGGCATCTGTGCGACCTGGCGAACCATTGTTTCCGGTTCCCGGACGGCGCCGCAATCGAGGCGGGAGGACGGATTGCGGTCCACACGGGCACTGGACAACACGACGGGATACGCTACTACATGGGATACCGGAGCGCCGTTTGGAACAACAACGGCGACACCGCCACGCTGTTCGACGGCAGCGGGACGATCGTGCTCGCCTTCAGCTATTGACCGACAACCCCATGACCCCACCCGAGGCCATCTTCGTAGTGGACCGGATCAAGGGCGACCGGATCGTCCTCGTCCCCGACGATCCTTCACCCGCCGATACCGACCCGCAGCGAGTACTCCGGCGACACCAGCTACCGCCCGTGGCCGAGGGCGACGTACTCCGCGTGCCCTCGAAGTCCGACGGTCGCCCCAACTGGTCCTCCGCGATCGTGGATTCCGCCCTGCGCGAGGAGCGCCTCCGCGACGCCGAGGCCGGATTGGCGCGCCTGCGTCGCCGTGATCCGGGCGGCGACATCTCGCTGTAAGCCCAAGGGGCGCCAGTCCCGCGCTCGTCGTCAGGCGATGGCCTGAGGCTGGTAGCGATCCACCTTGATCTCGTCCTCTCGAGACTTGGCCATGGCTATGTCGTAGGCTGCTTGCAAGCGAATCCAGGTCTCGGTAGTGGAGCCAAAGGCCTTCGCGAGACGGATCGCCATCCCGGTTGAAATGCGAGCGCGACCGTTCACAAGGTTGGAGAGGGCTTGGCGACTGACGCCGAGCACCTTGGCCCCATCCGTGACCGTGAGCCTGAGGGGCTCCAAACACGCAAGCCGGACTACCTTGCCGGGGTGTGGCGGGTGTTTCATGGGCACGACCCCACCACCCAGACCACTTCCTCGCTCATCACATGTGCAAACCGGCCCCCGCGCTCGCGCATCCGCTTCCACTCCTCGACGGTGAACACCAGCAGATCGGCGGGTACGGGCAGGCGTTCGTACGGCCAGTCGCGATTGCGCTCCATGCGCGGGAATTCGCTGCGCTCCACGATCGCTACCACGTCGAGGTCGCTCCCGAAACCGGTATCGCCCCGAGCATGCGACCCGAAGTAACCCAGCGCGGCCAATTCCGGCCGGGCGTCCGCCTGGGCGTCCGCCCACTGGCGCAACGCCGCCAGCACGGCTTCAGGTCTCGGCCAGAGCTTTACGGACGAAGTCGAGGATCTCGCTGGCATGGTCTAGCGCCTGGGAACTGTGAAGGGACCCGTAGTGCTCGTAGGCCGGGCCTTCATCGTGCCCGTTCGGATACCGGGCGGGTATGTAGTAGTTGTCGAGCATCCGCCCCCGCTCGACCAGCTCCGTGGGCGGGGGGGTTGGCAACTGGCTCAGGAGCCTTGCAATAACGTGACCCCAAACGTCCCGGCCTTGCGACAGGTGGAGCGCCTTGACGGCCTTTTCGGCCGCCTGGTGAGCCGCGAAGCAGGCCCAGTCGTGCCTTCTGTCCCGGCACGACGCGGCGGCCTGTTCCAAGTCGTGGTCGGCTTGGGCAAGCCAGTCTCTCCATCGGTTCGGCATGGGTTGCATCTCGTTGGTTTTCAGCCGTGCGGGCCGGGGAGTCCCACAGTTCACAAGGTAACGTCAGGGCCACCGGCGCCGTAACCGCTTCCCCCCCCTTGCCATCGGACACATTTGTTTCAGCTTCCGGGGACGAGGTCGGGGTTGACGAAGTCGGGATTCACCGTCGAGGTGTCGGCGAGCAAGCGGAGGGCATGGAGCGTGATCCGAAGAGACGTGCGGCGAGGAACCGGAACAGTCGGCCTGGTGCTCGCAATGGCTGCGCTCCCCGGGGCGGTGTGGGCGCAGGCGGAGCCCGGGGAATCCTTTGAGCGTTTTCAGCTGTTTACGAACTGCTCCCCCGTCGGCTTGAGCGTCTCGCTGCTGGGCGATCCCGACGTCTTTCTCAGGGACTTGACCGACGAGGCGATCGGCCTGTCGGTGCGGAGCCGCCTGCGAACGACGGGGCTCTATGCCGAGGATGGGACCGGACCGGTGTTGTGGATCGAAGTCCAGGTCGTCGGGGCGGCGTTTCGGATCGATGTCGAACTCTGGAAGCGCGTTTCCGACCCGCTGAGCGGTGAACAGTCGCTCGCCGAAACGTGGAGGAGCCGGTCGACGGGCACGCATGGCCGGGACGTGCTGTCCACCGTGGGGAATCACCTGGACGACTTCCTGGATGACTATCTGCGCGTGAACGCCGGTGCCTGCACCGACCGGGGGCCCCGCTTGCGGTAGGCACCGCTCGCCCGGACGACCCCAAATCTGAAGGATCCGTCTCCACGTCACGGAGGCGCTCCGCCCGCACCAACCGAATAGTGGTTGCGTTTCTGTTGGTCGTTCTATACCTTACGTTACATGGTACATAGTGCCTCAAGGTATAGGAAACTTCGGCTCATGAAAAAACCGGTCTACAAGGAACTCGTGGCCGCCTCGTCCCGCCCGATGGTGCTTTCCATCCTGGCCGGGGGCGAGAGCTACGGCTACGAGATCATCAAGCAGGTCAAGCTGTTGTCCGGCGGACAGCTGGAGTGGTCCGACGGCATGCTCTACCCCGTCCTGCACCGGCTGGAGCGAGACGGGCTGATCGCGGGCCGATGGGAGCTCACCGAAGAAGGGCGGCGGCGGAAGTACTATCGGCTGACTGCCCGCGGAAAACAGCAGCTGGCGCGTGACCGGGAGAGCTGGCGCGCCGTGCAGGGAGCCCTCGAGATGGCATGGGGAGGCAGCCATGTTTGACCTGGAGACTGCGATCAGGGGGTGGCGTGAGCGCATGGAGCGCCGATCGTCGCTGTCGGTGCGCGAGCTCGATGAGTTGGAGGACCACCTTCGGGCGCGCGTCGACCTGGAAATGGAGCTGGACGGCGCTCTGACCTCGGCGCGGGCGTTCGCAACCGCGAGTGAGCATGTCGGCGAGCCGGCCGCGCTGTCCACGGAGTTCGCCAAGGCCGGCACGCCGATGTGGCGCCGGCTGCTAGTGGCGGGATGGGTGATCTTCGGAGTTTCGATGTTCCTTCCGGTCTTCGAGGAGTTCGTCGTAAGGTACGGCTATGATGTCTTCTGGGAGCGTTGGCCAATCTGCTTGCCGATGCTCCTGACCCTTTGGGGCGCAGCGGCGAAGAAGGAACGAATGATGTGCTGGCTCAACGGTGCCGCCGCCGCGTATCTGGTCGGCGTGGGACTGGATGAACTCATTCGGGGCGGCAGCATAACCCTTATCGCCGGCGAAACGATCAGGAACGGCAGGTTCCTGCAAGGGTATTGGACGTGGACCACTTCGCAGGTATTGGTGACCGCAGCCCTCTGGATTCGTGCCCGCCGACGGAAGTCGGCCAGGGTTGAGCAAGCGCCGGCTTGAACACAGGAGGTAGCCATGTTTGACCTGAACGCCGAAGTGCTGCGTTGGCGGAAGGATGCGGAAGGCAAATCGTCACTATCGCCGCGCGAAGTGGACGAGCTGGAGGACCACCTGCGGGCGCGCGTCGATCTGGAGTTGGAGCTGGATGCAGGCCTCGTCCCGGCCCGAGCGTTCGCGGTGGCCCGTGACGACATCGGTGAGGCGACGGCACTGTCGCGGGAGTTCGCGAAGGCGGGAACGCCGCGGTGGCGGAAGCTGTTGGTGGCAGGATGGGCGATGTTCGCGACGTCGTTCTTTCTGCCGGCTTTTGGGACTGACTTCTTCGGTTCTCAGTCCTGGGATTCCGGATACCAGGTGGTATGGGACATTCTCAGCGACGGGGCGGTCCCCCTTATGCTCCCTAACCTGGGAATGCTCATGACTCTCCACCTGCTCCGGGATCCGCGACCGCGCGGGCGTTGGATTGAGCGCATCCTCAGGGTTGCTGGTTTGACCGGAATTGGAATAGGGCTCTTCGGGCTCTCGATCCTTGTTCGTGCCATGCAATCCGACGGAATGGGCATTTTCATGCTCGGAGTCGGCTACTGGATGTGGACCGCCTCGTTGATCTGCATGGCCGTCGCGCTGCGTGCCCGCACTCGCCGAATGTGCGTCGGCTCAATCGAGGCAAGCACCGGCATAAGGCACTGGAGGAAGCCATGTTTGACCTTGATGCCGAAGTCCGGGGTTGGCGGGAGCATGCCGAGGGCAAATCGTCACTATCGCCGCGCGAAGTGGACGAGCTCGAGGACCACCTGCGGGCGCGCATCGATCTGGAGTTGGAGCTGGATGCAGGGCTCTCACCCCCTCAGGCGTTCGCGCTGGCAAGCAAGGATGTCGGCGAGCCGGCTGCGTTGTCCAGGGAGTTCGCGAGGGCCGGAAATCCGCGTTGGCGCCGTCTGCTGGTGGCGGGATGGGCAATGTTCGCGGTGTCGTGGTTTCTGCCGGTATTGGTCGACTTTTCCTTCCCGTTCAGCAACGGTGTCAGCACGATTTGGGGTTGGCAATCCTTCCTTCTCGCCCTTGAGTGGGGCGAACACCCAATCGAGCGGCTCAGCCCGCTCAGCAGCGCTCTGATAGTCGTCACATTGCTCAAGATGGGCGGTGCCCGGCCCCCGAGGACCCGATGGCTCACCTGGCTCGTCACGGGCGCGGCAGTGCTGAATCTCTATTGGGGGGTGAGGTTCCTGCTGACCGACGACCCCAACGCGGGGTGGTGGTTCGCTCGTTTGACGGACCTGCGCATCGGCTACTGGGCCTGGGCCGGGTCGTTCATCTGTATCGCCGCCGCCCTGTGGCTGCGTGCCCGGGAATGGGCGTCGGCCACGCCGGCGAAGGCCCCAGCGTAGCCCCGCCCCCCCCACGCCCCCCATATTGACGGCATCACGGCCCCGTTGTCCCCCGCGCCCCAGGAGCCACCCGATGCCGACAGCACCACCAACACCCAGCGCCCGTCCCCCCCGTGCCGCCCCCGCCACCCCTCGCACGGGCCCCCGCCGCGTCCTTGCGGCGGCGCATCTCGCACTCGCCGGGGCCCTCACCCTGGCCACCCTCGCCACCCCCTCCCCCGCCCACCCGCAGCAGCCCTTCACCCCCGAGGTCGCGCTCGACGTCAGCAGCGTGAGCGTCGCGGCAGTCACCCGTGACGGCTCCCGCGTCGCTGCCACCGTGCGCACCCGGCGGGACCGCACCGACGTCGACCACAACCGCTACGGCGACCCGACGTACATCTCTCCGGGCTCGATGCGGCTGATGGTGATCGACACGCGCACCGGGACGCAGACCTGGGTGCACGACGCCCCCGCGCAGCTGCGCGGCTTCGCGTGGTCGCCCGACGGGCAGAGGCTCGCCTACTTCGCCGTCGAGGACGGGGAGTACCGGCTCCGGATCTTTGACGCGGCGGCCGGGACGGGACGCACGGTGGCCGTCCGCACCGACAGGGAGATCGCGTCGTCGTCGCCGGTCGTCTGGTCGCCCGACGGCACCCGTGTGCTCCTTGGGTTGCGCCCCGACGGGTGGGCGGGCGAGGCGCGCGCAGCCTTCGTCGCCCTGACCGAGGCGCCGGTCATCGTGCAGGATTCCCGCAAGGATTTCCTCGCCTGGGACCGCGTGAGGAACATCGCCGCACGCCAGATCACCGCACTCGTCTCCATAAACAACGGCACCGTCGAAGAAATCCTGACCGACGCGACGCCCTCCGACCCGGGCTTCGCGGAAGACGGCTCCTATATCACCTATGCGACGGCCACGCGCACGAAGACATCGTACACGCGGCGGGACGGGACCGAGTACGAACTCTTCAGGCTGGGGTTGGCGACCGGCGGCGAGCCCGAGTCGCTGCGGGACACCGGAGAGGAGCGGCTCAACGTGAGCTGGAACGACGCCCGGGACGCTTTCGCATACGCCGACGACGGCTCGGTCTTTGTTCGGCAGCTGGACGAAGATGAGGCGATCGATGTGACGGAGCGCCATCGCATTGGTACGGCCGGCTCCCAAAGTGATTCCGGAGGCGGTGAACGCCCGGCTTCCGCTGCCCGCCCTGGCGACCCGGACCGCGGCCCCGCCGGCGACTCCGCCACCATCCGCTTCTCCGTCGACCGCTGGAGCCCCTCCGGCGAGCATCTCCTGCTGACCTCCGAGGACGCCTGGCACCTGCTCGACCTGCAGAGCAACGACCTTCGCACCCTGCTCGAACTCGAAGAGGACGAAGACGCCCGCCACCGACGCCAGGTCCAGGGCTGGAGCGACGACGGCCGCCACCTCTACTTCAGCTACTCGGCGCGGGACCGTTGGCAACGCGGTCTGAAGCGCCTCGATACGGCTTCCGGCGACATCGAAACCCTGCTCCTGGACGACGCCCTCTACCGCTCCTGGAACATCTCCGACAACGGCGCCACGGCGGTCTTCGCCATGTCCGACGGGGACCGTCCCGACGAGATCTGGACCACCGCCACCAACATGCCGGCGCCCCGTCGCCTGACCACCTCCAACCCGCAGCTCGACGACGTCGCGCTGACACGGAGCGAGCTCGTCGAGTACCTGGACGTCGACGGCAACACCCTGTACGGCATCCTCTACTACCCCGCCGGCTACGTGGAAGGGCGCACCTACCCGCTCGTGGCCGAAATCTACGAGCAGTTCTTCGACAACGGCTTCAACGAGAACATGAACCTGATCACCGCGCAGGGGTGGTTCGGGTTCCGTCCGTCGGTGCGTTTCGAGGAGGGATTCCCCGGCGAGGCGTGGCTGAAGGCGGTGCCCAACGCGATCAACAAGATCATCGAGCGGGGGCTGGTCGATGAGGACAAGGTGGGCGTGTACGGGCAGAGCTACGGCGGCTACGCGACCAACCTGCTGATCACGCAGACGGACCGCTTCGCGGCGGCGGCGAACGTGTCCGGCAAGGTGAACATCATCTCCTTCCTGGGCGACTCGCCGAAGATCACGACGCGCAACTACGCGGCCGCCGAGGTCGGGCAGGACCGCATCGGGGCCACGCTATGGGAGCAGCCGCACAAGTACATCGAGCACTCGGCGGTGATGTTCGCCGACCGGATCGAGACGCCGCTGCTCATGCTGTCGGGCGAGGGCGACTGGAACGTGCCCGCCACGAACCAGCGCGAGATGTACTATGCGCTGCGCCGCCTGGAGAAGGAGGTCGTGTGGGTGCACTACACCGCGGGTGGCCACGGTGCCGGGCGCGCGAGCACGGCGGCCGACTTCGTGGACCACTGGCAGCGCATGTTCGACTGGTTCGCCGAGCACTTCGGGGAGGCTGAGGGGGGGCCGGTGTCGTAGCGGGGCGGGCTCAGCGCCGAAACCGATAACTCACCTTCGCGAAGAGCCCGTCCGCGGTCGGCCGCACGTCGCGGAAGCGGAAGCGGGCGAAATCTTCCATCTGCCGCGTGTAGCCCAGGAAGAAGACGGTCCCCGGGGAGGGCTCGTAGCTGAGCAGCGTCTCGATCGAGAAGTCGTTGGCTTCGGAGCCGAGACGGGGGCTGCATTCGCCGCCGCCGCAGTACAGGAGCGGCAGCCCCGTGGCCGGGTTGGACGGGTCTGCGCGTATCTGGCTGCCGTATTCGACGATGCCGCGCAGGAAGAGGGCGCGGGTGAACTGGTACTGGGCCTTGATGCGCGGGATCAGGGCCTCGAGGGCCAGGGTCCCGTCGCGCTCGCGGCGCAGACTCTGGTAGCGCAGGCCGATCTCGGCCGACAGGTGGCGGGAGGGGTACGCGAACATCGACATGTCGGCGTTCCACCCCTGGCCGACCTCGATCGGCACCCCGAGCCTCAGGTCGAAAACGGGCGATCGTTCCCATCCCCAGCGCAGCCGTCCGCGCAGTCGCTCCCAGTTGTTCAACCAGATGTAGCCGCCGATCCCGTGCAGCAGCCTGAAGGGCTCCTGGTCGGCCGCGAACGGGACCGTCCCGCCCTTGCCGTCGTCCGTGGCGAGGCCCTCGTACTGATCCGCCGCAAAGTCGAAGTGGCGGGCGGTACCGGCGAGCAGGAGGGTGATGTTGTTGCGCAGAGAGGTGGTGACGCCGTAGCGGATCTCGGCCTCGGTCCACTTGCCGCCACTCCAGAAGTCGTCGTGGTCCCAGTACGCGGTGGCGTCGTAGCCGGGACGGAACTGCTCGACCAGGTCGCCCGGCTCGCCCCGGAAGTTGTATTCGACCCGCGATTGTAGTCGCGTATCCCCCACGCGGGGGATGAAGCCGCTGCCCGCGTTGAACGAGTGGTCGATGTCTTCGAGCTCGATGTTGAAGGTGAGCGTCGGGCTCGCGCGCTCCAGCTGCAGCGCGAGGAAGCTGCCGTTCTCGGGACCCTGGCCAATCTTCGCGGTGCGGCTGCCCGCGCCCATCACCGTGAGCGTGTAGCGACGCTGGAAGACGAAGCGGCTGTCGAGCCCCACAAGACGGTTGTAGTCGTCGCTCGCGGCCGTTCGGTCGGTGTAGACCATCCCCAGATTCGACGCGCTGCCAAGGTCTCGCCGGGTGCGGAAGAGGTTGACGACCGTGTTGCCCGATGCCGATCCCGCGTCGTCGACCGCCCCGAGGTAGCCGACCTGGAAGTTCCCGGCCTTCCCCGTGAGCTTCGCGCCCGCGACCGGATTCACCACGGTGCGCGTGTAGACGAGGTTCTTGGGCATCGAGAAGATCTCGGTCCCCTCGAGGAAGAACGGTCGCTTCTCCTCGAAGAAGAGCGCGAAGCGTTCGTTGATGGCGATCTGGCCGGCGTCGGCTTCGACCTGGCTGAAGTCCGGGTTGTAGGTGCCGTCCAGGGTCAGATTCGAGGTCAGGCCATATTTGGCGTTGAAGCCGAACTCACCGGTGACGGGGTCGCGCGCGAAGGCATCGGCACCGGCGTCGTACGATCCCTGGCGGCTCCCCGTAACAACCGGATTGAGCTCCAGGAACAGCCCCCGGTCGAGGTCGCGCAGGCCCGTGAGCGATCCCGCCAGGGCGAGCTGGTTGGCAACGTCCTTGGTAATCGGCGCCCACGATTCGTCGTAGCCGACCCGCTGGATCTTGCGGATGACCTGAAGGCCCCAGTCCTGATCCGCGGACTCGGGAAAACGGATGCTCTTGAAGGGGATCTTGACTTCGATCGCATATCCCCAGTCCTCGATGCGACCCTCGGACTCCCACACGAAGTCGGGGTTCCAATCGATCGGGGGTCCGTGCCTGCGGCCGTACCTGCCCACCCTGCCCTCGATCCAGAGGCCGTCCTGCTGGACGCCGAGGGGGTTCACGACGATCGAGTAGGCCTGGCGCTGGTCGTTGAAGGTGTCGAGCAGGAACTGGATGTAGTCGTCCGTGCGCTGGAAGGTGTCGCGCTCGCCGAGGGTGGCGCGCACGCCGCCCGGATCGTCGTCGAAAGCCCGCACGCCGAAGAGGATGGCGTCGTCGGAGACGAGGAGGAGGATCTCGGTCCGCTGCGTGGCGGGGATCCCCTCGGTCGGGTCGTATTGGGAGAAGCCGGTGAGGAGGGCGGCCTCCGACCAGGCTGCTTCGTCCAATCGGCCGTCGATGCGGATCTCCGGGTCGGTGAAGCGCGGAGCATCAATGTCGAGCTGGCCATCCATGCCGTTGTAGGTCGCGGCAACTCGCGGCTCCGGATCCGGAGGTGTCGGGAGGCGAGCGGCGCCGGCCTCCTGGGGAGCCATCCCCGTCATCACCGCCAGTAGGGCCAATTCGCCGATCAAGAAACTCTCTCCCCCTGACAGTGCCTGCTCAACTGCGGAACCCGCGCCCAACCGCGGTTCCCGGACTCTACAGCCGCGAAAACCGTGCTCAGCCCTCTAATATACGTGATGCCTGGCCTCCCCGCAGTGTTGAGCGGGGGCGGGGACGGAGTGGCGCCGAGCCAAGCTGTCCCGGTCCCTTGTAGCGGGGAATCGACAGGGCTAGCTTTCGGCCATCCCCACCCCATTTCGACAGGGCAGGCACGATGTATTTTTCCAGGCTCCGCGTTGGCTTTCTGGCAGTTCTCGCAAGCTCCCTTCTGATCCAACCCGCAGCCGCCCAGAACGTGGAAATGCCCAGCTCTCTGAGGTACGGGACGGGGTTGCTGGACATCCCGGTGGCGTCGGTACTGCCCCACCTGGCGATCACCGGCACATACTCGGGCTTCGGAATCACGATCGACCAGACACTGGAGTACGACAGGAACGGTGATCCGCTGGGTCGGGGAACCGGCTACGACAAGTGGCTTTCCGACGGCTCGCTGGCCATCGGGCTCTTCAACCGGCTGGAGCTGGGGGCCACCGTCCAGCACTACGACTCGGTCAGCCACGGCGGCAAGATCGTCGGCGGCTTCGGCCGCATCTCGCTGCTGCCTGCCTCGCTGGAGGGGTTCGACCTGGCGGTCGGAGCCCGCTACCTCTCGTCTCCCACGTACGACAGCCCATACCTGGACGACCTGCAGCCCGGGCGTTTCGGCTACCCGGACTACAGGTTGACCAGCACCCCGCGCAATGCGGAGGAATTCAGCACCAACCTGACCCCCTACGCAGTCGGGACGGCCTATCTGCCGATCTCGGAAGCCAGCTTCGTGAGCCTGACCCTCGGATGGGGCGGCGGAATGTTCTCGGCCGGGAGCGACCTCGAATTCTATCAGGACGGGAGTTCCGGCGGAGTGTTCGGGGGAACCGCGCTTCACGTCGGCCTCGGCACCGGCCGGCAGCTGAGCCTCATGGCCGAGTACAACGGCTTCGAGCCGAACGCGGGCCTGCAGATCGACCTCGGCGGAATCCGTGTCGGTGCGTTCGCGCTCGGCTTCCTATACGACGACTTCTCCACCTTCCGGTCGAAGAAGTTCGGCATCCTGGCCTCGATCGCCTTCTGTGGCGCGGGCGGAGGTCTGTGCGGCGCGCCCAGCCAACCGGCCCCGCCACCGCCGCCGCCCGCCCGTGATCCGGGTCCGACCGCAGCGGAACTCGAGGCGATGCGCCAGGACTCGATCCGGCGCGCGCAGGCCGAGGAGGAGGCACGGCTGCGAAGAGTAGCCGAGGCAGCCGAGCGGGAGAGGCAGCGGGCCGCGATGGAGGCCCGCAATACGCTCGAAAACATGGTCTTCTTCGACTACGACGAGGCGGCGATCCGGACGGACGCCGAGGGCTTGTTGCGTGCAAAGCTCGATATCCTGCGTGACAATCCCACCGTTCAGCTGCGCCTCGAAGGCCACGCCGACGAGCGCGGAAGGTCGGAGTACAACCTCGCGCTGGCGAACGCTCGAGCCGAGGCCGTGCGAGGTTTCTTCGTCAACTTCGGGCTGGATCCCACGCGTTTCTCCGTGGTGACCTACGGAGAGGAACAGCCGCGGGCGCAGGGTTCAACCGAGCAGGCGTGGGCCCAGAACCGGAGGGTCGAGTTCGTGATCACGGCTGGCGGGGACGACATCGGGCGGTAGGCCCGCCCCGCCGGCGGCCGTCACCCCTGGGTAGCTGTCCGTCCGTCGTCGTGGGTGCCCCAGCGCTCGAACCACCTGCGCAGATAGAGCTGGGTGCGCAGAAAGTTGGAAGGCTTGCTCGAGGTTCCGTGCCACTCGCCCTCGAACCGCACCATCGCGGTCGGCTTGTTCTGCGCCTTGAGGGCCTGATAGAACTGCTCCGTCTGTGACATCGGCGTGCGGAGGTCCATGACCCCGGTCATCAGCATCGTCGGGGTCGTGACGTTGCCCACGTAGGTGATGGGCGAGCGCCGGATGTGCTCGCTCGGATCCTCCCACGGGAACTTCTCGAAGTCGGCATACCAGCGGAGGTAGTTGCCGTCGACTTCACCGGGGAAGGCGAACCAGTTGATCACCGGGCAATTCGACGAAGCGGCGCGGAAGCGGTCCGTGTGTCCGACCACCCAGGCGGTGAGGACCCCGCCGCCCGAGCACCCGTACACGAACATGTTCTCCTCGTCCACGTAGCCCCGCGCGACCACGTCGTCCACGCTCGACATGAGGTCGTCGAAGTCATGGTTGGGGTAGTCGTACTGGATGGCGTTGCCGAACTCGGTGCCGTACCCCGAGCTTCCGCGGGGGTTCGTGTAGAGGACGACGTACCCGTTCGCGGCGTGCTCCTGCCACGCGAAGTTGAAGCCGCCGTTGTACATGCCGTGGGGGCCACCGTGGATCACGAGCATCATGGGGTAGCGCCGGGACGGATCGAACCCCGGCGGCTTGATCACCCACCCGTGGATCGGCCACCCGTCATGCGAAGATTCGGTCCGGATCTGCTCGACGTCGCCCAGGGTCGTTCCCGCAAGCACGTCCTCGTTGACGTTCGTCAGACGGGTGCGGCTCTCGGGGCGGTCGAGGGGGAACGCGTAGAGGTCTCCCGGTTCGTGCGCATCGCCCCACGTGCCCACCGCGACACCCGCGCCGCTCACGTCCCCGACCGCGAACATCTGCGGGCCTTCGCTGACGGCCCGGACCTCACCGCTCACCGAGGCGTAGTAGACGTTGGCGTAGCCGTCCGCCGTGACGTTGAAGTACACGCCCCCGCCGTCCGGCGCCCAATTCAGCCCGCGCGGCGTACGGTCGAGCTCGGCGGTGAGCGCCCGCGGGTTGGACCCGTCCGCATCCATGACGTAGAGCGAGGACTCGATGTAGTCGAAGGCCGTGGTGTCGTGTCCGACGTAGGCGATCATGCTCCCGTCGGGGGACGGCAACGGGTCGCGGTCGGGGCCCCGGCGCGTCGTCACCTGCTCGATCTCGCCCGAACCCGCGTGCAGCCGGTAGATCTCGCTCTCCTGCCACCGATAGAGGGCGTCGTCCTCGATGAGGCCGCTGAAGAGGAGCGTGCTTCCCCCGGGCTCCCACATCGGCGCCCCGTAGTTGTGGTCACCGCGCGTGAGCTGTCGGGGCGTACCTCCGTCCGCCGGAACGACGAAGATGTGCTGGAAGCTCTCGTCGAGGAAGCCGACCCGGTCCTGCCGGTAGACCAGCTGCTCGACGATGCGCGGGGCCGGTGTCCAGGTGGCACCCTCGGGGCGCGGCAGTGAGATGTTCCAGTGTCGCGATGACTGGTTCTCGGCGGGCACGTTCATGTTGAACGCGAGCCGGGTCCCGTCCGGGGACCACACAAGGTTGGACGGAGTCTCGGCCAGGCGGGTGACCGGGGACACTGCCCCTTCCGCGTCCATCCAGCGGACGAAGACCTGCATGGCGCCCCCGTCGTCCGGAGCCATGAAGGCGATCCTGCTCCCGTTCGGCGACCAGAGCGGGGAGGAGCCATCGATGAGGTGCCGGGGCCGGGTTCCGTCACGGTTCACGATCCAGATGGACGACCTCCAGCGGTCGTCCATCTTGTCGACCCATTCGAGTGTGTACACGACCACCGAGCCATCCGGGGAGATCCGCGGATCCGAGACGCGCTCCCAGTCGAGCCACGTGTCCAGGCTCAGGACTGTGCCGGCGTCCTGGGCAGCGACGGGGGGAGCGAGGCTTCCTCCCGCGAGTCCCATGAAGAGGGGGAGCAACAGGCGAAGACGGGTGCGGAGCGTGTGGCGAGCAACGGAGCGCATGGGGACCTCCCGGTAGGCGTGAAGGGGTGATCTCGTGAGATAGTAGCACAAGGATCGATGGCTGAGCAAAGCGGTCGGGGTGTCGCCGGGCACCCCGCTGGATCAGCGTCCGGGGTCCAACGGCAGGGACAGTATCGCGACGGCTCCTCGCGGCTCGCGGTTGTGGAGGGCCAGGCAGCCCCCGTGGCCTTCCGCGATCTGCTGGCACAGGGCAAGGCCGATCCCCGACCCTCCGGGCTTGGTCGTATAGAAGGGTACGAACAGGTTGGCGGTGTCTTCCAGCCCCGGACCCTCGTCCTCGACAAGCACTTCGAGCATGGCATCGTCAAGGACCAGCCATCGTACAGTCACCCCGCCCCGGGACTCCAGGGCGGCGTCGGCCGCGTTGCGAACCAGGTTGATGAGGAGTTGGTCGAGCTGATCCGGGTCGCCCATGACCTGGACCGCGGGGCCACCCGCCACCTCGACCTGGATGCGCGTCTCCAGGTCGGCGTTCCTTCGAATGAGAGGCTCGATGGGTGTCGGTTTCAATTCCGGCGCAGGGAGCCGGGCCAGCTGGGCGTAGGCCGCCATGAAGCGCCCAAGGGATTCGGCCCGGCCCGCAATCACCTTCAGGCCCCCCGTCAGTTCACTCCGCAGCTCCTTGGGAGCGGGTTGCCGGCCCATGAGCGTGCGCAGGCTACCCGCGATGGACTTGATTGGCGCCAGGCTGTTGTTGATTTCATGGCTGAGCACACGAATGATGCGCTTCCATGCCTGGCGCTCCTCCCCGCGAAGGGCACGGGAGAGGTCCGAGAGGACGAGGAGCTTCAACGGTGCGCCCTCCTGGCGGATCGTCGTGCGCTTGAGTTCCCAGCGCCCCTGTCCCCCCGCCATGTTGATCTCGATGGTCCGGGGGGCCGGTCCGGTCAGCCCTTCCCGCAGGTGGAGCTGGGTGGCCGGCTTCCCCAGAACCCGGGTCGCCGGCTGCCCCAGGAGTCGCTCACCGGCCCGGTTGAGCAGGCGCAACTCCTCGTTCTCGTCGAAAGCGAACACCGCGACATCGATCTCTTCCAGGACCCTCCTGAGGAGGGCCGTGGCTTCGACCGCGCCCAGCCGTTGCTCGCGCAGGACGGCCTCGAGCTGGTTGGCCTCCTGATAGGCGAGCGCGAGAGGGGCCCTCAGACTGCGCGGCACCCGGGTACGGATAGAGAAATCGCCGTGCCGAAGGGCCGTCAGGACGCTGGACAGCGATCGGATGGGCCGCACCAGCATCGCGCGCAGAACGGCTGTGAGCGATCCCCAAAGGACCAGGAGGCCGACAGTGGCCAACCATCGGACCGAGGCGTCGAACGATCCGGTCCACAGGAGAAACATAGCCAGGAGAAAGGCCGGCAGCCCGGCCAGGTTCGACAGCAGGATCATCTGGAGGTCGAACTCTATCCGGGCCCAGAGGCGGCGAAGCGGACCACCGACCGGCCCGTCAGGCGGGTCGGCCGGCGCACTCGGGCCGCGACCTCCGGGCGTCACGGCGTCCGTGCTCAACGGGAGCGATCGATCTGGTATTGTTGGATACGCCTGTACAGTGCGCTGCGGCTGAGCCCGAGCTTCTCGGCGGCGCGGCTCACGTTGCCAACGTAGAGGTTCAGTGCCCGTTCGACGAGAAGTCGCTCCACCTCCGCGAGCCTGAGATCCTCCAGGGGAATCGAGTCTTCCGTCCCCCGGCGGAGTCCCAGGTCCTCGACGCCGATCTCGGAGCCGGGGCACATGAGTATGGCGCGCTCCACCGTGTGCTTCAGTTCGCGCACGTTTCCGGGCCAGCGATGGCGGAGGAGCGCGTGCGACGCTCCCGGCGAGAAGGCCATTCCGGGACGTCCGTAGCGCAACGACTCACGCTTGAGGAAATGGGCCGCGAAGATCGGAATGTCCTCGATACGGTCGCGCAGCGGTGGAATCGAGATCTCCACCGTGTTGAGACGGTAGAGGAGATCCTCCCGGAAACGGCCCTCCGCCACGGCTTCATCCAGGTTGGCGTTGGTGGCCGACAGGACGCGCACATCGGCCTGCCGTACCATCGACGACCCCACGCGCTGGATCTCGCCGGTTTCAAGTACCCTCAGGAGCTTGGCCTGCACGTGGGGGGAAGTGTTTGCGATCTCGTCCAGAAACAGGGTTCCGCCATCCGCCAGCTCGAAGCAGCCGACACGGTCGGACTTGGCGTCCGTAAAGGCGCCCTTGACGTGGCCGAAGAGCTCGCTCTCGAAGACACCCTCGGAGAATCCGCCCATGTTCACCGTCACCAGGGGCGCGTTCCGCCGGCCCGACGTCGCGTGAAGCCACCGCGCCACGACATCCTTTCCCGTTCCGTGATCTCCCGTCAGGAGGATGTTCGCGTCCGACGGGCCAACCCTCTCCATCACCGTCAGCACAGGCGCCATCGCCGCCGATTTGGCAATCAGCCGAGGGAGTCCGCCGAGGCCGCGCAGCCGCTCGTTCTCGGTCTCGAGCTTCTGGGTACGTCGCAGCGCCCGGCCAAGCTGGATCTGGGTCTCGAGGGTGGCGAGGAGGCGGCCGTTGTCCCAGGGCTTCTCGATGTAGTCGCGGGCCCCGCGCCGCATCGCCTCGACGGCGCCCTCCACGCTTCCCCACGCGGTCATCACGACGATGGGAAGCGTCGCGTCCAGGTCGCGGATTCCGAACAGGAGGTCGAGGCCTTCTCTCCCCGACGTTGTGTCGCGGGTGTAGTTGAGGTCTATGAGCGCGGCGTCGAACTCGCCCTTCTGAACCCGGGCCAGCGCCTCTGCCGGACCCGTCGCCATCTCGACGCCGAAGCCCGCCGACACAAGGAGAAGTCGCAGCGCCTCGACCACGTCCGGCTGGTCATCGGCAATCAGGATCCGCGGTTTCACGGGGGCCATGGTGCTTCGCCGGTCTCGGTGCCAACACGGGGTCTCACCACGGCACCTAGAAGAAAACCGGCTCCCTGTAGGCGCCGAAAACATCCTCCATCGCGGCCCTGATTTCGTAGAGCGTGCAGTAGGCGCGCGCGCACTCGAGTATGTGGGGCACCGTATTCGCCCCTCCCGCGGCAGCGTTCCTGAGGCCGTCCAGCGCCGCCCCGGCCCGCTCCTCGTCACGCTCGTCGCGGAGGCGTGCCAGCTTCTCACGTTGCCGTCGCTCGACCTCCGGATCGATCCGTAGCGTCTCGATCTCGACCTCGTCCGAGCCGTCGGTGAACTCGTTCACGCCCACCACGGTGCGCAGACCACCCTCGATCTCCGCCTGTTGCCTGGCGGCCGAGGTCGCGATTTCGCGTTGGAACCACCCATTCTCGATCCCGGGGACCACTCCACCCTCCTCTTCGATGCGGGCGAAGATTTCCTCGGCTTCCGCCTCGAGCTGGTCGGTCAGCATCTCAATATAATATGATCCTGCTAGCGGGTCAATGGTATTGGGTACGCCGCTCTCGTATGCGAGGATCTGCTGCGTCCTCAGCGCGATCGTCACCGCCTTCTCGGTGGGGAGCGACAGCGTCTCGTCCATGGAGTTGGTGTGGAGCGACTGCGTGCCCCCCAACACCGCAGCCAGTGCCTGGTACGCCACGCGCACGATGTTGTTCTCGGGCTGCTGCGCGGTAAGGGTCACCCCGGCCGTCTGCGCGTGCGTGCGCAACCGCCAGGACTGCGGGTTCCGCGCCCCGAACTCGTCTCGCAGGCGGCGCGCCCAGATCCGTCGCGCGGCACGGAACTTGGCAACTTCCTCGAAGAAATCGTTGTGCACGTCGAAGAAGAAGGAGAGACGCGGCGCGAAGGTGTCCACGTCCAGCCGCCGGGCGACTCCTCGGCGCACGTAGTCGAAGCCGTTTGCCAGGGTGAAAGCGAGCTCCTGGCCGGCCGTCGCGCCCGCTTCGCGGATGTGGTAGCCGGAGATCGAGATGGGGTTGTACCGGGGAGCGTTCGAGCCACACCACTCGAACATGTCCAGGATGAGGCGCAGGGCCGGTTCGGGCGGGAATACCCACGCGTGCTGGGCCTGGTACTCCTTGAGGATGTCGTTCTGCACCGTCCCGCGCAGCTTGTCCGCGGAGATCCCCTGCCGCTCCGCCGCCGCCACGTAGAAGCAGAAGAGGATGATCGCGGGCCCGTTGATGGTCATGGAGACCGAGACCTGGTCGAGGGGGATCCCGTCGAAGAGGGCCTCCATGTCGGCCAGCGAAGACACCGCCACGCCGCAAACGCCGACCTCGCCGAGGGACCGGGGGTGGTCGCCGTCGTATCCCATCAGCGTCGGGAAGTCGAAGGCCACCGAGAGACCCGTCTGGCCATTCTCCAGCAGGTACTTGTAGCGCTGGTTGGTCTCTTCGGCGGTTGCGAAGCCCGCGAACTGACGCATCGTCCACAGGCGGGTCCGGTACATCGTGGCGTAGGGCCCGCGGGTGAAGGGGAAGCCACCCGGCACGCCGAGTTGTTCGACGTAGCTGTCCGGGACGTCGTTGGGAGTGTACAGCGGTTCGATCTCGTTGCCGGACACCGAGGTGAACAATGGCAGGCGCTTCGGTGTCCCCTCGCAGGTGGCCTCCCATGCGGCCAGCTCGGCGTTCAGCCGCTCGATCTCCTTCTGTCGACTCTCGATCTCGGCGATCAGGGTCTTGCGGTCACGAAGCCGCCGTTGGGTTGTGGACATGTGGGTGCCTCCTCCTACTTCCTGCCGGAACCGGGTACATCTTCTAATATGGCGGGAATCACCTGATCGGCCACTCCGTAGGCGGTCGCGCGCCCGGCGGCGACATCCGCGACCCAGTGCGAAAGATCGGGGCTCGACGCGAAGAAGTCTGCGGCCCGGCGCCGCAGCCGTCCCTCTACGACGTCCCGGATCCGGCTCCGTGCCCGTGCTTCGCGACGCGCTTCCAGCGTTCCCGACGCTGTGAGGAAGCGGTTGTGGGCGAGCAGGCGCTCCAGGAACGCGTCGATGCCCTCACCCCGTCCCGCCGAGGTCTTGAGCACGGGGATCTCCCAACGGGGCACGTCCGACAAGGCAGGCGAATCGGCCTTCCCCCCGGACTCTGCGCGGCCGCCTGTTTCGCCTTGGCCGTCCCGGCCACGCTGCACGCCGGAAAGATCCACGCCGTGATGGGCGGGGGTCCCGTGCATCCCATGTCCCGCCTTGAGCATGAGCGCCTGCTGGATCTCCTTCACCATCCGGTCGGCACCGATCCGGTCGGACTTGTTGACCACGAACAGGTCGGCGATCTCCATGAGTCCCGCCTTCATGGCCTGGATTCCGTCTCCGGACTCGGGCACCAGCACGACCGCGATCGAATCGGCGGCCGACGCAATCTCAAGTTCGGTCTGCCCGACGCCGACCGTCTCCACCAGGACGTTGGGGAAGCCGAACGCGTCCAGGAGGTCGATCGCTTCGCGGGTCGTGGCGGCGAGGCCTCCCAGCGATCCCCTCGTCGCCATCGAACGGATGAAGATTCCCGGATCCGTCGCCAGGTCGTTCATGCGGATTCGATCTCCCAGGAGCGCCCCGCCCGAGAAGGGGGAGGTGGGGTCCACCGCGACGATTGCGACCTCCTCCCCACTGGCACGCAAGAGGGTGGCCAACCCTGCGGCGAGACTCGACTTCCCCGCGCCGGGGGGGCCGGTAATCCCGAAGCGCCGCGCGCGCGGTTGCACCCGCAAGAGCTCTTGCAGCAGGTCCGCGACGCCGTCCCGCCCCCCCTCGACCATCGAAATGGCCCGCGCCAGGGCCGGACGCTTCCCGGCTCGGAAGTGCGCGGCGAGGCGCCGGTTTCTTTCCGTGCGAGACGGGCGGGAAGAGGTCATCAGAAGAGCAGGGCCGCCGCCAGGCTGAGCACCATCACGAAGCCCACCAGGTCGGTCAGCGTGTGGACGAAGACCGAGGAAGCGATGGCCGGGTCGACTCCGAGCCGGTTGAGCACGGTGGGGACCATGGCTCCCGCGAAGCCCGCGACGATGATGTTCGCCCACATGGCCAGGAGCACCACCACCCCGATGCGCGGATCCCCCTCGCGGATGTACGCGAAGAGCGCGAAGAGGACACCGAGGACGAAGCCGTTCAGGAGGCCGACCAGCACCTCCTTCCCCACAACCTGGAACTGGCCGGCGTGCAGGCCGTCTCCCACGGCGATACGTCGAATCGTGACGGCCAGCGCCTGAGTCCCCGTGTTTCCGCCCAGCGCGGCGATCACCGGCATGAGAAATGCGAGAAACGTCACCTCCTGGATCACGTCTTCGAACTGCAGGATCACCGAGGCGGCGACCCCGGCCGTCGCGAGGTTGAGGACGAGCCACGGCAGCCTGGCACGGACCGACTCGAGCCACCCGGCCTTGAGTTCCTCCTCGTCCGACACCCCGGCCAGCTTCAGGATGTCCTCCGTCGTCTCGGCTTCGATCACGTCGATCACGTCGTCGAAGGTGATGCGCCCCAACAGCGACCCCTCGTCGTTCACCACCGGGACGCTGACCAGGTTGTACCGGCCCATTACGCGCCCCACCTCCTCCTGGTCCGTGTCCGGATGCACGGTCGCGATGGCGGGCTCTACCAGCGACTCCACGGCGTCCGTCGGGTCGGCCAGAATGAGGTCGTCCAGCGGCACCGTACCCTGCAGACGGCCCCGCTCGTCCACCACGAAGACCGTGTAGAAGTCCTCCACCTCCCTGCCCTGCTTCCGAATCTCCGCAATTGCCTGGCCGGCGCTCGCCTCGTCGGTGACCGACACGAGCGCGGTCGTCATGAGACCACCGGCGGTCTCGTCGCCATAGCGCAGAAGGTCGCGGATCTCCCCGGCTTCCTCGGTCGGCAGGGCGGCGAGCATCCGGTCCCGGTCGCCGGGTTCCAGCTCGCCCAGCAGGTCCGCGGCGTCGTCGTCGGCCAGTTCCTGCAGCAGCGCCACGCCCCGCGCCGAGTCCAGCGCGGTGAAGAGCTCGGCCCGGTCTTCGTCCTCCTCCATCTCGGCCAGGGTCTCGGAGGCGATCTCGTCGGGGAGGATCTTGAGGATTTCGAGCCGCTGCTCCTCGGACGGAACCGAGGCCACAAGGTCCGCGATGTCCGATGGGTGCATCTCGGCAAGCAAGGCACGCAGCCGGGGAAACTCCCCCCTTTCGGCGAGGGCCAGGAGCTCGGCAAGCGCGGCGGGGGTGGCCACGGTCGGCGGGGTGTCGGGGCTCACGCGCTCTCGACTCTCGTGCCGGTCTGCGTACGCACCGTTTGCTCCGGCTGTTCGGCGAGACCGCTCATCACCTCTTCCTGCACGCGGAACATCTCGCAGCCCTGCCTCTCGGTCCCCTTCGGATGGTCGTATCCGAGGATGTGAAGGGCTCCGTGTACCGCCAGCCGGGCCATCTCGTCGTCGGGTCGGGCGCCCACCTCTTCCGCCTGTCTCAATGCCTGTGCATGCCCGATGTACACGTCGCCGAGCGGCTCCTCACCGTCACCGTGGAGCGCGAAAGCGAGGACATCCGTGACCTCGGCGAGTCCGAGGTACTCTCCGTGCAGCCTCACGATCTCGGCGTCGCTCACGAATGTGACCGACAACTCGGCACGGGAGACACCCTCGCGACTCAGCGCTTCGCGGAGCGCCCGGTCGATGAGACCGCGCGGAACGCCGGCCCCTTTCGGGGCATTGATGTGGATCGTGATCAGCGTTCATCTCCGTCGCCATCGGTTTCACTCCGGGTGAGGTGCTTTGTCCCCGGATAGGCGATCCGCCGGTGGTGGCTGCCCCCCAGGAACCGGACGAAACGCCTTTTGAGCAGCGCCAGATCCTGAAAGGTCAACGGGCAGTCATCCAGCTGTCCCCCCTCCGCCTTGGCGGCGAAGATACCTTCGATCAGCCGCTCAATCCGTTCCTCGGTGGGGTTGTCGAGAGCCCGCGTGGCGGACTCGGACGAATCGGCCAGCATGGCGATCGCGGTCTCCCGGCTGCGCGGCCGGGGCCCCGGATAGCGGAAAAGGTCGGGATCGGGCGGCTCCCGACCCTTCCTCTCCGCCTCCTCACGGGCTTTTTGGAGGAAGAAGCTGATCGACTGGTCCCCATGGTGTTCTCTGATGAAATCGACAAGGATCTCGGGGACTCGTTCACGCTTCGCCATCCTTGCGCCCTCCACGACATGGTCGCGCACAACCGCTGCGGATTCGCCGGGTGGCAGATGGTCGTGAGGGTTTTCACCGTGCTGGTTCTCGATGAAGTACCCGGGACGCGCCATCTTTCCGACATCGTGGTAGTACACGCCGGCACGACACAGGATGGCGTTGGCGCCGACCTCGCCGGCTCCGGCCTCGGCCATGTTGGCAGCCTGCATGGTGTGCGCGAAGGTGCCCGGAGCCTCGACGGCTAGCCGCCTCATCAGGGGCCGGTTGGTATCCGCCCAACCGATCAGGGTCTGGTCGGTCGTGATCCCGGTCACCCACTCGAAGACCGGCACGAAGCCGATCGCCAGGATGGCCCCGACGATCGTGGTCAGTAGTGCCCATGCCAGAGAGAGAAGGCCGGCAAAATCCGCGCCCTGCATCTGGTACCCCAGGACGACCAGGGCATAGGCCCCCGCCGTGACCGCGATGAACACCCAGGTCTGGGAAAGCCGCCGGAACGTCCGCACGGAGAGCGCGGCCGCCGATCCGCCGGCAAGGAGGATGATGGCGACGGAGACTTCCGAAAACGGCTCCTGCACCGCGGTGAGCGCGCACAGCACGAAGACGGCGAGCAGGGCAAGGCGACCGTCCCACAGTATCGAGAGGGAGACCGCGACGAAGACGATGGGGAGGGCTGCCGGCGGGAGTCCCAGCCCGGTCATCACGAACGCCCCGACGAAGTAGAGGGCGAAGATCCCGGCGATGGCCACGAGAGAACGGAAGGAACGGTAGATGTCCGGCCGGTAGAAGAGGATGAGCACCCCCAGCACGGTCAGGAGCAGGGCGTTGAGCAGCAGCCCGCCCACCGCTCCCCCGAGGTTCGAGCTGTCAACGCTGATCCCCTCCGCACGCAACTGGTCGCGGTACGCCTCCAGCCTGCGCAGATCGGCTTCGCTCACCTGGTCGTTCGCCCTGACGATGGCCTCTCCCTCCAGGACCCTCGCCTCCATGATCGGGACCATGTCGCGCGCCGCCTCGACGTCGCGGGCAGTCCTCGGTCCGTCAGGGACGAGCGTCGGCGCGACGTACCGCGCCAGAATCCGGCGGAGCAGGTCGACTTCCGGGCCAGGGTCCCGCCCGGCGAGGGCGCGGTCGTAGAAGTCCCTCCCGGACAGGACGGAGCTTCGGGCCACCACCGTCGCCCTACCCCCCCTGGCCACCCGGATCGAATCGGTGGTGAGCCGGGAGGCCGCCCCCGGGGCCATGACCCCATCGGGGGTCAGCGTCCTGATCGCCGACGCCGCGAAGTCGTGGAGCGAGGCGGCGCGGCCGGCATCGGCAAGGAGTTCGATATCCTCCGCACTCGCTTCGATCCCCGACGCGGACAGAACGCTGCTGATCCCCGCGACGCCGTCTTCAGCAGCCGCCGAGTCGACGCGGGAGAAGAAGTTCCCCAGCGCGGAGAGCGCCGAATCGCGGCCGTCTTCCTGATAGTTGAAGGTGGGAATGACCGAGGCCGCCGCAGCGTCCCGCTCGTGTCTCAACTCGGCCGAGTCTCTGGGCACGGGGAAGCCGACCTGTGCGATGATGTCCCGGTCGGCCACCGTGCCCGCGGTGTGGCGCCCGATCCCGACGCCCGGATCCGAGGGGTACAGGATCACCAGACCGGCCGCCAGCAGAGTGAGGAGGAGCCATCGGGCGCCATGGTGGATCACCCCGTCGGGCCACGGCCGGCGCGGCACCCCCGAGAGCAGGCTGTGCCTCCGGCTACCGCCGCTCATGGCCGTGGTCCGTTTCATGTCCGTCCGCAGCCGCGTACGCCCGGACGATGTGCTTCACGAGACGGTGGCGGGTCACGTCACGCTCGTCGAGGTAGATGAATTCGATGCCTTCCACGTCCTTCAGGATCTCCTCCACCTGGATGAGCCCCGACACCTGCGAGCGGGGGAGGTCGATCTGGGTCTTGTCACCCGTGATCACCACTCGCGAGTTCACCCCGATCCGGGTGAGGAACATCTTCATCTGGAGCGCGGTGGCGTTCTGGGCCTCGTCCAGGATCACGAAGGCGTCGGACAGGGTCCTGCCGCGCATGTAGGCCAGCGGTGCGACCTCGATGGTGCGTTCTCCGATCCCCCGCCGCACGCGGGTCGGCGGCATCATGTCTTCAAGCGCGTCGTAGAGGGGTCGCAGGTACGGATCCACCTTGTCCTGGAGGTCCCCGGGGAGGAAGCCCAGGTTCTCGCCCGCTTCCACCGCCGGGCGCGCCAGGATGATCCGCCGCACACGCTTCCGGAAGAGTTCGGCGACCGCACGGGCCACGGCCAGGTAGGTCTTCCCCGTCCCCGCCGGGCCGATTCCGATCACCATCTCGGAGTCCTCCATGGCCTGGAGGTACGCGCGCTGGCCGTCGGAGCGCGGCACGATCGTGCGCCGCGAGCCCGGCAGCGCGATGCGGAGGCGTTCGTCGTCGCTGCGGATGTCCGGCCCTTCACGCGTCTCCAGGCTCGCGGCAAAGCGGGCCACGTCCGACGCGGGGAACGCCTTGCCCAGCCGGGCCAGCTCGATCATGTGCTCCACAACGCGAGCCGAGTCCGCCACGGCCTCGAGTTCGCCGGCCAGGCGAACGTGGTCTTCGCGGAGGACGACCTTCACTCCGAACAGCGAGCTCAGCTCCCGGAAGTTTGCGTCGCCGACGCCCGCCAGGATGAACTGGTCCGCGCCCTCGGCGTTCAGATGGTGCTCAACCATGGTGCCGCTTGTCATTGGCCTCCTCCAACCGAGATGCCCAGCGCGGCCAGCTCGGCGGCCGAGACCGGAGACGGCGCCCCCTCGAAGCTGGCCCGGGCCGCGGTCGTCTTGGGAAACGCGATCACGTCGCGCAGGCTGGTCCCGCCCGAAAAGCGGGCCGCCAGCCGGTCCACTCCCAGCGCGATTCCCCCATGGGGCGGAGCGCCCGATCGGAGCGCCTCGAGGAGGAAACCGAACTTGGCCGAGATCTCTTCGGGTTGGAGCCCGAGCATCGACAGAATCCTGGTCTGGAGCTCCGCGTCGTGCATGCGGATGCTCCCCGAGCCCAGCTCCGTCCCGTTGTAGACGAGGTCGTAAGCGAGACCCCGCACCGCGAGGGGGTCCGAATCCAGGAGGTGCGCGTCGGCGGGGTCGGGCTGCACGAAGGGGTGGTGGTTCGCGGTCAGCGTACCGTCGCCGCCGTCCTCGAAGACCGGGAAGCCGGTCACCCACAGCCACGCGTGCTCCGTGGTCCTCGGCAACTCCAGTGCGGCAATGGAGGCCGCACGCGCGGCGTCCAGGGCCGGGGAGGTCACGCGGTCGGGCCCCGCGGCCGCGACGAGGAGGTCGCCCGGGGCGAGGCCCAGCCGGGCGCGGGTATCGTCCCGGAAGAACCGGCCCAGGGGACCCGTGGCGCCGTCCTCGGTGATCTTGGCCCAGAGGAGGCCCGGGGCCCCCGCCGCCTTCGCCGCATCCTCGATGGCGACGATCTGCTTGCGGCTAAGACGAGCTCCGCCCTCGAGGCCGAGGCCGCGTATTCGGCCCCCCTTTTCCACGGCGCCGCGCAGGATGGCGGACTCCAGTGCGCCGAGAACCGTGGTGAAGTCGCGGATCTCGAGGCCGTAACGGAGGTCGGGCCGGTCGCATCCGAAACGCTCCATCGCGTCGTGGTAGGTCAGCCGCTGGAAGGGCGTCCCGGCCTCGATCCCGGCCACCTCCGCCAGCCTTGCCATGAGGCCCTCGCACCATCCGTAGATGTCCTCGGGCTGCACGAACGACGCCTCCACGTCGATCTGGGTGAACTCCGGCTGCCGGTCCGCACGCAGGTCCTCGTCCCTGAAGCACCGCGCGATCTGCACGTAGCGGTCGAAGCCGGCGATCATCAGCAGCTGCTTGTAGATCTGCGGACTCTGCGGCAGCGCGAAGAACTCCCCCGGGTGCACGCGGCTGGGCACCAGAAAGTCCCTGGCCCCTTCCGGCGTGGGCTTGGTCAGGATCGGCGTCTCGATCTCGTAGAAGCCCAGCGCGTCGAAGTAGTTCCGCACGGCCAGGACGAGCCGGTGGCGCAGCGCCAACCTCGCCTGCAGCTCGTGGCGGCGCAGGTCGAGGACCCGGTGCCGGAGTCTGAGCTTCTCGGAGGGCAGCTCCTCTTCCGGAGGCAGATACACGGGGATCGCCGGCGTCCGCGCCCGGTTCAGAACCTCCAGCTCGGTGATCTGGACCTCCACGTCCCCGGTAGCCATCTCCGGGTTGCGCGCCGCATCGGGTCTGGGGGTCACGACCCCGCGCACAGCGACCACGTCCTCGACGCCGAGCCCGCGCACCGCGTCCATCGCTTCTGCAGAGGACCAGCCGGGACCCGCCGACGCCTGCAAGATGCCCGAGCGGTCCCGCAGATCGATGAACGCCAGCCCACCGAGGTCTCTCCTGCGGTGAACCCACCCCGCGATCCGAACATCCCGGCCGGCCATTTCCAGCGTGACCAGGCCGGCCCCGGCGGTGCGCATCTCCGTAGCGCTTGTTTCGGTTTTCGACACCAACAGTCTCCGGTGAGCCGTTATCGGTTGCCGGCCGACGGCGGCAACTGGCAGCCCATGGCAGAAATCACCGCTGTGTTCGACGGGCGATACATCCAGGCTGGGGCGGCGCCGGACCTGTTCTCTCGGTAACTTAACCCACCCTCCTTCACCCAGAAAGGCACCGTCCGCCCCGTGAACTCCGACCGACCCAACCTTCTGGGGCTGACCCCCTCCGAACTGCACGAAGCCCTCGCGACGCACTTCGGCCGGCGCGGCCAGCCCGCATACCGTGCCCGCCAGGTTCAGGAATGGCTCTTTGCCGGCGACGCGCGCTCCTTCGGCGAGATGTCCAACCTTCCGCTACGCGAGCGCGAAGCTCTCGGCGAGGGCTTCCGCCTCGATGAGCCGACCGTCGACACGGTATCGGAGTCGGCGGATGGCACGGTCAAGCACCTCTGGGGCCTGCGCGGCGGCGAAGTCGTCGAAAGCGTCCTGATCCCCGCTCGTGACCGCCTTACCCTGTGCATCTCCTCACAGGCGGGGTGCGCCCTCAAGTGCCGGTTCTGCGCGACCGGTTGGTCGGGGTTCGGCCGCCAGCTGACCCCGGCCGAGATCGCCGGCCAGTACCGGGCGTCGGCACGCTGGGCCGCCGAGCACGACCTCGGCGCGGTCACCAATGTGGTGTTCATGGGGATGGGAGAGCCCCTCGCCAACCGCCGCAACGTGTTCCCCGCCCTGTCGATCCTCAACTCCGGCTATGGAGTCGGCGCCCGGCGCATCACGGTTTCCACCGTTGGCGTCATCCCGGGGATCGCCGCGCTGGCCGCACGGCCGGAGCAGTTTCGCCTGGCGTTGTCGCTGCACGCGCCGGTGTCGGAGTTGCGGGCCGAACTGATCCCCCTGGAGAAGCGCTACCCCCTCGGGCAGCTCATGGACGCGCTAGAGGCATTCAACCGGCGAGGAGGCCGGCGCATCACCTTCGAGTACACCATGATCCGGGACGTGAACGACGACCTGGGACTACTTTCGCCCCTCGCGGAGCTCGCGACCCGGGTCCATGCGTTCGTGAACCTCATCCCCTTCAACCCCATCCCGTATGTGGATTGGCAACCCAGCCTCTCCCGCCGCATACGCGCCTTCCGGGATGGACTGGACGCGGCGGGCGTGGCGGTGGCTGTGCGGGAACCACGGGGCCGCGACATCGACGCGGCGTGCGGGCAGTTGCGGGCCAAGCGGCTGGGAACCCGCGGGGGAAAGATCCGAAGAGATCCGCTGGTCGCCCCGGGTACGTCCGCTCCTAGCGAATCCGGTCCCCGATCCGGCTCCCCCGAATCTCCCTGATCCACGGGAAGGGCCTGGCCGAACCCCGGTTGTACGAGAAGTAGATCCCCACGGCCCGGCCCTCGAAGCGCCAGCCCTCCAGGAGACCCCAGTATCGGGAGTCGAGGCTGGTATCGCGGTTGTCGCCCAGCATGAAGTGGTGGCCATCGGGGATGACAAGGGGGCCCCAGTTGTCACGGGTGGGCCGGTAGTCGTCCCGGGGACCACCGACCAGGTAGTCCCGCTGCCAGATCATGTCGGGGTCGAACTCGTCCGGCCTCCGTGTTTGCTCGACGTAGGGCTCCTCCCGCGCCGCGCCGTTCAGGTAGAGCACCCTGTCCCTCATCTCCAGCGTGTCTCCGGCCATGCCGACGAGCCGCTTGACGAGGGTCATGTCCTCTTCGTGATGGGGGTCGAAGACGAGGACGTCACCCCGGCGGGGCTCCGAGTACCCGGGGATGCGAATGTCGGTGAAGGGGACGCGTGAACCGATTGCCGCCCGGTTGACGACCAGGAAGTCGCCCACCAGGAGGGTGTTCTCCATGGAGCCCGAGGTGATCACGAAGGTCTGAAAGAGGAAAGCCCGGATCACCAGGAAGAGAATCACGGCGAAGAAGACCGACTTCAGCGTCTCGGCCCCGGTTCCGCCGCCCTTCCCTTGCGTCTCCTTGCTCCCTTTGCGCGTCGCGTCTCCCGGCACCTTGCGATCCCCTGTCGATCGGGTCCGCGCGTCGGATTTCCTGCGGTTCCCCGCCTTATGCCTTCCGGCCATCGCTAACGTTCGCTTCCCTTCGCCGGCCCGAGCCCCCGCAGCCATTCGACCAGGCGGTTTCCGGTGCCTTCCACCGACCCCCGGGGGGCCATCCAATCTGCACCAAGCCGTACGGTAACGTCCACGAACAGATTCGGATCCGGGTCGCTGGCCACGCTGTCGATCCCCAGGGCCTCGGCGACTGCCGCTGCCGTTTCCAGCTTTCCCACCCGGTCGATCACGACCGACGACTCCAACCCGAATTGCCCCGCGTTCCCGATGCCCACCACGTCGAAGCCCGCCCCTCGCAAACGATCAGTGGCGGCCCGGGCCATTCCGTCGACTCCCCCGGCGTTGCGCACGTCCACGGTCACCCGGTCCTCCGCAGGCGACAATACTACAGGCTCATCTTCCGGCGCGCGCTCCTCCGGCGCCCACTGCCACATGGCCGATCCCAGCAACGCCACGGTGCCCGTCACCACGAGGGTGAACAGCGTTGCCTTGAGAAACCGGCTCATCGCGACCCAATTACGAGGGAGTTCCTGAAGCCGAGGGTCCGCGGGTGGACCTGCAACTCGGCGCGTAAAAGGTAATCAATCAAACAGGCGGCACTGCGGCCGCGACTCCAACGGGGTGCAGTCGCGTTGAGGAGTCAATGAGATACACCTCGATAACGGTGACCGGGCATCGGGCCCACAACCACGACGGGGAACCCGGGTGATCTGGGATCCTTGCCTGACCCGTGCGGTCGCCGACGAGCTGGAGGCCACGCTGAAGGGCGCGCGTGCACGAGCCGTGTGCTTCCGCGGAGACGCTATGGAAGTGGTGGTGCACTTCCGTGACGCGACGGTGATGGTGGATCTGTCCCCGGGTCGCGGGGTGATCGTGATCGGTCCTCCATCCGAGCCGGACGCTGAGGCCGAGCCGCTACCCGCCGTCCTCGCTCGCGTAGAGGCCGTGCGGGATGAGCGGGTCATTCTGCTGCACTTCCGCCGTGTACGCGGGAAGAAGGCGCACCCGTCGCTGATTCTGGAACTGGCGACCAACCGCTGGAACGCGATCCTGGCCGAGGGGCCGGCCCTGAAGGTCCTCAAGGGGCTGAGGTCGGTGAAGGCGCGGCCACTGCGGACGGGGCAGCCGTGGAGTCCTCCCGGAGACGGGACGCCCGGGCGGTGGAGACGGAGCGCGGACCAGGACGGCTGGGCCGATCTACTCCAGGGACTGGGGGAGAGGGAAGCCCGTTCCGCTCTCCTGGCTCGGGTGGCCTTCACCTCGGGTCTCAACGTCGGCTACCTGCTGGGGGCGAAGACCCCCGAGGAAGGCTTCCGCCGTTGGCGAGGAATCGCGACGATGACGGCGTTGGCGCCGCACCTCCTCCATCCGGCTTCCGGTCCTCAGCCGTATCCGTGGCCGCTCCCCGGGTGCGACGCGGAGCCGGTCGGCAGCCTCCTGGAGGGCATGGCCATCGTCCGGACCCAGACGGATCGGAAGGGATCACCAGGGGGAGGGCGCGTCGCCCGCTTCCTGGCCGCCGAGTCCCGCCGCTTGAAGCGGATGCTGAAACGGCTTCGCACCGAATTGGCACACACGGGAGATGCGACCCGCCTGCGGGATGACGGCTCATTGCTCCTCTCGTCGCTCCACCTGATCGCCCCCGGGACGAAAGAGGTGACCCTGCCGGGCTTCGACGGGGAGGAGCGCACCCTGAAGCTGGATCCTCGCGTCAAGCCCCAGAAATACGCGAACGCCCTCTTCCGAAGGGCCGCACGCATGCAGCGGGGAGCCGCCGCCCTTCCCGCCCGCATCAGCGCCAGGGAGGAGGAGTTGGCCCGAATCGCCGACCTGACGCGGCGAAACACGCTCGGCGAGTTGCCGTTCGAGGAGGTTGAACCACTCCTGCGCTCACGTCCGGCAGGCAGGAAGTCGGATCCGGAGTCGCCCGCACTCCCCTACCGGTCGTTCACCAGCTCCGGAGGCCTGGAGATCCGGGTTGGTCGGGGAGCACGCCACAACGACGATCTCACCTTCCACCACTCCCGCCCCGCAGACATCTGGCTCCACGCGCGCCACGCGGTCGGCGCACACGTGATCCTGCGCTGGACGCAGCCTGAGCGCCCACCCGCCACCGACCTCGAAGAAGCCGCCGTCCTCGCCGCCAATCACTCCGGCGCCAGGGCCTCGGGCACCGTCCCCGTGGACTGGACCCGCCGCAAGTGGGTCAGAAAGCCTCGCGGTGCTCCGCCAGGTGCGGTGCTCCCGGACCGCGTGCAGACGGTCTTCGTGTCCCCGGACCCGTCGTTGGCGGAGCGGCTGGGAGGGGGGTGACGCGGCGGTGCGTCGCGTGTATTATCCGTTGGTCGTCCCGCGCCGGGGTTCCCCGGTGCGCACTCTCAGGCCAGCAGCCTGGATGAACTCTCCAAGAATCTCCGAGAGGTCATCTCGTAGGGATCCAGACGGTCACCTCGTAGGTTGCCTCGCCTGCCGGTCCTCAAGCCACGAGAGGTGATCTAACCGACCCCTTCGTCCAGAGCTCTCCGCAGCTCCCGGGCCAGCGACAGCGCCCCGGCCACGCCACCTTCGTCCAGCCGGTTGACGAGAGCGCTTCCGACGACCGCCGCGTCGGCGGCAGCGCCTACCGCACGCGCGTGCTCGGCGGTGGAAACGCCGAATCCCACCGCCACCGGCAGAGGCGACACCGACCGGACCGCGCCTGCCTCCCTCGCCAACTCACCGCGCAGCTCCCGACGAGCGCCCGTGACACCAGTCCGCGCAATGTAGTACACGAATCCCTGGCTGGAACGGGTGATCTCTCTGACCCGCTCCGGGGTGGTCGTGGGGGCGACGAGTCGGACCAGATCCAGCCGGCTCTCCAGAAGCCGGGCTTCAAGCTCAGGATCGGCGCCGAGCGGAAGATCCGTCGGCAGGACTCCGTCAGCTCCGGCGTCGATCGCTTCGCGCACGAAGGTCTCGACACCGCGGGAATAGACCGGATTCAGGTACGAAAAGATCACCACCGGCACGTCGCTCGCGCGGCGCAGCTCCGCCAGCACGTCGAACACGTCGTCCACGGTCGTGCCCTGGTCGAGGGCGCCCTGGCTGGAGCGCTGGATGGTGGGACCGTCGGCCATCGGGTCGCTGAACGGGATCCCCAGCTCGATCACGTCCGCCCCCCCCTCCGCCAGCCCCGCCACCAGCTCTCGCGTGTGGGCCAGGCTGGGATAGCCGGTCGTTACATACGGGATGAAGCCGCGGCGGCCCTGCGCGGCCAGCTTCTCGAATCTGGCGCCGATGCGCCCCGGCGGCGGCCCGCTCACGACCCCCGCCCGGCTTCGCTCTCGCCCGACCCCGGCCCCGCCCCGCCCTCACCCGGCCCGCCCCCCCCATCGCCCAGCCGGGACACGTGCACCACGTCCTTGTCCCCCCTCCCGCTCAGGCAGATGGCCACCGGGGCCTCGATCTCGCCCCGCCGCCCCACTTCGGCCACCCACGCCAGCGCGTGGGCCGTCTCCAGCGCGGGGATGATCCCTTCCAGCCCGGGAAGCGCGCGGAACGCCCGTTCGGCGGCCCCGTCCTCGACACTCACGTACCTTGCGCGGCCCGTGTCCATGAGGTGGGAGTGCTCCGGGCCCACGCCCGGGTAGTCCAGCCCGGCGGCGACCGAGTGCGCGGGGGCGATCTGCCCGTCGGAATCCTGCAACAGGTAGCTGAGCGAACCGTGCAGCACCCCCGGCCGCCCCTCGCTGAGCGGGGCCGAGGAACGCCCGCTGCCGAGCCCGTCCCCGGCGGCCTCGACGCCGATCAGGGCCACCCCCTCGTCGCCCACGAAGGCGTGGAACATCCCCATCGCGTTGGAGCCGCCCCCGACGCACGCCACCACCGAGGCCGGCAGCCGTCCTTCGACCGCGAGGATCTGGCGCCGTGCCTCCCGGCCGATGACCGCCTGGAAGTCGCGCACGATGAGCGGGAACGGGTGGGGTCCCACCACCGAGCCGATGATGTAGTGGGTGTCTTGTACGTTGGTGACCCAGTCGCGCAGCGCCTCGTTGGTGGCGTCCTTGAGCGTCCGGGTCCCCGACTCGACGGGCCGCACGTCGGCACCGAGCAACTCCATTCGGTACACGTTGAGGGACTGCCGCTCGATGTCCTCCGCGCCCATGTACACGACGCACTCCATGTCGAAGAGCGCGCACGCGGTCGCCGTCGCGACGCCGTGCTGCCCGGCGCCCGTCTCCGCGATGATCCGGGGCTTCCGCATGCGCCTTGCGAGGAGCGCCTGGCCCACCGTGTTGTTGATCTTGTGAGCCCCGGTGTGGTTGAGGTCCTCGCGCTTCAGGTAGACCGGCGCGACCCCGGCATCGGCTTCGAAGCGTCGGGCGCGGTAGAGAGGCGTGGGACGACCGACGTAGTCCGCGCTCAGGTGGTCGACCTCGGCCAGGAAAGCCGGGTCGGTCATCGCCTCGGCGTAGGCGGCCGCAAGTTCGTCGAGCGCCGGGATCAGCGTTTCGGGAACATATCGGCCGCCGTACATGCCATACCGGCCCTCCTGCACACCGAAGCCGCGGCGCGGCGCGGGGTGGCCGTCCTCCTGGAGGGGCGATCCGCTCACTGTTGTCCTCCCCCGGACGGATCTCCCGGCAGCCGAGCCGCGTGTACGAAGGCCCGCGTCATGCCGGGGTCCTTGGTGCCGAGCACCGACTCCACGCCGGAACTGACGTCGAGTACGTCGGGGCGAAGCGCCTCGACAGCCGCGCCGGCGTTCTCCGGGTTCATCCCGCCGGCGGCTATGAAGGTCGCCGAACCGATGGCTCCGCGCACCTCCCTTCCCACTCCCGCCCACGAGAAGGTGCGTCCGGTGCCCCCGGGGAGTCCGGGATCCCACGAGTCGACCAGCACGCCGTCAGCCACCACCGCGTACCGCCCGGCCGCGTCCGCCATTGACACGCCCGGCCTGGCGTGAATCGTCTTCCACACCCCCCACCCCCCCGTCCCGCCGATCCGCGTCACGGCTTCGATCGTCTCCCTCCCCCCCAGCTGGATCACGTCCAGATCCAGCTCCCGCGCGATCCGCACGACCACCTCGGCGGGTGCGTCCACGAACACACCCACCCGGCGCGCCGCCGCGGCTTCGTAGACCTCAAGCGCCTGCTCCGGCCCCACGCTGCGCGAGTAGCCCGGCGACAGGATCACGCCCATGAAGTCCGCGCCGGCCTCCTCCACGACCGCCGCGTCCCGGAGGGTCATCACCCCGCACACCTTCACCCGCACGGTCATGGCCTCCGCCCCATCCTCGGCACGGCCGCCATCTCCTCCACCAGACGGCCGGGAGCCCCGCTCCGCACCAGCGCCTCCCCCACCAGCACGGCGTCGGCGCCGGCGGCGGCCACCCGCGCCACGTCGTCCGCGTCCCCGATCCCGCTCTCCGACACGAGGAGCACCTCTCCCGGCACGTACGGCGCCAGCCGCTCGGTCACGGCCAGATCGGTGCGGAACACGGTGAGATCCCGGTTGTTCACCCCGACCAGGGACGCCCCGGCTTCCAGCGCCGCCTCCACCTCCCATTCGTCATGGACCTCGACCAGCGCGGTCATTCCCAGAGCGTCGATCGTGGCCCGCAGATCGCGCAGCAGCACCGGGTCGAGCACCCGCACGATCAGCAGCACCAGGTCGGCCCCGCCGGCCCTCGCCTCGATCACCTGCACCTCGTCGACCACGAAGTCCTTGCGCAGCACGGGAACGCTCCGTGCCTCCCGCACCGCTCGCAGGTCCTCAAGCGACCCCCCGAACCACCTGGCGTCGGTCAGCACACTGATCGCAAAGGCGCCGCCAGCCTCGTATTCGGCCGAGAGTCCCACCGGATCCAGTCCCGTGTCGATATCGCCCGCTCCCGGCGAGCGCCGCTTGACCTCGGCGATCACACCCATGCGCTCGCTCCGCCCGAGCAGTTCCAATGCGGCACGGGGCGGCGGCGCGTCAAAGGCGACCCGCGCCAGTTCGTGACGGCGCGCCTTGAGCCGCGCCACCTCGGCGGCCTTGCCGGCAACAATCCGCTCCAGAATCCCCTTATCGCTCATCTTGATCTTCGGTCAAATTTCGGTTACCATTATTCGGAGCCTGTTCGGTAGGAAGCTCCGGCGACCTCGCCCGCCAGGCGGACCGGCCTGCCTCGTGTATCGGCAGGCCGACAACACTACTACCAAGATAGGGAAAGAAAGATGCCCCTCACCAAGCGCCAGAAGGAGATCCTCGACTACCTCAAGGCGTTCATCGACGAGAACGGGTACGCACCCAGCTTCGAGGAGATCTGCTGTCACTTCGGCTACACCTCTCTGGCAACCGTACACGAACACCTGAGCAACCTCGAGCGGAAGGGGTACATCCTCAGGTCCTACCGCAAAAGCCGCTCGGTGGAGTTCCCGGCTCAGACCGAGCCCTCCGTGGCGCTGCCCCTCCTTGGCACCGTCGCCGCCGGACTGCCGGTCGAGGCCATCGAAGACACCGAGACCCTTTCCATCCCGGGTGAGATGATCCGCAAGGGCCTCGAGCACTACGTCCTGCGCGTGTCGGGCGAATCCATGATCGACGAGCAGATCCGCGACGGCGACCACATCGTCGTCAATGCCCGCGAGACCGCCGAGGACGGAGAAATGGTGATCGCGCTGGTTCGGGACGAGGTCGCCACGGTCAAGAAGCTCTACCGGGAACCCGGCAACCGTATCCGCCTGCAACCCGCCAACGAGAGCATGAAGCCGATCATTGAGGACGCCGCCGACGTGCGGGTCCAGGGCGTCGTGGTCGGGCTTATCCGGAGGTATTAGCGGCCGCCTGCTGACTCCACCGCACCAGCTGCGCGAGCACCCCCGCGGCCGCCCCCGAATCGATCACGCGCTCCGCGGCGGCCACGCCTTCACGGAGCGAGTCCGCGCGGTCAGCCACGTAGAACGCCGCCGCGGCATTCACCAGCACCGCCGAGCGGGCCGCCCCGCGCTCCTTCCCTTCGACCACGGCCCGAACCACGGCCGCGTTTTCCTCCGGCTCGCCGCCCGCCAGCGCCCCGGGATCGACCGGCTCGACCCCCAACTCCTCGGGCGTGATCTCGTACGAGGACACCCCTCCCCCGCCGAGTTCCGCGACCCGCGTGGGCCCGCAGGGGCTGATCTCGTCCATTCCCGGCGCTCCGTGTACGACGAGGGCCCGTTCGTGACCCAGCTCGGCCAACCCGCGGACCACCAGATCGAGGAACGCGGGATCGGCGACGCCGACGACCTGGCGCCGCGCCCCCGCCGGATTGGCCAGCGGCCCCAGCAGGTTCATGATCGTTGTGACGCCCAGGGCTTGCCGCACCGGACCCACGTGCCGCATCGCGGGATGCAGGAGCGGCGCGAACATGAAGACGATTCCTGCGCCGGCAAGGACATCGGCCATCCCCTCCGGCGAGAGCTCCACCGCCACCCCCAGCGCTTCGAGCACGTCGGCGCTCCCGCATTTGGAGGTGAAGGAGCGGTTGCCGTGCTTCGCGACCCGCACTCCCCCCGCCGCCACCACGATGGCCGCCGCGGTCGAGATGTTGAAGGTCGAGACCTGGCCGCCTCCGGTACCGCAGGTGTCGACCAGCGTTGCCGGATCCGGGGCGCGAACCGGGATCATGGCGGCGCGCAGCGCTTCGACCCCGCCCGCGACTTCCGACGGGGACGGCCCCTTGGTCTGAAGGGCGGCCAGGAGCGCCCCGGTCTGGATGGGGGAGGCGTGCCCGGACACCATGTGCGCGAAGGCCGCCCTCGCCTGGTCGGCGTGGAGGTCCTCTCCTGCGACTACCCGGGCCAGAAGAGGAACCAGGCTGAAGGTCGTGTTTGTCACCGCTCGCTCATCCCTGGATGTCAATGGCGACATGCGCTGTCCCGCACGTCATGGTAGATTGCGCAAAATGGGCAACTTCGAGACCCGCTTCAAGCTTACCCTTCACTACGACGGCTCGGCGTTTCACGGCTGGCAGGTCCAGCCCTGCGAAGCCACGGTGCAGGGCGCGTTGGAATCGGTCGTGTCCCGACTCACCGGCGAACACCGCACCGTGCTCGGCGCGGGCCGCACCGACACGGGTGTCCACGCAACGGGCCAGGTGGCGGCCGTGACGATGCCATCGAGCTGGACGGTCCCGGAGCTGATCCGGTCGCTGAACGCCATGCTCCCCGACACGATCTGGGTGCAGGACGCGCAGGCCGTTCACGACGGCTTCGATCCTCGCCGCGAAGCGATTCTCAGGAGCTACCGGTATCGGGTCGGGACGGCGCCGCACGCCGCATCCCCCTTCCACAGCCGCTGGTGCTGGCCGCTCTGCCGCCCGCTCGACCTGGACGCCGCCGCGCGCGCGGCCCGGCTGCTCATCGGGGAGCACGAATTCCGCGCCTTCGCGAAGGCCGGGCAGCCGCAGCGGGGGTACACCTGCCGCGTCGCCACCGCCGGCTGGCGTCCCTGGGGCGACGAGGGCGTTGTCTTCGAAATCTCCGCGAACCGCTTTTTGCACCGGATGGTGCGATATTTGGCAGGTACCATGGTGGACATCGCGCTGAAACGGCGCCAAGAGGAGGACATGGCCCTGCTGCTGAGCGGAGAGACCCATCCGGCGACATCGCCGGCCCGCCTGACGACATCGCCGCCAGCTCCCGCCCAGGGTCTATGCCTGACCCGGGTCGAGTATCCGGACCACGCGACGGTTGGTTCCACCGTCCCCGACATGTAAACCATACATGACATTAAGTAAACTACGGTTGACATTTTGCGCCGCCGCAGCCGGTCTCTCAGTCGTGTCAGCGGGGTGCGACAGCGTGGGGCGCGGGGAGCTCCTTGCACAAACGCTCGCAGACAGCCGCTCCACCGCGATCGTGCGCGCAGCCCGCACCGTCGCCCCCGCCGTCGTCACCATCTCGGTGCTGCGGCGGGAACGGGTCCGGCGGCGCAGCTTCTTCGACGACTACTACCTGCCCTTCCGCGAGACGCGCGGTCTCGGTTCCGGCTTCATCGTGAACGCGGACGGCACGGTCCTTACCAACCACCACGTCATCGAGGACGCCACCCAAATCCTGGTCACTCTGCCCGACGGGCGCGACTTCGACGCCCACCTGGCCGGCTCCGACCCCACGACCGACGTCGCCGTCATCGTCCTCGATCAGGCCTCCGACCTTCCCGTCGCGCCGCTCGGCACCGCGGCGGATCTGCTGATCGGCGAATGGACGGTCGCGATCGGAAACCCCTTTGGGGGTCTCATTTCCAACCCGGAGCCTTCGGTGACGGCGGGTGTCGTGAGCGCGCTCGGGCGCCACATCATCCCCGGCCAGGACGACGACGGCTTCTACCTGGGCATGATCCAGACCGACGCGGCCATCAACCCGGGCAACTCCGGAGGACCTCTGGTCAACGCGCTGGGGGAGGTGATCGGGATCAACACCTCGATCCTGTCACGCTCGGGTGGCAGCGAGGGACTCGGTTTCGCCATCCCCATCGACCGGGCGCTCAAGGTTGCGCGGGACCTGGCCGAGCACGGAGAGGTGCGGCGAGCGTGGCTCGGCCTGGGCGTGGACGCGGTGGAAGCGGACGCCTTCGGACGGTCAAGGGGGGTGCGCGTCGCCCGGGTCACCCCCGGGTCTCCCGCCGCGGACGCAGGGATCCGCCCGGGGACTCGCCTGCTGCAGGCCGGGACGCACCGCATGGCCACGCCGCTCGACTACACCGCCGTATTGCTGGATCTGGGCGCCGGTGACCGGATCGAGCTGACCGTGGAAGGGATGGATGCCGTCCAGCTGCAGGCCGCCCCGCTCCCTTCCGCCACCGCCGACCGCGTGGAGCTGCTGCGCGATCTGCAGGTCGTCACGGTGACGGCGGGGATCCAGGCGGAGCGCGGTCTGGCGTCGTCCGAGGGCGCGCTGGTGGTGGAGATCTCCGACACACTCGCCCGGGTGACCGGACTGGCCACCGGCGACGTGCTGCTGGCGGTGAACAACGTGCGCGTGCGCACAGCCCGGGAAGCGGCAGACGAGCTCCGCCGGACCCAGGACAGCGGCCGCTCCTTCGTGCTCCGCTTCGAGCGGAGCGGCCGCATGGTGCGGACGGGGCTGCTGGAATGGCGATGACACCGTGCCCGAGGCCGAATCCATGAGTGCTGAAGCGACCGACCGCTACACCCACCCCCTCTCCGCGCGGTACGTCTCCGGCGCGATGGAGCGCGTCTTCGCACCCGCCTTCCGCTTCGGCACCTGGCGCCGCCTCTGGCTCGCCCTGGCCGAGGCCCAGCGGGACGCCGGACTGGACATCCCCGCCGAGGCCATCGCACAGATGCGCGCGCACCTCGACGACATCGACCTGGACGCGGCGACACGCTACGAACGTCGCTTCCGCCACGACGTCATGGCGCACATCCACCTCTTCGGCGACGCCGCCCCGGCCGCGCGCGGCATCCTGCACCTGGGCGCCACCAGCGCCTTCGTCGGCGACAACACGGATCTGATTCAGCACCGCGAGGCAATGACCCTGGTGCGCGACCGGGTCGTCGCGACCATCCGCGCCCTCGCCCGCTTCGCCGACGAGCATCGCGCCCTGCCGACCCTCGCCTACACCCACTTCCAGCCGGCCCAGCCCACCACCGTCGGGAAGCGGGCCACCCTCTGGATCCAGGACTTCCTCCTCGATCTGGAAGAGATCGAGCACCAGCTGGCGACGCTGAAGCTGCGCGGTGTGCGCGGCACGACCGGTACCCAGGCCTCGTTCCTGCAGCTCTTCGACGGCGACCACGCCGACGTGGACGCGCTCGAGAAGGCGGTCTGCCGTCGTCTGGGCTTCGACGATTGCTACCCCGTCACGGGTCAGACCTACCCCCGCAAGGTGGACCAGGCGCTGCTGTCCACCCTGGCCGGGGTGGCGGCTTCGGCCTCCAAGATGGCCCACGACATCCGCCTTCTGTCCCACCTGCGCGAGCTGGAAGAGCCCTTCGAGAAGGAGCAGGTTGGCTCCTCGGCGATGCCGTACAAGCGCAACCCCATGCGCTCGGAGCGGATCTGCGCGGTGGCGCGCCACGTGATTTCCCTGGCGGCCGATCCCGCACACACGGCGGCGACGCAATGGCTGGAACGGACGCTGGACGACTCCGCCAACAAGCGGCTGGCGATCCCCGACGCCTACATGGCCACCGACGCGATCCTCGTGCTCGCGGCGAACGTCGCTTCGGGTCTGCGGGTGAACACGGGGGTGGTCGCGTCCAACCTGGCCGTGCACCTTCCCTTCATGGTCATGGAATCAGTGCTCATGGGCACGACCGCCGCGGGCGGGGACCGGCAGGACGCCCACGAGCGGATCCGGCACCACACACTCGACGCCGCGCGCCGCATGACCGACGGAGAAGAGGGCGACCTCTTCGCTCGGATCGCGGCCGACGAGACGTTGGAAGTGAGCGCCGAGGAACTGGAGAGGCTGGCCCGGCCCGAGAGGCTGGTGGGCCGCGCCCCGGAGCAGGTGGACGGTTTTCTGAACGACCACGTCGCGCCGGTGCTGGAGCGCTACGGCGCGGGCAGTGAGGCGGTCGAGGTCGGGGAAGTGAGAGTTTGAACCACGCCCCCCTCTCCCTCCCCCTCCTCTTCCGCGGCAAGGTCCGAGACGTGTACGCGGTGCCCCGGAGCCGCGAAGGTGCCGGGGCGAACGCCGGTGCGCGCGGCAACTCCCGCGCGGACGCCCCCGGCGGCCATCTCCTCCTCGTCGCCAGCGACCGGGTCAGCGCCTTCGACGTCGTCATGAACGAGCCCGTGCCGGGCAAGGGCCGCGTCCTGACCCAGATCACCGCCTGGTGGCTGGCCACTCACATGGGCGACATCCCTCACCACCTCGTGTCGGTGCGTCCCGACGAGATCCTGCGCGCGGTCCCGGAGCTGGCGGACTGTCCACCGGAGGCGTGGGAAGGCCGGGCGACCCTGGTAAGGCGAACGCGTCCGCTCCCCGTCGAGTGCGTCGTGCGCGGGTACCTGTCCGGCTCCGCCTGGATGGAGTATCGTGCATCGGGGACCCTGGCGGGCGAGCCCCTGAAGCCGGGACTGGTCGAGAGCGACGCACTCGTCCCGGCAATCTTCTCGCCGGCCACGAAGGCCCAGGAGGGCCACGATGAGAACATCACCTTCGAGCAGGTGACCGGACTCCTCGGCGCGGATCTCGCGGGGCGGCTGCGGGAGCGTTCGCTCGACATCTACGAGCGGGGGCGCGCGGCGGCGACCGCGGCGGGGATCATCCTCGCGGACACCAAGTTCGAGTTCGGGACCTCTCCCGATGGCGAGCTGCTGCTCATCGACGAAGTGCTCACGCCCGACTCGTCGCGGTTCTGGCCGCGGGAGCACTACGCGACAGGTCGGGGGCAGCCATCCCTTGACAAACAGCCAGTGCGCAACTATTTGGAGAGTCTTTCGGACTGGAACAAGCAGGGTCCGCCCCCTCGCCTGCCCTCTCGCGTGGTTGAAGCCGCGTCCGAGCGGTACCGGGAGGTGTTCCGCAGGCTCACGGGGACGGGGCTCGACAACTTCGTCCCGCGTGTGTTCGAACACACGCGGGACGCGGCGGTCGCCGGAGCACGGGACGAGGGCGCTCGCAAGCCATTGGCCGGGGGCACCGCGAGGTGACCATCCCCGTGGCCCGCGAAGGCATTCCCTTCATCCTCGTTTGCCTGGCCGGCGTCGCCCTGTCCGCCCTCTGGGCCCGGAGCGGCGGCTGGGGGGCCCGCTCCGCCGCGCCCGCCATTTTCGTCGCCCTGACCCTCTTCGTCACCTGCTTCTTCCGCGACCCCGAGCGGACCGTCCCGCCGGGCCCGGGGGTGGTCGTCGCCCCCGCCGACGGCAAGGTCATGAGCGTGGGCCCGGTGGACGGCGAGGACTTCATGGCCGGGACAGCAACCCGCGTCACCATCTTCCTGAACATCTTCAACGTGCATGTGCAGCGCGCGCCGCTGGGAGGCCGGGTCGCGCACTACGCCTATCACCCCGGCCGCTACCTGCCCGCCTGGCGCGAGGAAGCCAGCAGCGAAAACGAGCGCGCGTCGCTTGGAATCGATACCGGCGCCGGACCGCTGCTGGTCCGCCAGATCGCCGGCCTCGTGGCGCGCCGGATCGTGACCTACCCGCGGGAGGGCGACGCCGTAACCCGGGGCGACCGCATCGGCCTGATCCGCTTCGGCTCGCGCGTGGACCTCTTGCTGCCCCCGGACTGGCCCGTGACCGTCGAGCCCGGCGACAACGTGCGCGGCGGCGAAACCCAGGTGGCGCGGATCCCATGAAGCGACACGGGCCCCGCCGCCGCCTCCGGCGCGGCATCATCATCCTGCCGTCGGCCTTCACGATGGGGAGCCTCTTCTTCGGCTTGTATGCCGTCGTCGCGGCCCTGCGAGGGGACTTCGCGTGGGCGGGGTGGTTCATCGTCTACGCCGCAATTCTGGACCTGCTCGACGGGAGGGTCGCCCGCTTCACGCGCACGGGATCCGCCTTTGGCGCCGAGCTCGATTCGCTGACCGACGTGATCTCGTTCGGAGTCGCCCCCGCGCTGATCATGATCCAGATCTACTTCACGGCGTCCGACTGGAGCTGGGTGATCGGCTTCGTCTACGTCGCGGCCGTGGTCGTGCGGCTGGCGCGCTTCAACGTGGAACAGGGCGGCGAGGCCCGCCGTCACTTTCACGGCCTGCCCACACCCACGGCGGGGATGATCCTCGCGACCCACTACCCCTTCTCGCAGACCGCCTTCTTCCAGCAATACCTCGGCGACCTGCCGTGGCCCCGGATCATGGTCCTCACCATGGTTCTGACCTCGATCCTGATGCTGAGCCATATCCCCTACGCCAAGTTCCCCCGAATCGAACTTCGGACCCGGAAAGGGATCGGGACAACCGCGTTTCTGGTGGCATGCCTCATCCTCGCCGTCACGGTTCCGGCCCACTCGTTCTTCCCCGCGCTGATCCTCTATACCCTGTGGGGGCTGCTCAGATCGGTGTTCCTCGGCCTGATGGAACGCCTGCCCGAGCGCGACCCCCTCCTCGATGCGCCGGAGTCCGCCGATACCGCCGTGGAACCCCGCGAGCTGGACTACCACGATCTCACTCATGAACCCGCCCCGAAAGACTGGAAGGAGAACCGTTCTTGAACCGATTCACTGTGGAGGTCCTGGTCACGCCCCGGCCCGGCCTTCTCGACCCCCAGGGCAAGGCGATCCATCACGCGCTCGCTTCCCTGGGCTACGACGCCGTCGAAGATGTCCGGGTCGGCAAGGCGATCTACCTGGACGTCGCGGCCGGGTCGGCATCCGAAGCCACCGAGCGGGTCGAGGACGCGTGCCGCAAGCTCCTGGCCAACCCGGTGACGGAGGATTTTCGGGTGACGGCCGCCGAGCCCGCCAGCGGAGCGGTTCGATGAACGTTGCCATCCTCACCTTCCCCGGTTCCAACTGCGACCAGGACTGTTTCCGCTCGGTCGAAGTGGCCGGCGGCTCACCGCGCTACGTCTGGCACCGGGAACAGTCGCTGGGCGGCGCGGACGCCGTCGTCGTGCCCGGCGGATTCGCCCACGGGGACTACCTGCGTCCGGGCGCCATCGCGCGTTTCAGCCCGATCATGGACGCCGTCATCGCCTTTGCGCGGGACGGGGGCATGGTCGTCGGCATCTGCAACGGCTTCCAGGTGCTCTGCGAGGCGGGGCTCCTGCCCGGCGCGCTGCTGCGCAACGAGTCGCTGCGCTTCCAGTCCCACGACTGCTCTCTGCGAGTGGACCGGGGCGGCACGCCCTTCACGCGGGAGTACCAGGAGGGTCAGGTGCTACGCATGCCGCTGTCGCACGCGGACGGCAACTACTATGCGGATCCGGAGACGCTGGCCGCGCTGGAAGCGGAGGGCCTGGTCCTGTTCCGCTATTGCGACGCCCGCGGGGCCGTCCATCCCGAAGCCAATCCCAACGGCTCTCTGAACAACATCGCGGGCATCGTCAACGCGGGCGGGAACGTGCTCGGCATGATGCCGCACCCCGATCGCGCCATCGAGGAGGCACTGGGCTCGGTGGACGGCCTGCCGCTCTTCACGTCGCTGGTCGGAAGCGGAGCGCAGGCAGTCGCGCGCACGGAGGTGGCGTGATGGTGGCTCCGCAGCCCCGCCCCGGCGACCCCCCGATCACTCCCGATCTGGTCGAGGAGCACGGCCTCTCGCCAGACGAGTACCGGCAGATCCTCGAGATCATGGGCCGGGAGCCCACCTTCACCGAACTGGGCGTCTTCTCGGCGATGTGGTCCGAGCACTGCGGCTACAAGAACTCGAAGCGGCTGCTGGGGCTGCTGCCGACGCGGGCGCCGTGGGTCATTCAGGGCCCCGGGGAGAACGCCGGCGTCATCGATGTGGGCGGAGGCTACGCGCTCGCCTTCAAGATCGAGTCGCACAACCACCCGTCTGCGGTGGAACCCTACCAGGGGGCCGCGACCGGGATCGGCGGCATCCTGCGCGACGTTTTCACCATGGGTGCGCGACCCGTCGCCACCCTCAATTCGCTGCACTTCGGCGACCTGGACCGGCCGCGGGTCCGCTACCTGTTCTCGGGCGTGGTCAAGGGGATCGGCGACTACGGCAACTGCGTCGGGATCCCGTCGACCGGCGGCGAGGTCTACTTCGACCGCGGGTACGAGGACAACCCGATCGTCAACGCCATGTGCCTCGGGCTGATGCGCAAGGAGGACCTGATCCGCGGCACCGCCGAGGGCGTGGGCAACACGCTGATGGCGGTGGGCGCCCGGACCGGGCGGGACGGGATCCACGGCGCGACGTTCGCGTCCGAGGAGCTGTCGGAAGGCGATGACGTGGAGAGCCGCCCGCAGGTGCAGGTGGGCGACCCCTTCACCGAGAAGCTGCTGCTCGAGGCGTCGCTGGAGCTGATCGCCAGCGGGCACATCGTGGGCATCCAGGACATGGGGGCCGCCGGGCTGACCTCGAGCGGTGCCGAGATGGCGGGGCGGTCGGGGACCGGGGTGGAGATGGACGTCGCGCTGGTACCCGTGCGCGAGCAGGGGATGACGCCGTACGAAATCCTGCTCTCCGAGTCGCAGGAGCGGATGCTGGTGGTGGCGGCGGCGGGGCACGAGGACGCCGTGCGTGAGATCCTGGAGAAGTGGGAACTCGAAGCCGAGACGGTCGGAAGCGTGACCGCGACCGGGACCTTCCGGGTTCTGGAGGACGGGGTGGCCGTCGCGGACATCCCCGCGCTGCCCCTTACCGAGGGCTGCCCCACCTATGAGCGGCCGGGCGAGGAAGCGGCGGAGATTCGGGACTTGCGCGATATGGATATTTCTGGCTATATGTTGACGCCGATGGAGCTGGAAGGCGCCTTTCTGGCTGTCGTGGGGTCGCCGAACGTGGCGTCGAAGCAGTGGGTATACGAGCAGTACGACACGACCGTGCGCGCCAACTCGATCGAACGGCCGGGAGGCGACGCGGGAGTCGTCCGCGTCCCGGGGACCAACCGGGGGGTGGCGGCGTCGACCGACTGCAACGGCCGCCACACATATTTGAATCCGCGTTCTGGCGCAATGGGCGCGGTCGCGGAGGCCGCCCGCAACGTGACCTGCACGGGGGCGGTCCCGATGGCAATTACCAACTGTCTCAATTTCGGCAGTCCGCTCAAGCCGCACATCCGGCACCAGTTCCGCGAGGCGGTGCTGGGGATGCGCGACGCATGCTCCTACCTGGAGACTCCTGTCACCGGCGGCAACGTGTCCTTCTACAACGAAACCGACGGGCAGTCGGTGTACCCCACCCCGGTGATCGGGATGATCGGGGTCATCGACGATGTGGACGCGATCGTGCGGCACTCATTTCGGGACGAGGGCGACGCGATCTTCCTGCTGGGCACGAACAGGGGCGAACTGGGCGGATCCGAATACCTCTACGCGGTACACGACCTGGTCGCGGGCGAGCCTCCCCGGGTCGACCTGCCGGCGGAGCGCGCGCTCCAGCGCTGCCTGTTGACGATGTCGGGCAGGCGCGTGCTCAAATCGGCCCACGACGTGGCCAGCGGAGGGCTGGCGGCCACACTGGTCGAGAGCTGTCTCGGCCGCCCCCGTGCCGGCGACGGTATGGGCGCGTCGGTTCGCTTCACGGACGACCTGCCAGACACTGCGCTGCTCTTCGGGGAGGACCACGGGCGCGTGGTCGTCAGCTGCTCGCCGGACGAGGAGGGGCGTGTACGCCGCATCGCGTCGGACCACGGGGTTCCCTGCTCCAGGATCGGAACGGTCACGGGAGCGGGGTCGCCGCTGGAGATCGAGACGCGGTCATCCACGCTAAAGCTGGACATGGACGTGCTGAGCGACCATTACTTCGGAGCCATTCCTTCAGTCATGAACCAGGCCGTCTGATGTGCGGAATCATCGGGATCAGCAGCGTGGACAACGCGTCCGAGCTCACCTTCCTGGGGCTCTACGCGCTGCAGCACAGGGGGCAGGAAGCGGCGGGGATCTGCGCCGCCAACGGCGGCCGTACCAAGCTCCACAAGGAACTCGGTCTGGTCTCGGACGTCTTTGACGCCGAGCGCATCGAGTCGCTGCCGGGCCGTACCGCGCTCGGGCACGTGCGGTACTCGACCGCGGGCGGCGGACAGCGCGTCAACGCCCAGCCGATCGTGGTGCGCTATTCCGAGGGCGACCTGGCGATCGTCCACAACGGCAACCTCACCAACGCCAACGTGATGCGGCGGCAGCTGGTGGACGAGGGCGCGATCTTCCAGAGCTCGTCCGACTCGGAGATCATCGTGCACCTCATCGCGCGTTCGCGGCATCGCACGGTGGAGTCCCAGCTGCGTGACGCGCTCAGCTACCTGGAAGGCGCGTATTCCCTCGTCCTGACCATCGGCGACACGATGTACGCGGTGCGCGACCCGCGCGGCTTCCGGCCCCTCGTGCTCGGGGAGCTGGACGGAGGGCACGTCGTCGCCAGCGAGACCTGCGCCCTGGACATCATGGGAGCACGGTACGTGCGCGACATCAAGCCGGGCGAGCTGGTCCGGCTTCAGGGAGGCCGCGCCAGGAGCCTGCCCGGGTTGCACCCGGAGACACCCGCGCCGTGCATCTTCGAACTCGTGTACTTCGCTCGGCCCGACTCCAATCTGTGGGGGATGAGCGTCGACCGCGCCCGTCGGGCCTTCGGTCGCCAACTGGCCCGCGAGCACCCGGTGGACGGGGACTGCGTCATCGCGGTGCCCGACAGCGCCAACTCGGCGGCACTGGGCTACAGCGAGGAGAGCGGGATCCCGTACGAACTGGGGCTGCTCCGCAACCACTACGTGGGCCGCACCTTCATCCGCCCCTCCCAGGCCGACCGCGACTTCGGCGCGCGCATCAAGTACAACCCCGTGCGGGAAGTCCTGGCGGGCCAGCGCGTGGTCGTGGTGGACGACTCGATCGTGCGGGGCACGACATCCAGCAGCCTGGTCAAGTTCATCCGTGGCGCCGGGGCGGCCGAGGTGCACTTCCGCGTCGCGAGCCCGCCGGTGCGATTCCCGTGCTACTACGGGATCGACATGCCGTCGAAGGAAGAGCTCATGGGGTCGGGCATGTCCGTGGACGAGATCGCCGCCGTGCTTAGGGTGGACTCGCTGGGTTACCTGTCGCTGGATGGGATGGTGGACGCGGTGGCCGAGCGCGGGCCGTTCTGCGCGGCGTGTTTTTCGGGGGAGTATTCGGCGCCGCTGGTGGATCTGGAGGGGTAAGAGGGGGTCAACCCCCTGGCGGCAGCGGCATCTCCGGACTGTCGATCTCCCGCGCTCTCTCGAAAGCAGGCCGGGCTTCGGGAGACCGGACCTGCTCGAGCCAGAACACCCCGTCCCAAACGGAGCTGTTTCCCCGGGTGGAGACGAAATCCACGTCACCGTCGCCATCCATGTCGGCAACCGCAAGCCCGACGAGCTGGTCGGGCACCGTGTTTCCGATCGCGTGGAGCCGCCAAATGTCCGTGGGGCTTTCGGGCTGCTCCAGCCAGACCAGATAGCGGAAGTCCTCGGCGAGCACCACGTCCAGCCGTCCATCGTGGTCGAGGTCGGCGAAGTCGACGTTGAACCCCGTGACCAGGGCGCGATCGTTTCCCTCCTGCCCCGGAGGTCGGTCGGCCGCGGGGATCGACGTCCGGTCCATCTCGATGCGGTGCTCCCGGAACCGGATTTCGCCCTCCGTGACGTTCTCGAACCAGAAGATGCGGCTCTCGGCCACCGAGCCACCCAATACGTCCAGGTCACCGTCACCGTCCAGATCGACCGGCTGGGAGTTGATCGGCCACGGGACCCGCGTGAGCTCGTGCTCTACCCAGTTCGCCGGGTCGAGGGGGTCACCACGCAGATCGAACCAGGAGATGGGCTCGGGCTCCGAGCTCACACGCCACGACCACGTCTGGCCAGCCATCGCCGTTCAGATCACCGATCGCCACGTCCTCGGCCGCCCCGGCATCGGGACCCTCCACGAGGGTCGCGAGCTCCCATCCGTCCGGGTCCGCCGAACCGAACGCAACGCGGACGTGACCATCGGCCACGCCGTCGTACTCGGTGTCCGACTCGTGGACCGACACGACGTCCAGGTAACCGTCCTGGTCCAGGTCCCCCATGGAGGAGCCGTCGCCCCCGCGGATCGCCACACCCCCGATCTCCTCGTCGTCGATCAGGTGTTCTCGCCACGAGATGTAGCGGCCGTCCGCCGCCACGGCTTCGGAGAGTGTTGACGCCACGTCCGCTTGGGGCCGGGATCGCTGTGGCCCACAGGCCGTGAGCAGGCAGGCGCCGGCAAGGAGGATGGTCGGGCCCTGTGACATGGTTCGGCCTCGGTGCAGGGTTTTGGGGAGCCTCCGGGCTCGCGCGTCGTGACCCCCGTTTGGGACGCCCATCCCTACTTATTTGGGGTCCCGCCTGGGCCATTGCAAGGGTCAGGGAGCGCGGTCGCGACGACGGATTGGCGAAGCGACTCAGATGGCGGGTCCCCGGGCTGGAGCGTAGAATGGGCACCAGCCGACCCCCCGCCCTCCGCCTGACTGCGCGACAAGGAGACCAAGAGATGTCATTTTCACGACGAGAGTTTGTACGGGGTGCGGGTGCCGGCGGGGTTGCGCTTGGCCTGGGCGGAACCGCTCGCGCTATCGAGTCTTCACTCGAGTTGAACCGCCCGGCCCAGCAGGACGGCGTCTGGATTGACGCCCTCGGCGGACTCCGGCTTGGGCCGGAAGGCTTCGACGAAGTAGAGCGCTCGGGCTTGACCATGATCGAGACAACGTTGGGGGCTCCGGGCGACCCGCCCTTCGGCTACGAGCAGGCGGTACAGGACATCGCGAGCTGGCACGGGAACTTCAACCGGTACCCGGACCGCGTCATCCACGTGCGGCGATCGACCGACATTCTGGAAGCGAAGCGCATAGGAAAGATCGCCGTCATGATCGGGTTTCAGAACGCCACGCACCTCCAACACGACCTGTCCAACGTCGAGTTCTTTTACAATCTCGGCATCCGGCAAATGCAACTGACGTACAACTCGCTGAACGCTCTGGGGGCGGGATGCACCGAGCGGGTCGACGTTGGACTCAGTGATTTCGGCGTCGAAGTTGTGCGCAAGATGAACGAACTGGGCATGCTGGTCGACGTCTCGCACACCGGGGTGCGGAGCACGCTGGACGCCATCGACGTTTCCAGCACCCCCATCGTGTTTTCCCACTCGAACTGTCGTGCCCTGTGCGACAACCCACGCTGCAAGACCGACGAACAGATCAAGCGGCTCGCCTCGCGCGGTGGAGTGATGGCGATCACCACCGTGAACTTCTTCGTGAGCAAGAAGCCGCGCTCCACGCTCGATGACTACATCAATCATATCCAGCATGTTGCCGAGCTCGTGGGGGTCGACCACGTCGGCATCGGCACGGACTAGAGCATCGGGGGCTGGCGCATTTCGTTTCCGACCGAGCAGCAATTCTGGGATTTTCACGCGCAGTTTCATTTCAAGCCGGAGGTCGACCTCCGGTGGCCGCCGTTCATCGAGGAGATCGACCGCCCGGAAAAGATGCACATCATCGCCGAGCGCCTGGAGCAGCGGGGCTTCGCGAGCTCCGATGTTGCAAAGATCATGGGCGGCAATTTCATGCGCGTGTACGAGGAGATTCTCGGGTAGTCCGCCATTCCCTTGCCAAGATCTTACAGGAGGGATATATGCGCCAGACTGACCTGGCTGGCGGTCCGGATTGCGGCCGCCGTCGCCCTCGTCGTCGTCCCCTTCGGGTACGCGATCACCGATGTCCATTTCGACGTTCTGATAGGGGCAGGCTGCGGAGGTGCCATCGGCGTGGGCGTCGGCCTCCGGGGGGGCTCACGGAACGGTCTGTGGACGGGGATCCTGATCGGGTCGATCGTCGGGATGGTCGCCGCGCTGATCGCCGGCGTGGTGCCCGGCAATGCGTGGGCGCTTCTCGTCGTGCCGGTGCTTGCCCTGGCCGTCGGCTTGATCGACGGGCTCGGTCGGTCAGCCTTCTCCGGGTATCGAGACGTGCGCCGCGAGACGTTGATCATGTCCTTCCTGCTGGCGTTGGGCCTCTTCCCCGCCCTCCTTCAGCGCGGCTTCATCGATGCGCTCGGGCCCTCGATCGTCATTGTCCTGCTGACGCCTCTGATCGCGCTGGTCGCCGGCCTCCTCAGCCAGCGTCGCGAGGGATGGCGCGACGCCCGTCCTCCCCGGTCGTTGATCCTGGGCGCGGTTGGGGTGGTTGCCTTGATGCTTGTCCTGGGTACGGTCGCCGGGGAATTTCGAGGTGACGGGATCGAGGAGATCGTTTTGCAGCAGCTCCTCGTGGTGGTGCTGTTTCCGGCTGCGGGGTTTCTTCTGGGACGCGCCGTCACGACCTGGCTCCAACCGCGGCTTCGGGTATACAGCCAGCTCGCCGACTACCTCCGCGTCATGTGGGTCCCGATCGGCGGGTTTGCGGTCGGCTATCTGACGATCATCGTTGTGTTCGCCGGGTTCTACGGGATGCTGGAGCGTTTCAGCCCCGGTGCGTTTGCCGGCGCCGGCACCGGGATCACCGAATGGATGTCCTTCGCGTTCTTCACCGCGCTCGCCCAGGACTACACCACCGTGGTCCCGGCTTCGGGCGCTGCCCGGGCACTGGTGGGCACCCACCTGATCCTCTCGGTGGGATGGGCGCTGGTGCTGTTCGCGGCGGTGATGTCATCCATCCAGCCGAAGCTGGACCGGATCGCCCGGCGCCACACGGACGAAGGCGAAGACTGACCGGACAACCGCGTCGTCCCCGTCGCGATCGTGCCGGATCCGCCCGGTCACCGAGGGGCTAGCCTCGGTCGATGCGGATCTCTCCGTCGGAGAGCACCAGTTCCTCGCCGATCCACACCGTCGGGGCCCGTGTGACGGCGTCGAAGTGGGTCTTCGCGGACACGGACCCGCCCACGTTGGCGGACGTTCCGATCCCGATATGGACCGTGCCGTTCACGCCTTCGTCGTTGAGCATCTCCCCCGTGAACCCGGTGCAGGCCGGATTCAGGCCGAATGCGAACTGGGCCAGGTTGTAGACCCACGGATCCTCCTGTCGGGCCAGTAACTCCGCGAGGAACTGGGCCTGCTCCCCACCCTCGATGTGCGTGACGAAGCCCTCCGAGATTCGGAAGGTGACGGGATCGCGCGTCGGGCCCCACGCCGTAGTACGGGATGCTCCCGTCGCAGACGAACACGCCTTCGCCGGTGCCCTGCGCAGGTGCACAGTTGGCTTCGATGTTGGGGACCGCCGAGAAGCCGGGGCCATCCAACAGGCAGGCGTGGCTGTTCCCGGTGACGCCTGCCAGGCTCATGGTGAGATCGGTGCCGGCCGGATTCGTCACCCGCAGGTGCTCGCCATCTGTGAGCCTCGCCGCGAGAGCCCGGCACAGGGGCTGGCGCGCCCGGAAGTCCGTGAAGAGCCCGCCTTCACGCATCATCCGTTCGGTGAACGCCGTCATGGAGAGGACCCGTGCCCCGGCGCCTATGGCTTCGCGAACGGCGCGGGTGTGCGCCATGGCGAGGGTCACGGGCAGGAAGACCACGTCCGCTGCCGAGAGCGCCGCGGCGACGGCCGGTCCCGGCTCCTCGTTGTCGATGGACCGCTCCGGCGCGATCACGATGCTCAGGGTGGCCCCGGCTTCGAGCGCCTCGTCGGCGACGGCCCGGGCTACGGCCATCCGTTCGGCGTCCGTGACGACGACCACGTTCTCGGCCGTCCGGACGTTGGCACACGTCCGCACCAGGATCCTCGCCCCCTCCTTCATACCAGCACCTGCTTGTCCTTCTGCACGACGCGGCCGTCGACGGCGATGGTCGGCTCCCACATGAGCAGGTCGTAGTGAGTCGGAGCCACGATTTCCCCTCCGAGAGTATGGCTGGTCCCGATACCGATGTGGATCGTGCCCATGACGCCCTCGTCCTCCAGCATCTCCCCGGTGAGGCGGGCGTTGGGATTCAGGCCCACGCCCAGCTCCGCGACGTTGAAACTGTGCGGGTCCGCGAAGGATTCCAGGTGTACGCGGAGAACGTCGGCCTGTGCCCCGCCGGTCATCTCGACGATCATGCCGCCAGTCACCGAGCAGACGATGGGCTCCTCCAGGATGCCGATGTCCAGGTAGGGCACCGAGGCGTCGACGATGAGCGTGCCCTCGGCCGAACCTGTCACCGGCACCACGTTGACCTCGATGTCGGGAACCGGAGCCAGCTCCCCGGGTTCCGGGATGTTCGTCAGCACGTTGGCGACGCGCCCCTCGATTCCAAAGCGGAGGTCGGTGCCGCGCGGGGAGGTGAGCCGTACCGACTCGCCCTCCGTGAACGCCGCGCCCAGGCGGCGACAGACGTGGGCCTGCCCCTCGAAGTCGGTCTCGAGGAGCGCGGGGCTGGTCATGATCGCGTCGGTGTAGGCCGTCATCATGCACACGCGCGCGCCCGCGCCCAAGGCGGCCCGCATCGCCCGCGTGTGGGTGATCGAGATGCGTACGGGGGAGAAGATCACGGCCGCTTCGGCCATGGCGCGCGCGACCGGCGGGGGCGGCTCCTGCCCGTCCTGGTCCCGCATCGGAATGATGCAGACGGTCACGGCGGCTCCGGCCTCGCGGGCGGCCGCGCCGACGGCATCCGCGTACCGCAGCATCGCCGGGTCGGTCACGACCACCACCACCTCGCCCGGCTGGACGCGTCCGTTGACGTGCACGAGCCGCTGCGCTCCCGGTGACAGGTCCGTCCCGGGCGAGCGCTTCGCTCCTGGCGCTGGCCCGGCCCTTCCCTGCGCTCCGCCGTACCTAACCACGTTCCCTCGCGAAGAACTCATCGAATCGACCATTGAAGATGATCGCGGTGTAGCCGTCTCCGGTGCAGTTGGTCGCGGTGCGCAGCATGTCGGGTATCCCCCCGGAGAGGGCGATCCAGCTCGCGACGAACTCGCCCTGCGCCTGGCCCTCGAGCCCCAGGATGCTCGCGAAGAGCGTCGCGCTCCACAGCGCGGTCCCCATTCCGGCCGGCAGCCCCGGAGCGGCGATCGTGAAGAGGACGACGGCCGGCCAGGCGGCCAGCATCATCATCCAGCTGAGTTCCATTCCGAAGACGTAGCTCACGACGAAGGGCCCGTACGCGACGTAGGCCAGCGCGCTGGCGTCGAGGTTCACGACCGCGCCGAAGGGAAGGACAAAGTCGGCCACCTCATCGCGGACGCCGACCTTCTTCGCGTTCGCGAGGTTGACGGGGAGCGTCGCCAGCGACGAACAGGTGCCAGCGGCGAAGAGCGCCGTCGGCACATAGTAGTCGCTCAACACGGGCCCCACGGGCCGGCGTCCGACCTTGCGCACGAGCACGAACGTGTAGAACGCCCACCAGACCAGGACGAGTACGCCCGTATAGGCGGTCATGGCGAGGTAGTGCGAGAGTCCCAGCCTCGCGCCGAAGCGCACGCCCAGGGTGACACCGAAGGCGAGGATGAGCGGGAGCATGACGTACGCCAGCTTGTGGCCTGTCCCTTCGATGGCGTCGGCGACTCTCCTGAGCACACGGTACGTGGGATCGTGGCGGGCGCCGAGAGCTCCCAGCAGGACGCCGACGAGGATCGCCAGGAGTGGCCACGACGCCCCACCCTCTCCCAGACTCCGAAGCATCGCGGCAGCTTCGGTCCAGACGCCCCGGTCCCCGGTGGTGAGGGGGATGCGAAAGATGGCAGCGGAGGTCACGAGGGCGATGAGCCCGGCGACGGTCGACGTGAAGACGTACCAGAGGACGACTGCCCCGGCGAAGCGCCCGGCAAGCCCGCGCCTTTTACCAGGGTTGCGATAGCCGGGCTGAGGGCGGCGAGGATCAGCAGCGGCACGACGGCGACGACCCAGGCGATGAGCACCGACGTGGCGTCGGCCACGGGCGCGAGCGGCCCTGGCAAGAGACCGCCTGCGGCCAGGCCCGTGACCAGGGCCAGAAACGTCCACACATAGGTGGGGATCCGGCGGGTCACCGGCAGCCTCTCCTCCTCTCGGGTGCCGGTCCCGTCCATCTCTTCAGGAGGCAGGCAACGCTAGCCTGTAGCGACGCACTCGCTCCACACCCAGATCGTCCCGCTCAACCGCCCAGACGAAGGAACGACCGAACACGGGAGGAGCCGAGGGGCTGAATCCTTCTGGCGGCACCACGGCCCCAAGGTAGGTTCCATCGGCTTCAAACACATCGTACCGGAGCGGCTCGAGCCAGGTAAACCGAGCGGACTCGGGATTGGTCGGGTCGTGCTCCTCGTTCGCGACCCGTTGCCCCTCCGTCCAGAGCCTCACCCAGATCCGACCATCGCTTCCAGCGCCAAGGCCCCTGAAGGACGGCTTGTGATCCGGAATGCCGGGACCGTTCCAACTCCAGCCTGGATCGAACCGGCGCATTTTGCCCACAATGCTTTGTCGATGGTGGTCGCGTTCATCGTCCGACACCGCCACCGGTCTGTGGTCCCTCTCAATGCGAAGCACGCCACTGTCCCGCTCAAGGTCGATTCGGTATGCGGTGGACAGAGCCGAAAGGAAGTGACCGGTAGGGTGGACCGTCCAGTACCATCCCGGGCTGAACGGAACGGGCTCGCCGACTGATATCCGCTCGTCCACGTAGCGTACTCGGTATTCGCCGGCGTCGAAGTCGGCAGGGGCGTCGGGGGCCGAGATCGTATCGATATGTGTGCCGTCGGAGCCCATGACGATGAAGCGTTGCTCGTCATCGGAGTTGTCCACATAGATTCGGCCTTGGTCATCCTTGTACAGCGGGGTATTCCAGAAATAGGGACTCGGCCGGTACCTCCACTCCTCAGTCTCCCCCGCCTCCAGCCCAAACAGCTGCACACGCCCGTTCGCCGGATCCCTCACGAGCACGCGGCCTTCGGAAACGGCAAGCCCAATCGGTACCTCGAGCTCACCCGGCCCCTCGCCTCCCCTCCCCAGCGTCTCGACGTAGGTGCCGGCTGAATCGAAGACACGAACGTGCCGGGCCTGTCCATCCAGTATGTACACGTTGTGGTCATCGTCAACCGCGATCGAGCGCACGGAACCAATGAGGTACTCCTCCGGCCCTTCCATCTCGCCGATCGAGACTTCCGGCACGAGCGTGGCATCTTCCCTCCAGACGCTTCCGCTCACGGTCCTGACCACGGTCGTGTCGCCGATTGTCTCGGTCTCAACAACGGTACCGGTCGCGTCCCCCGAGTCTGAGATCGGCCCGCAAGCGAGGGGCAGTGACACCATCGCCAAAACGCAGCCGAGGACGAACGGGGCCGCGCGGGGGTGGGGGCGTGGTCGGGTCATGCCGTTCCCCTGACGGAGGTGATCCGGCGCACGACGCGGAAGCCGCGGCACGGAAAGCGGGCTCGCCTCCAGCACTCTGCTCCAGATCCTCCGGCCGACCGCGTCGGCTTCTCCGATGATGCTCTCCTCGTCCATCGTGAGGACCTGACGATCACGCATGACGAACTGTCCGTCCACCATGACCGACTCGATGTCGCCCGGGTGACCGCTGTGAATCAGCGCGGAGACGATGCGTCCCGCCGGCACGAGATGGGCCCGCTGCGTGTCCACCACGAGGAGGTCGGCCTTCTTCCCGACTTCCAGGGTGCCGAGGAGGTCCTCCTGCTGCACCGCTCGCGCACCCCCCTGCGTGGCGTCCGCCAGGATGTCTTCCGGCTGAGGTTGGAGACCGGGCACCTCATCCCCGTCCCGATTGCGCCGGATCCGCTCCGTCACCAGGGCGATTCGCATCACCTCGAAGACATCGTTGGTGTTGTTGTCGGTACCGAGAGCGATAGGGCAACCCGCCGCCCGCAGGGCCGGAATCGGCGGGCTGACTCCCCGGTTTGCCGCCATCGCGGCCTGGTGCGAAATGATGGTGCCGGAGCTGCCAAGCAGCGCGATCTCCTCATCGTTGACGTAGCGGGCGTGCGCCGCGAACAGCCGGGGACCGAGGAAGTCGTGCCGATCGAGATACTCCGCCGGGCGAAGGCCATGGTGCTTGACCATGAACTCGAACTCCGGGCGGCTCTGGTTCAAATGGATCGTGTACCCGAGATCGTGCGTCTCGGCGAAGGCGCGCACCGCCTGCAGCAGCTCGGGCGACGACGTCTCGGTGAGCGCCGCCGCCGGAAACACCGAGATGCGGCCCTGTCTCGCGCCATGCCAACTGGTGAACAGGTCATTGATGCGCTGCAGTCCCTCGTCCCGTAGCCTGGCTGAGAACCTCGGGGCTTCGGTCCCCGCCAACCCCGCCGGCGACATCGGACTCGGAACGTTCTCGCTGTCGCGGATCGACTCCGCGAGCACACAGCGGAGCCCCGTTTCCGCCAACGCTGCCGCATGGCGCTGAATGTTTCCGGTGTACTCGACGATCGTGGTGGTCCCCGTGCGGATCGCCTCCAGCGCGGCGACCTGCACCATGAGCGTAGACTCCTCACCCTCAAGGAGGCTGGCGGGCGAGATCGCCAGACCCGCGCTGTTCGGGAAGCCGAAGTCCTCGTTGAAGCCCCGCGCGACAACCGCTCGCATGTGGGCGTGACAGTTGACGAGACCCGGAAAGAGCGCTTTTCCACGTCCGTCGTACACTTCGGCCCTCGGATACTGTTCGAGAATCGCATCGGTTGGGCCGATCGCCGCGATCCGGTCGCCCTCGACCGCGAGAGCCACGTCGTTCTGTACGGCGTCGGGATTCGCGACGGTGGTGTTTGCAAAGACGATCGTGCTGTCCTGTGCAGCCGGGGTTGTGCCCGGCCCCGGCTCCGCGCGCAGGCGGCTATCCGTCAGCAGCGGGGCTGCCGCACCGGCTCCTGCGGCCGCGAGCCACTCCCGGCGGGTCAGATCGGCCGGACCACGGGAGGAGTGCGACATCGGCGCCGATTTCCTGCCAGTCGGTGTTGTCATGATGATGAGCCTGCCCGGGGGTGTGGGACGTAGCGCGTCGGTCATCGCAGTATGTGTCTCGACCGAGCGCCCATCAAGCGGGACGCCCGGCTGCATCGCCGGCCGTATGCAGCGGGGATTCCTGCCACGGGCCGCCAGCCCCCGGCCAGTCCTCGCCGACCTCGATCTCCGGGCGTATCATGCAAGGGTATCGGCGGATCGTCGCCTGACCCCGACGACATCGCCACGGGCTCCAGTTCACTGTCGGCAGCGAGGTTCAGATGCGTCTCCTTTCCATTGCCCTCATCGTCCCTGTCGCGGTCCTCGCGGCACCATTCGACTCGCCGCTCTCCGCGCAGCAGCGGCCCCTCACCTTCATGGATGTCCAGGAGATGAAGCGCGCGGGATCGTGGACTCCGAGCCCGGACGGAGTGTGGATGCTCTACACCGTCACCACGCCCGACTGGGAAGAGGCTGACTCCCAGACCGACGTCCACCTTGTGTCGCTGAGCGAGGGCGTTCCGTCCGACCGCCGGCTCACCTACACGGACGACAAGAACGAGACGAGTCCGACCTGGGCGCCGGACGGGTCGTTCTTCCTCTTTTCGTCCAACCGTGACGGGGACGACAACCAGCTCTACATGATGCGGCACGACGGGGGCGAGGCCCGGAAAATCACCGACGCGAGCGAAGGCGTATCGGGCTTCGCCTTCAGTCCGGATGGAAGCTGGCTGGTCTACCGCTCCGGCGAGAGCGGCCAGGAACAGCTCTACCGGCTGCCGGCCGACGACCTCGTGGGGGCGGAACCCGCGCAGCTCACCGATGGCGAGGCGGGCGTCGACCAGTGGGACTACACCTCCGACGGAAGCCGGGTCTACTTCACGCGCCCCGACGCGTTCGACGAGGACGAGAAGAAGCGGCAGGAGGAAGGCTTCACGGTCGACGTGCGGAACGCGGTCACCCCGCTCTCGAGCCTGTGGAGCGTTGAGGTCGAGACGGCCACGGAGCGACGCGAGACCGACGACCCGTCCTACAGCATCAACAGCTTCACGCTTTCGGATGACGACCGCTGGATGGGGATCACCGGCGGCTCTCCGGAGCGCTACGAGCGCAACATCACGGGGCAGCGACTGTACGCGGACCTGTACCTCATGGAGGTGGCCACCGGCGAGATCGAGCGCCTGACCGACAACTACGAGGTCGGCGAAGGCGGGCTCAGCTTCTCCCCCGATGGCCGCTGGATCGCCTTCTCGGCGCCCAACGAGATGGAGCAGTACTCGATGACCGACAACCGCGTGTACATCCGCGAGGTCGCGGACCGGGGCGGCGCCTTCCGGAAGCTCGGCGGGGATTTCGACCAGAGTTCAAGCGTCGGGTTCTGGTCGGCGGATTCGAAGACGATCTACTTCAACGCCGGCGTGAAGGTCACGACGCAGCTACACGCACTCGACGTGGAGACGGGGGCGGTGCGGCAGCTCACCGAGGAGCGGGCCGCGCTCTCGGTGTCCCGGGACGACGACACCGGCACGATCCTGATCGGCTACAGCGACCCGAAGACGCCGCCGACGGTGTTCACGGTGGCGAGCGTGGACGACGTACCGGATCGTTCGGCGTGGATGCAGCTCGTGGACGTCAACCCGCACGTGCGAGACATCGCCCTCGGCGAGGAAGTCGAGATCAACTGGCGCTCGTCGGACGGGAAGACGGTCGGCGGAGTCCTGGTCTATCCCGTCGGCTACGAAGAGGGGACGCGCTATCCGCTCATCGTCGCGATCCACGGGGGCCCGGCGTCGGCCGATGTCCTGCGCTTCAACGGCGGATACAGCGCGCAGGTGTACGCGGGAGCCGGGTACGCAATCCTCAAGCCCAACTACCGCGGCTCTCGCAACTACGGGAACGCGCACCGCACGGACATCGTCGGCGACTACTTCACGATGGGCTACGAAGACATCATCACCGGGGTGGACCATCTGATCGCCGAAGGAATCGTGGACGGCGACCGCATGGGCGCACTCGGATGGAGCGCGGGCGGCCACTGGTCCAACTGGATCCTCACGCAGACGGACCGCTTCAAGGCGATCAGCTCGGGCGCCGGCACGATGAACTGGATCAGCATGTACGCCCAGAGCGACGTGCAGCGGAACCGGCAATTCTACGTGGGCGACGGCTTCCTGTACGAGGACTACGACACGTACTTCGACCAGTCGCCGCTCAAGTACATCAAGAACGCGGTCACGCCGACCATGATCCATGTGGTGGAGGGCGACCCCCGTGTGCCGAGCCCCCAGTCGGTCGAACTGCACATGGCGCTGAAGAAGCTTGGTGTCGAGACGGAACTGTTCATGTATCCGGGGCGGAGCCATGGGATCCCGGACCCCCGGAACCGTCTGGTCAAGGCCGTGAGCGAGATGGCCTGGATGGACTACTACGTGCGCGGGATGGGCGAGAAGTTCGAGTGGCGACAGGTGCTGGAGACGCTTGAGGGGGAGGAGGGGCCGCTGGTGGTCTCGCAGCGGTAGGGGTTGAATACTAAACAATTGTGTATAGTGTTTGCCTGCGTCCCCTTGCGGGACCGGCTTTCCCTTCACGCCTGTCGCGCGTTTGTCCGAGTATGTCGGGGCCGCACCGTCAGCGGTCGCTCTCCGTGTCGGAGGCAACGTACTGGTCCCAGGGCGGGGGCTCGACGCCGAGGAGGTGCCTCACGAAGTAGTCGTTGCGCTTTCTCGCACCGAAGTCACCCCCGGAGCCGTGGCCGGCACCCGGAACCAGGAGGAAGTCGAAATTCTTGTCGGCCTCGATGAGCGCGTTCACGACCTGAAGCGTGGAAGAGGGATCCACATTCCTGTCCAGCTCCCCCACGACCAGCAACAGCTTTCCCTGTAGACGCCAGGCGTTGTCCACGTTCGAGGACTCGGAGTAGTGGGGGCCGATGGGCCATCCCATCCACGCCTCGTTCCACCAGATCTTGTCCATCCGGTTGTCGTGGCATCCCACGGAGGAGAACGCCACGTCGTAGAAGTCGCCGTGCCAGAGAAGGGCCGCCATGGAGTTCTGCCCACCGGCCGAACCCCCGTAGATCCCGACCCGACTCACGTCGTAATAGTCGTATTCCCTGGCCACGGCCTGGTGCCAAAGGATCCGGTCCGGGAAGCCGGCGTCCTTGATGTTCTGCCAGGCCACGTCGTGGAAGGCTTTCGACCGGTTGTTGGTCCCCATGCCGTCGATCTGGGCCACGATGAACCCCAACTCGGCCACGGCGGTTCTGCTGGTTTGGGTGCTGAACGTCTTTGGGACATGCGACCCGTGGGGTCCGGCATAGATGCTCTCGATGACCGGATAGGTCCGATTCGGATCAAAGTTGGTGGGGCGGATGATGATTCCCCAGATGTCCGTCACCCCGTCCCGGCCCTTGGCCACGAAGACCTCGGGATACTGCCACCCCGTGGCTAGAAGAGCCGAAGCGTCGCCCCGCTCCAGCTCCATGACCAGGGACCTGTCGGCGGTCCTGCGGAGCTCGGCGATGGGCGGGAGATCCACCCTGGACCACTGGTCGATATAGAACCCGTGGTCCGGGGAGAAGGTGACCTGATGCATCCCGTCGCCTTCCGTGTAGGCCACCAGCCCGGTACCGTCGAAGTCGATGCGATAGTAGTGAACGAAATAGGGATCCTGTTCGGGGTTCATTCCGCTCGCACGGAACCAGATCCGGCGGTTCTCCACATCCACGCTGTCCACGCCTCGAACCGGCCAGTCGCCCTTCGTGACTTGGTGCTTCACCCGCCCCGTCTCGCCGTCGAACAGATAAAGGCGGTTCCACCCATCGCGCTCCGACGTCCAGATGATCTCCCTGCCATCGTCGATGTCCTTCCGGAATCGCTTGTTGGAGTAGTTGAAGAAGGTTTCGGGCTCCTCGGAGATCACGGCCCGGGTCTCACCGGTTTCGGCATCGACTTCGATGACCCGATACAGCTGGTGCCCTCGCTGGTTGTACTCGAACACGACGTGCTCGCTGTCTTCCCTCCATTCCAGAGGGGACAGGGTGTACGCATTGGGGAAGAGGGCGTCGTCGATGATCATCTGCCGCCCCGACTCAACGTCCAGGATCACCGGGATCTCCTTGTCGAGCCGATCGCCGGGCTTCGCGTAAAGGTGGGTCGCGTGTCTGGGTTGGAGCTGGTCCTCGGGTGAGGATTCGACGTAGTGCACCAACCGCTCCTGACCGGGCACCACCCTGTAGACTGCCATCTTTCTGGAGTCCGGCGACCAGACGATGGACCGGTCGGTGTAGGTGTTTCCGGGCGTGCCTTCCCAGGTGAGCATGGTGTAGTCGTCGGCGTCCGCCCCCACTTCCCGGAAGGCCACGTTGTAGTTCTGGATGAAAACCTCGCGAGTGCTGTCCGGCGAGAGGATCGGTTCTGTGCTCAGGTTGCGCCAAAGCTGGCCGGGACCTGCCGACCAGGACACGCCGCTTGGGCCCACACCGCTGCCCCGCCCCTGCCTTTGGGGCGCCGCTCCCTGGCTCTCGCACTCATATGTGTCCAGATCGCACTGCCAGGTGAGATCCGCCGCGACGAACTCGATGGCTTGCTCGTCCTCCGTGAACTCGATCCGGTCGAACGGGAGCTCAACGGCCGAGATCGCCTCCTCGGCGAAGGCGGGGAGAGCCGAGAGCGTTGATGCGAGCCGCTCATGATCGAAGGCGGGGCCTTTGGCCTCGGTCTCGCCGTCAACGAGAACGAAGCTGTGCCCTCCTTCCACCGTCTTCCGGTACCAGAACCGGTTGGCCTCTCCGATCCAGGACGGGCGTTCGGCGACGTCGACAACCAGATCCTGGAGGCGATCGCCAAGGCCGTCCGCTCGCATGTAGTCGGCGAGCGTGCCCTGGGCGGCCGCCGGGAGGGGTGTGCAGATCGCGGTGAGGATCAGGATCAGGATGAACCGATGGGGGAGACAACGACCTGGCATGGCTCCGACTCCTTCGTGGATTGTGGCTGCTACGTCTGAATTCGACCTACTTCGGTCCGGGCGGCAGGTGCTCCAGCAGATACCGCACCATCAGCATGCGAAGATGGACGGCCGTGCCCTCTCCTTCCGACAATCCGTGGTCCCGGTTGGGGTAGGTCATGTAGTCGAAGGTCTTCCCAAGCTCCACGAGACGGTCCACCAATCCCTCCGTGATCTCCAGGTGAGTGTTGGTTTCCCCGGTTCCGTGAATGATGAGCAGATCCCCTTCCAGCCCTTCTGCGTAGTTGATGGGGGCGGAGATACGGTAGCCGTCCGGGTTCGTCTCCAGGGTCTCCATGTAGATTTCCTGGAACCATGCGTTGTAGAGGTGCGCCTGGGGTTTGGGGGCCACGGCAATCCCCACGTGGTAGACATCGGACTTTCGGAAAAGGGAATTCAGGGTGTTCGATCCGCCGCCGCTCCACCCCCAGATCCCCACTCTGGACAGATCGACGTAGGGGAGGACCCTGCCAAGCTCCCGGACTCCCGCCGCATGTTCCTCCGTCGATAGCACACCGATTGTCGGAAAGATTGCCCTCCGCCACGCCGCTCCCTTCGGCGCCGGCGTGCCCCGATTCTCGATGGACACGACCAGGTACCCGAGGTCCGCGATGGCGCGATGGTAGTTGTTCCGCGTCGACCACCGGTCGAGGACGGTTTGGCCGTGCGGTTCCCCGTAGACGTAGATGAACACCGGGTATTGGTGGGAAGGATCGAAGTCCCGCGGCTTGAGCATCCACGCGTCCATCACCACGCCGTCCCCGATATCCAACTGCAGAAACTCCGCGGGGTGGGAGATCGTGGCCTCAGCCCGGCTTCGGACCTGCTCGTTATCCTCCAGGACCCGAGCGACACGGTGCTCCGGGAGGCTGATCAGTTCGGTTACCGGGGGGGTGTCGAACGTGGAGTACGTGTGAAAGGCCCACCGAAGGTCGGGAGAGAAGTCATAGAAGTGGGTTCCCGGCTGGTCTTCAGGAGTAACTCGCTCAGGCTCTTCGGTGCCGTCCAACCGGACCCTGTAGAGGTACCGCTGGGTGGCGTTGTCGGGCGAGGCAAAGTAGTAGAACCAACCCTCCCCCTCATCGACCGGTCCCCGCTCCATGACGTCGCTGGGTCCCGGGGTCAGGAGAACTTCCTGCTGCCCCTCTCGTGAGTACAGGTAGGAGTGACGCCACCCGTCTTTTTCGGTCAGGAAAAGGAAAGAGTCGCCCCCTCGGATCCACTCCAAGCCGGCGTTCACGCGATAGCTGGCGATGACCCAGGCCGGATCGGACTCGTGGTACACCCGGGTTACCTCACCCGTGCTCACGTTGGCGATGAAGAAACCTCGTTCGTCCCGAAACCGGCTGTACTGCTCCACCAACAATTCCTCGGAGTTTCCGGCCCAACTCACCTGCCCGAGATAGAAGCCCTCGGTTGGGGAAGGGATGGAAATCCAACGGACTTCCCTGCCCTGGGCGTCCACCACTCCTACCCGGAGCTTGGCGATGGTCTCACCCACCCTCGCGAATCGGACCTGCCGGACCTCGGGATAGGAGGGATCGGTGGGGACGAGCATGGACCTCATCCGCACCCCGGAGGCGTCGGACTGGACGAAGGCAATCCGGTTCCCATCGGGACTCCATACCGCCCGGCCATCGGAAACCGATTCGGCCGTGTTCCAGGTCAACCGGGTCGTCTGATCGGCCTCCAGGTCATGGACGTGAAGGTCCCCCTCAAGGCTGAAGAGGATCCGGCCCCCCTCCGGAGAGATCGTGTTCCCGCCTCCCCCGTCCACCTTCTTCAGCGTGGACGTGGCCCCTTCGAACATCCAAAAGCCGTCCCCCTCGGTTCGAAGGAGCACCCAACTGCCGTCCGGGGCGAACTGATAGCCGGAGATACTCAAAGGCTCCGAAACGCCCGATGGCGTGAGGTGGGAGAGGGAGGCGAGGACCGTCCGGTCCCCACTGGCGGCGTCGTACCGGATCAACTCCCGCTCCGAAGCTCCCGAAGGGGCCTCCAGTGTCGTGTATCCGGATCCGTCGGGCAGCCACGTCGCCTGGAACGACCGGGCGTCGAACTCCCTCGCCTCGAAGATCGCCCTGAGCCGGGCTTCCGTCTCCGCAGGGACCTGGGATGAGGCCGGAGTTGGGGAAAGGGTGGGGACGGCGAGGACACCAACCAGCCAAAAGCTCCGTACAATCCGTCTTGCGGTCATAGCTCTCTTCCTCGGTCCAGGCGCCAGATGCTTCACCGGCTGATGTTTTCGGGAGCATACTCGTGAGGTTCTTTGGCCGCAACGGTGTCTCCGCTGACAACGGCCAAGCCGCGGCCCAGCTTCCGGTGCACGCGCGCAGCAATTGCCGACGTGGACTCGCCGGCATACCGTGACACTGCGACAACCCGGCACTGTAAAGGAGGACCGCTCTTGAAGCCCGCGCCAAGCCACTTCGCACGATTCCCAGTAGCCGTCGCCACCCTCCTGCTCGCCGTATCAGCGCCGTGGCCAAGCCAGCCCTGGCCCAAGACCCCCCCGCCGACCTCGGGCAGTACGAGGGCAACTATCGACTGGCCGAGGAGAGCGACTTCCGCAAGGCCGAACACCGGGTTTATCGGAATCGCCGGTTTCCGACGCATGTCATGTTGCCGGTGAAGGTGCGGCAGGGGGCGCGGAGAGGAGACAGGAAATGACCATCGCATTCGTCGTTATCGCGGCCTTTCTTGCGCTCGCCGTCCACGAGGTCGGACATGCTCTCGGCGGAAGCCTGCGCGGGATGCGTCTGGGCATTCTGATCGTCGGACCCGTGCACATCCGGCGCGAAGCCGACGGGCGCCTGGTCTGGCGGCTCAACAGAAGGCTGTCGTTGGCCGGCGGGGTGGTATCGAGCGTACCGGAAAGCACGGAAGGGCTGCGCCGGGCAATGCTGAGCTTCGTCGCGGGCGGGCCGGTCACCAGTATCGTTGTGGGCGTGCTCGTGTTCGCGGTCTACGTGCTCTCGGGCCTCGAGGGGGACGCCGTGCCCGATGGAAGCCTTCAGGATGCGCTGGCCGAGAGCGTGTTCATGCTTGGCGTGTTCTCGTTTGGCATCGGGCTCGTGACGCTGCTGCCCGTGAATCAGGGAGCGTTCGTCAACGACGGCAAGCGGATTCTCAGACTCTTTCGTCCGGGCCCGGCCGCGGACGGCTATGCGGCCGTCATGGGGTTGAGTAGCTACATGATCGCCGGTGTGCGTCCGTGCGACTTGGACCCGGACCTTGTCGCGCAAGCCACCTCACTGGTGGACGGCTCCTATCAGGACCTGCAGGGCCGGCACATGGCCCACGCTCATGCGCTGGACCGCGGAGATGTCGAGGCTGCCGGAGAGCACATCCGGTACATGTTGGACCACGCGGCCGAAGCGCACCCTCCTTATCGGCCGGTCATTGATGTAGCCGCGGCGTACTTCGAGGCCGCCCACGGCGGTGACGCTGCGTCGGCGCGCAGGCGGCTGGCGGGAGCGGGCAAGAGCGCGCTGCTCGCCTTCGACCCGACTGCCCGCATGCGAGCGGAGGGAGCCGTGCTCCTGGCCGAGGGTGACGCGGAGGGAGCATTCGAGAAACTCCGCGAGGCCTACGCCTCCCTCGCGAGCGCCTGGAACTGGGACAACGAGTCCACCATGGCGGAGATACGGCGGCTCTGTCGGGCCCGGGGGTTGCCGGATCCGGGGGCGGATAGATGCACATAGTATAGCAAACATGACATTCTGTAATGTTGTCTTTACATTCTGGTCGAGTTGAGTGCAGTGGGCCAGGACGGGCTGCTCGGGCCGAGAAAGGACGCAAGCCATGAAACCGCCAACATGCCGATCCGGAGCGCTGACCGTTTTCCTCGTCGCAGGTCTGGTTGCGGCCGCTTGCGCAGCCCCGGATGCCGCGGAGCAGGAACCCGCCGCTGATCTGCCCGATCGTCCCGTCACCGACATAGACATCCACCGGATCCTCGAGAAGCGGGTGGCCATGATCCCGATGCGGGACGGCGCACGCCTCCACACCGAGATCTATGTGCCGCGGGACGTGGACGAACCGCTTCCGTTCATTGTCGAGCGCACTCCCTACGGACTCGTGCGGGATTCTGAGGGCTACAGCACGCGCCTCTACGACCATCCGGATCTGATCGAGGACCGCAACATCATGGTGTTCCAGGACCTCCGCGGGCGCTTCGACTCGGAGGGAGAATACCTGTCGCTGCGACCGCCCAAGGACCCCGACGACCCCGACGGGATCGACGAGACCACCGACGCCTGGGACACGATCGAGTGGCTGGTCAACAATGTGCCGGAATCCAACGGGCGCGCGGGCATCCTCGGGATCTCATACGGAGGGTTCACCTCCATACGCGCGTCCCACGATCCGCACCCGGCGCTGAAGGCCGCCTCACCGCAGGCGACCTGCGCGGACATGTTCATCGGGGACGACTGGCACCACAACGGGGCCTTCCGTCTTGAGTACGCCTTCAACTGGATCGCACGGGTGGAGGGCGCCGGGCGGGTGGTCGACCAGCACGACCTCTACGAGTGGTTCCTGGACCTCGGGGCGCTCTCGAACGTCAACGAGCGGTACTTCCATGGGGAGGCGCCGACGTGGAATGCGTTTGCCGAGCATCCAAACATGGACGAGTACTGGGAGACGGAGATGTGCGGTGTTCTGCCGTTCGTTGACGAGCCGCTGATCCCCCTGCTACACGTGCTCGGGTGGTACGACAGCGAGGACTTCTACGGACCACTCGAGGTCTACAAGAAGCTGGAGCGGAAGGACGCGAACAACTGGAACAACCTGGTCATCGGCCCGTGGACGCACGGCGGCTGGACCTTCTCCACGGGCGAAAACATGCTGGAGTTGGACTTCGGGTCGGAGACGGGCCGCTACTACAAGAAGGAGATCGAGGCGAAGTGGTTCGCCCATTGGCTCAAGGACGGGCCTGAGCTGGAGCTGCCCGAAGTCATGGCGTTCCGGACGGGGGCGAACGAGTGGGAAACGTTCGAATCCTGGCCGCCGCCGACCGAGCAGCGCGACATCTACCTGCACGCCGGCCGGAGGGTGTCGTTCGATCCACCGTCAGAGGACGGAGCCCCCGCCTACGACGAGTACATCTCGGACCCGTGGAACCCGGTGCCCTACCGCCACCGGCCGATACAATGGGAAGGATGGCCATCGTGGCAGGCCGAGGACCAGCGGGTGGCGCACGGCCGGCCGGACGTGCTCTTCTGGGAGTCGGAGCCGCTGGAGGAAGACCTCACCATGATCGGCGACCCCGTTGCGCACCTGTTCGCCTCCACCTCGGGCACCGCATCGGACTGGGTGGTCAAGCTGATCGACGTTTACCCCGACGACTACGAGCCCAACCCGAACCTCAGGGGCTACCAGTACATGGTGGCAGGGGAAGTCTTCCGGGGCCGGTACCGCAACTCGTACCGGGATCCGGAGCCGATCCCGGCGAACGAGGTGATCGAGTACACGATCGCTCTGCGGGACCGGAGTCACACGTTCAGGGTGGGACACAGGATCATGGTCCAGGTTCAGAGCACCTGGTTTCCGGTCATCGATCGGAATCCGCAGTCGTGGGTGCCGAACATCTACGAAGCCACCGAGAGCGACCTGCAGATGGCGACGCAGCGCGTCTACCGCTCGGGGCGCTATCCAACGCGCATCACGTTGCCGGTGCGCAGGTAGGAGGAGAAAATGATGAGGCAGGATTTCGGTTCCTCAATCTGGATAATACTGGCCACGGCTTCGCTGCTCGTGGCAGCGTGTGAAGGGCCGGCTTCGGAACGCGGGCAGGGGGAGGAGTCTGCAGGGGAGGAAGGGACGATTCTGAGCCCCCCCGCGCAGGACAACGACGGCGTGATGCGGGTGCTCGTCTACCACGACATGGAGGGTCTCGCCGGGCAGGACGATCCGCGGACGTACCTGGCGAGCAAGCCGGAGCACTACCGGCGTGGCCGTGAGTGGCTGACCGCGGACGTGAACGCTGTCATCGCGGGACTCTTCGACGCGGGCGCGGACGAGATCCATGTGACGGACGCGCACGGGAGCGGCAGCCAGGAGCCGGATCTGTTGCTCGACCGGCTCGATCCCAGAGCGGAGATGGTGTTCCGGGACCAGCCGTACCGACCGTACATCGACCTGGTGGAGCCAGGTGTCTACGATGCGGTGGCCGTGGTGGCGATGCACTCGAAGACGGGTAGCGGCGGCTTCGCGGCGCACACATTCAACCCGGGCACGGCGGTTCAGGTTAACGGGATGTGGATCACCGAGACGGAGGTCATTGCGTACGCGTGGGGCGACGTGGGAGTGCCGGTCATCTTCGCTTCCGGGGATGACCGTCTCGCAGACGACCTGACGACGATGCCCTGGATCGAGTTTGTAACCACCAAGAAGGCGACCAGCGCGTCGACGGCGGAGTTGTACCCGGTGGACAGCGTGCGCGCGGAGTTGCTGGCGCGGGCCAGGCAAGCGCTGGAAAACCGAGAAGAAGCGCGGGCGATGACCTTGACGAAGCCAATCACGGCGGCGGTGGGCGCCGTGCCGCCCGCGGATCTGTCGATGCTGCGAGGCGTCCCCGGGATCCGCTACGAGGACAACACGGTGACCTTCGTGGCGCCCGACTACCCCGCGGCGTACGACGGTTTCACCGCCCTCATCCGAGTGGCCAACGAAGGATACTCGGACCTCTGGCGGGAGGTCGCCGCTGCTCACCCGGACGGCCAGGCGCTCGGGCAGGCCTACCGCGACCTCCTGTTTGGGCGCTGGTGGGACTTTGAATCGGGACGCTGGACGCCGCCTCCGCCAGGGAGTCCGGCACCACGCCGCTATCACGGCTCGAACTAGCGGAAAAACCCCGCGCCAGCACCAAGACCGCCGAGCCGACCCACGCCTCTCAGCGCCCGGGCCCGTCGAAGTACTCCACCACCATACGGGCCACCTCGCCCATGCGGATCTCGGCCACCGCCGTGGGGCCCACGATCTCCTTGTTGTAGAAGGCCATGACGATGGGCCCCGAGCGGGCGTAGACGATCCCGACATCGTTGGTGACTCCGGTGGTTCCCCCGGTTTTGTGCCCGACCGGGACCGAAAGGTGGATGGCCAACGCGCCGGCGATAGCGGTGCCGCTCGCCTGGCTGTTCCTGAGGATTCGCCGCATCTCCTCGCAACTCTCCTCGGAGGCGATGGTGCACGTCTGGATGCGTTCCAGGAGCTGACCCATCTCTCTCGGCGTGGCCACTCCGAACCAGTTCTCCTCGGGATGGAGGAGGCCCGTGGTCTCCTGCCCGGTCTCCGGCCCGCCGCGAGCGGAAGCGCTCCGCTCCATCTCCCGGTTGAGGCTGTCCCGCCGCTCGCTGAGCGACGGCACGTTGCCCAGGATCGTGTTCGCGCAGCAGAGCGCGAAGACGTCCTCCCGGGTCAGCAAGGCGAAGCCGGGGGCTATCCGCTCGTACAGGCCGCGAAAATAGCTGAAGACGGTGTGGTTCATGCGAAGGGCCTCGAACCCCGACTCACCGAGGAAGTCGTTCACAGGGTCCACGCCGCCGATCCTCCGGAGCACCATGTCCGTAGCGGTGTTGTCGCTGGTGATGATCATCTCCGTGATCAGGTCGCGGATGCTCGGGTTGAGCCCGACGCCCTTGTACCTGAAGATGCCGGATCCCCCCACGAGGTCCGACCTCTGGAGTTCGATGCGCTCGTTGAGGTCGATCTCGCCCGCTTCGGCCATACGGTAGACGTGGGCCAGGATGGCGACCTTGATGGTGCTGGCGCTCTCGAAGGGCTCGTCGCCCCGAACGCTGGCTTCCTCGCCGGTCGTGAGGTGCTTCACATGGAGGCCGGCGATCCCGGGGAACCTGCCGAGTTCCGCTTCGAGCAGGCGGGTCAGCGGGGAACTCGGGCTCGTCTGTGCCGAGGCCTCCGCCGACCACGAGGGCACCAGGAGTACGTGCACCAGAAGAATCGCCAGGCCCGTCACGGTCCTGAAACACATGGTTGCCTCCTCTTCGGCGATGGGCGGGCCGGCCTGCCTCAGCGCATGCCGACGAGTCCCGCCACCGCAGCGGTGAGCTTGTCCGGATCGTAGCCCAGACCATCCTTGAAGACGAGCCGCACGTTACGGATGTCCGACGGGCGAGCGCTGATGTCGCCTTCGATCACGATCAGGTCCGCGAGCTTGCCCGCGGCCACCGTGCCCAGTTCGTCATCCATGCCGATCACCTTGGCGCCGTTTGCGCTCATGATCTGGACGGCGACGGACGGCTCGAACCCAGCGCCGACGAGGATCTCGAAGTTGCGCTGGTCGCCGTAGCCCGGCAGCGCGCCCCAGGCAGGGTCCACTCCCGCCGCCATCAAGCCCCCGGCTTCCACGAACCGGAGTTCGAACGCGAGCATGTTCTTGAACAAGTCCGCCATCCAGCCCAGCTCTCCGGTTTCAAACATCTTCCGCCGCTGCATCTCCGCCTCGACGATGTGGTCGGGCATCGCCTGTCTGTCTCGCTCGGTGAGCTCCGGCACCAGCGGGGTCGCCTGCTCCGCGACGGCCACCGTCGATGTCATCGCCGCTCCCGCCTCGACCATCTGCCGGATCGTCTCCGCCACGGCGGGGTCGTCGATATCCAGCTCAGCCAGGCCTCGCGCATAGTTGGGGCTGCACTTGTCCGGTTCGCGGGTCGGATCGAAGTCCGAGTTGGCCCACAGCCCGTGCTCCAGGTTGTCGATACCGAGCGCCGTGGCTTCGCGGAAGCTCACGGAACACAGGTGGCCCATGACCTTCATCCCCTGCCTGTGGGCCTCGTCGATGATCGTGCCCAGCGCCGCCCGCGAGATCTGTGTGTAGACCTTGACCCACTGCGCGCCTTCCGCGGCCCAGTACCGAACGTACCGGCGTGCCGACTCCTCGTCCCGGATCACATACATGCCCAGGTCCCTGAGCCGCTCGTCCGGCCCGGGACTGATGACATACGGCGCCGTGATGACGATGCGGGGGCCGGGCGTCTCTCCCCTTTCTATCGCGCCCTTGAGCGAGATGTCCTGATAGGGTGACATGCTGCCCGTCGTCCGGACGGTCGTGACACCGGCCCCCAGGTAGAGACGCGGACCCGAGTACTGCATCTGCGCCACCCGCGGGGCGTTCTGGTAGTAGTACAGGTGGTCGTGGAGTCCGACCATTCCGGGCATCACCGAGTGGCCCGCCAGGTCCAGCCGTTCCGCATCGGACGGGATGTCGACTGAACCCGTCGCGCCGACGGCCTCGATGCGGTTCCCGCGGATGACGATTGTCTGCCCGGCCTGCGGGGGGCCGCCGGTGCCGTCAAACAGCAGCACGTTTTCGAGCGCCACGACAGGTGCCGAGACGCTCAGGTAGGACTGCACCTCATCTGAAAGTGCGTCGCGGTCCTGGCCGTTCGCCTGTCCAGGAAGCGCGATCGCCGTCGCCGCTGCGAACACCCACGCACAGTTACGCATTGCAAACTCCTCGTTTCGGGTCCCTTTTCCCTTACAGCGTAGAGAGACCCGTTCAGCCCGTAAAGGGTCGTATCCCTCTTCGGGCACTGCATCTGCATCGGAGTAACCCATGATTCACTTCCGGCACCCACTGGTCCCGGCCCTGCTAATGCTGGCGTTCTTCGTCCCACCCGCCTCTTCGCAGGTCGCCCCGGAGCGGGAGGCGGCGTACCAGCGCCACCTCGACTTCGGTTCGCTGATCGAGGGCGGAAGCATCACTCCAAACTGGATGCCCGACGGCAACAGCTTCTGGTACGCGGAGGGCGGGCCGCAGCACACGGTCATTCATCGGGTCGACCCCACTGCTGGCACCGTAGAGGAGCTGTTCGACGCGCCTCGACTCCGCGCCGCCCTAACCGACGCGCTGGGGCACGAGCCCGCGGGCCTGGGCGTGCCGTTCCGCCAGCTGTCCTTTGCCGGCGACTCGTCCGTGCAGTTCACGGTTGAAGGACAGACCTTTGTGCTGAATCTCGACACATACGCGGTCGAGAGGCGGCGTGCGCCGTCTTCGCTGTCGCTGGTGTCGTACCTGGTCAGCGAAACGGAGCGCGCAACGCCCAAGACGTTCGTGCGAGAAGTGTTTCAGGGTCTCGGGCCGCGGCCCTACCCCGAACGCCTGTCTCCGGACGGGCAGTGGTTCGTCGGACTCGACAATCACAACCTGACGCTCCGCGCCACCGTCGATGGCCGGGTCGTGCCGCTCACGGACGACGGGGACGAATTCGAGCAGTGGGACGTGGAGACGACGCTCTGGAACCCCTGGTCACCCGACTCTCAGCGCCTCGTCGTGGCCAGGATCGACTCGCGGGGCATGCCCCGGATCCCGACCATCAAATGGTTGAAGCCGCTCGAAGAGGCCGAGTTCATCCCCACCATGCTCGCGGGCGGCGAACTCTACGACACTCGACTCCATATCCTCGACCTGCACACCCGGACCCCGATGCCTGTGCAGCAGGATACCACCGCAGACCACTACTACCGGGTGCTCACCTGGCTGCCCGATGGGTCGGAGGTCGTGTTCGCGCGTTACAACCGCGTCATGAGTCGGGTCGACATCCAGGCCGCCGACGCCGCGACCGGTGCGGTCAGGACCCTCGCCACGGAAACCTCGGAGACCTTCGTGACCCACCATCACGACACGGTATGGGGCTCGCGGACGGGGTTCTGGCTGCTGCCCGACGCTTCCGGATTCATCCTGGTCTCTGAACGTGACGGGTGGCGGCACCTGTATCTGTACGACCTCGATGGTAATCTGATCCGCCGGCTCACCGACGGTGATTTTCCCGTGGAGTCCGTGGTCAGCGTCGATCAGGAGAACGGGTGGGTGTACTTCACGGCGCAGACGGACCCGGAACGGCCCTATGACCTCCACCTGAACAGGGTGACCCTCGACGGCACCGACTGGAGCCAGCTCACCGAGGGCAAGGGGCGTCACACCGTGGCCATGGCGCCGTCCCACGGCTACTTCGTCGACACCTACTCCTCGGTGGACACGCCGCCGCGCTCCGTCCTGCGCCGCGCCGACGGCGAGCTCGTGCGCACGCTGGGCGAAGCCGACATCAGCCGGCTGCGAGAGGCAGGGTGGACGCCGCCGCGAGAAGTCGTGGTGAAGGCAGCGGACGGCCAGACCGATCTGTGGGTGACAATGTACTTGCCGCACGACTTCGATCCCGCCCGGCGCTACCCGGTGGTCGAGTACATCTACGGCGGTCCTCAGACCACCACCCGACCCATGGATTTCGGGGGCGACCCGTTCGGCCTCGGGAGCGACTTCTCCCGGATGGCGAACTTCAACCGCGCACTGGCCAACATGGGGTTTGTCGTCGTGATCCTCGATGCTCGTGGCACTCCCGGGCGTTCGAAGGCGTTCCACGACGTCATCGTCAAGAACTGGGGCAAGCCCGTCGTGGCCGACCACGCCGCCGCGATCCGGCAACTGATCGACCGCTTCGACTTCCTCGATGGGGACCGCGTGGGCATCATGGGCGCGTCGTGGGGCGGCTACTATTCGACGCGTGCCATCCTCGAGGAACCGGACCTCTACAAGGTCAGCATCAGCGAGGTTCCCGGCTACGACATGTACGCCTTCCACCTGTACGAGCCGTATCTCGGCATGCCCCAGCAGAACCGGGACCACTACGAGGCGGGCAATGTGTTTCGGATGGCGCCCAACCTGAAGGGACAGCTTTTGCTGATCGGCGGCATCAACGACACCGGCACGCAGGCGGACCTGTTCCAGATGTCGGAGACGCTGGTGCGGGCCGGGATCCAGCACGACATGATGATCTACGCCAACACGGGCCACGGCGCGCTGGGCCAGACAGGCGAATACAACTTCGAACTCAAGAAGGACTACTTCGTGAAGCACCTGTTGACCGCTCCCCCCCCGGGAGTCGACCACTGAGGCTGTGATGGACAAGACTCGCAGCACCACGGTTTTCATCGGCGTGGTGCTGCTCGCCTGTACGGGCATCAGCTACCCAGTGCTGTCGGCGTCCGATGACGCAGGCGGGAAGAGTACATCGCTGGTGCCAGGAAAGCGCCCGCCCAGCTCCCTCAAGATCAGCCTGGCTTCCTCCACGCTCACCCGGGACGCCTCCGAACTCCAGAACCCGGTCACGTCGTCGTACCCGAAACCGGCTTCGCTGATATCGCTCAAGCCCTGCCTGAAACCGTCGGGGTCCCAATCGTCCCTCGCTCCCGGCCGGACCCGCGTCGAGGTGATGGCCTCCTCGAGCGCATCGGCCGGGATGTCGCCGTCAACACCGACATACATCCTGAACATCGCAGCGTACATGACGCCGCGGACGTAGGACACCTTCCAGGCCCATTCGTCAGATTCGGGCATGAGGTCGATGTCGGGTGGCTCGTTGAGCACCCAATTCTCGACAAAGGTGGGAATCATGCCGCCTTCGGGGGACGGATCCGGCAGGCTCCACTGGTTGGTCGCCACCATGAGCGTGACACCGAGCTCGGGCCACGCGAATCCCTCCGTCCTCCAACCAAACATGTGACCACCCGCGTGATCGAACGACATGCCGCGAGTGCCGTAGTCGCTGAGCCGCCACACCAGGCCGATGTTGACCCCGGGGGCGAACGCATCCTCGTATTGCGGCGTGAGCATCTCGTTGACGGTTTCGGGCTCGAGCACCCGATAGCCGTCGTACTCGCCGCCGTTCATCATGGCCGTCAACAGCCGGATGTGATCGGCGGGTTTGGCCAGGACGCCCCCTGCGGCGTAGTGACTGAAATACAACGGAACGCTCGGAACCCACGCCGAGCCCATGCGGGCGTAGCCGGTGCTCATGTTCTCCCAGATGTCGGGCCGCACATGGTCCTCGTGCTGCGCAGGCGGATACTGCGACGACTCCATCCCCAACGGATCCATGATGTATCGCTGCACGTAGTCCGAGAACGAGAGCCCGTCGGGATTGGCCGTTTCGACGATGAGCCCCAGCGTCGAGATGCCTGGATTGGAGTAGTTGTACTGAGCTTCTACCTTGCCGATCCAGAACGGTGTGGTTCCCCCGAGCAGTGGGCTGGTGTCGCCGTCGTAGCTTGCCTTGAGTGCCTCTTCGAGCGGCACGGGCTTGTCCCACACCCCCTTTGCGCCGCCGCCGGACAACCCGGAGCGATGTGTGAGCAGATCGCGGACAATGATGTCGCGGTCACCGAGGGGATTGTGCACTTCGAACGGCAGATGGTCGCTGATCGGGTCGTCCAATGCGATCACGCCGCGGTCGACCAGGTGCATGATCGCCGTGGCGGTGTAGGTCTTCCCAAGCGAGCCGGAGTGATAAACGGTCTCCGGCGTCATCGGTTTTCGGCTGGCGACATCGGCATATCCGAAGCCGGCCTCCCAGATCAGCTCACCCCGGTAGCCCATGGCGAGATTGAGGCCAGGGGTTCCATGGGCACGCATGACATGCAGCACGTAGTCGCGGGTGGCGTCGATGAGCCGGCCCTCGAAGGGGCGATCGGCGTAGACGTTTTCCGTAATGGGGATCTCAGGCTGCGATGCACATCCCACGGCAGCCGTGAAGAGAATGACGAGGGCCAGGACACGCGCGGCGTGGTAAATCGGGGAGCGGGTTCGCGGATTCATGATCACGTCCAGGAGCGAGTGGCTTTCCAACCCGTTCTGCCGCACCGTACCTTGCGACAGCGAGGCTGGCGTCAAGCTCGATGACCAGCCCGGTACATGCAACTCAAGTCCCGAAGGAGCGCCGTCCATGCGTATGTACCCCGCCCTTGCCGCCATCCTCCTGGTCATGAACCCCATGCATCTCGTCCATGCCCAGGAGGACCGGTCCGGCACCATGGCCGGCCGCTCCACCGTCTATGCACCGAATGGTGTCGTCGCCAGCAGCCAGCCCCTCGCCACCGGCGCCGGATTGGCCGTGCTCCAGCGCGGCGGCAATGCGATCGATGCCGCCGTGACCACCGCTGCCATGCTCAATGTGGTCGAGCCCATGATGACAGGCATCGGGGGCGATATGTTCGCCATCGTGTGGATCGCGGCCGAGCAGCGGATGGTGGGGCTCAACGCGAGCGGGCGCGCCGGCACGCTGATGACCCGTGAGGAGATGGTCAATCGCGGCCACGAGCGGATGCCCTACTCCGGTGCCGAGACCATCACCGTGCCCGGCGCCCTCGCCGGGTGGCAGTTGCTGCTCGACAGCTACGGCACCATCTCCCTCGCCGAAGCGCTCGAACCGGCGATTCGGACCGCTGAGCAGGGATTCCCCGTGAGTCCGGTGATCGTCGATTTCTGGGAGGGCGCCCAGGAGATGCTCCGCCAGGACGATGGTGCGCGAGAAACGTTCCTCATGGAAGGCGAGCGTGCCCCGCGCGTCGGCGAATGGTTCAGCAACCCCGACTTCGCCCGCACGCTGCGGCTGATTGCGGAAGGTGGACCGGACGTCCTCTATCGGGGGGAGCTGGGGCAAAAGGTGGTCGACCATGTCGCCGAACTCGGCGGGTTCCTGACCATGGACGACCTGCGGGCGCACCGCGTCGATCGGGTCAAGCCGATCTCCGTCCCTTATCGGGGCTACCGGCTCTTCGAGCTGCCGCCGAACGGCCAGGGTATCGCCGCTCTCGAAATGCTCCGGCTCCTCGAGCCGTTCGACCTGAAGGGCATGGGGCACAATTCGGTGGCGTACCTGCACCACCTCATCGAGGCCAAGAAGCTCGCCTACGCCGACCTCGAACACTTCGTCGGCGATCCCGACAACATGGACGTGTCAACGGATGATCTCCTGAGCGACGAGTTCATTGACGCGCGACGCGCGCTGCTCGATCCTCACCGCGCCATCGAGCGCGCCGATCCCGGTACCGCGATCACCGCAAGCGAGACGACGTACTTCACCGTCGCCGACCACCACGGCAACATGGTGTCGTTCATCAACAGCCTCGCTAGCGCTTTCGGGTCGGGCGTGGTGGTGCCGGGAACGGGGTTCGCGCTTCAGAACCGCGGTGTCGGATTTTCCCTCGATCCCGATGCCGCGAACGCGGTGGCCCCGGGTCGACGCCCGTTCCACACGATCATCCCCGCCTTCGTCACGAAGACCGCGGCCGATGGCCGGGAGGAGCCGTGGCTCAGCTACGGGGTGATGGGAGGCGCCATGCAGCCCCAGGGACACGTTCAGGTATTGATCAACCTCGTCGACTTCGGCATGGACCTCCAGCACGCCCTCGACGCGGCGCGCTTCAACCACCAGGCCGGCAACCGTGTGGCCATCGAGCCCGTCATCCCCCTCGAGGTGCGGAAGCAGCTGGAGGCGATGGGGCACGTGCTGGCCGATCCCACCGGCGTGTTTTTCGGTGGCGGACAAGCGATCATGAGACTCGAGCGTGGTTGGGCCGCCGCCTCGGAGCCGCGAATGGACGGTATGGCCGCGGGACACTGAGGGGGGAGGACACGCGCGAGGGCCAGACGTCAGCCGCGGCCCGCACACTCCATCACCACGACCGCTCCTCGGCCTCTCGGATGAGCGTCTCGGCGTCCCGCTCCAGTAGATACCCTTCAGCCACCAGCTCCCGGCACACGCGCTCGACCTCGGCGACGTATGCGTCGTGCGTGCGATAGCGCTCCTGCACCGACCTGCGCGGGTCCCGCAGGCTTGACCCCTCCGCCTCGGTCCGAGGAAAGGTGAGGTACGACCCCATCCACCGGGTGAGCATGCCGCCCGCTCCCCACGAGGCGTCGCGGAGGTTCCAGCCCGTGTAGGTGGCGAGCGGCACCGCCACGTGCGGGAGCCGGATCCCCGCGACTTCGTTCCCGTCCGCGTTGATCATGGGCACGAGGGTCTGGAAAGCCGGTCCGATCTCGGGCGGCACGTGGTCGGCAATCCCCTCAGTGGCCCAGCGCGGGCCGGGATCGAGCCGGAAGGGTTGATAGTAGTCTTCGGGCGCCCCGGCACCCGGGATCTCGGGCCAGACGGCGCGGAAGGCCGTCAGGTCCACGAGCGTGCCGTCGTCGATACGGGGATACCGGCTCCGAGGCGGCTCGGCCCCCTCGGCGACCCATCGATCGAGGGCCACGAGCAACGCTCTGAGCACCGGCCGGGTGGTGGCCCGGTTCACGGGGCTCTGGTAGACGCCGCCGGTCATCGAGTTGTGGGCGGTGCCTGCGATCATGTAGATGCGCACGGAGGGGTCGAGCTCGGCGTCGACCGTGCCCTCGACATCCGTGTGCAGCAGCGAAGCGGCGCGCGACCAATACTCGGTCGAGGTCTGAGTGAAGAAGACCTTGGGGACGTGACCGCTCGCATGCGCCCGGTCGAGCATCGATCCGCTGGCCCCGGTAACCGGATCCGACTGGTGTACGGAGTTGAAGGGGAAGAAATCCGACGGATAGAGCTTTTCCTCATGATGGCTTCCGTGGCGGGTGGTCTGGCCAAACCGGTGGTTGAAGATGCCCTTCCCCGCACCCGCCACATGAGGCATGATCGCGTCAAGGACAAGCCGCCCTTCGGGGTCCGCATTGAACCCCTCGTACACGAAGTGATGCAGGAAGCGACCGGACTGCGATCCTCCGTAGCCGTAGGCGTACTCAATCGTCCCGGCGAGCGGGTTGGCGCGCGGCCCTTCCTCGTCGGACGCGTATCGAAAAAACGAGATGACGTCCCGAGTGGCCGCGAGTCCCAGCCCGGTGACCCGGGGGTCCTTCCCTTCGTACACCAGGTCGTAAAGCCACCCCGGCTCGAACCCTCCCTCCACGTAGACCCAGTTCGGGTCGGGTACGACCACGCCGCCGTCCTCCATGCGCCCGAAGCGCCACTGGTCCGGCGGAATCTCGACCCCCTCCGCGTCGCGGTGCGGCCGCTTCACCAGCGTCGCCCCGGCGTTGTCCGTCGTAACGGACGGATAGGGTCGGGAACTCCCCCAATCGAAAGGCAGGCTGTGGAACCTCCTCGTCGCCGCGTCACTCCCCGACTCCAGCACATTCGCGACATACAGTCCGTAGACGGTCGCCTCGATCTCCGCATAGATGCGCCCGACGATCGAGCTCCCGTCCTCGTTCCGCGCGATCGGGACACCGATCTGGACCCGGTCGTTGCCGGGCTCCACGTCCCCGCTCCACCCGCTCCACAGGATCGAGTAGCCCTCCTCCATGAGGAACCCGTCGCCAGCGTGTTCCAGCGTGGCCGGGTCGTTTCCGCCCCCTCCGTTGAAGGATCCCAGAGCGACCTTGTTGCCGCGGTTGGCCACGTCGTAGAGCAACCGCCCGTTCCCACGGCCGGGATCAGCAGGCTTGAGCAGGAAGAAGTCGGTCCAGACCTCGACGCGTCCGCGGTCGTTCATCGGAGCCAGCTTCAGGTCACTTACGCGGGCGTTGGCCGGATCGCTCGGGTCAACCTCGATGTAGAGCCTCCCGACGATCTTCTCATACGGTCCGGTGCGAGCGAACGAATGCCCGCCTGCAAAGGGCACGCGCTCGTCGACCTCCAGGCGCACAACCCCCGCGTCCAGGACCAGCCTCCTGCCCTCCACATACTGCCCTGACGGATCGTACCGAACACCCCACACGTGCGAATCCGTCGCATCAAGGGGGTAGAAGTTCTTCGGCAGCAGAATCCGCCGGGGGTGAGCATCGTCGTCACCGATGCGCACGGCGTACCACACATCCAGGGTATCGGCGTCCGCCTCCTCGTATGTCTTCAACCACAGCTCGTTCGTGGACATGGCTTCGGCGGTCATGACGGCCGGATGGTGGTCGGGGGCGTAGAGAGCGTCCCGGACCATTGCCCTGGCCTCGACCAGGGAAACGGCCTCCGTGGCGCCGGACAGGGCCAGCGCTTGCGATTCCACCGCTTCCTCGACGTCACTCGGCAAGAGCGGGATCGGCGCGAAGCGCAGGCGCCGCGACCAGACGGTGTCCCCGCTGGCCGAGATCTCGTTCACGTCAACCGCTCCGGCATCCACACGACTCTCTCGTGTAACCACCACCGTGTTGGCGCGCGTGTTGAAGTGGACCTCGTCCGCGTCTCCGTATGGCTGTCTCGCGGAAACGGACCATGAGGAGCCACCTCCGGGCGGCCTGATGTCCAGGTCCCGGTTCCGGATGTCGATCACCACCAGGGTATCGAGGGCCCACTGGTCCTCTCGCTGCTCGAGGCGCAAAACGGGCACGTCCAGGATGGGATCCTCGCCGGACCATCCGGCTCGGTCCCTTGCAGACAACCTCGGCGAGACAACGAATCCTCCATCGTCCAGCATCAGTTCCGGCCTGAGCCTGAACCGCCGAAAGTTCACGGACGCGGGCACCGACACCGTCTGCAGGTGGCTCCCATCAGCTGAGAACACCTCGAACCCGCTCCCGTCGCGGACGTAGAATCTATCGTCCTGGACCCGGACCTGATCGGGTGACCTGAACTCGCCAGGTCCATCTTCCTGCCCCCCGGCTTCAAGCAGCAGGGATCCTTCCGGAGACCAGACCGTCAGCCGATCGTCGCCGGAATCCAGCACGTGAATGGCTTCGCCGCCCTGCCCCACTCGTACATCGGCAATCCTCGTGAACGCCGCGGCCTCGGCGTCCAGACTTCCGATCTCGTGCTCGGGCACTGTAATCCACGTCTCGGAACCGCCGGGCAGTTCCAGCGCCGAATCGAGCTGGCACGCCGAGATACCGAGGGCAGCGAGAAGAGAAAGAATCCGGGTCCTGTCAGCTGCAATTCCCGGGCGCTGACCGAGCCCGAGTAGATCGATCCCCGCAAGCGTACGTTTGGCGGTCATGGTGTCTCCTCCGATTCGTACGCGAATAATAGTCCGGTTTTCGAATCTCCGGAATCCTCAGTTGCGACGAACCCGGTGGACGTGCACCGATTCGACCCCGAGCGGGTCGCGACGGATCCCGACCACGCTCGTGCGAGTGATCTGCGTGAGCTCGAGACCGTCCGGAACCTCGATCGACCCGGCGTAGCCCCCGTCCGTAGTAAACACCCACCACGCGCCCCCGTTTCCGACGCCTCCGAGGTATCTCGCTCCCAGGGCAAAGGAATGCGCCAGCGGCTGATAGGGTTGGACCCAAAGGAATCCCTCCGGGTCCAGCAGGAAGTCCCAGAACACCGACAGCTCGCTGGGCACGCGTGCCGCCTCGAGTCTTGTTCGCGTGACGGACGCTCGATCCGCCGGCGCTCGGGACACCGCCACGTCGATCACCTGGTCGAGGACAGCCTCCGCCGACTCGGACTCGGCCGGCTCCCAGGCGATCTCACCGTCCACGATCCCCGGCAAGCGCACGCGGCGGATCGACGGCACCCGAGTATCGCCGAGGTAGAGATGGGTTCCGTCGGACGCGGCCACTGCCCGGGGCGACAGAGGCTCCGGGCCACCATAACCCTCCGCCATGTAGCGAACGATGCCCCCGATCGAGTCGAGCTCACCGAGGTGACGACCGGTACGGTCGAAGTGATGAAACACAATCAGGTCACGGTCGCCGGGGCCACCGCTCACAACACCACCCAACGCCCAACCTTCTTCCAACGGACCGGCGGCGAAAGAAAGGTCGGGCTGCGAACCATGCGTGATCGGGACGACTTCTACGGAGCCGTCCGGCAGGAAACGAGTCACCCGCCGCAGCAGGCCGTCAAACGCCTCGATCGTATCTCCCCGCGGCCACGCCTCCGAGAGGTCCACGAACTCACCTGGACCCTCGCCGCGACCACTCAGCCTCTCCACAAACTCCCCTTCTCCTGTGAACACACGGATATCGCGACTTCCGCCGAGCGGCACGACAAGCCGGCCGTCCGGGAAGACGAAGGGCGTCCGTACCCGGTCGAACTCCTGCAGCGAATCGCCCGCGACGACGCCCACGCTCAGCACGGCCTCGGCTTCGATCTCCAGAGGAGCCCCGGCTCGCGGTTCTTCCAGAGGACGGGCGTCCCGCTCGGCGACACAAGCCCCCAGCGAGATCAACGCGCCGAGCGCGATGGGGAGAGACTGCATGGCGTGTGCGTAGCCCCCACGGACCCCGGTCACGTCGCGTAGCGCACCTCCATGGACAGCGACTTCTACGAACATGTGTCACCTCCTTTTCTTCGCGGACCTGCGGCTGAAGGAGCGTTGGGCCGACTGGGCCGGGAGCCCGTTCACGTCGAGGAGTACCGGGCACGTCTCGGTGTACGAGAAGCGGACCAAATCTCTGAGCGCGGAGCAAGTCACCGCCCCCCAACCACAACCCTGACCCCCTCCCCCACCACCTCCAGGTTTCCGCTGTCGTCCACCGCCCGGCTCAGAACCTGGACCTCACCGCCCTCCGTCCCCGGCATCCACCGGAACCGCCAACTGGCCCGCCCGGTCGCGGGGTGCCACGTAACCCCGCCGTCCACCGACACCTCGACCCCCGCGACCACCCCGCCGCCGGCATCCGAAGCCGTCCCGGCGACCGTGACCACCCCATCCGCATCAACGACCGCCGGCCCCGCGTCAACCGACGATGTCGGCGCTACGTCATCCGTCGAAGCCTCCCCCGCCACCAACCCCACCTCCAGCGTCGTCGGCTGCACCCCCATGTCCGCGAACAGGTTCACTGTCGCCTGCTGGAGAACCCGATCCGGGCCATGCGGATCCACCCCCACCCGCGTATCAAAGGTGTTCTGGCGCTCGGGCGGCACCCCGGTCTCGGTGTCGTGATGCGCGTCGAGCGCCCAGGACCACTGCAGCGTCCCCGCGCCGAACACCAGCGCGCCGCTCTCGTGCCGGTACAGCACCGCATGGTGCGTGGCCGTGCCCGGCTCGCAGCCCCGGCCCGGGTGCACGCAGTACAGCGTGTTGTCGAAGGTGCTCGCCGCCACCCGGAAGAGCCCCGGCGGCCGGAAGCCGTTGTCGATGTCCGAGTCCCACTCGTGCCCCAGGATCCCCTTGATCGACACGTAGCGCTCACCCGGCTGCAGCCGCGCCACCTCCGTGTTGCGCCAGAAGCGCAGGCCGGCGAAGTCGGAATCGACGATGATCGGGTCGTTGCGCCACGCATTCACCGTGAACAGCGTCCCGGTCAGCGCGTTCTCCGGCCACGGGCCCTCCGCGTTGATCGACCGGTGATCCCGGAACTCCCCCGTCCACTCGACCGGGTCGAGCCGCCGGTGATCCTGCGAGTCCTTGTACACGACAAGCGTACGGTAGGGCTGGCCCGAGCCGTCGACGCTCACCTCCCAGCGCACCTTCCAGTACACCTCGTTCGAACTGAAGAAGGCGAGGTGCACCCCGGCCGCCCGCGCCACCTCGACGTTCCTGCGCTGCTTGCCCGTCCAGTACTCGTCGTGCCCGACCGAGAGGAATACCTTGTGCTCCAACAGCTCCTCACCCCGCCGGTCGGTGTCGATTCCGGACGAATAGCTGACGTCATAGCCGTTCCGCTCGAGCCAGCGCACCATCGGGTATTCGGAGTTGAAGGGCATGTTGACGGCCCGGTAGTGCCGCGTCTCGAAGGGCCGGTTGTAGCTGACCTTGGGCGCGCGCGGCTCTCCGGCATGCAGCCGCAGACCCTCCGGGTGGAGACGCCCGTACACGCTGTGTCCGCCGTAGCGGTTGTACGCCTGCCAGGTCAGGTCCGACGTCTGGAAGAGCATGTCGGACTCGCCGTCGTCGTCGCGAACGACGAAATAGACGTGGCTGGCGCGCGGCTCGCGGAGCGCGTTGTGCATCACGGCCCGGAAGCCCTCCGCCTCCCACAGGGAGTCCTGTCCCGTCGGCGGGAGCGGCGTCGGCTCGAACAGGTCGTTCTTCATCCACCCGTCGATCGGGTCCTCCCGCACCAGCCGCGCGAAGTAGATGCCCGAGGTCGCGTCGGCGGGCGCCTGCCACGAGGCCGACACCGCCCAGTTGCCGCAGTCGACGAGCGGCGCGGGCCACGTATCCAGCCCTCCCCCTTCGGCCAACACCGGGATCGGCGACCTGAGACACTCCGGTTGCGTCTGCGGCAGCGCGGCCGAAGGCTCGAACGAGTCCACTCGGCGCGCACCCATGCCCCCGTAGTAACCCATGCGGTAGATGTCGATCCGAAAGTCGTCCGAATCCGTGTCGATCTTGAGGTCGATGAACTCCCCCTGCGCGATCGCAATGTCGGTGCCGAACGCCTGGATGCTGGGGTCGCCGTACCCGTTGATGTCCCACTCCGTGGCCGGGTGCCCCTCGAGGCAGTTCTCGGCAACGATCTCGTTCGCGGGGTTCCTGCACGGGTCGCCGGTGGCCACGTCGCGCAGGGCGCAGGCGCTCAGCAGGGCCGGGATCAGGGCGAGGGCAGCGAAGGTCGGGCCGCGTCGCGCGCGTGGCTGGGTCAAGGTGGGGTCTCCGGCACGGAGAGGTCGCTCCAAATGCACAAGGCGGAAGGCGGTTGCACGCGGACCAGTGTTGGACCGGCGACGGCCATTTGTCAATGGTAAACATTCTTGTTTAGTATTTCCGATTCCAAGGGAATATTGTTTGACAGCAGACTCTCCGCGGAGTAGGGTCAGCGCGGTGGAAACGCCGGTCCTCACGTTCTCAGCATCAGCCGTAACCAGGAACCTCATGAATCCAGTGCAAACCAGGTGCCGCCGCGGTTACATGGTGACGTTCGCCCTCATCGCCAGCGCGGCGCTGACGGGGTGCCAGGACGCGGACATCGAAGCGGGCACGGCCCAAGCCTCGCCCCAGCGCATGGCCGCGGCGGCGGACCAGTTCCTCTCGGCCCTGTCGTCCGAGCAACGTGATGCCGCTCAATTCCCCTTCGACGCCGATGACGAACGCGGGCGCTGGAGCAACCTCCCGGCGAGCATGGTCGAACGGAGCGGCGTGCGCGTCGGGGATCTCACCAACCCGCAGAGACGACGCTTGCACGACCTGCTTCGGGCATCGACAAGCAGCCAGGGATATCAGAAGATCGCCGGCGTGATCCGGCTGGACGAAGTACTCCATGAGGAAGCTTCGGCGGCCGTCGCCAGCGGGACCCGACGTTTGCCCGCCCGTCTGGTCGAAAGCTGGACATCCGCCAACTACTGGATCTCCTTCTTCGGCCAGCCCGGGGACCAGGACTGGGCCTGGCTGATCAACGGCCACCACCTGGCGGCCAGCTTCACCGTGGCCGGTAACCGGATCGCCTTCACCCCGCTGTTCCTCGGAGCCGAGCCGCACGAGATCCTGGAAGGTCTCGACGCCGGATGGCGAGTGCTCGCCAACGAGGGTGAACGCGGCTGGCGGTTGCTCCAGGCGCTGGACGAAGGCCAGCGGGCCCAGGCCGTCGTCGGCGACGACATTCCGCGCGATGTTCTCACCGGACCCGGCCGCAAGGGGAGCCTGCAGGAATTCGCTGGCATCCCCGCTTCCGCACTCACCGAAACGCAGCAGACGTTGCTCTGGGAGCTCGTGGAGGAATACGCCGCCAACGCGGACCACGGGGCGGCCGACGCTCAGCTCGCGAAGGTCCGCTCGGACGGACTGGATGCCCTGCACTTCGCCTGGATTGGACCGGTGGACGACGTTTCGGCGCGGTACTACTACCGCGTCCACGGTCCTTCCGTTCTGCTCGAATACATCGTCGAGGAGGGCGTCGGTGACAGCGCCGCCAACCATGTGCACAGCATCATGCGCGACCCCGGCAACGACTACGGCGAGGACTGGCTAGGCAAGCACTACGAGGAGCACCATCAGCAGCGGTAGCCCCACCTTCGACCTCACCACCACACGACGCACGCCATGAACCCGCAAACCGCAGCCGCGAACGCCACCAAAGTCGCCACCTGGAGCGAACTGGAAGACCGCCAACCGGCCTACGCCCTCGTGGCCAATGTCGACCTCGTTGTCATCCGTTACGACGACCAGGTCTCAGTGCTCTACGGGCGCTGCCTCCACCGGGGCGCCCTCCTCTCCGACGGGTCAATCCGGGGCAACGACCTGATCTGCGGCGTTCACAACTGGGACTACCGCTTCGACACCGGCGTCAGCTCCTACAACCCCGAGGAAGCGCTGCACAAGTTCGGCGCGTGGATCGACGCCGGCGCGGACGCGGTCTTCGTGGACGAATCCGAGGCGGCGGCGTGGCACGACGAGTTCCCGCAAGCCTACCAGCGCGACGAGTACCTGGGCCTGTACGCCGATGTCCACGGCACGCCCGAGGAGCCCTACAACAGCTACATCCAGGAGCTCGCCAGGAACGGCCTGGAGAAGATCGGCCACCACGGGGTGGTTTCGGCGATGGGCGTGCCGCTCACCGATCTCCCCCGCTGGGCCGACCTCCAGATCCTCACCGCCCAACTCGCCACCCGTCCTCTGGCCGACGACGACCCCGTGGGCACGGAGCTCGTCATCGGCCCGAAGGCGGAGCGGCCGCTCCGCCTGAACATCCCCCTCTTCGTGAGCGACATGAGCTTTGGAGCCCTCAGCGAAGAGGCCAAGGTGGCGCTGTCCAAGGGAGCCGAGATGGCGGGGACCGGCATCTGCTCGGGCGAGGGCGGCATGCTGCCGGAGGAACAGGAGAACAACTCGCGCTATTTCTACGAGCTGGCGTCGGCCAGGTTCGGGTGGTCCATGGACAAGGCGTGCCGGTCGCAAGCTTTTCACTTCAAGGGAGGACAGGGCGCCAAGACCGGCACCGGCGGACACCTTCCCGGCAGCAAGGTGATCGGCAAAATCGCCCAGGTGCGCGGCCTCGAGCCCGGTACGTCGGCGATCAGCCCGTCAAGGTTCCCGGACCTGGTCACGCCCGACGACTTTCGTCGCGTGGCGGCCGAGGTCCGCGAACGAACCGGCGGGATTCCCATCGGCTTCAAGATGTCGGCCCAGCATATCGAAGACGACATCGACTTCGCCCTGGACATCGGGGTGGACTACATCATCCTGGACGGGCGCGGCGGCGCGACCGGCGCGGCCCCCGAGATCTTCAAGAACAACATCTCCGTCCCGACGATCCCCGCTCTGGCCCGCGCCCGCCGCCACCTGGACCAGCGCGGCGCGAGCGGCGAGGTCACGCTCATCATCACGGGAGGACTCCGCACCGAGTCCGACTTCGTCAAGGCCATGGCGCTCGGCGCCGACGGCGTGGCCATCGCGAATTCGGCGATCCAGGCCATCGGCTGCCTGGGCATGCGCGCCTGCCACACGAACAACTGCCCCGTGGGGATCGCCACGCAGAAACCGGGACTACGCGCCCGGTTGCAGATCCATGCTTCCGCCCAACAACTGGCCAACTACCTGGGCGCCACCATCGAACTGATGAAGATCCTCGCGCGCGCATGCGGGCACGGCCACTTCAACCAGTTCAACGTGGACGACCTCACCACCTGGAAGCGCGACATGGCGCACCTGGCGGGGGTGCGGTATGCGGGGGTGGGGCCGCTGGTGGGCTGGAGTTAGCAGCTCACGCAACGATGGTTGTTCTTCGCCCCCAGCCGCTCGAGCAACGCCACCGTCTCCACGAACGGCTGGATCCGCTGCACGGGCCCGTTGGCCATGTCCACCGTGGTCTGACCCCTCCGCGAAACGGCCGTGACATCCGCGCCCATCTCCACCAGGTACAGGATCATCTCGTTGTCGCCGCGTGCGGCGGCGTGGTGCACCGGGGTGTACCCGTTGAGGTCGCGCGCGTTCACGTCGGCGCCGAGTTCTTCCACCAGGAACTTCATGGTGGGCATCCAGCCCTCGGGCGCGTGACGGTGCGAGTTGCCCGCGAAGCCCTGGCCGTAGCCGACGCCGGCGGCCGCGTGGACCGGGTAGACAGCCGGACCGCCAACGGGGACGGGCGGCACGCCCGAGTGGTCGGTGTTGCTGCTGGGCCCGAAGCTGCGCTGCGGAACCTTGGTGGTGGGCAGGCCGGGATCGGCGCCGTACTCCAGGAGGAGCTTCATGGCGGGGACATCGGTCGCGTGGGCCGCGCGCCAGAACGCGGTCGCGCCGGTCCGGTCCACGCCGAGCAGGTCCCGGTTGTAGGTGGTGAACCACAGCGTGCGGCTCAGCCGCGCATTCACGTCCGCGCCGGCGTCGAGCAGGGCACGCATCAGCTCCAGGTAGCCGATCTCCTGTTGCTGATACTCGAGCGGCTGCGGATGCCGCGCTTTGGGCGCCCAGTGCATGTTGAGGACCGCGTACAGGGGCGTTGCCCCGGCGTCGCTGGCCAGGTTGGGATCGGCGCCGAGGGCGAGCAGCTCCGCCACGAGGTCGAAGTAGCCGTTGATCGCGGCCATCAGCATGGGTGTGGTGTTGTCCGCCGCGCTGGGGTAGTCGATGTCCACGCCCCCGTCGAGGAGAGCCATGACGGTCGCGGTCTGCCCTTCCCGGGCGGCAAGGTGGATGGCCGACAGGCCACCGTGCTGGCCGATCAGGCCCGCGTAGTTGAGGGGGATCGGTTCCCCGGTGCGGCGCTGTGCCTCGAGCGCCTCCTGGGCCGCGTCCCTCGCCTGGGACTCCCGGGACGGACTCGCGGCCGCGGCGTTCCGGTCCACCACCCCCGCCACACCCGACTCCACCGGGTAGGTCTGCGCATCCGTGCCCCCGCGCATCGCCGCGATCTCGGCCCGGCGCCTGCGCTCCGATGCGCGGTCGGCGATGTCGCGCTCCACAAGGTCCATCACTCGTGCGGCGATGGTCGCGTCCGCCCCCGCCTCGAGCAGCGCCACCACGGCCTCGGTGCGGCCCAGCGCCGCCGCGAACATCAGCGGGGTCTGCCCCCACTCCGGTTCCTGTGCGTCCACCGGGGCGCCGTGTTCTAGCAGCGCGGTCACCGCGCGCACGTCACCCGCCGCCGCGGCGAAGTGGAGCGGAGCGGCGCCCGTCTCGGTAAGCGCCGCCGCGTCGGCGCCCGCGCCAGCCAGGATCGCCACGATCTCGCCGTGACCCGCCCGGGCTGCCACGTGCAGGGGCGTGTGCGCACCCAGGCGCGTGTCGGCTCCCAGCACCGCTCCCGCCCCGATGAGCAGCCGCGCGATCTCGGCGTTCCCGTTCAGGGCCGCCCAGTGCAGGGCGGTCATCCCGTCACCGTGCGCCGCGTTCACGTCGGCGCCGTCGGCCAGCAGCGCCCGCACGGCCTCCGCGTCGCCCCGCATGGCGGCGTCAGCCATCGGGGCGTCGGGGGCCGGCAGGTCAACCGCCGGCACGCCCACCACCGAAGCGCTCACCGCCGGCACGCCCGCCGCCGAAAGGTCGCCCGTCGCCACACTCACCACCCCCGTGACAGATTCGGCAGGGAATCTGTCACCGGGCTCAAAACCGGCCCAAATGGCCATTCCGGCCAGCAGCACGGAGAGGGTCACGGCCTTCATGGCGAAAGCGAGAACGCGCCCGTGCTGTTGCCGAAGCTCTCCACGTCGTCCATCCCCAGCGTGTGCATGAAGCTGAGCATCACGTCCGCCATCGGGGTTCCGGGCGCGGCCCGCACGTGCGCGTCGCCGTCCAGGCGCCCATTCGCACCCCCGACCACGAACAGCGGGCAACGCTTGTGATTGTGCACGTTGGAGTCGCCCATCGGCGAACCGTAAACGACCATCGTCTTGTCGAGGAGGGTGCCGTCACCCTCCTGGATGCTCGCGAGCTTGTCCAGGAAGTACGGCAGCATTCCGACGTGGTAGCGGTTGATCTCCGCGAAATCCAACACATTCGCGGGCTGGCCGCCGTGGTGGGACGCGGGGTGGAATCCCTTGTCGATCCCGCTCTCCGGGTACACGCGCCCCGAAGCGTCCCGCCCCATCTTGAAGGAGAAGATCCCGGTCACGTCCGCCTCGAACGCAAGCGCCTGCAGGTCGAACATGAGCTTGACGTGCTCGTCGAAGGAGTCGGGCACGCCCGCGGGCGCACCGGGAAGCTCCCTCTCTTCCCCGCTCTCGTTCCGCGCCACGACCCGCTCGATCCGCCGCTCGATCTCGCGCACATCGGTCAGGTACCGGTCAAGCCGGCGCGTGTCCTCGGTGTCCAGCTCCCGCTGAAGCGCCTTCACTTCGCCAACGATGAAGTCCAGAACGCTGCCGCTGGTCCGCCGCCGGGCCGCGCGCGCCTCGGGCGTCCCGCCGGCCCCGAAGAGCTGGTCGAAGGCGACCCTCGGGTCACGCACCATCGGCAGGGGCTGATCCGGCGCCGCCCACGAGATCGTGTCCGTGTAGACGCACGCGTACCCGTACGCGCACCCGCCCGCCTGGTCCACATTCTCGATGCACAGCTGCATCGACGGGATCGGCGTGTCCTGGCCGAAGCGCTGGGCATACAACTGGTCGATGGAGGTGCCCGCATGCACGTCCGAACTCTCGGTCTGCTTGGGGTGCGCCTGGGTCAGGAAGGTGGCGCTCGAACGGAAGTGGTCGCCGCCGATCTCCTTGGGCTTCGTGGCCTCGGCACCCTCCACGTCGGTGTCGCTGATGATCGTGAGGTAGTCGCGGTACGGCTCCAGCTCACTGAGCACGCTGGGCCCGAAGTCGAAGCCGCGTCCCGTTTCCGGAGGCGACCAAAGGTGTTGGCTCGCGCCCCAGGGGTTGCTCCCCGCCGCGCCGTGCACCATCTCGATCGCGACCAGGCGGGTACGGTCCAGGGCAGTGCGCGATTTGGTGACCGTCCACAGCTCCCGCGCCGGGATCATGGCGTCCAGGAAGGGGAGCGCGACGGTCGCGCCCAGTCCCCGCAGGAACGTCCGCCGGGGCAGATGCCTGCCGGTAATCAGATTCACTGGCTTCCTCCTCCGTGTCCGCCGGGCGGCTCGTCCACGACCGCTCGCACTCCGGCCCGCATAAGGAAAGCGTCGCTCCCGGCCACACCCAGGACGAATGCGGACAAGCGGTAGTCCAGTTCGCCGGCCTCGCGGGCGATGCGCCTCACCGTCGGCATGTCATAGTACTCCAGTCGCCGCCCCAGCGCATATGCCATGAGGTTCTCGGTAAAGGTGCGCACCAGCGGTTCAGGCCGTTTCAGCAGCGCGGCGCGCAGCTGGGAAGGCGTGGCGATGGGCGTCCCGTCGTAGAAGTCGCTGGCCGCGTCGATGGGCATCCCCTGGTCCTTGATGCGCCAGGCCCCCGACACGTCGAAGTTCTCGAGCGCGAGGCCGATGGGATCGATCATGCGGTGACACGAGTTGCAGGTGGGGTTCGACCGGTGCATCTCGAGCTGCTCCCGGACCGTGAGGAAGCGGCCGTCCTCGACCGCGTCCTCTTCCAGTTCCGGCACATCGGGCGGCGGCGGCGGCGGCGGTGTGCCGAGCATGACTTCCATGACCCACTTGCCCCTGAGCACGGGAGAGGTCCTCCCCGCATGGGACGTCAGGGTGAGGATGCTCCCGTGACCCAGGAGGCCGCGCCGCTCGTCGTTCACATAGCTCACCCGCCGGAAGTGGTCCCCCGCTACCCCGGGAATCCCGTAGTGCCGCGCGAGGCGCTCGTTGGCGAAGGTGTAGTCGGCGGTGAACAGCTCCATGACCGAGCGGTCTTCCTTGACCAGGTTGCCGAAGAAGATCTCGGTCTCCTTCACCATCGCCCGCTTGAGGGGTTCGTCGAAGTCGGGGTTCACCCGCACGTCCGGCTGGATCTTCTCCAGGTCCTGGAGCCGCAACCACTGCGCGGCGAAGCGCGTCGACAGGGCGGTGGCGCGTTCGTCGCGAAGCATCCGGTGTACCTGCGTCTCGATGCCCCCCGGCTCCGACAGGCGCCCTTCACGCGCGGCATCCAGCAGCTCATCATCCGGCCCCGTCCCCCACAGGAAGAACGACAACCGCGACGCCAGGTCGGTGTCGGCCAGCCGGTAGGCGCCGTTCCCTTCCCCGCCCTGCACGGGTTCCTCGAAGCGGAACACGAAGTGCGGGCTGGCCAGGATCCCTTCCAGGGCCATGCGGACGCCCCCCTCGAAGCCCTCGTCGGCGGCACCCGCGTCGTAGAGTCCCATGAGGCCGGCCACATTGTCGTCGGTGAGGGACCTCCTGTAGGCCCGGGTACCGAGGCGCTCGATGATGTCGCGGGCGCAGCGGCGGGCGTCGGCGTCCGTTGCTCCGTTGTCCGGAAGGCACGAGAAGACACGCGCCCGGCTGGGCGTCTCGGACACGCCGGAGGGATCGTACGGGCCTCCCACCGCGAGGTCCCGCAGGTGGGGCAACACGGTGAAGCCGTACGATCCCGCGATGCTGGTGCTGGCCAGCGACCAGTCGTGCGGCGAGATCAGATCCTGGAGCGGCCCTTCGGACCGACGGATGAACGCGGCCGAAACCTGGCGCGGGCCCGCACGCACGAACACGCGCTCGGAGCGGATGTTCACCCCGTCGGGGTCCGACGTGTGCATCCAGCGATTCACTTCGAGAAGGGCCACCGGTTCGCCGTCTACCGAGATCTCCATCAGCTCGGGCTCGCCCTCCCTGGTGTGGAGCGCATTGCGGCCGTTCCCGACCAGGGCGCCCGTGGTCTCGTGGTGGAAGGAGACCCGGAACGCATAGTGGCCGTCGGCGGGGAAGTTGTGAAGGACCGACACGCCGCCCCGGGTGCCGTAGGGAGCCCCTTCGACGCGTTCGCTCTGCGAATCCCAGCGCGACACCCGGTAGGTGGACTCGCTGGGCGTGACGTGGGGGTCGCCGATGGCGAGGCGGCTGATCTCCGCGGCCGCGCGCAGATATCCGTCGGTCAGCGTGGCCGAGAGGAGCTGCGCGTCGGCGATGTTGTCGAAGTTGGCGCTCTTGGTGTCGAGGGGCAGGTAGGCGCCCGGGTCGATCTCGAGGTCCAGCAGATCGCGGATGGACGCCTGGTACTCGGCCCGGTTCAGCCGCTGGAAGGTGCGCCGTCCCGGATTGGGGTTCGCCGCTGCGGCCGCGTCAAGCTGCTCTTCGAGCGAAACCGCGAGCCCCACGAGAGTCTCCTCGTCCGGCCGCCGGGCACCCGCGGGCGGCATCAGCCCCGCACGCAGCTTGCGGATCATGCGCTCGGCCTGTTCGGCGCTGGCGGGCGCGTCGGTCGCGTCGAAGCGCTCCAGCGACATGTTGCCCTGGAGGCGGCGGTCGTTGTGGCAGCGGACGCAGTACTCCTCGATGACTTCGTTGTCGTCTGTCACCGGTGGGTGAAGCGTGACGGTGGCGGCCGCGTCACGGTGCATCGAGAGGCCGGTCGCAAACGGAGACGCCGCCAGGTCGTACCCGCCCGGATCCGCGTTGGGCGCCGGGCCCCTGGCAGCCGCCACCCCCAGGCCGGTCACCACCGCGCCGGCGGTCAGGAGAGTGGCCGCGAGCTTCAGCATGGCCCCGTCAACACGAGACGCAATTGTGGTTGTTCACAGCCCCCAGGCCTTCCAGAAGGGCGACGGTCTCGGGAAAGGGTTGAATGCGCTGGACCGGCCCGTTGGCCATGTCCACGGTGGTCTGGCCCCGGCGGCTCACGAGCGTGACATCCGCGCCCTGTTCGACCAAATACAGGATGAGCTCGTTGTCGCCGCGCGCGGCCGCGTGATGCATCGGGCTGTATCCGTCCTGGTCGCGGGCATCGATGTCCGCACCGAGTTCCTCGACCAGGTAGCCTACGGCCGGGATCCACGCGTCGGGCACATGGCGGTGCGCGTTGCCCGCGAAGCCCTGGCCGTACCCGACTCCGGACGCCGCGTGGATGGGGTGCACCGCCGCGCCGCCCACCGGGACGGGCGGGAGCCCGGAATGATCGGCCTCCTCACCACCGCCCCGCCCGAAGCGGCGCGAGGGAACCTTCTCCGTGGGGATCGACGGGTCGGCGCCGTGCGCCACCAGCAGCTTCATCGCCTCGACGTCGAGCGCGTAGGCGGCACGCCAGAACGGAGTCGCCCCCTTCGCGTCGATCTGCAGGAGGTCGAAGTTGAAGGACATGAACCAGAGGTGCTTGGTGAGCCGCACGTTCGGGTCGGCGCCCGCGTCCAGCAGCTTCTCCATGACCTCCATATAGGTGTGGTCCTGCTGCATGTAGACGTGCTGTTGCGGGTACCGTGACTTGGGCGCCCAGTGCGTGTTGATGGCGGCGAAGAGGGGCGTGGCGCCCGCGTGGCTCGCGAGGTTCGGGTCGGCGCCTCGCTCCAGGAAGCGCATGGCCAGGTCGTAGTGGCCGTTGATCATGGCCATCAGCGTGGGGCTGGTGCCGTCTCCGGCCGACGTCCGGTTGATGTCCGCTCCGGCGTCGACCAGCGCGAAGGCCGTCTCGGCGTGGCCCTCGCGGGCGGCGTGCAGCAGCGCGGTGAGGCCGCCGTGCCCGCCCACCAGCTCGCCGTACGAAAGCGGCTCGGGCTCCTCGATCATGCGCGTCTCGGACTCCTGCCGCGACGCGGCTTCAGCCCGGGCCTGGCGCGACTCCTGCCGCTGCTCGCGCCGCACGGTTTCCGCCACCTCCGGTCCCCACTTCTCCCCGGCCTGGATCCGCTCGTTACGCTCGGAACGCTCGATCCGATCCGAGACGGCCCGCTCGGCCACATCGATCACCCTGGTGTGCACGGAGGGGTCCGCGCCCGCTTCCAGCAGCGCCCTCACGGCCTCGGTCCGCCCCTTCGACGCGGCGAAGATCAGGGGCGTCTGCCCCCACGCCTGCTCGGCGGCGTTCACGTCCGCGCCTGCGGCTACGAGAGCTTCGACCGCCCGCTCGCTCCCTGCCGCGGCGGCGAAGTGGAGCGGCGTGGGACTCCCGGCCCCGACGATGCGCGCCATCGGGTCGGCCCCCGCCCCGAGCAGCACGTCGACCACCTCTGCGGACCCGGCCTCGCTGGCCAGGTGGAGCGGCGTGTAGTGCCCGATACGGGTCCCCGCGCCGACATCGGCCCCGGCTTCCAGCAGGGTCCGCGCCAAGTCGGCATCGCGGTTGCGGGCGGCCCAGTGCAGGGCGGTCATGCCGTCTCCCTGAGCCTCGTTCACGTCGGCGCCCTGGGCGAGCAGCGCGCGGACGGTCTCCGCGTCCCCCTGCATGGCCGCGTCGGCGACGGGAGAATCGGGCCCGTGCCGGCCCGGCAACGCCAGCAACAGCACCAGCAGCGGCAACCAGGTACTCACGTACAGGGGCCGCCCCGCCGTACGCGACCGCCTGGACCTCACCGGTTGAGCCGTTTCCATGCGTGCTCCCATCTACACCGTCAGAGAGAAGTCGGCCGTGCTGTTCCCGAAGCGCTCCATGTCGTCCATCCCGAGCTTGTGGGCCAGGCTCAGCATGACATTCGCCATCGGCGTGCCCGGGTTCGCCCGCAGGTGGAGGTTCCCGCCCAGCCGGCCGTTCGCGCCCCCGGCGACGAAAAGGGGGCAGCGCTTGTGGTTGTGGATGTTGGGGTCCCCCATCGGCGAGCCGTAGATGATCATGGTGCGGTCGAGCAGGTGCGTGTCCCCTTCCATCGTGCTCTCGAGGCGGTCGAGGAAGTAGGGCAGCATGCCGACGTGGTAGCGGTTGATCTCGGAGAAGTCGGTGATGTTGCCCTCGTTGCCGCCGTGGTGCGAGGCGGGGTGGAAGGGCTTCTCGATGCCGCTTCCGGGGAAGACGCGTGCGGAGGAGTCGCGGCCCATCTTGAACGAGAACACCCGGGTCACGTCCGACGCGAAGGCGAGCGCCTGCAGGTCGAACATCAGCTTCACGTGCTCCTCGAAGGCGTCGGGCACGCCGGCCGGGGCTTCGGGCAGTTCACGGCCCTCGCCGCTCGTGTTCTGGGCCTCAACCCGCTGAATGCGGCGCTCCAGCTCCCGCACATGCTCCAGGTAGCGGTCGAGGCGGATCAGGTCGGCGGGGCCCAGCTGCCGCTTGAGGTGGGAGACCCGGCCGGTGATGAAATCGAGGATGCTCTTGTTGGTGCGCCGGCGCGCCGCGCGTTCCTCAGGGCTGCCGCCCGCGCCGAAGAGTTGATCGAAGGCGACGCGCGGGTCACGTACCATGGGCAGCGGATCGGTGGGCGACGCCCAGCTGATCGTGTCGGTGTAGACGCAGGCGTAACCGTAGGCGCAACCGCCGGACTGGTCCACGTTCTCGATGCAGAGCTGCATGGACGGAATCGGCGTGTCCTGTCCGAAGCGCCGGGCAAACATCTGGTCAAGCGACGTGCCGACCTGGATGTCCGACCCCTCGGTCTGCCGCGGGTGCGACTGTGTGAGAAAGGTCGCGCTCGAGCGGAAGTGGTCCCCGCCGATCTCCTTCGGCTTGGTGGCTTCCGCCGGCTCGATGTCGGTGTCGCTGATGATCGTGAGGAACTTGCGATAGGGGTCCAGGGGGCTCAGGGCACTTGGCGACAGGTCGAAGTCTCTTCCCACCTGCGCGGGCGACCAGTAGTTCTGCGTCCGGCCCCACTCGTTGCTGCCGGCGGCACCGTGCACCATCTCGATGGCGACGAGCCTTGTAGGTCCATCCGCCGCGGCACCCAACGCCCTTCCCGCGGGAACCATGGCGTCAAGGAAGGGCAGCGAGATCGTCGCCCCGAGACCGCGCAGGAACGTCCGGCGGGGAATCGTCACTCCGGTGATGTATTCCATACTGTGCGTTCTCCTCGGTTAGCGGCTGTCGCCACCCATCGGTTCTTCCACGACGGTGGCGGCCTTCGCCATGCGGAAGGGTTCGCTGCGCGTGACTTCCTTGATGAAGGCCGACAGACGGTAGTCTTCCTCGTCCGCGGCCCTGGCCACCCGGCGAACCGCGGGCATGTCGTAGTACTCGATCCTGCGGCCCAGCGCGTAGGCCATCAGGTTTTCCGTGAATGTGCGGACAAGGGACTCCGGCCGGCGCAGCAACGCCTCGCGAAGGTCGCCTGGACCGTGGATGGGGGATCCGTCGTACAGCTCGCCGAGCGTCTCCACGGGTGTGCCGCTGTCGCGGACGCGCCAGGTTCCCGTGACGTCGAAGTTCTCCAGCGCCAGGCCGATGGGATCGATGAAGCGGTGGCATGAATTGCAGGTCGGGTTCGCCCGGTGCTCCTCGAGCCGCTCGCGCACCGTGAGGAAACGGCCTTCGCTCGCCTCGGCCGTAGCGTCCAGTTCGGGGACGTCAGGAGGCGGGGGCGGGGGCGGCGTCCCCAGCAGCACTTCCATCACCCACTTGCCCCTGAGCACGGGAGAGGTGCGGTTGGCGTGCGAGGTCAGGGTGAGGACGCTGCCGTGGCCGAGAATGCCGCGCCGTGCCGGGTTCGCGTAGTCGACACGACGGAAATCGTCTCCGGCCACTCCCTGGATCCCGTAGTGGCGGGCCAGCCGCTGGTTCATGTACGAGAAGTCCGCGGTCAGGAAGTCCTGCAGCGACCCGTCCTCCTGCACGAGGGCGTTGAAGAAGGTCTCGGTCTCGCGGCGCATGTCGTGCGCGAGCTGCTGGTAGAAGTCCGGGTAGCGAAGCGCGTCGGGGTGCACCTTGTCCAGGTCCTGAAGACGCAGCCACTGCGAGGCAAAGCGTGTGCCCATCGCCTCGGCCCGGGGGTCGGCCAGCATCCGCTCCACCTGGCGGTCGAAGGTCTCGGCGTCCGCCAGTCCGCCCGCGGCCGCCACCTCGATCAGTTCCTCGTCGGGGAGGCGTCCCCACAGGAAGAACGAAAGCCGGGACGCGAGGGCGGCGTCGCCTAGGAGGTACAGCCCTCCAGCGGCCGCGGTCCCCGCGGCTGGCTCCTCGAAGCGGAAGACGAAGTCCGGGCTGGCCAGGATACCCTGCAGCGCGGTCCGGACCCCGATGTCGAATCCTCCCTCCCTCGCACCTTCCTCGAAGAGGTCCATCAAGCCGGCGACTTCCGGGTCGGTCACCGGGCGGCGGAAGGCTCGGGTACCCAGCCGGTCGATGATCTCGCGGGCGCACGCCGGCTCTTCGGCCGGGGTGGCCGGCCGGCAGCTCATCACGCGCTCCCAGGCCGCTGTCCGCGTCACCCCCGTGATGTCGTACGGACCGCCGATGGTCATGTCGCGCAGGTGCGGCACCCCGGTGATCCCGTACGAATACCCGATCTTCTTGTCGGCGAGCGACCACTCGTGGGGTGACGTCAGGTCCTCGACCGGCCCCTCCGTGACCTTGAGGAACGCCGCCGACACCCGGTGCGGCCCCGCCGTGACCGGAAGCGGGTCGGTGACCACCTCGACGCCACCGGGATCCTGCCGGTGCATCCACCGGTCGAGGGGGATCAGCGCGACGCGGGCGCCGTCGATCGAGACCTCGATCTCCTCGTCGAACGGCGCCGTCTGGCCGAAGAAATTCCCGGTCGATTCGTGCTGGAAGGCAAGCCGGAAGTAGTACTCGCCGTCAGCGACAAAGTTGTGGATGACCGAAATCCCGCCCCGTGTGCCGAAGGGAGCCCCGGGCACATGCCCGCGCTGCTCCGCGTAGCGCGACACCTCGTAGGTGGCTTCGGCCGGCGTGGCGTTGGCGTCGCCGAGAGCCAGCCGGCTGACCTCGCTGGCCGCGGTCAGGTACGCCTCGAGGAGGGTGGGAGACAGGTTCTGCACGTCCGCGATGTTGTCGAAGCCCGCACTCACCGTCTCGCCCGGCAGGTAGGCCGACGCATCGATCTCCAGCCCCAGCAGGTCTTCGATGGCGCGCTCGTATTCGGCGCGGTTGAGGCGCTGGAAGGTGCGGGCGCCGGGGTTGGGGTTCTTGGCGGCCGCCGCGTCGATGTTTTCCTCCATCGCGGCCACAAAGGCGGTGACCTCTTCTTCAGGCGGACGACTGACACCCGGAGGCGGCATCATCCCCGCCCTGAGCTTGCGGATCATCTTCTCGGCGACGCGCGTTCGCGGTCGGGTCCGCGCCTTCCTGGACGGGCGCGTTCGCGGTCGGGTTCGCCGGGTCGAATTCCTCCAGGGTGAGGTTGCCCAGGAACCGCCGCTCGTTGTGGCAGCGGACGCAGTATCGCTGCACGAGATCGTCGTTGGCGGCGCTGGATACGGGCACAACGGCACCATGGACGGCCCCGAAGGGGCGGTCCGAGTCCGGCGGCGACTGAATCCCGGCGGCGACGGCCACTTCCAGGACCAGCGCGAGAACAAGTACCGGGGTGATTTTAGTCATGCTCGCAGGCGCATCCTCCTTGCGGTGTACACTGATGGATACTGCCGCAGAGCGGCCGGTTTCGCAAGGGGGTCGAGAACCCCCGCCCTCAGCCTCCGCCCGCCTCCAGCACCACCGAAAACACCAGCCGCTCGCCGTCCCGCAGGACCACGATCTCCACCTCGTCCCCCGGCTCGAATTCCCCCAGCGCGTACATGTAGCCGTACACGTCCTCCACGTCGTGGGGGCCGAACTTGACGATGATGTCACCGCCCTTGATCCCCGCCCTGGCCGCAGGGCTGCCGTCGCGCACGCCGGTGATCCCCATCCCCCCCGATTCGCGCGAGTAGTCGGGGATCGTGCCCAGGCGGACGCTGAACCCGCTCCGCACCGTGCTGCCGTCGGCAGGCCCCTGCACACCGGGGGGGTTCCCCGCGCCTTCCACCGGCGTCAGGGAGGCCAGACCGGACCCCGGAACCACCTCGCGGACCACCGCCGCAACCAGCTCGGTCACCCGCGCCATGCCGTCGGCATCGACCAGCTCCCAGTCGTCCTCGACCCGGTGGTACTCCGGGTGGGTGTTGGAAAAGAAATGGAGGACCGGGATTCCCCGCGCATAGAAGGAACTGTGGTCGGAAGCCCCGAACCCGTCGGGATTGAAGCGGAGATCCAGGGGTGACCCGATGCGGGCGTTGGCGCGCTCCAGGACGTCTGTCCACTCCTCCGCCGTCCCCGTTCCGAAGACGGTGAGCAGGTCGTTCTGGACACGGCCCACCATGTCCATGTTGAGCATCGCGAGCGTGCCGTCCAGAGGCAGGAGGGGCGACTCCACATAGCGGGCCGATCCCCAGAGGCCGCGCTCCTCGCCGGTGAAGGCGATGAAGAGGATGTCCTGGGCCAGAGGGGGACCCGCGGCCAGCGCGCGCGCCGCCTCGAGGAGCACCGCCGTGCCCGATGCGTTGTCGTCGGCGCCGTTGTGCACCTCACCGACCGCGTTGGGCGAGAGCGAGCCGTCGCCGCCGAGTCCCAGGTGGTCGTAGTGGGCGCCGATCACGAGGGCCTGGCCGCGACGGGGATCGGAGCCGGGCAGGATCGCGGCCACGTTACGGGCTTCACGCCGCACCGGGTTCACCGCGGTGGTCAGCGTGGCGCGGGCGCCGCTCGCTGCCGCGGCGCGCACGTCGGCGGCAGCCGCACCCACAACCGCGATGACGGGTATGGCGAGGGCCGCGCGGCGCTCGTCGGCGAGTCGGGGAAGCGCGTCGGATTCCCCCAACAGCACGATCAGCGCGGCCGCGCCCATGCCCGCCGCGCTCGCGGCAACCCGGTGCGCGTCGGCGGGGGGTGCGTGGGGGTGGGGGGCCGCGCCTTCGATGACCAGCACCTTGCCGGCGAGCTCGCCGTGCGTGGCGTCACCGAGCTGGCCTTCGGTCCCCACCGGGACCACGACCATGGAGGCGCCGACTTCGGTGGAAGCCGAGAAGCCGTACGGCGTCCAATCCGTGCCGAGGGTGAGTGCGGCGGGGGCCGCGTCGCTCACCCGGAAGCTGTTGCCGTCGCCCGCCTCGCTCCCGGTGCGCACCATCCAGGCCTGGAAAAAACCGCGGTCGGCGCCCGCGGGCTCGAGGCCCAGCGCACGGAACCGGGCCGCGATGTAGTCGCCCGCGCACCGTTCACCCCTGGTGGCGACGGCGCGGCCTTCGAGCAGGTCGTCGGCAAGGTAGCGGACGTGGGCGAGGGGGCCTTCCAGTTCCCCGATCAGCGAGGCCGCATCGGGACAGCGCCAGCGGGGCTGCTGGGCGGCGAGGGGGTGCCGGCCGGCGGACAGGACCGCCAGGAAGGCTATAGCCAAGGTGATCCTTGGACGCCCCGTACCGGGCCCGGTCATGCCGGCACGCTCCCTACAGGACGATGGCCAGCGGCAACAGCACGACGTACCCGACCACCAGGAGCACCGGCGCCGCCGTGATCGAACCCTGGCTCAACAGATAGTAACCCGCCGCAATGGTGGCAAGTCCCGCGAGAGCGAACCAGAGGTTGACCCTCGAGAATCTCAGCGACTGAACCGGGGCGGCCTGCTTCTTTCTTCTTGCCATGGTCGGACGCTACCGAGACCCGGCGCCGGGGTCAACCGACGACCCCGGCAGGGAGCCATGGCCCTCCTCTTCCGCTCTTCCGGGAGACGCCCAATACGCAGGCGCGTCGGGCGGCTCGCCGGCCCGCAACCGGGCCATCTGCTCGCGGCGGTACCGCCGCCGGACCAGAAACATCGCCGCCAGGGCGGCAGCCAGCACGGCCCAGAACACCGCCGAATCGGAGAGCACCATCAGCCAGCCGTAGCGTCGCTTCACCCACTTTCGCCAGTCCGTCTCGAGCTGGGCGAAGGTCGCGCCGTACACCCCGCGCAGCGCCGCCTCGAAGGAGCGCCGCCGCTTCCATTCGGCGAGGAAGGCCTCCAGCCCCCGGGTCCCGCTTGCTTCGTAGAGGTACTGGATCACGGATGCGGACAGGAGGTACGCCATCTCCGCCGGGACGCGGTCGCGCGGCCATCCGAGCGCGATCGAGTCCAGAGGCGGGCCGTCGCCGAACGCCAGCGTCAAGCCGAGCTTACGCCCGCCGCCGTCGAGCCAGCCACCCGCCGCCCACTCCGCGTAGCCCTCGTTGAACCAGCGTGGAATGCGCAGATTCCCCATCTCGTGGGCGAGGGCCAGATGCGCCCACTCGTGGCGAAGGATGCGCACTTCGTCCAGGGGGGACCCGGGCCAGAAGCGCCCGCCGGGGATGATCATCTCCATACGGTCGGGGATCGCCACCGCTCCGGCCCATTCGGGCAGCCGCGACCCGACCAGCGAGTCCATCACGGCCCGGGTCGGGGCGACGGTCAGCGTCGGGTGCATGCCCGGTTCGCGCAGACCGGGAAGCATCTCCAGCGACTCCAGGGTCGCGAGGGCCCGCGATGCCCTGAGCGAATCCGATCCCTGGTAACGCACCGTCAAAGACGACCCCTGCAGGATACGCCACTCGGCGGAGTCGCTGCGGGTCTGCACGGACATGGGCGCGTTGCCGCCGCCCAGGGTCCGAGCACCGGCAGGCGCAACAAGAAACGTTGCGAGCGCGACAAGTGCGACCAGGGGCATCATCCCGAAGGGCGGGAAGCGCCGCCCAGTGCCCAGCGCCTGACGTCGGCCAGATCGCGTGGCAAGGGCGCCGTGAAGGTCATGGGCTCGCCGGACACCGGATGGTCGAACTCGAGCCGGTGCGCGTGCAGAAACTGTCTGCCGGTCCGACGGGCGAGATCCCTGGCCCATTGCCGTCCTGCCCCGCTGAAGCCGCGCTCGGCGCCGGCGCCGTAAAGCCTGTCACCCACAACCGGGTGGCCGATCGCCGCGGCGTGGACGCGGATCTGGTGCGTGCGCCCCGTATCCAGCGCGGCCTCGCAGAAGATGGCGGCCAGCCAGCTCTCCAGGTGCCGGAAGCGCGTCCTTGCCGGCCGGCCATGCGCCACCACCGCCATCCGCATCCGGTCCCGCGGGTGGCGCCCGATCGGCCGGTCCACCACCACCGGCGATTCGCGCAGCCTTCCCCACATCGCAGCCAGGTATGTGCGCTTCACGAGGCGTTCCTTGAGCGCGGTCGCCAGACCCTGGTGCGCGGGGTCCGTCTTGGCGATGACCATGAGTCCCGAGGTATCACGGTCGAGCCGCTGCACAATCCCCGGCCTGAGCTCCCCGCCGATCCCGGAGAGGTCGCCGACGTGGTACAGCAGAGCGTTGACCAGCGTACCGTCGGGGTGGCCCGGCGCGGGGTGCACCACGAGCCCCGCCTGCTTGTCGACGACCACCAGATGCTGGTCCTGGAAGACGATGTCGAGCGGGATATCCTGTGCGACGGCTTCGATCGCGGTCGGCGGCGGCACCACAACCTCGATGACCTGCCCCGGGACCACGATGCCGGACTTCTTCGGCGGCTGCCCGTCCACCAGCACGTTCCCGGCTTCCAGGAGCGCCACCACCCGGCTCCTCGACAACCCCAGCTGCGCGGCGGCGTAGCTGTCCAGACGTCCCCCCGCATCCTCCCCCGCGGTCCAGCTGTGCCGAGCGCCTCCGCCCGGCGAGGATCCGGCACCGGGACGGGAGGTCACGAGTGCGGGTCAAGCCCGAGGACCGCTTCCTCCCCGTCCAGCACCGCCTCTTTGCGGAAGGCGGCGTCCCCACCCGGCTCCCCGCCCACCGTCACCGCGACGGCCAGGGTCTCGCGCGCGATCACGGCCTCGTGCTCCCGCGCGGCGCCGCACACGGCCTCGCTTCCCGCGATGGTCAGGCGTATGCGGTCCGTGATGTCGAGCCCGGACTCCCGTCTCAGGCGCTGGATGCGGTTCACCAGCTCCCGCGCGAGTCCTTCCCGCCGAAGCGGCCCGTCGAGCGTGGGGTCGAGCGCCACCGTGTACCGCCCTTCGGACCGAACCACCCAATCACCCTGTGCTTCCTCCACCACCTCCATCTCGTCACCGCCGACCTCGTGCCACTCCCCGCCCACCTGGACCCGCGCGCTCCCGCCGCCACGAACGGTCGCCAGGTCGTCCGCCCCCAACTCCCGGATCCGGCTCGCTGCTTCCGGCGTCAGCCTCCCGAAGCGCCGCCCCAGGACGCGGAACGCGGGCCTTGCCACCAGCCTGACGAGCCCCTCCGACGAAGCCTGGAACTCGACGTTCTTCACGTTGATCTCGTCCACAAGGAGGCCCAGTACGTCGTCGGCAGGCGGTTCGCCCGGCACCACCGCCAGCAGGCGTCCCAACGGCTGCCGTACCCGGATCCTCACCTCTTCCCGGGCGGCCCGGGCCAGCGTGCTCAGACTGCGCACATGCGTCATGTGGAGGTCCAGCTCGTCGTCGACCAGGCGCGGATCGGCCACCGGAAAGGGCTCGGTGTGGCTGGAGGAGCCGGTCAGCGCACGGTGCAGCCAGTCCGAGATGAACGGTGTGACCGGCGCGATCATCAGAGCGACCACGCGCAGCGCCTCGTGCAGCGTCGCGAAGGCCGCGGCCGAGTCCGCCGGGTCGGTGTTCCCCCAGAAGCGGGGACGGGCACGGCGCACGTACCAGTTGGAAAGCTCGCCGTCCACGAACGCGGCCACTGCGCGGTAGGCGCGTGTCGGATTGTAGCCGTCCAGCTCCTCCCGTACCGTCCCGACGAGCCGGTGCAGCCGCGACAGCAGCCAGCGGTCCAGAGGCGGCCGCGACAGCTCGTCGCCGCCGCGCTTGCCGGGGGCCCAATCCTCGACGTTGCCGTAGAGCGCGAAGAAGCGGTAGGTGTTCAGGAGGGTGTCGAAGAAGCGCGACGCGGATTCGCGCACCCCCTCCGGGTCGAAGCGGGTGGGGAGCCACGGATTGCTGACGGTGATCATGTACCAGCGCACGCCGTCGGCGCCGTGATCCGCCACCGCCTCCCATGGGTCGACCACGTTCCCCTTCGACTTGGACATCTTCCGGCCGGCGGCGTCCAGGATGAGGTCGTTGACGATGACGTTGCGGAAGGCCGGGCCCAGGCCGAGCATCGTCGAGATGGCGTGCAGCGAGTAGAACCAGCCGCGCGTCTGATCCACCGCCTCGCAGATGAAGTCCGCCGGGAAGTGGCGGTCGTACAGCTCCCGGTTCTCGAAGGGGTAGTGCCACTGGGCCCAGGGCATGGCCCCGGAGTCGAACCAGACGTCGATCACCTCCGGGGCGCGGCGCATCGTGGCCCCGGTCTCGGGGCAGCGCCAGGTCACCTCGTCGATGAAGGGCCGGTGGGGATCGAAGTCCGACGGAAGTTCCCCTGCCCTCTCGGCGAGTTCCGCAAAGCTCCCGATCCACTCGACGTGCCCGGGGTCGTCCTCCGACACCCACACCGGGAGCGGCGTTCCCCAGTATCGGTCACGCGACAGCGCCCAGTCCACATTGCCCTTGAGCCATTCGCCGAAGCGCCCCTCGCCGACCTCCGGAGGGTGCCACGAGACGCGCGCGTTGTTCTCCAGAAGTTCGTCACGGAGCGACGATGTGCGTGCGAACCAACTGTGCCGGGCCATGTAGATAAGGGGGGTGTCGCAACGCCAGCAGTGCGGGTAGGAGTGGGCTTGGCGTGTGCAGGCGAAAACGAGGCCGCGCGACTCGAGGTCGCGGACCAGGCGCTCGTCGGCGTCCTTGAAGAAGACTCCGCCCACAAGGGGAAGATGGGCCGCGAAGGTACCGTCGGTCCGCACCGGCTCCAGTACTGCAAGGCCGAAGTCCTTCCCGGCCTGGTAGTCGTCCGCCCCGTACGCCGGGGCCATGTGGACGATCCCCGATCCCTCCTCGTCGGACACGAAGTCCCCCGGCACGATCTCCCACGCGCGTCCACGCACCGAGTCGGCCGGGATCAGTTCGAAGGGGCGGCGGTACTTCTCGTCCAGCAACTCCGAGACATCCACCGAGCGGCCGATCCGGTCCTCCCCGAAGAGCGCTTCAGCACGACTCCGGGCCACGATGAGGCACCGGCCCTCGTGGTCGACCTCCACGTAGTCGATGGACGGATTCACGGCGAGCGCCACGTTCGACACCAGCGTCCACGGCGTGGTCGTCCACACGAGAAGGTGCCGGCCCGACCCGTCCAGCAGCTCCAGGGTGACCCAGAGCGAAGGATCCTCGACGTCCTTGTACCCCAGCGACAATTCGTGGGATGAGAGGACCGTCTGGTCGGCGGGACACCACGGGACCACCTTGTGGCCACGGTAGAGCAGGTCCCGCTCCGACATCTGTTTCAGGAGCCACCACACCGACTCCACGTATTCGGCGTGGAAGGTGACGTACGGCTTCGAGTAGTCCAGCCAGTAGCCGATGCGCTCCGAGAAGCGTTCCCATTCGTCCTTGTAGGTGAACACGGACTCCCGGCAGCGCTCGTTGAACCAGGCGATGCCCCGCTCCTCGATCTCTCGCTTGTCCTCGATCCCGAGCCGCTTCTGGGCCTCGATTTCGACGGGCAGCCCGTGTGTGTCCCACCCCGCGATCCGGGTGACGTGCTTGCCGAGCATGGTCTGGTAGCGGCAGACGAGGTCCTTGATCGCGCGACTGATGATGTGGTGCAGACCCGGGCGGCCGTTTGCGGTCGGAGGGCCTTCGAAGAAGACGAACTGCTCCCCGTCCCTCGTCGCAGCGAGGGTGCGGCGGAAGGTGTCCTCCTCGCGCCACGTCTCCAGCACGGACTCCTCCAGCGCGACTCGTGAAATAGGGACGGGGGGGTACATGCGCAGACTCTCCGACCGCTACGAGGGTTCCGCAGGGGGGGCGTCCGCAGCCCCCGACCCGTCTCGATCCGTGTCGGCTCCCGACGCGGCGCCCTCGGCGGCCTGGCCACTGCCCAGCCCGCGCACGACCCCGGCGACCAGACGGGCGAGCTTCGGCTCGGCCGCCCTTGCAGTCGCGATGATCGTCGCCACGTCGGCTTCCTCGAGCGCGTCGGGCAGACACTGGTCCGTGATGACCGCCACGGCCAGGACCCGCATCCCCATGTGCCGCGCCGCGATCACTTCCGGCACGGTCGACATCCCCACCATGTCCGCGCCCATCCCCCGAAGCATCCGGTATTCGGCGCGGGTTTCGAGCTGGGGACCCACTACCGCGACGTAGACGCCGCGCCGCAGAGGGATCTTCTCCGCCATCGCCACGGATGCCGCCGCCGCCTGCAACCCGGGATCGTAGGGAGCCGACATGTCCGGGAAGCGCGGTCCGAGTTCGTCCAGGTTGGGTCCGGTGAGCGGGCTGTCACCCATGAAGTTGATGTGGTCGTCGAGGAGGACGAGGTCACCGGGTCCCCACAGCGGGTTCATGCCTCCGCACGCGGCCGAGACGATCAGGGTTTCGGCGCCGAGGAGCTTCATCACGCGGACGGGGAAGGCGATCTGCCGCAGCGAATAGCCCTCGTAGCGGTGAAAGCGGCCCTGCATGGCCACCACCGGCACCCCCTCGAGCGTGCCCAGGAGCAGCTTTCCGCGATGGCTCTCGACGGTGGAGACGGGGAAGTGGGGCAGATCCCGGTACGGGACGGAGACCTCGATGTCGATCGCCGCTGCGAGGCCCCCCAACCCCGTGCCCAGCACGATCCCCACCCGGGCGGGCGCCCCCCGCGCGGGCTGCGCGCCCTCGCCGGGCACCCCACCTCCCCAGCCCAGCGCGCGCACGGTCTGGACCGCATCCCGAAGGCGCCTCATTTCAACCTGGCTCATCCGGGTCGCTCGCCGAACAGGGTGGTGCCGAGGCGCACCATGGTGCTTCCCTCCTCGACGGCCACCGCGTAGTCGTTGGACATCCCCATCGAGAGCTCGCGCCCCTCGACACCGGGGATGGCGCCGGCGGCCTCCATCAGCGCGCGGGTGCGCCGGAAGGTGGACCTCAGCGCGGCTTCGTCGGCGGTGAATGGCGCCATCGTCATGAGGCCCAGGACGCGCAACCCCGCCAACCCCGCCACCACCCTGACCCCGTCCAGGGCCTCCGCGGCCGGGAAGCCCCCCTTGGCGGCTTCTCCGGACGCGTTGACCTGGACGAGCACGGGTACGCGCCGCCCGTCCGCCTCGCCGATACGCGACAGCTTCTCGGCGAGGCGGACGGAGTCCACGCTGTGCACGAGCGACGCAAGGCGGGCCGCGCGGCCCGCCTTGCGTCGCTGGACATGCCCGATCATGTGCCACCGGACATCCCCGTCCGGGAAGGCCGGGTGCTTCCAGTCCAGCTCTTCGACACGGTTCTCGCCGAGGTCGCGCAACCCCGCTTCCACGGCGGCCCCGACCGCGTCCAGCGGGTGCCCCTTGGTGACCGCGACGATCTGCACCGAATCCGGATCGCGGCCGGCACGCACCGCGGCTGCCGCGACCTGGTCCAGGACCCGGGGAAGCCGCTCCCGGATCGCGCGACAGTAAACATCCTTGTTTACCATTTCCCTCCCGCTTCCACGTGCTACCGTGACAAGGGAACGCCCCGCCGGCCGCGCGGCCGGCGGGGCGTTCCCGCTTCCCGAATGTGCCGCGGCGCTACTTGGTAGTGAAGGTAATGGGCAGCGACACCCACACGGGCACGGCTTTGTCCCGGTTCAGGGCCGGCGTGAACTCGAACACCGGCGCGACACGGAGTGCCGCGTCGTCGAGCGCTGTGTGTCCGGAACTCTCATGCACTACCTGGTTGGTAACCTCCCCTTCCTCGTCGATGAAGAACCAGACCTGTACCGTGCCGCCGATGCCGGCGTCGCGCAGCAGGGGCGGATACTCGCGCTCAAGCGCTCTGCGCACCTCGTTCGCGTTGGTGTAGTCCGGCGCGACGGTGTACGGTGTGAACACGGGCGCGGCCGAAATATCGGTCTCCACGTCCTCCGGCGGCGGCGGGAGGTTCTCGACGGGGTTCGCTGCGAAGGTGACCTCGGCGATTGTGATGTCCTCGTCGATCTGGGCCGTGGCGATCACCGGCGTCGCGGGGCGGCGAATGGCCGCCGGGGGCGGTGGGATCTCGACCTCGGGCGGGAGCTCGATGGCCTCCAGCTCATCGGAACTCACGCTGACGTCCTCGGCAGCCATCTCCGGCCAGAAGGCGAAGACAACGAAGTGCAGCACCGTGGCCGTGATCATGGAGCCCCAGAACCAGGACGAAAACGACTTCTTGAATTGCTCGTTGGCCGTGCCTGTTGCTTCGGCAGCCGGCTGCTGGTTTGTTTGCTCGCTCATCGTCTCTCCCTTGTGATGGCCTGTTCGAGCTCGGTCGCGAATACGACTCTCAGCACTCCTGCCGCGCTCAGCTCCTGCTGGACCGCGTCGATGTACCGGTAGGGTGCGGTACGGTCGGAACGGATCGAAATCACCAGTTCACGGTTGACGGCGTACATGGGAGCAACGAGCGCGCTGACATCGTTCATCTCCTGTTGCACGTCGTTGATGAACACGTCGCCGTTGGGTTCGACCCACACGTTGAGGATGTTCTTCTGTTTCTGGTCGATCTTCTCGGTGGCCTCGGCCTGGGCCCAGTCAATGTCGCGGTTCCGGTCCTTCTGGAAGACCGTGGAAACCATGAAGAAGATCAGCAGAAGGAATGCGATGTCCGCCATCGAAGAAGAAGGAATCTCCTGCGACGCCTTGGACTTCCGTTGCAGTCCTCCGGATTTGAGACCCATTGTCGTTACTCCAGGATTTGCAGCGAAATGCGCTCGGCACCTGCGCTCTGCAGGGCATCGAGAACGTCGACCATGAACCGGTAGGGTGCATCCGGATGGGTCTTGACCGCGGCGATGAGGTTCTCATTCTGTGCCACGTCCTGCCGCCAGATCGCCTCGACATCGTTGGGACGAACGACCTGTTCCTGCTGGCTCTCCCCCCGCCGGATCGTCACCGACCCCGTCGTGGACACGATGATGTGGAGGATGTTCTTCTGGCTGACCTCCACCGTCTCCCCGCTCTCGGGGAGCACGATGGCCAGTCCCTTGTCCTTCGGGAAGGTCGTCGTAACCAGGAAGAAGATGAGGAGGAGGAACGCGATGTCCGCCATCGACGAGGATGGAATCTCGTCGGAGACCTTGGACTTCTTGTTGCCGATGACCGCCATGGATGATCTCCCGTCTGTTTCCGGCTGCTATGTAGGGTTCTAACCGTAAAAGGGCTGCGGGGTTCCCGCCACCGGGGTCCCCGGCCCCGCCTCTGCCTCAGGAAAGAATGCTCAGCTTCCCGTCGCGCTCCAGATCCCATGCAATGTTCAGGATCTTCTGCGTGCTCTCCTCCATGTCCACGATGAGCCTGTCGATGCGCGACACGAAGAAATTGTAGCCGATGTTGACCGGGATCGCGATGGTCAGCCCGGCAGCCGTGGTGAGGAGCGCGACCTTGATCCCGCCCGCCACCGTCGCCGGATCCACGTCCCCCGCAGCCGCAATCGAATCGAAGGCCAGGATCATCCCGGCCACCGTGCCCAGAAAGCCCATGAGAGGGGCCACGTTCGCCACCGTCGCAAGGATCACGAGGCCCCGTTCCAGAAAGCTGAGCTCGATGGTTCCCGTGGTGGAGATGACCTGCTCCAACTCCCCCTTGTTGAGCTTGAGGTTCCTGATCCGGCGCAACCCCGCGAGGAGGATCGCCGCCGCGGGGCCGGGAGTCGACGCAGCAATCTCCGCCGCTTCGTCCAGGCTACCCGCCATCGCGGCCTCTTCGACACCTTCGATCACGGAAGCCGTGTTCCGGTGAGCGATCCTGAGGGTCCAGAACTTCGCGATGATGACCCCGAGACCGATGAGCGAGCAGATGACGAGCGGATACATCATCATGCCGCCATCGGCGAAGAGCGTGAGGAGCTGGTAACTGTTGTCCAACGGTTGACTCCGGATGTGTGCAGGTTGGCCGTGATCGAGATGGACGCGCTTCCCGGCGGAAATGTAGGCTGCGGTGATCCCGTCGTCAACGAAAAAATACCACGGTGCTCTCGGCACGCCACCCGCGTGCCACTCGGGCCGCCACCTTCCGACTCGTATTATCCTTCACCAGCCATGAACGGATTCCTTCAGCAACTCCAGTTCCTGCGACCGGGTCTGAACGACCTGGTCGAGATCGTCATCGTCTTCCTCCTTGTCTACCGGATCCTCCTCCTCATTCGGCAGACCCGGGCGATGCAGATGCTCCTGGGAGTCCTGCTTCTGGCGGGACTCTACCTGCTGGCGGTCATCCTCGACCTCTCACTGATCCGCCGCATCCTCGAGGCGCTGCTGCAGTACGGCGCCATCGCTGCCCTGGTGGTCTTTCAGCCCGAGATGCGCGCCGCGCTCGCCCGTCTCGGGCAGAGCCGTCTGGTAACGGTGATCGGGTCCAACCGGCAGGAGCGGATCGTGGACCGTCTGGTGGAGGGTGCCGAGCAGCTGGCGCGTGCCGGGGTGGGCGCGATTCTGGCTGTCCAGCGCGAAACGGGGCTGCGCGAGTATGCTCGCACGGGCAAGAACGTCGAGGCCGTCCTCTCGCCCGAGTTGCTCGGGACGATCTTCGCGCACAATTCCCCGCTGCACGACGGCGCGGTGGTCATCGTGGGCGACACCATCCAGGCCGCGGGAGCCATCCTGCCCCTCACCCAGCACCCGGTCAGCGACCGTTCCCTGGGCACTCGCCACCGGGCGGCGATCGGCCTCAGCGAGGAGACCGACGCCATCGTCGTCGTCGTCAGCGAGGAAACTTCACGGATCTCGGTCGCCCATCGCGGCACGCTGGAGATCGGTGTAAGCGGTGACCGGCTCCGCCAGAGGCTCGAACTGCTGCTCCCCGGCGCGGGCGGGGGAGGACTCGGCCCGGCGGCTCCGATGGACTCGGTTTGACCCGGTCGCCAACGAATGCGGCGAGGTGCCGGGCCGGCATGGTGCTTCTCAGCCCGGCGTCGGCAGCGGCTCCGGACCTGCCAGCCCCGTCGCGGGCTTGACGACCGCCTTCGGCTCGGCCCCCGGCAGAGGCTGCTCCACCTGGCCGACCTCGAAGTCGTTGGTCAGGGGAGGCAGTTCCCTGCCCTCCAGGAGCAGCAGGATCTCGTCCCCGTCGAGCGTCTCCCGTTCCAACAGAGCTTCCGCGAAATCCTTGAGAAGACTCCTGTTCGCCCCCAATACCCCCCGGGCCCTGGTGTGGGCCCCATCCAGGAGCCGCTTCACCTCTTCGTCCACCTTGCGGGCGGTGTAGTCGGACACCTCCCGGCGCTGCACCAGCTCGCGGCCGAGGAACACCTCATGGTCCGCTTCGCCCACGGACATCAGGCCGATCCGGTCCGACATCCCGAAACGCATGACCATGCGCCGCGCCATCGCCGTGGCCCGCTCGATGTCGTTGCCGGCCCCCGTGGTGACCTTCTCCGGCCCGAAAACCAGTTCCTCCGCGACACGACCTCCGAAGAGCATGGCGAGCTGGCCGTTCATCCATTCGCGCGTGTAGGTGTGCCGGTCTACCTCGGGCAATGAGGCGGTCAGTCCCAGTGCGCGTCCACGGGGCACGATGGTGACCTTGTGGACGGGGTCGAGGCCGGGGATCTTGACGCCGATGACGACGTGTCCCGCTTCGTGGTAGGCCGTCAGCTTTCTTTCGGCGTCGGTGAGCACCATGCTGCGCCTCTCGGTCCCCAGCATGACCTTGTCCTTCGCCTCCTCGAAGTCTTCCATCGCAACCCTGTCCACCCCGCGGCGGGCGGCGAACAGGGCCGCCTCGTTGCAGATGTTGGACAGGTCCGCACCACTCAACCCCGGTGTCCCCCGGGCGACCAGGGACAGCTCCACGTCCTCGGCGAGCGGGAGCTTCCTGGCGTGCACGCGGAGGATCCCTTCCCTGCCCTTCACATCCGGCAGATCCACCACCACCTGCCGGTCAAAACGGCCGGGACGGAGGAGTGCCGGATCCAGGACATCGGGACGGTTGGTCGCGGCGAGCAGGATGACCCCCTCGTTCGCCTCGAAGCCGTCCATCTCGACGAGCAGGGCGTTCAGGGTCTGTTCGCGCTCGTCGTGACCACCCCCCAGCCCCGCTCCGCGGTGCCTCCCGACGGCGTCGATCTCGTCGACGAAGATGATGCACGGTGCGTGCGCCTTCCCCTGCTCGAAGAGGTCGCGCACGCGTGACGCACCCACACCCACGAACATCTCCACGAAGTCGGAGCCCGACATCTGGAAGAAGGGGCGCGCGGCCTCGCCGGCGACGGCACGGGCGAGCAGGGTCTTGCCCGTCCCAGGCGGTCCCACGAGGAGCACCCCCTTGGGGAGGCGTCCGCCAAGCCGCGAGAACCTGGGCGGATCCTTCAGGAATTCGATGATCTCCTCCAGCTCCGCCTTGGCCTCGTCGGCGCCGGCCACGTCCGCAAAGGTCACCTGCGGCGTGTCGGGGCTGATGAGCCGGGCCTTCGACCGACCGAACTGGAACGCTCGGTTCCCCCCGCTCTGCATCGCCCGCATGATCCAGATCCAGAAGACGATGATGAGGATCCAGGGCAGGAAGGTCCCGATCACGGGAAGCCATCCGGTGCGCTGCAACCGGGCGTCCATCTCCACCCCGCGCTCCCGAAGCCTCTCGATCAGGTTCTCGGCACCGCCGGGGACGACGTTGGTAACGAACTCGTTGACATCGGTTTCCGCGACCTCGACCGTGCTCTTGAATTCGCCCCGGATCTCCGACTCGCCGAAGAACGTGACTTCGAGCACGTTGTCGTTCTCGATCTGCCGGTCGAGCTCGGAGGGGCTGATCCTTCCCATCGTGCGGTCCCCGGCGCGCATGAACTGGAACGCGAGCACGGACATGAGGGCAAAGAGAACCCACAGAGACGCGGTGCGTGACACCCGCGTCAGCTTCCTGGGCGGTTCCTTGGGTGTGGGGTTCTGCTCGGACATCGCTACCGTTTTCGTCCTTTTCGCGCCTGGCTCGCGATCAATCAGATCGAGCCGATATACGGAAGGTGCCGAAAATCCTCCGCAAAATCCAACCCGTACCCGACCAGGAACTCTTCGGGCGCCTCGAATCCGACCCAGCGGGCATCCTTTTCCAGGGTTGCCAGGCGCTTGTGGAGGAGGGTGCAGAGTTCGAGGCTGGCCGGGTTCAGATCCTGCAGGAGCGGCAGCACGCGCTTGATCGTGTTGCCGCTGTCCACGATGTCTTCCACGAGGATTACATGGCGGCCTTCAATGGACGCCGTGGGGTTGTACCAGAGCCTCACTTCGCCGCTGCTCACCCGTTCCATGCCGTAGCTGGATGTCAGCAGAAAGTCGACCTGGATGGGCATGGGAATCGCGCGAACCAGGTCGGCGACGAATATGAACGACCCCTTCAGCATTCCCAGCACCAGAACATCAGCGCCCGGGGCGTAGGCGGTGCCGATGTCGCGACCCAACTTCGCGACGCGGCGGCGAATGTCCTCTTCGCTGAAGACGACGCGGGTAAGCTGCCGCTGTCCCAGCCTGGCGCGGTCGATGTCGTTCAAGCGGGGTCTCCTTGTTGGAATCGGCGGTGACCGGGATCGGGGTCGAGACGGATCTCCACGTGACACGCCGTCGCGCCATCCGCCTTTCGGGTTGCCACGTGCGGCTCCGCCACGCCCGGGATCCAGACGATGGCTCCTTCCGCATCGACGAGCACGGGGAACCCCGGGCGCCGGTCCGCGGGGATACGCGCTTCCAGGAGGATCTTCTTCACCTTCTTGCTCCCGTACGGCATGTCGATCCGATCCCCCGGGGCCCATGGGCGCAGGGAAAGCGGGAACGGTACCACGCCGGACAGGAAGCGCGCCACAAGAGGGAAGCCGCGGCGGGGAGCGGGGCCCCAGGCCACATCCGCCCGCCAGCGGCCGCTGGCAAAGGCCCCCTCACCGGGTTCGGCGTCGATGCGCAAGGCGGCCGACCCCCGACCCGGGGGCGCGAGGCCGCCGTCTTCCGCGCGCCGGATGCGGATCTCGCCGAGACGGTGGTCCACGGTGACGCCGCCCGCCAGGGTGAGGCGGCGGCCGCTCGGGGAACTCCGCACGAAACGCAGCAGATCGTCGGTGGCGGCCTGTCCGGGCCGGCCACCGAGCCGCGAGACGGCGCGGCGGAGGAGGAGGGTGAGGACGGGGTCGGAAGCAGCGGCAAGGGCCTCCCGGTCGAGGTGGAGGGCGCGGGGGGGAGAATCCGTGGCAGGGCCCGGACGCCGGGGCGCGAAGGGACGAGCGGCAACCGTCAGCGCCTCGATGCGCTGGTCGAGGAGCTCGTTCAGGGCGCCGGACTCCAGACGGCTCGTCCCGGCCAGGGAGACCAGTGCCGCGCCCGCTCCCGGCACCGCCTCTTCCAGCGCCGGGAGGATTTGGTGGCGCAGGCGGTTGCGGGTCCAGCAAGGGTCCCGGTTGGAGGGGTCCTCGCGGCTGGGAATACCGCGGGCGGCCGCGAACGCCTCCAGCTCACGGCGCCAGAACGGGAGCAGTGGCCGCAGCAGCGCGGGCGGGCGACGGGGATGCACCCCGCGGAGACCGCGCGGACCGCTCCCCCGTGCGATCCGGAAGAGCACGGTCTCGGCCTGGTCGTCGGCGGTGTGGCCGGTCATGGTGACGGCTTCGGCGCCCGTGCCGTGCCTGACCTCCTCGAAGAAGGCGTAGCGCAGCTCCCTGCCCTCCGCCTCGGATCTCACCGGTTCGGCAGCGGTGCGAAGGTGGAAGGTCACCCCCCACTCGTCGCAGATACCCCGCACCCACGCAGCGTCGGCACCGCTCCCGGCACGCATGCGGTGGTCCAGGTGAGCGGCATGCAGGGAGAGTTCCGGCGCGGGTCCGGCAAAGCGCATCAGGTAGAGGAGCGTCATGGAATCCAGGCCACCGGAGACGCCGACGATCACCGCAGTTGCGCCACGCAACCAGCCCGTGGCTTCCAGGTGGTCGCGGAAACGGTCGTCCAGCCCGGAGCCGCTCACCGCTCGCGGCTCCTGCGCCGAGCGGGCGCGGGGGGTCGTCCGGCGACATCGGTCAGGACATCGGCCAGCAGGTCGGGACGGTCCGTCTGGATGCCGTCGACGCCCCAGTCCAGCAGGCGGCGCATGTCGTCCGGATCATCCACCGTCCACACGTGCACGGCGATGTTCGCCGCGTGGGCGGCGCGGACAAGGGCGGGCGTCACGACCCGCAGACGGCCCGACCATTCGGGGATCTGGAAAGCATCCGCCCGGGGGACGTACCAGCGTCCGATCACGGGGACCCGGTGCAGGATCCAGAATCGGCGCACCTGCGTTCGGGAGGCGGCCCAGGGACCGGCGTACCCGCGTGCTCCCGTGCGCGTGGATTCGAACACCGCCCCGATGAGGACCCGGTGCTCGGCTCCGCGGAAACGGATGGTGTCCACCAGAGGGCGGGCCGCCTCCGCGGCCTTCGGTTCGACGATGATGCGGGCGTGGGGGAAGGTGTCCAGAACCTCGTCGAAGAGCGGGATTCGCGCGCCCCGGCCCCTGAACGATGGGTCGCCGTCCAGGTCACGGAAGCGGAAGCCCGCGTCCAGGTCACGGGTCTCCTCCCACGTCATGCGACGGATCGGACCGGCCCCGTCGGTGGTCCTGTCCACCGTATCGTCGTGGATGACCACGAGTCGCCCGTCGGCCGTGAGCCGCACGTCCATCTCGAGGACGTCGGCGTCCCAGTCGTCGAGCGCGTGCCCAAAGGCGGCCATGGTGTTCTCGGGAGCCAGCCGCGACCCTCCGCGGTGGGCCATGAGCAGCGGGGCGCCCCCAAGGAAAGGGTGACCCGGCCGCTCAGCCGCCACGGTCGGGCCTCACGGGAAACGGCCCGTGGTGAGCTCCTGCACGATTCTGCCCGCGTCGTAGATGTCTTCCAGCGCTTCCAGGATGCCGCGCGCGTCCACCGCCACCGACCGGTTCAGCTGCGGCATGTAGATGTAGTCGCCCGGCAGGCTCTGGATGTTGCCGTCGAACACCAGGCCCACGATCTCCAGATCGCGGTTCACCACCGGCGACCCCGAGTTGCCGCCGATGATGTCCGCCGTGCTCACGAAGTTGAGAGGCGTGGACAGGTCGAAGTCGGCGCCGGGGTCCATCCACCGATCGGGAAGCGCCCATTCGTCGGCGCCCGGATTGGAGTAGTGCCGGTCGTAGAGGCCGTAGAAGGTCGTGTGTACGGGGGCCCGGGTCCCGTTGTACGGATATCCCGTGACGACGCCGTCGGCGAGGCGGAGCGAGAAGGTGGCGTCGGGCGGAACCCGGGTGCCGGACACCTCGAAGCGGGCCCTGCCGAGGCGCGCGGCGATCTGCTCTTCTTCCGGGATCACCTGGGAGATGAGTCCCTGGAAGGGCCCGAACCGCCCGAACATCCCCTGGATGAGAGCGAAGGAAGGCTCCGTTGCCGGGCTCAGCATGCCCCCGAGCAGCATGTCGACGGCCCGAGCGGAGTCCGCCATGGCCGAGTTGGCCATCAGAGCCGCGGCAGCCCCCTCCTGGCTGCGTCCCTGGAGCACCGCCTGGACCGACGGGTCGTCCAGGCCGAAAGCCGCGACCATGTCGTCGTAGCGGGCTCGCAGGAGCGCCTCGTCGAGTTCGGCCGGCCGGTTCGGGACCTCGTGAAGCTGTTCGAGGAAGCCGTCGAGCTCCTCCTGCGACGCGCCCTGCTGCTGCCCGCGGAGGTATTGGAAGGCCGCGAGCGTGCGCAGGATCACCGACGCTTCGTAGTCCGGGCTCCCGAAGGCGGCGAAGGCACTGAATTCGGCGTCCATGGATGCTTTCCTGGCCTGCAGCTCCGCCATCAGGCCGAAGAGCGGAAGATATTGCTCCGCGAGGGCGGGGTCGGCGTCGAGGCTCTCCCGAAAAGCGGACTCCGCGGCGGTCCGGCGCGCGATGACATAGGGGTCCTGAAGCCCCTCCAGCATCCCCGTGTACGCCTTCTCGGAGTTCAGCAGGCCGAAGACGGAGTTCCGCACCTCGTCGATCCCGGGTTCCTCTTCGTGTCCTTCGATGTAGCCCTCGATCGCCTCGATCCGTGAGCCTAGGAAGGACAGCAGCGCGGGCATCTCCACGTCGCGACGGAACTCCAGTTCGGCGACGGTCTGGAGCCGCGAGGTGCTGCCCGGGTTGCCGATGATGAAGATGAGGTCGCCCTCCGCGGCTCCCGCTTCGCTCCAGCGAAAGTGGTCGTCGGTGCGGAGCGGTTGGCCGTCGTCGCCGTAGAGGCGGAAGAAGGAGAAGTCCAGCGCGTAGCGGGGGTAGGTGAAGTTGTCGGGATCGCCGCCGAAGTAGCCGAGCTGGAGTTCGGGGGCCATGACCAGCTTCGCGTTCGTGTAGCGGCGGAAGACGTATGCCGAGTACAGGCCCCCGTTGTAGAGCGACACCACCTCGACCTCGATGCCCGCCTCTTCCCCGCCCCGCTCGTCCCGGATCCGGGCGGCGACGGCCTCGGTGAGACTGTCACGCACCTGACCCTGCACCTGGGCGTCCGTCAGGGCGTCGACGGCAGGGCGGATCTCGGCCGTGACGTCAACGATGTCGATGAGCTGGTCGGCCTCGAAGTCTTCGACCGGGCGCTCCTCGGCCAGGGAAGCCGCGTAGAAGCCATCGTCGAGGAGGTTCTCGCCGTCGGCGGCCACCTGCGTGACGAAGTCGCGCGCGCAGTGGTGGTTGGTCATCACGAGGCCGTTGGGCGAAACCAGGGAGGCCGAACAGCTGGGGATCCGGAGCGCGCCGAGACGGGCGCGGGCGTACCAGTCGTCGTCGGGAGAGAAGCCGTAGGTACCCTGCAGATACTCGGTTGGCGGCGCGTCGAAGGTCCACATCTTGCCGTTGTCGAAGGCGCCGGCCTGGACGGTGTCGAAGAAGGGCGCGGTCGGGGGGTCGCTGGGCGGGGCGGGCTCGGCCAGCGGGGCCGCGTCCGCGCCCGGAGGGGGAGCGTCCCGGTCCGTGGGGGGCGGGGGGGAGGGGGCGGGGGCGGCGCCAGCCGCGCAGCCGGCCACGACGAGAGCCGTGGCGAGCAGCGAAGAATACGGCGCCCATCCGGGATGCCGGGGCGTCCGGGTGGGGCGGTGACTTCCGTCAGGGGTTGGCGGGGCGAGGGGAGTTGGGCCGGTAGACATCCGCAGGATCCTTATCGCATTGCCGGAGGGCGGGCACGGCGTTTGTGTGAAATCACGGTCGGGAAAGGTCTAGCCGCCCAATGATCCAGGCAAGGGAGAGGGCTGCCGTGGCAGTTATGTACATCGCAATTGTACATTATGTACATATCGATTTGTACATTATAGACGGAGGCGGGGTCGGCCGGCTTGTCCGGGCTGCTAGCTTGGCAGTCATGTCAGCCACTCATGAGCCGGCACCCCGAACAGAGGGTTCGCGTCGCACCGAGAGCGGGAGCTTCCGCCGCGGGGTACTCGGCGCTCACGTCTCGGCGGCCGGCGGCATCGCCAAGGCGCCCGCCCGGGCCGACGAGATCGGGGCCGTCGTCTTTCAGGTCTTCACCAAACAGCCGAGCCGCTGGGCCGAGCCCGTTGTTCCGGACGACGACGCCGCCGCCTTTCGCGCGGAAGTCGCCCGCACGGAGGTGGTCTACACGGCATCCCACGACTCCTACCTCATCAACCTGTCCAGCCCCCGGCCCGACCTCTGGCGTCGCTCGGCCGACTGCTTCCGCCGGGAACTGGAGCGAGCCGCCCTCCTCGGCCTGGACGCGGTCGTCACCCACCCCGGAAACGCCACGGACGGGGACCGGGACGGCGGGATCGAGCGCAACGCGGCCGGGGTGGTCGAGGCCCTGGAGGCCGTGGCCGGCGGACCGCGGGTCCTGCTGGAGCTGACCTCCGGATCCGGAACCTCGGTCGGCGGCACCTTCGAGGAGCTGGATCGGATCATCCGGCTGGTGCCCGAGCCCCACCGGGCACGGGTCGGCGTCTGCTTCGACACCTGCCACGCCTGGGTAGGCGGCTTCGATTTGCGCCGCGACTTCGACGGCGTGTGGATGTATGCGGACGACACCTTTGGCGCGCACAGGATCGAACTCTTTCACCTGAACGACGCCAAGGCTCCCTTCGGCTCCCACCTTGACCGCCACGAGAATATCGGCCAGGGGACCATGGGGATCGAGCCTTTCCGGCAGCTCATGAACGAACCGCGGTTCGAGGGAGTGCCCAAAGTCCTGGAGACCCCCAAGGGCGACGACGGTGTGAGCGCGGACCGGGCAAACCTGGCGGTGCTGCGGGGGCTCCGGGGGTCGTGAGGGGCCCTCCGGCGGCGGTGCGAACCCTCAGCGGCTTCGGCGCCGCTCTATCTTGGCCGCCGCCATCTCCACCAGCCGCCGCAGCTCCGCGATGGGCTCGGGGTCGTCGTCCACCTGGAGCCTGAGCACGACGTCGTTGTTCAGCCAGACGCCCCCGTCCTCCTGCACGATCAGCATCGCCGCCGACTGCATGCCCCGGGTGTCGCCGCCCGCCGCCTGACCGGCTTCCAGCGCAGCCTGCAGTCTCAGGGAGAGGTGTCCCTCGGTGGACTCGAACGCCTCCACCATGCCGTCCACCACGGCGGGGCCCGCCAGAATGTTGCCCTGGGCCGAGCAGAATTCACCGATCCGGTGGCCCGCCCAGTCGCTGGCGCGCTCGCCCGTATGGGTCGCCACTTCGCCCCGTGCGTTCATGATCGAGAACTGCCGCCCCTCCCTGGTCCAACGTTCGGGGTCCGGGTTCGGATCGCGGGCCAGGATCTCGGCGACGGCGTCGGCCGGAGAGTAGCCTTCGCGCAGGAGCTGCAGTCCCTGCGGCCCGTAGCTCACGTCCACGATGGCCTGAGTGGCGACCACACCGACTCCCGCCTCGCCCCAGATCACCCCGTTCCCCACGGAGAACACGCGGGACTGGACCGCCACCCCCACCTCCCCCGTCTCGGGGTCGAAGCCCACGATAGAGAAGGTCGCCACGGGCGGCCAGGGCCCCTGTTCCTGCGCCGCGCCGGGCAGCGTTGCCCATGCCACGAAGACAACCACGAATGCGGCCAACCGCCCGATTCTGCTCATATCCAACCTCCTTCCGGTTCCGGCCCTCTTGAGTCCCGCGTCACCCTCCCGGGGGAATCTGGCGCCTTCCGATCAACATTGGCTAGCTTCCCGCCATGTCAACGATACCGCTCCGCCCTCTCGGATTCGGTGAGATCGTCGACGGGGCGGTCCAACTCTACCGTCGCGACTTCGGCCTCTACTACCTGATCGTCCTGATCGCCGCCGTGCCAGGGTATGTGAGCAGGCTGCTCTTCGAACCCAACCTGTCCGAATTCGCCGGGGGCGGCATGCCCGATTTCGAGGGGCTTTTCGCGGAGATTGGGGCTGTGTTCGCGGTGAACCTGGCCGCCGCCGCGTTCGCCTGGATCGGCGCGGTGGCCCTGGCCGTGGCGATGGCCGACCGAATCGAGGACCGGCAGACGTCGGTGGGAAGCGCGTACCGGGACTCGGTGGGGCACCTGCCGAGCGCGACGGGAGCCACGCTGGTGGCAACGGTGGCGTTCTTCGTGGCGGGTATCGTGGTCCTTTTCATGAGTGCTCTGGCGACCTTCCCGCTCACGCGTAGCGGGAACACACTGCTGGGTCTCATCGGGTTCGCCGTCCTGCTTCTGCCGCTAATGGCCGTGGGCCTCGCCTGGCTCGCCGCGACCTTCGGGATTCTCCCCGCGGTGATCATTGAAGGGCGCCCGGCCATGGCCGCGCTCCAGCGCTCGTTCAGTCTGTGCAACGGGGGCTGGCTGCGCGTCATGGGGATCATGATCGTCGCGATGATCATCAACATGGCGCCTTCCTTTGCCATCACGGCCCTGTTCGGCCTGGAGAATCTCTTCACCTCGCCGGAGCAGCTGGAGACGATCGATTCCAACCAGCAGTGGTTGCTCAATACGGCGAACCTCCTGATCGCACCCCTGACGACGCCCTTCATGGTCGGGAGCATCATGATTCTCTTCCACGACCGCCGGGTGCGGAAGGAAGCCTATGACCTGGAGACCGCGGCGGGCACCATGGGTCACGGCCCGCAGTGACGCAGCTCCCCCAGGCGGATGAGGTCTCGCGCACACTGCGTGACATCCTGGCCGGGCCGGAGTTCAACACCTTCGTAGCACCGGAGAGGTGGAGGTTCGTCAACTGGGTGTGGCGAAGGGTCGGTGACCTCTGGGACTGGATGCGCGGGTTCATGGGGGAAGACGTGACCTGGCTGCAGCAGGTCCTGGTGATCCTCGTTCCCCTGGCGGTGGTGGTGTTGGCTGCGCGGATCGTCTCCGGACACGGCCGGGGATTGCTGGTCCGGGAGCCGCACGACGCTTTGGACGACCCGGACGCGGCACCCGTGACAGCCGGCGAATGGTTGAGGATCGCGAGCCGGCAGGCCGGCTCCGGGGAGTTGCGGCCAGCCGCAACCGCACTCTACCAGGGATTCCTGCTGACCCTCGACCATCGGGGCGACCTCGTCTTCCACAGCTCCAAGACTCCCGGCGATTACGCGCTGGAGATCGGGGGGAGCAGCGATGGCGGCGTGTTGACCGGGAAGCCCGGCACAAGCTTCCTCGACTCCTTCCAGGACTTCTCCTTCGGACAGGGAAGACCAACCGACACGGGGTATGCCGGCCTGGCAAGGCTCGCCCGCGAAGCGGGGTGCGGGGCCGAAGCTCCGGACCCGGAGACACCGCCCGGTGAGTGATCCGAAACGGACCGCGCGAGCCCGCGGCGGACGGCCGCTCCTCTGGGTAGCCGTGATCCTCTTCTTCGCGCTGGTGGTGGGCTACATCGCTCGTCCTCAGGGGCAGAGAGCGACGGATGTCCGCCGCAGCTCCTTCCGGACGACTCCCGATGGGGTGGCCGCTCTGGCCCGCGGAATCGACCGTCTCGGCCGTACCGCGGAGCCGCGGATCACGCCGCTGGCGGATGCGGATCCGGTGCGCGGCACGCTCGTGCTCCTGAGGCCCGCGGTGTTCCCGAGTCCGCGCGAGGTGAAGGCGCTTCTGGATCACGTCGACGCCGGCGGCACGCTTCTGTATGCCCCCCGGTATCTGGAGCAGGACGAAGAAACAGTCCAGACATCTCTCATGGATTCGCTTGGCGTCCGCTTCCGGTGGCGGCCGTTGGTGGAACAGGTACGTAACGACAGGCTGCAGCACCCGGAGTGGGGCGACCACCGCTTGACGGAAGACCTGCCCGCGCCCCGTGCGCCCATTCACGGCTTCCGTGTCGGCGGCGATGACAGCGTCACCGTATCCACACGGGTCCGGTCAGCGCGGCCTCTGATGCGCGCGCGGGACAGCGAGGATGACGAATGGCTCGGGGCCGCCGAGCTTGCGCTCGGGGAGGGACGCATCGTGGTGTTCGCCGAGACCAAGCCGCTGTCCAACGAACAGGCAGGGGATCATCCTCTCGCGGTTCTTGCTGTCCGGACGGCCCTCGCCTACACCAGCGAGGTTGACACGGTTTTCTTCGCCGAATACCACCAGGGGATCCGAGGCACTCGAACTCGCGCCGAGGTCCTGACGGACTTCTTCCTGGGCCGCCCGGGAGGACGGACGCTTCTGCACCTCATCGCGGTGTGCTTTCTGATCCTCGCCTGTCTGGGGTTGCGGTTCGGCACCCCGGCACCGGGGGTGGCCCCGCCCGACAGGGAGCGCAGGTCGCCGCTGGAACACGTCTCGGCGCTGGGAGACCTGTACCGAAAGGCCGGCGCCTCCAACACGGCGGCACTCCGTCTGCTGTCGCGGCTCGCGAGAGCGGCGCGCCATCCCCCGCCCCGCACCAGGGCGGAAGCCGACGCGCTGCTGCGGCGACTCGGCACCGGGGAAGGAGCGAACACGCCGCTGGAGCGGGCGCGGAGGGGCTTGCTCGCGGACCCGGCAGACCTGGCGGTCATCGCCGCCGGAATCGATGAATACCTGGCAAGGAGATCCAGCCCATGACACCGCCGGTAGCGGCGCTGCGCCTGCTCGCCGATCTCGAAAAGGTCGTGCTCGGCCAGCAGGCCGTCCTCAGACAACTCATGATCACCCTTCTCGCCCGTGGCCACGCATTGGTCGAAGGCGTTCCCGGAACCGCCAAGACCCTCGCCGTGCGGGCGCTGGCCAGGGGGCTCGGCCTCGACTTCGGCAGGGTGCAGTTCACCCCCGATCTCATGCCCACCGACCTGGTCGGGGTGAACATCCTGGGTGACGCGGGGTTCACCTACCGGCCGGGACCCGTCTTCGCCGATCTCCTGCTCGCCGACGAGATCAACCGGGCTCCACCCAAGACGCAGGCCGCCCTGCTCGAGGCGATGGAAGAACGTCAGGTCACCGTCGACGGCAAGACTCGTGCACTGCCCGCACCCTTCACGGTCTTCGCGACCCAGAACCCGGTCGAGTACGAGGGCACCTATCCCCTGCCCGAGGCGCAGGTGGACCGATTCCTCATGAAGATCGTGCTCGGCTATCCGCCCGAGGAGGCCGAACGGGCCATCCTGGACCGCCACGAGGCCGGGTTCAGGGCCGACGATGAACTGACCTATCCCATGGGAGAACCCATGACCCGCGTGGAACTGCTCGAGCGGCGAGCGGCTGTCGACCAGGTCCACATGGACGAACGGGTGCGGCGGTACGTGACCGACATCGTGCGGGCGACACGCGATGACGCCGCCTTCGTGCTCGGGGCGAGTCCCAGGGCGGGGGTTGCGCTCTTCCAGGCCGCGCGCGCAGAAGCCTACCTCCAGGGACGCGACTTCGTGACTCCCGACGACGTCAAGTCGCTGTCCTTCCCCGTCCTCCGGCACCGGGTGGTGCTGACGGCGGAGGCGGAAGTGGAGGGACGTTCGTCCGACGACGAACTGGCGTCCCTGCTGGAGACGCTGGAGGCCCCCCGATAGCCGGGCCCCCGCTCCCGGGTGCGACCTCGGGGACAGCCGGGACAGACGGGGCGCCCCGTCTGTCCCTGATCCCCAGCGGCCGCACGCTGGTGCTTCTCGGGACGGCGTCGCTGCTCTTCCTGGTCAGCACTCCGGCGGGTTTGGCGGCCGACGCCATCGTCCTGCTCCTGGCTTTCCTCGACGGCAAGCGCACCCGGGCACCTTCCGCCACCCGTGAGGCGCCGCGGATCTCCGCGTTGGCCGCCGCCACCGACATCGTCATCACGGTGACGAACCCCGCCGGGCGGGCCGTCCTGGTCAAGGTCACCGACGACCTCCACCCCTGCCTGCGCCGCGTCCCCGGGCCGGGTGGCACCGACGAGTGGGAGACGGGGATACGGATCGAGGTGCCCGCGAACTCGTCAACACGCTGTCCCTACAGGCTCACGCCCCGCACGAGGGGTTTCCTGACGCTGGGCACGATCCATATGCGCACACGGTCCCCCCGGGGGCTGGCCTGGCGCCGCTCTCACACGGAGACGTCGCACACCTTGCAGGTGCAGCCGGGGGTGCGGGACCTGCTGCGTGACAGGAGCGGCCACGCGATCAGGCGCCGGCTGCGCACCCCGGGGCCGCGCCGAAACCGTCAGTGGGGGGACGGGCGCGAGTTCGAGAGCCTGCGCGACTACGCCCAGGGAGACGATCCCCGCGCCATCGACTGGAAGGCGTCCGCGAAGCGGCGCAAGTTCGTGGTGCGCAACTACGAAGCCGAGCGCAGTCAGAACATCGTTCTGGCGATCGATGCCGGGAGACACATGCGGGAACGGCTGTCGTCGGTACGGGAACGGATGGACTACGCGCTGGGTGCGTGCATGATGCTCGCCAGCCGGGCCCAGAACTTCGGCGACCGTATCGGCGTCGTGGTCTTCGACGACCGCATCCGCCACGTGTCGCCCCCGCGCCGCGCGGACCCGCCGGCGCTCGCCAAGGTGTTCGCGGGGGTGGAAACGCGGCTGGTCGAACCGAACTACCCGCTGGCCTTCGCCACCCTCGGTCGCACCTTCCGCAAGCGGTCGCTGGTCGTCCTCTTCTGCGACGTGATCGACGGATCCGTGTCGAGGGCGCTGGTGAGCTCGCTATCCCGCATCGGGCGTGCCCATCTCCCCCTTGCGATCGCCATCCGGAATCCCGCCCTGGAGTCGGCCGCCGCTCAGGTGGTAGCAGGACCGGAAGACGCATACTTCCGGGCCGCGGCCGAGGAGATGGTGGAAGCGCGCGCAACGACCCTTCAAGTCATGCGGCAGTCGGGGATCCTGGTCGTGGACACTCTGCCGGGCGACACCCTGGTGCGCACCCTGGACAAGTACGTCGAGATCAAGGAGCGGGGGCTGCTGTAGCAGTCCGTGGCGGAGATCCCCGATTCAGGCGATGGCGGGTCGTCGCGCCGACCGCCTGCCAGCGAACCCGAAGTACAGCACCAGCAGCACCGCGGTCGCGCCGCCAAAGGCGAACTTCGCGGCCGCGGGCAGCTCCAGCGGCGAGTAGAAGCCCTCGACAAGACCGGCGACGACCAGCATGAGGGCCGTTCCCGCAATGAGCGAGAGGAAGGCGCGGCCGCGCTCCATCAGCGCCTCGGCACGCGTGCGCCGGCCCGGCATGAGGAGAGCCGATCCCAACCCGAACCCGGCACCCCCCGCGATGCAGATCGCGGTAAGCTCGATGAAACCGTGGGGAAAGACCCAGGCCAGAAAGACCAGGGACACTCCCTCATTGGCGTAGGCACCGAAGACGGCGCCCAAACCGATCCCGTTGAGCAACAGGACATAAAGCGTTCCGGCCCCGGCCAGAAACCCTCCCGCGAAGGCGAAGAGAGTGACGCCGACGTTGTTCGTCATCAGGGCGGAGGCGAACACCGGCATCTCGGCGCCCTCGACATCGTCCTCCAGGTATCGTGCGTTGATGTTGCCCTTCTCGGTGTTTTCCGCGCGGGTCATCATTCCCGGCCCCGCCATCGCGCGCCCCAGCAGGGGATCTTCGCGAACGGCGAGGTAGGCGATTGTCCCGGAGCCGTAGAACAGGAGGGTGGCGAGGAGGATCTGCCGCGAGTAGAGACGGACCGCACGCGGGAACTCCACCGCGATCCAGTGTCCCAGCGAGACCGCCACCTGCCCCTGGGCGCGGTAGAGCAGGTTATGCCCCGCTCCGGCCCATCGCTGTACGGTCCCGAGCAGCCCCGGCGACGCCCCGTAGGTGCGAGCCCGCGCCAGGTCCGCCGTGACTCCCCTGTAGAGCTGCCCGAAGGCGCGGACCTCGTCTTCGCCGAGACTCTTCAAGCCGTGCTTTCTTCCCTTCTCGACCAGATTCACGTACCTGGCCCATTCCTCACGCTGTTCGCGGGCCATGGTGGCGGCTTGCAGGCTCGCGCCGCCGCGGCGGGCCGCATGACGGGGGGCTTCCACCTCGTGGAGCCGGACGAGGTTTTCGTCGGCGGTGCGGGTGATCGTCACGCGATCGCCTTCAAGGGCGAAGCTGAGCGCCTTGAGGACGGATGAAGCCACCCGGCGCCGGATCTCCGGGTCCAGTCCCTCCCGCCGCGCCATGTACCCGGCCAGCAACTCGAACTGTTCGACCGACAGCACGGGACGTCCCACCCGGCCGGGGGGTAGCGCATCGGTGCCGAGCAGTTCGCTCCCGCCGGCGTCGCGGACCACGATGGTCCCGGCAACCAGGTCGCCCAGCCGCTGCGCCCGCCTGTTCACGACGATGCACACGGCGCCGGCCATCCCGGAAAAGGCGGGCTGCATGTCCACGATCCGGATCAGGTTCCGGAGCACGGACCCCTGAAAGGACAGCGGTTCGCCGCCCACGTGGATGACCCGCAGTCCGATCACCCGCTTGCCCGGGGTGCGACCACCGCCGAGTCCCTCGAAGAGGAGGAAGTACCCCCATTGAGCGAAAAACAGGGCGAAGATCAGTACGGTCATGCTCATCGACTGCACCAGGTCGCCGAGTACATCGGTGTACCCCAGCACAACCCGCAGCAGGATAAGGGTCGCGATTATCACGACCAGATCGATCGCGAGGGCCGCCGCGCGTGAACCGATGTCGGCAAGCACGTAGTCGAGGCGCACGTGCTCCGGGGTGTCGACCGCGACCCGGCGGTGGAGTGACGAACGCGAAGGAGGGTTGTTCATCGGCTCGAGCCGGACGCATCAGACCGTGGGATGCGGCCAAGCCTCCGCGGCCGGCCGCCAAATGCCGGAGGAGGGACTTGAACCCCCGACACGCGGATTATGATTCCGCTGCTCTGACCAACTGAGCTACTCCGGCGAAGCGCACCAAAGCTCCCCCAATGGCGGGGGCTTGTCAAGCGACGCCCACGCCCCCCTTCTTATACCGCAGCCGCCGGCCAGGCCGCCCGCGGCTGATGCATCCCGGCAGCCACCAACTGCCGTTCACCTTCGGAGGACCTCTCATGGATTTGGGCTTCTTTCTGATCCCCCTTGCGACGACCCTGGGTCTGGTGGGCCTGCTCAGTTCACTGCGGATCCTGTGGGAATACGAGCGCGGCGTGGTCTTCCGGCTGGGGAAACTGACGCGGGCGAAGGGTCCGGGCCTGGTCTTCCTGGTACCCTACGGAATCGAGCGCATGCGCAAGATGGACCTGCGCATCATCGCGCTGGACATAGCCCCCCAGGACACAATCACCAAGGACAACGTGAGCTGCACGGTGAACGCGGTGGTGTACTTCCGCGTGGTCGATCCTGCGAAGGCCGTGGTCGAAGTCGAGGACTACTACTTCGCCACCAGCCAGATCGCGCAGACCACCCTCCGCAGCGTGGTGGGGCAGTCCGAGCTGGACGAGCTGCTGGCCCAGCGGGAGCGGATCAACGAGCACGTGCGGCGCATCATCGACCTGGAGACCGACCCCTGGGGGATCGAGGTCACCAGCGTGGAGGTTAAGGACATCGACCTGCCCCAGGAGATGAAGCGGGCCATGGCGAGGCAGGCCGAGGCCGAGCGCGAGCGGCGCGGCAAGGTGATTGCCGCCGAGGGCGAGTTCCAGGCCTCCAAGAAGCTGGGCCAGGCGGCCCAGGTGATCGCCCGGGACCCGATCGCGCTGCAGCTCCGCTTCCTGCAAACCGTCGTGGAGATCGCGGCCGAGAACAACTCGACCACCCTGTTCCCGATCCCCGTCGACCTCTTTGCCCCATTCGTGGAACGTGCGAAGGGAGCCGGTGGCGGCCAGCTGCCCCGGCAGCTCGGCAGCGACGATGCCAAGGCGCTGGCGGCGGCTGCCGTGGAGGGGCTGGGGATCGGCTCGGACGAGGTGGTCAAGGCTCTGGAAGCGGGCGACGCGGAGGGCTTCCTGGAAGGCGCGAAGAAGCTGCTGGCCGCGCGCAGCAAGACCGCGAGCGAGGACTGACCCGGAGCGCAGCGACCAGGCGCAATGTAGCGCCGGTCGAATGCAGCGGGGGGTTGCCGCGGTCTGCTACCTGGGCTCGTTTGCGTCCTTTTCTTCCGCGGTATCCGTGATGCGGTAGAGGTACTCCCCGTCACGAATGAATCCGTATCTCTCGCGGGCGAAGCGCTCGAGAGCCTCGTCGTTGGTGCGCAGGGAATCGATCCAGGCACGCAGTGAATCGATCTGGCGCCGCGCATCCGGGAGTTCGACCCGGCTCGCTGCCAGCTCCGCGTTGGCCCGGCGCGCTTCCGGCAGCGAGTACTCCCCGCCCAGGAGAGCCACGTAGAGGACCAGGCACAACACCCCGGGGAAAATCAGCCGCTTCATCCCCACAACCTCCTCGCCGCGTATTCGGCCCGGGCCCCGAGAGCCTCTTCGATCCGCAGCAGCTGGTTGTACTTGGCGACCCGGTCGGTGCGGCTCGGTGCTCCGGTCTTGATTTGCCCGGCACTCACCGCGACGGCCAGGTCCGCGATGAAGGTGTCCTCGGTCTCGCCCGACCGGTGCGAGATCACCGTCCCGAATCCCGCCTCCCTGGCCACGCGCACAGCGTCCATCGCCTCGGTGAGGGTTCCGATCTGGTTGACCTTCACCAGGATGGCGTTGGCGGTGCCCTCCGCCATCCCGCGCTCGAGGCGGGTGAGGTTGGTCGCGAAAAGGTCATCGCCCACGATCTGGCAGCGCTCGCCGACACGCCCCGTCAGCGTTCGCCACCCCTCCCAGTCGTCCTCGTCCAGGGGATCTTCGAGGCTGACCAGCGGGAAGCGCGCGATCATGTCTTCCCAGAAGCCGATCATCCTCTCGGTGGACAGGGTCTCGCCCGACGACTTCCTGAACACATACGACCCGTCGCGGAAAAGTTCGGACGCGGCAGCATCGACGGACAGCATGATGTCCTCACCCGGGCGGTATCCGGCCGCCTCGATCGCGCGCATGACCACCTCCGCCGCCTCCGTGTCGGATCCGAGGTCCGGCGCAAAGCCACCCTCGTCACCCACGGCGGTGCTTTTTCCGGCGTCGCTCAGAACCTTCTTGAGCGCATGGAATACCTCGACCCCCATGCGCAGCCCCTCCGCGAAGGAATCGGCGTTCACGGGCATGACCATGAATTCCTGGATATCCACGTTGTTCGACGCGTGCGCACCGCCGTTCACGATATTCATCATGGGTACGGGAAGGGTACGCGCGCCCTCTCCTCCCAGGTATCGGTACAGCGGAAGTCCCGTCTCGGACGCCGCCGCTCGCGCCGCGGCCATCGAGACGGCCAGCACCGCGTTGGCACCAAGCCGCCCCTTGCCGGGCGTCCCGTCGAGGTCGATCATGGTCTGGTCGAGGTCACGCTGCTCGCGCGCTTCGAAGCCTCGAACAGCCCCGCGAATCTCGGTGCGGATGCTCCGAACCGCGCTTAGCACGCCCCGGCCAAGGTACCGGTTCGGGTCGCCGTCGCGCAGTTCCACGGCCTCGTAGCCACCGGTGGACGCCCCGCTGGGCACTGCGGCCCGCCCTCGGTGCCCGGTCTCGAGGATCACCTCGGCTTCCACGGTCGGGTTCCCGCGCGAATCCAGAATCTCGCGCCCGCGAACGTCTACGATGGCCGACATGCGACATTCGCCTCCGCAGTCAGGTGCGTGTCCCTCGCACGTTCAACCCTGGAAGGCGCGATTGGATTCGCGGATCCGTTCTCGTCACGCTGGTCGCCGCCTTCCGCACCGCCCTCCCTGAGTTCCGCGATGGCAGCGCGGGCCTGCTTCGAAAGGCGGTCACGGTCTCGCAGGCTGAGTCCCGTCGTCTCGATGGGGCGCCCAACCCGGATGGTCACCGTCCCGGGCGAGATCTTCCAGCTTCCCTTCTTCATGACCCGGCGCGTGCCGAAGACAGCCACCGGGACCACGGGAACCTGCGCCTTGATGGCCATGACGAACGCGCCCTTCTTGAACCGCGTCAGCTCTCCGGTCGGGGAACGCGTCCCCTCCGGGAACATGATGATCGTGCGGCCCCCTCCCCGGACCTGGCCGTCCACCGACTGCAGGGAGGTCAGTGCGGACTGGTGGTCGCCTCGATCGATGGCCACGTGCCCCACCTTCTCCCACGCGTGGCCCAGGAAGGGGATCCGGGAGAGCTCCTTCTTGCCCACGAAGCTGAATCTGACCGGGAGCCCCGCCGCCAGAGAGAAGACGTCGAACCAGCTCTGGTGGTTGGAAACGAGGATCTGGCCGCGATCTGTCCCGAGCTGTTCGGCGTGCCGCACGACGACCTTGACCCTGGAGCCCCACAGGATGAGTGCGGCCCAGCCTGCGGTCGCCCGTTCCGCGAAGTCGCCGAAACGCCGGATCCCCAGGGCGGAACGTACCGCCACCGTGCCGCCGTAAAAGATCGTGGACGCCACGGCGACCCCGTATATCCAGGCCAGCCGGATCACGGGGCGCGACCGGAGGGGAGGTCGGCGAAGTGGTCGAACCCACCCGGGCCGGGGGTGGCGCGACGCCCGTCGGCGTGTTCGAGAACCACGCCCGTCCCTTCCTCAACGGTTCCGATCCGGGTCAGAGGCACCGACAACTCCCTTGCGAGGGCCAGAATGCGGGCTTCCGCGCCAGCAGGGGCCGTAAACATCAGTTCATAATCTTCGCCCCCCTGTAGTGCGAGGTTCAAGTCCCCTCCTGCGCCAGGGTGTACGGGCACGCGATCCTCGACGACGCGGATTCCCACTCCCGACGCATCGGCGATGCGCCGCGCGTCGGCGACGAGTCCGTCCGAGATGTCGATCATCGAGCGGGCAATGCGCGCGGAGGCCAGCGCGATGCCGAGCGGCACCCGGTCGGGCGGCACGGCGAAGCGCTCCCTGGCCTCCGCACGGGGACGGGCTCCCGCGGACCAGGCCTCGGCGGCGGCGGCAGAACCGCCCAGTGCGCCCGAAACCCAGAGCTCCTGCCCCGCCACCGCCCCGCCCCTCCTCACAGGCCGTCTGGCTCGCCCTGCCACAACGACATCCACAACGACGGGCCCTGGGGAACGGCTCACATCTCCCCCGATGATCGCCACCGCCACCCTGTCCCCGGCGCGCCGGATGCCTCGCTGGATGTCCTCCGCCAGGGATCCGTCGCCGGGAACGGCCAGCGACACAAGTACGCCCTCCGGGTTCGCCCCCATCGCCGCCATGTCGCTCAGGGCCGCTGCCCCCGCCCGGAACCCGGCCTCCTCGGCGGAGATCCAGTCGAGGCAAAAGTGCACCCCCTCGACCGCCAGGTCGGTAGAGAGGACCAGTCCCCCGCGCAGCACGGCGGCATCGTCTCCCGGGCCGAGGATCACCGAGCGGCTCCCTCTCCACCCGATGGCGACGAGGCGCTCGACGAGCTCGATCTCCCGCACGGGTGCCGGCCCTACGCGGGGCGGCGCTGGTCGAAGGTCACGAAGGGGAACGGGAGGTCGGCGGCGCCACTGCCCGGGCGACCCAGTACCGCAGGGATGGCGTCCACCACGTCGGACGGCATGAGGGCGGCGCCCAGGCCCGTGTGCGACGCGGCCTGCCCCGTCACGTGCAGGGCCAGGCCGGAAGCCGAAAAGGGATCCACGCCCTGGGCGAGGAACGAGGCGACCGCCCCGGTGAGCACGTCTCCCATTCCCGCGACTGCCAGGGCCGACGGGTTTTCGTGGGTGCTGACCAGGAGGCCGCCCCCCGGCTCCGCCACAAGGGACGGAGTTCCCTTCAGGACGGTCACCACGCCGCGAGACACCGCGAACTCCCTCACGATGCCCACCCGGTCGTCCTGCACGTCCACGGTGCTCCGCGCCGTCAGGCAGGCCATCTCTCCCGGGTGGGGCGTCACCACGATCCCCTCCCCGACCCGCTCCCCTGGCCGCCCACCGGCACCGCCCGCGAGAAGGGTGAGGGCATCCGCGTCCACGACCGCGGGCCGCTCCCCGCGCGCGTCCAGGGCCGCCTCCAGCTGGTGCCGGGCTTCGTCCCCGGTCCCCAGTCCCGGACCGAGCGCGAGGGCGTCGCTCCGCTCCACGGCGGCACGCAGCGCCCCGCCGTCATTCGCATCCACAAAGATTGCGTCGGGGACCTCGAGGATCACTTCCCGCGCCGCGGGTGATGCGCACACGCGCACCAGCCCCGCACCGCACCGGAAGGCCGACTTCGCAGCCAGGATCGCCGCCCCCGGCATCGCCGATCCGGCCACGATGGCCAACGCGCCTACCGCGTTCTTGTGCGTGACCGCAGGTCGGCGCGGGAGCACCTCCGAAGCCCAGCCGGGAGTCACCAGTCGGGCCCACTCCCCCTTGCCGCCGGGGGGGAACCCGATCTCGACGGCTACGATTCGTCCGCTCCGCTCGCGCCCCGGGTAGAGTAGCGTTCCCAGCTTCGGCCATCCGAACGCCACGGTGAGGTCCGCATCGACGGCAGAGCCCGGCACGTGCCCGTTGCCGCCGTCCACCCCCGACGGAGTGTCCAGTGCGACAACCGCGCCCGGGGCCCGGTTTGCGGCCTCGATCACCGCAGCGTATTTCGGCCGGGGCGCTCCCCGGATCCCCGTACCCAGCAATCCGTCGATGACGACCGATGCCCCTGCCAGAACGCGCGCCAACTCCGCGGCCGTACCGGGATCCTCCCGGTCGACCGTCAGCGTGGGCACCTCCCAGCCGTGCAACACCGGATCCGGGCGAGGCCGCTCTCCGACAAGGACGGCCGCTACGCTCCGACCCCATGCGGCCAGCGCTCTCAGGCACACCAATGCGTCGCCCCCGTTGTTTCCCGAGCCAACCAGGGCGACAATCGCCCCCTCCGGGAACAGGTGCTCGACGATCAAGGCGGACTCCCGGCCCGCGTTTTCCATGAGTGCGGGCTCCGGAACGCCGGAGCGGTCGATGGAGATATGGTCGAAATGCGACGCCTGAACTGCCGTGGGCGCCCGCACAACCGGCTTCCCGAACGGCCTATCGAGGCTGTCCGGGCCCATCGCTACTTGTAGCTCTGTCCGATCGATCGGCCGAAGGTGATCTCGCCGTTGTCAATGCGGATGTTGAATCCGCAGTCCGGATCCGAACAGACCCATGCCTTGTAGCGAATCGGAGCTCCGTCACGCCCGTAGTCGGACATCGGGAGCAACACCCCCTCGTTGCATTTCCTGCACGCGGTAAAGCCGCTCTGCCCCTCCGTTTTCATCAACCCCTCGGCAAATGGTGAAAAGGAGGCTGGAAAGCCCCCTGATCGGGTGATGTGCGAAACCCACCACTCGACACTTTAGCCGGTCGGTACCGCACGGACTCTTACTCGGGGCGGAAACCTACCATGAAACTCCGCAGTGTGCCAGCGCAAGCGTCCGGTCAAGGGTAGCAGGCCCCGAGTCGGGACACCTCCAGGGATCTATGATGCAACCGTCCAGGGGTAGTTGTGTTCGAAGACCTCCTCGAAGTCGAAGAGGTCTTGGAAGTCCTCCGGCCGGTCCTGCTCCTGCTTGACGAGAACGCCGATGTCGACCAGCGCAAAGACGATCTCGCCGAGATCATCCGTCGTATTGATTCCCCAGTACTCAAGCACGGTGCGAGCCAGAGGCCCGAAGCGCTGCATCGCGAGGCCCCGAACGCCCTCCACCAATTCCTGTCCGGAAATGTGCCGGCGCTCGTCCATCCCCGCGATCACGCCATGAAGGGCATCGATAAGGAAGACGTACGCCCGCCGGTGAAAGCGCGGATTTCGCTCCTGGAGCTCGGCCAGGACCTTGGTCGGATCACAAGCGTTCATGGTGAATGCAATCTTACACCGTCACGGGGGTGCCGCCAAGTTCGCGGTAGAGCGGAAAGTCCCCGCACAGGTCCTCCACCCGGTTGCGGATCCGACCGATCGTGTCCTCGTCCGCGGGCCGGTCGAGGATGTCCGCGATCCACCCGCCGATGAGCCGCATCTCCTCCGCGCCCATCCCTCGAGTCGTAAGCGCCGGTGTCCCGATCCGTAGCCCCGAGGTCACGAACGGCGACCGCTTCTCACCGGGGACGGTGTTCTTGTTGACGGTGATTCCGGCGCGCTCCAGGGCTTGCTCGGCATCCTTGCCGGTCAGCTCCCGGTCCCTGAGATCGACCAGGAGGAGGTGGTTGTCCGTGCCGCCGGAGACGAGGCGAACCCCTCGCTCCATCATCCGGTCCGCCAGAAGGCGCGCGTTCTCCACAACGCGGCGGCCATAGTCCCGAAACCCCGGCGCGAGCGCTTCGCCGAGGGCAACGGCCTTCGACGCGATCACGTGCATCAGGGGACCTCCCTGGATGAACGGGAAGACCATCTTGTCGATCGCTTTCGCGTGCTCTTCGCTACACAGGATGAGGCCCCCGCGCGGACCGCGCAGCGTCTTGTGGGTGGTGGTGGTCACGACGTCGGCGTGAGGCACCGGGCTGGGGTGGTGCCCGCCCACCACCAGGCCCGCGATGTGGGCGAGGTCCGCAAGGTGATATGCGCCGACCTCGCGGGCGATGTTCCCGAAAGCCTCGAAGTCGATGATCCGCGGGTAGGCGGACGCGCCCGTGACGATCAGCTTCGGCCGTTTCTCCAGCGCGACCTCCCGCACCTGGTCGTAGTCGATGAGGCCATCGGACTCGCAAACGCCGTATGCGGCCACGTCGAAGAGGCGCCCGCTGAAGTTGACCGGCGAGCCATGGGTAAGATGGCCGCCATGGGTCAGATTCATGCCCAGGATCCGGTCGCCGGGTTCAGCGAGGGCGAAATACCCGGCCATGTTCGCCTGGGCCCCCGAGTGCGGCTGCACGTTGGCGTGATCGGCGCCGAAGAGTTCCTTCGCCCGCGAGCGCGCCAGCTCCTCGACCTGGTCCGCGAACTCGCAACCACCGTAGTACCGCCTCCCGGGGAGGCCCTCGGCGTACTTGTGGGTGAATACGGTGCCCAGCGCCTCCCTGACCGCGGGAGACACGAAGTTCTCGCTGGCGATCATCTCGAGCTGACCCAGTTGCCGCGACGTCTCCGCCATGACAGCACCGTGGACGATCGTGTCCGCTTTCTCGAGGTGTTCCATTCCGGTCATCCTTCTGCTGTCATCGAGCGCCCGATCACCAGGCGCAGGATCTCGCTCGTACCCTCGTAGATCTCCGTGCCCTTCGCGTCCCTCATGAGCCTCTCAACGGGAAACTCGCGCATGAAGCCGTAGCCACCAAAGATACGCACCGCCTCTTCGGTGACCCGTGCCGCCGTCTCGCTGGCAAACAACTTCGCCATCGCCGACCGCGCAGTCACGGGTGGGCCGCCGTCCGGCGGCGCGTCACGGCTCTCCCACGCCAGAGCTCCCTCCACGACGAGTGCCCTCGCAGCCGCAATTTCCGTGGCCATGACGGCAAGCTTGCTCCGGATGGCTCCGAATTCGGCGATGGGCCGGCCGAACTGCCGCCTCTCCCGCGCGTAGGCCGTGGCATGCTCCATGGCCGCGCGGGCAATGCCCACCGCCTGCGCGCCGATTCCCAGACGCCCCAGATCCAGGGCACCCAGTGCGTGACTGAGTCCGCGCGAGGGACCTCCGACCAACCTGTCTCCGTCCACGTGTACCTGGTCGAGTTCGACCGAAACCGTCTCCGACGCGCGGAGCCCCATCGTGGTCTCGCGCCTGCCGACCCTGTAGCCGGCCGCCGACGTGTCCACGAGGAAGGCGCCGGTGGGAAGACGGGATTCCTCGGCTGCGGTCCGCGCGAAGACGAACACGACGTCCGCCCGTGACCCATTCGTCACCCACCTCTTCGCGCCCGAAATCGTCCACCCGCCGCCATGCTCCCGAGCGTTCGTGGTCATCCCCGACGGGTCGCTGCCGGCATCCGCTTCGGAGAGGGCGAAGCCGGCGATCTTCTCCCCGGTGGCGAACGCCGGAAGCCATCGGGACTTCTGTGCCCCGGTACCGTGGGTGAGGAGGATGTGGGGCACGGGACCGTTCTGGATCGCCACCGTAAGCGCCAGGGAGGCATCGCCCCGTGCGATTTCCTCCAGGGCGACCAGGTAGGTGGGTACATCCAGCCCCAGGCCTCCGTATTCGGGGGGAACGAGCATCCCCAGGAAGCCCAGTTCGGCAAGCTTGTCGAGCACATCCCGGTCGAAGGCCCGCTTCCGGTCCCAGGCAGGGGCGCGGGGGACGATTTCGCCCTCCGCGAAGTTCCTGGCCAGTTCACGGATCTCACGCTGTTCAGGGGTTAGCACAGTGCGTCCCGTTCAGGTGTAGGAGTGGAAGCCCCGGCCGGCTTTGCGCCCGAGCCATCCGGCAGCCACGTACTGACGCAAGAGGGGGCAGGGACGGTAGCGGTCGTCGCCCAGCTCGCGGTGAAGCACCTCCAGGATGTGCAGCACGACATCGAGGCCGATCAGGTCGGCGAGGGTCAGCGGACCCATGGGGTGGTTCATGCCCAGCTTCATCACCGTGTCGATCGCTTCGGCCTCCGCCACGCCCTCCATCAGTGCGAAGACGGCCTCGTTGATCATGGGCGCGAGGATCCGGTTGGATACGAAGCCGGGAAAATCCCTGACCTCCACAGGTGTCTTGCCCAGAGTGCGGGACAGCTCCATCACGGCGTTCGTGGTGGCGTCGTCGGTACGCAGTCCGCGGATGACCTCGACGAGCTTCATCACCGGCACCGGATTCATGAAGTGCATGCCGATCACCTGCCCGGGGCGACCGGTGTGCGCGGCGATTGCGGTGATCGAAATGGACGAGGTGTTGGAGGCCAGGATCGCGTGGTCCGGGGCCAGCCGGTCCAGCTCCGAGAAGATCTCGAACTTGAGCGCTGCGATCTCGGGAACGGCCTCAATGACCAACCCGACCCCCTTCACCGCATCCAGGGAGGTGGACGGCGCGATGCGTCCCAGCGCCACGGCGCGCTCCTCGTCGGTGATCAGACCCCTGGAGAGCTGGCGGTCCAGATTGCGACCGATCGTCGCGACCCCGCGCTCCAGCGCACCGGAGTCCGCGTCGACGAGTCCCACACGGAGACCCCCCAGGGCGCACACATGCGCGATCCCGTTCCCCATGGTCCCCGAGCCGACCACCGCGACGCGATCGATGCTCATGCCGCCCCCGCCCCGGAGTTCCGGGCCGCCCCCATGCGGCTCGCGAACACGATGGCCAGGACGAGCCCGACGGTCGCGGCGACGCCGCCCTCGAGCCCGAACTCACCCCCGGTGATCACGGCCGTTCCCCCGCTGGAGACCTCGACCAGGGGCGCGTCCACGATGTTGAGCCCGCTCACCGGCAGGTCGGACAGGAAGCCGGTCCCGAAGTTCCACCCGGCGTGCACTCCGCTCGCCCACCACAGGCTCCCCGTCCTGAGGCGCACAAGTCCGAGGAAGAACCCCGCCAGTCCGATGTTGAGGAGCCCCAATGCTCCGACGTGAGGGTTGGCGCCGTGAAGCACCGTGAAGACCAGCGACGTCAGCACGAGGGCCGCGCCGGGGCCCCACCGGTCCAACAGCACACGCAGGGGGTATCCCCGCACGATGACTTCCTCGCCGGTGCCCGCGACCAGAAAGACCAGCGCGGTCCACAGTGCCGTCCCGACGTATTCCACCACGGTGCCGTCGTCCCCGGCGTACCGCAGTCCCCCGGCAACTACCGCGATCGCCAGCACGGCCACGATGACGACGATCCCGAGCAACATTCCGCCCGCCACACCCCGGACCGCTCCGCGAAGGGGCAGGCCGATGGCCGAGAGTCCCCGTTTCCCGTCCACCCGCAGGACAACCAGCGTGGCCACCAGCGCCGCGACCAACTGGACCGACCCCTGCGCGGCGAGGCCCTCGGACGCCAGGAGAGACATCCCGACGAGGGCCGCGAGGAACAGCACTCCGAAGCCGGAGAGCCGGCCGAGAATCGGGAGGACCTCTTTCCGGTCCGGCAGCAGTCCGCTCACGATTGGTCAGCGCGGCAGCTTTCTGGTCTTCACCTGGCGGATCACGACGAAGGCAATGGCGGCCTTGATCACCGCGCCGGGCAGGAAAGGCTGGACTGCGACCCCGATAACCGCGTCGAAGCCCCGGTCGGTCACGACTGCCAGCCAACCGGCCCCCAGCGCGAAGATCGCCGTCGTCGAGGCAACGAGTGCCAACCCGACACGCAGCCTTCCACGCTCGCGCCCCGCGATCCAGCCCGTCAGCGCCGCCGCGAGCGGGAACGCCATGAGGTATCCCCCGGTCGGCCCGAAGAGCCAGGGGAGGCCCGCCCCGCCCATCGCGAAGACCGGAAAGCCCGCCACCCCCATCCCCAGGTACAGCAGCTGAGACGCGGCGCCCGCGACAGGTCCCAGGAACGCGCCGGCCAGAAGCACCACCAGCGTCTGGAGGGTCATCGGGACCGGTGTGACGCCCAGGGGCACGGCGATGTACGCGGACAGCGCGGTCAGCAGCGAGAACACGAGGACCGCCACCGGCAGCGCGACAGGGCGATGTTTGGCAAGGAGGGGAAGAAACGCAGCCGACGGAGCTCCCCGGGCCTCCGTGATTGCAAGTTCGGTGGTCGCTTCGGACTCGATCATTCCGCGTTCCTCTTCAGTTCGATTGCACGGCCAGGGCAACCGCGTTGCCTCCGCCGAGGCAAAGGGTAGCCAGGCCCGTTTCCACGTCACGGCGGGCCATGGCCGCCAGCAAGGTAACCAGGATCCGCGCCCCGGACGCCCCGATGGGGTGCCCCAGCGCCACCGCGCCCCCGTGCACGTTCACCCGCTCCGGATCCATCTCCAGCTGTCTCATGTCGGCGATTGCCTGCACCGCGAAGGCTTCGTTCATCTCCACGAGGCCGTAGTCCCCGATGCCGGTACCTTCCCGCTCCATAAGCTTCCGCACGGCCTGAACCGGAGCGAAGAAGAGGTCGCGGGGTTCCGTCCCGCCCGCCGCATACCCGGTGATGACCGCCCTGCAGGCCAGCCCGTGGGCGGTCGCGTACTCCTGGCTGGCCACGACCAGCGCCGACGCGCCGTCGTTGAGCCCAGGTGCGTTTCCGGCCGTCACCACGTACTCGTCCAACCCCTCGGGCGCATCCCGGACGAAGGCCGGCCGCAGCCGGCTCAGAGCTTCCAGCGACGTGTCGTCCCGGGGACCTTCGTCCCTGTTGACGACGACCGTCCCGCGCCGCGTCTCAACCGCGACGGGCACGATCTCGGACGAGAAACCGCCATCGTCCATCGCCGCGACGGCTTTCTGATGGGATGCCAGCGCGAAGGCGTCGGCTTCGGCCCGGGTGACACCGGCCCTGGCCGCCGTGTACTCCGCATGACCACCCATGTGGCACATCCCGAACGAACACCACAAGCCGTCGTGCACCAGGCCGTCCTGCACGGTGCGGTCACCGAATTTCACGCCGCCGCGCATGCCCCGCAGGTAGTATGGCACATTGGACATGGACTCGAAGCCGCCGGCCACGACCAGCCGCGCGTCCCCGGCCTTGACGGCCTGGGCGGCCAGCATCACGGCTTTGAGGCCGGAGCCGCACACCTTGTTGACGGTGACTGCGGGCACCTTCGCGGGGACTCCCCCGTTTACCGCGGCCTGGCGGGCCGGTGCCTGTCCGGCACCCGCGCTCACCACGTTGCCCATGATGACTTCGTCGATCTCGGATGCATCGACGCCCGCGCGCAAAACGGCCTCGCGCACGGTCACGGCGCCGAGTTCCGGTCCGGAGAGGGGACTCAACCCCCCCAGGAACCGCCCGATGGGCGTGCGGACTCCATCCAGGATCACGGGTGTGTTGGCCGGGTGCGGCACGGAGTTTGCCTCGTTGTTCAGGGGTGCGACGTGCTCGCGGCAGGTCCTTCGGACATGAAATGTACAAGAGTCGCGGGCGAGCAGCACGTGGCCCGGGCTCCCGGCAGCCCGCGGCGGGAGACCGCGGGCCGCTACCGTCTCGCGCGCGCAAAGAGATCCCCCTGGCCTCTCGCCCGGCGCGAGGGGCGGTAGCGCTTCAGGGATCGCAGGTCCCCGATCCCCAGCGACTCGGCACGGTCCAGCAACCGCAGGAGGAGCCGGGCCGTCGCGAGGGCGTCGCCCGCGGCACGGTGTCTGTCGTGGATGGGGATGTCGAAGAAATCCGCCAGAGAGTCCAGGTTTCGCTGCCGCAGTTCCGGCACGAGACGCCTCGCCAGGCTGATGGTGCAGAGGCGGTCCACGTCGGGGACATCTCCGAGGGCATCCCCCAGCTGGGCCCGCAACCAGCCCCAGTCGAAGCTGGCGTTGTGGGCGACGAAGACACGGCCCGCGATGCGGCGGAAGACTTCTTCCGAGATCTCGTCGAAGGTGGGAGCATCGGCCAGCATCCGGTTGGTGATCCCGGTGAGCCCGGCGATCCGCGACGGGACGGAACGGCCCGGCTGTATCAGGGTCCCGAACCGGTCGCTCACCACCCCGCCCCGCACCTCCACCACGGCCACCTCCGTCATGCGGTGGCCGCCCTCGTACCGGCCCCCCGTCGTCTCGACATCCACGACCGCGTAGCACAGCCGGGAAAGGGGCGACCCGGGACGGCGCGCTCCCCCGCGGAGGCTCCACACGCCTTCGCCGTCGACCTCGAAACGGTCGTCGTCTCCCAGCAGCGCGAAGACGGCGGCGGAGGCCGCGCCCGCATGGCCATTCAGGCCGAGGACCTCCCGGGCCAGCTCGGTGGTACGGAGCGGGCTCCGCTCCAGCGCGGCCCAGGCGCTCTGCAGCAGGGAGCGGCGGCCCTGGAGCGAGGTCAAGGGAGCCGGACCCGGGGCGGTCGGGCCGCAACCGAGGCCGACCATGGCGGCAAGCGCGGACCCGGGCTCGCCGTCATGCCGGGCGGCGTGCCAGACTGTACGAGAGACTCTCCAGTTCGACCAGCATGCTCACGTTTCGGAGCGCCACGTCGTCCGGCAGGCGGAGCTGGGTCGGCGCATAGTTGAGGATGGCCTTGATCCCCGTCGCGACAACGCGCTCGACCAGCGCCTGCGCAACGGGCACCGGGACCGCGACGATCACCAGATCGATGGCATCCTCGCGCAGTGCGTGCTCAAGCTCGTGCTCACCCCTGATCCTGATGTCGCCGAGGCAGGTGCCCACCTTGCGGGGATCGTTGTCGATGACGGTCGTGATGTTGAAGCCGCGCGCGCGAAACGGCTGGTACTCGAAGAGCGCGGTGCCGATTCGCCCGGCTCCGAGGAGCGCGACCCGCCATACCGTGTCGAGGCCCAGGACGCCGCGCAGCACCCTTGTGAGTTCGGCGACCGAATACCCCAATCCGCGCTTCCCGAAGGAGCCCAGGTACGACAAATCCTTCCGCACCTGGGCGGCGGTCGTCCCTCCGCGCTCGGCGAGGGCACCGCTGGCAACGCTGGTCACGCCCGAGCGCTCGAAGTCCTCCAGGAACCTCAGGTACAGAGAAAGGCGCCGAATCGTGGCGTCGGGGACTCTGTTTGTGAAATCGTTCACAAGCTGAAGCTAGCATCCCTGCGGGCAGCGTCAACGCAGGCGGGCCGGTACGTCGCCGGATCCTTTGCCAAGCATGCCGCTCAGGGCCACGAATTCCTCCGGTGGCAGCTGCTCGGGACGCACGGTGGGAGACAACGACCGCGACGCCAGCACCCCGGACCAGGTCTCCCGCGGGATGCGCAGATCGGGGTGCCGCGACAGGATCGTCCCCAGTTGTTTGCGGCGCCAGGAGAAGGCCGCTCGCGTGAGCACGCGCACGCGTTCCACCTCCTCGGGCGTCAGTGGCGGAGGGGAACGGGGTGTAATCCGCACCGCGGCGGAGTCCACCCTGGGGACGGGCCGGAACGCGGATCGGGGGACCTTGCAGATCCGGGACGCGGTTGCATGCACCGCCACCCCCACCGAGAGGGCGCCGTAGGTCCGCGTCCCCGGTCCGGACAGCATCCGGGCGGCGACCTCCGCCTGTACGGTCAGGACGATGTCCGCCGGATACGGGAGCCTGAGCAGCCGGAACACGATGGGCGTGGTGATGTTGTACGGGATATTGCCCACGACCGTCGTACGGGCCCAGTCCCCGGTCAGCGGGGCGAGGTCGAGCGACAGGATGTTCCCGTGCACCACCGTCACCGTCGGGTCGCCCTCGTAGCGGGACGCAAGGTCGGCCGCGAGGTCGTCGTCCAGCTCCACGGCGGTCAGCGCCACACCCCGACCCGCCAGATGACCGGTCAGGGCGCCCCGGCCCGGCCCGATTTCCAGCACGGGATCTCCTTCGTCCGCCCTGACCGCCCCGGCGATCTTGCGCTGCAGGTTGGGGTCGACGAGGAAGTTCTGGCCCAGGGACCGCTTGGGGCGCCGGCGTGACATTCCGGGACTCAGGTGGTGCGAAGGACCACGGCGGTGCGGTCGTCGGAGGGCATGGACGGGATCGCCTGTACGGACATTTCGAAGAGGCGGTTAAGGATCTCCGACACCGGCCGCCGGTGGTTCTCGGCGACGGTCCTCAGCACGAGCTCCTCGCCGCTGCTGCGGCGGAGTTGCGCGAGTGTGTCCGATAGTCCGTCGGTGAAGAGGAGGAGCAGATCCTCGCCCGGCGTCCACGGTACCGTTGATTCGCCGTAGGGGGCCGCGCCGATGCCCATCGGGGGGTCGGTAGCCAGGAGCCGGTGCGCGGCGCCACCGGGCTCGACGACGAAGGCGTGGGGGTGGCCCGCGTTCGAGTAGGTGATCTCGGCGCCCCCTTGCGACAGGACGCAGTAGCAGAGGGAGAGGAACATCTCCGTCGACTCCAGTTCGTCGCCGATTGCGCGGTCCAGATGCTCCAGGACAGTGGCCGGCCGCGCCCCTTCCTCCGCGTAGATCGCCGCCGCGCTCATGACCAGCGCCATGATCAGCGCCGCCGGAAACCCGTGCCCCGAGACGTCCCCGATCATGACGCCGATACGGCCGCCCGAGAGCTGAAGGACCTGATAGAAATCCCCGCCGACCGACTCGGTGGGAAGCACGCGAGCCGCCGCTTCCACCCCCGGGATCGACGGGAGCGGAGGGAGGAGCTTCATCTGAAGGTTGTGGGCCAGCTCCATCTCGCGCGAGACCCGCTCCCGGGCCATGCTCTCCCGAATGAGGCGATTGGTCTCCAGGGCGGCGCCGATCTGATTTGCCACGGCAACCATGAGCCGCTGGTCCCCCGGCGTGAACTCCTCGTGGCGGCGGCGTCCGATGAGGTTCAACACTCCCACCGTCCTCGCCGCGCCCGTGTGCGGCGTGTAGCGGACCGGAACGGAGAGCCAACTCTCCCTCTCGCTCGCCGGGCTCGCACCGGCGTCGGGGCCGGCCATCTCGTCCCCCACCGCCATGATCGGGTGTTCCGCGCGGAAGGCCCGGGCCGTGATCGAGGTCTCGTCGGCCACGGGGATCCATTCGCGCAGCTGGCCGCCTCCCACGGACGCAGCGAGGCGCAGCAGGTCGTCGTCCGGGCTGTGGACCCAGAGCGAGCCCCGCTTGACCCCCAGCACCCGGGACACCTCTTCCAGGATCCGGCGGGCGGCTTCTTCAAGGTGCAGGATCGACGCCAGCGTCTCGCTGATCGAGTAGAGGAGCCCGATCTCCTCGCGGCGCTCCGAGAGTTCGGCCCCGCGCCGGGCTGTTTGCCGGACCAGTCCGCACGCCCGTTCGAGGGTGGCCTCCAGCACCTTCGCGACCGGGCTGTCGGGACCGTGGCCGTCCACCTGGACTTCCATGGCAGAACCATCGTCGAGGTCGACCCGAAAGCGGTGGCCAGGGGACCCCGGTGCGTCGCGCAGCCCGCCGGGGAAGACGGGGATCCGTTCATGGCCATCGATGCGCCAGGCCCGTACATCCAGTCCCAGTCCCTCGCGGAAGTCCCGCAGCGTGGCGGCCACCGGCTCCGGTGGAACCGGGCGCGGGGTTGTTCCCGAGCCCGCGCGTCTCTGCTCGCGGAGGTAGTCCGGCTTCTCGCGCAAGATCAGCGTGACCGTATTGCCCGCCGCGTTGAAGCGCACCTCGTCCATCAGCGCCCGCATGAGGAAGATGCCCCGCCCGGCCGGTTTGGGAATGTTCTCGGGGAGACGGGGATCGGGCACCGCCGCAGGGTCGAATCCGGGCCCTTCGTCGGTGACCCGGGCACACACCTCGCCCGACTCGACGAGCAGTTCCACCCGCACCTTCCTGTCGGGATCGTTCGCGTTGCCGTAAAGAATCGCGTTGGAGATGGCCTCGGTCAGTCCGACGCGGAAGTTGAAGAGAAGACGCCGGCGGGACAGGCGGGCACCGGCGCAGCACCCCACCGCGCGATCCACCGCCCGCTCGATCTCGCCGATGTCGTTGGGGATGTGGAAGACGGACTTTGACGGGGGGACTTCTTCCACGGGCTGCTACCCGGCCAGGGCCTCCTCCAGCGTTGTGCAAATCTCGAAGAGCGTGTGGAGTTTGGTCAGCTCGAAGAGGGTTCGCAGGTCCTCGTTCAGCGACGTCAGCCGCAGCTCGCCGCCCGCCTCGCGGATCCTCTTGGACAGGCTTACCAGCACGCCGAGCCCCGACGAATCGATGTAGCCGGTCCGCGCGAAGTCGATGACGAAGCTCCGGGCGCCGCGCTCAAGTTCGGCCAGAACCTGCTGCTTCAGATCCTGGCGGTTTCCGACGATGAGTTGTCCGTCGACTTCGACCACGGTGACGTCAGCGACTCTTCTCAGGTTGAAGGACATGGCTCTCACAGTGAAGGGGCGAAGGAACTGCACGGTATCCGAGGATGGCGAATGGCCCTACGAACATAAGGCGCAGGAAGTGCCCTGGTAAATGTGTACAAACAAAATGTACATTATGTACACAACTATTGTACATAATGGCTTCCGTCGGCCATCAGTGCCGTGATTGCGGCAACGTACACGATGTCCTCCGTCGATGCCCCGCGGGAAAGGTCGTTGAGGGGTGCCTTCAGCCCCTGCAGGATGGGCCCCAGCGCCAAGGCCCCGGCGAGCCTCTGCACCAACTTGTACGCGATGTTGCCGGCGTCGAGGCCGGGGAAGACCAGGACGTTTGCCTCCCCCGCAACCAGGGAGCCGGGCGCCTTGGTGCGCGCCACCCCCGGAATCAGGGCCGCGTCGGCTTGCAGCTCGCCGTCCACGACCACCTCCGGACATGCCTCCCGGAAGCGGCCGACCGCATCTCTGACCCGCCTGACCGACTTGCCTCCCGCGCTGCCCCGTGTCGAGTACGACAGAAACGCCACCCGCGGCTCGTCGCCCACCACCCGGCGCCGAACCCGGACCGCCTCCCTGGCGATCTCGACCAGCCGGCCCGGATCCGGGTCGGTCACCACGCCGGCGTCGGTGAAGGTCAGCACTTCGGCGCCATGGCCACGGAAGTCGTCCACCTCCATGAAGAAGCACGATGACAGGGTCCGCACGCCCGGCCTGAGTCCCACCAGCCGCAACCCCGCCCGGATCACGTCGGCCGAGGTATGCACCGCCCCGGCGACCACCCCGTCCACCGACCCGTCGTTGAGCATCTCCACGGCGCGGTGGAGCGGCGGGGCATCGGTGGCCACTTCGATCTCGACCCCGGCTTCGCGGGGAGCCGGAAGAGAGGTTGCGGCAGCCGCGTCCGCGACGAGCACCGGGCGGACGATCGAGCGCCGGGCCAGGTGGGCCGCAGCCTCGACAACCCGGGGGTCCCCCGCCTCGGGGAGGGCGATCCTGCGCATGAGACGTCCGGCTCGCGTCTCCAGATGGCGGGTGAAGGCCCCGCGTCTCACGCGGACCCGGGGTCCGCAAAGCGTCGCCGCATCCGCTCCAGCACCGGGGCCGAAACGAAGGTGCTCGCATCACCCCCAAGGGCCGCGACCTCCCGCACCAGCGAAGCGGAGAGGAAGGAGTAGTGGATGTCCGGCGTCAGGAAGAGGGTCTCCACATCGCCCCGCAACTCCCGGTTCATCTGAGCCATCTGGAATTCATAGTCGAAATCCGAGACGGCCCTCAGCCCGCGGATGATGAACAGGGCCCCCACCTCCGCGGCGAACTCGACGAGGAGGCCGGAAAAGGAGACGCATTCGACCCTCGGGTTGCCTGCGAAGACCTCTTTCATGATTTCGAGCCGCTCGGCGACCGGAAACAGGTGCCGCTTCTCCTGGGTGGACGCCTCGGAGACGGCGACGACCAGGCGGTCGCAGAAACGCAGGGTGCGGCGCGCCACGTCCTCGTGGCCAAGCGTCACCGGGTCGAAGGAGCCCGGGTACACCGCGACGATGGGGCGGGAGTTCGTCATCAGAAGCCACCTCGTGGCATTCCGGGGCTCGACTCCGGGCCGCGCCGGGAATGGCGGCGGTCCGTGGTCACGCCCGTGAGGGTGGTGTCGCCGTACCGGCGTTGCTCAGCGTCCACATCCCCCGGGAGCCGTTCTTTTGCGTGGTGCTCAACCCAGAGCTCACGCGCAAAGGGACTGCGCCCGTAGGCGGAAAGAAGCTTGAAGGCGTAGCCACGGTCGTACGGGGGATCGGCGAAGGCAAGGTCGTAGCGGAGCGGGTCGACCGCGCGCAGGTGGGCCAGAGCGTCTCCCTGAACCACGCTCGCGGCCTCGCCAGCGCCCAGAGTGCGGATGTTCCGCTCCAGCACCCGGATCGCCCCGCGGCTCTTTTCCACGAAGGTGACGCGGGCGGCGCCACGGCTCAGCGCCTCCAGACCGAGCGCTCCCGACCCCGCGAAGAGATCAACCACCTCGGCCCCGTGCAGACGCTCGCTCACGATCGACATCCACGCCTCGCGCACGCGGTCGGTCGTGGGCCTCACCGCCCGCCCGCGTACGGGAGCCAGCCGTCGGCTTCTCCACCTCCCCGCGATGATTCGCATGTGCGCCTCCTTCCGGGTTGTCGACGGGGCCGCACCTCACTCGGCCGGCCTGAGGTCCAGGACCCTTGCCTCGACCTTCGTGGCGCCCTTGAAGGTATTCTCGAGGAGAGTGAACGCCACGTCCACCGGACCGGTTTGCAGCGAATCGACAGGCAGCTTGTCGGCGAGGCCGAATCCGATGGCGTTCAGCGACACCGGCCGACGGCCTGGCTTGCGGCTCTCTCTCCCGTCCCCGACCATGCGAAACTTGAGGTGCCCCCCCTTCAGCACGCGCGGAGGAGCCGCGACGCGGACCCGGCGGGTGACGAAGACGGGATCCGGGTTTTCCCGGCCGAAGGGACCGAGGTAGCTCAGGTAGTGGTTGAGTTCGAGGTCCACCTCATGCAGCGCGATCTCGGTGTCCGCGGCGAGCACCGGCCTCGGCTCCGCCGTGCCCAACCGGTGACGGGCCACGGCCTGGAAGGCGTCGCGGAAGGCGGCGACGCGATCCCGGGTGATGTCCATCCCCGCGGCCTGGTGGTGGCCGCCGAAGCGGTCCAGATGCTCGGCGCACTCCGTGATGGCGCCGTATAGGTCGAACGCGGGGATGGACCGCGCGCTCCCGCGCCCCCGTTCATCGTCCAGCGCGATCACGACCGCGGGCAGGTGGAAGCGTTCCACCACCCTGGACGCGACGATGCCGATCACCCCGGGGTGCCACCCGTCTCCCGCGACCACGAGCCCGCGGTCACGGGCCGGGTCACAGCTCCCTTCCAGCGCGGCGAACACCTCCTCCGTGGTGCGCCGTTCCACCTCCTTGCGCGCGCTGTTGTTGGCCTCCAGGGTCGTGGCCAGGGCGCGCGCTTCGGTCGGATCCATGGTGAGGAGGAGGCGGAGCGCATCCGCCGGGTCGCCGACGCGGCCCGCCGCGTTGATGCGCGGAGCCAGACTGAAGGCAACGGCCGCCGAGTCCACGCGCTTCCCGGCCCCGACGTCCGCGCTCTCCATGAGCGCTCGCAGGCCCGGTCGCGACGTGTCCGCCAGGGCTCGGAGGCCGTAGCGGGCCAGCACCCGGTTCTCTCCCTGCAGCGCCACCTGGTCGGCGATCGTCGCCAGCGCCACCAGATCCAGATACTGCCAGCTTTCCTGGGCCGGGCGGCCCAGCATGCGGGCGACGAGCTGGCCCACCTTGAAGATGACGCCGGCGCCGCACAGATGCTTGTTGGGGTAGGGGCAATCGGCCCGGTTGGGGTTGACGACCGCGTGCGCCGCGGGAAGCACGGGGCCAGGGGTGTGATGATCCGAGACGATCACGTCCATCCCCGCCTCCCCGGCCCGCCGCACCGGATCCAGGGCGACGATCCCGCAGTCCACCGTGACGAGCACCTTCGCACCGAGAGCCGCGGCCCGGGCCACGCCCGCGGCGGAGAGATCGTAGCCGTGCCGCTTCCGGTCGGGGACGATCGCCTCGGCCCTGCCCCCCAGGGCACGGATCCAGAGGGTCAGCAACGCCGCCGCCGCGATACCGTCCATGTCGTAGTCCCCATGGACCACCACGACTTCGTTGTCGGAAATCGCGCGCGCCAGACGCCGGGCCGCGACATCGCCGTCAAGGAGCCGGCCGGGCTCGTGAAGCGAAGTCAGGAGGGGACGGAGGAACGACTTGGCCGCCTCGGGCGCCTCGTGTCCCCTGATCGCCAGCAGTCTGCACAGGGGAGCCGGCAGGTTCAGGGTGCGCTGAAGGGTCCTTACGACCCGCGGATCCGGCGGAGTACCGAGCGTCCACTGGGGACGGGGCCCCCGGGAGAGGCTCAACGGTCGGGCGACGCGTCCACCGTATCCCAGTTGCCGTTACCGGCTTCCTCCCCGGGGGCGGGTGCGGTCACGATGACCCCGCAGGCTTCGCAACGCACCAGCGGCGCACTCTCACGGATCTCGTTCTGGATCTGCAGGGGGATCAGGGAGAAGCAGGATCCGCAGGCACCGTCCTCGGTCATGGGCGCCACAGCGATACGGCGCCCTCCCTGAATCAGGTTGTCGTACACGCGGAGGTATCGCGGGTCGACTCTGGAAGCGAAATCACGACGCCGCGACTCCATCGATTCGACGTCGGAGCGGGCCACCTCCTGCTCGCCCAGAAGGTCGTTCCGGCGCGGCTCCGCCACTGCGCGCGCCTCCTCCATCGCCTCCCGCTGGTCCGACAGCCGCCCTTCAAAACGGCTGACCTGGTCGAGCAGGCTCACGACCTCCTGCTCTTCCTGATCGAGGGCCCGGCGTATGAGCCCCAGCTCCGCCTGCACCGCCGCCTCCTCACGCACCGTTCGGACCATATTGAGTCGCTCCTCCAGCCGCTGCACCCGCACCCGCTTTTCCTCGGCCGCAAGTCGCAACCGACGTTCCTCCAGATGCAACTCACGTACCTTGGTCGCGGTGACCTCGACATCTACGGCCAGGCGCTGGGCCGGTGCTTCGACAGCATCCAGCAGCGGCCCGTAGGAATCGATTCGTTCCCGGGTCTTGCGGAGGTCCCGATCGATGATCTGGAGCTGCAGCAGCCGGGTTGAGATTGGGCCGTTGTCGGCGGTCACTTTGGTGCTTCCCCCTCTCTATGAGCTCTTCCGATGTCGCGCATCGTCCTTGCGGACCTCCGCCAATCCGGCGTTCGGCCGCCCGTCTTTTTCGTCAACCGTTCCAATTCTCTTACCAGCCGCTTCTGTTCCGGTCCCTCCGGAGTCCGCCGAATCTCATCCTGCAGCGAGTCGCGGCGCCGGTTGTCTCCGTTGGTCTCGATCGCCGACACCGCGCTGGCCAGCACCTGTTCGGGAGACGCCAGCGTCTCCGGATCGGCCATGAGTTCCTCGAAGAGCTGGACGGCCTCCGGTATCGTGCCCGCCGGCAGAGACACGAGCTCCGGGTCGGCGATCAATGCCTCGAAGATCACACGCTTGACCCTATCTTCCAAATCCGAGGGGCCGATGCCCTCACTCACCTTGTCGACATACTCCCGGTGCTTGGTCATCAGGAGCAGCAGCGTGCGTTCCGGTCCCAGTCCATGAAATCTGGGGGCCGGTGTGGACCGGCGACGCGGCGTTCGCCCCTGCGGCACCCGGTATCTCGTCCCCGGCCGGCGCAGTTCGGCCTCGAGCGTGTCCGCTTGCACCCCCGTGCGCCCGGCGACCCTCGTCAGGTAGATGTCGCGCAAACTGGGGTCCTTGACCGCCCGCAGCGTGGGCAGCAAACGGTCGAGCGCGCGCCGTGTCTTCTCGATCGAACCGAAGTAGTCGTGCTCTTCGAGGATCGCGATCTTGCGGTCCAGAACATCGACGGCCTGAGCCACGAAACCCCGCACCGCCTCCGCGCCTCCGGAGCGGGCCACCGAGTCGGGGTCCTCGCCGTCGGGGAGCGTCACGACGGAAGCGTGGAGCCCTTCGCGGAGGAGGGTGTCGGCGGCCCGAAAGGTCGCGCGGAGCCCGGCCGGGTCGCTGTCGAAGAGCAGGCGCACCTGGGTTGTGTAGCGCTTCACAAGGCGGGCGTGTGATTCCGTCAGGGCGGTTCCCAGTGGCGCCACCACGTTCCGGATATCCACCGCCGCGAGCGACACCACGTCCATGAAGCCTTCCACGACAAGAACGGACTCGCCCCGGCGGATGTGGTTGCGGGCCCATCCGAGGCCGTACAGGATTTCGCCCTTGTGGAAGATGGGGCTCTCCGGCGAATTGAGGTATTTGGGCGCGCCCTTGCCCGTGGGACCCAGGAGCCTGCCCCCGAAGGCGAGAACGCGCCCGCTGACGGACTCGATCGGGAAGATGATGCGGTTCCGGAAAGCGTCGTAGGGGTCGCCGCCCTTCTCGCTCTTCTTCAGGAGCCCCAATTCCAGCAGTATGCCTTCGTCGAGGCCGTGGACCGACGCGGCCTCGCGGAAGGCTCCCCACTCGTCCGGCGCATAGCCGAGCCCGAAGCGCTCCCCCGCCTCCTGCCCGATTCCGCGTCCCTCCAGGTAGTCGCGGGCGGCGCGGCCGCCCTCCCACTCCCACAGACGCTCCTTGAAGAAGGCTCCGGCGTGCGCGGTCGCTTCGTAGTACGGCCGCCAGGGGTCGTCGCGACCCTTTCCCTTCCCGACCTCGCGAACCTCCACCCCGCTACGCGCGCCCACGAACTTGACGGCATCCACGAAGCTCATGCCCTGGTGCTTCATCAGGAACGAGAAGACGTCCCCGGACTCGCCGGAAGAGAAGTCGTGGAAAAACGCCTTGGCCGGAATCACGTAGAAGGAGGGGGTGTTCTCCTTCTTGAAGGGGCTCAGTCCCCTGAATTCCCTGCCGGCCTTCTTGAGCTGGACGAACTCGCCGATGACTCCGACGATATCGGCGCGGGCCCGCACCTCCTCGACCACGTCGTCGGGAATCATGCTACCGGATCCTCGCCACGGTGACCCCGTACCCGCCTTCGCCCGGCTTGCCCGCCCGGAAGCGCTCGACCCGGGAGTCGCGGCCGAGAACTTCGGCCACACGCTCGCGCAAGGCACCGGTCCCCTTGCCGTGGATGACCCGGAGTTCGCGCAGGTCCGCGACCGACGCCGCGTCCAGCGCACGCGCAAGGGAGGTCTCGGCTTCGTCGACGCGCTGGCCGCGCAGGTCCAGCTCTGTGACCGGGTCGATGCGGGGCGCGGTCCAGCCACCTCCGCCATGAGCGGGACGGATCGACTCGCGCTTCCCGGATCCGGCTCCCTGCCCGTCGCCCCCGTCCCCCTCCACCGCGAGCCATCGCGGCGCCACCTTAATGCGGATCCCCCCGACCGTGACCACCACCCGGTCTCCTTCCACGGCGACCACCCTGCCCCGTGCACCGGAATCCACCATGAGCACCTTCATGCCCGGCTCGATCCTCGCGTCCGGATCCGGATCGTGGCCCGGCACGCCACCGGACGGGACTTCCAGTGCCCGGGCCGCCACCTCGACCGTGCGTCGCGCCCGGCGGGATGCTTCCTCCAGGGACTCCCCGATCTCCACGCGGTCGGCGAGCTCCGCGATGGCGGCCTCCACCTCCGCGCGCGCGTCGAGCAGCATAAGGCGTGCCTCCCTCCTGGCGCGCGCTGTGTGTTCCCTCTCCGACCGGCGCAGCTCCGCCGCCCGGGCCTCCAACTCGGAGCCCAGAACGGCGGTGCGCTTCCGCTCTCCGGCGAGTTCCGCCAGGAGGCGCGCGACCTGCTTCTCCTTCCTTTCGAGGCTCTCCAGGAGGTCGTCCAGCCGGGCTTCGCTCGTATCCCGATACGACTCGGCGCGGTCCAGCACCTCGTCCGGGAATCCCAGGCCGCGCGCGATCGCGAGGCCGTAGCTGCGCCCGGGGCGCCCCTTCGTGAAGCGGTAGGTGGGCGCGAGACGCTCACCGTCGAAGTGCAACGAGGCGTTCACGATGCGGCTGCCTTCGCCCGCAAGACGCTTGAGGCCCCCCAGGTGCGAGGTCACCACCGCCGTGCAGCCGCGCTCCGCGAGCGTCTCGATGAGGGCACGCGCCAGGGCCTCCCCCTCCTTGGGATCGGTGCCCGCGCCGGGCTCGTCGATGAGGACCAGGGAGCGCGGCCCGGCGACCTCCAGCACCTCCTGCAGGTTGCGCAGGTGCGCCGAGAAGGTCGAAAGGCTGTCGGAGATCGACTGCTCGTCACCCACATCGGCAAAGAAGGAATCGAAGACGGGAAGGCGGGTGCCGGGGCCCGCCGGGGGGATCACCCCCGACTGGGCAAGTGCCGCCACGAGCCCCACCGACTTGAGGAAGACCGTCTTGCCGCCGGTGTTGGGCCCGGTCACAACCACGACGCCCTCTCCGTCGCCGAGTTCGATGTCGAAAGGGACCGCGTCGATGCCCGCCGCGACAAGCAGCGGATGGCGTCCACCGCGGATGCGGAGCGGCCCCTCGGTCATTTCCGGTACGCACCCCTCCCAACGGCTGGCAGCGCGGGACAGCGCCACCCGCCTGTCCATCTCCGTCAGTGCCGCGAGCGAATCGGCCAACCCACCGGCCAGGGGACGGCAGCGGTCCGAGAGCTCCCGCAGGATTCGGTCGATCTCCCTCGTCTCGGCCCTCTCCTGCTCACGCACGCGGTTCATCATCTCGATCGCCGAGGGCGGCTCGACAAACACCGTGGCACCCGAGGAGGATTCGTCGTGGACGTACCCCCCCACCGTCCTCTTCCCTTCGCGGCGCAGGGGGATCACGTACCGGCCTTCCCGGATGGTGACCGACGCGTCCGGCACCCGGTGGCGATCACCGACGCCCTCGAGAAATCGCTCCAGGTGAGCCACCACGCGATTGTGGGCGCCGGTTAGCTGGCCACGGATGCGCCCGAGTTCGCGGCTCGCGCCGTCCAGGACGGATCCCTCGGCATCGACGGAGCGGCGAAGGGTCGCTTCGAGACGCGGCTCGGCGAGGAGTCGGGCTCCCAGAGCCTCGAGGGTCGGGAACTGTGGGACGGTCTGCCGGTTCAGTGAACGGAGCAACGCGGCGCCCGCAGCCAACAGTCCGCCGACTTCGGCCAGTTGCCGGGGCGAAAGGACCGAACCGTCCACGGCGAGCCTCCTGACCGCCACGACAGCGTCGGGCAGGTCGGGGAACACCCATTCGTCCGTCTCGGCGAGAAAGCGGCCCGTCTCGTCGACGGCCGCGAGGCGATCCCGGACGGTCCCCCGCTCCCGGGCAGGCCTCATGGCCAGCACGGCCTCGCGTCCTGCGGGGGTGGAGGCAAAGCCGGCGGCGTACTCCAGGACTCGCCCGAACTCGAGGACCTGGAGAGCGCGGCGCGTCATCGGCTCAGTAGCCCGCGGGCCGGTCAGGTCCCGTCATGAGCCGCCCAGCTCCTCCCGGACGATTCGAGACGCGCTCCTGCCGTCGAAGCGGCCGCGGATCCGTGGCATGAGCGCGGACATGACCCCACCCATGTGACCCGCACCTCCCTCGATGATCTCGCGAACCCATCCCCGTACTTCATCGGCCGACAGTTCGGGAGGGAGGTAGTCCTGGAGGACCTTCGCCTGACTCCGTTCCTTCGCGGCCAGCTCCGGCCGGCCGCCGTTGGTCATCTGTTCGGCGGCGGCGCGGCGCTGCTTGATCGCTCGGGCAAGGACGTTCCGGACACCTTCATCGTCCAGAGCCGAACCCACCTCGATCTCACGATTGTGGACCTCCGCCAGCGTGGTGGACAGGACCAGGGTGCGCTCCTTGTCCCGAGCCCGGCGCGCCCGCGCCAGATCCGATCTCAACGTGTCCTCCAGTGACGCTTTCAACGGTACCTCCGTGTGTCCCTCCAGCTCCCGTCATCCCTCTGAATATGGCCAAAGACACCGGCGGCCACACCATCCGCCCGAAAGGTGGTCCCATCCAGCCATATGATGCCCCCGAAAGACCGGGTACCGTACCTGCGCAGTCCGTGGTGATGCAGCGCCGGATCATTGCGCGGTGACTCCTGTCCGGGCAGCTACCATGAACCCACAGCGGGAAGCGAGGTCGAGCCCAATGGTGCGAACAACGCAATGTGTCGTCGATGTCCTTCGCAGAGTCGGTCCGGGGGCACTGCCCGCGGATCGGCTCGGAGTCGAACTCCGTCGGTGTCGCCCCGCCATTGTCCTGACGACGGAGGCGCTCCGGCTCCTGGTGGAGGAGTCTGAAGAGCGACTGATGCTGCTGCAGGTGCGCACGGACGAGCTGGTGGAGAACGAAGGGACCCAGCCGCTGGAGAGCTGGATCATCCTCATGGACCCGGAGGACGCACCGTATCGGGACGGGCTTGCCAACCGGCTCTGGCATGGCCTCGCCGCCCTGGCTGCAGAACTGGACCCGACGTGTCGGATCAGCGTGAGCCGCTGGATGATCAAGGCCGAGCGCGCCCGGCGGCTATGTGCGGCGGACAGGCGGCGGTAGAGTTACCCCAGCGCCTCCTTGACCCTGGACCAGAATCCTCGGCGGGCCGACGGATCGATCCTCTCCGGAGGGGGATCCTCGACCGCACCCAGCTTGCGAATGATACGCTCCTGCTCGGATGTGAGGTGGTCCGGCACCCAGACCGCCACACGAACCACCAGATCCCCGTTTCGCCTGCTATTCAGATCGGGAAGCCCCTCTCCCCGGATCCGGATCTCTTCTCCGCTCTGGACCCCCGCCGGAATATCCACGCTGGTCCGGCCGTCCACCGTTGGAACAGACAGCTGTCCTCCGAGCGCGGCCTGGCTGAAGGTCACGGGAAGGTCCGCGATGAGGTCGTTCCCGTCACGGGTCAACCGCGCGTCTTCGGCAACGTCGAGGAGGACGACGATATCGCCGCGCGGACCGCCCCGCGGACCGGCATTCCCCTCCCCCCGCAGCGTGATGTAGTTCTCGGACGAGACGCCAGGCGGCACCTCCACGTCGATTTCGCGCTCGACGCGGGTGCGCCCCTCTCCGTGGCACGTCCCGCAGCGGTCGACGATCACCGTGCCCTCGCCACTGCACCGGCGACAGGGTGCCACGCTCACGAATTGCCCGAACACGGAACGCTCGACGCGGCGTTCTTCCCCGACCCCCTCGCAGGTAGGGCACGGCAATGGCCGCGCGCCGTCCTTCACGCCGGTCCCCCGGCAGGAATCGCAAAGATCGAGAACAGCCACGCGGACCTTCTTGCTGACACCCTTGCGGACGTCCTTCAGCGTCAGCGGAAGCGTCAGCCGCAACGACTTCCCGCGCACGGGCCGGTTGGCCGCCCGACGCCCACCGAAGAGGCTCTCAAAGCCCCCGAAGTTCCCGAAGTCACGCATGAAAACCTCAAGCGCGTCGGAGAAGTCGAAACCGCCTCCGAAGCCCCGCTGTCCGCGCAACCCTTCCTCGCCATAGCGATCAAACCGGGCCCGTCTCTCCGGATCCCTCAGCACCTCGTACGCCTTCGTCACTTCCTTGAAGCGTTCTTCCGCGTCCCTGGACCCGGCGTTCCGGTCGGGGTGGTGCTCCAGAGCGACCTTGCGGTACGCCTTCTTGATCTCTTCCTGGCTCGCGTTCCGCGGAACACGGAGCAATGTGTAGTAGTCGGCCATGTATCCTTGAGCGCGGACGCCCGGCTTCAGGGCTCCAGCATGCGAGTGACAAGGGACGAAGTGTAGTCCACGATCGCGATCACCTTCTCGTACGGCATGCGCGTGGGCCCGATCACTCCGACGATCCCGCGGAGTCCCCCGAGCCGGTATCCGGACGTGACCAGGGTGAACCCGGCCAGCTCGGGGACGTGCTCGCCGCCGATGGTGACGTAGGGACCTCCCCGTGTGACCCGCGTCCCCAGAACGCGGGCCAGCAAGTCCTTCTGTTCGGTCAGCGCGATGAGGTCGCGCAGACGCTCGTTGGTCGAGAACTCGGGCTGTGCCGCGATGGCCGAGGTCCGCCCGAGAACAACCTGATCCCGGGCAGCGGGAACGGGGGCGAAGAAGTCGTCGCTCGACTCGACGAAGATGTTGAGGATGTCCTGCGCGACCGGATCCTCCACCGCATCGCGCAGACGTTTTCCGAACGAGCGGCGGATTTCCAGGAATGTCAGTCCGGCGAGCCGTTCATTCAGCACCCGCTCAAGCCCTTCCAGGACATCGACAGGCACATCCCCCGGGAGGTCCACATACACCGTACGCACCATTCCGCTGTGAACCGTGACGACCATGAGCACCTTGCTCGACGACACCCGGATCAGATCGATCTTCTCCATGCGTGCGGTGTCGAGTTGGGGCACCGAGCCGACTCCGAGTTCGTTGACCAGCATCCCCAGTGCCCGGGTGGCGTTGCGGAGGATTCGTTCGAGGGTCGACTCGCCGGTGCCGAGCTCCTGTTCGATCAGGCCTCTCTCGGCAACGGTCAGTGATTCGGGACGGACAACCCTGTCTACGAAGAACCGGTACGCGAGATCCGTGGGCACCCTGCCCGCAGAGGTGTGCGGGTGGGTCAGGTAGCCTTCATCTTCCAGATCCGCCATGGTGTTGCGGATCGTGGCAGGAGAAACGCCGAAATTGTATCGGCGCGCCAGTGTGCGGCTCCCCACCGGCTCGGCGGTCTCCACGTAGGTGCGCACGACCGCCTCAAGAACACTGCGCTCCCGTCTTGAAAGCGAATCGTCATCGTTGCCGCGCCGCAATCCCATGATGAACCGTCTGCCTCTTGATGCCCCGGGTACTTGAAAATCTCCTGTACGGCGTCGCCGTCAACTGTCTTCACGGCCGAAGGCCCGCCGGCCCACCCGGTTTCAGCCGCTCAGAACCTGTTCGAGTTCCAGCGTAAGGTCGTCCAGGATCAGCCAGCCCTCGGCGGCAAGGCGGGTCCGACCATTCGCGCGGAAAGCCAGGCCCCGGACCTCCCAGCTGTTCAGAACCGGGGTGGCCGACGCACCCAGAGCTGCAGTGTCCACTCCCGCGGCGGTGCGCAGTCCCAACCAGAGGGTTTCCAGTCGGGACTGTTCCTCGTTGAGCACCTCGATCACAGCCCGGCCGCTCCCGGTGCGCGCAACCTGCCCGGCGTACTCGGACCAGTCGCGGACGTTCCACCAGCGTCGTCCTGCATGATAGCTGTGAGCCCCGTTGCCCAGGCCAAGGTAGGGTGCGGACTCCCAACAGGCCCGGTTGTGGCGGGAGTTGAATCCCGGCCGGGAAAAGTTGGAAACCTCGTAGTGTTCGTACCCCTCCGCGACGAGTGTCTCCGCTGCGAGGAGATACTCGTCACGGTAACGCCCCTCGGCAGGCATCGGTGCTCGTCCCTCCCCTACGGCGCGGTGAAGGGGCGTACCCTTCTCCACCGTGAGTCCGTACAGCGAAATGTGAGGTACGTTCAGCTCCAGCGCGCGCGCCAGATCGTCTGCCCAGCTTCGTGACACCGTGTCGGGAAGCCCGAAGATCAGGTCGACCGAAAGGTTGGCGATCCCTGCCGCTGCGGCCCGGTGCACGGCTGCGGCGACGTCCCCGGCGGAGTGGAGGCGGCCCATCCATTTCAGCGCGCCCAGGTCGAAGCTTTGGACCCCCAGGGATACGCGATTCACACCCGCCGCCGCCCACTCCCGGGCCGTGCTTCCCGTGAACGACTCCGGGTTGGCCTCCACCGTCCACTCCAGCTCCGGGCCGGCCATCCGGTCGTACCCGATCACACCGGGCAGCCCCGCGATGAACCGGGGTTCCAGAACCGACGGGGTGCCCCCTCCTACATACAGGGTGTCGATCGACCCGGCGATCGGAGCCTCGCCCGAAGACTGCAAGGTGTCGTATTCCTTGTGTATCGAAGCCAGCCAGCGCGCTCCGTCCGGCTTCCGGTTCACATCCACTGCGAAGTCGCAGTAACAGCACCGGCGCGCGCAGAAGGGTGCGTGAACATACACGTTGGTGATCTCCGGAACCGTCACCGTGCGACCCCCTCCCGGACCGCGTGCCCCCTCCTTCCCGGCGTCCGCATCACCCGGCCGTCGCGGGTCGGTGTCAGGTATCCCCTGATTTCCAGCACCATGAGCGACGTCGAAACCTCCTCCACGGGCCGGCTCGTCGCAAGCGCGACCTCCTCCACCGTGACCGGCACCGCCGGGATTGCCGACAACAGGGCGCGCAATTCCGGCTCATCGGGAAGGGTCTCGTCGCACGCGAACGGGTTCTCGGGCCCCGCGTCGAAGATCACGCCGGCACCATCCGCGATGAGCCGGTTCGTGCCCTCACTGGTGGGACGGTCGATGGGGCCCGGCACGGCGTGGACTTCGCGACCCAGGTCGAGGGCGGCGCCTGCGGTGATCAGGGCTCCGCTGCGGCGCGACGCTTCGACGATGACCGTGTCGCGGGCCAGCGCGGCGATGATCCGGTTGCGCACCGGAAAGTGATGGGGTTCGGGCCGGACCCCCGGCGCGTACTCCGAAACCACCACCCCCTGCTCGACGATGTTGCGGTACAGCGCCGAGTTGCGGGGCGGCGACGCCACGTCCACCCCTGATCCGAGAACGGCCGCGGTTGGCCCGGGCAGCGCGCCGCGATGCGCCTCGGCATCAACCCCCATGGCCATCCCCGACACCACGCACCGGCCCTGCCCCGCAAGGAACGCCCCCATCCGGCGGGCGATGCGGCGGCCGTAGGCGGTCGCGCGGCGAGACCCCACGACGGCAACGCACGGACCCCGCAGCAACTCGGTCCGCCCCAGGGCGAAGAGCACGGAGGGCGGCCCGCTCAGGTCGTTGAGCGTGGCGGGGTACTCCGGGGCCCCGTACACCAGCAGGGCGATCCCGGCGGCCTCACATCGCCCGATGACGTCCCGGGCCCGCCGGGCGGGCGCGTTCCCATGCCGCGCGGCCTCGGCGCTCTGCCCCGCCAACTCGGAGAACTCCGGGGCGGGCGCCGCGAGGGCGGCCGACGGGGTCCCGAAGCGGTCGACCAGGGAGCGGAATCGTACGGGCCCAACGCCGGGCAGCCCCCGGAGGGTGAGCGCGGCGTACGCGGGCTGTGCGATCCGCCTGCCGTGAGGGTTCGGGAGGCCTACCATTCGTCGTCCGCCTGCTCCATGGCGTGCCGCGAAGCACGCAACTGCCCCCAGCACCCTTCCAACAAGCCGCCCACTCCCTGGCCCGTTACAGCGCTGACCGGGTATGTACCCCAGGCACCGGGCGCGTCCACCTGCGGCGGGTCCGTCCCGGCCGGGTGCAGGTCCATCTTGGAGAACACCACCGCGAACGGAAGCGCCGCGAGGCCGGGAGAGTACCTCTCCAGCTCTTTGCGCAGCCCCGCCAGCGTCGTGGCGGGATCCTCGTCGTCCACCGGCAGCAGGATCGCCAGGGCCCGGGTCCGTTCGATGTGGCGCAGGAAACGGTGGCCCAGCCCCTTGCCCTCGTGTGCCCCCTCGATGATGCCCGGGATGTCGGCAACCACGAAGGAGCGGAAGTCCGGCAACTCCACCACGCCCAGGTTGGGGGTCAGCGTCGTGAAGGGATAGTCGGCGATCTTCGGCCTGGCCTGGCTGATCCGGGACAACAGCGTGGACTTTCCCGCATTGGGTTCGCCCACCAGCCCCACATCGGCGAGGAGCTTGAGTTCCAGCCGCACCAGGCGATGCTCCCCCTCCCCACCCGGCTCCCAGCGGCGCGGCGCCTGGTGCGTCGCCGACGCGAAGCGCACGTTCCCTCTGCCACCGCGACCACCCCGGGCCACGACCAGCCGGTCCCCGGTCCCAAGCAGCTCTCCCAGCACCTCGCCCTGCTCACTGTCCACCGCGAGCGTGCCGGGCGGCACCCTGAGCTCCAGGTCGCTGCCGCTTCTTCCGGTTCGGTTGGAGCCTTCGCCGTGCCGGCCCCGCTCTCCGCGGTGGTGCCGTCTGTAGCGGTAGTCGCTGAGCGTCGTCAGAGAGTCATCAGCCACGAGAACCACGTCCCCGCCGCTGCCCCCGTCGCCCCCGGCAGGGCCGCCCCGCGGGACTCCCTTTTCGCGCCGGAACGCCTCGGAGCCCGACCCGCCCCTGCCCCCTTCAACTTCGATCTCGACGGAATCTATGAACACGTGCACTCCTCCACCGTGATTCGGCCCACCTCGTTGCCCAGCGTGTTGGTCACGACAGGCTCCACGAAGTCGGCCAGCAACGCTTCCCGGGCGCTCCGCGACAGGATCCCGGCGCGATCCAGTACCGCCATGAGGGCCGGCGGAGCGGCCCGCCACGCCCCGTCCTCGATCTTGAGCGCGACCCCCAGTCCCCGGTCCAGGTCACCCGCCATGTACACGGCTTCCGCGCCGACCTTGGCGAATACGCGCCCCCGCTCCTCCTCCATCAGCCGGGTACATGGACGCCCGGTGCCCGCCACCATGAAGGGGTGATCGACCATGGCTCGAATCACGCGGCGAGGTGCCCCTTCGGCCCTCCCGGAGACGGCCAGGCGCGCTGCGCCCCGGGCCAGGTCCGCGAGCGGAATGGTGAACGTGGGCACGCCGCACCCGTCCACTTCGCTCCGCATGTCGGCCGGATCCGTGCCCGTCCAACGGGACACCTCACGAACCATGCGCGCCTGCACGGGGTGGGCGGGAGTCTCGTATCCGTCCAGCGGCCACCCGTGGAAGGCGGCGAGCGCCAGCATCCCCGCGTGCTTGCCCGAGCAATTGCTCATGATGGGCGTCGGACGTGTCCCGGCGGCAGCCAGCGCCTCGGCGCGGGCCGCCAGAAGGGGGGTATGGGGACCGCACACGAGCAGCTCCTCCGGTACCCCCGCCTTTGCGAGGATCGAGCTCGCCGCACTCAGGTGACGTTCTTCCGAGTTGTGCGACCCGCAACACAGAGCAATCTCCTCTCCCGTGATACCGAAGTGGTGGGCGGCCCCGTCCGCGACCAGCGGCAGGGCTTGAAAGGGTTTCGCCGCCGATCGCAGGAGGGTGGCCCGGCGATCGTCACCCCAACTTCGGACGGTGCGCCCGTTGTGGTCGGCAACGACGGCATGCACGGTGTGCCTCGATTCGACCACGCACCCCCTCCTGACCTGAACCTCCAGAGACCGCCCTTCCGACTTCACAAGGTGTATCCTGCCGCCATGGAGGGGGCGCCTCCATGGCTGGACGGGCCGTTCGCTCGACGGCCGCCGGCGTCAGCGGGAAGGATCATCCCGGGCAGGTGGCCCGACATCACCCGGACGAGTGTCCCCAAAGAGGATAGGGGCAAACGTGAAAAGATCACTCTGGTCGCGGGCCGCAAGGAGAAGGCCAACCGCCCTCCGAAGCTGCGCGTCCGTCCCCGCGATTTGCTCGAACATGCCCTTGTCGTCCCACGCCTGCAGCGCGATCTCACGTCCCAGAAGGAAATCCACGTAGCGTCGGGCCTTGAGCAGATCGCCGAGGGTGATGTCCGCGCCCCGCTCCAGCAACGCCGCGTGGAAGCTCGACCGATCGGCGTCGGTAATGCGGAACCCGGGTTCCAGGGAGGGATGTTCCTGCAGGTACTGGACGGCCCAGTTCTGGAGAGCCGGGACAAAGTCGTCGTCGCCCGCATAGAACTTCCGGAACGCTTCCCGTTCATCGCGGGTCAGCGTGTCCTGAAGGACCCAGAGGTCCGGCACGATTCCGCCACCCCCAAGAATGATCCGCCCCCCTGAAGACTGGAATCGTGGCTTTCCGGCCACCTCGGGGCGCTCGGCGAAGTCGCCGTGGACCGTAATCACGCCGTCTTCGACGCGGGCCAGCTGATCGGCAACGTCCTTCTGGATCGAACGACCGGAGGGTGTGTACCAGCGCGCCGTCGTAAGCTTCAGGACGTTTCCGCCCGAGAGCGGAAACAGGGATTGGACCGATCCCTTCCCGAAGGTATTGCTGCCGACCAGGAGCGCCCGGTCGTGGTCCTGGAGCGCACCCGCCACGATCTCGGCAGCCGAGGCGCTGCCGTGCCCGACCAGCACGACAACAGGCATATCGGGATAGTACTGTGCTCTCCGTGCCGTGTACCGCTCGGGCGGCGAACTCCGGCCCCGGATTTCGACGATGTCCATACCGGGATCCAGGAACAGATCCGTGAGCCCGACTCCTTCGTCCAGCAGACCCCCTCGATTGTTGCGCAGGTCCAGAATGAGCGAAGACATCCCCTCCGCCACCAGCGAGTCAATGGCAGTGCGTACCTCGGCTGTCGTGGTCGCGTTGAAGATCCGCAGCGGCACGTATCCCACACCCCCCTCCAGCATCGTGGCGAAGGGAACCGAAGGGAACTGGATCACCGCACGGGTGACATTGAACGAGAGAACCCGCACCACACCGGGGCGCTGAATCCCCATCAGCACAGCTGTTCCGGGTTCGCCCCGCAGCAGATCGACCGCCTGGTCGGTCTTCCAGCCTCGAACCGACCTGTCGTCCACCTCCACGATCCGGTCACCGGGACGAAGGCCCGCCCTTGCACCAGGAGTCCCCGGGATCGGGGCCACGATGGTGATGTGCCCGTCACGGTCGTTGACCTCCAGGCCCACTCCTCCGTATTCCCCCTGGGTCCGGATCCGCACGTCCTCCCAATCCGAAGCTTCCAGAAAGACCGAGTTGCGATCCTCCAGCTGTCGCACCGCCCCCTGGATGGCCGCATCGTAGAGGTCGTCGACCTCGATTTCGTCCACGAAGTGGCGGTCGATGCGCGAAATCACCTCTTCCAGGAGCCGGGTCTGGAAGTAGACGTTGGCTCCCAATCCGACGTCGCGCTGGAGAAGCCAGCCGCCGCTCGCGACCGCAAGCACCACGATCAGGGCCGGGACAACCGCTGTCTTTCCTTTTGGCATCAGTTCACCTTCGTCGCTGGCCCTGAATCGCACCCCGCTCCATCCCCGCTAAACCGATCCACCCCCAAATGTTTCAGCAAGAGGAGTCGCCAACTTCGCGAAAACGGCGCACGACTTCGCGGCGGATCAGCTCTTCGACCTGCTCAGGGGTGCCGTCCGCGGGAATCAGCACTGCGTTCCTCCTGGATTCGACCAACTCAACATACCCTTGCCGCACCTTGTTGAGAAAGTCGAGGCCGGCAGACTCGATCCGGTCGCTGCTCTTCCCCGCTCGCGCCCGCCTCGCCCTGCCCTCCTCCACGTCCAGATCCAGCACCAGGTAGAGATCAGGAACCAACCCTGACGTTACGTCATGGTTCATTTCGGCAATCCGCTCGCGGTCAATACCCCTGCCGTACCCCTGGTAGGCAAAGGTGCTCAGATCGAAGCGGTCGGAGATCACCCAATTGCCCGAGTCGAGGGCGGGCCTCACGACCTCGGTCACGTACGCCGCCCGGGCCGCCAGAATCAGGTGGAGTTCGGTCCGGGGCGGCAGCGGCGAGCGGCTCCCGTGAAGGAGAAGCTTGCGGATGCCCTCGCCCACTACCGTCTGGCCCGGCTCCCGCCCCGGCACAACCGGCAGGCCGGCCTTTTCCAGGAATGCCTTCAGACGCGCAATCTGGGTGGACTTCCCGACCCCCTCGGCGCCCTCGACAACGATGAAGCGGCCCGTCACCGGATCGCTCCCGGCCGAACCGGCCGCTCCGCCCGGCAACCCACGGCTATTCGGAGTACTCCCGTCCCAGGTGAGTGATCTGGTCCTCGCCCGAGAGCCAGCGCAACGTGTTCTTGAGCTTCCAGTGCTGGATGAACAGATCGTGTTCGGGGTACAGCCCTTCAGGGGTGTGCGGACTCTTGAAGTAGAAGGACAGCCACTCCTGGATACCCGCCAGTCCGGCACGCCCCGCCAGGTCCAGGAACAGCGCCAGATCCAGGACGATCGGCGCGGCGAGGATCGAGTCCCTGCAAAGGAAGTCGACCTTGATCTGCATGGGATAACCGAGCCAGCCGAAGATGTCGAGGTTGTCCCAGCCTTCCTTGTTGTCACCCCGCGGCGGGTAGTAGTTGATCCTGACCTTGTGGTAGATGTCTCCGTACAACTGGGGATACATCTCCGGCTGGAGGATGTAGTCGAGCACTCCCAGCTTGGATACTTCCTTGGTCTTGAACGACTCGGGATCGTCGAGCACCGCCCCGTCCCGGTTCCCCAGAATGTTGGTGCTGAACCAGCCGTTCACCCCGAGCATCCTGGCCTTCAGCCCCGGGGCCAGGATCGTCTTCATCAGGGTCTGGCCCGTCTTGAAGTCCTTGCCGGCGATGGGAACTCCGTGCTCCTGCGCGAGAGCCTCCAGCGCGGGGACATCGGCGGAGAGATTCGGCGCCCCGTTGGCGTACGGCACGCCCTCCAGGATGGCCGCGTACGCGTAGATCATGCTGGGCGCGATCGCGGGGTCGTTCTCGTACATCGCCCGCTCGAACGCCTCGATCGTGGCGTGAGCCGGCCCCGCACGCTGGAAGATCTCGGTCGAGCCGCACCAGATCATCACGGCACGTGCACAGTCGTTGTCGGCCTTGAAGCGCCGGATGTCGTCTCGCAGCGCCTCCGCCAGCTCCATCTTGTTGCCGGCCTGCTTGCGGTTGGGCCCGTCGAGGCGCTTTACGTACGCCGTGTCGAAGACCGCCGGCATCGGCTCAACCGATGCCAGGAAGTCACGAATGGGGTCCAGATGCTGGTGTCTGTCCAGCACCCCGGCGTTCAGGGCACTCTCGTACGCGTTGTCGGGAATCGGATCCCACGCGCCGAAGACGAGTTGGTCCATGCCCGCGATGCTGACCAGGTCCCGGATCAGAGGAGCATGGCCTTCCGTGCGCTTGCCGATCCGTATGGTATTCATCTGGGACAGGCTGCCGATGGGCTCGGCCAGTCCCTGTCGAATCGCCTCGACCCCGGCCACGACCGTTGTGGCCACGGCACCGAGTCCCGGCAACAAAAGACCGACGCGACCGTCGGGAGAAGTGATACTGGGGGTTTGCGCCATGTACTCCTACGCCTTTCCGGCAGCATCTCCGCCGCCGTCGAGAGGAATGCCCTTACCGTGTCTATAGACCCAGACGATGCGGTGAATTGCGGTGATGTTGGTGAGGACCGCGACAATGATGATGATCGCGCTCAGCACCTTGCCGCCCCACGCGAGGCCGAAGATCAGGGATCCCGCGCCGAGCAGAACGATCCGCTCGGCACGCTGCATCAACCCGACCGTACACTCGAAGCCGAGCGCCTCGGCCCGGGCGCGCGTGTAGCTCACCATGAGCGAGCCCCCGAGCGCCAGCGTGATGACGTAGATCATCCAGATGTCGGCAGCGTCCAGAATGTAGCCGTTGTACAGGGTGATGAAGCCCATGTACATGGCGATCTCGGAGATGCGGTCCAGGGTGGAGTCGAAGAAGCTGCCGAACTTGGAGGCGAGACCCGAAACCCGAGCCACGCGTCCGTCAAAGACGTCGAACAGGCCGCCCAGCAGGACAAGCGAACCCGCGGTACGAACGTGGTCGCGGGAGAACATCAGCGCCCCCGCGACGGTGATGACGAACCCCATGATCGTGATCGCATTGGGGTGGACGCCGCGCCGGACCAGCCACTGGGTAAGGGGTTCGATGGTCGCGTAGACGACTCCCCGAAAGACCTTCAGGCCCTTTTCTCTCTCGGGCGTGTCGGTGCTGGCCACAGGATCGCTCATGAAGTGAGGATGATCCGGGATGCCGCACCCTCGCGCATCCCCTCCTGGATGGCGGCATCCACACGATACATGATCTTGTCAAAATTGACCTGGGCGGCAACCAGGCTCTGGTAGAGCGAGAACGCCTGGAGCTTCCCCACGACAGCCTCGTACCGCTCCATCTCGGTCCCGGAAGGCTGTTCGCCTCTCGCGATGGCCGCCTGGAGGGTCTCCTCGATTTCCCGCACCTCGTTCTTCAGAGCGACGATCTCCCGGTCGCCGTCCGCCGCCTCCAGCGCCCTGGTCAGCGTCCGGTACTCGGGTGTCCCCCCCAGTACCCGTCCCAACGATCTGGCCATTTCATGGATTTCTGCCAACGGTTCGTTCCTCTCAGCCCGGGGCAGCGGGTTCTGCCGGAACGGTCTCCGTCCCCCCGCCCACAATCTTCCGTGCACAAACATAGCGCCGCCGGCCAGAGAGGTCGTCATGCACTCCGGCCGCCCCGATCTCCGGCCTGCTCTGCAGCAGGGCCGCCACGACATCCCCCTGCGTGCACCCGACTTCCAGCCCCAGCCAGCCACCAGGCCGCAGTACCCCGTCGAGCCCGTTGACCAGGCCCTGTATCATCTCAAGCCCGGCGTCCCTCGCCACCATGGCCACACGGGGTTCCCATTCCCGCACCTCCGGTTCCGTGTCGAGCCATTCCAGCTCGGTTAGGTACGGAGGATTGGAGAGGACCAGATCGAAGGTCAGCCCCGAAACCGGGTTCAGCAGCGAACCCAATCGGAAATCGATGTGGGACAGCCCCGCCGCGGCCGCGTTGTCCCTGGCGACGGAGATGGCGGCAGGCGAAATGTCCGTGGCGGTGACCGATCGTGCCAACCCTTCCGCCGCCAGTGCGAGGGCGATCGCTCCCGACCCCGTACCCACATCCACAGCCGAGTCGAATACCCGGTCCTTCCCGGCCAAGCGCCTCAGCACGTCGATCATGTACTCGGTTTCGGGACGGGGTATCGCGACCCGCCGGTCAACACGCAGTTCGAGGTTCCTGAACGGTGCGGAACCGAGCACATACTGCAGGGGCTCTCTCGCGGCGCGGCGACGGAGCAGCGGCTTGTACTTCGCGAGTTCCGTCTTGGCGAGGGGCCGGTCAAAGTTCAGGTAAAGCTGCAGACGTTCAGTCCCAAGTACATGTGCAAGAAGATGTTCAGCGTTGAGTCTACCGTTCTCGACTCCCTTCTCGTCAAGGTAGGCGCCACTCCAGCGGATAATGTCCATGACCGTCCATACCGCGGGGCGATCGCCGGGAGCGGGAGGCTGATCCGAGCCCGGGGGAGCACCGCGGCCTGTGGGAGTTGGAGCGGAGGACATCAGGATGCGCCCGACCCGGCCAGCCGCTCTTCCTCGCGCGCCAGGCGGAGAGCCGCGACGATCTCCTCCAGATCGCCGTCCAGGACATCTCCCAGCCGATACAGGCTGAGGCCGATGCGGTGATCGGTCACCCGATTCTGCGGAAAGTTGTAGGTCCGGATCTTGGCGGAACGGTCTCCGCTCCCGATCTGCGACCTCCTCTCGGCCGCGCGCTTCGCCTCGTGGGCGGCGATCTTGCGGTCCAGGAGGCGGGAACGCAGCACCTTCATGGCCCTAGCCTTGTTCTTGTGCTGGGACTTTTCGTCCTGACAGGTCACAACGAGCTCGGTCGGCAGGTGGGTGATCCTCACCGCCGAGTCGGTGGTATTCACCGATTGGCCGCCCGGACCCGAGGAACGGAAGACGTCGACACGCAGGTCGGCGGGATCGATCTCGATGTCGACGTCCTCGGCTTCGGGCAGGACGGCCACCGAGGCGGCAGACGTGTGGATCCGGCCCTGGCTCTCGGTCTCGGGAACCCGCTGGACGCGGTGGACGCCCGACTCATACCGCAGACGTCCGTACGCACCCTTTCCCCGAACGGTGAAGATCGCCTCCTTGACCGAGCCCGGGATCCCCTCCGAGAAGCTCATCAACTCGATGCTCCACCTGTTCCGCTCGGCCAGCCGACGGTACATCCGCACGAGGTCGGCCCCGAAGAGCGCCGCCTCGTCCCCTCCCGTGCCGGCGCGGATCTCCACCACTGCGGGCCGGTTCTCCATCGGATCGGCGGGAACGAGCGCAGCGCGGAGCCGCGCGGCCGCCACCTCGAGACGGCGATCCAGCGAGGTGATTTCCTCCTCGGCGAGCGCCCTCATCTCGGGATCGTCGGATTCGGCCAGCAGCTCCCGGGCTTCTCCGAGCTCCTCCTCGAGTTCGCGCACCAGGCGCCCGGCCGTCACTGCGTCCGCCAGCCCCGCCCGCTCCCTACCCAGCTCACGCATGCGGTCCAGATTGCGGACGACATCCGGGTTCGAGAGCTCACGCTCCACGATCCGGAAGCGCTCCTCGATCTCGCTGAGACGTGCCGCCAGGCGGGTGTCCATCCGCCTACTCGGCCGACACCCCCTCCACCGCCTCACCCAGCCCGGGGAGGAGTTCACCGGGACTCTTGAGCGGCAGGATCTCCTCGTCGTAGTACGCCTGCTCGACGACGAATTCGACATCGTGCCAGCGGTGCTCGCCCGTGCCCGCCGGGATGAGGTGGCCGATGATGATGTTCTCCTTGAGCCCCTTCAGGTCGTCCTTGGCGCCCCGCACCGCCGCGTCGGTCAGCACCCGGGTCGTCTCCTGGAAGGAAGCGGCCGAGATGAAGGACTCGGTGGTCAGGCTGGCCTTGGTGATCCCGAGCAGCAGTGGTTCCGCCCGGGCAGGCTTCTTGCCCTCGCGGGCCGCGTTCTGGTTCACACCGCGGAACTCAACGCGGTCCACGTGTTCGCCTTCCAGCAGGTGGGTCTCGCCTGGGTCGACGACCCGGACCTTCTGCAGCATCTGCCGCACGATGACGCCGATGTGCTTGTCGTTGATCTTCACCCCCTGCAGACGGTAGACCTCCTGGATCTCGTTCAGCAGATACTCCTGGACGGCCCGGGAGCCCTTGATCTGCAGGATGTCGTGCGGGTTGATCGGTCCTTCGGACAGGCGATCGCCCGCGCGAACCTGGTCGCCCTGGTGGACGCGCATGTGCTTGCCCACCGGGACATCGTACTTCCGCCGCTGACCCTGCTTCGGCGTCACGAAGACCTCGCGCTTGCCGCGCTTGATGGCCCCGAAGGACACGGCTCCGTCGATCTCCGTGATCACGGCCGGATCCTTGGGCTTGCGGGCCTCGAACAATTCGGCGACTCGCGGCAGCCCCCCGGTGATGTCACGGGTCTTGTACACCTCGCGGCTGATCTTGGCAATCTTGTCGCCCGGAGAGACCTCTTCGGCGTGGGCACACAGGAGCTGCGCCCCGACCGGAATGATGAACTCCTTCACGACGTCGCTCGTGGCCGACTCGCCACTCCGGATCTGAATCGTGGGATGCAGCTTCTTGTCGCGGTCTTCGATGATCATCATCTGCCGCCGCCCCGTCGACTCATCGAGCTCTTCCCGCACCGTCTGCTCTTCGACGATGTCCACGAAGCGCAGGTAGCCGCCGGAATCGGCGACGATGGGCTCGGAATACGGATCCCAGCTGAAGAGGAGGTCCCCGGACTTTATCCCCTGCCCCTCGGACACATGAATCGTTGCTCCGTAGGGGACGGAGAGCTGGCTGCGAACCTGCCCCTCCCTGGTCTGGATGACGATCTTCCCTTCGCGTGTGGTCACGATCCGGCCGCCGTCGCTGTCTTCCACCGTTGAGACGCGGTCCAGGCCGACGATCCCCGCGATCTTGGACTTGCGCTGGTTCTGGGCCGCGATGCGCGCCGCCGTTCCACCGACGTGGAAGGTGCGCAGGGTGAGCTGGGTACCCGGTTCGCCGATCGACTGGGCCGCGATGATCCCCACGGCTTCGCCCTTGTCCACGGGACCCATCGTTGCAAGGTTGCGCCCGTAGCACATCCGGCAGATGCCCCGCTTGCTCTCACAGGTCAGCACGGAGCGGATCTTCACCGACTGGATGCCAGCGTCCTCGATCGCCTCCGCGGCTTCCTCGCTGATCATCTTGTTGGCTGTGAGGATCAACTCGCCGTCGATGGGGTCGTAGACGCTCTCGAGCGCCACGTTCCCCGCGATGCGATCGGCGAGCGGCTCAACGATGTCCTCGCCTTCCTTCAGGGCGCTCACTTCCAGTCCGAGGATCGTGTTGCAGTCCCCCTCGGCGATGGTCACGTCCTGGGCGACGTCCACGAGACGCCGGGTCAGGTACCCGGCATCGGCGGTCTTCAGGGCGGTGTCGGCGAGGCCCTTCCGCGCGCCGTGCGTCGAGATGAAGTACTCCACCACCGTGAGACCTTCGCGGAAGTTGGACCGGATGGGGCTCTCGATGATCTCGCCGATCCCCCCGGTCAGCTTCTTCTGGGGCTTGGCCATGAGCCCGCGCATGCCGGCGAGCTGGCGCATCTGGTCCCGGTTACCCCGGGCACCCGATGTCATCATCATGTACACCGGGTTGAAGCCGCCCTTGGACCGTTCGAGGTGCTGGACCATTGCGTCCGCCACATCGTTGTTCGCGTGGGTCCAGGTATCGATGATCTTGTTGTACCGCTCGCCGTTGGAGATGTAGCCGGAAGCGTACGCATCCTGGAAGCGGGCGACCTGTTCGGTGGCCTCTTGCAGCACCTTGGCCTTCTCCGGGGGCACCTCGAGGTCGTCAAGCCCGACCGACACGCCCCCGATCGTGGCATATCGGAAACCGAAGTCCTTGAGGCGGTCCAGGAACTTCGTCGTCTCGCCGAGTCCGGCATCCGTGAAGGAACGGAAGACCAGGTCGCCCAGCTGCTTCTTGCCGAAGGTCCGGTTCAGGAACCCAAGCTTATCGGGAATGATCGAGTTGAAGAGAGCCCGGCCCACCGTGGTGCGCACCCATCCCGCCGGCGTCGCCGAATCCGGGTCGCCGGGGTCGCCGTGCGCGGGGACCCAGTAACGGCACGGCGAGGAGTACTTCACGTACCCCAGGCTCTGCGCCATTTCGACCTCGCCATAGGTGGAGAAGTATCGTGCCCCTTCGTAGATCTCTTCGAGACGGGCGTCGGCCTTTGCGCGCACATGCTCCGGGAGCTTCGTGTTGTTCGCCTGCGGCTCCAGATCCCCGATCTCCATCGGCGGCTTGGTGAGATAGTAGCACCCGATCACCATGTCCTGGGTCGGTGACGCCACGGGCCGCCCGTTCGACGGCAGGAGAATGTTGTTGCTGGAGAGCATGAGCACCCGGGCTTCCAGCTGCGCCTCGAACGACAGGGGCAGGTGCACAGCCATCTGGTCCCCGTCGAAGTCGGCGTTGAAGGCTGAGCACACGAGGGGGTGAATGCGGATCGCCTTCCCCTCGACCAGAACCGGCTCGAATGCCTGGATTCCGATCCGGTGCAGCGTCGGCGCCCGGTTCAGAAGCACCGGATGATCACGGATGATGTCCTCCAGCACCTCGTAGACCTTCGGGTCGTCCTGCTCGACGATCTTCTTGGCCCGCTTCACCGTCTCCGCCTCGCCGCGCTTCTCCAACTCGTGGATGATGAAGGGTTTGAAGAGTTCGACCGCCATGGCCTTGGGCAGGCCGCACTGGTGCAGCTTCAATTCGGGACCGACCACGATCACCGAACGTCCCGAGTAGTCCACGCGCTTGCCGAGCAGGTTCTGCCGGAAACGCCCCTGCTTGCCCTTCAGCATGTCGGAAAGGGACTTGAGAGGCCGCTTGCCCCGTCCGCGGATCGCCTTGGAGCGCCGCCCGTTGTCGAAGAGCGCGTCCACCGACTCCTGCAGCATGCGTTTTTCGTTCCGGAGGATGACCTCGGGGGCCCGCATCTCGATCAGCTTCTTGAGCCGGTTGTTGCGGTTGATGACGCGGCGGTAGAGGTCGTTCAGGTCCGATGTGGCGAATCTTCCGCCGTCCAGGGGCACGAGGGGCCGCAGGTCGGGGGGGATGACCGGCACCGCGTCCAGAACCATCCATTCGGGCCGGTTCCGCTTGTCGGGCGTGTCGCCGGAGTTACGCAGCGCGTCCACCACCTTGAGGCGCCGCAGCTTTTTCTTCTTGCGGTGCTGCGAGGTCTCGGTCCTGATCTCTTCGCGCAGCCACAGGGCCAGCCGGTCCAGTCCCCGTCCGTCCTTGTTCTGGTCGCCGATGTCGACTTCCGGCGAATCGAGCCGCTTGAGCAGCGTTCTCACGGCTTCCGCGCCGATCTCGGCCTTGAACTTGCCGTCGCCCTCTTCGCGGGCCTTCACGCGGAGGTCGTAGTACTCGTCCTCATCCAGCAGGTCGAGGAATTCGACGTCCTGTCCGCCCGGGTCCGTGACCACGTATGCGGCGTAGTAGATGACCCTTTCCAGATCCTTGAGGGTCATCCCCAGGAGATAGCCCAACTGGCTGGGCAGCGTCTTGAAGAACCAGATATGGCACACGGGCACGGCGAGCTCGATGTGGCCCATCCGTTCCCGGCGCACCTTGGAAAGGGTGACTTCCACACCGCAGCGGTCGCATACGATCCCCCGGAACCGGATGCGCTTGTACTTCCCGCACGCGCACTCCCAGTCCTTCACCGGGCCGAACGTACGCTGGCAGAAAAGCCCCATCGGCTCCGGCTTGAAGGACCGGTAATTGATGGTCTCGGGCTTGGTCACCTCGCCGTGCGACCACTCACGGATGTCCGCCGGCGACGCGATCCGGATGCGGATGTAGTCGAAGTCCGTCGACCGGAGTTCTTTTGTGCGGGGAAAGTCGATCATGTTATGGCCACCATTCCTTGAACACACCGCTCGGTTGCGGGGTGTAGGTTTCCTTGCCTCGCCGTCACTCTTCTTCGCCGAGCTCCACGGTCAGACCCAGGGCCTGCAGTTCCTTCACCAGCACATTGAAGGATTCCGGAATGCCCGGCGTCGGAAGGTTGTCCCCCTTCACGATCGCCTCGTACACCTTCGAGCGGCCCATCACGTCGTCGGACTTGACGGTCAGGATCTCCTGGAGGGTGTGTGCCGCGCCGTAGGCCTCCAGCGCCCAGACCTCCATCTCTCCGAAACGCTGACCGCCGAACTGCGCCTTGCCGGCCAGCGGCTGCTGCGTGACCAGCGAATAGGGACCGATGCTCCGCGAGTGGATCTTGTCGTCCACCAGGTGGGACAGCTTCAACATGTAGATCGCGCCCACCGTCACCGGAAAATCGAAACGCTCGCCGCTTCGGCCATCCCGGAGCCAGACCTTGCCGTTGGCGAGAATCTCGCCCGCCGACATCAGCTCCTGGACCGCAGCCTCGAGCCCACCATCGCTCAGCTCGCGCACCGTCAAGGCCGCGACCGCCGGGAAGACCTCCCGAAGCCGACGGCCCCGTCTCCCGGCCACGCGCGCACCCACCCTGACCACGAAGTCGCGCACCTGCCGCAACGTCGCACCGGCTCCGGCGTCGTCCGCAAACCCGGTGTACTCGTCAAGGCTCCGTCCAAACCCCACGCCACCCTTCTCCCCGGCTCCATTGGTGTCCCTTCCGACGACCACCCGACCCGGGCCCGCATCGGGGTGTGCCTTGACCAGGTCGAGCAACTGGTGGTAGTGCTCGGTCCCCATTGACCACTCGACGCCGGATCTCAGCGATTCTCCGACCCACTTCACCCCCGCAAGCTTGAGCAGCATGGAGATCTCGTCTTCGGAGGCACCCTGGAAGACCGGCGTCTTGGCTGCGAAGCCCAGATTCGCCGCCGACCAACCCAGGTGGGTCTCAAGGATCTGCCCCACATTCATTCGCGACGGCACGCCAAGCGGATTGAGGACGATGTCGACGGGACTCCCGTCGGGGAGGTACGGCATATCCTCTTCCGGCGCGATCCTGGCGATGATCCCCTTGTTTCCGTGACGCCCGGCCATCTTGTCGCCGACGGAGATCTTGCGCTTCTCGGCGATGTAGACCTTGACCAGCTGGACCACTCCGGGCGGCAGCTCGTCGGGCTGGAACACCTTGTCGATCTGCTCTTCCGTCCGTTCCCTGACGCGCTCGATCCGCCGCTTCGCCTCGTCGATGAGCAGGCGAACTTCCTGGTTCACCTCCTGGTTGCGGACCTTCAGGGTAGCCAGATCCACTTCCGCAAGGATCATCTTGTCCAGGTGCTTCTTGAGGACCCTGGTGCCCTCGGGCAGATACGGTTCGACCGTGCCCTTCTTCAGGCACAGGGCGACCGTCTGAAGGCGAAGGCGGACCCTCAGTTCCTCGTCACGTGCTTCGGTGATGCGCAGGATCTCGTCCCGCTCTTCCTGTCGCAGTTCTCCGATCCGCGCCCCGTGTTCGCGCTCGAGGAGGGGATCGTCGATCCGCCGTGAGAAGATCTTGACGTCGATCACCGTGCCGGCCATGCCGGGAGACATGCGGAGGGAGGAGTCCTTCACGTCCTTCGCCTTCTCGCCGAAGATCGCCGTGAGGAGCTTCTCCTCCGGCGACAGCTCGGTCTCGCCCTTCGGCGTGATCTTGCCGCAAAGGATGTCACCGCTCTTTACACGCGCGCCGACGCGCACAATCCCGCGCTCGTCGAGGTCGACCAGGTTCTCGTCGGCGACGTTCGGGATCTCGCGGGTGATCTCCTCCATTCCCCGCTTGGTGTCCCGAACGTGCAGTTCCAACTCCTGGATGTGGATGGACGTGAACAGGTCGTCCTTGACCATCCGCTCGGAAATGACGATCGCGTCCTCGAAATTGTAGCCGTACCAGGGCATGAAGGCGACGTTGACATTCCGCCCGAGGGCAAGTTCACCGTGATCGGTCGAAGGACCGTCGGCGATGATGTCGCCCTCCTTGACCTGCTGGCCCGACTTCACGAGCGGCCGCTGATTGATCGCCGTATCCTGGTTGGTCCTCCAGAACTTCTTGAGACGGTAGCGGTCGAACTGAGCGAGCTTGGCCAGGGGGCGACTCGCCTGTTCCGGCGCTTCCTCTCCTGTGTCCACCACGATCTCGTCGGCAGTGACACGCACCACCATGCCGTCTCGCCGCGCCATGATGACCGCACCCGAATCCTGCGCGACCTTCTCCTCCAGACCCGTTCCCACCAGCGGTGCGTCCGTGTACAGGAGCGGCACCGCCTGCCGCTGCATGTTCGAGCCCATCAGGGCCCTGTTGGCGTCGTCGTGTTCGAGAAAGGGAATCATCGCCGCCGCCACCGAGACCAGCTGGTCCGGGGCGACATCGATGTAGTGGATCTCGTCCGGCCGCATGAGCGGGAAGTCACCCCGTCGCCGGCAGAGAACGTACTCGTTGCGGAAGCGGCCGTCGGCCTCGAGTGGCGCGTTGGCCTGCGCGATGGTGGCTTCCTGCTCCTCGTTGGCGGACAACCACTCGATGTCCGCCGTTACCCGCCCATCGACCACCTTGCGGTACGGCGTCTCCACGAACCCCAGGTCGTTGATGCGGGAATAGGTCGTCAGCGAGGTGATCAGGCCGATGTTGGGACCCTCCGGTGTCTCGATGGGACACATCCGCCCGTAGTGGGAGTAGTGCACGTCTCTCACCTCGAACCCGGCGCGTTCGCGGGTCAGTCCACCAGGACCGAGTGCGGACAGGCGACGCTTGTGGGTCAGCTCGGCGAGCGGATTGGTCTGGTCCATGAACTGGCTCAGCTGAGAAGAGCCGAAGAACGCCTGGATCACCGCGGAAACCGTCCTGGCGTTCACCAGATCGTCGATGTTGATCTTTTCGGGATCCGTGTTGATCGACATCCGCTCCTTGACGAGGCGGGCCATCCGGGACAGGCCGACCGAGAACTGGTTGGCGATCAGCTCGCCGACCGTTCGCACGCGGCGATTTCCCAGGTGGTCGATGTCATCGATACGCCCCCGGCCCTCGCTCAGCTCGATGAGGTAGCGGAGGATTGAGACAAAGTCCTCCCGGGTGAGCACGGTCTCGCTGTCAGCGACATCGAGTCCAAGCCGCTGGTTGATCTTGTAACGGCCAACGCGTCCCAGGTCGTAGCGTTTCGGGTCGAAGAAGACGCGGTCGAGAGCGGCGCGGGCCGTCTGGATGTTGGGAGCATCGCCGGGCCTCAGGAGCGAATAGATGGCATTGAGAGCCTCCTCCTCGCTGGCCGTGGGGTCCTTCTTCAGTGTGTTCTTGACGATCGGACTCTCCCCCGGACGTCCTCCCAGCCCCTCGTTGGCCGACCGGTACAGCACGATGTCCTCGAAGCCGCCGCGTTGCAGCAGCTTGATCTCGTCCTCGCCGAGCTCGCGGCCCTCCTCCAACAGGACTTCACCGGTCTCGTGGTCGACGACCTCTTCCGCGATCACCGCCCCCAGCATATCCCGCACGTCTTCGTCCGCGCCCGGCACGCGGGCCGCACGCGTCTCGAAGAAGAGCTGGTAGATCTCGGAATCCTCGCCATACCCGAACGCGCGCAAGAGGGCTGTTGCGGGGAATTTCTTCTTCTTGTCGATGTGGACGTAGCAGATGTCGTTGATGTCGATCGTGAATTCGACCCACGAGCCCCTGAAGGGGATGATCCGCGCCTTGTTGAGCTTGGTGCCGTTGGGGTGGATATCCTCTTCGAAGACCACACCCGGAGAGCGGTGCAGCTGGCTCACCACGACACGTTCCGCGCCGTTGATGATGAAGGTCCCCAGATTGGTCAGCAGCGGAAGGTCGCCCAGGTAGACTTCCTTCTCGATGATGTCACCGGGACGGGGCTCCTGCCTGCCTATCTTCTCCCAGACGATCAGGCGCAGCGTGGCCTTGAGCGGAGCCGCATACGTCATGTCGCGCTCGATGCACTCCTCGACGGAGTACTTGGGCTCGCCCAGGGAACACGACACGTACTCGAGGGTCAGCCGGCCATTCGCGTCCGAGACCGGGAAGATGTCCCTGAACACGCAGTCAAGGCAGAAATCCCACATCTCATCCGGCGGGGCATCTGTATCGACCAGCTTCCCGAACGAGCGGATCTGGACATCCAACAGGTCCGGCATGGGCATGGCCGACTCGAGCTTGCCAAAGTTCACGACCGGCCGAGCACCTACACGGGCGCTGTTCTGTTTAGACAAAGGACCACTCCCCTCTACTATGTTGCGGGCATATACCACGGGAACGAGTGCGCACGGAAGCCCCGCACGGGGGTGCACACCCGTTGCAAGCCGAACACGGACACCTCATGGGGCCCGCTCGGCCCGGTTCCTGGAAACCGGATCCGCCACGCCGCCAGCAGCCAGTGCCGGCGGTGGACTCGGGCGGATGCACTACTTGACGATGACGCTGGCGCCGGCTGCTTTGAGACTGCTCTTGATCTCCTCGGCCTCGTCCTTGCTGACGGCTTCTCGCACCGTGCTCGGGGCCTTGTCGACCAGCTCCTTGGCCTCCTTGAGTCCCAGGCTGGTGATCTGCCGGATTACCTTGATGACCTGGATCTTCTTGGCTCCGAACGACTCGAGCACCACCTCGAATTCGTCTTGCTCTTCGGCCGCGGTCTCTTCAGCCGCCGCTCCGGGCATCGCCATGACGGGGGCCGCGGCCGCCGTCACGTTGAACCGGTCCTTGAAGGCTTCCACGAACTCCGAGAGTTCGATCACCGACATGTTGCCAAAGGTCTCGATAAGTTCCTGTTGATTCACTGCCATTCTCTGGTTTCCTCCTTGGATTCGCCCGGTTTGCCGGGCGTTCTGATCAGCTACCGCTTCCCTTCGACTCCCGGTCCTCGCGAAGTGCTTCGACAAGGCCCGCCATTTCCTGAATCTTTCCTTCCAGTGCACTCGCCAACGCCGACATCGGAGCGCTCAGTACGCCGACCACCTGTGACAACAGCACCTCACGGGAAGGCAGCTTCGCAACGCGGTTGATCTGGGCCGCGTCGAGAACAGTGGAGTCGAGGACTCCGACCTTGAAAACCGGCTTGTCCCCGTTCTCCTTCGCAAAGTCAGCCACGGTCCGGACGGCATCCACCACGTCGTCATCGCCGAAGATGACACCGGTCGGACCCGTCAGGAAGCCAGAGATGTCGGGTATTTCCGTATCGGCCAATGCACGTCTGACCAGGCGGTTCTTGACCACCAGGTACTCGCCGCCAGACTTCTTCAACTGCCGGCGCAGGCTGGTCATGGCCTTGACGTCGAGGCCGGTGAAGTCCGTCAGGAAGATGGCCTCGGCCCTTCCCAGACGCTCACCGAAGTCGGCGACAAACGCTTCTTTCTGTTCCTTTTTCATGAATCAACCGCCTCGCGAAAAGCTGCCGGGGTCCACCGGGACGCCCGGTCCCATCGTGCTCGACACCGTGACGCTCTTCACATAGGTCCCCTTCGACGCGGCCGGTTTGGCACGCAGCACCGACGACATGAATGCGCTCAGGTTCTCTTCGAGCTGTCCGACTTCGAATGAAACCCTGCCGATGGGCGCGTGCAGGTTCCCCGTCTTGTCGACCCGGAATTCAATCTTGCCACCCTTGATTTCCCCGACCGCGCGGCCGACGTCGAAGGTCACCGTCCCCGCCTTGGGCGTGGGCATGAGCCCTCTGGGGCCCAGGATGCGCCCAAGGGGACCCACCATCCGCATGAGGTCGGGGGTCGCGACGCAAACGTCGAAATCGAGCCAGCCTTCCTTGATCCTGGCGACGTAGTCGACGCCGACGAAGTCCGCGCCCGCTTCCTCCGCCTCGGCCACCTTGTCACCCTGGCAGATGACGAGGACCCGAGGGGATTTTCCGGTACCGTTGGGCAGGACCACTGTGCCGCGGACGATCTGGTCGGCCCGTCGCGGGTCCACTCCCAGATGCGTGGCAATATCGATACTCTCGTCAAAGCCCGCGTAGGCCATACCCTTCACCCGGTCCAGGGCATCCCTGGGGGAATGCCGGACCAGGCGGCCGTACGACTCCCGCGCTCCAACGTATTTCTTGCTGCGTTTTGGCACGCCTTCCTCCGTCAGGCGGTGAGCTCCGCGTCCACTACGATTCCCATCGAGCGCGCGGTGCCCTTGATCATTCTCATGGCCGAGACGACATCGTCGGTATTCAGGTCCGCCATCTTGGCTTCCGCGATTTCCTTCACCTGTGCCACCGAAAGGGTCGCCACCTTGTCCATGTGCGGCTCCGAGGAGGCCTTGTCGAGGCCGGCGGCTCGCAGGATCAGAAAGGAAGCCGGCGGGGTCTTCGTGATGAAGGTGAAGGACCGGTCCGCGTACACCGTGATCTCCACGGGAATGAGCGTCCCCGCCTGCTGCTTGGTCCGAGCGTTGAACAGCTTGCAGAACTCCATGATGTTCACGCCGTGCTGGCCGAGCGCCGGCCCGACAGGGGGTGCCGGGTTTGCCTGCCCCCCCACGATCTGCAGCTTGATGAAACCGAGAACCTTTTTCGCCATTGCTCCGGACTCCTGAAGCCTTCTAGAAACCTCTGAGTTGGGTGAAGTCCAGCTCCACCGACGTCGGCCGGCCGAACAGGGACACTTCGACCTTCACTTTCCCCTTCTCGGGATAGACCTCCTGCACCGTTCCGGAAAAGTCCGTGAACGGTCCCTGGATGACCTCGACGACCTGGCCCGCGCGGAAGGGAATCTCTTCCCGGCCCGCGGCCTCGTCCTCGACTTCGATCCCCATGATCCGGTTCATATCTTCTTCGCGAAGGGGCTGAGGCCCTCCAGCCTGGCCCACGAACCTCACACCCTTCATCGCGCTGATCGCGTGCTCGGACTGCTCGTTCAGGATCATCCGCACGAGCACGTAGCCCGGGTACAACGGCTTGGTAACCGGTACGCGCTTGCCACGCCGGATCTCGACCACCTCGTGGGTCGGGACCAGGACCTCGCGAATCTCCCTGTCGGGCCCCGGATCCTTGTCGATCTCCTGCTGGATCAAGCGTCGGACCCGGTTTTCGTGCCGTGCCTGGGTCTGGACCGCGTACCAGCGCTCATCACCACTCAAGAGCGGAACACCCCCATGATCAAGTCGACGATCACCGCCCGCGAGAGGATGTCCATGATCCAGATGACCAGGGAAATGAGTATGGTGAAGACTATGACCACCCAGGTCGCGTTCCGGAGCTGATCACGGTCGGGCCACGTGACCTTCTCCATCTCGGAGGCGCACTCTTCGAGGAAGTTCTTCGTGTTCGCTATACGTGACATGCTGTGACTACTCGATGATGGAGGTGACGACGCCGGCACCCACGGTGCGACCGCCTTCGCGGATCGCGAATCGCAGTTCCTCGTCCATCGCGATCGGCGTGATCAGCTCCACTTCCATCTCCACGTTGTCCCCTGGCATCACCATCTCCACTCCCTCCGGCAGCATCGCCGAGCCCGTCACGTCCGTCGTCCGGAAGTAGAACTGCGGACGATATCCGTTGAAGAACGGCGTGTGCCGCCCTCCCTCGTCCTTCGTCAGCACGTACACCTCCGCCTTGAACTTCGTATGCGGCGTGATCGACCCCGGTACCGCCAACACCTGGCCCCGCCCAATCTCCGTCTTCCCCACGCCCCGAAGCAGCAGCCCCGCGTTGTCCCCCGCCTGCCCCTCGTCCAGAAGCTTCCGGAACATCTCCACCCCCGTCACCACCGTCTTGCGGTCCGCTCCCATCCCCACGATCTCCACCTGCTCCCCCTTCTTGATCACGCCCCGCTCGATCCGGCCCGTCGCCACCGTCCCCCGCCCCGTGATCGAGAACACATCCTCCACCGGCATCAGGAACGGCTTGTCGATGTCCCGCCGCGGCTGCGGTATGTAGCTGTCGATCGCGTCCATCAGCTCCTCGACGCACGCCGCCGCCTCGCCCTCGCCTCCCGCCTCCAGCGCATGCAGCGCGCTCCCCATCACCACCGGCACATCATCCCCCGGGAACCCCTGCTCGCTCAACAGCTCCCGCACCTCCAGCTCCACCAGCTCCAGGAGCTCCTCGTCGTCCACCAAGTCCACCTTGTTCAGGAACACCACGATGTGCGGCACGTTCACCTGCCGCGCCAGCAACACGTGCTCCCGCGTCTGCGGCATCGCCCCGTCCGCCGCGCTCACCACCAGGATCGCCCCGTCCATCTGCGCCGCGCCCGTGATCATGTTCTTCACGTAGTCCGCGTGTCCCGGACAGTCCACGTGCGCGTAGTGCCGGTTCGCCGTCTCGTATTCCACATGCGCCGTCGCGATCGTGATCCCCCGCTCTCGCTCCTCCGGCGCCCTGTCGATCTCGTCGAACGCGATCGCGTCCCCGCCGAACTTCTTCGCCTGCGCCATCGTGATCGCCGCCGTCAGCGTCGTCTTCCCGTGATCCACGTGGCCGATCGTCCCCACATTTACATGCGGCTTCGTTCGCTCGAAGGTCTGCTTCGCCATTCTCCCCCCGTTATTGGGCTTGCGGTCCGTCGCCGGATCCCGTTGTCGCCTTATGTGTCATGGGCCGCGTTTTCAGGCCCGCCGAGCCGGGGTCCTTCCCCCGCCCGCGAAGCTCTGGGCGGGGATTGAACCCGCGACCTCTTCCTTACCAAGGAAGCGCTCTACCACTGAGCTACCAGAGCACCTCAGCTCACCGGTCCAGTCCGGGACGTCCGGGCCGGACCGAGAGCGGGAGACCGGATTCGAACCGGCGACCCTCAGCTTGGAAGGCTGATGCTCTAGCCAACTGAGCTACTCCCGCGTACCTCTGGGGAACCCGGCGCAACCGCTCCGGGCGCGTCCCCATGGTGGGGGTAGGATTCGAACCTACGTAGGCGTTCGCCAGCAGATTTACAGTCTGCCCCGTTTGGCCGCTTCGGTACCCCACCAAAAAACACGTTCCCACCCCTGCCCGCCTTGATGGCTGTCGGCGCATCGGGCTCGGATGGAAACGAGCAAAGAAAGGTAACTATTGTGGCGGCGGGCATCAACCGCCGGATTTACGGGCCGCCGTGCGAGGCGAGAGTCGGGTTGAGGACCCCGGGCCGGCGTCCACACTGGCGGGTCCACCGATGTGGCAAAGCTGACGCGGGGACTCGAACCCCGGACCTGCTGATTACAAATCAGCTGCTCTACCAACTGAGCTACGTCAGCACGCCGGGAATCTCGCAGTTGGCGCGCGTGTACGGAAGTAGCGTGGGGACCGTCAGCGCGCGGATGCGGGCGCCGCGTGGACCCGCTTCCAGCGAGTGCCCGCGGGCGTGTCCTCCAACTGGACCCCCTCGGCCGCGAGCTGGTCCCTCAACCGGTCGGCGGTTGCGAAGTCACACTCGGCCCGGGCCCGCTCACGAGCCTCGGCCAGCTGCCGGATCCTGTCTTCCTCTTCGTCACCGACTTCCCGGGCCTCGGCCGCAAGATCGAGAACCCCCAGAACGGCGTCCATGCCGGAGACGGCCGAGAGGATACCCGTGCGGTCATCGGGGTTGATCCCGCCGGGTGCACGATCCAGGGCCGCGTTGACGTCCCTGACCAGACCCCACAGCGCGGCCAGGGCACGCGGCAGGTTGAGATCGCGGTCCAGCGCCTCCCCGAAGGCATCCAGTTGCACGCGGGCGCGAGCCGCCAGTTCCGTATCGGTGCCCGTCGCAGGGGGGAAATCCGTCACGCGCCGGCGGAAGTCGAGGAGCCGCTGGATCGCAGCGGTCGCTTCGTCGAGGCCCTCCTTCGTGAAGTTGAGCTCGGCGCGGTAGTGGGCCGAGAGGAGCACCCAGCGGATCGCGGCGGGGTCGTAGCCTTCGTCCAGAAGTTCCCTGACGGTGTGAAAGTTGCCCAGTGACTTGGACATCTTGCGGTCGTCGACCTTCAGGTGCTTGACGTGCAGCCAGAAGCGGGCGAAGGGCCGCCCTGTAGCGACCTCCGACTGGGCGATCTCGTTCTCGTGGTGCGGAAAGAGGAGATCTTCCCCGCCGAGGTGGATGTCGATGGTGTCGCCGAGCAGCGCTCCCGCCATGACCGAGCATTCCAGATGCCAGCCGGGACGTCCCAGGCCCCACGGAGAGTCCCATACCGCTCCCGCCTGCTCGTCCCGGGGTTGGGCGGCCTTCCACAGCGCGAAGTCCCGAGCGTCCCCCTTCTCGTATTCGTCGGCATCGATCCGTGACCGGCCTGCCATGTCGTCGCTCCCCTTCCCGGAGAGCCGGCCGTAGCCGTCGAACGACGACACGGAGTAGTAGACCGACCCGTCGGCGGCCAGATACGCGTTGCCGCTCGCCATCAGGCGCTCGACGAACGCCACCATGGCGGGGATGAAGTCGGTCGCTTGGGGGTGGCTGGAAAAGGGAAGGAAGCCCAGCGTGCCGGCGTCCTTGTGGAAGGCCTCGACAAAGGGGGCGGTGTGATCGCCCAGGAGACGGCCTGCCGCCGCCGCGCCCTCGATCGTCTTGTCGTCCACGTCGGTGAAGTTGACGACGAAGTCCACCTCGTAGCCCCGCCGCTTGAGGTGCCGGTGCAGCAGGTCGTAGACCAGGAAGGTGCGGAAGTTGCCGATGTGGGCGAAGTCGTAGACCGTGGGCCCGCACCCGTATACGGTGACCCGGGGCGGGTCGAGCGGTTCGAATCCGCGAGCGTCCCGGCGTAGCGAGTCGTATAGTTTCATCCGGCGTCCGGCGTGGCAGGTGGTGTCAGAATATAGACGGCGGGTCTCACGGGGGCGTCATCGCTTGGCTCTTCGCGTCCGACATGATACGCGCAAAGGCGGCTGCGGGGTCCGAAGCTCCCGTGACCGGCCGCCCCACGACGATGTGCGTCGCCCCGTCGCGGAACGCCTGCCCGGCGGTGCGGACACGGCGCTGATCGTGGACCGCGTCGCCGGGAAGGCGGATCCCGGGGGTCACGATACTGCTTCCCGGTCCCATGGTCCTGCTCACCCGCGCAGCTTCGGCGGCCGAGCATACCGCGCCCCTCAGCCCGGCCTGCCGGGCCATGCGCGCCAGACGGTCCGCTTCGGCGCCCGCGTCATCCACCCGGCGCCCGAAGAGCGCCTCGAGCCCCCCTTCGTCCAGAGACGTGAGCACCGTCACCCCCAGCAGGGTCAGCGAGGCGGGCGCCGCGGCCGATGCGGCCCGGAGCATGTCCGGTCCACCCAGCGCGTGAACGGTGAGGAACTTCACTCCCAGCTCCCCCACGCGCGCGGTCGCACCGGCCACCGTGTTCGGGATGTCGTGGAGCTTGATATCCAGGAAGACGTCCTTGCCCAGGTCGCGCAGGGACTGCACCACGCCGGGCCCCGCCGCCGTGTAGAGTTCGAGCCCCACCTTGTAGAAGCTGCACTGCGCTCCAATACGGTCGACGAGTTCCAGGGCGCTCTCTCGGCGGGGTGTGTCGAGGGCGACGATGACGCGATCGTTCATCGGGCCGCCACCACCAACTCGCGGGCGATCCTCGCCGCGCAGCGAGGGTCGGCAAAGGACCCCGTGCCGACCTGCACCAAAGCCGCTCCGGCACGGAGGTAGGCAGCGGCATCGTCCGCCGTGAGGATCCCCCCCACGCCGATCACCGGTACCTCCACCGCGGACGCCACTGCGCGTACGGCCGCCAACCCGACGGGCAGCAGCGCCGGACCGCTGGTCCCCCCGGTCACCGCACCGAGCCGGGGACTCCCGTTCGCGTCTTCCAGCAGCCCCGGCACGGTGTTGATCGCGGTGACGCCGTCGGCGCCGCTCTCGACCGAGCGCACGGCGGTCCCCGCGATATCGGGGTCGTTCGGCGCCAGCTTGACCAGCAGCGGACGCGACGTCAGAGCGCGAACCCGCTCCACCACCTCTCGCAGCGCCTCCGGATCGAAGCAGAAGGGCTTGCCGCCGAGGTGGGAATCGTTCGGGCAGGAGAGGTTGAGTTCGAAGCCCGCGAACCCGTCTTCCGGTTCCAGTCCGGACACCACGGCGGCGTATTCCGCAACCGTGGCCCCCGCGACCGAGACGAAGACCGGCAGATCGCCCAGGTTGCTTCGCATCCAGGGCAGCTTCCGTGCGCGCACGGCCTTCAGTCCCGGATTCGCGAGGCCTACCGAATTGAGCATTCCCCCGGGGTACTCGGCTACACGCGGGGCCGGGTTCCCCCACCGAGGCTCCAGGGTCACCGACTTGGTGACGAGCCCCCCGACGTGCGCCGGGGACATCACATCGACGACCGGCTCCCCGAACCCGCAGGTCCCGGCAGCCATGAGCACCGGGCTGGAGAAGCGGACCCCGAAGACCTCGGTCACCATCAGCCGCCCCGCTCCTTCATCGCTCTCCGTGCCTCCCGATCCATCGTCCTGCGCTTCAGTTCCTCCCTGCGGTCCCTGTGCTTCCGACCGCGGCAAAGTCCAAGCGTGACCTTGGCGCGGCCCTTCCGAAAATACAGGTCCAGGGGAACGAGGGTGAGACCCTTTTCTTCCGCGCGAGACGTGATACGCCGAATCTGGTCCTTGTGGAGGAGGAGCTTGCGGGGCCGGGTCTCGTCGTGGTTCCACCGGTTCGCGGCTTCGTAGTGGGCGATGTGGAGGTTGTGGAGCCACATCTCCCCCGACTCGGCGCGAGCGTGGGCATCCTGGAAGGCCACCTTCCCGGCGCGGATGGACTTGACTTCGGTCCCCCTGAGGACGAGCCCCGTCTCCCAGCTGTCCAGAATCTCGTAGTTGTGGCGGGCCTTCTTGTTGCGGGCGACGACCTGTCGCGAACCGCCGGGCGGTGGCGCGGACAAGGGATCAGGGCTGCAACGCCATGGAGGCTTCCCGGGCGTGCCAGTCCGCGAGGAAGCTCGCGATGCCCCGATCGGTGAGCGGATGTTGCATGGCCTTCCTGAGCACCTTGTAGGGGCAGGTGGCGATGTCAGCGCCCGCCAGTGCCGACTCGATGATATGCCGAGGATGCCGGATCGAGGCCGCGAGGATGCCGGTCTTGATGTCGGGATTATGCTCGAAAATGGATGAGATCTCCCGTATCAACTCCATGCCGTCATGGGATATATCGTCCACCCGTCCAACAAACGGCGAGACCACGAAGGCACCGGCCAGAGCGGCCATCAACGCCTGGTTCGCGTTGAAGACCAGGGTGACGTTGGTGCGGATTCCCATGGTCCGAAGTCGCGAGACGGCTTCCAGCCCGGCCGGTGTGCTCGGGACCTTGATGATCACGTTGGAGTGCCACGCCGAGTACTCGATTCCCTCGGCGACCATCCCGTCCGCGTCTTCCGAGACCGTCTCTGCGCTGATCGGGCCGTCCACCAGACCGGCGATAGTACGGATGGTATCCTCGAAGTCGGCTCCCACCTCCTGCGCCAACAGGCTGGGGTTGGTGGTCACGCCGCTCAGGATTCCCCAGCGGGCGACCTCCCGGATCTCGTCCAGGTTCGCCGTGTCCAGGTAGATCTTCACCGCTGCACGTCTCCTCGTATGATTGGGTGCATGTCAGGAGCCGGCTTCCGATGGCTCCGGGTCCTCCGCGCTGGAAAGCTGGCGTTTCGACTCCTCGCGAGCCGCGTCGATCCCGGCACGATACACCGCCTTCGACCGCTCCAGCTTCTCCTCGAGTTCGGCGCGCGCGTCCGCCGCGATCTGCCGCCCCTGCTCCACGACAACCTTGGCCGGACTCATCCTCGAGCCGAGATCGTCCCTCCACTCCCGCACCCTCCCCTCCGTGAGGTCCTTCAGCTTCCCGGCCTGTTCGCGGAGCCGCTTCTGAGTGTCCGCACCGGTTTCGGGAGCGAAAAGAAGCGCGATCCCGGCTCCGACGAGGGCTCCCAGCAGGAAGGCGCCGATCTCGCGCCGACCGTCCTGCTCTATGATGACGGTGTGTTGCTCGTCTCCCGTGCCCATCGTCGTCTCCCTGTTGGATGTTCGGGGTGGCGCGACAAAGCTAAACGCGCCGCATCACACATGCCAACGAGGGTCGGGCGCGGGGATCTCGGGCGTGTCGTAACCGCTCCTGCCCATGAGTCCGCAGGTCAGCACTTTCCCGAGCTCGACGCCCGGCTGGTTCAGTGGATCGACGTGGTAGAGCGCCCCGGCGTAGACCACCGCGATCTGAAACAGCATGAACAGCCCTCCGAGCGCGCGCGCATCCACCCGGTCGACCATGATCGTCATGTTCATGCGTCCCTTCCGCCTCAGCGCCTCGGCCGTAGCGCGCCGCTCGCGGTCGAGGAGCTCGAAGAGCGTGTGGCCGCCCAGATAGCCCAGGGGTGCCTTGTCGCCGAGAAGCGAAGGGATCGTCACCTCCGTCCCGGGCGCGTCGCGCCCCAGAAAAACGACCACCTTGTCGCGCGGACCCTCCATCAGCAGCTGAAGGATGGAGTGCTGGTCCGACGCGCCAAAGGACGGAAGCGGGGTGGGGCCGACTTCCACTCGGCGCCCGTCCCGATCCAGCGCCTTGCCCAGGGACTCGGCCCAGAGCTGCTGTACCCAGTACGCGAACCCCCGCAGGCGATCGGCGTACGGCATGAAGACCTGTACGGGGGCACCCGATTCGGTGTCGGCGACGTGAAGCAGCGTCGCCAGCAGCCCCGCCGGGTTCTCGAGGAGTTCAGGGGTCCGGCAGCGGTCCGTCATTTCGGCGGCACCGCCCAACAGGGCCTCGATGTCCACACCCGTCACCGCAGCGGGGAACAGACCGGCGGGAGACAGCACCGAAAACCGTCCCCCCACCGCCTCGGGCAGGGGAAGGGACGGCAGGTCGTACTCGTCGGCAAGTTCCCTGAGGGTCCCCCGCCCCGGCGAAGTCGTCACCAGCAGGTGCCCCCTGACCTTGTCGGCCCCCAAAGCGGCCTCCAACGCTCCCCAGACCACGAGGAACTGCGCCATGGTCTCGGCCGTCGTACCCGACTTGCTCACGACGTTGAAGAGCGTGCGTGCGAGATCCACCCGGGCAAGAAGGGCCGACACCGAATCGGGGTCGGGGTTGTCAAGGATGTGCAGGCGGGGAAAGTGATCGCGGCCTTCATTGTCCAGCTCGTTCCACCCGGGTGCGAGGAGCGCGTCCCTCAGGGCGGCGGTACCGAGGGCCGATCCCCCGATGCCGATCACGACCACCGTCTCGACCCACTGCCCGAAGCTGTCGGCAGCCTCCCTCGCGGCGGTGGCCAGCGCCCGGTCGCCGGGCAGGCTGAAGAACCCCATCTCACCGGTGATCCTTCTCGCCTCGACATCCGTGAAGGCGGCCCGAAAGCGCTCGGAGAGGTCTCCCCCGAGACGGTCCGGATCGACGCCCGGCTTCTGGTGAGCCCCCGCCCCTTCCCGGACCCCCGGCCGCCCCAGTACGCCGGCAACCATGTTCCCGAAGTCGATCACGGGGCTAGGTGCATCAGCACTCATGCAGGGTCTCGCCCCAGCTCGACGGTGAGCCCGTCGTACGCCGGCTCGATCCCCGGCGGAAGGGAGGCGGCCAGCTCCCTGTGCCCGACGAAGTGGGTCAGGTGGGTCAGGAAGGTGCGCTCGGCTCCGATGCCCCGGGCGGCCTCGACGGCCTCCTCCACACTGAAGTGGGTCGGATGGGACCCGCCCCACCAGAGCGCGTTGAGGACGAGCACGTCGACACCGGCGAGGATGTCGCGCGCCGCCCGCGGGAGCCGCTTGGCGTCGGTCACGTACCCGAGCGGGCCGGCACGGAAGCCGAATGCGTCGACGGTGCCGTGGGGAACCCGAAACGGGGTCACTTCGGCACCGAGCACCTCCACGGTGGTCCCCTCGGTGTAGCCCCGCAGCTCCAGCAGGGGCTTGGAGCTTCCACGCGGCACTCTGATCCGGTCATCAAAGATGTAGGGAAAGCGTGTGGTCAACTCCCCCTCCAGCTCCCGGGGCAGGTAGGCGGGAACGGGTCCGCGGCCGCGGGTGGAGAAGATCCTGACGTCGTCGATGCCGTGAACATGATCCGCATGCAGGTGGGTGTACCAGACGGCGTCGACCTGGTCGATGCGCGAGGCCAGCAGTTGAAGCCTGAGTTCGGGAGGCGTGTCGATGAGGAGGTTGCCGCCATCCAGGCTCAGCAGCGCTCCGTGGCGAGTGCGACTGTCGCGGGGATCGCTGGACGTGCAGTTCGCACACGAACAGCCGATCACCGGGACGCCGAAGGACGTTCCCGTGCCGAGAAATGTCAGACGCAATGTGTTCCGGCTCCCGACCCCTTGAGACGATTCCCGCGGGTATCCGGACCTGCGATGGCGGCGGACGTCCCCACGGGGCTACAGCTGCTCCACTCTCATGGTATTGGTGGAGCCCGCGCTGTGGAACGGCAATCCCGACGTCACGATCACCGGGTCACCGGTCTTGCCCACCCCTGAGCCGAGGACGACCCGCTTTCCGAAGTCGGTCAGGTTCTGATAGGTGATTTCGCCATGTTCGGCGAGGACCGGGCGAACGCCCCACACTCCGCACAGCTGCCGGTGGACCTTGGGTTCGGTACAGACGGAGAAGATGGGGGTCTGGGGGCGGTAGGACGCGACCAGACGGGCCGAGAAGCCGCTGCGGGTGATCACGATGATCGCCGGGGCTTTCAGGTCACGGGCCGAGCGCACCGACGAAGCCGCAACCGCGTGTTCCCGGGGAGACGCGCCGCGCCTCTGCACGGGTCCCATCTGCGCCAGGTAGTGCGGTCCCTTGTCGAGCACTCCGCTCTCTTCGATCTCGGCCGCGATCCGGACCATGACCTCCACGGTGCGCACAGGGTACTTCCCGACCGCGGTCTCGCCCGAGAGCATCACCGCGTCGGTGCCGTCGAGGATCGCGTTCGCCACATCCGATGTCTCGGCCCGGGTGGGCCCGGGGTAGATGGTCATGGATTCCAGCATCTGCGTGGCGGTGATCACCGGGCAGCCGTACCCGTTCGCCGTCTGGATGATGCGCTTCTGGGCCAGGGGCACGGACGCGAAGGGGAGTTCGACCCCCAGGTCGCCGCGCGCCACCATCACCGCGTCGCTGAAGGCGATGATCCCGTCGAGCTCGTCCAGTGCCTGCGCCTTCTCGATCTTGCTCACGAGCCATGCGCGACCCTTGATCCGGTCCTTCAGCCCCAGGACATCGTTGACGTTGCGGACGAAGGAGAGGCCGATGTACTCCACGTCCATCTCCAGCGCGAAGTCCAGGTCGCGGCTGTCCTTCTCGGTGACCGTGGGTGTTTTCACGCTGACGCCGGGAAGGTTCATTCCCTTGCGGGACCGGAGGATCCCGCCCCGGAGCACCCGGAACACCGCACGCGTGCCGTCGGTACCGGTGCACTGCAACTCGATTTGCCCGTCGTCCAGGAGGAGCTGGGTACCGCGCTCGACCTCTTCCGCCAGACGTTTGAATGAGGTGGGAAGCTCGTCGGCGGTGTGCTCGGCCTCCGGGGCGATGGTGACCACGGTCCCGTCGTGGAGGTGCACCGGCTCGTCGAGGTGGCCGATCCTGAGCTTCGGGCCCTGCAGATCGGCCAGGATGGCCACTGGACGGCCAACCTTCCTCGACGCTTCGCGCACCAGTCGCACCCCGCGCCGGTGGTGCTCGTGGCTCCCGTGGGACATGTTGATCCGTGCGATGTCCATGCCCGCGCGCACCAGTGCAGTCACGGTTTCGGGGGTCGAACTTGCCGGCCCCATCGTCGCGACAACTTTGGTTTTCATCATGTGTTCTTCGCTCTTTCCTTTCCAAGAGCCGTCGGGGCGCATCACGGAACCCCCTGTCAAGCTAGTTAGCTTGGTACTCCAGACCGAACTTCGCCAACTCCCCGCCCTCATGCGTAACGGAATCGAAACAGCTTGATGCCCGCCGCGACCCACGGACACACCACCGGAGGGACCGGACCGGTCACCTATGTCGAGACGGCCGACGATGCGAGGCGCGTCGAGCGGGCAGCGGAGAGGGCGAGCACGCTCGCCGTGGACTGCGAGGCGGCCGGCTACCACAGATACTCGGACAGGCTCTGCCTCGTCCAACTTTCGACGCCGTCCGAGACCTTCGTCCTCGACCCCCTCGCCATGGACCTCACCCCCCACCTCAAGCCCTTCCTGGAAGATCCGGGGCGGCGGGTGCTGATACACGGGGCCGCGTACGATCTGCGACTCCTCCGCCGCGACCTGAACATCGGCGTGGCCCGGTTGGGGGACACCCAGGTGGCCGCCAGCTTTCTCGGTGAACCCGCGGTCGGCCTGCAGGCACTTCTCGAGAAGCACCTCGGAATACGGGTCTCGAAGAAGTTCCAGAAGGCCGACTGGGCCCGGCGGCCCCTTTCACGCGAGATGATCGACTACGCCGCCGGCGACACCCGTCACCTTCACCGCCTCGCCGCGCTGCTCGAAGACCGACTGGCCGCGAGAGGCCGCCTCGATTGGGCGAAGGAAGAGTACGGCTGGCTCGTGGATGCCGCGACGGACCCCGATAAACCGGAAATCGCGCCCGATCCAGTCGCCCGCGTCAAGGCGGCCCGGAAGCTCGACCCCCGGGACGTGACCGCGCTCCGGGAGGCCATCGAGTGGAGAGACGGGATCGCCCGTTCGCTCGATCGTGCGCCATTCCGGGTGGCGTCCGACGCCGCTCTGCTCGGAGCCGTGATGGCGCGGCCGGCTTCGGTGGTACAACTCGCCCGGGTACGGGAGTTCCCGCCGCGCCTGGCCAGCAGCAGAGGGCTGTCGTTGCTCGCCGCGCTCAGACGGGTGGACGGGCTCGCCCCCCGCGAGCTGACACCGTACCCCGTGGGGCAGAATCGGAGAGCGCGGCCCACCCCCGAGGCCGAAGCCGCCTTCGAACGCTTGAAGACGGCGCGCAACCGGGCGGCGCAGAGGCTGGGGCTGGATCGAGGCCGGGTCATGGCGAATCACGTCCTGCGCGAGGTGGTCGCCGCGCAGCCGGGAAGCCTGGCTGAGCTGAAGGCTCTGCGCGACGTGCGCCGGTGGCAGACGGACGTGCTGGGGCGGGATCTGCTGAAGGCGCTGGGCTAGCGCGTGGTGTAACCCCGCGTCAGCACCGAGAGCCGGCTGGCCGGGCCACTACCCCTCCCCTGCCTCCAACTCCAACTTGTGCTCGATGCAGTAGCGGGCGTGCGGAAGAGCGTCGAGACGCTCGAACGTGATGGCCCTTCCCGTCGCGTGACAGCGGCCGAAGTTGTCCGGATCGCGGTAGAGCCGCCGCAGCGCTTCCTGCAGCCGGTAGAGGTACCGCCCTTCCTTCGTCGCGAAGAGCGCGGCTTTCTCCCGTTCCATCGCCTCGGTCCCCTGGTCCGCCATGTGGTCCGTATAGGCGGCAAGATCCGAATCTCCCGCCGCCCGGTCTCCCTGGGTGGAGCGGTTGAACATGCCCAGGGCACGAAGCGCCCTGCTCCGCTCCTGCAAGAGGCGCTCCTCCAGGTGGGCCAACTGCTCTTTCGAGAGCATGGAGCCCTCGCCGTTCGCGTCGTTTTCCGTTCCGGGCGTCCTCGGTGACGACATGTTTGCCTCCATCTTCAGCCATCGGACCTTACGACGCTAATCTACTAGGTCGCCCGCCATCGTCCAATTCCGGCGCAATGTTATCTTCCCGTGAACTCACGTTATCTTCCCGTGAACTCACGCTGGATGGCGACTCCCCACCGCTGCCGGCTCCCTTCGATTCGCGAGGAACCCCGTGGAACAGATCGACTGCCGCAGGCACCCTGGAGAGCCCGGGCCGGCACTGCCGCGCCCCCCCTTCCGGTCGGAGCTGGGCGAACGGATCCAACGGGAGATCTGCGCGCCTTGCTGGCGGGACTGGCTGCAGCACCAGACGCTCCTGATCAACCACTTCGGACTGGACCCCCGGAAGGCGGCTTCCCGGGAATTCCTCTACGCGCAGGTCAGGGCGGTGCTCTTCGGCGAAGGCGACGTGGCGGACATCGATACATCGAAACAGGGCACGATCGCCCCACCCTCCTGAGAAGGCGGGACGCCAGCGGGGGCGTTGACGGGGCCGGCCCGCATATTGCCTGGCGTGGCCGGCCCCGCCCTCAACTCAGTACGGCCGCGATCTCCATGAGCGCGTCTTCCAGATCCGAGCGGGCCACGTTCAGGGGCGGCGCGAACCGCACGACCTGGTGGTGCGTCTCCTTGGCGAGGATGCCACGCTGCTGCAGCGCTTCGCAGTACGGCCGCGCGGTCCCCGAGGATTCCTTGATCACCACGCCGATCATGAGCCCCTTGCCCCGCACCTCCTCCACATGCGGAGAGTTGATCGCGCGGAGCTGATCCATGAACCAGGTGCCGAGCTCGTCGGACCGGCCCGAGAGGTCTTCCTCCAGGATCACGCGCAGCGATGCCCTGCCGACGGCAGCGCCGAGGGGATTGCCTCCGAAGGTAGAGCCATGGTCGCCCGGCCGGAACACGTCCATGAACTCGGCGTCCGCGATCGCGGCCGACACGGGGTACAGGCCCCCGCCGAGCGCCTTGCCGACGATCAGCACGTCGGGGCGGACACCCTCCCAGTCGCAGCAGAAAAGGCGTCCCGTGCGCCCCAGCCCCGTCTGGATCTCGTCGGCGACGAAGGCCACCCCGTTCTCCCGGCAGATCCGCGCCGCCTCGCGCAGGAACCCGTCCGGGGGCACGATCACACCCGCCTCGCCCTGGATGGGCTCGACGAGGAAGCCCGCCGTGTTGGGCCCGATCGCGGCCCGCAGCGCGTCCGCGTCACCGTAGGGGATGAGCTTGAAGCCGGGGGTGAAGGGGCCGAAGCCCTCTTTGTACTGCTCCTCGGACGAGAAGCCCACGATTGTCGTGGTGCGACCGTGGAAGTTGTCCTCGCAGACGATGATCTCGGCCTGGCCCTCCGGGATTCCGCGAACCTGGTAGCCCCACTTCCGCACCATCTTGATCGCGGTCTCGACCGCTTCCGCGCCGGTGTTCATCGGCAACGCCGCGTCAAAGCCCGACGCTTCGCACAGTTCGCGCAGGAAGGGCCCCATCTGGTCGTTGTGGAACGCGCGCGAAGTCAGCGTCAGCCGCTCCATCTGCTGGCGTGCGGCGGCGATGATCTCGGGGTGCAGGTGCCCCTGGTTCAGCGCCGAGTACGAGCTCAGCATGTCCAGATAGCGGTTCCCGTCGACGTCCCACACCCACGAGCCTTCACCGCGGTCCAGCACTACGGGCAGCGGATGGTAGTTGTGTGCGGAGAAGCGCTCGGCCTCTTCGAGGTAGCGAGCCGTCCGTGAGGGGGCCGGAGATTTCGTCATGGTGGTCATTCTGGTGATTCCTTGGAAAAGGTTCCGGCGGGAGAGACGAGCAGGGAATGTACCTATCCCACGGCCTTCGTGGGAGTCTCGTTGACGCGGAGCTGGAAGACGTCGGGGCGGGCATAGTGGCCGATGACGTCGAAGTCGAACTTGCCGCGCGCGATGTCGCCCAGGTCGAGGTCCGCGCAGAGGACGCCTTCTTCGCCCAGCAACGGGCCCGCCACCGTCTCGCCGAGCGGACTGTAGATCGAGGTGCCCGGCGAGTGGGCCGCACCCTTCTCGATCACCCCGACTGCCAGGTAGACGCCCCCCGAGGCGGCGGCCCTGCCCATCCGCTCCGTTTCGGGGCCCGGCACGGGGATGGCGGCGTCGTGGTAGCGCCCGAAGGTGCGCCGGCCCGCCGGCTTGCGCCCGCCGACCGCGGTTCCGAAGCCGAGGCCCCACGGGTACCGGCCGACGAATGCCTCGGGGAAGATGACCAGTTCGGCGCCGTTCGCCGCCGCCTCGGCGGTCGCCGCGCAGGCGTGCTCGACGGCGGCGGCCGAATCGAAGGGGTAGCCGCGCGGCTGGACGGCGGCGACGCGGACGTGGTGTCTGGGGGGCATTTGGTGGGCGACTCGCTTGTTTGAGACGTGGTGGTGGCCGGGCAACAATCTGTCAGGACGCCCTCCGGGGTGAAAGCCCGGACAATATGTACATAACATTATGTACAGTATGTACAAAAAATGTGTACATTTTCCGCAATCTCCGGTGACCGCCGCGGATCGTGCGGGCTTTCCGGACTGTTTCTACATTATGTTTGGCCCTTGCTGCGGCCTTTCCCCAAGATTCCCTCCCCCACAGAACGCACCGAGAGACCATGACAAAGCGACTCCAAGGCGCCACCGCTCCGCTCTTCCTGCTCCTCCTCCCCCTGCTCTACGTCGCGACGCCCACCCCCGCCGCCGGCCAGTCCGGCCACGAGTCGGTGCTGGCTCACGTGGAGGCCAACGCAACCGGCTACGGCGCGGTCGCGCAGCAGATCTGGGATCTGGCCGAGGTCGGCTACCAGGAGATGGAGAGCTCGAGCCTGCTGCAGGCGCAGCTCGAGAACGCCGGCTTCCAGGTCGATGCGGGAGTCGCGGGGATGCCCACCGCCTTCGTCGCCAGCTGGGGTGAAGGCTCCCCGGTCATCGGCATCCTGGCCGAGTTCGACGCGTTGCCCGGAATCACCCAGGGCAGGAGCCCGGAGCGGTTGCCGCGACCCGAGATGGGGGCCGGTCACGCCTGCGGGCATCACCTCTTCGGTACGGGCTCGGTGGCGGCCGGCCTGGCCGTGAAGGACTGGCTGGCGTCGTCCGGCACCTCCGGGACCATTCGGGTCTACGGCACGCCCGCCGAGGAAGGCGGCGCGGGCAAGGTCTACATGGTGCGGGGCGGGCTCTTCGGCGATGTGGACGCGGTGGTCCACTGGCACCCCGGGAACAGCAACAGCGCCAGCCCGTCGTCGTCGCTGGCCAACAAGTCGGCCAAGTTCCGCTTCCACGGGGTTTCCGCGCACGCGGCGGGCGCCCCGGAGCAGGGGCGGTCGGCGCTGGACGGGGTCGAGGCCATGAACAACATGGTCAACATGCTGCGCGAACACGTGCCCCAGGAGACGCGGATCCACTACGTGATCACCTCCGGGGGGGCCGCGCCGAATGTGGTTCCCGACTTCGCCGAGGTGTACTACTACGTCCGCAATCCGGACTCCGAGAGGGTCAGGGCGATCTTCGACCGGGTGGTGCTCGCGGCCGAGGGCGCGGCGATGGGGACGGGCACGCGCATGGAGTACGAAGTCATTCACGGCATCTACGCCATGCTGAGCAACGAGGCCCTGCAGCTGCGGGCGCAGGCGAACCTGGAGCGCGTGGGCGGGGTGGTCTACGACGAGGCCGAGAGTGAATTCGCCGCGATGATCCAGGAGACGCTGATCGAAACCCCGCCGCTCGAGAGCGCCGCCGAGGTGCGGTCCTACATGCCGCGCCGGGGCGGAGGCTCGACCGACGTGGCCGACGTGAGCTGGGTCGTGCCCACGGTGGGGATCAGCGCCGCGACGTGGGTGCCGGGTACCCCCGCGCACTCATGGCAGGCCATCGCCGCGGGTGGAATGTCGATCGGCGAGAAGGGGATGGTGGTGGCCGCCAAGACGATGGCGATGACGGCGGTGGATCTGTTCACGGACGCGAAGCTGCTGGAAGCCGCGAAAGCCGAGTACCGGGAGCGGGTGGGACCCGACTTCAGCTATGTGTCGCTGGTGGGCGACCGGGATCCGCCGCTGGACTACCGGAAGCCGGCAGGGGGGTCCTGACTTCCGGCGCCCCCTACCCGCACTCCGAGAACCCGCACACGTAGCACCGCTTGCACCCCTCCTCAAAGGCTAGCTGGCCTGCCCCGCACTCGGGACACGCCCCCAGCGTGCCGGTGGTGTGGCTCGCGTGCTGGTGGCTCTGGCCCGCGGGCATGGCGCCCGATCCCGCCCCGGTCGAGACCGGCACTCCGATCGGAAGCTCCTCCTGGACCCCCTCCTTCTGGGCCAGGTAGCGCTCGATCGCCTGCGCGATCGCATCGGGAGAGGACAGAACCTTCTGCGGGCCGACTCCGACGGCGCGGTCACAGGAGATGCCGCGCAGCTGGTCCCGCACCGCGGTGATGGGGATGCCCGAGCGCAGGGCCAGCGAGATGAGACGTCCGATGGCCTCGGAGTCCGCCATGGCGGCGCCACCGGCCTTGCCCAGCGTGCAGAACATCTCGAAGGGCTTGCCGGCATCGTCTTCGTTGATCGTGACATAGAGGTCGCCAAGGGGCGAATCCATCTTCATCGTCCGTCCCCTTAGGATCGACGGGCGCTGGCGCTTGTGGCGCGCCGCCGCGGCCTCCAGGTCGTGCTCGCTCAGTCTGGCCTGCGCCTCCTCCAACCGGCCTTCCAGATCGTGCTTGCCGGCCCGGGCGTCCGCCAACTGGGCCTTGAGCTCCTCGACCTCGGCGGATGCGGCGCCCGCCGCCTCTTCCTGACCCGTCTTGCCGGTCGACAGCACCTGCATCGGGCGCGAGCCGTCGCGGTAGACGGTCACCCCCTTGCACCCGAGTTCGAAGGCCATGTTGTAGATCTTGCGGACGTCCGGGCGCGTGGCTTCGAAGGCGAAGTTCGTGGTCTTGGAGATCGCCGAATCCACATGCGCCTGGAAGGCCGCCTGCATGCGCACGTGCCATTCGGGAGAGATGTCGTGGGACGTGCGGAAGACCTCCTGGACCTCGTGCGGGACTTCGTCGAAGTGGATGTGGCCCTCTTCTGCGATGCGCTTCATGAGCTCTTCCGAGTACCACCCTTCCGCCTTGGCGCGGGCGACGAAGTCCTCGTTGACGTCGGGCATCATCACCCCCGCCTGGTTGCGCATGAACGCCACGGCGAAGAGCGGCTCGATGCCTCCGCTGCAACCGGCGATGATCGAGATGGTGCCGGTGGGCGCGACCGTCGTCAGGTTGCAGTTCCGGAGCCTCCGGTGCGCGCGCGCGCGCTCCCCCGACGCGTCCCTGGCGCAGCTGTCGTCGGGACCCCAGATCGACTCTTCCCACGCCGGGAAGACGCCACGCGCCTCCGCCAGCCGCTCCGAGGCGACCCTGGTCTCTTCTTCGATGAAGGCCATCACGGTGCGGCCGAGGGCCACGCCTTCGTCGGAGTCGTAGCGCACGCCCAGCCGTACCAGCATGTCGGCCCAGCCCATCAGGCCAAGCCCCACGCGGCGGATCTTGCGGGCCAGATCGTCGATCTCGCCGAGCGGGTACCGGTTGGCGTCGATCACGTTGTCCAGGAAGTGCGTGGACAGGTGCACCACACGGCGGAATGCGTCCCAGTCGATGCCGTCCTCGGGACGGTCGAAGAGCCCTTCCCGGACGAAGACGCCGACGTTGATGCTGCCCAGGTTGCAGACGTCGTACGCCAGCAGGGGCTGCTCGCCGCAGGGGTTGGTGGCCTCGTAGGCGCCCAGTGCCGGAACCGGGTTGTGTTCGTTGGCACGGTCGATGAAGAAGACGCCCGGCTCCCCCGTCTTCCACGCCCCCTCGACGATCATGTCGAAGATTTCGGCGGCCTTCTCCCGGCCCGCAACCTTGCCTGTCCGGGGGCTGATGAGGTCGTACTCGTCACCGTTCCTGACGGCATCCATGAAGTCGTCCGTGATCGCCACCGAGATGTTGAAGTTCGTGATCTGGGAGGTGTCGTTCTTGCAGCGGATGAATTCACGGATGTCGGGGTGGTCGACCCGGAGAATCCCCATGTTGGCCCCACGCCGCGTACCGCCCTGCTTCACCACCTCCGTCGAGGCATCGTAGAGGCGCATGAAGGAGACCGGGCCCGACGCCACCCCCATCGTGGATCGCACGTTGTCGCCCTCCGGCCGCAGCCGGGAGAACGAAAAGCCGGTGCCCCCGCCTGATTGATGCACGAGCGCCATCGCCCGCAGCGTGTCGTAGATGCCGCTGCCGCCGTTGGAGAGCGCGTCCTCGACGGGGAGCACGAAGCACGCGGAGAGCTGCCCCAGGGGCCGGCCCGCGTTCATGAGCGTGGGGGAGTTGGGCTCGAACCGGCCGGTCGTCATCAGTTCGTAGAAGCTCCGCGCGACCTCTTCGACGGCCGCCTCCGATACGCCGAACTTCCGATCCTCCTCGGCGATGACCCTGGCGATCCGCCAGAACATCGTCTCCGCCTCCTCCGTCGGCTCGCCGGACTCGTCCTTCTTCAGGTAGCGCCTTGCAAGGATGATGCGTGCGTTCTCCGAGAGCCGGGCCTGCGGGAGGTCGTGGGGAACGTGATCGTCGAAGGTGCTGGCGTCCTGATTCGGCGGAGTCATTCGGGTGCTCGTCCTGTGTTTCCGTGGAGATACCATATGTAGTGGGGTAACCAACCTAATACCCCTTGGGCTTGTGGGCAAGGAAAATTGTCGGTGTGGTGTCTGATATTGTCGCGGGACGTCTTCGTGACCCCGGCAGGCTAGAAAGGATTGGCGAACCGGATGTAGAATACGGGATCGGTCGCCTCCCGCAACGGGAAACCGCCCCCGAAGCGGACGGACGCATCCCCACGGTACAGGGCGGTCACGATCACGGTGAGCTCGGCCCCGACGCTCGCCAGCGCCAACTGCTGCGGATTGTCGTAGAAGCGCTGGCCGAGGGTGGGGCCCCAGGCGTTCCCCGCATCGAAGAACACCGAGCCGTGGACCCGGTCGAAGAAGAGGGGAAGCAGCCCCCGGCCGCGATTGATGAGCAGGAGCGGGAAGCGGTACTCGGCGCTGGCGGTCCAGGCGGTCCGGCCCGAACGGTAGTTCGCGGGGTAGCCCCGAACCGGGAAGAGGAGGGACGAACCGCCGAAGAGCCCCAGCCCCGTTACCGTCTCGCGTGTGCCCTCCGCTCCCCCCACGTCGAAGTGGAACTGGTTGGCACCGGCCCCGAAGCCGGCCCCGGCCGAGAAGCGAGCCGCGAGGACGTGGTTGGCGAAGCCGAGGCGGCCAAGAGACTTGTAGGCGGTGACCTCGCCGGTGAGTTCCATGAACCCCCGATCCTCGCCCAGGGCGCCGCGGAGCGCGGAATCCAGACCATACACCCGCCGCGTCCGGCCGGACACATAGGCGCGCACGCCGTCTTCGCGCGAGAACGACATGGCCCGGCGTTGCGTGTTCGACGCCGACAGGGTGGCGCGCATCTCGGTGAAGGTGGTCTGCGGAGGAGGATTGCTCAGGGTAGGGCCCTCTTCCCCCGCCGGATTCTGCAGGGTCAGATCCTCACGAACGAGGCCGCCGCTCAGGTACAACGAGGTCGCGGTGCGGTAGCGGCGCCTCAGGAACGAGGCCGAGAGCATCGCCGTGCGCTCCCGTTCGATCAGGAAGTACTCGCGCACCGAATCATCGGGAAACTGGACCCTCAGTGTGCGCGAGGAGGCGTCGTGGCCCTGTGCCAGGGACAACCGCAGGATCGGGTTGCCGAGGCCGCCGTAGCTGTACCTGAAACCGCCCGCGAAGCGCGCATCAAGAGAGAAGCGAGCCGACAGGGAGACGTTGTGCCGCCCGACGAGATCCGAGCCTCCGGTCGTCAGCCCGATGAACGGTTTGATGACGTCGTACCGGGTCCCCGCCTGGTCATTCCCCCTCTCGGCGGGCCGATACAGGGGGTTCCAGTAATAGGGACGAAGGGTTGGCAGGGCCCGGTACTTCCCGGCGGGGGACGGTTCCGCCACCTCGATGTCCGGGGTCGCGGGCGCAGGGGTGAAGCGGTCGCTGACCGGCTGGGGGGTGAACCACTCGGCCGGCGAGAACGGAATCCGTTCGATGTGCCACCCGTCCGCGTGGTAGGACGCGAAGTGGATCCACCTGCCGAGGGGGTCCACCGAGGGGTGGGACGCGCCGCCGAGAACGTTCGTGACCTGGCGGATGCGGGGCTCGCCCTCTTCCGGTACGGTGGCGGCGAAGAGGTTCGGTATGCCCGTTCGGTCCGACGACCAGATCACGGCGCTTCCGTCCGGGGTCCAGAAGGGCGTGATGTCCACGGCCTTGTCGCGCGTGATCTCCGCGGTCACCGCGCCCTCATCGTCGAGGATCACGATGTCCATGAGACCCGGTGTGACCCAACGGACCGCTGCGATGCGCCGCCCGTCGGGGGACCAGCGCGGGAAGGCCCAGTGGACGCCACCATCCGCGTCCGTGACAGGAGCCACGTCGCCGGTCGCCAGATCGACCAGCACCAGGCGGTTGGTGCCGCCGCCTTCCTGGACGGCGACGGCGCGGGTGCCGTCGGGCGCGGCATCGGCGTAGTTGAGCCGCCGGCCCCGGGTCACGCGCTCCACCGTCCCGTCGGGCGCGGCCCGGTAGAGGTCGCCGGTCAAACGGTAGCGATCGGTGAACTCGAGCTGGGAGAACAGGAGCGAGCCGCCGGGCGTCCAGGACAGGGTGCCGTCCACCCCGTTGATGCGGGTGAGGCGGCGCGCGTTCCCGCCGCCGGGGCCCGAAACCCGGATCTGGGCTGCGTCCACGCCATCGGAACGGATGAACGCGAGCGTCTCTCCGTCGGGAGAGACCATCGCCTGGCTTGCCGCGCGCCCCGCCCCTTCCACGGTCTCACCCATTGTGACGGGTGCCGATTCGGCGAGTGCCTCGGCCAGGGAGCGGTACCCGTCGACCGTCTGCGCGCTCCACGCCTTCCAGCTGTCGGACACGGAGGTGCCGAAGGCGTCGCGGGCCGCGGAGTTGGTGCGGTAGGGGATCCATTGACTCGCCAGGGAGCGGGCAAAGTCCCCCATGGACTGCTCGCCGTTCACCTCGGCCAGGTGTTCGAGGTAACGAGCACCATAGACGTACGGTCGGTGTCCCCCCGGCCACACCGGCGAGCCCCCCTCCATCTGGTCCAGCGTGCTGAACGACTCATCCAGAGCCGCGGCCCGCATCACCATCTCCTGCCACGTCCCGTTGACCCGTCCGGCGTCGGTCAGCTCGGACTCGAAATAGGTGGCCATCCCTTCGACCACCCACCTGGGCGTCGCGCTCGACGGGAAGACGGGCCACCCCCCCGGCACGCGCCCGAACACCTTGCGGATGATCTTGCCGAGGGTTCCGGTCATGTCGAGGTGGAAGGTGTGGACGAGCTCGTGGGTGATCACCAGGCCGAGCCAGTCGTCGAAGTACGAGATGGTGCCGCCATCCATCGGCGGCCGGACGAAGATCGTGACGGTGTTGTACGGAGCCGGCGTGGCGTAGCCGTTGCTGATGTCGGCGTGATCGGTGAGCAGGAGCTGGATGGGGCCGTCGGGGGTGGCGGCGAATCGCTCCGCCAGGAGTACATGGGCCCGCTCGGCGATGGGAGCCGCGTGGCGCGCGAGGTCCTCCATCCCTGCCGGGTAGGTGATCACAAAGTGCTCGGTGGAGATCTGGCGCCAGTCCTCGTCCGGCGGGGGGCTCTGCGCGGACGCCGGGCTGAAGACTCCGGAGAGGAGTGCGGCGAGGGCCGCAGCCAGCCAACGTGATGTCCTGTTCATGTTCGAGAGATGTCCGGTGTCATCGGTCGAGGATGGGGACCGTTGGAGAGCCAAGGGCCGCCAGGGTCGGCACCGTGCCGCCACCCGGCAAGGGACACGATCGCACGCTCTCCGGGGTTGTGGCGGGGTCCATTGAATCATCGGCTGCGGGCTCGAGGATCGCCAGTAGAGAGGTCGGCGGCCCCGATCCGAGCTGAAGCTGCGAGACGACGCAGAAACGGTCGAGGTTGGCGGCGATCACTGGGTCCACGTACGCCGGACCCGAATTGTCCCAGTTGCTCCGCACGATATACCCGATCCCCAGCGAGTCCGCCTGTGCGAGAAGTCTCCGGTCATCGAAGGTGAAGGGATAGGTGACCGAGGGGTGACCGCTGAAGGCGTAGAAGAGGCGCGGCTTGCGGCTGAAGACGACCGTCCCTTGGGGGAGGTTGTCGCCCGCCCAGAGAGCCATGGCGTGGAATTCCCGTTGGCCCGCGGCATAGCATCCAAAGGGCCCGGTCACGATTACGCGCTCTCTGCATCTCGGTGCCTGCTCGCTGCGCTCCAACCACGAGAGCCCGGAAGGAACCAGCGTTGCCGTCGCCACGGTCACGCCCAGGGCGCGCACGGGAAGGCGAGCCAGCCACTCCGGCCGCTCGGAAACCATTGTTGGCCGCCAGTGGGCAATTGCCCGGGCGATGGCCGCGAGCGTCTCGCCGGCGTAGAGCAGGACCAACGGAAAAAGAGGGAGGGCGAAGCGGTCACCCGACCATTGTGCGGGCCACGCGAGGATAAGGCCGACATACAGGACGAAGAAGAGTTCCGCCACACCGGCGCCCGCCCGCATCCGCCGAAGCCAGCCCACCCCGCCGAGCCCCGCCAGCACCACCCCGAATACAGCCGCCCACGACCCGTCCAGCCCGGTGACCCCGGACGGGACGTAGTCGCTCACGTACATCCACAGGTTCCCCGCCACCCGCTCGAGCAGTTCGACGGGGCTCGCCCGCCCAAGATCCGGAGCGTAGGGGTTGATCAACCAGAACTCGGAGACATAGTCACCGCCGGAACGCAGTTGCCAGAGCGTCGCCGGGACCGCGAACACACCCGCCAGAATCCCCAGTGGACGCCATCGCCTTTCCAGGCCCAGCCAGAGAACTACCGCCACCAGGAGAGGAAGTCCCGCTGACCGAGTGAAATAGGCGGCGATCGCCAGCGCGAGTCCGGCCACAGTGTCGAGGCCCAGTGCCCCCGTCCCAGCGGCCGGTGTGTCCTGCCTGGGAGGTGTCAAGAACCAGAGACAGCCCAGCGTCAATGCGAGGAACAGGGGATCCGCGAGCACCCATTGCGCATGGAGCAGCACGGCCGGCGAGACGCCGAAGACAAGCGCGGCGGCCATGGCGGCGCGAGGGCCGTAGAGCTTCCGCACCCACAGGAAGCAGAAAGCGGTCGAGAGGGTGGTGAACACTAGCGAGGCGGCTTTGAACGCGCCCCACGTCTTCGCGCCCGCGAGGATCATGAGCGCCAGGACTGCCGGGTAGAGGGGCGGGTACTTCGCGTGAGGAGGCGCGCCGGGGTGCCAGACCTCCGTGTACGCACCGTCCCGCGCGAGGGTGTTCGCCAGCGAGATGTAGGCCGCATTGTCCCCTCCGTTGTGGATCGCCGGCAACGCCGACGTGAACGCGGCTACGATGTGCACCGCGACGACCATCAGCAGGAAGGCCGCGGTGGGTGTGATCTTCCGCCGGGCGCCGTCAGCCAAGGTGGTCACCCGCCGGAGCCAAGGCTTCCGATGACGCCCTGGACACCTTCCAGCGCCTCCCTGGCCTCACTGCGGCCGAGATCCAGCCGCTGCATGACCAGCGCGGTCTTGACGTGCCCCCCGGCCTGGGCCAGCAGCTCACGCGCGCCCTCCCGGCCCAGCCCCAGCGTCGCCATGAGGATCCGTTCACCCCGGTCCTGCAGCTTCCGGCACGTCACCTGAAGGTCGACCATGAGGTTCCCGTCCACCTTGCCGCAACGGATCATCGCCGCGGTGGTGATCGTGTTGAGGACCATCTTGGTGGCCGTCCCGGCCTTCATGCGGGTCGACCCCGTGACAACTTCCGGGCCCGTGAGCGGCGCGATGACCACGTCGTGCGCGTCCCGCAGGGCGCTCGGCGGTGGTGTGCACAGCAGGAAACCGGTGCGCGCGCCAAACACGCGCGCCCGCGCGAGTGCACCGTGCACGAACGGGGTGGTTCCCGAGGTCGCGATCCCGAGCACGAAGTCGGTCGCGCCGACCCCCTTTTCGTCCATCGCCGCCGCCCCGTCCTCCGGGTGATCCTCCGCCCCCTCCCGGGAGCGGACCAGCGCGTGGAAGCCGCCCGCAATCACCCCCTGCACCATCTGCGGGTCCGTACCGAAGGTGGGCGGCATCTCCGCGGCATCCAGGACACCAAGCCGCCCCGACGTTCCCGCTCCAGCGTAGATGAGGCGGCCCCCGCTGCGGAACGCCTCGACCGCCAGATCGACCGCCCGGGCGATGGACTCGGCCTCCTGGCCAACAGCGTCCGCCACCGACCGATCCTCTTCGTTGATGATCCGGACGATCTCCAACGAGGACCGGCGATCGATGGCCTCGCTCCTCGGGTTCCGTTGCTCGGTGAGCCGGTCATCCAGCATCTTTACCGCCGCGCATGGGTGAATCCTCCGACAACTTAACGAAAGCCGCTCCCAAGCCATGTACAGTGACTCCGTTCGCCGCCTCGCGGCCCCTGCAGTCCGCGGACTGCTCGCCCTGTCGCTTCTGGCCCTGTCCGGTTGCGAGTCCCCCGCCCCGCCCGTCGCGGCAAGTTCCTTCGTGGAGGCGGGCGGAGCCTTCCCGGACGACTGGCCCTTCCCCGCCGACACCCCTCCCGTCACCGCGCGGGGGGGAATGGTCGCGACCACCGACGAATATGCGTCGCGGGTGGGTGTGGACATCCTCGCGGCGGGCGGCAACGCCGTCGACGCGGCGGTCGCCACCGGTCTGGCGCTCGCGGTGGTGAACCCCGAGGCGGGAAATCTGGGGGGCGGCGGCTTCATGATGATCCGCCTCGCCGACGGCACCATCCATGCGCTCGATCACCGGGAGAAGGCGCCGATGGCCGCGACGCACGACATGTACCTGGACGATGCCGGGAACGTGACCGACCGGTCCGTGGTGGGCCACCTGTCGGCGGGCGTGCCCGGGTCGGTCGCCGGGCTGTGGGAGGCGCACCGGCGCTTCGGGGTCCTCGGGTGGGCGGACGTGGTGGAGCCGGCCATTCGCCTCGCTCGCGGCTTCGAGGTCACCGTGCGCCTCGTCTCGACGCTGGACGCGGCCCAGGATCGCGTCCGCGCCTTCCCGGCCAGCGCGCGGGTGTTCCTTCCCGGTGGCAGCGTCCCCGCGATCGGCGACACCTTCGAGCAGCCCGACCTGGCAGAGGTCCTCACGCGGCTGCGCGACGAAGGCCCCGACGACTTCTACCGGGGCGAGACCGCCCGGCTGATCGCGGCCGAGATGGAGCGCGGCAGCGGGATCATCACGCTGGAGGACCTCGACCGGTACGAGGCCGTCTGGCGCGATCCGGTCAGCTTCGACTACCGCAGCCACACGGTCCATTCCATGCCGCCCCCGTCATCGGGCGGCGTGACGATGGCCGCGATCGCCAACATGGTGGAGCACTGGGATCTGGCCGCGCTCGGATGGAACAGCGCCGACGCCGTGCACGTGATGGCCGAGTCGTTCCGCCGCGCCTACGCCGACCGCAACGAATACCTGGCCGATCCCGATTTCGTCGACATGCCGCTGGCCGAACTCACCTCGGACGACTATGGGGAGCGCCGCGCCGCCACCATCTCGGTGGACCGCGCCACCCCCTCCTCCGAGGTGCGGCCGGGACTGGAGGCGGTGCTGGACGAGAGCCACACCACGCACTACTCGGTGGTGGACGGGGACGGGAACGCGGTCGCGGTGACGACCAGCATCAACTCGTGGTACGGCGGGAAGGTCGTGGTCGACAGCGCGGGGTTCTTCCTCAACAACACCATGGACGACTTCGCCGCGAAGCCCGGCACGGCGAACCAGTTCGGGCTCGTGCAGGGCGAACGAAACGCTGTCGCCGCGGAAAAGCGCATGCTGTCGGCGATGAGTCCCACGATCGTCGAGGACGCCGACGGCGCCCTCTTCCTGGTGACGGGGACCCCGGGCGGCGCCACGATCATCACCACGGTCCTGCAGACGATCTTCAACGTCATCGATCACGGGATGAACGCGGTCCAGGCCGTGCACGCTCCGCGGGTTCACCACCAGCACCTGCCCGACCAGGTCTTCTTCGAGCACCGGGGGCTGGCGGAGTCGACCGTGGGGACGCTTCGGGATCGGGGCCATACGGTGCAGGAGCGCGAGCCGGGGCCGCCCGACGCCTACTTCACCGGCGGAATGTCCGGGGACGTGCAGTTGATCATGGTCATGCCGGATGGTTCCCTGGCCGGCTGGTCGGATCTGCGGCGGGGCGGTCTGGCGGTCGGCTACCGGGAGTAGGGACCAGCTCCGAGCGTATCCCTGCGCGGCACCGTGTCCACTTGCTGTACCGGGTTTCCCCCGGGGAACGAGTCCACCCGAAACACCAAGTCCGGCAGAAACACCGAGTCCGGCAGAAACACCGAGTCCGCCAGAAGCACCGAGTCCGGCCACATGTAGGCCGGCGGCACGAGCACCGGTGCCCGCAATTCGACGATGATGACCGACCCTGCCAGGATCTTGCCGGGCACCACGGTTACGGCGGCGACCCGCCCCGCGGAGGCACGGCGCATCGCCTGGGCTTCCGCGTCCAGCACCACGTCGGCTCCGACGACCGTGCCCTCGATCGGCCTCTCGTAGTCCCACCCGGAGAGGGTCTCGAACGCTATCTCCAGAACCGGCGCCTCGCCCGGGCCCCCCGATCCAGCCGCATCCACGACCCGGCCGAGCAGATTGACGCCCCGCGGAAGGAGCACGGCTCCGGCAGAGTCCATCACGTGCTCGGCGACAGTGACCAGCACCGGGTCGTTGGGGGCGTAGTCCGCTGTGGAGATGTCTTCCTCACTGATGACGCTCAGCCGCGTGCCGGCGGGGATTCTCGAGTCGGCAACCGGTCCCGCCGCGCTCCCTTCCGTCTCGTCGTCGCCCGTGCCTTCGTCGCCCACGCCCTCGCTGTCGCCCCCGCCGTCCACCTCGTTCAGGAGACCCCCGCCCTCAGCCGCATCGGGCTCCCCCGACGGCCTGTCAGCCCCCGGCTCGTCCACCCCGGTGGGCGGCGACTCCACCTCCGTCTCGGCGGGGACCGGCTCGCTGTCCGCAGTCTCCGGCTCCGCTCCGCCGCCGGTCGGCTCGGCGTCGCCTCCGCACGCGGCCATCGCGATCAGCCACGCCAACAGCACCAGGGTTCCACGCCAGCCCCTTGCCACCCCGGCGCCTCGCCGCTCTCGGTGCTCGCCCGGATCCAACCACGGGCCCCTGGATGTCATCTTCGTACTCCCTCCGGCGGTTGCCCGGCTTCCCCGTCACGCCCGATCTTCCGCCCGCCACTAATATAAGGATCGATTCCCGCAGCACCCCGACCACTCCCTACGGCGTCCGCATCCTACATGGACCAACTCAAGACCGTCCTGCCCTACTTTCGGCCCTACCGGCGGGCGATGTTCTGGGGCCTGGTCCTGGTGATACTCGCCAACGGGTTCGCCCTGGCCAACCCCTACCTGCTGAAGCTGCCGATCGACGCACTGACCGCCGACACCGGCGCGGACCCGGATGCGACGCGGCGAACGGTCCTCAACTTCGCCCTCCTCATCGTGGCGGCCGCGATCCTTGGAAACGCGGCGCGGTACGGGATGCGGGAGATCCTGAACGGCCTGAGCCGGCGGATCGAGGTCGATCTGCGCAACGACTTCCTGCGGCACCTGCTCCGCCTGGACGCGGGCTTCTACGGCGGCACCCGCACCGGCGACCTGATGAGCCTCGCCACCAACGACACGCTGGCCGTGCGCCAGGCGATCGGCCCGGCGGTCATGTACACGGCCAACACGGTCGTCAGCTTCGTGGTCGGACTGGCGGTGATGATCTGGATCAGCCCGATGCTGACGCTCGTGGCGCTCGTGCCGATGACCATCCTGCCCCCGGTGGTGGCGTGGTTCGGCAAGACCATCCACATCCGCTTCGAGCGCATCCAGGAGCAGTTCGCGGCGTTGTCGACGATGGTGCAGGAGAACCTCACCGGCGTCCGCATCGTGCGGGCGTACGGACAGGAAACCGCCCAGGCGGGCGAGTTCGACGCCTTCAACCGGGACTACCTGAAGCGCAACATGCACCTCGCGTACGCGACCGGGGCATTCCACCCCATCATGGGGCTGCTGACGGGTGCGGCCATGGTGGTTGTGCTCTGGTACGGGGGCGGCCAGGTGATGGCGGGGCGGATCACGACCGGTGACTTCGTGGCGTTCTCCTTCTACCTCGCACTGCTCGCCTGGCCGATGATCGCGCTGGGCTGGGTGGTCAACCTCTTCCAGCGCGGTGCGGCCTCCATGGGGCGGATCAACCGGATCTTCGCGATCGAGCCCTCGGTCGCCGCCCCGCCCGCTCCCCTTCCCGCACCAGGCGGTGCCGCGGCGATCGAATTCCGGGAGGTGTCGTTTCGCTATCCGGGCACCGAGCGGCTCGTCCTCCAGGACGTGTCCTTCACGGCCGAGCCTGGACGCTCCGTCGCGATCGTCGGCCCCACAGGGTCCGGCAAGAGCACCCTCGTATCGCTGATCGCACGCGTGTACGATCCCACCTCGGGTGCGGTGCTCCTGGACGGCGCCCCGCTTCCCGACTACGACCCCGCCGACATCCGGGCCATGATCGGCTTCGCTCCCCAGGACAGCTTCCTCTTCTCCGACCGCCTTGGCCGCAACATCGGCCTGGGGGTACCCGCGGCCCTGGACGAGCACACCCTCGCCCGGCGCATCCGGGACGCCGCCACCGCCGCCCACCTGCACGACACCGTCGAGGGCTTCCCGGCCGGCTACCGCACGCGCCTCGGGGAGCGCGGCATCAACCTGTCAGGCGGGCAGAAGCAGCGCGCCACCCTGGCCCGGGCCCTGGCCATCGACCCCTCGGTCCTGGTCCTCGACGATGTCCTGAGCGCGGTGGATACGGCCACCGAATCACTCATCCTGAGCGGTCTGCGCACCGAGCTGAAGGGCCGCACCGCATTCATCATCTCCCACCGGGTCACCGCTGTGAAGGACGCCGACCTGATCCTGGTCCTGGACGACGGGCGCGTTGTGGAGCGGGGACGCCACGAACAGCTGGTGGCGCTGGGAGGGACCTACGCGACGCTGCTCAGGAGGCAGCTGCTGGAGCAGGATCTGGCGGGCGCGGGTGTCACCCCGAGTACTCCGGTCACCCGAACCACTCCGGCTCGTACCCCGGCTTCCACTTGATGTTGCACCCCACGCTCGGCACCTGCTCCGCCACGGGCGCGTCCCCGGCCAGCACGGCATCCATCGCCGCGCAGAGGTCTCCTCCCGTCACGGGGACGTCCAGAGACGGCCGGCTCCCGTCGTACTGCCCCCGGTAGACGAGCCGGCGCCCGCCATCGAACAGGAAGAAGTCCGGGGTGCACGCCGCCCGGTACGCCTTCGCCACCTCCTGGGTGTCGTCGAACAGGTACGGGAATGTGTAGCCGCGCCGGTCCACCTCGCCCTTCATCCTCTCGGGGCTGTCGTCCGGATGGGTGGCGACATCGTTCGCGTTGATCCCAACCACCGCCACACCGCGCTCCCGATAGTCCCCGGCCACCGCCGCGAAATGATCGGCCAGGTGTTTCACGAAGGGGCAGTGATTCGAGAGGAAGACGACGAGCAGCGCCTGTGCCCCGCTGAAATCACCGAGGGACACGGTGCGGCCGGTGGACGGCTCGGGGAGCGAGAAATCGGGCGCCGGGGTGCCCAGCCGGAGCATCGTCGATGGGACCAGGGCCACGGGGTTCTCCTCGGTCGGCGGGCGGCTACAGCCGCTCCAGCAGGAATTCGGGCGCGAAGCGGTTGAGCCACGCGGCGAGTACGGCAAACGAACCCGTGACCAGCAGGATGCCAAGCAGTACGAGCAACGCCCCGGCCGCGATCTGGACCGCGGGCAGGAACCGCCGGAACCTCGAGAACGCAGTCAGGAACCGCTCCAGCGCCAGGGCCGCGAGGATGAAGGGGATCGCGAGCCCCATCGAGTAGACGAAGAGGAGCATCGTCCCCCGCGCCAGGCTCTCCTGGGCCGCCGCCATGGTCAGGACGGCGCCCAGCACGGGTCCGATGCAGGGCGTCCAGCCGGCACCGAAGGCGAAGCCCACGGCCACCGTGCCGACGTACCCGGCAGGCTTGTTGCCGAGGTGGACGCGCTTCTCCCGCATCAGGGGCGTGAGCTTGAAGGCGCCCATGAGGTGCAGCCCCAGGATGATGATGATGATCCCGCCAATGCGCGCGATCCAGTCGCTGTAGTAGTTGAGAAAACGTCCCATGAAGGACGCCGAAGCGCCCAGAAGGACGAAGATGAGGGTGAAGCCGGTCACGAAGAGGAGCGAGTGGACCAGCACTTTGCGGCGATCGAAACCCTCCTGCAGATCCTGCAGCGACATCCCCGTCACGAACGAGAGGTAGCTCGGCACCAGGGGAAGGACGCACGGCGACAGGAACGACAGGACGCCGGCGGTGAAGACGATGGTGATCCCGATGGATTCGTTCATCTAGCGGGATGCCTCCACCCGTTCGACCACCAGGGTCCGGCTCAGCGTACGGTCGCCGAGCTTGATCGTGACAGTGTAGCTCCCCGGCTCGACCGGTTCACCCTGACCGCCCCCGCCCCCTCTTCCGAAGAGGCCGCGCATCCCCACCCCCGGCCGCACCAGGTCGGCGAGTTCACGCATTCGACCCATGTCGGGCCTGCCTCCTCCGCCACCACCACCACCGCGTCGGCCACCCCCGCCCACGGACTCGCCCGGACGTTCGCGGAACGCCTCGGGATCGCCTCCACCCTGCCCGCCGCCGCCGCCGCCACCGCCGAATCCGCCGAACAGACTCTGCCGGTCGGTTTCCCCGGTGAACACGCCGATCTGCCGGCGCAGCGGCGCTTCTTCCCACCCCGCCTCCACCAGCGAATCGGCCACGAACCGCGCGCGCTCGGCCACCGCGATGCTGTCACGGCGCTCCGACGGAGACAGCGGTTCGGCCCCGGGAGCCGCGCCCCGCAGGTTCCATGTCACGGTGTGGAGCCCCGCCCCGGCGGGCCCGCTGAGCGTCTGCACGACCTCGCCATCCGTGCCCGTGACGGTGATTTCGACCTGGGGTCCTCGCGACCCGCCCGCCGGCCCGGCCCCGCCCGGCCCGCGTCCATCCGCCCGGCCCGCGCCCTGAGCCGCGCCCGCGCCCCCACCGCCCCGCGCAGCCTGCGCCTCCCCACCATCACCACCCTCTTCCCCGGCCTCTTCCGCCTCCACGAGCGCCTCCGCCACCTCATCACCGATGTAGTAGCTGATCCGGCCGCTCGCCCCCGGTGTGGGGCGCTGGAACCAGGCCTGGCCGTACGACTCTCCGCCCCGCGCCTCCTCGCCGAACTGGAAGGCGGGCGCGGGCTCGAACACCGCGGCGCCGTCGGCCAGCACGTTGGCGGTGAGATCCTGCAACGGCGCGATGTCCACGATCCAGATCGAGCGACCGTGGGTGCCGGCAATCAGTTCGCGGTCGCGCGGGTGGATGCGCAGGTCGTGCACCGGCGTCGCCGGCATGCTCTCCATGAACCGCCGCCAGGAGCCGCCCCGGTCGAGAGACCCGTACACGCCCACGTCGGTCCCCACAAAGAGGAGGCTCTCGTTGCGCGGATCCTCCCGCACCACGTGCACGAAGTCGGGCGCCCCGGTGGGCAGGTTCGCCGCGATGGAACGGAAGGCGTCGCCACCGTCATCGGAGACGTAGACGTACGGCGTGAAGTCGTTCGTGCGGTGGCCGTCAAAGGACACGTACACGCGTTCCGGGTCGTGGCGCGAAGGCTCCACCCGGCTCACCCAGGTCCCCTCGGGCACGCCCGGGAAGCGGCCGGTGAGTTCGGTCCATTCGCCGCCGTCGTTCGGCGATGTCCAGACGCGACCGTCGTCCGTCCCCGCAAAGAGGAGTCCCTGAATCAGCGGGGACTCCGCCAGCGCCGTGATCGTGGCGTGGGTCTCCGCGCCGGTCACGTCCGGCGTCACGCCCCCGGTCGTGCGCGTGCTCACCTCGATCTTCCCGGGGTCGGCGTAGGACAGGTCCGGTGAGATGATCTCGAGGTCGTCTCCGAAGTCCGTGCTCTTGACAACCCGGTTGCCCGCAGCGTAGAAGTGGCTACGGTCGTGCACCGACTGGAAGAACGGCGTGTTCCAGTTCCAGCGCATGATGTGGCTGGCCGAGTCTGCCGTGGCCTGCTCGCGCAGCGCCACGACCCGAGCATCGTCCTCGGTCGCACCACCGTCCAGCAACATCACGATGCTGTCCTGTAGCGGCCGCCAGACATCCCCCCAATCGGGCTTTTCCAGCGCCGTGGTCTCGCGGGTGGCCATGTCGATGCGCCGCATGTTGCCGCCCTGCGACTCGGCCCAGACCAGGTTCGGATCCTCCGCGTCCTGCGCCGTCACGAAGCCGTCTCCGCCGCTGATGGTGGCCCAGTGGTACTTCGTGATTTGACCTCTTGACAAACGACTTGGAGCGCACCATGTGCCGTTATCCTGCAATCCTCCGCACACCCGGTACGGCTTCTCCATGTTGTACGAGACATCGTAGAACTGCCCAAGGCCCATGGTGTTCAGGTAGCGCCAGTTCCCGCCCTTGTCGTATGTGATCGCGACACCGCCGTCGTTGCCGACCACGATCCGCTCCGGATCCACCGGGTCGATCCACATGGCGTGGTGGTCGACGTGGATGCCGTTGGTCGTGGTCCCTGCCGTGCGTCCTCCGTCGCTGGAGAACTGGACCGGCGTGGACGAGAAGTAGACCCGGTCCGGATCCTGCGGGTCCACCCGCACCTGCGAGTAGTAGAAAGGCCGGCTGTTGGCGTCGTTGACCTTTTCCCAGGTGTCTCCGCCATCCTCCGAGCGATAGAGCCCGTTGCCGCCCGAGCCGTCTTCTTCCTCCTCCGCCTCCACCATGGCGAACATGATGTCGGGCTCGCTCTGACTGATCGCCAGTCCGATGCGTCCCTTCATCGCTGTCGGGAAGCCGCCATCCTGCACCTCGGTCCACGTCGTCCCGCCGTCGGTCGACTTCCACAGCGCACTGCCGGGGCCGCCGCTGTTCAGGAACCAGGGGCCGCGCACACGCTCCCAGCTGGCCGCGAAGACTGTGCCGGGATCGTCCGGGCGTAGCGCGACATCGACGAAGCCGGCCTTGTCGCTGATGAACTTGACCAGCTCCCAGGTGTCGCCGCCGTCCATGGTTCGGTAGAGTCCACGCTCCGGATTCGCGTCCCAGATGTGCCCCAACGCCGCCACGAAGACCACGTCGGGGTCGAGTGGATGGACGACCACCCGGCCGATGACCTGTGTATCGCGCAGTCCCTTGAGCTCCCACGAGTCACCGCTATCGGTCGACTTGAAGATTCCGCCGCCCGCGGAGATGGAGTTGCGCGAGTCTTCCTCGCCGGTCCCCGCCCAGATCTGGCTGGGGTCGCCCGGAGCGATCGCCAAGTCGCCCATCGCCACCACGCGCAGATCGCTGAAGATGGAGCGGAAGGTGATTCCGTTGTTTGTCGTCTTCCAGATTCCACCTGCGCCTGCAGCCACATAGAAGGTCTTGGACGGACTGGGCAGGCCTTCGACATCGGTCACCCGCCCGCCCATGTTCGTCGGGCCGACGGAACGCCAGCGGAACGTCTCCCACACCTCGTCGGGGACCTGGTCGGTGAGCTGGCCCGCCGCCGGGGACGCACCCGCGAGGATGGCGAAGGCGACAGCGGCGATGACGGCGAAGCGGCGGGGGCGAAGCACGGGGCGGATCATGAGGTTCTCCGGAAGCGTGTTGTTCATCGAGGAATCAGGGGCGGGGCCCGCTCTCGCTCCAGTAGCCTATCATCTTGTAGATGAGCCTCGCCACCAGGAAGTCGGGGGCGGCGAGCCCGGGAATGGGCGCGTGCTCCACCACATCCGCGCCCACGACACGCCGTTCGGCGAAGACCCGCCGCAGAAGCGCCAGCGTCGGATGCCAGAGGCCACCGCCGGGCTCGGGTGTCCCCGTCGAGGGCACGAGAGAAGGGTCGAAGTAGTCCACGTCGAAGGTGATGTAGACCGACTCGCCGAGTGCATCGACCGCACGGTCCGTCCACTCGTCGCCGTTTGCGATCTCGTTGTCGGTGATGACGAGCACGTTGTCCCGGTCCCGGGCGACCTGCCACTCCTCGCGGCTGATTCCCCGCGCCCCGACCGTGACCAGGTCGACCTTGTCGATGACCCGCCCCATTGCGCACGCATGGGAAAAGGGGCTGCCGTCGAGAGTGGCCCGCAGGTCCAGATGGGCATCGAGCTGGAGAACCGTGAGCCGCTCCGGCAGCCGTCGGGAATGGGCGAGGATCGCGGGAGACGACACCGCGTGCTCGCCCCCGATCATGATGACGCGCCGACCGGCGGCCGCGTCCAGCACCCGCGTGCAAGCGTCCTCCAGCTCGGCCATGGCCCGGGCCGCGTCCCCGCGTGAGAGCTCGAGCGCGGGGAAGGTGTAGACCCCCTCCACGGACGGATCGCGGTTCAGTTCGTGGTCGTACAGTTCGATGTAGCGCGAAGCGTCGATGATCGTCCGAGGTCCGCGGCGCGCGCCCGAGCCCCAGCTCGTGGTGGCCTCGTAGGGTACCGGCAGGATCCAGGTGCCGGCGCCTTCATGAGTGGCTCCGGCGCCGTCCAGCCCCAGGAAGACCCGCGGCAGCTCCCAGGGAAGCCGTTCGAGACCGGGGGGAAGGTCGTGGATGGTGCGCGCCCCGGCGCGGGCCGCGGCGGTGGGATCCCATCGGTTGGGCATGGCGGCCGGGCGTCAGGTCGTTTCGATGGGACAGGTGATGCCACGATAGGGGACATCGGCCCCCGACTCCTGGCTGGCGCGGCTGAGCCCGAAGATGACGAGCTTGTGATGCGTGGGACGGAAGCCGTGACGTGCGGCGGTTTCCTCCACGATCCGCCGGAGTTCCTCGCTCCGGAACTCGATGACTTCGCCGCTCTCGGTGCAGATCAGGTGGTGATGCACAGGGTCCCTGGACAGACGGTGCTCATACCGCTTCAGGCCCTCGCCGAAGTCGTGCTCCTCGACCATGCCGCTCCGGACCAGCAGGTCCAGTGTGCGGTAGATCGTCGCCTTGCCCATGCGGAAGTCCTTCGCCCGCAGGACACTCTCCAGATCCTCGACGGACTGGTGCCGGGACGACGAGAAGATGGCGTCGGCCACCGCCATGCGCTGCTGGGTGACGGGCAGACCCTGTTCGCGGAGGTAGCGGCCGAAGATCCCCAGATAGGGTTCGATGTCGGTGGGTCCGGTTTTCATTGCGATCTCCGGTTCACCCGGCGGGACGCGGCCCGGCCACCGCTTCCTCGAAGAGGCCGCCGTCGTAGTCCGCCATGAACAGGTCAAAGGCTTCGACCCCACCTCCCACTTCCACCAGCCGGGGACTGCCCAGCGGTTCAGGGCCTCGCTTGACCACGCCCTCCATCACCCGCGGAAGCCGGTCGGCGGGTGCGACGCCTTCGTCCAGCAGTTCGGAGTCCAGGTAGAGACCCTTGCCCGTGCGCTCGGCCGAGTAGCGAGCCGTGACCAGCCGCCGCGCAGCCTGGCCGTCGAAGCAGCTGGCCGCGACCAGTCCCCACTCCCGCCGCCCCCGGACCAGGGGCGGAAAGATCCAAAGGCGGTCGATGGCACCCGGTCCGATGCGCGCTCCAACTTCCCGCAGGACCCGGGGCAACGCCTCCGGGACTCCCGGGCCATCGTCGCCCTCGGCAATGGAGCCTGCTCTCACCGGTACACCATGCGTCATCCCAGAAAGATCTACGGTTTGGCCAAGGTTGCCAAGCAGGAACTCACGACCCCCCCGCCACAAGCCTCACCACCCGGTCGATCGCGTCTTCCAGCGGCCCCGCCACCACTGCCGCCGCCGCGCGCTCGTGTCCACCACCACCCAGCTCCACCGCGACCGCGTTCATGTCCCACGGAGCCAGCGAGCGCAACGACACCTTGATCCGCCCGTCGGCGGTCGTGCGGAAGAGCATCGCCACTTCGACCCCCGCGACGTCGCGCGGCACATCCACGAAGCCCTCCAGGTCCTCCACCGTCGCGCCCAGCCCGTCGTAGGCATCCTTCGGGACCGTCATCCACGCGATGCGGCCGCTCTCGTGCACGGTCAGGGTGCCCAGCGCTTCACGCATGAGGGCAAAGCGGCGCCGGCGAAACCGCCCGTACACGGCCCGGTGGAGCGACTCCGGATCGGCCCCCAGCTCGACCAGGCGCGCCGCGACGCGGAAGCAGTCCGGGTTCGTGTTCGAAAAGCGAAAGCCACCGGTGTCGGTGAGCACGGCGACGTACAGCGCCCGCGCCATCACTTCGGTCCAGGGTCCGCCCGCCCGGCCGATCAGTTCGAAGACGAGCGTTCCCGTTGCGCAGACGCTCGTGTCACGGAAGACGAGGCCGTCAATGGGACGCTTGCCCGGCGGATGGTGGTCGATGACGACCTTCGGCAGGTGCCTGACCAGCCCCTTGACCCGGCCGATGCGCGGGACCTCCGCCGTGTCCAGCACGACCGCCAGGTTGGCGTGCAGGCAGCGCTCGGCCTCCTCTTCGCTCTTCGCCGGGAGTACCCAGGCCGGATTCGGCAGGAGAAAGGCGTAGCTCTCGGGGAAGGGTGTCGGGGTGACGATCCAGGCTTCCGTGCCCCGTTCCCGCAGAAATGCGGCGAGCGCGATCTCCGACCCCACCGCGTCTCCGTCGGCGTTGGCGTGGGTGGCGATGACCACGGACGACGCACGCGAGAGGACTTCGAGGATCTTGTCGAGCCGGCTGGCGCGTTCAGGGCCCCCGCCCCGCACCGCCACGCTCACGCCCGCACCTGCACGATCTCGTTCAGCACCTCGGCGGCCCGCACCGCGAGCTCGTCACGCGTTCCCGCGTTGTCCACCACGACATCGGCCCGGCGTCGCTTCTCGGCGGCGGGCAGCTGGGCTTCCATGATCGCCACGGCCTCCTCCTCGGTCAGCCCTCTCGTCGCCATCATCCGCTTCAGGCGCACGGGGACCGGCGCGTCCACCACGACCACGACGTCCACCTGGTCCTCGATCCCCGTCTCGAAGAGCAACGGAATCTCCCACGCCACCACTTCGGCGCCCGCGGCGCGCCGCCCCTCGGTCCACTCGTCCCTGAGGCGCCTCACTTCCGGGTGCACGATCCCCTCCAGCTGCCGCAGCGCCTCCGCGTCACGGAAGACGATCCGGCGCACGGCCGCGCGGTCCAGAGACCCGTCGCCCTGGATCACATCCGGTCCCAGGAGCTCCTCGATCCGCGCCAGCGCCTGCGTACCCGGCTCGACTGCAGCGCGAGCGAGCTGGTCCGCCGACACCACCGGCACCCCCGCCAGTCGCCAGAGCTCGGCCACCGCGGACTTCCCCGCGGCCACGTTGCCGGTCAGACCGACGATGCGCACGTCACGCCACCACCCCGAAGATCCAGGACACCCCGAACGCCAACATCGGAGTGAAGATCAAGTTGCCCAACAACACCGCGATCATGACGCCGACCATGGAATACCCCATGAACGCCAGGGGGATCACGACCACCTCGTTCGGGAACGGCACGAAGCCCGCGTAGAGAAAGAGGAAGCCGAAGGGCAGGAATCGGTGGCGCCGGTGTAGCGCCTCGACCCGGGTCCGGAAACCCGTCAGACGGTTGCGTGCCAGGTCGCGCGTGGTGTCGCCGATCAGGTAGCCCAGAAAGTCACCACACGTCATGCCGAACGCGATGGTCGCGAGGGTGGGCACCGGCTCGAATCCGGACTCGATCAGCGCTGGATAGAAGACGGCGACCGGAAGCGGCGCAACCAGGTTGAAACCGCTGATCACCGACGCGATCAGGAGTCCCGGATATCCCGCGGACGCCACGGTCTCCCTGACCGCGTCGATCTCCCCCGCCCGCAGATTCACCCACACGGTGAAGGCGGCGAGGATCGCGATCGCGAAGACCTTGAACCAGACCGGCACCCGTCGCCACGGCCGCATCCGGCGCCGCATGTCCGCCGACCAGGTGATGAAGCTCTCGATCTCGTGAGCCGGGGGCACCGCGTCCGGCTCGCCGTAGGCCGTCTCCATGCGCCAGCGCATGTATGCCTTCGACGGCAGAGGCAGGAAGGGCGGCCGCCGATACCAGTCTCTGGAGCGGAAGGCCCAGGACGCGGACACGAGCGCGGGCCAGAGCCGCGGGCGGCGAAGCGCCAGGAGAAGGAACGGGCGGATCATGGAGTTGAAGCTATCGGATTCCGGGCGGGCGTGTCGGCCGCTGCGCCACTGTTAGGAGCAAATAATATGTCCGGTTTCGTAGCACGTAATCTGTCCGGTTCAGAACAGTCACCGAGGAGGCTGGATGAACCGGGCGGAGATGCTGCGAGAGATACGGATGGCGAGGTTCGAAGAGATCTATGATCGATGGCGCCGAAAACGGGTCACGCAAGCGTGGGCGGCGAGCGTGCCGGGAGTGACGGACCGGACGTTCCGGCGCTGGGTGGCCCGCTACGAGGCGGGCGGGCTGGCGGCCCTGAAGGACAAGCGGGTGGCGGGGCCGTCTCCCCGGCGGGCGTCGCCGGAGGAGGTGGCGGCGCTGGAGGCGCTGTACCGGGACGGCTGTGCGGGGTGGAACGTGCTTCACTTCTACCACGAGGTCTACGCGGGCGAGCACGGCGGGGCGCGGTCGTACACCTGGGTGAAGAGCCGCCTTCAGGAGGCGGGCCTGGTGAGGAAGGGGCGCAGGAAGGGTGCGCACCGGCTCAGGCGGGAGCGCAAGCCGGCGGAGGGGATGATGCTCCACCAGGACGCCTCGACGCACGAATGGGCTCCCGGCCAGGGGTGGGACCTGGTCGTGACGATGGACGACGCGACAAGCGGGGTGTACTCGGGGTTCTTCGTCGAGGAGGAGGGAACGTGGTCGAGCCTTCGGGGCGTCGCGGAGACGGTGAAGGTGCAGGGGCTCTTCGACAGCCTGTACACGGACCGGGGCTCGCACTACTGGCACACGCCGGAGGCGGGCGGGAAGGTGGACAAGGACAAGCCGACCCAGTTCGGCCGGGCGATGGGCGAGCTCGGGATCGAGATGATCGCCGCGTACTCGCCGCAGGCGCGGGGCCGGAGCGAGCGGCTGTTCGGGACGCTTCAGGGGCGCCTGCCGCAGGAGCTGGCGCGGGCGGGGATCACCGACATGGACGAGGCCAACGAGTTCCTGAAGGACTTCTGGCCGCGGTTCAACGCGGCATTTGCGGTGGAGGCGAGGGAGGCGAAGCGCGCGTTCACCCGGTTGCTGCCGCGGATGAAGGCCAAGCTGCCCGACATCCTCTGCCTGAAGGAGACACGGACGGTTGGCAACGACAACTGCGTGACCTACAAGGGCAAGACGCTGCAGATCCCGCCTCAGCCGCACCGGTACACCTACGTGCGAGCCAAGGTCAAGGTCCACGAATACGAGGACGGCGGCATGGCCGTCTTCCACGGCATCCGGAGGCTCGGGCGCTACGATGCGAACGGCAGGTTGCTGGACACCCTCAGCGGGTCGGAGGTGGCAGCGTGAGGCGGTACCGCCGCCCCCCTCGGCTCGCTCCGCTCGCCTCGGAGGGCGGCGGTACGGAAAAGCGGACACTTCATGTGCTACAGAAACCGGACATTTCATTTGCTACCGACACACGGCCGCTGCGCCACTCGCCCAGCCCCCCACCCTCCGCTATCTTTCCCCTCCTCCAACACTGCTCTTCGCCCCCATGCCCAACCGCCTCTCCGCCGAGACCAGCCCCTACCTGCTGCAACACGCGGACAACCCCGTGGACTGGTACACGTGGGGTGACGAGGCGCTCGCTCTGGCCCGGGAGCAGGACCGTCCCATCCTCCTCTCGATCGGCTACTCGGCGTGTCACTGGTGCCATGTCATGGAGCGCGAATCCTTCGAGGACGCGGAGACGGCCCGGCTCATGAACGGGTCGTTCGTCAACATCAAGGTCGACCGGGAGGAACGGCCGGACGTCGACTCCATCTACATGCGCGCGGTCCAGGCCATGACCGGGCAGGGCGGATGGCCGCTCACCGCGTTCCTCACCCCCGCAGGTGTCCCCTACTACGGTGGCACCTACTTCCCCCCCGAGCCCCGGCACGGCATGCCGTCCTTCCGGCAGGTTCTCGCCGCCGCCGCCGACGCGTACCGGACGCGGCGTGACGACGTGGCCCGCGCCGGTGCCCAGCTTACGGATGTCCTTGCCCGCAGCGCCACGGAGCCCCAGCCCGCCTCGGGCCACTTCGACGCCCCCGACGGCAAGCTCTTCGGCCACGCGGTCTCGGCGGCCGGACGGACCTTCGACCCCACGAACGGCGGATTCGGCAACGCACCCAAGTTCCCCCAGCCCGACTTCCTGGACTTTCTCCTGCGGACCGGCGGCCCCGATACGCACGGCGTCTCCATGGCGGTGCACACCCTCTCCCGCATGGCGGCCGGAGGCATCCGCGACCACGCCGGCGGCGGCTTTCACCGCTATTCCGTCGATGCGCGCTGGCTGGTGCCCCACTTCGAGAAGATGCTGTACGACAACGCCCTCATCGCACGGGCGCTGACTCGGGCGCACCTTCTCGGCACCCGCCACCTGGGGCCCGTCGCCGAAGAGACGCTGGACTACGTGCTCGAGGACCTCACATCGCCCGACGGCGTCTTCTATTCCGCGCGCGACGCCGATTCGGAGGGGGAAGAGGGCGTCTTCTACCTGTGGACCCCTTCGGAAGTCCGCGAGCTGCTCGGCGACGACGCGGCCCGGCTCCTTTCGCGGGTCTACGACGTGAGCGATGCCGGCAACTTCGAGGGCCGCAACATCCTTCACCTCCCCCACGACGTGGACGCGGTGGCACGGCAGGAAGGGATGGCCCGCGACGAGCTGGACCGGTTGCTCAAGGATTCCCTCGCCACCCTCAAGGCCCGCCGGAGCACCCGCCCCACGCCCCTGCGCGACGAGAAGGTGCTGACCTCCTGGAACGGCTTCACCATCCGCGCTCTCGCCGAAGCGGGTCCGGCGCTGGGTCGGCCCGACTTCACCCGCGCGGCGGCACGGGCGGCGGACTTCCTCCTCGCCACCGTCCGCCGGGACGACCGCCTCTACCGGGTCCTCACCGCCGGACGCGTCCACATCGACGGCTTCCTGGAAGACTACGGCGCCCTCGGCAACGCCTGTCTGTCCCTCTACGAGGCCACTCTCGACGCGCGCTGGCTGACGGACGCGGCGTGGATCGCCGAGGCGATGGTCAACCGCTTCTGGTCGCCAACGGAGGATCTCTTCTACGACGCGCCCGCGGACGGCGAGGCGCTGGTGGTGCGTCCACGAGACATCATGGACAACGCCACCCCGTCGGGGAACTCCCTCGCGACCGAGCTCCTCGCCCGCTCCGCGGCGCTGACCGGATCGGCCGGGCACGCCACGCTCACCGATAAGGTCCTCGCCCGGGAGCGCGGCACGATGGAACGCTACCCGCCGGCAGTCGGACGTCTCCTGAGCGCGGCCCTGCTGCACGAGACCCCGCGGCTGGAAGTCACACTGGTGGGATCTTTCCCGCGGGTCGCCGGTATGCTCGAACGGGCACACCGGCACTCTCATCCGAACCGCGTCATCACCGGGGGCGACCCTGCGGAGTCGGCGGTGGCCGCCCTGCCGGCGATGAACGGGCGGCTGGAGCGTACTGGGCAGGGGTTCGTTTGCATGGGTACGACGTGCTACGAACCCGCGGCGTCCCCCGAAGCACTGGACGCAACGCTGGAACGGGCCCACTCTTTTGTGATGAAGCGCTGAGCAGCCCGGACACCTGAACTTTCGGGAGCACATGGCGACACTGGAACACGACCTCGGTACCGACCTCGAATCCGACCTTCCAAGCCGGACGAAGCTTCTGGCATGGTACCGGACCATGGTCACGGCCCGGCACATCGACGACCGTGAGGCGAAGCTCTACAAGCAGGGCAAGGTCTTCTTCCTGATCGCAGGCGCCGGACACGAGGCAATCCAGGTCGCGCTTGCCGACCTGGTGCGCCCCGGGTCGGACTGGTTCCACCTCTACTACCGTGACCGGGCCCTGGCGCTCGCGCTGGGCGTCTCGCCCATGGAGCAGCTCCTGCAGGGAATGGCGGCCGAGGCCGATCCCGCCAGCGGCGGCCGACAGATGCCCGCCCATTTCGGGGACTCCCGGTACAACATCGTCTCGGCCTCCTCACCCACCGGCACCCAGTTCCTGCACGCGGTCGGCACGGCCGAAGCCGGGCTGCGGGCGACCGCCGCACCCGAACTGCGCAGGCACATCACATCCTTCGCGGAGGACGAGATCGTCGTCTGCACCGCGGGCGACGGGACCACCTCCGAAGGCGAGTTCTGGGAGGCCCTGAACACGGCGTGCAACCTGAAGCTGCCGGTCCTCTTCGTCATTGAGGACAACGGGTACGCCATCTCGGTGCCCGTCGAGGTGCAGACCGCCGGCGGCAACGTGTCGCGCCTGCTCACCGGCTTCCCCGATCTGAGAATCGTGGAGTGCGACGGAACCGACCTCCTCGACAGCCACCGTGCGGCCAGCGAGGCCGTCCACTGGTGCCGAAATCGCAGGGGGCCGGCGCTGCTGCACGCGCACACGACCCGCCCCTACTCCCATTCGGGCTCGGACGATGAGTCGCTGTACCGCACGCCGGCGGAACGGGCCGCCCAGGATCGGCGCGACCCGCTGCGCAAGGCACGCAGGCTCCTGATCGAGGCGGGGGCGGCGACCCCCGCGGAACTGGACCGGATGGAGGCCGACGCGGGCGCTGCGGTCGCGGCGGCGGCGGACCAGGCGCTGGAGCACCCCCAGCCCCCCGCGGACACCGCCACGAAGTGGCTCTATTCGGAGACCGTGGACCCGACCGGCAGCGACTTCGACACCGAAGACCGTCCCGTCTTCAGGGAAGACCGGGCGCTGACCATGGTGGACCTCCTCAACCGCTGCCTCCGCTCGGAGATGGAGCGTGATCCGCGCATCGTGGTGTTCGGACAGGACGTGGCGGACGCCTCCCGCGAGGATGCCCTGCGCGAAGTGAAGGGCAAGGGCGGCGTCTTCAAGGTGACCCACGGACTCCAGGGACGGTTCGGGAGCAACCGCGTCTACAATGCGCCACTCGCGGAGGCGAACATCATCGGCCGGGCGATCGGCATGGCGACGCGGGGGCTCAGGCCGGTCGTGGAGATCCAGTTCATCGACTATATCTGGCCCGGCTTCATGCAGATCCGCAACGAGCTGGCCACCATGCGGTACCGCTCGGCCGGGAAGTGGGCGGCGCCGGTCGTGGTCCGGACCACCTACGGCGGCTACATCAAGGGCGGGATCTATCACTCCCAGACGGCGGCCACGCTCTTCACGCACACCGCGGGATTGCGGGTCGTGCTGCCCTCCAGCGCGCTCGACGCCGCCGGGCTGCTGCGCACGGCGATCCGCTGCGACGACCCGGTCCTCTTCCTCGAGCACAAGCACCTGTACCGCCAGGTGCACAACAAGGGCGCCGACCCCGGACCCGACTACATGATCCCCTTCGGCAAGGCCAAGGTGGTGCGGCCCGGACGGGACCTGACTGTGGTGGCGTGCGGCGCCATGGTGAAGCGGTCCATGGACGCGGCCCGCGTGGCCGAGGATCGTCACGGGATCAGCACGGAAGTCATCGACCTGCGCACGCTGTCACCGTTGGACATGGAGACCATCGGCGACTCGGTGCGCCGCACCAACAAGGTCCTGATCACGCACGAGGACGCGCTGTCGTGGGGGATCGGCTCCGAAGTGGCCGCCCGGATCGCCGACGAACTCTTCCCGTGGCTGGACGGGCCGGTGCGCAGGGTGGCGGCGCTGGACACCTGGGTGGCGTACTCGCCCCAGCTCGAAAAGGCGATCCTGCCCCAGGCGGACGACGTGCTACAGGGGATTCTGGGGCTGGCGGGGTACTAGGCAGTCCGTGAAAGAAACCACGGACTACCGGTCAAACAGGCTCAGAACCGGACGTTCAGCAGCGGCACCTTCCAGGCCAATCCGCCGAGCCCCTGCATCCGGGTGGAGTGATCCCGGACCGGCGCGGGCAGCGGCGCGGAGAGCGAGAACTCACCCCCCGACCAGTTCAGAAGCGCCCCGGGCATGGGAAGAGCGGCCGCGGCGTTTTCACTCGCGTCCTCCTCGCCGGTGTTGCCACGGGTCAACAGCCCGCCGATTGCAAGGCCGACGATGCTGCCGGCCAAAGGGATGCCGATTTCCAGGTCGTCGTCGTTCGGCTGCGTAATCAGCACGGTTCCGAGGCCGCCGACACCGCCGATCACTCCCGCGATGCTGATCAGCCGGGCGCGCGAGCGACTGAGACGCCACCGGCTCCCCGCGACCGCACCCCCGACCAACCCGGCGTTCCCGGCGAGCATCGTGGTCGCCCACGTCGGGTCTTCGTCGAGGTCGGCGAGAATCGACGACGCAAAGCCGATCCAGGCGCCCCACATGCTCCCCAGCATGCCCGAGGTGGAGGTCCCGGGCATGATCTCTCGCCGTGCGGCAAGCGTGCCGCCGAGGATGCCAACCGCGCTCCCGGCGATCATCGACGCGAAGACCGCCTGGGTGCTCTGCTGTTCGTTGACAACGATGTCACCCTCGATGATGCGTTCGCCACCGCCCAGATCCAGGGCGTGCGCCCAGCCCATACCCTGCCACGCCCCCCACGTCCCGCCCCAGGTGATCGCACGGGTCTGGCCCAGCGACAGCGGCCGGGACCTCGCCAACGCACGCCCGCCGAAGAATCCCCCCGGTCCTCCCAGAAGGAGTCCCACGCCGTACGGCTCCGGATCGTCGGCGTCCAGGGCCGCCGGCACCGCCATCCCCAGCCATATCCCGTAGAGGGTCGACCAGACCTTGAGCTCGGTCTCCCCGCCGGCCCGGGACTGCGCGGCGGTGGTCGCCTCCAGCCGGGCGAGCACCGACTCGGCGGCGGGTGTCCCGGGGAAGCGCGCGCGAATGTGCCGGTAGAGCGCCTCGGCCACGTCGCGCTCGCCCCGGCTCTCGAATTCGGTCGCGGCGGCGAGAAGTACGGCCGCCGAGTCGGCCCGGGTGACCTGGGCGGACGCGGGGCGCGGGGCGAGGGCCACGGCCGCGAGGAGGGCAATGGCGAAGGCACGGGTCAGGGTACGCATGGTGGAAGGTACCCGAAGCCGACAGATCGGGTCCAGTCCGCCAAGTGAATACACGGTGGCCCACGTCGCCTCGGACTTGAAGTCACTCCAGGGAAACCTGCAACTCAATCTGGTGGATTCTCTTCAGTGGCAGAGCGGTCATCCCATCGGCCAGCGAATACTCGAGGTCGCCCGGATAGACAACCCAGAGGTGCTCAAGACCGAGATCCTTCGTGACGACATGCATCGACTTCGTGGTGCGGGGAGCGTCGGTGCACTTGAACTCGAAGCCCCAACGCCTCCCTCGACGCAGGAGCATCAGGTCAAGTTCGGCACCCCGCTGGGTGGAGTAGAAGTACGCCTCGTGCCCACCGTGCGCGAGGAGGGTCTGTTCCAATGCGAACCCCTCCCAACTGGCACCGTAGCGGGGGTGAACATGCAGTTCCTTCCTGTCCTCCAGGCCCAGCAGGAAATGCAGCATCCCGCTGTCGCGCAGGTAGACCTTGGGAGACTTGACCAGGCGTTTGCCGAGGTTCTCGAACCACGGGGGCAGCACCCGGATCATGAAAGCGCCGGCCAACAGGTCACGGTAACCGTTCACAACCTTGGCACGAGCATCCATTGAGCGCCCCAATTCGGATGCGTTCCAGGTTTGTCCGTGAAAGTGCGCCAGCATTCTCCAGAAACGGCCCAGTGCCTCTGGTGATACCCCCGCACGGAGAGCCGGAATGTCTCGCTCCACGAACGTGCGCGTGAACGACTGCATCCATCGGGTCCACGCCGCGGTGGAGGGTGCCAGATAGGCGCGCGGAAAGCCGCCCCTCATCCACAGCCGGTCCTGGTTGCCCGGTCCCACTTCGGGCAGGGAGAAGCCACCCATGTCGAGGAGAAGGATCCTCCCCGCCAGCGTCTCGGAAACCCCCTTCACCAAGTCGAGGGAAGCACTCCCCAGCAACAGGAACACCGCCTTTCGGCGTGGATCGTCGCAGATGGGCCGCAGCACCTCGAACAGGCCCGGCATCCGTTGCACCTCGTCCAGCACGACGAGGCCCTCGCTGCCACCGAGTATCCTTCCGGGGGTCAGTGACAACGCTTCGCGCTCGGCAGCCACCTCGAGGTCGAAGTGGACCGACGGGCCCGGCCATGTCGCGAACAACTGCCGGGCCAGCGTTGTCTTCCCCACCTGACGGGCTCCCAGCACAGCGACTACCGGAGCTTCCGCAAGCCTCGTAGCAACTGCGTTCAGAAGCCTGGTGCGGGGCAAAGATTGTTGCATATTAGACCTCTTGTGGTCACATATTCAACAATCTATGCTGAATGGCGGTGCTTCGCTAGTCCTCGTTGGACGTCTGGCCGACCGGAGCCGTAGTTACCACGCGCAGCCCGACCGAGCAGTTGTTGGCTTTGTTCGACTCCGGGAACGTCGGGTGCGCGCAGAGGCCGTAGTACCGCGTACCCGGAGTCTCCTGCCAAGCAAGTGAAAAGGCCATGGCAAGGGTCATATGTGCAGAGACGTCTATCGTGGTCCTGGGATCATAGGGCAGCGAGAAGAACACATCGTCCTGGAGATTGATGATCGAGTCGCGGGAAACGCGGAGGTCGAAGTGCGTCGGGCCCGCCCCGACATCGCTGTCGTTGGTCACGCGGAATGTGAACCTGGCCCGGCCGCCCTGAGGCACCGTCTGTGATAGCGGAGATGCCTCGGTGATGGCCACATCCGGACGGGGACCTTGGACGGTTACCGCGACTTCCTGGACGGCAGACAGGCCATCGGGATCGGATGCAGTGACGAACACCGAGAGCTCCCCCGCACGCCTGCCCATGATCGTCACGGTTTCACCCGCGACGGAAACGGTAGCCAAACGGAGATCGCTGGCCTCGGCAGCGTACGCTACTGGATCTCCGTCGGGATCCGTGAAGCACGGCACGAAGGAGGCGGTTCCGTCCCACTGAACCGTTTGCGGCGGCGTCGAGCACGGGATGGGGGCATTCCGGTCGTCGCAGGCCAGAATCGCCACCGAGAAGCCGATCGATACCGCGAACCAGCGGGCATGATGTCTGGCAGATCTGTACATTGCGATCCCATCAACAGCCACTCGGGAAGCCAACGCTACAGCATGTTTTTACCCCACCGGATAGTTGTGGTTCCGCTCCGTCCTGGCCTAGCCTGTTTGCTCCCGGTTCAGCGCCCGGTCCAGGTCCTCGATCGCGGCCCCTCTCCACCCTCAACCCACCACCCCCACAATCCCCCCCTCAAGGTTCCGCACGTCCTCGTACCCGTGCGCGGCGAGCATCTTCGCCACCTCGAGGCTCCTCACGCCGCTGTGGCAGTAGACCACCACGGGACGGTCGCGCGGGATCTCCTCCAGCCGGTCGCCCACCTCACCCATCGGCATCAGCACGGCCCCCATGTGCGCCAGGTTCATCATCTGCCACTCCATGGGCTCGCGCACGTCCAGCAGGAACGGGCGCGGGTCTCCCGCCATCACCCCGGCGAACTCGTCCGGCTCCACAAGGCCGACCACCACTTCCGGCGCGTCCGGCTCGGGCTCGACCCCGCAGAACACCTCGTAGTCGATCAATCCGGTCTGGGTCGGCTCGTCGCCACACACCGGGCACCCCGGGTCGCGGCGGATCTCCAGTTCCCGCCAGCGGTAGGCCAGCGCGTCGAAGATCTGCAGGCGGCCCACAAGAGGCTCCCCGACGCCCAGGAGCAGCTTGACCGTCTCCATGGCCTGGGCCGCCCCGATGACGCCCGTCAGCGCCCCGAAGACCCCCGCCTCCGCGCAGTTGGGGATCAGGCCCGGCGGTGGCGGGTCCCGGAACAGACAGCGGTAGCACGGTCCCCCTTCCGTCGCGAAGACCGACAGCTGCCCCTCCCAGCGGTAGACCGATCCGTAGACGTTGGGCTTGCCCGTGAAGACGCACGCATCGTTGACCAGGTAGCGTGTGGGGAAGTTGTCACTCCCGTCGACCACTACGTCATAACCCGCCACGATCTCCAGCGCGTTGGCCGACGTCAGCCGAAGCGCGCCGGTCTCCACCCTGACGTGCGGGTTGATGTCCGCCAGCCGCGCCCGCGCCGAGTCGACCTTGGGCGCGCCCACGCCCGCGGTGCCATGCAGGATCTGCCGCTGGAGGTTGGTCACGTCGACCACATCCGGGTCCACAATGCCGAGCGTCCCCACGCCCGCAGCCGCCAGGTAGAGAGCCGCAGGGGAACCCAGCCCGCCGGCACCCACCAGAAGCACACGGGCGGCCTTGATTCGCTCCTGCCCTTCCCTGCCGACCTCGGGGAGGACGAGGTGGCGGGCGTAGCGGGCGAGTTCCTCCCGGGTCAGGTGAGCGCCGGTGCTACCGCCGATCACGGCTTCTTCGGTCTCTCCCGCCCACGCCGAAGCGCAACCCCAGGTTGAGGATCGGCCAGTAGTTGACAAGATCGCCGGCGTCTTCGCGGACGCTCTCCTGCTCGGCGCGCAGATCGTCTCGAAAACTGCGTGATGTCAGCACCGATCGCTCGCCTGTGGCGCTCATCTCGAGCACGGAATGGTCGAGGAACGCCACGCCGACATCCAGGAACAGCCCCAGCCCCCGGGACGTGTGCTGCCCGAAGCCGATCAGCACATAGGGTGCCCACGCCTCCGACACAAGGGTCGTCGTGAGTCTGGTGACTTCCGGTTCGGTGTACGTCCCCTCGCCGATGCTGATCTTCGCGCCCTCGCCGAGCCGGATCGCGTACGCCGGGTCGCTTTCCTTGTACAGCATGCCCCCGCCGATGCGAAAGTTCCCGACTTCGAGGTCGGCGCCGAAGGTGTAGATCGACTTGGGGAGCGCCAGCGTCCCCGCGCGGTTCTCTTCGAGGCCGGACACCGAGGTCAGGTCGGCGTCGACCCCCAGCAGGCCGGTACCGCCGCGCAGGGCGACCCGGTCGTTCAGCAGAATCGCGACCTCGGCACCGACGCCGAGGGTGCCGGCGCGGCCGCCTATCGCAAAGCCTTGCATGGCCTGGGCGGGAGGGGCAGCGGCGAGGGAAAGAACCGCGAGGATGAGAAGGCTTCGTCTCATGGGCAACCTCCAGTGTTGGGAGACGGGCACCCCGGCTGCTCGGCAAATACGGGTCAAGCCGATTGGCGAGGCTCGGTGGCACGTCGCGGGGAACATCGGGCCTTCGGCTTTAATACTACAGTGTAACGGCACCAGGATTCTCGCCAGCCTCGGTTGTCTCGGCGCGCTCCAGCACCACGGCGGGCCCGGGCTACGCTACGAAGAAAGTCGTTGACATCTCGGCGATCAGGTAATACTGTCAATTACGAAAGTCTTCGTGTACAGGTGACGAAGTTGACGATGTGACCGCGGAGGGAGGAACAACGCATGCTAGGCCTAAAATAAGCGAGTACGGTCCCGGAGGCAGGTTTTGGTTGTGCGGCGTGGCTTTTGCAGCCCGGTTGCCGCTTGGGAAGCGGCTGGAGGGAGCCTTACGGGCTGGCCGATGCTTGTTTCCGGTCGCCGGGACGCTCGTTCGGAGGGGTGTTTTGGTGCCGGGGGACACCGGTCCCCGAAGCGGTACTACGTTCGCGACACGACGGAGGGGACGAGGCGGCGTTACCGGAAGCCGGTCCGCTCGATCGTGTTCCAGGTGCTGAACAGCCGGTCGACCGAGGGCTGCCAGCCGATGATCCGCAGGGTCGTGCGCCGAGCCCGCCGGATGACCTGGCAGGGCAGCAGGATCATCTCGCGGATGAACGTCCTGAACTCCATGGCGATGTACTTCCGGCGGTCGGCCTTGAAGTGCATCATCATGGCGAACCAGCTCTTCAGGTTCCACGCCAGCGCCGCCATCACCATGTAGGCCCAGTTGCTCACCAAGTCGTAGAGGGGCACCCGCATGGCGCCCACGCCGCCCTTCAGCTGCGCGATCACGTTCTCCTGGTCGCAGCGGGCGTTGGCCAGCCGGACGACCCCGGCCGCGCTCAGGTCCCGCCGCGTGGTGATGTAGAAGAAGTAGCGGATCTCGTCCAGCAGCGTCAGCTCACCCTTCGTCTTGCTGATGTTCTTGCGCACCACCACCATCCGGTAGGTCTCCCGGCACTTCCCCGGCTGATACTCGTACTCGGCCACATCCTCATGGTTGAGCCGCTTGTTCACGTAGCCCCGCTCAAGCACGATGCGTCCCCTCACGTCCTGCCGCTTGCTCCGCGTCGTCCCCGTCCGCGACGTGTACCCCGGCCGCCGCTCCAGCCGCTTCCACGCCGCCTCCTCCAGCCCCTCAGCCCGCTTGACCATCGCCGGCTGGGCGTCAAAGCCGAAGATGAAGTCCGCGTCCACACTCCAGCGGTCGAAGTGGGCGGTCAGCGAGAAGTCCGTGTCCCCGCGCAGGCACACCCGCTCGGCATGCGGCGACACGAGGGCGACCGCCCGGTCGATCCACTCCGCCGCGCCCTGGTGGCTCACCGCGTTGCCCGGGCGGTTCACCAGGTAGAGCACCTCACCCGTGTTGGCCAGCGAGACGACCAGCGGGTGGTAGCCCCACACCCCCTTGTAGGACATGTCCATGCCCTCCTTCTTCTCGCCCAGCGTCGGCGCCAGCGTCCCGTCCACATCCACGTAGGCCACCGGCGCGAGCAGGTCCCGGGCCCGGCCCCGCCACAACTGCGGCCGCACCGCGTTGATGCTCTCCATCAGCTCGATCACGTCCGCCTCGCCGTAGCGGCGCGTGAAGTCGCCCGCCGCCGTCGGGCTCGGGATCGTCTCCGCGCCCAGCGCGTCCATATAGGCCGCGTTGTTGCGCAGGCTGCCCAGGTCCTGCAGCCGCGTGCCCCCGCACAGCACGTTGAAGGCCATGTTCAGCACATGATCCGACTCGAAGTAGGGCAGGTGCCGCTTCAGCACCTTCAGCCGCGCGTCGATCTCCCGGACCAGGCCCAGCTTCGACGCCAGCCGCCGCATCGCGCCGATGCCTCCGTAGCTCATTGCGTTGATCCGCGCCCCGATCTCGTAGTGGACCTTGCCCGCGCCGAACACCGGCTGCCACCGGGCCCTCGGCCGCCTCGCCCCGGCATGGCGCGCCTTCAGCTTCCGCTTCCGCCGGGCACTGTTCCTGCGGCTCTGTTTGTGCGATATTGTCTTCACCGGAAAGGCCTCCTGGTTGGAACCCGACGACTCGCGCCGGATGCTCCTAACTGCAATCAGGATAAGCCTTTCCGGTACTCATTGGTAGATGCGGTGCACAAGTCGCGCTTGTTTGAGGGCTAACCTGGATGACTTACGCCGCCGTTGTGGCGGGTTTCCTCGCCGTCGGAGGCCTGGCGCTCGAGCGGATCTGTGATGCCGCGGGTTGGCCGCGACGGTTCGCGTGGCTCGCAGCGCTCACCCTGACGGTATTCGTCCCGCTCTCGGCGACACCACCGAATCCGGCGGACAGGGTGGAGACAAGTGCGACCGCGGACGTTACAGGGGCGTCCGAGACGGTTCCCGTGGCCGCCACTCCCCGCGAAGCAAGGGTGCCCGCGAGTCCAACCCCGCCCGTGTCGATCGCTCCGCGTTCCTCGTGTGGAGCATCGCTTCGCTGCTCGCCTTCACCATACTGTGCGCGGTCCTCATTGCCTCGGCGCGCGCACGTCGTCGCTGGGAACGACGGCGGGTCGGCTCCGACCAGGTGTACGTCTCACACGGCTTCGGACCCGCGCTCGTCGGCTTGCTGCGGCCCGCTGTCGTCGTTCCCCGCTGGATACTCGGCCTGGATCCTGCGGACCAGGCCGCAATCGTGAAGCATGAACGCGAGCACGCGCGAGCACGGGATCACCTTGCGCTCCTGTTTTGCGGCCTCGTGGCGGCCGCGTTCCCATGGAGTCCCGCAGTCTGGTGGATGTGCGCGCGCCTCCGCCGGGCCGTGGAAATCGACTGTGACCGGCGGGTCGTGGGTGAATTCAAGCGGTCGTCGCAACACCTCAGGGAGATGTTGCGATGGCAGCGAGCAGGCACCGAGGAGCGGATCGAGCCCTACGTCCGCGGATGCGTTCACCAGGCCGTCCGCCGGTGGGACGGCGCGAGCATCGGCAGAGGTTCTGGAAAGAGATCGCTCGAGGTCTGTCGAGCGAGGAGGCCGCCGTGGCAGCGGGTGTGTCCCCTGCTGTCGGGACACGCTGGTTTCGCGAATGTGGTGGCATGCCACCACTCAATCTTCGTCCCCAGTCACGGCGCTATCTCTCGTTCGTTGAGCGAGAAGAGATCGCCGTTCTTCGAGCCCGTGCTCGTGGCGTGCGCGAGATCGCCCGGCAGTTGGGCCGCTCACCCTCGACGATCTCGCGAGAACTGCGGCGCAACGCAGCTACAGGAGGAGGGAACCTCGAGTATCGGGCCACGACCGCTCAATGGCACGCCGACCGGCGAGCGAAACGTCCAAAGCTTGCGAAGCTCGCTACGAACGGCGAACTGAGGCAGTATGTGCAGGATCGCCTCGGAGGCCTGATCCGAGCTCTGGACGGTGCCGCTCTGGCAGGCCCCGATGTGCGCTGGATCGGACGGCGTCACGGTCGCCGACAAGACCGGCGGCGGGCGGCCTCGTGGAGTCCCGAGCAGATCGCCAACAGGCTACGGGTCGACTTCCCCGGCGATGAGTCCATGCGTATATCGCACGAAGCCATCTACCAGGCGCTCTACGTTCCAGGCCGCGGTGCGCTGCGACGGGAGCTGACAGCGTGCCTTCGGACGGGACGCACGTTACGGGTGCCTCGAGCTCGCACCCGCGGACGGGGCAAGACGTTCGTTCACCCCGAGATCATGCTCAGCGAGCGACCGGCCGAGGCAGACGACCGCGCCGTTCCCGGGCACTGGGAAGGCGACCTGATCTTGGGGCTGGGCAGTTCGGCGATCGGAACGCTGGTCGAGCGGACCTCCAGGTTCACGATGCTGCTCCACCTTCCCCGCCATGACAAACACGGCGAGGCCAGGACCAAGAACGGTCCAGCGTTGGCTGGACACGGTGCCGAAGCCGTCCGGGACGCGATCGCTTCGTCGATCACGACCCTGCCCGAGCAACTCCGCCGGTCTCTGACATGGGACCAGGGAACAGAGATGGCTCAGCACGCACGGCTTCGCATCGATACTGGCCTGGCCATCTACTTCTGCGACCCGCAGAGCCCGTGGCAGCGCGGCACGAACGAAAACACCAACGGCCTGTTGAGACAGTACTTCCCAAAGGGCACTGACCTCAGCAGACATACCGCTGACGATCTCGCCGCCGTCGCAGCCGCTCTCAACAGCCGCCCCCGCAAGACCCTCGGTTGGAGAACTCCGGCGGAAACCTTGGAAGATCTGTTATCATCAAAGAACCAGACCTCAACCTTGCGTTGAAATGCTCTGCCGCTCCCGTATCTCCAGCCTTCAACGACCGTCGGTCGCTTCTGACTCCCTCGGGTTGGGAGACATCAAATCAAGAACCCACTTCTTTCTTTCTGGTCGCCCTCGCCAGCCTAGCCCGGATTTCTCAAACGCATAGGAAGGCACCGGCCTCCGGGAGCTGTTAAGTTTATGTGGGGCAAGAACTTGACAGCGACGACACCGGAGGACCGATGCCGACACAGTGTAAACCGCTTTCCTTCGCATTTCAAGGGTGCCAGGGCCGCAGGGTAGCGGCCGCGTTCGACGGGGGCGCGATCACGTCGAACGCCGGAGTGCTGCTGCTCCGCGAGATCGACCGGTCGGTGGGGCTCCTGGACCAGGTGGCAGGTTGCTTCACCGACTACCGCGATCCCCGTCTCACGGAACACTCGGTCGGGACGCTGGTGAGGCAGCGCGTCATGGGCATCACCCTGGGATACGAAGACCTCAACGACCACGACCAGCTGCGGCACGACCCTGTTCTGGCGCTGCTCTCCGGCAAGCTCGATGGACATCGGAAGGACTGTGCGCCGTTGGCGGGGAAGAGCACCCTGAACCGGCTTGAACACGCGCCCCCGAGTGGCGAACCGGGCCGCTACCACAGGATCGGCCATGATGCGGACGCGCTGCAGGCCGTGCTGCTCGAGTCGTTCATCGACTCTTGGAAGGGCGGGCGGCCGTCGCGCCTGGTGCTCGACATCGACGCGACCGACGACGAGGTCCACGGGCGCCAGGAGGGCCGCTTCTTCCACGGCTACTACGGCCACTACTGCTTCCTGCCGCTCTACATCACCTGCGGCGGCCGCCCGCTCTTCGCCCAACTGAGGCCGGGCAACGCGGATCCCGCCGGAGGCGTGACCGGGCCGCTGGGCCGCATCGTCGAACGGCTCCGGGAGCGGTGGCCGGGACTGGAGATCCTGCTTCGGGCCGATGCCTCCTATGCCCGCGAGGAGATCCTGGCCTGGTGCGAGGGCAACGGCGTGGACTACGTCATCGGCCTGGCCCGGAACTCGCGGCTCGTCGAGAAGATCGGCTGGGAGCTGGCCGACGCCCAGGCGGAGGCGAAGCGGCGGGGCCGCCCAGCCCGCCGGTTCAAGGAGTTCCTCTACGCCACACTCACAAGCTGGTCCCGCAAGCGCCGGGTCGTCGCCAAGGCCGAGCACCTGCCCGGCAAGGCCAACCCGCGCTTCGTGGTCACCTCGCTGCCCGACACCTTCTCGGCCCGGACCGTCTACGAGCGCGTCTACTGCCCGAGGGGCAACATGGAGAACACGATCAAGGAGCAGCAGCTCGATCTCTTCTCCGACCGGACCTCGGCGTCGCGCTTCGCCGCCAACCAGCTCCGGATCCTCTTCTCCGCCTTCGCCTCGATCCTCTTCGTTGCGCTCAGGCGTGCGCTGCACGGCACCCGCCTGGCCCGCGCCACCGCCGGAACGCTGCGGCTCAAGCTCCTCAAGATCGGCGCCCGCGTCACGGTCTCGGTGCGAAGGGTCAAGGTCGCCATGGACTCCGCACACCCGTCGGCCGCCGCCTTCGCACGCGTCCACGCCCGATTGCCAGGGTAACGACTCCACACCCCCTTCGAGACAACCGTTCCAGCCGATCCTCCGGGGACCACTGCGCCGCAGGACCAAAAAAGCTCGCTCAGGCAGCGGTTCCCGCTACTCTGGCCCCCCGAAAACACGGCCGCAGAGCCGCTTGCTTCTGCTCCACCTGCTCCCTCGGCAGAAACTCGGCCCCAACGCTGCCCCCAAAGCCCTCAGCGGTGACTGTGTGAGAAATCCGGGCTAGTGTCCAGCAAAATCGGGGGCACACGAAAACCCTTCAACACGGTACTGTTGCGACGACCGCTTGAACCTAGGATCGCTTCGGGGGTCCCAGCCGCGGAATACGGAAGCCTGCTGCTCGGGATCGGGGCCGGGCGTCCGGGCCGAAGCTTGTTCGCACTTGCGTTGGCCGACTCGGGCAGTCTGCTCGAACGGAGGCTGAAAGCCATGAGCAAAGAGCGGGAGACCGTTCGCCTGCCCGGCACGATCGTTCTCTGCGCCGTGGCTATGGCCACCGCTCTGGCGGCGTGTGAACTCTCGCCCCCAACCGCCATTGCTCCCGCCGTTGAAGAGGTGCTCAGGGCGCGTGCGGACGTGTCCGACAGGGAAGCTTCCGGCACCGGCCGGCCGGGAGAAACGAGCCCGGGCTGGCGGTCGTTTGTGACACAGGACGGCCGTATCAGAATCCGTGGCGCCAACAGAACGCCGTCCCTGAGCCTCGACACCACCCTCGTGGCCGCCAATCCGCTGGTGCTCCTCGACGGCCGCGTCGTGCAAGGTGGCGTGGGGTCGCTGTTGACCATCGTGGATACCCTGGACTTCGAGTACGTCGAGGCGGTTGGGATCCCTGCGATTGCCGTCGCACAGTACGGATACGGCGCTGTCGGCGGCGCTGTGATCATCGGCACCAAAGGCTCCCGGTGGCGGTCCTTGGTCGGGCGTTTCCTTCCACCTGTTCGATTCACGAGGCAATCCTAAGAGCCCGCAAGCCGGAAGGAAGCGGCAGTCCGCCAGGTGGTGGTGGCCCGCGAGGAGGTGGCAGCGGCCCGCGACACGGATGCCGCCCGCGCGGAGACATTCCGCGAGGATGACGCCCGTGTCCTGGTCAAGGGGATCAACGAGGACTCGCCATCCCTAAGCCTCGATGCCGCTACCGCAGCCCGCAATCCGCTTGCGCTGCTCGACGGCAAGGTCATCCAGGGCTGCCTGAGTTCCCTGTTGACCATGGTGGACACGCTGGAGTTCGAGCTTGTCGGATTATACGGAACGCCCTCGAGAGTGGTCATCCGTACAAAGCAGGAGGTTGACTGAAATGACGCACCTTCGCCCTGGATTCCTCGTCCTCGCGGCTGGGCTCGCCACCGCGTGCTCCGGCGACATTGGCGCGCGGGACGCCGCCGGGGTCGCGGAGTACCCGCAGTACCCGCGACCCTGGGCCAACGGTCCTCCGAGTGAAGCGCTTCTGGAGGCGGTTTCCGGCGACGATGACTTTCTTTCCTATGTGCGGGACGTGGTCGCCGACTCCGAGGGCCGCGTCTACGTCATCGACTCCCAGGAGGCCGGTGTCATCGCACTGAACGCCGACCTGAGCCACGACCGCACGATCGGGCGGGAAGGTGAAGGCCCAGGCGAGTTCACCCGTCCCGGCAGCATGCAGGTGCTCTCCGGCGACAGTCTCCTGGTCTGGGACTATCAGCCACAACGCATCACCGTGTTCCCACCCGGAAACGACGAGGCCACGTACGTCCATTCGCTGGGCACTCAGGAGCTCAGTTCCCAAACACGCAGGCTTGCGGGATCCACCGGATACCTCGCCCAGTCGTCGACCGCATACATGGCGGACGGCACCGACGAAGGCGAGACGAGGATCGCGGTCCTGCGTCATGTCCGTGAGGAGGGGGGCCGCGTCGTGGACGAGGTGGTGTACCAGTATCCCGCCGGCGAGTCTCTGGTCCTCCGGGGGCAAGGAACCGTCAGCGTGTCCGGCCATCCCTTCGGACGAGGTTCCTTCACGGAGATTCTGGGGGGTGAACAACTCGCATATGCGAGTTCCGACGCCCTGGAGGTAAAGATCGTCGACCTCCAGGGTGGCGTCCGGACGGCATTTGCCTTCCCGACCACGCCGATCAGAGTGACCGGTGCGGAACTCGACGACGCTGCGGACGGGATGGGCCGCCGAATGGGCAACCTGCTCCGGGACGGGGCGCCGTATGTCTGGCCCACCCTCACCGGCCTGGTCGTCGATGACGAAGGCCACATCTGGCTGGGGATCCGAAAGCGTGATCTGTCGATCTGGGAATGGGCGGCCTTTTCGCCCGACGGAACGCACGTGGTGTCCGTCGATCTCCCCGCCGGCTTCGAACTCCATGCGGTCCGGAACGGTCGCCTGATTGGAGTCGGTCGGGACGAGTTGGATGTCCCGCGCGTGCAAGCCTATCGGTTGCCGTGATCGGCGCGGGCCGGGAAACCGGCCAGAAGACTAGAAGCCGCCTCCCGTCGAGAAGCCCCCGCCTCCCCCGAACCCTCCGCCGCTCGAGAAGCCGCCGCCAAAGCCGCCGCCGCTCGAGAACCCGCTGTCGGACGGCAGGAAGCTGTGGCTCCGCCCGAGCTGACGGTGGACATGGCCGAAGGAATGACTCCCGGCGAGATAGCCGATGAGCAGGGCGTTCATGTCGAGCCCGTTGTCGAAGCGCGAGCGGCGGCCGTTCCAGTCGTCGGCTTCAAAGCGGTCGCGAAGGTCCTCCATCCCCGCGAGCCGCTCCGCGAGGCGGGCACGGTCCTCGCGCAGCTCCGCCAGCTCGGCGCCCAGCGCTCGGAGTTGGTCGTCGATGTCGGCGAGCCGCGCCACGAGGACGTCGTCGCGCGGGTCGCCGGTCGCGCGCGCCATGGTCACAAGGTCGTCCAGCGAACGGCCTTCCAGGTACGCCTCCAGCCCGTCGATCGCGGTCTCGTAGTAGGATCCGCGCTGATCGTGCAGCGACCCGAGTGCGTCGGTAAGCTCCCGCAGCGCCGTCTCCGCCTCGCGCAACGTCCGCCGGGCCTCTGCGCGTTCGGCGTACAGCTTGTCCCCGCGCTCCAGCACCGGGGTGAGACCGTGCCGCTCGATGACCTCCGCTTCCAGCGCGGCCAGGGGAGCGCGGGCAACTCCCAGGGCGACCCGGTCGTCTTCGAGAACGGCCTCGGCGTGGCCGGGAAGCTCGATGAGAAAGTCGTACTTGGCACGCGCGGAGGCGTAGTCGGTTACGTCCGCAACCCATCCGTCGAGCATGCGCGTCAGTCCGTTACCCGCGGCGAAGTCCGACCCGTAGCGACGTCGCGACAGGTATGAGAAGAACCGGTCCTGCTTGTACGCGGGCGTCTTCTCGCGGCACTCGCGCAGCGCCGCCTCGTGACGCCTCTCGGATGCGGCCACCCTGGCCTGCAGCCGCCGCACTTCGTCCGAGTGCACCCGCCAGCGGTCCATGCCCTGAAGCTCCTCGTAGACGCATCGCGCCAACCTGGACCGTTCTCGTCCGACGTCGTTCAGCGCGGCCGTCACCTGCGCGAGGTGCGCCTCGGACACGTCCACCGTTTCGCGCTGCCGCGGGATGAGCCGCTCGACCTCTTCAAGACGGTCCTTCTTCGCGTCAAAGACGGCGCGGACGCTCGTCTCCATCTCCGCCAGCGTGTCGGCCACCGCCGCCTCGCTCATCTGGGGCAGATGGAACTCGGCAAGCGCGCGCGTGGTCGCGCCTCTCCGCGCTCCCAGCTCCGCCATCCCGCCCTGCAACCGCTCAATGCCACGATCCTGCTTTTCAAGCCGGCGCCTGGCCCTGCGGATCCGGGTCACCAGGCTCTCGTGGACGTCACTTCCTGTCTGCATGGCTCACCACTCCGTGATCTGGCCGATGTCCTCGTAGCGGCGCTCGGCCGTTACGTACCCGCGGCGCTTGAAGCCGAAACGCTCGTCGTCGATGATGCCGTTGTCCTGCTTGTCCGCCCCGACGCGGTCATAGACGTCCCTCGGCACGCGCTCGCCCCATTCGAGGACCTGATCGGTTGTGCCGTACTCCTCGCTGGTGATCGTGACGGGTATTCGCAGCCCGTCGGCGGTTCGCGCCTCGACCACGAGGTAGTCGTTGCGGACATCCGGGTCGCTGTCGGGACGACGCCACACACCTCCCGTCACCAGGATCTCGAACTCCGCCACGACAAGGGCATGGAGGTCTTCCAGGCGGCGGCGCGTTTCGCCCAGCCCGTCCGCGTCCCTCGCGGCCAACTGCGCGTCCGCACTTCGCCGCAGCTGGTCGGCCCTCTCACGGGCCAGATCCTCGATCGCGTCGCCGAGCACCGCCGCGTGCAGCCGGGCGACATCCGTCCCGTAGGCGGCAAGACGGTCGTGGCGCTCGACACGCGCTCCCGCAGCTTCGATCTCGATGCGCGCAAGACGGAGGTCCTCGCGAGCGCGGTCGGTCCCCGCGTGAATGTCATCGAGGGAGCCGCGGACCAGATCGTCCCGCACCGCCGCATCCCCGATCGGATCCAGCACCGCGGCAACGGTACCCAGGAGCCGCCCGGCCTCTGCGACGTCCGCCGCGAAGGCATCGGTCTCGGCGGCGGGCAGGTCCGGCGGTGTCCCGCGCGCGGTCAGGGCCTCCAGATCATCCACGCTCTGCTCGTAGGCCGTCCGGACCGCAGCCGCCTCGACACGAACCGTTTCCACCTCGCGCGCCAGGGCCTGGCGTTGCAGCATCTCCACCCCGGCAAATCCGGCCCACGCGAGCGCGGCCACGCCCCCGGCAGGCAAAAGCACGCGCCTGGCCACCCGGCCCCGCCGCACGTAGAGGAGTGCCAGGCGTGTTTTCAGGCTGCGCGGCACGGGCGTGAAGGCGTAGCGTTGCGACAGGTGCTCGTCGAGCGCCCGCTCGATCACGTGGCGGTCGACAAGGTCGCCCAGCTCCTCGTACATGATCTGGATGTCGCGGATCGCGGCGTCGCGGTCGAACGTCTCGTGGGCCTGGAGCGCCGCCTGCCGCTCGTGGATGACCTGGGCCGCGTCCATCACCCGGAGCACTTCCCGGGGCGCGAGCCGCTTTCCTTCGTGCTCTGTCATGGTGTACGGTGGGATTCGAGGGTCGGGGCCCGCTCTTCAAGCCCGCATCGGTTGCCACTTCATGTACGAAAGCGTCCGCCAAAGCCATTCCAACGGCCCGAAGCGGAAGCGTGCCAGCCACCACGGCGACCAGATCAGCTGAAGCGTCCAGATCGCCACCACGATTCCTACTCGGCCGGGGCTCTCGACGCGTTCGAACATGCCCAACCCGTGACCGTAGAAGATCAGCGAACAGATGACGCTCTGGGCGATGTAGTTGGTGAGCGCCATGCGGCCGGTGGCGGCGAGCCGCTTCTGGAGCCCCGGCAGCCAGCGGCCCTGGACCGCCAGCATGACCAGGGCGACGTACCCGAGGAAGACGCCGATCGAACCGACGTAGTTGAAGAGCTCGCCCTGGAACATCGCCTTCTCCCAGGAGAAGCCGTGGTGGAGCTTGTACGCGACGCCGGCCGCCGCGAGGGGCAGGCCCGCGCTGATCCCCACAACCGCCATGCGGCGATAGAAGGAGGCCGGGCGGGCGGCGGCCAATACGCCGAGCTTGTACAGGGCCATCCCCACCAGCATGAGTCCCCCGGCACACCAGAGGAGCTGGAACAGGAAGCCGGCCGTCTCCAGAGCGAGCGCGATGGGTGCACGGGCCGCCACCTGGCCGGCCCAACCGCCCCGGAAGGCGGCGATCTCGGCGTCGAGCACCTCCTGCGACGGTGCCCACTCCGCGGCCGCGGCCGCCACCTCCTCCGCGGGCCAGTATGGAACCGACATCCCGATAAGGCCCCACAGGGGGACCACGAACGCGACGGCGCACCCCCCGATCAGGAGCAGGCGGCGAGGATGCAGGGTGCGGAAGGGGTACAGGATGAAGCCGCACAGCGCGTAGGTGACGAGGATATCGCCGTGCCAGATCAGGTACGCGTGGACCAGCCCGATGGTCAGCAGCCAGAACTGCCGCCGGTAGTGCAGCCGGGTTCCGGAGGCGCTGCGGGCCGCCATGCGATCGCTCATCATCGCCATGCCCGCCCCGAAGAGCATGGAGAAGATCGAGATGAACTTGGTGTCGGCGAAGAGGTAGATCGTGGCCCAGATCCACGCGTCCGCGCCCGTGAAGGCCCCGCCGGATGTGGGGTTCATGTACGCCGAGGACACGCGCGCGAAGCCCTGCATGTTGACGATGAGGATTCCGAGGACGGCGAAGCCACGCAGCACGTCAATGGCGACGATGCGTTCGGCTTTGGTGACGGGGGCAGCGGCAGGCTTGGAGGGGGCCATGCGGTATTGAAGCCCTCCGCCGGTCTCGTTGTCAACGGGCCGGTGCGATATGATGAGTACCGACTCGCGGACGCGGTTCCGAGCACTCGGACCCGCCGAAGGAACTATCGGAGGATTCGAAAATGACGACTTTGCGACTTGCTGCACTGGCGGGAATCGCCGCCCTGACGGCCTGCGAGGCCGAGACCCGGACCGTTCCCGGCCTGACTGCGTTCACAAATGTGAGTGTGCTGCCCATGAGCAGCGACGCCGTGCTCTCCGGGCAGACGGTCGTCGTCCAGGACGGCGTGATCACCGCGGCCGGGCCCGCGGACGAAGTCGACGTGCCGTGGGGAGCGACCGAGATCGACGGGACCGGTCGGTACCTGATGCCGGGGCTCGCCGAGATGCACGCACACGTCCCGCCCGGCGACAACCCGCCGCGCCAGGACGTCGAAGACATCCTCTTCCTGTACGTCGCAAACGGGATCACCACGATCCGGGGAATGCTCGGGTCGGCGTACCAGATCCCGCTCGCTGACGAAATTGAGCGCGGCGAGGTGCTCGGCCCGAACTTCTACGTCGGCGCGCCCTCGATCAACGGCGGCTCCGCCCCGACCCCCGAGGACGCCGAGCGCATGGTCCGGGCGCACGTGGAAGCCGGCTACGACCTGCAGAAGATCCATCCGGGCGTGTCGCTGGCGACGTGGGACCACATGGTCGAAGTCGCGCAGGCGGCGGGACTCACCTACGGCGGCCACGTCCCCGCCGATGTCGGACTGGTGCACGCGATCGAGACGGGCATGTCCACCGTCGATCACCTCGACGGATACGTGCAGGCCATCGCTTCGGACGACGTGCAGGCGCAGGTGAGCGTCGGTGAGATCAGCCTCGGCGGGCTGGCGCGCGGTGTCGACGAAGCGAAGCTCGACGACATCATCCGCATGACGATCGAGAACGATGTCTACGTGGTCCCGACGATGTACCTCTGGCGCAACCTGTACGGTGCGCCCGACCCCGGCGCCATGCTCCAGCAGCCCGAGATGCGCTACGTGTCGCCGCAGACGAGGGCCGGATGGCGGCAGCGGGCCCAGGGGGGCGGCCGGGGGGCGCCCGAAGACGTGGCGCTGTACCTCGCACTCCGTGACCGGATCCTGAAGGCGCTCTCCGACGCGGGTGCCGGGATCCTGATGGGGACGGATTCGCCCCAGCTCTTCAACGTGCCGGGCTTCGCGCTCCACCGGGAGCTGCAGGTGATGGCCGAGTCGGGGATGTCCAATTACGAAATCCTGAAGAGCGGGACGGTGACGGTGGGCGAATACGTGGCTTCGCATCTGGGACTCGACGGGAGCTTCGGGACGGTCGCGCCGGGACAGCGCGCGGACCTGGTGCTCCTCGGGTCCAATCCACTGGACGACCTGGCCAACCTCTTCGACCGCGCCGGGGTGATGGTGCGGGGGCGGTGGGTTTCCCGGGAAGAGATCGACGCCGGGCTGGAGGCGCTGGCCGCGAAGCACGCGGGGTAGTCGGGGTATGGCTGCCCGCTAGCCTGACGTCGCCCCGCGTGCGGGGAACGGCACCGGCAGCGCATCCAGGCTGAACGCGCCCGGAAAGTCCGCCGGGACCTCCTTCTGCTTGCCGCTCCACGCCTCGACATCGATGCGGTAGACGGCGGTCCGCTTCAGCTCGTCGTCGGTGGTGGGCCGATAGTCGACCCCGGGTTTCAGGTGCGGGGCGTACTTGTCGAGGAGCATCTGCAGTGCGGTCCGCGCCTCTTCCCGGTCTTCGATGACGCGTCCCGTTCCGAACGCCACCACGCCCGCGTACTCCACCGAGAACTCCAGCGCTTCGGGCGCGGGGAGAAGCCGGCCCATCGCCACCGCGCTGAACGCGACCTTCTCGGCGACCTCGAGGTTGGCGCGGGTGCGGCCGGTGCGGTGGGTGTGCAGGTAGATCCGGCGCCCGTCGCCCGCGTCGTCGTACACGAACAGGTTCGAGTTGAGGAAAGGCTGTCCCCCATGCCCCACCGTCGCGAGGAAGCCATACGACGCGCGCTTCAAGAAGGCGACGACCCACTCGTCATCCTTGCCGCGGTCGCGGCGGCGTAGCGAGCTGCGGGGATCGCCCTTGCCGGCGTTGGTCGCGCCCACGTTGTTGCTATCTGCCACTATCACCAGACCTCGTCTTGTTTCTCATGTTCTCCGTTGACGGGAACTCCGGTCTGGCTCCAATGTACTAAACCCTATCTACGAATGTTTTCGTCAATATCCCGCGATCCGGAACACGCCATGCATACGGGCTACTCCCGCAATCTCGCCTCCGCCGCCGCAGGTGTATTGGCTCCCGGCGCCAGCACCTCTCCAGCTCCCCCGCGCTTCCGCGTCATTGCCCTTGCGGCCTCCATCGCATTCGCCTACTCGCCCCTCCTCGCTGCCCAGCCCATCGTGGAGTTGCGCGACTCGATCGTGCTCGAAGAACCGGGCGATGACTACCTGGTGCTCCCCGGACCGGTAGTACCCGACGGGACCGGCGGCTATCTCGTCACCGACTATCAGCAGCCCCGGGTCTTTCACTATTCGCAAGACGGTCGGCTGATCCAGCGCTACGGCGACGGGGGCCAGGGTCCGGGCGAATGGTACGAAGCTCAGGTTGCGTTGCCCCAGGGTACCGGGCATGTGCTGGTTCTTTCGTGGAAGCCCTTCGCGGTTCAGCTCTTTGAACGGAGTTCGGGCCGGTTCGTGGAACGGTTTCCTCTGGAGGGCCATGTCGAGTTCGCAGTCCTCGAGGGGGAAGAACTCTGGATCGGCGGGCCACGCTATTCCCCCCGCAGCTCGGTCCGCCGGCTTAAGCTGGGAGAAGAAGAAGCCGAGCCCGTCGTAGAGCTCCCGAACCAGTACAAAGTGGGCGGGCCGGTCGGGGGAATCTTCAGCGACGTGCCGTTCGCGAAGTGGGCCGACACGTTGCTGGTCGGGTTCATGCCGCTGCCGTTTTTGATCCTCTCCGACGAAGACGGCCGGGAACTGGACCGCTTCGAGGTGCCCGCGGTCCACCGGCGTGCGGCCTCCTCGGACCCCGAAGCCGCGATCATGGAACGGATGCGAAGCGACGGGTATGCCGCCGTATTCGACATCTTCTCCCTGGCGCGGGGTCTCCACAGGCGGCCGGATGGCACCTTTCTCCTTGTTCATACCGACCTGCGTGGCGAAGACCCCCCGGTCAGCACCGAGGCACTGTGGGTCTCGGTGATCGACAAGGACCGTACTCGGGCCTGCCCGGACGCACGGATCCCACTCGGACCGGGCTCCCGTCCGGCGATCGGGTTCGACGGTGACATGGTGCTGGTGTTGGAGCAACCAGTGCGCGGCGGAGACGCGGTCTCGGTTCTCAGGCGGATCACGGTTGAAACGGAGGACTGTGACTGGGTACCATTGAAGCGGTGAGCAACCCGGGCCGACTTTCGGAAGCATCGGGACGGGCCTCCCTACGAAGAGCATCGTTGACACCAGGCCGCTTCCCACACTAAGGTTATCCATGGGCATGTACGAAATCCTTCGTGAGCAGTCTCGCACCGTGCTCCCGGCCCTCGCCCTGCTCGCCTGCACGGGTGAACCGGCTACGTCCCTCCGGCCCGACGCCCCCCTCCTCATCGACGGCGGCACCGTAGTCGTCATGGACGAGGCCGGCACGATCATCGAAGGCGGCGCGGTATTGGTCGAGGGCGACCACATCGCCGCGGTCCTGCAGCCTGGGGCGCCCCGCCCCACGGGCACCCGCGTCATCGACGCCACCGGCCACCTCGTCATCCCCGGCCTCGTCAACACGCACGGCCACGCGGCGATGTCACTGCTGCGCGGTCTCGCGGACGACCTGCCGCTCCTCACATGGCTGGAAGAGCACATCTTCCCGGCCGAGGCCGCGCTCGTGGCCCCCGACTTCGTCTACTGGGGGACCCTGCTGTCCTCGGTCGAGATGCTGAAGGGCGGTACGACGACCTTTGCCGACTTTTACTACTTCCGTGACGACGCGGCACGAGCGACCATTGACGCCGGGATCAGGGCCGTGGTCGGTCCGCACGTCATCGGCTTCCCCACCCCCGACTTCGCCACACCGGAGGAGTCGCTCGCCGATGCGGACGAGTTCATGGTGCGGTATGCGGACCACCCCACGCTCGTGCCGGGGGTAGCCGCCCACGCGCTCTACACCACCCCTCTCGACGTGGTCGAGGCCACCTTCCGGCTCGCCGAGCGGCACGGCGCCGTGTTCCAGATCCACACGGTCGAGGACCCCAGCGAGGACGCGACGGCACGGGAGGCCACGGGAATGGGGGTCATCGAGGCCCTCGCCTCGATCGGAGCGCTGAGATCGGGGACGGTGCTTGCCCACTCGATCTTTCTATCCGAAGAGGACATCGCGCGCATCGCCGCCGGGGGCGCCGGAATCGCGCACAACCCGCAGAGCAACATGAAGCTGGGGATTGCGAGGGCGGCCCCGGTCGTTGCGGCACTCGCCGCCGGGATCCCGGTGGGGCTGGGGACGGACGGGGCCGCCAGCAACAACGACCTCGACATGTTCGACGAGATGGACGCCGCCGCCAAGCTGCAAAAGCACGCCCTGGGCGACCCCACCGCGCTCCCCGCCGAGACCGTCTTCCGCATGGCGACCATGGGGGGGGCGCGGGTCCTGAACCTGCACGACGAGATCGGATCGCTGGAGCCGGGCAAGCGCGCCGACATCGTGCTCCTGGACACGCGGCGCCCGGGGCTGACACCGCTGTACAGGGTCTATTCGCACCTCGTGTACGCGGCCCGTGGCAGCGACGTGAGCACGGTGATCGTGAACGGGAGGATCGTGGTGCGGGACCGCGAGGTTCTCACCGTAGATGAGGACGAAGTGATGGAGCGCGCGCGAGGATTCGGGGACAGAGTGCGTGCGGTGATGGAGAGCGTGGCAAGCAGCGGGGAAGCCAAATGAGCGGAGAGAAGGGGAAGCGGGAGCGGAAGGGTTTTACGAACCGCGAGCTCGACATCATGAGCGTGCTGTGGCGGGACGGGTCGGGCACGGTGGCAGAGGTGCGCGAGTCACTGGGCAGCGACGTGGGCTACACGACGGTGCTCAAGATGCTGCAGATCATGGAGGAGAAGGGGGCCGTGCGGCATGAGCGCGAGGGCCGTGCCTACCGCTACTTCCCCCTGGTGGAGTCGGCCCACGCGGGGGAGCGGGCGCTCACACGGATCGTGAACAAGATCTTCCATGGTTCCACCGAGCTCCTCCTTGCCACGCTGGTGGAGGACAGGGACTTCACCGACGAAGAGATCCAGCGGATGCGCTCGATACTCGATCGGGCAGAACGTGGCAGGGACGACAAATGATTGCCTGGATGGTGTACGCGGCCGTGGTCGGGGGGTTCGTGGCGGCGGGGGGCCTGGCGCTGGAACGGTTGTTGGCGACCGCGGGCAAGCCGCGTCGCATTGCGTGGATGGCGGCGCTGGCGCTGGCGGTCGTGATTCCGCTCTCGGGTAGCCTTCGGCAGCCCCGGGCGTCCGTGGACGCGGCAGGAGCCGCAGTGGTGGAGAACAACCCGGACGGTGCGCCCGTCGCAGACCGCAGGAGCTTCGTCCCGACCCTGCGACTGCCGGCGAGCCGGGAATCGGAGCGAGCGGCGGCCATCGTGTGGGGCGCGGGATCTCTGACGGCGATGGCGGTTCTCGGCACCGTCCTGTTCCTGGTCGCACGTGCCCGCCGCCGCTGGCCACTCGGACGAATTCACGACACGGATGTTCATGTGTCGCGCCGCTTCGGCCCCGCCCTGGTCGGCGTCGCCAAGCCACGGGTCGTCGTCCCCTCGTGGGTACTGCGGCTGGGGCCGGGCGCCAGGGGAGCGATCGTTCGCCACGAGCTGGAGCACGCACGTGCGCGGGACCATCTGGCGTTGCTGTACGCCGGTCTCGTGCTGGTCGTATTCCCGTGGAGTCCGGCGATCTGGTGGATGTGCCGGCGGCTTCGCGCCGCCGTGGAATTGGACTGTGACCAACGGGTCATCGCATCGGGAATCCGCGCCGCCGACTACGGCGATGTGCTTCTGGAGGCGGGATCCCGGTCCATTGGCCGCTGGGGATTCGCCCCGGCGATGAGCCAACCGAAAAGCCTGCTCGAACGGAGGTTGAGAACGATGAGCGAGACGAGAAAAAAGCTGGGTGCGACGAAGACGCTGCTGCTGGGGGGCGTGGTTGGGGTGGCGCTGGTCGCCGCGTGCGACACACAGATTCCGACAGACGTCCAGGACGCGATTGTGGACGCGATGGTCGACGAGAACGGACAGGCCGTTGACGCGCAAACGGAGGCCACGGCGAAAGAGCTCTTCCGCTTCCGGACGTACCGCCTAAACCTGAAGAATCCGCCGATCATCTATCTGGATGGCGTCAGGATCGACGGGTTCGACGATCTGGAGGTAAACGATGAGCCGGACGAGAGGGTGAGCGTGACCGGTACTCTGCAGGTGAGAAGCCTCGGCACGCTTGATCCCGACGCCATCGAACGCGTTGAGGTGCTCAAGGGAGCGGCCGCCACGGCGCTCTACGGAAGTGAGGCCGAAGGCGGGGTCATCCAGATCTTTACGAGAAGGGATACCCTGCAGATGAGCATGGAAATGCTCCAACCGAGCGGGGCGCTCACGGCCGACGCCCGCGCCGAGGCGGTCCGCCGGGCCGAGCGGATCATCGCCACGGGGACCGACCTGCCCCGCGGCAACATCAGGATTGTCGGCACCGAAAAGCTCGTCCCCCCGGCGAAGCGGCGGAACTGATCCGGAGCAAAGGGGTCACCATCAGCGTCCGGCCGCGCAGCGTGGCGGCCCCTCACTCCGACCGCCTCGCCTTCGAACCGCCGCGGTACACGACCAGGAAGTCCTGCGCCATCTCCCCGTATCGGGTGGACGCTTCCTCGTCGCCCATGATGTTCGCGAGCATCGCCAGCTTGGCTGCGAGCAGGTAGTACTGCAGGGGTATGTTGTCGGTCGAGTCGTCCGGCAGGATCTCGCGGGAGCGAATTCCGCGGTACTGGTAGACGTTGTCCACCAGCTGGGTGGTGCGGTCATAGTCGAACCAGTCGCCGCCAAGCTCCTCGGGCACCTGGCGGTAGGACGGCGGCCGCGGCCCGTCCAGGCTGCGAATGTCGAGTCTGACCGCGAGCCCTTCCGCGACACCCCACGGCTTCAGCCCCATGGCGACCATCTCTCCAGTCGACCCCGCAAAGTAGATGGGCCGTTCGGCCGCCGAGGACCGGATCATCGACAGGGCAACCCGGTGCCCGCGACCCAGGAACATGCCCGCCGGGTATTCCACGACCATGTCTCCGATCCGGAGCGCGAATGAATCGGGGAGCGGCCCGTCGCCCACGCGCCGAAGCTGGTCGTCGGTCATCCCCAGCACCGAACTCGCCGGAGGGTCGCTGTCCGTGTACGGCAGCCCTTCCACCAGAACGAACGGCCGCTGGCGGTCCGGCCCGGTCAACTCACGGAGCTGCTTCGGGTACCAGTCCGTGAACAGGTATTGGACCACCGCGACCGTCACGTCCTGCCGAACCCCTTCCACTTCCTGCAGATACCAGAGCGGGAAGGTGTCGTTGTCCCCGTTGGTGAAGAGCACCGCGTACGGCTCCAGGCTGTTCAGGAGGTCATACGCATAGTCGTGCGCGGCGTAGTCCCCCGCCCGGTTGGCCCAGTTCAGGTTCAGGAAAAGCGGCAGGGCGGCCACAGCGAGCACGGGTGCGGCCTTGCGGGTGCTCCCCAACCGGTCGCCGAGCCACAGCCATCCCCTCACCAGACCCAACCCCGCCATCACGCCCCAGACCGCGAAGCCAAGCAGGAAGAAGTAGTCCCGCTCCCGCACCTCGTGAGTCCGTGGCCCGGTGACCTCCGGCGCCAGCGAGTACCCGTAGCGAAAGTTCAGGTAGTAGACGAGCCCGAGGGACAGCGTCGCGGCAAGGACAACCAGGTACGCCCCGGTGTTCCGGTCGGCGCGCCACACCGAGACGAGGCCCCCGACCCCCAGCGCGAGGAACAGCAGCGTGAAGGGGAGGCGCTTGCGGCTGACGGGCTCGTCCGGATCCATCCCCCTTGCCCACTGCCAATCGAAGTACTGGAAGAAGTTGTGAAGCTGGTGCGTGACGGGGGCCATGCGCATCGTCACGGGCGGCTTGGCGTACTGGTCCCGTCGCAGCGACGAGGCCAGCGCCGGACATCCGGCCTTCCCGTTGGTGTAGATCGCCGCAGCCGTCTCGACGAAGCCGTCGCAGAGCGGATCCCCCTCGTTGATGACGGGACGCTGAGCGGCGCGGATGGGCAGGAAGAAGTTGAAGGACAGGCCGACGACGACCGCCAGGACGCAGCGCGACAGAAAACGGGGCCGTACGAGGATCCCGGGCCGCGCCAGAAGGACGAACGCACCGACCGCCGCGGCCGGAAGGACCGACATCAGGTGATTGGTCGACCCAAGCGCCATGAGGTACACGGCGCCGACCAGCAGCCGCTGCCCCCTTGGCCGATCGAGACCAAGGTCGTGTCCGCGCAGGACCAGCCAGCTGACTGCGGCGACGATCAGCAGCGACACCGTGTAGACCTTCTCGTTTGCAGTGCTCTGGCTCCACACGGTGAACGCCGTAGCCCCGACCAGCACCGCGATCCCGGCGCCGATCAGCGCTTCCCGCCCGACGCCCCGAAGCCGGGCAAGGGTGCGATGCGCGATCAGATGGAAGAAGAAGAACGCACCGGCCGAGGTAGCCGCGGCCAGCAGGTTCACCCGAATGGCGGGCGACAGACCCAGCGGCGCCAGCAACAGGGACCAGGTACGGGCCAGGGCCACGAACAGGGGGTTCCCGGGGGGGTGCGGGATCCCCAGGGTGTAGCCTGTGGCGATGTATTCGCTGGCATCCCACCAGGCTGTCGTGGGCGCGAGCGTGAGGATATAGAGCAAGAGGACGCCCGCGCTAGCGCACGCGGCGGCCTTGTAGGGCGGACTGCCCCCCTTATCGGTCATCCGTCGATCTTCCCCCCGCTCATGACGCATTGATGATGCCGGTGCATAGATTGGCAGGGTACCGGGGCGCACACCACCGCACCGTCAACGCCCATTCCAAGGTAGCCATGGCCAGTCCAACCTGTGATACACTTCGGTACCTCCGGGGTTGGGTGAGGGGATCGTCCGGCACCCCCATCCCCGGTGTCGTCACCGAGGAAATCGTTGTCGGCGCGGGCCCCGAGGCCGTCGCGGCCCGTAGGTACCGCCCCGCGTCCGGGATCCGGCCGCTGCCCGGCTGGGTGCTCCTGCACGGCGCGACCCGGCCGGGGCCCGATCATCCCGCCATCGTCCGTTTCGCCGCCGCGCTCGCCGGCGCCGGCGGGGACGTACTGGTGCCCGACATCCCCGCGTGGCGGAGACTGGAGCTGGATCCGGCCCCCGCACAATCGGCTCTCGAACGCGGCGTGGAGTACCTGCACGGTGATCCTCTCGTACGGAGCGGCGGCGTTATCGTCACGGGGCTGTCCTTTGGCGTTCCGCAGGCACTTCGCGTGGCCGCCCGCCTCGCCGGGACCGGCCGCGTCCGGGGCGTCGTCGGGTTTGGCTCCTACTGCGAGCTGCTCGGCGCCATCCGATTCGGTCTCACGGGGCAGTTCGAGTGGCGGGGCCGGACCGCATACCTGCGGCCCGACCCCTACGGCCGCTGGGTGGTGGCGGCGAACTACCTTCATCGCATCCCGGGGTACGAGACCACGCAGGACGTTGCCCAGGCCCTGGGCCGGCTGGCGACGCTGGCCGGAGACCGGAGGATCATGTCGTGGGATCCGGGCTACGACGGCGTGAAGGACGAACTGATGAGCTCGGTCCCGGTCGAGAACCGGGCACTGTTCAGGCTCTTCGCGCCGCCGGCGGACCGGGAGCCGGATCCGGGTCCCGCGAACGAGATCGCCCCCCTCCTGGCAGAGGCCGCCCGTGCGGTCCACCCCCACCTGGAGCTGCCTCGCTCCATGGCACCGGGCGGCCGGGAAGCGCCCCCCGTCCACCTCATTCACGGGCGCCACGACCACCTCATCCCCTTCACCGAAACCCTCGCGCTGGAGCGCCGTCTCCGGAACCGGACCGACGTATCCGCCACCATCACCGATCTCTTCGCCCACTCCGGGGGATCGGCCGCGAGCCCGGCCCGGCTGCGGGAAGCTGTCCGCTTCTTCACGGCTCTGAGGGGGGTCATGGGACTTCGTTCGCGCTGAAACTCCACCCTGCTTGCGCCCCGGATGGCGCGGCGAAATGTTGCCACGAATCGGCTACCAACACGTCACGACCAGGGACACATCATGCCACAGGAGAGGTTCAAGTCGTTCGCGGAATTGGGGCACGTGGAGCGGTCCAGGCGCCGCAAGGTCGCGGAGCAGCGGATGGGCTCGACACTCCGGACCGAGAGCGGCGACGGGAAGCTGGTGGTCCACGCCGAAGTCGCTGCTCACGCGGATCCGGCGGTGGTTCACCACTGTCGCACGATCGCGTTGGATCACATGCGGCGGCGATTGGAGAGCAGGCTGCCCCGCAAGGCGTCGCGCCACCGCTCGTTCTCCCACCGCAGCGGCGAAGAGGCGTGCCGGGCGGTACGGATACGAGACGGCCTGGGGGACCACTGGGCGGCGCAGCTCGAGCGCAGCCCCGGCGCGGGACAGACGATCGTGACCGAGGTCGCCGTGGCGCACACGGCGGGGCGATCACCGACCATCACGATCGAGGTCGTCGACCGCTCGGCCGTGCCTGCCGGGCCCATGCGGGAGTATCCGGCCGAAATGCTCGCGACGATGGCGGAGCGGATGCCGCTCCTGCAGCACGGGCGGAGGCTCAGCCATGAGCCGATCGTCGTCGAAACGACCGAAACCATGACGAGCTTCCAGAAGATGCTGCTCGACCCCGGCCGCCAGATGCCGCTTGCGGTCCTGTCGGTGCCTCCGGAACCGGAAAGCCCCAGTCAACTGAGGCGCCAATGGGAAGCCCTTGCACGCACCCTGACCGGACTGGCCGTCGTCTGGGTGCTGCCCCCCGCCATGACGTACCGACTGAGCGACCTTGTCTCCAAGAACCTGTCGGTGTTCCTGGGTGCGTGGAGGTACTACCGCCCCGGGTTCAGCCACCGGTCCCCCTGGTCCGACCATCCCCTGTTCCTCATGAACCGGATGGCGGACGACCGGGGGCTCGCGGACGTCACGGCGCAATTCCTGCGGATGGCGGTCGAGGACCGGCAGCGCGCCGGACACCGCGCTCCCGACGTCCCGGGCTACGAACGCCTCGCCTCCCGGGCCGCTCAATCCGCACGCGGTCCCGGCCGCCTCTTCGCACTTCTGCGCAAATCGATCTGGCGTACCCCCGAGGTCCCGGCGCCTGCGGAGTACCTGACCGGTCGGACCGGCGGAATCGGCACCGGCCAGGTGCTGACGGACAGTGGCCCGGGCACGGCTTCCCCCGTGGTCGTCGCCGTGAGAGAATCGACTCCGGCGCCGGTCGGGGCGTGGGCACCCGGCGCGGAAGGAGAACCGGGAACCATGCTGGCCGCGGAACCGGCACCCGCGAGGAGACAGCCGGGGTCCCCCGAGGAGGCCCCCCTGCTCCGCCGCAAGCTGAGAGCGGCGACGATCAAGGCCCGGACGCGCGGGAGTCGCTACGACCAGGCCAGGCGGAGGGCCGAGGCCGCCGAACGCGAGCGCGACGAGGCACGGAAGCGGGCCGAGCAGCTTGCCGGCCTCGTGCGCTCACTCGGCGGCAATCCGGATGCGGCCACGCCGTTTCCGACCGACTGGGAGGAGTTCGCGCCCTGGTGCGACGAGAGCCTGGTCGGCCGGCTCACACTGACCAGCACCGCGCGCAGAGAGCTGAGCGGCGCCGAGTTCGAGGACATCGGCATGGCCGCCGCCTGTCTCAACTGGCTGGCAGGAGACTATCGCAACGGGCGTCTCCGCGGCGGAGACCCCGCGCTCCACGGACGCGTCAGCGACCTCGAGGATGGCGTGTACAACCTGCCGTGCGGCGGGGACAGCTTCGATTGCTCCCGGGAGGGACGGCGCCACCGGGTCGAGTGGCACATCAAGCGCGGCGCGAATACACGGGACCCGCGCCGCTGCCTCCGCATCTACTACTTCTGGGACGAGGAGGCGCGGCAGGTCGTGGTGGCCTCGATGCCGGCGCACAGGAGGACCGGGGTGACGTAGCGCTCCGTGGAACAACTCGGGCGCCGGTAATCGCCGCTGCTGACGCCAGCCTACTGCGAGCGATCAGAGCGGCAACCGGGCGGCAACGGCAGCCTCTCGACCTCGCCTCCGCGATCCAGCGAGTAGGCTCGTACCTCCTGCCTGCCCAAGTCATCGGTGTGCACGCCGAGGATGGCGCCTGCCGATATCTCCATCACATCCAACGCAACGGGCAGCGTAACCGTGCCGATCCCGGTTCCGGTCTCCGTGAACACTTGCCACTGCGGGCTGCCGGGACCATCGGGAAACTGGTAGCGCTGAGCCCAGATGTACCCGAGGTCGTCCACGACGAGCTTGTTGACGAACGGCACCCATTCGGCCATCGAGATCCTGTTTGCCATACGCCTGATCATGAAGCGGTACAGGAAGCCGCCCTGGTCTCTGCGCTCGTCAATGGTCGTCGCGGTCCACTCTCGCCGGTGCTCCCGGGTAGTTCGGTCGGCCCTGGCTTCGAGACGCACCTCACCGCGGTCGGCACCCGTCTGATCCACCACGCGCAGCACGGGGGTATCGCTTGTCCCGACAAACAGGCATTTGCCTCGTGCGGCGCCGAGCGGGCGGGGTGTGAGGAGCGCATGGCGAATCCCCTGGTCGCCAAAGAGTTTGAATTCCGTGCTGATTGTGGCTCTCACTCGGACCAGCTGTTCCCCGACCTCGCTGTCGGCAAGCTGGTAGTAGGCAACCGTGTCCTGGGCCGTTTCTCCCACACCGGATGCAATGACCTGAGTGCGTTCCCAGGCATACCAGCTTCCGTCTTCGAATCGTCCCACACCTCCATTCTGTCGGTCGCTTGCCCCGCGGGTCAGCCTGGTAGTTCCGGCGAACGTGCCGTCGAAGGTCAGCTCCGTTATCCGCTGAAGCCTCTCGTCGAACACCAACAGTCGACCCTCCGGGCCGGCAACGAGAGTAGCGATTCCGGAGAACTCCCTTGGCCCCTCACCCTGGCGCCCCACCGTGGCGACCAGGTCGCCGTCGGGTGAGAAGACGCTGATCGTCGACAACTGCCTGTCTGCGACCGCGAGGCTGCCGTCCATTCCCCGAGCCACGTCGACAACACGGACGAATCCTCCATCCAGGTCGCCTTCGATGTCTCCAAAGACCGTTTGGGGCACCGAGCTGACAGTCCATGTGGACGCGTCGGCCGCGCTCTGGGCATATGCGCCGTTTGGCATCGGCCCCGAGGCGATGCAGACCAGCACGACGAGGATGAAGAGCTCGCGGGGACAGAGGACACACCGTGATTCGAACATTGTGACCTGACGGATGAGGGGGTGGTCCCGAACCCCGATGCTACCCGCTTTCAAGCGGCAATGTTCCGGACGGGGAGCCCGGAACTCCTGGACCCCGTGACCCTTACCTGAGCCCGTAACGCAGGCCGACGCTGATTACCGGCCAGTAGTTGACGAACCCTATGGCATCGTCCTCGGCCTGCCGTCTCTCGGTCTCCAGGTCGTCGCGGAACCCGGGCGAGTTCATTACCTCTGGATCACCGGTGGCCGTCATGTCGAACCTGGGGGACAGGTGCAGGACCGCACCGATGTCCACTACGAAACCGATTCCGCGTGTCGAGTTCGATCCGACTCCGAAAAGCACATAGGGTGCGACTGATCCGGAGACAAGCGTGGTGGTCACTGTGAGGACCTCCGGGTACCGGTAACCGCCCCCACCGATGCTGATCGACGCGCCGCTCTCGTAGGTGATCTCGTGTACAGGGTCGTCGGACCTGACCACCAGGCCGGCGCCCGCCCTCAAGAGGCCTGACGCCGACGAAAGCTCCGCGCCTATGCTATACAACGCGGTCGGCAAGGAAAGCTCGGCCGTGCGGTTGTCGGCGAGTCCGAACCTCCCGGTGAGATCCACGTCGAATCCGAAAAACGCGGCCCCGCCCCGGACCGCGATACGATCGTTCAGCGCGACGACGACATCGGCGCCGAGGCCGAGTGTGCCCACGCGCCCACCCAGAGCGATGCTCTCCTGCATTGCGCAGGCGGGTTGAGCCGGCAGCGCCAGCGCGAAGGCGATGGTCATTGACAAAGCAAATCGGTTCATGGCTGACTCAAGATACAACCAAGCAGGTCGCGCTCTTCCTCTCTCGAAGCACTTGCGGCGCCCTACCGACCCACGATCTGCCGCAGTTCCACAATCTCCTCGTCGAGTTCCGTGCGCCGCAGCACGGCGGCCAGGTCGCCCGCCACGTCGAACAGGACCACGTCGTCCGGTGAAGAAAGGGTGGCGACCTGGCCTGTTCCGGGCCTGAACACGAACCACTCCGGCCCATCGGGTTCCGCACCCTCCCGGGGGAACCCTCCGTAACGGAGCGCCCACACCAACCCATCGGCCACCGTCAGCGGCGGGCGATCCGGATATCCCAGCGACAGCCAGCCATAGGGCGGCAGGTGCTCGGGGAGGCCCATGCCGGTCAACATGCGCTCCACTTCGCCACGCCCTGAGCCCAGGTCCCAGGAGTCGAGTAGTGTTCTGCGTGCGAAACCCGCCTCACGTGCGCCCAGTGGCGTCGGTTCCGGCACAATTGCGGGACGAAGTGTGTCTCGAACGACCCCGTCGCGCCCGTACAGCTGGATATCGTACGAATCGTTTTCCAGGACCACGAACTGGGAGTCTACGACCGCCGCCCAACTGATCCGGCCGAAGAGGCGGGACATTTGCCTCGTCCCGGCCCTCCCAAAGGTCTCATACCACGTCTCGGGTCCAGCCATTTCGAGCAGGCGGTGGGCGAACCCGCCCTGATTGTCAAAGAGAAGAAGTGTCGCAGGCAGCCGTTGGACTGCGGGTTCCGTGGGCCTGTATCGAACATCCCAGAGCTCCGCCAGCAGTGATCCGTCCGAGAACACCCCCAACGCCGAGAGACCCGCCAGGTACTCCTCAGGCGGAGAAAGCGCGACCGAACCCAGCAACCGGCCATCCAGGCTGAATCTGGAGACTTCACGGCCGTACCGATCGTACGTAAAGAGATGGTCAGCGACGCCCCACATCCACGCGAGCTCGCCGAACTCACCGGGACCCTCGCCTCTTCCTCCGACTACATTGTCGAGGGAGCCCCTCCGGTCGTAGAAGCGAAGTGTGCCCGTGCTTTCCTGGGCGATCACGACGTGACGAGGGGTAGTCGTGATCCCGACCACTTCGTGAAGCGGGTCGGCCTCGGTGTCGCCGACACTCATCAGGGGCACTGAATCCAGCCGCCACACCTCAAGGCCGCCGGACCGGCCCATGGGGCTCCCAGCGGATCCGCCCTTGCGCACATACACCGCGATCGCCACCGCTCCGGCGAGGGCCAGGGCAATAAGCAGAAAGAACCCGAAAGCCCGTCGAATCGATTCCTGATTTCTCACGCGAATCGGCGCATGGCGTTGGTCCTCTTCCAGGGCGTGTCGGTTGATACAAGCCGCCCGCCCGACCAATCTTGAAGACGCCCACAATCGATGCCAGTTCCCTCACCCAAGACATCATCATGACAAACCGCCTCAAGCACCAGCCTTCCTCGGTCGTCCATGTCAAGGCCGCAACGACCGGCCTGGCCCTTTTCGCCGCCTTCCTCGCAACCGTCGCCCCACCCCTCCAGGCTCAGGTCACCACACAGCAACTGGACGCACTCCGCCCCCGCAACATCGGCCCGGCCACCATGAGCGGGCGGATCGTGGACCTTGCCGTCGTGGAGTCCGACCCGGCGAAGTACTACGTGGCGTCGGCCACGGGCGGGGTGTTCAAGACCAGCGACAACGGCATCACCCTGGTCCCGGTCTTCGAGCACGAGGGGACCCACTCGGTGGGGGCCATCGCGGTGCACCAGACGGACACGGCAACGGTCTGGGTCGGCACCGGCGAGCGCGCCAACCGGCAGAGTTCATCGTGGGGCGACGGCGTCTACAAGAGCACGGACGGCGGCGAGAACTGGACGAACATGGGGCTGCGCGACAGCCGCCACATCGGCCGCATCGCGCTGCACCCCGAAGACGCCGATCTCGTCTACGTCGCCGCGATGGGCCACCTCTGGGGCTCGAACGAGGAGCGCGGCCTCTACCGGAGTGCGGACGGCGGAGCGACCTGGGAGCGCATTCTGCAGGTGGACGAGAACACCGGCGTCGTGGACGTCGCACTGGACCCGAGCGATCCGAGCATCGTCTACGCGGCGACCTACCAGCGCCGCCGGCGTCCCTGGGGCTTCCACGGGGGCGGTCCCGGCAGCGCACTCCACCGCAGCATGGACGGCGGCGACAGCTGGGAGCGGCTGTCCGGACCGGGGGTGGACCGAGGTCTGCCCGATGGCGTGTTGGGACGGATCGGCATCTCCATCTACCGCAGCGACCCCCGGATCGTCTACGCGAGCGTCGAGCAGGGCTACCGCTACAACGCCTCGACCGCCTACACCGAGCGGCGCGCGGGGATCTATCGGTCGGAAGACCGCGGCGCGACGTGGGAGCTCATGAGCGACTGGAACCCCCGCCCCATGTACGCCAGCCAGATCACGGTCGACCCGAGCGACGACCAGCGCATCTACATGGTGAACAGCTACTCCTTCTCGGACGACGGAGGGCGCACCTTCACCTCGCCGCCCCAAAGTCTCCACGGGGACGACCGCCTTGTCTGGGTCAACCCCGCGGACTCGCGTCATGTGATGAAGGCCGACGACGGCGGTCTGGGGATCTCCTACGACCGGGGGCTGAACTGGCTGTACATCTCGGACCTGCCTGTCAGCCAGTACTACCGGGTCAGTGTGGACATGGCCCAGCCCTACAACGTCTACGGCGGGCTGCAGGACAACGGCTCCTGGATGGGCCCCAGCGAGACGTACCGGCAGGCGGGGATCCTCAACAGCGACTGGACGCGGCTCGGAGGCGGTGACGGCTTCGTCAACATCCCCGACACGACGAACAACACGATCATCTATACCGAGTCACAGTACCTGGGGCTGGCGCGCTTCGACACGCGCACGGGTGAGCGAACCACGATCCGGCCCGGCGACCCCACCGGACACATCGCGGGGCGGCGCAACTGGGAGACGTGGAGAGAGGTCGGCACCTTCGAGGAGCAGCGCCTCGGCAACGCGATGGAGCCCGCGAACTGGGACGGCCCGTTCATCATCTCGCCGCACGACGCGTCCACCCTGTACGCCGGGACCCCCAGCCTGTGGAAAACCACCGACCGGGGCGACTCGTGGCAGGCGCTGGGCGACCTGACCACCGGGGTGGACCGGCGGACGCTCCCGGTCATGGGCCAAATGCCACACGATCTCACGCCCTCGCTCGACGACGGTGTTCCCTACTACCCCACGATTTCGGCCGTCGCCGAGAGCCCGCTGGTACAGGGACTGCTCTATGCGGGGACCGCAGATGGCCGGCTCCACGTGTCCCGGGACGGCGGCGAACGCTGGACGGATGTGTCCGCTCGCGATGTATCCGACTCGGACGAGCCCGACGTATCCTCCGGTTTCCCCGGCCTTCCTCCGGGCGCATGGGTCAGCGGGATCGAGCCTTCCCGCCACGACGAGGCCCGCGTATACGCCGTCTGGAACAACTACCGCAACGACGACTACGCCAACTACCTGTACCGGTCCGACGACTACGGTGAGACCTGGGTCTCGATCACGAGCGACCTGCCACCGGAGCGCGTGCTGCGGACGGTCCGCGAAGACCTGCGCAACGGTTCGGTCCTCTACCTGGGTGCGGAGATCGGCCTGTTCTACACCATGGACGGGGGCGAACACTGGGCCCAAATGCGGAGCGGGATGCCCACCCTCGCCTTCAACGACCTGGTCATCCATCCGCGCGAGAACGACCTCGTGCTGGGGACGCACGGACGCGGCATCTGGATCCTCGACCAGATCAACGCGCTGCAGGAGCTGACGCCGGAGGTGATGGGCAGCGCCGCCCACCTCTTCACGGTCGAGCCCGCCGTGCAGATTCGCCGCACGGGTGGCGCGGCCCACACGGGGGACGTGTACTACCGGGGCGACAATCCCCCCAACGGCGCGATCCTCGACTACTGGCTCGGGGCGGAGGCCGAAAGCGGCACGGTGACAATCGTGCTCGAGGACGGGGACGGGGGGCGCGTGGCCACGGTGGACGGCACCACCCGGCAGGGGATGAACCGCGTGGTGTGGGACCTGCGGCATGAGGTCGGCGATGGGAGCGATGGCGAGGACGCGGGACCGTTCCAGCGTCCAAGCCGCGGTCCCCTGGTTGTTCCTGGCATCTACACCGCGCGTCTCGAGGCGGCGGCCGCGATGTCCGCGCAACAAATAATGGTGCGCGAGGATCCCCGTATCAACGCGACGCCCGGCGTGCGCGCGGCGTGGACGGCCACGCTGCTGGAGCTGGCCGAGGCGCGTGGGCGGGCCGACGACGAGCTGGAGCGGATCGGAGAAGCGCTGGAAGGGGTCGCTGAGGACGACTCGGGGCCGCAGGCCACCAAATTGCGCGACCTGCAGCGCGAGTTCGGGGAGCTCGTCAGCCGGATCGGCCGCCTGACGGGCGAAGTAGAGGGCGTGGTCGCGCCGTTGACCCAGGACCAGCGTTTGCGCCGGGACTTCTACATGGAGATGCTGGAGGTGCTGGCGGGGGAGGCGGGGGTGGTGGTGTACCCGTAGGCTCGGACCGCACGATTGCAGGATGGATCCTGCGTGTGTATACTACGTGTGACTGCGCATGTCTTATGCACATCACAGAGAGGCAGTTGATGCCGCGAAGAATCCACCTGATCGTCTCGGAGCCTGACCGCACCCGCTACGCCGCCGCCGCGCGCCGCGAAGGCCTGACCCTGAGCGCGTGGCTTCGCGCCGCCGCTGCCGAGCGCCTGGACCGTCGTACAGGCACTGAACCGTTTCACACGGAGGATGACGTGTGGCGGTTCTTCGCGGACCGCGACGCCGAGATGGGATGCGGCACCGAGCCGGACTGGGAGCAGCACCTCGCCGTCATACGCGCGTCCCGGCACCGGGGCGCAGCCGGGACCTGACGTTCCGAGCCATGGTCTTCGTCGACACCAGTGTCCTGATGTACGCGGTGGGAAGAGATCACCCGCTCCGCCCGCCGGCCCGTCGCTTCTTCGCCGCGGCGACGACGGACCAGCAACCGCTCGCAACGTCGTCCGAAGTCCTTCAGGAGCTGGCGCACGCATATCTGCCCGTGGAGCGTACGCAGGCCCTCGCCGCTGCACTGCGGATCGTCGATCGGACCCGGATGGAGGTGTGGCCCCTGGAGCGCGACGACGTGGTCCTCGGCATCGAGCTGGCCGCTCGGCACCCGGCGCTCGGGGCCCGCGACCTGTGCCACCTCGCCAGCTGCCAGCGGCGCGGCGTCACCCGTATCCGGACATTCGACCGCGCCCTGAAGGCCGCGGCGGAGTCGCTGCGCTAGGGGCGGCAGGTGCCGCAGGGAGAGTTGGCGGACACCGGCGTCCGCGCAATCGCCGCAGCAGTTCGGTGCGCGAGGACTTGCGTCTGAACGTCACCCCGGGCACGCGCGCCGATTGGACCGCCGCCCTGCTCGAACTCGCCGAAGCCTCGGCCTGGGCCGTGAGGCCCCGTTCGCCGAATCCGTTCAATCGTCCCGTGGGGTGAGACGGCGCTTCGGAGCATCCCGGCTGGGTTTGGAGCCGCATGTCACCGGCTGGCACCGCCCGCACCGGCGCTGCCTCTCGAGGGGCGTCCTGCCTCCCCATTTCATTGCCTCTCTTCCGACCTCCGGTTGCCCACGGTACTCTTCCCGTCCGCTACCGTAGGAATAACTTCACCCGTGCCATCTAATCCGTTGGCGGCTTTGGTGAAGGACGGTTGGAGACATCGCGCGCCATCGGCACCAGCCTGGCCACGGCAAACAGGTACAAGCACAGCGTGAAGAACGCGAGATAGCCGGTGGCTGGATGTCGCGGTTGACACATCCCCACCCAACGAATCTCGCACCAAAGCGCGCGCAATCCCTCAGCCGAACTCGACGGCAGTACGACAAACGTCAATATGAATGCCCCTCCGAAGATCCAAGTCAAGATCCGCAACAGCCGTGCGCGGTCGGTGGCGATGGCTCGCTTGTTGAGATGAAGAAGGACTACAAAGAACGGTACGTAGACTGCCATGCGAGCCGGACCCGAATCGGGGGTTGTCAGCTCAAACACTTGGGCGGATGCGAAAACGACGGCCAGAACCATAAACAGCCCTTGAGATCGAGCGTCGAGCGGAACGAGTTCAAGAGCCGCTCAAGCGCGAAAGCGCCGTGTCTGTTGAGCGCACCAACCATCAACGCAGCAAGCACGAGCATAGAGAGCAGTGGCGGGCGCCACATCTCGGAGTCGGCGACCCGCAGGCCCGCGAGCAACCCAATGACGAGAAACAGGTGGGGTAGCAGGGTCGGGTCGCGGGCGGTCGCGGTCACCGGCATCACCGACGAAATGCGCCGCGCCTGCAAGCGACATTTCGCAATCCACCGCTTCGACGCCTCTCTCAAATCGCTAATGTCCATGGGTCATAGCCCAGCCCGCTCGCACGTCTTTGCGTCAGCTATCGACCACACCGGTCCGTTCATCATCCCCATACTGACGATACCCGCCGGTGTACGCTGCCCACGCCTGTTATGGCATCTCCGAAGGGAGGAAGTGGCGTGCGCTGTCGGACAGCAGAGCTTCCCATCCGTCGTCCAGCCCTTGCCGAACGAGCCGGTCCCGTTCGGAGGCGAGCTTCACCAGGGACAGCATCCGTCTCGCGAGGGTCTGGAATTGGGCGAGGTTGATCGCCATTGGGTTCCAGCCGTACAGGGCTGTCTTCAGGATGTTGGCGGATGCCAGCAGTCCATGGGTCAGGGCCAGCATCTGTTCTCGCTTAAGTTTGTCCGGGATTCCGGCCTCTCGGCGCTCCGGGCTGGCCACGCAGGCTCGCACGCCGTGGTACGCCCACAGGATGACCTCGGCGATTGCGGGCGAGATCGACATGGTCACGAAATGCCGGAGGTCGTAGCCGTTGCTGTACATGTACCGCGCGACATCTCTGACCGACACCGGATCGCCCCCCTCCTTCAGGGTGAATCCGGACTTCGCGTTGACCAGCAGGAGCGGCGCCATGAAGGGTGGTGGGAGGCCCTTCTCGGTGAAGATGTCCGAGAATCCGTGGACGACCACCTTGACGAGCGCGTCGAGGGGGTTGCGTGTGCCTTCGTGGTTGGGGTGGTCGATGACCCGCCACGCACCCGACTTGTCGATGAAGGTGCAGCTTCCGGAGAGGATGTCATTTACCCCGAACACGAGGCCGAGCAGAGGATCGTGGCCAAGACTGGCCAGGCGGTGGACGTTCGGCGTGAGTCCGAGCTTCGGGCTGACAATATCGTAGGGCACCTTGGCCCGTTTTTCCGCAGCGGTGGTCAGCCCGGCAACCCACTGTTGAAACGCGTTGCGCTCGATGTCGTCCGGGCCCTTCATCGGAGCCGGTTTCTCCGATTGTTCGCGCATCCATGCCGCCACCGGGCTTCCCCGCTGAGGCTTTCCCTTGAACGTCCCCCCGGCGTTGCAACGAGCAGGTAGTCCGTCACCGCGCCGACGAGCACGGCCAGCGCGACAGCGCCATAGTCCCAGCGATCCCACGGGGCGGGGCCGAATTCGGTGTCAAACCGGCGCCGGACCTCGGCCGCGCGATGCGGGGGCATGAGTTGCACGAGGGGATCCCGGGTCACCTCGATCCCGTGGTCGGCGATATATCGCTCCATATTGCGGAGATAGGCATCCCAGTCCTGTCCCACGTCCGGCGGCACGAAGTTGCTTGACCGATCGGTCGACCGTTGGCGAATGGCCTTCGTCTCCCGAACCGAAGACTCTGGATGTGCCGCCACGTCGTCGTCGGCCCGCTCCTGGGCGGGTGGGCGTGCCAGGTCGGCTTCTGCGCGGAGTTTCGCGATCTTCTCGTCCAGACGTGACAGCTCGGAGGACTGCCGGGCCGATTCCGATTCCAGGGCGGCGACCTGGCTGGGGCCATTGATCTCGTCAACTGGCGTTTGTGGACATCGATAGTGGACAGCCGCTGAATACTACCGAGGGGATGTCATTGCGCGCTATCGCGCCTGTCGGCCCGAAAGCACTCCTGTAATCGGATCCGGCCAGGACCCCGACGAAGACCATGGCGTGTCGCACCTCGCGCGTGCTCCGGTCCACGGCCTCGAATCTCAGGCCAGCGCAACGGATGTGACCGCTCTTGCGGTGCTGAGCGATGAGACTTCGGCCGCGGCAAAGTGGGCCGGGTCACGCCACCACAAGAAGCCCCGCCGAGATCTCCCAGGCGCGGTCGCGGGCCTGCCAGAGATCGTAGGCCATCTGCATCCCAAGCCAGGACTCGGGTGTCGAGCCGAAGGCCTTCGACAGCCGAATCGCCATCTCCACCGAGACCCCCGTGTGCTCGTTGAGGGTGAACCCCTGAAAAACCGCACCCTCACGCTACCCCTGCCAGCCCTGGTGGACTTCAGATGTTCCGACGACTACCTCGCGAACCTCATCGGCAACACCACATGCGACGCCCGCTCCGCGTCATGAAACACCGTCTGTTCGGCCACCTGCCACTCGGTCTCGTGGGCGGGATCGCCGTCCGTGTTGAGGTGCCGGAAGAGCGGGAAGGCCGCGCTTGTGACCTGAACCCTGATCCGGTGTCCGGGCAGGAACGCCTGACCGGTCGGCGGTAGATCGAACTCCAGCTTCCAGATCCCGTGGCCTTGCTCCGTGCGGCCCATCGGCTCGATGCCTCGAGTCCCGAAGGCGTTCGCGTAGGTGTACCAAACAGGGTAGGCGGCCCCATCCGGGTGTACATCGACCAGCCGCACGATGAACTCGGTCTGCAGGGCCGATGACGCCACGTAGAGGGTGGCGGACACCGGCCCCGTGATCACGACCTCGTGATCGAGCGTCTCGGTGGTGTAGGTGAGGACATCGTCACGCGCCTCAATGAACCGGATGTCGACCGGGCCATCCCCCGCCATCTCCGAGTTCTCCCCTCCTGTGATGGCCGGCGTGGGGTCTCCGGGATCGTAGCGGTAGCGGTCCGGAGGCTCGTCGCCGGGCGGCTCAGGCGCCAGGACACCGTCACCTGGGTTGGAATTGGCGCCGCCGCCCGAGTGCAGGTAGAACGTCGTGAATTCGGTGCCGGGCAGCGGCCACTCCCAGGCCTCGCGCCACTCGTTCCTCCCCATCAGGAAGAGCTTGATGGGCGGGTCGCGGTCGACGCCGTTGTCCGTGCCCTTGAGCCACCGGTCGAACCAGCGCATGTGAATGGCTTGCAGATCCAGGACCGCGCCAGCGCCGAAATCGAGAGCGCCGATCGTGGACGACCCGGAGTATGCGTGTGGCCAGGGCCCGATCAGGAGGTGCTGCTGTGCCCGGGCCAGGTCGCTGTCGCTGTATCGCAGCACCTGCTCCCGGTTGTAGAACGCGTGGTCGGTGGATCCGTCGAACCAGCCCGTGCGCTGCAGGATCGGCACGTCAACCGCGCGGTAGAGTTCACGGTGGTCGGGCCAGTCCAGGATGGGATCCGTCCATTGGTTCCGCGCGGCTGACTCCAGGTACTCCTCCCGCAGGCCAACCTCGTTGCCGATGAGCTTCTCCCAGATGGGAATCTCCCGGCCCATGCGCGCGGGCAGCTCGACGAGGGGTAGGTGCCGGAACAGTTCGTTCCAGTCGTAGGCGCTCCCGTTCTGGTTGACGCGCCCGTCGGTGGAGACCAGCCACGAGAGCTCGGACGGCGCACTGTTCCCCCGGGCATAGACGGCCAGGCGGCGGTAGGCCTCCGGCGTTCGGCCCAGGGTGACCGGCGTGACCTCGGGGATCAGCGCCTTCAGGTGGGGATTCCCTGCCGGCGCAACCATCAACTGCACGAGGCCGCCGTACGAAGCGCCTACCATTCCGACGCTGCCGCTCGACCACGGTTGGGTCCCGAGCCAGGTGATGGTGTCGTCGGTGTCGTCCCGCTCGCTCCGGCGACCGTACCAGTCACCCTCGGAGTCGTACTTCCCGCGGATATCCTGGACGGCGAAGACGTAGCCACGGCTCGCGTAGTAACGGCCTTGCTCGGAGTAGCCCGGGTTCTCGCTGCCGTACGGCGTTCGAACCAGAACAACGGGGAACTGACCTTCGGCGTCGGGCAGGAAGAGGTCGGTAGCGAGGCGAACGCCGTCGCGCATCGGGACGGGCACGTTCATGGCCCATTTGACGTCGTGGGTGGGGGTGGAAGCGTCGGTGGTCTGCGACAACACCGCTTCGGGAGAGCCCACGAGCGCGCTGACCACCGCGGCCCGGGCGATTGTGCGGATCACGCGCCAGATCCCGGCTCGTCGCGCTGTGCGGCTTCGCCACTTCGTCCGGCGCTCCGCCCCAACCCGCCTCGTCGCCTCATTCCGCGCCGTCACCCCAGACCTGGCGCAATACGCGCACCATGTTGCCACCGAGGATCTTGCCCTGATCGCCGTCTCCGTACCCCCGCGCGGCGAGGCGTTCGCGCAGCCGCGGCAGGTCCGCGAACCCTGAGAGCCCCTCGGGAAAGCGGTAGGGAGGATCGGGGACCGGGTCCGAAGGAAACCGCTTCCGGGGCAGGTCGGTGAAGTCCAGGCCGAGCGCCACATGGTCGATTCCGGCCGTCTCCACGATGTGATCCAGGTGGCGCAGCACGTCGTCCAGCGTTGGCCTGGGGTCGGCGGAGACGTACGCCGGGAACGCGCTCACGCCAACCACGCTGCCCAGTTCGGCGCAGGTGCGCAGATGCTCGTCGCCGAGGTTCATCGGGTGATCGTGGACCGCTCGCGCGTTCGAGTGGCTGAAGATGACCGGGTACTCGCTCTCGTCCATGGCGTCGAGGCTGGAACGGGGGCCCATCCCGGACAGATCGATGACTATGCGGTCGCGGTTCATCGCGCGGATCGCCAGTCGGCCGGTCGCGGTCAGCCCCTGGTCCGAGCGCTCGAACGCCCCGTCCCCGTATGGCATCTTCCAGAGGTGCGTGGGGGCCATGATGCCGGCACCCGACGCACGGTAGGCGGCGAAGAGCGCGAGATCGGCCTCGATCATCTTGGCCCCCTGGAACCAGGGGATCAGGCCCACCCGGCCCGTCTCCAACGCCGACGCCAGCCCGTCGAGATCGAGAACCGCGACCACTTCGTCGCTCAGCGCGCGGACCGCCTCGTGAAAGCGCCGCAGGTTCTCCGACACCGCGGGCTCGTGCTCGCCCACCACCACCGGCACCATGAAGGCGTTGACCCTTGCCGCCTTCGCAGCCCGCACCTGCCCGCGGACATGCGCCAGCTCCTCATCCCACGACGCGACCCGCGCCGGGATCCCCGCCCGCCGCTCGGCGGCCAGACGCATGCGCTCGGCCTGGAGAGTCCGCGGATCGGTGAGGCCAGCGTGATGGGGCCCAGCACGACGGCACTCTCGAGAGCCTGCGGTTCCCCCAGCCCACTCTCGGGGTTGCTACACCCGGAAGATCCGAGCGCACCGAGTCCGAGCGGAACGGCGGCGGACCTCACTACGAAGTCCCGACGCGGGATGCCGGTTCGCTTGCTCACTCTCCCCACACCTCCTCCCACACCCGCAGCCAGTTCGCACCCATGATCTTCTCGATCTGCTCGGGAGTGTAGCCGCGGTCCAGCAACCCGGCGGTGATGGCGGGAAAACCCGTGAAGTCGTGGAGGCCGTCCACGTAGATCCAGTCCTCGTAGCGCTGCGGGTACGCCTCCGGCGGCAGCGTCACGGGATTCACGGGTCCGGAGTCATTGCGACCCACGATCTGGTCCAGGCCGACGCCGACGTGATCGACACCCACGACATCCACCATGTGATCGAGTTGGCGCAGGAAGTCTTTGAGCGTCGCCTGCCCCTCCGGCACCACAAAGAAGTTGAACGCGGTGATCCCGATCACGCCGCCCGTGTCCGCGATCGCCTTCATCAGCCCGTCGGTCATGCACCTGGGGTTTTCGCGCAGGGCACGGGGATTCGTGTGGGTGCACACCACCGGTCCCTCCGCCACTTCCAGGACATCGTACGAGGTGGCTTCGCTGCAATGGCCGCCAATGTCCACCACGATGCGCAACTCCTGGAGCGCCTCCACGACCTGGACGCCGTAGTGGCTCAGTGGCCCCGGATTGGGGTCGACGCAACCGGATCCGATGTAGTTGCCGACGTTGTAGACGAGCCCCGAACTGCGCAGTCCGATGCGATGGTATCCCGCGAGTTGCGACAGGTCCTCGTCCACGTCCACCCACTGCCAGCAGTAGCCCACCGCGACTTTGCCCGCGGCCCGGGCCGCGTGAATGCCGGCCACCGTGGTCACGGGCGTGAGGTCTTCGGCGTGGTCGAGCATGAACTGGTGGAAGGGCGACGAGAGCGAGAGATCGGGCAGCGTGGACATGTTCATGTTCACCCCACCGGCCTTGAGCGTGCGCACGACCTCTTCGTTGAGCAGCGACGCGTCGAGGCCGTTCACGACGAGGATTTCGTCGTGGAGTGCTCCTGCTTCCGCAAGAAAGGACGGGTCGTTGAGGCGGCTCATGCTTGCTCGTCGTCCGCCAACATCAGGCAGCTTCGAATCTCTCAACCTCGATTTCATCGGCACGGGTAAGGGCACGCTGCAGATCGTAGGCCATCTGCATCCCGAGCCAGGTCTCTGCCGTCGATCCGAACGCCTTCGACAGTCGAATTGCCATCTCGACAGAAATCCCGGTATGTCCGTTGAGCAATTCCGACAGAGCCTGACGCGTAACTCCGAGGCCTGCCGCGGCTCTTGTCACCGATAACCCGAGCGGCTCGAGACACTGGCGCCTCACAATCCCGCCCGGGTGCGGGGGGTTCTTCATTGCCATCGGTCTCTCCTTGTCAGTGGTAGTCGACGTAGTCAATTGATCCGGCGCAACACGGCGAACTGATAACGTGAGCAGACCCCTGTCGCCTGTCAATTGACAGTTTGCCCCCCACTAAATCCCCACCACCGTCCCCACCCCCTCCGCCTCGGCCCGGCGCAGCACTTCCGCGCCGATCGCCACGTCCTGGACCGCCACCCCGACCGACTTGAAGAACGTCAGCTCCCTGCCGGCGCTCCCGCGCGGCGCGTCCCCGTTGACGATCTCGCCCAAGTCGGCGTCGATCACGTCCGGTGGCACCAGCCCCTGTTCAATCGGGATGATCAGGTCGCCCGCTTCCTCCAGCACGGCTTCTCGCTCCTCGACAACCACCCGCGCCCGGGTGACTACCTCGCTGCCGACCTCCTGGCAGTCCGGCTGGAAGCTGCCGCTGCCGCTCACGTGGGTCCCGGTGGGAAGCCCGGAACCGTCGAAGACCGGGGTGTTCGAGGTGGTCACCGCCACGATGATGTCCGCGCCATCCACCGCCTTGGCCGAATCGGACACTGCCCGTGCCTCCACCCCCTCGAGCGACTCGGCCAGAAGACGGGCCGATTCCCCGCCCTGCGAGACCACGCGCACTTCCTCGATCGGCCGCACCGCCCGCACCGCCTCGATCTGCCGCGGAGCCTGCACACCCGCACCGAAGATGGTCAGCACCCGGGACTCCGGGCGGCTCAGCAGCCTGGCCGCGAGTCCTGCCGCCGCGGCGGTTCGGATGGCCGTCAGCTCCCCGGCGTCCATGACCGCCGCGGGCAGTCCCGTCTCGTCGTCGATCATGAGGATGACGCCGTTGATCGTGGCCAGCCCCCTGTCCCGGTTCCCCGCAAAGAGCGACGCAATCTTGGCACCGCGCTCCCCGGCCGCTCCCAGCCGGGCGGGCATGAACAGGCTGATGCCGTCACCCGACGTCAGCACTCCGCGGACCGGCATCTCGACCTCGCCCGCCGAGAGCTGCCCGAAGGCGCGGGCCATCGCGTCGATGGCGTCGTGCATGGTGATCAGCGAGAGGATCTCGGCTCGGGAGATGACTCGAAAGTGCATCCTGTCAGACCTCCTAACGGGGTGATTGCGCTGAGGTTGCGTTTCGCCGGAGCCCGTTCGGCAACCGGGCCAGGAACACTTGCCGAATCCCGGCGTCGTCTTCACGAACGCCGATGATCGTGTCGCCGCGGATATCGTACACATCGGCGGGCGCTCCCAGGTCAAGTACGCCCAGGTATTCGCCCTCGAACGAGAACGCGTCCCACCTGCGTCCACCGAAGCCGGCCGCCTTGAACGTGTAGATCACGCGACGGTCCATGGTCTCCACCGGCCGCACCCGCTGAACGAGCACCAGATCGTCGCCCACCTCGATGTCGGCCATGGCGGGCAGTCGGTCCGGAACCCGAAACTGGTCGCGAAACCCCTCCGGAACCCGGGCATCGTCCATCCCCATGCCGCGAACGACGATCTTGAGAATCGCGTCCTGCTGCTCCCGGCCAAGAACCGCGTCTTCGTGGTCCCACGCCACCGTCCGAACCGGGTGTCCGTCACTGTGAACGGTGAACTCGGGCGCAAACATCCAGCCAGCGACCACCACATTCGGCTCCGAGAACGACCACACGAGGTGATCCTGCCACAATGGCTGCCGTCTGCTGGCCGCCTCCGGCTCGGCGGGCCGCGCGACCACCGCCAGGGTGTCACGCAGTGATTCCGCCACGGAAAAGACGGAATAGCGAGCCACCATTTCGCCGCCCGGCGACGACACCCGCACAATCGGCAGCGCGTCCCCCGTCGTGCGCCACTCCGGGATGTACATCTCCTGGATGTCGAAGCGGCGCGACACCACCGAATCGCTGCCGAGAGAGTACACGTTCAACGTCTGGGTCATGATGTCCGGGACCAGAAAACTCGTCGGTGAGACCGCAACGAGCGCCAACGCAGCCTCACTTCTGATCTCGCCGGGACCCTCTCCCTTACGACCGATCCGGCGGAGGAACGATCCGTCCGGTGCGAAGGTCCGCACCTCACCCGCCTGCCCGTCCAGGACCGCGATGGTGCCGTCGGCCATCACGTCCAACCCGGCGACTTCGCCGAAAGAGAACTCCGGCGACCCGTCCTCCACTCCGATGGCCAGGAGGTGCTCCACCGCGAACACCGGGCGTGCGTAGTCCGCCAGCTTCCCGTGCCGGACCACCTCGACGCCACCCGCTTGACCGCGCGTCGGGGCCGCGTCGTCCATACCCGCGTCGCATACGGCCAGCACGCAGAGCACCGGAATTGCCAGGACCGGGATGCGCAGCGACGTGGCCACGCCGGCTCTCCTATCCATTCAGGTACCGCTCCGCTACCACCCGCCGGTGATGCAGCGAGTGCCCCGCGATGATCCAGGCCAGGCTGCGCACGGTGAACTCATTCCCGCTGGCGACACCCCGGCGGCCCCAGACCTCATCCTCGAAGCTCCCGAGCAGCAGGACTGTCGACCGCCGCACCGCTTCCAGCTCCCCGGCCAGGCTGGCCAGCGAACGGCGGTCGGCGCGGGACGCGGCGGCGTATTCATCCTGATCAAAGGACGGGAAGTGGGCCTGGTCGCCCCGGGCAAATGCCAGCGCCCGCATCGTGAACATGCGCTCGGCATCGATCACATGCGCCACCACCTCTCGCACCGACCACTTGCCAGGAGCGTAGCGGTACCCTTCCCTCTCGGGCGGAATACCGGCCAGCAGGCCGCTCCACTCCTCGGCGCCGCGCTCCAGCGTCTCCAGCAGCGGCTCTTCGGCCATCGCAATGTAGCGGTGGTAGTACTCCGCGCACTCGTCGGGCCGGGGTCGCTCCGGCGTCGTTGCCATCGCCTCGTCGCTCCTCGTCATGGATCCCGGATCCGCGTTCACTCGCAAAGGTAGCTCTTCGCCAGCTTGCTGAAAGACCGGACTTCCTCTTCGGCCCAGCGGTCGCCCCTGCCCAGCTCCGCCGCCATCACCCTGGCCACCTCCGGCGCGGCGGCCAACGCCGCTCTCGCGTTCAGAAACAGTGTCCGGGTCCGCCTGGCCAGCACGTCTTCCACCCGCACCGCCATCTCGCTCCGGGCCGCCCATGCGGCCTGACTCAGCCGATACGGGAGGCTGGGGTGAATGAGACGGCCCAGGCTCGGGTTGTCCGCCTCCATCTCCTGGATCGCGGCGGCGTCCGTCCCGTACACCTTCCACGGGTCGAGGACCTCACGCCGCCTACTGAAGCCATGCAGTCTCAGCGTCGCGGTGACCGACGGCGCCGGCGAGAGCCCCCCCACGTCGGTCGCGATGTCGACCGTGTCCTGGGCCACCTTGCGGCAGGTGGTCCACTTGCCCCCCGCCACGGTGACGAGTCCCCGCCGCGACACGCCGACGTTGTGATCACGCGAAATGGCGGCGGTGCTGGCCTCGGTCCCCGTCGCGGCCAGCGCCCGCAGTCCCGCCCAGGCCGAGAGGATGTCGGACCGGTCGATCGGACGGGTCAGGTAGCGTCCCGCGTGGTCGATGAGGTAGTCGATCTCCTCTTCACTGGGTGTCGGATCGCGACAGGGCGACTCCACCGGCACGTCGGTCGTCCCGATCACGACGTGGCCGTGCCAGGGAATCGCGAACAGGACCCTGCCATCATCCGTCGAGGGGACCAGCACTGCCGAATTGCCCGGGAGGAAGGCACTGCTCACCACGATGTGAGCGCCACGGCTCAGGACCACCGGAGGACCCTGGCCGGGATCGTCCATCCGGCGCAGCGAGTCGGCGAACGGCCCGGCCGCGTTCACGACCACGGCCCCGAACGCGACCCATTCGCGGCCCCCGATCATATCGCGCAGCTTCACCCCTTTCACCATCCCCCGCGATTCAACGAGGCCCGCTGCTTCCACGTAGTTGACCGTCACGGCGCCGATGTTGGCCGCGGTTCGGGCGAGGGTCCACCCCAGACGCGCGTCGTCGAACTGGCCATCGTGGTAGAGGACACCCCCGCGCAGACCGCGCCCGTTCAACGTCGACACCCGGCTCTGGCACTCCCGTTTGCCCAGGATCCGCGAGCGGCCGAAGCCGCGGCGGCCCGCCAGCACGTCGTACAATTTCAGCCCCAGCCCGTACCAGGATTGCTCCCACCACCGATACGCCGGCACAATCAGGCTGAGGTTGTCCAACAGGTGGGGCGCATTCCTCCACAGGCGGTGCCGCTCCCTGAGCGCGCTGCGGACAAGCTGCACCTGTCCCTGTCGCAGGTAGCGAACGCCGCCGTGCACCAGTTTGGTGCTGCGACTGGAGGTGCCACTGGTGAAGTCGCCGCGCTCGACGAGGAGCGTCCGGTACCCGCGCACGGCGGCGTCCAGAGCGGTGGCGAGTCCGGTGCAGCCGCCCCCGACCACGATCACGTGCCAGGGACGCAGTCGCATGGCGCGCTCCAGCATCGACTCCCGGGACAGCTCGCCCGGACGCGACCGGGCCGTCCAACGGGCACGCCGAACGGGCGAAGACTTGCCGCGATTCACGATTGTCGGCCCATTGTGCTTGTACTCCCGCGGGTGACGTCAGCATTGTGGCGGTCCGAGGCCGAACCGCGCGTTGCTCTCGCGACCGCGGAGGTCCCAGCCACCGGGGGCCCGCTCACCTCAAACGACAGGAAGCTACCAATGGTAACAACCCGTGACGACTCGAACGTTGATCGCGTGCGCGCCGAGACCCGCCCGGCTCCGCTCTCCCGCCGCCGGTTCGCCCGGACCCTGATCGCCATCCCCGGCCTCTTGGTGTACGCGTGCAGGGACCGGGCGGATATGCCTCCTGCCGGCGACACGGACATCGACGCCGGCGGATGGGCCGGATACGACAACGCCATCGTCATCGACGCCCTCGCCAGCCCGGGCCCCTTCAACGTGCCGGACCGCATCGGGGCGCCGCTGACGGACGAGATGGTGCGGAACGCGGCCGCGTCGGGGATCACGGCTCTCAACGTCACGGTCAGCGGCGGCGGAGAGGACGCCGACGCGGCCTACGCGGCGACGATGGAACACCTGGCCTATTGGCGGCGCGAGGCGGAGACGCACCCCGACGTCCTGACACTTGCGGCGACCACGGCCGAGATCGAGACGGCCCGGGCGGCGGACAAGCTTGCGCTGATCATGGGCTTTCAGGACACGGTGATGCTCGGGACGGATCTTGCCCGCATGGACGAGTTCCACGGGATGGGGGTCAAGGTCGTTCAGCTCACCTACAACCTGCCCAACCTGGTCGGGGAGGGCTGCCTGTCACCCGGGAACGGCGGCCTGACCGATTTCGGCCGGGAGCTGGTGGCGCACATGGCCGCGACCGGCGTCCTCGTCGACCTGTCGCACTGCGGCCAGCGCACCACCGCCGAAGCGATCGAAGTCGCGCCGGGACCGGTGGCGATCACGCACTCCGGGTGCGCCGCCGTGTACGAACATCCCCGCAGCAAACAGGACGCGGAACTCCGGGCCATGGCCGACAAGGGCGGCGTACTGGGCCTCTACATGATGCCGTTCCTCAACCCCGAAGGCCCCGCGACAGCCGAGGACTTCTACCGCCACATCGAGCACGCCGTGAACGTCTGCGGCGAGGACCACGTGGGAATCGGCACCGACAACTCGATCACCTCGACGGTGGACGACGAGGCCTACCGGGCCACGCTACAGGGATTCGCGGACGAGCGGCAGCGCCTGGGCATCGGCGCGCCCCGCGAACACGAGCTCCTCTTCGTGCCCGAGTTGAACGACCCCATGCGGATGCTCATGGTCGCCGACGGGCTGCTGGCACGAGCACATGGCGAGGAACGCGTCGAGAAGATTTTGGGCGGCAACTGGATGCGGTTGTTTGGGGAGGCTTGGGGATAGGAGGGCACCTATCGGGTCCACAGGCGGGCCGAAATGTCATGTGCGGTTTACATAATGTAATGTTTGGTTGACATTTTGTTTGTCACAGCGCGGCCGTGCAGCGGTGTGCGGAGGGTCAGGAAGGGTGCATCCGTCTGGTCCCTCCAGGTCTGTGACCAATCTGCTTCGCTTTCTTGACTAAGCCGTCGGCGTGAAACGATGTTTCGTTTCCCACTCGCACTTAGGACGCTGCCCGCCTCATGACCGCTCGCCACACCGGCCAACACCGTCTCGAAGTTGAGAACTTCGGGCCGATCGCAAAGGCCGATATCGAACTGCGACCCTTGACGGTGTTCTTGGGGCCAAGCAGTACGGGGAAGTCCTATCTGGCGAAGCTGATCTATGCGCTTCACGGATACTTCTCGGGGCATTTGGCGCTTCGGAACAACACATGGCAAGCAACCGATTTCTATAAGCGAGCCCGCGCTACACACGACCTGGCCGGGGTGGTCGAGTGGATTGAAAAATACGTCGACAGTGATGCGGCTGGCGAAGGCGAATTGGCTTGTCCGGAAGATGTCGCGAATCTCGCAAGGGCAGCAGTGAGGTTTCCAAATGTGGGCTCTGTGCTTACTCGCGAGCTCCTCCGCGTCTTCGGTGCATACAGGCTAAGCGACCTCGTTCTCAAGTCGGAGCATCAAGGCAGACTGACCCTGTCCCACACCATCCTGGGCCCAGAGGGTCAAACGGTATCGTTCCGACATGCTTTCGGTATTGTCGCCACCGGGAAGAAGCTCGACTACAATCTTGAGTGCCCCGAAGACGCTCCCATCCGGCTCGAACGGAGCGGTACCTATTGGTCACGCGCCCTCGACGCCGGCTTTTTCTACCCACCCGCCAGACGCTCCGCCGACGAACCTCTCTCGTTCATGCGGCTACAAGCTGTCCTTGCCGACCTTGCCCAAGGCTGCACGGTCGGAGCGATCTCCCGTCCGGCATTTTACCTTCCCGCTGGCCGTTCCGGGGTGGTGGAGGCCCATGGTGTGCTCCTGGGCTCGTCCCTTGATCGGATGACACGCGGCCGACATAAGCAGCAGGGCTCTATTTCCGGCATCCTGGCCGACTTCATCCGGCAGACGTTCGTCGATCTTCGCTCGACTCCTTCCGGCTGGGATGGCGGCGAGACTCTTGCAACACGTGTCGAGCAGACGATCCTTCAAGGAACGGTCCGTGTTGACGAGGCGGAGAACGGAGCTTCGTCGGTCCTATACCGACCTGTTGGCTGGGAGGAAGACCTTCCCCTCACGCGCGCGTCTTCCATGGAGACCGAGATCGTGCCCCTGGTCCTCTACCTCCGCCACTACGTCACCCCCGGTTCGACGATTATCATCGAGGAGCCGGAGGCGCACATGCACCCCGCGATGCAGGTCCGGTTCGCCGCCGCCGTCGCCGCAATCGTCGAAGCCGGGATTAGGGTAATCCTCACGGCTCACAGCGGGTGGCTGCTCTCCGCGTTGGCCAACATCGTTCGTCTGGCCGACCTGCCGAGGGACCAACGGAGAGACATCGTCGGCGGCGATGTCGCGCTCCCCGCCGACAACATTGGGGCTTGGCTGTTCGTGCCACGAGAAGATGGCGGGACTGTGACGGAGGAACTGCCCCTGGACTCCGAGAACGCCATGTACGAGGCCGGCTTTCCCAAAGTCGCCCAAGCGTTGTACCAGGACTGGGCCGAGATCTCCAGCAGGCTGCAGGAGGATTGATCGCTGCCGGACTGGATCGCAAACATCCGGCTCATGCTGCCGTCATGGTGCTTGGCCGATGCCTGCAGTGACCAGCAATGTTTCTTGCGGTTGCCGCGGCCCGGGCGGTCGCACTGCCTGACCCGAGTGGACGGATGCTATGAACTCGCGTCCCCCCAGGAAAAGCGTTGCGATTTTCTGCTGTTCGTCCACGCAAGGGGCCAGAAAGGCCACTGGACCGTACCTGTCGAGCTGAAGAGCGGAACAATCAAGTTCGAGGATCTCGACGACATCCGTGATCAACTTCAAGCCGGTGCCGATGTTGCGGCCAAGCTGCTTGCTTCCGAGCCGGTGGCTGGCGACCCGATACGCCTGCGTCCGATCCTGGGTTACGGGGACATGGCGCTCTGGTTACAGCAGACCCTCACCCGGTCCGAATTCAAAGTGACACTTGGCAACAACCGCCAGTTGATCAGGCCAATGACATGTGGCGGCCAGATAGGGGATGTCCTGCGACAAGACAGCTGAAGATGTCGCGGCGCACTCTGGAGTCGGTCCGCCACCCAAGCTCAGTCCGCCGCCACCCTCCCCACGAACGCCCGCACCCGATCGTGGCTCTTCAGCACGATCACGGTGTTCCCCGCCTCGCGCGCGATCCGTTCCGGAATCGTCCCGAAGAGGATCCGGCTGGAGAAGCTGTCGCCCGAGGCCCCGACCATGACCGCGTCGTAGTCGCCGGCCGCCCCCAGCACCCCCTCCACCACGCCGGGTCCCGCAATGACTCGCGTGTCGACGGTCGCCGCCTCCGGCAACTCCGCACGCTCCTCGGCCAGCCGTGCCTCCTCCGCCCCCCGCTTGCCGGCCGGAGCACCCGCCGGAACCACCGACGCCAGCGTCAGCCTGCCCCCGTCCGCCTCGGTCATCCCCATCGCGTATCCCCTGGCCTTCCGCGAATGGACGCCACCGGCCGTCGGCAGCAGGATCCGGTGCGGCACCGCCCGCTCGGGTCCGAACTTCACCAGCATGATGTCGGCGCGCCCGAGACGGACCACATCGTCGGTGACCTCGCCCAGGATCTTCCTGGCGGTCGTGGTGAAGCCCTTCCAGCCCAGCAGGATCAGGTGGGACCGGTCCTCGCGGGCGGATTCCAGGACGGCACGGGCGACGTTGTGTCCGACCCGGACCTCCGTCGTGATGGGCACCCCGAGCGCGCCTTCCAGCGCCTGAAGCCGCTCCAGCATCTCCTCTTCGCCCTCGATGGACGCGCGCGCCAGCTCCGGCGGCAGCTGTTCGGGGACCTGGACGACGCGCAGCAAGGTGATCTCGCCGTCTCTGGGCTTCGCGATCGAGGCGGCCAACCGCACCAGGGTCTCGGCCGTGTGGGGATTGTGGACGGGCAGCAGGATCCGGAACACTCCCTCGCGAGGTGACGCCCGCAGGGCCACGATTCTGGAACCGGGGCCCGCCGGAGCGGGGACCTCGAAGCGCGTGCCCCGCCATGCCGCGTAGCCGAAGAGCCCCAGCGCCAGGGCCAGGATGGCCAACAGGAGAGGCTGAAGGTGTCCCTGCACCGGAATTTGCAGCATCAGGTAGAGGTTCGCGGCGATCCCCAGGGCGGGCAGCAACGGAACCAGGGGGACCCGGAAGGGCCGCTCCATGTCCGGGAAACGGCGGCGGTGGACGATCAGCGCCGCGTTGACGAAACAGAGGGCCAGGAGCAGGACCAGGTTCGCGAAGTGGGCGAGCGACTCCAGGGGCAGCACCAGAGCGAAGGCCCCGATGCCCCCGCCGATGGCCAGCAGCGCGACGAAGGGCGTCTGCGTGCGCGCGCTGATGCGACCGATGAGACCGGGAAGGTGCCGCAGCCGGCTCATCGACAGGGCGACGCGCGACCCGGCCAGGATGGAGGCGTTCGACGCCGAGATCATCGAGAAGATCGCCCCGGTGACGATCACCATGCCCCCGACCGGCCCCAGGAATGCACGCGCGGCCACCCCCATCGCCGCTTCGGTGTACTCGGTCAGGTCGGCCACGACCACGACGAGCACCACCAGGGAGTACAGCACCGTCACCACGATCATCGAGATGAAAATGGCCCGGGGAATCGTCTTCGTCGGGTTGATCACCTCGCCGGCGGACGCCGCGATGGCCGAGAATCCGAAGAAGGTGATGAAGACCAGTGCCGACGTTGACGCGATCAGCGGGATGTCTGTGCTGAAGCGTTCGGTGAGCACGGCCCTGTCGAGGCTGCCCATTCCCCCGGTGATGAACCAGATCAGCAGCACGATCTTGACCGCCGTGACCACGATCTGGAAGGTGCCGCTCTCCTTGGTGCCCTTCATGTTGAGAAGCGTCAGGAGGGCCAGGAAGATGATGCCGGGCAGCGCCGAAATCGCGAAGTGCCAGATGAATTCGTTGAAGTAGCTCGACAGGCTCGCGATGTAGAAGGCGCATGAAGACGCGTAGCCGAGCAGGAGGCACCAGCCCACGAGGTACGCGAGCAGCGGTGGAAAGGTCTTGCGCGCGTAGAGGTAGCCCTCGCCCGAGAAGGGGTAGATGGAGGTGAACTCGCAGTAGGTGAGCGCGGTGAACGTGGCCACGATCGCCGCGAGCAGGAAGGACACGATCGCCGCACTGCCCACGTAGCCCACCGCCAGCCCCGAAAGCGTGAAGATCCCCGCGGCGATCATGGTACCGGTCCCGATGGCCAGCGCCGAGACCAGCCCCAGATCCCGGCTGAGGCCCGCGACTACCTTGGGGCCCGCCGCCGACTCCGCAGTACCCGGGGACGCCCGTTCAGACATGACAGGTAGCTGACGGTCCCGTCAGGGCTGGGTTGCCGTCGGGACCAGAACCGCTTGCACGTCGTCCTGAACGTCTGCCTCCATCGGCCGGAAGGGCCCCATCCACTTCCGCACCACGAGCCCCTCGGCGTCCACGAGGAAGGTCCCCGGGAGCCCCAGCAGCGAATACGCGTCCACGATCTCCCACGACGGATCGTGATAGATGGGGAAGACGATTGCCAATTCCTCCGTGAACTCCCCGATCAGGTCCGCGGAACTCTTGTCGTCCACACTGACGCCGACCACGCGGAAGCCCTGGTCCGCGTACGCGTTGTGAAGTTCCTGAAGTTCGGGCATCTCCTGCCGGCAGGGAGCGCACCACGTCGCCCAGATGTTCAGCATGTACGGCGCACCCAGCAGATCCTTCTCCGTGATCGGAGTGCCCTCCAGCGTGGTCGCCGAAAACCCCGGAGCCGGATCACCGACTTCGAGGGGCTTGAAGTCGGGGACTTCGCACGCCAGGCATCCAAGGGCCGCGACCAGCCCGAACAGACATCTCTTCAAGGGGACCTCCTGGTGGACTTTGGAACCGCAGCGACTCAAGCTACCCAAGGGGCAGGGGCGCGTCCAACCGCATCCCGGACCCCGCGCATCGGAACACCACGGGGGTGATGCCCGTACAGGATGCAGAGTCCACAACCGAGAATGCGAACAATGACGAAATCCGAGCACCCCTCGACAACACGAAGGAAGCTGACCTTCCTGGCCGGCTTCTCCCTCTACTTCGCCGCGGTGTGGTTCCTCTGGGACACGCCGATGATCTACCCGCTCAAGATCTTCGTGGTCATGCTTCACGAAATCAGCCACGGGATCGCTTCGGTGTCCACGGGGGGGACGATCGAGCGGATCGTGCTCGATCCCTACCAGGGCGGCGCCTGCTACTGCGGTGGCGGCAACGCGTTCCTGACCTTGTCCGCGGGCTACCTCGGCAGCCTGGTCTGGGGCGTGGTTCTCCTCGCCGCCGCTGGTGCGAGCCGGGTACCCAACCGGGTCGTGGTCCTGCTGGTCGGCGCGGTGGTCGTCCTGCTCACCGCTCTGTACGTACGCAACGGCTTCGGGCTCCTCTTCGGGCTGGCCTTCGGCACGACGCTTATGGTGGCCGGCCGCAAGCTCGGCCCCACGGCGAGCCGGGTGGTCCTCACCGCGCTGGGACTGACGAGCTGCCTCTACGCGATCCTCGACATCAAGAGCGACGTGCTGGACCGGCCCCACCTCGAGTCCGACGCCGCCATGCTGGCCGATCTGACCGGGATCTCCACGGTGACCTGGGGGGGCGTGTGGATCACGGTGGCCGTGATCGTCAGCGCGCTGGCGTTTCGGAGGGCGTACAAGGCAGCCTGAACCCTGGCGGCCGGTTGCAACAGTCCCGCCGGGTTCCTACCGGCCACCGTCGAAGACCACCTCCCCGTTGAAGACCGTCATCTCGCACACCATGTCGCGCAGGTCGCCGGTCGGCACGGTCAAGGGGTCGCGGTCCCACACGGCGAGATCCGCGTACTTGCCGGGCTCGATGGTCCCCACCTTGTCTTCCAGGAACATCTGGTGCGCCGGCCAGGTCGTGAACGAGCGCAGGGCGGTCTCGACGTCCACGGACTCCGCGGTTCCGTACGGCTGCGCACCGTAGACCCCCAGCAGCGGCTGGCGGGCGACCGAGGCCCAGACACCATACCGCGCCGGGAAGGGCGTGACGAAGTAGTCGGAGCCGCTCGCCCAGATCATGCCGCGCTCCTGGTACGACCGGAACGGGTTGAGGCGCAGCGCGCGCTCGGTGCCGAAGTTGCCCGCGTAGGTGTCGCCGATCCACCAGGTGAAGGACGGGGACGGCTCCGGATAGCCCGCCTCCCACTCCCGCTGGAGCTCGGCCATGATGTCCAGCGCGCGGTCCGTGGGGATGTTGGAGTGGACGATGCCGTGGCGGAGGCCGCGAGTCGGCGTGGCTTCCAGCGCTTCCACGAAGCTGTCGACGGTCCAGTCGATGCCGCGGTCGCCGATGGAGTGGATGCTGACGTGCAGACCCGCGTCGTGATATGCGCGGAATCGCCGGCGCAGCTCGTCGGGATCCATGGTGGGATAGCCGCGATTGCCGGTGTCGGTCCCGGTCCGTTCGCGGTTCCAGTCGTCGTGCATCCAGGCCGTACGGGCACCACCGCTCCCGTCGATGTACAGCTTGACCCCTCCCGGGATGAGGTGGTCGTCGCCGGTCGACTCGTGGGGGCGCGTGAAGGTCGCGAGGCTGTCCGCGTAGGCGCGCACCTCGTCGATCGTCCCGTTCCGTCCCCGCCACAGCGCGAAGATGCGCACGGAAAGGTCCCCGTCGGCGAGCACGTCCCGATACGCCTCCCAGGTGGCCGTGCCGATGCCCGGATCCTTGCCGCCGGTCATGCATTCGGCGTTGAAGGCGTCGGCCAGCGCACGGATCCCCTCGCGCTGCTGCTCCGGGCCGAGACCCGGAACGAGACGTGAGACGAGGCCCTGGGCCGACTCCTTGAGGACGCCGGTGGGGTTCCCGTCGGCGTCACGGTCGATGGTGCCCCCGGGAGGATCGGGGGTCTCCGCCGTGATCCCCGCCATCTCGAGAGCCATCGAGTTGGCCACGCCGTAGTGACCCATCGTGTGCGACAGCCACACCGGACGCCCGGCTGCGATCTCGTCCAGATCGGACGCGTAGATGTAGCGCAGTTCGTCCAGCTTGCCCTCGTCCCAACCCCCGCCCCGCACCCACTCGCCCTCTTCCACGCGGGCGGCCTGCTCCGCCACCAGGCGTTGCACGTCCCCGATGTTCTCCACGTTCGGGTAGCTCAGGTCGAGGCGGTACAGCCGGTTCGCGCCGCCGTTCGCGAAGTGGACGTGCGCGTCCATCAGCCCGGGGGTGACGGCGCGGCCGGCCAGATCGATCCGTTCGGTGTCGGGGCCGGCGAAGACCTCGATTTCGCCCACCGTCCCGACCGCCACCACGCGGTCGCCCCGCACGGCGACCGCCTCGGCCACCCGGCTCTCCCCGTCGAGGGTGATCACGCGTCCCCCTGTCAGGACCAGGTCGGCGGGCGCGGATGGTCCCGCTTCGGCGCAGGCAAGGACAACGGCGGAGATGCCCAGAACAGTCCCGGCGACAGCACGGTTGCCAATTCTCATCGACAGCTTCTCCCGTCTACGTGAAACTTGATTCCCGTGTACCCGAGAGTATAGATTGCTAATGGCCCTTGGGGCCAAGCCCGTGCCTCCGGAGGCGGTGGCGCGGTTCGAGCAGGATGTAGAAATCCCGCCCGATGTCGAACCTATTACAAGGAGGTGATCTCTTGACTAGTCACAGTACCCAGCCCAACTCGGCAAGGGCAAGCGATCGCCGCTTCGGCAACTAAGCCGAATCACGGTCCAACGTTCGCGCCGTAGGCGGCTTCGCGCCGGGTTGCGGCCGGTTTCAGGCACCTGAGGAGGAGTCCCGTCAACCCACGGGCTTCTCCTCAGGTTGCTGAAGCCCCCGGAGGCTCCGGATATTTCCCGGAACCGCCGGGGGCTTCTCGCGTTCGGGTGGTCCGTGGCGCCCCCACCGGGCAACCCGGCCACGCGGCGTTCTAGACCTCAAACAAGCGCGACTTGTGCACCGCATCTACCAATGAGTACCGGAAAGGCTTATCCTGATTGCAGTTAGGAGCATCCGGCGCGAGTCGTCGGGTTCCAACCAGGAGGCCTTTCCGGTGAAGACAATATCGCACAAACAGAGCCGCAGGAACAGTGCCAGTCTTGTCCAACGGCACATGAGCCTGAACTCGGATCCTGTTTCCAGCGGGAGATGAGCCTGCAGTCCGGGGCGAAGAGATCATTGGAGGATGATCGTGACACTTCGCACCGAACGGATACGCACCCTCGACCAGCTCCGCGCCTTCCTGGAGGGCAACGAAGCCGCGGACTTCCAGCCCACCCGCCGTGACTCCGCGTACGCCCTCGTGCGCCGGACCCTGGTTCGCTTCGAGTACCACGGCCTCAGGAAGCCGGACAAGGGCCTGGTGAAGCGGTACCTCGAGAAGGTGACGGGCCTCTCCAGGGCCCAGGTCACCCGCCTCATCCGGCAACACCGCCGGACCGGGCACATCCGCGACCACCGCGGCAAGCCCCCGGCCAACGCCTTCGCGCGCCGCTACACCTACCTTGACGCCGCCCTGCTGGCCGAGGTCGACGAGGCCTTCGGCCAGCTCTCCGGACCCGCCACCAAGGTGATCCTCTGGCGCATGTTCCATGTCTACGGAGACGTGCGCTTCGAGCGCCTCGCACGCATCTCAGGAGGCCACATCTACAACCTCCGCAAGACCCGCGCGTACCGCACCGGCCGCCTCACCTTCCGCAAGACCCGGCCTGCTCCCGTCCCCATCGGGGTCCGCCGCAAGCCGAGGCCCGATGGCCAGCCCGGCTTCCTCCGCGTCGACACCGTCCACCTCGGAGACCGGAGCGGCAAGAAGGGCATCTACCTCGTCAACATCGTCGACGAAGTCACGCAGTTCCAACACCTTGGCGCCGTGCCGCGCATCACCCAGCACTTCATGGTCCCCGTGCTGAAGGACCTCATCTCCGCCTTCCCCTTCACCGTCCAGGCCTTCCACGCCGACAACGGAAGCGAGTACATCAACCGCCAGGTCGCCGACCTGCTCAACCAGCTCCACATCGGCACCTTCACGAAGTCCCGGCCCCGCCACTGCAACGACAACGCCCTCGTCGAGGCCAAGAACGGCAGCATCGTGCGCAAGTGGCTCGGCCACATCCACGTCCCCCACGCCCTCGTCCCCCAGGTCAACGACTTCCTCCAAGGCAGCCTCTGCCCCTTCCTCAACTTCCACCGGCCCTGCCTCTTCGCCACCGAGGTCACCGGCCCCAACGGCCGCGTCAAGAGGCGCTACCGGCAGCAGGATGTCGCCACCCCCTACGAGCGCTTCCGGGCAATGCCCGGCGCCGAAGACTTCCTCCGGCCCGGCGTCACCCTCAAAGCCCTCGACCGCCTCGCCGCCGCAACCACCGACCTCGACGCCGCCAAGGCCGTTCAGCGAGCCCGCGACGAACTCCTCCGTGCCATCGGCCAGGCCCGGGACTCCGCCGCATGATCCGCCCCGCGCCCGCCTCAGACTCGCCGCAGACCCTCCCGCGACTCGGGGATCCCCCAGCTCGCCGGTTGCGTCTCTACACCGTTCAGGGGGATAATGATGCTCCCTCAACTGCCACCTGCCCCGTGCTCGGGCTTCATCCCTCGCTCTCAATCCTCGCCGACTTCAGGCTCATCTCCGGGTTGGAAAAGACTGTGCCCGGCGGAAGCGGAAGCTGAAGGCGCGCCATGCCGGGGCGAGGCGGCCGAGGGCCCGGTGGCAGCCGGTGTTCGGCGCGGGCAAGGTCCACTACGAGATCGGGGCGCGGATCAACGCAATGAGCTACGGAGGCATCGGCGCGATGCGGCGGCTGGCGTCGAAGCTGGGCCTGGTCCGGGAGATCGACGCGCGGCTGAAGGTGCTGAAGCGGCACCTGCCCTACTTCGAGTCGGATCATGTGCTGAACATGGCCTTCAACGTGCTGTGCGGGGGCACGCGGCTGCAGGACCTGGGCAGCCTGCGCAACAACGCGGCCTATATGGACGCGCTGGGCGCGGAGACGATCCCGAGCCCGACGGCGGCGGGCGACTTCACGCGCCGCTACGGCGAGGCGGACGTGATCGAGCTGATGGAGAGCATCAACGCGGTGCGGCCGCAGTTGTGGCGGGGCCGGGCCCGGGACCTGCTCGCGCCGGTGGCCTACGTGGATGTGGACGGGACGCTGGCGCCGACGCTGGGCGAGAAGAAGGAGGGCATGGACATGTCCTACAAGGGGGTGTGGGGCTACCACCCGCTGGTCGTCTCGCTGGCCAACACGGGTGAGGTGCTCTACCTGGTGAACCGCCCGGGCAACGCGGTGAGCCACCAGGGCGCGGCGGAGTGGATCGACCGGGCGGTCGCCCTCGTGTCGCCGCATGCCGAGCGGGTGTGCCTGCGCGGGGACACGGACTTCTCGCTGACCGCCCACTTCGACCGCTGGAGTGTGGACGCGGACTTCATCTTCGGCTTTGACGCCCAGCCGGCGATGGTCAAGCGGGCTGAGGGGCTGGAGGAGGCGGCGTGGAAGCGGCTGGAGCGGCGGCCGGGGTACACGTCGCGGACGGGGACGACGCGGAGCAAGCGGCAGGACGTGAGGGGACGCATCGTGCTTGAGCGGGGCTACGTGAACAAGCGGCTCAACCATGAGGATGTGGCCGAGTACGAGTATCAGCCGGGGAAGTGCCGGGAGACCTACCGGATGGTGGTGGTGCGCAAGAACATCAGCAAGACGAAGGGTGAGCTGACGCTGCTGGACGAGATCCGCTACTTCTTCTACATCACCACGCGGCGGGACCTGAGCGCGGCCGAGGTCGTCCGGCTGGCCAACGCCCGCTGCGACCAGGAGAACGTGATCGCGCAGCTGAAGGGCGGCGTGGGCGCCATGCGGGTGCCCCTCTACGACTTGGTGAGCAACTGGGCCTACATGGTGATGGCGGCGCTGGCGTGGAACCTGAAGAGCTGGTTCGCCATGATGATGCACTTCAAGGCCGACCGCCGGAAGTACATCGCCATGGAGTTCAGGACGTTCATCCGCGAGATGATCCTGCTGCCCTGCCAGGTCATCCGGCGGGCTCGGCGCACGACCCTGCGGATCATCGGCTGGCAGCCCTCGGTCGACCGGCTGTTCAGCACCTGGAACACGATCGAGCGGACCGGCTTCCGGTAACGCCGCCTCGTCCCCTCCGTCGTGTCGCGAACGTAGTACCGCTTCGGGGACCGGTGTCCCCCGGCACCAAAACACCCCTCCGAACGAGCGTCCCGGCGACCGGAAACAAGCATCGGCCAGCCCGTAAGGCTCCCTCCAGCCGCTTCCCAAGCGGCAACCGGGCTGCAAAAGCCACGCCGCACAACCAAAACCTGCCTCCGGGACCGTACTCGCTTATTTTAGGTCTAGACGATGTCAGGTCGATTGGAGGACAAGCGCATGAAGGGCAACAATGTCATCACCGCGGCGGCCGTCGCGGCCCTGGCCTCGGTGGTCGCGTCCACGGCTCTAAGGGCCCAGGAAGGCGCCCAGGTATTCGGGACCAGGTGCGCGGAGTGTCACACGCCAGCCGGAGACGAGCGCTCACCCGGCGTCACTCTCCTGCGTCAGCTGTCTCCTCGCGCCATCGTGACGGCGCTGGAAGACGGCGTCATGCGTGCGGAGGGATCCGAGCTGACCCCGGAGCAGCGGATCCGTGTGGCGGAGTACCTCAGCGGCCGGTCCTACTCCGAGCAGCGTCTTCCCGACGCCGCGTTCTGTGAAGGCGGCAGCTGGTCCGGACTCGCCGTTGACGCCATCTCGTCGATGGGGTTCGGCGGCAACCTGGCGGGCACCGGCTATCAGCCGCCGGAGCTGGCAGGGCTGGACGCCTCGGATGTACCGGGCCTCGAGCTCCGTTGGGCATTCGCCTTCCCCGATGCCGGACAGATGCGTGCGAAGCCGACCGTCGTGGGTGACGCCGTGGTGGTCGGCGGGCCCCTCGGCGAGGTCGTCGCGCTGGACGCTGCCACCGGTTGTGTCCGTTGGGGCATCGAGGCGGACGCACCCGTGCGGGGTGCGATCCTCGTCGGACCAGGGCCGGGGGGACGCGCCACCGCCTGGTTCGTCGACGCGCGTACCAACGCCTACGCCGTCGATGTCGCCGACGGGTCGGTGCTCTGGAAGTACCGTGTCGGGTGGCACGCGACCTCGTACGGCACGGGCAGTCCCGCGCTGCACGACGGCCGTCTGTTCGTGCCGATCTCGTCGCTCGAAGTCGTGACCTCCGGAGATCCCCGCTACGAGTGCTGCACGGCTTCCGGAGCCGTCGCGGCCCTCGACGCCATGACGGGCGATGTGCTCTGGTACTACCGGGTGATTCCGGACTACGCGGAGCAGACGGGAAGGAACGCCGCCGGCGCGACGATGTGGGCACCTTCGGGGGCGCCGGTGTGGTCGAGCCCCACGGTGGATCCCGGCCGGGGCCTCGTGTACGCGGGCACGGGCGAGAACTACACGCGGCCCGTTACCGAGCACAGCGACGCCATCATCGCGCTGGACATCGACACGGGCGAGCTGGCGTGGTCGATGCAGGGCGTGTACGGAGACGCCTTCAACATGGCGTGCACGACGGCCCGTTTCCGAGAGAACTGTCCCGATCCTCCCGGTCCCGACCTGGACTTCGGGATGGCGCCCATGCTGGTGACCCGGGAGAATGGCAGGGAGATCCTTGTAGCGGGCCAGAAGTCCGGAACGGTGTGGGCCCTCGATCCCGACGACGACGGCCGGGTCATCTGGGACACCCAGATCGGCAAGGGTGGCGCCCTCGGAGGAATCCCCTGGGGAATGGCGACCGACGGCAGGTACGCGTACGCGCCAATCGCCGACCGGGGCTCGGTGATCGTGGACATCAACCCCGATCAGGAGCCGTCGCCGGGCCTCCACGCACTCGACCTGAGGAACGGCAGGGTGGCCTGGAGCGCACCCTTCCCGAAGGATGCCTGCGAGGGCAAGGAGCGCTGCTACGCCGCGAACTCCGCCGCGGTGACCGTGATCGACGGGGTCGTCTTCGCCGGGGGCCTCGACGGAGTCATCAGGGCCCATTCGACCGAAGACGGCGCCGTCCTCTGGGAATACGACACCACCGAAGTCACGGAAACCACGAACGGAGTGCCGGGAAGGGGCGGCGCGATCGATGGGCCCGGGCCCGTGGTCGCCCTAGGCATGCTGTTCGTGAACAGCGGCTACGGGACATTCAACCAGATGCCCGGGAACCTGCTGCTCGCCTTCGCGCCGGGCGACGCAGAGCCGGAGAGATGACGGGGAATGGTTGGCGGCAGGCGGGCGCCATGGCCACATTGTCTCCCATGAGAACGCTGACCTGGATCCTCGTGGCACTCGCCGCTTCCGTGCCGGCCAGCGCCTGCTCCCAGACCCCGGACCTCCCGAGAACCGCGTCCGGCCGGCCCGACATGAACGGGCTGTGGCAGGCGCTCGGCAACGCCCACTGGGACATCGAGCCGCACGCCGCGCGGCCCGCGCTGGCCATGCAGCCGGGCCCGGTCGTGCCGGTTCCCGCAGCCGAGGTCGTCGCGCTGGGTGCGGTCGGATCCGTCCCGTCCGGCTATGGCGTGGTGGTGGGTGGTGAAATCCCCTATCTCCCCGACGCCCTCGAGCTGCGCGACGAGAACCGCGCGCACTGGATCGAGCGCGACCCCGAGATCAAGTGCTACCTGCCGGGCGTGCCCCGGGCCACCTACATGCCGTTCCCGTTCCAGATCGTCCAGAGCGACACGAAGCTCTTCATCGCGTACGAATACGCCAGCGCCATGCGCGAGGTCTACCTGGAGGACCCGGGTCCGCCCCAGGTCGATTCGTGGATGGGGCAGTCGGTCGGCCGCTGGGAGGGCGACACTTTCGTGGTGGAGGTGAGCGGGTTCAACGGACAGGCCTGGTTCGACCGGGCGGGCAACCATCACGGCCCCGGGCTCAGGGTCACCGAGCGCTACACGATGACCGGTCCGGACCATATCATGTACGAAGCCGAGATCGACGACCGGGAGACGTTTGCGCGTCCCTGGACGATCCGGATGCCGCTGTACCGCAACATCGACCCCAACGCGCGCCTTGGACAGTTCAAGTGCGTCGAGTTCGTCGAGGAGCTGATGTATGGACACTTGCGCAAGAACCCGATTCGGTAGGCAGTCCGGCGACGCTCGCTGTGGGCGGCCGGGCGGAGATGCGGGTGCCTTGACCCGCGCCGGCCGGCTCGCTGCCATGGCCATCGTGCTCGGCGCGTCGAGCTGGGGGCCGGCCCGGGAGGCGGTCGCACAGGAACGCGACGCCACGGCAGCCGACTGGGTGATCCCACGGACGCCCGCCGGACACCCCGACCTGCAGGGCAACTGGTCCAATGCGACCGTCACCCCGATTCAGCGCCCGGAGGGACAGGACCCGGTCATGACCTGGGAGCGGGTTGCCGAGATCGAGGGAAGGGTCCGTGCAGCGGTCGAAGCGGGCTACGCCGACAGCGACCCCAACCGGGCGGCACCGCCCGTCGGCGGGCAGTTCACGGGCGACCCCCGCTTCGATGCCGCGTCCGGAGGGACCGGCGGCTACAACCGCTTCTTCATCGACGCCGGTGAGCTGGTGGCCGTCTTCAACGGCGAGCCGAGGACTTCGCTGGTCGTCGATCCGCCGAACGGACGGGTGCCGGAGCTCAGCGACGAGGGCCGGGAGCGGTTCATGGAACGGCGGCGGCTCCGAGGCCGGTTCGGCGCCTTCGACAATCCCGAGAACCGGCCGCTCGGCGAACGGTGCATCATGTCGTTCGGCTCCAATGCGGGGCCGCCGATGCTGCCGAACTACTTCTACAACAACAACTACACGATCGTGCAGACCCCCGATCATGTGCTGATCATGACCGAGATGGTGCACGATGTCCGGATCATCCGCCTCGGAGAGCCGAAGCGTCTGCCGGGGCACATCCGTCCGTGGATGGGCGACTCCTGGGGACGGTGGGAGGGTGACACCCTCGTCGTCGAGACCACGAATCTTCATCCGAACCAGACCCTGCAGGGGATCCCGCCGTCGGAAGAGATGAAGGTGACCGAGCGCTTCACCCGCGCCGGCGAACACACCCTCAACTACGAGTTCACCGTCGAGGATCCGCTCATGTTCACGCGTCCCTGGAGCGGACAGGTCCCATTCAACCGGCTTGACGGCCTGGTGTACGAATACGCATGCCACGAGGGCAACTACGCGATGGAGAACGTGCTGCGTGGCGCGCGGGCGGAAGAACGAAGGAGCAGGAATTGATGAGAAAGCAGCCGCACGAAGTCACGCACCCCGGCCGGATACGCCGGCAGTCGAGTCGGACGAGCGCACGCCCGCCTGCGACCGTGTCAGGCGCGCGGGGGGTTCCCCGCGCAGGCTGGTTGACGATGCTCGTCGCCGGGGCCGTTCTGGTCGCCGTCGTGGTCGCGGCGCCCCTGGTGGCCCATCACGCCTTCGGCGCGGAGTTCGATCGCAACGCCCCGGTCAAGCTTCAGGGGAAGATCGTCAAGCTGGAGTGGGTCAACCCGCACACCTGGATCCATCTGGAGATCGCGAACGAGGACGGGTCCACCGAGGTTTGGGCCGTCGAGGGGGGCACGCCCAACGTGCTGCTTCGGCGTGGCCTCCGGAGGGACTGTCTGCAGCCCGGCACCGAGATCATCGTCGACGGGTACCAGGCCAAGGACCACTCGCTGAACCGTGCCAACGGCCGCGACGTGACCTTCACCGACGGCAGCAAGATCTTCCTGGGCTCGTCGGGGACGGGGGCCCCGTACGACGAGGAACTGCTCAGGGCGAGGCGCGAACAGGGGCGTTGCTGAGGGGTCATTAGAGGCGTTGCCGAGGAGTCAGCCCGCAGGATCCCCGAAAATATGTACACACGAAATTGTACATAATGTACATAAGTGATGTACATATCCCGGGTGACGGCAGTGGCCGGAGCCGGTGGAAGGCTCACGAGAAGCCGATCCAGCGACCCGCGGCCGCCACGGTGAACCACAGGGCCAGCGACACGGCCGCGACGAGGCGGCAGCGTAGGCCGGGCGCGAGACCCTCTCCCCGGGCAACGCGCTCTCGCACCGCGAAGGTGAAGGAGAGCGCGACCGGCAGGGTCGCCATCTTCACCCAGAACGAGGTGTTGTAGTAGGCCTTGATCGCTTCCGAGAGGAAAAGGGGGATGCCGGTCGCGGCCATGAGGACCAGGCTGGCGACGAGCCATGGCCTTTTGCTTGGCGCGCCAGCCGGGCGACGGGCTGGGCGGTGAGGCCGACGCCGAGCATCCTCAGGTCGACGATGAGAAGGGCTCCTCCCAGAACGCAGAGCCCCAGCAGGTGAACCGCCTCCAGGATGGGGAACGCCCACACCGAGTCGCGCACCGCCGTGCCGACGAGGCTCGATTCGCACCAGCGAAAGAATGGTTCCAGCATGGCGGGGCCTTGCAGCGCGGGGATCTCTGCGGCGGGCCCGATGGCGGCGGGCTCGGTCACGGGTTGCCAGGCGGCGGACTGGGTCACCGGTTGCTACTCCGTCCCGGTCGCGCAGCCCGCGGCCCAGTTCACCCAGCTGGGCTGGGGCTGGAGGTCGCAGTCGAACCAGTTGTACGCGATGAGGCGGCCCGTGACCACGACGATCGTCCACGCGGCCAGTGACACCGCCCCGGCGATGCGGGCCGGCCGGGGAGGGCGTGCGTCCTCGCCCCACTCCAAGGCCCGCCGGTGGGCGCCGCGATGGAAGACGAAGGCGTTGATGCCGGCAGCGATCAGGAGAAGCACCTTGACACGGAAAAACACGTTGTGGTAGTAGCGGAGCGGCTGGGAGTAGAAGAGGAGGAGGCCGGTGACCGTCATCACGATGAATCCCAGGTGAGTCCATGGCAGCATGCGCCCCGTGAATGCCTGCACGGGCACCTTCCGAAACGCGACACCCACAAGACGAAGGTCCATCATCACCGTCGTGCCGACGAACAGACCCAGGGTGAGGACGTGGGCCGACTCGACGAAGGGCCACACGTACAGCGACTCCAGGAGAGCGACACTCCACGGAGTCTCCCCCAGCCAGCCCAGGAAGCGTTCGATCACGGGACGGGCGCGCGAGGGTCGGAGGCGCCGGTGCCAGGCGAGCCCGTTACGGCCGAATCCGGCAGATCGCTCGGTCGCACGGTCTCGGTGGCGTAGACCGTGTGGCACCCGGTGCAGACGAAGTACAGCTCGGCCCCCATGTCGAACACGGCCTGGGGATCCTCCGCCACGGCGGCATCCACCGCGCGCTTCCCCACCTCGATCATCGCACGGGACATGGCGATCCAGTGTCCCCTGCCCTGCGCGCGGTCCTCCGTCAACAGGAGGTTGCCCGATTCGGCCAGCACGTAGGCCGCGTTAACGACGGCTTCCCACTCCTCGGGGGTCCGGGGCTCGATCTCGTGGGTGCCTTCCTCGTCCATGATCACGCCCACCGCGTCCCAGTAGACCTCGGCGGCGGGTTCGATCACGGAGACCATGAGCTGCTGACCGTCCGCCACGGCAGCAAAGGGAGGGGGTTCGGGGGCGTCGGCGGCGCACCCCAGGAGGACGAGGATCGCAACGCAGCATAGGCCGTTCGGATTCATGGCTTGCAAAGCTACCCACAACGGATCGGGGCCGCACCCGCCGGCGGGCACCGGTCGCTCGGACTGCCCAACGTAGCAGGACCACCTTTAGGGTCCCCCCGCGCAGGCTCTTCCCTCGAGGCGCGTTATTCGGTTCGCGCAGCCTCTCTCACCGGCGGGCCGCTGCGGTAGCCGTGCGACTCGCCACGAACTCCGTCTCGGCAATCATCACGCCCGTCATCCCTTCCGTGAAGACCAAACGCTCCCCGTCAAAGAAAGTGGTCGCACCGCTTGACTGCGTCCATTGGTTGCCACTCGGCACCGTAATCGGGATCGCTTCCCGGGAATCCAGGTCCAGGACGAAGCCGATAGCGTTTCCGGACGTGACCTGCACGAAGAGCCGACCATCGGCCAGAGATTGAAGAGTGGTGGCCGCTTGCACGCCCAAGACTGTGCGGGGTCCGCCGAACGACTCGGTCAGGCTCTCAATCCGTTCGATAATGCTAGCCCGCGCTTCTTCTGGCAGATACACCAGTCGCGTCTGGCTACCGGTACTGTCATAGCTGACAAGTGCCAATTGCCTGCCGTCCAGAACATGCACGGTACCATCGGGCGTAACTGCCACAAGGTCGGCGCGCAGCTGGAACAACTCGGAGTGAGTGCGGAAGCCCTCGGGTATCCGGGCAAAGCCCGTCTGCCCGTCTTCGGCTACGTGTACCAGGTAGTGATCGGGAAAAGCGTCGCCCGCGACGAGAAGTCCCAGTTCGGGGTGCGCGGCCAGATCTCTCAGATTGCCAGTCACTTGGCGGCTTCGCGTGAAGTCACCGCCCGCTGTCAGAAAAGACACGCGCCCGAGACCTACGTCAAGGACAGCCACGTGATCGCCGTCCCTGGCCAACCGACTCGGAAACTGGTACTCGCCGGGGCCCTCGCCCTGCCGTCCCATCGTCCGCAACGGATTCAACTGTTTGTCGAGAAGTACCAGTTGATGGTTCAACCCGTCGGCGACGATGTAGCCGGTGTCGACTCCGAGGATGGCACCGATCGCGGCAAACATCCCTCTTTCGTCGTACTCGTTCAGGCGGGCGATCACGGGCCCGATCGCGTATTCAGATCCACTCTCGGAGAAGTAGGTGATCTCCGCCGGAGGGGCACTTGAGGGCGATTCGCACGCGCTTAAGGTCAGGAGCAGATTTCCGGCAACGGAGAGCAGGGCCGCACTGCGGACGCCCTCCCGGGCCCGGAACACGTTCCGAAACCGGGACAGGCTCAAGGCACTGCTGGAACGGCAGCTCATGCGCGGCTCCTTATGACCACCCTACGTAGGTGTCGCACCGAACCTCAATCCGATCCCCACCCGGAAACATGACGTAAGTTCCGACGTAGAATTCCTCGGTGGTGGTGGTAGAGCTACTCGTTTCCCCTCCGGCGTTGCCTGCGACACTGCCAGCCCCCACGCCCACACTTCCGCTCACACCTGCGCTGGCACCGCTGCTCGTTGTCGTCGTTCGGGTTACCTTCCTCGATCCGATCAGGGTCCCGGTGGTGGGATTGCCAGCACCGCCGGAGATGTAGTCCGCGCACGGAGTCTGCGCGATTCCAGTATTGGCGTCGACCGCGAACAGCATGAACAGGGCGACAAGAGCACCGACAGTAAACCACAGCTTTTTGTTGGACAAGAGAATTCTCCTGGGAGACGGTTTCTCCTGGGAAACCGGTTTCTCCCGGGTGGAACGTTTTCTCCCGGGAGACGGCCCAGAGAGCTAGTACATGCCGTCTGCGGGGTCAACCCTAGTTGTCAGTAGCAAATGAAATGTCCGGTTTCTGTAGCACATGAAGTGTCCGCTTTTCCATACCACCGCCCTCCGAGGCGAGCCGAGGGGGGCGGTGGTACCGCCTCACGCTGCCACCTCCGACCCGCTGAGGGTGTCCAGCAACCTGCCGTTCGCATCGTAGCGCCCGAGCCTCCGGATGCCGTGAAAGACGGCCATGCCGGTGTCGCGGGAACGGCCAGCCGCATGCATCTTGTCGGTCAAACTGAACCTCGCGAGTTGAACCCCAGCCGGAAGACAGAATGAAGTCCCCTCGCAACGCCATGCACCGCGCTCTCGCCGCCCTGCCCGTCCTCGCCCTGGCCGCGGCAGCCATTGCGGCGCCCGCCACCGCCTTTCAGGCTCCCCGTGCCACGTCCACGGAGTCCACGTGGCTACACCACGGGCGCGACGCCGCCGAGACCCGCTACAGTCCCCTCGACCAGATCAACGCGGACAACGTCGACCGACTCGGCCTCGCCTGGCGCTGGGAGATCCCCAAGACGGGCGCGCGGCTCGAGACCACCCCCCTGATCGCTGACGGCGTTCTCTACGGAACCGGCCCCCTCAGCTTCGTCTTCGCTCTGGATGCGGCCACCGGCGCGGAAATCTGGCGCTGGGATCCGGCGATCCCCGACGAGGAACACGGGGGGCCGCGCGCCTGCTGCGGCGATGTCAACCGGGGCATCGCGCTTCACGGCGACCTGGTCTACGCGGGCCTGCTCGACGGCCGCCTCGTGGCCCTCGACCGCGCCGACGGATCGGTGCGCTGGACCGCCCAGACCACCCCGGCCGGCTCCGACTACACGGTGACCGGCGCGCCCCGCATCGCGGGCGGCGCGGTCATCATCGGGAACGGGGGCGCGGAGTACGGCGTGCGCGGCTACGTAACCGCCTACGACCCCGAGACCGGTGAGCAACTCTGGCGCACCCATACGGTGCCCGGGAATCCGGCGCTCGGCTTCGAGAGCGACGCGATGCGCACCGCGGCCGCGACGTGGACCGGCGAGTGGTGGATCGCGGGCGGCGGCGGGACCGTCTGGGACGCGATGGCGTACGACGAAGCCGCCGAACTGTTCTACATCGGCACCGGCAACGGGTCGCCGTGGAACCGCGACCATCGGAGCCCGGGAGGGGGCGACAACCTCTACCTGTCCTCCATCCTGGCCCTGGATCCCGCCGACGGCGCGATCGCCTGGCACTACCAGACGACGCCCGGGGACGACTGGGACTAACACGGCCACCCAGCCGCTCATGCTGCTCGACCTCGAGATCGGCGGCCGCGAGCGGCAGGTCATCGTGCAGGCGCCCAAGAACGGCTTCTTCTACGTCGTCGACCGGATCACAGGCGAGCTCATCTCGGCGGAACCCTTCGCCGACGACCTGACGTGGGCGTCGGAGGTTGATCCCGAGACCGGCCGCCCGGTCGAGACGCCCGAGGCACGCTACGGGATGACCGGCAAGGGCGTGTACCTGGCTCCCGGGCCCCGGGGGGCTCACAACTGGCACACCATGTCCTGGCATCCCGGCACCGGTCTCGTGTACCTGCCCGCCACGAACAACTACTACTACTACGAGATGACGGGGTCGTTCGACTTCCGGGAGGGCCGCTGGAACACCGGGACAGTTCGGGGCACTGGAGGCCAGCGGCCCGAGCGCCCGGCACTCGAGGGACCGGCCAACGTGCTCCTCGCCTGGGATCCGGCGGAAAACCGCGAAGTATGGCGCGTCGAGGCGGCAGGCGGCCACGGTGGCACGGTGACCAGCGCCGGCAACCTCGTCTTCTGGGGAACCGGAACCCGCTTGGCCGCTCTGGATGCCCGCACCGGCCAGGAGCTGTGGTCCGCAGAGGTGGGCCGGGGCGCCGGCTCGCCGGTCACCTACGCGGTGGACGGGCGCCAGTACGTCTCCGTCGCCGCCGGGGTCACCTCAGGTGGGGGCGCACCCTACGTCTCGACCTTCGCGCTGCACGCGGAGCCGGACCAGGATACCCGGACCTCCACCCTCACCACCGCCGCTCCCGAAGACGTCGGCCTCTCCAGCGAGGTCCTGGCGCGCATCGAGCCCGCCATGCAGCAGTTCCTCGACGCGGACCGGACGGCCGGCATCATGACGCTGGTGGAGCGCCGCGGCGAGATCGTGCACTGGGACGCGCAGGGATGGCGCGTCCTCGGCGAGGACCCCCTCGAGCCGAACGACATCTTCCGCATCTACTCCATGACCAAGCCCGTCACGAGCGTCGCCGCGATGATGCTCGTCGAGGAAGGGCTGCTGTCGCTGGACGACGAGCTGTTCACCGTCATCCCCGCATTCGCCGACACCGAGGTCTACGAACACGGCACCACGCGTCCGCCCACCCGCCCGATCCTGATCCGGGATCTCTTCACCCACACGTCGGGGCTCACCTACGGCATCTTCGGCAACAGCCCGGTCGACTCGATGTACAACCGCGCGCTGTACGGGCCGGGCATGGCGGGGCGGGATCTGGAGGACAGGGTCGACGTCATCGCGTCTCTCCCCCTCATCGACGACCCGGGCAAGCGCTGGAACTACAGCATGTCCACCGACGTGCTCGGCCGCGTCGTCGAGGTCGCGTCGGGGCAGTCCCTCGACCGCTTCTTTCGCGAGCGCATCTTCGATCCCCTGGGGATGGACGACACCGGCTTTCATGTAGCGGCCGACAAGCTGGATCGCTTCGCGGCCATGTACCGGATGAGCCGGGACGGCCTGGCCGCCGCCGCTCGATCATCGGGCGACCCCTTTGCGCAGCCCCCGAGCTGGTTTTCGGGCGGTGGGGGCCTGACGTCGTCCGCGGCCGACTACCTGCGCTTTTCCCGGATGCTCCTCGGTGGGGGCGAGACGGACGGCGTCAGGCTTCTCCAGCCGGAGACCGTTTCGCCTGATGACACGTAACCACTTGCCTGACGACCTTGTACCCATTATGCGTGGCCTCGACGGTATGGGGTTCGGGCTGGGATTCGCGGTCCCGGCCGGGGAGGACGACGGCGCCTACTGGTGGTCGGGGGTCGCAAACACGTACTTCTGGATCGATCCCGCCGAAGACCTCATCGCCTTCGCCTGGACCCAGCTCCAACCATTCGGCGGGGCGCCGGTCGACAGGCTGCTCCGGCCCATCGTCTACGAGGCGATCCTGGACGGAAACTGACGGACTCCAGCCCGGAGGGCAGCTCAATGAGCCCATGGAACAAATCCCCGCTACGCGCGACATCCGGCGTGGGCAGCCCCGCTTTCCTGGCTCTGATCCTGACCTTCGTCACCCTCCTGGGCGCGTGCGGAGGCGACCCCACACCACCTCCGGACCCTCCAACTCCCACGACACTCACCATCTCGCCCGCGTCGCTCACATTCACGGCGATCGGCGACTCGGAGCAGTTCACGGCCGAGGTGCGCGACCAGTACGGCAACGTGATGACGGGCGTGTCCGTCAACTGGGCGAGCCTGCGGCCGACGGTGGCGACGGCCGACCTCACGACCGGACTGGTGACGGCGGCCGGAGCCGGGGTCGCCACCATCACGGCGCGCGCGTCTTCGGCCAGCGGGGAGGCGACTGTGACGGTGGCACAGGAGGTCGAGATCATGGAGAAGACGGCCGGCGACGAGGAGGAGGGGTACTTCGGCGAGCCGCTCCCGGTCGCTCCCGTAGTCCGTGTGCTGGACGCGAACGGTCACCCGGCGGCGGACATCGTCGTGACCTTCGAGGTGACCTCCGGCGGTGGCACGGTGTCACCCGACACGGTCGTTACCCGGTCCGACGGCCTGGCCGAGACGACCTGGACGCTGGGGAGAGATTCGGTTCAGACCCTGACCGCGGCCGCCGCCGGACTGACCGCCGACTTTCGTGCCACTGCCTCGCGCCTTGCCCTGACCATCGACACCGATTCCCTCCGACAGGGACGCGTGACGCTGACGTACAACGAGGTCCTGAAGGCGCGGGGAGGCAGTACGGAAGGCTACGCGTGGAGCCTCGGCGAGGGTAGCCGGCTACCCGCCGGACTCAAGCTGTCGCCCGACGGGACGATTCAGGGGACACCGCTGGAGGCGGACTCGGCCGAGTTCATGGTGCGGGTCGCCGATTCGGAAGGCGGGGAGGCGACCGCCACTCTCGGGATGAGGGTGTGCGACGGCCCCCTCGGCTTGGAAATCGGCGACGTTCACGCGGTGAACTGGTACGACACCAGGCCGTGCGGCCTCTTCGTGCGCGCGCCGGATGCCTCGGCCTACTATCGTGTCACTTTCGCGGGGCTCGATGCCTCGAGCGAACGCATCCTGTCCGTCGATCTCCAAGTGGAAGGGATCTCGCCGGACCAGGCCCCCGGGTTGCGGCAGGTGGTGGCGGCGGTCGATGACCCTGCCGGATCACGCCCGCGGCCCGTACCGGACGCCGACTGGGCCCGCGTGCTCGAAATCGAGGCCGCGAACGACGCCCTCCACCGGCGGATTCGCCGGCAGGAAGCCGAACTGTTCGAGCAGCTGGCCGCGGAAGGGCGGCTGAGCGACATGCTCGAGCGGGCGGTGCGGCAGCAGGCGGCGCGGCGGGGAGCCCTGGCGGACAGCCCCGCGCAGCGGACTTTCCGACTGTACAATCGCGAAGACGGGGGCAGCCGGTGCGTGGTGCACAGGACCGTGCAGGCGCACGTCATCGCCGAGAACGATCACATGGTGGTCTACGAGGAAGAGACCGCCGCCCCGCCGGTGCCCGTGGCGAATGCCAACCGCATCATCGACTTCTACAGCGCCCATGGCACCGACGTGATCGAGCGCTACTTCGGTGGTGTGAGCGACGTGAACGGGGACGGCAAGATCGTCGTCCTGGTGGATCCGGTGCTGGAGGGCGTGCGCGCGTACGTGTGGTCCGGCGACATGACCTTTTCCACTCTCGATTGCGCCGCGTCCAATGAGATGGAGCTCGTGCACATGAGCGCGGGCGCCTTCACCCAGCTGGACGACGACCGCTACTGGGCCCTCTCCGGGATGGTCCATGAAGTCAAGCACGTGAGTTCGCTATACAAGCGGGTTCGGAGCGACGTGCTGCGCGGCAAGCCCGACGGTATCCGGACCTTCCACCCCACGTGGATCGAGGAAGGAACCGCCGAGATCGCCAAGGAGATGAGTTCTCGGCTCGCCTGGGAGAGGGCCGGAGGGCCGGCCGTGCGCGACCGCGTCAACCTCGAGATGATTCGCGACGGGCTGGACAACATGCGCCCCGAGGTCTACGGCATCTTCGGAGTCATGGCACGGGTGGTGCGCGCGTTCTCGGTCGATCCCAACGCGGTCACCTTCGAACCGCTCGAAGAGGGCCACGTCTACGGCAGCGGTTGGCACTTCCACCGTTTCCTGCGCGACCGGCTGGCCCATGGCGGGGATGCACAGGCCGCCGATGAAGCCCTGGTGGCGACGCTGAACGACTCGCTGTCGCTGCCTGGAATCCCGGGAATTGCCGCCCTGACGGGCGCGAGCATGGCGGATCTTCTGACCGACCACGCGATTGCCCTGACCGTCGCCGGTATGGAAGCATGGCTCGCCGACGAGAACACTCCCCGCTTCGCCGGATACGACTTCCCTACGGCCACCGAGGTCTTTTCCAACCCCGACCCTCCGGGCCGCTACCCCTGGCCGGTGACGCTAACGGGCGAGGAGGACGATACGGCGGTACCCGCTGCCGATCTGTCGCGCAGCCAGCGCTTCAGCGGCCGTATCGGGGCGAGCGGGGTGCGGGTGCACGACTTCGAGGCCATGGCGGAAGGCGAGGGCGCGGTTTTCCACGCGACCGCGTCGGCAACGGTCCAGGTGATCATCGCCCGCATCCGCAAGCCGGCGGGGTTCTAGGAGCCTGCGTCGCAGAACGGTTTTGCCCCGATTGTCGGCGGTCCCGATACCATATGCAGTAGCATTCGGACTTCTGGATCCCTACATGTTGGGGGTCAGGTCGTGCAGAAGTTTCTGGCGCGCAGACTCCTAGCGGTCCCTGGCCGCCAGCTGGGGCAAGGTGGTCAGTTCGAGCACCTTGAAGCGCCGTTCCCCGACGGGCAGCTGGATCTTGACCTCGTCGCCCTGGCGGGATCCGAGCAGCCCACGTCCGATCGGCGAGTCCAGGGAGATGTGGCCGGCTTCGAGATCCATGTAGTCGCCGGCCACGATGGTGAAGGTGACCTCTCTGTCCAGCGCGAGATCGTGGACCCGGAGTTTCGACCCGAAGCCGGCCCGGTCGATGGGGACCTCGTTGACGTTGATCTTGGAGATTTCGGCCATGCGTCCCGCGAGGTGCCCGATCCGGGCCTGAACGAACTGCTGCCGCTCGAGGGCCGACTTGTACTCGGAGTTCTCCCTGAGATCCCCCAATTCAACTGCCTTCCGGATCCGGTCGGGAAGCTCGACGTTGAGCTCCCGGGTCAGCGCCTCGACTTCTTCCGATATCTTCGCCTGTATCTCGTCGATCATGAACAGGTGTCCGTTTGAGGGGAAACTGAAAAGCTAATGGCCCGGCAGCCCGTGGATGAATCCCCGCGAGCACCGAGAGAGGCGAGGTGCCGGGCTGGCAAGGCGCTTCGAAGGGCGAATAGCGCCGCTATTCGTCCGAGGAGCAACGCAGAGCGCAGCGGTCCAGCGCGGATGCATCGCCGCTCGAATGCCGCGAGGGTTCATTCCGCGGGTTGCCAACAGCCCGTGGATGAATCCCCGCGAGCACCGAGAGAGGCGAGGTGCCGGGAGGTGAAGCCGGGGTGCGCTACCTGAACCACCGAGACGACCGGCGGGAGAGCACCGCGCCCCACCCCAGGATCAGGAAGCACGACAGGCCCAGGATATCTCCGATGCGCGTGTACAGGGTCGTCGCGACCCGGCCCCGGGCGGTCAGGACGGCGATCCCCTGCTCCCCGGGCGAGAGCGCGAAGGGCTCCCCCTCACCTCCCGGCGACACGGCGAAGGTGTACCCCGTGGCGGCCACCTGGATCAACCCGATCCGGTTCTCGATGGCGCGTAAACGGCCGTGCGTCGCGTGCTGCCAGTAGGCCCACGTCACCCGGAAGGGCAGATCGGGGTCCAGCCAGTCGTCGTTGGAGAGTACGGCCAGCCAACTCGCGCCCCCCTGGACCAGGGCCCGGGCCGTCTCCCCGTACGCGGAGTCGTAGCACACCATCACCCCGACGGACCCCTCGCCCAGCGGCAGCGGCCGCGTGTCCCGGCCCGGCGCGTACCCCTGGTTCGCACCGCCGAGCATGTCGGCATGCCACTGGCCCGCCCCCTCCAGCCCGGGAACGAGACGGCTCTTCCTGTACGCCCGCGACATACCCCGCCCCGGCGCGTGGAGAAGAGCGGCGTTGTACCACAGGGTATCGGGTTCGTTTGCCCCGGCGGTCTCTCCGTCCAGCGCGCCGATGAGAACCGGAGTCCCCACGGCTCCGGCAAAGTCCCGGACCGCACGGCCGGCTTCCGAGAGGGTGCTGTCCGCAGGGTCGCCCGCCGCCGCTTGATGGGCAACCACGTCACCCGCGTCGGAACGTGCCCCCGCCCCTCCACCAACCCGGCGTAGCGGTGCCGCCAGAAACCGCTCGGGGAATGCGACCAGGTCGAGGGACGCGCGCTCCGGGATCCGGCCCAGCGGTTCGAGCCATCCGGACAACCCGGCATCGACCTCACCCGCCACCCCGTGCCCGGCCTGCACGGCGGCCACCCGCGCCACAGCCTCTCCCCCGTCAAGCGATCGCTGACGAATCTTCCCCGCCACGAGGGGAAGCGTCACCAGGCAGGCAATCGGCAACACGCGGCGCAGCAGCCAGGGACGCAGACCGGCACGGGTCCGTATCGCCCGGTAGCCGGCCACCCCCACCGCCGCCCCGCACGCGACCGTCCAGAATGTCAGGAAACGCGCGCCGAGAAGCTCGGCGCCCCCGGCGGCGGCAGGGTACCACGCCAGCGAGCCCCCCGAGTTCAGCCACGCGTACGAGACGCCGGGGACATGCGCCGCGGTCCACTCGCAGCCGGTCCAGCACGCGGCCAGGGACACGGGGAGGGGCCAGCGCAGGCGGCGGTTCAGCGCCACGGCGGCCATACACGCGATCCCCGCCACAATGCCGATCATGACCAGCACGAGGAGGTACACGGGAACGGCCAGCGCCGACCTCCACGAGAGCGCCGGGACCATCCAGTAGAGGCCGATCCCGTGGGCGAGCGCCGCCGTGACGAAGCCCGGCGCGAAGGGCGCCATGGGCTCCATCCGCCCGCGGCCCTGCTCTCCGTCGCGAATCTGCCGGTGCAGCGACACGGCCAGGGGGGCGAAGGCCAGGAAGGGGAGGACCGGGCCGCCGTACGGGGAGAAGGTCGCGCCGATGGCAAGGCCCGAGGCCGCGGCGAGCAGCATGGCGCGCCGGGTGATCATCGTGCCCGCGGCGCGGGGGCGTCGCCGGTGCGCGGGAGGCGCGGGACATCCCCGGTGCGCGAGAGGCGCGGGACGTCGCCGGTGCGCGGGAAACGCGGGACGCCGACCGCGCGCGCCGGGGCCGCGCCGTACATCAGGAAAGCGTGACTTCCCGGCCCTCCCGCGCCGACTTGTACGCGGCCTCGATCAGGCTCATCAGGATGTACTGCTCGGCCGGGGGTTCGGCCGAATCCTGGCCCGCGGCCACCCTCACGAAATGGTCCAGCAGGCGCCGATAGCCGTTCGTGTAGAGATCCTCGCGAGCGCCAGATCCAGGGCAGGGACGCCGAGGTCCATAAGGGCTCCGCCACCCGATTCGAGCGCGCGCCGCCGCCACCCCGTCCGCGGGCGTCGCACAGCCTGGTTCAGCCAGGTCATCCGGGCGGAACTCAGCTCCCCCAGGCCTCCGTCGGCGACCACTGTTCGCAGTGCACTCACGTCGGGTTGATACCGGTGCGGCATCCCCAGTACGAGGCCCTTGTCCGCGGCTTGCGCGACCGACAGCAACCAGCGCACCCCGCTCGAGGACAGCGCCAGTGGACGCTCCACGAGAACATGCTTGCCCGCGTTGAGGAAGGAAGCGGCGAGGGCCTCATGGAGGAAGCTGGGAGCGCAGATCACGCACCCGCCGATCTCGCCGTCCGCCATCAGCGCGTCGTCGTCGACCACACGCGGCACACCGAAGCGCTCCGCGACCGCCCGCGCCTTCAAGTCGTCCGGATCCGAAACCGCCGCAACCTGCACGTCGGGGCGCTCCGACAGGATCGGCAGGTGCATGAGCTGGCTGGTGGCTCCGGCGCCCACCACCCCGAGCCGCACCCGGCGACGCTTTCCATCACCCATTGAGCACTCTCCCGGTCAGGTCGTAGTCGTCCGCATCGACGATCTCCACCTCCACGATGTCACCTGCCCTCGCGTTGCCCACCCCGGTAAGAAAGGTCCGTCCGTCCACCTCGACCGCCTGGCCGCGCGTACGCCCCAGGGCATCCCACTCGTCCTCGCCCGGCGTCAGCTCGTCCACCAGCGCGGTGGTGCGTCGCCCGATGCGCGCCATGTTCGATTCGTACGAGATGCCGCGCTGGTGCTCCATGACGAGTTCGAGCCGCTCGGCCTTCACCTGTTCGGGGACCTGGCCGGGCATCCGGGCCGCGGCCGTCCCCTCCTCGATCGAGTACGCGAAGGCACCGACCCGGTCGAAGCGGATCTCGTCGAGGAAGTCGAGCATGATCCGCACATCGTCGTCGGTCTCCCCGGGGAAGCCCACGATGATGGTCGTCCGCAGGGTGAGGTCCTCGATGCTGTCCCGGAGCCAGCGAACCCGTTCGCGGATCGTCGCCTGCCGCTCGGGGCGGCGCATGCGTGCCAGAACCTCGTCGCTCCCGTGCTGCAGCGGCATGTCCAGGTACGGCAGCAGCCGGGGCTCGCGCGCCATCAGCGAAACGAGGCCGCGGGTGATGCCCGACGGATACATGTACAGCAACCGGTACCAGTCCACCCCCGTGCCCTCCAGAAGGGCTTCCAGGAGGTCCTGAAGAAGCGGCGCCGAGCGATCGCGCCTCCTGAGGTCCCGCCCGTACCAGGTGGTGTCCTGGGAAATCACGTTGAGTTCCCGAACGCCCTGTTCTCCCAGGGCCCGTGCCTCGGCGACCAGACCCTGCGGATCGGCCGAACGATGAAGACCCCGCATGTGCGGGATCGCACAGAAGGCGCAGGTGTGGTCACACCCCTCGCTGACCTTGAGGAAGGAGACGTGCGGCGTCTCGGCAGCCAGGATGCGCAGGGGCCGCTCCATGTTGGGCACGAAATCGTCCTCGATGAGCCCGCGCGCCCGCAGCTCCGGGATCAGACGGGACATCTCGGCGATCCCGAGGAACAGATCGACCTCGGGGATCTCCCGCGCCAGCTCGTCCGGGTAGCGCTGCACCATGCACCCGACCGCGACCACGGCCTTTACCTGTCCGCGCTCCTTGAGGGCGCAGGCGTTGAGGATCGTGTCGATGGACTGTTCCTTGGCGGCGTCGATGAAGCCGCAGGTGTTGACCACCACCACGTCCGCGCTCTCCACGTCGCTGGTCACCCTCGCCCCCGCCGAGACCAGTGCCGCCATCATGTGTTCCGAGTCGACCGTGTTCTTGTCGCAACCCAGGGTGACCAGGCCCAGACGTGGCCCGGTCTCGGGCCCGATCTCGAAAGACCTCGGATCCACCGCACGTACCCCGGGGTCCACACCGGGGCGAACCGGTCCGGCCGCTACCGGGAAGACGGGCAGATCCCGCGTCCGGAGCCTCATGGGAGCCCCGCGGAGGGAGGCGGGCCCATGACGCGCGCGCCCGCCGGCACGTTGAAGGTGAAGAGCGCGGGGTCCGGCGAAGGGGACAGGTCCAGGTTGCCGAGGGTCAGGGTGCGCACCTTGTTCGCCTCGTGCAGTTCGAGACGGCGGATCACATGCGTCTCCGAATCGAGCCACAGCCGTGCCCGCCGGTACGCGGCTCCCGCGCGCGGAGTCAGGGTCACGACCTGGCAGTCGCGGCCTCCGACGGACTCCACCCCGCCCACCTCCGCCTCGTACTTGGCGCCGGGATCTTCGAGGAATTCGCGGAAGAAGTCCTCCCCTCCCGGGGACTCGGCCACCGGATAACGCATGACCTGTCCCTCGTTCAAGCTCGGGTAGTAGACCCAGAAGTACTGTCCGTCCGACACCACCATGTCGCCCTGGGGGTCGGTGAACCGCATGGAGAAGAGGTTGGGCCGCTGCTGGCACACCTGTCCCGTGCTCTCGATGGTCCTGCGCCACAGCCTGACTTCGACCACCTGCTCGAAGTCGGCACACATTGCGCGCACCTCGCGGTACCGCAGGGAGGCGGCGTCCAGGGGGTGGCCGGGCTCCTGAGCCCCCGCGGTCGCGGCCGGAGCCAGCAGCCAGAGCAGCGCGACGGTCAGCCGGGACATATCTCGTCCAGGCTGGCCATGCTCACGAGGACCTCACGGGGCTTCGAGCCGTCGGGGGGGCCAAGTACATCGGCATCACAGAGCTGGTCGACGACCCTGGCCGCTCTGCCGTACCCGATCCTCAGCCTGCGCTGAAGGAGGGAGGTGGAGCCGGACCCCTGCCGAATGCAGGCTTCGGCCGCTTCGCGGAATAGCGGGTCCCAGTCGCCGCGGATGGCCCCGTCGCCGCCCGAGTCGTCGTCCTCCTCGATCGCCTTCATGAGCTCGAGGATGTCGCCCTCGTCGCTCTTTACCCGCGCCTTGAGCGCCTCGAGCGCGTCGGCCCGCTCACGGTACCACCTCATCAGCGCCTCCGTCTCGTCGGTCGAGATGAACGCACCCTGCATGCGCACGGGTTCGCTCTTGCCGGGGGGCAGGAAGAGCATGTCCCCCGAGCCCAGAAGGGAGTCGGCGCCATTCTGGTCCAGGATCGTCCTCGAGTCGGTCTTGGAGGCGACACGGAACGCGATCCTGCACGGGAAGTTGGCCTTGATCAGCCCGGTGATGACGTTCACGCTCGGGCGCTGAGTCGCGACCAGCAGGTGGATGCCGATGGCGCGGGCCTTCTGCGCGAGCTGCGTGAGAGGCTTCTCGACCTCGGCCTGAGCCGTCATCATCAGGTCGGCCAGCTCGTCCACAACCACGACCACCCAGGGCAGCAGCCCGTCCCTGTAGGTCCAGCTGTCCTCCTCCTCCTCTGGACCGTCAGGGGTGGCCCGCCTCATCTCGGTGCCCCGATCCAGGCGCGCGTTGAACTCCGTGAGCGAGCGGACACCGTTCGCGCTCAGCAGGGAGTAGCGCCGCTTCATCTCCAGCACCGCCCATTTCAGGACACCGGCGGCGTCTCGCGGGTCGGTCACCACCGGGTGTCGCAGATGGGGAAGGTCGGCGTACGCGGAAAGCTCCACCATCTTCGGGTCGATGAGGAGGAGCCGCATGCGGTCGGGGCCGTGCCGGTACACCAGACTCGTGATGATGGTGTTCAGGCAGACCGACTTGCCGGAGCCCGTGGCCCCCGCGATCAGGGCGTGGGGCATCCTGGTCAGATCCGCAACGAATGGATCGCCCGTAAGGTCCTTGCCCAGCGCCAGCGGAAGCAGGTCCCGTGAGCGGGCGAAGACCGGTGCCTCCAGGATCTCGCGCAGCCGGACCATTTCGGGGCGCGGGTTCGGGATTTCGACGCCGATGGCGCCCTTCCCCGGGATCGGCGCCACGATGCGGACGCTCCGCGCCTTCATGGCCAGGGCCAGGTCGGCGTCGAGGTTCGCGATCCGGTTGACCTTCACCCCGGCGGCGGGTACGACCTCGTACTGGGTGACGGCGGGACCCGTGGTGCGCCCGGAGATCTCGCTCTGGATCTTGAAGGTGTGCAGCGTGTCGACCAGGACCTCGCCCAGGCGGTCCAGCTCCATCTCCATCCCGATGCGGTTGGTGCGCACCGGTGCCGTGAGCAGGTCGAACCCGGGCAGCGGATAGTTCGCCGCGGGCACTTCGTCTTCGGGGATGAGTTCCGGGGTGGGTGGCGCCGTGGTCCGGAGTACCGGCGGCGGGGCCACCACGAGACCCTGCTCGTCCCGGATCAGCGCCCCGGCGCCGTCGTCGAATGGCGCGCCGGCCTCACCGGCCGGCACCCCGGCGGCTTCCTGCCCGGCCACCTGTGCCGCGCGCTTCACCTCCCTCTTCGCCCGGCGCCGGTCCCGCCACCTCCCCGTGGCCGCGGCCGAGGCCCGAAGGCCGCGCCCCGTACCCCGGTAGACCTTGCCCACGGCGGTCGCAGGAGGCGCAAGCGGATTGAAGCGGAACGCTGCCACCGACGCTCCCACCGCGACCACGCCGAAAAGCACCCACCCGCCCAGCCACCCCACCGTGTCGCGCAGCGGCCCCCCCAGCACGGCCCCCACCATGCCGCTTGCCAAACCCGCCCCCCCGGCCAGGAAGGCCGACACGGGGAGAAGGAGCAGCAGCGCGACCGACACGATCCAGAGGCTCTTTCGCCGCCGCGGCGCCCACCACCGACCGACCGAGGCGGCAACCGCCAGGACGCCCAGAGGCACGGCAGCGCGACCCACACCGAGGAACGCACGGAGTCTGTCGTTCAGCATCTCTCCGGCGCTCCCCACCGGATTGCCCATCGGGAAGACCTCGACGACGCGCGGACCCAGCAGTGTCAGGGGGAAGAATGCGGCCGCCACGAGGAAGGCCAGAACGGCGATGATCGCGGCCATGGCCCGTCGCTGCTGCATTCGCCGTGCAGCGGTCTTCGGTCGCCGGGCCGGTCGCTTTTTCCTTGCGGCCCGCTTCCGGGCTACCGGGCGGCCTGCCGCCTTGCGCGCGCCACTGGGCCTGGCCACAGAACTCCTACCCGCGCGGGGCCGTGATCACGCAATCGTACATCATGGGTACAATTTGGTGCCTGTCGGCCTCCGCGCACAGGGCCAGGTCGGAGCCGAGACCCACGTCCACCAGGGCCTGGCCGGCGGCGGTACCCGCGAGCATGTCCCCGGAAACCTCGTGGACGACAGCGAGATCCGCAGCCGCGACAGCTTCGTCGTTGAGCGTGACAACCCTTGAGGTGCGATCCATGATTCCGCGTACGATGTACCCGGCGCAGACGGTGTCGTCCAGCGAGAACCGCCCTTCCTTGCCCGCGCAGACGATCGCCACCTCGCCGTCGGCGGCAACCGCGTTGACGACCGCGTTCAGGTTGAAAAAGGAAGCCGCGAGGACGCGCCTCGCACCCGCGGCAGCCGCGAACGCCTTCGTCCCGTTGGTGGTGGTCATGACCAGCCGCATCCCGCCCACGGCAGCCCGGGTGAACTCGGCGGGAGAGTTGCCGAGGTCGAAGCCGTCGATGCGGACACCCTTCCGTTCGCCGCACAGCAGAGCCCCACCCCGGCCGAGCGATGCCCGCATCCCGAGTGCCTCCTCCACCGAGACCGCCAGCAGGACGGCGCTCGCACCGTTTGCAATCGCTTCCACGATGCACGACGTCGCCCGGACCACGTCGATGACGACCGCGGTGGTCCTCGAAACGTCGTCGGGGCTGACATCCTCCGGTGTGAAATGGACGCTGATCCGCATGAAACTGCTCAGCTACCCAGCTGCTATGGCCCCGTGTCGCGGCTGGTGAACCGTTCCACGAAGCTCGTGTCCGTCTCGCCGGCCTGAAACGCCTTGTCGCGGGTGATGCGCGAGAGGTATCCGATCGTGGTGGAAATCCCCTCGACGACGAAGGATTCCAGTGCTTCCCGGCCCCTCACGACGGCTTCCTCGCGGGTGTTTCCGGATACGATCAGCTTCGCGATCAGCGAGTCGTAGAAGGGCGGGACGTGGTAGCCCGAGTACACGTGCGTGTCGACCCGAACACCCGGCCCTCCGGGCTGATGAAAGGTGGTGATCGTCCCGGGGGACGGGGCAAACCCTCGTTCCGGGTCCTCGGCGTTGATCCGGAACTCGATGGCGTGGCCGCGGTGGACCGATTCCTCCATGTGAAAGGACAGCGGCTCGCCGGCCGCCACGCGGATCTGTTCCTTGACCAGGTCCAGGCCGGTGGTGACTTCGGTCACCGCATGCTCCACCTGGATGCGCGTGTTCATCTCGATGAAGTAGAAGTTGCCGGAGGCGTCCAGCAGGAATTCCACCGTGCCGGCACCGACGTAGCCGATCGCCTGGGCCGCCGCCACCGCCGCTTCACCCATCCGGCGGCGGAGTTGCCGGGAGAGCGCCGGCGAGGGGGCTTCCTCGACGAGCTTCTGATGGCGGCGCTGGATCGAGCAGTCCCGCTCTCCGAGGTGGACCACCCGGCCGTGGCGGTCGCCGAAGACCTGGAACTCGATGTGCCGCGGCCGGACCACGCACCGCTCCAGGTAGACGTCGTCCTCGCCGAATGCGGCTGCCGCCTCGGCCCGCGCCGCGGCGAAGTGCCGTTTGAAGGTCCCCTCGTGGCTGGCGATGCGCATGCCCTTGCCGCCACCCCCGGCCGAGGCCTTGATCATGACCGGGTACCCGATCTCGCGAGCAAGCGCCAGCGCCTCGTCCTCGTCGTCGACGATGCCGTCCGAACCGGGAACGACCGGCACCCCGACCGCGCGCATGGCCTCTCGCGCCACCGCCTTGTCACCCATGGTGCGAATCTGGTCCGGCGTCGGCCCCACAAAGACCAGGTCCGAGCGCTGGCAGATCTCGGCGAACTCGGCGTTCTCCGCCAGGAATCCGTACCCGGGATGCACCGCCTCCGCCCCCGTGATCTCGGCGGCGGCAATGATCCGCGACACCTTCAGGTACGACTGCGCGGCCTGGGCCGGACCGATGCACACGGCTTCGTCGGCGAAGCGCACGTGCAGGGATTCCCGGTCCGCCTCCGAGTACACGGCCACCGTGGCGATATCCAGTTCCCTGCATGCGCGAACAATGCGCAGCGCGATTTCGCCCCGGTTCGCGATCAGAAGCTTGCTGAACATGCGCCGAAATGGCGGCTCAGGCCGGGGCGACGCGGAAAAGTACCTGCCCGTAGTCGACCGGTTCGGCGTTTTCGGCGCAGACCTCCACGATCCTCCCCCCGTTCTCGCACTCGAGCTCGTTCATGAGCTTCATGGCCTCGATCACGCACAGCACATCGCCCACCGCCACGTTGCCGCCCACCTCCACGTAGGGGGCCGCCTCGGGGGAGGGGGCCCGGTAGAAGGTCCCCACCATCGGGGAGGTGATATCCACCAGACCCGACGCGGGAGCTTCCGCAGCGGAGCCGCCAGCCCCGGATGCGGACGGTTCGGCAACCGGCGACGCGGGCGCAGCGTGGTTCGGCGCCGCGCGACCCGTCTGCGTCTCCACGACCGCTGGTCCGCCGGGAGACTTGGAAAGCCGGACCCGGGTTCCACCCCGCCTGATCTCGAGGTTGTCGAGCGACGAATCGTCCAGCAAACGGACCAGGGATTCCAGAAACTCGATGTCGATCATCCGCTCACCCTGGCAAGGTATTTGTCCTCGCGCCGGTCGATCCTCAACACATCGCCGACTTCAATGAATAGCGGCACATGTACAACCGCCCCCGTCTCCAGGGTGGCCGGTTTGGTGGCGCCCTGGGCGGTGTCGCCCTTGTGGCCGGGGTCGGTGTCGGTGACCTCCAGCTCCACGAACGACGGCAGTTCGACGCTGAGAACGTTGCCGTCGTGAACCAGGCCGTGGCATTCCATGTTCTCCTTCATGTACTTGAGCTGAGTCTTTCCGAGCATGTCTCCGCTGATGGGGATCATGTCGTAGGTCTCCTGATCCATGAAATGATACAGGTCACCAGCCGTGTACGAATAGGTGACCGGCCGGCGTTCCAGCCTCACGCTGTTGACCCGTTCTCCGGCCCGGTAGGTCCTGTCCACGACGGCGCCCGACAGTACGTTCTTCAGCTTCGTGCGCACGAACGCGCCGCCCTTGCCGGGCTTCACATGCTGGAAATAGGTGATCGTCCAGAGCACCCCGTCGATCTCCAGCACCATCCCGTTACGGAAGTCAGCGGTGCTTGCCATTGGTCTGTTTCTGATCTCCTCGTCTGGCGGCCCGGCCCCTGATCGCTGAATCCCGGCGGCCCGGGCGCGCTAGGCGCCGGGGTTTCGGTGCCGAAGCAGATGGTTGCACAGGCAGCGAAGCCCAGAAAGATAGCTGTCCACCCCGAAACCGGCGACCACCCCGAGCGCCGCCGGCGTGATCATGGAATGCCTCCGGAAAGGCTCGCGGGCCGCCGGGTTGCTCAGGTGGACCTCCACGAAGGGCCTGGAGATCGCGAGGAGGCCGTCGAGGAGGGCCACGGACGTGTGACCCAGTCCGGCGGGGTTGATCAGCACCCCATCGGCCCGGTCACGGACGTCGGCCAGGAAGTCGAGGATCCTGCCTTCGCAGTTGGATTGGAAGGGCTCGACCTCCACCCCCAACTCCACCGCCAGACCGGCCAGGGCACCGTTGATGTCGTCGAGGGTCGACGTCCCGTACACCTCGGGCTCTCGCACTCCGAGGAGATTCAGGTTGGGGCCGTGGACAACGGCGATCCTCACGGTCGGTCCTTTCCCTCTGCTGCAGAGGCGTTCAGTCTCGGACCTCTCACCCGCCAGTCCGGGCCAAAAGTTAGGTTTCGCGCGTTGAAAGTGTCAACGCGGCGGAAAGGTGGCACATGGGCTTCCGGGTTGCATCCCCCCGGGGGTCCGTTCCTTGAAGCCCGCTGCGGCACTACATTAGCTGCACGTTCAAGGAGGTGGCACCCGCCATGATGCAGCAACTGCGCAAGAGTACGAAGTGGATCATGATCCTCGTGGTCCTGGCCTTCGGGGGACTCATGTTCTTCGAGTGGGGTATGGACATCACCGGCCAGACGGCCGGGTCCCTCGGCGAGATCGGCCGGGTCAACGGCACGCCCGTCGTGTACGAGGAGTACATGGGGACGTACCGCAATCTGTACGACCAGCTCCAGAGCTATCAGGAGGAGCCGGTCACCAACGCCCAGAATTCGCAGCTGGAAGACCAGGCCTGGGACGAAGTCGTCAACAGGATTCTGATTCAGCAGGAACTGAAGCGGCGCGGGATCCGCGTCTCCGACCAGGAGGTCGTCGACGCGGCACGTTTCAGCCCCCCTCCCGACCTGGTATCCAGCCCCGCCTTCCAGACGGACGGCCAGTTCGACATGGCCAAGTACCAGCAGTTCGTCGCCGTGGCCGAACCGGTGGTGCTGCTCCAGCTGGAAGCGTACTACCGCGACGTCATTCCCCGGGGCAAGCTCCTTCGCCAGGTCGGCTCCGGGATCTACGTCTCGGAGAACGAGTTGTGGAATGCGTACAGGGATTCGAACGAGAAGGCGACCGTCCAGTACGTCTCCTTCGATCCCCTTGTGCGCGTGTCGGACGACCAGATCGACATCACGCCGGACGAGATATCCGACTACTACCGTGACAACCTCGAAGAGTTCTCGGTCCCGGCAAGCGCCAGTGTGATCTCGGTCTCCTTCACCAAGGCCCCCACGCTGGCCGACACGGCCGCCGTCGAGGCCATGGCCACCGAACTGCGCCAGTCGATCCTGGATGGCGAGGACTTTGCGGAAGTCGCCCGCGCCGAGTCCACCGACGACATCTCGGCGGAGGAGGGCGGCGACCTTGGTGTCTTTGCCAAGGGACGCATGACGCCGGCATTCGATTCGGCGGTCTTCGCCGCGCTCCTGAACCGGATCACGGAGCCGGTGAAGACCCCCTTCGGCTTCCATCTCATCGAGGTCACCGACCGCTGGGGCCAGGACTCGGCTCAGGCCCGCCACATCCTCCTCCCCTTCGAACGCACCGACGAGTCGGAAATCGGCCTCCTGGCCATGGCCGACTCGCTGGAAGAGCTGGGCGAAGCCATGGCGCTCGGGGAGGCGGCCGCGCTCCTGGGCCTCGAGGCCGACACCCTGGACCTCATCGAGACGCTTTCGATCATCCCGGGAGCCGGTGACGTGGCCGAGGGCGGCGAATGGGTCTTCGATCCCGGCACGTCACCCGGAGACGTGAGTCCGGTTTTCGAGAACAGCACCGCGTTCTACGCGATCGAACTGGTCTCGGTCGACCCCGCACGCTTCCTCACGGAGGAGGAAGCCGAACCCGCGATCCGGGGCAACATCGGGGTCCGCAAGAAGGTGGATGCGGCGATGGAAGAGGCTGCAGCCATGGTCGCCGAGATACGGGACGGCCGCCCTCTCGCGGAGGTCGCGCGGGAGATCGGGCTGGAGCTACGGGACGCCGGCCCCTTTGCCCGCGACGCGTTCGTGCCTGGTCTTGGCCGGTACAACGCCGCTGTGGGGACGGCGTTCGGTCTCGATATCGGAGAGGTTTCGGACCCCGTGCAAGCGAATCAAAACGCCTTCGTGATCGAGCGGACCGGGTCGGAAGCGGCGGACAGCCTCGCGTGGGCTGAGCAGATCGACCTGCAGCGAGTGCAGTCGGTCAATGCGATTCGACAACAGCGTCTCAACCTGTGGATCGACGCGCTTCGGGAAGTCGCCGATATCGTCGACCGGCGCGAAGAGGTGCTGACCCCGGTGGACGACGAAGATCTACCGCAGTTGCCGCGGGTGTTCTAGAAGCCCGGGGCAGAAGCCACCCGGCCCCTTACGGGGGTGACCTCAAGCGGTCAACTGGTGGTCAGGCGGCGCGGCGTGCCCTCTTCCTGGCCGTCCGCGCTCTGAGAAGCTGCAGCTTCGCCACTTGGCGGCTTCAGCTCGCCCTCAACCCGGACGGTGGATTCGATTTCCCGGACCGAGGATTTGAACTCCCTGATGCCCTTCCCCAGGGAGGTCCCGATCTCCGGGAGCCGCTTCGCTCCAAACAATAGCAGCACGACGAGGAAGATCATGACCGCTTCCCCCATGCCGAGACCGAAAGGCATATCCGCTACCTCCTTGTGCCCGAGACGTCTGGACGGGAACTCCCTGAACCGTGTATCCCGGTTTGGATGGGTAAGCTAACTGTTTTCGCCCGACACGCGAAAGAATGGGATGCGGACGTGCCTACATCCAGGAACGGACGACCAGAGCCACGATCGCGATCCCGACCACTGTCAGCACGTTCAGGACGAAGGACACCGGCCCGACCGTAATCGCCACCGCCACCAGATCGACGGAAAAAGGCCCGATCGACGAAACCACGGCCGTCGTAAGGAATGAACGGGCGGCGCTCTCCGGAAGAAAAGTCTCCGCAAGCAGAGTCAGCAAGCCCCCCAGGAAAAGCCCCAGGGCCAGGGTCCACAGCCCCCGGATGATGTTTCGCTTGTAGTTGGGTCCGATCATGGCGCGGCTATCGGGAGCGGTCGACCACGTAAAAAACGGAGTCCCTCAATGCGTCGAGGGCCGGGCCGGGAGCGAGCCCCGCGATTGCCGTCTCGGCGGCATCCGCGTACTCGAAGGCCTTGCGTCTGGCGTACTCCAGGCCCCCGTTGCGGCGGACCAGGGCGATCGTGTCCTCTACATCCTGGTCGCTCGGCTCCACCAGCGTGAAGACGTGCCGCACCTGGCCCACCTGGGCCGGCGACATCTCACGGAGCGCGCCGACCAGGGGGAGCGTCACCTTCCGTCCCCGCAGGTCCAACCCGGTCGGCTTACCCGTCACATCCGCACTGCCCGCGTAGTCCAGCATGTCGTCGGCAATCTGGAAGGCCATCCCGAGGCAGCGGCCGAAGCGTTTTAGCGGTGCCCGGTTGGCCGGGACCCCCGCCAGGGCGCCCATCTCGCACGCCGCGGACATCAGTGAGGCCGTCTTGGCCGAGATCAGTTGGTAGTAGTCGGCCTCGGAGTAGCCGATGTCGTCGTACGACAGGAGCTGACGCATCTCCCCTACGCTCATTTCGTTCGCGGCGGCAGCCAGAACCCGAACGGCCTCGAGGTTGCCGATGCGGGCCAATTCGGTCACCGAACGGCTGTAGAGGTAGTCGCCCATGATGATGGCGATCTGGTGAGTCCACAGTGCGTTGACCGTCGGCATCCCTCGCCGCAGCACCGAATGATCCACGGCGTCGTCGTGCACGAGTGTCGCCATATGGACGAGCTCCACGACGGCCGCAAGGGTCACCGCGTCATCGGAAGACTCACCGCCAACCTCACTTGCCAGGAGCACCAGGGTGGGCCGCAGCAGCTTGCCGGGGACGTTGAGAAGGTAGTCGTTCACCTCCTCGATCATCGAGAAATCCGACACGGCAATGCCGCGCAGCTCGTCAACGACCTGCTCCAGCCGATCTCGGACGGGACTCCGAATCGAGTGAAGCCCTGTTGTCGCTCTTTGCAGAGCGGAAGTAGGATTCGTCATGTGCCAGGGTTTGAAGTCGGACTTGTGCACGAAAGGTAGCGACAGACGCCGGAAAGGCCACCCGATCCCCTGTGGCTGCGCGCCAGCCTGAGGTCTGCGAGATGCAGGTGCGGGGGCCGCAACCATTGGTTGTCATGCAATCCGGCCGGTTTGCCTCCCCGCCAGATGGGCGGTTACGCGCTCGCTGAGCATCCGCTCCGGCGACCAGTCCCGGATGGCCATTCTGTGTGCTGCGGATCGCGGGACCACGTCGGGGAGCATGCCGATCACCTCGGTGCCCGTCACGCGCCCATTCAACCTCCCCACACATCTCTCGATGTCCCTGAACACCTCCATGGGGTCGGTCGCCGCGGGGTTCTCGAGGTTCATGGAAATCTGCAAGCGCCCCTTTTCCGGCAGATGGAAGGCGAGGGCCCGCAAGCCGTTGAACCCCCCGCCCTTCTCCCGAATGCCTGCCGCGATCTCGCGGGCCGCCTCCGGAGCGACCCCGTCGATGTCCACGTTCCACGCAAGGAGGATGTCCCGGGCCCCGACGCAGGCGGCACCGGCACGAGGGTGGGCGAAGAGATGCACCGGCTCACCCGTGACGCCGTGTCCGGGCAGGTCGGCCGCCGGGCGTCCGTCGGCCGGACCCCGCGCCAACGCCTCGAAACCGCCCCGTCGGACGGTGGCAAGCCGGCGGCCGGCCGGGAAGGACGCCTGACCGTACCAGAAGACCGGGATTCCCAGCCGCGCGATGCGTGCACCTGCCCGACGTGCCACCCGCACCGCGGCCGTCATATCCATGCCGTGCAGCGGCACGAAGGGGAGAACGTCCAGGGCGCCCACCCGGGGATGGACGCCCTGGTGATCGCGCATGTCAATGCTCTCCAGCGCAAGCGCCGCGGCCGCGACGGCGCCCTCCTCCACCGTGTCCGGCGAACCGATCACCGTGATCACCGAACGGTGGTGGTCGGGATCCAGGGTGGTGTGGAGCACATCGCAGCCCGCGCGTGCGAACGTGTCGGCCACGGCTGCGACAAACTCCGGATCCCTGCCCTCGCTGAAATTCGGCACCGCCTCCAGGACCGGGGTCATGTCACCCCCGCCGCGTGCAGGGAGCGCCTGCTACCACCCGTTCGAACCGACCGCGCCGTCGAGGTTTGGATTCCCCGCCTGCGTCTGGTACGCCCAGTCGAAGACGATGAGTTCGTATCCGTCCTGGTCCACCCCGGCGAGGCTGGGACGCACGGCGCCGAAGCGCATATCGCCATCATCGCCCGGCACGCGAAGCATGTAGGTCAGGCCCGGGTCGAGCGGGGCCCGTCTCGACGAATACCCCGAGATCGGGGCCAGCTCCCACGACACACAGTCCGGGTCCGCCCCGGCGCCGCACTTGAGTGCCGTCGTCCATCGCGTGTCGGGATGGATGCGTGCCCCCGGGCCCGGTACCATCCACAGCCCCGTCGCATCGGCCTCGAGCCTGAAGTGACGGTCCTCGCTGTCGCCAGCCATCACGGCTTGCAGATCGTCGAACACCTGGAAGCGGAAGCCCGCGCTGGTCGGCACGTCCTGGAATGTGTACATGACCTCGCCCGTGTAGTCCGGTCTTGGGGTGCACGACACCACCTCGCTTCCGTCGCTCTCGTGGCCCTGATCGTCCACCGACGTTACAAAGTAGGTCCAGGTCCGTCCATTGTCCGCCAGGAGGTCGATGAATCCCGGGGAATCGGTCTCACCCAGCAGATAGTCGCCCTCAGCGTCCGACAGGTACACCCGGTAGGCCGCAAAATCCTCCTCCGACGCCGGTTCGTTGTTCCAGCGAACGTATGCGGCATGGTCCAGCGCCACGGCTTCGACGCTCTCCGGCACCGCCGGCGGCACCGCTCTGGGCACAAAGACCTCGATCGAGTATTCGCTGGCGGTCTCGATTCCCAGGTCGATATCCACGGCCGCCACGTAATACTCGTAGGTGATCCCCGGGGTCACGTTGACGTCGCGGTAGACACAAACGCCATCGATGCAGCTCGTGACCTCGGCGATGAAGAAGTACTCCGGGTCGCTCACGCGCTTGCTGTAGACACGGAAGGCCTCGCCGTCCCACCGCGAGCCGAGCCGCCAGGACAGATCCACCCCACCGTCGTAGTAGTAGCCCTCAAGGTCCCGTGGTGCATCGGGCTCATCGGACACGACAAACCAGTCGCCATCGCATGCGGCGAGGGAAACGCCCATCACTGTCACACCCAACATCCAGCTTCGCATATGCTATCTCTCACATTCATGAGGAAAGGCGGAAACCCCGCTGCATTCGATCGACAGTACCGACCCGGGGCTTCACCGCGGACTACCAAACAGATGCATCTGCCGTACCAGACCTGTATCCTATTTGTGGATAACGGCTTACGTTCGATGGGAACGAGCTCGCTGTCCTCTTGCGGGGACGGCCGCCCGTCCCCGTTCGGTCAGCGGCGTTCGCCCCCGGTCCGCTGCTCGTAGTCGAAGTGGAGGTCACGGTTGTCCGACAACGCCACCTCGAACATGAAGCTCCAGTTCCCCGTGGCGGTCTGCTGGAAGGAGAAATCGGCCTCCCAGCGGTGCAGATCGCGCTGGAGGCTGATCACATGGTCGTTGAAGATGCCCGCCGCCGCGTCGTAGGAGGTGCGCCAACTGACCGACCAATTCTCCGTCGGCTGAAAGCTCAGGTTCCCCTGCAGCATCTTGTTGGCGCTCGTCTCGGCCCCCCGGCTGCGCGCCAGCGAATACGAAATGGACGCGTTCCACTCCCCCATGCTGCTGTCGCGCGAGCTTTGCCGTTCACGATCGCGGTCCCGCCCACTCGAACCCGGCACGATCGTCGCTTCTCCCATATCGGCGGTCTCGAGACCTGTCGGGTCCCGGGTATCCTCGTCGTCCTGGCTCGCCGGGGGGGCCGGCTCAGCCTCCTCCTCGCCACCTCCCGTAAGGCGCCGCAGCCAGCGGAAAGGCGCGGACTGGTTGTTCAGGGAAAAGGACATATTCAGGTTCGACAGGATCGGGGACAGCTTCCGCTGGCCTCCCTCGCCCGAGAGGCCGGAGTCGTCGAACATGTCGTGCTCGACCGAGACCGCGAGGCCGCGCAGAAAGTCTGAACTGAACTGGTTCGAGATCCGCAGGTTGTCGGCGAAACCCCGGTTGATGCTTCCCTGCTCGCTGGCCTGCTCGAAGTCGAAGGTGACCGCGCTCGTCCGCCAGGCCAACACGGTGACCTTCCGGGACCGCGGGAGGCGGCGCGGCCCCGACGAGGTGTCGGGCGCGGCTTCCATCGCCGTCGAGTCGGCCACCTCTGTAGAATCCGTCCCTTCGTCGACCCGCGCCTCGAAGGTCTGCGTGAGGCCGAAGCGAATCTCGTTCTTGGGCTGGATCGCCCGAGTCCCGAAGGTCGCCTTCTGGAGTTCGCTGGGCTTGGTCTCGGGCGAGTAGGCGTAGTTGAAGGTGGGCGAGAGCTTGTGGCGGAAGGTGTCGCCCCGATAGAAGCCGTATGCGTCGAGCTTGAGCTGCGCGCCGAAGGAGAGCCGCCCGGGCGCGGAGACGAAGCCGCCCCCTCCCGCCGAGGTCGTGTCGGACCGGATGGACCGCCCCGAAATCGAGAGCTGGGGGGTGATGGATGTGGAGCCCACCAGGTTTTGCTGGTAGTTGATACCCGTCGACCAGCTGCGCTGCTCGGCGTTGAAGTCGATCCCGTCGGCTGCCTGCGGGAAGACGACCGACCTCTGCAGATCGGCCACGCTCCCGATCCCCGCCTGGGGGGCCGGCGTGTCGGGATCGAAGAAATTCACGGGCAGATCCCGGGCGATATCCCGGCTCTGATCGAAGCTCTGGGCGATGGAGAAGGCGCCGGCGGAGAGCGTCGCCGAAATGCCGCCGCGCCACGCCTCGCTGTCCGCCATGCCAAGGGTGAATTCGGTCTCCGAGAGGTCCGGTGCCGGCAGGTCCCGCACCGATCTCGAAAAACGGCCCGACGCCGACAGCGTCATGTTGTTGTAGAAGCGTGCCCGGTTGAAGGGGGCCGGAAGGAGGGTGATCGTCGACAGCGACAGGTTTGCGGTGGGCATCGTCATCTCCACCCGGTCATCCGAGAGGAACTGTCTCCGGTTCGCGCTCAGCGACAGGTTGCCCCAATCGAAACGCCGGTTGAAGCCGCCGTCCGAGTCGATCGACTGGGTCACTTCCCGCGGGTCGAACGAGTTTCGCCGCACGAAGGACGAACTCGACGCATAGCTGGCGGACAGTCGCACCTGGGACCGTTCCGATATCTCCCAGCTGTTCTGGGTATTGAAGGCCACCTCGGACCCGCCCTCCGCGCGCCAGAATTGCCGGAAGTCGGCCCGGCCTTCCAGGAATTGCCGCAGCCAGCTGTACTGGAACCTCCCGGTGGCCGCCACATAGTTGCCGCTCCACCAGTCGAATCCCACCTCGGCGTCGGTGTAGTCGCTCATCGCCCAGTAGAAGCCGAGGTTGGAGATGCGCCGCGCATAGCTGCCGGAGGTGCGCACGATGTCGTTTACCGAGAAGCGGATCGGCAGGAGGCCGGAGCGGCGCCCCGTTTCGGTGCTCTGAGCGATGAACGGGAGCCAGAACACCCCCACGTCCCCGAAGTAGAGGAGCACGTTCCGGGCGACCAGGGTACCTCCGGGGACGATCTTGATCTCGCTCGCGAGGAAGTGGTAGTGGGGCTCCTCCTCCTCACAGCTTGTAAACTGGATCTCGTGGCCGAAGTTCTCGTCCTGGCTGACCGAAGGGAAGTCTCCCCGCACGATCCAGTCCCCCATCCCGGCGTTCATCTGCGTTCGCGCGTCCAGCGCCGTGCCCCGGTTCTCGTTGAGGTCGAATATGATCTGCCGTGTGAGGACCTGGTCACCTTGTTCCGGCGTGTAGGATGCCTCCTGCCCCATCGTGACCAGCCTGCCCGTCTTTTCGTCGAAGACCAGGGCCGAATCGGCCGACAGTTCGAGCCCTTCCCGGTTCATGACCGCGTTGGTTCCATCCGCGCCCAGCAGCGTGAGCACCCTCGACTCCGTCTCGAAGACCGCCGACTGGCTCCGGTACTGGATGAGCTGGTACCCCGGCAGGGACAGCAGCGCCTTGAGGGTGGAGTCATCCGCCATCTCGGCCGCCGACCGCACCATCTCGGTGGTGTCCGGCGGAAGGAGGCCGGTCGAGTCGCCGAGCCGCCGGGTGAGGCGCTCCAGGCGCTCCCTGACGACGTTCCGCAGGGAGTCGGACAGCTCCTGTGCCGACAGCGGGGCCGTTGCCCCCGACGGCGCGAAGGCCAGTGCCGCAAGGCCCAGGGCCGGCAGGGCGGACCGTATCCGGGCAGCCGGCCCGGTGCCTCGCCGCTCTCGGTGCTCGCGCGGATTCATCCACGGGCTGCTGGACGCCGACAGAGCGCTACTCCTCCCCATCCGGGGTGGGGTCGTCCTCATCGTCCGGCCCCGGCTCATCGCCCGGCTCCGGCGCTCCCGGACCACCTGCATCCGGCGGCCGGGCGGGATCGCCGTGATCGTAGGGTGTCGGCTCGGGCGGCGCCGGAGCGGGCTGGGGAGGCTTGGGCCGCGGCGGAGCGGGCTCGGTCTCCGCCACGCTTTGGGCGGGGGCGGATGCCGCTTCGATCTCGCGTTCCCGTGCTTCCCTGCGGCGCCAAATGATCGCCGAGAGCACGATACTGAGCTCGTAGAGGAGGAACATGGGCACCATCATCAGCGCGGTTAGGGATATGATGTCGCCAGGCGAAACCATGGCGGCGACGACCGTGATCCCGACGATCGCGTGGCGCCTCTTGGCCCTGAGGAAGGCAGGCGTCACCAGCCCCAGGGCGCTGAGCACCAGCACCACGATCGGCAACTCGAAGACGACCCCGAACGCCAGTAATAGTCTGACGATGAATGCCATGTAAAAGGATGCCGTCCAATCCGGGGTGATGAAGTCGGCGAGGAGCCCGGTCAGGAAACGGAGCGTCACCGGCAGCGCAATGACGTAGGCCATCACCACCCCAGCGACGAAGAGGACCAATCCCATGTACAGCGCCGGGACAATCGCCCGCTTCTCGTGCTTCTCGAGAGCGGGGGCCAGAAAGGACCAGATCTGGTAGACGATGACGGGGAACGCGAGAATGATCCCGATGGTCAGAGAAATCTTGATCAGGATGAAGAAGTTGTCCGCCGGGGCCAGGGTCTTCGGCTTCCAGTCATCTCCGAAGAGCGCCCTTCCGGGTTCCATCAGGTACCCCACTACGTCTCCATAGACGACAATGGCCAGGCCCGCCAGACACCCCACGATCACAGCCGCCAGAATCCACAGGATCCGCCAGCGCAACTCTTCCAGGTGATCCAGGAAGGGCATCTCGGCCTTCGGGTTTCCGCCCACCCGGGCCAGGAGGCCATCGCGCAGCATTCCCATCAGGCGCTTCCGCTCTCGGTATCGTCCAGAGGCAGGGAAAGCACGCCCTGAAAGCGAGCTCGACCCTCGCGTCGCTCCTTGACGATCAACTCGTCCACGACTTCCTGAAACTCGTCGATGCCCTCGAAGTTCCGGTACACCGACGCAAACCGGACGTACGCTACCCGGTCAAGCGGCTTCAACCCCTCCATGACCTGCTCGCCGATGTCGCGCGAAGGGATCTCGGCGTTCGCGGAGCTCGACGCGATGTCCTCGATCCTGTCCACCAGGGCCTCGATGTCCGCCGGGGTCACCGGGCGCTTCGCACACGCGATGGAGATGCTGTCCCCCAGCTTGTCACGCCGGTACTCCTCGGCGCTGCCATCCCGCTTCAGGACCCGCAAGGGACGCTGCTCGACGTGTTCGTACGTCGTGAAGCGACCCTGGCACTCGAGACACTCCCGACGCCTGCGAATGGCACGGCCACCCCTCGCCGGCCTGGTGTCAACGACCTTGGTCGACCCCGAATCACAGGCTGGGCAACGCATGGGCAGCCGTTCAGCAATCCCGAAGCGTCGGCCGGGGGGGCCGATCCCGGCCTGTCAGGGAATATCCTCGAGCCGACTCCGCGCCAACTCGGCATTTCGGTGCTCGGGGTAGGTATTGACGACTCGCTCGAGGAACTGGCGGGCACGGGTGTCGTCTTCCAGTTCGATACAGAGCAGACCGGCCCGGTAGAGAGCGTCCGGAACTTCCTCGGCGGTCGGAAACAGCTCGGGGACCTTGAGGTAGAAGTCGACCGCTTCCTCCAACTCGTCGCCCTGGCTCACCAACGCGCCGAGATGCAGATACGCGGATGGCGCAAGGTCGTGGTTCGGGTACTCCTCGAGGAACCCCTCGAACGCCCTGCGAGCAGCGGTGTAGTTGCCGCGGTTGCTCTGCCGGACACCGGTGTTGTATATGTCCTCCGCACGGTCGTCGTTGCCCGCGGGTGTCGCTTGGTCCGCCTGCGAGCCACCGCCTTCCGCGGAGTCCCCTTCCGGCGCGCGCGCCGCCAACTGCTCGGCGAACCGCTGCTGCTGTGAGTTGAGTTCCTCGCGCATGGCCGCCAGACTGCGCTGGCTCTGCCCCAGAATCTCGCCAACAATGAGCTGCTGGTCCTGCATGGCCATCAGTCGATTGCTGACGTCGCCGCGCATGTCGAAGAGGAACTCCGAAAGGGCCTCGATCGAGTCCATCGTCACACGGTTGGTCTCGTGGACCGAGCGGGTCAGCGCCTGCAAGGCCGAATCCTGCCGTACCCCGAGGGCCCGGACCTCCATCTGGATGTACTCCAGATCCCTCTTGGTAGCACAAGCTCCCAGGAAGATCCCGGCGGCCAGCACACCGACCCGTCCAGCAACTGTAGTCACGTGCGACACGTGTCCTCCGCTTCGTCCTGCCTCCACACCAACCGGAACCCCACCGGGCAGGCTGCCTGATTCGGCACAACCGGCGCGCCCGGACGGCACCCCGGCTGCTAGCCTCCGATGCCGTCACCGCCCGCGGTGATGACGAACTCGACCCTTCTGTTTTGTGCCCACGAAGCCTCCGAGGACCCCCGCGCCACAGGCCTTTCCTCACCGTATGAAACCGTCGAGAACCGGTTTCCGTCGAGTCCGAAGCCGGTAAAGAACTGCATCACCGACTCGGCGCGTTCGCTCCCCAGCGCGATGTTGTACTCCGACGTGCCACGCTCATCAGCGTGACCTTCCATGCGGATCTGGACGCCGGGATTGCTACGCAGGACATCGAGCTTGGCGCGGAGCCTTTGTTCCGTGTCGGAGCGGATCGCGGACTCGTCGTAGTCGAAGTAGACCGTCTCCCGCAGGGTCTGGCGAGCCTCTTCCGCAGCGCGCGCCCGCTCCTGCCTGGCCATCTCTTCCTGCCGGGCCCGCCGCTCATCCGCTGCGGCTGCTTCGGCTTGCTGGATCGAGTCCTGCCTTATGCGCTCGAGCTCCTCCGCCGTCGGACCTGTCGGTGCCGGCGCCTCGGGCGGCGGCTCCGGCGTACAAGCGGCGACCACGAGGACGGTTGCGATGGCGGCGAGGACCAACCGTGAGTTAGACATCCCTTCTCCCGATAAAGTGGAGGTTAAGCCTTCGGTGACGACCAGTTACTGTGACTCCATTGTCGTTATATATAGGCCGTTCCGGATGATCCTGCAAGGGATCCGCATGATAGGGATCCGCGCGGGCTCGCCCCCTTCCGCGAGCGGAAAACCCGAGGGTCACCGACGAGGCGCGGGAGACCCTCTCCGGACTCCCCCGGCCACCCGGTCTCCGGCAAGGGACGGGGACCAGTCCGTGTCCTTGGCGCGCACGCTCGCGACCAGGGTCCGGGTACGTCCCGTCGCCGTGTCGACGATGAAGACGCCGTGTCCGACGCTGCGCTCCCCATTGAACACGATGTGCCTCCCGTCGGGCGCCCAGCTTGGATCCTCGTTGTTCCCCTCGCGTGTCAACTGCACCAGGCGGCTGTCGCCGGTCTCGGTGTCCGCGACGAAGATGTGGTACTGGTTGTAGACTCGTTTGTCCACGATCCCCCCGACGAAGGCGACCTTGCTGGAAACAGGGGACCAGTCGGGATCGGCGAAGAAGCCTCCCTGGCCGAACCGGTACGGTGACAGCAGGTTGTCCTCCCCGCCGCCGGACGGCATCGTGTAGATCTGGGGGGTGGCGATTCCAAGGCGGTTGGAGAGGAAGGCAATGTGCGAGCCGTCGTGGGAGTACGTCGGCGTGATGTCATTGTCGCCGGCCAGCCGAACCTTGCAGCAATCGCGCCCGAGGTCGTAGCTGTAGATGCCGTCGGCATCGGACCCCATGACCGTAAAGGCGATCAGGTCCCCGCCGGGGTGATAGGCGGGGAAGAAGTGCATGCCCCCGCCGCCGGGGTCAACCACCCGTTCCTGGCCCCTTGCCAGGTCCAGTTCGTAGATCTTCGGCAGGCCGGACTTGTACGATGTGTAGGCGATGCGATCCCCGCCGGGTGCCCATGCTGGAGAAATCGCCAGGTCGTCGTCCCACGTCAGGCGCTGCAGGCCCTCACCATCGGAGTCGATGATGTAAAGCTCCTGGCTGTCCGGATTGCCGAACGGGCTCATCGCGAAGACGATACGGCTCGCCGCCATGCCGAGGTCGCCCGTCGCCCACTCCACCACCGCGTCCGATACGCGGTGCACCGCCATGCGGAAGCCCGGATCTGCGAGCGCGGGGAGCGGGAAGCGGCCTCTCGCCTGCACGCTTCCGAAGACGATGTCGTGGAGCTCGACCTCGAGGAAGGCGTCCCCCGCCACACTCTCGATGTTGCCGGTGAGGAGCCAATCGGCGCCGAATTCGTCCCAGAGGAGGTACTGGACGCCTTCGCCCTCCAGCCCGGCCGGGAGGGATTCCATGACGTAGAAGCGGTCGCTGAAGTCCAGGTCGCGGGCCAGGATATCCTCGACCTGCGAAGCCCGGTCACTGCCGGTGATGGGCCGGATCGCGATGGGCGGGACGCGCTCGTTCTCGTAGACGAAGCCGAGAGGGACGCCGGGGATGGCGGTCTCCTCCTCCTGGGCCGCCAGCCCGGTCGCGGCCGTGGCCAACGCCAGCGACGCCAACGCGGCAACCAGCCGGGGCCGGTGAGTCAACATGCGTCCTCCGAACCTCTTTGCGTATCGTCCATTGATCCCCCCTTTGAACTGATGGTGAAGTCGATCGGGAGCACGTCCCAGCGGTACTCGGCGGGCAGCGACCCCAGACGGCCGGCCTTGCCGGCGCATTCGACGGCACCCATCGCCTCCGTGTCGAACGAAAAGCTGCCCGACGTCTGACTGACATCGATGTCGGTTATGCTTCCGTCCCGGTGGATCCGGAAGCGAACCACGACGGGTCGCCGGCCAACCCTGTCGGGCGGCCGGAAGCAGCGCCTGATCTGATTCGTGATGTTCTCGTAGTACTCCGGGAAATCGCGCCGGAAGCCCTCGATGCGCACGGTGACCTCGTCGTCCCCGTCCTCGGGCACCTCGGTGTCGGACACGGAGGCGGCGGGCGCGGGCGGAAGCTCTTCATCGGCAGGGGGAGGCGAGTCCAGCGAGTCCGGCTCCGGCTCCTCCTCGATCACGGAAGGCTCGGCCTCCACGGGCGCGGGTTCGGGCTCGTCGGGAGTCTCGACGACCAGCTCCTCCGCCTGGGCCGGAGCCGCGGCCACCATGTTCATCTCCACGGCGCGGAAGAACACGGGGTCGGGTCGAAGCGCCGGGACCGCCCAGAAGACTGTAGCGAGCGCGAGCACATGCACCCCGACCGACACCCCCAGCGACCCCCTTCCCAGGGGCCTGCGCCTTCCGCCCGGAGCCTGGCGCCCGGTCGGGGATGCCCCCGTCATCGCCCGATCTCCTCCAGGATGAGAGAGAGGCGCACACCCTCGTGAGCCGCCACCTCACTGATGACGCGGGCCACGCTTCCGTAGTTGGCCAGCGAGTCGCCCTTTATATAGACCATGTCCGCGCTCCGTGTGCGAATCACCTGTTCGAGCGCGGTTCGCAGATCGTCCAGCGCCACCGGCGCCTCCCCGATGGAAATTGTCTCGTCGGCCGTGATGGTCACGATGACGAGGTCGTCCGTGGCTTCGACAACTTGCACCGGTCCCTGAGGGACGTTTACCTCGACGCCGCCCTGCAGCACCGGAGCGGTGATGATGAAGATGATGAGCAGGGTGAAGGCCACGTCGACCAGGCTGGTGACGTTGATCTCCGCGCGGACCGGCAGGCGGCCGCGTTCCCTGCCCCGCCTCTTCATACGTGCCTTTCCTTTGCGAGGGTCCCGATGAACTCGCTGCCGAAGCCCTCGAACTCACCGTGGACGAGGTTGAGCCGGGAGGCGAAGTGGTTGTACGCGATCACCGACGGGATGGCGACGGCCAGTCCGGCGACCGTGGTGATCAGCGCTTCGGCCACTCCCGGCGCGACCGCGCTGATGGCGGTGGAACTCGATGTCGTGATGCCGAGGAAGGTGTTCATGATGCCGATGACCGTGCCCATCAGTCCCAGCAGCGGCGAAACCGAGCCGATGATGGCGAGCCAGTTCAGGCCGTGCTGAAGCTCGTCGATCTCTTCCGCCTCCACCTTGTCCATGACCAGGCGGAGCGCCTCCAGCTGGGTCAGCGACAGCCCGGGGAGTTCCCGCACACCGCTCAACGCCCCCGGATTCAGTTCGGCGAAGAAGTTGAGCCCCCCGCGAAAGAGGCGGGTGTACGGAGACTCGGGCAGGGAGAGTACGGCTTCGGACGCGTCGGCGAGGCTCTTGGATGTCTCCATCCGGGCGAGAAACTCGTCGCCGTCGCGGCTCACGGCACGAAAATGGCGGACTTTCGAGATGATCACCCAGAGGGACAGCACCGAGAAGATCGCCAGTACCGCGAGAACCACCTGGATCGGAGGGCTGGCCCCCAGGATCATGTCCGCGATGTTCTGCGGCGGCGCGGATTGCAGCAAGAGCGCAATCATCCGACCGTCAATGCCTCGTTCGTGGCCGCGATGTGCCGGAAAGTCGCGGCGAGACCACCGTGCAGGCTCAGGGCGGGCGCCCACCCCCGTCCGCGGATGCTCCCCACCGCGAGTGTGCTGCGGCGGACATCCCCCGGGCGGGCGTTCCGATACTCCCGGCCGGTCCGTATCCCGGCTGCGTCTTCCAGGGCGTTTGCCAACTCGTTGACGCTCGTCGCGACCCCGGTGGCCACGTTGTACGCCCGTGCGTCGATCCCCGGTTCGTCCGGAAGGGTCATCTCCGCGGCCAGCAGATTGGCGCGCGCCACGTCCCCGACGTAGACGTAGTCCCGGGTCTGTTCCCCGTCGCCGTAGATCACCAGCGGCTCACCCCGCAGGAGGCGGTTCGAGAAGATGGCCACGACCCCGGCCTCCCCGTGCGGGTCCTGGCGGGGTCCGTAGACGTTGCCGTAGCGAAGTGCGACATACTCCATGCCGTGGATTTCCCTGTAGTAGTTCAGGTAGTACTCGCCCGCCAGTTTGGAGACCCCGTACGGAGACAGGGGGGTCTTCGGCGCAAACTCGGGGGTGGGGAAAACGTCGGGTTCGCCGTAGACGACGCCTCCGCTTGACACGAAGACGAACCGCGATACGCGGCTGAGGCGTGAGGCCTCCATGACGTTGATGAGCCCCGCGATGTTCACCCGTGCATCCCGGGCCGGATCCGCCACGGAGACCCGAACGTCGATCTGGGCCGCGTGGTGGTTGACCAGGTCGAAGCCGACGTCCCGAATCAGGTCGGCCACCCGTGCGTCCGCGATATCCAACTGGTGGAACTCGGCGCCGCGCGGGATGTTCTCGAGTCGTCCCGAAGAAAGGTCGTCCACGATCCAGACGCGGTCGCCCCGGTTGAGGTGGGCCTCGGCGACATGACTCCCGATGAAGCCGGCACCACCGGTCACCAGAACCTGTCGGGTCTCGTCGGGCATCTTCTCCATTTCGGTTTGCTGGGCCCGGCCACCTGCAGCGGAGATCCGCGCTGCACCGAGCGGTTTGCCACCGTCGGCAGGACGGGAAGGTCCCAGCGGCCCAGCGTGTTGAAAAGTAGCCGCTCATCGGAAAACGAGAAGCCCCGTACCCTCTGGCCGTGCACAAGCCGGAACACCGACCCGGCGATCTTTGGTACCCCCCGGTCCACGATTCGGTCGTTCCGTTGGCCGATAGGGTCGCCCATGCGTATAATTGGGTGCGTTCGCTCGACATGGAGCACGCGACAACGCTGCTGCGGGGGGTCCAACGTGATCGCCACGAACCGCCGTCAACTGGCCCGGTTCTTCCAGGACCGGATGAACGGCAACTACCCCGGGCTCTCGAGCGAACGGCTACCCGAGCGTCGCCGGGCGGTGGTCAAGACCTACCTGATCGATGCGCACGGGACGTGGGATCCGGAGGAGGTCGATGGGCCCGGGTTCGTGCCCCGGCTCACCGAGGCCGTGGACGGGAGTACGTTGGGAGCACAGTTGTCCTGTGAGGTCCATCCCGGGGAGGACCCCCGTCTTGCCACGATTTGCGCCCGGAAGGGGGATCGGGCAAGCGCATATCTCTATGTGGATGCAGGAGATCCTCGGTATTGGGTCGTGCATACCACGGCAGCCAGCCAGTCAGCCGACTGGATCGTCGCCCGGCTCGTCGAAGGGAGTACACGGATCGACCGGGTGCTCATCCCGGCGCAACTGCTCGACGGAATCAGCGGTCTGGGATCCTGCATAGGGCTGGGTCTCGACTTCGACCGGCGGGTGCTTTCGGACCACGGCGCCGGCGACGATGGCCCGGACACCGGGTCTCTGAAGATGCAGCTTTGGGGACACCAGGCCCGCCGGCTACTGGAGTTGATGCGCCACGAGCCGGCCTTTACCGATCACACGATGCTGTCGCGATTGCGGATCCGGTGTCAGCGCGACGTCAACGACCAGTCCGCCTTCTCGGTGGAGGAGATCCGGCTCGACGGCAAGATCACCGCACAGGGAACGTGGTTCGAGGGGCACGCCAACATGGTCCGGGCGATGAAGGAGGCGTTCGCTCATGCGGTTGGCAGGTTGGAGTCCGACTACTCGATCCGGGGCGGGTCCACGGGGGACAAAATCACGGGGCGGGCACTGGCAATCGACACGAACCGCACGATCGAGGACCTCGATGCCTTCACGCGGGCGGTGTTTTCCGGGTCCGGGCCATTCCAGCTGTGGGGCGTTCCCCGGGCGGCCAACGGCCTGCTCCGAATCCGGGCAACGGACCTGGGGCTCGGCGGTCGCCTGGACTTCGAGATCACACCCACCTTCATACGGGTCTACCTCCCGTCGACAACCTCCGGAAGCACGGTCCTGCGCTTCTACACCAACCTGCAGCGCCACCACGACGCCCGCGTACGACTTCTCAACGAGGACGGAAAGGATGTACTCGAATCCTGATCTCCTGGTCTCGAACCTCCTCATCGGCATGTGCCGGGGGTCGCTCGGGGTCCCGCGCGTCATCCGTGACCTCGGCTACCGCGACCGTTGGGTGCCGCGATGCTTCCCCGGTCAGGGGCCCGATTCCGTTCCGCCCGTCTTCGCGATGGCTTCCCGCGAGGCGCGTCACACGGTCTTCGTGGAGGTCTGCCGCGGAGCCCAAATCGACGCCCGCCAACTCGCCCGCTACTCCGGAGTGACAGCGGCGTATCTGCGCAGCGAGACCAGTCTGTCCCGTGAAGAGACGGAGACGTACGACATCGCCGTGTTCGGCCTTGCGCGGCACCGGGAGAGTCTGGTCGAAGGTCTCCAGGAGGCCCATCTCCGGTACCCGTTGCTGCTGCTGACCCGCACCGGCCTTGTGCTCGCCGCCAACTCGTTCAGCAAGGCCGCCCTGTCCAAGGTCTTCTTCCCTCGCCTCGAGATTCCCTGGGGCACGGTTCCTCGCAGTTGGATCCCCTTCAACGACGACTCCAACCTTCTGGAGGTGGCGGACGCGGTGATCCCCGAGGTGGTCGCCCGGGCGCTGAAGGGGGAGACCCGGATCGCGGCCATTGATCTGTGCGGGAGCCACCCCCTCTGGAACATCCTGGGCCAGCCCGGCCGAGACCACATGAAGGGGCAGGTGTGCGAAGCGCTCACCGCGGCTGTCGAGGACGAGTTTCGGAGCCACTTCGGCCTTGAAGGCGAGGTCCTGGTGTTGCCCCCCGGTCGTGCCACGGATTCCCCGAATCGGAAGGCAGGCTGGCTGAGAAAGCTCTTGCAGCTGCAACGCGAGTTCCTGGACCGGCTCGCCGACGACCGGTCCGGCCGGGTGCAGCGTGAGCTTTTCGAGAAGGATCAGTCGGCGGGGGGAGGCGGGGGGACTTCCAGCGCGAGGATGCGGGCGTCTTCCAGAGGTTCCTCGTAGTAGGAGCGGTGCAGGCCGATCTCGCGGAAGCCGAAGTGCTCGTACAGCCGGGTCGCGCCTGCGTTGGAGGCCCGTACCGCGAGAAAGACCCACCGGACCGAGCGGCGGCGCAGGACACTCAGCGACTCGCGGAGCAGGGCGTGGGCGATGCCCATCCGGCGGCGGGCCGGGTCCACCGCCAGGTTGGCCAGTTCGGCCTCGCCCGTCCCGATTGTGAGTACCAGATACCCGGCCAGATCCGGCCCGGCGGTCGCTACCAGCAGGTCGTGGTTGGCGTTGTCCAGCATCTCCTCGAAGGTCTCGGGCCACCAGGGCCGCGAGTAGACCACGTTCTCGATCGCCATGATCGCCGGGAGGTCCTCGTGCTTCGCCGGCCGCAAGGAAAGGGACCCCGTCATCCGGGCCGCCAGTCCCTCAGGTACGCAGGCTCCCAGTGCGCGGCGTCCACGGGTATCCACGAGCAGCACAGCAGCACCGCATCCGCGACGGGCACCCCGGCGGGAAATGGCCGCGACGCGTAGCCCGCGGCCCGGATGAGGGCGTCGTGGGCCGCCGCGCCGTCTCCCACGAAGACCGTGCCCCGGGGCGGACGCCGGTTGAGCACGTGCAGGATCGTGCCGCCGTGGGGTGCCGTAACCTCGACCGGCCCGTCGGCGCCCACGTCGTAGCAGGCGCCGTACACGCGGCCGTGCCGCGCGTCGAGCAACATGTAGCGTACTTCCCGCTCCTCACCGCGAAGGGGCGGCGGGGACGCTCTCGTGTTGGACCCTTCCCCGATCTCGTCCGCGAACGGGGCCGGCAGTGCGGCCTCCGCCCCGAGCGATTCCGCCGTGAAGGACGCGGCCCGCAAGCTCGACGTAGCGTAGAGCGGGACACCCAGGCTGACCGCCAGCCCCTTGGCGGCCGCGGCCCCGACCCGTACACCCGTGAACGACCCCGGCCCGGCTCCGACCACGATTCCGGCCACGTCCCCCGTGCCGGCCCCCACCTCGTCGAGCATCTCACGGAGCGCGGGGATCAGCCCCGCGGCATGCGCGGACGGCTTCGTCAGGAAGCGCCGTGACGCAGCCGACCCGTTGACCGCGAGCGCCACCGAACCGAGCCGCCACGACGTTTCGATCCCGACGACGTACCCCGCGGGCGGCTCTCCCCGCTCGGCACCCTGGCTCATCCGACCACCGCGGGGAACCCGGGAAGGAGCGCCGGATCTCCGAAGCGCTCGATGTCGACGCTGCGCCGCCCGGCCTCGTTTCCGACGAACCGCAGCTCGATCTCCCAGCGGTCGGGGGGAACCTCGTCCCCTGCCCGGGGCGACCACTCCACCAGCACGATCGCCTCCTCGTCCCCGAGAAGGTCGTCCCAACCGATCCCCGCCAGCTCCGCCTCCGATTCGATGCGGAAGAGGTCGGCGTGGATCACGGATCCCGCCACGGGCGCGGGTGACCGCCCCGCCGATCCCCCTCGTCCGGCCACCGGGTACCGGAAAACGATGTTGAAGGTCGGCGACGGCATGGGCCCCTCGACCCCGGCGCCACGCGCCACGGCCCGCGCCAGAACGGACTTCCCCGCCCCGAGCGGCCCCTTCAGGCCGATGAACACGGGGGGCCGGACCGCGCCCCCGATCCGGCGGCCCCAGGCGTTGAGCTCGCTCTCCGTCAGCGTCATTCCGCCTCCGCCGGAGACCGCCGCTCCTCGCGCGCCGGACGCGCCGGACGTGGCGGCATCGGGTCAGGCGTCATCCCACCGCCGCTTTGAGGTCGAACAGCTGGTCCCGCAGCGCCGCCGCGCGCTCGAAGTCGAGGGCCTCGGCCGCCTTCCCCATCTCCTCCTCGATGATCTTGATGTACGCCTCCGAGTCGACCTCGTCGGCATAGCCCCGCTCGGGTTCGGCCACCTTGACCACCGGCTTGCTCCGGGCGTCGGCGACGCGGGTCGACAGCTCGATCTGCTCCACGCTCTTGCGGATCGTCTTCGGGGTGATCCCGTGGCGCTCGTTGTGGGCGATCTGCACGCGCCGGCGGCGCTCGGTCTCGTCGAGGCACTGACGCATGGAGCCGGTGATCCGGTCGGCGTAGAGGATCGCCCTGCCGTTGGCGTTGCGGGCCGCGCGCCCCACCGTCTGGATCAGGGAACGGGCGTTGCGCAGGAACCCCTCCTTGTCCGCGTCGAGGATCGCGACCAGCGACACCTCGGGAAGGTCGAGGCCCTCGCGCAGGAGGTTGATCCCCACGAGCACGTCGATGCGCCCGAGACGCAGCATCCGCAGGATCTCCATGCGCTCGATGGTGTCGATGTCGGCGTGCATGTACCGCACTCGCACCCCCACCGACTGGAAGAACTCGGAGAGGTCTTCGGCCATGCGCTTGGTCAGGGTGGTCACCAGCACCCGCTCGGCGCGCTCGGCGCGTTCGCGGATCTCGGCGAGGAGGTCGTCCACCTGCCCGCGCACCGGGCGCACGTCGATCAGCGGGTCCACGAGCCCGGTGGGACGGATGATCTGCTCCGTCACCACGCCGCCGCACAGCTCCAGCTCGTAGTCGCCCGGCGTGGCCGACACGAAGACGACCTGGTTCACCAGCGTCCGCCACTCCTCGAAGCGGAGCGGCCGGTTGTCGATCGCGGAGGGGAGCCGGAAGCCGTGGTCCACCAGGGTGAGCTTGCGCGACCGGTCACCCTTGTACATCCCGTGGAGCTGGGGAATGGTCACATGGGACTCGTCCACGATCAGCAGGAAGTCCTCCGGGAAGTAGTCGATCAGGCACGCGGGCCGTTCCCCCTCCCGGCGACCGCTCGTGTAGCGGCTGTAGTTCTCGATCCCGGGACAGGTCCCCATCTCCAGCATCATCTCGAGGTCGAAGTTCGTGCGCGTCTCGATCCGCTGGGCCTCCAGGAGCATCCCCGCCGCCTGGAACCTGGCCACCTGTGCCTCCATCTCCTCCCGGATCAACGGCGCCATCTCCTCGATCGTGCGGCGCCGGGTGACGTAGTGCGAGGTCGGGTAGACCGCGGTGCGCTCCAGTGCCGCGATGGTCTCGCCGGTGAGGGGGTCGAAGCGCGTGATCCGCTCGATCTCGTCGCCCCACAGCTCGATCCGGATCGCCTGCTCCTCATAGGCGGGAAACACCTCCACCGTGTCGCCGCGCACGCGGAAGGTGCCCCGCTCGAAGGAGATGTCGTTCCGCTTGTACAGGATGTCCACCAACCCGCGCAGGATCTGCTGGCGCGGCACCTCGTCGCCGACCTCGAGGTGGAGCATCAGGCCCCGGTAGTCGACGGGATTCCCCAAGCCGTAGATGCACGACACCGACGCCACCACGATCACGTCGCGACGCTCGATCAGAGAGGAGGTGGCCCGCAGCCGCAGCCGCTCGATGTCCTCGTTGATCGAGGCATCCTTCTCGATGTAGGTGTCCGTGGAGGGGACGTAGGCCTCGGGCTGGTAGTAGTCGTAGTACGAGACGAAATACTCGACCGCGTTGGCGGGTAGCAGCGATTTGAGCTCCCCGTACAGCTGCGCCGCCAGCGTCTTGTTGTGCGACATGACCAGCGCCGGCCGCTTCGAGTCGGCGATGACGTGGGCAATGGTGAGCGTCTTGCCGGTCCCCGTGGCCCCCAGCAGCGTCTGGAACGGGGCCCCGGCCTCGAGCCCCTCGGTCAGCTCCGCAATGGCGGGAGGCTGGTCGCCGTGGGGTTCAAAGGGCGCCCTGATTTCGAAATCAGGCATCGAAGAGGTCGCTCTCGCCGAAACTCTCCCGGCGAATCACGGAGACCACGCCTTTCACGCTTTGCACCGCCTGCATGACGCGCTTGAGGTGGGTGAGGTTCCGGACCTCGACGACGAAGGCGGCGGACATGCCACCGTCGGTCGCGCGCATGTCCGCGTGCTGGATGTCGGTGGCGGTCGCGCTGATCGTTCGCGCCACATTCCCCAGCAACCCCCGCCGGTCCGTGCCCTCCATGTGCAGATGCACGAAGAAGCGGTCGTCCCGTTCGGCCTTCCATTCGATCTCGACCCGCCGCCCCGGGTCCTTCTCCAGGTGGAGGATGTTGGGGCAGTCGGTCCGGTGGATCGAGATCCCCCTGCCCCGCGTGATGTACCCGATCACCTTGTCCCCGGGGACGGGCTGGCAGCACTGGGAGTAGCGGATCATCAGGTTGTCCATCCCCTGGATGGTTACGCTGCGGTTCGACTTGCGGATCTTGTCGGCGATCCGCTCCAGCGCCGACGGCGACCGCTTCACTACCTTGGACGGGTCCTCGTCCGGGTAGAAGCCGCGTATCACCGCCGACGGGCCGATGTCCCCGCGGGCCAGCGCGGCGAGCGTCTCGTTGAAGCTTTTGAAGCCGAGCTTGCCGGCCACGCGCCGGGTCTCGTCGTCGTCGGGTTTGCGGAGGCGGGCCTTGCGCAGCTCGCGCAGGAAGAGATCCTGGCCGAGTCGCAGGGCGCGGTCGAACTCCTCGCGGCGGATCCACTGACGGATTCGCTGGCGCGCCCGCGACGTCTTCACGAAGCCCAGCCAGTCGCGGTTGGGCCACTGGCGCGGGTTGGTGATGATCTCGACCGAGTCGCCGCTATTCAGCTTCCGCGACAGGGGCGCGATCCGCCCATTGACCTTCGCCCCCGCGCAGTGAAGCCCGACTTCGGTGTGTACGGAGAAGGCGAAGTCGATCGGCGAGGAGTCCACGGGCAGCTGCTTGACCTCGCCCTTGGGAGTGAAGACGAAGATCTCGCCCTGGAAGAGGTCCATGCGGAGGAACTCCATGAACTCTTCCGGCTCGCTGGCGTCCTTCTGCCACTCCAGCACCTGGCGGAACCACGTCAGCGCGTCGTCGACCCCGCTCTCCTTCCCTTCCGTCTTGTAGCGCCAGTGCGCGGCGATCCCGAACTCGGCAGTGCGGTGCATCTCCGCGGTCCGGATCTGGACCTCGAACCGGCGCCCGCCCGGACCGTACACGGTCGTGTGGATCGACTGGTACATGTTCGACTTCGGCGTGGCCACATAGTCGTGAAAGCGCTCCTGGATCGGCGTCCACTGGCCGTGGGTGATCCCCAGCGCCGCGTAGCAATGCTGCACCGAATCGGTGATGACCCGCAGCGCCATCAGGTCGTAGATGTCGTCGTAGCTCCGGTCCTGGGTGGTCATCTTTCGGTGGATCGACCACAGGTGCTTCGGGCGGCCCGTTACCTTCGCCGGGACACCTGCCTTCGCCAGGGCGTCCTCGAGCGGCCGCTGCATCTCCAGGATGTGCCGCTCCCGGGCACGCCGGCGCTGGCGCACCAACTTGCGCAGGCTGGCGTAGACCTCGGGGTCCAGGAACTTGAACGCCAGATCCTCCAGCTCCCACTTGATCGCGGCCATCCCGAGACGGTGCGCGATCGGCGCATAGATCTCCCGGGTCTCGCGGGCGATGGGCCGCTGCTTGTTCGGAGGCAGGTATTCCAGGGTTCGCATGTTGTGCAGGCGGTCGGCCAGCTTCACCAGGATGACCCGCGCATCCTGGGCCATCGAGAGCAGCAGCTTGCGGTAGTTCTCGACCTGCCGCTCGGTGCTCGACCGGAAGCGCACCCGGCCGATCTTGGTGACACCATCGACGATCGCCCCCACCTCGTCGCCGAAGAGTTCGCGGATCCCCTGGATGGAGACGACCGTGTCCTCGGGAACGTCGTGGACCAGAGCCGACACCACCGACGCGGTGTCGAGGTGCAGCTCTGCGACGAGGGTCGCGACTTCGACCGCGTGGGTGATGAAGGGCTCGCCCGATGCACGCCGCTGCCCGGAGTGGGCTTCCTCGGCAAGCTCGTACGCCGACCGGATCGTGTCGATATCCAGTCGGCTGGCGTACCCCTCCATGGCCCGGGCAAGGGGCCGAGGGAAGCCGCGGATTGTCGTAACGCGTTCGGCCGCCGCCGTCGTCGCCATGCGCCCCAATCTATCGCGGGAAACCCCGTCCGGTCAGGTTGCGAGACCGAGGCCGGGATCCGAAAGCTACCATGAATCGCGACCTCGTCCCATGATGCAACGGGCCACCGAATCCCGCCGCCGGGTGCCCGTTGCCAAGCCGGCCATCACTGGACCCCCATATGACCCCTCACCCTCAGGTCTCCAGGCAACCCGATCCCCGCCTCCGCATCGAGGCGCTGGAGCGCCCGGACAAGTGGTACCTGGGAGGGCTCGACGGTGTGGTCTGGGCACCACCCTTTCCCCGTTGGCTACACAAACCGGGTTTCTGGGATCCCGTCCACCTCATGCAATACGAGGTGGCGCCGTGCTTCAGCGTGGCGTTTCTGGACGCCGACGGCGAAGAGGTCCCCCTGACGGCCGACGAGGACGGCGATGCTCCTCCGCTCGCGTGGCGCCCCGGTCGTCTCCGCGCCCTTTGGCGCAACAGGAGCCGTCGCGGTGGGACTACACCGCCGGTGGCCACCGAGGATCGGCGAGTCCGGCCCGGGGGCGTGCTCGAGTCCGCGTGGACCCTGCCGGACGAGGCCCGCGACGGCCTCCTCGTGGCTTTCACCACTCAGCCCGCGGAGTCCGCCGCCACCTTCACCGTCACCGAGCGGGGGGTACGGTGGGTTCGCCGGGTGACGGACCGGGCCGGCCAGCGGTTGACCGTCGAAATGGAGATGTCCGGATCACATCCGCCGGCCTGGACGCAGGTCCTTCCTGCCGATGACGCGGGCTGGATCCGCGCAGCAGCCGCGTTCCCCGTACCTGTCGGCTCGGAACGCCTTGTCCTTCGCATGCGGCTGACGCCCCGCCTGGAGGACACCCGGCCCCCGGATCCGGACGCCCGCACACCCGCCCCGACATGGGAGTCCTTTTTCGCCGGCTTCCCCGACTTCACCTCCGGCGACCCCTACCTCGACCGCTACTTCGACTACCGCATCTACGGACTCGGACTGAACCGGATCGAGGGCAACTGGGGCCATGTCCGCCATCCCGCGATTGCCGAGGGCCCCGAGTACTTCCACGTCCCGATCACCTACAGCGCACAGTGCCACATGATGGAGATGCGCTGGCGCGACGGAGGCCGCGAAGCGTGGGGATCGATCCTCAATTTCCTCGACAACCAGAAGAGAGACGGCTCCCTCCACGGGCGGCTGTACCCGAATCACCTCGAGCGCACCGACTTCTACCACGCGAACTGGGGCGACGCGGTACTGGCGGTGCACCGAATGCACCCCCGTACGGAAGCGCTGGGCCGGTGCTATCAGGGTCTGTCGAGGTACGCGCGCTGGTTGTGCCGGTCGCGGGATCCCGAGGAATCGGGCATGTTCACCGTCGTGAACCACTTCGAGACCGGCCAGGAGTACATGTCCCGCTACATGGCGGTCGACCCGGAGGCGGATGTCAGGGGATGGCAACCCCGGCTGCAACTGAAGGGCATCGATGTGACGGTGTACGCGCATCAGCTCTTCAGGGCACTGGGCACGATCGCCCGCGAGTTGGGGCGCGTCGGGGACGAGGCCGGGTGGCGGGGACTTGCCGCCCGCAGCGGCGACGCGATCACGGGGCGCATGTGGTCGCCCGGCGCGCGCCTCTTCACCGATGTCGACGGCCGCACCTTCGAGCGCACCGGGGTGAAGGCCGCCGTCGGCTTCTACCCCATGCTGACGGATCTGGTCGATGGAACGCGACTCGACGCCATGATGGACCACCTGGAGGACCCCGCGACATTCGGCACCCGGTTTCCGCTGCCCTCGTCCAGCGTGGACGACCCCCGCTTCTCGGCCGAGGGGATCTGGAAGGGGAAGCGGCGCAACTGTCCCTGGAACGGACGCGTGTGGCCCATGACGACAAGCCATGTGATCGAAGGCCTGCTGCGCTGCTGGCGCCGGGGGAACGAGCGCGCGGGGGAGCTGGCCGCGGACATGCTCCCCCGCTTCGTCCGCATGATGTTCTCCGATGGCGACCTCGGGCGGCCCAACTGCTTCGAGCACTACAATCCGGACACCGGCCGCGCCTGCCACTATCGGGGCATCGACGACTACCAGCACTCCTGGGTGTTGGACCTGATCGCGCGCGGAATCGCCGGCCTGCATGTCGGCGAGGGGGGAGTGGAGGTGCGACCGCTGCCTCACGGGCTCCCACATGTCTCGATGGGACCCGTGCGGACCCGCGGCCGTGACGTATCGGTGGAGCTGACCGGAAGCCGGGTGACGCTCGTGGTGGACGGAGAGCGGTACGACGGCGTGCGCGGAGAGCCTCTTCACGTCGATTGGGAGGAGACAAGGCCATGACGCCCGCGCCACCCGCAGCCACCCCCGGGGACATCTCCCTGACCACCGGGCCACGTCCGTGACTCCCGCGCCCCAATCGGTCGTCCTGCGGGGCGTGGAGAAGCGCTTCGGCGACGTGACCGCGGTTGCCGCACTGGACCTCGATGTCCACCCGGGCGAGCTCATGGTGCTCGTGGGCCCGTCGGGGTGCGGGAAGAGCACCCTCCTGCGCCTGATCGCCGGGCTGGAGGAGCCGACGGCGGGGGAGGTGCGGATCGGAGGGCGTTCCGTGAACGACCTCGCGCCGGGCGAGCGGGACGTGGCGATGGTCTTCCAGAGCTACGCCCTCTACCCGCACATGACCGTCGCCCAGAACCTGGGATTCGGGCTGAAGGTGCGGGGCGCGAGCCGGGAGGAGATCGAGGAGCGGGTGGGGCGGACGGCCGATATGCTGGGGCTGTCGGACCTCCTCTCGCGGCGTCCCGGCCAGCTGTCCGGGGGACAACAGCAGCGCGTCGCCCTGGGACGCGCCATGGTCCGCGACCCCGGCGTCTTCCTCTTCGACGAACCGCTCTCCAACCTGGACGCCGGGCTGCGCCTGCGGACCCGCGACGAGATTGCCTCGCTCCACCACCGCCTCGGCACGACCATGATCTTCGTCACTCACGACCAGACCGAGGCCCTGTCGCTGGGACAGCGCGTCGCGGTAATGGAGAGTGGGCGGTTGCAGCAGGTGGGCACACCCGGCGACGTCTACCACCAGCCCGGCAACCTCTTCGTCGCGTCCTTCCTCGGCGCCCCGCCCATCAACCAGCTCCCCCTCTCCCGGCACGGCGACGGCCCCCTCGCAGGCGGTCCGTTCGTCTTCCCGGGACGGTGGCCCTTCCACCATGCCACGCTGGGCGTGCGCCCCGAGGACCTCGCGGTCACCCTCCCCGCGCATGGCGAAACACCCCCCGCCCCATTCGACTTCGCCGCCCGGGTCGTCCGCGTCGAGGCCCTGGGCAGCGAGCAGCGCGTCCACCTGGACGGCCCCGCCGACGCGGCCTGGGTCGCGCGTACCTCCCCGGCCTTCGAAGTCACCCCCGGTCACGAGGTACACGTTTCTGTCGCGTGGGGGCGCACGCACCTCTTCGGACCGGACGGCAACCGGACGGGCCCGGCCCCTGTTCCCCACCCGGCCCCGGCGCGAACGACCACCCCGCCCGATGGCCCGGCCCCCGCCCCCGCCGACCCAGCACCATGATCCGTCGCGGACCTCCTCCCCTCCCCACCCCGGGGCCCGGCCTCCACGCCACACGGGCCACCTTCCTCCTCCCCGCCCTCCTCCTCCTCACGGCCTGCGGCCCCCCGCAACCCCCCACCACCACCCTCCGCGTCGCGCTCTGGGCCGGCGGCCACGAGCTCGAGATCGAGCAGCAGGTCGCCGAGCGCTACGAGGTCCTCCGCCCCGGCGTCCGCGTCGTCCTCGAATCCGCGCCGAACGCCTACGAGGAACGGCTCCTCACCTCCATCGCGGCGGGACGGCCCCCGGACGTCTACCTCCTCGATTCGCCCGACATCCCCACCTTCGTCGATCGCGGACTGGCGCTCGACTTCGCCCCGTACCGCGACGCTCTCGGCTTCCGCGAGGACAGCGTGTTCCCCCGCGTTCTCGACGCGTTTCGCCGGGGCGCATCTCTCCACGGCCTCCCGAAGGACTTCACGCCCATGGTCCTCTTCGCCAACCGGGCGGTGCTGACCGGGGCGGGCGTCGACACGCCTCCGCTCACCGGCTGGACGTGGGACGATTTCCAGCGCGCCGCGCGCCAGGTCACGGCCGACACCGACGCGGACGGCAGGCCCGAGGTCTACGCCTTCGACTTCCCCCGCAACCTGTACCAGTGGGTGCCCTTCGTCTGGTCCGCGGGCGGCGACATACTCGGACGGGACGGAACCGTCGCCTCCGGCTTCCTCGACGGCCAACCGGCACTCGACGCCTACCGCCTTCTCACCGGGATGGCCGAGGACGGGCTGACCCCCGGCGCGCAGTACGTCCAGCAGGGTGACCCCGCCCGCGAGGCCCGTTTCGCCTCGGGCGGGCAGGCATTCCTGCTGTCGGGCCATTGGACGCTGCCCGTCTTCCGGGCCCTGGTCGAAGACGGCGAGCTCGATCTGGCGATCCTCCCCATACCCCACCACCCCTCCCGCACCGCCCCCACCACCGTTCTATACGCTTCCGCGTGGGCTGTCCCCCCCACGGGGCCGAACGTGCGGGAAGCGGTGGCGCTGGCGGGGTTCCTGGCGTCGCCGGAAGCGCAGCGCATGCGGGCCCGGTCCGGTCTCGCCATCCCCTCGCGGGCCGATGTCGCGGCCGAATTCGCCGCGGCGGACACCACCGGAATCGAGGCCGCGTTCCTGGCTCTGGTAGAGGGCGCGAGGATGACCTGGGGCGCCTACGTGCGCGACTTCTCGCGGATCGAGGCCCTCGCCGTCGAGATCATGGACCGGCGCCTCCTGAACGGGGAAGCCCTCGCCGAGAGCGCGGCCGACGTGGCGCGCCGGGTCGACCGGGAGCTGGCGCGGTGAAGGCCCCCGGGCACGGGGCGGAGCCGGGCCGCGATGCCGTCGTGGGGAGGGGGGCGCTCGCGGGCCCCGATCCTCGCCGGCCGCGCGGCCACCTCCCCGCGCACCGTCGGCTCGTTGCGCTCGCCGCCGCCGCGACGGCGACCGGGGCCGCACTCGTCCTGGTGCTGGCCGCGCGGCATGTGACCCGTGCGCACATCGAGGTGACCCGCGACGAGGCGCGGATGGCCGCGGCGCTGTGGGAAGCCAGCGGCTCCGACGGCGCCGCGGCCATCCGCGCCTTCCTGGGAGATCGCGCCACCATCCTGCCCGCGTCGGCCGCCGAGACCGCCGAGACCGCCCCGGCCCCCAGGCCCGCCCCGGCCCCCGGGCCCGCCCCGACCGCCGAGACCGCCCCGCCCCCGGCCGGCCCAACCCCCCGCGCCGCCGCCACCGCACCCGCCTACGCCGCCGGGACGCTCGATCCCGAGGCCTGGATCACGGTTGCGCCCCGGGAACGAAGCCGTACCTGGCCGGGCCGGGCCACGATCATCGCGCTGCTCGGCGTTCTCGCCATAGCTGGATGGGCCGCGCGGATAGCGCGATCGGCCCCGCGCGAGCGCTATCCGCGCGGCGCGGCCTCCGCCGCGGCCGCCGTGCTGGCGGCCGTGGCGGTGGCCGCGCACGGGTGGGCGGGGGGTGCGTTGCGTGACCTCGGCGCCTACCGCGCCGCTCAGGAAGCCCGCGCGGGGGTGGCCGCGCTCGCCTACCAGGACTTCGCGCCCCCAACGGTGGCCCTCGGGGCCGCGGCCGGGTGCGCGGCCCTGGTCGCCGCGCTGATCCTCTTCCTTCTTCCTCGCTCTGCGCGTCCGCGCGCCTTGCGCCGTATCCTCACCGGCTGGGCGTTCATCGCGCCCGCGGCGGTCCTACTGCTTCTCTTCACCTTCGGGCCCCTGCTCTTCTCGCTGTGGATCTCGCTGCACGAGTGGCACCTCATCGATCCCGTCCACCCCTTCACCGGCCTTGACAACTATTTTGCACTTGTATTAGATACTAGATGGTGGTCGGCGATCCGGAACACTGCGGTCTTCACCCTGCACGTTCCCCTGGCGATGGCCGTCGCCCTCGGCTTCGCTCTTCTCACGCAGGGATCGCGGCGCGCGGTCCGCTGGGCCCGCCTCGTGCTCTTTCTGCCCAGCATCACGAGCGTGGTCGCGATCGCGGTCGTGTGGAAGTGGCTTCTCAACGACGGGTACGGCCTCGTGAATCGCGTTCTGGAGTCGGCCGGACTGGGCTCCGTGGCGTGGCTGAGCTCGCCCGACACCGCCCTCGTCACCCTGATGGCGATCAGCGTGTGGATGGTCGTCGGCTACCAGATGGTCGTCTTTCAAGCGGGCCTGTCGGCGATTCCGCGGGACTGGTACGACGCGGCGCGGGTCGACGGCGCGGGCCCGGTTCAGCGGTTCCGCCACGTCACCCTGCCCGGTCTCCGGCACACCCTCTTCTTCGTGCTCGTCACGTCGGTGATCGGGTCGTTCCAGGTCTTCGGGCTCGTCTACGTCATGACCGAGGGCGGGCCGCTGGGTGCCACCGACGTGGCCGTCTATCACATCTACCGCGAGGCGTGGGAGTTCCTGCGCTTCGGCAATGCGGCCGCGATGAGCTGGATGTTGTTCGTCGTCGTCTTCGCGGCGACCTGGCTTCACTTCCGGCTGCTGGAAGGGCGGACGGCCCATGTCTGAGCGCGGACGGCCCGTGCGTGAGCGCCGACGGCCCGCACGCCTCCTCCCGATGGTGCGCAACACATTCCTCCTCGTGGCCTGCCTGGCCATGGCGGCGCCCTTCCTGTGGATGATGGCCACCTCCCTCATGGGACAGCTGGAGGTCTTCTCGTCCGGCCGCGTCCTCCCCTCGGTGCCGCTCTGGTCGAACTACCCCGAGGCGCTGACCGCGCAGCCGTTCGGGCGCTACTTCCTCAACTCGCTGGTGTTCGCGGTCGCCGTCGCCGCGGGCCAGGTCGCCACCGCCACAGCCGCGGGGTACGCCTTCGCGCGGATCGACTTCCCCGGGCGCGACCGGGTGTTCATGCTCTTCCTGTCGACCATGATGGTTCCGGTCGTCATCGTGCTCATCCCGCGGTTCCTGTTCATCGACGCGCTCGGCTGGATCGACAGCTACCAGGGGCTCATCTCCACCGAACTCGTGTCGGTGTGGGGCATATTCCTGATGCGGCAGTACTTCCGCACCCTGCCCCGCGAGCTGGAGGACGCGGCCCGGGTCGACGGCGCAGGAGCCTTCCGGATCTTCCGCAGCGTCGCGCTGCCGCTGGCGAAACCCGCGGTCGCGACCCTCACGCTGTTCGCCTTCATCGACGCCTGGAAGAACCTGCTCTGGCCCCTCCTGGTGACCCGCTCCATGGAGATGCGCGTGGTCGAAGTGGGGATCGCCGCCTTCCACTCGACCTACGAAATCAACTGGCCCTACCAGATGGCGGCAGGCGTGGTCGCGGTCCTGCCGATCGCGCTTCTCTTCCTCTTCACCCAGCGCTACTTCGTGCGCGGAATCCAGTTGGAGGGGATCCGGTGAGGGCGCGGCGGGCGGCGGCGGGCGGCGAGCAGCGAGCAGCCGGCGGTAGCGGGCGCAGTCGGGTTGGCGCGCGCCAGGCTCTACCGCAGGAACACGCTCTTCGGGATGAAGCCCGACACCACCTGCGTCAGGTCCACGACTTCGCTGATCCGGAAGTCCACGGCGATGCTTGCCAGGGACAGCGCCTTGGCCGGCGAGAGTCCCTTCTCCTCCACGAGAAAGTCCACGACCGCCCAGGTGGCGTGCCGGACAGCCCGGTCCAGATCGAGGTCGATCCCCATGATGATGTAGTGCTCGTCGTTCTCGGCCCTCGGCCCGTCGATGGACCGATCCTTGTGCACAACGAGGCGAAAAGTGCCTGTCAGCGACTGCTCGATGGCCGTCCCGCTCACCTCCCCATCCCCCTGCGCGCCATGCGGGTCACCCACATAGAAGAGGGCTCCGGGGTGGAACACGGGCAGATAGAGCGTCGTGCCGGCCTTCAGATCCTTCACGTCCAGGTTGCCCCCGAACGCACCTGGCGGCCTCGACCCCTGGACGCCGGGAACGGTCACGCCGGGCTGACCCACGACCGGGTCGGGCGCCACGGCCAGGATGCCCATGAAGGGCGCGAGCGGCACATGGATGTCGTCCGCGAGGAACGCGACCTCCACGCCGTCAACGTCCCCGGTGCGGATCACATGGCGGGTGCCCGGGCCGATTTCGATCGCGGGATCGTCGTCCGCAAAGCCGGGATACGCCGTCGAGAACACGCCGCCGCGGGGACTCGTGTTGTTGATGCCCCAGGGGACCCGCGTCTCCACGGAGAGGATCTCGATCTCGAGCACATCGCCGGGCTCGGCGCCTTCGACATGGATGGGGCCGGTGATGACGTGGCCGCTCCTCCCCTCCCGAGGTCGCCCCTCCCTCGACTCCCAGAAATCCAGCACGTCCTGGGGAATCTCCGCTCGCAGGATGCCGAGACCCCTGAGGTAGCCCACCGGCTCGTCACGCTGGGTCGCGCCCGCGTGGGTCAGCGTGTTCACGCGAACGGTCTCCCCGGACTGCATCCGGAGCACGGGCTCCTTGTCGATGGGATACCAGCCCCAGCTCACGTTCCCGGGGATCGAAGGCACGAAGTGGTCGGCTTCGGCGGCCTGCCCTGCGGCTTCGGCGGCCTGCCCGGCATCAGCGGCATCGTTCGGCGACCGGTCCCCGGGGGCGGCGCATGCGGCCGCAAGCGCGAGCAATACCGGCAGACTGGAGCGGGACGCGAGTCTCCGGACGGCCCCTCGAGTCCGCCGGTGCCGTTGCCCTCTCAGGCAGGATACGATCTGACGCATGGACAGCTCTCCTCTCGATAGCTTTAGTTTCCCTCTGCGCGCGGCAGCGATTCCCGATGGAATCATTGACAAACTAGTCAGACTGGTTAGAATGGTTAGAAGATGAATATCCTGTATTCCACTTATGAAGCTAAAGCGAGGTTCTCGGAAGTCATGCGGCTGGTTCGGGAGGGGGGGACGGTGACCGTTACATACCGGGGCGACCCGGTAGCGGAAATCCGTCCGATCAAACGCGGAGCCAAAAGCGTCGAAGAGCACTTCGCGGAGCTTGAACAACGGGGGATTGTGGTGCCAGCCAAGGATCCGCACAGCCCGCTCAGGGCTGGCCTGCCCAAACTCGGGAGCCTCTCCCGCTTCCTCGCGGAGCGCGGCGAATGAGCGTCGCGTACGTCGACACGTCGGCTCTGGTTGCGATCGCGTTCGGCGAAGACGGCGCCGACGACCTTGCCCGGCGCCTGAGCAGCTTCTCCCGTCTCGTCTCGTCGAACCTGCTCGAAGCCGAGCTGTGCGCGGCGTGTGCCCGCGAGGGACGGCCCGTCCCCAGGGAAATGCTCTCGCGCATCTCATGGATCCTGACGGACCGGCCGCTGAGCGCCGAGATCCGGACCATACTCGAAGCCGGCTACCTCCGGGGCGCCGACCTTTGGCACGTAGCCACCGCGCTTTACGCTGCTCCCACGCCGAGCGCGCTCGCGTTCATCACGCTGAACGAGAACCAGGCGGAGGTGGCTGCTGCCTTGAACTTCAAGGGCTGAAACAGGGGATGAGGGGATGCTGGGGAGATACGAAAAGATCTTTGCCCTCGGCCACCATGCCGCCGATGGGTTGCTGGAAAAGGCGGTCATCGTCGAGGAGAAGGTGGGCGGGTCACTGGTCGCTTGGGGCTCCTCGGCGGTGACCCGCCACTGCTAAGGCTGCTCCGACTCCGCCTCCCTTGGTACCATGCTGGTGGTGCATGACCTGTAGATGTACGGAATGCCCCTGCACCTGGTGACCCCCACGAAGCTGCCGTCATCGGTGTAGTCCCGGGGGTATGTGGTCTTGGTCGCCGAGTAGATGGCCGGGAACCGAACCATTCCAGTGATGCCGAGCAACAGCAGTGCGGCAACGGCGACTGTGAGGAGGACTCTGGTCTTCTTGCTGTCCATCATTCCGGTGCCTCCTGGCGGCAGGGTGGGGCTAGACCCCAAACAAGCGTGACTTGTGCACAGCATCTACCAATGAGTACCGGAAAGGCTTATCCTGATTGTACTTAGCACAGTCCGGCGCGAGTCGTCGGATGTCAACCAGGAGGCCTTTCCGGTGAAGACAGTATCGCACAAACAGAGCCGCAGGAACAGTGCCAGGCGGAGGCGGAAGGTGAAGGCGCGGCATGCGAGGGCGAGGCGGTCGAGGGCCCGGTGGCAGCCGGTGTTCGGCGCGGGCAAGGTCCACTACGAGATCGGTGCGCGGATCAACGCGATGAGCTACGGGGGCATCGGCGTGATGCGGCGGCTGGCGTCGAAGCTGGGCCTGGTCCGGGAGATCGACGCGCGGCTGAAGGTGCTGAAGCGGCACCTGCCCTACTTCGAGTCGGATCATGTGCTGAACATGGCGTTCAACGTGCTGTGCGGGGGCACGCGGTTGCAGGACCTGGGCAGCCTGCGCAACAACGCGGCCTACATGGACGCGCTGGGCGCGGAGACGATTCCGAGCCCGACGGCGGCGGGCGACTTCACGCGGCGCTACGACGAGGCGGACGTGATCGGGCTGATGGAGAGCATCAACGCGGTGCGGCCGCAGTTGTGGACGGGCCGGGCCCGGGACCTGCTGGCGCCGGTGGCCTACGTCGACGTGGACGGGACGCTGGCGCCGACGCTGGGCGAGAAGAAGGAGGGCATGGACATGTCCTACAAGGGGGTGTGGGGATACCACCCGCTCATCGTCTCGCTGGCCAACACGGGCGAGGTGCTCTACCTGGTGAACCGGCCGGGCAATGCGGTGAGCCACCAGGGCGCGGCGGAGTGGATCGACCGGGCGGTCGGCCTGGTGGCGCCCCACGTCGAGCGGGTGTGCGTGCGCGGGGACACGGACTTCTCGCTGACCGTCAACTTCGACCGCTGGAGCGAGGAGGCGGACTTCATCTTCGGCTACGACGCCCAGCCGGGGATGGTGAAGCGGGCCGAGGCGCTGGAGGAAGGCGACTGGAAGCCTCTGGAGCGCAAGCCGCGCTACACGTCCCGGACGGGGAGGACGAGGAGCAAGCGGGCGGACGTGAAGGGGCGGATCGTGCGCGAGCGCGGCTACGTGAACAAGCGGCTGAACTTCGAGCACGTGGCCGAGTACGACTACCGGCCGGGGAAGTGTCGCAAGACGTACCGGATGGTGGTGGTGCGCAAGAACATCAGCAAGATGAGGGGCGAACTGAGCCTGATGGACGAGATCCTCTACTTCTTCTACATCACCACGCGGCGGGACCTGAGCGCGGCCGAGGTCGTCCGGCTCGCCAACGCCCGCTGCAACCAGGAGAACGTGGTGGCGCAGCTGAAGGGCGGCGTGGGCGCGATGCGGGTGCCGGTCTACGACCTGGTGAGCAACTGGGCCTACATGGTCATGGCGGCCCTGGCGTGGAACCTGAAGAGCTGGTTCGCCATGATGATGCACCTGAAGGCCGATCGCCGGAAGTACATCGCCATGGAGTTCAGGACGTTCATCCGCGAGATCATTCTGGTGCCCTGCCAGGTCATCCGCCGGGCCCGGCGCACCACGCTGCGGATCATCGGCTGGCAGCCCTCGGTCGACCGGCTGTTCAGCACCTGGAACACGATCGAGCGGACCGGCTTCGGCTGACGCCGCCTCGTCCCCTCTGCCGTGCCGTGAAGGTAGTACCGCTTCGGGGACCGGTGTCCCCCGGCATCAAAACACCCCTCCGAACGCGCATCCCGGCGACCGCAAACAAGCGCCGGCCAGCCCGCAACCGCTCCCTCCAGCAGCTTCGCAAGCGGCAACCCGGCCGCAAAAGCCACGCTGCACAACTAAAACCTGCCTCTGGGATCGCACTCGCTTATTTTAGGGCTAGTGGTCAAAGTGGACGCGGTGGGGCGGAGGTGCAAGCTGGGCGGAGGGGCGGGCGCTACTCGGAGGTTGCGTTACGGTTGGCCCGGTCGGGATCGGGGCAACCGCAGGATGTCGTGTGACAGATTCATGGGAGAATCTGGCAAGCATGCGATGGTGCTACTGTGAATCAGGAGGGTCTTGGGTCCGCATAAGCACGATCTATGACAGATTACAGCATGAATCTGGCGACTTGCCGCAGTTGTCACCTCGTCATGTGGCCGCACGCCCACATCCTACACCACCCGGACGATCACCCCGCACACCCCCCACTTCACCTCCCCCCTGACTGGTCCTCCAGTTCGTAGGGGTAGATGCCCAGGGCGATCTTCCACGAGATACCGCGGTCGCCCACGAGCCCCACGCGCGGCACCGGCGACAGGTGCTCCTCCCCTCCGCACCTCACCTCCTCTAGCTCTAGCCGTTCCCGGCGCAGCCACTGCAAGAGTTCCCGCAGTTTCGGCTCATGCATTGTGATTTCTCCTTGACTCTTGTGTCGCCATCGGACCGACCTGCGGAGGTCCCGGTGTGCACACGGTCGGTACCTCGGTGTGCTGCGAAAGGTCCGAAGGTTCCCTGCGGAAGGTCCCCAGGTTACCTGCTGCAGGTCCCCTGCTGGCCACATCCGCCCGCCCGTGGTACGTTTGCCCGCAACGTGGACGGGATGACTTGGTGTCCGACTACCCCGCGTGCAGCGGGCGGCTTATTCCTTGCAGCAATGGAGGAAGCCATGAAGTACCTGCGTCAGCTCTCTCTTTCCCTACTGGCCCTGGCTCTCGCAGCCGCGCCGGCCCTCGCCCAGACGGGCACGGTGACCGGACAGGTGACGAACGCCGCGGGCCAGCCCCTGCCGGGCGCCCAGGTCGCCGTCGAAGGGACCACCCTCGGCGGCCTGTCGACCGAATCCGGCCGGTATCTGCTCAACAACGTTCCCGCTGGCGACCAGGTCATCACGGTTGTCCTGCTGGGCTACGCCACCACGAGCCAGTCCGTGACGATCGAAGCCGGCGGGACCGCGGTCAGGGACTTTGTCCTCCAGCTCACCGCGCTGTCGATGGACGAGATCGTGGTCACGGCCACCGGCGAGCAGCGCCGCCGCGAGATCGGCAACGTGGTCACCAAGATCGAGACCTCGGTGCTGACCGAGGTGGCCCCGGTCACCTCGTTCCAGGAGCTCCTGCAGGGCCGGGCCTCCGGCGTGTGGGTGATTCCGTCGGACGGGACCGTCGGCACCGGAGCCCGCATCCGCATCCGCGGGATATCCAGCGCGACCCTTTCGGCCGATCCGCTCGTCTACGTGGACGGGATCCGGGTCAACTCGGGCTCCCCCGCCCTCGGCGGCAACCAGTACATCGGGGGCGGCGAGCCGTCGTTCTTCAACGACCTGAATCCGGAAGAGATCGAGAGCGTCGAGATCGTGAAGGGCCCGTCGGCCGCGACCCTCTACGGGACGCAGGCGGCCAACGGCGTGATCTGGATCACCACCAAGCGCGGGAAAGCCGGACCGCCCCGCTGGACCGTCTGGGCCGAACAGGGGATCAGCCAGGATCCCGCGGAGTACCCGGGGATCTACTACTCCCAGGAGCGCGCGCCCGACGGAACGGTGCGGCGCTGCCTCCCGCTGCAGCAGGCCGCCGGCCAGTGCACGATCGACCAGCTGTTCACGCGCAACCTGCTCACCGAGCCCGAATACTCGCCGATCAAGGACGGGCACCGGCAGCAGTACGGGGTACAGGTCAGCGGCGGGAACACCGTGCGGTACTTCGTGTCGGCCGAGTTCGAGAACGAGACCGGCACCGTCGAGATGCCGATGATCAGCCGCGAATTCCTGTACGAGGAGCGCGGCACCACGAACATCCCGGACGACCAGCTCAACCCGAACGAACTGAACAAGGTCAACCTCAGGTCCAACCTGACCGCGGACCTCCGCGACAACATGGATCTGAACATCTCGATCGGTTTCGTGAAGAGCAGAGTCCGCCTCCCTCAGACGGGGGACAACCTGGAGGGCATCTACGGCACGGCGATCTTCGGAACGGCCAATCCCGACGCGCCGAGCCCCTTCGGCTTCGCACCACCGGACCAGAACTTCGCGCACCTCGTGTGGAGGGAGACCGACCGCTTCATCAACAGCGGGCGGCTCAACTGGAGGCCCAAGGACTACATCACAACGCACGCCACCGTGGGACTCGACTACACGGGGTACAGCGACGAGTCGTTCAACGCGCCCGGCCAGGGCTGCGCGATCTGCGGACAGCAGCGGCAGGGGCTGCGGGCCATCGACTCCTTCAGGCAGTACAAGTACTCCGTGGACCTCGGCGGCAGCGCGAACTTCGACATCACCGACCGGATCGGTTCGAGGACATCGGCTGGCGCCCAGTACAACGAAGACCTGCTCGAGGGCACGCTCAACTCGGCCTTCGTCTTCCCTCCGGGTGGCCAGTCCATCGACGCGGGGGCGACGAAGAACTCGGGCGAGCTCACGATCGAGACCAAGACGGTGGGCACCTACCTCGAGCAACAGTTGAGCTGGGACGACCGGATCTACGTGACCGGCGCCATGCGCGTCGATCAGAACAGCGCCTTCGGTGAAGGCTTCGAGGCAGCGTGGTATCCCAAGGCGTCGCTTTCGTTCATCGCGGCGGACGCTCCGGGCGCGACCTGGATCAACTCGCTTCGACTGCGGGGCGCCTTCGGCCAGTCCGGATTGCAGCCCGACGCCAACGCCGCCCTGCGGTTCCTGCTTCCGGTCACGAGTTCGATCCTGCAGAACGACCAGGGGGTCTCCGTGCCGTCGGTGACCATCGGCGGTCTCGGGAACCTCGACCTGAAGCCCGAACGCTCGACGGAGTTCGAGGGCGGCTTCGACGCCACCGTTCTCGGCAACCGGCTGGACATCGAGTTCACCGCCTACCACAAGAGCACCATCGACGCCCTGGTGAACCGGGAGCTCCCCGGCTCGCTGGGCGCGACGCAGACCCGGGTCGAGAACCTCGGCCAGGTGAAGAACCAGGGTCTCGAGTTGAACCTCAACGCCCGCATCATCGAGCGCGACGATCTCAGCTGGACCGTCACCCTGACCGGTTCCAAGAACTGGAACGAGCTGGTGGCACTCGGCGAAGGCGTCACGCCCATCCAGGGCTTCGGCTACAAGCAGGCCGAAGGCTTCCCGCTGTACGGACTCTGGTGGCCGAAGCTCGAGTCGTGGAGCGACGCCAACGGCGACGGCGTGATCGACGGGACCGAGGTCGTGGTCTCGGACACCGCCGTGTTCAACGGAAGCACGATCCCCACGCAGAGCCTGCAGCTGAGCACCAACCTGACGGTCTGGAACAACCGCCTCGAGTTCGGCGGACTGCTCGACTACCAGGGAGACTTTGTCTCCCACAACGTGAACACCCTGTTCCAGTGCGCCTTCGTTCAGAACTGCCGGGACATCAACGATCCCACGGTGTCGCTCGAGGCGCAGGCGAGGGCGGTCGCCGGTGCGAGGGCGTTCGGCGCGTACGCGGAGGACGCCTCGTTCCTGAAGGTGCGTGAGGCGCACATCCGGCTGAACGCGCCGCCGGAATGGGCCCGGATGATCGGTGCCCGGACGGCAGCCTTCATCGTCAGCGGCCGCAATCTCTACACCATCACCAACTTCACCAGCTGGGACCCGGAGGTGAACACATCCGGCGCCAGCACGGACGGACCCAACTACAACTTCGTGCAGGCAGGCCAGCTGCGAACGTTCCTGTTCCGATTCAACCTCGGGTATTGACCCATGCCAAACACGACATCAACGAGGGGAATGGACATGAACGCGAATAGACAGAAACGGGTTGGCTGGAGGCGCATCGGGCGGTTCGTCGCGGCGCTGGCCCTGATCACGACCCTTCCGGCCTGCGACACCATTCTGGACGTGCAGGATCCGGACATCATCGAGCCCGACCAGCTCCAGACCCTCCAGGGTGCATCGGCGCTCTACAACGGGGCCATCGGAGAGTTCGCCCTGGCCAAGGACGGGGCCTCTGGCGGTCCCGGCTCCGCCCTCGGTCTGGTGCAGGCCGTGGGGTGGTTCAGCGACGAGTTCAAGTTCGGAGGGACACCCCCGCTTACCCGGGCTATGGACCTCCGGGAGATGGACCCGCAGAACGCCTCGTGGGACCAGATGTACCAAAACCTGCACGTGGCGCGGGTCTCGGCGGAGAACGCCGCGGGGCTCTTACAGGAGGTGGTCGCGAACCCCGGTGCCGAACCGCGGATCGGCGAGCTGTACGCCGTCTCGGCCGCCGTGCACATCCTGATGGGGGAGGCATACTGCGCGGGACTACCGTTCAGCACGTCGGAGCCCGAGATCGAGTACGGCCAGCCTCTGAGCACCGACCAGATCATGGACCGGGCGATCGAGCGCCTGGCCATGGCCGACCAGTTCACCGGAGGAAGCGCGACCATCGCCAACTTCTCGAAGGTGCTGAGGGGCCGGGCGCTCCTGAACCAGGGGAACTACGGAGCCGCGGCAGCCGCGGTCTCGGGCGTGCCGACGGACTTCGTGTACGCGACGGTCCACTCCACCAACTCGGCGCGTGAAGAGAACTTCATGTACGTCGACAACTGGGAGCTCGACCGCTACTCCGTGTCGGAAAACGAGGGCGGCAACGGCCTGGACTTCGCTACCGCGGACGATCCGCGCGTGCCGACGAAGTTCGTCGGCGTGTCAAGGTTCGATTCGGAGACGCCGATGTACCGGTATCTCAAGCTCACGAGCAGGGCGGCGCCGGTCGAGACGGCGAGCGGGAACGAGGCGCGGATGATCGAGGCGGAGGCGCAGCTGAACTCCGGCGACATCGCTGGGTGGCTCGCCACGCTCAACAGCACCCGCGCCACCGTCGGGTTGGGCCCGCTGGACGATCCGGGCACCGCTGACGCGCGCGTGGACCTGATGTTCCGCGAGCGGGCGTTCTGGTTGTTCAATACCGGGCACCGGCTCGGGGACATGAGGCGCCTGGTGCGGCAGTACGGGCGCGTGGCGAGCTCGGTCTACCCGTGGGGCGAGTACCACAAGGACAATTTGACGCGGGGTACGGACCTGTCGCTGGTGATTCCGGGGAATGAGGCCAACAACCCGAACTATGATCTGACGAATTGCGATGATGGGGCGGCGTAGGGGCGGCTGACGACAGGGGCGTCGCCCAACGGAGTGGGGCCGCGGCGGACAGGGCGACAATCCCCTGCCCGCCGCGGTCCGCAAGCGGATCGGGCGGGTGGGGCGTGACCGGGTGAGCGCTCCCTGACCGTCAGGGCCCCGTGGGAATACCCGCTCCCAGGGGATCCCGCCTGCGCGGCAGGTCGCTCCCCGATCTTTCCTGGAAGGCCCTTAGGCCGAATTCGGGCAGGATCGCAAAGAGGTGGTCGAAGATCTCCGACTGGAAGGCTTCGTAGCTCAACCATTCGGTGTCGCTCGAGAAGCAGTAGATCTCGATCGGTGCGCCGTGGGGGCCGGGGGCCAGCTGCCGCACCATCAGGGTCATCTCCCTGTGGGTCTTCGGGTGCGCCCGCACGTATCCTTCCACGTAGGCCCGGAACATCTCCAGGTTGGTGAGCTCTCGAGGCCGGTCGGCGCTTCCCACATCGTCGCCGGCTCCCGGCTCTTCCTGGCGAGCCGTCTCATCGAGCTGGTTCCGCACATGGTCTCGCAGTCTTTCCCGCCGGGAGAGTTCGCGGACCTCTTCCTCCGCAAGGAATCGCACCGAATTCACATCGATCAGGATCGCCCGCTTGATCCGCCGCCCTCCCGATTCGGACATGCCTCGCCAGTTCTTGAAGGAGTCGCCGACAAGCGTGTGGGTGGGAATCGTCGAGATCGTCTTGTCCCAGTTCTGCACCCTGACCATGTGCAGGTCGATGTCGATCACCGTCCCGTTCGCGTTCGCATGCGGCACCTCCACCCAGTCGCCGATCCGTATGATGTCGTTGGAGGTGATCTGGATGCTCGCGGCGAGCGAAAGCAGCGTGTTGCGGAAGACCAGCATCAGAACCGCGGCCAACGCGCCGACCCCGGACAGGAAAACGACGGGTGAGCGGCCCAGCAGAATGGCAACGATAACGACGCCGGCGATCGAATAGATCACCAGGGTGACAACCTGCACGTAGCTCTTGATCGGCTTGGCCATCGACGCCGGAGAGGTCCGGTGGTAGATGGAGCTGAAGACGTCGAACAACGACGCAACGGTCCTCGCGATCGTCAGGACGATGTAGGCTGCGGCGAGGCGGCGGACCGCAGTCGAAACGAGCATCAGGATCTGCGCTTCCGCGGCCGCCTCCGCTCCTGTGCGCATAAGGCCCAGGGCCGGGACGATGCCGTAGTAGACCACGAGCGCGGGCACGATCGGGGCGAGCCGGCGGAGCACCGTCCTGTCGAAGGGACTTTCGTCAAGCGAGATCCGCGCTTCGGAGGCCACTTTTCCGAAGGTCTTGGCGATGACCCGGGATTTCAGCCAGTCGGCAAGGACCGCCAGGACCAACAGGGCTCCAAGTCCGATGCCCAGGTGCCACCAGTTGTAGGGGATTGCTTCTTCCATGGGGGTGACGCTTCAGGCGGCTGGGGTGGGTTTTCGTGGTTGCTTGGTTCGGGGATGCCGACTCAAGGTGCGGGGTGGCGGCGGGCGACGAAAGAGCGACCTGTGCCCGGCGCATCGCGGTTGCGTCGTACTCCAGTGACTCCTCGTAGCTGACAACGCCGCTGGCGAGTGGCGCCAGCCAGCGGGGGCCAGGATGAGGGTGGCGAGCGTGAGGAGCTTGCGGGAGGCAAGGTTGATGACGTGTCTCCGGTGCCTGATCGGGAGGTACCTGTCAGCATGGTCCACGGGAACTTCTCCCAACGGCTAGATTTTGACAGCGATCCAAAACGTCAACGGCTGGCAGGCCGTTCTCAGGTCGATCCCGAGAAGGAAGGAACGCATGAAGGAGCGGAATCCAAAGCTCATGGGCTGGCTCGTCGGCGCGGTGTTCCTGGCTTCGTGCGGTGAGCCGGGCACGCCCACGGCACCTGTCTCGATCCCCATTCCCACCGACACGACGACGCTGGTGACAACGCCGACCAACGGTCCGGCAGCCTGCCGTGACCGATCCGCCGGGGGCTATCCCTGCAGCGGGGTGGACCTGGTTTCGATGCTGGACAGGGAGGCGATCGGCGCGATCAATGGTGGTGTCAACGACATGTGGGGGTGGACCGATCCGCAAACCGGAACGGAGTGGGCTCTGGTGGGTCATTCAAGAGGAACCTCGTTCGTTGGTCTGTCGGACTCGGAGGCACCGCTCTACGCGGGAATTCTCCCCTTGACGCCCGGGGCGCGTCCAAGCACCTGGCGTGACCTGAAGGTCTACAGGGATCATGTCTTCATCGTCAGCGACGGAGCCGGCCCACACGGAATGCAGGTATTCGATCTCAAGCAACTCCGCGACGTTGCAAGTCCCCCGGTGACCTTCGAACCGTCGTTTCTCTATCGCCAAATCCGCAGTGCGCACAACATCGTCATCAACGAAGAGACCGGATTCGCCTACTCCGTGGGGGGCAGCGGCGGTGGCGAAACCTGTGGCGGAGGTCTTCACATGATCGATCTCAGCACACCCCTCGCTCCGCGCTTTGTCGGCTGCTTCGCCGACCCATCCACGGGCTTTGCCGGGACCGGTTACACACATGATGCGATGTGCGTGATCTACAGGGGTCCCGATGCCAGGTACAGTGGCAGGGAAATCTGCTTCGGTTCCAACGAGACCGCGCTGAGCATTGCCGATGTCACGGATAAAAACGACCCTGTGGCGTTGTCTGTGGCAACCTATCCGAACGTGGGATACTCACACCAGGCGTGGCTCGACGACGCCCACGAATACCTGTATATGAACGATGAAGGAGACGAAGGCGGGCCCGGTTCAAGAACCCGGACGATCGTATGGGACGTCATGAGCCTCGACGATCCCATCGTTACCACCGAATACCTGGCGACAACCGCGGAGACGGACCACAATCTGTACATCGTCGGCGACCTCATGTACCAATCCAACTACGAAGCCGGGCTGCGCATCGTGAGCATCGAGGACCGGGAGCGTCCCTCCGAAATAGGGTTCTTCGACGTGGAGCCCGACCCCACCGCGCGCGGGGGCGCGTGGAGCAACTATCCGTTCTTTGCCAGCGGCGTGATCGCCGTGACAGCGTTCAGTCATGGAGTGTTTTTTGTCAGGGTGCAGGGAAGGTGAGAACTCTGCAAGGCCCCCGGCGCGGTTCTTGGGTGCCCTACCTCACCCCGGCGGCAGATTGGCGACCCGGCTACCGACTCACAATGCCCAGGCTCGCCGCCGCCTCCATATCGGCGTCCGAGACACGGAACGTGTTGCGGACCGCCTGCGGATCTTCGCCCTGGGCCAGCCACAGAGCGACCTGTGCCCGGCGCATCGCGGTTGCGTCGTAGTCCAGTGACTCCTCGTAGCTGACAATCCCGCTTGCGAGTGGCGCCAACCACGAGGGCATTTCGGCGAGCGTGAATGAATCCTCAGCGGATGGGTTGTCCTTCTCGAAGTCCACGCAATAGGCGTTGAACGCGATGGGGATGGTCTCTCCGGGAGGCAGGTCGATCACGGACTCGCCATCGACCATGCGGAACCTGCCACCGCTCTCGTAGACCCGTGTCGCGAGCATGTTCTGAGCCGACTCCGTGCCCGACAGCAGGTAGAGTGCGGGGACCAACCGGGTGCTCAACCGCAGAGTGGCGCCGGTGGTATTCTGCAGAGTGGCATCGAGGGCGGTTCCCGACGAACTGCCGTTGCCGTGGACGCTGCCCAACACGACATCGCCGGCGGCGAGGGCGGAGTTGAGGGTTGGGAAGGACTGGCCGGCGGCTTGGGATTCTTGCGAGTCCGGGGTCTGCTGTTGGTCGGGTGTTTCTGTGCAAGCAGCGGGGGCGAGGATGAGGGTGGTGAGGGTGAGGAGCTTGCGGGAGGGAAGGTTCATGACGTGTCTCCGGTGCCTGATCGGGTGACACGGTCGCGTTCACCGCATATGATCCCATGGGAGGCGGCAACGCGGTGGTCGCCTGGACTGCCGACGGTTCGTCAGGACGGTCTTGGAGCACGTAGGGGGCTGACGGTTGAAAAAACTGTGGGGCGGGGGCGCGCTGCTGGCGCTGGCGCTGGTCATGGTGGCAGGGTTCCTGCGCTCGAGCGTGGACCCGTTCGCGCTCAGGACGCTGTTTGCGCTCCTGATCGCGGTCGGACTCCCGGCGGTCGGTGGCAGCCTGCTGTTGGCGCGGCACTTCGGCGTTGGACGCCGCATCGGCCGACGGCGCGAGGAACTCCGCCGCGACACGCTCGAAGCCGAGATCCTTCGGATGGCGGTGCGCCACAAAGGACGGCTGACGGCCGTGGAGGTCGCGGGGGAACTGGCGGTGCCCACGACGACGGCCGACGAGCTTCTGAACGGACTGATGGCGCGGGAAGTGGCAGACATCGAGATCACCGAGTCGGGCCTGCTCGTATACACGTTCCACGACGTACGGCTCCTTTCCGAGAAGGAAGCCGCGCGCGGACTTCTGGAACCGTGAGCGAGACACGGTGGCCGTGCCCCGTCTGTCTCGGGGTCAAGATGGAGAAGACTTTCCTTGGCGGGGGAAAAGGCGGGGAAAGAGGGAAGGGCTCGGGCCCGCTCACCCTCGACCATTGCGCCCGTTGCGGCGGCATGTGGTTCGAGCTGGGCGAGGTCCAGCGGCTTCGTTCGGAGCGGCCCGAATCGCTGTGAACAGCGCCCCGGCCTGATTCCTCGCGAAACTGAAGGCCCTTGCGAGCCTGGCCACGGCGCTGCTGTGCGCGGCGAGCTTTGCCGTTGAGCGAAGAAGCCGAAACAAACGGAATGCGAAAGCGATTTAAGATCCAACCCCGTGAACAGCCATAACGGCAGAATGGCCAGAAAGTCCACCACTCCGACGAAGCTGAATGCGTACTTCCTCCAGCTTTGTGCTCGACGGATGCGAAGGCACCATTCGACCGTGAGGGCGAGCCAAACGCCCACTCACGCCCAGTGAATAAACCTCTTGAAATCGGCGAGCGCGGGTAGGGTTTCCGCCCCCTGGAGCATTAGATCCACACCGATGATGGCGAGGACCAGGCGTTCAGTTCGCTCGGAGAATGAACCTGGTTGTTTCATGGTGAGTCTCCCTGGCGAAGGAGAAGAAGCTCCCGTCCTACATCGGATCGGGCACCTTCGCGTCGGTGCTCGTGGACCTGCTGGCACACGACGAGAAGGCAAGCCCGTTGTGGCCGGAAAGGACCAGGCGGCCGCGGTGGGCAAAGACTGTTAGGAGCAAATAATATGTCCGGTTTCGTAGCACGTAATCTGTCCGGTTCAGAACAGTCACCGAGGAGGCTGGATGAACCGGGCGGAGATGCTGCGAGAGATACGGATGGCGAGGTTCGAAGAGATCTATGATCGATGGCGCCGAAAACGGGTCACGCAAGCGTGGGCGGCGAGCGTGCCGGGAGTGACGGACCGGACGTTCCGGCGCTGGGTGGCCCGCTACGAGGCGGGCGGGCTGGCGGCCCTGAAGGACAAGCGGGTGGCGGGGCCGTCTCCCCGGCGGGCGTCGCCGGAGGAGGCGGCGGCGCTGGAGGCGCTGTACCGGGACGGCTGTGCGGGGTGGAACGTGCTTCACTTCTACCACGAGGTCTACGCGGGCGAGCACGGCGGGGCGCGGTCGTACACCTGGGTGAAGAGCCGCCTTCAGGAGGCGGGCCTGGTGAGGAAGGGGCGCAGGAAGGGTGCGCACCGGCTCAGGCGGGAGCGCAAGCCGGCGGAGGGGATGATGCTCCACCAGGACGCCTCGACGCACGAATGGGCTCCCGGCCAGGGGTGGGACCTGGTCGTGACGATGGACGACGCGACAAGCGGGGTGTACTCGGGGTTCTTCGTCGAGGAGGAGGGAACGTGGTCGAGCCTTCGGGGCGTCGCGGAGACGGTGAAGGTGCAGGGGCTCTTCGACAGCCTGTACACGGACCGGGGCTCGCACTACTGGCACACGCCGGAGGCGGGCGGGAAGGTGGACAAGGACAAGCCGACCCAGTTCGGCCGGGCGATGGGCGAGCTCGGGATCGAGATGATCGCCGCGTACTCGCCGCAGGCGCGGGGCCGGAGCGAGCGGCTGTTCGGGACGCTTCAGGGGCGCCTGCCGCAGGAGCTGGCGCGGGCGGGGATCACCGACATGGACGAGGCCAACGAGTTCCTGAAGGACTTCTGGCCGCGGTTCAACGCGGCATTTGCGGTGGAGGCGAGGGAGGCGAAGCGCGCGTTCACCCGGTTGCTGCCGCGGATGAAGGCCAAGCTGCCCGACATCCTCTGCCTGAAGGAGACACGGACGGTTGGCAACGACAACTGCGTGACCTACAAGGGCAAGACGCTGCAGATCCCGCCTCAGCCGCACCGGTACACCTACGTGCGAGCCAAGGTCAAGGTCCACGAATACGAGGACGGCGGCATGGCCGTCTTCCACGGCATCCGGAGGCTCGGGCGCTACGATGCGAACGGCAGGTTGCTGGACACCCTCAGCGGGTCGGAGGTGGCAGCGTGAGGCGGTACCGCCGCCCCCCTCGGCTCGCTCCGCTCGCCTCGGAGGGCGGCGGTACGGAAAAGCGGACACTTCATGTGCTACAGAAACCGGACATTTCATTTGCTACCGACATGATCAGATCGATGGGGTTGCCCCCCACCGCTTCCTCACCTCGGCGTCGGACCCAGATGGTCCCTTCCCAGCCCGTCCGCAGGGCGAGAAGGACCGGCATTTCGGGGTAGAACTCCATGGACTCGATCTTGGCGCGTTCGGCTTCGATCATCGCCTGCATCGTCGGGTCGCCGGTCGGTTGTCGGCTTTCAGGGGCCTCCAGCCGGCGCTCGATCTCCTCGGACCTGATTCGGTCCGTTACGGGCCTGGGCCGGAACGGCCGGGTCACGATCCGGGTCACGCGACCGCCCGGCGCGGTGAACTTGATTGCGTAGGCAGAGGAGTCGGAATATGCAACGCCCCCGCCAGGAAGCGCGCCCGCCATCAGCTCCGGCCTGAATGCCTGCCGATCCGAGGGGGGCTTCCATGTCGTCGCAGCCGTGTCGACGGCGGCCTCGTCACTGCTGAGGTCGTAGCTCAGGACGTACCGGAACTGGGGTCCCGGCCCCGGATCAGGTGTCGAAAAGTATACGACCCGGGTCGTGGAGAGCACCCGCTCCATTCCCGGGAAGGCCTGAATGTCCGAAAGCATCGGCTGGCGCCAGCGGTCGCCGCCCATAGGGATCGTGCGTTCGAACTCGCCGTCTGCACCGAAGAGGGCGAATCCGATGCGCCCCGGGTCGTAGATGGCAACCCGCCCGTCCCGCATGACGGCAAACTCCAGCGCGCGTGAAGAGTTGCTCCCGAACTCGCCGGGGCCCTCCCCCTCCCCGATGAACTGGCGCACCAGATTGCCCTCCGGATCGACCACCGAGATCCGCACCGCCTGTGTGTCGAGGATGTAGAGGTTGCCGGCACCGTCGAAACCGACGCCGGCAACGCGGCCGAAGGTGTCCCAGCCATCCCCATCCAGCTTGCCCAACCGGTAGATCTCCTCGAAGTCGGCGTCGAGCGGCCGGTCTTCGGCCGGCAGTTCGATCACCTCCTGAGCGGCGAGCGGGCGGGCGGTCGTTGCGAGCACCGTGATCAAGGCCGTTGCGCCCGCCACTATGCGCCCCGGCGTTGTCACTTTACCCATGGCACGTCTATTGAATGAAGGGTTGAGGGCTTCTGACCCGATCGCGCTTTGGCGTCGTTCCAGTTGTTACCAGAATACACCGGAGGCCAGCACTTCGCACCCTCAGCACCGCGAAACCGGAACGCTGGAGAAGCAGCCGCATGCGGCCGAGCGGCTGTTACGGGGGCGGTCGAGCCTCGCAACCGGGTCAAGGAGGAGTTGGCGCGCCGCTGGAACCCGGCGGACCTGCGGCCCTGGAGATCTTGAGGACGACGGGTTTGGAGGGCAGTGGTGTCAGTCAGACCAACGGGCTGGGACACAGCCCCTGGCCGCGAACTCCGCCGGAGCGCAGGCCTAAGTGGGGTTCGAAGGGGTGCGCGGAGCACCCCCCGCCAGAGCGCGATGTTCAACGTTGCGTGGGCTGGCTTACGCACCCTAAGGGCGTGAGACAGCCCCTGGCCGCGGGAATCGCAGGGTCGTCGGAATCACCATTGCCCCGTCTCTGTCCGACCATCGTCTCAGAGTCGGCGTCGCGCCATGCGGCAAAGCCCGCCCAGAGATGCGGAGACCTGCGGGATTGAGCTATCGTTAGACCGGGCACCCGGCGATGGAGCGGGCCGGGTGTTGGACTGGCTGCGGCGAAGGACGGGGAACGAGAGATCGCTGACTCCCGAGGCCAACGATCCCGGGCGGAGACAATCATGACGGACAAGCTGATTGACAGGAACCCAGACATTTTGGGCGGAACTCCCGTGTTCAGCGGCACGCGGGTCCCGGTGAGGATACTGATGGAGCATCTTGAAGCGGGCGACCGGCTTGACGAGTTCCTCGACGACTACCCGACAGTCACGAGAGACCAGGCCGTCAAACTGCTTGAGCGCGCCACGACGGCACTGGTGGGCGATGGAAATGAAAGTGTTGCTTGACGAATCCACGCCGAGCCGGCTCGCGTCGTCGTTTCCGGGTTCGTTCGAGATTCACACCGTGCAGCAGATGGGTTGGGTCGGTTGCGGAAACGGAGAGTTGCTGCGCCTCGCGGCCGATCATGGATTCGACTCCATCATCACGGTCGATCAGGGGTTGGAGTACCAGCAGAATGTCGCCGACCTGCCGATCCCGGTGGTTATCATGATCGCACGGCGCACGCGATTGCAGGAATTGAGACCCCTCGTCGCGGAAGTGATCGCTGTTCTGTCTGGCGATCTCGAGCGCCGAATCTACCGCGTGGTGGCCTGAGCGCAGGGGTGGGCACTGTTCTCGTTGGGGCTCCCGTCCGTTGTCGGCGAGGTGCGTTGATCGGTTCGATCCATCCCGTCCGCGAGTCCGCGAAGGTCCGTCAGCGTCGCGTGGAATCCAGTTCGGAAAAATGGGTATGAAGAGGGGATGACAAGTGGCATAACGTATACCGTTGTATCATAACAACTTATAAAGCTTGCGGTGATTCTTGCCGTGATTCACATTATCCGCACCTTGACGTTACGTCAGGGTTGCGATTCAGCGGGCGGCGTCCCCCTGCTCCGCGGCCTCTCGCACCTGCAACAGAGATCCCTCGCGCTTGAGGTCGCCGCTCACCAAGAGCTGGTCCAGCACCTGTCCGACAGATCCTGACCACGGGGAGAAGCCGGTCGTGATGCGCGGGCTGGAAGCGTCGTTCGCCTACTTCGGCGGCGTGCCGTCTGAGCTTCGTTTCGCTGCTGGACAGCCCTCGACCAGATCACCCGCCGGGCCAATACCAGCGCATCGGTGTAGGATACCCTGGAGCACCCGCACTCGAGCCACCTGCAAGTCAAGAGCCGAGCATGACCCCCATCTCCGGTGTAGCGAACTCCCGGCGCGTACACCTCCGCCACGCGGCCTCCGCCACCTTCGCCGCTTCCTCGTTCCAGCCGCGTACAGTCGCGCTTGCCGCCACTCTCACTGCGCTCGTGTTCCTCCCACCCTCGCCCGCCGCCGCCCAGACCTGCGACGATTGGGGCAGTTGGGACTTCTTCCAATCGGCCTCCGCCGAGCAGGTTGCCGCTTGCCTTCGCTCGGGAGCCGACCCCGACGCCGCCGACAACCTCGGCCCAACTCCCTTGCACCGCGCCTCGTTGCACGCAACGGACCCGGCGGTGGTTGCCGCGCTGGTCGAATTCGGCGCGGATCTCAACGCGCGAGACGGCGACGCGGCCACCCCGCTGCATCACGCGTGGGGCAACTCGAACCCGGAGGTCGTACGCGAACTCCTGCGGCTCGGGGCCGACCCGGCCGCCCGTGACAAGTTCGGCCGGCTGGCCGACCCCACCCACTGCGATCACTGGAACGGGTGGATGTTCGGCCGCGTGGCGCTCGCACCCGACGTCGCCCGCTGCATCGAGTCGGGTGCCGACCCGCGGGCTCGCGACGAGAACGGCAGCACGCCGCTGCACCATGCGATCCTGGGAAGGCCGCACGAACGAGATGCCGACTACATTCCAGGCTCCCGCCGCCCCGAACGGGCCCCGGACCTTGCGGTGGTCGTCCGGCTGATCGAGTCGGGCTCCGATCCGCGGACCTCCAACGACCACGGGAATACGCCACTCCACTTCGCGGCGCGCGCCGGAGACCAGGCCATCGCACGGTTCCTGCTGGAGGCGGGGGCCGACGCCGATGCGCGAGACCGGCAGGGGAACAGCCCCCTCCACGAAGCCGCCGGTGCCGGAGATCCGGCGATGGTCACACTGCTGCTGGACATGGGGGTGGCGGTGGATGCGCGCGGGACCGACGGATCCACGCCGTTGCACCAGGCGCTGAAACGATGGGGAACCAGCCTCGCGGTCGCAGAGACCCTCCTGGAAGCGGGAGCGGACGTGAACGCCCCCGACGGGCTGGGCCGCACTTCGCTCCACCTCGCCGTGGCCGAGCGGCGCAACATCGATCCCGCGGCGCTCCGGCGGTTCCTCGCCAGGCTGCTCTCGTCGGGTGCGGATCCCGACGTTCAGGACAACATGGGATGGACCCCTCTGCACCTGGCCGCCTACCGCGAGGACCCATCCCTTGCTGCCACCCTCCTGGAAGCCGGTGCGGACGTGACACTCCGCCGCACCCGCAAGCGTGAGACTCCGCTTCACACGGCGGCGCGTCACACGGGTCCGGCCACCATCGCCGTTCTTCTCCGGGGCGGGATCGATGTGAACGCGCCTGACGAATCGGGGGACACTCCCCTGCACGCTGCTGCGGAAGAGGGTACACCCACGACCGTGGAGGCGTTGCTGGCTGCGGGCGCCGACATCCATGCGAAGAACGCAAGCGGCAACACCCCGCTCTATTCCGCGACACGGCATTCTTGGCGGTACGCCCTGGGGCAACAGACACCCCGCGTCGACACTGCGGTCGTCCGCATCCTGATCCAGGCCGGCGCCGACGTGCACGCACGGAATGTCGGCGGCGGGACGCCTCTTCACGCCGCCTGGAGCAAAGGGAACGTTCTGCGATTCTGGCGCTCCTGACGGCCGACGCAGACGTCAATGCCCGGGGCCTCCGCGGGACGACACCGCTCCACTCCGCCGCCGGCGCGGCCGAAGACCGGATCGAGATCGCCGCGGCCCTGATAGAGGCAGGAGCGGACATCCGCGCTGTGGACGACGAAGGCGCCACCCCCCTTCATGCTGCTGCGGCGTCGGGCGCACCCCCCTACAGTTCCTGGTTGGTGGACAACGGCGCTGACGTGGCCGCCCGGGACGCCCGCGGCCGCACCCCGCTCCACGCGGCCGCCGAGGCCGACAATCCCGGCGCGGCCGACGCACTGCTGGCCCGAGGAGCGGATCCCGGCGCATTCGACGTTGCGGGGACGCCCGCAGATCCGGCGGCATGCGAGCACTGTGGACACGCGACCCCGCTGTTATCCCCCTCCTTGTCGAGGCTGGAGCCGACGTGCACGCCCGCGACGACCGCGGGTTCTCTCCCCTGCACGCGGCCGCGCGACTCAACGAGAACGAGGCGGTGATCCGCGCGCTCCTGACGGCCGGAGCGGAGCTGGATGCCTGGGCGACGGGTTTCGGCGTCGACTACGGCTGGGAGGCCACCCCGCTACTCGAGGCCGCCGAGTCGAACGCCAACCCGGCGGTGATCACCGCCTTGCTCGACGCGGGTGCCGATGCGTCCGTGCGTGGGTGGGGAGGTGAGACCCTGCTGCACCGCGCGGCCAGAGGCGGTTCACCGGATGTCGTGTCTCTGTTGCTGCGGGCGGGCGCCGACGTGCACGCCGTTGACGGCGGCGGATCCACCCCGCTGCACGAAGCGGCCTACAGCAACCCCGACCCTGCGGTGGTCGAGCTCCTGTTGGATGCCGGCGCCGATGTGTACGTAGTGGGCTCCGGCACACAGTTCTTCGGTGGGTGGGGGCCGTCGACCCCACTGCACCTCGCCGCGGGGTCCAATCCGGAGTCGGCGGTCGTGGCGACACTGCTAGCCGCCGGGGCGGACCCGAACGCCAGCGACCCAACCAGCGGTTGGACGCCCCTGCACCTGGCGGCCTCGCAAAACCGAAACCGGTCGGTCATCCGGGTCCTGGTCGCCGCAGGCGCAGACATCGGAGCGCGGACCCCGACCGGCTCGACTGCGCTTCACGGGGCCGCGCGGGCGAATCCCGAGGTTGTTCCTCTGCTGCTGGAGCTCGGTGCGGATCCGTCCGCGGCGGACGACGAGGGTACGACCGCCCTGACGCTTATTAGGAGGAACAAGGCGTTGCGGGGGTTGGTGGTCGTTGGTCCGAGCCGGGATGTGTTGCCGGGTTTTTCTTCCTCAGGCTGATCGGCTGCGCCCTCGGTGGGCCAGGTGTGTAAACTTGACTTTACATGGTGGAAACTCTGCTTTACAGGATTGCGTGGTTTGCTACGATACCCTCAGCCTCGTCGCTTCGGTCGTGAAGGAGTGGGTTTCCAGCGTCCTAGGGCTACGGGCGAAGAACCTCCAGAAGGGGATCCAGACCCTGATCGGGGAGGACCACGCCTCTCGGCTGTATGGGCATCCTCTGATCAGTACGCTGGCGAAGGAGAAGAAGCTCCCGTCCTACATCGGATCGGGCACCTTCGCTTTGGTGCTCGTGGACTTGTTGGCGCACGATGAGAACGGCAAATCCGTGGTCGCCGGGAACGGAAAGGCGTCCGCGCTAGTCGACCAGGTGAGCGCCGATCCGGTGCTCGGACCGGCCCTTCGGGCCCTGAGCAACGCGGGCGCGGAGACGGTGGCCGACCTTCGCCGTGAGGTCGCCGCCTGGTTCGACGAGGGGATGAACCGCGTATCGGGGTGGTATCAGCGGCAGGCCCAGCTCATCATCTTCGTGATCGGTGCGGTGGTTGCCGTCTCGGCCAATGTGAGCACCGTCCATGTCGTCCGGGACCTTTGGGAGGATGACGCGCTGCGGTATGCGCTTGCGCAACAGGCGGTGGCGGCCGCTTCCGATGTGGAGAGCGCCGACTCTCTCCGGGTTCCGGGCGACATGCTTGAGTCGTTTCCGCTTGCCTGGGAGGGGTGAGTATCCGATTGGGCGGGATGGCGGGTTGCAGGGCTGGGGTGTGGGGGGCTGGATCACGCACGTGCTCGGGTGGTTGTTCACTGCCGCGGCCGTGTCGCTCGGGGCGCCGTTCTGGTTCGATCTGCTAAGCCGGGTGGCGAAGTTGAGGGGGACGGGGGGGAGGCCGGGGGGTGGGTGATTGCCGTACTTGTACAGGCCGGCCCTTGTCCAGAATGCCGGGTGCGGTAGACTTGTAGTTAGTTAGCCCCATTTCCCAACACGAAGGGCCCGAGTTAGCTCCTTAACCAGAGTAGCAAAACGGATCTCTGGTAACGACCGTCTTTGTATGCCCGAGGGTGTTTTTCGACAAATACCTCAAGTATCCTTCTGGGAACATCTTGTTCGACCTCTGCGATATACTTGCGAGCTTCCTCAACCGGCGCATTGAATCCCGGAAACTCCATATGAAATTCTCGGACCAGTTCATCCTTTCTCGCATCTGCGAAATCCATGGAGGACACCATCATGACGGCGTATTCTTTACCAATCCAATCACCGGGTTCTTTCAAAAGACCCGCTAGTATCTTGCTCTTGACCCTAGCGCTGGAAAGAAGGCGATCCATAAATCTGGCCGCCAGCCTTCTAGCGACTAAGCCCAGTAGGGTTTCAATCGTCTTTACTGTTGCGTATAGAGTCATGGTAGTCCGCCAGGCCGTCGAGGCAGTGGGTTTTCCTGGCTGCCTTTTGCTACTAGTGCCTTGTCCAGCGACCCGATCCGTGCGCGAATCCTCTCCGCCAGTTTTCTGCGCAGTTCCACGGGGGTCTCCCATACAATGTGATGATATTGACGCGTGTCGAACACTAACCCTTCCATACAATCTTGACGACAGCAATAGATCACCTCCAATCCGTGGCCAAGTGCGAAACCGGCTTCGTAATAGACACTCCCGCGCGCTCCATGTGCGCCGTGGGTCATGTCCGCCACGACAAACCGCGACTTCTTGATTTCGTTGATGATGTCGTCGTCGATTCGGTTTGCGTTCTTCTTTTCGTCGATTCGTACCGGGATGAAGCCAGCGTCCTGAATGCCGGGCGCGATCCCGTGCTCGTAGGCATCGGTCATCCCGCTGTCGAACCACATCGCCACGAACACCTGTCGCCCTTTCGGTTCCTCCCTCATTGCGTCCAAGTGAACGTGCCCGTCGCTCGTCAGGCTACACGTCATGCCATCAAGGGTACGCACCACCTTCACCCACTGCGCCCCTTCCATGTAAAACACCAGAGTCTTGACCTGACTATCGGTCCAAGACTCCGAATGGGCCAAGGCCCCTGGAACAATGGGGTAGCCTATCCTCACTGCGAGTCCCGGCGAAGACGACTCTTGGTCTGCAATGTACCTCAGCAAGTACTCCGCGCGCTCTTTGTCAGCAAGTAAAGGAACGTTCTTGACTTCTTCGAGCATAATCGAGTCAACAATCGAGGGATCCTCGCCCTCGTGTCTTCGATCAATCAGCATCGTGGTGAGCTTGGCCTTCGCCCGCTCGTCGAGGGCCCCTCCTTCAATCATCGCGATAGCCGTCTCCGTGATCTCGTAGTCTCCGCCCGCACGAGGTGACTGAACCAGGAGGGCGAGTCGATTCCCCGGTTGCACAACACCAGCTGGAGTGCCCCATATTGGGCACATCTGACCCATCTCCTATTCTCCCTTCATCTTGTGAGTCTCTCCCCCTTCACCCCGGCAACGCCCGCAACATCCCCCGATCGATCAGGCCCTGCAGGTGCGTAACCACGCTCAGCGCCAGCGGCCGGTACCGGACCAGCAACCCGAGCTCGATATTGTGGTCCAGTGCGGCCGACGTGAAGTTCGCCGACGTGATGAACACGCTCTCCTCGTCGGCCACGACGGCCTTCGCATGGAGGACGCCCGGGACCTCGGGGTCCACCGACCTGGGGTCGTAGAACACGGCGGGGCGTACCTTACCGGGCCAGTCCTTCTTCCAAAACTGCTCCGCGAACCGATGGACCAAGTGGTCGGCATTGGTTTTCTCCCGGTAGCCACGGTGGATATTGAGCAGGAGGGTCACCTTTAGCTCGGGGACCTCCTCCATTCGCTGTGCGAGTTGCTCGAAGACCCGGGGGCCATCGAAGTAGGCGTAGCTCACTGCCCAAAGGGACCGCTTGGCCGATGCGAAGAGCTCTTCATAGACCCGACGGGTGTCGCGGGCGTGGAGACCGCTGACCTCTGGGCCAGACCAGACGAGATCCGGCTTCTGGGCGGGGGCCACACTTTTGTCGAGGGCCCGGATCCAAGCGGCTGCACCGCGGTTGGTCACGCCGAGTTCCGCGAGGTGCCTCAGGGCGGACAGGACAGCAGCGTCCTGATGGCCAAGGGCCGTGAGAACAGCGCCCGAGGAGTAGGGAGCCGCCAGGGAGCCAGAGTCGAGCATCTGCGCCAGCCGCTTCCGCAGGTGGCTCGGCAGGGCCGCGAGAGCGTCGGTCACGGCCATCCCGGATCCGGGAAGAACGCCGCGTCGCGGTCCGCAAGGGTCGGGACGACCAAGGCGCGGTCAAGGTAGTCGTTCCACATCTCGCACGAGGTCTCGGCGACCAGGGTGCAACCGTGGCAGGCGGCACCGTGCAGCCAGCGTTGCTCGACGCTCTCGGCGGGCGAGTGCTGTGCGCACACCGGATCGCTCGAACAGAGAGCCGCCGTGGCGAGAGCTTGCCGAATGTGGTCACCAATGTAGCGCGCCTGCTGGACGAGCCCGCCAAGGGTCCCTTCGGCATCCGGGCTGGATGTGTAGAGTAGGATTCCGTACCGCCGCGCCTCGTGGTCCACATACACTCGCTCACGGATGGATGCGGCCGGATATCCACAGCGAGCGGACATCGACTGGAGCAGCATGTGGGAGAGCGTATGCAGCATCACGTATGTCCCGCCCGGAAAGGCGGGGGGCTTGTTTCGCTGCGGTGCCCACTGGTCATAGCCGGTCTTGAGTGCCTTGATGCGTTCGACCACGCCGGAGCGCCGCCGCCATTGGCGCACCGCCACCGATGAGACATGGAGCAGAACCCCCTCACCGCGATTCTCCACTGCCGGGAACCACGCAGGATCCCTGGAGATCTCGGCCCGCTTCACGTCGGCCCTGTACTCGCCGTCAATGTCGGGCATCGGCGCCTCAAGGCGCGTGAATCCCGCAAGAGCCAGGACTTCGCGCAGGCGGTGAACCTGCACTATCGCCTCGATTTCCTTCCGGTAGAGGTCCTTACGCAGGTGTTGCGGTAGCTTCCGCGCGTGGAAGTCGCGGTCAATCGGCACATCGTCGCCGAAGCCTTCCGGAACCGCGAGCATTGCCTCGATTTCAACCGCCTTGACGGACTGGTCTCCGGGAGAACCTTCCCGCCGACGGTCAATCGCGTCGAGCACATCCTCGTCTGCGAACCCGTGCAACGCCTCCGCGACGTTGGGCTTCTGCTTGATAAAGCCGAGGCCGAAGGAATCGCTGACGATCATCAAGTCACTCCACAGCTCGGCGACCACCTTGTCAATGGCCGCCGCCTTGTCGGGGATCGACAGGGTGCGCACCAGAAGCGGGAAGTATGCGTTGGTCGCGGTTCGGATCAGCAGACGGCTCGGTTGATTGCAGTCCTCGTTCGCGTTCGGCCCCAGCCACGGCCGCGCCCCTTCGCAAGTGCCCAGCGGATTCGATGAGATGTCGTTGGCTTCGATCATCGATCGCGACTTCCCGCAGTCGCACCGGACCCGCAGGTTGGCCAGCTCCCCCGTCGCACCCGACTCGTCGAGCCACAGGTGGCCGAGACACTTCGTGGGGCCACTGTGCGCGAATTCCTTCCAATTCAGGTCGTCGACGTGGCCATTCGGACAAGCTCTAACGAAGCGCGTGGCCACGACCGGATTGCGGTCGAACCGGCGCTTGTCGTCCAGCGCCTTTCGGTGCACGAACCGGCGGGAACGGGGCTTCACAGACGTGGGCCGTTCACCACCCGTCAATCCGGAGTCCTGAACCACAAACCATTCGGGGAAGCGGAAGGCGTCGATTCCCTTTGGAGCCTTCTTCCAGAACTCGGTCGGATCTGGAGTAGGCGGGACATAGAGGTCCGGGTGCGCAACGTCGGTCATGCGCGACAGGAGGCGCTGAAGCCGAGGCTCATCGAGCCGCTCCAGCGGGTGCACCCAGCCGTCCACCCCGGCCATGATCGCTGAGTCGCGCGGGAGGTCGATCAACGACCCTGGGCCGTAGGTGGTGACGACCTGGCTGCGCCGAATCTGACCGGTCGACTTCGGGTTCATGCCGACCCCCCCATATCCTTGAGGTCCTTGACGTAGACATGCACTTCGGGCTCCACGTCCCGCAGGGAACGGTTGGCGCGGAACTTCCGATGATGCTCGGACTCGAATTGCTGGTCCAGCGCGTAGCGAAGCAGCGGCTTGGCCGTCCGCACCTCGTACTGTTGGTACTGGAGTTCAACCCCGTTTGCTTGATAGTCGTCAAGGATCTTCGTCCATGAGTCCAGCAGGTCCACGACACGACTCCGTACCGCTTCGGCGACTTCCTCTCGCTCGTCTGGATCATCGATCGGCTGGTTTTCGAGCCGCTCGCGGAAGACCCTCTGCAACCGCTCCTCAAGCTCCGCCCGAACGGTCTTGATCGCTTCAGCACCTTGCGGAGGTGTCAGCACCGGTTCCGAATGACGGGCGAGGGCCACGAGCGCGCCGGCAAACCCCCGGTCCAGCGCCCGGGCCGCGAACGGGGTCACGGAGGCGGGTTCGACCGAGCGGTAGAAGGTCTCGTGGTAGTGGCGGAAACGCTCGTAGTGGGAACGGTCCCTCGCCTTGTGAAAGTTGAGCAATGTGACCACGAGACCGGGCTTTTGGTCGGCTCGCCCTACACGGCTGGTCGCCTGGATGTACTCGGAATGGGTCTTCGGCTGTCCGCAGACGACCATGAGTCCAAGCCGGGACACGTCCAGGCCAACGGAGATCATGTTGGTGGCCAGGGCACAGTCAACCCGGTCGTCCTTGTCGAATGTGCTGGCGAGCCGCTGGAAGGCGGTCGCGACCTTTGTCCGTGGTTTCCCGTGAAGTGAGCTCGAGGACCTCCCTTCGCAGACTCCGGTCGCGGAACAGTCCCGTCTTCTCGCCCAGGCGACGGCGGCCGCCCCGCCCCTTGAGGGTGTTCTGTACCTCCTCTTCCACGATTCGCCGTGCACCTCCGAGTTCCCGCAGGCTGTTGAAGTAGGCGAGCAGAGTCATGTAGGGGTCGGCGGGGTTCTCCGTGTTCTCCCGACCGCCTGCGGCACGGTAGTGCGTCTCCGCGCCCGCCATGAGCGCCAGCATGACGCGCCTCATGATGACCTTGGGGTTCCGTCCGGCCGCCGCGATACCGAGGTACCGCCGCGCCGGAACCTTGCTGGCCAGAACGGTAACCGCGAAGAACGAGTCTCGCCGGCTAGGCCCCGGCGGTGGAAACACCCGGGTTTCCGCTCGGGCGAAGACGGCCTGGACCTGGTCGGACGCCCTTCGTGCCGTAGCCGTTGAGGCAACGATCTTGGGCTTGGCCAGCCGCCCAGGTGAACCACTCATGCAAAGCCCTTCGATCGCGGTCTCATAGAGGCCCATCATCGTCCCCAGGGGTCCCGTGATCAGGTGGAGCTCGTCCTGGATCACCAAGTCGGGCGGGAGCAGGGGTGAATCCAGCCTTGTCCCCCGACCGGGAGTGAGGGGGCCATAGAAACCTTCCGAGTCGTACCGTTCGGAGCCCCCCAGCAGCGCGCCGGCCGGGCCTTCCCATGGCAAGGCAGCGAACTTATCCACGGTCGCGATCAGGAAAGCGGGGAGTCTGCGGTAGAGCGGCTCGTCAACGCCCACAATGGGCAGGGGGCGGTCACCGGAGAAGTCGCATTCGAAGTTGGTGCACACGACCCGGAGGTCGCTGGGCCGGTCCGTGTTCGGCAGAAGGGAAAAGGACTCGCCGGTGAACCGCGTCCGGCACCAGGGACACCTCTCAACCGGAATCGGCGAGGGATTGGCCCGAGGATTGGATTGGAATTTGAAGGTCTTTCGGCGCGCGGTGTCTCCGCGCTTTTCGCCCTTCGACCCCATCTTGTTGGGCGTGGCAGCTTTCCCGACCCAGAGACCGATCTCGAACGGCCACTCACCGTACCGGTCGGGATCCTCGGCCCGCTCGAGTTCCAGGGCGCACACCAGCCCGGCGGCACGTGAAAGCTGGTCGAGAGTCAGCAGGCGAAGGGTGTAGCGCATGATTACGCTGACGCCCGCGCCCGCGTGGCCGCCGTGTTCCGGGTTGCGAAGGCGCCGGAGCACCATCCCGAAGCCCGCGAGTCCCAGATAGGCCTCCGTCTTCCCTCCCCCGGTGGGGAAGAAGAGGAGGTCGACGGTAGCGCGCTCGGCACTGTCCGGATCTGCCATGCCGGCAAGATTGACGAGTTGGAACGCGAGCTGGAACGGGTGCGGGGGGACGCGGCATGGGCTTGCACATTTCCCGGCTGACGCTACGCGAAGCCGGCTACGACCTTACGCTTGAGGATGGGGCGAAGCAGGGGGCGACATTTCTCATTCGTCCGATCAAGGCCGATAGCGAGAGCGATGCCGGCTAGCTTTTCGGAGCATTTCCGCGAGATCGCCCGACGGTTTCTCCTGACAGCGGTGGTCGTTGACGACGAGTTGTCTGTGGCTCGCGACACGCCCGTCCACGGAGGTCTCACTCCGCCCGGAAGGCGTGAGAGGCAGCGACCGCGCAAGTCGACGGATCTCGAGACCGACGCGCCCCGGCCGCTTGATATTGACCCGATCACATGGTCGTTCGCCCGTCAGGGCATGGTCTGCGGCGTGCTCTCCCCACACGAGGTAGGACAGGGGCTACGAGAGCAAGATCTGGCCACGGCCGTGGCTCGCGTAGACATAGTGATCCTCGATTGGAAACTGGATCGGGAGAGCGGGGCCGACGCCCTGCCGTTGTTGCACGGGATCCTGAAGGACGACCAGCGCCACCGACTCCGGCTGGTCGCATTCTACACCGGGGAACCCGACCGGGAAGCGATCCGCGACAAGATAGCGGAAAGCCTACGACGTCTCGATGCGCCTTATCGGACGGTATCCGTCAGCGACGAAGACGGGGGTCCGATCGACTACGGATCATGCCGGATCGTGGTGTACGGCAAACCCGGTTCCGGTGCCCGCGACCTGAACGGAGTGGTGCAGGAAGCCGAGTTGGCGGACCGACTCATCGGCGACTTCGCCGACATGGTCGAAGGGCTCTTGCCAAGCTTGGTTCTTACGGCGCTTGCGTCGGTACGGGACAACGAATACCGGGTGTTGGAACGCTTCGGGCGGAGCCTCGACCCTGCTTTCCTCGCCCACCGTGCCAGCCTTCCGCAGCCTCCGGACGCCGGGCAGCACATGGTGGAACAGATCGCCAGCGAGCTGCACGGAATCATGGAGGACGCGGTGGGCGAGAGGAAGCCTGCGGGGATCGAGGCGATCGAGCATTGGCTCGCCGACCGATTTGAGAATGATCAGGTGGTATTCGGTCCGAACAAGGAAATGTCCCTGCCCGAGGTCCTGGAAATGCTGGCGCACGGGGTGGAAGAGAAGCCCGGACCGCTCAGGACGGCGGGCAAGGACCATGTCATTCTCTCGCGCGGATTCTCGGGAGGTGACGGCGACAGCCGGGAGCTGGATCGCCGCTTGGCGTCGGTGATGAGCTTCCGGCAGGTGCTTGAGGGAACTCTACCACAGCTGTCGATGGGAACGGTCGTTCGGCCAGTGGGGGCAGAAACCGAGGCAACCCTCCTTTGCGTCACTCCGAGATGCGACAGCGTCCGACTGAAGGGGCCGTCATCGTTTCTCTTTCTCCCGCTCTCGGATCCGAAGTCCGACACACCGCAACTTGTTGTGCCGACCCAAGACAATGAGCATCGGCGCCTGACCATATCCATGAATCCGTCTCGGTGGATCATCGAGGACTTCTTGCCCGACCCGGAACACGAGTGCGTGCTGGCCACGGGCGGCGAGCCGAGTCAACCCTTCACGTTCAAGGATGTCTCCGGGGGCGAGTACCTATGGGTGGGCGAGCTCAAGGCGGAATTCGCCCAGTCGATAGCACAGTCGATTGCGGAGAGAATGTCCCGGGTGCCCCTCAACAAGTCGGAATGGCTTAGGCGTTCCGAGCGCTTCGGAAAGCGGGAAAGCTGATCTGGGCACCCGCTGCCTTTGGTTCCGCACCGCTACCCCCCCTGTCACCACAAAGCATGACGCGCGTCCGCATCATGCCCCCCATCCCTCGTCGGGCTCGCTCTCGTCCCGCCGCAGGAACGATTCGATGCGGGCCGCGACGGCCTCGTGATCCTTCGTCTCGCATTCCCAGATCACCATGACCTTCCAGCCAAGATCGCGCAGCGCCGTTTCGTTGCGTTTGTCGCGGACGACGTTGTCCTCGAACTTGTTCTGCCAGTATCGCACGCGCGTTTTGGGGCTGGACGCGCGCTTGCAGCCAGGATGTCGGTGCCAGAAGCATCCATGAACCACGATGACGGCCTGGTGGCGCGGGAAAACGATGTCGGGGCGACCCGGAAGGTCTTTGCGGTGGAGGCGGAAGCGAAACCCAAGTCCGTGCGCAATCCGGCGAACAATCATCTCCGGCCTGGTGTCTCGGCCCCGGATGCGTGACATGATCTGGCTTCGTTTCTCGGGGTCGAAGATGTCGGTCATCGGTCGGCTTTGCCGTGGGCTGGGCGGCAGAATGTAAACTGCACCTGACATAATGTAATTCAGAGATTACACTTGTCCCTCCAAATCGATACTCGCCCACCGATGACCACCCCAGCCCAACAGATCCCCATCACCCGTTACCCAACCCCGCCGCCTCCCAGAAACCGGGCGCAGTCCCAGGCCCCTCGACGCTGATACACCCGTCGACCAGCCGCCAGCCCTTGGTCCCCTCCATTTCACGAACCAGTTCCTCAACGCTCACCTCCTGCCACCTCCCCCTCTGGGCCCCGTCCTCAGATTCCGTCCGCCTCACACTGACAAAACCAACCTGATCGCGGTGTGAGTGTCCAGCAACTTCCTGACGGACCGATGGAGACCGGGAAAGGCTGGCCACCCCAACCATCAACCCTTGAACACATGCTCCCGATGATACTCCAGAAAGCGAGGGTGCGGATAGTAGATCCCCTGATCGGGCAATCGCAGCCGCCGATCACTGTTGACAAGCGAAAGCACGCTACCCGGAATCGCGTTCCTCTTGAGCAGCAAGCCGTAGTCGTCGTCGATCGAAATGAGGCCACGGTCGAACATCCAGTGAAAGGTGGAGCTCAGTGCCACCCCGTTCCGAAGGCTGTCGGGTCCATTCTCGGCCACGGGCTGAATGTGCGCAGCTTGGGCCTCGGCCCTTCCGCCGCCGTTGATGATCCTTAGACCGCTGATCGCGCAGGTGTTGTCGTAGGCCCTCTTGATACCCGTGGCGAACACCCGGTCGCGAAACGGTCTCCGCGACAGTCGCTCGATGATGGGCCGGTCCACCAGCTCCAGCCCACCCGTGTCGCCGCGAACCCCTTCGCGGATGCCGAGTCGCTCTCGTTCGTCGGCTCCAGCCTCAAATCCCGCAGCAAGGATGAGGCTGTACTCGGAATCCTCCAGGAGCCTTACCGAACGGCCAAACCTGCCTTTGTTCGTCGATCCGTCCGCCTTCTGCAATCCACTTTCGTAGTAGAAGCCACTCTCACGGAAGGGAACCGGACGGTCGAATTCGAGATAGTCTTCGACGTACGCGTAGTGGTGGTCCTCTCTGCGCGGATCGCGCTCTATGCTCATGATCCGGGCCGTCGCGAAATAGGATTGACGCCCTCCGCTGCTCGACAGGTCGGCACTGACACGGCGAGGCTCGTAGTAGACGATCCAGTCGCCGATTGCCTCCCGCGCGGCGTTGAGGTAGGTGCGTGGGAAGTGGTACCGATCTTCAGGCAGATCGTCGTATGACGGATCGACCTTCGTGGTCAAGACGGCTTTCGCCATGGCCGATGTCTTCCCTCTCTCGATCCGGGTTGGGGCGAGGGTCGCTTGGCAGGAGCTTCTGGCGGGAACCTACCAGGTGCTGCGGATCGTCTCAAGCGACGGCACGTCTTGCAGACCCCAAGTAGCTGAGCATCCCCGCAAAAGACAACTTAACATTACATAATGTAAACCCGCCTTGACATCCGGCCCCTCACCAAACTACCCCACCGCCCCCCACCCCACTGCGCCTCACCGCAACTGCGACGGAACAAAGTCCCCCAGCGCCGTCACTTTGACCTCGTCAACAGCACTCGACAGCACGGCCTTCACCTTCTCCTTCTCCTCGTCCACCAGCGCGGTCAATGACTCTTCGAGCTCGTCTCGGTTGAGCAACTCGTCCAGCTTCCGCAGCGCGATGTCGATACCAACCCCTGCGGCGGCAGCCACGATGAAGCCCGCCGCCCGGCCCAGGACGGGACCTGCCGCCCGGAGCGCCGCACCCCCTGCCAGCTTTTCGGCCAACCCGGTTGTGAGAGCCTTCACACCGACCGAGGTGCCCACGCCGGCCATCGCGGCCCCGACAGCCGTCGGACCGACGGACACCACGAAATGACGCCTGGCGTCCTGCAGGAGCGTCTCCAGCGCGCGCCCGCGCCCCCTGCTCAACCCCGGTGGGAGCGCCGCCGCTTCCCGGCTGAACCAGCGCTCGATTTCGGCGAGCACTTCCTCCTGCATCACGCGGCCGACATCGTCAGCCACGAGGCTGATGCCCTCCTCCAGCTCCCCGAAGAGCCGCGACTCGATCTCCTCCTCCAGTCTTCCGGTCAGCGCCAGACCCAGCTCGGCATACTGTCCAATGAACGAATAATGCCAGTCCAGGAGCGGCGGGATCGCGGCGTAGACGGGCGCGAAGGCCTCTTCGACCCCCGCGTCGATGGCACGGTGCGTCTCCGGTAACGGAGCCCGGCTAAACTCCTCGGAGAATTCCCGCCAGCGTTCCTCCGCGCGTAGCTGCAGCATCTGATGGCCTGTCGCCACCAGCACCGCCAGCGGAACGAGCGCGAGCATCGCCCGCCCAGCCCACGCCGTCCGTCCCGCCCCGGAAGTCTCCCGGCCCACCTCGCCGTCATTCGCGTGCTTGTTCGACATCTGTCACCCCCCCTTCGATTTCGGGCGACGACTCACGATTCCGAGCGCCGATTCGCCACGCCGCCAGCATGCAGCCCTCGAGCCCGCGGACGAACCCGGCGATCGCCAGCACGGCATTCAGGAAGAATCCGATCCACACGACCACCCGGATCCCGTCGGGCGTCCACGACGCGGTCGCCGCGCGGGTCACCACGTACCACGAGGAGCCTTCGAGCGTGGCCGCCGCACGGAGCCCGTCGTCCACCACCGGACACGCCGAGTGGACGCCCGCCGTGAATGCCTCCACCGTCAGCTGGAGAGAATCCGGATAGATGTACGGCGGACCGCCAATCACCATGTAGTTGAAGTAGACGTACGCGACGGCAATCAGCGCCAGCAGGACCCAACCCGCAAGCCGGGCACTGAGGATGTCCCCCACCGCAACACCCCGGCCGCCTGCGCCGGCGTCGCGCCTGAAGTGACGCCCCGGCCACCGCGAGATGCCGTCGAACAGAAAGGGCGCCGCCACGGCCGCCGCCGCCAAAAACAGCCAGTCGGTGGGCCGCGAGAGGGCCGCGAAGACGACCAGAAAGACGGCCAGTGGCAGCGCCGCGAGCATGCTGACCACCACCGGCAGCCACGTCCCCCTCAACCGCCTCCGCCAGGAAGACCGCCGATCCAGGTAGTAGTCGAGAGCGAAGCGCTTGCGCTCCAGACGGTACTCCAACAGCCCGTAGAGTATCGCGATGTAGACCAGCGCCGGAGATGTCAGCGCCACGCACGACTGGTCGTAGGTGCGTTGCCAGAGGAGCAGAAGCCCCAAGAGGAGCGTGGTGCCGACGAGGGGTTGCAGGAACCGGTCGACCGTTGCGATGGCGGGGAGGTTCACGGGTTAGTTCCGGAGTCTCGTGAGTGCGGTATCAGTGATGACGAACTCGTGTCTCGTATGGAGGTCACCGTAGCGGACGCAGAGAACCCCGCCCTACGGACGGAGGGCTGCGCCCCGTCCACTGACGGCTTCATCCGGAGCTCTCCTGCCCGCCGGCGCCTTCCTGCGATCGAACAGCCTGGCCAGTACAGGATCCGTTGGCCGTCGCGAATACCACTCCCGCCGCTCCTCGCGAGACATGCCTGCGGTCTCCTCGTGGATCTGATCCCGGATCTGGCGCGTCCATTTCACGCAGTCGAACGCCTTCCCTCCGTCTTCAGTCTTCATTCTCAAGCTCCTTCGGGCTCCTGATGTCCACGATCACCCCTTGAACACCCGCTCCCTATGATACTCCAGAAACCGGCGATGCGGCCGGTAGATGCGCTCCTCCGGGCTGGGTTCGCTCCAGCGCCTGGGTCTGGCTTTTCTCGTCGACGCAGAGCCCCAAGTAGCTGAGCATCCCCGCAAAAGACAACTTAACATTACATAATGTCATGTAAACATTACATTCCCTGACGCAACAGTCGCCCCCCCAGAGGCCCGGCCTGGTCCGCTCCCAGGCCGACATGCTGTGGAAGATCCACTTCCGCGGAAGCTCGCGGCACCTGCTTCTCCCGATCGAGTTCCAGTCGGCCACCGAGCGCTACATGTCCGTGCGGGCCCTCTGCTACATCGCCCTCGCCTACAACGCCCTCATCAGCGCAAGGGGACGCCGCAGGAAGCTGGCACCCGGAGGGCTACTGCCCCCGACACTCGCGGTGACGATCTACAACGGCCGCGAGCGTTGGGCCGCCCCGGACGACATCTTCGACCTGATCGAGCCGGTGCGGGGCTGGCTGGCCGGACGCCAACCAAGGCTGCGGCACCAGGTGCTTGACCTGCAGACGCTGGCGCGCCAACCTCAGACCATAGCCGAGCCGAACGTGGTGGCGTGGATCGCGAGCATGGAACGCGACCCTTCCGCAGGGAACGTCACGAAGGTGGTCCGGGAGGTGCTCGCGGTGTACGGCGGGGCGGACCACGCGAGGCTCCGCGAAGCGTTCCGGGAGTGGGTGCTGGGAGCGGCCGAGTCGTGGGGGATCGGAGAAGAGGTGCTGGAAGAGGTGAAGTCGCTGAAGGAGGCGGGAATGATCTACGCGGGTGTGGAGGAGCAGAAGGAGCGGGCGCACCGCGAGGGGCTTGGACGGGGGCGTGCCGAAGGGCGTGCCGAAGGGCGTGCCGAAGGGCGCGCCACCCTGGTCTGCCGGCAGGCGAGGCTAAAGTTCGGTGCACGGACGGCAGAGCGGCTTTCCGGGTTGCTGAACAACATCTCCGACCCGGAGGCGATCGCCCGCATTGGCGACCGGATCATCGAATGCGAGACGGGCGAGGAACTGCTGGAGCGGGCCAGGGAAGGCTGAGTAGAGATCCCGGGCACCTGCCGCCTGGTGCTGTTACCCCATCCGGGCCTGGAACCCGCCTGACATATGCGCCCTACCCTTCCGGTTCCAGCGCAACCAGCCTGACCACGCGCACGGTCGGCACGTCCATTTCGTCGCGCTCGATGTAGGCCAGGAGCCCGTCGGGGCCGAAGGCGTCCGGCGTCCGGAGCCCGTCCGGCGGCAGCGTGCCGATGTAGTCCCCGTCGGGCGTCACGATGTCGATCGGGCCATCGTCGTCGCCCGTCGGACCCCGGCGTTCCAACCAGATTCGGTCCTCCCAGTCCACCTTCAAGCGATACAACACCGGCACCTCGTCGGCGAAGGTGCGCTCCTCCACCCCCTCCCGCTCGATCCGGATGTTGTTTCTGGTCCCGCTCTCAAGCACCGCGGCCTGGTCTTCGCGGAAGCGCTCGCGTTCGGCCTCCATGATCGCATCGTCGACCGGAAGCGGCGCAATCGGCCGCTCGATGGTTCCGGTGACGCTTCCGTCGAGTCCGATAAGCTTGACCCGGTATCCGATCGAGTCGATCAGCGCGAGGCGGCCATCGGTCAGTACATCGAAATCGAGGAGGGGCTCGAAGGCGCGGCCCGCCGACATGCGCATGACCATGCCGCTCGACGCCGACTCGCTCACGCTGCTTTCGTCCTCCTCGGGTAGCTCCCAGGCGGTGTAGAGGAGTTCTGGCTCGGTGCCGTCGAGTGGGAAGATGTGGATGGGGCGGCCACCTTCCTCGGACTGCTCGTCATCGTCGCCTAAGCGCCTGAAGTGGCCGACCAGGCGGCCATCGGGCAGCGCCAGGTCGGCCATGACCAAACCCGTCGTCATCGGATTCAGGGTGATGCGCCGCACGAACTCGCCGTCGGGTTGGAGCAGGTCGATCTGCGTGAATCCCAACACCGTGTAGGAGCCGTCGCGCCCGACGATCGCCGTGATGACGTCTTCGAACTCTCCGGGTCCTTCTCCCTGCCCTCCGACCGTACGGACCAGCGACCCGTCCTGCCCGACCACCAGGATGTGATCGGCCTGGCTGTCGAAGATGTGCAGGTTGGCCTGGGCGTCGAAGTGCACCGAGCGAACGCTGCCGAAGGCGTCCCAGTCGTTGCCCGTAACCGACCCGACGGTGAAGACCTCCTCGGTCACGGCGTTCACGATCACGTCCGGGCCGTCCAGGGTTCCGGCGGCGCCCGTGGCCGATCCGTCCCCGGTATCGCCGCAGGCCACCAGGAGCGCAAGCAGTCCGTGGATAAACCCGCGCGGTCGCATTGTTGTCGTTTTCGTCCTTGTCAGCTTCGGCATTTCGGTCCGTCCCTCCCGACAGGGGCCTTGTGCGAGTCGTTCACCCTACCCCCTCAAATTAAACAACCGACTGTACTTCACCACCAACTGCCGCTGCTTCGGCCCCGCCAGAATCCCGGTCCGCTCCAGCGAGCCCGTGTGATTGGTATCGTTCCACACGAGGAACAGCCCCGTGCCGGCCGTATCGAGCCACCCGATCCGAACATTGGTCCCGAGGTCCTTCGTATCGTCGTTGTACTGGACGTTGGTCTGCACGTACAGGCGGGGCGTGAACGAGTACGACGCGTTGAACCGCACGACGGCGGTCGTGAAGCTGCCCTGGTCGAGGCGCACGTCGAAGTAGTTCGCGCGGACGCTGGCGGTGAGCTTGTCGCTATAGCGGTACGCCAGCGTGGCGTTCGGGCCGAAGCGGGTGCCGCTGTAGAACCCGCCGAGCTCCCATCCGGCGGACACCGAGAGTGGGGCGCCTCGATTCGTGTTCGCCCTGAATTCCCAGTCGATGTTGTTGTACGTGCCGGCCGGGATGACGAGGCCCTCCCGGATCTCGAACGCTCCCTCGAGACCCTCGCCCGTGAGGTTGAAGCCGGGAAACTGGAAGAACGCTCCGTTCTCGAAGGCGAAGTGGTTGTCGAAGTGAACGAGATACGACTCGTTGAAGCCGCCCAGCGTCCAGAAACTGTTCCCCGAGATGTGGGGCCGGAACTCCCGGAACCAGGACACGCTCTCCAGGCGGAGATGGCGCAGAAAGCGGAAGTTCATGTGGCGGTAGGCGCGTCGGTTGACGAAGCCGACCTCCGGGTTGAAGGCGTCGCCGACCTGCCGGTAGCCGGACGAGATCTGCCAGTCGCGAGTGACGTACCGGAGGCCACCGGCAAAGCCGTATTCGCCGTCGTTGAACCCCGACCCCGGCGCCTCTGTCCCGGTGGGAACCGGCGTGGCGGTGAGGCTCGCCCAGCCGTCCAGCGTCAGCGCGTCCCCGATGCCGAGCCGGCCGTCGATGCCGTAGGTGAGATTGTGGTCATCCGTATCGGTGGTGTTGAGGCGCGACACGAAGATGGCTCCGAGCTGCGTCCTGTTGCCGAACTCCCGAGCCGCTCGCAAAACGCCAGTGTTGTTGGCCGCTGCGATCTGCCGGCGAAGGCCGGTCTCGTCGTCGACACTGTAGGCCTCGCCGGTCTGGATGTTGAGCAGACCGATCTGGAAGTCACCGACTTTGCCGGTCAGCCGGGCGCCCCCCTGGATCGGCACCTCCTGCCCGCCCGAGAGGCCGATGCGGCGGCTGAAGAAGAGCTCGGCGGAACGGGCCGCGCCGACGGAGAAGGTGCCCGCATTCTCCAGGAAGAAGGCGCGCTTCTCGGGGAAGAAGAGGCTGAACCGCGTGAGGTTCACCTGCTGGTCGTCCACTTCCGCCTGCGCGAAGTCGGTGTTCACCGTGAGATCGAGCGTGAGGCTCTGGTTGATGCCGAGCTTGACGTCACCGCCGACCTGGCGGCCGTAGTCCACCTCCGGCGAGACGAATCGGTAGTCCTTGAGGCCGTCCGCGAGCACGTAGGGGCTCACCGTCACCGTGCGCCTCGAGGGGGCCTCCAACGCGAGGGTTCCGGCGAGTGAGATCCGGTACACACCGAACTGCCTGGGCAGGGGCGCCCACATCGACTGCTCGCTGTTGCGCCGGATCTTTCGCTCGAAGTTCAGACCCCAGTCCTGCACTCCCCCGGCTCCATAGCGGAGCGTCGAGAAGGGAATCCGCATCTCGGCGTACCAGCCCTGGTCGTCTCTGGTCGTGGCTACCTCCCACGAGCCGTCCCAGTTCAGGTTGAACCCGCCCGCCGAGCCGCGTTGCTGGCGGCCACCGCCCGGGCCGCCGCCCACACCCTCGCCGATCACCTGGCCGTCGTACTCGATGCCCGCCGGTGTCGTGCCGAAGACGAAGCCGTTCTGCCGGTCCAGATAGGTGTCGAGCACGACGACGAAGGCATCCGAGTCATTGAGCGAGGCATCGCGCAGCGTCTGGCCGACGACGATGCCCGCCGGGTTTTCATCGAAGAGCCATGCGCCCATGTACAGAGCTGCGTCGTCATACACGATGCGGACTTCCGTCCGCTGAGATACCGGCTGGCCCTCGGAGGGCTCGCGCTGGGTGAAGCCCGTGAGGGGCTCGACGCCCGACCAGACGTCGTCGTGGAGCCGACCGTCGATGACGGGGGGCGCCGTGATCTCCGACGCCTGCGTGCTGGGTGACTGCTGGGCGTGGAGCAGGGCAGGCATCCCGGGCACGGTGATGACGGCGATGTACCAGATCGTGCGCATGCAACCTCCTTAATAATGCTACACGCGAGACGCGGAATCCGCTGTTGAATAGCGCGGTCTACATTTGAATAGCGCGCTCTACATTCCCTCACCCCTCAGGAACATCACCCCGAGAGCCGCCTGAGAGCGCTTGCATCCCTGGATCGCGGCCTTGCGGAACCACTTCGCGGCCTCCGCTTTGTCCAGATCGACACGTTCCCCGTTCAGATAGGCGGAAGCCAGGACGTACTGGGCCGCACGCTGACCGGCCACAGCCGCCCGGCGCAGCCAGTGGAAGGATTCCGGCTCGTCCGGCCTCGGCAACGTGCCATCGTCGTAGAAGCCCATGAGCGAAGCCCAAAAGAGACTGTTGTAGTCGTAGAAGACGGAGTCGGCAACCGCGAGCCACCGTTCGCCATCGGGGTCATCCTTCATGTCGGCTTCCCCGCGCGCGTACATCCGGCCAAGGTGGAACCGTGCGTCCAGGTTGCCCGCCTTCGCGGCGACTTTGAACCATTTGGCAGCCTGTTCGAAGTCCTTCTCCACCCCGTCGCCTTCGTAGTAGGACTCCCCAAGAAACTCCTGTGCTACAGTATGACCCTGCTCAGCGGCGGCGATGAGCCACCGTGTCGATTCGGCAAAGTCGAACGGAACTCTTCCATCACCGCTCTGGTACATCTCCGAAAGCTTGAACTGCGCTTCGGGATCACCCCCTCGCGCCAGCGACAGGATTCGGTCGGGTCCGGGCTCGGAGTCCGGCTTTCCACTGTCGCCGACTGGGGAGCCCTTGTCCGGTCCGCGGCCGGCGTTGCGGTTTCCGTACTCTTCGGGTGCTTTTCGCTGGTTTTTCATGTCATCCATGGGAGCATGTGGTTGAATGGAGCCCTTACTTAATTGACAGATCTCAGCCCACGAACGTGCAATCAACCGACATGCGAACAGTTCACCCCCGCCCCCTACGGCCCCCTCCCGTGCATGGCATCGTAGTGCCACCACTTCACCGCTTCGAACGGATCGTCGCCGTAGCCCTTGCCCCCGATGAACCGCAGCCCGAGGTCGCTTCGTGCCGGAGGCAAGACGTCTCTGGCCCACCGCGTCAGCCACTCCTTGGCGTCCTCCCTTTTCTGTTTCCCCTCGTTGCCCCAGGGGTCAAGGGCCGTCAGCACGAACTCCGCGGGCGCATAGCCGCCGTCGGCCGCATCCCGCAGCCACCCAAGCCGCCTCGGGTCGCCTTCCAGCCCTCCTTTGCCGCAGGCGCACAAGACGCCGAGGTTGTAGCGAGCGTTCCACGATCCCAGCGCCGCCGCATCCCGGAACCAGGTGACGCTCTTCTTCTCATTCCGTTCGATACCGTCGCCGTTCTGGTACGCGGCCCCCAGGCTGTTCTGCGCCTCGGGGTAGCCCCACTCGGATGCTTTCCGGACGAGCTGCACGGCCTTCACCGGATCGGGAGAGAGTCCCCCGTCTCCGTTGTAGTGCATGCCGCCGAGATTGAAGAGTCCCCGGGGATTACCCCGTCCCGCCGCGGCCTGGAACCACCACAGCGCTGCCTCGTGATCCGGCTCGGGAAAGCCCTCGCCGTAGTAGTGCATCACCCCCAGGTTGCTCTTCGCGGCACCATCGCCCTGTCCGGCCGCCTTTCGGAACCAGCGGATCGCCTCACCAGCGTCCTTCGCAACCCCCAGGCCACACCGGTATGCGAGCGCCACGCCACATTGGGCATCCACATTTCCGGCCCAGGCCCGCTGCAACAGCTCCTCGGCCATCGTCCGTATCTCTTCCGGGTCGGGATCGGAGGGTCCATCGCCGTCGCCGTCTTCGTTGAGGTTCCCGCATTTGGCGCGGTCGCTGAACCTCCAGGGTTCGCGGTAGCCACCACCGTCGTCAGGGTCGTCGTAGCCATCGGTGCCGTCGTCGTCCTGCTGGGGACGCAACGCAAGCAGCAGATACCTCGCCGGCTCATGCCCCGCGAGCGCAGCGACTTCGAGCCGGTCTTCCGCCTCTGGGTCATCGAACATGTCCGCTTCCGCGTCCGCATACATCATGCCGAGGCGTAGCCGTGCGTCTTCGTGGCCCCATTCGGCCGCGGCGCGGAACCACCGGGCAGCCTCTTCGGTGTCCTGGCTCTCCCCCTCACCCCGGTAGTAGGCCTCAGCCAGCCGGATCTGGGCGTCGAGATGATCCTGTTCGGCGGCGGCACGGCACCACCGGAGCGACGCGGACGGGTCGCGCGGCACTCCCCCTTCGCCCACGCGGTACAACTCGCCAAGCCGGAACTGTGCCTCGGCTACGCCCCGCCGCGCCAGGAAGAGGAGGCCCGCGTCCGGTCCGCGCCCGGTGTCGCGGTGTGTGCCTTCTACGAGTACTTCTCGCCGGCTTTCCATTGCATCCAGGATTGCATACGTGTCGAACTGGGGATCACTCATACTAACAGTTTAAGGACCGGAAACGTGCAAAGGACCAAGGTTCGCCACTGCGATCCTACCGAGGCACCACCTCATACACCTCCACGAACTGCACATCCAACTCGTCCCGCCGAAGCACCGCGATCCGCCCAGCCCCCACATCCAGCAACTCATGCGGCTCGCTCGTGACGGCGACCGTTCCATCCAGCCATTGCGGCTGAAGCACGGGAAGACTCAACGCCCCCACCGGCGTCCCGTCCGCCTCGAGAATGGTCCACCGTCGCATCTCGTCGGACAGCTTGGGGTAGTCCCCAATCCAGATCCTCCCATCCGCCTCGACGCTGATCGCTCCGTAGGCGGGATACGTCTCCCGCACCGTCGACTGCTCCAGCCTCTCGCGCCAGCCCGGCTGATAGTCTGCGGGGAACATCCCGAGGAAGGTCTCGGTCCACTCTTCCCTCTCCTCGGCCGTGACCATGCGAGGGGAATACCCGCCGCGAATGCGGGTGAGCGGGGCCGGCCCACGGTACAGGGTGAGGTCCAGGGAATCGTTCGTGCCTACAAGCGCGTGTCGTCCGCGCCCTGCAAAGAGCGCGGTGGGGCTGAATCCAACCTCAGTCCAGATCGTCTGGTCCCCCGAGACATGACGCTCCTTGCCGGCCCACTCGCTCAGTGTGTCGACGATCTCCCCCGAATCGTCGGCGAGCACGAACACCGCTCCGGCGACCCGGACGATGTGGAAGTCGGGATCCGCAGCGGTGGAGTAGATCAGCCGCGTCTCGATCTCGGGGAGGTCAAGCATGTGCACGTCCGAGATCCGCACGATGTCCACGCCCGCGGAATCGAGGGTGGCCATCGCACCCGTGCCGGGCGCTTCCGTTGAAGTGTCCTGGTGCGGCGTTGTGGCAGGCACCTACCCCACTGCCCGCGCACAAGCCTCCAATTCCCGCAGCACCTCCACCAGCGGCGCCTTGTCCGCTTCTCTCACCGCCTCCAGCGTCTCCAGCAGCTCCCGCACAATCTCCGCACCCGACCGCTCCCACCCTGACCATCGCCAGCTGTCCGCATCACGCGAGTCCGGCTCGGCCCCTCTCGCGGTGTTGCACGTCTCGAGGCCGTATGCCAACACAGCCCGACCCTCCTCCACCGCTTCGGCGATGTGGCGCCCGCTCGGGTAGTCGACCCAGTACCTGGCCAACCTCTTGTTGACAGCCTGCTCCACGGAGCACGCGAACTCCCCCTCACAGGAGTAGGCATCCGATTCGCTCGCGTACGTCCACATGATCTCTTCGGCGAACGGGTCCGTTCGGTGCTTCTCGTACAGGGTCAGGTACGCCTCGTCGCTCACCGTCCAGGCGCTCCCTTCGGCCGTAAGGGCGACCTCCCCACCAAGCGCCCCGATCCATGCCCTCGTCAGCGCATCGGCACTGCGGGGATAGACCCAGCGCAACGTCCCCCGAAGCACTTCCAGCCGGCGGAGCCCCAGAACCGCCGAGGCTTCGACCTCTTCGCGGTGCCCTCGGTTCCAGCTCGACAGGACGTTGTACAACCGGAAGCGATTGTCGGCGGACCACGCTTCCCCAGAAGTCAGAAACCGGTCGGCGATCGCCAGTACATGCTCTTCCGTGTCGCCCGGAGCGGTGTACCCGGCCGGCACCCAGCACCCATGTGGCCGGACATGGACCCAGGTCTCCCCTGCCACGCTCGTATCCGCCCGCTCGGTCCGGAAGTGGAAGTCGACCGGAAGCACCCGCGAGTCGAAAGCCGTCCGCGATGGCCGATACCGGCAGGCCACATCCGGGGCGATGACCGCCAGTTCCCTGCCCTCGTCCGGCGTCGCCGGCTCGGGCTGCCGCGATTCCGCCGGCCCCACGTCGCCTTCGAGCGCCCTCTCGCTCACCGCCCACGTGCCCCGGCCCGATCGGTCTTTCGAATACCGCACCTGTTCGCCAAGCAACTCGATCCACGCGAGAACCAGAGGGTCGCGATCTACCGGACGGAACCCGACCCCCTGGACCCTCCTCTGCGCCGCCTCCACCGCCTTCGCCAGCAGGTCCATGCGCCGCTGGCTGAGGACGGCGGACTCTTCCACCTCTTCCCGATACCGGGGATGCACGAACAGGTTGTGCGCAGCAACGAAATGCTCCAGCGGAGGCCAAGCGGCCGCGGACAGAAGCCCGTCGGCCAGTTGCAACAGGTGACCGGCCCCCTCGCTTGCTGTCACCACCGATTCGGGTACCCAGCAGCCGGCGGGTATCCCGTAGCGTCCGGTATGCCCGGGATCGAAATGGATCCAGCGCTCGCCGGGTTCCCCGGTTTCGGTCCGCCCGACCCAGAATTCGGCTGCCCATCCATCGCCCACAACCTTGAGCAGCCCCGCCGCATTCGCCGAGTGCGAGGGTGCGACGCGGCAAACGACTTCCGGCAGGACCAGCCCCGCGCGGTACCGTGCCTCCTGCGCCGCTCCGGGCTCCGCGCCGCCGACGACCATCGCAAACAGTCCGGCGGCAAACCCGGTGGCCCGGTGGAGCATCAGCTGCGGTCTGCCCATTCTCCGACCCTTCACAATCTCTTGTCGCCTACCCTGGATCCCCGGGGCATCGGCATCCAGAAGCAAATGACAACCACAGTTTACTTGATGTAAACTAAACTTCACATTCCACATTCCTAGTCCCCCTTCCGGCGCCACCGCAGTGACCATCACCGATCTCAGCCCCCAGCCCACCACAGTTCACCACGACGCTGCGACACTCCTCGTCCACGGTCTCGACCAGCCAGCAGGATGGCCAGACCTGGAGTCAGCCACCACCGAACTCCACAACGTCATCCACCACGGCTTCGCCTTCGCCGCCCTGGACGACAACCTCCTCCTCGGCTGGATCGGCGGACTCCCGCAGTACGACGGGCGCGTCTGGGAACTGCACCCCCTCGTCGTCCAGAGCGACCACCGTCTTCGCGGCATCGGGCGCGCCCTCGTCGCCGCCTTCGAAGCCGAGGCCCGGCACCGCGGCGCGCTGACCTTCACCCTCGGCACCGATGACGACAGCGGCCAGACATCCCTCACCGGCATCGACCTCTACGACGACGTCCCACGGCACATCGTCGAACTCCGCGACCTGGGAAGCCGGACATCTACATGTCCAAGCCCGCGCGAAGCTCCTTCGACTCGAGTCCTACCGCCTATCGCCGTTGTCCGGACAGGCCGGCAGCTAGCTTTCCGCCCCCTCCGCGACCTCTGCGATGGCATCCAGCTTGCCCATGATTTCCGAATCGATCTCGTCCCTCGGAACATGACGGGCCAGAAAATGGAAGCTCTTCTTGAGCATCACATTCGGCAGGCCAAGCCTCTCGAAGTAGTCCCCGAATAGCGGATTCAAGAAATCGTCGCTGGCCTTGACGCCCGGATCCCAGGGAGAGCCCTTCCCGAGTTTCTTCATGGCTTCTTCGATTGATTCGATGGACCGGCCCATGGCGGTGACCCGCCTGGTCTGCTCGGATTCCGCGAACAGCGGCCCCGGCGTGCCCTCTCTCCCCGACGCGGCCGCGTAGCGCTCCAACGTCTGTCGCGTAGCAACGTAATTCTCAATTTCGCGCCGCTTCCACATGTGGCATTCGACCGGCTGGATGACCGGGAGCTCCCGGTCAAGGCGGTCGAACAGCGCGATTGCCCGAAGCCCGGGAAGCGCCTCGTGCAGCGCTCGGAAGTGGTTGGCAGCGGCAGCTGGCCGGTTGCTAACATAGTGAACAAACGGGCGCTCCAGAGCGCGCATGGCCCCTTGGTGATCAACGCGCGCAGCGAAAGCACGCAGGATCGACAGGTCGGTCGACCCCTCGAGGTACAAGACCCAACCGGTTCGCTCGGCCTGATAGTAGTGCTCGAACCCGAACTCCCTGAGGGCCTTCAACACCTGGCTGCCACGGTTGTCCAACCGGTGAGGCTCGCCCACGAACGCGATCACCAGATCCCGCCCCGCGGCCTCGTTGAGAAGCACTTCGGAATGGCTGGCAGCGACGATCTGGCTACCGGTCTCCTCCGCCGTGTCGGACAGTAGTTGATAGATTTGCCGTTGGCGAAGGATCTCCAGGTGCGCGTCAGGCTCGTCGAGCAGGAGCACGGCACCGGGGTTCGCATACATGTACGCCAGGAGCAGCAAAGTCTGCTGCAAGCCCCTCCCGGCAGACGAAAGGTCGAGCTCGATTCCGTTTTCCTAGTAGCTCATTGCGATCTCGCCTCGCTCCGCGATGTATCGTGGCGGTCGCAATTCGGCTCCGAACAAATCGCGGATCCGTTTGACCAGATCACTCCACCGGGTCGCTTCCCGGTGGACGCTGTGGCAGAGATTGCGCAGGACCTCGGCGGTGCGTCCCTCCCCGACACGGACGTTCACGGCGCCCTGGTCGAGAAGGCTCTCGGTGGCCGCCAACCCCGACATCGGGGGAAGAAACGCGATTTGAACCTTCCCCGCCGCTTCCGGTACGGGCATCCGCTCAGGGTCCCGATCCTCGGACAGCCTCAGCGGCCGACAATAGAAGGACTCCTCGTTCGCGTAGTCGAACTCGAGCCCGCAGGCCCAGGCCCCGTCCTCGCCCACGCCCGAGACGGTGACGTCGATCCGGATGTTGCTGGTCCTCTGCTTGCCATCGACCTTGCGCACGTTTCGCACGCTGAGTCCCCGCCATAGAAGGTTGGCGTGTGGAACCGGAATGGCGACGAGGTCGCGGCGGTTGACCGTTACGCCCGGCCGCTTCTTCGGAGTCGTGTGCCCCAAACGCTTTTCGTTCCAGCGCCTGAGGCCGATGTCCCACAACGCGAGCGCCTGCATGGCTGACGTCTTGCCGGAATTGTTGGGTCCGATGAAGACAACGGGGCTCCCGAGTTCGATCTCCACCGAGCCAAAACGCTTGAAATTGCGGATGGCGAGGTGGGTCAGCATCGGACGGTTCAGACCCCCCGCACCGCCCGCTTCACCAGATTCCGCAACAACGGAATCTTGAAGTGGTTGTAGTCGAGGGGATCGGCGCCCTGAACGGCCAGCTCCCCCGCCATCACGGCCGTCTCCTCGTCGGGGGGACGGCCCCGCACCAGGTCCTCGACATCGGTCATCCGGCGCGGAACACACTCCACCGCGCCACACACGATGCGCGCGTCCTCGATGCGGTCGCCGCTCACCTTCACCGCCGCGGCGACGTTCACCAGGGGGAAGTCCCACGTCTTCCGGTCCGACACCTTCTCGAAGTGGAAGTGTGCGCCCGCCCACCGGGCCGGGATCCGGATCGCGGTGAGCAGTTCGTCCGGCTCCAGCACCGTCATGCGGGTGATGTCGACGGCAGGTGGCATGAAGAAATCCCCAGCGGGGATCACCCTCTCGCGGCGAACGCTCCGCACCACCATCTCCGCGTCGAGCGCCACCAGCGCCGGCGCCACGTCCGACGGCGTGACGGCCACGCAACGGTCCGCGCCGAAGATCGCGTGCTCGCGGTTCATCGCGCCGGGAGCGCCCGCGTAGCAGACGTTGCCGCCCGCCCGGTAGCAGCTCATCCCGTAGCGGTAGTACCAGCAGCGGGTGTCCTGGCAGACGTTCCCGCCGATGGTTCCGGCGTTGCGGATCTGGGGACTCGCGACCTGCGCCGCGGCGTCGATCAGAAGACTGTAGCGTGACCGCACCAGCGGGTCGTTTTCGAGGTCGGTGAGGGTGGTCATCGCCCCGATTTCGATCCCGCCACCCCCGTCCGCCGCCTCGCGCACGCCCTTCAGTTCGTCCAGCCCCTCGAGGTCGATCACGACCGGGGGCTGTTTGCCGCGGTTCTTGAACCAGTCGTAGCTGTCGAAGCCGCCGGCCAGCGGCCACGCGCCCTGCCGGTGACGGCTCAGCAGATCGAGCGCGTTCTCCACGTCGGCCGGCTGAAACAGCTCGAAGTGGGTCATCATGTCCTTCATCATGGCCGTCTCCTCACTGTGTGTTGACATCGAGCGGCCGGTGCGACGGTTCCTGCTCCGCGACGGCGTTCACGATCATGTCCGGGACCACGGGAGTGCGGTTGAAGTAGTGCCCTCCGAGCGCGTCGGAGATCGCGCAGAGCAGCGCGGCCGCCGAGCATCCCATGAGGGGCTCGCCGACGCCTTTGGCGCCGACGGGGTTCTGCGGGTCGGCGATGTCGGTCGCGTCCCAGTCGAGGTGCGAGGGCACGTCGAGGTAGGACGGCGGCTTGGCCTGGTGGAAGCCGATGTTGCCCGCCACTCCGTAGCGCCGGTCGTACACGTGGCGCTCCAGGGCGGCCATGCCGAACCCCATCACCGCACCGCCCTTCACCTGTGCGGCCAGCCCCTGCGGATGCACGACCGTGCCGCAGTCCGCCACCCCCAGGTAGTCGATGATCTCGAAGGTGCCCGTCTCGACGTCGAGTTCGATCTCGATGAAGCCCGCCGCGAGCGCGGGAACGGTGCCGTCGCGAGGCAGGTTGTCCCTGGCGACGCCGATCAAGCCGCTCCCGGCGAGGTTGGCGACCGAGGCCGCGGTGATCGGGTTCAGGTCCTCCGGCACCTCATGGCCGCTGAACCGCCCTCCCAGCGCGATCGCACGCTGGGCCGCCCGCGCATAGCTGATCCGGCGCGACGGGTTGGCGCGCGCGAAGACGGCCTCGCCGCCGATGTCGTAGTCTCCCGCCGAGCCGCCCAGCTCCATCGCCGCGATCGCCTTCAGCTTCTCGACCGCGTCGACCGCGGCCACGTACGCCGCGCGCGTCATGGTGAAGGTCGTGTTGCTCCCCACCTGGGGGCTGCTCGACGCGAGGTTGCGCGACGAGTCCCCGCGCACGATCACGCAGTTGTCCCAGTCATAGCCGAGCACCTCGGCGGCGGCGCGCGAGACCCCGGCGTACGAATACGTCCCCAGGTTCCCCACTCCGCAGTGAATGTGCAGCTTCCCGTCCGGGGCGATCCGCACGAGCCCGTCCTGGCCGCTCATCCCGGCCGAGTGGAAGGCCTGCCCGACGGCGACGCCGGTCACCTTCGACCCCCGCCGCACCCCGCTCCGCGCCCGCCGTTCGTCCCAGCCGAAGCGCTCCCTGCCCTTGTCAAGCGCCTCGCGCAGGTGCGCGCTGGTGACCGGACCCTGGTTGCCCCCGTAGCGGGAATCGCTGTCGGGCGCGTTCACCCGGCGGATGTCGACGGGGTCGATCCCCAGCTCGGACGCCGCCTTGTCGAGGAGCGGTTCCACCGCGCAGGCGATCTGGTTCTGGCCCGGCCCGCGCTGCGCTCCCCGCGCGGGCGTGTTGGTCAGCACCGGGATCGCGCGGAAGCGCATGGCGAGGGGCGTGTACACGATGGAAACGGCGCCCGCCGCGCTGCCGTAGTCGCCGAACCCGCTGTTGGGACCGTTTTCCTGCACGATGAACAGGTCCGCCGCCGTCACCCTGCCGTCATCCCGGAACCCCAGGCGGATGCGCCCCTGGAACCCTGCCCGCGCCGACCCGATCGCGTATTCCTCCGCCCGGCTGATCCGCATCATGACGGGGCGGCCGGTCTTCCTGGCCATGTGCGCCGGGATCGACATGACCGGGTAGGCGCCGCCCTTGGAGCCGAACCCGCCCCCGCAGAACTCGCCCACGTAGACCAGGTCGGCCACCGAAATCCCGATGTAGCGGGCCAGCCCGCCCAGCACCGCGCTCTGGCTCTGGCTGGATCCGAAGACATGGCACTTGCCATTTTGCCAGTACGCCATCGCCGTACGGGGTTCCATCGAGTGATGCGAGGTGCCGGCGGTCACGAAGGACTCGTCGAGCACCAGAGCGGCGTCGCGGAAACCGGCTTCGAGGTCCCCGTAGGACCACTCGTTGTTGACCTCGCCCATCGGCAGCTGGCCCTCCGCCGCCGCGGCGAAGTCCGCTTCGGTCCACTTGATCTCCTGGACCCCCGAACGGCGCTCCACCGTGTTGCCGTCCTCGCGCGCGTTGGGGCCGCCGGGGCGCAGGCTCTCCAGCGGATCCAGGACGAAGGGCAGCGGTTCGAGGTCGAGCTTGACCTTCCTGATCGCGTCGTGCGCGGTCGTCTCGTCCACCGCCGCGAGCGCCGCGATGGGTTCGCCCACGAAGTGCGGCGTGTTGGTGAGGATGGGGTTGCCGGGCGCGTCGATTTCGGGCACGTCGGCGGCGGTGAGGATGGCGACCACCCCCTCCATGGCGAGCGCTTCCCCAGCATCGATCGCGCGCACCCGCGCGTGCGGCATGGGACTCGTGATGAGGCGGCAGAAGAGCATCCCGTCGGCGCGAAAGTCCTCCGCGTACCGGGCCCGTCCGGTGACCTTTGCGATCACATCCGGCGGCGTGAAATCCCTCCCGATCAGATCAGGCATGGGTGGCCTCCCTTCCAGCGGATGCCGTTCTGCCCGCGGACACCTCCCGCGCGGCGCGCATGACCCCGTTCAGGTAGTGGTCGTAGGCTCCGCACCGGCACAGGTTGCCGGACATGGCCCGGCGGGCTTCGTCGCGCGTCGGCGAGGGGTTCGCCCGCAGCAGCGCCGCCGCCGACATCACCTGACCCGGAGTGCAGAATCCGCACTGCGGCCCGAGCTCGTCGATGAAGGCCTGCTGCACCGGATGCAGCTCGCCGCCGGGACTCTCAAGCCCCTCCACGGTGGTGACCTCGCGCCCGCGCACCCGGTGCGTGAGCGTCGAGCAGGAGTAGTGCGCGACCCCGTCGATCATGACCGTGCAGGCCCCGCATTCGGCCCGGTCGCAGCCGAGCTTTGTGCCGGTGAGGCCGAGCTTGTAGCGCAGCGTCATCGCGAGGGTCTCCTGCGGAAGGACATCGACGCGACGGGTGCGGCCGTTGACCTGCAGCGAGATCAGGCGGGTGAAGGTGTTGCGGGGGGTTGGGGAGGCCGAAAGTGCCGGGAGCCAGGAAATCGCGGACACCGAGGCACCGGTGGCGGTGATCACGGCCTTGATGAAATGGCGGCGTGAGAGGGGGTGGCGGCCGGGGAGGGTGGCGAGGGGGTCCCAGGGCGGGTCGCCTGGCGAGGCGGCCGTGCCGGATTCGGGGAATGGAACGGAATCGCGCCGTTTGCTCATGTGTCTACCCCTTTGTGAACCAGCAGTCCTGGACAAATCCGCGCGAGCACCGAGAGTGGCGAGGGGCCGGGCTGGCGAGCCGAATGGTTGATCGTAGCGAGGTGGCAGGGGTGGGGACAGTCTCAACCGATCACTCAAGCCGATCTGAAGAGTCTGGAGGCTGGCCACCACTCCGCCGCACGAGGCGGCGCGCCGCTTCGATGTCGGCCTCAGCCCCGCGCTCGGCGAAGTATTCGGCAGTCCGCATGGCCGAGAGCTTCTCGGCGACGGCGGTGGTCACGAACTGGTTGATGCTGGTCCCATCCTTCCTGCTCATCTCCCTCACCGCCGCCTTCAGGGACGACGGCAGACGCAAGGCGTAGGTGCTGGTCTGTTTCTTTCTCTCCGTCATTTCGATGTCCTCCTCAGTGCTTGTTGGGGTGAGAGCAGTTCGATCCCGAACGTCTCGGGAACATCGCCAAAATCTCTCCGGTTGAAGGTGACCAGTGCGTCGGCACTTCCGTTGACCGCAGCCTCGAGCACCATCTCATCGGCGGGGTCACGAAGCTGAGGACGCCATAGGAACCAGCTTCGTACCGGTTCCGCGACCGCGCACAGGGCCGAGACGATCGTTCCGATCTCGGACACACTGAGGCCGGAAACGATTCGCTGGGCCGGATCGCTGCAGGTACCCTCGTATTCGAGCACGAGTGCCACCGAGAGAAGTAGCGTGAACCTCCGGTCCAGCGCCTGCTCGATCAGTGCTGCCGAAGCGCCAGCTGGACTCCGCAGCCCAGCGACGAGAACGTTGGTGTCGAGGACAAGACGCATCTTATATGCTATGACATCGTATGAGATGAGGCAAGTGGAATCAACCGCTGTCAGCCCGCGGGCTGCAATTGGGCCTTCGCCATCTCCCGAAACCCATCATATCGCCCCACCACCCACCTCATCGGCCCCACCCCATCTCATGCACCCGATTCCACGGGACGACCTCCACACCGCCGCGCGACTGGCCGAGAGTGCCCCCGTAAACCAGGCGCCTCTCCACCTCCAGCCCCGTTTCCTCGAGCGCGTCGCCGAGCTTGCGCACTCCCGAGAAGAAGCGCGGTGTGATCGTACCTCCCGACTTGGCCTCGCAAAGAATCACCCGCGACCCATGGTCGACGACCATGTCGACCTCTGTCCCTGCGGCCCGATAGTGATACAGGCGCGGCTCCTCGCCCCGGTGCGCGATCGCCTTGAAGATTTCGGCGGCAACCCAGCTCTCGAAGATCTGCCCTCGCAGCGGATGATGCCGCAACTCTTCGGCGGACCGGATTCCGAGCAGGTGGCAGACGAGGCCGGAGTCCAGGAAGTGGAGCTTCGGCGCCTTGACCTGTCGCTTGCGCAGGTTGCGATGGTGGGAAGGCGTACGAAAGGCCAGAAAGCTCGCCTCCAGCACGGACAGCCAGGCGCGAACGGTGTTGTGTCGTACGCCGACGTCACCCGCCAGCGCGGACAGGTTGACCTCCGTCGCGGTCCGCCCCGCAGCCATTCGCACGAACGCCGAGAACGCCTCCGGATGGGTCACGTTGCGTAGCGACCTGACGTCGCGCTCGACATAGGTGGCGAAATAGTCGCGCAACCAGATGTCGGCCGGGATGTCGCGGTCGTGAATGCGCGGGTAGGCACCCTTCCACAGCGTGTCCAGCAGCTTGGGCGCCGACTCTCCAAAGCGGGCCAGTTCGTCGAGTCCGGGAGGAAGCAGATACAGAAGCCCGACCCGTCCTGCCAGGGACTGGGTCACCGCCTCGCTCAAGCCGAAGTGCTGCGACCCGGTCAACACGAACCGACCCGGCGAAGGATTCGCGTCAACCACTTCCTGAAGATAGGACGTCAGCTCGGGCACCCGCTGGACCTCGTCGATCACCGCGCCGTCGTGGTACTCGTGCAGGAAGCCGCGGGGGTCTTCGCGAGCATAGGTGCGCGTGTCGATGCCTTCCAGGGACACGTATGGCCGGTCGGGAAACACCATCCGGCAAAGCGTCGTCTTTCCCGACTGCCGGGGGCCGGTGACCGTGACCACTGGATAGTGACGCATTCGCTCGCACAGCGGCTCGGCCAGATTTCGTTGAATGAGCGGCATGGTCCACTCTCGATTTGAGCGGGATTTCGGGACGAGGTGTGATACCAATCGTGGTGCTGATAGTGCAGATTGTCAATCCCAATGACAATCGGAACATAAAGCCACGCCTATCGCACCGCCACACCGCCGCAAACCCACTTTGTCCGCCACTTTGGCCCCAATATGGCGGACAAACCGTGAAATCAGCCCCAGCGCCCGTGCCGGCACCATGAGCGCCCGCCCCTTAGTCCCTCAACCCCTTCACCACAATCTTCGGGTCCGGCCGGATGCCCAGCACCTGCCGAACCACCGCCGCGACCACCACCAGCAGCCCAAAGGCACACACCAGCAGGGGTCCGGTCGCCAGATCCCAGTAGAAGGATGCGCCGATCCCGCCTATGATGGCGACCGCCCCGGCTCCCCACGCGATGCGCAACGCGGTCCCGAACCGGTTCGTGAACAGGAACGCCACGACTCCGGGGATGACGAGGGCACTGAACACCATCAGAACGCCCGCGACGTTGACGGAAAACGCGATGACCACACCAAACGACACATAGAAGAGGAAGTCCCACAACCTCCGCCCGTCCATGCCCTCGGGAGCGAACGTGAGCGCGAGAAAGCGCCTGCGGAACACGAAATGGAACCCGCCCACAACCGCATACGCAGCCGCCATCTTCCCGATCGTGGGCCAGTCGACCCAGATCAGCGTGCCGGTCATCGTCTCCCGGATGTGCTCGGCACCCTCGGCGGTCAGACCGGCGATCAGAATCACCGCGGCCGACGCCACCACGAAGGTGATCCCGATGATCGCCTCTTGTGGAACCGCCGAGTCATCCATGCGGGTGAACGAGAAGATCAGCGCTCCCAGCAGCGTGAATCCGAGCGCGAAGAGGAGTTCCCCCGGTCCGTGCCCGATCCCGAGCAGGATGCCGACCGTCGTGCCCAGCGCCGCGATCTGCGCGAACGCGAGGTCGACGAAAATCACCCCGCGCGCAATCACGTGCAGGCCCAGATAGGCATGGATCGCGAGGATCACCAGCCCCGCGACGATCGGCGGGATGATCAGGTCTAACATGCGGTCACTCCGCTAACGGTTTCAGTTGTTCGAGAATGCCCGGGCCAGCCCGTCGACCCAGGCATCCACAAGTGAGAAGTAGTCGTCGATTCCCCGGGCGGCGCCGGGCGACAACGGTACGTGCACAGGCGTAGCACCACCACGGCTTGCGACGGTTTCGACCCTGCCGGCGTCGAAATAGGTAGCCGCCAACAGCACGTTCAGGTTCTCGTTTCGCATGCGCTCGATGAGCTGGGCCACATGGCCCGGAGTCGGAGGGATGCCCGGTTTGGACTCGACGTAGTCCGCGCAATGTACCTGGAATCGCTCCTCGAGATACGCCCAGTTCTTGTGGTAGCAGATGATCTGCCGATCGCGAAACGACTCTGCCGTCGCGAGCCAGCCACCCAGTTCGTCGATCAACGCCACACCCTCGAACTCGTTGCCCTCGAGGAATTCGAAAAGGGTGCCGCCCAGCGCCAGCTGCTCCAACGTCTCGGCCCCTAGAAGCTCGATAAGCCGATCCCCGAAGAGCCGCCGGTGGATGCGGTCGGCGAGGTCCGCAAGCCCACGGTCGAAGTGTTCGGCCCGATCCGGTGCGACCCGCTTGAGCCCCACCGTGATGTTGCGAGCGATCTGCAACGTCCGCAGGGGATCGGTCGTCAGGTGCGGGTTGCCGAAGATGTGGACATCGCCCGTGCTCCGATCCGCGGCCACCGGAATATCGAGCAGCTGAATGCCCGTATAGGCGGTGATGTACCCGCGGCCGCCCTCGAGAACGGCGGTGTTGCCGGCCCGGTCGAGCAGCGTCGGAACCCACAGCTCCAGGTCCAGGCCCGTCGTGACGAACGCGTCGGCTCGCCGCAGATCAAGCGCGAAGCTCGGCTTGGGCCGCACGAAGTGAGCGTCTTCGTTCGGACTGGCGATCGACGACACCTCGACCTCCGCACCACCGACCTCACGAGCGAGCTCGGCGTAGATGGGCAACGTCGTGACGACGCGCACCGGATCAGGCTGCCGGGCGGAGCCCTCCGCTCCATGGAGTCCAGGAGCCGCGGCGACGGCCATCGTGCTGATCAGGATGGTTTCCCACATCGTTTCCATCTCCAGTGACCCGCCCCGCGGGGCGCGGCCGTCAAGTCAGTACGTTTCGTGCTTGTGCGGGCCCATCGCCATCGTCACCTGAACGAAGAGGCGGCCCTCTTTGGCGGGACTGAAGCTGCGGCCGAGCAGGTCATACTCGAGGCGCAGTCGGACAAACTCGCTCTGCCACCAGGTGAGCGTGGGCGACACGACCCACGCCTTCTCGCCGATTTTCTCAGGGTTTTCGACGCGACCGAAGCGGCCTCCGACCAACCAGCTCCGGGAGAGTCGGAGCTCCCCGGCGCTCCACCAGCCCAGTGCTCGCTCGTCCACGAGCGCTGACACGACATCCTCGGATTCAGGCTCGTCATCCTCGTTTTCGTGCACCACCTGGGAGATGAGGCCGTTCAGCGCCATGACACCGCCTCTCAGCGTGAAGCCGCGATAGCGCGACTGTCCGGGTGGCCGCCAGGTGAACGCCATCTCGGCCCCGTAGAGATCACGGTCCCCGGCGTTGTGGTCGTCCATGTACGTGCCGCGTATCCAGCTGAGACCGAGGTCGACATCCGTCGACGGCGACAGGTTCCAGAAACCGTTCAGGTGACCGAGGAGCGACAGGTCCCCCGCTTCCCCGAACAGTGTTTCGTTGCCGCTCCGCGTGACCTCCACGGTCGCCTCGTAGGTGCCGCCCAGTCCACCGAAAGGGGCAAGCCAGTGGACGGAAACTCCCGATTGCGCCAACGACTGTTCGCCGATGAAGGCGAGATGAGGGAAGGAACGAGTCTGGAATGGCAGGGCGTGCGCGTGCCAGCGATTCAGCTGACCGAACTGTTGGAAGAACTTCCCCAGCTTGAGGCCCAGTCCGCCGGGAAGCCCGACCCACTCGACGTATCCCTCCTCGACCGCGAACCCGCCTCCAGCCTCTTCTTCATGCGCGTGGGCGTCTTCGCCTTCCTCGAACGGAGCGATCTCGGCACCGGCGCCGTGGTGCGAAAGGAAGACCTTGGCCCGCGAGAAGGGATCGAGATTGGAGATGATCGAGACCTCGAACTCCCTCGGAAAGAAGTTGTTCTCGCTGACATCGTCCTTGTTGAGATGCCCGAAGATATCGGCGTTGACGCTGATTTCCGGGTTGAGGGCCTGAAGGGAGCGCTGTCGGCCGACGAACTCCTGATCCTCGGCTCCCCCGGCCGTAGTGGGCTGTCCGCTGGCCGCCGCGGCCGCTGCCGCAGCGGCGCGCAAACGGGCGAGGGCGTCGTCGGCCTCGGGCTCCCGGCTGGCCTCGCTCAGCCGGGCCACCTCGCGACTCAAGCTGTCGACCAGGGCGGCGAGGCGCGCCAACTCCGCTCTCAGGGAGTCGGTCGGCTCCTGTGCCGAGGCCCCGGAAGGGACCGCAATCAAAGCGAATATGGCGAGCACACCTCGCCAGCGTCTTGGCAGCCCGTGAACCAATCCGCGCGAACACCGACATGCCGCAATTGCGCGGGTGTTTGCGAATGATATTTCTCGGAGTTGCATCGGGTTTCCCCTACTGTACCAGGACGAACCGGGGCACCGGAACGGAGCCGCGGATGGAAACGCCGCGTGCGCGACGTGTCGGATCGTCAGGTCAGGGGAGGTGCCCTAGCGGGATGCCCGTCGGCGAACCCTGCGGAAACCCTCCTTGTGGCCTCGGTCGGCGTCGCAACGGATACGATCGCGGAGGCGAGCCGATGTTCCTGGACCATCGAAGGGGCTGAGAGATTCCCGCCCACCTGCGTACAGATTCGGTGGTCGTGCGCGGTCGGACACTCCGCGGGATCGTGCTCGCTCTCGAAGACCGGCCCGTTGGCCAACTCCGAACGCTCCATGGCGGGGATCGCCAGGCTCACCGCGAGCATGAGCAGCGAGATCCCCAGCGAAGCGCACTTCCGAGCCAGGCCAACCGTCTTGTTCATTCCTTACGCTAAGTGCGCGGTTGGCCGAGTGTCAAACGAGGTGTTGGCGCATGGCTCCGTCTACGGCCCCATAGCCCCCACCGGAATCACGGCCACACCGTCCGGGCGCAGGTATCCGTAGCCGCTACCAACGATGACACCCAAGGCAGCAGGTTCGCCGCACCGCTCCGTATCCACCCGGTCCGCAAACTTCAGAAGCGTCCGCGCAGCGTCGTCGATCCGGCTCGCGCCCAGCTTGATCTCAAACGCTGCCCACCGCCCGGGCCCGGCGTCCACGACGGCATCGACTTCCAGGCCCGTGTTGTCGCGGTACTGTTCTACGTTCGCCCTCATCGCCTGCGCGTACACTCTCAGGTCGCGGACGACCATGGACTCTCCTCAGCCGTGAACGCGAGCGGAGGTGGGGAACCCACGGCGGCTGGTCCTCCACCACCATGAGCCGTTCAAGAGCAGTGAGGTAGCCGCGGGCGGTGTGGTTCGTGATCGAGTCGTCCGGGCCGCCGACATCGCGGGCGATCGTCGCGAGAGACGCGTAGGTGGACACGTTGCGAGCCAGGGACCGGAGAAACCGGCTCACCCTTCTCGGATCCCGCCTGACTCCGTCTACGCGCTCGAGATCAGCCCGGCAGATATCCGCGACATAGTCCTGGTTGGCGCGCATCGCCGCCTCCGCCGACGAGCCGAGATGTCCGGGCCAACCGCCGACGCACAACAGTTCGGCAAGCTCGCTCACGTCAAGTTCGGCCACCAGGCTTGGCACGGGCTGTCCGCCGAGCAGGGCCTGAAGGGACACTTGGCCAGTTGCGCGGTCGAGCTCGAACAACGACATGGGACGGAGCCGCAGGCGGCCCACGCGCCCCGCCCCGGTGTGCCGGGTGACGTCATCAACACCGCTGGCGACATGTTTGCAACGACATCACCGACAAATTTGCAATCGGACAGGCCCATCGCACCGAACCGACTCGCAGGTCCCGGCGGGTTGGCCTCAAGCCGTCGGCAGCCGCACCGCCACATCGCGCGCTCCGCGCAGAATCGACCTGTCCAGGGTGGCCACGACGAGGCGCACCATCAACCATAATAGTACAGCTCCCCCCTGATCCAGCTCCTCCAGTCCGGGATGCACAATGGCTCGCCGAATCCCCACCGCTCCCTGCGTGGCCCTCGCCCTCTGGCCGATCCTTCAGGCGTGCACGACCTCGGAGAGCGGTGCGCCGCTCGTCACCCAATACGACAGCGCGGGAATCCGGATCGTCGAGTCCTACCGGCCGCTGTGGGGCGATTCGAGCCACTGGCAGGTCGACCCGGAGCCGCTCATGGACCTTGCCGAATCCGGTACCGGGGACCGGCACATTTTCTACAGCGTCCTTGGCATCAAGCGGCTCTCCGACGGGTCGATCGTCGTGGCCAACAGGGGGTCGGGCGAGATTCGCAAGTTCTCGGCCAACGGAATCTTCGTGAGTTCCGCAGGCGGACCGGGAGAGGGGCCCGGTGAGTTCGCCAACATGCAGCAAATCGAGCTCGTGGGCGATTCCATACTCGTGCTCGACTACGACGGTCGCATGACGGTGTTCGGACCCGATCTCGAACTCGTGCGCACCATGCGGCCCCACCACGGTGCGCAAGCAATTCGCAACTTGGGCGGCACCATGGTCGTGGAGATATGGGTGCCCGTGATGGACGTGCTCGGACTGGTCCGACATCGTGGAGTGCTGCTGCTCTATGATCTGGAGGGCGTGGGAGGCGATAGCATCGGCTGGACCCCCGGCTACGAGGAATACGTGACTGACTTCCTCAGCGCACCGCCTCTCTTCGGCAAAACCTCCCTGCTCGACACGTACGGTGACAGGATCCTGGTGGGCACCTCCGACCACATGCAGGTGGACGAGTATGGTCCCGGTGGCGAGGCTACTCGAATTCTTCGGATCCCGGACTTCCCGTTGGCACTGACGGAAGACCAGGTTCAGGCCGAACGGAGTGCCCGGCTCGATATTCCTCTCCCGCAGGGGGTGGTGTCCCTCCCCCCGCCTTTCGTCGAGGCCGTAGAGAACCTGCCTGTCCCCGAGACCCGCCCGGCGTACGAGAACATGCTGGTGGACCCGACAGGCGCAGTCTGGCTCAGGCCCTTCCGTGGCTTAAGCGAGGAGGGGGGTCCGGAAGACTGGCTGGTGTTGGACGCGAGCGGTGCATGGCTCGGGAGCGTCGAAATCCCCGAGAACTTTCGGGTCAGGGAGATCGGGTTCGACGAGATCCTCGGTGTCTGGAGCGATGAGCTGGATGTGCAGCATCCGCAGGTGTTGCGGCTGCGGCGGGACGGTGGTTAGGCGGGGGCGCGCAGGCCGCAGTGCCCTACCCCTCCAGAAACTCCCACTCCACCCCGTCGAACTGCCGGATGAAGTCCGTGCCGTACGCTGACGACGGTGTCTGGTAGCCGACCCTGACATCTCCGCGAAGCGCCCGCGCCGCGATAGCCACCGCCGTCTTCGCCGTGAGGCCGTACGGGTCGGGGGTACGCAGCCGCGCGGCGACGCGGCCACCGGTCGCATCCTCGATTTCGGCAACCAGGATCGCGTACGCACTCCGGCGCTCGGATTCGCCGGGTCCCTCCGGCCTGCGGTCGACCAGTCTGCTCAACACCATCTGCGGGATCCGACCCGCGAGCAGCCAGCCGAAGCGGCGGCTCAGCCGCGTCATGGCCTGGAATCTGCGCCCGGCCTGACTATAGGTCTCGATGTTGCCGATCCCGGTGGACCGGTAGGCTGTGGACACGTCCGCCAGGACACTGACCAGCGCGGTGCGAGGCCCTTCGCCGAAGTCGAATTCGTGGCGCAGGCTGCCGGGCGCGACCCGCTCGATCACCCCGCCCTTCCGGATGCGGAAGTTGTTCACGCTCTCCAGGATGGTCCGCATCGTGCCGCGGGAAGCGCCGCTGCGGGTCGCGACACCCAGCCGTACAATGCGGCCCCCCGGGGATCGCGCCACGAGATCCGCGATGAGACAATCGCTCGGCACGACATCGAAGCCGGCACCCGGCAGCACCATGATCCCCGCTTCCCTGGCCGCCGTGTCGCGTGCCGCCAGCGTCTCGCAGACGGCAACTTCACCAGTGATGTCGAGATAGTGAGCGCCCGCCGTCAGACACGCTTCGAACATCGGCAGCGCGGTGCGCGAGAACGGACCCGCGCAGTGCAGCACGACGGTGATGTCCTCCAGGGCCGCCGCGAGGAGATCGGGGGCGTCCAGGCTGACCGCCCGGGTATCGAGGCCGAGCGGACCGGCCACCGACCGGAGCCGTTCCCGGCTGCGGCCCGCAAGAACCGGCCGCAAACCGGATTCGACCGCTTCCGCCGCAACCAGCCGGCCGGTATACCCGGTTGCGCCGTAGATCATGAGCGTCGGCTGTCTCACCCGCACCTTCCTTTGTCGCGAAATGTTCTCGTCAGTTCCGTTGCCACAAATATGCGCCAACCTCGGGCGTTCCGCCCCATCCGTGGACGGCTGACCAACCGCGCGCTAGGTTCGAGGCCGGCGCCCTGCCCACTCCGAGTCCGCCCCTGAAACCCCGGATGCCGAATGGCCCGTCGACGCACCGCCACACCCCTGCTGATCCTCGCCCTTGGGCCGGTCTTTCAGGCCTGTGAGTCCTCGGACAGCGGCGCTCCCCTCGTCACCCATCACGACAGTGCCGGTGTCCAGATCGTCGAGTCCTTCAGGCCGCTGTGGGGCGATTCGAGCTTCTGGCGCATCGACTCGGAGCATGTGCTCGACCTGGCCGAGTCGGGGACCGGGGACCCTCACCGCTTCTACCAGGTTCGGGGCATGAGACGGCTCTCCGACGGGTCCCTTGTGGTCGTCAACGGGGGGTCGGACGAGATCCGGCAGTTTTCGGCCGAAGGCCATTTCGTCAGTTCGGCTGGCGGACCCGGCGAGGGGCCCGGCGAATTCGCCAACATCCAGCAGCTGGCGCTGGTCGGCGACACCATGCTTGTGCTCGACTGGGACGGCCGCATCACGGCGTTCGAGCCCGGACCTACGCTGATCCGGACGATGCGCTGGCACCACGGCGTCGAATCCATCCATTCGCTGGGCAACGGGACGCTGGTCGGGGAGCTCATGTCGACGATTCCCGAACCTGCCTCGGCGGGCGTCTTCCGTCCTCCCATGGCGCTCCTTCTGTTCGACCACGAGGGTGTCCAGTTGGACAGCATCGGCCAGACCGCCGGTGGCGAGGAGTTCACCGACAACGTGTCCTTCAGCGGGACCCCCCTCTTTCCCAGGCGATCGCACACCGTCACCCACGACGGCCGAATCGTCTACGGCGCTTCAGACCTCATGCAGGTGGAGGAGCTGGCGGCAAACGGCGACTTCGTCCGGATTCTGCGGATCCCCGACTATCCGCTCGCACTGAGCGACGAACAGGTCGAGGCCGAGCGGAACGCCCGGCTGAACATGCCCCTTCCGCAAGGCATGACGCTTCCGCCGCAGATCCGGCAAGCCCTCGAATCCATGCCCTCGCCGATGACCCGGCCGGCATTCGCCGACATGCACGTGGACCCGTCGGGCGCGGTCTGGCTCAGGCCCTTCCGCGGCGTCAGCGAAAGCGGAGAACCGGTGGCCTGGCTGGTGATGCATGCCAATAGAAGCTGGCTCGGCAGCGTCGAGGTGCCGACCAACTTGCGGATCTGGGACATCGGGATGGACGAGATACTGGGAACATGGACGGACGAGTTGAACGCCCAGCATCCGCGGGTGCTGCGGTTGAGCCGGGACGGGGAGTAGTCGGGAGCACTGTAGAGCGAACTTGACGGAAGAGGAGGACGAGAAAATGCCATTCGGAATCGGCATCGGTGAGGTCGTGTTGCTGATCGTGGTTCTCGGGATCGTCGTGGGGGGCGGGTACCTCGTCGTGAGAGGCGCCACCCGGATCGGTGGCGGCGGGACCAGACGGGAACTCGAAGCCGCAACGTGGCAGCTCGAAGCGGCAAGGCGGGAACTCGAAGAGACGAAGCAGCAACTTGAGCGCCAGATCGAAGCCGGGGAGCAGAGGGATCCCGGATGAGCCGCCCGCAAGTTCACCCCACCCTTCCCCTCGCGGCCACCATCCTCGCGCTGGCCACATCCCCCACCCCCGCCCACCCCCAGCGCCTCCCCGACCCCCCGTCCGGGCAGCTGGCCACGCTGTCCGTCCCCCGCTTCCCCATCGCCCCCTCCCCCATCGAGCTCACCGGCCCGGTGCGTCCCGGCGAGTACCTCGGCGTCACCGGCCCCCGCGCCGCCTGGCTCGGCCTCGAGACCGGCCAAGCCGAGCTCTGGGTGCATCCGCTCAAGGTCGCGCGTGGCTTCCGGCTCGGCTTCTCGACATCCAGCTACGGCACCGCCATCCCCGGCGACCAGATCGCGCGCACGGTGCACGTGCGCCCCGAAGTCACCACGATCACCTACAGCCACGCGGCATTCCAGGTGCGGCAGCACATCCTCGCGCCCGCCGACACGGCCACGCACGGCATCCTCGTCCTCCTCGAGGTCGACAGCCAGGATCCGATGGAGATCGTCGCCGAGTTCCACCCGGTGCTCAACTACATGTGGCCGGGCTCGATCGGCGGGCAGTACGCGTACTGGGACGGGGATCGGCGCGTCTTCGTCCTCTCCGAGAGCCTGCAGACGCGCAACGCCGTGGTGGGCTCCCCCTGGGCGACGAACTCGGTCGAGCACCCCGCGCACCAGCTCGGCGACGCCCCCCGCACGATGGTCATCCCGGTCGATCCGGAGCGCGCCCGGCGCGAGTTCATCCCCATCGCGGTGGCGGCGGGAACCGTTCCGCGCGACACCGTCTTCGCCCGCTACGCACGTTTGATCGCGGGCGCCGAGATGCTCTACCGGGACAAACGCGCCTGGGCCGACTCGGTGCTCACCTCCACCGCCTCCGTCGAGACCCCCGACCCGTCGCTCGACCTGGCCCTCGAATGGGCCAAGATCAACCTGGAGGAGCAGCGCGTCTGCAACCCGGACCTGGGGTGCGGGTTCGTCGCCGGCTGGGGGCTTTCGGGCGACGGCGGGCGCCCCGGCTTCGGCTGGTTCTTCGGCGGCGACGCGATGATCAACACCTACGCCATGGACGCGCTCGGCCAGTTTGAGCTGGTCGCCGAAGAGCTCGCCTTTCTCGCGAAGTACCAGCGCGACGACGGCAAGATCACCCACGAGATTTCGCAGGCCGCCGCGCACGTCGACTGGTTCGACACCTACCCCTACGCCTACTACCACGCCGACACGACCCCCCACTGGATGTTCGCGCTCTACCAGTACTGGCGCGCCAGCGGCGACGACGAGCTGCTGCGCGAGCTGTGGCCGGCGTACCGGCGGGCGTGGGCGTGGTGCCTCACGGCGGAAACCGACGGCGACGGCATCATCGAGAACACGGTGGGCGGGCTGGGTGCGGTCGAGGTCGGGGGGCTGGGCGAGGCGCTCCACCAGGACATCTACCTGGCGGGGGTGTGGGTCGCCGCGCTGGAAGGCACCCTGGCGATGGCCGAGCGCATGGACGACGCCGAGCTCGCCGACGAGGCCGCGCGGATCGCCCCGGTGGCCAAGCGCACGCTGAACGAGGACTACTGGCGCGAGACGGAGGGACACCACGCCTTCGGGATTCTGGCCGGCGGCGGCACCAACGACAATCTGACGGTGTGGCCCGCCACCGCGGCGGCGTTCGGGCTCTTCGACGACGAACGTGCCCGCAAGACGCTGACCCGGATCGCCGGCGACCGCGTGTCCTCCGACTGGGGCGCGCACATGCTCTCGACCGAGAGCGACCTGTACCATCCGATGCAGTACAACATGGGCACCGTGTGGCCGTTCGTGACGGGATTCGCCTCCTGGGCGCAGTACCGCTACCGCCGCCCCTGGGCGGGATTCCACCTGATGGACGCGGTCAAGCAAATGACCTTCGACTGGAGCCTGGGTCGTCACGGCGAGCTCTTCTCGGGAAGCTTCTACCAACCACTCGACCAGACCGTGCCGCACCAGTTCTTCGCCACGTCGATGCTGGTGACACCCCTGCTCCGCGGCGTCTTCGGATGGGAGCCGGATGCGCCGCAGGGCCGAGCCCGGCTGGCACCGCAGCTGCCGCCGGACTGGCCGGAGGCGGCGGTGCGGGGGCTAAGGGCGGGGGCGGCAACGATCGATGTGGAGGTACAGCAGCGGTGGAGCAGCACCGGCGGCGAGCGGCGGACGATGATTTCGAACAGGGGCCCGGGGCTGGAGGTCGACTTCGTGCCGGATGTGCCGGCGGGGGCGACGGGAGTGAGGGTGATGATGTCCGGGGACCGCGGCGTCCTTCCACCGGATCCGGACGCCGGAGGGGAGGGCGACGGGGTTACGCCGCTTCGGGTCGTGCTGAACGAGCGCGAGCCTACCGAGATCGTGGTTACGTGGGACGGTGGCCTGGCGGTGGCACCGCCGCGGATCGAGCTGGAGCCGGGGCAGCGAAGCACCGGGCTGCGGATTCTGGATCTCGAGGCGGACGGCGACGGATGGTTGCTGACGATCGAGGGGACCGCAGGGCACGAGTATGTGGTCGACCTGTTCGGGTCTGCGGTTGAAGCGGCGGTGATCGAGGGGAGCGCCAGCGTGATTCCGCGTTTGGCCGAGGGCGCGGGTGAAGGCGGGGGCGCGGGTGAAGCCGGCGGCCCGGTTGCAGGCAACGCGCGGTTGAGGGTCGAATTCGCCGACGGTGAGGGGCGGCAGGAGGTGACGCTTCGCCTGACACCGAGTGGGTGACGACCCCTGTGGCCCCCCGGAGCGCCGCCGGGCGACCCTCCTCTCCTGTAAACCATACATTACATGACGTAAAGTAGAGTTTACATGTTTGACTTGGTCCTGCCCGCCTGATGCATGTCGGCGCCCTGGAAGCCCGCCGCTGGGCCGGCCTTGTCTTCGCCGCCGGGCCGGACGACGGGATCGGGTTGCGCCTCGCGTTCGTGGACCCGGGGGGGCAGCGTCGCGACTGGGACGACTGGTACTGGATGGTCGCCCGGGTCGGCCCCCACGCGCCGGACGGGTCGTACGCGCGGGTCGAGTTCGACCTGGGTGTGGAGCCGTCGCCGTCTTCGCGACCGTCGGCGAGCACGATGGTGCTGGAGTGGTCGCGCCGGGAGGACGCGGTGGCGCTGTGCGCAACCGTGAAGGCGCCTGGCCGTCTGGAAGTGATCGGGGACGCGCCGTGGGGGTGGGAGGGGCGGTGGGTGGAGGTGGGGGCGGGGCGGCCGGGTGGGGGCGGCGGGCCGGGCGGCGCGGGTGGGCAGGGCCATGGTCGCGGGCCGGGCAGTGGCGGTGGCTGGCGCGCCCGGCTGAGAAGCGTGGAAATCGCCGCCGCGTTCTCGGCGGGGACTCGGTCGCGGCGAGCGCGGGACGCGGGCCGGGGCGAGATCATGAGGAGCCTCGACATCGAGGAGGGGGCAACCGGTCGCGTGGCCATGGTAGCCGTGTGGGGTGGGGCGGCCGGGGTGGGGCGGGCCGCACGTCTCGTCCCCCAGGCGGACAGCTGGATCAACCGGGCAAGGGCCGACTGCAACCGCCGGCGTCCCCGCTCGTCGGCCGCCTGCCCGGATCTCCTCGAAAGCATCCACGACAACCTGATGTGGACCATCCTGCTCCAGCCGGAAACCGGGCGGCTGTACACCCCCGCTGGCCGCCGCTGGATCTTCCCGAAGCCGGGGGCGCCGGGAGGGTCCCGACAGGCTGCACGACCCGAGCCCGACGACTGGACCGTCTTCGGCTGGGACAGTTTCTTCAATGCGATCCAGTTGGCCACCGTGTCGGGAGAGCTCGCCTGGGCCACCCTCCTCGCCGGAACCGGGTCCCGCTATCCAAACGGCAACGTGCCGAACTGGCGCAACCGCCGCGGTGGCACCCCCGACCGCTCCCAACCCCCTGTCGGCTCCTTTGCCGCCCTGAAACTTCACCAGATCCACCCCGATCCCGACGCACTCGCCGCCGCCTACCCCGACCTCGTCGCCTGGGCCGAGTGGTGGGTAACGGAGAAGAACGGGCGACCGCGCCGGGAGGGCCTCACCCCGGGACTTCTATCGTGGGGCTCGGACACGGACCTCGTTCCCGGCTCGGGACAGGTCCCCGCATGGGAAGAGGGCGCCAGCGGTCACCAGCGCGCCGCATGGGAATCAGGCCAGGACGACCTGCCCCTGTGGGACGAAGCCGAGTGGGACCCTGAGCGGCAGATCCTCGCCATGTCCGCGGTCGACCTGTGCAGCTACCGCGCCCTTGACCTGGAATGCCTGTCGCGCATCGCCCGCATCCTGGGCGACGACCCCACGGCCGACCGCCTCACCGCCGCGTACCACCACCTCGTCACCACCATGAACCGTCATCTCTGGTCCGAGGACGCCGGCCTCTACCTCGACGAACTGCCCACCGGCCACTCCACACGGGTCGCCGCGTCCAACTTCCTCCCTCTCGTCGCGGGCGTCCCCTCACGGGACCAGGCCCACCGCATGATCGCGACCCTTCGCGACCCTTCCCGCTTCTGGGGCGATTGGGTCATCCCCACCATCTCTCGCGACGACCCCGCCTTCGCCGACCAGCAGTACTGGCGCGGCTCGATCTGGCCGCCGATGAACTACCTGATCCTGCAAGGCCTCCGCCGGTACGGCTTCGACGACCTCGCCGAAGACCTAGCCTGGAAGGGCGCGCGCATGTTCCTCGCCGACCGTCGCCGCACGGGCTTCTGCCGTGAGAACTTCGATTCGCGCACGGGAAAAGGATGTGGCCAGCGCTTTCAGAGCTGGGCCCCTCTCTTCGCCCTCGGCGCCCTGGAGCAGTTCGTTTACACCACCCATTGGCGTGGCTCGTGAGTCGGATCGCGGGTGTCGGTGATCAATCCGTCGGCAGGTCCAGCACCAGCCTCAAGCCCGCATCCACATGCCGCATAAGCCTGCGAGAAATCTGTCTGGAGCGGTCGATCAGGTAATCCTCGTCAAGGGTCACAAGTTGCGTGACGTTGGCGATGGAGTCCCGCGGCAGCCCGGTCCGGGAAGCCGGTAGAAGCACGTTGCCAGGCGCGTCGAGGTAGCGCGTGTTCGAAGTGAGGGCTACGCAAATCACCGTCCTCAGCCTGCTGCGGTTGAACGCATCGGTCTGAACGACCAGGACAGGACGCCGATAGCTCGGCTCGGATGCCCGTGGGTCGCCCAGGTCGGCCCACCAAACCTCCCGCCGTGCAACTACCACTCTGTCGAGACCGATCGACCCTGGGCCCGACGAAGCGCGGGGTCGACCCCGCTCGGAAGGTCGGCGTAGACGGAATTCAGCGTAGTAGTGATGTCCTCGTCGCGCTGCTTCGCCACGTATTCGGCAACGGCCGTCGCGTAGAGCTCGCTTCTCGAGATCTTCAGCCGCCGCGCCAGGGCGTCGGCCACGGCGAACACGTCATCCGGTACGGAGATCGCTGTCTTCATACTATAGTAATACCAAGGTATAACAACGTGGTCAACCCACTCGCACACGTCTGGCGGCCCAGACAAGGCAACCTGTAGCGCGACAATCAGGATGAGGATGCAGCGACAATCAGGATGAGCGAGGCGGAGGTGGACGCGGCCGGCGCGACATTTGGTGTTTTTCCCCAGGAGCGGAGAGACGCCGGATGCCGGGCCGACAGATCACGGACCACCAGATGGAGCTCTACATGAGGTACCGGAAGACGGACCGCCGCGCGCTGGCGGCGGCGAAGGCGGGGTTCAGCAGGGCGACAGCCGACCGGATCGAGGCGGATCCGCGGCCGCCGTCGCAGAAGAGGAAGCCGAGGGGGCGGAGGCGGCCGGACCCGCTGGCGGGGATCTTCGAGGAGGAGATCGTGCCGCTGCTGGAAGCGAGCCCGGGGCTGCGGGCGGTGGCGGTGTACGAGGAGATGATGCGCCGTCGTCCGGACCTGAGTCCGGGAGTCCGGCGGACGATCGAGCGGCGGGTGCGGGCGTGGAAGGCGAAGCACGGGCCGGAGCAGGAGATCATCTTCCGGCAGAGGCACGAGCCGGGGCGGCGGGGGCTGTCGGACTTCACGGACGCCAGGGGTCTGGAGGTGACGGTCGCCGGGGAGCCGTTGGCGCACAAGCTGTACCACTTCCGGCTGGAGTACTCGGGGTTCTGCCATGCGGCGGTGGTGCTGGGCGGGGAGAGCTTCGTCGCGCTGGCCGGGGGGCTGCAGGACGCGCTGCGGGCGCTGGGCGGAGTCCCGAAGGAGCACCGGACGGACAGCCTGCCGGCGGCGTTCCGGAACCTGAAGCGCGACGCGCGGGAGGATCTGACGCGGCGCTACGAGGGGCTGCTGGCGGACTACGGGATGGAGGGGAGCCGGAACAACCGGGGCCGGGCGCACGAGAACGGGTCGGTCGAGGGGCCGCACGGGCACCTGAAGCGTGCGATCGGGGACGCGCTGCTGCTGAGGGGTTCGCGGGACTTCGAGACGCTGGAGGCGTACCGGGCGTTCGTGGCGCAGGTGGCGAGCCGCCGCAACGCGCGCAGCCGGGCGCGGATCGACGCGGAGCGGGCGGTGCTGGGGCCGCTGCCGAAGCGGCGCACCGACGGCTTCGAGGAGACGCTGGTGCGGGTGACGAGCACGGGCGGCTTTACGCTGCGGCGGGTGTTCTACACGGTGCCCTCGCGGCTGGGCGGGGCACCGGCTGCGGGTGCGGCTGTACGACGACCGCCTGGTGCTGTACGCGGGCACGGAGCACCTCATGACGCTGCCCCGGGGCCACGCGGGCCCGGAAGGCCGGCGCGGCCGGGTGGTGGACTACCGCCACGTGCTGCCATCGCTGCGGTTCAAGCCGATGGCGCTGCTGAACTGGGTCTGCCGTGACGACCTGTTCCCCCGCGACGCCTGCCGCCGCGCCTTCGACGCGCTGCTCGAAGCCCTCGGCGGCCGCAAAGCCTGCCGCCGGATGGTGGACTTGCTCGCCCTGGCCCATGACCAGTGCTGCGAAGCCCGGCTCGCCGCCGATATCGACGTGCTGCTCGACGCCGGGAAGCTGCCCGATCCCGCCCTCCTCAGCGAGCGCTTCTCGCCGCAGCCGGGCAGCGCGCCCGACGTTGACGTGGTCCTGCCCCCGATGTCCAAGTACGATGACGCCTGCCTCGCCGGAGGACTCTCATGAGCGACCGCTTCGTCGTGGACCCGCCCCCAACTCGACCTGCTGCTCAAGCAGCTGCGCCTGCCCACCATGCGGGCGCTGTGGCGGAGCTTCACCGAGCGCGCCGACCGCGAGGGGTGGCCCTCGGCACGCCTCCTCGCCGCGCTCGCCAGCCACGAGGTCACCGACCGCGAACGCCGGCGCTTCGAGCGGCACCGGGCCGAGGCGAAGCTGCCGCCGGGCAAGACGCTGGCGAACTTCGACTTCACCCTCGTCCCGGCGGTGTCGAAGGCGCGCGTGCGCGTGCTGGCGAGCGGCGATGTCTGGCTCGGGGAAGGGGCCAACGCGCTCCTGTTCGGCCCGCCTGGGACGGGCAAGAGCCACTTGGCCGCGGCCCTCGGGCTCGCGCTGGTCGAGAACGGGTTCCGGGTGCTCTGCCAGCGCACGGCCAACCTGGTGCAGAAGCTCCAGGCGGCACGGCGCGACCTCGCCCTCGAAGCCGCCATCCGCAAGCTCCACAAGTACCACCTCGTCATCCTCGACGACTTCTCCTACGTCACCTGCGAGCAGGCGGAGACCAGCGTCCTCTTCGAGCTGATCGGGGCCCGCTACGAGAACCGCTCGCTCCTGGTGATCGCCAACGAGCCGTTCAGCGCCTGGGGCAAGATCTTCAGCAGCGACGCCATGACCGTCGCCGCCGTCGACCGCCTCGTCCACCGCTCCCACATCTTCGAACTCAACGTCGAGAGCTACCGCCGCCGGGCGGCGTACGAGGCCAGGCAGGCTGCGGCCGGGAAGCCGGCTGGGAAGCGCCAGGAGGACCGGACGGAGCCGGGTTGAAGCGGGCTGCGGGGGTATGTCCGGCCCTCTGAAGCGTGCCGGAAGCCGACGAAAACGGCCCCTGAGCGGCCCGTACGGCCGTCCAGGAGTCAGTCGGGAAACCTTCGCAAGCCTCTGAATCGCTGAACCCGGGGCGAAACGGCCCGGTTCCGGACGATCCGGGACCCACACGCCCCGAACATCCGCCCGTAGACGCCGCCGGGCACACTCCGCCCTGCCTCCACCCCTCGGGAAATCCGGTCCTCATCCGCTGCCCCGCCCCGGCTCGCTACGCTCGCCGCGCCTGGGCAGCGGATGACCCACGAACCCACCCGGCAAACCCCACCCTTGATCCCGATCGTGCCGCTTGCAGCCCGGTCCCTCTCTTGCCCCATTTCCGCCAACTCACCATCGTTCCCCACTCGAAGCGTCGCGACCTCACTCGCTCATCTTGATTGTCGCAAGCCGCTCACCTTGATTGTCGCTGGACAGGAACCCGAGCTCGCCCGGGTCTCGCCACCGCATCGCCAACGCTTGCCAACACCTGCCGGCCGGCACATCAATGGGCGCAAGACAGAACCCACGACAATCAGGAGCGTCGCCGCATGCGTCACAATGTTCTCGTCCCTGGGCCGAAGCTCCTCCCGCCGCTGACTCTCCTCCTGCTCGCCCTCGCCGGTTGCAGCGGCGACATCAAACTGGCAGCGGGCGAGATCCTTCACCCCACTCCCGAAAACGCGCCCCCGGCGGACGCCTCTCTCATCACCACCGATACCGTTCCGGCGGGGCTCACCGAGGATGCTCTCTCGGCGTGGCGCGCGGCCCGCGACCGGCTTCTGAACGCGACCACGGTACTGGCGCTCGGAACGGACGACGACGAAGGACCGGAACTTTTCGGCATGATCAGCGACGTCGCCTTCGACGCCGAAGGCAACATCCTGGTGGCGGATGCGGCCGACTACTCGGTGCGGACCTTTGGCCCTGATGGTAGCCACATGGTCAGCTTCGGCCGCGAAGGCGAGGGTCCGATGGAGTTCAGCGGCGAACCCCACAGCATCGAGGCGCTCGCCGATGGTCGGATACTCGTGGGAACGCGTGGGTCGACGAAGATCTTCGGTCCCGCTGCCGACGGATACCAGCATCTGGAGACGGTCTCGGTATACTCGAACCACTTCTGCCTTTCAGCCGACGAACGGATGTTCACCGCCAACCACGACAGACAGAGCGACCGTGTGCTACACGAAGTGGACCAGGCGGGCGACAGCATCGTGCGGAACTTCGGCCACGGCTACCTCGACGACGAATCGCTCTTCAGAAGCCAGCTTTCCGATGGCGAGATCGCGTGCCTCGACGATCCACTGCGTCTCGTCTTCGTCTTCAATGAGCACCCCATAGTTCGGGCCCACCAAACGCTTCGCTTCCGGTTCCTGACGTTCTCATTTCGTCTGCGCACCTACCTCCTCGACGCCGCAACGGGGCACGGGGCGCTCATCAGCGAGGATCTGCCACAAATCCAGGAGATCGCTAGTGGCCGCATGGTGGTCGCCTGGGACGATCCCTACCCCCGACTCGAAGTGCGTGAACTGGGCGAGGGCGGTGGCGGGGGGTAGGCATGACGGGTGCTCCAGAGTTGCTATCAAAGGCTGCCTCCCCGCCGTCTGGGCCCATGAGATCGCCCCCTCGGCGGGCCGCGTCAGTCGGCGAGCACCTCGACCAGCACGTCCACCACTTCGTCGATCTGCGTCTCGTCGATCACGAGCGGGGGGAGGAGCCGGATCACCGTGGTCCCCGCCGGTAGTGTCAGCACACCCTTGGCCATCAGCGCCTCGATGTAGGGCCGGCAACGTTCCTTCAGTTCGACCCCGATCATGAGGCCGACCTGGCGCAATGCACGGACACGCCCGGGCATGACCGATTCGAAGCGCTCCCTGAAGCGCGCACCCAGCACTTCCGCGCGTTCGTCAAGGCGTTCGTCCTCCATGAACCGTATCGCGGCCAGCGCGGCAGCACAGGCGAGCGGATTGCCGCCGAAAGTCGTCCCGTGCTTGCCGGGCGGCAGCCGGACGCGCTCATCCCCCAGCACGGCTCCCAGGGGCACGCCCCCGGCGATCGCCTTGGCCAGGCACAGCATATCGGGGACCACCCCCGAGCGTTCGCACGCGAACATGCGCCCGGTACGGCAGAAGCCCGTCTGGATCTCGTCGAAGACCAGCATCGCGCCCGTCTCGTCGCAGATCTCGCGCGCGGCGCGCAGGTACTCCGCACTGGCGGGACGGATTCCGCCTTCACCCTGCACGGGTTCGATCACCACCGCCGCGGTGTCGTCGCCGACGGCGGCGCGCAACTTCCCCGCGTTGTTGAAGGGAACAAACGAGAAACCGGGCACCAGAGGCTTGAAGAGTTCCCGGTACTCCTTCTTGTAGGTGGCGGACAGTGCGCCGAGGGTGCGGCCGTGGAAGCCGCGCATGGCTGAAACGATCCCGGTCCGTCCCGTGGTGAGCCGCGCGAACTTGATCGCGGCTTCGACGGCCTCGGCGCCGGAGTTGCAGAGGAAGCCACGCGTGAGGCCGCCCGGTGCGATCGCGGCCAGCTTCTCCAGCAGCCGCGCGCGCACGTCGTTGTAGAAGATCCCGGGACAGGTCACGAGGGTACGCGCCTGCTCGGCCAACGCGTCCGCCACCGCCGGGTTGGCGTGCCCGACGCTCGCGACCCCGATCCCCGCCACGCAGTCGATGTAGCGGAGGCCCTGATCGTCCCAGACCTCCGCCCCCCTTCCCTTCACGATGGTGATGTCGCGCTTGGGGAAGACCTCGAGCGCGTACTGGCGCTCGATCTCGCGGTATGCCATCGCACCGTCTCCCGTCCCCGGCGCGGCCCCGGACTCGTTCACCTCCGTCTCCCGGCTACTCATATACTCATATACTCCCATACTCACCCGATTACGGTCCCCTTCCCCGCCAGGACGTCCGACACCGGGGACTCGGTGCGGCCGTCCGCGATCACCACCTTGGTCGAGCCCGACTGCACCAGCCGTGTGATCGCCAGCAGCTTGCGCTTCATGCGTCCCGTCGCCATCTCCTCCCACCTCGCCAGCTCCGAACGCGAAATGTGCGGCACGACCGAGGCAGGGTCGTCCGGATCCTCGAGGAAGCCCGGAGCTTCGATCAGATGTACAACCAGTTCGGCACCGAGTGCCGCGCTCATCACCGCCACCACGTCGTCGTTCTCCGAGTTGACCGCCACCCCACGTTCGTCGATCAACGGCATCGTGACCACCGGCGTGTAGCCGTTGTCGATCAGCAGTCCGAGCAGCTTGCGGTTGACCGCCACCGGCTTGCCCGAGAGATCACGCTTGATGAGGGTCTTGTCCCCCTCTCGTACACGGATACCCTTGTTGCGCATCGCGCGCACCAGCGCGCCGTCAAGGCCGGTCAGGCCGACCGCGTTTACGCCATTCTGCTGGAGCAGCTCGACGAGGCGCTTGTTTCGCACCCCCGAATACGCCATCAGCATGACGTCGATCAACTCCTGGTCGGAATACACGCTGGTGTACCCCGAGACCGACGTCAGCACCCGCTTCTCGACCCCGAGGCGTCTGGCAAGATCGTCGCGCAGGGCATTGGCTCCGTGCACGATCACCTTCGGAGTCTCGACAGCAGCCAGATCGTGAGCGATTCCGGCGAGGTTGATCGTCTCGCCGCCACCTATCTTGATCAGCAACATTTCGTACCCCCTTCAGCTTTGGTCGAAGGCCGTCACCGTGCCGTTGTCGAGCGGTGTCCAGACACAGGCTCGGCCAGGGGCTTGCGGATAGGGCTTCGAACAGAGGATGCGCGCACCGTCCACCTCGGCGGTGTGCATCTGGAAGTACTCGGGATCTTCACGGAAGTTCGTGGCCACATGAACCCGTGCCGAGGAGTCGGCCACGATCATGTTCATCGCGCGCACATGGCGCGCCCGTCTCTCGATCGCAGCGGTGCCACGTTCCAGCGCCAGCCGAAAGTCCCCCTGGTCAAAACGCTTGACGAAGTTGAAGACCTTCTCCGCCCCGATCCTCCCGCGCTCCTTGATCCGTACGCCGTGCAGCTCTCCGTTGAAGATGAAGACCCGCTCGCCGTCGAAGAATGGCATGTTGTTCTCGACGCGGATCCCTTCGTCGCGAAATGCGCTCCTGGCGTGTGCCAGCAGGAGCGTCGTGCGTCGCGGAGGCCTCCACGAGTCTTCCCACACCGGCGTGATGTCACGGTATCGGCGCCACCTGCCCTCTTCCAGCCAGGCGCAGCCCCACCCGTGGCCCTGGTATTCGCGGCTGTTGCGGGCGATGGCGGCGAAGGCGCCGAGGTGCCCCTCCATTTCGAAGGCTTCGTCGCTGCGGACACACAGGAGACGGCACACCGTTCGCTCCTATCCACTCACGCCGGATGCAGGCCCGGGAACCCCAACCCCCGCGTCTCGGGCAGCCCGTGCATGACGTTGAAGGCTTGCACCGCCTGCCCGGCCGCCCCCTTCATAAGATTGTCGATCGCGCTTATCACGACCACTCTGCGGGCGTGCGGGTCGCTCTCGAAACCGACATCGCAATAGTTGGATCCGCCCAGAAGATGCGGATCCGGGTAGCGGTGGATCCCGGACTGCTCCTTCACGATGCGCACGAAGGGCTCGCGTGCATACGCGCCCCGATAGATCCGCCACAGCGCCTTGTCGTCGAGGTCGCGGTTGACGAAGACATGGCAGGTCGCGAGGACGCCGCGCACCATCTCGACCGAGGTGGCGGAAAAGTGGATGTCACCGCCCAGCGCCGCCCGGATCTCGGCCAGGTGGCGGTGCCCGGTGGGCTTGTAGGACCGCATCGCGCCGCTCCGCTCGGGGTGGTGGCTCCCCGGGGTCGACCGGTTCCCGGCCTCGCTCGAACCGACCTTGACTTCGACCACCGCCGAGTCGGCCACGCCTGCCTGATAGAGCGGGCGAAGCCCCAGGATGGTGGCCGTGGCATTGCACCCCGCACAGGCCACCAGCTTCGCGCCCGCGAGCGCGTCCCGTGTGAGCTCGGCGATCCCGTACACGAAGCTCCCGAGCAGATCCGGTCGCGGGTGAGGGCAACCGTAGAAGCGCTCGTACTCCGCGGAGTCGCGCAGGCGGAAGTCGGCGCCGAGGTCGATGACGCGCCCGGCGACGCGGCGGAAATCGTCGATTCGGCGTGACGACTCTCCGTGCGGCAGGCACAGGAAGAGCACGTCGCACTCGGTGAGGTCGTCGAGCGCGCAGAAGCGCACCCGGGTGATGCCCCGAAGATTGGGGTGGACGCGGTGCGCGAACTTGCCGGCGAAGCGTTCCGAGGTAATCTGGCGGATTTCGGCGTCCGCATGGCCCAGCAGCAGCCGCAACAGCTCCCCGCCGGCGTACCCCGACGCACCCGCAATCGAGACGCTGATCACGGGCGGGACCCGGCCTTCGCCTTCAGGTACGACACGACTCGCTCCGGGATGTTCACCCCCGTGACGTCGACGCTGTTCTTGAACTCCATGGTGTAGTTGACCTCGTTGACCAGGAGCCCGTCCGCGGTCTCGAAGAGATCCACAGCGAGGACGCCTCCGCCGACCGCTTCCGCCGCCCGCAGCGACATGTCCGCGATGGCTGTGGTGACCGGGCAGTTCGTGGCGTGTCCGCCCCGCGCCGTGTTCGTGATCCAGTGGTCCGATGTCCGGTAGATCGCCGCAATGCATTCGTCACCGACCACGAAGGTGCGGATGTCGCGACCGCCCTTTCTCACGTATTTCTGCACAAAGAAGATCGAATGGTGGTAGCTGCCCAGGATGGACTTGTGCTCCAGGATGGTCTCGGCCGCGTCGCGGTCGTTGATCTTGGAGAGCAGGCGGCCCCACGAGCCGACGGCCGGCTTGAGCACCACCGGGTAGCCCAGCTCCTCGATCGCCGCAAGCGCCGATTCGGGGGTGAAGGCCACCCTCACGTCAGGCTGGGGTACCCCCGTTTCGCGCAGCGACGCCGACGTGAGAATCTTGTCTCCGCAGCGGCGCGCGACTTCGTAGGCGTTTACGCACAACGTGCCCACCCCTTCGAAGAGCCTGAGGGCGTGCATGGCGCGTGAATGATTGATCGAACGCTCCAGCACCACGTCCACGTCCGGGCGGGCATGGAGGTCGAAGACGAGCGTGCGGTCGTCCAGAAAGACCAGTTCGATGTCCCTGTGCTTGCGCAGCTCGGCGATGAGAAGTTTCTCGTCCTTGCGGATGAGAGAGTGAAGGAAACCGACCCTCATTCACCCCAGTCCTCTTCCGCATCGGGAGCTTCCCCGAGGGTAAGTGGATCGAGTCCCAGGATCTCGATTTCGACACCGCATTCGGCGCATTCGAGCAGCTCGCTCTCGACGGGATCGGCGGAGATCTCCACCTCGCCGCCGCATACGGGACATTCTGACATTGGGTCCATTCCCCCTTGTGGCGCATGACACGCCGAGTTGCACGGAAACCGGCGGGCGGCGCAATGGGCCGTTGGGCTCCGCATCCAAATGCGAAGCCACAATCTATCGGATCAAGCGGGCCGGCGGAGCCCCGCGGAGGGGAATCAGGCGGGCGTGTCCGCCAACGAAGACGTGGGAATCTCCCGTGCCTCGACCCGGCGCCCCTCGCGCACCGTCACATAGGCCTCCATGGCGCGGTAGGCGGGCAGCCCCAGCGAGTGGAGGAAGTCCGCCGTCCCCTGGTTGCGGTCCACCACGCGCTGCCAGAATTCGCGCGCATCCGGCCCCGGAAACGGCGCGGAATCCTTCTGCGACTCGTGTCTGAAGATCGCCTGCACCTTGCCGCGCATCTCGCCTTCCGAGAGGGGCACGAGCACGGTCGCCTCGTTCACGCTCCACTCCTGCCAGGCCCCGCGGTAAAGCCACAGCCACGGCGGCTCGCCGCTGTAGCGTTCGAGGGCCCCTTCCACGGTCTCCAGGCACATGCGATGGGTGCCGTGGGGGTCGGAAAGGTCACCCGCGGCGAACACCATCGACGGACGAACCTCCTCCAGCACCTCTGTGACGATGTCCACATCGGCCTGGCTGACCGGATTCTTCCTGACCTTCCCCGTCTGGTAGAAGGGCAGGTTCAGGAAGCGGGCGCGGTCGGCCGGCAGTCCCAGTGACTCGATCGCCGCCGCCGCCTCGCTCTCGCGGATGATCCGCTTGAGATCCTGCACCACGGCGGGATCGACGTCGCCGGACGTCTTGCGGGCGAGATCCTCCTCGATCGACCTCAACTCCGCCTCCAGAGCCTTCCGGTCGCCCACGTCGATCACCCTGGCCGCGCGCCGCATCACGTCGAGGTAGCGGCGGACCTCATGGTCGAAGACCGCGATGTTGCCCGAGGTTTGATACGCGACAGTAACGTCGTTGCCGTTCTCGGCGAGCTTGCGAAGAAGGCCGCCCATCGAGATCACGTCGTCGTCCGGGTGCGGCGAGAAGACGAGCATCGTCTGGCCGCGCGGGAGCCGGCTCTTGCCGCGGATCTTGGAGATCAGCGCATTGAAGACCTGGCCGTTGAGCGGCTCCGCCGACCCGTGCCGCGACACCAGCGACCCGAGGTGGTGTTCCCGGTAGTCGTCGGTGGCAAGGTGGAGGATCGGCTTGCCGGTGCGACGGCTCAGCCAGATCACGGCCTCGGTCTCCCAGTGCGGGGTCCATTCCATGTCGTCGACGAGCCACGGCGTTCGGATCCGCGTGAGGTCGGCGGCCGCGGCCGGATCGAGGTAGACGGTCGCCGCGGGGTGCTGCTGCAGGAAGGTCGCCGCGACATCGGGGTGGACCTCCCCCTCGACCGCTCGCCGCACGATCCCCGCCTTGTGTTCGCCGGTCGCCAACAGGACGAGCGCGCGCGCCTCGAGGATCGTCGCCACACCCATCGTGATGGCCTGGGGGGGCACGTTGTCCTCGCCGAAGAAGTCGGCCGCCGCATCCGCGCGCGTGACCGTGTCCAGGTAGAGGCGCCGTGTGCGCGACCTACGCCCCGAGCCCGGTTCGTTGAACCCGATGTGCCCGCTGCGGCCGATCCCCAGAATCTGCAGGTCGATCCCTCCCGCTTTGCGAATGCGGCGCTCGTAGTCGAGACAGTGGGCCTCGACGTCCGCGTCGGGAAGGTCGCCGCGCGGGATGTGGCAATGGCTGGGCGGGATGTTCACATGTGCGAACAGGTTCTCCCCCATGTAGCGGTGGTAGCTGTGGATGCTCTCGGGCCGCATGGGGAAATACTCGTCGAGGTTGAAGGCGATGACGTTGGAGAAGTCGAGGCCCTCTTCCCGGTGCATCCGGATGAGCTCCCGGTAGACTCCCACGGGGGTGGAGCCGGTCGCGAGGCCGAGCACGGCGGCACGGCCCTCACCGGCACGATCCCGGATGAGGGCCGCAATCCGCCCGGCCACCTCGGCGGCGATGCTGTCGTGGCCCGGCATGACGCGAACCGGAATGCGTTCGTGCCGCGCCGAGTTGGATTCGCTCATGGACGTGGGCGAGTCGGGTCGCTATCTGCCACGGGACGTTACGGCACCTTCTGTTCCGGCAACAGAACGAACTTCGCGTACTGGTCGGTGCGAAGATAGCGGATTGCGGCCTGCTGAACCTGCTCCGCCGTCCAGCTCTCGATCAACTCGTAGCTGGGAATGTCGCGGAAGTCCCGGCCCCGCAGTTCGAAGGACGACAGCTGGCCCAGCCAGTAGCGGTTCTGCTCCAGATTCGTCTCCTTGGAACGCCGCTGGGTCTCGCGAACCTTGGCCACGTTCTCCGCGCTGGGTCCCTCGGCTTTGAGCCGCTCGATCTCTTCAAAGACGACCGCCGCCAGCTCGTCGGCCCGCTCCGGGTCGGAACCGAAGCTGACCTGGAAGCGGTATTCCTCGTCGGGTTGATATGTAAGCGATCCGCTGACCCCGACGCCGTACGTCCCGCCCATGTCCTCCCGCAGCAGCTCCCGCAGCCGAATCCGCAAGATCCCGGACAACGCGCTCATCGCGTTGGATTCGTCCAGTGAGTATTCGGCGTCACCCCTGAACAGGATCCGAGTCCGGCTCTGAGGCTCCAACCCCTTGCGTACGATCTTTTCGATCACTCCGGGGGGCGGGTCGATCCCTACGTCACGCCAGTTCTCGACGCGTCCCAGATTCGGCAGCGCTCCGAGGTACTGCTCCACCATGGGCCTGATCCCATCGGGCTCGAATGCCCCGACGAAATAGAAGGTGAAGTCGCTGGCGTCCGCAAAGCGGTCCTGATAGAAGCTGTAGATCCCATCCAGGTCGGCCTGCTGCAGATCCTCCAGCGTCTGCGACAAGCTCCGCACACGCGGGTGTCCCTGGGACATGGTCGCGTTGATCGTGTCGGAGAACACGGCATTGGGTGTCGCACCCATGTTGCCGAGGAAGCCCAGCTGCATGGCCTTCATTGCCTCGAATGCGGTTTCGTCCTTACGCGGCGCGGAGAAATACAGGTAGACGAGCTGGAACGCCGTTTCCAGGTCCTTGGGCGACGCGGAGCCGCTCATTCCCTCCGACAGCGATCCCACAGACGGAGAGACTCTGGCCACCTTGCCGGTGAGCTTCTTCTGAAGCGCGGTCTGGTCGAAGTCCCCCACCCCGGCCTGCCCGACGACCGTGGCGAGGGAGGCGTTCACGTAATCATCGTCCGACACAAGCGAGTTGCCCCCGGGGCTGGTGGCGGAGAAGAGAATCTCGTCGTCCTTGAAGTCGGTCGGCTTCAGTACCACGCGCACCCCGTTCTCAAGGGTCCAGACCGTCACGCCCACCTCTTCGACAACATCCTCCGAAACGACGGGCGACCCCTCGGGAACCATCGCCAGAAGCGGCGCATCCGTCGCGGCGTCCTCGTAGGGCGCGATGTCCTTGCCTCCGATCGCGGCGAAGACGCCGATCATGTCCTCCTCGGTCGGGATCTCGAGCCCCTCCTTCTCGGGCGAATTGACGAGAATGACGCGGCCCTGCTCGGTGATCCACCCCTTGGCCACCTCGTTTACCTCGTCAAGCGTGATACCGGGCAGCAACTCCGCCGCCAGAGCCGCGCGCGTCTCGACGCTCGGATAGCTGTTGCCCTGAAGGAATACCTGCACGTAGCGGTTGGCGAGCGATGCCGATTCCTGGTTGTCCTTCTCGGCGAGGGACCGCTCGTACGACCGCATCATATCCGTCTTCTGCCGCTCTATCTCGGTGGCGGCAAACCCGTGCCGCACCGCTCGCTCGGCCTCGGTAAGCAGCGCGTCGAGTCCCCGCTCGATCCCTCCTTCAGCGACCATTGCCGCGAGCTGGAATGCGTCCACTCCGCGCACGAAGCCTCCCTGGCCCCCGAAGCCCATCACGAAGGGCGGGTCGGCTTGCAACCGCAACTCGTCCAGTCGGCTGTTGAGCATACCGGAGTAGAGACCCTGGACGAGGGAGCGGCGAAAGTCCCCGACGGTCCCCCGCGGTGCCGGCGCCTGCTTGTACATGACGGCGACCCGGCTTTGCGCGGCCTCCACGTCGCTGGCGATCGCCACGCGCGAAGGATGATCGATCGGAATCTCGGCGCTGGTCCTGGGGCGTGGATCGGCAGGGTTCCGGAGCGCGCTGAAGCGCTCCCTGATCATCGCCTCGATCTCGCTCCCGTCGAAGTCGCCGACCGCGACGACGGCCATCAGGTCCGGGCGGTACCAATCCGCGTAGAAGCGCCTCAGCACCTCGGGAGGGGCCGACTCGAGTATCTCGGGCTTCCCGATCGGGAGGCGCTCGGCATACAGCGACCCCTCGAACATGACCGGGAACTGTTCGTCCTGCATCCGTGCCTGGGCGCCGCGGCGGCCCCGCCACTCCTCGATCACGACACCCCGTTCCTTGTCGACCTCCTCGGGGTCGAACAGCTGGCCCTGCGCCCAGTCCTCGAGGATCTGGAATCCGGTCGCCAGCACCTCCGGGTCATCCATCGGCACGCGCAGCATGTACACGGTTTCGTCGAAGCTCGTGTAGGCGTTGATGTGGGGCCCGAACTGCATCCCGATCGACTCCAGGTAGTTGACCAGCGCCTGCTTCTCGAAGTTGCGGGTCCCGTTGAAGGCCATGTGCTCGACGAAGTGCGCCAGTCCGAGCTGGTCGTCTTCTTCGAGGATCGACCCGGCGTTGACCAAAAGCCGCAACTCGGCCCGGTTCTCCGGCTGGTCGTTCTCGTGGACGAAGTAGGTGAGTCCGTTGTCCAGCGTGCCGGTGATCACGGCCGGGTCGGGGGGAATGGGGGTGGCCGGGTCGGGCATCTGCGCTGTCGCACCCGTCGCGGCGAGCGCGCTGATGGTGGCGAGGCGCACTGTGGCGGATAGCGCTCGACATGACAGGATCTTCATCGATTTTCCTTCCAGAAACGGGGCATGCAAACGGCGGCCGCACGGCGGCGCGACCCTCGGAAGGTGTCGCGATGCGGGCAGGAACACAAACCGCCCCGGCCCGCGTGAACGGCGGCGTCAGCTGAGCCCGTCCGCCCCCCGCAGAAGACCCCTCCCCGCCAACGACGAGAACGTCCCGCCCGCGACGATGATGTGGTCCAGCACCGGGATCCCGAGCTGCTCCCCGGCCCTGCCGAGCTGCCGCGTAACCTTGAGGTCTTCCGGGGAGGGCTCCGGGTTTCCGGACGGGTGATTGTGCACCAGGATCAGGGCCGCGGCTCGCAGCACGATCGCGTCGCGGAAGACCTCGCGGGGATGGATCAGGGACGCATCCAGGATGCCCCGTGTGATCTGCCGCTGGCAGATGGGGACATTCTGCGAGTTGAGGAGCAGGACATGGAACTCCTCGTGCGCGAGGTGAGCCAGACCGGGCGCGAAGATGTCGTGGACGTCACCCGGCCCGGTGATGGGATCCTCCCGGCCCGCGCGCGCCGATCCGACACGTTTGCCGAGCTCGATCGCGGCGACGATCCTGGCCGCCATCGCGGGACCGATCCCCGGAATCCCGACCAGCCGCGCCGCGTCCATCTGCGCGAGATCGCGAAGATGGCCGCCGGAGAGGTCGAGCACCCGTTCGGCAAGCCCCCCGGCCAACGCAACGCGGGTCCCGGACCCGATGACGAGCGACAGGAGCTCGTGCTCCGACAGGGGGCCGGGACCGAAGCGCTCCAGCCTCTCCGAGGGCCGGGCTTCCGGCGGACGCACCGCGGCTATCCCACCGCCCCGTGACACTTCTTGTATTTTCGTCCGCTTCCGCAGGGACAGGGGGCGTTGCGACCGGGTGTCTTGGTTGCGGTGACCGGGGCCTTCGGCCGCTCCTCGCCCCGGTTGGTCGCCAGGCGCCGCACGTCGGGGCCGCCAGCCGCGGGATCCACGGCCGAGCCGCGTCGCGCGGCGGACGCCATGCCCAAGGAATCCATTGAACGCCCCACTCCCGCGCCTGCCGCGGCCGCGGGCCGCCCCACTCCGGCGGCGGCAACCTGCCGGCGGGGGTCGGGTCTTCCCGGAGCGCGCAGTCCGCCCCCCGGCGAGTCCGAGGGTCCGGAGTAGGCGAGCCTTCGCTGGCCCTGGTAGCGCATCGCCGGCCGCTGCTCCAGCCGCACCCGGAAGAACTGCTGGGTGATCGTGAGGCGGATTTCGTTCATGAGGCCCACGAACATCTCGTAGGCTTCCTTCTTGTACTCGACCAGCGGGTCCTTCTGTCCCCACCCCCGGAAGCCGATCGACGCCTTCAGATGGTCCAGGTCGTACAGGTGGTCCTTCCACTTGCCGTCGATGGTCGACAGCATGACGAAGCTCATGACCCGCTCGCCGTGCTCGCCGAAGGACTCGATCTTCCGGTCGAAGCCTTCGCGAACGGTCTCCTCGGCGATCCGCAGCACGTCTCCGCGGTCCACCTCTTCGGGGTCGTCCTCGTTGTCGATGGCGGGGAGCACGGTGTGGAGGTCGAGCAGCATCCGCTGCCTCAACCCGCCGACCTCGATCCCCTCTTCCAACTGCGACGCGGGCAGGTGATCCTCGAAGACGGCCTCCATGGCGTGGTGGATCATCTCCCAGACCTCGCCCTTCAGGTCCTCGCCACCCTCCAGGGCGAAGAGGCGGAGGTCGTAGATGACCTCGCGCTGCTGGTTCATGACGTCGTCGTAGTCCAGCAGCCGTTTCCGCGCTTCGAAGTTGTTGCCCTCCACCCGCTTCTGGGCCCTGCCGATGGAACGGGTGACAAGCGGGTGCGTGATGACCTCGCCCTCCTCCGCCCCCATCCGCTCCATGGCGCCGGCGATGCGCTCCATGCCCCCGAAGAGGCGCATCAGGTCGTCCTCGAGAGAGAGGAAGAACTGCGTTGCGCCCGGATCACCCTGGCGGCCCGCCCTCCCGCGCAGCTGGCGGTCGATCCGGCGAGCTTCGTGCCGCTCCGACCCCAGGATGTGAAGGCCGCCGTCCTCGACCAGGTAGTTACCGGGCTTGTCGTCCAGCTCCTCGTAGCGGGTCGGATCGGTGGGCGCCACCGACTCCAGATCCAGGCTCCGTTCCTGCGCCCAGTCGATGGTGCGCGGCTCGGTGACTCCCGGTCCGAGTTTGATGTCCGTGCCGCGCCCGGCCATGTTCGTCGCGATCGTCACCGCACTGGGCCGGCCCGCCTCGATCACGATCTGCGACTCGCGCTTGTGCTGCTTGGCGTTGAGGACGTTGTGGACGATACCTCGCCGCCTGAGCATGCGTGACAGCGTTTCCGACACCTCCACGTTGGTCGTGCCGACCAGGACGGGCAGCTCCAAACGGTTGAGGCGTTCGATCTCGTCCATGATGGCCGTGTACTTCTCCCGCTTGGTGCGGAAGATCAGATCGTCACGGTCGTCGCGCCCGATGGGCCGGTTGGTGGGGATGACCGAAACGTCCAGGTTGTAGATCTGGTGGAACTCGGTCTCCTCGGTCTCCGCCGTACCCGTCATCCCCGCGAGCTTCTCGTACATGCGGAAGTAGTTCTGGATCGTGATCGTGGCCAGGGTCTGGGTCTCCCCCCGGATCTCCACCCCCTCCTTGGCCTCGACGGCCTGGTGGAGCCCGTCGCTCCACCGCCGTCCCGGCATCTGCCGCCCGGTGAACTCGTCCACGATGACGATGGCGCCGTTGTCGCCGATGATGTAGCGCTCGTCCTTGTGGAAGAGGGTGTACGCCTTGAGCAGTTGGTGGATCACATGGATCCGCTGCGACTTGTCGGCGTATTCGGTCTCCAGCTTGGCGATCCCGGCCCGCTTCTCGTCGATGGAGAGGCTTTCGTCTTCCTGGATCTCTCCAATGACCTCCGAGAGATCGGGCACGACGAAGGCCTCGGGGTCGCCCGGCGACAGCTCGTCCAGACCAGCGTCCGAGAGGTAGACATTCTGTCCCTTCTCGTCCATGGCGAAGAGCAGCATCTCGTCGACTTCGTAGAGACGCTTCTCGCGCATGTAGTCCGCCTCGACCTTCTCCACGAGCTTCACGAGCGCGGGCTGGTCCGCGAACAGCTTCATCAGGCGCTTGTTCTTGGGGCCTCCACGCTTCGCCGCCAGCAGCTTCTCCCCGGCCGCGAATTCGTCTTCCTCGGCCTTCAGGCCCGCGACCGCCCCCGCGATGAGCCGGTTCACCATGCGGCTCTGCTTGCGGTGCAGGGCGCCCACCGACGGTGCCATCTCCTTGAAAGGCGTAGATGTGTCGCGGCTGACCGGCCCCGAGATGATCAAGGGCGTCCGCGCCTCGTCGATCAGGATGGAATCGACCTCGTCGATGATCGCGTAGTGGTGCGCGCGCTGAACCCGCTGCTCCAGCGAGTGCACCATGTTGTCGCGCAGGTAGTCGAAGCCGAACTCGTTGTTGGTCCCGTAGGTGATGTCGGCGTTGTACGCGCCCCGGCGCTCCTGGGATCCCGGCTCGTAGAGATCGATGCAGTCCACCGTGAGGCCGAGCAGCTTGTAGATCGCGCCCATCCACTCGGCGTCGCGCTGAGCCAGGTACGAGTTCACGGTGACCAGGTGCGCGCCGCGGCCCGCCAGTGCGTTCAGGTAGAGGGGCATGGTGGCCACGAGGGTCTTCCCCTCACCCGTGGCCATCTCCGCGACACGGCCGCGGTGCAGCTGCAGCGCCCCGATGAGCTGCACGTCGTACGGGATCATGTCCCAGACGAGCGCCTGCCCCGTGACCTTGACCTCCTGCCCGCGAAGACGCCGGCACACCTCCTTCACGACTGCGAAAGCCTCCGGCAGGACCTCCTCCAGGACTTCGGCCAGCTCACCCTTGTACTCCTCTTCGAGCTTGCTGATCCGGAGGCTGAGGGTCTCCCGTTCCTCCGGGTCGGTGAGCGTGCGTTTTCGCGCCCGGATGGACTCGATCCCGGTCAGCGTCGCCTCGGTGTGCTCGGCGATCCGCTCCTTGAACTCGTCGGTCCTGTCCTTGAGCGCCTCCGCGGAGATCTCCTCCAGAGAGGTGTAGTGTTCGTTGATCTCCTCGACCAGCGGAGTCAATCGCCTGACTTCGCGTGCGTGCCGGGAGCCGACGATCTTCTTGATGATTTTCTTGATCATTCTGCTGTTCGAATCCCCCCGGGAACGGAGGTCTCCGCCTCTTCTGGCTTCTCGGCCCGCCCGCCGCCGTGCGGCCGGTGGGCCTGATAAAGTCTTTCGCTCTCAATAATGTTCATCACGCGGGTCGCGACCATGGCTCGAACGGCCTTTCTGCGCCGGACCCGCTCCCGGATGCGAGTCGACGAGATGTCGACCGCCGTCACCGGGACGATCCGAACAGGGAAGTCCACTTCGACACCCTGCCCACAGGTTACGGCCCCGGCCCGGGAAATCGCGACCACCTCGGCCAATTCCAGGATCGCGTCCGGTTCGTGCCACCCGGAAAACCCGGCCAACAGGTCTTCTCCGATCACCAGCACCAGGGACCACTCCGGATGAGCCGCCTTCAGGGCTCGCAGCGTATCGACGGTGTACGACACTCCTCCCCGCTCCAACTCCAGATCACACAGCTCGAATCCGGGGTCGTCGCGTATGGTGTCGGCGACCATTCGACGTCGCACCTCCGCAGGCGTGACCGGCCAGCCGGTCTTGTGGGGCGGGATCGACGCCGGAACCCATAGCATAAGGTCCAGGCCAGCCGCCTCCACGACCTCTCCGGCCACGACTGCATGGCCCCGGTGGGGCGGATCGAAGGTGCCGCCGAAGACGCCTACCCGCGGGCCGCCGTCCATGCCATCAGTCGCCCCGGTCCCGGAGGAGCGCGGCTTCTGACCACCGAGACCGTGTCGCTCGCCGCCGCCTGCTCGAGAGCCTCGGCCTCGGGCGAGTCGGGGTAGGTCTCCAGCAGCCTGGTCCTGAATTCCCCCTCCTGCTCGTCCCACTCCCACTCCTGGTAGATATCGATGAGGCGGGCCACGGCCTTCGGCGCCACCTCGGTGTCCGGGAACACGCCCAGAAGGTCGAGAAAGACGAGCTCGGCCGACTCCAGGATGTTTCGCTGAAAGTAGAAGTGCCCTTCCCCGTACGCCTTCTCGGCCAGCTTCACGTGCATCTTCCGTGCCACGACCGCCGCCGAGTCTCCCACGGGCATGCCCTGGAAGTCGCCGGCCACGTTCTGGCAGGTGGTGCGCGCCTGGACGGTATACTGCTGGTCCCGTTGGGGATGGGGAGACATTGCCGCATAGGAACGACAAAGACCCAAATACGCTTCGCGGGTGCGTTCGTGGTCCGGGTACACCTGCACGATGCGGGTGAACTCCGATACCGCGCTCAGATATTCGTCGTCCGCGTAGAAGGCCCGGGCCAGGTAGTGGCGCGCCTCCACGGCCTGATCGAAGCCCGGGAAGGTGAGGACCAGCCGCTCGAAGGCGCGGCGGGCTTCGCTCCAGTCACCCTCGTCGAACGCGCGCTGACCGTGTTCGAAGAGCTGCTCGGGCGTCCAGCCGGAATACGGTGGCGCCGAGGCGCACGCGACTCCCAGCAGGCTCATCAGGGCGCCGGCGGCGACGGAACGGCTCAGCACAGGCCACGTCCCCCCTCGCTGAACCTGATCTCGTCCACGCGGGCGAGCGCGCGCCGAACCAGGGGTCCGGAGCCGGAAGCGTCCGCATCCGTCACGGCACGATAGGCATCCAACGCGGCCATGCAGTCCCCCAGCCCAGCCAGAATCTCGGCCTTCTCGAAGTATGCCTGGGCAAGCAGCGTCCTGGGCTCCTGCAACTCGAGGACCACATCCAGGTACTCCAACGCCTCGTCCACCGAGCCCTCCTCGGCGACCTCCCGGGCCATCTGGAAGGAACACGACCCCACATGCCAGCGAACTTCGTCCTCGCGCCTGGGCGCCAGCTCGCGAAACTCGCCCAAAAAGACGAGCGCACGCTCGCAGTCGCCGATCTCCAAATGGGCCCGCGCCGTCTCGAACATGATGTCGGGGTCGTCCCGCTCCTCCCCGAGCGCCCTCAGATAGAGCGGCCGGGCCCGGCCGTATTCGCCGCTGTTGCTGTAGTGCCGCGCCATCGGCAGCGCCAGCTCCTCCACTACGAGCCCTGGCCGGAAGTGCAGCGCCGCCTCCATGGCGGACGCCATGCCGTAGCTGTCCCCGGATTGGCGGGCCCGCTTGGCGAGCGCGACGAGATCGGAGACCGCCTGATCCGCATGGACGCTGTCTTCGCCGGCAGCTTCATCGTACAGAGCCCGGGCTTCGTCGACCCGTCCCAGCGCCACGTAGGTGTGGGCCGCGCGGACGGCGCCGGCCGTGCCCGGATCCTCCCGCAGCAGGGAGAGACGATATTCGGCCAGGGCTTCGTCGTAGTCCCCCCGCGCGAAGGCACGGTCACCGCGAATGCGTGCGGTCTCGCTGGCCGGATCCGTACCGCAGCCACCGGCAAGGGGAAGGAAGATCGCCAGGAAGAGGACGACCCTCCATTCCCGGTGGCCCGATGGGCCGACCCGCTCTCCCTTTCGCCGCTCTCGTCGCTGTTCCGCGTACACCAGTCGATTTCGCATGTGACCGCCGGCCCGCTCTACCTCGGACTCCCCGGGTCCGGCTGATCGTACCTCGGGGCTCCATTGAAGTTCCACCTTTCCTCGCGCCCCACAAGCTCCCGGAAGAATGGAACCGTCTTCCGCAGCCCTTCGCGGAAGCTGACAGTCGGGGCCCACCCCAGCTCTCGCCGCGCGGCGGTAATGTCCGGGCGGCGCATTCCGGGGTCGTCGACCGGCAGGGGGCAGTAGTCCGGCGGAACCGCCGAGCCGGTCTCTTCCATCACCAGCTCGGCCACCTCTCGAATCGTGAATTCCGCGGGATTGCCGATGTTGACGGGATCGACCCGGGTCGACTGGAAGAGCCGATAGATCCCGTCAACCTCGTCGTCGACGTAGCAGAACGACCGGGTCTGCGTACCGTCCCCATACACGGTCATGGGCTCCCCGCGCAGCCCCTGCACGATGAAGTTGGAGACCACCCGGCCATCGTCCGGCCGCATGCGCGTTCCGTAGGTGTTGAAGATCCTGACGATGCCGGTGTCCAGCCCGCGGGCGCGGTGGTAGGCCATCGTCATCGCCTCGGCATAGCGCTTGGCCTCGTCGTACACGCTTCTCCGGCCGACGGGATTGACGTTGCCCCAATAGTCTTCGGGCTGCGGATGAACCTGAGGATCGCCATACACCTCCGACGTGGACGCCAGGAGGTAGCGAGCGCCGTGGCGCAGCGCGAGCCCCAGGGTGTTGTACGTCCCCAGGCCACCCACCTTGAGCGTCTCTATGGGCAGGTCGATGTAGTCCACCGGGCTGGCCGGCGAGGCGAAGTGCAGCACGCCGTCCAGGTGCGACTCCACGAACAGGGGCGTCGAGATGTCGTGCTCGATGAGCCTGAACCCGGGCTCGTCGTCGAGGTGGGCCAGGTTGCCGCGGGATCCGGTGATGAAGTTGTCGACTCCGACGACCTCGCAGCCCTCCGCAAGGAAGCGGTCCACGAGATGGGAGCCGAGGAATCCGGCCGCTCCGGTGATCAGGACGCGCACGAGGCGACTTGCGGGGCGAAGCGGCGGCGGCCCACCGAGTGGTATTCGAAGCCCAGTGCCCCCACGACACGGGGCGCATAGAGGTTCCGCCCGTCCATGATCACCGGCTCTCTGAGCAGGGAACGCATACGGGCGAAGTCCGGATGGCGGTAGGGATGCCATTCGGTGTGGATAAGGAGCGCGTCGGCCCCATCCAGGACATCGTAGTTGTGGTCGCGGTATTCGATGCTGTCACCGAGGATCCGCCGGGTCGCCGGCATCGCCACAGGGTCGTGGGCCACCACCCGCGCCCCCCGCCGCAGCAGGCCGGCGATCGTCACGAGACTGGGAGCTTCGCGCATGTCGTCGGTGTTGGGCTTGAAGGCGAGCCCCCACAGCGCGAAGGTGCGCCCGTCAAGGTCCTCGCCGAAGCGCTCGACCACCATCTCCAGAAGCAGCCGCTTCTGGGCCTCGTTCACCCCTTCCACCGCGTCCAGGATGGACGAGTCCAGCTCCAGCTCCTTCATCGTGCGTGCGAGTGCCTTCACGTCCTTGGGAAAGCACGAGCCACCGTATCCCACGCCGGGGAAGAGGTAGGTGGGACCGATGCGCCGGTCGGAACCGATCCCCAGCCGGACGCTGTCGACATCGGCACCGGTCCGCTGGCACAGCCGGGCGATTGCGTTCATGAAGCTCACCCGGGTAGCGAGCATCGCGTTCGCCGCGTACTTGGTGATTTCGGCGGAGGCGACGTCCATGACCAGGATCTCGTTGCCGGTCCGGACGAAGGGCGCGTAGAGGTCCTGAAGAACCTTGACGGCCTTGGGGTCGTCCACCCCCAGGACCACCCTGTCCGGCTTCTTGAAGTCGCTGACCGCGGCCCCCTCCCGGAGGAACTCGGGGTTCGCGCAGACATGGACCGGGTGGTCCGTCTCGGCTTCGATCGCCTCGCGAACAAGGGGCGCGGTCCCCACGGGAACCGTGCTCTTCGTGATCACGATACGCTCGCCGTCCATCGCGCGTCCTATGTCCATGGCCGCCGCCACCACGTGCTGGAGGTCGGCAGACCCGTCGTCGCCCGGTGGCGTCCCGACCGCAATGAACACGATGTACGATTCGCGGACGGCCCTCGCCACGTCAGTGGTGAAGGTGAGCCGGCCCGCGGCGAGGTTCTGCTCCACGAGGGCTTCGAGGCCGGGTTCGAAGAACGGGATCTCGCCCCGGTTCAGCGCTTCCACCTTCTCCTCTTTGATGTCCGCGCAGATGACATCGTTGCCCGTCTCCGCCAGGCATGCGCCCGTCGTGAGTCCGACATATCCGCTGCCGACAATCGCGATCCTCATCCCTTCACGATCCATCGCTGCGGGTTGGACGTCTCTACAGAGGCCGCCACCGACGCGGTCACGTTGCGAGCGTCGACGAGCACGCGCGACAGCTCGTAGATCCGCTCCGCGTCGAAGCTCGAATGGTCGGTCACGATCACGACCGCGTCCGCGTCCCGCAGCAGGTCGTCCGCGAGGGGTGCGGACCGGAGGGTGCGCCCGTCCCTGGTCAGCCACTGTGGAACATGGGGGTCGTGGTAGCCCACGTCGGCTCCGTCCCGCTCCAGGAGATCCAGGATGTCCATGGCCGGGGATTCGCGCACGTCACCGACGTCCTTCTTGTAGGCCACCCCCAGAAGCAGAATCCGGGAGCCGCCAACCGGCTTCCTCGCTCCGTTGAGGGCTTCTCTGACCTTGCCGACGACGAAGGTGGGCATCTCCGCGTTGATCTCGGACGCCATGTCGATGAAGCGGGTCCGAAAGTCCATCGTCCGCATCTTCCACGACAGGTAGTGCGGATCGACGGGCAGACAGTGGCCCCCGAGCCCCGGACCCGGCGTGAACTTCATGAAGCCGAAGGGCTTTGTCGCCGCGGCTTCGATGACCTCCCAGATATCCAGGCCGAGCTTGTCGGCGATGAGCGCCATCTCGTTCACCAGCCCGATGTTCACGGCGCGATATGCGTTCTCCAGGATCTTGGCCAGCTCGGCCGCCTCAGCGGAAGACACGGCGACCATTTCCTCCACGAAGCGGGAGTAGAATGCGGCCCCCGCTTCGGTGCACGCCGGCGTGATCCCGCCGATGATCTTCGGTGTGTTGTTCGTCTTCCAGACCTTGTTGCCGGGGTCCACGCGCTCAGGCGAGAAGCACAGGAAGAAATCCTCGCCCGGCTCAAGACCGCTCTTTCGCAGAATCGGCAGCACGACCTCGCGGGTCGTTCCCGGGTAGGTGGTCGACTCCAGCACGATCAGCTGCCCCTCGGCGAGGGTCGCCCCCACCGCTTCGGTCGCCGCGAGGATGTGGGAGATGTCCGGGTCGCGCGTCTTGGAGAGCGGCGTGGGGACACAGATCGAGACCGCGTCACAGCTGCCAAGCCGGGACATGTCGGTGGTCGCTTCCAGCACCCCGCGCCGACGCCCGTCGGCCACCTCGGCGTCACTGAGGTCCTGGATGTGGCTGCGGCCGGCGTTGACGCCGTCCACCACCCCCTGGTCCACATCGAAGCCGATGACACGGACGCCGCGGGCAACGGCCGTCGCGGCAAGGGGCAATCCGACGTAGCCGAGACCGACGACACCCAGAAGCGGGTGGCGGGAATCGCGATTACGCGACGCGCTCATCTCCGCCGTCCGCATGGCTCGCGGATATGCCCCATCTCCCGGGGCCTGCATCCGACCCGCGCCGCCCTCATCCTCCGCAGCCCCGGCGCGGGCGTCTCTTCAGGAGGAGGGCTCTTCCGACTCGGCGGCGCTGGACGTAGCCCCCTCTATCGAGGTGACCTCGACGAAGTTTTCGGAGAACTCCGCCAGCGTCCGGGCCATATCCTGCGGGAAGGCGCCTGAGGCCTGCCATGCGTCCAGAATGGAGTCGGACATGGCCGTGACCATCCCCGTTACATCGACGGTGGCGCCCTCGGTGACCGAGGTCGAATCGGCAATGAGCATCTCGGAAAAGTGGAGCAGATACGCCGTCCGTTGCGCGTCCACGAGGTTGGTCCAGAAAGCGTGCGGCCCCAACAGGCTGCTCACCGTGATGCCCTGCAGGGTGAGTTCCTGTCCGATGTAGGTGGCCGTCCCCGCCGAGAAGTCCTCAAACGGCACGGCGTTCAGCACTTCCTCCTCAGGCTCCACCACAACCACTTCCGTCGGTTCAGCCGTGACCGAGAGCCAGTACATAAAGCCCCCAATCCCCACGAAGCACAGAATCATGAGCATGGTACCCAGTCTGACCGACCCTGCGCGGGACTTCACGAACGTTCCCATCTGGTCTTTCCTTTGTGCTGTTCGGACTCCGGTGTCGAGGTCCGTCAGGGACCTCTCCTTGCGGCCCGATTCTATCACACCAACTCGATGAGCGCCATATCCGCGGCGTCTCCCTTGCGATTGCCCAGCTTCAGGATCCGCGTATAGCCGCCCGGACGCCCCTCGTACCGGGGTCCGATCTCGTCGAAGAGCTTGCCGAGGACCTCGCGGTCGGCGATGCGCCGCGCTGCCAGGCGCCGTGCATGGAGATCCCCGCGTTTCGCCAGCGAGATCAGCCGCTCCGCGTACGGCCGCAACTCCTTGGCCCTCGCGGTGGTCGTGGTTATCCGCTCGTGGCGGAAGAGCGACATGGCCATATTCCTCAGCAGGGCCTTCCTGTGGCTCGGCGACCGTGAGAGGCTTCGCCCCTTCTTTCTGTGACGCATCGTCTGATATCCTCGCTACTCGCCCGCCCCCGTGGCGGCCTCCCGCTTCGTGAAGAACAGCTTCCCGTCCTCATCCTCTTCGGTCTTCATCCCGAACTGCAGGCCGTGTTCGTCGAGAACCTCGTAGATCTCGCTGAGGGACTTCTTCCCGAAGTTCTCGATCTCCAGCATCTCGGCTTCGGTGTGCTTGATCAGATCACCCAGCGTCTGGATGGACTTCTTCTGGAGCGAGTTGCGCGACCGGACGCTCAGCTCGGTAAGATCTTCGATCGAGGTCCGAAAGAGTTCGGCCAGCTTGTCCGGCACCGGCAACAACTCGGACTCCACTTTCCTGGGCGGACCGCCCTGGGCGAAGTAGAGCATGTATTCAAGGTGACGGCGCACGAGTTCCGCCGAATACCGGATCGCGCCCTCGGGGTCCAGGGACCCGTCGGTCTCCACATGCACCGTCAGGCGATCGAAGTCGGTGCGCTGCTCGACCCGCGTCTCCTCGACCGTGAAGTTGGCGCGGAGGACGGGATTGTAGATCGCGTCGATGCGCACCAGGTCGACCGGCGCGTCGTCGGGTATCTTCTGCTTGTCGGCAAGCACGAACCCCCGGCCCTTGTTCACCCGAAGCTCGATGTTGACCTCGCGATCGTCTTCGAGGGTGAGGATGTGGTGGCCCGGGTCGTGGATCGTAACGGAGCCCGGCGCCCTGATCTGCCTGGCGGTGACCGGGCCCGGCTTGCTGGCCCGGATCGACAGGACCGCTTCGGCCACGTCGTCGTCGAGGCTGACCACGAGGGATTTCAGGTTCTGAATGATCTGGTGGACATCTTCCACCACGGACGAAATGGTCTGGTGCTCATGAACCACCCCGTCGATCCGGAAAGCCCATATCGCGGATCCCTGGAGGGACGAGAGAAGCACGCGGCGGACGGAATTACCCAGCGTGTGGCCAAAGCCCCTCTCGAGCGGTTCCAGGATAAAAGCTGCGGAACGGCCGTCTTCGGACATCTCGGCAATCTCGACACGCTCTGGAAGCACGAGACCGGTCAGATCAATCTCCAAATTCACCTATGTATCTCCCTTGGGCTGGTTTGCGTCCCTGTGGATCCCCGGGTCCGCTGGCGCTGGCGGCTCCCGGCAAATGGATCACTTGGAATAGAGTTCGACGATCAACTGCTCCTGAGCCGCCAGCGGGATGTCTCCCCGCATGGGTGCCCGAACGACCCTGCCGACCCGGTTCTTGTCATCGATCGAGAGCCAGTCCAGCAACCGAGGCCGCGAGCGCGAGCCCAGGCTCACCTCCACCAGCTCCAGGTCGCGGGATCTCTCCCGCACGGCGACTTCGTCACCCGCCGCGAGCCGGTAGCTCGGGATGTTGACCACTCCACCGTTGACTTCGACGTGGCGGTGGCGAATCAGTTGCCTGGCCTGGCGGCGGCTCGTCGCGAGGCCCATGCGGAAGACCACGTTGTCCAGCCGGCTCTCCAGCGCGACAATCAGGTTTTCGCCCGTGACCCCCGGCCTCCCGGCCGCATACTCGAAAAGGTTGCGGAACTGCTTCTCGTGCAGACCGTAGATGCGCTTGACCTTCTGCTTCTCGCGCAGCTGCATCGCATAGTCGGACTGCTTGCGGCGGCGCACCGAAGCCGGCCCGTGTTGACCCGGCGGATACTGCCGCCGCTCAACCGGGCATTTCTCGGTGTAGCACTTCGTTCCCTTCAGGAAGAGCTTCTGCCCCTCCCTGCGACAACGCTTGCAGACCGGACCCGTATATCGTGCCATCAGCGGTTCTCTTCTTCTGCCTCAGACGCGGCGTTTCTTGGGAGGCCGGCACCCATTGTGGGGCAGCGGCGTCACATCGTGGATCGACTGGATCGTGAGTCCCGCCGCCGCCAGGGCCTGAATCGCGGGTTCCCTCCCCGAACCTGGGCCCCGTACGCGCACGACGACCTTCCGCACCCCCATCGCCACGGCGTCGCGTCCCGCCCGCTCGGCAGCCATCGTCGCGGCGAACGGGGTGGACTTCTTGGACCCCTCGAAGCCCGCCGTTCCGGCGGACGCCCATACCAGCACGTTGCCGGACTGGTCGGCGATCGTGATCAGCGTGTTGTTGAAGGTAGCCTTGATGTGGGCCACACCTTCCGCCGCCACGATCTTCCTGGTTTTCTTCTGTCTGGTCGATTTGGGCTTCGCCAAACGGGACCTTCCTTCGGAGCAGGGGTGATCCTTCCGGGACTACTTCTTGGGTGCCTTCTTCTTGCCTGCGATCGCGCGCCGCGGGCCCTTCTTGGTCCGGGCATTCGTGTGGGTCCGCTGACCCCTCACGGGCAGCCCCCGGCGGTGCCTGAGACCGCGGTAGCAACCGATATCCATGAGCCGTTTGATGTTCATGGACACCTCGGTCCGGAGAGCACCCTCGACCTTGTAGTTCTGCTCGATCTCGCGGCGAAGACGGCTCGCGTCCTCGTCGGTCAGCTCGTAGGTGCGCAGGTCCGGGTTGATCCCCGTCGCCTCCAGTATCCGCTTCGCTCCCGTGCGGCCCACTCCGTAGACGTAGGTGAGCGCGATCTCGATCCGCTTGCCTCGGGGAAGATCCACCCCGGCGATACGTGCCATTCCTCGTCCCCTCAGCCCTGACGCTGCTTGTGCCGGGGATTCCGGCTACAAATGATCCGCACGACGCCCTTCCTGCGGACGACGCGGCAATACTCACACATGGGCTTCACGCTGGTACGGACCTTCACGTCGGCTACTCCCTTGGCTATCGCGGCCCCGGTCGTTCGGGGCATAGCTTTTTAAGATAACTGTCATGATTACTTCATGGTAGTGGTAGTCTTGTCCAACGGCACATGAGCCTGAACTCGGATCCTGTTTCCAGCGGGAGATGAGCCTGCAGTCCGGGGCGAAGAGATCATTGGAGGATGATCGTGACACTTCGCACCGAACGGATACGCACCCTCGACCAGCTCCGCGCCTTCCTGGAGGGCAACGAAGCCGCGGACTTCCAGCCCACCCGCCGTGACTCCGCGTACGCCCTCGTGCGCCGGACCCTGGTTCGCTTCGAGTACCACGGCCTCAGGAAGCCGGACAAGGGCCTGGTGAAGCGGTACCTCGAGAAGGTGACGGGCCTCTCCAGGGCCCAGGTCACCCGCCTCATCCGGCAACACCGCCGGACCGGGCACATCCGCGACCACCGCGGCAAGCCCCCGGCCAACGCCTTCGCGCGCCGCTACACCTACCTTGACGCCGCCCTGCTGGCCGAGGTCGACGAGGCCTTCGGCCAGCTCTCCGGACCCGCCACCAAGGTGATCCTCTGGCGCATGTTCCATGTCTACGGAGACGTGCGCTTCGAGCGCCTCGCACGCATCTCAGGAGGCCACATCTACAACCTCCGCAAGACCCGCGCGTACCGCACCGGCCGCCTCACCTTCCGCAAGACCCGGCCTGCTCCCGTCCCCATCGGGGTCCGCCGCAAGCCGAGGCCCGATGGCCAGCCCGGCTTCCTCCGCGTCGACACCGTCCACCTCGGAGACCGGAGCGGCAAGAAGGGCATCTACCTCGTCAACATCGTCGACGAAGTCACGCAGTTCCAACACCTTGGCGCCGTGCCGCGCATCACCCAGCACTTCATGGTCCCCGTGCTGAAGGACCTCATCTCCGCCTTCCCCTTCACCGTCCAGGCCTTCCACGCCGACAACGGAAGCGAGTACATCAACCGCCAGGTCGCCGACCTGCTCAACCAGCTCCACATCGGCACCTTCACGAAGTCCCGGCCCCGCCACTGCAACGACAACGCCCTCGTCGAGGCCAAGAACGGCAGCATCGTGCGCAAGTGGCTCGGCCACATCCACGTCCCCCACGCCCTCGTCCCCCAGGTCAACGACTTCCTCCAAGGCAGCCTCTGCCCCTTCCTCAACTTCCACCGGCCCTGCCTCTTCGCCACCGAGGTCACCGGCCCCAACGGCCGCGTCAAGAGGCGCTACCGGCAGCAGGATGTCGCCACCCCCTACGAGCGCTTCCGGGCAATGCCCGGCGCCGAAGACTTCCTCCGGCCCGGCGTCACCCTCAAAGCCCTCGACCGCCTCGCCGCCGCAACCACCGACCTCGACGCCGCCAAGGCCGTTCAGCGAGCCCGCGACGAACTCCTCCGTGCCATCGGCCAGGCCCGGGACTCCGCCGCATGATCCGCCCCGCGCCCGCCTCAGACTCGCCGCAGACCCTCCCGCGACTCGGGGATCCCCCAGCTCGCCGGTTGCGTCTCTACACCGTTCAGGGGGATAATGATGCTCCCTCAACTGCCACCTGCCCCGTGCTCGGGCTTCATCCCTCGCTCTCAATCCTCGCCGACTTCAGGCTCATCTCCGGGTTGGAAAAGACTGTGGTCAGGGAAACGCCTTCTGCCGCCCGTTCGATCACCGCGCTCAACGCGGTTTCCCAGATGCCGCCGCCCGTCAGGATCAGCGGACCTTCGGCGGTCACGGCGACGGTATGCTCGTAGTGGCCCGACAGCGTCCCGTCCAGCGTGGCCACCGTCCACCCGTCGTCCAGGGTGACGATCTCGTCGGTCCCCACCGCCAGCATCGGTTCGATCGCCAGCACCATCCCGACCCTGAGGGGCACGCCGAAACCGGCACGGCCCACATTCGACACCTGCGGCTCCTCGTGGATGTCGCGGCCGACGCCGTGGCCCACCAGGTCGCGGATGATCGCGAAGCCGCTGTCTCCGACGGTGTCCATCACGGCCGCTCCGATGTCCCCGACATGGTTGCCGGGCCGGGCCGCCGCCACCGCCGTGGCGAGCGACTCCTCCGTCACCGCCATGAGACGGGCCGCTTCCGCGCCGATCTCGCCCACCGGGAAGGTGTATGCCGAATCGGCGCACCAGCCCCGCCGCTTCACCCCCACGTCGATGGACACGATGTCGCCGTCCCTCAGCATCCGCGCGGACGGGATCCCGTGCACCACTTCGGCGTTGATGCTGATGCACGCACTGCCGGGGAAGCCGTACAGGCCCTTGAACGCGGGGGTGACCCCGTCGTGCGAACACACGAAGTCGTCGACGAAGCGGTCGAGGGCGGCCGTGGACACCCCCGGACGCACCCGGGGCTCGATCGCCGCGAAGAGGGCGGCGATGATGTCGCCGCACGTCGCGATCGCGCGGATCTCGTCGGGCGACTTGAGGTGAACCAACGGACTCGCCTTCCGGCCCACTAGCCCGGCACCGCGCTGCGGAGTGCGGTCTGCACCTGGTCGATGTCGCCCTCTCCGTCCACGCGGGCGAGGAGCTCCCTGGCGCCGTAGAAGCCGATGAGAGGCGCGGTGGCCTCCCGGTACACGGCCAGACGGGTCAGGACGGTGTCCGGGTGGTCGTCGGCGCGGTGGATGAGCGGCTCGCCGGTGTCGTCGCAGAACCCCTCTCTCCGCGGCGGATCGAAGTAGACGTTGTACACACGACCGCCGGGTGACGACCTCCGTCCCGCGATGCGTTTGACCAGCACGGCGTCATCGGCCTCCAGCAGCGCGACCCGGTCCACGCCGCGACCCCCGGCTGCGAGGACGTCGTCCAGCGCCTCGGCCTGGGGGACGGTGCGCGGAAACCCGTCGAAGATCACCCCTCTGTCCTGCTCCATTCCCGCAAGGTGCTCCCTCACCAGGTCGATGATCACGTCGTCGGGCACGAGCTCTCCCGCCTCCATGTACTTCCCGGCTTCCAGACCCAGTGAAGTCCCGGCCTTGAGAGCCGCGCGCAGCAGGTCCCCGGTCGACACATGGGCCCAGCCGAGCTCTCGTCCCAGCCGAATCCCCTGTGTCCCCTTCCCAACCCCGGGCGACCCGAGGAGGACGACGACCTTGCCGACGTTGGAGGGTGCGGGCATCAACCTACATGTAGCGTTGGCGGCCACGCATCTTGACCCGGCCCTTCTTCATGAAGCCGTCGTAATGGCGAAGCAGGAGGTGCTGCTGGGCCTGCTGGACGGTGTCGAGTCCCACTCCGACCACGATGAGCAGGCTCGTGCCGCCGAAGGAGAAGTTCTGAATGCCGAAGATGTCGAAGATCCAGAACGGGACCAGGGCGATGCCGGCCAGGTACACGGACCCGGGCAGGGTCACGCGCGTCAGGATCCGGTCGATGTACTCGGCGGTGCGCGCCCCCGGCTTCACTCCCGGGATGAATGCGCCCTGCTTCTTCAGGTTCTCGGCCAGGTCGACGGGATTGAAGATGATGGCCGTGTAGAAATACGTGAAAAAGATGATGAGCGCGGCATAGGTGAGGTAGTACGCCCAGTTCCCCGGCTGGAAGATGTCTGCCAGATCCTGGATGAACTGGAACGAACTGAAAGCCGCGATCGTGCCCGGCACCACGATGAAGGACTGGGCGAAGATGATCGGCATCACACCGGCCGAGTTGATCCTCAGCGGGATGAAGCTCTTCTGCCCCTCCCTGATGCGTCCCCGGCCCACGACCTTCCGCGGAATCTGCACGGGGATCTTTCGGGACGCCATTGTCATCGCCACCACCCCCGCGGTGATGCCGACCACCACCCCCAGGAGCGCGAGCACCTCGATGAGGCCGATCTCGCCGATGCTCACGGACTCCCATGTCCGGACCATCGCCTGAGGGAACCCCTGGATGATCGAAAAGAAGATCATGAGCGACATGCCGTTGCCCACGCCCCGCTCCGTGATCTGTTCGCCGAGCCACATGACGAAGACACCCCCGACGGTCAGCACCACCACCGTCGAGAAGGTGAAGGTGAAGCCGGGGGCACTCACCGCATCCGGGAGACTCTGCAGGAAGGACCCGTACGCGTACGCCTGGATGATGCAGAGCAGGACCGTCGTGTAACGGGTCCACTGCGTGAGCTTCTTCCGCCCCTCTTCGCCTTCCTTCTGCAGCTTCTCCACAGTCGGGAAGACGGCCGCGAGCAGCTGGAACATGATGCTCGCGGAGATGTACGGCATGATCCCGAGCGCCAGAATGGTCGCCCGGCTGAGTCCGCCGCCCACGAACATGTCGTAGACGCCCAGGAACGTCCCGGAGAACTGCCCGGCGAGCGACTCCAGTGCGCCCAGGTCCACGCCCGGCACGGTGATGTGCGATCCGATCCGGTACACGAACATGATCATGAGCGTGAACAGGATCTTCTTCTTCAGCTCCGGAGCTCGGAAGAGATTCGGGATCGGGTTAGCCATCAACCCCCCTCACCGCGCGGCGACGATACACGATTGCTTCCCCTATTTGTCTTCCCCGCCACGCGGGGAGAGAATCGCCACCGAACCGCCGGCGGCTTCGATCTTCTTGCGGGCGCTGGCGGAGACCGCGTGGACCGAGCACTCGTGGGCGCTCGTGACCTCGCCGTTGCCAAGGATCTTCACCGGGCGCCTCAGCGAACGGATCAGCCCTGCCGCCTTCAACGTCTCTGGCGACGCCACCTCATTCACGATGTGCAGGTCAGCCACGTTGACGACCTGGTATTCGACACGGTTCCGGTTCTTGAAGCCCCGCTTGGGGATCCGGCGCTGCAGAGGCATCTGCCCGCCTTCGAACCAGGCTGGCACGCCACCCCCGGACCGGGAGTTCTGTCCGTTTTCGCCCCGTCCCGCGGTCTTTCCCTTGCCGGACCCCGGGCCCCGGCCGACCCGTTTGCGGTTACGGTTCGACCCCTTGGGTGCGCGCAGGTTGTGAAGTTCGATCATTGGTCAGTCCACCTCCGTGACCTCTACCAGATAGTCCACCTTTGCGACCATTCCGCGGATCGCGGGCGTGTCGTCATGGACTACGGTGTGCTGGTGACGTCTGATTCCGAGAGCCTCCAGGGTACGTCTGTGGACCTTCTGTCGCTTCACTCCACTGCGCACCTGCGTGATCCTGATCTGCTTAGCCACGGCTCATCACTCCGAGTTCGTGGACCGTGATCCCGCGTTCGGCTGCGACGTCGTATGCGGTAACCAGGTTCCCGAGCCCTTCCATGGTCGCGCGGACCACGTTGATCGGGTTGTTCGTTCCCAGGCTCTTGGTCAGGACGTCGGTGATGCCGGCGGCTTCCAGAACCGCACGCACCGGACCACCCGCGATCACGCCCGTTCCGGGGGCCGCAGGGCGCATCAGCACTTTGCCCGCACCCCAGCGCCCAATAATGTCGTGGGGGATGGTCCCGCGCAAAACGGGCACGTCCACCATGTTGCGCCGGGCCTGTTCGAACGCCTTGCGGATCGCCTCGGCAACCTCGTTGGCCTTGGCGTGGGCAATCCCGACGCGGCCGGCCTGGTTCCCCACGGCGACGAGAGCGGTGAAGGAGAAGCGGCGTCCGCCCTTCACGACTTTCGCCACCCGGTTGATGTGGATCAGGTTCTCGACCTGTTCCGCTCCCTCGCGGGGAGGCCTCTTGTTCTTGTCTCTAGCCATCAGAACTCCAAACCTCCAGACCGCGCGCCTTCCGCGAATGCCTTGACCCGACCGTGATAGCGAAAGCCCCCGCGATCGAATACGACTGTTGTGACACCATGTTCCCGCGCCTTCTCCGCAAGCAGTCTGCCCGCGGCGCGAGCCGCTTCCACCTTGCGGTTCCCCTCCGCGGGCGCAGTGTCCCGCAGTTCGGGAGCGAGCGTGGAGAGTCCGACCAGCGTCCTTCCAGCGTCGTCGTCGATCACCTGCCCCTCGATCTGCCGGATCGACCGGTAGACGGCGAGGCGCGGCCGGTCGCAGGTGCCGGACACCTTCTTCCGGATGCGTCCGTGGCGCCGTTTGCGCTGAAGCCGTCGGCTCTTCCTCAGTTTGCTGGGTTTGATCATCATAATGATGCGGCCGTCTTGCCGGCCTTGCGCCGGACGTGTTCGCCTCTGTACCTGATGCCCTTGCCCTTGTATGGCTCCGGCGGACGGAAAGACCGGATCACCGCGGCGATGTGGCCGACCTGCTGCTTGTCGGCGCCGTTCACGACGATCGTGGTCTGGTTGGGGAGCTCGAAGTTGATCCCTTCCGGCGCCGGGAAGTCAACAAAGTGCGAGAATCCCAGACTGAGCCGCAGCCCCGTGCCGTGCGCCACCGCCCGGTAGCCCACCCCGACGATCTCGAGGGTCTTGCTGTACCCCTCGTTGACCCCCTGAACGATGTTGGCCACGAGCGAGCGGGTCAGTCCGTGGAGTGCGCGGTGATCCTTTTCGTCCGAGGGCCGCTTCACGACGACCGTCTTCTGATCGGTTTCGTCCCAGCCCACGGTGATCGGAGAGCGCACCTGGAGCTCCAATTCGCCCTTGGGGCCCCTGGCCGCGAACCGCTGCCCATCGAGGGTGACGGTGACACCCGCGGGAATCGGAACCGGCTTCTTGCCAATGCGTGACATCGATCCTCCTACCAGATGACCGCCAGGAGTTCGCCACCGACCTTCGCCTCGCGGGCGCCACGGTCGGACAGCAATCCCCTGGACGTGGAGAGCATGGCCATTCCCAGTCCGTTGCGGACTCGGGGGATCTCGTCAACGCTCACGTAGCGGCGCCAGCCGGGCCGGGATACGCGGGAGATCCGGCGGATGACGTGCTTGCCTTCATAGTACTTCAGGTAGACGCGGACGAGACCGTGACGGCCGTCGTTCAAGACCTTGTAGTCGTGGACGTACGCGTTCTCCTTCAGGAGCCGCGCCACCTCGACCTTCAGCTTGGACAGCGGAATGTCGGCCCACCGGTGTCCCGCGCTGCCGGCGTTCCGGATCCGTGTGAGCATGTCCGCGATGGGATCGGTCATCATGATCGGTGCGCTTTCTCCTTCGATCCGGGTGTCCCGGCGGTCTCTGGCGTAATGTTCATCAGGCCTGTGCCCCGATAATCACCGGAACTCCGCCCCGGAAGGGGAACCCGATCTGTGTGAGGAGGGCGTACGCCTGGTCGTCCTTCTCCGTCGACGTAACCACCGTGATGTTCATGCCGTGGATCTCCCTGACCTTGTCGTAATCGACCTCGGGGAAGATGATCTGCTCCTTGACGCCCACGGTGTAGTTGCCGCGACCGTCGAAGGAGCGGGTGTTGAGGCCCCTGAAGTCCCGGATCCGCGGCACCGCGACCGAAACAAAGCGGTCGATGAACTCCCACATCCCGCGCCGGCGCAGCGTGACCGAAGCCCCGACCGGCATGCCTTCGCGAAGCCGGAAGTTGGAGATCGATCGCCGGGCCTTGGTGATGACGGCTTTCTGGCCCGTGATCACCGCCAGCTCGCCCACCACCGCATCCACCAGCTTCCGGTCGCGGCTGCCTTCTCCAACGCCGACATTCAGGGTCACCTTGACGACCCGCGGAATCTGATGAGGGTTGGCGAAGCCGAACTTCTCCTGCAGCGCCGGTCTCGCGACACCCCTGTAGTGAGTCAAAAGTCGTGGTTCCATCACTCGTGGTTCCATCATCCTCTCGCTGTTTCCGTCGCCGCTGAGGGCCGGCTCACGCCGTGTTCCTCGGCACCGGGTTGCCGGTCCTTACGGCGATCCGTTCCTTCAATCCATCGGGCTCCACGCGCATGCGCACGCGGCTGGCCTCTCCGCTCGCGGGGTCGATGAGCATCACGTTCGACAGGTGAACCGGCGCCTCGGAGGTGATGATCCCCCCTTCCGGGTTGGCCTGGGTCGGCCGCGTGTGCCGCTTCCGCATGTTGACGCCCTGGATCACGACCCGGTTCGAATTGTAGAGCAGCCGCAGGACCGTGCCTTCGGCATCGCGGTGGTTGCCCCGAATGACCTTGACCCGGTCGCCCTTGACGATGTTGGTGATAGCTCTGGCCATGGTCTACAGCACCTCCGGAGCCAGGGAGACAATCCTCATGAAACGCTTCTCGCGCAGCTCGCGCCCCACCGGACCGAAGATGCGCGTTCCCCGGGGCTCCTTCTGCGCGTTGATCAGTACGGCCGCGTTGTCGTCGAAACGGATGTAGGTGCCGTCCCGGCGTCGCATCTCCTTGGCCGTGCGGACGACCACGGCTTCCGTGACCTCGCCCTTCTTTACGGGGGCGTTGGGCACGGCGTCCTTGATCGTCACGATGACCCTGTCCCCGATACGGGCATAGCGTCGTCCGGACCCACCGAGCACACGGATGCAAAGCGCCCGCTTGGCACCCGTATTGTCGGCGATCTTCAGCATTGATTCCTGTTGGATCATCGGATTTCCACCGTCTTCTCCCCGCGGGCGTCAGGCGGGCCGTTCGATGAGTTCAACCACGCGCCACCTCTTGGTCTTCGAGAGCGGCCGCGTCTCCGTGATCGAGACCGTGTCACCGACCCGGTACTCGTTCGCTTCGTCGTGGGCATGGTACTTCCTGGTGCGTTTGACCTGCTTGCCGTAAAGCGGATGCGCGAAGCGGCGCTCCACGACAACGGTGACCGTCTTGTCGGCTCTGTCCCCGACCACGACGCCGGTGCGCGTCTTGCGCCGGCCACGAACGCTCTCGCTCATCGCTGATCTCCCGCTTCGGCCGTCTGGCGCCGCTCGTGAAGTATGGTCTTGATGCGCGCGATGTCCCGCCGGATCTCGCGCCGCAGCTTCGGATTCTCGAGCTGCATGATTGCGCCGCGGAAGCGAAGGCGGAACTGCTCCAGCTTCAACTCGCCCAGCCGGTGCCCCAGCTCCGCGTCTCCCAGCTCCCGAACGTCCTCTGCCTTCACGGTCTCGCTCCGATCTTGATTTCTTAAAGCTGCGATTCGCGGTCGACGAAGCGCGTCTTCACGGGAAGCTTGAAGGAAGCCAGTTCCATGGCCCGGCGGGCCGTCTCCATCGGAACACCTTCCAACTCGAACATGATCCGGCCGGGCTTGACCACGGCGACCCACTCCTCCGGGTTGCCCTTCCCCTTGCCCATGCGCGTCTCGGCCGGCTTCCTGGTGACGGGCTTGTCGGGGAAGATGCGGATCCACACCTTCCCGCCCCTCTTCACGTGCCGGGTGATCGCGACACGGGCGGACTCGATCTGCCGGTTGCTGATCCAGCTCGCCTCGAGGGCCTGCAAGCCGTACTCGCCGAAGGAAACCCTGCTCCCCCGGTACGCCTTCCCGCGCATCTTGCCCTTGTGGGTCTTTCTGCGCCGTATCCGTTTCGGTGCCAGCATGTTCGCTCCTCCCTACGCGCCCGGTCCGGCCGAATACGTCCGGCCGAAGCGGTCCTCGATCACTTCGCCCTTGAAAATCCAGCACTTCACGCCGACGGTCCCGTACGTGGTGTGGGCTTCGACGTTTGAGTAGTCGATGTCCGCGCGCAGGGTGTGGAGGGGTACCCGGCCCTCGTTGTAGCCCTCCGTGCGGGCGATCTCGGCGCCGCCCAGGCGACCGGCACACTGGATGCGGATCCCCTCGGCTCCGGCCCGCATGGCCGACTGCACGGCCCGCTTCATCGCCCGCCGGAACGAGATCCGCTGCCGGATCTGGTGCGCGACGTTGTCCGCGACAAGGCGGGCGTTCAGTTCGGGGCGCTTGATCTCCTCGACATTCACCGAGACTTCACTGTCGGTCAGGACCGAGAGCTCGTCACGGAGCTTGTCCACCTCGGCGCCGCGCTTGCCGATCACGACGCCGGGACGCGCGGTGTGCACCGTCACAACCAGCTTGGACGGCTTCCTCGCGATGTCCACGCTGGCGACCGCCGCGTGGTGAAGCCTCCGGTGCATGTAGGTGCGGATGATATGGTCTTCCTTCAGCAACTCGGGGAAGTTGCGTTCGGCGTACCAGCGGGAACGCCAGTCAGCGACGATCCCCAGTCGGAATCCGTGGGGGTGGGTTTTCTGGCCCATCCGCTAATTCTCCTTCGCTTTCACGACCACCGTGATGTGGCTCGACCTGCGCCGCCGGGGCGACGCGCGTCCCATTGCGCCGGCCTTCCACCGTTTCAGGGTGGGACCCGGATCGACGAACGCGCGGCTCACCACGAGTTCGTCGATGTCCACCGAGTCCCCGTCCCGGTCCGCCTTGTCCCGGACGTTCGCCACGGCGGACCGCAGTGTCTTGTCCACCGGAACCGCGGCCGCCTTCTTCGAGAACCGGAGCACGGAGATGGCCTCGTTGACGGGCCGTCCCCGGATCAGATCGACGACCAGGCGAACCTTTCGCGGGCTCATTCTGATGTCTTTGGCGATCGCACGCGCCTCCATGGCCAACTCCCTTACATCCTCAACCGTTTGTCAGCCAACTTGCCCCCGTGCCCCCGGAAGAGGCGCGTGGGAGAGAACTCGCCGAGCTTGTGACCGACCATGTTCTCGCTGATGTAGACCGGAATGAACTTGTTCCCGTTGTGGACCGCGACGGTGTGTCCGACAAAGTCGGGCGAAATCGTGGACGCACGGGACCAGGTCCGGATGACGGTCCTCTCGTTCCGCGCGTTCATGAGTTCCACCTTGCGGAGCAGCTTCTCATCGATGTACGGGCCCTTCTTGACGCTTCGCGGCATGGCTCCTATTCGCTCTCCGTCCGGTCCATGGTCAGCGCGTCGCCTTGCCGCGCTTGCGTCCACGGACGATGAACTTGTTCGACTTGTTCTTCCTCTTGCGGGTCTTCGTCCCCTCGGGCTTGCCCCAGGGGGTCACCGGAGGACGCCCGCCCGACGCCTTGCCCTCACCACCGCCGAGGGGGTGATCCACGGGGTTCATGGCGACGCCGCGCACCTTGGGACGACGACCGCGCCACCTCGAGGCGCCCGCCTTGCCCAACGTCTGCAGGTTGTGATCCGCGTTTCCGACCTGTCCCACCGTGGCCATGCAGCGCTTGTGAATCCGCCGCACCTCGGTCGATGGGAGGCGGAGCGTGACGTAGTCCCCTTCCCTGGCGACCACCTGGACTCCGGCGCCGGCCGAGCGGGCCATCTGCCCGCCCTTGCCCGGCTTCATCTCCACATTGTGAACCGTGGTGCCCAAGGGGATCCGCTCCAGGGGCATGGCGTTGCCGGGGAGGATGTCCGCGTCGGGTCCCGACGCGATCACGTCGCCCACCCCCATGCCACGAACGTACAGGATGTAGCTCTTCTCGCCGTCCTCATATTGGATCAGGGAGATGAAGGCCGACCGGTTGGGATCGTACTCGATCTCGGCGATGCGTCCCTGCACACCGTGCTTCCGCCGCTTGAAATCCACCTTGCGGTACCGGCGCTTGTTCCCGCCGCCACGACGCCGCATGGTGATCCGGCCATGATGGTTCCGGCCGCCGGACCTCTTCTTCGGTTCGGTAAGGGACTTCTCCGGCTTGCCGCGGGTGACCACGTCCTTGGCCGTCACCGACCGGAACCGGGTGCCCGGGCTAACGGGTTTGAATTTCTTCAGCGCCATCGATCAACCCATCTCGTAGAATTCGATCTGATCCCCGTCGACCAACTGCACCACCGCCTTCTTGAAGGAAGGGGTGCGGCCGAGGTCCCAGTTCCTGGCCATCCGGCCCAGCATGGCCCGCTTCGACTTGCCGGGATACCGCATGGTGCGGACGCCGGTCACCTTGACGTCCCACAACGCCTCGACGGCCCGGGCGATCTCGTGCTTGTTGGACCGCTCGTTGACGACGAAGGTGTAGAGGTTCGATTCCATCTGCTCGGTCGTCTTCTCGGTAACCACCGGAGAGACGATCACATCGTAGGCTTCACGCATCAGGCCTCCTCCTCGCGGTCGATGGGACGGCGCCGCGAGCGGGTGTCCGCGGCCGGGGCGTCACCCATCGTCGCCAGCGCGGCCTCCTCGATGACGACGGTCCCGCACCACACGACGTCGAAGGTCGACTCCAGGCCGAAGGGCATGACGCGCACGCCGGGAAGGTTGCGGCCCGACAGGTACAGGTCGCGGTTCACGCCGTGGGTGAGGAACAGAACCTTGCCGGGCCGGTCGAGCGCGCCCAGCAGCGTGGTCATCCTGCGCGTCCTGGGCGCGTCGAAGTCGAACCCCTCGATGACGGCCACCCGGCCGGCTTCAGCCCGGCTGTTGAAGGCCGAGGCGCGGGCCAGGGCGCGCACGCGCTTCGGCACCCGCTGGGTCCACGAACGGGGCCGCGGGGGGAACGCCCTGCCGCCGCCTCGCCACTGGACCGCTCGGATTGTGCCCGCCCGGGCTCGTCCCGTGCCCTTCTGGCGCCAGGGCTTGCGGCTGCCGCCCGACACCGCGGCGCGATTCTTCTTCGCGGCGGAGCCCTGACGCTGGTTGGCGAGGTGCGCCTTGATGACCTGATGGACCGCGGCCTCGTGAATCACGCCGTTGAACAGACCGCTCGGGAGCGTGACCTCCGACCCGGCGGTGCCGTCCGTATTGAAGTAGGGAGCCTGGTACATGTGCTATTTCCGGATCAGGACGTAGCTGTTCCTGCTGCCTGGAATCCCGCCCCGTATGAAGAGCAGGTTCCGCTCCGAGTCGACCTGGACAACTTCCATATTCCGGATCGTCTTTCTCTTCCCGCCCATGCGGCCGGGAAGCTTCTTTCCCTTGATGACCCTGGACGGGTCGGTGCCCGGGCCCATTGAACCCGGGGTGCGGGACGTGGGGTGTCCGTGGCTAGCGGGCATTCCGGCGAACCCGTAACGCTTTACGACGCCCTGGAAGCCGCGCCCCTTCGTGACCCCCGTGACCCGCACTCTCTGTCCGGCCTCGAACAGGTCGACGGTCAACTGCTGCCCCGGCTCGTACGCGTCGCCATCGCCGGGCTCGAATTCTCGAACCAGACGCGGGGCCGTGTCCAGGCCCGCCTTGGCCGCGTGGCCCAGTTGGGCCTTGCTCGACCGCTTGAGCTTCCTGGCGCCGAAGCCCACCTGTACCGCGGCGTAGCCATCGGTGCCGGGGGTCTTGACCTGCACCACCGAACAGGGGCCCGCTTCGAGCACGGTCACCGGGATGGCCCGTCCTTCTTCCGTGAAGACCCGGGTCATTCCGATCTTCTTGCCGATTAATCCAGGCATGGTTCAGTCCACCTTGATCTCGACGTCCACGCCGGCCGGGAGATCCAGCTTGGCCAGCGCCTCGATGGTCTGGGGGCGGCTCTCGACGATGTCGATCAGGCGCTTGTGAGTCCTGAGTTCGAACTGCTCCCTGCTCTTCTTGTCGATGTGTGGCGAGCGAAGCACCGTCCACCGCTGTCGGCGCGTCGGCAGGGGGATGGGCCCGCGGATCCGCGCGCCGGTCTTCAGCGCGGTGCGCACAATGTCGGCGGCGGTCTGGTCCACGACCCAGTGGTCAAACGCCTTCAGACGTATGCGTATCCTGTTGGTCATCCCTTGTTGCCTTCGCGCCTGCGCCGGTTTCGCTGCCATGATTCCTCTACTCGATGATGGAGGTGACGACGCCGGCACCCACGGTGCGACCGCCTTCGCGGATCGCGAATCGCAGTTCCTCGTCCATCGCGATCGGCGTGATCAGCTCCACTTCCATCTCCACGTTGTCCCCTGGCATCACCATCTCCACTCCCTCCGGCAGCATCGCCGAGCCCGTCACGTCCGTCGTCCGGAAGTAGAACTGCGGACGATATCCGTTGAAGAACGGCGTGTGCCGCCCTCCCTCGTCCTTCGTCAGCACGTACACCTCCGCCTTGAACTTCGTATGCGGCGTGATCGACCCCGGTACCGCCAACACCTGGCCCCGCCCAATCTCCGTCTTCCCCACGCCCCGAAGCAGCAGCCCCGCGTTGTCCCCCGCCTGCCCCTCGTCCAGAAGCTTCCGGAACATCTCCACCCCCGTCACCACCGTCTTGCGGTCCGCTCCCATCCCCACGATCTCCACCTGCTCCCCCTTCTTGATCACGCCCCGCTCGATCCGGCCCGTCGCCACCGTCCCCCGCCCCGTGATCGAGAACACATCCTCCACCGGCATCAGGAACGGCTTGTCGATGTCCCGCCGCGGCTGCGGTATGTAGCTGTCGATCGCGTCCATCAGCTCCTCGACGCACGCCGCCGCCTCGCCCTCGCCTCCCGCCTCCAGCGCATGCAGCGCGCTCCCCATCACCACCGGCACATCATCCCCCGGGAACCCCTGCTCGCTCAACAGCTCCCGCACCTCCAGCTCCACCAGCTCCAGGAGCTCCTCGTCGTCCACCAAGTCCACCTTGTTCAGGAACACCACGATGTGCGGCACGTTCACCTGCCGCGCCAGCAACACGTGCTCCCGCGTCTGCGGCATCGCCCCGTCCGCCGCGCTCACCACCAGGATCGCCCCGTCCATCTGCGCCGCGCCCGTGATCATGTTCTTCACGTAGTCCGCGTGTCCCGGACAGTCCACGTGCGCGTAGTGCCGGTTCGCCGTCTCGTATTCCACATGCGCCGTCGCGATCGTGATCCCCCGCTCTCGCTCCTCCGGCGCCCTGTCGATCTCGTCGAACGCGATCGCGTCCCCGCCGAACTTCTTCGCCTGCGCCATCGTGATCGCCGCCGTCAGCGTCGTCTTCCCGTGATCCACGTGGCCGATCGTCCCCACATTTACATGCGGCTTCGTTCGCTCGAAGGTCTGCTTCGCCATTCTCCCCCCGTTATTGGGCTTGCGGTATGTGCGGCGGGGTCATCGGACGCCCGCCAGGGCTGGTTTGCCGGTTTTGGACCGGGCTACTTCGTCGTAGTGCGAAAACTGCATGGTGTAGACGGCCCGGCCCTGGCTGAGCGACCGTAGCCTCGTCGAATACCCGAACATCTCTCCCAGCGGGACACTGGCACCGATGACCTGCGCGTCCCCGCGGTCGGTCATTCCCCCGACCTTGCCGCGGCGAGCCGAGAGGTCGCCGATCAGGTCTCCCATGTACTCGTGCGGCGTCACGACCTCGACATCCATGACGGGCTCCAGCATGACGGGAGCGGCCTTCTTCAGCCCCGCTTTCAGGGCCAGCGTGCCGGCGATCTTGAACGCAATCTCGCTCGAGTCGACGTCGTGGTACGACCCGTCGATGAGGGCCACCTTGACGTCGACGACGGGATAGCCCGCCACGACCCCGGATTCCATCGCGGCCTGGAGCCCTCGCTCCACCGCCGAAATGTACTCGCGCGGCACCGAGCCACCCTTGACCTTGTCTTCGAAGACGAAGCCCGAGCCGCTGGCACCGGGCTCGACGTTGATGACGACGTGGCCGTACTGCCCCCGTCCTCCGGTCTGCCGCACGAACCTGCCTACCACCTTCGAAACGGCGCGACGGATGGTCTCGCGGTAGGCCACCTGAGGGCGCCCGATGTTGGCCGACACGGAAAACTCGCGGCGCAGACGGTCGACGATGATCTCCAGATGGAGCTCGCCCATGCCGCTGATGATCGTCTGTCCGGTCTCGGTGTCGGTGTGCACCCGGAAGGTGGGGTCCTCCTCGGCGAGCTTGCCCAGGCCGCTGCCGAGCTTGTCCTGGTCGGCCTTGGTCCGGGGCTCGATGGCGACGGCGATGACCGGCTCGGGGAAGTCCATCGCCTCGAGGATGATCGGATGCTCCGGGGCGCAGATGGTGTCGCCCGTGCGAACGCTCTTCAGGCCGACGACGGCCGCGATGTCGCCCGCGAACACTTCGGTGCGCTCTTCCCGCTTGTTGGCGTGCATCTGAAGCAGGCGGCCGGCACGCTCCTTCCGGCTCCGGGTGGCATTGAGCACCCGGCTGCCCTTCGGCAGCGATCCGGAATAGACCCGCACGTAGGTGAGCTTACCCACGAAGGGGTCGGTCATGATCTTGAAGGCGAGCGCCGAGAGGGGCGCATCGTCGGAGGCTTCGCGCGTCTGCCGGTCTCCGTCTCCCTGGGGCGGCCGCCCATTGATGGGCTTCACCTCGAGCGGTGAAGGCAGGTAGTCGATGACGCCGTCGAGGAGCCGCTGGACACCCTTGTTCTTGAAGGCCGAGCCGCAAAACACCGGAAACAGGGTTCCCGACGCCGTAGCCGCACGGATCGCGACGCGCACGTCCTCCTCGGTCAGATCCTCTCCGATCAGGTACTTCTCCAGGAGCTCGTCGTGATGCTCGACCGCTGCTTCCACCAACTCGTGGCGAAGGGTAGCGACCTTCTCGCGCAGCGTGTCCGGGATGCCGACTTCGGTGATGGTGGCGCCGAACTCGTCGCTCCAGACGAACGCCTTCATGGACACGATGTCGATCACGCCCGTGAAGAGGTCGGCCTCGCCAAGAGGGTACTGCACGGCGAAGGCGTTGGCCCCGAGGCGCTCGCGCATCATCGTGACGACGTGATCGAAGTCGGCGCCGGTCCGGTCCATCTTGTTGACGAACGCGATCCGGGGAACGCCGTAGCGGTCCGCCTGGCGCCACACGGTCTCCGACTGGGGCTCGACACCACCCACGGCGCAAAAAACAGCGACCGCACCGTCGAGAACGCGGAGCGATCGCTCGACCTCGGCCGTGAAGTCAACATGGCCGGGGGTGTCGATGATATTGATTCGATACTCCGAGCCGTCGCGTTGCCAGAACGCGGTCGTGGCCGCGGAGGTGATGGTGATTCCCCGTTCCTGCTCCTGCTCCATCCAGTCCATGGTCGCCGCGCCTTCATGGACTTCGCCCATGCGGTGGAGGCGACCGGTGTAGAACAGAATACGCTCCGTAGTGGTGGTCTTACCGGCATCGATGTGCGCCATGATGCCGATGTTCCGGAGCCTGGTCAGTGGTGTCATTCTGGGCATATCTATTTCGCAATTCGAATATCATCAGGCCTGTCAAAAAGCAGCCCCGCCGGGGATCCTCTCCCTATCGCCGTCCGGCCTGGCCAGGCCCTGGGCAGCGGGGTGGACGATCTACCAGCGGTAGTGCGCGAAGGCTTTGTTGGCTTCGGCCATCCGATGGGTGTCATCCTTTTTCTTTACTGTCGCGCCTTCTCCTCGGCTTGCGGACAGAAGTTCGCTGGCCAGCCGCTGGGCCATGGTCCGTTCTCCCCGTCCGCGTGCGAAGCCGATCAACCATTTGATCGCGAGGGCTTGCCGCCGCTCCGGCCTCACTTCGATGGGGACCTGATATGTGGCGCCCCCGACACGCCGGCTCTTCACTTCCAGAGCCGGCTTGGCGTTGTTGAGCGCCTGCTGGAAGACGTTGAGGGGCGGCTGGCCCGCCTTCGTCTCCACGATTCGCATCGCCTCGTAGAAAATTGCCTCGGCGAGGGATTTCTTGCCGTTCTGCATGAGTCCGTTGATGAACTTCTGGACGACGGAGGACCCGAACTGCGGGTCGTCAGGAATCTCTCGGCGGATCGCGCTGGAACGACGGCTCATTGGGGCAACTCCATCGATGCAGCCTACTTAGGCCGCTTCGCTCCGTATTTGGAACGGCCCTGCCGGCGCTCGGTCACGCCGGAAGTGTCCAGCGTTCCGCGGACGATGTGATACCGGACTCCGGGCAGATCCCTCACTCTGCCTCCACGAATCAACACGATCGAGTGTTCCTGAAGGTTGTGACCCTCGCCCCCGATGTAGGCCGTAACCTCGTAGCCGTTGGTCAGCCGCACGCGGGCGACCTTCCGCAGGGCGGAGTTGGGCTTCTTGGGGGTGGTGGTGTACACACGGGTACAGACCCCCCGTTTCTGGGGGTTTTTCTGGAGCGCGGGCGACTTGTTCTTCTTCGCAAGCCGCGCGCGACCCTTCCGTACCAGTTGATTCAGTGTGGGCATGGGAGCCGGGTCCGTCGTTCCTTTCGTGGAGTCGGGGGGTATTCCGGGGCGAACAAAGGCGCGCCTTTCAAGCGCGCCCTGACGCCCGGAGGGCGACCCCCCAAGCTGATTTCCTGGACAGCCTGGAAAAGTTAGGGGAAGGATTCGAGAAAGTCAATCATAATGATTGTCCAACGGCACATGAGCCTGAACGCGCGAGGCGGTTGCCAGCGGGTCGGGGTCAGTGCTGGTTCCCCCTGATGACGTGTGCTCGAAAGTCCTCCTGCAGGCTCTGCAGGGAATAGCGCACGCCTTTCAACTCACCGCGAACCTCTCCGAGTCCTTCGCGAAGCCCCGCCTGTCCATCGTGCAATCGGGCGAGCCTTTCCCCGATCTTCTCGTGGGCCTCCCGGCTCTCCTGGCGCACACCCTCGAACTGTTGTCCCACACCCTCGAACTGTTGTCCGACACCATCGAACTGTCGCCCCACACCCTCGAACTGTCGCCCCACGTCATCGAACTGCCGCCCCACGGCATCGAACCGTTGCCCCACGTCATCGAACCGTCGCCCCACGGCATCGAACTCGCGGCGCAGAACACGCCAACCGAGCGTCGCCACCGACGCGACCGCGAGGACAATCGTTCCCATCACGCTACCGGCCTGCCACCAATCCATGCGTTCCTCCCCCATACCGGTTCCCGCCGTCGCCCCAACGAAGGTACCGGCGGACCGCCACGGGGCGCAACGCATCATGGCGGACAAACTCCCCGATGTGTCGCGATTGCGGCTATCGAGACTTCCCTGTCAAGGCGCGGACGTTCTCGACTCCGTCCCTGACTTCGGCGTCGTCCCGCCCCGTGATGTTGACGTGGCCCAGCTTGCGGCCCGGGCGGGGCGTCTTGCCGTACAGGTGCAGATGCGCCCCGGGGATCGCGGCCACCGCAGCCGGGTCCGGGAGCTCGCCGATGATGTTGACCATGGCCGCCGCGCCCGTCACCCGGGGGGCGGCCAGGGGGAGGCCCGTGACCGCGCGGATGTGGTTTTCGAACTGGCTCACGTCGGCGCCGTCCAGCGTCCAGTGCCCGGAGTTGTGGACCCGGGGCGCCATCTCGTTGGCGAGGAGGCGGCCGTGCGCCTCGAAAAGCTCGATTGCGAGGACACCGACGTACTCGAGCCGTGCCATGACCCGCCCGGCCAGCCGTTCGGCCTCCTCCTGAAGCGCCGGCGAAGCTCCGGGCGCGGGCGCGTAGCTAAGCCGCAGGATGCCGTCGCGGTGGTGGTTCTCGGTGAGCGGGTAGAAGACGCGGCTCCCGTCGCGACCACCCACTGCCAGAATGCTCAGCTCCCGTTGGAAGTTGATGAAGCTTTCGGCAATGAGACCGGGGCCGAGTCCGGCGAGCGCGGCTGCGGCTTCAGCGCGGGATCGCGCCACCACCTGGCCCTTCCCGTCATACCCGAAGCGGCGCGTCTTGATGACCGCGGGGAGCCCGGTCGTTTCGAGCGCGGGGTCGAGGTCGGCAGGCGTGTCGAGACGGTGGAAAGGGGCGGTCGGGATGCCCAGTTCCTGGAATATTTGTTTCTCGGCCAACCGGTCCTGGGCGGCGGCGAGGGCGGGCGGAGGCGGAAGCGCGGGAAGCCGGGCAGCCAGGTAGGCGGCGCTCCTGGCCGGGACGTTCTCGAACTCGTAGGTGACGACGTCGGCGTCCGCGGCGATCCGCGCCAAGCCCGCCGGGTCGTCGTAGGGGGCATCGATCACCGTGCCGAGCGCGCCGGCGGGCGGGTCCGGGGAGGGCTCCAGAAATGTGAACCGGTGGCCCAGGGGAATCCCCTCGAGCGCGAGCATGCGGGCGAGTTGCCCGCCACCGAGAACGGCTACCCTCACAGCGGAGGAAGTTCGCGCGGATCGTCGGCGGCGAGGTCCGCTTTGTTAAGCGCACGCGCGTGCGCGCGTACCGCTTCCCGGATTTCGGGATCGTCGACGCCAAGCATCCGGCCCGCCAGCAGCCCGGCGTTGGTTGCGCCCGCAACCCCGATGGCCAAGGTCCCCACGGGCACTCCGCCCGGCATCTGCACGATCGACAGCAGCGAGTCCAATCCCTGCAGGGCCCGCGACTGGACCGGCACGCCGAGAACGGGAAGCACCGTCTTCGAGGCCACCATCCCGGGCAGATGAGCGGCCCCGCCGGCCCCGGCGATGATGACCTTGAGGCCCCGACCCTCCGCCTCGGACGCGTATTCGAAGAGGCGGTCCGGCGTCCGGTGTGCCGACACCACCTGGACCTCGTGGGGCACGCCGAGGGCGTCGAGGGCGTCGCAAGCGTGCCTCATGGTATCCCAGTCGCTCCGGGATCCCATGATCACGCCGACCAGGGGTTGGCTCATCGGCGGGCCTCTGTTACGGGGAGATGGCGGGAAACAACCGATCTTGCCGTACTGGGCAGGGTATTTCAAGGGGCGAGGCCGTTTCCCTCGACAAGCGGTATCTTTGGCGTGCGTACTTCTCACCACGAAGAGACGGCTCATGCCCGCTTCCCAGTTCCCCGGCATCTCCCGGGAACCGACCTTCCTGGCGTTCCTGCCCGTGCTCTGCGCGGTGTGGGCCGACGGCCTCATGGAGGACGAGGAGCTCGACGCGGTCAGCAGGGCAATCGAGGACGCGGACTGGATGACGGCCCGGGGACGGGCCCGGGTACGCGACTGGCTGGACCCCGCCAATCCGCCGACCCCGACCGTCTTCGGCGCTGCCACCGCGACGATCCGCGCAGGCGCGGGCGCCGGCACTCTGACCCTGACCCGCGCGGGCCTGGCGGTCGCGGAGGCCGGCTCTCCGGAAGCGGTGACCTGGCGCGACGAAGCCCTCGCCACGCTCGGTCGGGTGGAGCTGGATCTCGGTCTCGCGGGAGCGGAGGCCCTCAGGGACATCACCGGGGCCGACCATGTCCCCCGCCCCGCCACCACACCGCCCCCGAGCGTCACGGCGGAGATCGCCGCGCTGATCCGGGGCGACCACCCAGCGCCGAGGGCCCGGGTGCGCGCCGCGCTGAACCGTCCCGAGCTGCACATCCCGGACGAGATCTCGCGCGGCGAGTACCGCGAGCGCACCCTCGCGGCTGTCCATGTGCTGGCGCAGGCGGGGCTGGGCGCGGTCGCGTACCCGCGCGAATACGGGGGCGAGGGCGACCCGTGCGGCGCGGTGGCCGTCTTCGAGGAACTCGCGCTGGGCGACCTCAGCGTCCTGGTCAAGTACGGCGTCCAGTTCGGGCTGTTCGGCGGCAGCATCGCACAGCTGGGGACGGAAAAGCACCACCGCCGCTACCTGTCCCGGATCGCTTCCCTGGAGCTTCCCGGGTGCTACGCCATGACCGAGACCGGCCACGGCTCCAACGTCCGTGACCTCCGCACGACGGCCACCTACGACCCCGCGGCGCGGGAGTTCGTGATCACCACCCCGGACGACGATGCGCGCAAGGACTACATCGGCAACGCCGCGCTGCACGGGCGCATGGCCACCGTCTTCGCGCGGCTCCGTGTGCCCGTTCGCGGAGATGGCCCCGCCGCGGACCACCGATCCGCGCCCGGCGCAGACCCCTCGGCGTCCCCGGCGCGGCCCCTCCCCCTCGAGGACCACGGCGTGCACGCCTTCCTGATCCCCATCCGGGACGATTCCGGCGCGACCGCCCCGGGCGTCCGCATCGAGGACTGCGGCGCGAAGGAAGGGCTGAACGGGGTCGACAACGGGCGCATCTGGTTCGACCACGCGCGGATCCCCCACGACGCGCTGCTCGACCGCTTCGCCCAGGTGACGCGCGACGGCGAGTATCACAGCCCGATCCCCAGCGCCGGGCGGCGCTTCTTCACGATGCTGGGAACGCTGATCGCGGGACGGATCAGCATCGCCGCGGCATCTCAGGCGGTGACCCGCAAGGCTCTCACGATCGCCCTCCGCTACACCGCGACGCGCCGCCAGTTCGGCCCCACCGCCACACCCGAAGTCCCGGTCCTCGACTACCTGGCCCTGCAGCGCGACCTGCTTCCCCGCCTCGCGACGACGTACGCATTGGGCTTCGCCGTGCAGAACCTCGTCCGACGCTACGCAAACCCCGAAACCGACCGGCGGGAGCTCGAGGTGCGGGCGGCCGCCTTGAAGGCCGCGGCTTCCCGCCACGCGCTCGACACCCTTCAAGCGTGCCGCGAGGCATGCGGGGGACAAGGCTACCTCGCCGAGAACCAGTTCGCCCGCCTGAAGGCCGACACCGACGTCTTCGCCACCTTCGAAGGCGCCAACCCGGTCCTGCTGCAGCTCGCCGCCAAGGGACTGCTGTCGCGCTACCGCAAGGACATGGGCGACCTGACCATGTGGGGCATGGCCCGCTACCTCGCCGAGCTGGCCGGGACCCGGCTTGCCGACATGAACCCGGTGGTCACCCGCCGAACCGACCCCGAGCACCTGTCCGACCGGGAGTTCCAGATGTCGGCGTTCCGGTACCGGGAGCAGCGGCTCCTGCGCTCGGCGGCCCGCCGGCTGAAGGCGCGCCTGGACCAGGGAATGGACAGCTTCGCCGCCGTGAACGCCTGCCAGGACCATATGATCACGCTGGCGCGGGCCCATGTGGACCGGATCGCGCTGGAAACTTCACTGGCGGCGCTGGACGGATCGGAGGAGGGCGAAGGCAGGGACCTTGTGGGGGCCGTCCTGGCTCTCTACGGGCTCGCCACGCTCGAAAAGCAGCGGGCCTGGTACCTGGAAGCGGGCTATTTCGAGCCTGCCAAGAGCGAGGCGATCCGGCGCGAGGTCAACCGCCGCTGCCGCGAACTGGCTCCGCGGGCGGTGGAGCTGGTGGAAGCCTTCGGGATTCCGGACGCGCTGATCCGGGCGCCGATCGGGGTGAAAGACTGACAATCCCCCCAATTTGGGAGGGGCGGGTCAAGGGTCGATTCCGTATTCTCCTTTGTTCGGCACGTAGATCGCGCAATTCAGACACGCGGATGGGTCTCCCAGGATTAGCGACAGGCGCGGGGAAAGTAGCGGAGCTTTCGGACACCGGATTGGCGACAGAACCGGATGAGTCGTCCCCGAAAAAGCTGCGTGGCAAGGTGCCGGGAATCCGCCTTGAGCCGCCGAACCGGTGCAGCGCGGATGGGTTTCCCGTACGGGCCCAAGATGCCCGTAGACAGACCGTTTCGAGTTCGACGGCTAAGGGGATGGACCGAATCCGGGTGCAGGGAGAGTACTATTGGGTGTCTGCAAGGGAGGTGTCATGAGCCAACAGGACTTGTTCGAGCGCATCCTCGCACTTCTCCGCGATGCCGCGCTCAACGATGTCCACTGGTCGGCTGCAGCTCGCCTGATCAACGAAGCCAGCCAGATGAAGAGCAATGCCCTGGCGATCAGCGACCGGCGCCACCAACCCAGACCGGAACTCTTCTTCTTTCGGCTAATCGTCGGCGGTGAACATCGCGATGACCTGGAGCGAGCGCACTTGCGGGACTTTCTGCTCTACGACGAAAGTATTTCCCGCGTCAAGCTGCTGCGTGAGGGTCAACCGGCGCTTACGGCCGATCTGTACACCGACCACGAGAAGAAGACCTCGCGGACATACGAACTGATTCGCGGCCCCGCCCGACAACAGAACGGCCTCAGCTTGTACCTGGACGGCCCGGTGGGATCGCATATCGCGTGGGCATTGGGAGACTCGATCGCACCCGGAGGCTGGGGCTCGGAGCAACTCAAGATGGTCTCGGGCCTTCTGCCCCACGTGCGCCAGTTCGTGCGGGTATTGCGGGCTGTGACCGATGCCGAGGCACAGGGAAGCTCGCTCGCCGATTTGCTCGACAACGACCGCTTCGGTGTCATCCAACTGGACCGGCAGGGGCGGCTCCTGGAGGCGAACGACCTGGCAACCGATCTTCTCCTGCGACAAGGCGATGGGTTGTTCGACCGGGATGGTTTCCTGGCAGCCAGGAGGACGGAAGAGAACACCGAACTTCAACGGTTGCTGGCGCGCGCGACGTCGCCGCTCTCCACCCGGCTGGCGGGCGGGTCGATGACGGTCCAGCGCTCATCGGGGCAAGCGAGGCTCGTCGTTCATGTCAACCCCGTGGCTCAGAGCCAGTGGTACCTGCGATCCAGGCGGGTCGCCGCGCTCGTACTGGTCGTCGACCCGGATCGTCCGGCCCGGGTCGACCCAGGCCTCGTTGCGAAAGCCCTGGGACTCACTCCAGCCGAAGCCCGCCTGGCGGTCATGTTGGCCACAGGCCATAGCGTGCCCGCCATCGCCGCAATGACTCAGCGCACGGAGGGTACCGTCCGTTGGCACATGAAGCAGATCTTCCGCAAGCAACGCATTTCGCGGCAGGCGGATCTGGTGCGGCGCGTGTTGTCGTTGGACGGATTCCCCGGGTCGAGCGTTGAGAGTACCATGGTTCCCGCCAAGGGCGTGGTGGGGGTGCCTGCAAAGGAGGTGTCATGAGCCAGCAGGACTTGTTCGAGCGCATCCTCGCACTCCTCCACGATGCGGCGCTCGACGATGTCCATTGGTCGGAGGCGGCTTGCCTGATCAACGAAGCCGCCCAGACGAAGAGCAATGCCCTGGCGTTCGGCGACCGGCACCACCAACCCAGACCGGAGCTCTTCTTCTTTCGGTTAATCGTCGGCAGCGAACACCGCGATGACCTGGAGCGAGCGCACTTGAGGGACTATTTACTCCACGACGAAAGCCTCCCCCGCGTCATGCAGCTGCCCGATGGTCAACTGGCGCATACGGCCGATCTGTACACCGACCACGAGAAAAAAACCTCGCGATCGTACAACCTGATACGGGTCGACGGGCGACTACAGAACGGGCTCAACGTGTACATGGACGGCCCGGTGCGATCGCATATCGTGTGGGCTTTGGGCGACTCGGTCGCACCCGGAGGCTGGGGCTCGGAGCAACTCAAGATGGTCTCGTGCCTTCTGCCCCACGTGCGCCAGTTCGTGCGCGTATTGCGGGCTGTGACCGATGCCGGGGCACAGGGAAGCTCGTTTGCCGATTTGCTCGACAACGACCGCTTCGGTGTCATCCAACTGGACCGGCAGCGGCGGGTCCTGGAGGCGAACGACCCGGCATCCGTTCTCCTGCGACAAGGCGATGGGTTGTTTGACCGGGACGGTCTCCTGGCGGCCAGGAGGGTGGACGAGAACACCGAACTTCAGCGGTTGCTGGCGCAAGCGCTGTCGCCGCTCGCCATCCAGCAGGCGGCCGGGTCGATGACGGTCCAGCGCTCCCCGAGGCGAGCGCGGCTGGTCGTCCACGTCAATCCCGTGGCCCGGCGCAAGTCGGACCTGCAACCACAGCAGGTCGCCGCGCTCGTACTGGTCGTCGACCCGGATCGTGCGGCCCGGGTCGACCCGGGCCTCGTGTCGGAGGCCCTGGGCCTCACTCCGGCCGAGGCCCGCCTGGCAGTCATGCTGGCCGCCGGCCATGGCGTACCTGCCATCGCCGCGCTGACCCAGCGCACGGAAGGCACCGTCCGTTGGCACATGAAGCAGATCTACCGCAAGCAACGCATTTCGCGGCAGGCGGATCTGGTGCGGCGGGTGTTGTCGTTGGACGGATTCCCCGGGTCCGAGCGCTAAATCGTCACCCCCCGATTTGGGAGGCGCGGGTCCAGGGTCGATTCCATATTCTCCTTCGTTCGGACCGTAGATCTCGCGATTCGGACACTAGGAAGGGGACATGCATGACGATTCGGCCGTCGCTCTGATCCAAACCGAAGACGACGTTGCCGCGCGTCACCTGGAGGCCGTGGCCGCCGTCGTCGTGGAAAGCCAGCGCCCGAGCACGCGCAAGGCATACGCTGCCGCGTGGAAGCGATTCCAGGACTGGGCAGAGGAGGAGGGAGCCAGGTCGCTTCCCGCGGACCCGGTCACCGTGGCGGCCTATCTGGTCCATCGTGACGCCACGGGGCTGTCCTTCGCCTCGCTCGCCATGGATCGCAAGGCGATCAGCTTTTTTCATCGCAGGGCCGGGCTTCCGTCGCCCACCGCTTCCGAAGGGGTCAAGATGACCATGGCAGGAGTAAGGAACCGGGCCGCCGAACGCGGAAGGTCAGAGCCGAGGCAGGCGCGCGGGCTCCGGGAAGCGGGCCTGAGAGCCATTGTCGACACGGCCCACATACCCAGGATCTACCCGTCCGGCCGCATGGAGTCTCCCGAGGCCGCCATCGTGCGGGGGGCGGTGGACATCGCGATCGCTTCCGTGATGAGAGACGCCCTGCTGCGACGTGGGGAAGCCGCGGACCTGCGATGGGCCGACGTGGAGTTTCATCCTGACGGAAGTTCGCGCATCACCATCAGACGTTCGAAGACCTCCAACCGGTCGGTCGTCCTCTTTGTGGGCGTTCGGGCGACGGCAGCCCTGAACCGCATCCGCTCCTGCAATCCGATCCCCGACGCCAGGGTGTTCGGCGTTCGGCGTGGCCGAACCATCAAGTACCCGGATCGCCACGATGTGCAGGGAAGCGGGACTCGGCGAAGGGTTTTCCGGACACTCGCCCCGGGTGGGGATGACGCAGGATCTCGTCGCACACGGTGCCGGCCTTGTCGCGATCATGAACGCCGGGCGGTGGAAGTCCGAACGGATGCCCGCCCACTACTCGCGGGGCGAGGCGGCGGGGCTGGGGGCGGTTGCTCGTTACTATGGTGGAAAGAGGTAGTGCACACCCGTGCCCCGGTGGACGCGAAGGGATTCCAGCCACGCACGGAGAGCTTCGTCGTCCGGGACGCACAATCCCGTGTTGAAGTAGCTGAACCCGTCGAGTCTCTCCAGCCCGGCCAGGGACAGCGGCAACGGGCCCGTCAGTTCGTTGTCTTGAAGGGACAGAGTCTCAAGGTTGTCCAGATTGCCCAGTTCCGCAGGCACGGCACCCGCAAGGTTGTTGTCTCCGAGCCCGAGCCAAACAAGACTGCGCAGATTGCCCAGTTCCGGCGGAACGGCGCCCGTCAGGTTGTTCTCCCCGAGCCACAGGTCCTGAAGGCTGCCCAGCCTGCCGAGTTCCGGCGGAATTGCGCCGGTCAGGTTGTTGTCTCCGAGCCCGAGCCCTTCCAGGCTGGCCAGGTTGCCGAGTTGCGGCGGGATGGCGCCTGATAACTCGTTGCCGCTGAGCCCCAGCCAATCAAGGCGGGCAAGGCGCCCGAGTTCCGGCGGGATGGCGCCCGTCAGATTGTTGGCGTCGAGGTACACCTCCTCCAGGCTGCCGAGATTGCCGAGTTCCGGCGGGATGGGGCCCGCCAGGTTGTTCTCCTCGAGGCTCAGCCTTGTGACCCGGCCCACCCGATCCGTCGTCACGCCATGCCATTCCCCGACTGGGATTTCGGTGAGCCAGTTCCCGTTGCGGCGCCACTTCGTCCCGCCGGTTCCGTTGTAGAGCGCCGCCAAGGCATCGCGGTCACGCATATCGCGACTGTTCATGCCCGTGCTCACCAGGGACCCCACGCCGCCAGGAATCAACGTCGGCGCCACCGGGCCCATGCCCTACCCTGCCCGGGCTCCGTCAGGAGCTGTCGCAGGAGGTGGTACGAATGCACCCTTGTCTACCCGGGCCCCGTCAGTAACCGTAGCCCGGGGTGGTACGAAAGCACCTTTACCTACACGCGCCCGCTGTCCCAGGGTGACCATCTTGTCGATCGTCGCGCCGGCGCCGATCACGGTCTCCCTGCCGGCCACGACCCGGTGCGCCACCTTGGCGCCGACGCCCACAATCGTGTGGTTGCCTAGCCGGGTCCGGTTTCCGACGAATGCGTCCTTGCCGATCATGACGCCGCCGAACAGCGTGGCCCGCATCTCCACGTGCGCCCCGTCATCAACGTGCGAGCCGTTGCCGATGACGACCCTCGACATCACGACCGCCCGGATTCCGATGCGAACGTTCGCTCCCGTCTTGGCATGGGCGGCGAGTTTCGCACCGGCCCCGATTTCCGTGTCCTCGCCCACCACGGCGTCATCCTCGATGGTGGCGAAGTCGCCTACGGAGGCATTGCGCCAGAGGATGGCGCGTTCTCCGATCTTGACGTGCACCCCAATGGTGGCGCCCGAGCCTACGATTGCCTGCGCCCCCAGTGTGGCCGTCGGATCGACGGTCGCCGTAGGGTGCACAACAGCGGTGTGGTGGATCGTGCTCATGTCGCTACCACTCCCTTCTTTGACGGGGTTGCCCCCGCCCGGCGAACCGGGCGGGGGCAGGTCCTGCTTGCGGCTCTCATCTGCCGATGAGCCGCAATTGCCAAGTCAATCTGCAGCTTTCCTTTCTCAGCCACAGTCACATCGCCCGTAGGCTCGACGGCGAGGCGCACCATGACCATCGCACTGCCGTCATCGTCATCGTCCTCGGTTAGGCTGACGGTTCTCTGGTCGACCCGTATTGCAGCGCCTGCCACGACGTCGTTGTCCTTGGCGGTCACCTTGATAGCCACCGTGTCCTCTGGGGCGTATTGCCTAGGTTCAAGCGGTCGTCGCAACAGTACCGTGTTGAAGGGTTTTCATGTGCCCCCGATTTTGCTGGACACTAGGCTGGCGAGGGCGACCAGAAAGAAAGAAGTGGGTTCTTGATTTGATGTCTCCCAACCCGAGGGAGTCAGAAGCGACCGACGGTCGTTGAAGGCTGGAGATACGGGAGCGGCAGAGCATTTCAACGCAAGGTTGAGGTCTGGTTCTTTGATGATAACAGATCTTCCAAGGTTTCCGCCGGAGTTCTCCAACCGAGGGTCTTGCGGGGGCGGCTGTTGAGAGCGGCTGCGACGGCGGCGAGATCGTCAGCGGTATGTCTGCTGAGGTCAGTGCCCTTTGGGAAGTACTGTCTCAACAGGCCGTTGGTGTTTTCGTTCGTGCCGCGCTGCCACGGGCTCTGCGGGTCGCAGAAGTAGATGGCCAGGCCAGTATCGATGCGAAGCCGTGCGTGCTGAGCCATCTCTGTTCCCTGGTCCCATGTCAGAGACCGGCGGAGTTGCTCGGGCAGGGTCGTGATCGACGAAGCGATCGCGTCCCGGACGGCTTCGGCACCGTGTCCAGCCAACGCTGGACCGTTCTTGGTCCTGGCCTCGCCGTGTTTGTCATGGCGGGGAAGGTGGAGCAGCATCGTGAACCTGGAGGTCCGCTCGACCAGCGTTCCGATCGCCGAACTGCCCAGCCCCAAGATCAGGTCGCCTTCCCAGTGCCCGGGAACGGCGCGGTCGTCTGCCTCGGCCGGTCGCTCGCTGAGCATGATCTCGGGGTGAACGAACGTCTTGCCCCGTCCGCGGGTGCGAGCTCGAGGCACCCGTAACGTGCGTCCCGTCCGAAGGCACGCTGTCAGCTCCCGTCGCAGCGCACCGCGGCCTGGAACGTAGAGCGCCTGGTAGATGGCTTCGTGCGATATACGCATGGACTCATCGCCGGGGAAGTCGACCCGTAGCCTGTTGGCGATCTGCTCGGGACTCCACGAGGCCGCCCGCCGCCGGTCTTGTCGGCGACCGTGACGCCGTCCGATCCAGCGCACATCGGGGCCTGCCAGAGCGGCACCGTCCAGAGCTCGGATCAGGCCTCCGAGGCGATCCTGCACATACTGCCTCAGTTCGCCGTTCGTAGCGAGCTTCGCAAGCTTTGGACGTTTCGCTCGCCGGTCGGCGTGCCATTGAGCGGTCGTGGCCCGATACTCGAGGTTCCCTCCTCCTGTAGCTGCGTTGCGCCGCAGTTCTCGCGAGATCGTCGAGGGTGAGCGGCCCAACTGCCGGGCGATCTCGCGCACGCCACGAGCACGGGCTCGAAGAACGGCGATCTCTTCTCGCTCAACGAACGAGAGATAGCGCCGTGACTGGGGACGAAGATTGAGTGGTGGCATGCCACCACATTCGCGAAACCAGCGTGTCCCGACAGCAGGGGACACACCCGCTGCCACGGCGGCCTCCTCGCTCGACAGACCTCGAGCGATCTCTTTCCAGAACCTCTGCCGATGCTCGCGCCGTCCCACCGGCGGACGGCCTGGTGAACGCATCCGCGGACGTAGGGCTCGATCCGCTCCTCGGTGCCTGCTCGCTGCCATCGCAACATCTCCCTGAGGTGTTGCGACGACCGCTTGAATTCACCCATGCCCCGTCGATCAGTTGCCTTGACGGACTGGGGCGAGGCTGGCAGCGTCTCAAGCAGGAAATCTGCCTTCGAGGTTGGAGACATATTGTTTGGGAAGCTCAGGCCCTATTTCCACAAGGTGGGTATCGCGCCGGTGGACGGGCTCTGCTCCACAGATATCGTCGTGCTGAACGCGCGGATACCGAAGTGGTCCGCCTTCGTGCTGGCCTGCGTCTCGTCATCTGCGTTCGTTGCCCACACAAGTCAGACTTCCACAGGCACGAAGATGCCTCGAACGAGTTGGCAGGCGATGAGCACCTACGAACTGTGTCGGCCAACCGATGCTATCGCTTCAGAATTTCAGCACGTTGTGTCGCCGATGTTGGGACGTATCGTCGGGAATGTCCACGAGTCCCGCACCCTCGCCGCCCTCCGAGACACGTTGCTACCTAGCATCTCAGGCGCGCTGCGGCTGGAGGAAGCAGCACGGATCATTGGGACGACGGCCTAATGGATCACCTCCGCCGACTCGGCAATCGCATTTCGATCCCCATCAAGCCCGATGAAGACGGCTTCACAGGCCGTGAGTGTCCCCAGTCGGACTGCGAGGGATACTTCAAGGTCGAGTTCGGTACTGGACTAGAGGGGGACGACGTTTCGTGTCACTGTCCGTACTGCGGCTATGCTGCGGCGCACGACCACTTCTGGACGAAAGAGCAGATCGAGTATGCTCAGTCGGTCGCCATGCGGGAAGTCACCGACGCAGTCCGCAAGGACCTTAAGAAGATGGAGTTCAACCTAAAGCCGAAAGGGCCATTCGGAATCGGGATCTCAATGACATTTAAACCCGGTCGCCGGATACCGATCCGCTACTACAGGGAGGAGCAGCTCGAAACCGAGGTGGTCTGTGCCAACTGCACGCTCCGCTACTCCGTCTACGGTGTCTTTGCTTTCTGTCCCGACTGCGGCCGACACAACTCGCTCCAGATCCTCGACAAGAACATCGAAGTTGTCGCAAAGATGGTGGACCTGGCAGCGAGCACGGAGAGAGACATTGTCAGGGGACTCATCGAAAACGGGTTGGAGGATTGCGTGTCGGTCTTCGACGGATTCGGGCGCGAATTGTGCCGAATCTACGCGCCGAACGCGACCAACTCCGCCATCGTGGAAAGAATCAGCTTCCAGAATCTTGAAGGAGCGAAAAAGAACCTCCAAAACGCTTTTGGCATAGACCTGTCTTCTGAAGTAACCGCTGACGAATGGCGATCGCTCGTCCGTGGCTTTCAAAAGCGCCATCTCATCGCGCACAGAATGGGAGTCGTGGACCATGACTACATCGCGAAGGCGGCGGACAGCGAAGCCGTCGTCGGGCGGAGGATTCATATCAAACCGGACGAGGTGAGGGAGCTTCTGCAACTCGTTGGCAAGGTCGCTCGTAGTCTGTCGATTAGTCTTGCCGAAGCAGGGAAGCGGGCTTCGTGAAGTGATGACGGCCTTCACCGAATCGGAGATCGAAGACGCCGCGCTGGAATGGCTCGAAGGCCTTGCGTGGAAGGTTGCCCACGGTCCCAACATTGCGCCGCATGCGGCGGCCTCTGAGCGAGCGGACTACAGCGAAGTCATTCTGGAACATCGCCTGCGCGACGCCTTGGCTCGACTGAATCCGGCCGTGCCCGCCGAAGCCCTGGAGAACGCATTCCGCAGGCTGACTCGGCCTGAAGGCTCGACGCTGGAAGCCCGCAACCGCGCGTTCCACCGCCTGCTGGTGGACGGCGTCACGGTCGAGCACCGGAGTCCAGGGGGCACGTTGCAGTACCCATGGATCTCCGTCCTCGACTACGAGAACCCCGCAAACAACGACTGGCTGGCGGTCAACCAGTTCACCGTCGTCGAGGGCGAGCACGAGCGGCGGCCGGACGTCGTGCTGTTCGTCAACGGCCTTCCGCTGGGTCTGATCGAGCTCAAGAACCCGGCGGACGAAAAGGCCACGGTGTGGACGGCCTGGAACCAGATCCAGACCTATAAGGCGGAGCTCTCGAACCTGTTCGCCTTCAACGCGGCGCTCATCGCTTCGGACGGAGTCGAGGCGCGCATCGGCACGCTGACCGCCGGGCGCGAGTGGTTCAAGCCGTGGCGCACGATCACCGGTGAGACGCTGGCCGGCACGCATCTGCCCCAGTTGCAGGTGATGCTCGAAGGGATGTGCCAGCGGGACCGATTCCTGATGTTGGTCCGGGACTTCATCGTGATCGAGGACGACGGCAGCGGCAAGCTGGCCAAGAAGATGGCCGGGTATCACCAGTTCCACGCCGTGGAGACGGCGGTGCTGGAGACCCTGCGCGCGGCGGCGCTACGGCAGGAGGCGCGGCGGGTCGCCGAGCGAGCCGGCCGGTACGAGATCGGCAGACAGCCGGGCGGCTATCCCGGTGATCGACGCATCGGCGTCGTTTGGCACACTCAGGGCTCGGGCAAGAGCCTGACCATGGCCTTCTACGCCGGACGGATCATCCGCGAGACGGCGATGGACAACCCGACGATCGTCGTCCTGACCGATCGCAACGACCTTGACGACCAGCTCTTCGGCACGTTCTCCCGCTGTCAGGACCTGCTACGGCAGCCGCCTACCCAGGCCCGTAGCCGGGCCGACCTGCGCGCCAAGCTGGCGGTCGAGTCGGGCGGCGTGGCGTTCACCACGATCCAGAAGTTCTTTCCCGAAGAGAAGGGCGACCGGCATCCCCTGTTGTCAGGGCGCCGCAACATCGTGGTGATTGCCGACGAGGCGCACCGCAGCCAGTACGACTTCATAGACGGCTACGCCCGCCACATGCGCGATGCGCTCCCCAACGCGTCATTCATCGGCTTCACCGGCACGCCGATCGAACTGGAGGACGCCAACACGCGTGCGGTGTTCGGCGACTACATCAGTGTCTACGATATCGAGCGAGCCGTCGAGGATCGCGCAACCGTGCCGATCTACTACGAGAGCCGGCTGGCGAAGCTGGCCTTGGACGAGGCCGAGCGGCCGAGGATCGACCCCGAGTTCGAGGAAGTCACCGAAGGCGAGGAAGTCCAGCGCAAGGAGAAGCTGAAGACCAAGTGGGCGCAGCTCGAAGCCGTCGCCGGAGCCGGACCGCGGCTCAGGCTCATCGCCCTGGACATCGTCTCGCATTTCGACCGGCGCATCGAGGCCTTGGAGGGTAAGGCCATGATCGTCTGCATGAGCCGCCGCATCTGCATCGACCTCTACCGCGAACTGACCGGCCTGCGTCCCGACTGGCATCACGAGGATGACAACCAGGGCCGAATCAAGGTCGTGATGACCGGCAGCGCATCGGATCCGCCCCACTGGCAGCCGCACATCCGCAACAAGGCGCGCCGCGAAAGGCTGGCAAAACGGTTCCGCGATCCCGGCGATTCGCTTCAGGTCGTACTCGTTCGGGACATGTGGCTGACCGGCTTCGACGCGCCGAGCCTGCACACCATGTACGTCGACAAGCCGATGCGCGGCCACGGGCTGATGCAGGCGATCGCGCGGGTGAACCGGGTCTTCCGGGACAAGCCGGGCGGCCTGGTCGTCGACTACCTCGGGCTCGCGCATGAGCTCAAACAGGCCCTCGCGACCTACACCGAGAGCGGGGGCACAGGCAAGACCACCGTAGATCAGTCCGAAGCGGTGGCGGTGATGCTGGAGAAGTACGAGGTGTGCTGCGACCTGTTCCACGGCTTCGACTATTCCAGGTGGAGCGACGGAACGCCGTCCGAACGCGTGAGCCTGCTGCCGGGGGCGCAGGAACACATTCTCGCGCAGGAGGACGGCAAGGAGCGCTGTCTGCGGGCGGTGCGCGAACTCTCGCAGGCCTTCGCGCTCGCCGTCCCTCACGAGGAGGCGATCCGGATCCGCGACGACGTGGCATTCTTCCAGGCCGCCCGGTCGGTGCTGGCCAAGCGCGCCAATGGCGAGGCGCGTCTCGAGGAGGAGTTGGACTACGCCATTCGCCAGATCGTCTCACGAGCCGTCGCCTCGGAAGGTGTCGTCGACATCTTCACCGCGGCCGGCCTCGAGAAGCCTGACATCTCGATCTTGTCCGAGGAGTTCCTGGCCGAAGTGCGGGGCATGAAGCAGCGCAACCTCGCGGTCGAGCTTCTGCAGAAGCTGCTCAAAGGGGAACTGGCCATCCGCAGGCGAAAGAACGTCGTCCAGGCGAGATCGTTTGCCGAGATGCTGGAGCAGACCGTGCGACGCTACACAAACCGAGCCGTCGAGGCCGCGCAGGTCATCGAGGAACTGATTCAGCTTGCCCGCGAGATGCGCGAGGCGAATGCCCGGGGCGATGCGCTGGGACTCTCCGAAGACGAGTTGGCCTTCTACGATGCGCTTGAGACGAACGACAGCGCCGTGCAGGTGCTCGGCGACGAGACGCTACGGGATATCGCCCGTGAGTTGGTCGAGACCGTGCGGAACAACGTGAGGATCGACTGGACGCTTCGCGAGAATGTCCGCGCGAACCTGCGCCGGCTCGTAAAGCGCATCCTCCGCCAGCACGGCTACCCGCCAGACAAGCAGGAGAAGGCGACGCGGACGGTGCTCGAACAAGCGGAGGTGCTGTCGGCGGGGTGGGTGGGATGAGGTTTGCCGAAGAAACGCTCCTGGGGGGGCGGGAGATCGCCCGGTTCGACTTGTCTCTTCCTTCCTCGCCCAGAACTTCGTCCGCAGGCATCCCATTCGGTCCGACGAATTCCCGCTCATATTTGTATATCTGAAGTGATACACGAACCACTGTGATGAACGATAATATATTGTATAGCCGAAGGTTACGGTTGTCACCGCTAGTCCCAGTTGAACTTAAACGATTTCTTGCCGTGAATCACATCCTCTGTAAGTCGCTTGTAGGGCCTGCCCCCCTTCGGGTTGCGCTTCTGTCCCGGCTTGCGGCCCCGCGCGTCGTCCCTCGCCCTCTGCTCGGCCTCCAGGCGCGCCTTCGCCGCCCGGATCGCCGCCAGCCGGTCCTCGCGCCGCTTGAGCTCGTGCGGAAGCTAGTCGCCCCGTAGACTGCGATTGAACCCTGATCACCCATGTCGAAGCCAAACGGGTCGGCCTATCAGCCGAAAGATGGGTTCGGGCAGCCCGGGCGCTCGGTGTCCCAGTCGACTACCTCGCGGGCTTGACCGACGATCCCCTCCCGTCGGCGCAGCTATCGGCGTTGCTCGGGAACGAACCGCAGGGAGTTTCGGATGCCTCCGGATCCCGGCCGGTCGATACGATCGACCTGGCCGCTGCGGCCGGTGGCGGTGCGATGGTGTTCGACGAGCCGGCGGTGGGCCGGATCTGGTTCCGTCGTGACTGGCTTGACGAGTTGGGCCTGGACGTGCGACGCAGTGCTCGGTCATCGGCGTGGTGGGCGATGCGATGGAGCCGACGCTCCCCGATGGCTGCAAGATGCTGGTGAATCGGGCCAGCCGCCGCCGGGACGGCCGGATTTCGTCCTGCGGACCAGCTAAGGGTTGGTTGCGAAGAAGCTGGCCCTGCAAGGGCGGGCGCTGGGAGCTGCGAAGTGACAATTCAGCCCACCGGCCGCAGCACTGGGCGCTTGACGACGAAGTGATCGGCGAGGTACGGTGCGTGGGAACGACGCTATAGGGCAGATGCCCACGCGCCGGAGCTAGCTAGTTGTGACAATGGAGTCGGGAGTGGAATACGATCTGTATGCGATGCTGTCTGGAGTTGTGGACTGCTGGAAGGCCTTCCTCACCGAAGGAGGTGTCACGCTCAGGGAGGATCCAAGCTTTGGCCACACGACCAAGCAATGGTGATCGGCCCCGCCTCCGGCGTGGTGGAACCCAATTGGCCGGGGCAACGGTGAGCTTGAGCAGCTTCAACGAGGAATTGGTCGCTGTGACGAAGGGGATGGCAGAGTCGTCGCGGACCAGCGAAGGGTTGGTCGCATGCGCGAAGTCCGCTCGGATGCGAAACACCACTGATCGGAGCGCTTTGGCCGACGCGGACTTCCAGGCGTCGCTGGCGACGATATCCTCGCACCAGCCGGGAGCCATGTGTGGTGCGGGCGGGGATCCCGAATGAGTGCAGGTAGCGGGTCGGGATGCGCAGAATCACCAGACAAGATTGGGTGGCAGGCGGCCTTCTTCGCGGTCTTTACAATACAATCTTCAAACACCCTGAAGATGGCGGCGACCTATGCAAGGGAAGAGGCCGACGACGAGACGACAACCAGCCCATGGCTGCTCAAGACCAAGGCGGAAACTATGGCCTATTGGGGGATGATCCTTGCGGTGTTTGCACTGGAAATTGCCCTGAAGGCCCTATTGATCCAAGAAGGCCGGAAGCCCTGTAACACCCACGACCTAAAGAAGCTCTTCGAAGATCTGAATCGGGACACGCGCCAGAGGCTTACGAACGCCATACCGGATCTAGCCCGGATTTCTCAAACGCATAGGAGGGCACCGGCCTCCGGGAACTGTTAAGTTTATGTGGGAGAACAACTTGACAGCGACGACACCGGAGGACCGATGCCGACACAGTGTAAACCGCTTTCCTTCGCATTTCAAGGGTGCCAGGGCCGCAGGGTAGCGGCCGCGTTCGACGGCGGAGCGATCACGTCGAACGCCGGAGTGCTGCTGCTCCGCGAGATCGACCGGTCGATCGGGATCCTGGACCGGGTGGCGGATTGCTTCACCGGCTACCGCGATCCCCGTCTCACGGAACACTCGGTCGGGACGCTGGCGAGGCAGCGCGTCATGGGCATCACCCTGGGATACGAAGACCTCAACGACCACGACCAGCTGCGGCACGACCCTGTTCTGGCCCTGCTCTCCGGCAAGCTCGATGGACATCGGAAGGACTGTGCGCCGTTGGCGGGGAAGAGCACTCTGAACCGGCTTGAACACGCGCCCCCGAGTGGCGAGCCGGGCCGCTACCACAGGATCGGCCATGATGCGGACGCGCTGCAGGCCGTGCTGCTCGAGTCGTTCATCGACTCCTGGAAGGGCGGGCGGCCGTCGCGCCTGGTGCTGGATATCGACTCGACCGACGACGAGGTCCACGGGCGCCAGGAGGGCGGCTTCTACCACGGCTATTACAACCACTACTGCTTCCTGCCGCTGTACATCACCTGCGGCGGCCGCCCGCTCTTCGCGCTGCTGAGGCCGGGCAACGCGGATCCCGCCGGAGGCGTGAGGGGGCCGCTGGGCCGCATCGTCGAACGGCTCCGGCAGCGGTGGCCGGGACTGGAGATTCTGCTTCGGGCCGATTCCTCCTATGCCCGCGAGGAGATCCTGGCCTGGTGCGAGGGCAACGGCGTGGACTACGTCATCGGCCTGGCCCGGAACTCGCGGCTCGTCGAGACGATCGGCTGGGAGCTGGCCGACGCCCAAGCCGAAGCGAAGCGGCGGGGCCGCCCGGCCCGCCGGTTCGCCGAGTTCCCCTATGCCACACTCACAAGCTGGTCCCGCAAGCGCCGGGTCGTCGCCAAGGCGGAGCACCTGCCCGGCAAGTCCAACCCCCGCTTCGTCGTTACCTCGCTGCCCGGCACCTTCTCGGCCCGGACCGTCTACGAGCGCGTCTGCTGCCCGAGGGGCAACATGGAGAACGCGATCAAGGAGCAGCAGCTGGATCTCTTCTCCGACCGGACCTCCGCCTCCCGCTTCGCCGCCAACCAGCTCCGGCTCCTCTTCTCCGCCTTCGCCTCGATCCTCTTCGATGCGCTCAGGCGTGCGCTGCACGGCACCCGCCTGGCCCGCGCCACCGCCGGTACGCTCCGCCTCAAGCTCCTCAAGATCGGCGCCCGCGTCATGGTCTCGGTGCGTAGGGTCAAGGTCGCCATGGACTCCGCACACCCGTCCGCCGCCGCCTTCGCACGCGTCCACGCCCGATTACCAGGGTAACGACTCCACACCTCCTTCGAGACACCCATTCCAGCCGATCCTCCGGGGACCACTGCGCCCCAGGACCAGGGAAAGCTCGCTCAGGCAGCGGTTCTCGCTACTCTGGCCCCTCAAAACACGGCCGCAGAGCCGCTTGCTCCTGCTCGACCCCGTTCCTCGGCAGAAACTCGGCCCCAAACCCGCCCTACAGGCCCTCACCGGTGACCGTGTGAGAAATCCGGGCTAGGGACAACCTTGGATCAACATCGGAACGCATTCGTCAACATGCGATACTCTTACGAGTCTAGTGATGGCCACCCGCCGATGTTCACCTTGGAAGACCATGAAGTCCTCTATGCTGTCTCGGAAAAGGCTATTAAGTTCGCGATGGAAGGCACCGATACTGGAGCCTTTGACCTCGCGTCGCTCTTCGATCCAGGAACACTCCGGTAGTCAGGCTGGGGCGAACCGGACCCGCGGCCTCCAATCTTCCGCCGCGCGCCACCCGGTGATCTCCCCGTCTCTGTCTTGCAAGGCCACCTCGGCGTCGAGGGCGAGCCTCTTGGCCCATCGCCCACGGGCGCATGCGCTGACCACCTCCACCTGGTGGAATCCTGATCCCGCTCGAACGTGATGAGGTGAGGCAAGTCGTGGGCCTGTCGGCGTACCTTCGCCGACACTACGGGCAGCGAGTAGATGATAATGTGGCGGTAGATGGGAGCAGCAACCACCGCGCTCGCGACGGCCGCGGCGGTCCCGATGTGTTCTCAGCTCAGATGACGCACACGTACTCAGCGAACATCGTCTTCTCCTTGGGGGGTAAGAGGCTTTAGGGTGGGGACGGGGGCGGCCGATGGCAGCCGGCCGTCCCCCCAGTCTCGATCCTCTACGGTACAGCTTGCGCATCGTGCCCGCGGTCGTGCACACGATGGTGAGCCGAAGCCGCCCGGGGGCGCCGACGTTCGCCAGCCGCGCCCCCGCATCCGAATGCCCCGTTTTGTGCATTATCCCGCCCTGCTCGCAATAGTGCTCGCAGCGGGGGAGCGGCTTTCGGGGATTTCCTGTACGTTGGGAGGTTGCAGCCTGCTCGCGCCGCCTAGCCCGGATTTCTCACACAGTCACCGCTGAGGGCTTTGGGGGCAGCGTTGGGGCCGAGTTTCTGCCGAGGGAGCAGGTGGAGCAGAAGCAAGCGGCTCTGCGGCCGTGTTTTCGGGGGGCCAGAGTAGCGGGAACCGCTGCCTGAGCGAGCTTTTTTGGTCCTGCGGCGCAGTGGTCCCCGGAGGATCGGCTGGAACGGTTGTCTCGAAGGGGGTGTGGAGTCGTTACCCTGGCAATCGGGCGTGGACGCGTGCGAAGGCGGCGGCCGACGGGTGTGCGGAGTCCATGGCGACCTTGACCCTTCGCACCGAGACCGTGACGCGGGCGCCGATCTTGAGGAGCTTGAGCCGCAGCGTTCCGGCGGTGGCGCGGGCCAGGCGGGTGCCGTGCAGCGCACGCCTGAGCGCAACGAAGAGGATCGAGGCGAAGGCGGAGAAGAGGATCCGGAGCTGGTTGGCGGCGAAGCGCGACGCCGAGGTCCGGTCGGAGAAGAGATCGAGCTGCTGCTCCTTGATCGTGTTCTCCATGTTGCCCCTCGGGCAGTAGACGCGCTCGTAGACGGTCCGGGCCGAGAAGGTGTCGGGCAGCGAGGTGACCACGAAGCGCGGGTTGGCCTTGCCGGGCAGGTGCTCGGCCTTGGCGACGACCCGGCGCTTGCGGGACCAGCTTGTGAGTGTGGCGTAGAGGAACTCCTTGAACCGGCGGGCTGGGCGGCCCCGCCGCTTCGCCTCCGCCTGGGCGTCGGCCAGCTCCCAGCCGATCTTCTCGACGAGCCGCGAGTTCCGGGCCAGGCCGATGACGTAGTCCACGCCGTTGCCCTCGCACCAGGCCAGGATCTCCTCGCGGGCATAGGAGGCATCGGCCCGAAGCAGGATCTCCAGTCCCGGCCACCGCTCCCGGAGCCGTTCGACGATGCGGCCCAGCGGCCCGGTCACGCCTCCGGCGGGATCCGCGTTGCCCGGCCTCAGTTGGGCGAAGAGCGGGCGGCCGCCGCAGGTGATGTAGAGCGGCAGGAAGCAGTAGTGGCCGTAGTAGCCGTGGAAGAAGCGGCCCTCCTGGCGCCCGTGGACCTCGTCGTCGGTCGCGTCGATGTCGAGCACCAGGCGCGACGGCCGCCCGCCCTTCCAAGAGTCGATGAACGACTCGAGCAGCACGGCCTGCAGCGCGTCCGCATCATGGCCGATCCTGTGGTAGCGGCCCGGTTCGCCACTCGGGGGCGCGTGTTCAAGCCGGTTCAGGGTGCTCTTCCCCGCCAACGGCGCACAGTCCTTCCGATGTCCATCGAGCTTGCCGGAGAGCAGCGCCAGAACAGGGTCGTGCCGCAGCTGGTCGTGGTCGTTGAGGTCTTCGTATCCCAGGGTGATGCCCATGACGCGCTGCCTCACCAGCGTCCCGACCGAGTGTTCCGTGAGACGGGGATCGCGGTAGTCGGTGAAGCAACCTGCCACCTGGTCCAGGAGCCCCACCGACCGGTCGATCTCGCGGAGCAGCAGCACTCCGGCGTTCGACGTGATCGCGCCCCCGTCGAACGCGGCCGCTACCCTGCGGCCCTGGCACCCTTGAAATGCGAAGGAAAGCGGTTTACACTGTGTCGGCATCGGTCCTCCGGTGTCGTCGCTGTCAAGTTCTTGCCCCACATAAACTTAACAGCTCCCGGAGGCCGGTGCCTTCCTATGCGTTTGAGAAATCCGGGCTAGGAAATCGCTAGTGTTCTTGCCCTCCGGACGGCCGGGCCGCTATGTCGGTGCGGAGCCTCAACCGGATGACGGCGAGCCGTTCGCCGCTAAGACGAAACGACTTGTGTAAAGTGTATAATCACCAATGGAATACTCAAGAGAGGAAACCATACGTCTGGTGGCGGAAGACCTCAGAGCAGCCAGGGCGCGGCTGGGCATCACGTCGGCCCAGGCAGCGAGACGGGCGGGTGTCGCCGCGGCCCGGTACAGGGCGCTTGAGAAGGGCAGTGTTCCGAGTAGTCAAGACATCCCGCGCAAGCTGGTTTCGGTGTGTCGGCGTTTGGGTATGGAATCGGTTCGAATCGCCTACGTGGAGGAGATCGGACAGTACGCGAATATCGATCTCTCTAGGGATCCGTGGAGGGAACCGCTAACGGCGTTCCTCGACGTTCTGGAGGCGGATGTCGCCGAACTCCAGGACATCGAGTGTTTCATCAGCCCTGCCGCCGTCTTCGGTTACCTAGTGTAGTGTCTGTGATATAACCTTGTTAATAACGGCGGTGCAAGTTATGGTTCCTCGTCGTGCGGGATCGAGAGGCGTCGACGAGGAGGGGCCATGCGGAAGGCGGTCGGGATCGAGCTTGCGGAGGGAGACCGGGAGGTTCTGGAGCGGTGGTCGCGGTCGCGGAGCGCGACGGTGCGGCTGCGGGAGCGGTCGCGGATCGTGCTGATGGCCTCGGAGGGGATGACGAACAGGGCCATCGCCGAGGAGCTGCGAACGCACACGGACAAGGCGGGCCGCTGGCGGCGGCGGTACGCGGACGAGGGGCTGAAGGGGATCGAGAAGGAGCGTCCCCGGGGCGGGAATCACGGGGGCAAGTGCCCGAAGGCGCAGGCGGCGCTGAGGGCGGAGATCATCCGCCGGACGACGCAGGAGAGGCCGCCGGACGCGACGCACTGGTCGTGCCGGCCGATGGCGCGGGCGGTGGGCACGACACACAGCTTCGTGAACACGGTGTGGCGGTCCGCGGGGCTGAAGCCCCACCTGTGGCGCACCTTCAAGGCGAGCACGGATCCGCGCTTCGAGGAGAAGCTGCAAGACGTTGTGGGGCTGTACCTTGACCCGCCGGACAACGCGGCGGTCTTCAGCTTTGACGAGAAGAGCTCGGTCCAGGCGCTCGACCGGACGCAGCCGGGTCTGCCGCTGAAGCCCGGCCGCTGCGGGACGATGACGCACGACTACAAGCGCCACGGGACCACGTCGCTGTTCGTGGCGATGGACGTGGCGTCGGGCGAGGTGACCGGCGAGACGTACCGCCGGCACCGCCACCAGGAGGTGCTCCGGTTCTTCCGCAAGGTCGAGAAGGAGGTGCCGAAGGGGCGGGAGATCCACATCATTCTGGACAACTACGCGACCCACAAGCACCAGAAGGTGAAGGCGTGGGCCGAACGCACGAAACGCGTCCGCTTCCACTTCATCCCGACGAGTTCCTCGTGGCTGAACCTGGTCGAGCGCTTCTTCAGCACGCTGACGCAGAAGCGGATCCGCCGCGGCGTCTTCCACTCCGTCGGCCACCTCGAATCGTGCCTGAAGGAATATATCGAGACCTACAACGAGGACCCGAGGCCGCTGGTCTGGACCAAACCGGCGGCCGAGATTCTCGAGAAGGTGGAACGGGCCAGGCAGGCGCTGGCCGCTGCTTCCACATAATAGCTATTATGATTAGGACACTACACTAGCACCGTCCGAAGGGCTTTTAGCTTGCCACTCGTGACCCGTACGGGTTGGGTTCCAGACGTATGTCGAACTGTCATTCTTACTGTCCTACCGTTGAGAGTGTTGACCCCCGCGGTGGGACGTTGGACCCCGCGCTGGGGTTGCGAGGCCGATCCGCGTGGATGGCCGATGGTCGCCCGTCTTGATCGAGCCGAACACGCGCGTTGTGGGATACCAGTGTCCCAACGCCACGTTAGGGGTTAGGCCCCACGTCAGGGCTTCGGGTCGCGGCTGTCTCCGGCCACGTAGGCCTCCCACTCGTCCATCAGCCGACGGCGGCGCTCGAACAGGTCCCGAACGCATGTATGCCGCCTCGACCTTGTTCTGGACCACATGGGCGAGCGCCGCCTCGACCACCCCCCGGGGATGATCCGTCTTCTCGCCCGCCCAGTCCCGGAAGCTGGACCGGAACCCGTGCGGCACCGCCGCGATCCGGTGCTTCCTGAGCAGTCGCGTCAGCTGCTCGCTGCCCAACGACTTCGCGCGCTCGTTGACAAACACGATCGGGCTCCCGCCGCCGCCCAGCCTCCGCGCCGCATCGAGGATCTCCAGCGCCCGGCCGCACAGCGGCACCCGGTGCGCGCGCGCGGTCTTCAATCCGGCTGGCGGGAACCGTCCAGACGCCCGCTTCCCGGTCGATCTCGCTCCACACCGCCCGCGGACCTCGCCGCTACGCGCCGCCGTCAGCACCAGGAACTCGAAGGCCAGCGCGTCCACCTTGGCCGGGTCCGCCGCCCGCACCCTTTCGATGGCCGCCACCACCTCCCGATGGGGCAAGGCCTTCCGGTATTCGACGACATCGTGCTGGGGGCCGAGCACCGGCAGCAGCCGGTCGCACGGGTTGTCGGTTCGCCAATCCATGGCGATGGCCCATTCCAGCACCGCGCGGATGCGCAGGTGCACGTACCGCGCCGTCCGCCCCTTCGTGTGCCACATGGGCGTGAGAGAAGGAAGATGCATGAAAACGTCGTCGAGGACGGTGCGAGCGCGGAAGGTATGCGTGCTTCGGCCGAGGCGGTCCGGCCCAGGCGAATCCGATGGCGACATCCGGGAAGAGATCGCCCGGATCGAGCGGGCGATCCTCCAAGGCGCCGTCCAGATCCTCGAGGAGTTCGGCGGCCTGGAGGCCACGTTGAAACGCAGCGTCGCGCTGACGACGCAGGCTCGCCGGCAGGCCGTACGCGGGTCGATCCAACGCGGCCGCACCTGGCAAACGGTGCGCCTCTCCGGCGCGCTACCGATGACCGCCGTGCGTCTCATGGCCGTGCCAGCGTGTGAAAACGACGTGGGGGGCCGATGCACACTTTAGCCCTCCGGCGATGCACACAGGACTTCCGGCTTATCCGCTGGCGCGGTCGCATCTTACGCTTCCGCGGCCGGGTCGGTCAGCGCCGCACGGGCAGCGCCGACCGGTACGGGAGCGACCCCCCAAGCCGACGGCTTGGTACGGCGTAGGGCCGCCGAGTGTGTTTTCACAAACTCGCCCCCCGCCCTCCAGGGGTCGCTCCCGTACCATCAGTCCCTTGCGGGAAGGCTTTTCGCGGCGAGTCGCAAGCAGGCAACCGTAATGCCGGTGAGTCGTTGTCCCGTTCTGCCGTCCGGGCAATGCCGGTACTGAGTGCGGTCTGGAGGGGCGAGGCGTCAAAGAAGGCGATAGCTTAGGCGGACTATGACTCCCCGGGGTAGTGACGCTACGCGACCGAATGCGGCCTCTGGAACGGCGTACGGAGTCGACGGGTGCCGCGCGGGGTGGTTTTACTTTGCCCTGGCGCGTTCCGGAGAGCCCGACTGGGGCATTGCCGGAACCATCACGGAGTTGGTTTCCGGCGCAGACGATTCGGACCGCGTCTTCGTCGACATCCCGATCGGACTCCCGGACGGCCCTGAAGGACGCCACTGCGATAGGGAGGCGCGCGGGAGGCTGAGAGCGCCTCGGGCGAGCAGCGTGTTCCCGGTGCCGGTGCGCAAGGCGCTATCTGCGGCGACGTACGAGGAGGCGAGCCGAATCAACCGGGAGGCAAGCGGAAAGGGGCTGACACGGCAGACCTTCGCGATCCTGCCGAAGATCGGGGAAGTGGACAGCCTGCTACGTCGGAGCGAGAAGGCACGGCGCATCGTGCGAGAGGTCCACCCTGAGATCTGCTTCTGGGCGCTCGCAGGAGGTAGCCCAATGGGACACAGCAAGAAGAAGGGCGCCGGTTTTGACGAAAGGCTCGCGTTGCTGAAGGGCTTCCACCCATCCGTCTGTGGGGACTTCGTTCAGATTCGAGCCGAATTCCGATGCTGGGACTTAGCCGACGACGACATCCTCGACGCCATGGCTGCGGCCATCACTGCCTCGGCCGACCCGGGAGCGCTTCAGACTCTGCCCAAACACCGGACCACGGACTCCGGCGGTCTCCCGATGGAGATGGTGTATGCATTGGAGGCCTCGTTCGCGACATGAGGCCAACTGGTACGACGGGATCCCATCTCACGTTCTGTCTGGAGGTGTGTCGGTGTCGGGTTGAGCCGTGACTCTGATATCTTCTTATAAGTGCTTGTAGCAAAATAACTTAGCGACATCACTGAGCGGACGGGGTGGGATTCGAACCCACGCGGGCATTGCCCACACGATTTCCAGTCGTGCGCCTTAAGCCACTCGGCCACCCGTCCTAAATCCTGGCAAAATCGGGGCGCCCGGATTCGAACCGGGGACCTCTGCGACCCGAACGCAGCGCTCTACCGGACTGAGCCACGCCCCGTGGCTAGTGGGTCCAATCTATGAGGGAGTGTTCCGAGCGGAGGCGGAGGGACTCGAACCCCCATGTGCTTGCGCACGCCGCATTTCGAGTGCGGTGCCTTACCAATTAGGACTACGCCTCCCCATCTGCTTCGGATCGTGGGACGTGATGGGGGATGCAGATCCCATCGAATCGTATAACATGTTGTGCCAAAGAGTCTTACAAGGATGGACGAACGGAGGGAGTGGGATTCGAACCCACGTGGTCACAGGGACCAACGCCTTAGCAGGGCGCCGCTTTTAGCCGCTCAGCCATCCCTCCAAGTAGCCCCGCCTGGGCTCGAACCAGGACTCTTCTGATCCAGAGTCAGACGTGTTGCCAGTTACACCACGGGGCTATTTGCCTATGTGCTCCTTGCAGAGCCACCGGTCGGACTCGAACCGACGACCCCGTCATTACGAGTGACGTGCTCTACCAGACTGAGCTACGGTGGCGATATCTGCTTCGGGCGGCAAGCGGCACTTATCCACAGACTGCTGCGCCGCCCGCCACAATCAATGGAGCCGAGGGGAGTCGAACCCCTGACCTCAGCGTTGCGAACGCTGCGCTCTCCCAACTGAGCTACGGCCCCGGCATCACCAAATGGGCGCGACAGGACTCGAACCTGTGACCTCCACGATGTCAACGTGGCACTCTAACCAGCTGAGCTACGCGCCCTGCCATCAACGCGCCCGGGAGGACTCGAACCCCCAACCCCCTGATCCGTAGTCAGGTACTCTATCCAATTGAGCTACGGGCGCCCTGTCGGAAACTCCGGAATGCCCACGACAGGACTCGAACCTGTACGTCCTTTCGAACACTGGTCCCTCAAACCAGCCTGTCTACCAATTTCAGCACGTGGGCGCTCACGGTTCCACTTCGAGTGCTCGGGGAGGGACTCGAACCCTCACGGGGTTAACCCCCACAGGATCCTGAATCCTGCGCGTCTACCAATTCCGCCACCCGAGCCTTCCGGCGTACCGGTTCACCACAATGGAGCCGAGGGGAGTCGAACCCCTGACCTCCTGAATGCCATTCAGGCGCTCTCCCAACTGAGCTACGGCCCCAACAGTGCGAACGTGAGCAAGCAGTCCACAGCGCCCCCCGCCCGCAGGCGAGCTGCACTCGACGGACCGCCAGGAAAAACTCGTTCCACGACCCATATTTTCAAACAAACGTCCAGCGGGGCTGACGGGACTCGAACCCGCGGCCTCCGGTGTGACAGACCGGCACTCTAACCAAACTGAGCTACAGCCCCAATTATTCTTGCCTGACCAGGTCACCCCGGCCGATACCCTCACGGGGAATCGAACCCCGATCTCCACCTTGAAAGAGTGGTGTCCTAACCGTTAGACGATGAGGGCAAGACTCCGTACAGGCCCGGAGGGAATCGAACCCCCAACCGCCGGTTTTGGAGACCGGTGCTCTACCAAATTGAGCTACGGACCTGGATTCTCCAATGGCCAGGGGCGGAATTGAACCGCCGACACCGCGATTTTCAGTCGCGTGCTCTACCAACTGAGCTACCTGGCCCTTCGCCAACTGTCCCGACAAAAACCGACCGGGTCAATGCCGGCCCCGGACCCGCTGGGAATCCGTGCCGGCGACCTGGCCGATTTGCGCAGCCCGCTACCCTGGACTGCTACGCCAGAAACGCCGCACGAGGCGGCGTTCCGGGCCTTGAAGCAATCATAGCGGGGGCGGGATTCGAACCCGCGACCTTCGGGTTATGAGCCCGACGAGCTACCAGACTGCTCCACCCCGCAACAAGATCTGAAAGTTATGAACTCTTTCAGTGAGCGTCAACACAGAGTCTTGTCCAACGGCACATGAGCCTGAACTCGGATCCTGTTTCCAGCGGGAGATGAGCCTGCAGTCCGGGGCGAAGAGATCATTGGAGGATGATCGTGACACTTCGCACCGAACGGATACGCACCCTCGACCAGCTCCGCGCCTTCCTGGAGGGCAACGAAGCCGCGGACTTCCAGCCCACCCGCCGTGACTCCGCGTACGCCCTCGTGCGCCGGACCCTGGTTCGCTTCGAGTACCACGGCCTCAGGAAGCCGGACAAGGGCCTGGTGAAGCGGTACCTCGAGAAGGTGACGGGCCTCTCCAGGGCCCAGGTCACCCGCCTCATCCGGCAACACCGCCGGACCGGGCACATCCGCGACCACCGCGGCAAGCCCCCGGCCAACGCCTTCGCGCGCCGCTACACCTACCTTGACGCCGCCCTGCTGGCCGAGGTCGACGAGGCCTTCGGCCAGCTCTCCGGACCCGCCACCAAGGTGATCCTCTGGCGCATGTTCCATGTCTACGGAGACGTGCGCTTCGAGCGCCTCGCACGCATCTCAGGAGGCCACATCTACAACCTCCGCAAGACCCGCGCGTACCGCACCGGCCGCCTCACCTTCCGCAAGACCCGGCCTGCTCCCGTCCCCATCGGGGTCCGCCGCAAGCCGAGGCCCGATGGCCAGCCCGGCTTCCTCCGCGTCGACACCGTCCACCTCGGAGACCGGAGCGGCAAGAAGGGCATCTACCTCGTCAACATCGTCGACGAAGTCACGCAGTTCCAACACCTTGGCGCCGTGCCGCGCATCACCCAGCACTTCATGGTCCCCGTGCTGAAGGACCTCATCTCCGCCTTCCCCTTCACCGTCCAGGCCTTCCACGCCGACAACGGAAGCGAGTACATCAACCGCCAGGTCGCCGACCTGCTCAACCAGCTCCACATCGGCACCTTCACGAAGTCCCGGCCCCGCCACTGCAACGACAACGCCCTCGTCGAGGCCAAGAACGGCAGCATCGTGCGCAAGTGGCTCGGCCACATCCACGTCCCCCACGCCCTCGTCCCCCAGGTCAACGACTTCCTCCAAGGCAGCCTCTGCCCCTTCCTCAACTTCCACCGGCCCTGCCTCTTCGCCACCGAGGTCACCGGCCCCAACGGCCGCGTCAAGAGGCGCTACCGGCAGCAGGATGTCGCCACCCCCTACGAGCGCTTCCGGGCAATGCCCGGCGCCGAAGACTTCCTCCGGCCCGGCGTCACCCTCAAAGCCCTCGACCGCCTCGCCGCCGCAACCACCGACCTCGACGCCGCCAAGGCCGTTCAGCGAGCCCGCGACGAACTCCTCCGTGCCATCGGCCAGGCCCGGGACTCCGCCGCATGATCCGCCCCGCGCCCGCCTCAGACTCGCCGCAGACCCTCCCGCGACTCGGGGATCCCCCAGCTCGCCGGTTGCGTCTCTACACCGTTCAGGGGGATGCTCCCTCAACTGCCACCTGCCCCGTGCTCGGGCTTCATCCCTCGCTCTCAATCCTCGCCGACTTCAGGCTCATCTCCGGGTTGGAAAAGACTCACAGGTCCTGCGCTTGCCAGCCCGGCGCCTCACCGCTCTCGGTGCGACGCGGGATTTCACCACGGGCTGCCCGCTCCAAGGTGACGGCAGTACCGGTCGATCCACCGGTTCGAGAAGCCCAGCACCTTGGCGCGACGGGTGATGGTCTCCACTTCCCGGCGCGTCATCTTGGTCTCGCTGGCAAGCACGTCCGGATTGCCCCGGCTGAGGGCCAGAGTGCGCACCGCAAACAGGAGCGGAAGCAGGCAGAAGAGACGGACCCTGTGATGTCGCCGTGGAATCAGGCGGATGTACGCACGGGCCGCGGCCAGGTGGCGGTCCGCCTTCTCCACGAGCCGGGCGAGGACCGCCATCGCCGCGCCGTGGTTGGCCGGCTCGAACAGCTCGCTGGCGGGGATGTCCGGTTCGGGAAGAAAGGCGGTCGGCACGTACACCCAGCCGCGGTCGCGGTCTTCGTGCAATCCACGGATGACGTTCACCGTCTGCAGCGCCAGTCCGAACTCGCGCCCGAGTGCCATCATCCGTTCCCTCTCGCCCCTCACACCCGGGAGCCGGAGCACGAACAGCTCGGTGAGAAGGTGGCCGACCCGCCCGGCGACTTCGTGCATGTAGTCGTCGAGGTCGGCCTCGGTGCGGAAGACCGGGCCGCGCTCCGTCCACCGCGCCATCCCGGCACTCGACTCCCGCACGCGGCGCACCAGGATCTCGCGCGACGCGGGTGCCAGCCGGTCCAGTCCGCCGAGCACGGTGGCGGTGTGCCGGGCGACAAACGCGTCCGGCGTGTCTTCCTCCGCTTCGCTCAGCCGGTCGATCAGGGCGTCCCGGTCGCCGCTACCGCCGAGTACGCGCCGCCACTCATCGAGCAAGCGGACCTTCTCTTCGTCGCCGAGTTCCTGGTTGTCCTCCAGATAGTCGGACACGCGGAGGAGAAGGTACGCGACGGTGATCTCCCCCCGGAGCGGCACCGGCAGGATTTCGATTCCCACGGCGAAGGTGCGGCTGGACCGCACGAGGAGCGTGTGAAGGGTGGGCGCGGCCTTCCGGGGCAAGTTTGTCGACCCTACCTCACCAGTTGATCGATTTCGCCGTGTGGACGTGGTCGGGCATCCTGTAGCTCAGTCCTTCGTCGTCGTACACCGAGATCTGGAGAAGCTGGGTGAAGTTGTCCGCCCGAATCCTCTGGTTCCCCGCCAGACGTCGCGGCACACGCTGCTTCGTCCGGTACTGGAAGAGTGTTGCGATGTCCCAAGGGGACTCGGCCGGCCGGGCTTTTGCATATTTTTCCGCGTACGCCGTCGGGATCTTCACTCGGTTCCGCCTCCTACAGTCCGCTTTAAGCGCGCGCGCCAAGCTTCACCAGGGGTAGGAGAGCCAGCGCGGTGCCGTTTCAAATATAGTTGCCGGGCGGGCCGAGGTCGACGAGGCCTTCGGCCAGCTCTCCGGACCCGCCACCAAGGTGATCCTCTGGCGCATGTTCCATGTCATCCCTCGCTCTCAATCCTCGCCGACTTCAGCGCTGCCAGTTGGACGCAGGCTTGCCCGCATTTGTCGCACCGCGAGACGTGGACGCCCAGGTCGCCGGCTGCCTGGCCCGAAGCAGCCAATCCCCTCCACGCGCCTCTGGCCACCCGGCCATCGCGCACCTTCGCACGGAACCGTACACCTATTCCCCATGAAATGGGCAACCACGACTCGGACGAAAGCCGATCCCGGCGCACGTGGGCCATGAATCCCGGGCGCGACCTGGCAGACCGAAGAGGACCGATCGGGTTCATGGCGAGCAATCCCATTGCGGCGAACCTCCTCATGGCGTTCTTCCTGTTCGCCGGTCTGTTCGCCGCGGGCGACCTCGTTCAGGAAATGCTCCCCGACGCGTCGCTGGATCTCGTTCAGGTGGTGGTTCCCTACCCCGGCGCCGCCCCGGAGGAGGTCGAGCAGGCCATCGTCCGCAAGATCGAGGAAGAGATCGGGTCGGTCGATGGCGTGCAGAGGATAGAAGCGTCCGCCGCGGAGGGACCCGGATCGCTCATCGTCGTATTCATGATCAGTTTCGCGTTGCTGGCCATCCCCTTCGGATCATACTCTCAGCCCCTCATCGTCATGGCCGCCATTCCGTTGGGATTCGTCGGCGCTGTGCTCGGGCACCTGCTGCTGGGGCTCAGCTTCGGCTTCATGTCGAGACCCCGCGGCCCAGCACCTCGTCCCGGTGGCGGCAGCCCTGGCCTTTGGCGTTCTCGTCGCCACCCCGCTTCTCATGCTGGTCGTTCCCGCCCTGGTCATGTCACAAGCCAACTTCGGAACGCGGCTGCGGGCCCGTTTTTCTCGCACGGTGCCCTGGTCGCCCTCGGGTCGAGCGGCCTGACTGGAGAGCCGGTACCAGACCCCTGGCTTCCCAGCGTGTTATCTTGGGTATCCAGTACGGCATACAAGCGGGCAGGGAACCATGGCAGAGAAGCTTTCCCCGGAGGAAGTCGAGAATTGGGCGGCAGTCCATTCGAGGTGGAAGTTCCGGGACGACACGATCCGCAAGACGTACACCTTCCCGTCCTTTCGGAGCGCTATCGTCTTCGTCAACCGGGTTGCGACCATCGCCGACGAGGTGGATCACCACCCGGACATCACCATCCGGTACGACAAGGTCTCCCTCAAGCTCTGGTCGCACGACGCGGGCGGCGTGACGGAGAGGGATCTAAAGCTGGCCGAGCGGGTCGATTTCGCGACGTCAGCGCGCTGAGCGGGCTACGGCCGAAGTCCTCTCCGCGCGGATCACCGCGACCAGAATCTCCAGACCCCGTTCCAGTTCCTCCGGGGTGAGCGTGGCTGGCGGCGTCAGCTCCACCACATCGCCCCCCTCGCCCGCCGGCAGCACGATCAGACCGCGTTCAAGGGCCCGCTCCGCAACCATGGCGCCAACCGCTGCCGGCTCCCCCGCCCTCCTGCGCAGCTCGACGCCCAACATCAGCCCCCGGCCCCGCATCGCTGCCACCCGGTCACAATCGTCCAGCTTCGCCACCAGGTAGTCCAGGGCCCGCTCCCCCAGCCGCCTGGCCCGCGCCACCAGGTCCTCCGCCTTCACCGCCTCCAGAAAGCCCAGTCCCCCCGCGCAGCTCAACGGGTGGCCCAGGAATGTGCTCGTGTGAATGGCCTCGCCGGTCGACGGGGGCCACGCATCCATGACCGTTGCCGGACCAAAGCACGCCGAAAGCGGCATGCCACCCCCCAGGGCCTTGCCCAGGCAGACAAGATCGGGGACGACACCGTCGCCCGTGGACGCCAGGAGGTCACCGGTTCGCCCCATCCCCGTGAAGATCTCGTCGGCGATCAGGAGGGCCCCGCCCGCCCGCGTCCGCTCCGCCAATGCCGTCAGGAACCCGCCTGGCGGCACACGCACACCCGCACGGCCCTGGATGGGTTCCACGATCACCGCCCCAATCGGAACCGGCGCATCCGCCGCCAGAAGCTCGCTGACCCTGTCCAGCGCCTGCCTGGCCTCACTCCGGGACGACGGGAAGGGCACGAAGTGGACGTGATCGGCCAGGCGTTCGGCGAATGGCCGGCGGAAGTGCTCCCGATGGGTCGTGGCGAGCGCGCCCAGGGTCAAGCCGTGATAGCTCCCTTCGAAGGCGATGACCCCGGCCCGTCCGGTGGCAAGCTGCGCTGTCTTGAGGGCGGCCTCGACGGCGTCCGAGCCGCTCAGGCCGAGGATCCCCCGCGATTCGGGCCACGGCATCCAGCCTGCCAAGGCTTCCAGGAGCTCGACCTTCACCGCCGGCGGATGGATGTCGCCCATCCCGTGGATCAGGAGCCCGGACTGCTCCCTGATCCGCTCCACCACCCGCGGATGGCGGTGTCCGGCAAAGGCCACCCCAAAGGCGCCGGTGAAGTCCAGATATGCGTTGCCCGCGGCATCCCGAACGCCGGTTCCCCGAGCTTCCGTCCAGAACGGCGGGAGTCGCTTGAGAAAGGTGACGTTCCTGGATTCGACTCGCGACAGCCGCCGGGCCAGTTTCCTGTGCGACGCGTCAGTCGGCAAGGGTGATCCAGGCCATGAAGCCTGCGTACACGACGAGCAGGAGGAACCCTTCCAGGCGTCTGACCTTGTGCGCGCTGCCCGCCACCGGCCACACCAGCGCCGAAAGGATCAGGACCGCGGGAAGTTGAAGGGTCAGGATCGACGAGTCGACCTGATAGCCTCTCACCAGCGCCGATCCGCCCATGACCGCCGTGAGGTTGAAGATGTTCGATCCCACGATGTTGCCCACGGCGATATCGGCCTGCTTGCGCGCGGCGGCCACAAGCGATGTGACCAGCTCGGGCAACGATGTGCCGATCGCGACGATGGTCAGTCCGATCACGGTCATGCTCGCCCCGAGTTCCCCGGCGAGAAATGTGGCGCCTCGCACGATCGCCGTGCCGCCGACCCCGAGTCCCACAGCGCCCGCCACCACCAGCGCCAGGTTCCGCAGTAGACTCTTCGCCGGCTCCACGCCCTCCTCCCCCTCCGCCAGACTGCCGACTCCCTCGCGGATCTCCTGTATTTCCTCCTCGGCCGTGCCGAAGGTGAACGCCACGTAGACCACCAGAAGGGCCAGCAGAATCACGCCGTCCCCCAGGTCGACCTCGCCGTCGACCACCAACGGGAAGATCAGGACCGTGATCACCAGCATGATCGGGACATCTCGGCTGATGACCCGGTCCGCCACCGCCAAGGGGCTGATCAGCGCCGTGGCGCCCATGATGAGGCCGATGTTGGCCAGGTTGGAGCCGAGGACGTTGCCCATCAGCAGGCCCCCCTCGCCTCTCAGTGTAGCGATGATGCAAACGACCAGCTCGGGCGCCGAGGTACCCAGGGAAACGAGGGTCAGACCGACCACGATGGGGCTGATGCCCAACGTGGCGGCAATACGCGCCGAGCCGCGCACCAGCCATTCGGCCCCGAAGTAGAGGGCGCCGAATCCGCCGACGAGGAGCAGGATATTCGCCAGCAGTTCGCTCAACCGCGCCTCCTCCGGACCCAGCCCGGAATGTCGGCGAGTGTTCCCGTATTCACGATTTGATTTTGTTCCAACCAACCCCTCCGAGCCTGGTCGACGCCGTAGCGCATGTTGTCCAACCGAGCCACCGAATGAGCGTCCGAACTCACAACGACACTAACCCCAAGCTCCCCGCACAGCCAAAGGCCGCGGTGGTCCAGGTCCAGGCGCCGGGGATTCCCGTTGACCTCCACGGCCACATCCAGCTCCCGGGCGGCCCGGAGCACTGCCGGCAGATCGACGGCGTAGGGGCCGCGCCTGCCGAGCTTCCGGCCGGTCGGATGGCCGAGGATGTCAACCAGGGGGTTTTCCATCGCCCTGACGATCCTGTCGGTCATCCGCGCCTGGGGCATTTCGAAGACGGAGTGAACGGACGCGATGACCAGGTCAAGTTCGGCGAGCGCTTCGTCGCCAAGGTCGAGGGAGCCGTCGGGAAGGATGTCCACTTCGCACCCCTTCAGGATCCGGATCTCCGGGAAGTCCTCCTGAACACGTGCGATCTCGGCGGCTTGTGCCCGGAGCGCCGCGGCATCGAGACCGGCTACGACCGCGGTCGAAGGGGAGTGGTCGGTGATCGCGATGTAACGGTATCCAAGGGCGCCGGCGGCCTCGACCATGCGCCGGACCGTGGCGGCGCCGTCGCTCCATGTCGTGTGCATGTGGAGGTCGCCGGTGATGTCGCCGTGAGTCACCAGTCGCGGAAGACCCGCTTCGGCCCGTGCGATGGTGACGCCGTCTTCCCTCAGCTCCGGAGGAATCCAGGGGAGGTCGAGCGCCTCGTAGATCGCGGTCTCGGTGGTCACGCCGTCGGCACCCGGGATTCCGGTGGGCGTCAGTTGAAGCCCCGCACTCCGCGCGCGGGCAGCGAGCGCATCCAGGAACGCGGGCGGGCCGGTCAGGTGGTGGGCGACGGGAGCAAGCAGCTCCGGCGGCGCCGCCACAAGCCGGATCGTGACACCGTCAACGGTGAGCACGATGGGGTTGTCGTCAGGTTTGTCCGCCACAAATGCCCCGAAGTGGCGGACAACGTGGTCCCGGAGCATCGCCGGGGCGGCGCCGACAACCATGTCGGCGGTCGTTACGATCTCCAGGCGGCGCCGCAGGTCCCCCGCAAACTCCACCGCGAATCCGCCGCTTCGGAGCGACGACGCCAGCCGCTCGACAGCACCGGTCGGCCGCCGACAGGAGGGACTTCCCCGCGAGATCGGCTCTGGCCGCAAGGCTTCGCCGGAGGCGGCTTTCGACCCCGGGCCCGAAGCCGTCCATCCGGCGGATCGTTCGGTTGGCAAGCGCGGCTTCGAGCTTCGCCACGGAGTCGATGCCGGCGTCCCGGAGCGTTCGGGCCCGCGTCGCGCCGACACCGTCCAGACGCATCAGGGCAACGAGCTCCGCGGGGATCCTGGCCCTGTATTCGTCCAGGCGCGGCGAAGAGCCGTCGTGAACGAGGTCGCCCAGCAGGCCGGCAAGCCCCTTCCCGATCCCCGGAACCCGGGTCAGGTCGGTCCCCGCTTCGATCATCTCAGCCATGGAATGGTGGAAGCGGCGGATCGCCGTGGCCACCTTTCGGTAGTGTCCGACCCGGTGCGCGTCGTCGCCGTCCAGCACCATCCGATCCGCAAGCTCGGCCACGAGCCGGGCGATTTCGGCGTTGGTCACCGCGTGTCCGTGCTCGGGAGTTCGGGGTCGGTCGTCCGCATGTCCGTGCCCGGTGGTTCGGCGTCCGTGTCCGCTCCCGGCTCGTCCAGGCGTTCCAGCAGCCGATCCTCGTCCAGCACCTCCACCCCCAGCTTTCGCGCCTTCGCCAGCTTGGACCCGGGTTTCTCGCCGACGATCAGGAAATCCGTCCGGGCGCTCACGGTGCCGGCAACCCGGGCGCCGAGCCCCTGAAGGACCTTCTTCAGCGAGCTCCGGGAGAAGTTCTTCAGCGAGCCGGTCAGCACGACGGTCTTCCCCGCCCACCCCTCCTCTTCAAGGACCTGTACAGCCTCGGGCGGGATGAAGAGAAAGCCCCTGGCGATCAGGTGATCGAGTGCCAGGGAGACCCTTGAATCGTCCAGAAAGGCACGGATGGCGACCGACATCTTCGGCCCCACCCCGTGGACCTCCTCCAGCGCCTCCTGCGAGGCACCGCGGACTTCCTCGAACCCGCGGAAGTGGAGGGCCAGGTCCCGGGCCACAGTGACCCCGACTTCGGGGATGCCGAGGCCGGTCAGGAATCTGGCGAGCTCGACCCGCCTCAGTCCGCGGGGGTGGGTATCTCCATCCGGCCGGTCCGACCCCACCGGATCATCACCGCCCTCGTCTGCCCTCTCTCCCTGAATCGCGGCAATGAGGTTGCGGGCCGACAGTTCGGCAAACCCCTCCAGTGAGATCAGATCCGCCTCCACCAGGTCGAAGAGGTCGGCCAGCTCCTTCACGAGCCCGTGGTCCACGAGGAGAGACGCGGTCTCCTCGCCCAGTCCCTCGATGTCCAGGGCGCTCCGCGAGCCGAAGTGGGTGATCCGCCCCTTCAACTGCGCCCTGCAGGCGAAGTGATTCGGGCAGACCGTGAAGGGCCCCTTCTCTACGGGTTCGGTGCCGCACGACGGACAGCGGGCGGGCATGGCGAAGGCCTCCCCCCGCTCCCGCCCCTCTTCGGCGACCCGCGCCACGACCTGCGGGATCACGTCGCCGGCACGCTGCACGCGCACCAGGTCCCCTTCGCGCACATCCTTGCGCTCGAGCTCTTCGCGGTTGTGGAGCGACGCCCTCGACACGGTCACCCCACCGACCTCCACGGGACGGAGCAGCGCGACCGGCGTAAGCACACCCGTGCGGCCAACCGATACGAAAATCCTGTCGATCCGGGTGACCTCCTTGCGCGGTTCGAACTTGAACGCGATCGCCCACCTCGGGTGATGCGACGTGCTCCCGAGCCGGATCCTCGGCCCCAGCGCGTCGAGCTTCACCACCACTCCGTCGATCTCGTAGTCCAGCGATTCACGGTCGCCCTCGAAGGCGCGGTGGTACTCGGCGATCGCTTCCACCGACTCCACAACCTCGATCCGTTCCGGGGTGCGGAGGCCCCACGCCCTCAGCGCGGCGAGTCCCTCGGAGTCGGTCCCGAACTCGGCACCATCTACCTGGAGCACATCGTAGGCCAGCACCGTCAGCGGGCGGCTGGCCGTGATCCGCGAGTCGAGCTGGCGCAGCGCACCGGACGTCGCGTTGCGGGGGTTCTGGTACGGCGGCACCCCGGCCTCGATGCGACGCTGGTTGAGGGTCTCGAAGTCGCTCAGGTACATGATCGCTTCGCCCCGCACGGAGAGGAACCGCGGAGCCGGGCGTTCGTCTTCGCGGAGCCGCAGCGGGACCGAGGGAATGGTGCGGGCGTTCTCGGTCACCCCTTCGCCCACTAACCCGTTCCCGCGTGTGACAGCCCGGTCCAGAACGCCGTTCACGTACACCAGCTCGAGGGAAGCGCCGTCCAGCTTGGGTTCCACGACATAGCGGATGTCCTCATCGCCGAGCGCCTTGCGCAGCCTCTCGTCGAAGCGACGCACCGCCGCCACTTCATGCGCCGAGTCCAGCGACAGCATGGGGACGACGTGCTCCACGCTCGGCAGCGACTCCCTGGGGTCCGCACCGACCCGCTGCGTCGGCGAGTCGGGGGCGAGGAGCGAGGGATGGGCCGCTTCCAGCTCCTGCAGCCGCCGAAAAAGGGTGTCGTAGGCAGAATCCGCGATCTCCGGCGCAGACTCCACATAGTAGAGATGGTCGTGCCGGCCGATCTCCGCTCTGAGGCGCTCGATTTCGGCCGCAGCCTCCTGAAGGCTGAGTTCGGCCGGATCCGTACCTGGTTGCTCGCGGGGCGTCTTCACCCTGAAACGGTACATCCTGCCCCGGCATTGGGGGAAGGGCCACCGCCCGCCCGAGCCCCCGGCCCTCCGGGTGCGTCCCAACGCCTCCGCGGGCGTCGCCCGTCCAGGGCCGGCACCCTCAAGCGGGGATTTCTGCCGCGTGCTGCTACCCTTACATTGGAGACCGTTGTCACGCTCACCAAACAGGAGGTCCCGGATGGAGTTCCAACGCGGCCCAATCCGCCGTTTCGCCGTCGCTTTTGCGATGGCGGCCGCCGTTCCCGCAGGGCTCAGCGCCCAGATGGAGACCACCACGCCCCGCGGGGCCGACGAAGGCGACGGCCCCCACGAGCGGCTGATCCTTCGCGGCGCCACGATCATCGACGGCACGGGTGCCCCGCCCATGGGGCCCGTGGACATCGTCATCGAGGGCGACAGGATCGCTCAGATCCAGGCCGTGGGATTCCCCGGCGTGCCTATCAACGAGGACCGGCGCCCCGGCGACGCGACCCGTGAGATCGACATGTCCGGCATGTACATCATGCCCGGCTTCGTCGACATGCACGCGCACACGGGGGGCGGCGGCAAGGCTCCCCAGCCCGAGTACACCTACAAGCTCTGGATGGGCCACGGCATCACGACCTCACGCGGTGTGGGTCACGGCCCGATGATGTGGGCGCTCGAAGAGAAGGCGGCGGCGGCGCGCAACGAGATCGTCGCGCCCCGCATGTTCACCTACGCGCGGCCCGGTGAGGCATGGGATGAAGGCCCCGTGGACTCCCCCGAGAAGGCGCGCGAATGGGTGCGGTGGGCCGCCGAGGTCGACGTCGAAGGCGCGAAGATCGACGGCCTCAAGCTCAGCGCGCTGGATCCGGACATCATGGCCGCGGTGATCGACGAGGCGCACAAGTTCGGCCTCGGCACGGTCGCGCACCTCGCGCAGACCGGCGTTGCGCGGATGACGGCGCTGGACGCCGCCGAGGTCGGCCTCGACATGATGACGCACTACTACGGCCTCATGGAGTCGATGCTCACCGACTACACCATCCCCAACTGGCCGGTGGGCTACAACTACCAGGACGAACAGCACCGCTTCGGCAACGTCGGCCGCCTCTGGTACCAGAGCGCCGAGCCGGGATCCGAGCAGTGGAACGACCTTATCGACCGCTTCCTCGAACTCGACTTCGCCCTGGATCCGACGATGACGATCTACGAGGCCAGCCGTGACGTCATGCGCTCACGCGAGGCGGACTTCCACGACGAGTACACACTGCCGAGCCAGTGGGACTTCTACCAGCCTTCGCGCCGGGCCCACGGTTCCTACTGGTTCTACTGGACCAGCGAGGACGAGTACCACTGGAAGCAGTTCTTCCAGAAGTGGATGCACTTCCTCAACGACTACAAGAACGCGGGCGGGCGCGTCACCACCGGCTCCGATTCGGGGTTCATCTACAAGCTCTACGGCTTCGACTACATCCGCGAGTTCGAACTGCTCCGGGAAGCCGGTTTCCACCCCGTCGAGATCATCCGCTCCGCTACCCTCCACGGCGCCGAGGAACTCCACGATCCGAAGGGCACCGAGATCGACTTCGGCATCCTTCGGGCCGGCCTCAAGGCCGACATGGTCGTGGTTGACGAGGACCCGCTCGAGAACCTCAAGGTCCTGTACGGCAACGGCGCCGTGAAGCTCAACGACGAGACCGGCGAGGTGGAGCGCATCGGCGGCATCAAATACACGATCAAGGACGGCATCGTCTACGACGCGCAGCAGCTTCTGGCCGATGTGCGCGAGATGGTACGCAAGGCCAGGGAGGCCGCGGCGGTTTCCGACGAAGGGAACTAATCGGGCTCCTGCGCGGTAGGTTCAGCTTGCTGTAACCAATTCGCCCAGGAGAGCAGATGAGCAAAAGGACCAGAGCCACCACCGGCCGGCGGCTCGTAATCGGGAACGTGGGGGTGGGCGCAATCTCGGCGCCCTCACTCCAGGGACAGGAGGCGGAACCCGCCCGTGACTCCGCATGGGCCGTGGATCGCCCGCTGTTGCTCGTGGGTGTTGTCCTGTGCGTGTTTGCCCCCGCCGCGGTCGGAGCGCAGGAGCCGGATTCCATTTCGGTGCCGGGATTGGTCCAGGACTCAAGCGCGGTCGGGAATCAGCAGTCTTTTGATGTTCTTTTTGTGATCGCGTCCACCGTCCGCCGCCCCAGCGCATGAGCACCCGAGCCGGGGACTCAGGCAGCCGGATCATCCTCTCGGACAACCTCCCCGTCCTCCGGGCGATGGATGCCGAGTCCGTCCAACTCATCTATATCGATCCGCCCTTCAACACCGGGAAGACACAGAGCCGGACCCGCATTCGTGTCGAGCACGATCCGGAGGGTGACCGCACAGGCTTCCAGGGCGAGCGCTACCGGACAACGATCGTCGGCAAGAGTGGTTACGCCGACCATCACGAGGACTACCCGGGCTTCCTCAGGCCCCGCTTCGAAGAGGCCCGCCGGATCCTCGCCCCAACCGGCTCGTTCTTCCTCCACATCGACTACCGCGAAGCTCACTACTGCAAGATCCTCCTCGACGAGATCTTCGGCCGCGCGTCGTTCATGAACGAGATCATCTGGGCGTACGACTACGGTGCCCGCTCGAAGCGGAAGTGGCCCGCCAAACACGACACCATCTTCTGGTACGCCAAAGACCCGCGCGCCTACACCTTCAACTTCGACGAGATGGACCGAATCCCCTACATGGCCCCGGGGCTCGTCGGCAAAGCCAAGGCCGCCCGCGGCAAGACCCCCACCGACGTCTGGTGGCACACCATCGTGAGCCCCACGGGCATGGAAAAGACCGGGTATCCGACGCAGAAGCCCCTCGGGGTCCTCGAGCGTATCATCAAGGTGCACTCCAACCCGGGCGACACCGTTCTGGATTTCTTCGCCGGGAGCGGTACGACCGGGGAAGCAGCGGCCCGCAACGGCCGGAACTACATCCTGGTCGACTCAAGTCCCGAGGCCGCAAGGGTGATGGCGGACAGGCTGTTAGGAGCAAATAATATGTCCGGTTTCGTAGCACGTAATCTGTCCGGTTCAGAACAGTCACCGAGGAGGCTGGATGAACCGGGCGGAGATGCTGCGAGAGATACGGATGGCGAGGTTCGAAGAGATCTATGATCGATGGCGCCGAAAACGGGTCACGCAAGCGTGGGCGGCGAGCGTGCCGGGAGTGACGGACCGGACGTTCCGGCGCTGGGTGGCCCGCTACGAGGCGGGCGGGCTGGCGGCCCTGAAGGACAAGCGGGTGGCGGGGCCGTCTCCCCGGCGGGCGTCGCCGGAGGAGGTGGCGGCGCTGGAGGCGCTGTACCGGGACGGCTGTGCGGGGTGGAACGTGCTTCACTTCTACCACGAGGTCTACGCGGGCGAGCACGGCGGGGCGCGGTCGTACACCTGGGTGAAGAGCCGCCTTCAGGAGGCGGGCCTGGTGAGGAAGGGGCGCAGGAAGGGTGCGCACCGGCTCAGGCGGGAGCGCAAGCCGGCGGAGGGGATGATGCTCCACCAGGACGCCTCGACGCACGAATGGGCTCCCGGCCAGGGGTGGGACCTGGTCGTGACGATGGACGACGCGACAAGCGGGGTGTACTCGGGGTTCTTCGTCGAGGAGGAGGGAACGTGGTCGAGCCTTCGGGGCGTCGCGGAGACGGTGAAGGTGCAGGGGCTCTTCGACAGCCTGTACACGGACCGGGGCTCGCACTACTGGCACACGCCGGAGGCGGGCGGGAAGGTGGACAAGGACAAGCCGACCCAGTTCGGCCGGGCGATGGGCGAGCTCGGGATCGAGATGATCGCCGCGTACTCGCCGCAGGCGCGGGGCCGGAGCGAGCGGCTGTTCGGGACGCTTCAGGGGCGCCTGCCGCAGGAGCTGGCGCGGGCGGGGATCACCGACATGGACGAGGCCAACGAGTTCCTGAAGGACTTCTGGCCGCGGTTCAACGCGGCATTTGCGGTGGAGGCGAGGGAGGCGAAGCGCGCGTTCACCCGGTTGCTGCCGCGGATGAAGGCCAAGCTGCCCGACATCCTCTGCCTGAAGGAGACACGGACGGTTGGCAACGACAACTGCGTGACCTACAAGGGCAAGACGCTGCAGATCCCGCCTCAGCCGCACCGGTACACCTACGTGCGAGCCAAGGTCAAGGTCCACGAATACGAGGACGGCGGCATGGCCGTCTTCCACGGCATCCGGAGGCTCGGGCGCTACGATGCGAACGGCAGGTTGCTGGACACCCTCAGCGGGTCGGAGGTGGCAGCGTGAGGCGGTACCGCCGCCCCCCTCGGCTCGCTCCGCTCGCCTCGGAGGGCGGCGGTACGGAAAAGCGGACACTTCATGTGCTACAGAAACCGGACATTTCATTTGCTACCGACAGGTGATGGCGGACAGGCAGTCTTTTCCAACCCGGAGATGAGCCTGAAGTCGGCGAGGATTGAGAGCGAGGGATGAAGCCCGAGCACGGGGCAGGTGGCAGTTGAGGGAGCATCATTATCCCCCTGAACGGTGTAGAGACGCAACCGGCGAGCTGGGGGATCCCCCGAGTCGCGGGAGGGTCTGCGGCGAGTCTGAGGCGGGCGCGGGGCGGATCATGCGGCGGAGTCCCGGGCCTGGCCGATGGCACGGAGGAGTTCGTCGCGGGCTCGCTGAACGGCCTTGGCGGCGTCGAGGTCGGTGGTTGCGGCGGCGAGGCGGTCGAGGGCTTTGAGGGTGACGCCGGGCCGGAGGAAGTCTTCGGCGCCGGGCATTGCCCGGAAGCGCTCGTAGGGGGTGGCGACATCCTGCTGCCGGTAGCGCCTCTTGACGCGGCCGTTGGGGCCGGTGACCTCGGTGGCGAAGAGGCAGGGCCGGTGGAAGTTGAGGAAGGGGCAGAGGCTGCCTTGGAGGAAGTCGTTGACCTGGGGGACGAGGGCGTGGGGGACGTGGATGTGGCCGAGCCACTTGCGCACGATGCTGCCGTTCTTGGCCTCGACGAGGGCGTTGTCGTTGCAGTGGCGGGGCCGGGACTTCGTGAAGGTGCCGATGTGGAGCTGGTTGAGCAGGTCGGCGACCTGGCGGTTGATGTACTCGCTTCCGTTGTCGGCGTGGAAGGCCTGGACGGTGAAGGGGAAGGCGGAGATGAGGTCCTTCAGCACGGGGACCATGAAGTGCTGGGTGATGCGCGGCACGGCGCCAAGGTGTTGGAACTGCGTGACTTCGTCGACGATGTTGACGAGGTAGATGCCCTTCTTGCCGCTCCGGTCTCCGAGGTGGACGGTGTCGACGCGGAGGAAGCCGGGCTGGCCATCGGGCCTCGGCTTGCGGCGGACCCCGATGGGGACGGGAGCAGGCCGGGTCTTGCGGAAGGTGAGGCGGCCGGTGCGGTACGCGCGGGTCTTGCGGAGGTTGTAGATGTGGCCTCCTGAGATGCGTGCGAGGCGCTCGAAGCGCACGTCTCCGTAGACATGGAACATGCGCCAGAGGATCACCTTGGTGGCGGGTCCGGAGAGCTGGCCGAAGGCCTCGTCGACCTCGGCCAGCAGGGCGGCGTCAAGGTAGGTGTAGCGGCGCGCGAAGGCGTTGGCCGGGGGCTTGCCGCGGTGGTCGCGGATGTGCCCGGTCCGGCGGTGTTGCCGGATGAGGCGGGTGACCTGGGCCCTGGAGAGGCCCGTCACCTTCTCGAGGTACCGCTTCACCAGGCCCTTGTCCGGCTTCCTGAGGCCGTGGTACTCGAAGCGAACCAGGGTCCGGCGCACGAGGGCGTACGCGGAGTCACGGCGGGTGGGCTGGAAGTCCGCGGCTTCGTTGCCCTCCAGGAAGGCGCGGAGCTGGTCGAGGGTGCGTATCCGTTCGGTGCGAAGTGTCACGATCATCCTCCAATGATCTCTTCGCCCCGGACTGCAGGCTCATCTCCCGCTGGAAACAGGATCCGAGTTCAGGCTCATGTGCCGTTGGACAAGACTCAGGCTTGCGGGATACGAACCCCTGACGTAGCGTCCCAGGCCCCCTCAACCCTCCGGTCCCAACTCCACCGCCGTCCCGTAGCACATCATCTCGGCAGCGCCGCGGCTGACCTCGGCGGACTGGAAGCGTATCGTCAGGACCCCGTCGGCACCCAGCGCCCTCGCGTCGGCCACCATGCGGTCGATGGCCTGCTCCCGCACCTCCGCGAGGAGCTTCGTGTATTCGTACACTTCCCCTCCGGTGAGATTGCGCAAGCTGGCGACCAGGTCACGGCCCACGTGACGGACACGGACTGAACTGCCTCTGACCAGGCCCAGGGTACGCACCACGCGGTACCCGGCCACGGACTCGGTTGTCGCAAGGATCATCGGTGAACATTCCGGTAGGGGTCCGTGCCGTATTCTCTGTAACGATCCAGGATCACCTGGGCGAGCAGGACCAGAATCCCGATTACAACGGCTCCGGTCGTGAGCTTTACCAGCATGGCGGTGGGCGATCTCACGAATACCCAGATTCCGTATCCCAGCCAACCGGTGAAGCCGGCCAACGTCAGCATCCATCCCACCGGCGTCGTGATCCGGGTCCTGATCCGACTCCACACCGAATCACCCTCGTGGGAAACGAAGGAAAGATCCTGGAACTCCTCCTTCATCGATACGAAGATGGCGAACTCACGGCGGAGTTCGCTCGAGGCGGCAAGGCGCACTTCGATCACCGCTCTCTCCTCCGGCGTTGCCTCGCCATCGAGAAAGCGCATGAGGTCCTCGTGGCTGATTTGCCGGGCTATTTTTCCGTTCATGGGTCAGTCCGCCTCTGGAGCGACCGCAGTCGACGATCGTCCGTGGTCGTGTTCACGGGTGCGCCACCCCCGCCCCCCGCAGCACATCCGCCAGCGCCCGCCGCGCGTGGAAGAGACGGCTCGCGACCGTGCCTTCCGGAATGCTCAATATCCTGGCGATCTCGCCGTAGCGAAACCCTTCGATTTCCTTCAATACGAGGATCTCGCGGTGATCTTCATTCAGTTCGGCCAGCCCCTTCCAGAGGAGTTCCTTCGCGGCTTTGCGTTCCCTCACGCGTTCAGGCCCATGTTCGGGATCGGCGGGCCTCATTTCGAGCCACTCGTCCAAAGCCTCGAGCCTGAACCTCGCCTGCCGGCTTCGCAGCGCGTCGCGGCACTGATTCCTGAGAATCTGAAAGAACCAGGGTCCGAACGGCCTCTCCAGTTTGAACCTTCCAAGTGCCTTCCAGGTCTTCACGAACGCGTCCTGCAATGCGTCACTGGCGTCGTCCGGGTTGCCCATCATTCCAAGAGCGATCCGCATGCCCGGCCGCTCGTAGGCGCGAACGATGGGCTCAAAGAACCGCGCATCCCCCGCCTGACACTTTCGCAACAGTTCCCGCTCCAAGTCGGGGCGCAAGCTTCCTCCAGGTTGGGACCGGTTCACTCAAGTCACTACGCCGACGGCGAGAATATCATTCTAACGGCGGATCGGCGACTGCAAGCGGCGCTGGGTGAACCATGGGCGTTTGGGACAGCCCGCCAGAACGATCGGGACACTCAGGCAGGTGGAAGACTGGCGGCGAACGCCGTATCGGGTCATGTTTTTTGCCCGAATCCCGACCTTTCACCATCAATCGGACAAGTCAAGGGAATGGAATCTGCATGTAGCCGGCGCGGGCGCGCCATCGTCACCGCTATCGTCATTTCGTCCCTCTCAGCCATTGCGGCCGCTACAGCGACCGCTCAGGAAGTGGAATACCCCGCTGGATTCGACGAAGAGGCCACCTACTATCCTGACGCGCTGGGACCCCTGACCCGGCCGGTCACGACCACCTCGTCGAAGGCGCAGAAGTTCTTCGACCAGGGCGTGCAGATGATGTACGCCTTCACGCCGCTGCGAGCAGCTCGCTCCTTCCGGCAGGCACAGAAGGACGACCCCGACTGCGCGATGTGTTTCTGGGGTGAAGCCTGGGCGTGGGGTCCCTACCTCAACGGGCCGATGGGGCCCGATGACGCGCCTCGCGCGTACGAGAACATCCACAAGGCGAAGGCACTCGCCGCGGACCACGCAAACGAGGTGGAGAGGGCTCTCATTGAGGCCATGGCCGTGCGGTACACGCCGGAGCACGACGCCGACACCCGCAAGGCGCTGGATTCGACGTACGCGCGAGCGATGGCCGATGTCTACGCCCGGTTCCCCCACGATCTGGACGTCGGGACGCTGTACGGCGAATCGCTGATGCTGCTCGAGCCGCGGCGCGGCCGATGGGACGTCGAAAAGCCGGCCGTGCAGAAGATTCACGGCATTCTCGAGTCCGTTCTGGCCATGGACGTCACGCACCCCGGCGCGTGCCACCTGTACGTCCACGCCACGGAACCCACGGTCAAGCCGGAGAAGGCTGAAGGCTGTGCGGACCACCTGGGCGCCGCGATCCCGGGAGCGAGCCACATCCAGCACATGCCGTCCCACACCTACAACCGCATCGGGCGGTGGGGCGACGCCGTGCGCGCCAACCTCGCGGCCTGGCACTCGGATGTTCGCGCCGAGCACGACATCGCGTGGGCGATCTACCCGTCGCACAACCTCCACATGCTCCTCTTCGCGGCTTCGATGGACGGCCAGGGTGCGATCGCCATCCAGGCCGCGAAGGACTACGGCAAGATCGTGCCCGGCGGAACCTTCTACGAGGGCATGACCCTTCTCCGCTTCGGCCGGTTCGACGAGATCCTGGAGCTGGAGGATCCGCCTGACGGGGCCATCCAGCGCGGGTTATGGGACTTCGCGCGCGGGTACGCCTACCTGCGCGAGGAAGAGCCGGGGCGAGCTGCCGTCTACCTCGAGCGGGTTCGGCGAGCCGCGGACAAGGCCGACGACGGCGAGGTGTTCCGCGGTCACACGGCAGCCGATCTGCTGGGCGTGGTCGCCGGCATTCTCGAAGGGGAGATTCTGCGCCACGAAGGCGACACCGACGGAGCCATCCGCGTTCTGGAAGAGGCGATCGCGCTGGAGGACGGCCTGCGGTACGACGAGCCCGAGCCCCTCAACTTTTCGGCCCGCCACTGGCTGGGGAATGTGCTCCTGGAAGTCGAGCGCCACGAAGACGCAGAGTCCGTTTTCGAGGCTGCGCTCGAGGACCATCCGATGAACGGGTGGTCTCTCCTGGGACTCGAGACCGCACTCCTGGCTCAGAACCGTAAATCGGAAGCTACGGAGGTCGCGGATCTGTTCAAGGAGGCCTGGGCCAGATCGGATACCTGGATCACCGCGTCAGTGTTTTAGTCGTATCTCTGTAAGTCATCACCTGTCAGCATTTTAGCCTGTCAATGGCAGGTAGTCACGTCTGTGGGATTCCACTTGACGTCCACACAGGGCTCCGATAGCTTACTACCCCTAATCAATAATCATTCTTGCTAGCTACCAAAGCAGCGGAGCCTATTGGATGGACGATTCCCCAATCCTCGCCGTGACCGGCCTTCAGGCCAGGGTCCCGGACGTGGACCTTGATATTCTGAAGGGAGTGAGCCTCGCGATCAGGCCCGGCGAGATTCACGCGATCATGGGCCCGAACGGGTCCGGAAAGAGTACCCTGGCCAAGGTTATCGCCGGCCACCCCGCCTACGAACCCACCGGCGGATCGATCGACTTCCATGGAGAAGACCTGCTGGAGATGGAGCCCGACGAGCGCGCGCAGGCAGGCGTGTTCATGGCTTTCCAGTACCCGGTCGAGATTCCCGGCGTCTCGATCGCCAACTTCCTGCGGACCGCGCTGCAGGCTCGGCTGGAGGACGGCGACGAACTGGACCTGTTCGACTTCCAGGAGCTTCTCATGGAGTGCATGGATCTCCTGGACATGGACGCCGCCTTTGCGCAGCGACCCGTCAACGACGGCTTCAGCGGGGGCGAGAAGAAGCGCAACGAAATCCTGCAGATGGCGGTGCTCAAGCCGTCTCTGGCCGTATTGGACGAGACCGACTCGGGGTTGGACATCGACGCGCTCAAGATCGTCTCCCACGGCGTCAACACGCTCAAGAGAGAAAACCCGGAGATGTCGGTGCTGCTGATCACCCACTACCAGCGGATCCTGGACCATATCGTCCCGGATGTGGTACACGTGATGGTGGGGGGCAGGATCGTCGAGTCGGGCGGTCCCGAGGTCGCTCTGGAGCTTGAAGCGCGGGGCTATGAGGGATACAGGAAGGTCCATGCGGCCTGACCGCATACATGACGTTTCCGGCCCGGATTCCGGGTTCGGCGTGAGCAGCCCGACGGCTGCGGGGAGGGATTGAGATATGCCTGGCAACGAGCTCGTTCAAGGCCTGGGACTCGATGACTACAAGTTTGGCTTCGTCACCGACTCGGAGCCGGTATTCCGCTCGCGGCAGGGGCTCGACGCCGACATCGTCAAGCAGATTTCTGCGCGCAAGGACGAGCCGGAATGGATGCTCGCCCGACGCCTGAAGGCGCTGAGGATCTATGAGTCGAAGCCGATGCCACAGTGGGGCGGCGACCTGTCCGAGCTTCAGGAAACCCTGAAACAGACCTACTTCTATGTAAGGCCGCAGGAGCAGATGGAACGCTCCTGGGACGATGTGCCCGACAACATCAAGGAGACGTTCGAGCGGTTGGGCATCCCGGAGGCGGAACGGAAGATCCTGGCAGGAGTCGGCGCGCAGTACGACTCCGAGATGGTGTACCACTCGCTGAAGGAGGAGTGGGAGTCCCAGGGGGTCATCTTCGATTCCATCGAGGACGGTCTGAAGAACCACCCGGAGCTGTTCCGGAAGCACTTCGGCACAATCATTCCGGCCGCCGACAACAAGTTCGCAGCGTTGAATTCGGCGGTATGGTCCGGTGGATCCTTCGTCTACATCCCGCCGGGGGTGGAGCTGAAAACGCCGCTGCAGGCGTATTTCCGGGTCAACCAGGAGCGGCTGGGGCAGTTCGAGCGCACGCTCATCATTGCGGGCGAGGGGTCGCAAGCGCACTACATAGAGGGCTGCACGGCTCCGGTCTACTCGACGGACTCGTTCCATTCGGGCGTGATCGAGATCATCGTCAACCGGGACGCTCGCTTCCGGTACACGACGATCCAGAACTGGTCGAACAACATGTACAACCTGGTCACCCAGCGGGCGATTGTTCACCAGGGCGCCAACATGGAGTGGCTGGACGGCAACCTGGGCTCGAAGCTGACCATGAAGTACCCGTCCTGCTACCTCATGGGCGAGGGCGCGCACGGCGAGATCATGTCCATCGCGTACGCCGGCGACGGCCAGCACCAGGACACGGGTGGCAAGGTCATCCACGTCGCGCCCAACACGACGTCGAGCATTGTGTCGAAGTCCATCTCAAAGGGCACGGGGCGCTCGTCGTACCGCGGCCTTTGCAAGGTCTACGACGGCGCCGCGAACGCCCGGTCCAACGTGGAGTGCGACGCGCTTCTGATCAACGAGACGTCGCGGACGGACACCTTCCCCTACATCGAGATCGACGAGAAGACCGCCACAGTGGGCCACGAGGCAACCGTGTCCAAGATCGGGGACGAGCAGCTCTTCTACCTGATGAGCCGGGGGATGGACGAGGCCGAGGCAATGGCACTGATCGTGCGTGGGTTCATCGAGCCCATCGCGAAGGAACTGCCGCTCGAATACGCGGTTGAACTCAACCGGTTGATCGAGCTGGAGATGGAAGGGAGCGTCGGGTGAGCCAAACCGCCGTGGTGCGTGAACGGACGCGCCGGACCATCGACCGGGGCGCCGTGTTCGAGAAGGGCGCCACCGATCCGGCGTGGCTCAGGACCCGCCGCGAAGACGCGTGGGACATCTACGAGGCCACTCCGATGCCGTCCACGCGCTCGGAGGAGTGGCGCTACACGGACCTGGCGAAGAAGCTGCCGCTCGACGAACTGGAGCCGGCGGGCGCGGAAGGTCATGGCGTGGCGTATGGCGATCCGGTCCCGGACGGGTTGCGTCGTGCGATGGAGCAGGACCGGGACAGCGCTGGCCGGATCGTCGACGTGGACGGATCGGTCGTCGCGGTGGAACTCGACGAATCGCTCGCCGCGCAGGGTGTGGTGCTCTCGTCGCTGCGGGAAGCAGCCAGGAGCGGAACCGGCGAGATCGAGGCGCTGCTGGCGACCGAGGCCGTGCCCGCCTCCGACGGCAAGTTCCCCGCGCTGAACGCAGCCCTGTGGAGCGATGGCGTCTACCTCCGGGTCCCGCGCGGGGTCCGTCTCGAGCGCCCCATCCGGCTCAGTCGCTGGGTGTCGCGTGCCGGCACGGCCACCTTCACCCGTATCCTCATCGTGGCGGAGGAGCTGAGCCAGGTATCGTTTGTGGACGAGATCCTGTCGCCGGACTTCGAGGTCACGACGCTGGTCAACACGGCCGTCGAGATCTTCTCCCGGGGAGGAGCCCGGGTGCAGTACGTCTCGCTGCAGCGCATGGGGCGCGGGAGCTTCTACCTGGCCAACCAGCGCACGCTGGCAGAGCGCGACTCCACGCTGGACACGCTGAACGTCGCCCTGGGCGGTTCGGTCGCCAGAGTGGACCTGAACGCTCGCCTCGTGGGGCCCGGCGCGAACAGCGACATGCTGGGGCTGTACTTCGGGGACGGCGACCAGCACTTCGATTTCAACACCAGCCAGGACCATGTGGCGCCCCACGCTCACAGCGACCTCCTGTACAAGGGCGCGCTGGACGGGTCCGCGAGGGGGATCTTCAGGGGCATCATCCGGGTCCACGAGGGCGCCCAGGGCACCGACGCGTACCAGACGAACCGGAACCTCATCCTCTCGGACCAGGCGATCGCAACGTCGCTCCCGAACCTCGAGATCGAGGCCGACGATGTCCGTTGTTCCCACGGGGCCACCGTGGGGCAGCTCGACAAGGAGGCGCTCTTCTACCTGATGAGCCGGGGGCTGGCGAGGGAAAAGGCCGAGCGCCTGGTGGTGCTGGGCTTCCTTGGCGAGGTTCTGTCCCGTCTCCCGATGGGTGGCGTGGTGGAAAAGGTCACGAAGGCCATCGAATCCAAACTCAGGTATGTTTAAGAGCAAGACTGCCCGATCATCAGCGCCCACATGGGTGCGGGTCGCTTCGGCGAGCGACGTGCCACCGGGTGCGCTCCGAGCCGCGTCGACGGACCGGGGAGCGGTGGTCCTGGCCAACGTGGACGGCGACATCTACGCCCTGGAGGACCGGTGCTCCCACCAGGACTACCCGCTCTCGGCCGGCGAACTGGAGGACGACGAGCTCGAATGTCCTTTCCACGGAGCCCGATTCGATGTCTGCACCGGTCGTGCAATCCAGTTGCCGGCCATCACGCCGGTGAAATCCTTTCAGGTCGAAGTGCGAGATGGTGAGGTATTCATCCGGCTTGACTGACCCGCCGGCGACTTCGGGAACCGTTAATCACGGAGCGGAGCTCGATGTCCGCGCCGTCCGCGAGGACTTCCCCATCCTCGACCAGTCGGTCGACGGGAAACCTCTCGTGTACCTGGACAGCGCCGCTTCCTCCCAGAAGCCACGCCAGGTCATCGACGCGATCTCCACCTACTACATGAGGGATCACGCCAACGTCCACCGCGGCGTTCATGAACTCGCACGCCGGGCCACCGAAGCCTACGAGGGAAGCAGGGAGCGGGTCGCCCGTTGGGTCAACGCGGCCGACCCGCACGAGATCGTTTGGACTCGAGGGACCAGCGAGGCGTTGAACCTCGTGGCTTTCTCCATCGGGCAGGCCCGCGTCGGCCACGGCGACGAGATCGTCATTTCGGAGATGGAGCACCATTCCAACCTGGTCCCCTGGCAGCTGTTGGCGGCTCGCAGCGGCGCGCGGTTGCGCTACGTCGGGCTGACGGATCAGGGACAGCTCGACCTCGACCACCTGGCCTCGCTCCTGGGATCGCGAACCCGGGTCGTCTCCCTCTCCCACGTGTCGAACGCCCTCGGCACGATCAATCCGGTGCGGGAGATCGGTACGCTGGTACGGGAAACAACGGACGCGGCATACATCCTGGACGGCGCCCAGGGTGCGCCCCACCTCCCCGTCGACGTTCGGTCTCTCGGGTGCGACTTCTATGCCTTTTCCGGGCACAAGATGTGTGGCCCGACCGGGATGGGCGGACTGTGGGGCAGGAAGGCCCTCCTGGACGAGATGCCTCCGTACCAGGGCGGCGGCGAAATGATCGAGAACGTGTACCGGGATCACAGTACCTGGGCCGAAGTGCCCCACAAGTTCGAAGCCGGTACCCCGAACATTGCGGGCGCGGTGGGCATGGCCGCGGCCGTGGACTATCTGGACCGCATCGGCCTGGCGGCGATTCACGAGCACGAGATGGCCCTGACCCGGCTGGCGATGACGCTGCTCTCCGATGTCGAGGGACTGCGCATCTTCGGGCCCGCCATGGCCGAGGAACGCGCCGGGGTGGTGCCTTTCGTGATCGAGGGAACATCGGCCCAGGACGTGGCTACGATACTCGACGCTCAGGGAATCGCGGTGCGTGCCGGACATCACTGCGCCCAGCTGGTGGTCAACCGTTATGGCGTATCGGCCACCACGCGGGCATCGTTTTACCTTTACAACACCATCGAAGAGATCGAGCGGCTTGCCGCCGGTGTGCGGACAGCGAGGGATATCCTGCTTTCGTGATCCATCCCCGGCTCACCGACCACGCACGGATGGCGGCCGGACGCCGCGGACAAATTAACTGGAAAAGAAAGGAATGCCGTTGTTTACACGACCGAACCCCATCGACTGGAGCAGGCTTGCCCCCTTGTTCGTCATCCTTGCGGCCGCTTGCGGCGGAGACCGGGGAGAGTCCGACGCGCCCGAGCCGGATCCCTATATCTCGACGGAGAGTCCCCGCGAGTCGTTGACGGAAACCGACTTCGGGGAGTTCGACCCCGCCGACGTGGGACTCAACCTCACCTGGACCCGGAATACCGTGTCGAAGGACCCCAATCCAAACGTGGAGCCCGCACGGCTCACGGCGGTCACCACGGAGCATTCACGAGGCTATGATCGCGTCGTCTTTTCCTTCGAGGGCCACATTCCCGGATATCGTCTGGGTGTGACCAGCGAGGGCGGCGGGGGGTGTGACGGCTTGGAGGCCGCGACGGATGCCCCCGCCCACCTGACCGTTGAGCTTCAGGGTGCGCAGGCCAGTCAGGACGGGAGCCCGTTGATCCGCGACCGCAACCGGACCACGGACTACCCGGCCCTGGTGAATGCAGTCCAGACCTGTGATGAGAACGACACCGTCAGGTGGGTGCTGGGTGTAACGGACGCCCGGGCCAATTATCGCATCATGGAGACGCTCGACGAGCCTCGACTGGTTGTGGATCTGCGTCACCCCTGACGTGTCGGGGCACTGTCAGGGCATCGCCGCTGGCGGATTCTGTCGTAGTCGGACTTACTCGTAGCGGGAACATTTGCCCCATTGCAGGGGTCGTGTGATTGTACATTGGCTGTTTGCGCCGCGCGGCGCCATCCGTTTGATCTGGAGGCTCCATGTGAGACATCTGACCGCTGCTACGGGCATCGCGCTCATCCTCACTCTCGTGGCGTCCTGCAGGGACAACCCCGTGGTAGCGCCACCCATAGAGCCGCCCCTGGATACCACCACGACCGTACAGAAGCCGGACGAAGTCTCTGTCAAGTGCCGGGATGGGACTGCCGAAGACTTCAGCTGTGACAGAGTCGACCTTGTCTCGAAGCTGAGCATTTTGCAGATCGACGCGGACTTCGTGAGTGACATCTGGGGCTGGACCGATCCCATGACCGGGACGGAGTGGGCTCTGGTCGGCCACTCGAGCGGGACTTCCTTTGTCAACCTGAGGGACCCGTTGAATCCGGTCTACACGGGAATCCTGCCCCTGACACCCGAGGCATCCCCCAGCACCTGGCGCGATATCAAGGTCTACAACAACCACGCCTTCGTTGTGGCCGACGCTGCTGGCCCCCACGGGATGCAGGTCTTCGACCTCACCCAGCTGCGAGGCGTCACCAGCCCGCCCCAGACCTTCCAGCCGACCACCACCTACTCGGAGATCAACAGCGCCCACAACATCGTGATCAACGAAGAGACCGGCTTCGCCTACTCCGTCGGTGGCAGCGGCGGTGGGGAGACCTGTGGCGGCGGCTTGCACATGATCAATATCCAGGTACCGGCCAACCCGGTCTTCGCGGGATGCTTCGCGGACCCCGAGACCGGCTACGGACGCACCGGGTACACCCACGACGCCATGTGCATCGTCTACCGCGGCCCGGACTCCGAGCACCAGGGCAAGGAAGTCTGCTTCGGCTCCAACGAAACCGCCCTGAGCATTGCCGACGTGACGGACAAGGAAGATCCTGTAGCCCTGTCAAGGACGGGCTACCCGACCGCCGGTTATTCGCATCAGGGCTGGATTGACGCGGCCCACGAATACTTCTACATGAACGACGAGCTGGACGAGTTCCAGGGACAGGCCAACACCCGCACCCTGGTCTGGGACGTGAAAGACCTCGACGACCCGATCGTCGTGAAGGAGTATCTCGCGGCGACCCAGGCGTCGGATCACAACCTCTATGTGCTCGGCGACTTCATGTACCAGTCCAACTACAAGGTCGGGCTGCGGATTGTGGACATCTCCGACCGGGAAAACCCACAGGAAGTGGGGTTTTTCGACACCGAGCCGACCGGCAGTGACCTGGCTGGCTTAGACGGTTCGTGGAGCAACTACCCCTTTTTCGAGAGTGGCGTAATTCCCGTGACGTCGATGGGCGGCGGTGTTATATTCGTCAAGAGATCGGGTGGAGGCTGACCGGCTTCAGGATCACCTGACGAGCCAGACAGGGCCGCCCCAGGAGCTAACCCCGGCGGCACGAGACCCCACGGTGAGGGACATGACCCACAGTTTCCCGGCCAGGGGCTCAGTGCTGGTCCTTGCCCTGTTCGCATCATTCACACCCGCGGAGCGTCCGGCTGACCTCCTGCTGCTCAACGGTTCCGTACTCGACGGATCGGGGAGTGCGGCCGTCGAGGCGAATGTAGCTGTGACGGGGGACCGGATCACCTTCGTCGGTGACGCCGCCGCCGGGATCACCGCCTCTGACACGGTCGACGCGACCGGCCTGATCGTGGCACCGGGCTTTATCGACATGCACTCGCACGCCGAGCTCGACGCGGACCATGGTCGTGACGCACGCGCGTTTCTGTTCCAGGGGATCACAACCGTCGCGCTCGGTATGGACGGGGGTGGCAGCCCGGAAGTGGCCGATCAGCTTGCGGCGTGGACGACGAACGAGGTCGGCGTGAACGCCTTCTACTTCGTCGGCCACAACACGGTGCGGCGCCGGGTCCTGGGGATGGACGACCGTGCTCCCTCGGCGGAGGAGCTCGACGCGATGCGGGAGCTGGTCCGACAGGGGATGGAAGGGGGAGCACACGGCTTGTCCTCGGGGCTCTTCTACCTGCCGGGCAACTACGCCGAGACGGACGAAGTGATCGAACTGAATCGCGTCGCGGCGGAATACCCCGGGGCGATCTACGACACGCACGACCGCGACCTGGGCGCCGCATACCCGCCCTTTGGATACCTGGAGTCGATCGCGGAGGGAATCCGCATCGGCGAGGAAGCCGGCACCAAGGTCATCTTCAGCCATTTCAACGCCCAGGGGGCGCACAACTACGGGCGTGCGCCGGAAGGAGCGGCACTGATCGAGGCCGCACGTGCCCGGGGCGTCGAGGTCGCGGGAGCACACCACTCCTATACGGCAACCCAGTCGAATCTGCGTGTCGGTAGCAAATGAAATGTCCGGTTTCTGTAGCACATGAAGTGTCCGCTTTTCCGTACCGCCGCCCTCCGAGGCGAGCGGAGCGAGCCGAGGGGGGCGGCGGTACCGCCTCACGCTGCCACCTCCGACCCGCTGAGGGTGTCCAGCAACCTGCCGTTCGCATCGTAGCGCCCGAGCCTCCGGATGCCGTGGAAGACGGCCATGCCGCCGTCCTCGTATTCGTGGACCTTGACCTTGGCTCGCACGTAGGTGTACCGGTGCGGCTGAGGCGGGATCTGCAGCGTCTTGCCCTTGTAGGTCACGCAGTTGTCGTTGCCAACCGTCCGTGTCTCCTTCAGGCAGAGGATGTCGGGCAGCTTGGCCTTCATCCGCGGCAGCAACCGGGTGAACGCGCGCTTCGCCTCCCTCGCCTCCACCGCAAATGCCGCGTTGAACCGCGGCCAGAAGTCCTTCAGGAACTCGTTGGCCTCGTCCATGTCGGTGATCCCCGCCCGCGCCAGCTCCTGCGGCAGGCGCCCCTGAAGCGTCCCGAACAGCCGCTCGCTCCGGCCCCGCGCCTGCGGCGAGTACGCGGCGATCATCTCGATCCCGAGCTCGCCCATCGCCCGGCCGAACTGGGTCGGCTTGTCCTTGTCCACCTTCCCGCCCGCCTCCGGCGTGTGCCAGTAGTGCGAGCCCCGGTCCGTGTACAGGCTGTCGAAGAGCCCCTGCACCTTCACCGTCTCCGCGACGCCCCGAAGGCTCGACCACGTTCCCTCCTCCTCGACGAAGAACCCCGAGTACACCCCGCTTGTCGCGTCGTCCATCGTCACGACCAGGTCCCACCCCTGGCCGGGAGCCCATTCGTGCGTCGAGGCGTCCTGGTGGAGCATCATCCCCTCCGCCGGCTTGCGCTCCCGCCTGAGCCGGTGCGCACCCTTCCTGCGCCCCTTCCTCACCAGGCCCGCCTCCTGAAGGCGGCTCTTCACCCAGGTGTACGACCGCGCCCCGCCGTGCTCGCCCGCGTAGACCTCGTGGTAGAAGTGAAGCACGTTCCACCCCGCACAGCCGTCCCGGTACAGCGCCTCCAGCGCCGCCACCTCCTCCGGCGACGCCCGCCGGGGAGACGGCCCCGCCACCCGCTTGTCCTTCAGGGCCGCCAGCCCGCCCGCCTCGTAGCGGGCCACCCAGCGCCGGAACGTCCGGTCCGTCACTCCCGGCACGCTCGCCGCCCACGCTTGCGTGACCCGTTTTCGGCGCCATCGATCATAGATCTCTTCGAACCTCGCCATCCGTATCTCTCGCAGCATCTCCGCCCGGTTCATCCAGCCTCCTCGGTGACTGTTCTGAACCGGACAGATTACGTGCTACGAAACCGGACATATTATTTGCTCCTAACACCCAGTCGAATCTGCGCTCGTACACGATCCCGAGCTGGTTCGTGGCCGGCGGCGACACGGCCATGGTGCGGCGTTTCGACGACCCCGACACCGTGCAGATCATCGACCGGCAGACGCGCGAGATGCTCGCGATTCGGGGCGGGGCCGACCACCTGCTCTTCGCCGACCCGCGCCCCGATCTCAACGGCAAGACCCTCCAGGACGTCGCGGATGAATGGGGTATGGAAGCCCCCGCGGCCGCCCGACGGATCCTGCGCGACGGTAACGCGGCGGTGATGAACCTGGGCCTCTACGACATCGAGAACGTACGCCACCTCGCCCAGCTCGACTGGATGATGACGTGCACCGACGGGCGCGATCCCGGACCGACGCGTCCGGTCACGCACCCCCGCGCATTCGGGTCGTTCTCGAAGAAGATCCGCGACCTCGTGCTGGACGAGCGTCTGATCTCCCTTCCGCACACGATCCGTTCCATGACCGGTCTGGCGGCCGATTTCCTGGACTGGCCCGACCGGGGGTATCTGCGCGAGGGCCACGCCGCCGACATCACGGTCCTGGATCTGAACGCGGTCGAAGACATGGCGACGTACGACAGCCCCCACCAGTATTCGCGGGGGACCGTGCACGTGCTGGTGAACGGGGAGTTTGCGATCCGGGACGGCGAGGCCACGATGGCCCTCGCCGGGCGTGCGCTGGTGCGGGGAGGCGCGGACTTCGATGGAAGCTAGCGGGCGCGGAGGCGTGGGCGACGAAGTTCTCGCGTCCCGCGACGGCACGCTTCTCACCCTGACGCTCAACCGCCCCCACCGCCTGAACGCGGTGAGCATGGGGTTGTACGAGCGCCTCATCACCGAGTTGGAAGGCGCGGCTGCCGACCCGGGTGTGCGCTGCGTGATCCTGACCGGGAGCGGGCGAGCCTTCTCGGCCGGCGCCGACCTCAAGGAGCACCGCGACGCTCCCCCGTCGCGCGAGGAGCGCCGCCGCTACATCGACGCGGGGCAGCGCGCGTGTCACCTCATCCAGACGATCGGGACGCCGGTGGTCGCGGCCATGAACGGACACGCGATCGGCGCGGGGCTCGAGATCGCGCTGTCGGCCGACGTGGTGATCGTGGCCGAGGAAGCCAGGTTACGGCTTCCCGAGGTCGCGCTCGGCACCTTCGTGGGAGGCGGCGCCGTCTACACCGTGGCCGAGCGGGTCGGCGCGCTCAAGGCCCGCGAGATCATCTTCCTGGGCGACTTCTTTTCCGGCGCCGACGCGGCTGCGATGGGGCTGGTGAACCTCGCCGTACCGGCCCCCGAGGTGCTCCCCGTGGCCACACGGTGGGCGGAGCGGCTGGCCCGTCTGGCCCCGATCCCCCTCGCCGCCGCGAAACGCCTCATAGGCTCCGCGCCGGACATGTCCCGCGAAGAGGCGATGGCCCAGGAGGCCGCCGTGCTCGACACGATCTTCGACACCGAGGACTGGGCGGAAGGACTGGCCGCGTTCCACGCCAAGCGCACGCCCGGTTTCAGGGGGAAGTGAAGCTCGACCGCATCTTCGAGCCGACCGAGTTGGTCGAGTCCGCGGCCACGGCGGCGAAAGCCGTCGAGCGCGCCGCATGCCCCGTCGCCATCAAGCTCCTGTCGCGACACATCACCCACAAATCGGATGCCGGCGGCGTTGTCCTCGACGTCGCGACATCCGACCACGCCCGTGCGGCGTTCGCCGCGATCACCGCCGGCGCGCATAGGTACGCCCGTGCCAGGAAGCTCCCGCAAGAGGCCTATGCCGCGACGGTGACGCCGATGCTGGCGCAGCCGGTCACCGAACTGCTCATCGGAGCGTATCGCGACCCCCAACTCGGACCCGTGCTGACCATCGGGGCGGGCGGCATCCGGGTCGAGGTCCTGCGCGACGTGACGCACCGCGTGCTCCCGGTCGACCCCGGCGAGCTGGAGGCGATGCTGGCCGAATTGAAGGTGAGCGCCCTGCTCGCCGGAGGGCGCGGCCGTCCACCCGTGCCGATGCGCGGGATCGTCGCCGCGGCGGCCTTCATGACCGTGCTGCTCGTCGCCGCCTGCGGCCTGTTCGGCCCGTCAGAATCGCACGAGGACGGCGAGGAAGAGGAATCGGGGACGCAGCTGACCAAGTCGCAGACCTACGACGAGGTGCGAAACGGCTGCCGTCTGATTCTCCGTTACGACGCCGCGACCAACGCCTTCACGGGGACGGCGCAAAACGTCACCAACGGCACGCTGAGCCGAGTACGGGTCGAGGTCCACCTCTCCAACGGCATCGAACTCGGCCCCACGACACCGGTCAACCTCGCTCCCGACGAGAGCGCGGACATCTTCCTGCGGGCCTCGACGCAGTCATTCGAAACGTGGAGCGCCCACCCGGAGGTCGGCTGACCTCAGGGCTGCAGAACCACCTTCACAGCCTTGCTGCGGCGGTGGTCGTACGCTGCCCCGAGCGCGTCCCGATACTGCGCCAGCGGGAAGACATGCGTGACCAGGTCGCCCAGCGGGCCCAAGCCGGCCACCATCCTCTCCAGAGTGATGTCGAAGGTGTGCAGCCTCCGTCCATCCCATTCCTCGACTCCGTACCCTACGCAGCCCTCGACCTGGAGCTCCCTGGCCCACAGGAACGTCAGGTCGAGCTTCCGGATCTGTCCGGCGCACCCGAGCAGCACGATCCGCCCCCGGGCCGACGCGAACCGCAGGGACTGCATCATGCTGGACTGGCTGCCCACGCAGTCGAAGACCGTGTCGAAACCCCCGCCGGCGTACACCTCGTCGCCGACCACGGGCATGTACGCCTGTGCACCGGTATCGACGAGCGCCTGACGCGCCTCGGCGCCCGGGGTGACCGTCTCATTTGCGCCGAGCGCCCGCGCCAGCGCCACCTCATGAGGGCGCTTGGCCTGCGCGACCAGGTGGCCGGTGTAGCCCAGGGCGCGAAGGGCCCAGATCGTGGCAAGGGCGATCGTACCGCTACCGATCACCAGAATCGGCCCCGGGGAACGAAGCGCGCGACTTCGCAGCACACCATGGACACCGATGGAAAAAGGCTCCGCCAGGACGGCGACCCGGTCGGGGATCGCCTCGGGAACCGCAAAGACCTGTCTCCTGTGTGCGACGATCTGCTCGCCCCAACCGCCCGGGAGGCTTCGGTGATAGCCGATGGTCAGCCCCGGTGCCAACGCCATCGGCGGGGGTCCCTCCTCGCCCGACATCTCGCAGGTGGAATGGCCGCCGGAAGCGCACGAGGGACACCACGACCCCTCCTCCCAACCCCGGGCTTCGCAATGGAGCATCGGGTCCACCACGACCCGCTGGCCCGTGACAACATGGGTGACTCCCGGCCCGGTCTCCACAACCCGGCCGAGGATCTCGTGTCCGAGCACCGCGGGAAACGACCCGAACGGCTCCATGGCCGGGCTGGACTCATAGGAGATGTTCCCCAGGTCGCTCCCGCAGATCCCGCACAGGAGGACTTCGATCCTGACCCAGTCGTCCCCCGGAATCACCGGGGTGGCCCTTTCCACCATTGCCAATCCGGAAGGCCGGCCGTACACGAAGGACCTGGTCATGCGGCCCAGGCTCTTCGTGAGGATGAATCCGGGGATCGTTACGTTGAATTCGACGGCTTTCACAGGCGCGTCCGTTGATGCGGTGTCCGATCGAATGTGGTAAAGTGGCGTGAACGCCCTCGCCGGGGAAGGCAGGTGGCGGGTTGACACCCTCTGCCTGGCACCGGGCATGCCGCGGACGCAAGCGTAAGCGGCCTCGCCAACTACAATTCCCGAGGTGCCGAATGCAGACCGCAGTCATTTCAGGTTGTCGCACACCCTTCGCCAAGTCGGGTACCCACTTTGCCCGTCTCGCCGCCATCGACCTCGGCCGTCACGCAGTTACGGAACTCCTGGCTCGCACCCAGCTGCCCCCGGAAACAGTAGACCATCTCGTCTATGGTACGGTCGTGCACGACCCGCAGGCCCCGAACATTGCCCGTGAAGTCGGGCTGGGGACGCTCCCGAAGGACGTGCCGGCCGTCACCGTTTCGCGGGCGTGCGCATCGGCGAACCAGGCGATCTCCGACGGCGTCAACCTCGTCGAGAGCGGGTACGCCGACGTGGTGATCGCCGGCGGCGCCGAATGCCTGTCCCGTATCCCCATCCTCGCGTCGGACCGGCTGGCCAGAACGCTGGTGTCGGCCTCGCGCGCCAGGACACTCGGTGCCCGACTCCGGGCCTTCTCCGGGATTCGGCCGCGTGACCTCGTTCCGGTGGCGCCCGCCATCGCCGAGTACTCCACGGGCGAGACCATGGGCGAGGCGGCCGAGCGCATGGCCAAGGAAAACGGCATCTCCCGGGAGGATCAGGACCGATGGGCGCTGGGGTCGCACCTGAAGGCGCACGCCGGAACCGAAGACGGGCGGCTCACGGACGAGATCGCTCCGGTCTACGTGCCGCCCCGATACCACGACGTCGCCGAACGTGACAACGGAATCCGGCCCGACACCTCCATGGAGGCGTTGTCCGGACTGCGTCCCGTCTTCGACCGCAAGTTCGGGTCCGTCACCGCGGGCAACGCCTCGCCTCTGACCGACGGCGCATCGGCCGTGCTGCTCATGTCGCCTGCCCGGGCGCGCGAACTCGGGATGGAACCGCTCGGCTACGTCCGCAGCTACGCCTTCAGCGCCCTCGATCCGGGCGCCCAGCTGCTCCAGGGACCCGCCTACGCCGCGCCGGCCGCCCTGGACCGCGCAGGCATCACCATGGCCGACATCGACTTGCTGGAAATGCACGAGGCCTTTGCCGCCCAGGTGCTTTCCAACCTCCAGGCCTGGGACTCGGACACCTTCTGCAGGGAGGAACTCGGCCGCCCCGGCCCCGTCGGGCACCCCGACCCGGCGGCGATCAACGTGATGGGAGGCTCCATCGCCATCGGTCACCCTTTCGGCGCGACCGGAGGACGCCTGACGGTCACGCTGCTGAACGAACTGAAACGGCGCGACGGCCAGTTCGGCCTGGTGACGGTGTGCGCCGCCGGTGGCATGGGGTTCGCGATGGTGCTGGAGCGAGCGTACGGAACTACACGGTCGCCGTGAGCGGCGAGGCTCCTGCCGCGGGCTGCTTACGCGGCCCGCATCGCGACCTCCATGCGCCCCGCGAGCCTCTGCGGGAACTGCGATCCCACGTAGACTTCCTTGCCGCTCCGCAAGGTGATCCTTAGCGCTTCGCTACCGCGGATGGTCCACGCCGTTCTCCTGCCTCTCCATCGGACCCCCCACCCGCCGAATTCGCGAATCGCACTGTACGTCACCGGACGGACGGACTCCATGTCGGCGTACAGGATCCGCTTGCGCACCAGGTGGACCGGCCCGAAGGAGACAAGGAGGTGGTCGGCGCGCACTTCCACGTCCAGTCGCATGAACATCGCGGTCATGAGGATCGGGAAGAGCATCACGCCACCGGCAACCAGGCTCAGGCCCAGAGTCGACATGGGCGAGTCCCCGAACGGCACTCCCGTGATCGCATGCTGATATGCCCCGTGCGCCATCGTCCCGGCAGCCAGCAGGCAGGCACCCCAGATCAGCACCCAGACCCACGCGGGCGCCCAGGTGAGTTCACGGTACATGCTACGCCCGTCATTCATTGTCCGTCTCCCGACTGTTGACTCATGTCCTCGGCCAGCCCCTTCAGTGCCCGCTTCACGTAGACGGGCACCATCGCCCGGCGCCACTCGGCGTCCACAATGGCGTTCTCGAGCGGCCGGCACTGCGACCACGCCCGCTCGGCCAGCGCGTCGATCACTCCGTTGCGGAGCGGCTCGCCCGCGGCGATCTCCATCCAGCCCGCCAGCACCCGCGGCCTCGCGCCCAGGGCCGACACCACTCCCGTCAGCCCGGCCACGGTCCCGTCTTCCTCGAATTCGCCCGCCACGGCCACCGACAGCAAGGGGAAATCGATCGAATTCCGCTGTCGCAGCTTCCGGTAGGCACTCCGGTGACGGCCATTGTTGACGGGGATCGTGATCTCGGTGAGGATCTCGTCGGGCGCCTTGCGCGTGTTTCGGATTCCGTCGGTCACGAAGAAGTCCCCGGCATCGATCTCCCGTGTCCCGCCGGGTCCGGTCAGGCTCAGGCCGGCACCCAGGGCGATCAGGTTGGGTGGGGTGTCCGCCGAGTGCGCGGCCACGCATTTCCTGCCGACCTTGGTTACGTGACAGACCGTGCCGTCCTTCTTGAGGCAGTAGCCAAGGGCGGCGCGCCAGAACTCCGTCTGGTTGTAGTATGTGCAGCGGGTGTCCAGGCAGACGTTGCCGCCGATGGTTCCCATGTTGCGGAGCTGCGGCCCGGCGACGAGACCGGCAGCGTCGGCAAGGCCGGAGAAGTGGCGCCGCACCGCCGGGTGGGACGAGACATCGGCCAGCGTTTCCAGCGCGCCGATTCGGAGGCGGTCTCCGGAAGGAGTGGTGCCGATGCCGCGCATGGAGGCGATGCCGTTCAGCGACACCACGTGCCCCGGGGTGAAGAGCCGGTGCTTCATGTTGGGCATGAGGTCGGTGCCCCCGGCGATGGGCATCGCGTCGTCGCCGAACTCGGCCAGCAGGGAGACGGCTTCTTCGATCGTGCGGGGGCGGTGATACCGGAAGGGGTGCAGTCGGAGCATCGTCTGACGGGTGCCTCAGAGATCCGACGTGAGCAGCCCGCCGGGCGCCAGCGGCCGCGCGACCATGATCCCGTCCTGGCCCCCGATCCGCACGATCCGCTCGGCCAGCGACTCGTCGCTGAGCTGCACATGGGACCCCACCAGGGGAGCGTGCAGGAGCCGGAGGGCGCCATCTCGCCAGACCGCGATCCCGGTGTGCGCGATGTCCAGCCCGGCGACCGTGCTCGTCGCCGCGATGATGTCGCCGTCGCGGATCAGGTGCGCAGCAGCAGCGATCTCGTCCTCGGGGATGTAGAAGCGCTCCACCGCACCGATGCGGCCCTCGATCCGTGCGATCTCGGCCAGGGTGGCTGGATCGGCGAGCTGGCGGTACGCGTCCGGGTGGGTGGACATGAAGTCGATGGCCGTGCCGTCGGGCGCGCCGCCCAGCTCCCGGGAGATCGCGTCCACCAGATCCGCGGCTTCATTGTCCGCGATCCATTCGGAGAAGTAGTGGAGGCGGCTGGCGTAGCCGTCCAGCGTTCCGTCCCGGTACCTGATCGGGGTGAGTTCGTCCCGGAAGGCGGCCCGGAAGCCGGCGGGGTCGGCGGCGAGGCCGGGCGGGTCGGCCCACGCCAGCCGCGCGAGTGCCAGCACGTTCTCGACGAAGGTCACGCAGTCGAGGGCTTCCAGGTTGATGACCAGCCGTTCGGGGCCGGGAACTTCCAGGGTGTGCGGCTGATAGGGCGTGCCGACGAAGCGCTCACCGATGCGCGCGAGGAGGTCCCCGAAACGGGGGAAGGTGTCCGGGCGCTGGTCGCGTGCCCAGGTGAATTGCTCGCGGGCGATCTCCCAGTCGCGCGGCGTACCGGAGGCGGGGCGCTGGGGCTCGGCGGCCGCGGGAGGCTGGAGCACCGCCGCCGAGCCCCCGTCAATGCCCGTCCGGCTCTGCCACACGAGCGCTCCCAGCAAGCCGAGCATCAGCACGGTCTTGACGACGCGCCAGGCCCGCGGCGCCGATCGACGAGACTCCGGCAACTGGTTCACTTCGCTCCTCCGACCCCCGCCGCCCTCACGCTGTCTGTCAGAACGGTGCGCCAGGAATCCCTTGGCGCCGCCTGCAACGCCCGCCACACCCGCGGCGGCGAGAATGGCAGCGAGTCCATCCGCACGCCCACCGCGTCATGGATGGCGTTCGCGATGGCCGGAATCGACGGATGCAGCGGCCCTTCTCCGGCCTCCTTCGCCCCGTAGGGCCCCTCGGGGTCGATGGACTCGACGATCAGGGACTCGAGCGCGGGGGTATCGAGACTCGTCGGGATCCTGTAGTCCAGGAGCGACGGCGCGTTGTGCAGCCCCGCGCGTCCCTGGTCTGCCGTCTTGAAGATCTGCTCCTCCATGAGCGCCTCGGCGAAGCCCATGTACGCCGATCCCTCCATCTGGCCGGCCACGAGCACCGGGTTCAGGGCGCGCCCGCAGTCGTGCGCGATCCAGATCTTCTCGACCGTCACGAATCCGGTCTCGACGTCCACCTCCACCTCGGCCACGTGCGCCGTGAAGGAGTACGCCGGCGAGGCTCCGATCGTCGCCCCACGGTACGTCCCATGCACGTCCTTGGGCGTGTTGTATGACCCAGTCGCACCCAGGGTCCCGAACATGGCCTCGGCCAGGTTGAAGGCCACGCGGAGCGGCATGCTCGTCCCGGTATCGCCCGCCCGCACCGCGAGTCCCCCCGCCAGCAGCACCTCACCCGGCTTCGCCCCCCACTCCGCCGCGACCGCCTCGCGAACCTTCGCTTTGAGCTTCCGGGCCGCCTCGATGCACGCGTTGCCGAGCATGAACGTCACCCGGGACGAGTACGCGCCCAGGTCCACCGGGGTGAAGTCGGTGTCCCCGGCGAGGACCCGCACATGTTCCAGCGGCACGCCCAGCTCCTCGGCGACGATGTACGTCACCATCGAATCGACCCCCTGCCCGATCTCGGACGCCCCCGAGAAGACCGCGACGCGGCCCGACCGGTCCACTTGCAGCTGGATCCCGGACTGGGGCATGTCATTGGGGTAGACGGGGTAGTTGGTGCCCGTGATGTAGGTTGAGCCCGCCACTCCCACCCCGCGACCAAAGGGCAGCCGCCGGTATTTTCGCTTCCAGTCGCTGGCCCGCTCGACCTCGTCCAGGCACTCCAGGAAGCCGTTCGAGGTCACCCTCAAGTCGTTCACGGTGCGCGTGTTCGACCCGATGAAGTTGCGCCTGCGCAGTTCGATGGGGTCGATGGACAACCTCTCGGCGATCCGGTCAAGCTGCACCTCGAAGGCGAAGCGCGGCTGGACCGAGCCGTGACCCCGCTTCGGTCCGCACGCCGGTTTGTTCGTGTAGGCGCGGGTGGAGTGGAAGCTGTAGGCGGGCATCTGGTAGGGCGCCGTGAGCAGTTGCCCGGAGTAGTAGGTCGTCACCAGCCCGAACGAGGCATAGGCACCCCCGTCCATGACGATCTCGGAGTCGACCGCGGTGAGCATGCCGTCGCGGGTGGCGCCGGTCCTGTAGCGCATGTGGAAAGGGTGGCGGCCGCGGTGGGAGTAGAAGACCTCTTCCCGCGTGTAGAGAATCTTGACCGGCCGGCCCGTCTTCATGGACAGCTTGGCGACGCAGAACTCCAGGTCGAAGGGCTCGGACTTGCCCCCGAACGCGCCGCCGACCGGGGGCTGTATGACACGGACCTGGGCCGGGTCGACATCCAGCACCCGGGCCAGTTCGCGGTGCAGGTAGTGGGGAACCTGGGTCGCCGACCACACGGTGAGCTTGCCGTTGCCCTCGGCGAGCCCGATGGCGCAGTGCGGCTCGATGGGCGTGTGGGTCGTTCCTTCGAAGAAGTAGTCGCCCTCCACGACGAGGTCCGCGTCCTCGAGCCCGGCTTCGACATCGCCGAACGCGAGCTTTACCACCTTGGTGATGTTCCCGTTCCACCCCGGCTTGCGCGGCTCGTGGATGTACGGGCCCGAATCGGCGGCGATGGCCTCGTGGGGGTCCAGGTATGCGGGCAGCTCCTCGTACGTGACGTCGATGAGGCCGAGCGCGGCGTTGGCCGTGTCCTCGTCCACCGCGGCGACCGCCGCCACGCCGTCCCCGATGTAGCGGACCCGGTCCACGCACAGCGGGTACTCATCCGGCGTCCACGGGATGATCCCGTAGGTCGTGGGCATGTCGCGGCCGGTCACGGCGGCGTGGACACCCTCCAGCGCCTCGGCGCGGGACGTGTCGATGGCCACGATGCGCGCGTGCGGGTGCGGGCTCCTGAGGATCTTGCCGTGGAGCATTCCCGGGAGCCGGATGTCGTCGGTGTAGCGAGCCCGGCCCGTGGCCTTGGCCAGCCCGTCGACCTTCCGCATCGGGCGGCCGATCGTGGAGAAGCCGTCCTCTCCGCCGCGGGCACCGTTGCGCTTCGTCATGGGAGCCACCGACTCACGGGTCCAGCCTCCCGGCCGCCGCCTCGACCGCATCGTAGATCTTCTCGTAGCCGGTGCACCGGCACAGATTGCCCGCCAGCGCCACCCTGATCTCGTCTCGGCTCGGCGACGGGTTCCTGTCCAGCAGCGCCACCGAGCTGCACAGGATGCCGGGTGTGCAGAACCCGCACTGCGCGGCCCCGTTGAGGTCGAACTCGTCCTGGACGGGGTGCAGCTCGGTTCCGTTCGCGAGACCCTCGACGGTGCGCACGTCGCGCCCCTCGGCCTCCCACACCGGCGTGATGCACGACAGGATGGCCCGCCCGTCCACGATCACCGTGCAGGCCCCGCAGTCACCCTTGTCACACCCCTGCTTCGAGCCGGTCAGGCCGAGCCCGTAGCGCAGCGCTTCCAGCAGCGTGTAGTGGGCTGGCACCCCGCAGACGTGATCGTCTCCATTCACATGCAGGCGGACAACTTCCATCCGAATCCTCCTCCTGCTACAAATATCAGCCCGGGAGGGGGGTTGTTGCCAGTCCCACTGGAAACGGGACGCATTCCCCGATAGACTAATGGAACCCGTGTAGCACCCCGCACAAGCACCGACGAAGAGGACTTGGACGAATATGCCCTACCCCGAGATGATGGTCGCCCCCATGCGGCACGAACTGGCCCAGCTTGGCTTCCACGAACTCCGCGATGCGGACCAGGTCGGCCAGGCGATGGACGCCCTGGACGGGACCGTTCTCGTGGCGGTCAACTCCGTCTGCGGTTGCGCCGCCGGGATTTTCAGACCGGCAGTGATGATGGCCCTGCAGGGCGAGAAGCAGCCCGACCACAAGGTCACGGTCTTCGCAGGACAGGACCTCGACGCCACCGCCGCCGCGCGGCGACATCTGGTGGGCTATCCGCCCTCATCGCCGTCGATCGCGCTCCTGAAGGACGGCGACGTGGTCTTGATGCTCGAGCGCTTCCAGATCGAAGGTCGGTCCGCCCCCGCGATCGCCGGCGACCTGCAGGCCGCGTTCGAAGAGCACTGCTGAGGCGGTGTTGGTCGAGCACCGCCGAGGGGCGCCAGTCGCCCTTCCTGCCTTCCTGCGTTAGTCGCCCTTCCTGCACGCGATCCAGCCGTCGAGCGAGTACTTCCCCGCCCCGTGCGTGAAGAAGAAGAGCCAGGTGAAGCAGTAGAAGGCCGCCAGTTCGCCCCCGTTCATGATCGGCCAGAAGCCCTGCGGCACATGCACCATGAAGTAGGCCACGGCCATATGGCCTGCTACCAGGAAGGCCACCGGCCGCGTGAACAGCCCGGCCATGATGAGCAGTCCGCCGAAGAACTCCAGGATCCCGGCAACCCCCATTCGGCTGGCCAGGCTTTCCACCGCGTCTCTGCCCAGGACGCCGAAGAGCTTCTGAGCCCCGTGCAGCGAGAAAAGGAAACCGGCCACGATGCGCAGCGCATTGTGGGTCAGTTCCCTGAGCTTGGCATTGTCCGTGTTGAACATGAGCTGATCGCCTCCTGAAGGGGGTGGGGTCGCGTGATGCGACATGGAACGCGGGTAGGGTACGGCGGCAGGACGCCGGACGCAAAGATGCGGCGGCCTCTTACTTCCGGTAGCGACGATTCCGACGCCGCTCCTTCTTTTCCCGCCGGCGGCGACGCCTGGCATCGCGCCTGGATTCGCCCGCGTGACGCACCTCGACCTCGACCGAACCGAAGATGGCGAAGCCGTCGATCCGGACTGTGGGGGCATCCAGGCCGCCGAGCGAAGGACTCGGCTCGCGCTGCTCGAAGCTGCCGAAGAGAGCCGAACCCACACATTGCACATATAGTTCCGGCGGGACGATGACTTCCACCGATCCCATCACCGCGACGGCCGTGAACACGGATTCGCCGGGTCCCAGCAGGGCTTCCCTGAGATCGATCACGTTCGAACCCATGACGGCGACGGCGGTGTTCCGTTCGGCCGGAATCCAGCGCCCGACCCGCTTGGTCTCTCCGAACACCGCGATCGCGCGGTCGGTCGGTCTGACCCTGGTTGCCGGCACGTCGGGGGCGTAGCGGGGGATCGTCGCCAGAGGCCCTTCCCTGTCAGCCCCGGCCGTGCCCACCGCGGGACGAAGCCCCTTCAACGCGGACCCCAACTCGGGCATGGTGCGAGCGTTGTGGGCCAGCGTCAGTCGCCTCTCGAAGTCGTCCATGGACAGCAGGTCCTGGGCAAAACACTCGCTCAGGAGGTCGATCGTCTTGTCGCGGGCGTCCGACAACGAAATCGAAGGCGACCCCGGGTCGGGTGACCCCGGTGACTTCCTGTCGGTCATAGGTCCCCCACTGCCACCACCGTCCCTGCGCACTTCTTGCAGAACCGGGCATCCTCGTCGTGAGCGCCACTGTGGCACCCCAAGCAGACAAGGATCCGCAGACCCGGGGCGGCTTCCGTCCGTCCGGCGGCGTGGGCCAACTCGACACTCACGATACCCGTCGGCACGGCGATCATCCCGTAGCCCATGAGCATGATCAACGCGGCCAGGAACTGTCCGACCGCCGTGTCCGGCGTGATGTCCCCGAACCCTACCGTCGTCAGCGTGACCACGGCCCAGTAGACGGACACGGGAATGGACGTGAACCCCGCGTCGGCGCCTTCAATGAGATACATGAAGGAGCCCAGGATCACGACGAGGGTCAGCACCGTGATCAGGAAGACCGCGATCCGGTAGCGGCTGGCCGACAGCGCCCGGCCCAGAGTCCGCGCTTCGCCCAGGTACCGTACCAGCTTGAGGACCCGGAACACCCGGAGCACCCGGAGCACCCTGATGATGACGAGGAACTGCGCGCCCGGCAGGAGAACGCTCAGGTACGTCGGGATGATGGAGAAAAGGTCGACGATGCCGAAGAAGCTGCGCGCATACCTCCGCTTCGACTGGACAGCCGCCAGTCTTACCGCGTACTCGATGGTGAAGAGGATCGTGAAAACCCATTCCAGCACGAGTAGCAGCTGGTGATGCCGCTCGACGATCGTCGTTACCGAGTCCAGCATGACCACGAGGACGCTGGCCAGGATGGCAAAGATCAGACAGACGTCAAACGCCGTGGCCGCGCCGTTGTCAGCCTCGAAGAGGATGTCGTAGAGGGGCGCTCGCCACGGAGGGCCGTTCAGGGGCCGGTTTGAAGGCGTCATCCCGTTCCTACTCGGCGGGCTCGAGGACGCCGCTGGGGCAGGAGACGCCGGTCCCGCCGATGCCGCAGTAACCGCCGGGGTTCTTCGCCAGGTACTGCTGGTGGTACTCCTCGGCGTAGTAGAATTCCGGAGCCTCCGCGATCTCCGTGGCGATCGCGCCGAAGCCCATCCGCGCGAGCTCGGCCTTGTAGCGGACCCGTGAATCCTCCGCCAGGCGCAACTGCCGGTCGCCGACGGTGTAGACGGCCGACCGGTATTGGGTGCCGACGTCGGCTCCCTGTCTCATCCCCTGGGTGGGATCGTGTCCCTCCCAGAATGCCGCGAGCAGCGTCCCGTAGTGGACCCTGTCAGGGTCGAAGACGACCAGGACGGCCTCCGTGTGTCCGGTTCCGCCGGAGCAAACCTCCTGGTACGTCGGGTTGGGGGTCGGGCCGCCCTGATAACCCACCGCAGTCGAATACACGCCGGGGAGTTCCCAGAAAATGCGCTCGGCACCCCAGAAGCAGCCCATGGCGACGTACGCCCGCTGGAAGCCCTCGGGGAAGGGCGGCTTGATCCGGTTGCCGCTTACGTAGTGGAGGCCGGGTACGCTCAGCGCCTCCGGTCGTCCAGGCAGCGCCTCGCGCGGGCCCGGTGTTCGGTGCTTCCAGGGTTTCGTAAACAAATGACGGACATCCATAGCCAAACGAAGGTAATATGGTGGGGTGCGGGGGCGTCGCCATAGCCGGACGCCGCATGGCAAAACTCGGACAATGCAGATGAGAGGACTCCACCAGTGAGCTGGACGCTGAACCCGAACGCCGCTTCGGCGGTGCCATACCCGAACCGGCTGAAGCCGATCATAGGTCTCGAAGCCCACCGTGACGCGTACGCCGAGATCAGCTCCTGGCCCGGCTACCATCCGACTCCCATGAGGGCCGCACCGATTCTGGCGTCCGAGCTGGGGCTGGAGTCGGTTTGGGTGAAGGATGAGAGCGGACGTTTCGGGCTCGGGAGCTTCAAGGCGCTGGGCGGGGCGTACGGGGTACGGCAGGTGATGAAGGAGGGAGGCGCTGGCGCGGCCGGGTTGACCGTCACCTGTGCTTCAGACGGCAATCACGGCCGGTCGGTCGCGTGGGGCGCCGGAATGTTCGGTTGCGAGGCTGTGGTCTACCTTCCCGGGCATGTCACCGAGGTTCGCGCGGACGCCATCCGGGCCTTCGGCGCGCGCGTTGTCCGGGTTGACGGAGAATACGACGAGGCCGTCACGCAGGCGGCACGGGACGCGCGCGAGCACGGCTGGACGGTGATCTCGGACACGTCGTATCCCGGCTACATGGATATTCCCCGTGTGGTCATGGTGGGATATACGGTCATGATTCAGGAGGCCCTGAGTATGCTACAGGCATGGCAAATCACCATCGATATATCATCGGCCATCCCACAGCGGGACACCGCGCCTTCCGCGGCACGCGTCCCCGGTGGTGCACAGCTTCCCAGCCATGTGTTCATCCAGGGCGGGGTCGGTGGCCTGGCGGCGGCAGTGATCGGGCACCTCTGGGAGCAACTCGGCGAAGATCGTCCCGTGGCGGTGATCGTCGAGCCGGAAGCCGCCGACGGCCTCCTGTGCAGCGCACGCGCCGGACGACCGGAGCCCAGCCGCGGGGACCTGCACACCGTCATGGCGGGGCTGAGCTGCCGGGAGGTGTCGCCGCTGGCGTGGGACATCCTGGTAGCAGGCGCGCATGCGTTCATGACCGTGCCGGACGGCGGCATCGCGCCGCTCATGCGCGCTGCCGCACGGGGCGCGCTGGGGGAGCCGTTCGAGGGCGGGGAATCGGGGGTGGCGGGGCTGCTGGGGCTGATCGAGGTCGCGCGGGACGAGGAGCGGCGCCGTGCGATCGGGTTGAACGAGCGTTCACGGGTGCTGGTCTTCAATACGGAAGGCGCGACCGACCCGGAGTTGTACGGGCGGATCGTGGGGACCGGGTAGCCGGCTTCCCCCGGCCGTGACAGCCGGGTACCTTCCGAGAAACCTGCTCCCCACATCCGACGAGTTCGTCCGCATGAGCCAACCCTTCTACACCGCACGCTCCACAGTCGCCAAGGTGGACGGCATCCACCGGCGCGCGACCCTGGAAGACGGCACCGAAATCGACTTCGGCGTTCACGGACCGATCAAGGCGCACTATCGCCTGGACGCGGAACCGGATCGGCCCCTGCCGGTCGACTATCTGGTCGCGGCGGCCGCCGGCTGACTACTCGGGACCCTCAACGGCGCACTGGAGGTGCGCGGGATCCCGATGGCAAACGACGCGATCAGCGTGACGGCCGAAGGCGTCAACGAGGTCGTCGACCGGATGGTGGTGCTGACGAAGATCCATGCGCACTACACGATCCGGCTGCCCGCTGGCGCCCCGCGCGACAAGGTGGACCGCGCGCTGGCGACGCATGTGTCGAAGTGCCCGACGGCGTGCAGCCTGAAGGGGGCGGTCGACGTTACCTGGTCGGCGGATGTGACGGAGGGGTAGGAGCGTGTGGTGAACGCCTGCGGCGGCGGGGGGGCCGTCAGAGGTCGGCTACTTCTCCAGACCGTACATCCGCACGTACTCGACGTTCTGCGCGTCACGCCAGAGGCCGAGGATGTAGTCCTCGCCGATCTCGAAGGGCGCCCCGAGCCCTCTGGAGCCCAGGTCCATGCCCGGCGGCACGGCGACGCTGCCCAACCAGGTTCCGTCCGGCGTATAACACCTCGAATGGAGGCACCTCGGCGCCGTGCGGGGAATACGGCTCCACCCAGAGGTTGCCGGCAGCATCCAGATGGATCGACTGCAGCACCGGAAGGGTCGACGCCATGGGGTCCTCGCGCCACCCCGGTATGGAGGGTTCAAGCTCTTCCCTCGTTCGCCCGCCGTACATGTTCCTCGCGATCATCCATTCGATGTAGGCGTCCACATCCGCGCTGGTCACCTCGCGGATCGGTTCGCTTCGCCGGAGAATCGCCGCGGTGGTCGCGTCCGCCAGGGAAATCGAGCGAATGGAGAAGACTTCCGTATCGACCAGTGCCAGGCGGTCGCCGGTGACAGCGAACTTCGGTTCCTTGCCGAAGGTGTACGCCATGGACAGCCTGCCCTGTCTGGCGATCACCTGCTCGCCACCCGGAACGTCCATCACCGCGGTCACCGTCGCATCCTCGAGGGAGACCGTCGCAATCCGGAGGCCCGGCCACCGCACCACTCCGTCTGGAGTGCCACCCCTCTCGTCCGCCAGGGTTATGACCAGATCACGCCCTGACGCGCCGAACGCGATCCTGGGCAGGAACCCGGGCCACGGCGCGTCAACCCGCATGGTGCGCGCCACCACTCCGTCGGGCGCAAAGACCTGCGCCCGACGCAGTCCGATGTCCCACGTCACCACGGAGTCGCCGGCGAGCGCGCCCAGGTACCTCAGCAAAGCGTGTTCACCCGGACCCTCGCCCCGTCCTGCCGCCCGCCACGTGAATGTGCCGCTGCTGTCGTAGCGGCGCAGCTCGCCACTCATCCATTCCCCGAGCACGATGTCGCCGTTGCTCAGCCGTGCGGCGCCCACCACGTTGTCGAGCAGGTACTCTTTCGCACCGGTTGCGGCGCCGATCTCGACCAGGGGCTCCGTGCTGACCGCCCAGCCCTCGCCGGGTCCCCAGAGTGGCTCGAGCGCCGTCGCGATCGCGATACCGGCGGAATCGGTGTGGAGTGTACCGGGGGATCCGGTGCCCGAATCGCAGCCTGCGAGGGCGAGGACGAGACAGCCGAGGACGAGACAGCTGAGGACTTGGGCTGGAGACGAGGTGTTGTTGCTGGTCGTCATGCTCTGTCTCCCAATTGCCGATGGACCCGGTTGAGTCGGGGCGCCATGGCAACGCTGAGCCCCTGCCCTAGGAAACTGGCTCGAAGCGCACACGCGCCACGCGCTGGACATCCAGCGAGTCACGCGTCATGCCGTACAGCACGGACTCGGTGGCCCAGGTGGTGAATGTTTTACTCACGCGGATCGGCCAGCGGTATCGAGCGACCAGCGTCATGCCGTCGTAGACATCCGCTCCTCGTGTTTCTTCTCCGTCCGCAATCGATTTCTCGATCCACAGCCGGCCGCTGCGGTCGAAAAACATCCCATCCAGCGGAGGCTTGTGGTCGGGAATCTCGAACGGGTGGTTCGCGATGTCGGCTCGCTCGAGTTCGCGGTCGATCCCAGCCTGTGCGCGGGTGCGTTCCTCAGGGCTGAGCGCCGGCCCCTGGAACGCAGGACCCTCGATCCGGGATACGGTCCCATCGGGATGGTGGTAGTTGATCGAATACGCGGACGTGATCGCCTCGGCCCATGCACCGCCGGGAGCGTGGGCGTGCACCCACATTGGACCGAACGGCTGGTTGAGATAGACGATGGCCTGGAAGTTCCCGATCATGCGCGGCACCGTGGCTTGAGAGACGTGCTGGCGTTCCGGCTCCGCCAGAATCACGGTATCCACGACCCCGTCAGCACCTATGTGAAACCGTGCCCAGACACTCCCATCGTCGCCGCCAAATAAGGGTCCGATATCGACGAGTTGGCCGTCCGGGCCAAAGGTGAATGGACCCATGGCAACGACCGACGGATTGGGGCTTCTGAGTCCTCCCACGTACTCTGCGCTCGCCGAATCAAGCCTGAACACGCTGTAGCGAGTACTCTCGCGCACCCATAGCTCACCATCCGGGTCGAACTCCAGGCAGCAGGGGTCCGTCAGTTCGCCGGGGCCCTCTCCGTGGCCGCCGAAGCGGAACGCGAAGCGACCGTCGGGATCGAATACACGAATCTCGCTGGTCTGCATGTCGGCAACCACAACCCGTCCCCGCGGATCCTCCACGATCGACCCAACGTATGTGAAGAGGTACGGATCATCGCCGGTGAGCTCGCCGATCTCGAGGTCGATCGAGCCCTCGAAGATCGGAACCTCTGGTGGGGCGGTGGGATCCTCTCCCTCGCTGCAGGCGTTTTCCGTCTGCGCGAGAGACGCCACTAACACCAACCGAATCGCAATCCGCCACATGTCGCTCATCCTTTGCTTCCCGAGGGTGTACAGCCGCACGTACCCCGGCGGGACGACGTCAAGCTCACCGGCGCCGACTGTCGGACTCAAGCATCAGGATACGGGGCGAAAGCGTACCCGCGCCACACGCTGGACATCCAGCGAGTCGCGGGTTGTGCCGTACAGCAACGACTCGCTGGCCCAGGGGACATCGCCCGTACGGACGCGCCGCGGCCAGCGATACCGTGCCACCAACTCGGCGCCCATGTAGACATCGGCCTGTCGCATTTGGTCTCCGTCCGCGCCTGTCTTCTCGACCCACAACCGGCCAGAGCGATCGAAGAATATGTCGGCGAGCGCCGGTTTGCGGTCCGGAATCGCGAACGGATGGCTTTGAAGATCAAGCCGCTGCCGGTCGCGGTCCAGGTAGGCTTGCGCACGACCCCGCTCGTCCGGGCTCAACGCCGGCCCGTGGAGCGGCGGACCCTCGATGCGGAAAACGGTCCCATCGGGATGGTGGTAGTTGATCGAATACGCGGAGGTGATCGCCTCGGCCCATGCACCGCCGGGCGCGTGGGCGTGAATCCATCTCGGGCCGAAGGGCTGGTAGACGAAAAAGATCCACGGCGTCTCTCCAAACATGCGCTCCACCGTGGTCGAGCCCGTCACCTGCCTGTCCGGATCTGCCATCAACACGGTGTCCACGGCATCGCCGGGAGTCCGATGGAGACGTGCCATGACGGTGCCGCCGTCGGGGCCGTTGACTGGCCCGATGTCCACAAGCCGGCCCTCGGCGTCAAAGCTCACCGGCGAAACCATTCCTATCCCCGAGTGAGCGATCCTCAGTCCGCTGGCGTACTGCGCGCTCGCGTCCTCCAGCCGGAACGCGCTGTAACGGGTGCTTTCCCGCACCCACAGTTCACCATCCGGGCCGAACGCCAGGCAACAGGGATCCGTCAGTTCGCCAGGGCCCTCTCCCTGGCCCCCGAAGTGGAACAGGAAGTCACCCTCGGGACCGAAGACGCGTACCTCGTGGGACTGGAGGTCGGCGACGATCAGTCGTCCGCTCGCGTCCTCCACGATCGACTCGATCCTGGTAAAGAGGTATGGATCATCGCCGTCGATCTCGCCGATCTCGAGGTCGATCGAGCCTTCGAATGTGGGGACGTCGGGTGAGGCGGTGAGATCTTCTCCCTCGCTGCAGCCAACACCGGCAATTGCGATTGCCGCCGACAGCCGCAGCCGTACCGTGTGTGGTGTCCTCACCTTCGTGTCTTCGGTCTTCCTGGCTTCGGCACGGTGTCGGGCCGTGCGATTCGCAGCAGTTCGCGCAGGAATTCAACCGCCCTCTCGGATTCCGTGTTGCCAAGCCAGGCGACCGCCTTTTGTCGCACCTCCGGATCGGTCTCCAGCCGCGCAAGCTCGATCATCTTGTCGACGACCAGAGCGGCTTTCACCCTATCGGAGGCGGACAGAGACCGGCGGTAGAGAGCGAAGAACACCCGTTCCTTGAGGTCAGGCTCAAGCGATTCGTACGACTCGGACACGCGCACCAGATCAATCGTCGGTCCCAAAGCCCAGGCGCTGATGGCGGCCATGCGGACCTTGACCGACTCCCGCTGATTCAGAGCCCGGTCGAACAACCAATTCGTTACTTCCTCTTCTCCAGTACGCGCTCTGCGGCCGAGAGTCTGCAGCAAGCTGATCTTGAGGCCCTCGGAACCCACCAGACCGTAGGACGAAATCAAGGAATCCGTAAAGACGTCGGTGCGTCGCCCAAGAGCGGTAAAGACCTCAGCGCGGACTTCCTCCGGCTGAGTCAAGTCACCAAACAGCTGCCAGAGCACCTCGCCTGCCCCTTCGTGTCGATTCCGCCCAAGGGCCACGACAGCCGCACTTCGCAGACCATCGTCGTTAGATTGCTGCGCGAACTCGGATAGTGTCCGCAATGAGTTTATGGTCGCGAACCGACGAAGTCCCACTATCGCTGCATTCTGGACTTCCGAATTCGGATTGCTCGTGGCAATCTTGATCAGCTCTCGTTCGGCTTCCTCCGTGTTCTGTCGTGCGAGCCAGTTGGCCGCTTGTCGGCGCAGATTGACGGAGCATTCATCCATGCGCTCCAGCACGCTGCGCACGGATCCCATCCGGTCGGTTTCCAGACGTAGCAACGCCGTAAGCGCGGATTGTTGAACGGATTCGTTCTCGCAACCTTCTCGGGTCCGGTAGGAGGTGTACAATCGACCCGATTCTACGCTCGTCAGGCGAATGGACTGTGCAGCCGCCCGCTGAGCCGAAGCCAATTGGACCTGTCCGGACACCACAGCTGCTACGGTCGCCACAGATGCCCGCTGCACTGAATCGCCTCGAGCCCGCTGCGCCGCCACGGCCGCCACATGTGCCCGCTGTGCCGAGTCTGCCCGTTCCCTTTGCAGTACCGCGCGGGACACACGCAAGACCTCCGCAGCGGCTTGGGGGTCGCCACTTTCCGCCTGCTGCCGCTGAATCCGAAGGCGCAGGTCCTGGACTTCGTCAAAGAGGCGGCCTTTGTTGCCGTATTGATCTTCCGTGGCCAAATCGTAACCGGCTGTAAGCGTCTCAAGGAGGAGCAGCGCCTCGGGCAAGTCGCCCAGCCTGAAGCGGGCGAAAGCTTCCCAATAGTAGGAGTCGGCGTCGAATCGCGTTGTCGCATGAAGGTTTCGCAGGGTTGCGAAGAGTTCAGCGGCGTGTTCGAACGCTTCCCGGTTGACGGCGCGCCGCGCCTCCAGAAACAACCGCTCCTCTTCCTGTCTGCTAACTGATTCCTGGGCTGACAGGCAACTGTATCCGGGGCCCCCGCGCGCCCCGCCAATCATCAACGCGGAGTTCGCCACTACGAGAGTGGCCAGGACAAGTCCAACACCTGGAAGACGGGCCGCCAGGCCTTTTCGCGTGAGTTTGTACATCGTCATTCCTCCGTGACATCCACCACTCGGGTTAAGTCTCTCCAAGGTCACTCGCCACGCGCAATCGCATGAGTGTTCCCTGCCATTCCATGCTTTCCCGGGCCAACTGCCACTCGAAACCAGGCGCTTCCGGACCCAAACGGGCAATCTGGATCAGCACCAGTTCCAGATCCTCGAGCAGGGCGTGCTGTTGGGGCGACCGGGACGCAGGCATGTCAAGGAACACGCGCGTGTCCCCGAGCAGTTCCCGGGCCCATCTCGCCAGATCCTGCTGTGACGCGGGTGTGCCCTGGTCTATCCGGAACGCGGTAAGCAGTGTCGCGGCCCGCCCCAGGTGCTGAGTCGCAGGGTAGTGGTCGTCGGTGTCAAAGGGGTCCGGCAAGACCGCTGGCCCTTCACGATATGTGCCGTCGACCACTCCGACATTGGGCTCGCCGCGCGTACCGGAAGGCTCGACCACCGGCGCAGTCCGCACGACGTCGGTGACGGTGGCCACCTGATTGCTCAACTCGGGACTTTCCCCCGACCGAGTGGCCTGCAACTCCGCTGCTGGCACGTTGAGTGCCGTTTCCGGCTCGGAAGCCGGGGTTGGGGCGGAGTGCACGCCCGTCCCCTCGACGGGTTGAGTGGTCTGCGTGCTCCGGCCGAGAGCGAGGCCGAGGACCAGCGAAGCGGCCGCCGTCAGTGCCGTAGCCCAGCCAGCCGCGTTCCCTCGTCTGGTCCACCATCGTGGCCGGACAGGCCAACGGCGTGGAGACGCGCGGGATTGCCCCGGCTGACGCCTACCGCCGATTTCAATGACCGCCGCCGACTCCCTCGAGGCCCATTCCGCTTCGATGACCCCCCACATCTCCTCGCGAGGCGCCACTGGCGGCACATGGTAAAGGTGTCCAACGAGCCGCGCCTCAACCCCTCGCCACATCGCCTCGCCAGGCACCTCCGGCGGCGCGTTGTACCCCGCCCCTTCTCGCCGAACAAACTCAACAAACCGATCAAAATCGCTCATGATGCCCACTCCCCCGCATGCACCGCCAAGTCATCGCGCAATCTTCTTCGAGCGCGAAACAGCTGAGACTTCGAAGTCCCCGTCTTGATACCCAGGATCTCGCCGATCTCCTGGTGCGTGTACCCTTCCACATCGTGAAGCACGAAAACGGCCCGGCTGCGCTCGGGAAGCCGGTCGATCGCGCGGTAGAGGTCCGCCCGAAGGTCGGGTTCAACGGCGGACACCGTGGAGCGACCGCAAATGTGGTCGTCCAGGGCGATCTCTCGGCCACGAGAGCGCTTCACCTTTCTCAGTCCGTTCAACGACACCGTCGTCGCGATGGCCGCAATCCAGGTGCCGAACTTCGCTTCGCCGCGAAAGGTCCCGATCTTCGTGAAAGCGCGCACGAAGGTCTCCTGCGTAAAGTCCTGGGCGAGATCGTACTCCCCCGCAAACCGATAACAGAGCCGGAAGACCCGGTCGACGTGCGAATCGTACAGCGAGCGCGCGACCGTCTGATCTCCGTCTTTGAACCGCTGTATGAGTTGTGCTTCCGTCACCAAGCCGAGTCTCCGGTCATGCGCCGGTTCTCCTGCCTTCCAACCGGTGACACCCGGACGGCGGTGATTGGTTGCACCAGCTGTTCCGGTTCGTGCGGCACCGCACGCTCCCGGGACCAGAGGGGCAACCCCTGCCGCGGACGCGGAATTGGACGCAGCCATTGCTACTGCCGGATTCCCGGCCGTGTGATGCGGGGGGTTCCCGCATTGAGCACCGCCGCGAACCGGCACTCGGAGAAAGCAGTTTCTGGACCCATGGCACTGGCCTCCGCTGACCTGATTCGGATCACATGATGTTATCGGATGGACAACACCTTTGCCTAATGGGTTGCACGCAGCGGCAGCCGGATTCCCCGGCGTCCTCTATCGGAATCAGGGCCTCCCGCCCCCCAACGGTTCCTCTGGACCAGCCAGATACCCCGCCTCAATGAACGCCATGATGCCGAAGAGCCCGCCCCATGAGTGGAATGGGTCGCTCGACAGGCGTTCATCGTCCCCCGCGCCCGTGATCGAGGAGTAGTTCTCGCTGACGTACCCCTTGCGGTTCCACTCGGAGAGGAACATGTCGAGCGAGCGCCGGGACAACTCGGTCGCGACGTCATACGCCTCCGCCTTCCGCAACCCCAGGTAGGTCAGGAAGTTGAGGGGCGGCCAGATCGCGCCTTTCCAGTATCGCTGCCGGGGGAACGATGGATCGTCTCGCGTTGTGGACGGGAGGACGTAGTCACCCCAGAACTCCCCCGGGTTGAGCAGGTGCTCCCGTATCATGCGCTCGGCCCGCGGCGCGCCGGGCACCCCCGCGAGCAGCGGATAGAACAGTGTGGGCGAGCGCCGCTCGGACGATCGATTCAGGTCCGTGCGATAGTTGAGGTAGTAGCCGCGCTCCTCTACCCAAAGCCCGTCCAGCGCTTCTGAGAAGCTCTGGGCGCGCTCCTCCAGCTCCTCGGCCTCGGTGGATCGCCCCAACACCCTTGCCAGTTCCGCCAGCGCCAGACAATCGGCAATGTACAAGCTCGTCAGCCCCACATCCTGCAGTTCAAGCGTGTTCTTCTCGGGGTTGAACGGGACGTCCTCGTACATCGGGGAGTCGTCCATGCCGGACTCGTAGCCGGCGGTGCGTTTCGTGCGCACGTCCGGTTCGTCGAACGGGTTCCGTGCCTCGTGTGATCCGTAGCTGAGCAGCCCCGCGTTCAGCCGCTTCTGCGGCCACCAGCGATTCCATTCCAGCAGCGGATCGAAGGCGGCTTCCAGGAACCAGCGCTCGGGGTATCGCCGGTAGACTTCCCGCACCATGATCCCGCCCACCGGAGGTTGTGAACGGTCCCACGACTTGCTGCCGTTGCCCCGGTTGTCGTTGGGGAGGAAACCCTCGGCCGTCGCGCCGCGCAGGTGCTCGATGACGTTGGCGAGCGCAAGCTGGCGGTCGTCGAGGGACGTCATGTAGGCCAGGAAGAAGTTGTCCCACCCGAAGAGGGCGACGCCGCCGTACTCGCGGTTCCACAGTCGGCCCACTGTAGACACGACGCGGTCGTGGCGAGGCTCGTAGACGGTGTTCCAGGCGATTCCGGATGACACGGCCAGATAGGCGTCCGCGAGGTCGCCGTAGCGTTCGGCGCCGGCTTGCAGTGCCTGCTCTGCGGCGTTCAGCGCCGTGCGGATCTCGTCCACGCTGCGGGGTCGTCCGCTCGAGACTCCCACCGCGCCGTCCAGGCGCACCACGCGGTGCGGGAGTAGCGTCCCGGTGTAGGGATCCCGCTCTGCGATTCCCGCGACATGGATGGCTTGCGTGCCGGTGGGCAGCCGCGCTACCAGGCCATCTGTGGCGGACTCGACCGCGCCGGTGCGGTTCCAGGCCAGCCCCGCGCTGACAACCAGTTCGTAGTGGGGAGGTTTGTCCGCCATTTCGGGGCCGAAGTGGCGGACAAATCCCGTGGGGGCCGTCTCGCGGGACGTGACCTGGACCTCGCCCGCGGAGACCGCGTCGCCCGGCGTGACCAGCACCACCAGGTCGTCCCCGGCGTGGCCCGCCTCGACCGTGGCCGAAAGCCCCTGCCACTCGATGTCCAGCCGCATGTACGAACCGTCCAACGCGTGGACGCCGGGACGGATCCGCTCCACGTCCTCGCCGCGCCGCCCGATGAGCGCGTCGTCCAGGTAGCCCTCTTCGAGCCATGCGTGCCGCTTGATCGCCAGGTCCACCACGAGGCCCTCGGGAAGGAGCACGTAGCGCAGCACGTCGCGGCTGTCCCACGTGTTCCAGCCCTGCGCGAGTGCTGCCTGAATCGCCCGGTACTCCGGGACATCGCCCACATGCGAGTGGTACTCGGCGAGGCGGTCGGGCCACGGGATTTCGGCGGCGGCAGCTCCCTCCCCGCCATCGGCCCGGCCGGAAGGAGCAGGCGCAGAGCAGGCGGCCAGCCATGGACCGAGAAGGATGGCCACGCATCCAGGGAGCAGCGGGGGGCGCATTTCGAGTTTCTCCGCGGGGGGGGCTGAGCGGCGTAACGAACGGTTGCCGCAGGCACCGTATCCACAAGATTGGCGGAGCCGCGAAGTCTCTGGCAACACTTCCGGGCATCGCCTATCCTTCAACCCCTCCTCCGGCCCCTCGCTCAGCTGGCCTCGCCCACATGTCCTTCCAACCCCTCGACGTCGCCGCCTTCGTCGGCTTTCTGCTCCTCGTGGTGGGCGTGTCGCTGTACGCCTCACGGGGGAAGCACGACGCGGCCGACTACTTCCTGGCCGGGCGCAATCTGCCGTGGTGGCTGATCGGCTTCTCCCTGATCGCGTCCAACATCTCCACGGAGCACTTCGTCGGGATGGCGGGCCAGGGATTCGATCTTGGGCTGGCAATCGCGAGCTATGAATGGATGGCCGCCGTCACCCTCGTGCTGGTCGGGCTCTTCTTCCTCCCGAGGTTCCTGCAGGCAGGCATCTACACGATCCCGGAGTACCTGGAGTTCCGCTACGACGTGCGCACCCGCACCCTGATGGCGAGCTTCATCATGGCGGCGTACGTGTTCGTGGCGCTGGCGACGGTGCTCTACTCGGGGGCCCTGGCGCTCGAATCCATCTTCGGGATCGACACGCTACTGGGCATCTGGCTGATCGGCATTCTGGCCGGCGGCTACACGATCTACGGCGGGCTGAAGGCGGTGGTGTGGTCCGACCTGATCCAGGGGGTGGCGCTGCTCCTCGGCGGTGTCGTGGTGACGGTGCTCGGCTTTCGGGCGATGGGCGGGATCGATCCCTTCCTCGAAGCGGCGGACGGCAAGCTGCGCACGGTGTTGCCGTGGAACCATCCGGAAATGCCGTGGCTCGCGGTCTTCGTGGGCGGGTTGTGGATCCCGAACCTCTTCTACTGGGGACTGAACCAGTTCATCACGCAGAGGACGCTCGCGGCGCGCAGCCTGGCGGACGGACAGCGCGGGATCTTCCTGGCGGGGTTCATCAAGCTGGGCATCCCGTTCATCATCGTCTTCCCCGGGATCATGGCCGCGGAGCTGTTCGCCGACCAGGTGACGAACCCCGACCAGGCCTACCCGGTCATGATGCGCGAGTTGCTCCCCGCGGGGCTGACCGGCGCCATGTTCGCCGCGCTGTTCGGGGCGGTGATGAGCTCCCTCGACTCGATGCTGAACTCGGCTGCGACGATCTTCAGCGTGGATCTGTACAAGCGGCATCTGCGCCCGGAGGCGTCGGCGCGCTCGCTGATGACCGTGGGGCGCTGGACGACCGCCGCTCTCGTACTGGTGGGATGCCTGTGGGCGCCGGTGGTGGCCCGGGCGGGCAGCGTCTTCGAGTACATCCAGATGTTCTGGGGGTTCATCTCGCCGGGGATCGTGGCGGCCTTCCTCTTCGGGCTGTTCGTGCCGCGGACGCCGCCGCCGGCAGCCTTCGGCGGGATGATCCTAGGGATTCCGGTCTACGGACTGCTGTTGTGGCTGTTCCCCGAAGTCGCGTTCCTGCACCACATGGCCATCACTTTTCTTGTGATCTCGGCGTACATGGTGAGCCTGACGTTACGTCAGGGTTTGACTGAGCCCCGGGTGCTGCCGCGGTCGGCGGCCAAGGTGGACCTGACGCCGGCGCCGGGGGCGAAGCTCTGGGCCGGTGGGGTGATCGCGGGGGCGGCGGTGTTGTATGCGATTTTCTGGTGACCTTCAAACCGAATGACATGGAGACGAAACCAATGACGACACGAAGCGCAACCCTGGGCATTCTGCTTCTCTTGGCTGGCGCGATGACGGGTCCGACCCAGACGGCGAGGGCTCAGGGACTCGCCCTCCCCGATCCGGTTCTCGAGGCCATCTGGACCGAGGCGATGGAGAACTCATCCTTCGAGCCCATGGCCCACGTGCTGCTCGACTCCATCGGGCCCCGTCTCACCGGCTCGCCGCATATGGAGCGCGCCCAGGAATGGGCGGTCGCGATGCTGTCCAGTTGGGGGATAGAAGCCCGCACCGAGGCGTACGGCACCTGGGAGGGATGGGACCGGGGCACAAGCCATGTGGACCTGGTGTTCCCACGAGTGCGCTCGCTGGAAGGGCGCATCCTGGCGTGGAGCCCCGGGACGGGAGGCGAGCCGGTGGAAGGCGGGGTGGCGGTCCTGCCGCAGATGGGCTCGCCCGCGGACTGGGAGGCCTTTCTGGGGACGGTCGGCGGCAAATGGGTGATGTTCTCCTTTCCGCAACCCACCTGCCGCGCCGACGACCAGTGGCGCGAATTCGCCCAGGAAGGCTCCTTCGAGGCCATGGCGGAGGCGCGTGCGCAGGCGAACCGCGCCTGGAACCAGAATCTGGCTGCCACCGGGTCGCAGGACGGTCGCCGGCGTGACCTGCACGCACAGATCGAGGCGGCGGGCGCACTAGGGATCGTCACGTCGCTCTGGCCGGGGTCGTACGGGACCACCCGCGTGTTCAATGCCTACAACCGCAACACACCCAGCTTCGAACTGGGTTGTGAGGACTACGGTCTGGTCCACCGCCTTGCCGCCAACGGCCGCGGACCCGTGCTTCGGCTCAACGCGGAAGCCGAGAATCGAGGCGAGGTACCGGTCGCGAACGTCATCGGGGAGATCCGGGGAACGGAGCTCCCCGACGAGTATGTCATGCTCTCCGCTCACTTCGATTCGTGGGAGGGCGGTTCGGGAGCGACCGACAACGCGTCGGGCTCGCTCCTGATGCTCGAGACCATGCGAATCCTCGCCACCGTCTATCCGAATCCGAAACGAACAATTCTCATCGGGCTCTGGAACGGGGAAGAGCAGGGACTGAACGGCTCGCGCGCCTTCACCGAGGACCATCCCGAGGTCGTGGAGGGGTTGCAGGTGCTCTTCAACCAGGACAACGGCACGGGGCGGGTCGTGAACATCTCCGCCCAGGGGTTCAACTGGCGCGGGGGAGTCCCTTGCGAGGTGGCTGTCACGAGTGCCGGCGGAGGTCTCCCGTAACGTCAATCTGAGGCTGCCGGGCAACCCGAGCGGCGGCGGATCGGACCATGCCTCCTTCGTTTGCCACGGCGCCCCCGGTATCAGCCTGGGCGCGCTGTCATGGGACTACGGATCGCACACCTGGCATACCCACCGCGACACCTTCGACAAGCTCATCTTCGACGACCTCAGGAACAACGCCGTGCTGGCGGCTTCGCTCGTCTACCTGTCCTCGGAGGACGACCAGCGGGTGAGCCGCGAACGGCGCAAAGCGATCTCGGGGCCCGGGGGAACGACCCGGGGCTGGCCCGTCTGTCAGCCGGCGACGCGTAGTTCGCGGGACAGCGAGCGTATGTAGCTCCTAACCGACCGGCCTCACGATCTCGTACTGACTGGGCGGCTCCGCCCCCAGCAGGTGGCGCACGAAATAGTCCCAGCGCCTGCGGATGAAGTAGGGCTCGTTCAGGCCGTGGGCTCGGTCAGGCGCCCAGACGAGGTCGAAGTCGCGGTTGGCCTTGATCAGTTCGTCGATCAACTGGACGGTCATCGCGGGGTGGACGTTGTCGTCCATGTCGCCGTGCATCAGCAGGAGCTTGCCTTCGAGGTTCCCGGCGTAGGTCTTGTTCGCTGAGGCTTCGAAGTTGTTTCCGCCGATGGAATCGGTCCGCATCACGCCCTGGTACTTCTCGGCCCAGTAGATCTGGTAGCTCCGGTTGTCGTGGTTCCCGGCCCCGGAGACCGCCACCTTGAAGAACTCGGGGTAGCGCAGGATGGCGTCGGTGGAAGCGAACCCGCCGCCGGAGTGCCCGTAGATGCCCACGCGGTCCAGATCGATGAACGCATAGCGGGCAGCGAGCTGCTTGATGACCGCGATGTGGTCCGGTATGCCGTTGTCGATGAAGTTGCCGTAGAAGTTGTCGTGGAACGCCTTGGAGCGGTGCGGCGTCCCCAGGTGATCGATCTGCACCACCACGAAGCCCATTTGAGCCAATGCGAAGTCCTCCCCGCCTCCCTTGAACTCCCAGCTGCCTACGCTGCCCACCTGGGGGCCCGGGTAGATGTGCGAGATGATCGGGTACCTGGCGTTTTCGTCGAGGTCGGGCGGCAGATAGAGCACGCCGTACAGATCGGTAATGCCGTCACGCGCCTTCGCCGAGAACACCTCGGCCGGGGTAAAGCCGATCTCATCGAGCCTGGAGATGTCCGCCCGCTCCAGCTCGCGCACGACACGGCCGTCAACGGCGCTGCGCAGCACCGTGACCGGCGCCTCGTCAACGCGCGAGTACGTGTCCACGAAGTAGCCGCCGCTCGGCGAGAACACGATCTCGTGATTGGCGTCCTCGGGGGTGAGCAGCGTCAGGTCCGAGCCATCGAACCCGACCCGGTACAGGTGGGAATGGTAGGGGTTGCGCCCCGGCTCTCGGCCGCGCGCAACAAAATGGATGCGCTCGTGCGCTTCATCGACGTGGAGCACTTCGCCCACGACCCAGGGGCCGGCAGTGACCTGGTTCCTGAGGTTTCCCTGGCCATCGAAACGATAGAGATGGCCCCAGCCGTCGCGTTCCGACCACCAGATCACGTCGTCGCCACTCTCGGACACGTACCACGAGGGGGTGCCGCCGCTCGACCCGCCGCCCCGGTGCCCCAGCGAGACGAAAGTACGGGTGGAATCGCCCAGGATGACCCGTGACGTACCGGCCGCGGCGTCGATCTCGGCCAGGAACACCCGTTGCGAGCCGCGCGTGAAGTAGTTGACGTGCAGCCTGGTACCGTCGGCGCTCCAGGCCGAGTCCGGAGCGGAGCCCGCGAAGGAGAGCTGGTGAGGGGTGGGCGCCACCTCGACCCGGTGGTTGGCGACCGCTTGCAGGACCGCGCCGCCGCCCGAAGTCGGTCCGGCCTCCTCCAGCTCCACGATGTGAACGGTCGGCAGCGGGATCACCGAATCACCCGGGAGCGCGTACGGCTGGGAGAAGTGACGGGGACGCTGTGGGGTGTATGAGATGTAGTGCATGTGCTCCACATCGCGCTCGTCCTGCCGCGACACGGCGATATAGCGGGAATCCGGGGACCAGGCGAGCGTGGGTGTGCGCGGCCCCGGGCCCTGGCGCAACTGGTTCGGGCTCGGCTCGTTGTACCCGTACGCGTAGTGCTTCTCCCCGTCGGTGGTGAGCTGGATCGAGTCACCACCGCCTGACGGACGCACGTACAGGTTGTACTCGTGCGAGAACGCCTCCCAAGCCCCGTCGGGCGATTCCACGTAGGGCAGTTGCGATGGGAGCGTGTCGCCCACCGTGCAGGCGTAGCGCACGATGTCGCAGGTGAAGCGTCTGCTGTTGGCCGCGAACTCGATTTCGCCCTCGCTGTCGCCGAAGCCGAAGGTGCTGAAGGGAAGCTTGTCGGGGACGTAGCTGGTGTCGTTGGCCAGCGACATGGCCCCGGCGAGGCGGTAGTGGTCGAAGAGGGGTTCCCGGCTGCCCCCGGCCGGATCGACAAGGACGAACTCGTAGCCCGAGCCGGTGTTGTTGCGATACCAGAAGCGGTCGGTGTCCCCGGTCGCCATCCAGTTGGGGATGACCTCGGCACCGGCGATGATGCGCTCGGTGTTCCACGTCAGGAAGCGTTCCGCGCGGGAGTAGTCGACGGTCTGCGCGAGAGCCGGGGACGGGCCGGTCACGGCCGCGAAGAGGGCCAGCGCGACGACGGCGCGGGTGAGGGAAGCATGGGCGGGGCGTGCAGGGGTGGAGTACGGCATCAGGGCCTCCAGAAGCAGCCAGGGATTCGCGGTCGTCAGGCGGGCGGATCGTGGATTCCGCCGTTACGGTAATACTCGACCTCGATCCCCGAGTCCAGTCGCACCATCGCACGGAACAGGGGCAAAAGGTGTTTCAGGGGAACTTCCAGGACGACGACGAGGGTAATACCTGTGTCCGTCACGGTGCATTGCGCCCGCCGACTACGTACTCGCCGCAGACAACCCCTGTCACCGGAGACAAGCACCTCAATGAAGATCCAACGGAACTGCGCCCCGATCGTCGCCCTGCTGGTGCTGGCAGGTTGTATCGACGAGTTGGTGCCCCCGGAGTTCCCGCAGCCCGCAGCGATCGAGATCGTTTCCGGAGACGGGCAGATTCAGGGAAGGAATCGTCTGCTCAACGAACCGGTGGTGGTACGGGCCGTGGACGAGAGCGGCCGTCCTGTGCCCGGGGTCGAGGTTTCGTTTTGGACGCACCCTTCCAGTGGGAGCGTCAACGTGGACCGCGTCACCACGGAATCTGGCGGGAGAGCAGCCGTATCGTGGACGCTGGGCGATCTCGTCGGAACGCAATCCCTGGTCGTCTCGGGCCCGGATCGAGAAATCGTGGTTTCGGCCACAGCCCGCCAAAGCGACTTCGACGTGCATTTCGTCGCCGACCCGGGCTTGACGGCGGAACAGGTGGAAGCAATACGGGCCGGGACGGAACGGTGGACCGATGTCATCACGGGTGAGATGCCGGATTTCCACCTGCCGCCGGACTACCGACCTCCCGATCGATGCCTGGCCGCGAGGATGCCGACGTCCGGGTTGATTGACGACATGCGAATCGAGGTCAGGATTCGGGCGGACCTGGCTAGTTCGATGATCGTGGCCTTCTGTGAAGCTGCGGAATCACCAGTGTCCATCCGTCCCTTCTGGCTGCTTGTCTGGGTCACGCCGAGCTTCGTCGAAAGGCTCCAGTCCGAATCGCGCTTCCGGGAGTGGATGGCGCACACCACCGGTCACGGGCTGGGATTCGGAAACTTCTGGGGATCGCTCCTCCACAATCCAGTCAGCGAAGCGGGGGTCGGTGCGGATACCCACTTCCCCGACTCGGCCACCGTCGCGGCGTTCGACGCCGCTGGTGAAGCCGGATGGACCGGCGGTTCGAAGGTGCCGGTCGAGAACGCGGAGGAGAATCGCGACATCCACTGGCGGGGAGACGTTCTGGGCCACGAGATCATGAGCAGTTGGTACACCATGGGGATGCCGGGCGACGATCCGCCGCTCAGTGCGATTACGGTGCAGTCCGTCGCCGCGCTGGGATACCAGGTGGACGTGAGCATGGCAGACCCCTATGAGCTGCCGGAAGCGGACCCGGCGGCGGACGAAGATCGAGGGCTGCCTGGCGGTGGAGGTGTACCCCGCCACGGAGAATTCGTCGAGCTGATCTACGACGGGAGCCGCATCGTGGGTATTGTAGTTCGGTAAGTTCTGCCGTCACCTGCGACTCTCCCACGAGACGTCCCATGAGCCCCAATCGTCGTTGGGCATGGGTCGGCGCTGTTGCGTTGGCCTGCGACCTCGCCACCGCGTGTACCGACCAGCCCGCCCCCTACTGGGAAGACCCGGCGGTCTTCGCCGAGAACAAGGAGCCTCCCCGGGCCTCGTTCACGCCGTTTGCGACGCGTGCAGGGGCACTCGAGGGCCAGCCGGCGGATTCGCCGTTTCGGATCAGCCTGAATGGCGCTTGGCAGTTCCACTGGGTGCCCCGGCCGGCCGAGCGGCCGACGGACTTCTTCGAGGTGGACTTCGACGCTTCCGCGTGGGACGTAATCCCCGTGCCCAGCAACTGGGAGTTCGAGGGGTACGGCTATCCGGTCTACCGCGACGAGTTCTACTCCTTCCCGGCGAACCCGCCCTTCATTCCCCACGGGGACAACCCGGTGGGGTCGTATCGGCGGACGTTCGAGGTTCCGGCGGACTGGGACGGACGCGAGATCTTCCTGCATTTTGACGGGGTCTATTCGGCGTTTTTCGTGTGGGTGAACGGGGAGCGGATCGGGTACAGCGAGGGTAGTCGGACGGCGGCGGAGTTTCGGGTCACCGACGTGGTGCGGCCGGGGGCGAATGTGGTTGCGGTCGAGGTGTATCGCTGGAGCGACGGCAGTTACCTGGAGAGTCAGGACTTCTGGAGGGTCAGCGGGATCGATCGGGATGTGTACCTGGTCGCGATGCCGACGACGTACCTGCGCGACTTCTTCGCTGAAGCGACCCTCGACGATGGCTACGAGGACGGACTCCTGCGGCTGACGGTGAGCCTGGCGAATCGCGGGCTGGGTGCGGGCGGACCCCACGAGGTCCGCTACGAGTTGCTGGACTCTGACGGGCGTTCGGTGTGGCCGGAAGCGCGTGTGTTGACGGTGGATGTGCCCGCGGGTGGCGAGGTGTCGGCCACGGCAAGCGTGGAGGTCGAGCGGGCGTTGCAATGGACGGCTGAGACGCCGGTGCTGTACCGGTTGGTGATGTCGGTGGCAGACTCCGAGGGGGAGGTGACCCAAGTCGTATCCGCCCGGGTCGGCTTCCGCCGGGTCGATATCATTGAAGGCATCCTCACCGTGAACGGGCAGCCAATCGTGCTCCGGGGCGTGAACCGCCACGAGCACGACCCCGACCGGGCGCATGTGGTGGACGAAGAGACGATGATCGCCGACATCCGCCTGATGAAGCAGCTGAACATCAACGCCGTGCGTGCCGCCCACTACCCGAATGTGCCACGCTGGTACGAGTTGACCGACGAGTACGGCCTCTACGTGGTGGACGAGGCGAACATCGAGTCGCACGGGATGGGATTCGAGCCGGGGTTTACGCTGGCGGGACGCCCGGACTGGCTGGCCGCCCACATGGACCGCACCCGGAGGATGGTCGAGCGGGACAAGAACCACGCGTCGATCATCATCTGGTCGCTGGGGAACGAAGCGGGGGATGGGGAGAACTTCGATTCGACCGCGGCATGGATCCGCGCACGCGATCCCAACCGGCCGATCCTCTACGAGCCGTCGGAAGAGCGTGACAACATCGACATCGTGTCGCCGATGTACGTGCGGCCCTACTGGCTGGAGCGGTACGCGCGGTCGGGGTCGGAGAAGCCCTTCGTGCTGGTAGAATACGCGCACGCGATGGGCAACAGTGTGGGCAATCTTGCCGACTACTGGGAGGTGATCGACTCGCATCCGCAGCTGCAGGGCGGGTTCATCTGGGACTGGGTCGACCAGGCGCTACGCGCCACCGACGAGCGAGGGCGGCAGTACTGGGCGTATGGGGGTGACTTCGGCCCAGCGGGGATGCGCAACGACGGGAACTTCCTGGTGAACGGACTGGTGTCCGCCGACCGGCAGCTGCATCCGCACGCGTGGGAGGTGAAGAAGGTTTATCAGCCGGTGGGGGTGTCAGCGGTGGGTGGCGACCGCCCGTGGAGCATGCCGCCCCGGCAGATCGTGGTCGAGAACCGGCGGGCCTTCACCGACCTGTCGGACCTCGTGGGTGCGTGGGAGATCCTGGCCGATGGCGCCGTGGCCGGTTCCGGCAGGCTGCCGCGCATGAGTACGGCACCGGGCGGCACCGATACGCTGGCCCTGGACCTGCCCCCGATCGGCAGCGGCGGCGAGCCCGGCGTAGAATACCTGCTCAACGTGACTTTCCGCACTGAAGAAGCCGTGCCACTCGTTCCGGCAGGCCACGAGGTGGCCCGGGAGCAATTCACCTTGCCGGTTCGGGTTCCGGGTGCGCCGGAAGGGGATTTGTCCGCCACAACAGGGGCAATGTGGCGGACAACGTCGCCGGATCGCCCGCTACGTACCCGCACCACCGCTGCGTCGGTCGAAATCGCCGGCGGCGACTTCACGCTTCGGTTCGACCGCGTCTCGGGTACGCTGGCTTCGCTGACCCTCGCCGGCCGCGAGCTCCTCCTCTCGGGCCCGGCGCCCAATTTCTGGCGCGCTCCCACCGACAACGACTACGGGAGCGGCTTCCCGGTGCGGTCAGGGGTCTGGCGGCTTGCGGGGCGTCCACCCGGGCGCCACCTCGACTCCATGACCGTCGCCCCGGCGTCGGACGGCGCGCGCGTCGTGGTCACCAGTCACTTCACGCTGCGCTCGATCGGGGCACGCTACACGCTGGAGCATGAAGTCCACCCCGACGGCACGGCATCGATCTCCGCGCACCTCTCCCATGTCGACGAGGACCTCCCCGAGATGCCCCGTTTCGGCACGATCCTCACGCTGCCGGGAGACCTCGACCAAGTCGAGTGGTACGGCCGCGGTCCTCACGAGAACTACTGGGACCGCCGCACGGGTGCCCCCGTCGGCCGCTATACGGCCCCGGTCTCCGAGCTCGCCCACCCCTACGTGCGCCCCCAGGAGACCGGCACCCGCACCGACACGCGCTGGGTGGCGGTCACCGACGGCTCCGGCGCAGGGCTCCTCGTCACGGGCCTGCCCACCGTGTCCTTCTCGGCGCTGCCCCATACCGTCGAGGATCTCGACGCGGGCGAGCAGAAGGCGCAGCGCCACTGGGCCGACCTGGTGCCGCGCGAGGAAGTCACCCTTAGCGTCAACTACCGGCAGCAGGGCGTGGGCGGCGACGATTCCTGGGGCGCGGTGCCGCACCACGAATACACGCTCTGGCCCGGCGAAATGGGTTTTCGCTTCCTGCTGCGGCCGCTGCGGCCGGGCGAGGATCCGGCCCGGGTGGCGCGGACGGCGCTGCCGGACGAGGAGGCGGCCAAGGCGGTGGCAGCGCGGTCCCTGGCGCTGGACAACTTCGGGGAGCGGAACCGGGTGGACCACCTCGCGCGGGGGCGGCCGGTTGAGGTGGAACCCGCGTCGTCTTCGCGGTATTCGGCCGCGGGCGACCCCGGGCTGGTGGACGGGATCAGGGGCTCGATCGACAGGCGCGGCGGACACTGGCAGGGCTACCAGGCCGACGAGATCACCACCGTGATCGACCTGGGCGAGAGTGAAGCGATCGAAGCCGTGAAGATGGGTTTCCTGCAGCACCCGGGATCGGGGGTGTACCACCCGCGCCGCGTCGAGGTGGCGGTGAGCGAGGACGGGGAGACCTTCGGCCCACCGAGCCTGCACGAGGTGTGGAGCGTGGAGTCGGTGCGAGGGACTCGCACGGATCCGCCGGAGGGAGGACGGATCTACGTCGAGGTGCCCCTGGCGACCCTCACGGCGCGCGCTCTGCGCATACGGATCGAGACCCTCGGTGACGTGCCGGCGGGCTGGCCCTCCGCCGGCCAGACGGCGTGGACCTACGTGGACGAGATCATCGTTCGCTAACCTGGATCCCGTGCCGGCGCCTTGCTGTTCTCAATACGACGATGATTCATAATTATGATCATGATCCAAAATGCCTATGAACGCGGTTATATTTTCCGCATCCCGGGCTGGGTCCGCGCGCACAACTACGGTATCTCACATGGCTGAACTGCGACTCCCGGAGGGTCCGGCCGAGCTCTTCCAGGCGGTGCGAGAAGCGTTTGGCGAGCACCTGGGCGGCGAACACCATATGCGCCTCGGTGGAGGGACCGCGCTCGCCGCACGCTGGGCACACCGCCACAGCACCGACGTGGACCTCTTCACCGACGCGGAATCGTACAAACGGCTCTGGGAGCGCCGTGAAGCGTTCAAGCGTGCCATTGAACGGCGGGCCGGTCCAGCTGAAGTGCTCGCCGTCCGCCGCTGGAACACCAAGATCGTTGTGCAGGGCGGAGGGGAGATTACCCTTTTCACCAGCGAGCCACAGACCGACAGGCCACGGTCCGACGACACGGTCCGCGGTACCCGTGTGCCGCTGGAGACCAACGCTGAGATCCTTGCCAAGAAGCTGTGGGGGCGGATGCTTGACTCGAACGCGCTGCTGGCGCGCGACCTCTACGACTTCGCCGTCGCCCGCCACCACGACCCCGGAGCGGTCAAAGCCGCCTTGAAGGACATCGACGTCTCGGATCTCCAGCAACTGAAGCGAGAGCTCGAGAGTCTTCCGGAGGGCTGGATGCACCGAATCCGCCAGCGGCCGCTTATCCGCTCCGCCTACGCCGAAGAGGCCTCGAACCCCGCCCCCTTTGTCCGCGAGCAGGTCTGGGGCGAGATTCTCTCTAGAACGCCGCCTCGTCCCCACCGTTCTCCTCCTGCGCTGGAGCGCTGAAAAGCCGGTTTCCAATGCTCGACATTTCGAAGATTCGCCGCTTCTACTTCAACCCGCCGCCCCCCGATCCGGAGCGCCTTCCCTCCCGCGAGGAGCTCTACGCCCGCGCGGAGCGCCGCGCGGTCGAGTCTTGTATCCTGGCGGGGGGTGACCCCCGCGAGCAGGGCCTCGGCGAACACGGCGCTCTGATCGGGGGGCCGGGGAAACCGCCTCGCCAGTTCTCCCGGGACCCGGAGTTCACAGGCCGGTCCCGGACCCCCCTCCCCCTCGCCTGGTTCGAGCATCCGAAAGCTCTCTCGAGGCCCCCCACCTCCCCGGAGGAAGCACGCGCGTTCTTCGCGCATCTGTCGGGTGGCCATCTCGCGGGCTACCCAAACCGCCCAAGCGGTGCCGAGCTCGCCCGCATCTTCCGCGCTCCCCGATTGACTCCCGTCGAGCGCGACCAGGTGTGGCACGTCTTCGCCTGCATCCACCTGTGGGACCTCCCCGGGCTCCTGTCGGCCGGAGGGATGTCGGTGCACCAAGTCGCGCGCGCCATCCATCTCTCAAAGACTCTCCGGCCGCACGTCATCGCCTGGATCAACCAGTTCGGCGTCCGGCCGAGCGAATCCGCCTGACGGATCGGCCCCCCTTCCGCACCGCCCCTCCCATCGTCCGCTAGCGCACGCCGATTGGCCCTGGGAACATACGGACTACTGTCGGCATATACGATGTATCAGTTGCCTTGTTGTATTCACAATCGTATTTCATTCCGGCAAGGGCTCACATCATGCCCGACAACGAGGCTACCCTTTGTGCCCGGCCTGGCACCCCGACACCCCGGAACCCCTTGTCGGCACACTGGAAGGTACTCGTCCTGCTGGGCCTGACATCCTGCATAACCGAGCCCGACGTTCCGCAACCGGCGGCGCTCGAAGTCGTTTCGGGCAACGATCAGATTCAGGGACGAGGACGGAACCTCCACGAGCCGATCGTGGTCCGCGCTTTGGATGACATTGGCCAACCCATGGCCGGAGTGGAAATCGACTTCGTGCCGGGCCTCCGGAGGGGGGGCTGCGCAGAACCCCGATCAGCCGTCACGGACTCGACGGGTGAAGCGTCCGTCACATGGGTGCTTGGCGATGTGCCGGGGCTGCAGTTCCTGACCGCACGGGCTCGTGGTGCCAGCGTCGAGATTGCCGCCACCGTTCGCCCCGGTGATTTCGACATCCGGGTGGTCGTCGACACGTTGTTTACGCCGGAACAGGAAGCCGCCATCCGCGCCGCCGCAGAACGCTGGGCCGCGGTGATCGTGGGTGATTTACCCGACCAGCCGTTCGAGGAAGGCTATGTCCCCGCCCATCAATGCGAGGGCGTCGAAGAGAGCGAGATTGCTCCAGGAGGAGCAGTCGATGATGTGCTGCTGGCTGTAACGTTGGTCGATGATGACCGGGTCCGTTGGGGTTTTGGGCTGTGTATGTGGAGATTAACAGAACAACGACATCCGATCATGGTCCAAATGACCGTTCACAGGGGCGCATTGGACAAGTTGTTCGAACCCATGCTAAAAGGCTGGGCGACGCACATCGTCGGGCATCTGATCGGCTTCGGATGGGCTTGGGGTGATATGCTCCAAAACCCGGTACGATTCAACGGTGCCGGTGCGGATACACACTTCCCGGACCCGCCAACGATAGCTGCTTTCGACGCCGCCGGAGGTGCCGACTGGATTGGGTCGAAGGTCCCCGTCGAGAATCAAGGCCCCGGCTCGCGTCCGGACATACACTGGAGGGAACCCGTCCTGGGCGACGAACTCATGAGTGCCTATCTCCCGGAAAGCGGGCCCTTGAAGGACTTGAGCGACCTGCCACTGAGTGCGATCACGGTGCAGTCGATGGCTGCCCTGGGCTACGAAGTCGACGTCGCCATGGCAGATCGGTACAACGTGTCATCTCCAGGGTGCGCAAACCGCGCGAGCGATCCCATACCGCCGCTTCGGTCCCTGGAGCGACTTCGAGAAGGTTGCAGTCGAGATTCTCGACGAGTCGGGACGGCTGATCGGTGTGGTCCATCGTTGGTGACAGCCGGCATGTGAGGCTCTCGGTCCGATCGTTCCCGCACCAATCGCATTGCGGGCGCCCCGTGCTCCGGGCAAGATTCAATCCTTCGGCACCCGGATTGCTTTCCGCCCACGAGAGGCCCAGAACCATGAAGCGCTTTCCCGCAGCGACACTCGCCGCTTTCGTCCTCATGAGCTGCGCACAGCCCGGCGACGACACCTCCGGCGCGAACGACTCAGGGTCCGCGACGATTGGGTCGCCGACCGCCGGAGCCGCCCACATGCCCTCCGACGCCGACCGCGACGCGATCCTCGCCACCGTCCAGACGCTCTTCGACGCCTTGCGGGAACGAGACGGTTCGGTCCTGCGGGAGATCGTGCACCCGACCGTCGTCATGCACTCGGTCGAGGGAGGCGGCGATAGCGAAAGATCCATCTCCACATCGACCGTGGATGACCTGATCGCGCGCGTCGAGGGGAGCGAGCAGGTCCTCACCGAGCGCATGTGGGACCCGGAGGTGCGGATCAGCGGCGACCTGGCCATGGTTTGGACGCCCTACGACTTCTACGTGGGCGACGCCCTGAGCCACTGCGGGGCCGATGCGTTCGTGCTGACCCGAACCGGCGACGCCTGGCGGATCACGGGGCTGTCGTGGACGAGGCTTCAGCCGCCCACCTGCGAGCTGCATCCGGACGGGCCGCCTGCCTGACGGCAAGGCGTCAACGGGCACGTCCGGGTGCGCTCGGCAGGCTGAGTCGGCCGGCACCAGGGGAAACCCGGGGCTGCGAAGCGGCTATGAGGTATACGTCGCATCGTGTCTTCACGCCGAATGAGCCGCCCAAAACCGGGGAGAAGACTGGTGGGAATCAAATGGAAGTGCACTTCGATGGTCGCCGTGTTCGCGTTGGCGGGTTGCGGTGACGAACTCGGGCCCGAGGACCTGCCGCAGCCCGCGGCCATCGAGATCGTGTCCGGGAACAACCAGATCCAGGGACGGGATCGGACCCTTCACGAGCCCATCGTTGTGCGTGCCGTGGACGCGAGTGGAGCGGCCATCGCCGGGGCGACCCTGGTCTTCACGCCGGGACATGGGAGCGGCGTGGTCAGCGTGGCCTCTGTAGTGACCGATTCGGTCCGAGAAGCCAGTGTCGAATGGACCCTCGGCGGAGTCGTGGGGACGCAGACGCTGTCAGTCGCCTCTGCCGACGGTTCGGCCGACGTGATGGTATCGGCAACCGCCCGGCCGGGGGACTTCGACATTCAGGTGGTGTTTGGCACGAGCCTCACCGTTGAACAGCAAGCCGCGGTCCGAGCCGGTGTCGAGCGCTGGACCCGGGTGATCGTCAATGATCTGCCCGATGTCTCCTTCCGACAAGGCTATGTTCCTGCCAATCACTGCTCGACAGCCGGGGGGTTGAGGATCGCCCCGGGAGAAACGGTGGACGATGTGGTGTTGGCATTCGGTATCCGTGCGTCCGGCGTTCACGGGGTGGCTGCCGCGACATGCCATTGGAGATCCGGGTCGGGAGATCCGACTCTGGGCTTGCTGAACACACTCGACAGTGCCGCTTTGAGTGCCGTTGTGGCCCACTACACCGGGCACCTCCTGGGGTTTGGGTGGCGGTGGGGTGAGAGCCTGCTCGACAAGCCGGTGCGTTATAACGGGAACGGTGTGGATACCCACTTCCCGGACCCGTTGACCGTCGCCGCATTCGACGCAGCCGGCGGGCGTGACTGGGCCGGTGGTACCAAGGTCCCGGTGGAGAACTACGAATACCTCCCGGGTCCCGCCGACTATCACTGGAGGGGAGAGGTCTTGCAGGACGAGTGCATGGAACTACCGCTGGAACCGTTCGAGCGACAACCCGCCCCTGAGCGCGATCACGGTACAGTCCATGGCCGCGCTGGGCTACGATGTCGATCTGAGCATGGCGGATCCATACACAGTCCCCACCGCTGGCACATCGCCGCGAATCACGGGTCGGGATACCCGAGTGGAACCGGGAAGCTTTACGTTCACCGCCGTTCCGGTGAAGATCTTCGACGAACGGGGCCATCTGGTCGGCATCGTCTACAGATAGGCGTAACCCCTGACAGGACATTTCCGGTGATCCTATGCGACTGACGCTGAGACAGCCGCCTAGTCTCAGGGTGACGGGCCGGACCTCACCACTTGCAGGTAATATCCTGGGCGCGGTGTGCTCACAGGTTACTCTCGGAGGGCCGCTGGCGGGCCGCCCTGCGGTTGCAACGAATTCAGCCGAATCACGCGAACGACCTGGATACCCACCTCGTCGGTCTCAATATACGCCATGAGCCCGTCTGGCCCGAAGGCGCTGGGGATCCTGACTCCGTCGGCGGGTAGCGTGCCGACATAGCCGCCGTCGGGCGTCACGATGTCGGTGGGTCCCGGTCCGGTCCCGTCCTCCCCCGTCCTCTCGACCCAGATCCGATCTTCCCAGTCCACCGCGATGTTGGCAATGACCGGGACTTCGTCCGCGAAGGTCATTTTGTCCACGCTCTCCCGCTCCACCCGAAAGATGCCCACGTTGCTCGGCACTTCCCGGGCACGGTACTGCTCCCGCTGCGCGTCCCTCATTGCCTCGGTCACCGCGAGCGGCGCGATAGGCCGCTCCACCGCGCCCAACACCCGACCGTCACGCGCGATCAGCTTGATCCGGTAGCCGATCGAGTCCACTACAGCCAGGCGGCCGTCGGAGATTGCGTCGAAGTGAAGGCCTGGTTCGAAGGCCCGGCCCGCCGAAAGCCGGGATGTTCCGTCGGAGGAGGACCTTGCCGCACTCCTCCTCCGGGCATCTTCCTCCGGGAGTTCCCAGGCAGTGTAGAGGAGTTCCGGTTTCCCGTCCTCGATGGCAAATACTTCTATGGGTCGGCCAGGGGGATCCAGCTGCGCGGACCCACGCCGTGCCCGCTCGAGATCGAACCGAAAGACGGTAGCCACGAGACTGCCATCCGGCAAACCCTTGGTGTTGAAGGGCACGCCGGAAGTGACGTCCATTGGTATCCGCCGCAAGTGTGCACCGCCGGAAGCGAAGATATCGATGGACCCAACGCCGGCGACCACATACCCGCCGTCTCTGTAGACATGGAGCGACGAGGGCGTCCGCAATTCACCCGGTCCTTCGCCCGAGCCTCCCACCATGCGCACGAAGCTCCCGTCTGGAGCCACCACCACGATTCGGTCCGCCCCCATGTCGAGATGGAGTTGCCCCGCTATGACGGACACCTTTCCATTTGGGCCAGCCAAGGAGGTGTGCCATGGCGGGAAGAGGACGAGGGCGGTATCCGCCCGAGTACAAGGAGCAGATCGTCGAGCTTGTGAGGGCCGGGCGTAGTCCGGGATCGCTCGCGCGGGAGTTCGAGCCCTCGGAGCAGACGATCCGGAACTGGGTCAAGCAGGCGGACCTGGACGAGGGCCGCCGCAGCGACGGGCTGACGACCGAAGCGCGCCTCGAGCTGCTGCGTCTGAAGCGGGAAGTCAAGCGGCTGCGGATGGAGCGGGACATCCTAAAAAAAGCCGCGGCCTGGTTCGCGAGGGAGAGCGACTCGATCCCCAGCGGGGGTACGCGTTCATGAAGGCGTACCGGGCCGTGTTTCCGCTTGCGGCCATGTGCCGGGTGCTGGGTCTCTCCACCAGCGGGTACTACGGCTGGCTGAAGCGTCCTCCCTCGGCGCGGACGCGGCGCGACGTCGAGCTCCAGGGCAAGATCCTGTTGATCTGGGGCGGCAGCCGGGAGACCTATGGCTGCCCTCGGATCCAAGCGGAACTGCAAGCGGCGAGCGAGCGGGTGAGCCGGAAGCGCGTGGCACGCCTGATGAGGGATTTGGGCATTCATGGCGTGACGCGGAGGCGCTTCAAGACGGCGACGACGAAGAAGGACTCGAAGGCCCGGCCCGCGCCGGACCTGGTGAACCGCAACTTCTCGGCCGACGGGCCCGACCAGCTGTGGGTCGCCGACATCACGCAGGTGAGCACTTGGAATGGCTGGCTGTACCTCGCGGTCGTGCTCGATGCCTGGAGCCGCCGCATCGTCGGCTGGGCGATGGCGCCGCACATGCGGGCCGAACTGGTGGAGGGTGCGCTGGCGATGGCGATCTCGAACCGGAAGCCCAAGGGGCGGGTGGTGCATCACTCGGATCAAGGCTCGCAGCCTAGGTTCAAGCGGTCGTCGCAACAGTACCGTGTTGAAGGGTTTTCATGTGCCCCCGATTTTGCTGGACACTAGGCTGGCGAGGGCGACCAGAAAGAAAGAAGTGGGTTCTTGATTTGATGTCTCCCAACCCGAGGGAGTCAGAAGCGACCGACGGTCGTTGAAGGCTGGAGATACGGGAGCGGCAGAGCATTTCAACGCAAGGTTGAGGTCTGGTTCTTTGATGATAACAGATCTTCCAAGGTTTCCGCCGGAGTTCTCCAACCGAGGGTCTTGCGGGGGCGGCTGTTGAGAGCGGCTGCGACGGCGGCGAGATCGTCAGCGGTATGTCTGCTGAGGTCAGTGCCCTTTGGGAAGTACTGTCTCAACAGGCCGTTGGTGTTTTCGTTCGTGCCGCGCTGCCACGGGCTCTGCGGGTCGCAGAAGTAGATGGCCAGGCCAGTATCGATGCGAAGCCGTGCGTGCTGAGCCATCTCTGTTCCCTGGTCCCATGTCAGAGACCGGCGGAGTTGCTCGGGCAGGGTCGTGATCGACGAAGCGATCGCGTCCCGGACGGCTTCGGCACCGTGTCCAGCCAACGCTGGACCGTTCTTGGTCCTGGCCTCGCCGTGTTTGTCATGGCGGGGAAGGTGGAGCAGCATCGTGAACCTGGAGGTCCGCTCGACCAGCGTTCCGATCGCCGAACTGCCCAGCCCCAAGATCAGGTCGCCTTCCCAGTGCCCGGGAACGGCGCGGTCGTCTGCCTCGGCCGGTCGCTCGCTGAGCATGATCTCGGGGTGAACGAACGTCTTGCCCCGTCCGCGGGTGCGAGCTCGAGGCACCCGTAACGTGCGTCCCGTCCGAAGGCACGCTGTCAGCTCCCGTCGCAGCGCACCGCGGCCTGGAACGTAGAGCGCCTGGTAGATGGCTTCGTGCGATATACGCATGGACTCATCGCCGGGGAAGTCGACCCGTAGCCTGTTGGCGATCTGCTCGGGACTCCACGAGGCCGCCCGCCGCCGGTCTTGTCGGCGACCGTGACGCCGTCCGATCCAGCGCACATCGGGGCCTGCCAGAGCGGCACCGTCCAGAGCTCGGATCAGGCCTCCGAGGCGATCCTGCACATACTGCCTCAGTTCGCCGTTCGTAGCGAGCTTCGCAAGCTTTGGACGTTTCGCTCGCCGGTCGGCGTGCCATTGAGCGGTCGTGGCCCGATACTCGAGGTTCCCTCCTCCTGTAGCTGCGTTGCGCCGCAGTTCTCGCGAGATCGTCGAGGGTGAGCGGCCCAACTGCCGGGCGATCTCGCGCACGCCACGAGCACGGGCTCGAAGAACGGCGATCTCTTCTCGCTCAACGAACGAGAGATAGCGCCGTGACTGGGGACGAAGATTGAGTGGTGGCATGCCACCACATTCGCGAAACCAGCGTGTCCCGACAGCAGGGGACACACCCGCTGCCACGGCGGCCTCCTCGCTCGACAGACCTCGAGCGATCTCTTTCCAGAACCTCTGCCGATGCTCGCGCCGTCCCACCGGCGGACGGCCTGGTGAACGCATCCGCGGACGTAGGGCTCGATCCGCTCCTCGGTGCCTGCTCGCTGCCATCGCAACATCTCCCTGAGGTGTTGCGACGACCGCTTGAATTCACCCAGTATACGTCGCTGGCCTTCGGGAAGCGCTGCCGCGAGGCCGGCGTGGTGCAGTCGATGGGCTCGGTGGGCGACGCCTACGATAACGCGATGTGCGAGAGCTTCTTCGCCACGCTGGAGTGCGAACTCCTCGACCGAAGTCGCTTTCCGACACCCGCGGACGCGCGGCGTGAAGTCTTCGGCTTCATCGAGGGCTTCTACAACACCCGCAGGATCCATTCGGCGCTCGGCTACAAGTCGCCGACGAACTTCGAGAGACTCAACCATGCGGCCTGAAGCGAAGGTGCAGCGCCGGGGCGACCGAAGCGCTCCGGACTTCTCCTGGCCGTTCGCCTCGTCGGCGATGTACGTTGCCTCTCTCACTGGAATGACGAGGGAGAAAAGGAACCATATCAGACACCATCAACCCCAGAAACCAACCGTCCGTGAAAGCGGGGTAGCTCCAAGAATGTGCGCGTTTCCCGCTCCGTCGAAGGCAACATCCGCAAGCAGACCGAAGCTCTCCCAATCCTCCCCCATGTACGCCCCGACGGTGTAGACGTCCTCGGTCACGGCGGTCATCATGACGTCCGGGCCCTCCAGAGTTCCCGGAGGACCACCGGCACGGGGCACGGCCGCGGAGTCGCCGCACGCGAGGGTGCTTCCCAGCGCACTCGTGATCAGTATCTGAATCCAGGTTCTCATCGACGAAGAGTATCTTTCGCCGGGCGACTTTGCGCAAATCTTACCACCAAATGGAAGCTGACATGACCCTGCGAGCACTCTGCGTCACCGGCGCCATGGCGACCTGTCTTGCCTGCGGAGCGGAGCCGGGCCCGCCGGAGGTGACGCTTGCGATCACCGGACAGGCGTTGATCAAGCTGGACCCGCGCCTTATCGCCGAGACGCCGTTCGCGACGGTCCAGCCGATCGTTGCATCCGCCGACATCGCCTTCACCAATTTCGAGATGGCGGTGAATGGGGAGGACAACCCCTGCGGCGTTCCGGCCGACTACGTGACCATCACAGGCAGTCCCGATATCCCCCGTTCGCTCCGTCCAGGCAATACGGATGCACCCCACGCCGTGTCTCCTGTCGTGATGCAGTACCTGGCGGGGATGGGGTTCGACCTGATGTCGCTTGCAAACAACCATGCCTGGGACCTGGGGGAATGCGGTATCCGCGAAACGATCGCGGCCGCCCGGGAGAACGGGGTGGTGATTGCCGGCACCGGGACCACGATGCAAGCGGCCCTCGCCCCGGCCTATCTCGAGGCTGGTGGGATCACGTTTGCACTGGTGGCGTCGACCACGAGTCGAGACGAACGCGAGCTGTTGCTGGACAACGTGAACGGGGTCTGGCTGGGCCACCAGGCAGATTGGGACCGGAACCTGGAGGCGGTCAGGGAGGCGGCCGCGAATGCGGACTTCGTCATCTACTATCAGCACTTGCAGTTGGACGGTGGCAATTTCGACGGGGTAGGTCCGGGAGAGCAGAACGAGGACGGTCACTATCCCGTGCCCGATCTCGAGGCATGGCAGGAGGAATTCGCCAAGGCGATAATCGACGCCGGTGCGTCGCTCTATCTGGGCGGTGGCCACCGGGGGTTCGATGGCGTCGAGTGGTACCGGGGGCGCCCGATCGTACGGCAATTCGGCGGGCTCGCCTATCACGCGATGCGCGACGTGGGCGGCTACCCCGGAGAGTTCGCGTTTTGGGGCCTCATTGGTCTGCTGACCGTGGCGGGCGACCAGGTGACCGGGATGGAGTTCGTGCCCCTGGTCCTGAACGAAGGCTCCGAGTGGTTCGAGGCGAACGACCGCACCCAATTCCTCCGTCGACGTGGGATGTCGGAGGTGGCCACCGGCGTCATGGCGGACTCGATCCTGGGTCGATTCCAGGAGCTCTCGGAGGCTTATGGTACGCCCGTTGTCGTCAGGGATGGGCGGGGCTTTGTTCGTCCTCCGGGTGCGTAGGGCGTAGCTTACCCCTGGCTGCGTCGTGCAATTGAATGCCCCGGCATTGGGGTACGCACACAGTTACTTTCGTGGCCCGCCAGGCTCCTCCGATCAAGAAACTGACCCGATCCCCGCCTTGCCACTTCGTTTAGATCGTTCTCAAGTGAGCAGCTGGCTGAGGTGCAGGCAGCGCTGGCGGAGGAACTCGAGGACTCCAACCAGGGATTGCCGCGGGGTTTTGGGAGGGTGACTTCGTAGGGAGACTGTCGCAGACCTGCGTCGTCATCTTGCGGGCAAATGCCCGATCGCTGAAGGCTGCTGCTATTCCAGCCCACTGAGATTGACGAGTTCTTGGACGGCCGCACGAAAATCAATCTTGACGTTGTCGATATCGCCCCGATGAGCGGTGAACCGACGACTGTGCGCCGAGTTGTCACCCAACTCCTTGACCTCGGTGAGAGCGCGCTTTGTTGCCCGGCCCAGATTCCAACTGGACTCACCGATTGCATGCCCGACGAGTCCCTTGAGCTGTAGGTAGTCACCCCCATCCGTCTGAATCTTCTCAGGCATCCCCCTTTCCTCGAACAACTCGATGATGAGGGTCTCGAGTAGTCGTCGCATCATCACTGCGCAGGCGTCGTACCAACCGCGTTCGTACGAGCCGTTGAGCTGGTGTGTGATGTTCTCAAGATACCCTCGTGTCCCGCGAACTATCGACAACGGTAGGACATGCTGTGTTTGCGAGGCTGCCCCATTCTCCGGCGGCAGCCGCAACTCCCGGGTTTCGTCTGCCAGCCTTTTCAGGAAACCAAGACCGGCCTTGGCACCCTCGGAACTACCGCCCTTCATCGCTCTGTCGGTACAGGTGCTTCGCCATGCTCGCGAAGATCTGGTCGATCTGCTCCAGCGTCACGCTCGCATCGATGCGAATCTCGAGGTTGAGGCGCACATCGGGCATCTCAATCTGTCCCACATGGAGGCGAGGATTCTGCTCTTGACTCGTGGATCCTCGTTTCTCGATCTCCGGCTGTGCCGCCGATTTGCGTTGCGACCGTGAGCGCATCCTCTTTCTCTTCTTGGGAGCCGAGGTCTTCTTCCCAGCAGATGGTTCGGCATCGGTGAGCAGCGAGTAGAACGCTACCATTTTACTGACTGCGCTCTCCCCAAGCCCGGTTGAACCCATGAACCAGCGCTTCGCCGTATCACCGGGGTCGGATGGATTCGGGACGGCATCCAGCAGTTCTTGAGGATATATCTCCTTCCGCATTTCCTCGCACACGCCCTTGTATTCGGCATCGTCTCGCCATCGGATGGCTCTGTCTGTCGGTGTGCCTTCGTCATCGACTAGGCCGACGGCTGTCAACCCGGGGAGAATGTTTGCCCTGGCCGAGTTCTTCTGGGTTTCAAGGACCGTTGCCAGATATGAGGGCGTAACAGTGGCCGGAATAGACTGATTGAACTTGACGCGGAGGGTCCACCAATGCTTGGCGGGAACAACGGGATAGGTGTTGGATGTGGAGGCCATGGAGATTGTCCCTTGATAGATGGAAGGTGTTCTTGGGTACTTGCCGCCGTTGCCGGCTGGTCTACGACAGGAGGCGTTTGCTCTCAACCTCCCGCTTACCTACAAGCGTGATCTGATATCCAATCCCGTCACTGTGGACGAAGGCCAGATCGTGCTCCAGGCGTCGAAGTGTCCTTCGTAGGTTGGCGCGCATCGAAGGACGCGCCCACTCGGTCAGTTGCTTCACCGTGGCGCCTAGGCGACCTCGCTGATACAGCAGTACCAGACAGTGATCCCCTGCTTGGAGCTCAGGGTTGAGCACCTTCAAGAAGCCATCAAAGTCCTCGATGACCGGGGCTTTGCGCGTCACCAAACCTGCGATCAATTCGTGGGCCTCCGAAGCCTCTACGCCATGATGGAGGCGGACGAATTCAGCGAGGGTCCAGTCGAGAATCGCTACCACGACGCTGGAGTCTTGGATGTTTGGATCGATCCCATCCGCCAGGTGCGCAGCGTCACGGTTGTTTCGAACGTCGTAGATGACCCGCAAGGCTCTCGGAATATGCAGGCGGATCGAGTCCGAGACCGAGCCGACGGGTAGGGCGGCAAGCTGTCGTGCCAGTTGGTCCGCGTTCAAACGTCTACCCAGCGGGACGAAGCTGCCTGTAGCCACCTGCTCGAGTATTCGATAGGCGGCCTCGCAGAAGCGACCACCCTCGACCGCACTCAATCTGTGACCGCCCAAGTAGTGATTGCTCTTCGCTTCATCGTAGGCGGCTAGCAGCCCGTGGATAAAGTCCGTCTCTGCGAGTTTCGTGTAAAAGGGTTAAATTACAGGGGTACATGAACCTTAGTGAGCGGGGACGGCGATGGCGATAGGCAGACGACCCGGGGCACGGCAGCACGACATTTTTGTGGCGGCGAGCGAGATCCGCGCGGGAGGCAGCCCGTTCTACCGGGCGTTGGACAGACTGTTGCGCGAGAACGGATTCGACGGTTTTGCGGAAGAGACCTGCCGCGAGTTCTATGCGGGCAACCGGGGGCGGCCGGGTGTTCCTCCCGGGGTCTGCTTCCGCATGCTGATGGCGGGGTATCTGGAGGGGACCGGCTCGGAGCGCGGCATCGCCTGGCGGTGTGCGGACTCGTTTTCGCTGCGCGACTTTCTGGGATACGGGCTGGCGGAGAACCCGCCGGAGCATTCCACCCTGTCGAAGACGCGGAAGCGGCTGAGCGTTGAGGCGCACGCGGCGGTCTTCGGCTTCGTGCTGGAGCGGCTGCAGGTGTCGGGCCTGCTGCGCGGCAAGACGCTGGGGGTCGACGCGACGACGCTGGAGGCGAACGCGGCGCTGCGCACGATTGTGCGGCGCGCCGGCGGGACGGAGTACGAGGAGTGGCTGGCGCAGCTGGCGCGGGCCTCGGGGATCGAGACGCCGACGCGGGAAGACCTGGCGAAGCTGGACCGGAAGCGTCCGAAGAAGGGCTCGAACCAGGACTGGGTGCATCCGCACGATCCGGAGGCGCGGATCACGAAGATGAAGGACGGCAGGACACACCTGGCGCACAAGCTCGAACACGCGGTCGATATGGAAACCGGAGCCATCGTCGGGCTGACGGTGCAGACGATGGACGGGGGAGACACCGCCTCGCTGCCGGTCACGCTGGACGAGGCGGAGCGGCAGCTGGCGGAGGCGGGAGTGGAGGCGAAGGAGGTGGTGGCGGACAAGGGCTGCCACTCGAACGCGACCATGACGGGCGTGAAGGAGCGGAAGCTGCGGGCGTACGTGAGCGAGCCCAACCGGGGGCGCCGGAAGTGGAAGGGCAAGCGGGACGCGCAGAAGGCGACCTATGCCAACCGCCGGCGGATCCGGGGCAACCGGGGCAAGCGGCTGCAGCGCGGGCGCGGGGAGAAGGTGGAGCGGCCGTTCGCGCACATGCTTGAGACCGGCGGCATGCGCCGCCTCCACGTTCGGGGCCAGAAGAACATTCGAAAACGAATGCTCGTCCACGCGGCGGCCTTCAACCTCGGGCTCCTCATGCGCAAGCGGTTCGGCGTTGGAACCCCCCGTGCATTGCAGGGCCTCGCTGCCATACAAGCTGCACTCTCAACTCAGGTCACAACCCGCGTCTTGCGCTTTTTCCCCCGTATCCGGCGCATTTCCGCCCTTCCTGAGCCGAATATCGCCTCCTCACGCCCGAAGACCCGCTTCTTGCACAACAACACCGCGGCCGCGCGTCCGTTTTCTCTCCCAGCCATCATCCGCTGGGCACCCACTTCTTCCACGGGCTGCTAGCCCGGATTTCTCACACAGTCACCGCTGAGGGCTTTGGGGGCAGCGTTGGGGCCGAGTTTCTGCCGAGGGAGCAGGTGGAGCAGAAGCAAGCGGCTCTGCGGCCGTGTTTTCGGGGGGCCAGAGTAGCGGGAACCGCTGCCTGAGCGAGCTTTTTTGGTCCTGCGGCGCAGTGGTCCCCGGAGGATCGGCTGGAACGGTTGTCTCGAAGGGGGTGTGGAGTCGTTACCCTGGCAATCGGGCGTGGACGCGTGCGAAGGCGGCGGCCGACGGGTGTGCGGAGTCCATGGCGACCTTGACCCTTCGCACCGAGACCGTGACGCGGGCGCCGATCTTGAGGAGCTTGAGCCGCAGCGTTCCGGCGGTGGCGCGGGCCAGGCGGGTGCCGTGCAGCGCACGCCTGAGCGCAACGAAGAGGATCGAGGCGAAGGCGGAGAAGAGGATCCGGAGCTGGTTGGCGGCGAAGCGCGACGCCGAGGTCCGGTCGGAGAAGAGATCGAGCTGCTGCTCCTTGATCGTGTTCTCCATGTTGCCCCTCGGGCAGTAGACGCGCTCGTAGACGGTCCGGGCCGAGAAGGTGTCGGGCAGCGAGGTGACCACGAAGCGCGGGTTGGCCTTGCCGGGCAGGTGCTCGGCCTTGGCGACGACCCGGCGCTTGCGGGACCAGCTTGTGAGTGTGGCGTAGAGGAACTCCTTGAACCGGCGGGCTGGGCGGCCCCGCCGCTTCGCCTCCGCCTGGGCGTCGGCCAGCTCCCAGCCGATCTTCTCGACGAGCCGCGAGTTCCGGGCCAGGCCGATGACGTAGTCCACGCCGTTGCCCTCGCACCAGGCCAGGATCTCCTCGCGGGCATAGGAGGCATCGGCCCGAAGCAGGATCTCCAGTCCCGGCCACCGCTCCCGGAGCCGTTCGACGATGCGGCCCAGCGGCCCCCTCACGCCTCCGGCGGGATCCGCGTTGCCCGGCCTCAGTTGGGCGAAGAGCGGGCGGCCGCCGCAGGTGATGTAGAGCGGCAGGAAGCAGTAGTGGCCGTAGTAGCCGTGGAAGAAGCGGCCCTCCTGGCGCCCGTGGACCTCGTCGTCGGTCGCGTCGATGTCGAGCACCAGGCGCGACGGCCGCCCGCCCTTCCAAGAGTCGATGAACGACTCGAGCAGCACGGCCTGCAGCGCGTCCGCATCATGGCCGATCCTGTGGTAGCGGCCCGGTTCGCCACTCGGGGGCGCGTGTTCAAGCCGGTTCAGGGTGCTCTTCCCCGCCAACGGCGCACAGTCCTTCCGATGTCCATCGAGCTTGCCGGAGAGCAGCGCCAGAACAGGGTCGTGCCGCAGCTGGTCGTGGTCGTTGAGGTCTTCGTATCCCAGGGTGATGCCCATGACGCGCTGCCTCACCAGCGTCCCGACCGAGTGTTCCGTGAGACGGGGATCGCGGTAGTCGGTGAAGCAACCTGCCACCTGGTCCAGGAGCCCCACCGACCGGTCGATCTCGCGGAGCAGCAGCACTCCGGCGTTCGACGTGATCGCGCCCCCGTCGAACGCGGCCGCTACCCTGCGGCCCTGGCACCCTTGAAATGCGAAGGAAAGCGGTTTACACTGTGTCGGCATCGGTCCTCCGGTGTCGTCGCTGTCAAGTTCTTGCCCCACATAAACTTAACAGCTCCCGGAGGCCGGTGCCTTCCTATGCGTTTGAGAAATCCGGGCTAGTAGCTCGTCCACGAGTGTGTCATCTAGTGAGGCGACGAGCCATGCTCGAATGAGATCCATCATCCATGCCTCTGGTCGCCGGACTCACGTTCTCCGCGCGTCATCCCCAGCACCTCGTCGTGACCCGCCACCGTCAGCTTGTAAAGCTTTCGAGCCTGTCGGCTAGTTCCTTGTTTGGCCGTCTGCATTACCAACGACGGTTCGCGCTTCTGCAGCGAGGAAAGCGCGTCCGTGATGTTGCTGACTCCGTACCCGAGGTCCTTCAGCCTGGTGTTCACCGCCTGTGCTGTGAACTCCGTTTGGTTCTCTCCCACGGTGACCCAATAGCCAGCAACCAACGCTCGTTCTGGGGCTGTTCGTGGAGAACAAGCGTGAAACAGATCTGCGAAATCCTCGAAATCGTTATGCTCTAACGATTTACGGGTACTCTTGTGTTTCATTTCGTCCATGACATCATGTTTATCGATGCTAGTATGTCCATAACGTGCTAAACACCAAGTGAGTATTCGATCTAAGGCAGCTTGATCTTCCTCGCCGAACTTACCTAGAGCTTCGGTAATTCGTGTCATCGCAGTGATTTCCTTGTCTTCCATTGTTCTTTCTCCTTCGGTCAGAGGGTTGCTGGGTCAATGGTAACGCCCTCCGGCATATGTGTCAATGGCCATCAGGTCGCCGAGAACCATAACACCGTATTTCATTCGATATGCTCATGACTGTCTCGGGTTGAGATGAATCGTGATTTCCGTAACTACAGTAATGACAATGATATATACCATCACATCACGGAATCTTATTGGACTCGGAGTGGATATTATGCCATCATGTTAGTCAATGTCTTCTGTGCACAGATCACCAGCGATAAGCGTGGGTGGACGTACGAGCCCATCCGACGACGGACGAGGACGCTGATACTTGCGGCTAGGTGGCAAGGAGATTCCCGCGTCGAAGTCTTCGCGCAGGAGTTCGAACTGGAGGCCTCATGAAACTCGATCTCGTCGTCGCCGGTGTTGCCGAACACACGTTCGAGGACGACGAGGTGGGGGGCTCGGCAACCGCCCTTTCACCCGGCCCGTTGACTGACCCATTTCGCCACAGGGCAGCGAGGGCGTTCGCCAAGGGCTCGCGACGTGGAGTGAGCACCCATTTCAACTAGGCTCCCGGCTCTGGCCCACCACACCACCGACCGGTAGATTCGGCTCATTCAGTACACCGCCCGCCAGGCCCGGAGGACCCATGGATCGCCCGTCCCCCCTCTCCCGCCGCCATTTCCTGCACCTGTCCGGCACCGCCCTGGGCCTCTCCGCGACCTCCGCCTGCGCATCCTCCACGCCGTCTAGCAGCACAAGCGCCCGCACCTCAGCCGCCGACGCAACAAGCGATCGCACCTATACCCCCACGCGCTTCGACCCGTGGATCGAGCTCGACCGCGCGGCATGGACCCACAACGTCCGTGAAGCTGCGCGGCTGGCAGACGGCCGTCCCATCCTCGCGGTCGTGAAGAACAACGGGTACGGCCTGGGCGACCGCGCCGTCGGGCCGCTCCTCGCCGAAATGTCCCAGGTGGGCGGCATCGCCACCGTGCGCGTGGAGGAGGCCCTGGCCCTGCGTGAGGAGGGGGTCACCAAGCCCATCGTGGTCATGGCCGAGGGGTCCGAGGACGAGATCGAGGAGCTGGCAAGGCACGATGTGCTCCCGTCCGTCTGGCTGGACGACGCACCCAGGCGGCTGCAAAGCGTGTCCAGGCGACTGGGCCGTCCCGTACCCGTCCAGCTCTTCGTCGACACGGGGATGAACCGGGAGGGGATGCCCTACACGCGCGCCCGCCGCTGGATCGAAGAGCTCGTTCAGAGCGAGTACGTCGACGTGAACGGCACCTACACCATGTTCACCCACGACCTGGATTTCGACCGGGAGCAGCTCGCGCGCTTCGAGGAGCTCCTTGGTTGGGCGCGGGGGAAGAATCTGCCCCTTGGTACCCTCCACGCTTCGCCCACCTACGAGCTGTTCCACCTGCCCGAGGCGCACTACGACATGGTACGGCCCGGGAACGCGCTGTTCGGCAACTACCCCGGCGGCGAAGGGGCCAGGGACAAGGCAACGCTCAAGCCCGTGTTTCGCCTGAACGCGCGGGTGGTACGGGTCGAGCACCTCGAGCCGGGCGACAGCGCAGGCTTCAACCGCACCTTCATGCCCGAGCGAGCCACCTGGGTGGCGCTGCTGCCGATCGGCCGCACGGACGGGTACCCGTCCGAGGCGAACGGGACCTGCGAGGTGCTGATCAACGGCCGTCCGTACCCCGTCGCGGGAGGGGTCAACTCGGCCCACACGATCCTCGACATCGGCGAGGAAAAGACTGTCGAGGTCGGCGATGTCGCCACCCTCATCGGGCCCGATCACCCGGCCGTGCTGCCCCACACCGTCGCCGAGCGCACGGGCCTCGGGTTCCTGCGCATCATTCAGGGCATGAACCCCCGGCTCCCGAGACGCGTGGTGTAGCGTCGGAAGGCGAACAAGTGAGCGCACGAACGCGGAATGTAGCCCGGGCCGGTGTCGGCGCCGTGGTGACGGTAAGCGTCGTGGCGACACTGTTGGTCCCGTCGGACCCTCTCCCCAGGCACAGCGCTCGCCCCACACCCCAGCAATGTTGCCCTTACTACCCCTACGACGGCTCCCTCACGTTCGTCCGAATCCGCACCGCTTCGTACGGCGGCGGGTTCCGTGGTTGGGGGGGAGGTTGGGCGCACGACTACCCGGATGCCGACATCAACTTGTCCGCGATCCTCCGGGAGCTGACGATGCTCGACACCCGCGAGCGCCCCATGGGCGGCAACGTACTCACCTTCGACGATCCGCGTCTCATGCAGTTCCCGGTCGCATACGTGTCGGAGCCCGACGAGTGGCGGGTCACCGAGAGCGAGGCGGAGGGCCTTCGCACGTACCTGATGAAGGGCGGCCTCGTCATCTTCGACGACTTCTTCGCCTACGAGATGGAGAACCTCGTTCGTCAGATGGGGTTCGTTTTCCCTGAATTGCGCTTTCTGCCCATCCAGGAAACACACCCGCTCTGGGACTCGTTCTATCGCCTCGAGCCGCTCTCCATCTACCTGGAAGGTCCGCGCAAGTACGGCACGCCCGAGTTCTGGGGCCTCTACGAGAACAACGACAGGAATGGGCGGCTGCTGGCCATTGCCAATGCGGGTGCCGATGTCGGCGACTTGTGGGAGTGGGCCGCCGAGGGCTGGTACCCCGTCGACCCCACGAGCGAGGCGTTCCGAATCGGCGTAAACTACTACATCTACGCGGTCACCCACTAGGGCGAGGCGCATGGACCAGCCGGGCACCCACGGCTCGAACACTCAACGACCAAAGGAGGCATCGATGCCGACTGGTACCCACCTTCGTCCCGGCTCCGTCCGCGGCCTCGGCGGTCGTGCATTCGGGCGTCTCGCGCGGAGCGCCCTCCTCGCTGCTCCATTCACATTGCTGGGCATCCCCCCGGCCGCCGCACAGGTACAGCAGCAGCTCGACCTCCGGATCCCCATGCGCGACGGCGTCGAGTTGTCCGCCAACCTCTGGCTACCCGACGGCTCGGGGCCCCACCCGACGGTCCTTGTGCGAACGCCCTACATCAAGGCCAACGAGCGATACCCGCAACTCGGGAAGCAGTACGCCGATCGCGGGTACGCCTTCATTGTCCAGGACGCCCGCGGACGGGGTGACTCGGACGGGAGTTTCGACTTCTTCTTCGCCGACGCGGAAGACGGATACGACACGATCGAGTGGATTGCCCGCCAACCCTGGTCGAACGGAAGGGTCGGCATGGTTGGCGGCTCCTACCTCGCGACGGTGCAATGGCTGGCGGCCCGGGCGGGCGCTTCGAACCTGGTCTGCATGATCCCCCAGGCGCCGGCCGCGGACTACTTCGACGAGCTTCCCTACATCGGCGGCGCATGGCTGATGAAATGGTCGCTGGACTGGATCAACGGCACGTCCGGACGGACGGCTCAGGGGCCCGTCATGGGAGCCACCGATTGGGAGGCGGTATACGCCCACCGTCCACTCATCACCATGGACGACGCGATGGGCCGCGACATGCCCCTCTACAACGACTTCCTGAGCCACCCGACCAGGGACGCCTACTGGGACCGGATCCTCTTCAAGGACGAGGACTTCGCGGCGATCGACCTGCCCGTCCTCGTCTTCACCGGTTGGTTCGACGCCGATCAGCCGGGCACGATGCGCTACTGGAAGGGAATGCGTGACCACTCGCCAGGTGCAGGGAAGCAGCACATCATCATCGGCCCCTGGGACCACGGGCAGGCCATCAGCGGCGGCGACCTGAGCCTGGGCGAATTCCGTTTTACGCCGGAGTCCGTCGTCGACGTGCAAGCCGTCCACCTGGACTTCTTCGACTATTGCCTCGCCGGCGGGCGATCGACCCCGGAGCGGCCCCGAGCGCGCGTGTACGTCATGGGGTCGAACGAATGGCGGGAGTTCGACGAGTATCCGCCCGCCGAGGTGGAGCCGCAAAGCCTCTACCTGTCGAGCGGGGGCGCGGCGAACTCCCTGGCTGGAGACGGACAACTCTCGTGGAATCCACCCGGCGAAGCACCGCCGGACCGGTATTCCTACGATCCGCAGAACCCCGTTCCATCGGACATCGGTGGGGCCGCACAGGGGATCGACCAGCGGCCGATCGAAAGACGCCACGACGTCCTGGTCTACACGAGCGAGGTACTGGATTCTCCCGTCGAGATCATCGGTGCGGTCGAGGCAATCATCCATGCCGCAACCGACGGCCTCGACACCGACTTCACCGCAAAGCTCGTGGACGTCCACCCGGACGGGCGGGCTCTCAAGCTCGGTTGGTGGGACGCCGCTGCGATTCGCGCCCGCTACCGGAACGGTTTCGAAGCGGAGGAGCTGCTCACCCCGGGACAGGCGGAAGAGTACCGCATCAAGCTTGGGCACATCGGGCACACGTTCCTGCCGGGTCATCGAATCCGGTTGGAGGTCTCCAGCAGCGCCTACCCCTTCTTCGCACCCAATCCGAACACCGGAAACCCGGTAGCCACGGACACGGAGTGGCGCGTTGCTCAGCAGACGGTCTTCCACGACGCCGGGCGACCATCGCGTCTGATCCTCCCGGTGATGCCCAGACGTGTGATTCCGTAGACGGGGCCAAGCGAATGGACCAGCCGGGCACCCAGAGCTCGAACCCGATCGGACTGCTCGGCCTGGGCATCTACCTGCCCGAGCGCGTCATGACGAACGACGAGTGGGCGGAGCACGTCGACACCTCGGACGAGTGGATCGTGGCCCGCACGGGCATCCACAGACGGCGAATCGCGGCGGACGACGAAAACACGGCCGATATGGCCCTGGCCGCGGCCCGGGCGGCCATGGCGGACGGCGGCTTCGAGGCTGCGGACATCGACGAGATCGTCCTGGCGACCGACACGCCCGAGGTCTTCCTGCCGGACACCGCGGCGTATGTGCAGGCGCGCCTCGGCGTCGGCCACATCCCATCCTACGACCTGGCCGGCAGCGGCTGCGCGGGGTTCGTGTTGGCGCTGGACATCGCACGCTCACGGGCGCTCGCGGACGGCCGCCGGGTGCTCGTGATCGGAGTGGAACTACTGACCCGGCTCATGAACTGGGAGGACCGCAACACCTGCGTGCTCTTTGGCGACGCCGCAGGCGCGGCGGTCGTCGGACCGGGACCGGGCGCAGTCGAGATCGTGGCCGCCACAGCGGGAACGGACGGCAGCAAGAGCGGCATCCTCGGGCTGGAGGCAGGAGGCACTCGCCTGCCCATCACCATCGAGCGGGTGCAGCAAGGGCTCCACAAGGACATCGTGATGCAGGGACGGGAGGTTTTCCGCGAGGCCGTCAGCCGGATGAGCGCGGCGTCCCACCAGGTGCTGGAGAAGGCCGGGGTCTCCATCGACGACGTGGCGCTCCTCGTACCGCATCAGGCCAACCTGCGCATTCTGAATGCCGTCACGAAGCGGCTGGGCATCTCCGGTGAGCGGGTGTTCATCAACGTCCAGGAGTACGGCAACACAGGCTCGGCGTCCGTTCCCGTGGCCCTTTGGGAGGCCCGGGAACAGGGGAGGATCAAGCCCGGTGACCTGGTCCTGCTGACGGCCTTCGGGGCCGGGTTCCATTGGGCGTCGGCGCTGCTACGGTATTAGGGACGTTCAGCGATGGCCGCCTGGACGATCGCGCGCCCACCCGGGTCCGCGCGGTGCTTCGGTCCGCTGTCCCGGGTCCCACGCACGCTCGAAGAAGCGATCGATCGTGCTGACCATCCGCCCGGCGTGCGCGACCGGCGTGGCGGCGTTCGGATCGTCGGCGGCACCCGCGTCGGAGGCAACCGTCGTCGCACGCGCCTGAGCGCGCCGGAGGCCCCATTCGGCCGCCGCCCGCGCCTCGGTGGTTGCGTCCTCGTTTGCGGCAAGCGCCAGCAGCTCGTCGACGACGACGCTCTGGACAACTCGCGCCAATGCCGCTTGCGCAATGCTCGCGGACCTGTCCCACGCGTCGTCCACCAACCGCGCGACGACTTCCTCCAGGCTCGGGAGAGACGGGTCACGGGCGTGGAAGGCAACGACACGGGCAGTGCGGGCGGGCGCGAGGACGCCACCGACGATCTCGCTCGCGAGCGTAGTGGCGGCTCCGATCTGATCGAAGGCCGGACCGGCCCGATTCGACCATGCGGGACCCCCTTCGACCCACCCGAAGGATCGTGGCGCCAGGATCTCGAGCACCGACTCCGGGATCGCGAGCTGCTCCGGGGCGAGCGCGTCGCTCAGGAGTACCATCGCCCGACGCACCCGATCCGCGGAGACGAGCTCGGTGACCGGCTCGACGTCGCCGCGCACCCCGTACCGGTACTCCATCCCGCCGATCGTCTTGATCGCAGCCTCGTACGTGGCGCGGTGGTGGAAGTAGACCGGCGCAAAGCGCTCCCGGAGCTTGTGCATCGGCTCGCCCGGCTCGATCGCGCGCTCGTCGAAGGAATCGATCATGAAGCGCCGGACCTCGCTCACGCGTTCGAGCTCGTCGAGCACGTCGCTACCGTTGATCCACCACGTCGCGTCCGGGTGCGAGTTGTCGGCACCGGCATCCGGATTCGTGATGAAGCGCCAGCCTCGCTCCTGGGCCTCGAGGAGCAGACCACTCAGGAAGGCCTCCTCGCTCTGACCTGAAGGCGGCGAGGCGTAGGCGTACCGGATCGCGAGCGTGTCGTACGCACCGGGGCCGGCACGGTATGCTCCGGACATGTCGAGCCGTCCATCGCGCAGCTCGATCACGGGGGCGGGATAGTCCATCACGGACGCGTGCCCGTCGCTGACCGCGATGAAATTGTGGGCGAGTCCCAGTGTGTGCCCGATTTCGTGCGCCGAGTGCTGACGGCGGCGCATCATCACGAACTCTTCGCCGTCAACGCCCGGCGGCGCGCCGGCGTACCAGTCGCCGTCCACCCCGGCCGCGCCCGCGAAGGTGTTGTAGTTGGCCAGGGACCGGTACGAGTCCATCCGAACGGCGGCCTTGATGATCTCTCCCGTGCGGGGGTCGACGAACGAAGGCCCGATCGAAGAGCCCGCCTCGGTGCGGTGGACCCACTGGATCACATGGTAGCGGGCGTCCATCGGATCCATGTCCGCGGGCATGTCCTCGATGCGGAAGCCGTCGATGAACCCGGCCGCCTCGAAGACCTGGTTCCACCAAATGCCGCCGATCTTGAAGGCCGTGCGGTATGGCTCGGGCACGGCCGGATCGAGGTAGTAGACGATCGGCTCGACCGGCTCGCTCCTTGCCGCCGAGGGATCCGCCTTCACCAGCCGGTGGCGACGCGCCAGCGCGGTCTGGTAGTCGTCGTCAAAGGGCTTCCCGAAGTCGAAGTACCCGATGGCGAAAACCCCGATCCTGGGGTCGAAGCGCCGGGGCGTGTACCCGTCATCGGGGAGCATCACCAGCGAGTGATGCTGCCGAAGCGTCATCGCCCGCCCGTCGGGTGCGTGACGCTGGATCTCACTGCCCGGCCCCTCGCTCTCGAAGGTGAGCGACGCCTCCACCTCCGTGTTCTCCGGGAACGCCTTCGTCCGCGGGAGGAAGATGGCGCTGCGGCTCGCATCCAGCCGGTAGCTGCCCTGGTTCGCTCCCTGGAGCCGTGCCGCGATACCGACGACGTCACCGAGAAAAAACGGCGTCGCGTCGACCAGCGCTCGACCGCTCTCCTCGGCGACCGCAGTGAAGCCTCCGAGCGTCGAGGTCAGGAACGACTCCTCCACGGACCGCACGAGCGCTTCGGTCGGATTGGTTTCGGCGCGGAAGCTCGGGTTGTCGAGAACGAGCATCACCTTCGGCCCGACCCGCTCGAAGTGCGCGAGGTACGCGCTCTGGATATTGCCTCGGTCGAGCCCCAGCGCGTTGGAGCCGACCCCGGTCGCGAGCGACGTCAGGTAGAGGAACTGCTCGTCCCAGCGTCCGACCTCGAGGAGGAGCCGGCCCCCGGCGTCATCCCAGTAGAGGGGGAAGTAGCCCGGCTGACTGTCCATCCCCCGCGTGTACTCGGCGATCGTCGGAAGACCGCCGTCCGTCGCGGTCGCCTGGGTGGTAGCCGGCGTCGGCAGGGAGAGGAGAGCTACGGCAGTGAAGAGTGTAGTCGCGTGTGCCGCGGCGGGCCGAGCGGGCAGAGGCAGCAGGGCGGATTTGGCTGGGCGCATGGGGGGACATCCTTTTCGGGGTTGCGAAGGTCACTGGCGCAGATGATACGCCTTCGCCCGCCTCTGCGCTTGTCGCGGTCCGCCTGTCCCGAAAACGCCCCGGGGGCAGACTAACCGCCCCCCGCCCCCGCAAACTCCTCCTCGTCGATCACGACGAACGTCGCCGTCGCCGTGGCCACCACCTTCCCGTCGGACGCGCGCGTGGCGATACCCTCCAGTTCGACGAACTTGCGCCTGCGCGCGGTGGGTCGCCCCGTCAGGTGGAGAGTCTCGCCCGGCGCGGCCGGTTCCCGGTACCGGATCTCGCAGCGCGCCGTGTAGGCGCGGGCACCGCGCAGGTACAGCCAGTTGGCCATGACATCGTCCAGGGCGCTGTAGATCATGCCGCCGTGGACCACCCCCGGGTAGCCGAGGTGGTTCTCGCCCGGGGTGAACTCGGAGACGCATGCGCCGTCTTCGAGCCGGAAGGTGAGGTGCAGCCCGATCGGGTTGGCGGGACCGCAGACGAAGCAGGTGTGGGCGCCGCGAGCCCCCGAATCCCGCGAAGTCAACTGACGGCCCGCCTTCCCGGCACCTGCGGGATCTCGATCGGGTCGAGCCCCGCGGCCTCGAGTTCAGCATTGAGCTCGGCAACTTCGCCCGCGTACACACCCCGCAATCGCGTGAGTACGCCTTCCAACGCCGCCTCGAGGTCGCCCAGGCGTTCAAGGAGCTGGTCCGTTGGGCGCGCATCCAGGTCCTCGCCCCGCTGTGCACTCGCGGCGGTCATCACGAACCGCAGGTGGCTGCGTATCCGGGACGGGTTCGCAAACCCGGCGCCGCGCGGCTGAACAAGGGCCTCCTCCACGCCCGTCAACGCCGAATTCGCTCGTTCCGCCGCGTCGCGGATGGCGTCGTTGGATCCCTGCGCGTCGGCGGCGCCTTCCGCGTCCGAGCGGACCTGCCGGAGGCCGCCCAGCGCCTCTTCGAGCGCTTCCAGCCGGTCCCGCGCCCGGATCAGGTAGTCGAACTGGGCCTGGAGGTCGGCCACCGTGATCTCCTCTTCCAGGCGCGGATCCATGCGGACGTCGAAGTCGAGGCTCACCTGTCCCTCCGGGGCCTCAATCAGCACCGCGTAGCGTCCTGGCACCGCGCGAGCCGCCGTTCCTCCGGCGCCCGAGGGGTAGTCCAGGTTCCAGTTGAAGCGGTTGAGCCCAGGGCCCGCCCGGACCTCCGACGAGGTTCGGACCGGGTCATCGTCGGAATCGAGGATACGAACGGTGACCGAGCCACTGGCGTCCGCCGGGCGACTGAAATAGATGGTGGCGCCCTCGGGCGGGTTCATCGCCTTCATGTACCTGGGGATCATGGCCCCGTATACGTGGTCGCGGACGTAGTGGCCCTCGCGTTCCTGAGCGGCGGTGCGGTAGGCGGCGCGCACCGGGTAGAGGACCAGGCCGCCGGCGCGAACGGCCTCCGGCCCCCCGGGACGGCCGGCTCGATCCTCCTCCCCGGCGACAACGACATGCCGGAGCGGCGTGATGTCGTCCAGGATCCAGAAGCCGCGGCCCTGGGTCGCGACGACCAGGTCGCCCCGGTGAACCACCAGATCTGTGACGGGCGAAGGCGCGAGGTTCAGCTGCAGAGGCTGCCAGTTCCCGCCCGCGTCGAACGACACGAAGAGCCCGAACTCGGTGCCCGCGTAGAGAAGACCTTCACGCTCGGGGTCTTCCCGCACCACCCGGGTGGGATGGTCGGCCGGAATGCCGTTTTCGCCATCGGTGAGCAGGGTCCACGACGCACCGAAGTCGCGCGTCGCGTACACGTACGGACGAAAATCGTCCAGACGGTAGCGGTACACCGCCAGGTACGCCGTGCCGGGTTGGTTCGGCGACGCCTCGATCCGGTTCACCGTGCTCGGCTGCGGCAGCTCCGGCGGGGTCACGTCCGTCCAACTGGCCCCGCCATCGCGGGTCAGATGCACCCGCCCGTCGTTCGAACCCGTCCAGAGGACCCCCGCGTCGTGGGGCGACTCCGCGATCTGCAGGAGCGACGAGTAGATCTCCACGCCCGTCACGTCGGCGGTGATCGGACCGCCCGCCTGCCCGAAGCGGGTCGTGTCGTTGCCGGTCAGGTCGGGCGACATGACCGTCCAGCTTCCGCCCTGGTCGCGGCTGACCGCCACGTACTGCGAGCCGTGGTAGAGCACATCGGGGTCGTGGCGTGAGAAGAGGACGGGCGCGTTCCACTGGATCCGGTAGCGCAGTTCACGCTCCGGCGCCCCGTCCTGGCGCTCGGGGTAGGGACGGATCTGGCGGAACTGCTCGGTGCGGCGGTTGTAGCGCGCTAGCCGCCCGCCGAAGCATCCCGAGACCACAATGGCCGGGTCGCGCGGGTGGACGGTCACCGGGCCGGTCTCGCACCCGCCGTGCGACTCCCAGTGCTGCAGCGAGATACCGGTGCCCGTGGCCGCGCTCGGCAGCGACAGGGTCGAGTTGTCCTGCTGGGACCCGTACACCCGGTAGGGGAACTGATCGTCCACGGTCACGGAGTACATCTCGGAGGTGGGCTGGTTGAGCTGGGTCGACCAGGTGCGGCCGCCGTCCAGGGTCACGACCGCGCCGCCGTCGTTCCCCTGCACCATGACGTCCGGGTCGTCCGGAGAGATCCAGAGGTCGTGATGATCCGAGTGGGGCATGGCAATGGTCGTGAAGGTCGCCCCGCCATCGGTGGAACGGTGGAAGCCCCCGCCAGCCACGTAGACCACATCCGGGTCGGTCGGGTCGGCGAAGATGTTGTAGAAGTACCAGGGACGGCCCAACAGCCGCCCCTGGTCGTTTACCAGCGTCCAGCTGTCGCCACCATCGTCCGAGCGGTAGATGCCCGGCCCCGGGTCCGCCTCGATGATCGCGTAGAGACGGGACGGGTCAGACCCGGCCTGCGTGATTCCCAGCTTGCCGATCAGCCCCGCGGGGAGACCGCCCCCCAGCTTCTCCCAGCTGTCGCCACCGTCACGGGAGCGGTAGATCCCACCCTCCCGCGCGCCCGAGATCATCGTCCAGGGCTTGCGTTCCCCGCGCCACATGGCCGCGAAGAGCTCGTCGGGGTCGTGCTCGTTCATCAGCAGTTCGATCGCGCCGGTCGAATCCGAGACGAAGAGGACGTTGTCCCAGGAGCTGCCACCGTCCCGGGTTCGGTACACCCCCCGTTCGGGGTTGGGGCCGAAGGGGTGGCCGGTCGCCGCCAGGTACGCGATGTCGGGGTCGTCGGGGTGGACCCGGATGCGCCCGATCTGGCCCGCTTCGCGGAGGCCCAGATAGCGCCAGGTGGCGCCGTCGTCGTCGGAGCGATACACACCCCGCCCGGTGGACACGTTGCCGCGAATGGCGTCGGAGCCCGTGCCGACGTACAGGACATCCTGGTCGGAGGGCGCCACCGCGACTGCACCGATCGAGCCCACATGGATGCCCTGGCCGGAGATGTTGGCCCACGCCTGGCCCGCGCTCTCGGTCTTCCAGACGCCGCCGCCGGTCGCGCCAAAGTAGAAGGTGTGAGGCTTGCCTCGCACGCCGGTCACGGTGGTGACGCGACCGCCCCGGAATGGTCCCAGCTCGCGGAATTGCAGGGCCTGAAGCTCGGCCGGGGGCACAAGCCAGTGCGCCGGGTCGGAGGGGTCGAGGGGGGGACGGGGAAGCTGAGTGGATGCGTCGAGGGGGGGACGGGCAGACTGGCCGGTCGCCGGCGCGGTCCCGTTGGGCGGTGGTCGGGTAGCCTGAGCGGAGGCAGGGCTGGCCGACTGGCCGAGGGCGAGCGCGAAGGTGGCCAGCGCGAAGACCAGTTTCGGCAACCCTGACGTTACGTCATGGTTTGTCACAGTGTGCTCCAGTTGCTGGTCACTCATCCCTCCCACAACTCGTCAATGATCTCGTCTTCGGCGGCGCTGTGGAAGGTTACGGTCGCCCAGTCCTCATCCCCGCCTGCTTCCGGAAAATGCCACACACCCGGTGGCACGATGTCCCAGAAGCGCGCGGCAGCGGGGAAGACCGGCGACTCGGACGAGGAGGGGGCGGGCAGCCAGGGGCCGGACGAGCCCGACCACCCCGCCAAGCCGGCTTCCTCCCCACCCGGACTGCGGAGCTCTCGCGGCCGCAGCTCAAGGGGACCGCCACCCGCCACCCCCTGGTGGATCCGGCCCCGACCACGGTACGACACAAGGCGCTGCACGCTGTTGCGGTGCCGCTCCGGCGTCGCCATCCGGGCCCCACGGCGGAGCAGAAAAGCCCGGCAGAGCCGCACCGGTTGACCACCATCGGGCAGCTGCGACCATCGCCCCGGCACGCCGTCCACGAAAAGCCCGACGGGGATCACACAGGTAGCATGCGGTGGGTCCGGACGGTCGCGCAGCTCCGCCGCCAACTCCTCGAACGCGGCGCCCAATACCGCACGCACATCCTCCGCCGCGAAGACACGTTCGTGCAGCGTCCGCAGGAGCGGCAGCGACCCGGACTCAGGCTTCACAGGGCCCTTTCGCGGAGACCCGTCGCTGGGGCCGCCGTGGACGGCCGCCAGTGTGGCCTCCACCCCGGCAGCCCTCGGTGCCGCCCGGACTGTCACCTGCCCGCAAGATCTCGCGGCATCCCCGCCGCCGTAAAATTCGGCTCGACCTGCGGGCGGCACGGCTGATACTCCAGCGACCCGCACTCGGGCGGCGGCCCTGTCGCCACTATGCTCGCCACCACCGGCAGTTCCAGGCGGGAAGGGTGGTCGGCCGAGTGGTACACCGTGTTGATGCCCGGCAGATTGATCGGCATGGGACCCCAGTCGGTCGCCGGCGTGAAGTTCGGTGCCAGGATCGCCAGCTCCAGTGCGTGTCCCGCCCGGAACACGTGGCCGACCTCCGGGAACGAGATCACGAGTTCGTACGCTTCTCCCGGCACCAGGGGCTCGGACCGGTCGTGCGGATGATGGGTCCAGTGCTCGGAAGACAGTGCCGGGTCGATCGCCCGATGCGACGCCCGCAGGAAGGCCCGCTGCAGGTAGAGAGTCTCTCCATCGGGCCCGATGTCGTGGAGCACCACCATGAAATCCGTGTCTTCCGCCTCCGCGCTGACGTGCAGGACCAGGCGTGCCGAGCCCAGAACCGGCAGATCCTCGGCAAACGGAGCCGTACGGTAGACCAGCGACCCGAGCGGAGCCGGCGGAATCAGGAACATGTCGTTGTTCCCCACCAGCTCGGTCCCCATTGGATAGACATAGGTGAGCGGTCCGGTCTGTTCCTCAACCAGCGCCTCCGCGCCGAGCGAACCGTCCGCTCCCAGACGAAGGGTGCGGCGCTCCGTTCCAGGCACGGGCCAATTCGAAAAAGTCTCCACCCAATTGGGCCTCAACTCTCCGTCCACCAACCCCGTCTCGAAAAGCACCGTGACTTGCGGCTCCTCGTCGATCCCGTTCTCCTCACCCTTCAGCCAGCGGTCCATCCAGCGCAGCACCTGCTCGACCGCCAGGGAATTGCCACCCACACCGTGGCCGCCGTTCTGAAGGATCAGCTTCCGGGGACCCCGCAGCCGCTCGTACAGCCTGGGGCCGCCCATCGCGGTCTGCTGATCCTGGTAGCCCTGGATGATCATCATCGGAACCTCGACCTGGTCCGCATAGCTCTCCGGCGACCGCTCGTTCCAGTACTGGTCGTGGAACTCGTGCTCCCTGGCCTCCTGGAACGCCGTGTTGAGGGGCTGCGCCGCCTGAACGGCTTCGCAGTGCGTGTCGCCGGCGGCCATCCGTTCCGCCACCCCGAGTTCCTCGATCCACGGCTGCGCCATCTCTCCCCACCAGGCCGCAAAACCGACGTTGAACATGCCGCCGGGCCGGAATGCCTCACGGTAGATCGACGCGGTCAGGCCACCCGCGGCCAGGGCCTTCAGGTGCGAGGGCCGTTGCGCCGCCACAAAGAACTGCGTGTGGCCCGGGTAGGAGACCCCGTACATCCCCACATTGCCGTCACTCCACGGCCGAGTGCCCAGCCATTCGACCAACGCGGCCCCGTCCGGCCCCTGCTGAGGGTGAAAAAGGCTGAAGGTGTCGCCCTCCGAGCATCCGCTGCCTCGAACATTCGCCCCGACGACCGCGTAGCCCCGCCGGACCGCCTCATGGAACCAGCTGCCGACCGCGATGCCGGCCCCACTGCTTTCATAGGCATCATAGTCGAGAATGACCGGATATCGCCCTTCCTCCGCAGGGCGGTACGAGATGTATGCGAGACGCACGCCGTCCGGCATGGGAGCATACCCGATCTCCCGGAAGATGCCTTCCAGACCCTCGCCCTCAAGCACCCCGGCCGCGACGATTTCGCCCATGGCTTCGTCCGCAACCGCCCCATCGCCCGCCTCTTCTCCCGGCGCGCCGCCGCCCGGTCCGCAGGCCACCGCCCCGGCGATCACGCCGGCCGCGGCAAGAGACGCCGACGGGACAGCCGACCGACTGCCGAGCCACGCCAGGGTACGCTTGCGCATGATCAACCTTCGCATAATCAACCTCCCCAAACCTGTTCATATACACGGAGCCAGTTGGCCCCCATTGCCTTCTCCACCTCTTCATCGGTCCAGCCACGCCGCCGCAACCCGTCGACAAGGTTCGGCAGCTCGGCGATGCTCTCGAAGCCGCGCACGAATCGCCACGGCTCACTGACCATGTCCTCCGGGATGATCTCCCGGTTGATCCCGCCGCCGTACGGGATGGCCATCCCGTCCACGAAGTCGGTACCCAGGCCCACATGGTCCACGCCCACGCGCTGCTTGATGTAGTCGTACTGGTCCACGTGCTCCTCGATGCCCACATGGGGAACCGGCCCGGTGTTGCCCCGCCCGCGGACGTGGAAGTCGTTCACGGCGGTGATGCCGATCACCCCGCCGGTCCCGGCGATCGCGTCGATCACCCGGTCGCTGACGCAGCGCGCGTTGTCGGCGATCGCAGCCACATTCGTGTGACTGCACACCACCGGCACTCCGTCGGAGATGGCAATGGCGTCAAGCGTTGTCCGCTCACCGGTGTGCCCGCCGACATCCAGAACCATGCGGAGGGAATGGATCTCCTCAACCAGGCGCTCGCCGGCGCGAGTCAGCGGCCCTTCCGGCTCCAGGCACCCGGAGCCGAAGGGGTTGGTGACGTTGTAGCAGAGGCCGACCTGCCGAAGACCGATCTCCTGGAAGGCGCGGAGCGCGGTCCCGGTGCTCCCCAGCGGCGAATTGAAGGACGACCCCAGCGCGTCGGAAGCCTGCCAGCAGAAGACGTTGGAGATCACGCCGCGGGCGCGAGCGGCCTTGATGTCCGCGACCGACCTGGCCAACACGACTTCGTCGGCGTGGTCGTCGAAGAAGTGAAGCAGCGCCGCGAAGCTCGACATGTCCGATGGGCCGCCCGCGACGCCGCAGTGCGCGCCGCCTTCCTGCATGCCCCTGAGGTGCGACAGGCGCATCGCTCCGGCGAACAGGCCCTCGACGACGATGGCCGTTTCCTGGGGGGAAGCGTTGTCCCGAAGTGGGGACACGAGATCTCGGGCGGTGCTGGCACCTCGGCTGGTGCCAGCCTCGTCCGGGTCGGTTGCTCGACCCGAGGCCAAGGCCCCGGACGCTGCTCCCGCCGCCGCCAAACCCTTCACGAACTCACGCCGAATCATCGTGCCTCCTTCACCGGGCGGACCAGGGCACCGCCCCCCCGGTCAAGTTTCGTCCTTGTCTGCAGCGCCGTCTTGCCTCCCGCGCTCCGCCGCCCGACCCCATATCGCGTCGAACATGGGCTCGGTCAGCGTCCCCGTGAACGTATTCTGCTGGCTGGGGTGGTATGACGCCAGCACAGCAACCGCCCCCAGATCGACTTCCACACCGTGACCGAAGGCGGGGCGCGGCCGGGGAATCGCGACGCCCCGCTCCGCGAGTGTTCTCAGCACGACCCCGTAGGCGAACCCTCCCAGGGTCACGACAGTGTGCAGGCGATCCCACAGGATGTCCACCTCTCGGCGCAGGAAGCCGGCACAGCGGTCGCGCTCCCCGGTCGTCGGCCGGTTGCCCGGCGGGGCACAACGCACTCCCGCAGTGACGTATGCACCCGAGAGCACGAGCCCGTCGGCCCGATCCCGGCTCAGAGGCTGGTTGGCGAACCCGGCTTTGTGCATGGCACGGTACAGCCAGTCCCCGGCCCGATCACCCGTGAACATGCGTCCCGTCCGGTTCGCTCCGTGCGCGGCCGGAGCCAGTCCCACCACGAGCACCGAAGCCTTCGGGTCGCCAAACCCGGGGACCGGCCTGCCCCAGTAGTCGTCCTCGCGGAACGCGGCGCGCTTCTCGCACGCGACCTTCTCCCGCCACGCGACGAGGCGCGGGCACATCCGGCACCGCACGAGCTCCTCGCGCAGACGGTGAAGGTCGTCCGTCACGTCGCCTGCGACCCGGGGTCGCCACCACCCTCGCAGTACGCCTTCACGGCATCCATGTCCGCCGCAATCGCCTTGGCGACGACACGCTTGATGAGCGGCACCATCAGGCGTGACATGATCCTGTACGGACGCGCGTCCATCACCATGTCGAGCCGCGTGCCGCCGCCATTGCCCAACGGGGTCACCGTGAAGACCGTGTCCCAGATCGTCCCGCCCTCGTCTGATACCATGCGGACCCGCTCGTTCGCGACGTACTCGGTGACTTCGAGTTCCGTGGTCGCCTCCCTGCCCCGCATCAAGCGTGTTTCCCGGAACCGGGTCCCCACGCCGACCCTCTGGTCCGTAAGAAACTCCACGCGCACCAGGTGCGGCACGGCCTCGATGTAGTTGGAGATGTCGGACACGGTCGAAAAGACCGCTTCGGGAGCGGCGTCTATAGTACGGCTAATTGCTGTTCGGGTCATCGTCGCTGGCTCGTCGTTTGGGTTCGTGAGGAGGGATCGGTTCCGGCGGTTCAGTCGGCACACGGCGGCCCTTCACCGCTGCCCCGCACTTGCGCCGAAGCTCGTCCCTTCGGTAGATAACAGCGCCGTTCATCATACCTATCCCCCAAGCCGCGGTCCAACGATGCCAGCGACATACTTCACGCCCGCCACCTTCACCTTCCTCCAGGACATCGCCGACAACAACCACCGCGAATGGTTTCGCGCCCGCAAGTCGCAGTACGAGGAAGACGTCAGGGACCCGGCGCTGCGCTTCATCGTCGACTTCGGACCGCATCTGCAGGAGATCAGCCCCCACTTCCGAGCCGATCCCCGCGCGAACGGCGGTTCGCTGTTCCGGATCTACCGCGATACACGCTTCTCGAAGGACAAGTCCCCCTACAAGACGCACACCGGCATTCACTTCCGGCACGAGGCCTACAAGGACGCGCATGCACCCGGGTTCTACCTTCACATCCAGCCCGGAAGCTGCTTCATGGGCTGCGGGGTGTGGCGCCCCGGCGGCGACGCCCTGCGAAAGATCCGGGAAGCGATCGACGAGGATCCGGCCGCCTGGAAGCAGGCCTCGCGGGACGGCCGGTTCAAGGAAAGCTTCGAGCTCACCGGAGACTCGCTGATCCGGGCGCCGAAGGGTTACGACCCGAACCATCCCCTCATCGTGGACTTGAGGCGCAAGGACTTCATCGGGGTGGCAAATCTGAGCGCGGATGCGCTTATGTCGGACGACTTCCTCGAGAGCTTCGCGGGGTTGTGCCGGGACGCCGCACCGTTTCAGAGGTGGTTGTGCCGCGCAATCGGGGTCCCGTACTGAGGCGGGGGCGCGGATCAGCCAGCTCGCGCGACCGCTGCAGCGCTACCCCCCGGCCGGATCGACCAGCGTAGCCGAGATGATGTGGTCGAGCTCCGGGAAATCCTCGTCGAGGTATTCGTTGCCCCTGGCCACGATGTTCTGATGGATGGGGCCGTTGCCTGTGGGCGCGAGAGCGCCATACCCCGCGTAGATCTGGTCAACGACATCCATGCCTTCGGTGACGACGCCGAAGGGGGCGAAGCCGTCCGGGTCGAGGCGTGAATTGTCCCCGAAGTTGATGAAGAGCTGCGTCGTGCGCGTGCCCGGGCCGCCCATCGCGTACGTAATGGTCCCCCTGGTGTTGGACGCCACGACCGAGTCGTCCTCAATGCGTGCGCGCGCCCACAGCGCGTTGATCTGCGGGTCCCCGTGCATGCCGAACTGGGCCATGAATCCTTCGATCACACGGAAGAAGTGAACACCGTCGTAATACCCGTTCCTGACGAGGTTGTAGAACCGGTCCGCACCGTTGGGTGCCCACGCCCGGGACACTTCGACTACAAAGTCGCCCTTGCTGGTTTCAAAGCGCGCCTGGAAGGTCTCGGGCGCGGTCTCGACCAGCTCGGCGGGACGGTACAGCGGGTTGTCGGCAGCGGCTTCGGCAGCGCCTTCGGCAGCGGGATCGGCAGCGCCGTCGCCCTCGCTCCCTGTGTCTCCCGCGCAGGCGGTGAACAGGAGCAACGCCGCTGGCAGGAGTGTCGTGATCGGGGCAGCTCGAATCTTCGTCTTCATGGTAGCGTGGCTCTCCTCAAGCTCCTGGATGGTCGGTGCGGAGAAGCAGCGAAGATAGGCAGTCCTCGCGGCCAGGGACAATGCGCGGCGGCCGGCCGGTCGGCAGCAGCAGGCCGCGCCCGAGCAATCACCTCCTCCCTCCCTGCCGGACGGCACCTACCCACCCTCTAGCGGGTAGCATAGCTTTCAGCCCTTGAAACCAGTCTTTTTTCAGGAGTCACCAATGAACCGGTATCTCCCGCCAGGATCCGGGTCGAGAACAACGGTCCCTGTACGCAGGCACCCCACGCATCCGACACGGCCGCGCCTACCCGTCGCGGTGGTTCTTCTCGCCCTCATCGCGGCCGCCTGCGGCGACACCGAGGCCCCGACCCAGCCTACCGGCACCCCGAATCTGCGCCCGACCGCCGCATTCACAACCGATGTCATGGAAGGCTCCGCCCCCCTGGAGGTGCGCTTCGACGGCAGTGCGTCCAGCGACCCCGACGGGACCATCGCCACCTATGCGTGGGCTTTCGGGGACGGCGCCACCGGGTCGGGCCGGACCACCACCCATACCTACCCGGACGCGGGCTCCCACACTCCGCAGCTCACGGTGACCGACGACCGGGGCGCGTCTCATTCGCAGACGGGAAGTCCTATCACGGTCAACAGCCCGCCGGGCACCGGCGAGAATGTGATTTCGGGCGTGGTCTGGCACGACGCCGACGCCGACGGCGACCGGGGCGAGGACGAGGAAACGATCCCCGCCTTCGTCGTCTTCCTGGACGAGAACGGAGACGGGGTTCGTGACTCGACGGAGGTAGTGGCCGTAACCAACGACGACGGCGAGTACATCTTCGAAGGACTCGACCACCGGCTCTCGTACACCGTCACCCAGGCGCTCACTCTGGGGTGGACCAACACAGCTCCAGGATTGGCCAACGCCGACATGTCCGGGAACGGGACGGCGTCCGCCACGCCGTCTCCGCCGGTTGCCGCGGCCATCATCGGCGGCGAAGAGGCCGAGCCCGGCGAGTTCCCGTTCCAGGTGGCCCTGGTGACCGCTACGAGCCGGTTCCAGTTCTGCGGCGGCACCTTCATCTCGGCGAGCTGGGTGATGACGGCCGCCCACTGCGTCGACGGCGGCACCGATCCGGACAACCTGAAGGTACTGGCGGGCGCCCACGACAAGACGCAGGACGGCGAACTCCTCGATGTCGTGCGCATCTTCATCCATCCCGCCTACGGGGTCGGCGAGGGCTTCCCGAACGACATCGCCCTCCTGGAACTCGGGAACGCCTACATGTACCCCCGGATCGAGTTGCTCACGCCCGACCGCATCGAGATGTCGGCCCCCGGTACCATGGCGACGATGATCGGGTGGGGTTTGACCTCGGAAGGCGGCCAGTCGTCGGACGTGCTCAAGAAGCTGGACGCGGAGATCATCTCCAACGCGGAGTGCCAGACCCACCTTAACGACAACATTCTGGACGTCACGATCTGCGCAGGGAAGCTGGGCTCGCCCGAAGCCACCTGTAACGGAGACTCGGGCGGGCCGCTCATGGTGCCCTACAGGCAGCGGTGGATCCAGGTCGGTATCCTCAGCTTCGGGACGAACATCTGCTACCAGCCCACGGCGTTCGCGCGGGTCTCGGCGCTGATCGACTACCCTCTCGGTGTCGTCCCGGTGGAGATGTCGGGTTCGGTCGTAGTGGACTGGAGCGACGGCGCCAAGACGGCGGAGGTGAACTTCGGGAACTTCCGATAGGTCAACTCTCTCGCGCTCGGGCGATCAGCCCGCCTGACCAGGTAACCGGAGAGGACCAATCCACTTGCGCCAACCCGCGCCCCGGGAACATCATTGAAAGAGGGACCCCAGGAAGGATGGATGGAATGAAGAAAAGAACCAATAGTTCCCTGTCAAATGTGATGGTCCGGCGCCGGGCTCGGCTCCTGGCCGTTCTCGTGGCAACGGTCGTGATGCTCGGGGCGTGCGATTCCCTGATCCTCGACCGCGAGCCCGAGGGCGTGCACCTCGAAATCGACAGCTCGGATGTGAGCGACGTTGTGCTCGTCACGTCGCGTGTGTTTGTCGAGGTCGTGGACCCGGAATGCCCCACTGCCGGGTGCAATACAATCATTCATCTCGTTGACGCCGACACCAACGAGGTCTCCTTGCCCTTCGCCCAGTCCTATTCGTTCAATTCCCGCCTCCAATTCTTCGCCGAGACCTACCCTGTAGCTTTGGTTCCGGCGACTCTTTCCATGAAGGTGTTTCTGGATGACGAGGAGTGGTACAACGACTCCCGGCTACTTGTCACCGAGAACGCTGACGGCGAACGGGAGACCCTCAGATTCGTCTACCGATATCGCAACCTCACGCCGTCGGGCGGTTAGCGGAAGGGCCGGGAGGGTACGGAAATCCGGTGGTTCATCGCTTCAGGAGTTGCCCCAACGCTTGCGGTTCTGCTGCTGGGTTGTAGCCCGCCACCGTTCACCGAGACGGAACCGGGGTTGCCGCTTCCCGGCCTGGACCAGGCCGAAATCGAAGCGTTCGGCGCCGGGAAGGCCCTCTTCAACAGACCCTTTGCCCCGGAGGACGGACTGGGCCCACTCTTCAACCAGGACCGCTGCGGCTCCTGTCACGACCTGCCCACCAGCGGCGGCCACGGAGCCGAGCCAGTCACCAAGGTGAGCCGATTCGATCCCGCCGAAGGCTGCAGCACCCTGCCGGACCAGGGCGGCGACCTGCTCCAGTCGGTCGTCATCGAATCGGCGAGAGAGATCGGCTTGACGCCTGAGGGGATCCCCCCGGGCGCCACTGCAATCTCCGAGATCCGGGCTCCCGCCGTGTACGGCCTGGGGTTGGTCGCACAGATCCCGGAGGACCAGATCATCGGTCGGGCCGACCCCGATGACGCAGATGGCGACGGCATTTCCGGCCGCCCGAACCTGGGCGCCGACGGGCGGGCTGGCCGCTTCGGGCGGAGAGCGCAACACACCACGCTCGAAGGCTTCATCGAGGAGGCCATCCGCCTCGAGATGGGGATTACGACACCGGCTCACCCGGAGGAATTGGCCCGCAATGGGGTTCCCCTGCCCGAAGGCGTCGATATTGTCCCCGATCCCGAAGTTGGCGAAAACGAGCTACAACTCCTTGTCGAATACATACGCTTTCTGGCTCCGCCACAGGCTATTCTACCCGACGACGCGGAAGTCCGAGCCGACATCGAAGAAGGTGAGAAGATCTTCGCTTTCATGGGATGCGCCGCGTGTCACACGCCCTCTTTCACCACCTCGGCAAGCGAATCGCCAGCACTCCACCGGAAGCGATTCCGCCTCTACTCCGACCTGCTGCTCCACGACATGGGCCCCGAGCTGGCCGACATTTGCTCCCCGGGCACGACCCCGTCGGAGTGGAAGACCGCACGCCTGGTCGGCCTCGGCCATCGCTCCGAGTTCCTTCATAGCGGCCGGGCACAGCGTATCTCGAACGCGATTTTACTCCACGGCGGGGAGGCGGCAGCGGCACGGGATGTCTTCCGGCAGCTCAACGAGAAATCGCGAAGTCAGGTCCTGAGCTTCCTGAGGTCGCTGTAGCCGGAAAAGGTCAGTTCGCCTGGCAGTTACCCCACTTGGAAGGACGGCCTTCTCCCGGCCGCTGGGGATCATTCAGGGCCTCAAAGACCACCCGCATCAGTCCTTTGCGGTGCAGATCGACAAGCCGTTGTCCCTCCAGGAAGAGTTCGGCGAAGCGTTCTCGCAGGAGGATCTCTTCCATCCCGTCGAAGTCGGTCGGCGTCGCGTAGCCGGGCAAGCCCACGGTCGCGCGCAGCTCATTCAGGATGGCAGTGGCCCCCGAATAGTCCTGTCGATGCGACAAGGCTTCGGCGATTATCAGGCGCATGAGGTCGTAGTGCACAAGTGGAATGGGGTCGCTGGCGCCGGTGTACTTCCTCTGGCCGTAGTGCGGCGTCTGCATGTCCAGACCCGGTTCGCCGTCAAAGTAGACCGGGATCCGTGGGTCTGGGAGCCCGCTCGACGGATCACTCATGAAACCGGGGCCATCATCCACCTCGATCATCGGCCACCACGGGTACATGATGCCAACGGCCCTGCGGACCGTGGTCAACTCGAAGACCTCGTTGGTGTGCGTTGAAGGGAATGCGGCGTCATGTGAAAACCCCTCCGGAATCGCCGCGGCATCCGATGCCGCGCCCGCCCATTCCAACTGCAGCGCTCGAGCCTGCGCCCGGCCCGCCTGCGCCGCCATTGCATAGTCGGGCCTGCCAGCCAACTGCGCCACGACGATCGCTTTTGTAAAGTCGTTCTCCGCCTCGGCGAGCACCTCCCGGTCCGTCAACACATCGCCGTTGCTGACCGACCAGCAGAACGTCATCCCCTCGTATAGCCCAACCAGCCCTACAGCCAAACGGACCTGCGCCGTGAGCGCACTGCTCTCCGCCTCGGCTTCTCCGAGAACACGCCTGAACCGCTCCTCCGCATTTCTACCGGCGCCCTTGGCTCTCGACCACTCGTTGGCGATGCCACTGATCCAAGAACTGTTGCTGATATCACCCTGGTCAATCGCTTTGGTTGCCTCTGCCGTATCCGTACTCTGGTAGACATCCGCGAGCAACGCCTGAAACACGACCCACTCATCCACCGGCTCGTAGGCTGCTCCCTCGATACCGTTCGCCAGCGCAGCAAGGCTCTTATCGACATCTTCACTGGTCAGGGGATTCGGGTCGGAAACCTCCAGTAGACCGTCGCAGGCCACAAGAGCCAGGGCGGCGACCGCCGCCCCGATCGCGCCTCTTGTTCCGCACGTTTTCACGGTTGCCCTCCCTTGCTGGGGCTGAGACAGAATGGGCGCGACCCCCCGCTGAAGGGAGCCGCGCCCATTCACCCGGTACTACGGGCAGATCATTGTATCCAGACCATCACGCCCTGGGTATGCACCTCTTGCTAAGGTCGTCGTCGATGTTCGGGTTGTAGGTCGGCTCAGTCGAGGTCATCGGCCACTTTGTGGGTCGACCGGGGCCCAAACGGTCGGGGTCGTTGAGCTCTTCGAACACCTGGCGCATGAGACCATTCCTGTGAAGGTCGATCAAGCGCTGACCCTCCATGAAGTGTTCGGCGAAGCGCTCCCACAGGACGATCTTGCCCATCGTTTCGGGGTCGCCCGGCACTTCATGCGGGGGCAGGCCCACCGCCGCCCGCAACTCGTTCAGGATCGCCGTGGCGCCAGCAAAGTCGCCGCTCCGCGCCGTTGCTTCGGCGATGATCAGCCGCATGCCATCCGAGTGCAGCATGGCGATGTCGTCCGTGTCGTCCACGTACTTCCACTGGCTGTGATGGGGCGTCTCGTTGTCGGTCGCGATTTCGCCGTCGAAGTACACGGGAATACGCATGTCGGGCATCCCGCTCAAGGGATCGTTCATGAATCCCGGCTCATCGCTCTTGTCGATCATCGGCCACCATTTGTACATGAGACCGGCGGCCTCGTTGTTGTTCTTGGTAGTGAGCTGAACGATCGAGTTGGTGCTCTGCACGTTGAATATGGCGTCGTACGAAAAGCCCGCCGGAATCGCCGCAGCGTCCGCCACCGCCCCGGCCCAGTCCCCCTGCAGCATACGGGACTGTGCCCTGGCCGCCTGAGCCGCCATTGCGTATTCCGGTCGACCCGCTGACTGGGACGTCGCCATGGCGTCGGTGAGCTTGCGTTCGGCCTGCGCCAACATCTGCATGTCCGTCATCAAATCGCCAGTGGGCCCGCCCACCGACTCGCAGGCGGTCATGCCGAGGAGCATGTCCGCGAGCCCCCCTCCCAGCCTGGCCTGTGCGGTCAGCGGGCTGCTCGCCGCCTCGGCATCGCCCATGACGCGCTTGAAGCGTTCCTCGGCGTCCACCGCGAACCACTGGGCCCTCAGCCACGAGTTCTGCTCTCCGGCCGTGGCGTTGCTGTTGTAGTCGGTGCGGCCGTGGTCGGGATCGTCGTAGCCGCTCCAGGTACCCGTGTGCTGGTAGACATCGGCCAGAAGTGCCTGGTCGATCACCCAGCTGTCGAAAATCTCATGGATTGCCCCCTCCACGCCGTTCGCAACGGCGGGAAGCGCATCGTCCAGGTCTGTGGCCGTGTAGCGCCCGGGGTCAGCGACCGTCAGGAGGTTATCACACGCACCAAGGGCCAGGACCGCGGCGGCAACCGCCATCGCACCCTTCATTCTTGACATGTTCATGTTAGGCCTCCCCCCTAGAATCTGGTCTTGAAGGACAGCATGAACTTCCTCGGCTGTGGTACGCCCAGGAAGGGGGAGGTGCTGAAGTCATCTCCGCCTCGGTACTGCTGATTCGGGTCCGGGCAGTGGCAGTCATCCCACCAGTGGACGTTGTAGCCGGCCAAGGTCAGGGATGAACGGCCCAGGCCGATGGCGCTCATCAGGTCTGCGGGCAACGCATAGTGTATGGACACTTCCTGCAGACGGATGTGGTCCCGCTTGTCGACCGGGTAGACGAGCCTGAAGCGGTCCAGGATAGAATCGCTGGCCGGCGTCGCGGAGCCGTCGGACCCCAGGAGTTCCAAATACTCGTCGTACGCCAGCTGGCGGACACCGTAACCCCGGTCCGAGTTGCTCATCACCGCGCCCCACTCACCCCGGAACTGGACGGCGACGCGCAAGGACTGGCCGATCGCGAAGTCGTTGCTAAAAGACGCCAGTGTGCTCGGCTGTTCGTTGCCCGCATACGTGTTGAAACTCGATCGCGTATGCCTGCGCGTGGTCGGATCCCAGCCAGTGATCACGCGGGTTCTCCGCTCGAAACGGGGAAGACCTACCCAGTTTCCACCGAGCCGCATGTAGTGGTCCCAGCGAATCAAGCTGCCGTCTTCTCCGTATACCGGCAGAGAATCCGGGAACGCCGCTTCGCCGAGGTCCAGGATCTCGTTGTGGATCCATTCAAAGTTGACCCCAGCGGACCAGCGGAAGGTGCTGCGGTCCATGAGGGTGGTGTTCATCGCCACCTCGATACCCTTGTTCAGGATCGATCCGGCGTTCTGACGCTTGGACGAGCTGAAGCCTTCACTCGGCGGCAGCGGGATACCCAGGAGGGCGTTTCTTGTAGTGGCGTGCCAGTACGTCGCGTCTATGCCGATCCGGTTGTTCCACAGCCCCAACTCCACGCCACCCTCATACTCGATCTTCTGCTCGGGCTCGATCACGTCGTTCCCGGGGTTGTTCGGCCGGACACCGGCCAGATCGTTCAGAACCGTGTTGGGCGTGTAGGTCTGGAACTGGTCAAACGCCCCGGGCGCCTTCCCGGCCATTCCGACTGCGGCACGCACCTTGGCACTGCTGAGAAGGCCGGGGAGCATGTCTTCGCTGAGGTTGTAGGCCACGTCGGCCTTCGGATACACCTGGAAGCCGTAGTTCTCGCCGAAAGCGCTGTTTCCGTCCATGCGCACGGCGGTGGTGATGAAGAGGTTGTCGAAGTCGAAGCGATTCTGCACGAATCCCCCGAGGTTGATTTCCTCCGAGAACTGCTCTCCGCCGAAGGTCAGGGCCGCGCCGCTCACGGTCGTCACGCCCTCGCCGGCGAAACCCCTTCCGGTCGCCATCGAACGGGACTCGATGTCCCAGTATCCCTGGCTGCCAAAGGCGAGGTTGCCGGTCAGTCCGGCCGCCCAGTCCGGCAGGGTGTAATCCAGGTTGCCGACGTACTGGGCCGTGAAGCTGCGGGCGTTGCGGTATCCGATGTTCCGCTCGCCCTGTCTGCCGATGTAGGTGTAGTTACGGCCGAAGGGGAGGTACCGCGTCTTCTGGTCGTTCACCGCATCCAGACCGATGGTGGCGCTGTGGGTCAAGTTCGAAAGCGGGTTGTAGTTCACCGTAATCGCACCCGTCCACCGGTCCGCGTCCGCATAGGTGCTGATGGCCTGCGCGTCGGCCACGTTCACGTCCAGGCCACCGCCGTAGGGCTCTTCAGCCGTGGCGTTGAGGGGGTTGGTGAGAAGGGCGTTGGTGTAGATCCCGAGCCAGTTGTTCCCGGACTGGAGCGAATAGATCCGGTTCCTGACGTACCCGGAGGTCACGCCGACGGTGAGGTTCTCGCCGGCCGTCCAGTTCAGGTTGAGGCGGAGGTTCGCCTTCTTCTGGTCGTTGGGCTTGAGCGAGCCCTCCTCGAAGGAGTAGCCACCGGAGACGAAGTAGGTGATCTCTTCGCCACCGCCGTCGACCGTCATGTTGTACGAGTTGACGAGCCCGTTTTCGATCAGGCTCTGGTTGGGATCCAGCGCAACGGTGCCGTCCGGTCCTCTGAAGTTGCCTCGGAGCGAGGTCGGGAAGTTCTCCCGGTGCCGGTTGAACCCGGTGTTGACCGTGAGGGCGAAGTTGGCCGGGCTGTTGCTGCGGCCACGCTTGGTGAAGATCTGGATCACTCCGCCGGACGCCTCCGAGCCGTAGAGTGTCGAGGCCGCCGGTCCCTTCAGGACCTCGACCCGATCAATCTCATCCGGGCTCAGGTCCGAGAGCCGGTCCTCGCCGGCACCGCCGCTGAAGGCGCAACAGGTCGTCGACGCGCCAGCCGAGCTGCCCCACTCCCGTTGCCGGGCGTCCACCCGAACACCGTCAATGTAGATGACGGGCCGCTGGCCGAGGCTGAACGAGTCAGTGCCGCGGATCCTCAGCTCGCGCCCGGCGCCCACGCCGCCCACCGTGCCGATGGACCGTACACCCGGGATGCGGCCCTCGAGGGCCTGGCTGAAGCTCGAGAGCGGGGTCACCTCGGCGATGTCGGACACGTTCAACGACACCGCGGATGTACCCAGCTTACGCCGCTCGACGGCGCCAGCCGTCCCGGTAACGATGATCTCGTCCATGGCGACAGCCGAGATTCCCATGGCGAAGTCGACCGTGACCGCTCCGCCCGCCGGGACGCTGACTTCCTGGGTCTCCGTGCCGTACCCGACATAGACGGCCCGTACGGTGTAGGATCCGGCGGGTACGCCGTTGACCAGGAAACGACCGTCGAAGTTCGTCAGCCCGCCAAGCTGCGTGTCCACGATCGAGACCTGGACGCCGTTGATCGGCTGTCCGGTGGTTGCCGCAGTGACCTGCCCGGTGACGGTTCCGTCCTGCGCGGCCACCTGGGCCGGCCAGACGAACGCCACCGCGGCCACTACGGCCAGGAGAGAGAGTGCTCTCGCTCCTCTGATGGGGTTGTAGCGTTGAGTCATGTCGCCTCTCCTTTTAGAGGTTGGTGACTTATCGACGGGCAACCGGCCGAGATGCCGATTCCCGTCTCGTTACCGTCAGCCTATCCACGGCTAATGTTCCAGTATACAGATCATCATACTAAGGTGGGTAGATGCCAAACGGCAAGCAAATCGTACGATGGCACCCGCCAGGCCGCAAGCAGGTCGCCCCTCCACCCTTCCACCGCCGGTCCACACCTCCGTCAGAATACGTCCCCCAGACCTTGTTCCACGCGCTCGGAGAGGGTCGTCACGGCATGGGCGAGGATCCTGGTTCGTTCGCTCCGTATCAGGTAGGGGTCGCTCTCCGCCGCGTCGTCGCGCAGGAGCTCCACGAACCCGAGGGTCGCGCCCTCGGCGTCCATGTAATCCACGCGCAGCAGCGGCCTCACGCTCCCGGGAGTGGGATCGGCGCCATACCCCCCGATCGCCAGCTGGCCGACGCGCTGCATGAAATTCGCGAACGCCTCGTCGGGCTGGCCGCCGTCGACCGGGGTCCATGATCCCGACTCGTCGCGCGCCATCGCTCGCTCTCCGCCGGCCGATGTCACCCGCACCGTTGCGACCTCGCCGTCCGCGAAGAGGTGCAGCCAGCGTTCCCGAAGCGCGCCTTCGCCGATCCGGAGCGGATTCACGATGTCATTGGCAACGACATATCCGGCCCCTGTCGCGGGCTCCAGGGCGTAACGATCCGGGCTCCCGAAGATCGAGTCACCCAGCGCCAGCTCCCTCTGCCCGTCGCGGAAGGTCACCGTTATGCTCTGGTCCAGCTCGTCAAGGCCGAATTGCGTGATCATCTCGGGGGACAGCACGCCCAAGTCGCGGATGACCCTGAGGCTGGCCAGACGGCCGACGAGCGTATGGCCGGGCGCTCCCACCGGAAACTCCAGGGTATCCGGGTCCTCCGCGCCCTCGATTTCGATAGCCCAGAGGAAGGATCCGTCATCGTCCGTCCGGCGCTGGACCTGAATGTCCATGACGGGCGACCGGTAGTGGACCGCGACGACATCGGTGGTGTCCCGTTCCCAGGCCAGCGCCAACCCCCTGTCCGCCTCCGACACCGTGTCGCGGTTCCAGGTCAGGAGCGCGGCGACCACCGCAACAACGAAGAGAGCGGCATGCATCTTCAAGCCCTTCATGCCGCCTCCACCTTGCTCCGCCGGCCGTACAGGTTGGCGACGCCCAGGCCAATGACCAGTGCCGGCGCTCCGAAGATGATCGCGTAGAACCACACGATGTTTTCGGAGCGGGTGTGGACGATGGGCACGTCTTCCTCGGACACGACCTCTCCCGAGAAGGCTTCCTCCTGCCCCAACCAGCGGATCCCGTCGCCGATCAGGGACGCCTGCAGCTGCGAGCTGGTGAGGATCCGGTCCTCGAAGATCTGCGCGTCCGCGTACACGAGCGCGCGCATTGACTCGCGCATTGAAGCGGTCTCGGCGTCGCTACGTCCCTCGGGCGTGCCCTCGTCCTCCGCCGCGTCTTCCTCCTCGGCGGCGGTTGCGGCCTCCTCCCCGGCGACCCGTTCGATCGCTGCCGCCAGACCATGGCTCTCCCGCACCTCGGTGTCCTCGTCGAAGCGGAAGTTCCCGTTCAGGTCCAGATAGCTGGACGGATACGAGTTGATGGTCAGCGTGGTGCGCAGCCCTTCCACGTCTTCGGCCGCGCGGATCCTTCCCGGGCCGATCATCACGACGCCCTGGCTGACCCCGCGCCGACTCGCCGTGGTGACGGACGGGTGCGTCGAGAATCGATTGGTGATGATCCACTGCCGGTCGCTGATCGTATTGGTCACCAGCACATGGATCTCGTCGTCCACCGTCATGGCGGGGTCGTGGTCGACGCCCAGGTGGTCGCGGAAGTCTTCCAGGCGGAAGTCGGAGCCGGGCTCGAGAGCGACGAGCAGCGATCCGCCTCGGTCCAGATACTCGCGGATGGCGTTCTTCTCGGCTTCGAGGAACGAGCGCTGCGGACCCAGAATCATGACCATCGCGGCGTCGTCCGGGACGCGGTCTCCCAGTCCTCGCCGGACGCCGATGTCACGCACCTCGTAGTTGAGGAATCTCAGCATCTCGCGCAGCGCGATCGGTGGCGGTCCCTGGTCGAGTTGCGACTGACCAGGCCGCCAGAGCTCCGTCATGTCGGGCTCTTCCTCCGGCTCGTCGCTCGCCAGGGGATCGTTCAGCTCGCCGTGGCCGTTGGTGAGGTACGCCACGCGCCGTTCCCGCGTGAGCATAAGGAGAGCCTGCTGCACATAACTGTCCATGACCCGGAGGCGACCGCGAGCTTCGTTCAGGGCCAGCAGGAATCCGATCTCTTCCGTTCGGCCATCGACGCGCAGGAAGAGTTCCCCGTCGTTGCGGGCGTTGTAGTCGGCGGCGGCTACGGGGTCGGCGTAGCGGTCGTACTCCTCGATCACGACGTTGCCCGTGGCCCGCTCCAGTTCGCGGAGGTAGTTGAGCACCTCGTCCTTGACCGCGTTGACCTCGGGGAAAAAGACCGCGGCGGTGAGCGTCCCGTCCATGCTGCGCACGATCTCGCGGACCGATTCGCCGGGGCGCGAGGTCTTGAAGTAGCTGAAGTCGGCGGTGCGGTCGAGCGCCGATGCCACATAGCCGATCAGGACGAGGGCGGAGCCCGCGAGAGCGAGGCTGAGGGTGTTGGCGGCGGTCTCCCTCACCCGCAGGGCGTCGACCTTGAGCGCCCCCGCGCTGCCACCCCTGGCCACCGCCCACTGTGCCGCGAGGGCGGGGAGCAGCGAGCACGCCAGCAGCATCGGCGAGGACACGAGGAAGAAGCGCTGGAAGCGCAGCTGTTCCCGGATCCCCTCGAAGTCCAGACCCAGCGCCTCGATCCCGCCATCCGTACCGGGGAAGTAGCCGATCAGGGCGAGGACGCAGCCGGCAGACCCGAACGCGAACACGGTCTCGATCGAACGCCGTTCCCCTTCCGCCTTCCGCCACGCGGCGAAGCGCGCCACCGCCGCGGCCAGCACCGCGGCGCCCCCGGCCACGATCAGGGGAAGATGCAATACCGCCACTCCGTCGAAGACGCGCGCGCCCGCGAAGACGGCGACGAGCCCGGCGAGGAGCAGCCAGGTCGGCCAGGAACGGTTCATCGCAGCCTCCTCGCAGGTCCGGGGCAGGCGGCCGGCCGCGCCGCGCGGGACCGGCAGCAGCGTGTCACTCCCATCGCTTCGCCTCCATGACCTTGGTCGCGGCGAAGAGGAAGAAATAGGTCACCGCCAGGTAGTAGACCACGTCCCGGATGTGCAGCAGCCCGGACTGGAAGCCCGCCCAGTGGCGCCCATGGATCGCAAGCGCGGCGAAGACCCGCGACAGTGGCGGGCCGACGCCCTGGGACAGGGGCCACAGCAGGAACAGGGTCCCGGTGATCACCGACGCGGCGGCCGCGGCGACCAGCTGGTGCCGCGTGAGCGCCGTGGCGAAGAGGCCGATGGAGAGGACCGCCCCGCCGAGGAAGGTAAGGCCCAGGTAGCCGATGACGATGTGACCGACCGCGATCTTGCCGTTGACCAGGATCAGCAGCGGCATGTACAGGGTCACGACGGTGATCGTCGACAGGAACGCCAGCGCCGAAAGGAACTTGCCCGCCACGATCTCCCAGTCCCGCACCGGGGAGGTGTCCAGCAGGAGCTGCGTGCCCGTCTGCCGCTCTTCGGCGATGAGGCGGATGGAGAGCGCCACCGCCGCGATCGCGGTCAGTCCGCTGGCGTTGTACAGGAAGCCCGCGAGCACGGCTCCCGAGAGGCGCTCGCCGGCAGCCGGGCGGAGCGCCGTGGCGTAGAAGAGGATGCCGTCGAGGAGGAGCACCACCGCCGCGACGATGTAGCCCATGGGAGAACGGGTATAGGCGCGGAATTCGCGCCGAAAGATGATCCCGGTCGCGCCCATGTTCACGCCCTCCCCCCGCCCACCAGCCCCACGAAGACGCGCTCCAGATCCCGCTCGGCGCGAGTCAGCGCGATCACGTCGTGGCCCGACTCGACCAGGGCCCGGCAAACGGACGCGCGCAGATCCGCCTGTCCCTCCACCTGGAAGGTCGCAGACTCCGCGTCCTCCACCTGCCCGGCACGATCCGCGAGCGTTACCTCCGTAACCCCGCCGACGCCGCGAATCACCGACTCGACGGCGCCGGCCTGGCCGCCGGCCGGGGTGTCGCCGCCGTCCCCGTTCCCGGCCAGTCGCACGGTCACGGCCATCCGGCGGGACTGGAGCAACCCCTCACCCAGCTCGGCCTCGGTCCCGGACGCCACGATCTCGCCGGCGTTCAGGATCAACAGCCGGTCGCACGTCTGGGAGATTTCGGGGAGGATGTGGCTCGATATCAGGATCGTGTGGGAATCCTTGAGCGACTGGATCATCGCACGCATTTCCATGATCTGGACCGGGTCCAAGTCGTGGGTCGGCTCGTCCAGGATAAGCAGGTCGGGGTCGTGGATGATCGCCTGTGCGACGCCGACCCGCTGCCGGTATCCCTGCGAGAGGTGACGGGTCGGCACATCGTGCACCTCGGTGATGCGCGTGCGTTCCTCGACTTCGGGGATCCGACGCTCCACCTCATCGGCGGAGAGCCCCTTGATCCGACCCGCGAAGTTCAGGTAGTCCCCCACCGTCATGTCGCCGTACACGGGAGGCAGCTCGGGCAGATATCCCACCCGCTTCCTCACCTCGTGGGGATTCTCCAGTACGTCGAGACCGTCGATCGTCACCGTGCCGGACGACGGGCGCAGACCGCAGGCGAGGATCTTGAGCAAGGTGGTCTTGCCCACGCCGTTGAGCCCAAGAAAGCCGACCGTCTCGCCCTTCCCGATCTCGAAGGACACAGGTCCGAGCGCTCTTTTCTTGCCGTAGTACTTGGTGACTTCCGTCAGGTGGACCATTCGCATCCGTCAGCGGGCGGGAAACATTTGCCGCGACGAAAGCTAGAAGGCGTACCGGCAGGGTCAAGGGCGGGGACTGTTCCATCGGCACCGGCCGGCCGCGATCGCGGTCTCGTCGGCACGCGCGCGATCGGTCACTCCCGCGTCCCCACCCGCTCGAAGCCCAGGTTGCGGACACGTCCCGCTCCCAGCACAAAGCCCGTCGCGCGGCCACCGTCGAGCTCGAACGCGAGTTCAGCGCCCTGCGCGGCGAACACCGAGTCGCTCAGTGCGGTGAGGGCTCTCGCGTTTCCGCTCGGGTGGTGCAGGACGAGTTCCCCGCCGTCGGCCACCAGCACCCACGTCGCGTCCAGCTCGGGCGAGTAGTATTCCCCGGCAAGCCCGCTCACCACGCTCTCCGGAACGTCGACTCCGGCTTCCGCCGCTTCGGCCGCCTCGCCCGGCCCTTCCGGCGGCGGCGGCGCGTCCTCCGGAAACTCGCCCGCAAGCACGACCTCCTCGACCGCCGTGCTGAACTGCCCGGGATTGGCCGTCCCCGTGTTGCACAGCGTGATCACGGTGGTGCGCTGGTCGGGATACCGCGCGATCATCGTCCGGAACGCCATGAACCCGCCGCCGTGCGACACCCGCCGCAGTCCGCGGTAGGTCCCGGCACTCAGACCCCGCGCGTAGGCGATCGTGTCGCCGCCCGCCAGCACACCGCGCCCGTACATCCGCTCGGCGAAGCCGGGAACGCCCAGCACATCCTCGTAGAAGGCGCCGTCCCATTTGGCCAGATCCGCCACCGACGAATACAGCCCCCCGTCGCCCACCTTGTCGAAGTTGATGAGGTAGTTGGTGCGCCAGCTTCCATCCGGCCCTGCGTCGTAGCTGAACACCCGGCCCGGCACGATATGCGTCCGGTCGTCGTGGAAGTGGGTGCTCCTCATCCCCAGGGGGCGGAAGATCTTCTCGTCGGCGTACTCCCGCAGCGACCGCCCGGTGGACCGCTTCACGATCTCGGAGAGGAGCACGTACCCCGAGTTGCTGTACAGGTACTCGGACCTGGGCGCGAAGTTGAGCGCCTTCTGCCGCGTGATGAGGCCGAGCATCGCCTCGTCGGTGAGGATGTTCTCGTAGGGAACGCCGGCGAGGTTCATCAGCGTGAGGTAGTCGCGCACGCCGCTCGTGTGGTGGACGAGGTGCCGGATCGTCACCGTGCCCTGCGCGTAGTCGGGGAACTCGGGGATGTGCTCGCGGATGTCGTCGTCGAGGGACAGGTGGCCTTCGTGCTCGGCGATCGTGACCGCCGCCGCCGCGAATTGCTTCGACACGGACGCCAGGTAGAAGACCGATTCCACGCTCAGGGGGATGCGATGGTCCATCTGGCCGATTCCGTAGCCGCGCCCGTAGACGAGACGGCCGGCTTCGGCCACGCCCACTGCGCAGCCGGGGCCGCTGGTGCGGTCGAATTCCGCGAAGACGGCGTCGACGTGGTCACGGGTCTCAGGGCTGAACTGAAGGGCTGTGGCGGGCCACGGGGCCAGAAAAAGTAAACTATGGATTACATAGTGTAAACTGCGCATTACATTTTTCATTACAGCGACCTCAGGAAGCGGATGATGGCGCGCCGGGCATCGTCCGGCAGGGCGAGGAAGGCGTCGCGGGCACCCGCCGCTTCCCCGCCGTGCGCCGAGACCGCCGCCGGCACATCCTCTGCTCGGCCGTCGTGCAGAAGGCGGTCGCGGTGCCGAAGGCCCCAGAGGGGAGCCGTTCGAAGTTCGCCGGGGGCGGCGTCCGCCCCGCACACGTCCGCGAGCTCGGCTCCCAGGTCGTGCAGGAGCAGGTCGGAGTAGGGCCGGAACGTCTGCTGTGACAGGATGGCGGAAGCGGACGAGCCGGTCCGCAGCTCCTGTCGGTGGCAGGATGTGCAGCCGATCTGGCCGAAGAGCGCCGCGCCTTGCGCGAGGGTATCCCCGGCGGCGCCGGCCGGGGGTGGGGCGGGGGCCGGAGGCGCCAGGAAGCGGACGTACTCGGTCAGGTGGCGCAGGGTGGGAGCATCGATCTCGGGGTCGGGCATGGGGTCGGCGTCCGCAGGGACGGGCACGCCGTTGCGCGCTTCTTCCGTGGGATGGCCGGGGGTTGTGAAGCCGAGCTCGAATCGCAGCGCGGTGTCGACGAAATCTTCCAGCGTGGACGCATCGCCCTTGCGGCCGAAGCGGGCGGTGCGCCCGTCGGGTAGCCGCGGCAGCCTGCCCGAAATGCCGTCGCCGTCAAGATCGTCCGGATCGGCCCGCTCCGCCAGCGCCGTGTCGGGAACGGCCTCGATCAGGCCGAGGCCGAGCAGCGAGGGGGCGGTCATGAGGGCGGTGGCGGTGGCCGCCGCGGGCACCTCTTCGGGGCCCATGCCGTGCGCGACCAGGAGGTCGGTGGCGCGGCGCTGGATGTTGTCGCCGCCTTCCGCGTGGAGAAGGTCGCAGCGGCCGTCGGCGAAGCGGGTCGCCTTGAGGACGCGTACCCGCTGTGTGCCGCTACCTCCCACGGCAGGCTGATCGTGACAGTCGCTGCACCGTTCCTGGTTGTAGAGCGGGCCGAGCCCCTCGTCCGCCGTGGCGAGGCGCTCGAAGAGGGCGCGGCCAAGGAGGAAGCGCCCGCGCTCTCCCGTGCTGAGGCCGGCCATGGCTTCGCCGGGAGCGCGGGGTGGGGAGGGGGGAGTATCGCGGCATGCGGCCAGCGCGAGGCAGCCGAGTGAGGGCAGGACCACCCACCGGACGAGGGTCGGGCGAGAGGGCCCTTCCGGCCCGTGCCGCGCCGGCGACCGCGCGCGGGTCACTCCCCCGGGTCTCCCCCGCCCCCCGCTTCCTGCAGCATCCCGCGCGCCCGAACGATCGCCGCGAGAACGCCGCGCCCCTGCACCCGCGTATCGGCGCGTCCCAGCAGCCATGCCTCCAGAAGAGGTGGCAGCGACCGGGCTTCTTCCCGTCTCGAAACGACGAGTTCCATGTGACGGGTCAGCGCGGACCGGGACGGTGCATCGGGACCGCCAAGTTCCAGTACCAGGGTCCAGAATTCGATCTCGTCGGCGTGCGCCAGCGCGAACGATTCTTCGAGCGATGGATCAAGCGATTGGCCGCGCTCGACCCAGTCGGTGACGCGCATCTCGCGTGTCCCGAGGTCGCTGACAAATCCGACCCGGTCCCCCGGGACGGCCGCGGCCAGCTCGGTAAGCGATTGCTCGGGGAGGAAGAAGAGGTAGCGGGCCGCCGTCCCCGCCGTGAGAGAGCCCCCGGCCGGCGGTGACCCGCCTTCATTGTCCGGGCCGGACACCCCGTCCCAGGTGGCCAGCGGCTGCTCTGAATCGAGCCATTCCGCCGGGTTCTTCGCAATCGTCCCCACGACCACCGGAGCCCCCGAAGTCACGGCGAAGCCACGCGCGGCCCGGTCGCGTTCACCCGCGGCCACGTCGGCGTCAGCCAGACGTCGCTCAAGGAGACGGCTCCCAAAGAGCGAACTCACCTCTTCAAAGCGGGGCCGGTAGAGGATGTGATACCCCTGGCTGCTCTGGACGACACCCGACACCTGACCCGGGGCCAGACCGAACGCGGTACGGTCGAGGGTTGACGGCAACTCTCCCCGGCCGAAAAGACCCAGCAATCCGCCCGCCTGCCTGGAATCGGCGTCCTCGCTCTCGGCGACGATCTGATCCCACGAGCCACCCTCGACGATTGTATTCAGCAGGCGCTCCGCCGTGCGCTGTTGCAGCAGCCGCTCGCTCGAAGACGTCTCCGGCCCTACCCTGCGCAGCACGTGCGCCATCAGACGAAGCGACCCCTCACGGAAGACGGTACCCACTTCCGGCCAGTCCAGCACCACGTTGTTGCCGAGCCGTTCCTGCCGGTCCGCGGACAGGATCGCTTCCCGTCGGGTGAGCCAGGTTGACGCTGCCACTGCCTCGGACCCGTGAAGCGAGTCTCCCGCAGCGGAACGGAGAGAGATCGCAGCTCCGCTCAGCCAGTGGGTCGCAAGTTGGTGCACGGCGGTCGAGTCCAGCGGATAGGGCTGCGCCAGCACGAGAAGCTCGGCCAGGCGGTCCTCGGTCAGGGTCCAGTCGTCGGCGCGGGCGGCGATTCCCCTCCGGGCGACATCACCGCACCCGGACAGGCACAACAGAGCGGCCCCCGCCAGCCACGCCCACCGCCTGCGAGCGGCGAGGGGTCTCACCACCAGTTGTTAGCGAACGACGACGGTGATCGTATCGGCCACGGGCGGATCGAGCGGAATGTGAACGCCGTCCGCAACCACGGCGATGACTCGGTGCTCACCTGGCGTCATGTCCTCGATGGTGAATTCCGTCTGAGCCAGCCCCATGTGGTAGTGGACGCCGGGATCGTTGGGAATCGGCAGCGCCCAGTCCACGTCTCCGTCCACGATCAGGTGATGATGCCCGGTTCCAGCGTCCATCGTCCCGGCCGGCATGATCGCCAGACCCTCGGTCTCCATGACGAAGACGACCGGCCCGGCGTCGACCTCCGCCCCGTCGGCGGGCTGGGTGATCATCACCCGGGCAGGCATTGCGGTTTCATCGGCCATCCCGGCGTCGGCTTCCTGACTGTCTCCCGTCCCCCCGCCGCAACCCAGCACCATCACTGCGATTCCCAATCCGACCGTGACACGCATTGCTCGCTCGCTCCTCGTCATCCGAAGGCTCGTGGTTCCCTGGCGCGATTCTCCCGGAACACGGGTCGCGCTGGACTCCACAAGGTGGGGATGCGAGCCTGTCCGCGCCAGATCGATCGGTGCCGCGTCGGTGCCGCGGCGAGCCGCGATATCCCCCGGCCGCTATCCCCCCCGGCGGAGCCAGATGAGGACGACGCCACACGAGGATCCCCAGTACTGTGGCGGCCTGCCGGCCACACCGCGATACAACTCAACTCCGGACACCACCAACGGATCGACCATGTCGTTGATCGAGTAGCCTCCACGCCCGATCATCCTGACGCCGTCGATGTAGATGGTCGGGGAACACTCATCGCCGAAGCTTCGGAGCCTGAGGTGCCGTTGGCCGGGACTGCTGGGGTTGGAAACGATCCTCACCCCGGGGAACCGGATCAGCGCATCCGTCAAGTCGATCGGGTTCCAGTTCTCCAGGTCCTCCCGGTCCACGAAGTAGCCCCAACCGTCCTCTTTCCGCTGGTAGAACCCCCGGTCCTGCAAGGTCGCGTCCCGTCGGTCCACGGTGACTTCAATCGGGTTCAGCGCAATGGCATCGACGTCAAGGACCACCTGCACCCTGGCGACGCGGCCCGCCTCGACGTCGATCGATTCCGAACGTTGGGTGTATCCAAGGTGGGAGAACAGGACTTCGTGCCGCCCCGGGATCAGCTCCGGTAGACTGAAGTGTCCGTCGGCGTCCGTCCTCGTCACGTGACCAACGCCGGGGACGTTCACCACAACCTCGGGAATCGGCTCACCGCTCACCTGATCCGTAACGACGCCCACGATCCCGGTCATCATGCCTTCGTGCGGATCGTCCGTTGGGGTCATGGCGAGAATGAACTCCCCATGCTGGTCGATCGTGAGGTCGCCTTCCAATCGCTCGTAGTCCTTGTGAATCAGCTCGAGTTCGTACACCCCTCGGGCCACTTCATCCAAGACAAACTGCCCCTGGGCGTCGGTCACGAAAGTTAGGCCCAGTGCTTCCGCAAGGACGATGACCCCGGGAATGGGTTCGCCGGTCGCCTCGTTCACGACGTTGCCGGTCACGGTGACGGTGACCGCCGACGGGGCCTCCTGAGCACTCGTCCGAAGTGCAGTCGCGGAGTCGGCAAGAGCGAGAAGAAGGGTGACGCTCAGGGCTGTCCGAAGCTGGAGCTCACCTCGCGACCGTGGTGCCGACGGCTTCATCCGACCAGTGCCGCGGTACGTGGAAGCCTTGACGTGCGGGGCATGAACATCCTCACCAATGAGCGCGGGAAACCTGAAGGCACGATACATGAGACCCGGCACTCCAGCGTGAAGTTCCGCTCCCTCCGGAAGCAAGCCGGCATCGGCAGTCCCATCCAGCCATCCTCCTGCCCCGCCCAAACCGTGAGAATGGACACCGTCACAAGAAGGCTCGATCCGACTTGACACCACGGGAGGAGAATCGGGATGTTGGAAGCCATGAACGAGTTCGGAGTCGATACGCTGAAGGCCGCGCGGACCCTGGAGGCAGCGGGTTTCGAGTCGGGCAAGGCGGAAGCCCTGGTGACCGTGTTCGGCGGTCCGGCGGCGGGCAACGTCGCGACCAGGGTACAGGTACAAGACCTGGCGAACGAGATCAAGCAACTGGAGCAGGAGGCGGAGAAGAGAGCGAGAAGGCTGCGAGCCAGCACAGCGGGTATGCACTCCGCGATTCGCCGGTAGCCGGTGAAATCTCTAGTCCGCTTCCTTCCCCTGGCGCTTCTCGGAGCAGCACCCACCGCCGTTTCCGCGCAGATCGTTTCCAACGGTCGCATTGATCCCGACACGGTGCCCCGTCCGTCGCTCGAAGCCAGGCGGACGACATTGCCGATCACGCTGGACGGCACCCTCGATGACGACGCGTGGACGCTGGCCGACTCCACCAGGGGCGTCTTCTACCAGTCCATTCCCGATCAGGGGATTCCCTCGGCCGAGCGCACGGTGGTCCGCGTCCTGTACGACGACGAACGGTTCTACATCGGCGCCACGATGTACGACAGCAACCCTGGTGCACTGGGTGAATTCAAGCGGTCGTCGCAACACCTCAGGGAGATGTTGCGATGGCAGCGAGCAGGCACCGAGGAGCGGATCGAGCCCTACGTCCGCGGATGCGTTCACCAGGCCGTCCGCCGGTGGGACGGCGCGAGCATCGGCAGAGGTTCTGGAAAGAGATCGCTCGAGGTCTGTCGAGCGAGGAGGCCGCCGTGGCAGCGGGTGTGTCCCCTGCTGTCGGGACACGCTGGTTTCGCGAATGTGGTGGCATGCCACCACTCAATCTTCGTCCCCAGTCACGGCGCTATCTCTCGTTCGTTGAGCGAGAAGAGATCGCCGTTCTTCGAGCCCGTGCTCGTGGCGTGCGCGAGATCGCCCGGCAGTTGGGCCGCTCACCCTCGACGATCTCGCGAGAACTGCGGCGCAACGCAGCTACAGGAGGAGGGAACCTCGAGTATCGGGCCACGACCGCTCAATGGCACGCCGACCGGCGAGCGAAACGTCCAAAGCTTGCGAAGCTCGCTACGAACGGCGAACTGAGGCAGTATGTGCAGGATCGCCTCGGAGGCCTGATCCGAGCTCTGGACGGTGCCGCTCTGGCAGGCCCCGATGTGCGCTGGATCGGACGGCGTCACGGTCGCCGACAAGACCGGCGGCGGGCGGCCTCGTGGAGTCCCGAGCAGATCGCCAACAGGCTACGGGTCGACTTCCCCGGCGATGAGTCCATGCGTATATCGCACGAAGCCATCTACCAGGCGCTCTACGTTCCAGGCCGCGGTGCGCTGCGACGGGAGCTGACAGCGTGCCTTCGGACGGGACGCACGTTACGGGTGCCTCGAGCTCGCACCCGCGGACGGGGCAAGACGTTCGTTCACCCCGAGATCATGCTCAGCGAGCGACCGGCCGAGGCAGACGACCGCGCCGTTCCCGGGCACTGGGAAGGCGACCTGATCTTGGGGCTGGGCAGTTCGGCGATCGGAACGCTGGTCGAGCGGACCTCCAGGTTCACGATGCTGCTCCACCTTCCCCGCCATGACAAACACGGCGAGGCCAGGACCAAGAACGGTCCAGCGTTGGCTGGACACGGTGCCGAAGCCGTCCGGGACGCGATCGCTTCGTCGATCACGACCCTGCCCGAGCAACTCCGCCGGTCTCTGACATGGGACCAGGGAACAGAGATGGCTCAGCACGCACGGCTTCGCATCGATACTGGCCTGGCCATCTACTTCTGCGACCCGCAGAGCCCGTGGCAGCGCGGCACGAACGAAAACACCAACGGCCTGTTGAGACAGTACTTCCCAAAGGGCACTGACCTCAGCAGACATACCGCTGACGATCTCGCCGCCGTCGCAGCCGCTCTCAACAGCCGCCCCCGCAAGACCCTCGGTTGGAGAACTCCGGCGGAAACCTTGGAAGATCTGTTATCATCAAAGAACCAGACCTCAACCTTGCGTTGAAATGCTCTGCCGCTCCCGTATCTCCAGCCTTCAACGACCGTCGGTCGCTTCTGACTCCCTCGGGTTGGGAGACATCAAATCAAGAACCCACTTCTTTCTTTCTGGTCGCCCTCGCCAGCCTAGTGTCCAGCAAAATCGGGGGCACATGAAAACCCTTCAACACGGTACTGTTGCGACGACCGCTTGAACCTAGTCCCCAAGCAAGCGTGATCCGTCGCCGGCCCCTGTCAAAGAGTACCGGAAAGGCTTATCCTGATTGTCGTTAGCAGATCTCGGCGCGAGTCGCCGTATCTCAACCAGGAGGCCTTTCCGGTGAAGACAATATCGCACAAACAAAGCCGAAGGAACAATGCCCGGCGGAGGCGGAAGGTGAAGGCGCGGCATGCGAGGGGGAGGCGGTGGGGCACGGGGCCGAAGCCGATGTTCGGGTCCGGCAGGGTGCGCTACGAGATCGGGGCGCGGATCAACGCGATGAGCTACGGGGGCATCGGCGTGGTCCGGCGGCTGGTGTCGAAGCTGGGGCTGGCCGGGGAGATCAACCGGCGGCTGGCGCTGCTGAAGCGGCATCTTCCGTACCACGAGTCGGACCACGTGCTGAACATCGCGTACAACATGCTGTGCGGAGGCGCGCGGCTGGAGGACCTGGGCGCCCTGCGCAACAACGCGGCCTACATGGACGCCCTGGGGGCGGAGGTGATCCCGAGCCCGACGGCGGCGGGCGACTTCACGCGCCGCTTCGGCGAGGCGGACGTCATCGAGCTGCAGGAGTGCATCAACGCGGTGCGGCCGCGGTTGTGGCGGGGCCGGGGCCGGGACCTGCTGGGGCCGGTGGCGTACATCGACGTGGACGGGACGCTGGCGCCCACGCTGGGCGAGAAGAAGGACGGCATCGACATGTCCTACAAGGGGGTGTGGGGCTACCACCCGCTGGTCGTCTCGCTGGCCAACACCGGCGAGGTGCTCTACCTGGTGAACCGGCCGGGCAACGCGGTGAGCCACCAGGGCGCGGCGGAGTGGATCGACAAGGCGATCGGGCTCGTGGCGCCGCACGCCGAACGGGTGTGCGTGCGCGGGGACACGGACTTCTCGCTGACCGTCAACTTCGACCGCTGGAGCGAGGCGGCGGACTTCATCTTCGGCTACGACGCGCAGCCGGGCATGGTGAAGCGGGCCGAGGCGCTGGAGGAGGGTGACTGGGAGCGGCTGGAGCGCCGGCCGCGCTACACGTCGCGGACGGGGAAGACGCGGAGCCGGCGGGCGGACGTGAAGGGGCGGATCGTGCGGGAGCGCGGCTACGTCAACAACCGGCTGAACCACGAGGACGTGGCCGAGTACGACTACCGGCCCGGAAAGTGCCGCGAGACCTGCCGGATGGTGGTCGTGCGCAAGAACATCAGCAGGATGAAGGGCGAGCTGTGCCTGATGGACGAGGTCCGCTACTTCTTCTACATCACCACGCGGCGGGACCTCAGCGCGGCCGAGGTGGTCCGGCTGGCCAACGCCCGCTGCGACCAGGAGAACGTGATCGAACAGTTGAAGAACGGGGTGAACGCGCTGCGGGTGCCGGTCTACGACCTGGTGAGCAACTGGGCCTGCATGGTAATGGCGGCGCTGGCGTGGAACCTGAAGAGCTGGTTCGCCATGATGATGCACCTGAAGTCCGACCGCCGGAAGTACGTCGCCATGGAGTTCAAGCGCTTCATCCGCGAGATGATCCTGCTGCCCTGCCAGGTCATCCGCTGCGCCCGGCAGACCACCCTGCGCATCATCGGCTGGCAGCCCGCCACCGACCGGCTGTTCAGCACCTGGCGCACCATCGAACGGACCGGCTTCGGCTGACGCCGCCCCTCCCCGCCGCTTCCCCACCCCGCCACCCCGCGCGTCCACGGGCACCGGTGTCTCCCGTGCCCAAAATCACTCGGGAAACCCCGGGACCGCGCACTCAAAAGACTCCGTTCATCCCCTGGCACGCCTGCAAAACAGCCCCGTGGAAGCCGCCAGGTCCGCTCTATGACAACTTGCACAACCGAAACTCGCCCCCCGGACCCTACTCGCTTGTTTTGGGGCTAGGGTGGTGTCCGCCGGGCTGGAGCAGGACTTCGCCACCCAGGATTCCGACATCTCCGGCTTCGCTCTCGACACCTACCTCGACCGGCAGAACGCGTTCCTCTTCGCGGTGAACCCGGCAGGCGCCCTCTTTGACGCGCAGGCCTTCAACGACCAGCAGTCGGTCAATCGCGCCTGGGAGGGCGAGGTCGAAGTCACAACGTCGATCACGGAGTTCGGTTGGGTCGCGGAAGTCGCCGTTCCCTTGACGACCCTGGGCTTCCGCAAGACCGACGGGCAGCAGAGCTGGGGGCTCAACTTCGCCCGCCGGATCAGACGCATTTCCGAAGACTCCAACTGGGCGCCGCTGACGCGCCAGTTCCGCATCTACAAGATGTCGCGGGCGGGGACGCTGACCTCGCTGGATGGGCTGGAACAGGGGCGGAACCTGCGGGTGAAACCGTTCGTGAACGGCGTCCGCACAGACGGAGTGCGGGCGGAATCGCCGGGCCAGAAGCTGGAAGGCGGATTCGATCTCAAATGGGGAATCACCCCCCAGCTGACCCTCGATGTCACCGCCTTGACCGACTTCTCCCAGGTGGAGGTGGACGAACAGCAGATCAACCTGACGCGGTTCTCCCTCTTCTTCCCCGAGAAGCGGGATTTCTTCCTCGAAAACGACGGGATTTTCAGCTTTCAGGACGCCCGCGTCCGCAACTTCCGCCTCGGTTCGGGTCCTCGGAATTTCAAGCTGTTTCACAGCAGGCGGATCGGGCTGTCGGCGAACCGAACCCCTGTGCCGATCGCCGGGGGCGCCCGTCTGACCGGCCGGGTAGGCGGATACGCCATCGGTCTCCTCAACATGCAGACCCGCGACGACCCGGAGCACCCCGGGGAGAACTTCTCGGTCGTGCGGCTGAGGAAGAACGTTCTGGGGAGCAGCGACATCGGGTTCATGTTCGTCAACCGCGAAGGCACGGGGGCGGGCGTGGGCGACGCGTACAACAGGACGCTGGGGGCGGACGCCAACCTGCGCCTCGCCGGCGGACGCATGCTGCTCAACTCCTACTTCGCAGTGTCGGATGAGCCGGAAGCAACGGGCGACCGGACCACGGCAGCGGTCGAAGTCGCGTGGCGAGGCCCCGTCTGGGACGCTTCGGCGCTGGTCAAGACGGTCGGCGACGACTTCAACCCCGGTGCGGGATTCGTGGCCCGGCGGGCAGTGCGCCAGGGCTTCGTCACGGTGGGCGCCCATCCCCAGCCGGCGATCCCGAGCGTCCGCGAGCTGAATCCGTACGTGGACGTCAACTTCTTCTCGGACCTCGGGTGGGCGCTGGAGAGCCGGGAGATCACGCCGGGACTGGGCGTCGCCTTCCTGGACAGCGGCATCCTCACCGTGGAGTACTCGGCTTCGTACGAGCGGCTGGCCGAAGCTACGCCCATCGCGGGGGTCGCGGTCCCCGAGGGCGAGTACGACTTCGGCGCTTTCACGACCAGCTATCAGTCGAATCTGGGACGGAAGCTGGGCGGCAAGATCTCCGTCACCCGGGGCGGCTTCTTCGACGGCGACCGTACTTCCGTGCGCGGCAGCGTAACGCTGCGCCCAAGCCCGCACCTCTTCGTGGAGGGCTCCGCCCAGCGCAATCGCCTGACGCTTACCGGCCGGACCTTCGATGCGAACCTCTTCGGCGGGCGCGTCAGGTACGCCTACGACACGCGCACCTTCCTGAGCGCGTTCGTGCAGTACAACGAGTCCACCGACCAGCTGCAAACCAACATCCGCTTCAACCTGATCCACGCGCCCCTGAGCGATGTCTTCGTGGTGTACTCGGAGCGGCGCGACATGAACCCCCAGGCGGGCCAGGCGGCGGTGGTCGACCGCGCGATCACCCTGAAGGTGACGAAGCTGCTGGCGTTCTGAGGAACGTGTTGCCAGCCCGGTTCCCCGCGGCTCTCGGTGCCCCGGCTGCTCTCGGTGTGAAGCGGCGTTTCACGATGGGCTCCTAACGGTTCTCGGCGCAAAGGTGTCCTGATTCCAGAGGCAGCAGATCGCAGCCAGGCTGCAGAATCACGGCGATCACTACACAACCGGGAACACCAACGTCCCACGACATCACAGAGGAGATCAAGCATGAAACCCACGAAATCCCGCGGAAATCTTGTCCGGCTCGGTATTGCCGCCGCCGCAATCGCGATGGCAATCCCCACCTCCGCATCCGCTCAGCGGGGACCCGGAGCCCGGGGCGGGTTTGCCAACAACCCGGGAATCCGGCTGTGGACCGAGTTGGACCAACGTTTCGACGGATTCACCGACCACCTTTCCCTCAGCGAAGAGCAGACGGGACAGGTCACGGCGCTGGTCGACGACTTCCGCGACAAGAACAAGAACGTTCTGGGTCGCTTCCAGACCATGATGGCCGAGATGCGCTCGCGCATGGGTGGCGGCGCAGCCGGCGGCGCCAGACGCGGTGGCGGCGGGGGTGGCGGCAACCGCCAGGGCATGCGGCAGGGCATGCAGGAACTTCGCGCCCTCATGCAGCAACTCGGCCCCGTCTTCGAGACGCTGCACACGGACATCAGCGCGGTTCTCGACGAAGAGCAGTTGAAGAGCATGACCCAGCTGCTGGAGCGGCAGCGGCCGGGGGGCTGACCGCCCTGCCCGCTACCCGTCCGTCGTGATCTTCGGCTGTCCCCCATACTGCTCGAACCACTTCATCAGGTAGAGCTGGGTGCGCATGAAGTTCGACGGCTTCGAGCTCGTCCCGTGGTACTCGTCCTGGAAGCGTAGCATCTTGGTCGGCACACCCAGTTGCTTGAGCGCCTGGTAGTACTCCTCGGTCTGCGCCATCGGCGTACGCAGGTCCAGCTCACCGGTGATGAGGATCGTCGGCGTGGTGACGTTCTCCACGTACATCAGCGGCGAGTGTTCCAGGTACTTGTCCGGGTTGTCCCACGGGTAGCCGTGGTAGCGGTAGTAGCCCCAGACGGTGATGTCGGCCGTGCCCGCGAAACTCATCCAGTTGATCACCGGGCAGCGCACGCCCGCCGCGGCGAAGCGCGTCGTGTGGCCGATGACCCAGCTGGAAAGGACGCCGCCGCCGCTGCACCCCGTGACGTACATCTGGTCCTCGTTGATGTAGCCGCGCTCCAGCAGGGCATCGACGCCCGCCATGAGGTCGTCGTAGTCGACCGAGGGGTAGCCGTTGTCGATGGCGTTGCCGAAGTCCGTGCCGTATCCGGTGCTCCCGCGCGGGTTGGTGTAGAGCGTGACGTACCCGTTGGCGGCGAAGTTCTGGTAGGGGTAGCTGAAGCCGACGTTGTACATGCCGTGCGGGCCGCCGTGAATGCTCAGGATGAGGGGGTAGTCTTCGCTCGGGTCGAAGCCGTGCGGCTTGACGATCCATCCCTGCACCTGGGTGCCCCCGGTGGACTCGTACCAGATCTCTTCCACGTCACCGAGACGCTTGCCCGCAAGGACATCGGTGTTGACGTCGGTCAGCTGACGGATCTGGCCGGCACCGCTCAGGTCGTAGGTGACGACGTCACCGGGTCCGTGCGGTGAGGTGAGGGTGCCGACGGCGTTCCCGCCCCGTGTGGCCGAGGTCATGGACAGCATGTGGTTGCCCTCGGTGACCTGCGTGACGGTGCCGCCGGTGGTCGCGTAGTGAACGTTCATGGTGCCGCGATCGCCAGCCGTGATGAACACGCCGCGCGAGTCGCCGGACCAGTGCATGCTGCCGATGTCCCGGTCGAGGTCGCCCGAGACGAGGCGCCCGTTGCTCCCGTCCGCGTCCATGATGTAAAGCTCGGTGGTCTTGTACGTCTGCGAGGTCCATGGGTACCCGGTGTAGGCGACGTGGCGGCCATCGGGTGACACCGTTGGGCGTCCCCATGGACCGCGCTCCGAGGTGAGCTGCCGGATGTCGCCGGAAGCGAGGTCGAGCGCGTAGACGTGCGACTCCCGATACATGCCGTCGGCGTCCTCCATGAGGCCGTCGAAGAGGAGCGTGCCGCCGTCGGGGGTCAGGTCGTAGCCGACGTTGCCGACACCAGGTGCGAAGGTGGCGCCCGCGTTCCACTCGCCGCTGGTGAGCTGGCGGGCGGTTCCGCCGTGGCTCGGAACCCGGAAGAGGTGGGTGAAGCCTTCCTCGAGGAAGCCGATCCGGTCGTAGCGGTAGTGGATCCGGTCGACGATGCGGGGCGGCGGCGTCCACTGCGCGCCTTCAGGGGCGACGGGCAGGTCAATGGGCCAGGGCTCGCTGTGGGGAACGAAGCGCTGGAAGTAGATGTGCTCGCCGTCGGGGGACCACCGGATGTTGCCCGGTGCCTCGGTCTCGTGGGTGATTTGGCTGGTGGCGCCTTCGGCATTCATCCAGCGGACGAAGATCTGGGACCCGGAGGGTTCGTCCGGCGCGATGTAGGCGATCCGGGTTCCGTCGGGAGACCAGCGCGGGTTCGAACCTTCGAGCAGGACGCGCTGGCGCCCCCCGTCCGCATCCATGATCCGCACCTGCGACTCGAAGCGGTCCGCCATCTGGTCCACCCAGGAACGGGTGAAGACGACCTGGCTTCCGTCCGGGGAGACTTGGGGATCCGCCACGCGCTCCATGTCCAGATAGTGACCGACGGTGAGCAGGTCGGCGGCGGGAGCTTCCTGGGCTGTGGCGGGGGTAGTGGGGATGGCTGCCAGCGCGAGGGCGGCGATGGTGAGCCCAACCAGCAGGCCAGCGCCCGCGAGGCGGCCGAGCGGCCCTTGGGCTGAAGGGGGTGCGGGGGGTTGCGTGATCATGGGATGCTCCTTGTTGCTTCGATCGGAGTGCGGCGCGACCCTAACGGATCGGGCCGCCATTGTGGCGTACCGTCTGCTAGCTGTCATACTACCGACCCCGAGCGTTCCTGGCGAGAAATTCATTTCTTGAAACATCCACCTCACATCTCTTGAACATCCACCTCATCGACGGCACCTACGAGCTGTTCCGGCACCACTTCGGCGCGCCCTCCGCGGCGGACGCGTCCGGGAGCGAGGTGGGTGGCATGCGCGGAGTGCTGGCTTCGCTGCTCGGTATGCTGGAGCGCGGCGTGACGCATATGGCGGTGGCCACGGACCACGTCATCGAATCCTTCCGCAACGACCTCTGGCCCGGCTACAAGACGGGGGCCGGGATCGACCCTGCGCTTCTGGCCCAGTTTCACCCGCTCGAAGACGCGCTGACGTCAATGGGCGTACAGGTCTGGGCCATGAAGGAGCTGGAAGCCGACGACGGCCTGGCCTCGGGCGCCGCGCGGGCTCGGCGGGACCGCCGGGTGGAGCGCGTGTACATCTGCACCCCCGACAAGGACCTGTCGCAGTGCGTGGTGGGCGATCGCGTGGTGCAGTGGGACCGGCGGAAGGGGGAGGTGCGGGACGAGCGGGGGGTCGTCGCGAAGTTCGGCGTTCCCCCCGCGAGCATCCCGGACTACCTGGCCCTGGTCGGGGACAGCGCCGACGGCTTCCCGGGTGTCCCGGGGTGGGGAGCGAAGTCCACCGCGACGGTACTGGGCCGCTACCGTCACCTGGAAGAAATCCCCGGGCACGCCATCCGGTGGGACGTGCAGGTCCGGGGCGCCAAACGCCTGGCCGAGACATTGCACGCGAACCGGGCCGACGCTTTCCTGTTCAGGGACCTCGCCACGCTCCGCGACAGTGCAGTGATGTTCGACAACGTCGACGAACTGGAGTGGCGGGGACCGGCCCGCGATTTCAGGAACCTTGCCGAGGATCTCGGGGCCCCGGGGCTTTGGACCCGGGCCGCGCGGCTGGCGGAATCGAGGGGCTGACCCCTGGCAGTCCGTGGACTGCTATCGCCCGGTCGTCTTCAGGATCCAGGCCGCGATCAGTTCCATCACGTCGACCGACCAGGTCTCGTCGATTGTCCCGTACTCGCTCGGGGAACCCGTCTCCGAGTGCTGGAAGAGGTGGTTGAGGCCGGGTAGGGCGTGGATCTCGTAGCGATCGTTGCCGCCGCGCTGCAGCGCCGCCTCGATCTCGCGCAGGTTCTCCTCGTAGGGGACCTGCAGGTCGTTCTCGCCGTTGATGGCCAGAACGGGGACGGTGACCTGCTCGATCACCTCCGCGGGTTCATAGCTCAGAAAGTAGCGGAACCACGGAGTGTTCAACTGTTGCACCTGCGTAGCCACCGCCGCTTCCCGCGCTTCCGGGTCGCTGACCCCGGCCTGGGCAAGCTCTTCCTCGGTCGCTTCCTCCGGGGAGGTGCGCACGATCTCGGTGATCGCCGCGGCCGCCTTCTCCAGGTCCGGCTCCGACTTCAGCACCTCGAAGATGGTTCGCTGCTGGGCCTGGTTGTCGGCGATCACCTCGTCCGTGGCGCCAGCGGCCCGCGCGATCAACGCTCCCTGCGCATACAGAATCCGCTCGCCGTTCACGCCCGGGCCCGCCATGAGCACGATGTAGCCGACATCGTCGGACTCGACGGCCACCATCGGGGCTACGAGCCCGCCCTCGGAGTGCCCGGATGGGCGAGGCCGATCGCACCGGCGTCGACATCGTCCCGCGTAGTCAGGTAGGCGACACCGGCCAGCGCGTCCGACGCAAAGTCGCCCGAGGTGGCCGACGCAAAGTCCCCGGTCGACGCACCCACGCCCCGGTCGTCGTAGCGCAACACCGCGATCCCGCTCCGGGTGAGGTGGTCGGACAGCACAAGGAACGGGCGATGTCCCATGAGCGCCTCGTCCCGGTCCTGGGGGCCCGACCCCGAGATGAGGATCACCGCCGGGAAGGGGCCTCCGCTCGCCGGGCGGGTGAACGTCCCCGCAAGCGTGTGGCCGCCGTCCGGGTTCACGTACGTGACCTCTTCGGCCATGTACGGGAAGGGCTCGACCGGGTCTTGTGGCCGTCGCGCCGCGGCTTCACCATCCTCAACCCGCATCAGAACCAGGGATATGTCGGCGCCCATCTGGGTGAACGATCCATCGATCGTGTCCGCAGCGGCCGACAGCGTACCCTCGAACGAAGCCCCGGCCATGAACGATCCATCGATCGTGTCCGCAGCGGCCGACAGCGTACCCTCGAACGAAGCCCCGTTCCCATCCAATGCCATCGGCATGGACATGGCAATGGCCCCGCCGCTGACACTGACCGACTCGACCGGCACCTCGGCGTTCCCCTGGTCCACCGAGAAGACCTGGGCACCGAGGCCATCGTCGACCGCGGTGATGTGGAAGCGCATCCTGAGCTGCACGGGCCCGACATCGAGCGAGCCCATCCAATGCCCGACAAAGTCGGCGGTCCGGTCGCCCGTCTCTTGTCCCACCAACTCTACCGGCGCTCCCAGAGGCGTGAGCGTCAGGGTCGCGCAGATCAGCATTGTCCTCATCTTCGTTTTCTCCAGTATCGATGAAATCCTGCGTGTCCTGGACGCTAGTACGCGGAAACCGGGATGAACCATCACACCTTCACCAGCCCCACTCTGCCTTTCCCGAACAAGGCTTCCAGGGCACGGAGGGTCTCCCGGTCCGGCGAAACCCTGAGCGACCGTGACCGCAGCCGGGGCGCCGCGGCCCCGTTTGCCTCGCCCACGACCAGCTCGACGGGGGCGGCACCGGAGTTGGCGGCCATTACCGCCCTGGCTTTGTCGAAGGCGTCGTCCCCGAGCTCGGAGTCCAAGTCCAGCACAATCCGCACGGCCAACCGTCCGCTGTCCGAGACCTGCCTCAGCGGCTCGACCGAGTCCAGGAAGACCGGAGGATCCTCTTCGTCACGATCGCGGTCGCTCACCTTGCCGCGCAGCAAGACCACGGCGTCGGTCTCGAGCGTCGCCTTGCAGGACTGCCACACGTCCTTGAAGGCGAGGACCGTAGCGGTGCCATGGAAGCCCTCCACGGTGATCTTCGCCCACTCCGACCCGTCGCGGCGCGACACCTGACGAGCCACCGAGGTAACCACGCACGCAATTTCCAGCGACTCGCCCATGCGCCGCTTGAGGACATCGGCGCCCACCTCGTCGAAGGCACGCGCGACCTCGCGGTGACGGTCGAGCGGATGCCCCGAGATGAAGAACCCCAGCGCTTCCTTCTCGCGGGCGAGGCGTTCGCGGTCACCCCATTCGGGGACGGTCGGCATGGCCGGCACGGGGCGCTCAGCACCCCCGCCGCCGAACAGGAACCCCTGGCCCAGCTCGGCCTCCTGCAGCCGGGCCACGGCCTCGCCGTACGCTTCGTCGAGTCCCGCCAGGAGCTGGGCTCGGTGGCCGAACGAATCCATCGCTCCGGACGCGATCAGGGCTTCGCACGCCCGTTTGTTGAGCGCCCGGGTGTCGATCCGCTCCAGAAAGTTGAAGAGGCTTTCGAAGGGGCCGCCGTCCTCGAGCGCGGCCAGAATCGACTGGACCGCGGCGGCCCCGACGCCACGCACCGCTCCCAGACCGAAGCGGATGGTGCCCTGCCCGACAACGGTGAATTTCCAGCCGCTCTCGTTGACGTCGGGCGGCAGCACCACCAGCCCGTCGTCGAGGCCGGGATGGTAGCGGCCAAGATCGCGGCACTCGCCGATGTACTTCACCACGTCGTCGGTCTTGTCCAGGACGGACGAAAGGAGCGCGGCCATGAACTCGGCCGGGTAGTAGCGTTTCAGCCACGCGGTCTTGTACGAGAGCAGCGAGTATGCGGCCGAGTGGGACTTGTTGAATCCGTAGCGACCGAAGGTCTCGATCTGCCGGGCCAGGTTCGTGGCGGTGCTGCGCGGCAAGTCCCGCTCCGTCACCCGCTGCTGGAAGCGGTCCAGCTCCGAACGGATGAGCCCGGCGTCCTTTTTGCCCATTGCCTTGCGCAGCACGTCGGCTTCGGCGAGGGAGTACCCCGCCAGGTCGTTCGCGATCAGCATCACCTGCTCCTGATACACGATGATGCCGTAGGTGGGCTCGAGGATGTGCTCCAGGCCCGGTGCGGGGTAGACAACGGGCTTTTTGCCGAGCTTGCGCTGGATGTACTTGTCGGTCATCCCCGAATCGAGGGGTCCGGGCCGGATGAGGGCGTTGGTGGCGACGAGGTCGTCGAAGCGGTCGCAGCGCATGGCGCGCAACTTGTCCAGCGCCAGGTTGGACTCGAACTGGAAGACCCCCGAGGTACCGCCTCCCGCGAGCATGCGGTAGACCTCAGGGTCGTCCAGGGGCACGTCGTCCATGCTGTCGGATTCATAGACGTCGCCCGTGTCAGGATGGCGAAGCTCGCCCACGCGCCGCTTCACGGACTGGACGGCGTCGTGGATCACCGTCAGCGTCTTGAGGCCCAGGAAGTCCATCTTGAGCATCCCGGCGTCCTCGAGGCAGTTCATGTCGTACTGCGTGACGATGTCCGGCCCGTCCTCACCCTTCCCCGCTCGGCCCCCGCCGTTCCTGCTCCCCTTGCTCTGCGTGCAGATGGGCACGTAGTCGTGCAACGGCCCCGGAGCGATCACCACCCCCGCCGCGTGCACCGACGCGTGACGCGACAACCCCTCCAGGGTCATGGAATAGTCGAACAGCTGCCGGTGCCGCTCGTCGGACTCGTACAGCGCCTTCACGTCCCGGATCCGTTCCACGGCCTCGGCAACCGTGTAGCTCTGGCCCGGCTGGTTCGGGATCATCTTCGCGATCCGGTCGGTCTCAGCCACCTCGAAGTTGAGAACCCGGCCCACGTCGCGGATGACCGCGCGGCTCTTCATGGTCCCGAAGGTGATGATCTGGCCGACGGCGTCGCGGCCGTACTTGCGTCGGACGTACTCGATGACTTCACCCCGGCGCTCGTAGCAGAAGTCGATGTCGATGTCGGGCATCGAGATGCGCTCGGGGTTCAGAAAGCGCTCGAAGAGGAGGCCGTAGGCGATGGGGTCCAGGTCGGTGATGCGGAGGGCGTACGACACCAGCGAGCCCGCCGCCGATCCCCTTCCCGGACCGACCGGAATCCCGCTTTCGCGGGCCCAGCGGATGAAGTCCCAGGTGATGAGGAAGTAGCCGGCATAGCCGGTCTTGAGGATGACCTCGAGCTCGTAGTCGAGGCGCTCCCGCATGGTGTCCGGAAGAGGATCCCCGTAGCGCTCCCTGGCCCCCGCTTCGGCGAGGTGGACCAGATAGTCGTTGTCGTCGGTGAAGCGCTCGGGAAGGGGAAAGCTCGGGAGGTGGTACTTCTTCTCGAGCGTGAGCGAGACTTCGTCCGCGACCTTCAGCGTGTTCTCGATGACATCGGGGCGATCCGGGAAGGCCTCCGCCATCTCGTCGGGGTTCTTGAAGTAGAGACCGTCGTCGTACTTCAGCCGCCCTTCGTCGTCGTGGTTCTTCGCCGTCCCGATACAGACGAGGATGTCGTGGGCGGGATGGTGGTCACGCTGGAGGAAGTGGGCGTCGTTGGTGGCGACGACGGGCAGACCCATATCGTCGGCCAGCGCGAGGATCTTCCGGTTGAGCTCGGCCTGCCCGGGCGTACCGTGAGCCTGCACCTCCAGGTAGTAGCGCTCGGGGAAGGCGTTCGCGTACCAGTCGGCAACTTCGCGGGCGATCTCGTCGTTGCCGGCGCTCAGGTGGCGCGAAAGCTCCCCCGCCATGCACGCCGAGGTCGCGATCAGCCCGCCGGAGTGGCGGGCCAGGGTCTCACGGTCCAGCCGCGGGCGGTAGTAGAACCCCTCGGTGTACCCGATCGACGACAGCCTGATCAGGTTGCGGTAGCCCTCCTCGTCCCTGGCCATCAGGACCAGGTGGTACGCCGCCTTGCCGCCCTGCCCTGACCGTGCGCGCTCCCGCCGATCGCCGGGTGCAACGTAGGCCTCCATCCCGATGATCGGCTTCAAACCGTCCCGGCGGGCCAGCTTCTGAAAGGTCCAGGCACCGTACAGACAGCCGTGGTCCGTGAGCGCCAGCGCCGGCATCTCGAACTCTTTCGCCTTCCGGATCAGGTCGGTGATGCGGTTCGCGCCGTCGAGCAGGGAGTATTCGGAGTGTGTGTGGAGGTGAACGAAGGACACGGATGGGCCCCCTACCGCCGTGTCATCACCGTGTAGCCCGACACCGCGTCCCACCTTAGCACCGCTGCGGAGTCCCCATCGCCTTCGAAGGTGAGGAGCACGTCGCCGTTGCTGAAGGTCATCTCCCCGCGATAGTCCAGAGTGTCGGCACTCTGCCGGTCCTCCGGGATGTCCTGGTCACCGGCCATCACCCTCGTGGCGGTGAGGGCGTCGCCGTCCGCGGCGATTCGGACGCCGGCATGGCCGGCCCGAGCGGGCCCGGAATACGTCCCCTCGAAATAGGCAAGGTCGCCGTCGAAGGCCATCGGTTCCGGGGTCGCGTCCCCGACCATGAGCTCCACGACCTGGTCCGCCAGCGCCGATGGGCCGGGCGGCCCCGCCGTGTTGACCAGGACCACCACCGCCAGGCCCTCATCCACGAGGTAGAGAGACTGTGACTGGAAGCCGTCGATCCCGCCACCGTGCTGAAGCGCCTTGTGCCCGAGGATGTCGCTCGTGGCCAGCCCGAGGGCATAACGTGTCTTCGTGCCGTCGTTGAGGTCGCCGGGCTCGGTCATCTGCGCGTACGACTCGTCTGTGAGGACTTCGCCGCCGTGGAGCGCGGCCAGCCACATGGCCAGGTCACCTGCACTGGCGCAGAGCGAGCCCGCCGCAAAGGGGATGTTGTGGACGATGAAGCCCTTGTTCATGAGGCCGTCCGGACCCGCGTCGTAGCCGTTGACCTTTCCTTCCTGGATCTCCGTCTCGCTGCAGTAGTGCGACCGGTCCATGCCCAGTGCCGAGAAGATTCTCTCCTCGACGTACTCCTCGTAGGTGACGCCGGACACCTGCTCCAGGATCATGCCCGCCAGGTAGTACGCGGAGTTGTTGTAGATCTCGTGCTCGCCGGTGGGGAAGTCGAAGGGGTGACTTCCGATAAGCGCCAGCAGGCTGTCCCGGGGGACACGCCGCACGAAGTAGGGCCGGGCGGCGGCCATTTCGGTATAGCCCCGGATCCCGGATGTGTGGTCGAGGAGCTCCCGCACGGTGATCCGGTTGCCCTGGGTCGGGAAGTCCGGGAGGTAGGTGCTCATGTCGGCGTCCAGGTCGACGAGCCCCTGCTCCCGGGCTTGCAGCAGCGCGGCGGTGGTGAACTGCTTGGTGATCGAGCCGATCTCGTAGATCGCGTCTTCGGGCGTGGGGACGCCGAGCTGGAGGTTGGCCCAGCCGTACCCACGTGTCGCGACGATCTCGCCCTGGTGGACAACCGCGACAGAAGCGCCGGCGATGCTTCCCTCCCGGATCGGCGCCATCATGATCTCGTCGATTGCCGCGACGTGTCCGGCGTGCTCGGGGTTGCCGTAGCCGACACCCTCAGCGCCGAACTCGCCGGCGGGGGGGGTGGCGGCGGGCGCGGTACAAGCCGCGACGAACAGGGGGAGGAGGGCGGCAAGTGGTCCGCCCGGCTTGGTGGTGCGCATCGTGGATGTCTCCTGAACAGTGTGGGGCGGGACTACCTGGATCCCGAGCAGCGGAAGGAGTGCAAGATCTCCTCCAACTGGAGCATGTATTCGTACTTCTCGCGGCTCGGCGCGTAAAGCCAGGCGTCGACGAAGTATCGGCGATCCTGGCCCGGGCAGTCGATCGCCTTCACGATGAAGGGGCCTGCGGCCGGATACGCCCCGGGCGGGTTCTCCCACACGGCCTGGAGGGCGTACGTCTCATTGCCGTCCATGGTCTCCGGGCTTTCGAGCATGTGGTCCAGATTCACCACCTGCGGGTATGCGTAGTAGTCCTCCACGATCCGGGCTCGCCACTCCAGCAAGTTCTCACCCGGGGGCTCCGGCGGCAACGGACTCTTCCACGTGACCGCGAACTGGCGAATCAGTTCCGACGGGTCCGGGTTGTCGTTGCGGAAGATGTGCACGGAGTCACTCAACTCGTAGTCGTAGACATCCGGCACCAAAAGACTGAAGCCGAACTCCTCCTCGAGCGCGCTGGCCTGAGCGGTGTCGACACCGCTGGCGAACATCCTGGCCACCACCCAGTCCCGGTACTGCCGGTCGAACAGCTCGGCCAGCGAAGACGAGAACGCGCCCACCGCCTCGGCGGTTTCTCCCCCCTCCTCGAGCACAACCATCGTGACGAGCTGGTTACGCACCCACACGTCGCGCACCTGCACGACCTGAGGCGGAGTCACGGCCTCCTCGACCTTGGCCAGCCCGTCCGTCATCCATGGGTCCGATGCCGTCCCGATCAGCAGCTGCTGCTTGAAGAGGCGCAGGTTGAACCACACCTCCTCCCACGGAGTCTGATATGTGACCTTGAACGTCTTCTCGTCGCGAACCGTGAAGACGGTGCGTTCCAGCGTCGGCAGCAGAGAAGCCTCCGCCTGGGACCAGAGCTCCGGGTCGGCCGTCACGATGATGCTGTTGACGTCCCCCATGGCGACGGGGATCCGGTCGCACGCCGCGACTGGAAGAAGGAGCGCGCCGGCAACGCCGGCAAGGACGGGTAGCAGTCGGCTGCGCATGTCGTCGATTTCCCTATATTGGATTTGAGGCCGGTACACGGAGTACCGTGATGATACACTACATGGGAGGAGGAGGTTCGGTCCATGGTACGGAACCATGCCGGGGGTGCCAACGCGCTCCGACTCTCCCTCGTGTTCCTGATGGGCGGTTGTGCGTCGGGCGGTGCCGCGGAGTCATCCTCCGGGCCCGCGGCGGCCGCTGATTCGCCGGCAGCAGCCGCGTCGCCGGCAACGCCCGCAACCACCCAGCAGCCACCCGCGGCAGAATCGGCCGCCGAGGCCCCGGTGGGCGGTATCTTCACCGAAGCTCAGGCGAGCCGGGGCCGGACGACGTTCGACGAAGTCTGCTCCGAGTGTCACACGACCAGCGAGTTCCGGGGACGCATCTTCCAGTCGAACTGGGGCCGCCGAACCGTCTACTCCTTCTTCCGCACCGTGCGATCCACCATGCCGGACGACAATCCGGGCGGGCTGGAGGAGCAGGTCTATCTGGATGTCGTCTCGTACATCCTGAGCATGAATGGACACGGGCCAGGAACGTCGGAGTTGTCGCCGGACTCTCCCATGCGTGAGGTTCGAATCGCTCCCCAAGGCCCGAATCACTGAACGCGGGGCGGAACCGGTTGCGGACATGGCGAAAAGGTGGCAGACATGGCGAAGCGGGTGAAGGGCCCAGCTAGCGAAGGGATCGACGGGACGCAGGAGCCTCAGGGGGAGGTTGGCCGCCGGGACTTCGTGAAGATCGCAGCGGTCGGGGCGGGCGCCGTACTCGCCGGGGCCCCGCCACTGAGCGCGCGTGAGGCGGACGGCAGCGCTGGCCCGGTAAACGCGGCGCGAGGCGCACCGGCAGTCCATACGCGCCAGACGCCGGACATCGCGGTCGTGGGTGCCGGCGCGTTCGGCGCGTGGACCGCGCTGCATCTCCAGCAGTCGGGCGCACAGGTCACGCTGATCGACCAGTACGGGCCAGCCAATTCCCGGGCGACGTCGGGCGGCGAGACACGCGGCGTCCGCACCGGCTACGGGGGCCGTGGTCACGGGTTGCTGTGGACCGGCTGGGCCCAACGCGCGATCGGGAAGTGGAATCAGTGGGACGAACAGTGGCAGGACATGCTGCTGCCACGTGTGTTCTTCAACACGTCGGACCTCATCATGAGGGACGAGTGGACCGACTTCATGGAGGACACAAGGAAGAACTGGGACGAAGTCGGCGTGCGCTACGAGGTCCTGGACGCGGACGAGGTGAAGCGGCGGTGGCCGGTCATCGACCTCACGGACATCACCATCGCGCTCTGGGAGCAGGATGCGGGTGTCGTACGCGCCCGCAGGGCCATCGAGTCCGTGGCGACGGTGTTCCAGCACGCCGGCGGCGAGGTCGAGATCGCACGTGCGGCCATGGGACCGGCCACGGGCCGCCAGCTCGACGCCCTGAGCCTTCAACCGGGCGCAAACTTCTCCGCGGGCACCTACGTCTTCGCACTGGGACCCTGGTACCCGAAGGCGTTCCCCGAACTCATGGGGAGCCGGCTGCGGATTCCCATGGGGCACGTCGTCTACCTGCGCACCCCTCCCGGAGACAACAGCTACAGCTATCCGAACCTGCCCAGCTACAACTTCCCCGGCGTGACGGGCTGGCCCGCGCTCTCCCCCGACAACCGCGGCTTCCGGGTCCGGACGGGAGGGCGGCCGCCGGACGATCCCGACACCAGCCGGCGGTGGCTGGAGCCGGAGGAGCTGGAGCGCCCCAGGGCCTTCGTGCGGGAACGCTTCCCGGGGCTGGCCGACGCGCCCGTGAGCGAGACCCGGGCGTGCCACTATGAATCGTCGGTGACGCGCAACTTCTTCTTTGACCACCACCCCGACTTCGACAACGTCTGGTTGGCCGGGGGTGGATCGGCCGAAGGGTTCAAGTTCGGGCCCGTGATCGGCGAGTACCTGTCCGGGCGGATCCTCGGCACCGAAGATGATCCGGTGTTGATCGACACCTTCCGGCTCTCAGACGAGGAATTCGAGGCGCGGGACGACGGGGCGCCGTAGGAGCGGGGCCTCCCGGGCCCCCTGGTCACATTTGTGATTTCAGGTATTCCACCACGTGCGCGTGCCCCGCGTGGTGCGCCCAGCCCACGGGCGTGGCCTGGTGCTGCTCCTCGACCGCGCGCGTGTCCGCTCCTCCGGCACCGACCAGGAGCTTGACGATGTCGAGGTGGCCGCCCCAGCACGCCTCGTGCAGCGCCGTCATGCCGTGGTGCACCGTGCCGTTGACGTCGACGCCCGCCTGGATGAGCCATCTCGCCGCATCGGTGCGCCCCGCGATGCTGGCGAAGTAGAGCGCCAGCACGGGGACCGCTGCCGGGTCGGGGACAATCCATTTCACCGTGGAGAGGGAGGAGGGATCGGCGGTAGGGGGCGGCCCGGGATTGACCAGCGAACACAGCAGTGGCAGGTCACCCATTCCCGCCGCATTGGCCGCGTTGTCCACCCGTGCTCCGGCGCGGGCCAGCGCCGCGGCGGCCACCTCGTTCCGGAACAGGAAGGCGTACGTCATGGGAAGGCCGTCGTCACCCATGCCGTTGAGATTCTGGCCACTCCGCGCGTAGGCGGCCACCAGGGGCGCCATGAGCCCGGCTTCGTTGGGGTGCCCGCCGGTGACCAGGGCGACCAGGGGCGTCGAGCCGGGGCCTCCGCCGTACGCTGCGCAGGCGGCGTTGATATCGGCGCCGCGAGCGATCAGCAGGTCGGCGATCTCGACTGCGTTGGGCGGCACGATCTGGCGCTCGTCCTCGACCCCGTTCGCGGCGGAATAGTGGAGCAGGGTTGCGCCGTGCGCCCGAGACGAAGTCGCCCGGACGAGCGTCGGGTGCTCGTCCAGGGCGGCAGCGAGCGCAGCAAGATTTCCCCGAATCACCAGGTCCGCCGCGGTCTCGAAGACCTTGTCGGGGGCTGGGACCTCCGGGTGAGATCTACTCGACTGATCTTTCGCGGGAGTCACCATGTGGTATTATAGATCGGGAACACAGGATCGGTGCTTGCCCGCTCGGGTAGCGTGGGGGAACAGGGAGGGGACATGCGAGGCGGCATTGCAGCAAAACGCAGGCGAAGTGGCGCGACGACATGGGCCGCGGGGGTCCTCCAGGACATAAGGGTTGGGTGGCGCCGGATGGTCCGTGCGCCGGGCTTCACGTCGTTGGCCATAATCTCGATCGCGATCGGGGTCGGGGGCAACACCGCGTTCTTTACGCTGGTGGACGCGCTCCTGCTTCGCCCACTGCCGTACCCGGACACCGATGAGCTGGTCGACGTACGGCTGACCGCGCCGGACGACGCCTTCGGGAACTTCTCCTACCCCACCTTCCGCGAGCTGGAAGAAGCCACGACGTCCGTGTTCGATGGCGTGGCGGGCGTGATGTTCAACATGGTCAATCTCAGCGACGACACGGGGCGGCGCGAAGACCTTCTCAACGAGCTCGTCGCCGGGCCCTACTTCCAGGTCCTCGGGGTTGGTGCCCAGGTGGGCCGTGTGTTCGGCCCCGGTGAAGGCGTTGTCGACGGCGCCGACCCCTTCGTCGTGCTGAGCGACAGCTATTGGCGCCGGGCATTCGGCGCCGACCCCGCCGTCGTGGGCAGGACCGTAAGGCTCAACGGATTCGCGTATACCATCGTGGGCGTCGCCCACCCGGATTTCACCGGCGCTTTCCCGTGGTTGCAGCCCGACATCTGGGCGCATGCGTCGATGTCGGACCAGATCTCCCTGCTCGGTCCGGGAAGCCTGGACCGGCGCGGACAGGAGTCCTTCATGGTGAAGGCCAGGCTGGCCGACGGAGTGACCCTGGCCGATGCGGAAACGGTCGTTGGAGCCTTCGCGCGGAACCTCATCGCCAGCCACGGCGACCGGTACCTTGACCGCCGCATCCAGACGACGTCCACCCTCGGCTCCCCCATCCACCCGGCTCTGGACGGCATCGTCGTGTCCGTTGCAGCGGTGGTCATGGCGGTGGTCGCTCTCGCGCTCCTCATCGCGTGCATCAACCTGGCCGGCTTTCTTCTGGCGAGGGCCGAGGCTCGACGTCGCGAGGTAGCCGTGCGTATCGCCCTCGGAGCGCCGCGGCGCCGGTTGATCCGGAACCTGCTGACCGAGACGACCATGCTGGCCATGCTGGGCGGAACCGCGGGAGTGCTCCTGTCGGTCTTCCTGGTGGACCTCATGCTCGGCATCCAGCTGCCCCTGCCCCTTCCCCTGAAAGTGGACGCACGGCTGAACGTCACCGTCGTGCTATTCGGCCTCGGTGTGTCGCTGCTGGCTGGCCTGGCGCTCGGGCTCGTACCCGCACTGCGATCCACGCAGCCCGATGTTTCGAGCACACTGAAAGACGAGCGCGCGGGCGGAATCGGTCGCACCGCGAAGCTGCGCAGCGCCATGGTCGTGGGTCAGGTGGCTGGAGCGGCGGTGCTCCTTGTCGCCGCAGGGCTGTTCACGCGGAGCCTGATCACAACCCGGCGGATCGACCCCGGCTTCGGCTACCATCCCGCCGCAATCGTGTGGATCGAGCCCGGGTCCGGGCGGACCCCCGGGGAGCGCCGCGACTTCTACGACACGTATCTGGAGGGGGTGGCCGCGCTCCCCGCGGTGGTTGCGGTGGGGATCATCACCACCCTCCCCCTCGAGGGCACCTCGACGAGCACGATCAGCATCACGGTGTCGGGTGTGGATCCACCCCCCGGGTTCGACTACCACGAAGTCGACTGGGCGGGAGTCGGCGGCGACTACTTCGAAGCCGTGGGGGTTCCGCTCGTCGCCGGGCGCTTCTTCGACGAGCGGGATACCCCTGGTTCCGCCCCGGTGGCCGTCGTAAGCGAGACGATGGCCGCGCGCTTCTGGCCAGGTCAGGAAGCGGTCGGTCGCAGCTACACAGTATTTGACGATACCGAGGCGAGGGTCGTCGGCGTGGCGGGCGACACCAGGGTCCGCACGCTGTCCGAAGCTCCCCGCCCCCTCGTCTACGGCCCGATGGAACAGGCGCCGTACACCCACGGCCGTGTCGTCGCGCGTACGGCCAGCGAGCCCGCCCCGCTACTTTCGGCGATGCTGGAGGTGGCCCGCGGCCTCGATCCCGGCGTGATCACAATCAACACGAAGACCATGAAGCAGCACCGTTCATTCATGCTGACCCCAGCCCGCCTCTCGGCGATCACCCTCGGCCTGATCGGCGCGCTCGCGCTCCTTCTGGCCGCCATCGGACTGTACGGGATCGTCGCGCACAGTATTGTGGCTCGCAGGCGAGAGCTGGGAATCAGGATGTCCATCGGAGCCGAGCCGGACCGCCTTGTCGTACTGGTCCTGGGTATTGCCCTCAGACTGGTGTTCTTCGGCCTGGCCATCGGCCTGGCGTTGGCGGTCGTGCTCACACGCCTGATCCAAGGCTTTCTCCATGGCGTGAGCCCCTTCGATCCCGTCACCTTCGTGGCGGTCACGGTGGTGATGACGGTCGTGGCGGCCATCGCGGCCTACCTGCCTGCGAGGCGCGCAAGCCGCGTCGACCCCGTAGACGTGCTCAAGGAAGCCTGACGCAACCGGGGCCGGTTCGGTACATTACCGTTTGGCAGCCCCGGAACCCGGACCCCAGGGAATCGAATGCGCGACGACAAGCCGAGCAGGAGCGAAAGCACTCGCCCACAGCATGACCGCAGGCGGCGGCTCCACTCTGCGTGGGTGCGCAGGTATGCTCCGTGGCTGCTCATCTTCGCCCTCGCTCCGGCCGCAGCAGGCCCGCTTTCGGCCCAGACCGGCGCCCGGACCGCGGCCGGCGATGCACAGGCGGCAACAGCCGGGGACGCTGTCGCAACCACGCCGGCAGATCTCCCCGAGCTGTTCGACGGCTTCGACGAATTCGTGGCGGGGGTCATGGATGACTGGCAGATCCCGGGGGTCGCGGTGGGAGTCATCCACAACGGTGAGATCGTCCTGGCCGAGGGGTTCGGCTTTCGGGACGTGGAGGCCGGGCTTCCGGTCACCGAGCATACGACCATGGCCATCGGCTCCAACAGCAAATCCTTCACGGTCACCCTGATGGGCATGCTGGTCGACCAGGACAAGCTGGAATGGGACAGGCCGGTTCGCGACTATTTGCCCGACTTCCGCCTTTACGACGACTTCGCGACCGCGGAAATGACGCCGCGTGACCTGGTCACGCACCAGTCCGGCCTTCCCCGCCACGACAACGTCTGGTACGGCCGAGCCGGGACCCGCGAAGAGATCTTCAGGAAGTTGCAGCACCTGAAGCCCAACGCCTCGTTCCGCAGCCGGTATCAGTACCAGAACCTCATGTTCATGACCGCCGGCTATCTGACGGAACGGATCACCGGCGAAGACTGGCACGACCTGGTCGACAGCTGGATCTTCACGCCACTGGGGATGGACCGCTCCAACACCTCGGTGCAGGAGAGCCCGGCCTCGGGGGACTATGCGCTTCCCTACAATCTTCGGGACGGCACCCTCGTACGCGTGCCCTTCCGCAACATCGACGTGGTCGGTCCGGCCGGATCGATCAACTCCAACGTCACCGAGATGTTGGCCTACATCCAGGCGCACATCGAGGGCGGTGCCCACGACGGCGGCCGCCTTCTCTCGGAAGAGACATCGGCCCGAATGCAGCAGCCGCAGTTCGCGATGCCGGGCGAATCCGAGTTTCCGGAGCTCGGACAGGGGAGCTACGGACTCGGGTTGAGGGTGAGCAGCTACCGGGGCCACAAGATGGTCGCGCACGGGGGTGGTATCGACGGATTCATTTCGTCGATGTCGTGGTTCCCGCGCGAAAAGATGGGCGTCATTGTCCTCTCGAACCGGTCCGGCGACATGAACCCCGTGCCCACCATCGTGGCGTACAACGTCTACGACAGGCTGCTCGGGCTTGACGAGATCGACTGGAACGACCGCAACCTGCAGCTGCGCGCCGAGCAGAACGCGCGCGCCGACGAAGCCGAGATGGAGCTGGAAGCGAAGCGTGTGACGGGCACCCGGCACAGCCATGACCTTGCCGACTACGCCGGGCGGTACAACCACCCCGGGTATGGCAGCATGGAGGTCCGAATCGCGGGCGATGGCGCGTTGGAGATCGTGTACGATGACTTCCGGCTCGGCCTCGAGCACTTCCACTACGACATCTTCAGGATCACTTCCCCGCCGAACATCGTACCGGTCACGGGGCTGATCACCTTCACCACGGATTCCGAGGGGAAGGTGGGCACGGTGGCGATTCCCTTCGAGCCCAACGGGGCCGACATCGTCTTCGCGCGGGCGGAATCATGATGCAGCACGCGGGGTAGCGAGAGGCGCTCCGTGAAGTAGCCAGAGCAACGATCCGGGCGTAGGATTGGACATGAAGGCATTTCGACTCATCCTGCTGGTGTTTCTGGCCGGCGTGGCTCCGGTGTCCGCACAGGTCAAGGCGACGCTTCGCGGTGTCGTGCGCTCCTCGCTGACCGGCGAACCGCTTGCGGGCGCCGTCGTAAGCATTGTCGGGACCGGCGTGCTGACCGAGACGCGCGAGGACGGTCGCTACGCGCTGCTGTCGGTTCCCGAAGGGGTATCCGTCATCCGTGTGACCCACCCGGAACACGTCGGGCTGGTGGAACGGCTGACCGTGGACGAACCGACCCTGCTCCTGCGCGACTTCGAGATGCTGGCTCCCGCATTCGTGCTCAAGGAGATCGTCGCGCGGGCGATGCGGGGGGTGGAGATCCCGGACCGCACGATCCAGGGGGAGGAGCTGCAGGGCGGCCGGGGCGTACGCGAGGTCCTCGACGGCGTGTCGGGAGTCACCCTGGTACGTACCGGCGGCGCGGTCGGGATGGGGTACTTCCTGCGGGTGCGCGGCGCCAAGAGCTTCACCTTCAACCGGCCACCGGTCGTATACATCGATGGCATACGGGTCGATGCCATGGGTTTTGACGGAGGGTTGGGCGCCCTGGAGCTGATCGACCCCGGCACCATCGCGCGCATCGAGGTGATCAAGGGCCCCGCCGCGGGCGCCCAGTACGGGCCGGACGCGGCCGACGGGGTGGTGCTGATTTCAACGAAGCGGGGGAATCCCGGCCGGTAGAGAGGCGGGTGCGGGAGTCCGTGCTCAACGTAGTGCGGGGGGCAGGCATCGTCCGGCTGGTGCCTGCCCCCCGCCCGCCCCCGCTCTCAAGTCCGGGTCAGTTCCCGTAGATCGTGCCGCAGGGTTGGTCGCGCCCGGTCCCCAGCTCCGGCCGGGCCAGGCATTCGTTCTGCGGGAAGGGAAGCTGGAGGAAGACGACATGTTCGGGCTGAGCCCGCGGCAGGTCGTCCGTGCGGCCGTACTGACGCGCGTCGAAGTACGTGAATCCGCCCTCCAGCACCAGCGACATGAACTTGTTGTACAGGATTTCATCCAGGACCGCCCCGTCGTTGCCAGGGTCCTCGAAGGGCGCCAGACCGTGTGCGGCCCGGATCACGTTCACGTCCGCGATGGCCTGGTCACGCATCCCCATGCCGAGGGCCGTCTCCGCGTGCAGCAGGACCAGCTCTTCGTTCCTCACCCACGGCAAGGGGGAGTCCTGCCGCCCGTAGATGGCAAACTTCTCAGTCACGTCGATCCCCAACAGGGAGAAGGTCTGCGGCTGGACCTGCGTCTTGCCCGTCGCCCGGTCGTCGGGGGAACCATCGGGCTTCATCTGGGCGTCCGCCAGGAAGCGGGGGTGGGCAAAGTGGCTGGCGACCGAGAAGAAGGAGTTGGAGGCGTCGCCGGGGTTGGTGCTGTAGTTGTGGTACAAGCCGCGGGTCAGATCCCCGTTCAAGCTCATGAAGGACCCCGACAGGGCGCTCATCGCCTCGGCCCACTCGCCGTTGTACTTGTGATACCGAGCCTTGAGGGCGCGGTTGACCTGGACGAATGACCCTGGGTCGCCAAAGTCCCCGTATCCGCTGGTGAGGCCGAAGGGGAAGGTGGAGCCGGCCGCCAACAGGTGTGCCTGGGCCTCGTCCAGAAGCTGGTAGATGCGGGCATACACCTGGCCCTCGCCAACTATGGGAGAAAGCTCGTCCCCGGGGTCGGCCGGCGGCTCGAGCGCCGCACCGAAGGAGGTGTGCATGATGATGATGTTCCACAGCGACTGCGCCGCCACCGTCTTGGCGAAGCCCCGAATCGCCTCCTTGTCGGGTGCCGGGATCGCGTCCACCGCGTCCACCGCGTCCAACAGAACCTGGATGTTCTTGAGGCTCGAGTACCCCCAGAACCCGCCCCCGTTGACCGGATCCAAGGGTCCGATCAGCCTGTTGGTGGTCGTCCGCGGCTCCTCCGGGCGCAGGTCGTAGGCCTCCCGTCCCCACACACCCAGGTACAAGACCCGGGAGGATGTGTTGCCCCGGGCAGTCGCCATGAGGTTCTGCGCGGCCGCGACTACGCTGTTGACCGTGGGGTTGGTGGTCAGGTCCTCCACGCTGGGATCGTTGTAGTTGGGCACGATCAGATCGTTGCATCCGGCGACGGCCAGCGCCGCCGCCAGGGTCATCGCCCATGTCCTGGTGGTCGCCATCTTCCGTGTTTCCTTGCTATTCATCTTTCTCATCTCCTCAGGCGGCACCGGTCAGAAGCCCACGTTGACGGAAAGCCAGAAGCTGCGACTGGGCGGGAACGGGGCCACGTCGAGGTTCCGCGCGATCGCCTCCGAGCCGAAGTTGCTGACCTCGGGATCCATCCCCGAGTAGCCGGTCAGGGTCACAAGATTCCTGCCGCTAAGGGAGAGGCTCATGTCGCGAACGCCCTCCCACAGCATGGCCGCGAAGCGTTCGGGAAGACGATAGTTCAGGGTCACCTCCCGGAGCTTGAGGAAGGAGGCGTCCTCCAGCCAGACGCTGGTGATCTTGCTCGGGTACACCCGCAACCGGAAGTCGCCCAGCGTCTCCCCCGGGAGGCACCCGGGGTCGGTGCACGCGTTGGCGTAGTCGGCGGCGTTCTTGCTGAGGTCGTAGAGCCAGCCCGTCAGGTTCGCCACGGTGCCGCCCTGCTGCCAGTCCCACAGCATGAAGGCGGTCAGGTTCCCCAAGCGGAAATCGTTGCCGAGACCGACGCGGAAATCGGGGTTCGTGTCACCCAGCACCGCGATGAGCCGGTCGCCCACGTCGCAGGGGCCTCCGCACCGGGGGTCGTTCGCCACGGCGACCGTGTCTCTGCCGAAGAAGGCCGTTGGCGACTTTCCCTCGCTGATCTGGAAGCCGCCCAGCGCGGTTCCGAATCCGCCGGCCCTGAACTCCGGAACCGGCAGCTCGACGATCGTGCTTCTGTCGAGCGAGAAGGTCCCGGTGGCACTCCACTCGAACGAGGGCGACGAAACCGGGAAGATCGTGACCCCGGCCTCCATGCCGCGGGTTCGCATGACCCCGCCATTGAAGATCTGTGTGCTGAATCCCGTGGAAGGCGGGAGCGCCCGCTGGAGAAGCAGATCCGTGATGCGCTTCTCGTACACCGTGAACTCGACCGTGGCCCGGCTGTCCAGCACGGTCGCATCGAGTCCGGCCTCGATCTCCCGTTGCCGCTCAGGTTTGAGGTCCGGCGCCACGGTGGTCCCGGACACGGAAAAGGTCTGGAGCCCGCCGATGTTGCCCGTGTTCAGCGTGCTGAATTTCTGCCCGTAGAGCGGCTGGTTGCCGGCCTGACCGAAGGCGCCCCTGATCTTCAGTTCGTCCACGACACCCGGGATGAGTTCCGGGAAACGGTAGGAAGCCGCTGCCTTGGGGTAGTAATAGAGTTCGGCGGGTTCCGCGTTGTTGCTGCTCTGGTCCGCCCGCACCGCCCCGGTCAGGAGCAGCCGGTCGCTCCATAGGAACTCTTCCTGGACGAAAAAGCCGACATCCTCCACCCGCTGTCGGTTCTGCCGCACCGAGATGTCGGTTCCGTCGTCGGCGTTGGTGAGACCAGGCACCAGGTTCTTGGCGACGATGCGCGATACGTCCTGATCGCGCTCCTCGTACTGGACCCCCGCCGACATCGTCGAGGTGAACCGGTCGGCCGTGTAGGCATGGACGGCGTTCGCGCTCACGTTGATGAAACGGCTGGCGGCGTCTCCCTTGACCGACGTGCCCGGCAATCCGTCGTCCGGCTCGTACTGGAGCTCGGGCGGGCTGAAAACGGTGTTCTGCTGGTTGAAGAAGTCGATCCCGCCGTTGACCACGAAGCGCAGCGCGTGCCGCCCGGTCACGTAGGCTTCCCAGGAAAGGTTGGCGGCGCCGACGAAGCGATAGACGTTCTCGTCGTTGACGACGTTGGCCGCCGTCTCCAGGATGTTGCTGTTGGCGAAGGGGTTGTCGGGCCAGCTTCCGTCGGGATTCTGCCGCAGGTCGATGAAAGACGGCGTTGACGGGAGAGTCATCCAGTAGCTGATGCTGCGGTTGTCGTTGTTGGTAAAGCCGCGGGCCGTCTGGGTGTGTACGGCGGTGGTGCTGATCCTGAACAGGACGGACGATCCGATGCTCTGGTCCATGTTGAGCTTGAGCGACTGCTTGTCGTACCCGGTGTTCGTGACGATGCCGCCGTCGTGCTTCACCAGCCCCGACACGTAGTACCGCGTGGTCTCGTTGCCCCCGGATACGCTGATGGCCGACTCGTAGGACAGCGGTTCGTTCCCGGCCAGGAGCTCCTCGTGGTCGTAGTAGGCGCCCGGGGCGTAGAAGTTGGCAGCATTGGGGCCGAAGGCGTCCACGGCGTCTTCCATCGTATCGAACTGGCGCAGGCCGAGGTCGTTCGACTTCTGGAAGAAGCCGAAGCGCTGGCTGAAGTTGAAACGGGGCGTGCCTACACGGCCACGTTTCGTAGTGATCAGGACCACGCCGTTGGTGGCCTTCGAGCCGTAGATCGCGGACGCCGAGGCACCCTTCAGAATCTCGATGCTCTCGATGTCGTTGGGGTTGAGGTCGGCGATCCGGTTGGGCGCGTTGTCCTGCTGGCCACCGCGAACCGGGTTGCTGGAGGACCGGGTGACGACGTGCACGTTGGAAGCGATCTCGTCGTTGCTCACGATCACCCCGTCCACGACGTAGAGCGGCCTGTGGTCCCCGATGATCGACGAAGTGCCCCGGAGCTGCACCTGGATTCCGCCCCCCGGCGCTCCGTTGTTGGCCTGCACGTTGGCCCCGGCGACCCTTCCCTGCAGCGCTTGCTCGAAGGTGGCCGCAGGCACCCGCGACAGATCGGCCGCGTTCACCGTTGCCACGGCGTTGGCGAGATTCTGGCGCCGGACGCCGGTGGCGTGCCCCGTGACCACGATTTCGTCGAGGTTGAGCACATCGCGCTCAAGAGTCACCGCGATGGTGTTTTCCCCGGCCCCGACGGTGGCCTCCACGCTCCGGAACCCGATGATCCGCACCAACAGGCGCTGTTCGCCAGCGGGCACACCGAGGGAAAAGTTGCCGTCGTCGTTGGAGAAGGTGTTGAGGGTGGTCCCCACGACCACGATCGTAGCCGACGCAACCGCCGCTCCCGTGGACGCTTCTGTGATCGTCCCCGCCACGACGCGGGATTGGGCAAGCAGCGAGGTTGGTGCCAATAGTCCGCCGCAGGCGACCAGGGCGATTGGAAAAACGAACCGGTGTGCCACAGTGGGCCTCCTCATTCCGAGAACCGGGCGATGGGTCCGTTGGGGCTTCAGGCTCACCAGCGCCCGCGGATCCGATTTTAGGCGACTAAAATAGAGGGACCGCCGCGTGGGCGCAATGAGGAATAGAAAACGGGGCCGCCACCCCTGGCGGAGCGGCGGCCCCATGGTACTACCGGATCATGAACTGATGTTCTCGTTCCCCTTGATCTCCACTTCGGGGAGCTGGAAGCACGTCACATCCCCATACTCCGCCCCGGTCTGGTCGAGCCCGTTGGGATGGATCGAGCCCGGATCGCCGAGGAACGGGATGTTGAAACGCAGCATGTCGTGCAGGCGGTGACCGCCCAGCACGAAGAGTTGCCGCCGCCGCTCCTCCTTGACCAGATCCATGATCCCGCCAGCGCCGACCTCCGCCGTGACCATGGGCAAACCGGCTGCTTCACGCAGGCCGTTGATCTTCCCGAGCGCGCCTGCTACATCGCCCTGCATGGCCATCGCCTCGGCCTCGTACATGCGGGCCTCGTGCCAGTGGATCAGGGGCAGCGGGTCGCTCCTGGAATTGTACTTGTCGTGATAGTAAAGGACCGTTGCGAAGTCGGCCGCCTGCGTACCGTCGGTCTTGACGTTGACCCGGGTGTCCGGGACGCCATCGCCGTCCGTGGGCATGCCGTCCGCGCCGATCGTGAGGTTCTGGTAGTTGTCCGCCACCGAGCCGTGGGCCCGGAAGCCGGTCGGCGCGTTGAGGCGCTCGAAGTAGTAGTTGTAGCGGCGTGGCTCCGCGGAGTCGCGGCTGACCTGTACGACGAAGCCATCGGGAATCTGCCCGGCGTCCGCCATTGCCCCGCTGTAGTCGCCCTTGGCGATGCGCACCCGTGCGCGCCCAAGCATACCCATCATGGTGAGGGTTTGATCTCCCGCGGCCTGGGCCAGGGAAATCGCCGTGCTGAAGCGCTGCTCCGCCTCAGCCTGGACGTCGGCCGGAGTCAGCACCCCGCCGCCGTTGATCGCCATGCGGCAGAAGCCCTCTCCCATGGCCACGACCGGGAAGGCGCCCCACGTTGCCACCTTCGCCAGCAGTGCCGCCAGGTTGGAGACCTCCTCGGCCGGGAAGCCGTTCAGCCGCGACGCCACGTCTTCCGACTGGAAGCGCGCGGTGTGAAGCGGCGTGAACATGGGGTACCCCCAGCCACCGCAGGTGCCCTGCGAGTAGCCCGAATCGCTCGCGTAGATCTTGCGCTGTCCCCAGTTCCTCATCGTGAGGTTCCCCGAAGTCGGCACGTACTCGTCCGAGTGGTGTGCCGCGCCCGCGACGTACTGGTTCCAGCTGCACTCGACTTCGGCAACCACCCCGGTGCTCAGCACATCCGCGAGGGCGGCGTTGTCCAGCGCTTCCTCGAGGACCTTCCCCGGTACATGGACTGCCAGGATGTCCTCCAGGCTGCACCCGGAGAGCATGACCATCGAAGCCATGAACACGGCCGAAGCCGCCAGCTTATTCCTTGCTGTCATTTCTTCTCTCCTTGTCATCTAGAAGGTGAAACGGAGGGTGGACACGAACCGGGTCAGCTGCGGCCAACCTTCCTGCACGTATCCGTTCAGTCCGAACTGGCCAGGACTCTGCCGGGCCCGCTCGATGTCCATGATCGGGTGTCCGAATGACTCCGTGGACTTCTGCCAGATGGTCCAGAGGTTGTCGATGGACATCGTAACCGCTACGCGGCTGGCCCGCATCATTTCCGCCATCGACTCGGGCAGCGTGTAGGACGCGGAAAGCGTGCGCAGCTTCACGAAGTCACCCGCTACCACACCGGACTGCGCCAGGCCCTGAGAGCCGAGCGCCTCGTATCCGAGGAGGATCGGGTCCGTCCGCTCGAGGATGGCCCTTGAGTTGATGAAGAACCGGTGCTGCGCGCTGATATCTCCCAGGCTGAGATGGTGCCCGCCCACATAGTCGACCAGCGCGTAAAGCGAAATGCTTTGGCCGATCCGAATGTTGGTGTACACTCCACCCTCGAGGTTCGGGATCGGCTGACCCCAATACACCTCAGGCGCGGTCGCGCACGGTACAGGAGATCCGCCACCGTGCGAGAAGTTGGAATTGCCAACCGTCTCCCCGCCCTCGCACATCAGGTTGGTGGCCACGTTGCGCCCGCCGGAACCGTCCAGATCGGCGCTTACGACCCGCCTGTAGAACATGCTTCCGAGCGGGAAGCCCTCGACATGGAATTGTCGGTTGAGGCTCGACGAACTTTGAACGATCGGCGGCTGTCCGCCAAGATTCGTGACCTCGTTCTCAAAGGTCGAGAAGGTGCCCCCCAGGTCCACGCTGAAGGCGTCAGAATTGTAGACCGCGCCGTTGATCCCGATCTCGACGCCCCGGTTCCTGATCTCACCGATGTTTCGGAACTGGACGCCGGGGAATCCCTTGGAGGGGATCACCGGGACCCGGACCAGGGCGTCGTTCGTCGTCTGGCTGTAGACCGTGAACTCAAGACCGACCAGATCATTCATGAAGCCGGCATCGAAGCCCAACTCGATCTCGGTACCCACCTCGGGCTTGAGGTCGGGGTTGCCGATGTTCTCGGGAGTGAGAACCGACGCACCCTCTGGGCCCACCGTCGGCGTGTAGGTCTGGATGGCGTCGAACACGTCGGGCTGTTTCCCTGCCTTCCCCCACGCAACGCGGAGTTTCAGGGTGTTCACAGCGCCCATGACATCCTGGAAGAACGGTTCGTCGCTAATGACGTACGAGGCGGAGAGCTTCGGGTAAACGACGAAGTCGAAGTTGGTCCCGAACGCGCTGTTGTCGTCGCCACGCACCGCGCCGGTCACGAATAGCCTGTCACTCAGGGAGGCCTGCTGCTGCACGAATACGCCAAAGGTCTTGTTTTCCAGAAAGTCCTCGGCCGCCCGCTTCTCGGACCCGGACGACACGGTCTCCAGGGCCTCCACGGGGAATGTCTCGCCGTGGGCCAGGGTCGACGATTCCTGGCGCTGGTAGTACTGCATCCCTCCAGAGGTCGTCAGCCTGAGGTTGTCGCCGAAGTCGAAAATCCCGTTCGCCTGGTAGTCGAGCGAGAAGTAGCTGGTGTTGAGGTTGATGATCGTCTTGCGGCCCCACGGCGTGAACTGACCGATGTTGCCAGTCGCGCGGTAGAGCTCGGAGTTGCGCACTCCGGTGAAGTCGCCGCCGACGATGGCGCGCTGGGTGAACCAATCGTAGGGCTCATGCCGCGCTTCCAGCGTGAATGTGGTGCGGTCCACATGCTGGAAGCCTTCGATCTCGTCCTCGTATGCCTCTGGCAGGTAGGCAATGTACCCGCGGTACGGACCGTCGATGCGGCTGGGAGCGGCCAAGTCCCCGGCCTCGCAACCTGGTGCGGGGCACGCCCATATGATCGCCGTCGGGAGAGCTTGCTGAGCCGACGCGGACTGTGCCTTGCTGCGGATCGCCCCCAGCCCGAAGTTGAGTTCCAGCTTTTCGGAGGGTGTGTAGGTCAGATTCGCACGACTGCTCATCCGGTTACGCCAATTGTATTGGACCACACCCTCGTCGCGGTCCCAATCGGTGGACACGTAGTATGTGATCAGCTGGGTCCCCCCGGTCACGTCCGCCCCATAGGACTGCGAGTGCCCGGTCTGGAACCATTCGTTGCCGTAGACATCCCGGTCGATTTTCAGGACGTTGAACGAGGACACCTCACCCGGGGTGCACTTGAGGCGTTCGTCCACGTCCACGGTCTGGGACACGCCGTTGCACTGGTACCACACGTCCGGGAACATGTTGTAGACGTCGGGATAGAAGTTCGCGCCCTGCTTCATCGTGACGTTGATGCGTGGCGCACCTGTGCGCCCCCGCTTGGTGAAGATCTGGATCACGCCGTTGGAGGCTTCGGTTCCGTAGAGCGTAGCCGCCGCGGGGCCCTTGATGATCTCGATGCTCTCGATCTCGTCCGGGTTGAAGTCCTGCAGGCGCGAGGGCTGGGCGTTGCCGTTGAAAGCGTACCACCCGAATGCGGAGCTGCTTTCCGCACCATTCACGCGCACTCCGTCCACGTAGACCAGGGGCTGCGCACCGAGCGACAGGCTCGCGATCCCGCGGATGCGCGTCGTACCGCCGGCACCGATCTCGCCTCCGCCCATGGACACGCGCACACCGGGCACGGTGGCACTGATCATGCGCGGAACGTCGACCGCCGGAGCCAACTGTTCCAGCTCCGCCACATCGATCTTCCCGATCGAGTTGCCGACCGCCCGCGCGGCCTGCTCCCCGACGACCCCGGTGACCACGATCTCATCCAGCGAGATCGCCGTCTGCTGCAACTGGATCGTGACGGCCTGCTCGCTGCTCACGGTGGCCGTGGCTTCGCGGTAGCCGATCATGACCACCCGCACCGTGACCGTCGCCGACGGCACGTTGAGGATGAGGAAACGGCCCCGGTTGTCCGTCAGGCTACCGAGTTCCGTGCCCTCGATCTGCACCTGAGCGCCGCCAAGCGGTCGCTGGGTGCCTCCATCGATCACCGTGCCGGTGATGGTGTTCTGAGCCGACAGGGGCGCGAAGGCCAATGCAAGGGCCAGAACGCCCCCCGCACCCACGGCGGCAAGTCTGCACGGGCGAGGGGTGAACCGATTCGAACGTGAAGTTGGTCTCATTGTGACACTCTCCTCTTGTTGAGTTGTGAGACTCTCCTTCGGGGGGTCGCCAAGAATAGGCCGCCCCACCCGCGTACGCAACAGTGTATACACTCCCGTTGCGGATTCTGGAAAGGTTACTGAGTCAAGTGAAACCCGCAAGGGCTTCCAGCGGATCCACCGATAGCCCGCCGTCCCCGAAAATGGCCCCGGGGCAAGGGTAGCTGTAAGATGAACGGCCTATAGCAAACGCGTCCGCCCCTCTCGGAGACCACCAAATGAGCCGCCCCACCCCACCCGCCCCCCGCACGGCGACCATCACGTCGCTCACCCGACTTCACACCATCCTGGCCCTCGCCGCCGCCCTGGCCCTGCTGGCCCCCCTGGCCCCCCACGGCACCGCCCTCGCGCAGACCGAGGGCACCGTCACCGTCGAGGGCCCCGGCTCCGCCAACTACGACCTGGCGGCCCGCTTCGCACCCTACAAGATCCGCGATCTCGTGCACTCACTCCGCGTGACGCCCAACTGGATCGAGGAGACGGACCGCTTCTGGTACCAGTGGGAAAGCCCCGCAGGGACGCACTACTACCTCGTGGACCCGGGCCGGGGTTCGCGCACCGAGATCTTCGACAACGACCGCATCGCCGCCGAACTCACCCGCATCACGCGGGACCCGTGGGACGGCAAGCACCTTCCCATCACCGCGATCCGGTTCACGGGCGCCAACACCCTGCAGTTCGACGTCACGTCGTCCCAGGACGAGGAGGTGGAAGAGGAGGAGGACGACGAGGAAGAAGACGTCGAGGAGGACCAGGAAGACGACCAGGAGCGCCCCAGCGGGCCGAGCAAGAAGGTCCACCACTTCGAGTACGACGTGACGACCCGCACCGTGCGCGAGCTCGAAGACTACGAATCGCCGGACAACCACCCCGGTTGGGCCAGCGTCTCCCCGGACACCGCGTGGGTCGTCTTCAGCCGCGAGTTCAACCTGTGGATGATGAGCTACGAGGAGTACGAGAAGGTCGTCGAGGCGCGGCGCGGCAAGTCCGGAGACGAAGCCGAAGACGCCGAGGATGACGTCGAGGTGGAGGAGACCCAGCTCACAACCGACGGCGAGAAGGACTTCGCTTTCGGCTCCCAGGGCCGCGGGCAGAACGACGAGGAAACCGAGGAGGAGTTCGAGAAGCGCCAGCGGGCGGGGGTTACCTGGTCACACGACTCCCGGTACTTCGCCCTGACCCGCCAGGATCGGCGCGAGGTGGCCGAGTTGTGGGTCGTGCACGCCGTGGGCAACACGCGGCCCAAGCTGGAGAGCTACAAGTACGACATGCCGGGCGAGGAAAACGTCACCCAGGCCAGCCTCTGGGTCTTCGACATGGAATCCCGGGAGATCACCCAGATCGACGACGACCCGTGGAAGGACCAGCGGATGGGCCTCTTCAATGAGCCAGGGGGCGCCACCTTCTTCTTCTTCGGCCGTGGCGGCGGCGGCGGGAGCCGCACTGAGCCCAGCATCACGAAGTGGCTTTCGGACCAGAGCGACGAGCTCTACTTCTGGCGCCGCAGCCGTGATCAGCACCGCGTGGACGTGCTGAGGGCCGACCCGGCGACCGGCGAAGTCACCGCCGTGATCGAGGAGCGCCTGAACACCTACGTGGAGCACCAGCCGCCGCGCCGCCTCGAGAACGGCGACCTGATCTGGTGGTCGGAGCGCGACGGCTGGGCACACCTGTATCGTTACGCGCCCGATGGGTCCGTGCGTGCGCGCCTGACCGAGGGACCGTGGCATGTGGACGGTGTCGCGGGCATCAACGAGGAGGGCGGATATGCCCTCTTCCGCGCGAACGGCCGCGAGGATGGGGAAGACCCCTATTACAGGCACCTCTACCGCGTCGGCCTCGACGGGACCGGCCTGACCCTGGTGAACCCGGGCAACTACGATCACCAGCCCGTCGCGTCCGAGTCCGCAAGCTACTTCGTGAACAACTACTCACGGGTGAACACGGCCCCGGCATCCTCCCTCCACGACGCGTCCGGCCGCAAGATCATGGACCTCGATGAAACCGATCTCTCCCAGCTCGAGGGAGCCGGATACCAGTTCCCCGAGACCTACATGGTGAAGTCCGCCGACGGGGTGACCGACATCTACGGTGTCATGTACAAGCCGTACGACTTCGATCCCGCGAAGAAGTACCCGATCGTCGCCTACGTGTACCCGGGACCGCAGACCGAGTCGGTCGCCAAGGCGTTCTCGCTGAATCCCTACGAGCAGGGCCTGGCCCAGTTCGGCTTCATCGTCGTGACCGTGGGGAACCGCGGCGGCCACCCCAGCCGTTCCAAGTGGTACCACAACTACGGCTACGGGAACCTTCGCGACTACGGCCTCGCCGACAAGAAGGCGGCGCTCGAGCAGCTCGCGGACCGTCACGGCTTCATCGACGTCGACAGGGTGGGGATCTACGGCCACTCCGGAGGTGGCTTCATGTCCACCGCCGCCATGCTGGTCTACCCCGACTTCTTCAAGGCCGCCGTCTCGTCATCCGGGAACCACAACAACGACGTCTACAACGCCAACTGGTCCGAGAAGCACGACGGCGTGAAGGAGGTGACCGACTCCACCGGCGCCGTGACCAGCTTCGAGTACGACATCGACAAGAACTCCGACCTGGCGGCCAACCTGAAGGGGCACCTCCTCCTGACCACGGGGGACGTCGACAACAACGTCCACCACGCCGGCACCTTCCGCATGGCCGAGGCCCTGATCCGCGCCAACAAGCGCTTCGACTTCTTCATGTTCCCCGGCCAGCGCCACGGCTACGGGAACATGAGCGACTACTGGTACTGGCTCCGCGCGGAGTACTTCGTGAAGCACCTGCTGGGCGACAATCAGTGGAACGTGGACATCGTGGAGCTGCAGGTGGAGAGGCCGAAGGGGTGAGGCGAGGATCGCGGGGCGGGCCCTCACCCGCATCCCAACTCCCCCCAACCCCGCTCGCACCCCAGGGCGCGGAGCGCGTCCGGATCGCGCTCGGTAACGGGCCCCTTGCTGCCCCTGAGCACGATCGGCAGCTCTTCCAGCGGAGGAGGGCCGCGCTGGAAGGCACCACCCCGCGCCAGGCTTTCATCACCCGCGGCCAAGCCCTCCAGATTCCGGCAGCCCGGGCCGAAGCCCAACCGGCAGGCCCGCTCGAACTCGCCGATGGCGCCGACGAAATCGCGGTCCACGTCCGCCATGAGCACGCCGAATTCGTTGCACGCCCACCCGGAGCCGCGATCGCAGAAGTTCTGCTGCATGATCCCGGTGTAGTTGCACGCCCGCTCGCTGCCCGCTTCACAGGCATCCCGCCAGAAGGGGTAGTGCTGTCCGGGATGGTTGTCGCCGATCCCGCCGGTGAAGTTCATGGTCGCAAAGCATGCGCCCCAGATCCCCACGGTCGCCACCCGGCGGCGGGCGCCCCCCGGCTGCTGGAGCACACCCACGAGGGCCGGCAGCCGACCGGCCAGGAAGGTCGCCGCACGGTCGAGACGTGGTGCCAACAGGTTCAGGATCGGCACCGGCAGCAGCTTGTCGTAGAAGTTGGGCGCGCCGATGGCGTCGAGAAGGAGCACGCTCAGGATGACCCCGGTGCCGTAGAGCAGGCCGAATATCACGCGCCCCCCGTCCGAGCGGGGCGAGGTCGCCGGGTCCGTAAAGAGTAAGGTGAAGCCCCAGGAAGACCGAGATCGGAAGAAACGCGTCGTAGAAAAAGTAGATCCCGGTCGACGCCTGGTAGACCAGGCCGAAGCCGAGGATGGTCAGCACCGCGGGCATGGAACCAGAGGAACAGGTTGACGCTGAAGACCACCGGTACGGGCCCCAGCCCGAGTGAGTACCGGCTCCTCCTGGTCAGGCTGAACAGACCCTCGACCGCAACCGCGAGGAGCAGCTGCCCGATGATCAGAGGGGCCCAGGCCGGAACCAGGCTTACGAACGCACCACACCACACCAGCAGCGCCCCCTGGGCCAGCGTCTGCATCCAGCTCGGCGTGCGGAGGACGAAGTCGAGGACCAGTCCCCCTCGCTCCGGTGGCGGGCCGCCGAATACAGCCACACGGTCCACGCGAGGATCCCCGCCGACGCGCACCCGAACGACCAGAGCAGGCCGGGGGTCGCGCGCACGCCCGGGTGCAGAAGATAGGCCGCCAACGCGACGGCCAGGACCGTCGGCAAGAGGAGGGGCCGGGCCAGGGTCGCAGCGGACCCCCTCGCAGCAGACCCCCTCGTCGTGTTCGCCATCACCGGGCCCTCGCCCACCCCTCACCCACCCGGCCGCCACTCCCCCGCCCCACCCTCGCCCGGCTCGGGCAACGCACGGTGGCGGGGTACGTGAACGCGGCCGTCACGCACCACCACCTCACCATCCCGTATCACCCACGCGACGTTGGCCAGGTCACCCAGCTCCGCTTCCGGGTCGCCCTCCACGATCAGCACATCGGCGAGCATCCCCGGAGCCAGCGTCCCGATCAGGTCTCCCATGTCGAGCAGCTCGGCGGACTGGCGCGTGGCGATGGTGAGCGCTTCCCGGGTCGTGTAGCCGGCCTCCACGAATCCCTTCAGTTCGGTGATGTAGGCCGAGGGCAGATAGCGGAACCAGTCCAGCACCAGATCGGTCCCGATCCCCGTCTTCACGCCCGCGTCCCGAAGCCGGCGCAGCATGGCGACGTTGTCGTCCTTCGAGAACGAGAAGCGGCGTGACGTGGACCCGTAGTAGCCCCCCGCGAGATCGAAGATGTACACGTACGGGACCAGGGTGGGATCGGCCGCGACGCCCCGCTCCGCCATCATTGCGACAGCTTCGTCGCTGCGCGGAAGCGGGTGCTCGATCATGTCCACCCCCGCCTCGACCGCCCAGTCCACGTAGAAGGTCTCGCAGTCGCACGTCACGCGGAGGCCGAGCGCGTGCGCCTCCTCGGTCGCCGCCGCCACCTCGTCCCGGCTGAAGTGGCTCGCGATCTTGATCACGTCCGCACCCGCCTTGAAGTTCTCCCGCACCGCCTCCCGCCAGTCGTCCGGCCCGGAGGCTTCGCGGACGGCACCGTACAGGGCGCTGGTCGGATCCAGCCCCCGGACGCCGTGCCCACCCGTGCCCGTGATCAGCATCCCCGCCGGAAAGACCCGGGGGCCGGGGAGTCGTCGCTCGGCCACCCATTCCTTGAGTCGGAACGGGACGTCCCAGTGCGAAGCCACGTCCCGCACGCTCGTCACGCCGCTCTCGATGTAGTAGCGGAGGCGCTCGACCGCCCGCAGGGTGGCATCAGCCTCGTCCGTGGCGTGCGCGGGCGGGACCCCGGCGTCGGTGTAGGTGAGGTGGGTGTGCAGATCGATCAGGCCAGGGAGGACCGTGTGCCCGCTCGCGTCGATGATGACGGCGCCCTCCGGGAACCCGGCCGCGCCAGGAGGCAGAATGCCCGTGACCCGGTTTCTCTCGATCACGAGGGTTCCGGGCGCCGCCGGGCTGCCCGTCCCGTCGAAGATTCGCCCGCCGGTGATCACGATCGACCCCTCGGGCCCGGCCACCGCCTCGGCGGGAACCGGTACCCGCCTGGGGTCGTGGGAGAGAACGGTCCCGGCTTCGATGAAGCGCCGCCGGTCGGTCGCGCGTTCCTGCGCGGCGAGGGTCGAGGCGCTGGCAGCCGCGAGGACGATGAGGGCGAAGGCGGCGCCCGTCACCGCGCAGGAAGCCGCGACGGCCGCAGCCGGGGCCTGCACGCGCCGGGGGGTCCTGGGTGGGTGACATCTCATGTGGTGGTCATCCCGGCAAAGGGGCGATTCGGACGAAGCGAAGATTCCTGACGCGGCCACCGCCGACGCGCATCTCGGTGACAACGCGCCGGTTATCCCGCACGAAACGGACTTCGCGAAAGAACCACCGGTCGGTCGCGAATTCGTCCGCGCCGCGGGGATCGAGGACGATGTCTCCGTGACGGATGTGCCGTGCGACGAGCCCGTCTTCCGACGCTTCCACATGGTAGAGGGCGTCAAGCTCCGGGCTATAGTAGGTGCCCGCGTACTCCGCAGGCGCAACTGGGCCGGGAGTCTCCGGTTGCGCGGTCTCGGGAGCCGCGGGGGGCGCGTCGTCCTCCTCCCCCTCCTCCTCGGGGAATGAACCGGAGAGCACGACGTCGGCGACGCCGCGGGCCCGGCCGGCCGGATTGCCGTTGGCCACGTTGGCCAGCACGACCACGCCGGTGGCGACGGACGGGAACCAGGTTACCTGCGTGCGGAATCCCGCGTCCGCACCGCCGTGTCCGATGGTCGGCAGCCCCCGGTATTCGCCGACCGACAGACCGTGCGCGTAGGGAATCGTGTCGCCGCCGTTGAGCACTCCCCGGGTCATCATCATGTCCATGACGGCCGGGCCACCCACCGTTTCCTGGCGGAAGTTGTCGAGCCAGCGGGCAAGGTCTTCGGCGGTCGTGAAGAGGCTGGTCGCGCCTGCATTCGCGTAGCTGAGGACCGACTTGTTGTAGCCGGGGGCGTCCTCGGCGGGTGCATACGAATACGCGCGGCCCGGGACGAGGTGCTCGTGGTCGTCGTGGAAGTGCGTGCCGTCCATCCCCAGGGGCTGGAAGATGCGCGACGCGGTGAATTCGGCGAAGGACATCCCGCTGACGGCCGCGACCGTCTGCGCCAGGAGGGTGTAGCCCATGTTCGAGTACAGGTATTCGGAGCCCGGCACGAAGTTGAGTTCGCGCTGGCGGGCCATGAGCGCGAGGATCTGCTCGGTCGTGATCACGTCGTCGAGGCGCCATCCGGACATGGCAAGGAGCTGCCACTGGTCGCGAATCCCGCTCGTGTGGTGGATCATCTGCCGCACGGTGACGGGGTGTTCGAAGTCGGGAACGAAGCCGAGGTGCTGCTGGACGGGGTCGTCGAGCGAGAGGGCGCCGTCGGCCGCGAGTATGGTGACGGCCATCGCCGTGAACTGCTTCGAGACGGACGCGACGTGGAAGATGGTGCGGGGCGTAACCGGGACGCCGTGCTCGATCTGGGCCTCGCCGTAGCCGTGCGAATAGACGATGTCGCCGTCCTGGATGACGGCCACCGTCGCGCCGGGCGACCCGGGACGGTCCAGGTCGGCGAAGACCGCGTCGATGCCGCGCGACAGGGACGGGGGCACGGGGCGGTCGGGGGGTGCGCAGGTGGTCGCGAGGGCGGCGAGGGCCACGGCGGCACCGGCGCGGACCAGCCGGAAAGCCCACGCCCGGTGGACGGTACGCTCCCGGCCCGCCAACGCGGTGCACGCCCTCATTTCCACGCCTCCACGATGTCCTGCGCGATCAGGCCCAGCGTCTCTTCCAGCTCGAAGAAGTCGCCCGTGCTCTGGTTGGTGAACACCGAGATGATCGTGGGACCGCCCTCATGGAAGAGGATGCCCACGTCGTTCCCGGCATACGGGGGCCAGTCGCCCGTCTTGTGCGCCACCCGGACACCCTGGAAGCGGACCATCCGGGGCAGGCGCGTGGTGTAGAACTGGGCGTTCAGGATCCCCACCATCTCCGCGCTGGCCGCCTCGTCCGCCAGCTCGCCTTCCAGGATCTGCTCCAGCAGGCGGGCCATTTCCTTCGCGGTCGTGCGCCCCAGCCAGACCGTCGAGTCGCCCTCGATCTCGAAGAAGCGCGCGGCGGCGCCTTCGTCCGAGGGGAAGCCGCGCTCGAAGACGTCCCGTTCGGAAAGTGCCGCGTACGCCGGATCGGTGCGGATCCACGTCTCCAGGAAGAGCCGGTGCGTCGTGTGCTTGAGGCGGGTCTGCTCGTAGCCGTTCGCCTCCAGCAGTTCGTTGACGCGATCCATTCCCACCAGGTCGATCACCATGTCGGTGGCGGTGTTGTCCGATGTGATGATCATCTGGGTGACAAGGCCCCGCAGCGTGGGGTTCAGCCCCGGTGCGAACGTCTGGATCAGCCCGCTGCCGCGCCGCATGTCGCGTGCATCCACCTCGTGCCGCGCGTCCATGTCGAGGCGCCCCCCGGCGTGGTCGAGAAAGGCTCGCACCATGATCGGGATCTTGATCACGCTGAGCGTGTTCATGGGAAGGTCGGGACGGATCGCGATCTCCCGCCCCGTGGGGAGGTGCTTGGCGTAGAGGGAGCTGGTCGCGTCCAGCGTGGCGAGGCGGGCTTCCACCCGGGCCGCGAGGTCGTCCGCGGAAGCGGCGGTCGCCGGGGTGGAATCGCCTTCGTCGGCGGTGTCACCCGCGGGGGCGCACGACAGAAGAAGGCAGAGGAGCGGGGTGAGGAGCGTTGGGCGCATGAATGCCTCCAGCAGGGGGATGCGGGGACTGTCATAGTCCGGTCCGCGGTCCCCGAGGGCAAGCGATGCGCCGCACGCCCCGCGCCCTTCGGCAAGCGATGCGCCGCACGCCCCAGCCCCCGGTCCACTCGTCGCCCAGTTATGTACATAGCTATTGTACATTATGTGCATAATGGTATGTACATTTTGCGGTGCGGTGGTCCGCCACGGCACTTTGCGCGGTGACACGGTCTGCACCCACCGGCATGGAGCCTTCATGAGAACGACCCGCGCAGTTTGCGTCATCCTGGTGCTTGCTCTCGCTGCAGCACTTCCCGTCCTCGTCGCGGCTCCCACGTCGGCACAGGCGGCGGCAGACGTTTCGGCCTCGGCCCGCCTGGTGATCCTCGGCACGGGGACGCCCAACGCGGACCCGGACCGTTCAGGCCCGGCGCTGGCAGTCGTGGCGGGCGGACGCGCGTACCTGGTGGACGCGGGACCCGGCATCGTTCGCCGTGCGGCTGCGGCCCGGCGCGAGCACGGCATCGACGCGCTCGCGGCCTCGGGGCTGAACCGCCTCTTCATCACGCACCTGCACTCCGACCACACCGTCGGACTCCCCGACGCGATCCTTTCACCGTGGGTACTGGAGCGACCCGACCCGATCCGCATCTTCGGCCCGCCCGGGACCGCCTCGATGGCCGACCACATCCAGGAGGCCTGGAAGGAGGATGTCCACATGCGGCTCTTCGGGCTCGAGCCGCACGACTACAACCTCGACGCCTACAAGTCCCTGGTCACCGAGACCACCGGCGGGCCGGTGTACGAGGACGAGAACGTGCGCGTCACCGCGATTCCAGTGCTGCACGGATCGTGGCCCTACCCGCTCGGCTACCGCTTCGAAGCCGGGGGCCGCACGATCGTGATCTCGGGAGACGCGCGGCCCAGCGAGTCGCTGGTCGAAGCCTGCAACGGCTGCGACATCCTGGTCCATGAGGTCTACTCGGCGGAGGCGTTCAAGGGACGGCCCCCCGAGTGGCAAGCGTACCACGCCCGCTCCCACACGTCGACCGTGGAGCTGGCCGATATCGCTCCCACACGTCGACCGTGGAGCTGGCCGATATCGCCAACCGCGCCCGGCCCGGCCTGCTGGTCCTGTACCACCAGCTCTACTGGGGCGCATCCGACGAGGATCTGCTGCGCGAGATCAGGGAGGCCGGGTATACGGGCCAGGTCGTCTCGGCGGCGGACCTGGAGGTGTACTAGGCGGCGGGCGGTGGAGGCCTCACGGGGGAACGTGTCCGGGTTGGCTCCGCTTGCCGGGATTCGCCTGTCCCAACCGAGCATGCCGGTGTCCCAGGTTTTGCCGCGGAAACGTGGGGGGGGGGGTGGGACGTCCTTGCATTGCTGAGCGATGGACTCCGGCGAGCGGCATCGACCTCCGGTGCGGCGCGGCGCGGGTTTGTTGCGGCATTCTCGGTGGCCTGTTTCGGCTTTGCCATGCAGCGGGGGACTTACCGGTGTCCCAAATCGCCGAACGATAGTCCCATCCAGCCATGTACGGATTTGAGATCGCGGTTTCGGCGAGGTCCGGGATGCTGTGCTGAGAGGCCGCTGGAAGCCGCCACTGGCCCTCTGTGGGGCGAACACAGCCGGGTCACCCTTCGAAGCCGTCTCAACCCGGGTTTTCGCGTCCCAGGCCGCTCCAGAAGGTCAAGAACACCGCCGTTATCTTTAGGGGTAACTCTTTGCCGTATTTGACGTTAGGAGAACCCCATGAACGACGATCTCTTTCAGCTCGGCGAACGCATCGTCGAACTCGCCGCCCGGATCAACATCGCAACCTACGAGATGCTCACCCTCATCGCCGAGTTCGACCGCCGTGAGGGGTGGGCCGAGGACGGCTCCACCTCGTGCGCCGAATGGCTCGCCGTGACGACGGGGCGGATGTTCGGCACGGCGCGGGAGAACGTGCGGGTGGCCCATGCGCTTGCGGACTTGCCGCTGACTTCTGCCGAGATGAGCTCCGGTAAACTCTCCTACGCCAAGGTACGGGCCATGACCCGGGTCGCGACCCCGAAGACGGAGAAGACGCTGCTCAAGTACGCGCGCGCCGGCTCGGCCGCGAAGCTGGAGCAGATCGTGCGGGGATGGAAGCATCTGTCGCGGGGCGGCGAACTCACGGCGGAAGAAGCCCGGCACCAGAGCCGCGCGTTCTCGGTCGCGATCGACGGGGACGGGATGTACGTGATGCGGGGCCGGCTCGAGCCCGAGGTCGGGGCCGTGCTGATGCGCGCGATCGAAGCCGCGAGTGACGCGCTGTACCGGGAAGAGAGCCCCGATGCGCGGCCAAGGAGCCGCCAGCGCAGGGCGGATGCGGCGGGACTGGTCGCCGAGCAAGCGCTGGCAGCGGGTTTCGGTGGCGAATCCGGGATGCGTGCCGAGCGGTACCAGGTGTCGGTCCACACCGAGATGGCCACGCTGGAGAAGGACGGGGAACCGGGCCGCTCCGAGGTCGACGGGGTGCGGGTCAGCGCCGAGAGCTCGCGCCGGATGGCGTGCGACGCTGCGGTTGTGCCGATGACGCACCGCGAGGGGGCGGTGATGGGGGTGGGGCGGAAGACGCGCACCATCCCGCCGCACATCCGGCGCGCGCTGGAAGAGCGGGACCGTGGCTGCCGCTACCCGGGGTGCGGGAGCCGGTTCACCGAGGCGCATCATGTCACGCACTGGGCCGACGGCGGCGAGACGAGCCTGGCGAACACGGTGCTGCTGTGCCGCCGGCATCACCGTGTGGTGCACGAGGGCCGCACACGGATGGCACTGAACCGCTTGGGTCAGGCGGTGTTCCTCACGAAGAAGGGGAAGATGATCGCGAGTGCGCCGCCGATGGTGCGGCCGGGGCTGCCGCTGCAACCGCTACCTGCCGCGCCACCGCTACCACCCGGCGAGCTGTACAACGGGGCTGGGCGGCTGGTGGACTCGGCGATCCCGTGGGAGCTGGAGGCGGCTGCGCGAGAGGCGGTCGAGGAGGCGCTGGAGGCGGCTGGCGAGGCGGATCCGGCACTGGACGGTGAGGGAGCGGATCCGGCGCTGGAAGGCGAGGAAGCCGGTCCGGCGTCGGACGGTGTTGGCGGAGATGTCCCATCCGACGTTTCCGCGGCAAAACCAGGGACACCGGCATGTCGGAATGGGACCAAGGATTCGGCTCGAAGGACGGACACTGCCGACAACCCCGCCTCGAACCACGCTCAAAAGAGCACAGCCAGAAGTGCGGCGTAGCGAGGGCGCCGGCCCGGCCAGGGATGCAGCGGCGTAGCGGGGGTGCCCCGACATCGGCCCCGTTCACCCCGACGTTTCCGCGGCAAAACCAGGGACGCCAGCATGTCTGAATGGGACAGCGTCTGAATGGGACAGGGGGAGGGCTGGCTCAAGCTCGGAAGGTCAGCTCTCCCTCGACGAGCCACCGGTCGCCCCCGGCGGCGGATCCTCCTGCTTCAGCCGCAGGATCCGCCGGATCATGCGATCCCGCCACGCCGACAACGCGGCAACCGCGTCGTCGCCGTACGCCGCCTCGGTTGCAGCGGCAATAGCGTCGATCACCTCGTCGCCGAAATCGGGTTCCGTGTCGAGATCACCCCACAGCGCGCTGAAGGCGTCGCCGTAGTCGCGGTAGTAGCGGCCCAGGCCCCCGTCGGAGTTGGAGTGACCCGTCCCGAAGGGTCCCATCAGGGCCCAGCGCAACCCGAGTCCGTCCCGCATGACCATCTCGACCGCTTCGGGCGAGGCCACCCCGGATCCGACCAGCGAGACCGCTTCCCGTATCACCGCCGCCTGCATCCGGTTGAGGAGGAAGCCGGGCGCGTAGCGGTTCATCTCGACCGGCGACATGCCCACCCGGCGGAGGAGGTCGAGCGTCGCAGCCACGACGCCCGGGTCCGTCTTCTCCCCCGGCAGCACTTCCACCACCGGAATCACGTGGGGCGGGTTGACCGGATGCGCCACGATGCAGCGGTGTGCCCCCGGCACGCCCTCCGAGATCACCGTCATGTCGTTGGCCGACGTGGAGCTCGCCAGGATCACCCCCTTGTTCGCGGCACGGTCGAGGTCACGGTAGATCGCCTGCTTGGCCGCAATCGCCTCGGGGCCGCTCTCCTGCACGTAGTCCGAACCCGCGAGGGCTTCACCCAGGGTCGCGCAGGGATGGACGCGGTTCTCTTCGGCCCGGGCCTGCGAGGCGGTTGCGAAGCCCAGCCTCACGTCCTCTTCCGCCGATTGCCTCGCCCACTCGACGGCGCGGGCGAGCTGTCCGGGGTCGGGATCGTAGACGCGGGTGGGCAGTCCCGCCCGGGCAAACACACGGATCCAGCTCCGGCCGACGACGCCCGCTCCCACGACGGCCACGGCTTCGGGTGCCGGGAGCCCTCCTTCGTATTCCATTAAGGTCCACTCCTCGCGTTGAAAGGACGCGGCTCGAACACCCCATGGGAACCGCCCCATGGTGCGCCAAGCCGGCGGCTCGAATACTATGTACCCGGCACGACGCCAGCACCCCGCGACACCCCGCTCATCGAATCAAGCTGCCTCATGACCAACCTTCACGACCGGTGGAATCACGCCGACGCGATGCAATACCTCGCACGTGTCGGGCGCATGCCCCCGACGATCATCTGCGTTGCCTGCAACGGCGGGATTCAGGGTAAGGAATCGAACCCGAACCTGCCGGAGACACCCGAGGAGATCGCCGAATCGGTGGCCGGCGCCTACGAGGCGGGGGCATCGATGGTTCATGTGCACGCGCGTCAAGCGGAGTTCCCCACGCGGCCCGCGGTCACCGCCGAGCGATGGCTGGAAGTCAACGCGAAGATCCGCGAAGCGTGCCCCGGCATCATCATCAACGACACGACCGGTGGCGGGCCCGACATGACCAACGAGGAGAGGCTCCAGTGCCTCGGCGCGCGCCCCGAGGTCGCGTCGCTCAACCTCACCCCCGACATGAGCCGCTTCATCATCCGCGAACGCCCGCCGCCCCTGCCGGACCCGCGGCCGGAGACCGTCTACGACGAGTGCCTGCCGTTCTCGTACGGCCAGATCAGGCACTTCGCCACCGAGATGAAGGCCCGCGGGATCAAGCCCGAACTCGAGATCTATCACCCGGGCGGCGGCTGGGTCATCCGTTATCTGATCGGCGAGGGGCTGATCGAGAAGCCCTATTGGATCCAGACCGTGATGGGGTACCAGACCTCGAGCCTGCCGACGGTCGACAACGTGCTTCAGATCATCCGCGAGTTCCCCGAAGACTCGGTGTGGCTGACCTCCGGGATCGGTCCCCACCAGGTGCCGATGACGACGCTGGCCACCATGCTGGGCGGCCACGTCCGGGTCGGACTGGAGGACAACGTCTACTACCGCCGGGGCGAGAAGGCGAAGAGCAACCGGCAGCTCGTGGAACGCTCCGTGCGCATCATCCACGAGCTGAACCGGGAGGTCGCCACCCCGGCCCAGGCACGCGAGATGCTGAACCTTTCTGCCGAGCCGACTACCTATGACTGACCGACGCTCCTTCCCGTTCCCGGCGCTCCTGGCACTCCCCCTGCTCTTCGCGGCTGCCTGCGGCCAGTCCGATTCCGGTTCGACCGGCGTCGCCGGCACAGCCGCCGCGGACGACGTCGAGGCCCCGTTCCCGCGGCCCGACGGCTCCTACGAGGTCCGGCTGGACCCCACGCACATGATCGCCATGCGCGATGGCGTCCGCCTCGCCACCGACCTCTACTTCCCCGTCGGCGCCGACGCCCCGCTCCCTGTCGTGCAGATCCGCACCCCCTACGGGAAGCTCCCCCACCGGCGCGAGGGCTCCGCGGCCCGCTACTTCGCAAGCCACGGGTTCGCCGTCGCCGTGCAGGACATGCGGGGGCGTTTCCAGTCCGAAGGCGAGTACTTCGTGTCGCGCGCCGACCGGGACGACGGCTACGACATGGTTTCGTGGCTCGCCGAGCAGCCCTGGTCCAACGGCCGGATCGGGACGTACGGGTGCTCCTACCTGGGCGAGAATCAGATGCAGCTGGCCGCGACACGGAACCCGCACCACGCGGCCGCCGTGCCGCAGGCGGCGGGGGGCAGCTATCGCCATTTCGGGGTGATCTTCGGCGGCGTGACCGAATTGGCGGCCAGTCTGGGGTGGTTCCGGGGCGCGGGCAGCAAGGTCTTCTACCGGATCCCGCCGGGCACCCCGCGCGAGGTCATGCTCCAGGTCGAAGAGATGATGAACTCCGCGCCCAACCCGGGCGAACTCGACTTCCAGGCGGCGTGGCGGACCCTGCCGTACATCGACATGCTGAAGGCTTCCGGTGCCCCGCCGACCGACTTCGAGGCATTCGTCTCGCACGAGCCGGGCGACCCCTGGTGGGACCGGATCGGGTACGTACAGCCGAACGACCGATTCGACGTGCCCGCGCTTCACGTCAACTCCTGGTACGACCTTGGCGTAGGCGAGACGCTCAAGCTCTTCAACCTGCTGAGCGACAACGCCGAGTCCGAACGCGCCCGCGACAACCAGTTCGCGATCATTTCGCCCACGGACCACTGCACGTCCGAGATCGCCACGTCGAGGACGGTGGTGGGCGATCGCGACCTCGGTGACGCGCGTCTCGACTACTGGACGATCTATCTCAACTGGTTCGATCACTGGCTCCGGGACGACCCGGCCGCCGACTTCGACATGCCGCGCCTCCAGTACTACCTCATGGGCGCGAACGAGTGGCGGACCGCCGGGTCGTGGCCCGTCGAGGGGACCGAGTTCCGTCCGCTATACCTTCACAGCGACGGTGGCGCGAACACCCGGGCCGGGGACGGCCGCCTGTCGTGGGAAGCACCCTCCGGGGAGCAACCCGCCGACACCTTCACCTACGACCCGGACGACCCGGTTCCCACGGTTGGAGGCCCTGTGTGCTGCACGGGGACGGCCGATGCGCCGGCCGGCGGCTTCGACCAGTCCGCGGTCGAGGACCGTGCCGATGTGCTGGTGTACACATCGGAGCCGTTGGACGAAGGGATCGAGGTGACGGGGCCCATCGAGATGGTCCTGTACGTGTCGTCCGACGCGCGCGACACGGACTTCACCGGCAAGCTGGTGGATGTCCACCCGGACGGGCGGGCCATCAACGTGCAGGAAGGGATTCTGCGCGCGCGCTACCGCGAGGGCTATGGTCGGAAGGTGTGGATGGAGCCGGGCGAAGTGTACGAGCTCCGCATCGATCTCCAGGCCACGGCCAACTATCTTGGAGTGGGCCACCGGATCCGCCTCGAAATCACGTCTTCGAGTTTCCCGAGGTGGGAACGCAATCTCAACACCGGTGGTAGGAACTACGACGAGACCGAGTGGGTGCTCGCCCGGAACTCGGTCCACCACGCCTCCGGGCGGGCGTCCCATCTTATTGTGCCCATCGTAACGAGGGAGACGGGGAATTGAGTAGAGTGATCCTGGCGCGCCTTGCGCTCGTCGCTGTTACGGCCTTTGCCGCCCAGGCATGCGCGTCGGTCGGCGAGGTCCCCGCCGGCAACAGAAACACCGGCGACCTCACCCCTGTGGATTTTGAGGGGATATCCGAGAGGGACGCAATGGGGGCCATATCGCTCCTGAGACCCCAGTGGCTCCGGGCTCGCAACGGGTCGGCCACCGTGGTCGTCAACGGTCAGCGCAGCAGCCGGAATCAACTTGCCGAGATCCCGATCGGGTCGGTCGTACGGGTCACCTACATGTCCCCATCGGACGCCACCACGCGCTTCGGGACCGGCTTTTTCAACGGGGCCATTGTCGTAACGCTACGCTAGCGGGCGCCCGCCCGCGGCGCCGTCGTGGTCGCGACACGGCGCCAGAGTATTGCCCTCGGTCGGGCAGGTCGCTAGAATCCGCGCGCCGAATTGGCGACCTTATATGATGGCGAGGACAATGACGCGGTTCCAAACAGGGCAGTTCTTCCGCTCCTTCCGTGTATCCGCCACGCTGCTGTCCGCCACACTGCTGGCCATGACGGCGGCGTGCCGCGGCTACGAACCGGGCGTGGTGCGCGGCGAGATGATTTTCGACGCCTGCAGACCGTGCCACGGTGCGGATGGGGCCGGCAACCAGTCGCTCGGGGCTCCTGCCATCGCCGGGGCGTCCGACTGGTACCTCTCGGCACAGCTCGCGAAGTTTCGCGCGGGGGAGCGCGGGTATCACCACACCGACACCGAAGGGCTGCGGATGCGCCCCATGTCGCGGTCGCTGATCGAGGACAAGGGCGACATCAGCTCGGTCGTGGACTACGTCGTCAGCCTGCCGATCCCCGATCCCCCGGCCACCGCCGAGGGGGACGCTGAAGCGGGCGAGGAGGAGTACGCGGCGCTCTGCGTGAACTGCCACGGAGGGGACGGCAGGGGGGTCGACACCGGAGTGCAGGAGTTGAACGCTCCCTCTCTGCTGCACCTGAACGACTGGTACATCACGAGGTCGCTGCGGAAGTATCGAGACGGGGTGCGGGGGGTCGGCGACGCCGCCGGCGCCACCATGCGCGCGCCGGTCAGCGACATGTCCGAGGAGCGGATCGCAAATGTGACCGCCTACGTCATGACCATGCAGCGGCTGCCCCGGAAGGCGGCTTCTCCGCCCCCGCCGCCGCTCGCACCGCTCGAGGTCGACCCCGCGAGCCTGCCCGAGGGCGTGACCGTGGCCATGGCCGAAGAGGGGCAGACCATCTTCAACGGAATCACCGGCATCTGCTTCACCTGCCATCTGCGGGAAGGCACGGGCGGACCCCTGGCTCCGAATCTGACCGACGACATCTGGCTCAACATCGACGGCGAGTACGAATCCATCGTGAATCTCGTCGTCACCGGCGTCCCCCAGCCCATGGAGCACCCGGGACAGATGCAGCCGCGGGCCGGAATGCCGCTCACCGACGACCAGGTGCGATCCGTGGCGGCCTACGTATTCACTCTGAGTCGGTGAACCTCATGGTAGCGAAACCGTCCCCCGACAGACCGACCCACGCCGAACTGGCGGCCCGGATTCCGGATCCGCCACCCGACGCGACCAACGAGGCCATCATCTTCGCCAGGAAGACCATCAAGTGGACCTTCTGGCTGGCCTTCCTGTTCATTGGCTCGGCGGTGGTCTACAACTTCATAATGCAATGAACGACATGAGCTTCCGACAAAGGGACTTCCTCTAAATGGGATTCCGCGAGCGCGTCGGCCACTTCTTCGACGACATCGGCCTGATCCGGATCGGATCCAGCTACGCTGCGGACATCGACTTCCTGATCATCCTGGTGCTCGTGGTCGTGGGGGTCTGGTTCCTGGTGGCCGAGTACATCTTCGTCTACTTCATCCTCAAGTACAGGGCGAAGCCGGGACGGAAGGCCGACTACATCACCGGGAAGGAAAAGCACCTGAAACGCTGGATCACGATCCCGCACCTCATGGTCCTCGCATTCGACGTCGTCATCGTCGTCGTCTCCTTCCAGGTCTGGCACAAGATCAAGATGGACCTGCCGGAGAACCCGGACGCCGTGCTGCGGATCACCGGCCAGCAGTGGGCATGGACCTTCCAGCACCCGGGGGCCGACGGCGAACTGGACACCGCCGACGACATCTTCACCGTGGACGAGCTCCACGTCCAAAACGAAAAGACCTACCACTTCAAGCTCGAGGCCAAGGACGTCCTGCACAGCTTCTCGGTCCCGGTCTGGCGCATCAAGCAGGACGCCATCCCGGGGAGGAGCATCACCGGTTGGTTCCAGCCGACGGTAGAGGGAGAGTTCGACGTCCAGTGCGCCGAGATCTGCGGCTTCGGCCACGGGGTCATGGTGGCCAGGGTGATGGTGGAGGACGCTGAACAGCATGCATCCTGGTTGGCGGCGAACACGCCCCCGGCCGGGTAGCGGATAGGGAGAACGGAGGACCGACATGGTCGAGCCCGCGGTCGATCTGACACACGGCCACCCCCGCGAGGACCACGCGCACCACGGTCCCCGGGGGATTATGAAGTACCTCTGGTCCACGGACCACAAGGTCATCGCCGTGCAGTACATGTTCACGGGCATGTTCATGGCGATGATCGGCGGCTTCATGGCGTACGTCTTCCGGATGCAGCTGGCCTTCCCGGGGATGAACGTCCCCGGCTTCGGCATGGTCTCGCCCGGCGAGTACAACGCCCTGGTGACCAATCACGGGACGATCATGATCTTCTGGGTGGCCATGCCCGTGCTGCTGGCCGCCTTCGGGAACTTCCTGATCCCGCTCATGATCGGGGCGGACGACATGGTCTTCCCCAGGATCAACCGGCTGTCGTACCAGATCTTCTTCCTGAGCACGGTCGTCATCCTCGCCTCGCTGGTCGTGGAAGGAGGCGGCTTCGCAGGAGCCTGGACCGCGTACCCGCCCCTTTCGGCGAACGAGACGTACAACCTGACACCGCTCGGGAGTACGTTATGGCTCATCGGGGTCGGACTGGAGTTCGTCGCCTTCCTCCTTGGAGGGATCAACTTCATCACCACCCTGATGAACTCGAGGGCGCCGGGGATGCGTGCCTTCGACGTGCCCATCGTCGTGTGGATGATCGTGGTCGCGAGCATCCTCTTCATGCTCTCGGTCGGGCCGCTGCTGGCCGGCGCGATCATGCTTCTCTTCGATCAGACGATCGGGACCGGCTTCTTCAACCCGGCGGCCGGCGGCGATCCGATTCTGTGGCAGCACCTTTTCTGGTTCTTCGGCCACCCCGAGGTGTACGTCGTGCTGCTCCCGGCGATGGGCGTGGTGATCGAGATCATCACCACCTTCGCCCGCAAGAAGGTCTTCGCCTACCGCACGGTGATCTTCACGGTCGTGGCCATCGGCGTGCTGAGCTTCTTCGTGTGGGCCCACCACCAGTTCATCGCGGGGATCGACCCGCGCATGGCGAACATCTTCACGATCACCACCCTGCTCATCTCGGTCCCGATGGCGGAGCTGTGCTTCGTCTACATCGCAACGCTGTATCGAGGCTCGATCACCCTTTCCACGCCCATGCTGTGGGCGCTGGCGTTCGTGGCCGAGTTCCTGATCGGGGGCGTAACCGGAATCTTCCTGGGAGCGGCGGGTGCGGATGTCTTTTTCCATGACACGTACTTCGTCCTCGCCCACTTCCACTACACCTTCTTCCCGATCGCGATCATCGGGACCTTTGCGGCCTTCACCTACTGGTTCCCGAAGATGTTCGGGAAGATGATGGACGACCGCCTTGGCAAGATCCACTTCTGGGGCACCATCATCCCCTTCAACCTGATCTTCATCCCGCTCTTCGTGCTCGGGATGGGCGGCCAGCACCGCAGGATCTACAACTACGAGCACTTCCCCGAGCTGGCGATCACCTGGTTCCAGAACATGCGCCTGGTGGCGACCATCTCGATGCTGATCATGCTCGCGTTCCAGGTGGTCTTCTTCTACAACTGCTTCAAGACCTGGCGCTCCGGCCCGAAGGCTTCGAAGAACCCCTGGAAGGCGAACTCGCTGGAGTGGACCACCGAGTCGCCGCCGCCGCACGGGAACTGGCGCCCGGACGAGATGCCCGTCGTCTACCGGGGCCCCTACGAGTACAGCGTGCCGGACCGCGAGGACGACTACTGGCCGCAGAATGAACCCGCCCTGAAGGGACGACCCGGCGAATGAGGCCGATTGCGACAACCCGTGCCGCCACCGGGATCGCTACCGGCAAGCTCGCCGTATGGTGGGTCCTCGCGTCGGAAGTGGTCATCTTCGGCGGGTTGCTTGCGTCGTACGTCATGCACCGCCTGGGCCATCCCGAGTGGGCGGACGCCGCGGTCCACACCGACGTGCGGATCGGCGCCTTGAACACCTTCGTGCTGCTGACGTCGAGCCTGACGGCGGTGCTGGCCCACCAGGCGGCGGAGCGGGGCGACGGCAAGAAGGCCGCGCGCTTTCTGTACGCGACCATCGGGGGCGCTATCACCTTCATCCTGGTCAAGTCCTACGAGTGGTTCACCGAGATTTCCCACGGCTACACGATCACGTCCAACACCTTCTGGTCGTTCTACTACTCGGCCGCGGGGCTCCACGCCTTCCACGTGATCGCGGGTGCGGTGATCATGGCCATCGTGGCCCGGGACGCCGCAAAGAACCTCGAACTCCACCGGGTCGAGCTGATCGGCATCTATTGGCACTTTGTCGATATCGTCTGGATCTTCCTCTTCCCTCTGCTCTACATCGCGAAATAGCCCATGGCCGGTCACTCGGAAGGTCGCTCAGGATTCTTTGGAAACCACTACGTCAGGATCTACCTGCTGCTGCTGGGCCTGCTCGCAGTCAGCATCGCGGGGCCTGTCGTGGGCGGGACGATAGACAGACAGGTAGAGATCTTCGGGCTGCAGATCGGTCTCGGGGTGGCCCTGACGCTCGTCACCGCTTTCGGCATCGCCGTGTGGAAGGCGTCGTTGGTGATCAAGCACTTCATGCACCTGTCGATCGAGCGGCCGATCGCCAAGATCTTCCTGGCGGCGTCGGTGCTTCTGCTGGCGCTCTTCTGGGGCGGCGTGGCGCCGGACGTGCAGCTGCACGAAGGCCGCATGTGGGAGAATCTGGACGCCAAGGCGGCGGTGGCGCGGGGGATCTCCGATCCTGAGGTGCACGTGGAGGACGACAGCCACGCGGCGGAAGGCGAGCACGCCGAGGAGGTCGCGCACGCGAGCCTCGTGCCGACCCACAAGTCGACCGACAACCTGCTGCCGGGAGGCTACAACCTGGCGCACGCCGCCTTCTGGTCGGTGCTCGCGCTGGTTGCCGTTGGGACCAACGCCGTGGCGATCATCCTCTCGATCGGTGTGCTGATCCTGATCTACGAGACGCTGAGTGATATCCCGATCGTGCGGCGGCTGGTGGGGCCGCTGGTGGAGAGGGTGATGAAGCTGCCGGGCGTGGGGCGGATCCGGGCGAGGCTGGCAGGGCCGGCGGAGGGGTAGGGAGTGATGAGCGCGCGCACGACGATCATCCCGTTCCGGCCGAGGCCGCGCCGCGCCGAGAAGGTCGTTTCGAACGGCGTGCTGGGGATGATCCTCTTCGTCTTTGTCGAGATCATGCTGTTCGCGGGGTTCATCTCGGCGTTCGTGATCGTGAAGGCGCGCGCCATCGGCTCGGTGTGGCCGCCGCCCAACCAGCCGCGCCTTCCCTTCGAGCGTACGGCGATCAACACGACCATGCTGATCGCCAGCGGAATCGTGCTGCTGATCGCTCACCGGGCGTACCAGCGCGGCAACCGGTCCATCGGCTTGGCGCTCATGGCGGCGATCTTGTCGGGGGGCGCGTTCGTCTTCCTTCAGGGGGCCGAGTGGGCGGCGCTGTTGCAGGAGGGGCTGACGCTCACCTCCTCGACGTACGGCAGCCTCTTCTACACGATCATCGGGGCACACGCGGCGCACGCGGTCGTCGCGATCGGGTTGCTGGGGTGGGCGTGGATGCGCCTCATGGCCGGGACGCTGTCCCGGGAAGCCATGTCCACGGTGTCGCTTTTCTGGTACTTTGTGGTCCTGGTGTGGCCATTTCTGTACTTCCAGGTGTATATGTAGATGATGAAGACTCGTGAGATGATCCGGGCGCGCGGGCGGCGCGGGGCGGCGGGCTGGTGGCGCGGTGCGACGGGTGTCGCGGCGGCGGCCGTGGTCGCGCTCGTGGCAATGGCCGTCTTCCCGGACGTCGCTCACGCCTGTCCCGTGTGTTTCGACCGGGACGACGAGGCTCGGCTCGCCTTCCTTGCAACGACCGGGTTGTTGACCGTGCTGCCGCTGGGGCTGGTAGCGGGGACGGGGTGGTGGCTGAGGAAGCGGGTGCGGGAGGTAGAGGCGCAGGCCGAACGCGAGGAGGCGGTGGGGCGGTAGGAAGCGGCTTGGCAAGAGTCCGATCCGCTGGGGAGGTCGAATCCGGAAGGCCAGATCCTGACCGGCCCGCAGTTCAATGAGCCCATGCGCGTGCTCTTGGTAAGCTCCACGCGACCAGGATTCTGGTCGCTCGGCCTCGTGGGCCAGCAAAGCGAACGGTTTCGCCAAGTCACGCTTACTAACGACGACTTGGCCCAGCTCGCCATCACCGACCCTGCCCCCTCGTTCGATGGTGACGGCCACCTACTCAGACTTGGCCTCCAAGCCTACGCTCTGGGCATCGCGCACGAATTCGATCCCTATTTCGGTCTTTCGATCTCGCACGTCGACCCTCTGCCCCACCAACTGGAAGCAAGGCCATGGAGGAGCAGCACGCACCCTTCTATCTGCGTCGCACAAAGGAGGCGATGGTCTACTTCTCCGAGCTTCAGGAGGACGGCAGTTGCAGGGTGTCGAGCGGCTAGCGAGCGTCCTGATTCTGCCGCACCCTAAGCGAGACGCATCCGAGGTGAGGCGCCGCCAGCCCCACCCCGAGCGCGAGATGACGGCCAGGCGCGTCGTGATCGAGTACGAGGAAAATCGGGGTTGTGTGGTGACCGATGTCCACAAGAAGCAGGAGCCGATTCTTGATCCGGCCCGGTTTCCATGGCATGAGGTGAGGAAGGTGCAGCACTACTACCTTACGGTGGATACGCTGAAGAAGCCGATGTCGGTTCGCGAAGGTACCCGGAGGGGACGAGATGGCTGAGAGCGACGGGATAGTAGATCAGGCGGTGCTGGACGATGTGATTCGGCGCGTCGTCGAGGTGGCGCAGCCGGAGAAGATTATCCTGTTCGGGTCGGCGGCGCGTGGACGGATGGGGCCGCACAGCGATCTTGATCTACTGGTGATTCGGGGCGGGGTCGACGCCCTGGATCTCATGGGCGACATCTATCTGAACCTGCGCGGCGTTGGGACGGCAGTCGACGCCATCGTGGCATCTCCCGACGACCTGGAGCGCTACCGTGACAGCTACGGCATGGTGATTCGGGAGGCCTTGCAAGAGGGACGGGTGGTCTATGAGGCCGCCTGAGCGATTCCCGCGCGACGATCCGCGGGAGTGGTTGAACCGCGCGCACAGCAACTTGGCTCGTGCGAAGCTGTGGGCGGAAGGCGTGTATCTGGAGGACCTCTGCTTCGACGCGCAACAAGCCGCCGAGAAGGCCGTCAAGGGGCTGCTGTTGGCGCGTGGCGTACAACATCCGTTCATTCACGATTTGGCGGCCCTCATGTCTTTGGTCGAGGAAGCAGGAGTGGAGGTCCCTGCCGAAATGTTCGAGGCCGCAACCCTGACCCGGTATGCGGCGGTTACCCGGTATCCGGGGCACACGAGGCCGGTCACGGATGAGGACCACCACGAAGCCGTGGAGCTGGCTAGCCCGGATTTCTCAAACGCATAGGAAGGCACCGGCCTCCGGGAGCTGTTAAGTTTATGTGGGGCAAGAACTTGACAGCGACGACACCGGAGGACCGATGCCGACACAGTGTAAACCGCTTTCCTTCGCATTTCAAGGGTGCCAGGGCCGCAGGGTAGCGGCCGCGTTCGACGGGGGCGCGATCACGTCGAACGCCGGAGTGCTGCTGCTCCGCGAGATCGACCGGTCGGTGGGGCTCCTGGACCAGGTGGCAGGTTGCTTCACCGACTACCGCGATCCCCGTCTCACGGAACACTCGGTCGGGACGCTGGTGAGGCAGCGCGTCATGGGCATCACCCTGGGATACGAAGACCTCAACGACCACGACCAGCTGCGGCACGACCCTGTTCTGGCGCTGCTCTCCGGCAAGCTCGATGGACATCGGAAGGACTGTGCGCCGTTGGCGGGGAAGAGCACCCTGAACCGGCTTGAACACGCGCCCCCGAGTGGCGAACCGGGCCGCTACCACAGGATCGGCCATGATGCGGACGCGCTGCAGGCCGTGCTGCTCGAGTCGTTCATCGACTCTTGGAAGGGCGGGCGGCCGTCGCGCCTGGTGCTCGACATCGACGCGACCGACGACGAGGTCCACGGGCGCCAGGAGGGCCGCTTCTTCCACGGCTACTACGGCCACTACTGCTTCCTGCCGCTCTACATCACCTGCGGCGGCCGCCCGCTCTTCGCCCAACTGAGGCCGGGCAACGCGGATCCCGCCGGAGGCGTGACCGGGCCGCTGGGCCGCATCGTCGAACGGCTCCGGGAGCGGTGGCCGGGACTGGAGATCCTGCTTCGGGCCGATGCCTCCTATGCCCGCGAGGAGATCCTGGCCTGGTGCGAGGGCAACGGCGTGGACTACGTCATCGGCCTGGCCCGGAACTCGCGGCTCGTCGAGAAGATCGGCTGGGAGCTGGCCGACGCCCAGGCGGAGGCGAAGCGGCGGGGCCGCCCAGCCCGCCGGTTCAAGGAGTTCCTCTACGCCACACTCACAAGCTGGTCCCGCAAGCGCCGGGTCGTCGCCAAGGCCGAGCACCTGCCCGGCAAGGCCAACCCGCGCTTCGTGGTCACCTCGCTGCCCGACACCTTCTCGGCCCGGACCGTCTACGAGCGCGTCTACTGCCCGAGGGGCAACATGGAGAACACGATCAAGGAGCAGCAGCTCGATCTCTTCTCCGACCGGACCTCGGCGTCGCGCTTCGCCGCCAACCAGCTCCGGATCCTCTTCTCCGCCTTCGCCTCGATCCTCTTCGTTGCGCTCAGGCGTGCGCTGCACGGCACCCGCCTGGCCCGCGCCACCGCCGGAACGCTGCGGCTCAAGCTCCTCAAGATCGGCGCCCGCGTCACGGTCTCGGTGCGAAGGGTCAAGGTCGCCATGGACTCCGCACACCCGTCGGCCGCCGCCTTCGCACGCGTCCACGCCCGATTGCCAGGGTAACGACTCCACACCCCCTTCGAGACAACCGTTCCAGCCGATCCTCCGGGGACCACTGCGCCGCAGGACCAAAAAAGCTCGCTCAGGCAGCGGTTCCCGCTACTCTGGCCCCCCGAAAACACGGCCGCAGAGCCGCTTGCTTCTGCTCCACCTGCTCCCTCGGCAGAAACTCGGCCCCAACGCTGCCCCCAAAGCCCTCAGCGGTGACTGTGTGAGAAATCCGGGCTAGCCGGATCGTTCGGTGGGTTGAGGGCATACTGTGACAAGCTGCGAAGCAGGAACTCGCCAACGCCTGTATCCCACCGCAAGGGATGGGGCAACGCCGATCGCTTACATGTGGGCTCGTACGGTACGTTGCAAGGCTCCGGGTTGCAGTCCTACTCGCCACGATGAACTCGACGGGGTACTGGACAGGCTCGCGAAGGGAGTCGAGGGTTTGGACGCACTTGAGAGACTCGCTCAGGATGACGTGGCGGTGCCGGAATTCCTCGCTTGCATATTGCTGTCTGTGCATGTAGAATGATGTCATGGCCGTTCAAATCACCATCAGGGGCGTTCCCGACGAAGTCCGCGACGAACTCGCAGTCCGTGCGGCCCTGTCGCGCCTGTCAATGCAGGAATATCTCCGGCGTGAACTGGAGCGGATTGCTTCGCGGCCGTCTCTCGATCGGTGGCTCGATGGCGTGCGGGAACGGAAGGAGACCGCAGGTACGCAGGTGCCGGCGTGTAGCATCCTGTCCGGGCGCGACGTTGACCGCAGGTGACCGTCGTTGTCGACGCGTCCGTCGTGGTCGCGACGTTGGTGGATTCGGGCCCCGAAGGACGGTGGGGAGAGTCGGTAGTGGGCGCAAACACACTGGCCGCGCCGGAACTGGTCCAGGTCGAGGCCGCAAACATACTGCGCCGTCTGGAGAGTCGCGGGCAGATCTCGAGGATCGAGGCCAACGGCGCCCACCGCGACCTGCTGCGACTTGACATCGAGTTGTTACCCTTCGCTCCCTTCGCCCAACGTGTGTGGGAGCTCCGCCGGAACGTGACGTGCCATGACGCGTGGTACGTCGCAGTAGCGGAAGCCTTCGACTGCGCGCTGGCGACGCTGGACTTGAGGCTGAGTCGGGCCACGGGGCCGGCTTGCGCGTTCATGGTGCCGGAGTTGGATCGAGGTGGCAGGTGAGCGCACGGGCTGGAGGTCGGGGTAGGGGTGACGACATCGGCCCGCGCCTGAAGCGTCTCATCCTGAGTTCCAAACCGCCTACCGCGGTGAGCCTGTGGAACGCGCTGAACGCGACAGAGCGCGAGGCGGCCGTGCGGGCACATGTCGGTGCCGACCACCAGGGGCGCAGGCAGCTTGAGTCGATCGTGGCCGAAGCGCGCCATCTTCGACCAGCCACCGTTCGCAAGTGGACCGTCGAAAAGATCGTCGCGGCAATGAAGGTCGTTTCCCTCCGTGACCCCGGACTCGCGCTGGGTCTGATCCAAAGCCATCACATTCCTGGCCAGCTGCCGATGGTGAAAGGCTTTCTGAGTGCACTGGGCGTGGCACATGACGAGGGCATTGTCGGATCGATTGACGATGTGGACGCCTCGGAGGAAGTGGTCCGATCGGCCTCAGGCGCGATCGCCGACGAGTACGGAGACCGCGCTGCCGCTGTGTACCTGCTCGCCTTGCTGCACTGGAGGGCACCTGCCGGCAAGAAGGCTCGAGAGTCCTGCGTGATCTCTTCTACCGTCTAACCGCCCAGGAAACAGAGGCCGGCCTGGACGACGCCGTGGGAATACTGGACCGGATCCGCGGCTACGGTATCGAGGCCTCGTTTTTCTCGGACATGACGGACCGGTACAACGCGCTCTCCTCACGCTTCGCGAGAGCAGAGGAGACCGAGGGGCCGGTGGTGCGTCGTCGAGTGCGCGTCCTGGTCGTCGGCGGGGCGGAGAGGCAGGCCAAGGCCGAGGACACGGTGCGGATTCTGCTCGGGGAACATCATCCCCATATCCAGGCGCACCTCATCCAGACCGGATGGAGTGGGAACTGGAATCGTACGTTCGCCGAAATCGAACGCGAGATGCAGCGCCACGACGCGCTTGTGATCGTGCGCTTCATGCGCACCAACCTGGGGCGCCAGATCCGGCGGCAGTGGTCGGGAGTGTGGCGTTCCTGCTGGAGCGGGGGCCCGGGCGCAATCGTCGAGGCGGTGGCGAGGGCTGCGGCGGCGGTTCGGTAGCTGGGGCAGAGCCCCCCCACCCTAACGCCCGGCCAGGATCTGTCTCAGATCGTCCCAGATGGCTTCAACGTGAGACAACCCGATCGCCCGAGGGGGTTGCTCCGGCCCGGCTACCGCTCCAGTGCGGCTTCCAGTCCCTCGACGAAGGTGGGGTCTCCTTCCGGGATCGGTCCGATCCAGCTGAACGCGACCGCTCCGTCCCGGTCGATGAGGACTGACGTGGGCAGCCCCCGGGCACGGAAGACGTCTCGCGACAGCGCGTCGGGGTCCAGTGCGATGTCGTATTCGACGCCCATTTCTTCGACGAAATCGATCACGGCGTCGTAATCGGCCCGCCGGTCGACCGACACGCCCAGGAGGCGAAGGCCCCGATCCCGGTACCTCTCGTACACGGACTGGAGGTAGGGTGTCTCGGTCTTGCAGGGATGACACCAGGTGGCCCACAGGTTGACGAGCAGCGTCTCGCCGAGGTAGTCGGAGAGCGAAACGGGCGACCCGCTGGCCAGGGAGGTCGCCGTGAAGACGGGGGCGGGGTCGCCCCGCTGCAGGGTGGGCTCGGAGGGAATGCAGGCCGAGAGTGTCAGGGTGGCGAGCAGCCCGTGGATGAATCCCCGCGAGCACCCGGGGCGGCGAGGCGCGGGGCTGGCAAGGTGCCGGGCCTTCATGCTGCCGTCACCCTTGAGGCGGGGTAACGGGCTGGGTGGAAAAGGGCCCCACGCCGTGGACCTGGACGACGGTCTCTTCTTCCACCCACATGTATGCGGGTACGTTCGCCGCAATCGCGATGTAGCTCCCCGGACCGTAGGCGGTGCCGGCCTCCTTGTCCATTGTTTCGCCCATGCCGACGAAAAACCGTCCGGAGAGGACCGTCATGTGCTCGGTGACCGGGTGGGTGTGGGGTCCCAATTCGAAGCCCGGCTGGACTTCGAGGCGGAAGGCGAAGATCTCCCCGTCCGCACTATAGTCGCCGTAGAGCGGGAGGAAACGCACGCCGTCGTTCGGCTCTCCCCACGGGAGGGAATCGCCATCGTGGAAGACGTTGCCGTCGGCGTCCTGGGCCTGGACCGGCGCCGCACCAACGAGGGCGCCGAGAAGGAGCAGAGCCGAGGTGGTCACCGAAAAGTGGAAGCGTCGCGCCGCGTGACAATGGTTCATTGGGTATTCCTTGTGGATCGATGAGTCGGGACCCCAGGGGCTTCCCGCCTGGAAGGCCCGCGGGCACCCCGTGAATATGGCCCCTCGAGGCAACGTGCGCATGATCGCCGAAGCCTCCGCCACGAGCCACTCCGCGCAGCCACTTGCCCACCCCGGTGAGTCTCAGCAATGCTTAGCAGCCACAATCCTCCAGCGGAGAGCGACAGCCGTGAAGAAGCCAGGCGCCAAGGAAGCATCCACAGTCCTTCTCATCGCTACGTCCCTGATCCCCCAGCCCGGGGCTGGTCAATGGCAGAACCGGTACCCTCATGTCGACGGATACGGTCACCACGTCTACCTGGAGGGGTACGAACTCCCGATCCTGACCAACGGCCCCATTGATCCGGCACCGTCCCCGGACGGGCGGCAAATCGCCTTTTCGTCGAGGGGTTGGATCTGGGTGATGGATCTGGAGTCGTGGACGGCACGGCGTCTGACGAACGGGCGTGACGTGGACTCGCGTCCGGCCTGGCACCCGTCCGGCAACCGGATCGCGTTCGTGCGCGACAACGACCACGACACGAGGATCGTGGTCGTCAGCGCAAATTCGGGCGACGAACTGCGCACGATCGATTCTCCCGCGCTGGACCTGGATCCGGTGTACTCGGCGGACGGCCGCACGCTGTTCTATTCGTCCGCAAAGGCAGGGACGCTGGACATCTGGTCCGTGGACCTGGCAACGGGCGAGGAAGAGGCGGTGACGAGCGAGCCGGGGATCGAACTGAAGCCACAACCCCTGCCCGCCGGCGACGCGTTTCTGGTGCTGGCCAAGCGGGGCGGTGACCGCGTGGAATTGCGCTCTCTCCGTGGTGACGCGCCGCGAGTGCTCATGTCCGGCAGCATCGTGTCCATGGCCCGTCCGGCCCTGAGTCCCGACGGGACGGGGCTCGCGCTCAACTGGCCCACGCAGGAGGGATGGGATCTGCGTGTGCACAGCGTCGAACAGCCCGGTCCGTCGGTGCTGCTGACCAGCGGTGGCCTCCCCCTGACGCCCGCCTGGAGCGCGGACGGAGAGTGGGTCTACTTCTCCGAGGCTGACCGGCACGAGGTTATGCGCATGAAGCGCGTGCGCAAGGCAGGCGGTCCGGTCGAAGATGTGGACGTGGCCACCTGGCAATGGGGAACCGGGACGGCCCGATTGCGGATTCGGACGAGCACGCCTGCCCGCCTCAACGTGGTCGACGCAACCGGTCATCCCGCGGTTCCGGATGAGGGCGCCACCCACTTCGACGGCGCCAACGGTCGCGTCTTCTTCTACAGCCCGGGCCTCGTCGAGATCACGGTACCCGCCGGCCAGGTCACCGTTTCCGCCGTGCACGGCCTGGCCACACCCGAGGCGGAGACCACCGTCACCGCGGCGGCTGGTGGGGTAACCGAGGTCACCATCGAGCTGACCCCCGTCTGGAACGCGCGGTCCGCGGGCTGGACCTCCGGCGATCACCACTTCCACCTCAACTACGGTGGCCAGTACGACCTGGACCCGGCCGACATGGTTCCAATGATGAAAGGGGAGGATCTGGACATTGCCACGCCCCTACTGGCCAATCTGCACAACCGCTTCGAGGACCAGGATCTGTGGGGGTGGGAGAAGTCGGACGGGTCGCCCCTGATCCGCTTCGGCCAGGAGATTCGCTCGCATTTCCTTGGCCACATGGGCCTGATCGAGATCCCCGAGCTTCACTGGCCGTGGGTATGGGGCCCCGGCTACGAGGTCTACGGGACCGATGACCGGACCAATGCGGAGGTCCTGGAATACGCGCATGGTCATGGCGGTGTCGGATACTACGTCCACCCCGTTTCGGTGCCCGATCCCTTCGCCTCCGAGCCCGGGGCGGGGGTGCCGGTCGAACTGGTCGCGGACGCGGTGATGGGCGACGTGGACGCGCTGGAGGTCATGTGTTTGTGGAGCAGCTCCGAAGGGACGTCGGCGCTGTGGCACCGCTTCCTGAACCTGGGGCTGACCATCGCACCGTCCGCGGGTACCGACGTCATGCTGAACCTGTACCGCACAATGGCTGTAGGGGCCACCCGGGTGTACGCGCACACCGGGGATCAGGTGAACTGGCCCGCATACCTCGAGGCGCTCCGCGACGGGCGGTCTTTCGTCACCAACGGACCCCTTCTGGACTTCCGGGTCGGGGACGCCCGGCCAGGTGGAGTGGTCGTGGCGGGCTCTGGCGGATCTGGTGCGGGCAGCGCGGAGTCGCCCCGCAGTGTGCCCTGGACCCTCGATCTCGCCACGGCGACCGCCGTCGACACGGTGGAGATCATCGTCAACGGGCGCGTGGTTCAGTCCCGTTCAGGTATTGCGGAGCCCGGCCAGCGCACCTACTCGGGAGACATCGACCTCCCCGACGCGGGTTGGGTCGCGGTACGTGCCCGAGGGGGCGAGACCCGGTGGCCATCGATGGACACGTCGCCGTTCGCGCACTCGGCGCCGGTGTGGATCGGCGAGCGGGGCAGCGCCGACCCGGTCGCGCGGCGCGAAGCAGCCGCCGAGCTGCTCGAAATCCTGATTGCCTCCCGCGCCCGTCTTCGGATCGGATACGGCGACGCAAGCATCCCGCGGCTGGCGGCGCGTTTCGACGATGCGATCGCACGGCTGGAGGCGCTGTCCGCGCCCGGACCGGCACGTCCCGCCGAATCGGAACGTCAGGAATGACGGAGCGCCGCTACGACGACGACGAAGTCGCCCTGATCCTGCACCGAGCGGTCGAGGCGGCCGCCGATGGCGCCGAGCGGGCGCCTGGCAAGGGGCTGACCCTCGCCGAACTCAAGGAGATCGGTGCGGAAGCGGGAATCGCACCCGCCGGAATCGAGATGGCTGCCCGGTCGCTCGAAGTGCGCCACGACCCGCCCGCGACCGGCTCGATCCTGGGCTTTCGCACAACGGTCCAACTGGAACGAGTGGTCCCGGTGCGGTTGGACACTGAGCACCTCCCCCAGCTTCTCGACCTGATCCGGAACGAGTTCGCGCGTCAGGGGATCGTGGAAGAGGTCCTTGGCGGATTCGAATGGCGCGCCCGAAGCGGGACCGGCGGGCGCTACGTATCCATCCGGAGCGAAGGCGATCAGACACGCATCCGGGTGCTCGGCAACTACCGCGACGGCTTGCTGGGGTGCACGCTCGGGGTCGGGCCGGTCATGACCTTCGGGATGGGCGCTCTGGCCGCGGCGCTGGGTGCCGCCACGCCGTTTATCATCGTGCCGGTGGCGCTTGCCGGCGGTGCCAGCGCGATCGTTCCCTGGAAGATCATCTTCGGCCGCGAAAAGCGATCACTGCACCGGGTACTCGATGCGCTGGAGCAGCGGTTGCTGCAACTCGGGGAGACCGAGGCACCGTGATACGGTTCGGCTCGGGCCCCAGTCGGAGTGGCGTTCCGGTCGCCGCCCTCATGCTCTGTGCCCTGACGGGCTGCGGATCCGAATCTCCTGCGGCACCAGAGCCGGAACCCGAGCCCGAGCCGATCCCCCTGCCCGAACCCATCCTGGTTCCCGCACTGGGCACGGACGCGACTCTTGATGTATCCACTTGGAACCTCCTGCACTTCGGGTCCGCCGGGCTGGGGCCCACCGACGAGATACTCCAGCTTGCCCGTGTTCGCGACGTGATCCGCGGGACCGACGCCGACGTCTGGGGTGTCCAGGAAGTGACCAGCGCCACGGCCTTCGCCTCGCTGATATCGCATCTCCCGGGCTACGCCGGGCTCCTCGCCACCGACTCCACCGTCACGGATGGGACCGAATTCTATACCCCCGGCGAGCTGAAGGTCGGTCTCATCTTCAAGACATCGGTTGTGAGCGTCACCGGCGCACGCATCATTCTCGGCGACTTCGACTACGCGTTTGCCGGGCGGCCGCCCCTCGAGGTGCGGGTCCGGTTGAGCTATGGCGGCGCCCCCATGGACGCCGTAATCATCGTCCTCCATGCAAAAGCGACCAGTGACGTCGCATCGTGGGAGAGGCGGGTTGCCGCCGCCGCCGGATTGAAGGCGTATGTGGACTCCGCACGGGCCAACGACTTCGTCCTCATCCCCGGTGACTGGAACGACGACGTGGACGAATCGATCACTTCGGGCCGCGACACTCCCTACCGCGACATCGTCGACGCCGCACCGGATTGGGTCTACCCCACGGCCGCGCTGAGCGCCGCGGGACTAACCTCGATCCTGGGCTACAACGACGTGATCGACCACATTCTCGCATCCGACGAGGTGATGGTGCGGTACGAGGAGGGCTCCGCAATGGTCTATCGGGTCGACGACTTCATCCCGGACTACGAGGACACGACGAGCGACCACCTTCCGGTGCTGGTGCGGTTCAGGCCGGGCGGCTGACCAGCCGGCGGGAACCGGGCCGCGTGTCCGTCAGGAGCGCGGCTGACCGGCCGGCGGGAATCGGGGCCACCCAAGTGTCAGGACGCGCGGTCGACCCCCTCCCCGGGCACAGCCACCAGCAGCAGCACCGCCGCGACCGCCGCCATCGCCGCGCCGAACACGAAGGGTGCGGCAGGGCCGAACCCCTCCCAGGCGAAGAGGCCTTCCCACAACACCCCCGCAAGCAGCGAAGCCGGCAACGTGGCGAGTCCGATCGCTGCCGCGTAGCCGCCGTAGGCCGTCCCGCGTTGCTCCGGTGGCACCAGGTCGGCCACCATCGCCTTCGCCGCACCCGCGACGAGCCCGTGATAGCAACCGTACACCAGGTACAGAACGGTGACGTGCATGACCGTATCTGCGAGCGCGAAACCGAGGTAGACGAGCGCGTAAAGTCCCCACGCAGCGGCAACCACCCGCTTCCGGGGGATCCTGTCGGCGAGTGACCCGGCAGGGGTCGACACGAGCGTGTAGACCACGTTGAAGGCGAGCAGCAGCCACAGAATCCCGGCGACCGAAAGGCCCCTCTCCTGCGCCCTGAGCACAAGGAAGGCGTCTGCGGAGTTGCCAAGCTCGAAGATCACGGAACAGGCGACGAATGCCCCGAAGCCCCGGCCGAGTCCACGCAGGCGAAGTCGGGGGCGGCTGGCGGCGGGGGCCGAACCAGGGCTTCCACCTCGTCCCTTACCGCCATTGCCGCGCCCGCCGGGCCCGTCCACCTTGACGTCCCTCGCCCCCGCCGCCAGAACCGCTACGCCCAGGAACGCGGGAAGAAGGCTCCACAGCACAAGTTTGCGAAACGTCTCGGCCTCGAGGAGCGCGCCACCACCCTGGACCTGATGTACAACCCAGATCGACACCGCGATCCCGATCACGGCCCCGGCGGTATCGGCGGCCCGGTGCAACCCGAAGGCGAGACCCCGGCGCCCGCGGCGTGTCGAATCGGCAAGGAGCGCGTCGCGGGGCGCCGTGCGGACCCCCTTCCCCACCCGGTCGCCCCACCGGATCGCCGCCACCGCGCCCCATGTCGACGCCAGGTAGTAGAACGGCTTGGACACTGCCGAAATTGCGTACCCGACGACGGCCGGCCACTTGCGGGTCCCGAGCCGGTCCGACAACCACCCCGAGTACAGCTTCAGGATGCTCGATGTGGCCTCGGCAAAGCCCTCGATCAAGCCGATCGTCCACACGCGCACGCCCAGAACGTTCGCCAAGAAGAGGGGCAGGACGTTCAGCAGCATCTCGCTGGAGACGTCCGTCAGGAAGCTGGTGCCGCTCGTGGCCCAGACGTTGCGGTGGAGTTTGGACTTGGGGAAGGTGGTCGGTTGGGACTCGCTGGCGGGTTTTTTCATTCAGCGGATCTTGTGGGAGTGTAGTGGCTGTCGGTTTCGGTGTAGTCGTGGAGTGCCCCTCCGTCTTCAAGGGTTACCACACGGAGAACCCTCGGGAAAGCCTCATCCGGCCGCAATCCGGAGTGCACGCGGGAAGGGTGACATTCGCCCGGAACCTACCCTGACGTAACGTTAGGGTACCCGGCGGGTGAGGGACCGCCAGCTGCGGACGGTGGCCCCGCGCCCACCGTACATACAGATTGCCACGGCGAGAAACAAGTGGTTCAACCACGCCACCAAGAGGACAAGATGCCCCCCGACCCCACCCCCACCGCCACCCTCCACCGCCGCCACTGTCGGTAGCAAATGAAATGTCCGGTTTCTGTAGCACATGAAGTGTCCGCTTTTCCGTACCGCCGCCCTCCGAGGCGAGCGGAGCGAGCCGAGGGGGGCGGCGGTACCGCCTCACGCTGCCACCTCCGACCCGCTGAGGGTGTCCAGCAACCTGCCGTTCGCATCGTAGCGCCCGAGCCTCCGGATGCCGTGGAAGACGGCCATGCCGCCGTCCTCGTATTCGTGGACCTTGACCTTGGCTCGCACGTAGGTGTACCGGTGCGGCTGAGGCGGGATCTGCAGCGTCTTGCCCTTGTAGGTCACGCAGTTGTCGTTGCCAACCGTCCGTGTCTCCTTCAGGCAGAGGATGTCGGGCAGCTTGGCCTTCATCCGCGGCAGCAACCGGGTGAACGCGCGCTTCGCCTCCCTCGCCTCCACCGCAAATGCCGCGTTGAACCGCGGCCAGAAGTCCTTCAGGAACTCGTTGGCCTCGTCCATGTCGGTGATCCCCGCCCGCGCCAGCTCCTGCGGCAGGCGCCCCTGAAGCGTCCCGAACAGCCGCTCGCTCCGGCCCCGCGCCTGCGGCGAGTACGCGGCGATCATCTCGATCCCGAGCTCGCCCATCGCCCGGCCGAACTGGGTCGGCTTGTCCTTGTCCACCTTCCCGCCCGCCTCCGGCGTGTGCCAGTAGTGCGAGCCCCGGTCCGTGTACAGGCTGTCGAAGAGCCCCTGCACCTTCACCGTCTCCGCGACGCCCCGAAGGCTCGACCACGTTCCCTCCTCCTCGACGAAGAACCCCGAGTACACCCCGCTTGTCGCGTCGTCCATCGTCACGACCAGGTCCCACCCCTGGCCGGGAGCCCATTCGTGCGTCGAGGCGTCCTGGTGGAGCATCATCCCCTCCGCCGGCTTGCGCTCCCGCCTGAGCCGGTGCGCACCCTTCCTGCGCCCCTTCCTCACCAGGCCCGCCTCCTGAAGGCGGCTCTTCACCCAGGTGTACGACCGCGCCCCGCCGTGCTCGCCCGCGTAGACCTCGTGGTAGAAGTGAAGCACGTTCCACCCCGCACAGCCGTCCCGGTACAGCGCCTCCAGCGCCGCCACCTCCTCCGGCGACGCCCGCCGGGGAGACGGCCCCGCCACCCGCTTGTCCTTCAGGGCCGCCAGCCCGCCCGCCTCGTAGCGGGCCACCCAACGCCGGAACGTCCGGTCCGTCACTCCCGGCACGCTCGCCGCCCACGCTTGCGTGACCCGTTTTCGGCGCCATCGATCATAGATCTCTTCGAACCTCGCCATCCGTATCTCTCGCAGCATCTCCGCCCGGTTCATCCAGCCTCCTCGGTGACTGTTCTGAACCGGACAGATTACGTGCTACGAAACCGGACATATTATTTGCTCCTAACACCCTCCACCGCCGCCACTTCCTGCGCTGGCTCGCGGCCAGCCCCCTTCTCGCCACCCTGCCCGGCTGCGACCCACCCGGCACGGGCGGCGAGATCCCCCCGGCACCCGGCCAGGACCCCGGCGCCGCGGGCCGGAACCGCCCCTCCCTCGACGACCTCGTCACGACCGCCGCCGACGCCCTCGACGTCTTCGACATGGAAAGGGTGGCCGAAACCACCGTCCCGACTGCCCATTTCGGCTACATCCAGACCGGCGTCGACGGCGAGGAGACCCAACGCAACAACCGCGCGGCCCTTGAGGCCATGTACATCCGGGCACGCCGGCTGGTAGATGTCAGCCGCCTGGACACGCGCGTCACCCTTTTCGGACGCGAATGGCCGTCGCCGGTCATCGTGGCGCCGTGCGGAAGCCAGCGCGGATTCCACGAGCAGGGTGAGTTGGCCACGGCGCGGGCCGCGCAGGCTCAGAGTCACCTGCAAGTCCTCTCGTCGGTGAGTTCCACGGGGGTGGAAGAGGTCAACGAGGCACGGGGCGAGCCCGTCTGGTATCAGCTGTACGCCACCTCGAACTGGGCTGTCACGGAGGCGGTCGTCACCCGGGTTCGGAAAGCCGGATGCCCCGTCATCGTGCTCACCGTGGACCTGCCCGCCGGAAGCAACCGCCTCACGCTGGAGCGCTGGCGGCGCGTTGACGACCGCGATTGCCGCAGCTGCCACCGTCCCCGCGGCGAAGCCCCGACGGTCAAGCCGATGTACCAGGGGACCGAGTACAGCGGCTCCGACTTCCGCACGCCCGGGATGACCTGGGAGATCATCGGGCGCCTGCGCGACATCACCGACCAGAAGATCGTGGTGAAGGGGCTGGTGACGCGCGAGGACGCCGCGCTCGCGGTGCAAAACGGCGTGGACGCGGTCTGGGTCTCGAACCATGGGGGCCGCGCGGAGGGCAGCGGGCGTGCGACCATTGACGCGCTACCCGAGATCGTGACAGCCGTGGGCGGTCGTGTCCCCGTCATCGTGGACGGCGGTTTCCGGCGCGGCAGCGACATCTTCAAGGGGATCGCCCGGGGTGCCGATGCGGTGGCCGTGGGGCGGCCGTACCTGTGGGGTCTGGGCGCCTTCGGCCAGCCCGGCGTCGAGCGCGTGCTGGAGATTCTGCGCAATGAGTTGGCCATCACGATGCGGCTTGCGGGCGCGCCGTCGCTGGCGAGCATCGGGGCGTCGTCGGTAGGGAGCGGGTAGATGGGCCCGAAGTGTGGCGTGATCCTGACCCTCGCCTACGCCGCATGCGCGGGGACCGGCGGCCAGACGCCCATCGAAGACCTGGTGCCCGACGCCGACGGTGTGTTCACCACCCGCAGCGGGCTCAAGTACGAGGTCCTGCGCCAGGGCATCGGCCCGAAGCCCACCACAAGGGACCTGGTCCTCGTCCACTACAGCTGCAAACTCACCGACGGAACGGTGATCGATTCGTCCTACGAGCGCGGCGCACCGGATGTCCTCGACCTCCGGGACCTCATCCGCGGCTTCAGGGAAGCGCTTCAGCTGATGTCGGTCGGCAGCCACTTTCACGTCACCGTCCCCGGCCGGCTCGGCTATGGCTGGGATGGCCTGGACGACCTGGTCGGTCCCAACGAACCCCTGACCTTCGAAATCGAGCTGTTCCGGGTCGAGGAGCGGTGAACCCTGTTCGACTGGACACGTCCTGCGCTAGGTTTCCCCGCTGATTGGCCGGTCGCATCGGCACCGGCGGGATCGGCACACCTCACGAAAGGCAGGACATGAGCAACCTGACCCGGGCAGGCTACTGCATTCTGGCACTGACGCTGGTGATCAGCGCCGCGTGCGCCGGAGGAGACGAAGCCGCCGAGGAGGGCACGGTGGCGACGACCGAAAGCGGACTCGAGTACGAGGTTCTACGTGCAGGCGACGGCCCGATGCCCACATTGGACGACTCGGTCGTGGTCCACTACCGGGGCACCCTCACGGACGGGTCGCAGTTCGATGCGTCCTATGATCGCGGAGAGCCCAACACATTCCCCGTAAGCGGCGTAATCCCCGGCTTCGGCGAGGCACTGCAGCTCATGTCCGTGGGCAGCCATTTCCGTGTCACGATCCCCTCCGAGCTGGCCTATGGGGAAGGTGGATCGGCCGACGTGATCGGTCCCAACGAGACGTTGATCTTCGAGATCGAGTTGCTGGAAATCGTGGGGAGCTAGAGCGGGGGCCCGGCGGGGAGGCTCGCCGTGCCTGGTTCCACGGGCTCCTAAAGCATCGCCGTCAGCCACAGCACCACGAACGCCCCGTAGAACACCGACATCGCGACCAGCGCCGCCCTCCGCCACAGGGGCGGCCGGATCTCCTTCGGCAGAAACCGCGTGTTGATGTAGAGCAGGTGCAGGGACGAGACCACGAAGACGATGCCGGCCATGTTTGCCCCCAGTTGCAGCAGGACGATCGGCTGCGCGAGGCGCAGCGCGATGACTCCCCACACCGCCAGCACCCCCAGTACCGTGTAGTAGACGAACCGCACATCGCCGCCGCGCCAGCGCCGCACCGTGCGCGAGCCGGTCCACAGAATGTCGGTGATCGACCGGGTCATCCCGTCGATGATGTCCAGCTGAGTCTTGAAGAGCACCCACACGCCCATGAGCGCGATGGCCCCGCCGAATATGGCGCCTTCCCGACTCGCCATTGCGTTGGCCAGGGCGGCCGCAACCGAGAGGCCGCGGATGTCGGTGCCGCGCTCGATGAAGGTCACGTAGAGCACCGCCGGGAGGACCATCCCGAGCATCGCGCCGATGAAGTAGACGCCCCACTGGTCGGCCCGCACGATGCGCCACCAGCCCTTCCACCGCTCCATGGCCTCGGGGGTCGGGTCGAAGGTGTAGCCGGTCGGCGCGAGCTGTTTGTGCGTTCCTCCCACGGCGGACGGGATGTAGCCGACCCGTTCGCCCATTCCATAGCCCTTGTCGCGGGCCCAGTTGGAGAGGGTCAGGTTGATCACGCCGCCTGCGCCCGAGTACGCCGCGAAGGCCCCGATCAGGAACCAGTCGACGCCCTGCGGGATGAAGCGGAAAGAGCCGACCTCGGTGTCGAAGCCGACGAGTCCCGCCCCCGCGGCCGCCCAGGTGCCGGGTGAGACGAAGATCGCGGCAAGAATCAGGAAGCCGCCGATGATCACGACCACCAGCACCCAGTTGAGCAACTCCAGCGTGCGCTCGATGCGCTTGCCGAAGAGCAGGATGCCCACGCACAGCGCGAAGGTGCCGACCCCGATCAAGTACACCAGCTGCGCCTGCTCCGGGCCCGCGAGTTCGCGGAAGAAGAGGAAGAAAACCGCCCCCGCGGCCGCGCCGGCCCACCCCGGCCACCCCACCTGCAGGAAATAGAGCAGGGCGTAGAACCACGCCCAGAACTGCGCGCCGGGCCTGGTGCGCATGAAACCCGTCACCACGGGTTCCCCCGTGGCTATTGTCCAGCGCATCAGTTCGGTGTTGAAGACGGTCTGCAGGAACGCGGCGACCAGAGTCACCCATAACAGCACCAGCCCGTACTGGACGAACGCAGCCGGTCCGAGCAGGAACTCCCCGCTCCCGATCGAGGCGCCCAGGATGATGACGCCGGGGCCCACGACACCCATCCAGGCCAGACCCTTTGGCCTCGGTGGCTCGGGCAGCTCGGCCTTTTCGAACGGACTCAGTCCGGAGCGCGCTTCGAGTGGCAGGTCCTCAAGGGCTCCGTCTTGTCCGCCACTCTTGGCCAAATGTGGCGGACTAGGCATCGTATTCAGTGTTTGGTCGCCACTTTGAGCGATTTGTGGCGGACAAACCCTTTCCGCTCGCTCCGCTCACTGGCTCACCGGCCTTTTTCCGACCCACCGGTCATACCACTTGCGCATGTACAACTGCGTGCGCATGAAGTTCGACGGCTTGCTCCCGGTGCCGTGGTACTCCTCGTTGAAGCGGACGATGGCTGCCGGCACCCCCTCGATCTTGAGCGCCTGGTAGTACTCCTCGGTCTGTGACATCGGCGTGCGCAGGTCCAGCTCGCCGGTCAGCAGAAGCGTCGGCGTCGTCACGTCGCCCACGTACATGAGCGACGAATGGCGCAGCCACTTGTCCGGGTTCTCCCAGGGCAGCTCGCGGAAGCGCCGGTATCCCCACATGGCCACGTCCGCCGTGCCCGCGAAGGACATCCAGTTGATGACCGGGCAGCGCACGGCGGCGGCGGCGAAGCGGTCGTCGTGGCCGATCACCCAGCTGGAAAGCGCGCCCCCGCCCGAGCAGCCGCCCACATACATCCTGTCCGTATCGATGTACCCCCGGCCCACGACCTCATCGACGCCGTAAAGCAGGTCGGCCAGATCGCGCTCCCCCGGATACCGGTCGTCGATTGCGTTGCCGAAGTCCGTGCCATAGCCGGTTGAGCCGCGCGGATTCGTGTACAGGACCACGAAGTCGTTGGCGGCGAAGTTCTGGAACATCCAGTTGAAGCCCACGTTGTACATGCCGTGAGGTCCGCCGTGGATCTCCAGGATGAGCGGATAGCGCTCCGACGGGTCGAATCCCGGAGGCTTCACGATCCATCCCTGCACCTGGGCGCCCTCGGTGGAACCGTACCAGATCTCCTCCAGATCGCCCAGCGCGACGCCGGCCATGACATCGGCGTTGACGCCGGTCAGCTGGACCGGAGCCGCGCCGGCCTCCAGGTCATACCGGACCACGTCGCCGGGAGTCTGGGGGGCCGACCGCACACCAACCGCCGTGCCGCCCCCCGCCGAGGTGAGCGACAGCATCTGGACGCCCTCGGTCAGCCGCTCCAGAACGCCCCCGGGAGTCGCGGAGTAGACGTTTGACGAGCCCCGGTCCTGCACCGCGAAGTAGAAGCGGGTTCCGTCATCGTCCCATATGATGCCGCCGATGTCCCGATCCAGCTCCGGCGCGACCATCCTCATGCCGCTTCCGTCGATGCCCATGGTGTACAGCTCGCCCACGTGGTAGGTCTGGGGCGACCAGTCATATCCGGTGAAGGCGATTGTACGGCCATCGGGCGACACCACCGGGCTCGTCCAGAGCCCCTTCCGCGAGGTGATCTCGCGGGTCTCGCCGGTGGCCACGTCCACCGCGTTGATCGCCGACTCGAAGTAGCGAAGGTCCGAGTCCTCCTTCATCAGCCCGTCAAAGACGATGGTCCGCCCGTCGGGGGTCCAGTCGTACCCCATGCCCCAGTAGATCGCGATGAAGCGGGCACCGACATGCCACTTTCCGCTGGTGAGCTGGCGGGCCGTACCCCCGTTGGACGGGACGACGAAGAGGTGCATGTAGGCCGGGTCGGTGAAGCCCACGCGGTCGGCACGGAAGTGCATGTTCTCCACGATCCGGGGCGTTTCGGTCCAGCTGGCTCCCTCCGGCGCGCTCGGCAGGTCGATCGACCAGTCGCTCGGCAACTCGCCGGGCGTGTACATGGTGAACGAGATCATCGACCCGTCGGGCGACCACATGGCGTTCATGGGCGTTTCCAGAACCCTTGTGACCTGCGAGACGGCGCCCTCCTCGTCCATCCAGCGCACGAAAAGCTGTGTGCCCTCCGGTTCGCTGGTGGCGGAGAACAGAATGCGGGTGCCGTCGGGAGACCAGCGGGGCGAGGAGCCGTCGACGAGGAATCGCTTGCGCGTGCCGTCCGCGTTCATGAGCCACAGGTCCGAGTCCCAGCGATCCTCCACCTGGTTGACCCAGCTGCGGGTGTAAACGATCCGGGTGCCGTCCGGGGAAATCTGCGGGTCGGACACGCGCTCCCAGTCGAGGTAGCGGTCGACGGTGAGGCGGGCAGCGTCGCCGGCGTCCTGGGCGGTGAGGGCGGCGGGGGCGAAGGTGGGGAGCGAGGTGGCAGCGACAAGCCCCAGCGTGACGCCTAGCTTGAGTGACGGGTCGGAGCGGCGGCGGGCGATTATCATCGGCGAATCCTCCTTCTGGTGCGCGCATCAGGGGCGGCTACTGACCCTCAAGTGGGGCGGCGAAGGGCGGCGCGTCAAGGAAGCCAGCCCTTCGGACTGTCGAGACACTGTGGGGCATGTTGTCACCTGAGCGGTATCGGGTTACGATCCGCGAACCATGCCAAATAAGAACCCACCTCATCCCGGACTGTCCGTGCGTCATGACTGCCTGGAGCCGCTCGGTCTGAGCGTAACGGAGGCCGCGCAGAGGCTTGGCGTCAGCCGTAAGCAGCTGTCCGGCATCGTGAATGGTCGCTCAGGGATTTCACCGGTGATGGCGATCCGCCTCGACAAGGCTTTCGGTGGTGGAGCTGGTACCTGGTACCGCCTTCAAGCGGCCTATGACCTGGCCCAGGCAATGCGACACGCCGACCTGATTGATGTCGAGCGAATGTCAATGGGATCGTAACCATGTCAACCGCAACTTCGCAGTCCTGGACCCTGATCGAGTCCGTCCTTGCGGGCTCGGAAGCCATCATCGCTCTCGGCATCACCCTGGAAGACCTGGGTGAGGACACCGCCGTCCTCAAGATGCGGAAGCAACCTCACCTCACCCGGGGCGACGGCACCATCTACCACGGCGGCCCTGTCGCGTCCCTGATCGACATCGCCGGTGACATGGTCGTCGCGGTTCGCGCGGGCGGCGGCGTGCCCACCATTTCGCTGCGGGTCGACTACCTGCGCCCGTCCACCGGTCCGTACCTGCTGGCCACGGGCAAGCTGCGCCGTTTCGGGCGCACCATCTCGGTGTCGGACGTCGAGGTTCACGACCACGAGGGCCGCCTCTGCGCGGTGGGTCGCGGGACCTACGCCTCTTTCGTCGGCTAGCGGCCAGTGCCGGCACCCCTCCCCGGTTCGAGCGCCACCGGTCCGTGAAAGCCGCACTCTACAACCGCCACGGCACCGTCGGCGAGCTCTACCTGGGCACCGTTCCGGACCCTGATCCCAGCCCCGGTGAGGCCCTCGTCCGTATCCGCGCCTGCGCCCTCAACGGCTTCGACCCCATGATGCTCGGCGGGACGACCGGGCTGCGCGTCCCGCTCCCCATGATCCCGTGCGGTGACGCGGCGGGCGAGATCGCCGACTTCGGTCCGGGGACGGATCCGGGTGAGTGGCGCGCAGGTGACCGCGTCCTCCTCGACCCCATTGTCCCCGGACGCGGCATGATGGGCGAGAAGGCTCACGGCGCGGCCAGGGAGTACGTCACGGTGCCGCTTGGGAACCTCATTCGCATACCGGCAGGTGTCTCGTTCGAACACGCGGCCGCCCTCCCGGTCGCCTATGGCACCGCCCTGCGCCTTGTAGAAGACCGTGCCAAGGTCCAGGCGGGCGAGACCGTGCTGATCCTGGGCGCGACCGGAGGTGTCGGCACCTGCTGCGTCCAGCTCTGCAAGCGCATCGGGGCCCGGGTGATCGCGACCGGCAGCGCGGAGTGGAAGCTGGAAAGGCTGTCAGCGCTGGGGGCCGACCATGTGTTGTCTTCGCGCGCCGGCGAGTTGGTGCGACCGGTGCGCAAGATCGCCGGGCGGCCCCGTTACCACGACCCCTCCGCCGGAGGCGTGGACGTCGTGGTCAACTACATCGGCGGCGACACCTGGGCGGCCAGCCTGAAGACGTTGCGGTATCAGGGGCGGATGGTGACCTGCGGCGCGACGGCAGGCTACGATCCGCCAACCGACATCCGCTATATCTGGAGCTTCGAACAGACCATCATGGGGTCGGACGGGTGGACGCGGGGTGGCCTGGCGCGGCTGCTGCAAATGGTGGCCGAGGGCGAGCTGGAGCCGGTCGTTCACGCCGTGCGGCCGCTGGAGCAGATCGGGGAAGCAATGGCGGAGCTCATCGCCCGGGAGGTCTTCGGCAAGTCGGTGCTGATACCGTGAGCGGGCGGGAGCCGCCGATCTATCCCATCGCCCGCAAGATCCCACAAGATGTGTTGGACGCCGAAGCCCAACGCCTCGAAGCCATCGCCCGCGCTCCGCTCCACCGGCGGATCGGCGGCTACGCCCGCCTGGCGGGACCGGGCTTCATGGGCGCAGCGCTCACTCTCGGCGCGGGCACCCTCACTTCGTCCATGCTGTCGGGCGCCGCGTTCGGGTACCGCACCCTCTGGCTGATCTGGCTCGCTTGCGGTCTCGGCCTCTTCATGATGGCCGCGATGGCCCGCTTCACCTGCAAGGGCGGCTTCCGCGTCATACAGGTCCAGAACCGGCGCCATTCCTGGCTGATCGGCTCCCTGATGACGGGGCTGGTGGGCACGGCAGCGGTCGCCGTCATCTTCAACTTCGGGCAGGTCGCGCTCGGCACCCACCTGATCGAGTCGCTGGCCCCTTTCGCCGGCTTCTCCTTCCCGGCGGAATACAACTGGATCCTGTACGTGGCCGTCACAAGCTGGTTGATCCTGAGCTACGGGCGCCATGGCGGGATGGGCACGCGTCTGGTCGAAACGGTCATGAAGGCTGCGATCGCCCTCATGATCGTGGCGTTCGGCGCCGTCCTGCTGGTCGTCGGCGTCGACTGGGGCGCGGCGGCGCGGGGCTTCTTCATCCCCTGGCTCCCGGGCGGTGGCGAGGGGCTGGACCTCTTCATCGCGTCTTCGGCAGCGGCAGTCGGCGTGATGGACTGGGTCTTCTTCCACTACGCGGGGCTCGGACGGGGTTGGGGCGGAAACCACGAATCCCTGGCGCGCTTCGACCTGATCGGGGGCCTCTTCCTCCCCTTCGTCCTGGTGAACTTCCTGGTGATCGGCGTGTTCGCGGCGACGCTCTTCCCCCAGGGGATCACACCCGAGTCGGCACCCGAACTCGCGGCGGCGCTGATGCCGTTGCTTGGCCCGACCTGGTCGCAAATACTCTTCTACGTGGGGTTCCTCGCGGTCCCGATCACGACCACAGTCGGCATGAGTCTGGCCGGCGCCATGGCCATCCACGAAGCGCTCGGATGGGAACCGGACACCTCGTCGTGGCGCTGGAAGCTCACCGCGCTGCTCCCGCAGATCGCCTTCCTGGCCGCGTGGAACGCGCGCCCGGTGTGGCTGGTCATCGCGATCGCCGCGTTCCTGTCGCTCGCCAACAACGTGGTCGGGTGGTCCATGTACCTGCTGCTGAACGACCGGGAGGTGCTCGGAGCCGACCGCAGCAAGTCGTACCTGTGGAACCTGGGAATCCTCCTGCAGGTCACCCTGCTGAACGCAATCGCGATCACATACGTCTTCAACCGGCTGGGGTGGTGGTGATGGACGGCGGAGCCGCGGGGGCCGGAGCAAGGGGGGCGCCGTGAACGGCAGTGGAGCCACCGGCACCAGGCGCGCTGTTCAACGCTTGCTGGAACGACCCATCGGGCCATGGTCGGGACGCGTGTGGGGTCTGATTGTGAACCTGGCGGGCAATGCAATAGCCCTTTGGGGCGTGGCTTCGGTGATGCGGACGGGAAGCGGCTGGGCCTGGATCGTGATCGGGACCGCGGGGACGGTGGTGTGTATCAGTGCGTTGGCCCTGCCCGCGCCGGAGAGCGAGGTGGAGGAGGAGGCGGACGGATGAGTGTCGGGGCGGGCGGAGGCCCGGATCCCCGCGACTCGAATCTCGGATACTGGCTCGGCGACGCCTGCGCAGGCCTCTCTGACCGCATTGCTTTGATCGACCTGTCGCGCCCGATCCCCCGCGAGGTCACCTACGCCGAGCTCGACGACCGCATGGACCGCGTCGCCAACCTCCTGTCGGACGCCGGCATCGGGATCGGCGACCGGCTCGCGCTGAGCGTCGGCAACCGCTTCGAGTTCATCGAGATCATGTTCGGCGCGATGCGCTGCGGTGCCGTCCCCGTCCCTCTGAACTTCAAACTGTCCGCCGATTCCCTCGGGCATATCGTGGCCGACGCCGACTGCCGGGCCGCGTTCGTCGAAACCGCAGTCACGGAGCGCTCGGCTGCGGTGGTCGAGAGGGTGGGGATCGAGAGGAGGTGGGAGGTCGGCGGCATCGCGGCGGGTCAGGGTCGGCCAAGCACCGGCTGGCTCGACTACGAGGGTGCGCTTGCGGCAGCCTCCGCGGACTTCGATCCCCCCCTTCTCCGCGCAGACCACCCTGCGTTCCAGCCCTACACCTCGGGCTCGACCGGCAAGCCGAAGGGCGTCGTCCTCTCCCACGAGGGGCAACTCTGGTGGGTGCGCTGCCTGAAGAAGTACTGGCCCGCAAACCCTGCGGACCGGGCCCTGGCGGGGGTTCCCCTCTACCACAAGAACGCAATGGCCGGAGCGGTCAAGCCGATGCTCCAGGCGGGCGGATCCGTGGTCATCCTGCCCGGGTTTGCCCCCGCCTCCTTCCTGCGCGCGCTCAGCGACTACCGCTGCACCCAGGTCGGCACGGTTCCGGCCGTCTTCACCCTCCTCCTCGACCACATGGACCTCATCCGGGAGCTCGATTTTTCGGCGCTGCGGCGGGTCACCCTGGGTTCCGCCCCGGTCCAGCCGGAGCTGATGGACGCGGTCGAGCGGGCGTTCGGGGTCGATGTGGGCGAGAGCTACGGGCTCACCGAAGGCGGCCCCGTCATGCTCGGCCCGCCGACCGACGGCCGGCCGGTTCCGAGGGGGAGCTGTGGCGCGGCCTGGCCCGAAGGCGAGATCAAGCTTGTGCGCGATGGCGTCGAGGATCCGCGCCACGGCGAGCTGTGGGTCCGCAATCCCGGCGTCACGACCGGGTATCACAACCTGCCCGAAGTCAACGCGGCCCGCATTCAGGACGGCTGGCTCGCCACGGGCGACCTTTTTCACCGCGACGACGAGGGGTTCTTCCACTTCCGGGGCCGCACCGACGACATGTTCAACTCGGGTGGCGAGAACATCTACCCGAAAGAGGTGGAGGACCTGCTGCTGTCGCACCCGGATGTGCTGGACGCAGCGGTCGTGCCGGTGCCGCACGCCGTGAAGGGGGCGGTTCCGGCGGCGATGGTCAAGCTGGTGTCGGGGTCCGCGGTTACCGCCGAGGCGCTGAGGATGTACACGCTGGAGGAGGGTCCCGCATACGCGCACCCGCGTCGCATTGTGCTGGTGGAGGAGATGCCGCTGACCGGGGTGGGAAAGGTGGACCGGGTGAAGGTTCTGGAGGTGTTGCGCGGGGTAAGAGTGGGCTGATTCAAAATCTGATCTTGAATTAGCCGACACTAATCGCTAGACTTGCTTTGCTATGATTAATCGCGACTTGGCTTCGGAAGTCATCAGGGCGGCGACCCAGGTTCCCGCCATCACGCTCACCGGACCCCGGCAGAGCGGCAAGACGACTCTATGCCGAGTTCTGTTTCCCGAGCATCCGTACAGATCGCTCGAAGCTCCCGACGACCGCGCGTTCGCGACAGAAGATCCGCTGGCGTTCCTGGCTCAGTTTCCGGACGGAGCCGTCATCGACGAGGTGCAGCGCGTCCCGGGATTGCTGTCGTACCTGCAGGGCATCATCGACGCGGATCCAACGCCCGGGCGCTGGATTCTCACCGGCTCGCAGAACCTCTCGCTGCTGGAGTCGGTCAGTCAATCGCTGGCGGGACGAACTGAAGTGCTGCACTTGCTACCGTTGACGTGGGGAGAGATCACGCGCTTCGACCCACACCCCGCAAGCCTCGAGGAAACCCTTTTCAGCGGCGGCTATCCCCGCATCTTCGACCGGAAGCTCGACCCGTCACGCTGGCTCCGCTCCTACGTGGCCACATACATCGAGCGCGACGTGCGCACCATCAGCAACGTGGGTGACCTCGCCACATTTCAGCGCTTCGTCGAGCTTTGCGCCGGACGTACCGGTCAACTCCTGAACTACTCCGCGCTCGCTGGCGACTGCGGCATCTCACAGCCCACGGCCAAAGCGTGGATGAGCATACTGGAAACGAGCTTCATCGCGTTTCGCCTGCCTGCGTTTCACGCCAACCTGCGCAAGCGACTCGTCAAGATGCCGAAGCTGTACTTCTACGACTCCGGGCTAGCCTGCTGGCTTCTGGGCATCCGCGAGCCGGCACACTTGCGCTCGCACCCCCTCCGCGGGCCCATCTTCGAAACCTGGGTGGTCTCGGAATGCCTCAAACATCGCGCCAACCGGGGGGATAGTCGCGGTCTTTCATTCTACCGGGACCGCGCGGGGGCCGAAGTCGACCTCATCATTGAGAAGCCAGCGGGCAGGACCCTGCTTGAAGTGAAGTCGGCAGCCACGCCCTCATCAAGCATGTTCAAGGGCATTGGGCGCGTACAGAGGCACTTCCCGGATTCCCCACCCCCGGACGCAGCGGTTGTCTACGGCGGAAACGAGTACCAGGCGCGCGGAGCGGGACGGCTCATACCGTGGCAATTGGTGCGGGCGGTGTCACTGCCCGACGCAAGTCCCAGAGTTCGTATATCGGCCAATGGTCGGCCCGTCGCCGGGGCGGACGTTCTAGTGCTCTTTCCCAACAACACCTGGAAACGCGAGCGCTCCAACCAACGCGGCAACACGTCCTTCCGGTTGCATGCCATTCATCTGCCCATGACCGTATTCGTGGCGGCGGATGGATTTGTGGCGCACCTGGAGCGCGACTGGATCCCCGCTAAGTGCGAATTACACATCGACTTGATACCGCTGCGGGGCGGTGGTGCGGTCATCTTTCCGAATTCGACCGGCTTCATTCCGGGCTTGGCGGGACGCTTGAATCCCAAACGGGACAACCTGGACAGAACCTATCTGTATGCGGACAACATCGCGGTCGACGGAGGGCAGCAGCAGCCAGTTGCCTTTGTGTTCGGAGAAGAGATGCATCTGATGGACGCTGATGGCTTGGAGCTATTGCTTCGCGTGGTCGAGATCTGCGGACGCTCCGCCCTGGTGGAGTATCGTCAACCAACCACCGCGATACACCGCCCCGGCCCATGAACCCCCGTCACCACCGTACGCCCGATGTCGGCTGACTTGCTGGGCCCCGAATGCAACCCCACCGCCGCTGGCAACCCCGGCTGCAACTCCGCCAACGCGTCCTCCAGCCGAGCAAACACCCGCCCTTCCGGCACCCACACCACATGAACCGGCGGGAGCAACTGCGCCGCCCGCGTCCCCGTCGACGGCAGGATCAGGCTCCCCGATTCCGCCACCGCTCCCCAGGCGACCGAGATCCCCGCACCGGCGTGCGCGGCGGCGACCTCGGGCAGCTCCGGCCTTTGCTCGGCTGGCACGTCCGCCCCCACGGCCACTCCGACGACTTCGGGGTCCAACCCCCGCAGGAACCCGGTGAGCCACTCACTCGCGGGACGCCCCGGATCGGCCTCCACCACCTCGCCGCCGCTGCTTGTGAATCGTTTCACAAATGCCGCCGCCGGGTCGGCCGCTCTCGGCGTCACGAGCGCACCCGGATGAGGCAGCCTCCCGCGGCTCGCCGTCGCTTGCGCAACCCGCGCCAGAATCCTCTCCCGCGAGCTAGCAGCCATGGTGCCCCCCGCATTCATTCGATACCCTCGCGCCACAGCTCCCGAAACGTGCGCTTGCTCGGCTTCGGCAGCGCCCGGTCACGCGCCCATTCTCCGAGCATCGGGAGGGCCCGTGCGGCCCTCGTCGCGCCCAGCCGGGACCCGATCTTTCCCACCATCCGGTAAAGCCCCGGCCGCGTCGCCACGCTCGCCAGTCCCGCCAGCGCCGCGCGCTCCTTCCAGGGGGTGAGGCCTTGTTCCTGGGCCTCCCGCCGCCATTCCAGCAGCAGCTCCGGGATCGGGATCCGCACCGGACAGGCGTCGGTGCAGGCGCCACAGAGCGAAGACGCAAAAGGCAGCGGCATCGCCTCGTGGAGTCCCAGCAGTCCGGGGTCCAGCACCGACCCGATCGGTCCCGAGTAGACCCAACCGTACGCGTGACCGCCCGTCTGGCGGTACACGGGACACGCGTTCAGACACGCGCCGCAACGCACGCAGCGTAGCGCCTCCCAGGCGTGTTCGTGGGCCAGCACATCCGTACGGCCGTTGTCGACGAGGACGACGTGCACTTCCTCCGGCCCGTCGTCGTCCGGGTGCACGGCCGGCCCCTGAATGAGGGACACGAAGCAGCCGATCGGCTGGCCGGTCGCCGCGCGCGCCGTCAGCTGGAGGAAGCCGGCCAGGTCCGTCATCTTCGGCAGCAGCTTCTCGATCCCCACGACGGCGACATGCACGCGGGGCAGCGAAGTCGTCAGGCGGATGTTCCCCTCGTTCTCGATCAGGGCCACCGTGCCCGTCTCCGCGACAAGGAAATTGCCGCCCGTGATGCCCATGCCGGAGTTGATGAAGGCGTCGCGCAACACCCGGCGCGCGGCCCGCGCGAGGGTGTCGGGATCCCCGTCCGGCGCCGAGCCTAGGCGGTCGGCGAAGAGGTCTTGCACCTGCTGCAGGGATTTGTGTATGGCGGGCCCCAGGATGTGGCTGGGCGGTTCGTCCAGGAGCTGCAGGATGTATTCGCCCAAGTCCGTTTCGAAGACCTCGATCCCCGCCTCCTCGAGCGCCGGGTTGAGGTCGATCTCCTCGGTGGCCATGCTCTTGCCCTTGACCACACTCTTGACGGAGTGGCGCTCCGCCAACCCGATCACGATCTCCCGGGCCTCCGCCGCATCCGACGCCCAGTGCACCACGGCGCCGTTGGCCTCGAGCCGCGCCTCCGCCTCGGTGAGATAGTGGTCCAGGTTCGTGAGCGTGTGGTTCTTCACCCCCTCGGCCCAAAGCCGCCAGGCGTCGGCGTCGACCTCCGCGTAGCCCTGCCGCCGCTTCTCGTCGAAGGCGATGGTCGCCCCGGTGACCGCATCCCTGACCCCGGGGTCCTCCCGGATGATCTCGCGGGAACGCGACGGGTAGTCCTTGATCTCGACGCGCATGTCAGCGGGCTCCGGCGGGTGTGTGGGCGCCAGCCGGCGTGTGGGCAACAGCGACCCCACGCCAGAGCGCCGTCGCGAGGTGCACGAACTCGACGCCGACGCCCCGGGCCCGGTTCCGCCCGTCCAGTTGCAGCATGCATCCCCCATCACCCGACACCACCCAGTCAACCTCCGGCAGCGTATCCAGCTTACGGTCGGCCATCGCGGCGGAGACGTCGGTCATCTTCACCGAGAAGAGGCCGCCGAAGCCGCAACACTCCTCCTGCGCCTCCCACGGGACGACTTCGGCCCCGGCGCCCTTGAGCAGCACGGCTGGCTCCGTCTCCAGCCGCAGCTCCCTGAGCGCGTGGCACCCCTGGTGAACGGCGACGCGGCGGTCAGCGAGTCCGTCCCCGAGCTTCGTGACTCCCAGACGATGGACGATGAATTCGGCCAGCTCGAAGGTCTTGTCAGCGAGGGCGGAAGCTTCGGCGGCGCGATCGCGGGTGAGGGCTCGCCCCCCGGCCACCCCCATGTCTCCCGCGATCCGGGGGTAGAACTTCTTGACCATTGTGGCACATGAACCGCTGGGCAGCACGACGGCTTCCGAGTCCGCGAAAACGTCCATGGTGTGACGGGCCATGCGGATGGCGTCCCGGGACTTGCCCGCGTTGTAGGCAGGCTGGCCGCAGCACGTCTGATCGGGAGGAAACGTCACCTCGCACCCGAGGTGGCGGAGCAGGCGCACCGTGTCGGCGGCCGCTTCCGCGAAGTAGTGGTCGGCCAGGCAGGTGACGAAGAGGGCGGTTTTCATGCGGGAAAGGTAGCCGCGCGGCCCCACCGCGACAGCACCTTCATACGGCGAGGACGACCACCCCAGCGACGATCAGCGCGATCCCGACCGGCCTGGGCAGCCGCCCGCCGAAGGGCAGGGTCGTCTCCGCGACCATCACCGCCATGAGGAGCCCCATCCAGACCAGGTCGATCATGCCCACGACCAGGGCCAGGGCCATGAGCGCCCAGCAGCACCCGATACAGTGCAGGCCGTGGCCGAAACCCAGCCGCGCGTGGGCGGCGGTGCCCTTGCGCCAATGGGTGAGGAGGTAGCCGGCCGGCGACCGACAGTGGGACAGGCACGCGTCCTTCAGCCCGGTGAACTGGAAGGAACCAGCCAGGAACAGGGCCAAGGCCGAGAGGACGGGTGCGTCGAGTCCGAAGGGGACGGGAAGGCCGAGTGACGCAAGGGACAGCTGAACACCCGCCGCTGCCGCGCTGAATCCGGCCCACGCCGCTGCGTATCCGGCGGCAAATTGCGCGACAGAGGTGCTGCTACCGGTGACGGCGGCGGCTTCGTTTGGCCGTCCGCCCGGACCGTCCGCCCGACTCTCCGACATCCGCCGTAGCGCCCGTAGCCAGGGGAAGACAACCGGGGCCATCATCACGGCGGTCATGGCCAGCCACATCGCGAAGACTGACACGTAGCTCATGGTCGTGCTTCAGCCCGCGCTCCGCACTCAGTCCCCGGCCCAGCGAAACCGCGACCAGAGTCCGTGGGTCCCGTCGTTGGCGATCACGATCTCCCCGTCGTCGTAGCGTGTCGAACCCGTAGCGATGACCTGCCTGGAATCATGAATCTGATTGTAGATGTTGCCGAATGTGACCGGTTCGGCCCGGTTTCTGCCCCGGATCGCCTGCACGGCACCCTCCAGGATCCCCGCGATCGTCACCGACTTCCTCTCTGGCGCATCTTCGATCCTCACCGGGGCCGCCCGGGTCGGCAACGCGTCCGACACGAACCGCGACAGCACTTCCCACGGACCACCTCGCTTCCCCGCGATGATCTCGTCGACGGCTCGCCGCTGCTCCGCCCCCGCCCGGTCCGACACGATGATCACCTGCTTCCAGCCCCCGTCGACCATCACCTGAGGCGCCTCGTAGACGACGACCGCGTCGATCCCTGCAAGGTCGACCTCGCCCGCCCGCCCCGCCTCGAAGCGGATGGCCCAGAAGCCGCGGCACACCTCGTGTGTGCACTTCTGGCTGAAGTGGATGTGGCCGGGGCAAACCGCCGTGCAGTTGCAGTTCTCGAAGAGGAGCCCTTCGGCCCACCAGGTGGCCATTGCCGCCTCGCTCACTGTGTCTCCTTGCTCACGTCGCCTGGCTCATTCGGCTTCCCCGTTCAATGGGTCAATGCGTAGATCACCACGTTGATCCCGACGGCATACGCGTTGGGCGAGAACAGGTAGAAGAACTCGGCGTCATCCCCTTCTCGCTCCCACCCGTCCGCGATGTCGGTGTTGTGCGTCATGATCACCATGAGGCGCCCGGATTCGTCCGTGATGCCATGCATGGTGGGCGTTGCACTCTCCGCTCCCCGCTCCGAAGTGCCCTGCCGGCCGCTTCGCCGCCAGTGCTGGATCGACGGCACCTGCGGGATGCTGTCGACGGAGTAGAGCGTGTGAAAGAGCACGTGGTCCCGGGGCACCGGGACAATGGGATAGCCGGGCAGGACTCTGCTCATCTCGATCGTCCAGTTCTGCCAGGCGTAGTCGCCCCAGAAGTCGTCCGCCCAGAGAAAGCCGCCCTTGAGCAGGTAGTCGCGGAGTCGCACCGCCTCGATTTCGCTGAACCCGATGGTGCCCACATCGGACGCGAAGAGAAAGGGGCACTCGTACAGGCTGGATTCGGTGGCCTTGACCACCGCGTGGAAGGGGTCGCCCTGCTCGGTTCGCGCGATGTCCGCCTTGGTCAGTCTGGGAGAGCCGGAGAGGAAGGTTTCGGTCTCCGTCCGGATAGTCGGTGTTCCAACCGGTGCCCAGCCACTCGCTCCGGACGCGCTGGTACTCGAGACGGCAGAAGGTGAACCCTCCCCGCTCGGCTGCCTCCGACGGCTTGCGGATGGGAGCCCGACGCCGGCGGCCACCCCACTGGCCGGCCAGGGGTTCGGCGAGGACGAGGGCCAGCAGGAAAAGAAGCAGCCCGGCCTGGGGACCGAGGGAGATCAGGCGCCGGGTTCCGCCCCCAGCCGCGAGACTCGCCAGGTTCCGGAGCGTCGTGCGGAAAGATCTCAAGGGCTGGCCGGGCACGAGAAAAGTGCGGTCATCGTCGGGGCCACCAGGGTTGCGGCGGTCCCGGCAGACGCGGGTTACGTTTCAATCCTGACAAGGATAGTCGAGTCTGACAATGAGACGCCTCCCCCCGCTGCTGGTTCCGATCTCGCCCGTCGTGCCCGCGAACGCCTACGTGAGGGACGAGGACCGGGTGATCGCCGTCCGCGTCGGCCCCGAGTGGATCGTAGTCCCGGGATGGTTCCGGAGCGGCTCCGGTGGCGTTCTCGTTCGCGGCGATGGCGCGATCGGGGGACCAGGCCGTCTTTGAAATCGAGTACGGCGCGGCCCCTGCAATAGTCATATGGGACGGACCCCGGCGGGCGGCCATGGCCTACCGCAAGGAGGCAAGCCGCATCCGGGCGCGGACAGCATAGACGCGAGGGTATCGCGCCCGGGCGGGCCCTCGTTAGGCTCCTCACCGACTCGCCTCATCGATGAGTTCGGGCTGTTCGGCCGGGTACTGCCGCCGGATGAAGTCCCCAAGAAGAGGAACTGCGAAGGAGTACTTCCCGTGCCGGTTCTTGAAGACGATCCCCGAGTTGATGAGCGCCGCAAGGATCTGGCTCGCGTGACTGGGGCTGAATCCCTTCACCGGCAGTTCCCTGGAGAGCTCCACAATCTCCTGAACGCTGAACTCGGATTCAGGGTCGACCAGCTTCGACACGACATACAGGAGATCGCGCTGCCGGTCGGTCACCCTCGACCACCGGCCCGCAAAGAAATCGCTGTCCAGCTTTGCCGTGATCTCCTTAATCGGGACGCTTGGGTTGTTCGATCCGGTGGTGATCTGCGACACGAAAACGTCGAAGGCCTCATGGCAGATGAACTGGATGAAGTATGGGTATCCGCCCGAATGCTTCTCAATCTGGCGGATGGACTCCTCGGTGAAGGTGATCGGGCAGCCATCCTCCTGGATCGGCTTCACGATCGCCTCTCGAACGTCGGGGGGATCCAGGCGATTGAGGAAAAGCACGCGGAACATTCGTTCCGAGTAGGTTCTGGCCTCGACCAGCTTGGGGAAGAGCGTGGGCAGACCGGTCAGGGCCAGGAGAAATGGAGCACCCTGTCTCTGGATGGACTGGAACACGTCAAGCATCACCGAGAGCGGGTATTCGTCCTTCCTGGCATGGTCCGCCATGTTCTGGGCTTTGTCGTAGGCGAAGACGATTCCTCGGGGTGGTTTCGGCGATGCGCGCAGAGCCAGCCAAACGAATGTCAGCGTGGCCTTCAATCGATCAGCGACCAGGCCCCCCGTCTGTTTGTACACCGCGCGAAGCGTTGGATAGTTGAGGGTGGCGTCGAATAGATCCGCCTGGCGGCCGAAACCGGAACGACGAACCTCCTGCCTGTCGTAGACGAAGTTGGACGTTGCCAAGGCCACGTCAGTGAGGATCCTTGTGGCCAGGCGCTCCTCGTCGACCGTCGTACTCTCGGAAAGGTCCGCGCCCACCCAGAGCCAGCCTTCCTGCACCGCCAGTGGCTTGAAGGTGTCGAGAAGAACCGTCTTGCCGACACCGCGGAGCCCGGTGAGGATGAGGTTGGAAAGGACTATGTCCTGGTTCAGGAGCTTGAGAAACTCCCTTCGCTCCTCCTTCCTTCCGGCGAGATACGGGGGTGTGTGGCCAGCCCCGGGACGGAACGGGTTCCGAAATACAATTGCAGCTTCCATGGGGTCCACCTGATCGTTAGAATTTGTTAGGAGAAGACCTAACGTTAGCGTAATTCCTAATTTTAGGCCAACACCTCTCTCGGTGCGACGCGGGATTTATCCACGGACTGCTCTAGCGAACCCCGTTCCCGATCTCCTCCGCCGTCATCAGCGACAGCGCACAGAAGGTGAGCGTCCCGTTCGCGCATCCGCTCGACACGATCGTCGGGGCCCCCGTCACGAAGAGGTTCTCGTGGTCGTGGGTCCGGCCCCAGCGGTCCACCACGCTCGTCGCCGGATCGTCGCCCATGCGGCACCCGCCGCCGGGATGTTCGAACAGCCGGGAGGTACGGGTGCTCCTCACGGCTCCCCCGGCCGCCCGCGCCAGGTCATCGAAGCGGCCACGGATCGTGTCGTGCGTGTGGCGCTCCAGGTCAATGGTTGCCTGGGCCGCGCGGAAGTCGATACGGGGCATCGGATCGCTCATGGCGTTCCTTGTGGCGCCGTCGAGGGTCAGGTGGCTGTCCCGGTCGGGGATCACGTCGTAGTAGGCGCGGATCCGCGCGGTGGCGGCGGCCTCGGTGCGCGCCCGCCAATCGGCCATGATCTCGTCACCCCAGAGGAGCCGACCGTCGTCGCCCTTCAGGCGCGGGGCGCGGCCCACATCCGACTCCCACAGGCGCAGGTCGTGGCGCAGGTAGCGGTCCAGCGGTCCCGGACTCGCGAAGCGGTGCGAAAGCAGGCTGTTGTTGGCGAAGATGCCCGGGTAGAGACGCATCGGCAGGTCGATGAAGCCGCTTGCGTACCAATGTCCCGTCATGTAGCGGCCCACGTTGCCGGTGCGGTTGGCTAGGCCGTCCGGGTATCGGCTGCTCGCCGAAAGCAGCAGCAGATGGGAGCTCCAGGCGTGCCCGGCGGCGATCACGAAGGTGCTCGCGCGGAACTCGACCGGCTCGTCGGGCGCGTCGCGGTCCACGGCCTCCGCGACGGCGATCCGGTCGGTACCCGGCTCCACGGTCAGGCGGCGCACCAGGGTACGGGTGACCAGCTCGATGCGACCGTCCGCCAGCAGTTGGTCGAAGGCGAAGTCGGGCGTGTACTTGGCGCCCGTCGGGCAGACGGCACAGGTGTCGCAGCGCTGACAGACGTTACGCCCCCGGTAGGGCTCGGTGTTGCGCGTCCAGGGCTGTGTCCAGAAGGGGACCCCCGCGCGATCGGTCCACTCACGCATGCGCGCCAAGTTGTACGACAGCGGCAGCGGCGGCATGGGGTAGGGCTGCGAGCGCGGATCGTACTCCGGGGGGCCCTGTTCACCCGCCGCGCCGATGCGCTCCTCTGCCTCCTGGTAGTACGGATCCAGGTCGTCGAACGAAATCGGCCAGTCGAAGCCGACCCCGTACAGGGAGCGGACCCGGAAGTCCTCCGGCGAGTAGCGCGGCACGGCGCCGCCCCAGTGCATCCCCGAGCCGCCGACCACCATTGATCGGTACATGGCGCCCGTGCCGGTCTGGCCGGGGATGTGGTCGTTCGGGTAGGGGTTCTCGCCGTAGGCCAGCATCCGGGCCCGGGTCAGGGACCGCTCATCGAGGGACGCGGTCCGCCCGCCGGCTTCCACCACGGTGATGGACGCCGTCGTATGCTCGGCGAGCCGTTCCGCCACCATCGCCGCGCTGATCCCCGCCCCGATGATGCAGATGTCGCTCTCGACTACGCGGCTCATGGGGCGCCTCCGGCCACCAGCACTGCGGGTTCCGCACCCGCCCCGTCCAAGCCCCGGCACTGCTGCTTCCCGATGACCCGCCCATGGCACAGGTCGGTCGCGACCGGAGACGCGAAGAAGTGGGCCATCAGTGCGACCGCGATGTGGTCCGCGCTTGCCGGGGAGCCCAGACTCGGTCCGGCCTGCCCGAGAGGGCGCTCCAACATTTTTCGCCGCTCGGGCATGTCAATGGCGGCCAAGGACACCCCGTGGCGACTCCTGCATTCCTTGTCCAGACCTTCGAGTTGGGCGGCCCACCCCGGCCTCGGGTCCGGCCCCGAGTACCGGATTTCGGGGACCAGGTACGGATGGCTCAGCTCGGCGACGGGCTCCAACCCTTCGGACCAGCGCTCGAAGGCAGCCACGGCCCGCTCGCGCCCCTCGTCGCCAAGCTCGGCAGGCAGGACGGCTTCGGCGACGGCCCGCAGGGTGCCGGCGGGAAGGGGGGCCGGCGATCCGCCGGCCTCCGCGGCCAGCCTCCGGCCTGCGTCCGGCGCGCACCCGGCCACGGACGCCGCGGCCACCGTGGCGACCGACTGCTTCAGGAACGACCTGCGAGATTCCGCCATGTCTGGACCAGACTTCTGGATGTGTCACCGGGTCGGTGCCGCGCCCCACGTGCGTACTTCGGCCCCGGGACTCGCGACACTTCCTGGCCTTTACGGAAGCGATCTGGACTATCTTGCTACACCGCACCGTCGGAGGTCAACTTTGGAGAACAAGCCGACCGTCGGCAGGCGCTCTCCCAACTGAGCTACTGCCCCGTGCGACAGTCCGCTTGACTCTCTTCGTCAGCTTCGACTCCAGCTTCCGGAAGTACGCAAATGGCAATCGTTCTAGGGTTCGACCCCGGCGGAAAAGGTTCATTCGGCTGGGCTGTTGGGGAGATCGACGCCGAACTGCCTGTTCGGCTGCGAAAGACAGGGACGGCCGACCACGCCCAGGGGGCCGTTTGCGGGGTATGGGCCGCTCTTCGCGACTCGGGCACTGTAGTTGCGGCGGGGCTGGATAGTCCCATGTACTGGACCCCCAGCGGGAAGAGGGCCGCGGACGAAGACGTCAGAAAGCGGATTGCGGACCTCGGAGCCCCCTGGCCGCACGGGACCGTTATGCACCTCAATTCGCTGAGGGGCGCATGTGTGGTTCAAGGTCTCGCCTGTGGGATCCTCCTCCGAAGACACTTTCAGGGTCTTTTGCTGAGCGAGTGCCATCCCAAGGCCCTACTGTGGCTGTTGAAGATTGCAACTTCAGAGAGGCCCCCCGGGAAGATCACCCTGGGCGACTTGCTCGACACAGGGGACGTACTTGCGGGAACGCCAATCGGCGACCTGGAGTCCGAGCATGAGCGGGATGCGGCCCTGGGACTTGTCTCGGCCTGGGCGATGCACGCCCGGCCACGAGGCTGGCAGGATCTGACGACGCGGGAGCCGAGCCTCATCCCCTGCGCACCATGCGAACCTCCGGTCGGGTACTGGATGCCGACGCCTCACCCGTGAGTCGCTCCGGGCGTGGGTTCGCTCCGATTGGTCCAGAGAACCCAGCAATCCCGTCGCCCACGCTGGCAACCCCCATCGCGCCGCGCTAGGATCATTCCGTCATTCGCGGCTTGCCCCCCAGGGAACCCAGGAAGAAGACTCATGCACTCATTGAACCGACGCCACTTCCTCGCCACCACCGCCGCCGCCGGACTCTCAACCCTTTCGGCGACTCGTGGCTTGACGGCTCATGCCGGCAACGGGGGCGATTCGCCCGGGACCGGTAGCGGTCGGCGCCTATCGGCCAGCTCCGACGACCCCCTCGGCGTCCGCGCCAGCTTCCCCGTCACCGAAGAACTCGCCTACCTCAATACCGCGTCGAGCGGGCCGCTCTCCGTTCCGGTCCGCGACGCTCTGCGCGCCTACGCGGACGAGAAGATGCTTCAGCGCAACCGGGGCAGCGGGCGGGTTGCCCTGGACGGCGCGCGCACGAAGTTCGCCAACCTCTTCGGCGCCGATGAGGACGAACTCGCGTTCCTATACGCCACGAGCGGCGCCGAGAACATCATCGCGAGCGCGATGGCGTGGCGCCCGGGCGACAACGTCGTGGTCGACGAACTCCACTTCGTCACGACGTTCGTGCTCTACCGCGAGCTGGAGCGCCGCGAGGGCATCGAACTGCGGATCGTCCCGTCGCGGGACGGTGTGGTCACGGTCGACGACTTCGCCGCGCACACGGATGAACGCACCCGCCTCATCAGCGTGGCCTGGGTCTCGAACCGGAACGGCTTCCGCTACGAGCTGCCGCCTCTGGCCGGCCTCGCCCACGCCCACGGTGCGTACCTGTACGCCGACGCGATCCAGGCGTGGGGCACCTTCCCCACCGACCTTCACGAAGAGGGCGTCGATTTCGCGTGCGGCAACGGATACAAGTGGCTGCACGCCGACTTCGGCTGCGCGCCCTTCTACGTCCGCCGCGAGCACCTCGAGTGGATGACTCCCGACCGCTACGGACACAGCCAGGTCGCCGAGACGCTTGCCGGCCACCGCTTCCGCCTCAAGACAGGCGCGGACAAGCTCCAGTACGCCAACCCCGCGTACGGCCCCGTCACCGCCATGGAAGCCGCTCTGGGCTTCCTCGAGGGCGTCGGCCTCGACCGGATCGCTGCGCACACTCACACGCTGGCCGGTGAGTTGCGCGCGGGCGCCGAGGCGCTCGGGATGCAGCTGTTCACTCCGCCGCGTAATCCATCCGCGATCGTCAGCTTCTACCACGGCCTCGACCACGAAACGCTCGCCGGGGCGCTCGCCGACGAGGGTGTGTCCATCACCTTCCAGGAGGACGGGAAGTTGCTGCGCGCCGCTGTGGGGATGTTCAACAACCGGTCGGATGTGGACCGGCTGCTGGGGGTGCTGGCCAAGCTGGTGTAGTGGTTCTACGGCCCAAGCGCCCCCAGCGGGATCACACTCACCCCGTCGGGTCTGACATACCCGAACCCGCGCTCAACGATGACGCCTAGAGCGGCGGGGTCACCACACCGGCTCGCATCGACCCGATCCGCGAACTTCAGGAGTGAGCGCGCCGCATCGTCGATCCGGCTCAGACCGAGCTTTATCTCGAAGGCCGTCCACCTACCGGGGCCGGCGTCGACGATGGCATCCACCTCGAGGCCGGTGTCGTCGCGGTAGTGGTACAGTTTTGCGCCGATGGCCTGGGCGTAGACGCGCAGATCCCGGATCACCATCGACTCGAAGAGAAAGCCGAACCAGGGGAAATCGCGGAGCAGGTGTTCCGGTCCCGCGCCGAGCGCCGCCGCTGCGATGGATGGATCCACGAAGTGACGCTTTGGAGATACCTGCAGTCGGGATCGGGACCGCAGATGAGGTGCCCACGGCGGCTGATCTTCCACAACCATGAGGTGTTCGAGGCTGGTGAGGTACGAGCGGGCCGTGTGTCCGGTCATCGAGGTCTGGTCCGGACCGGCAACGTCGCGGGCGATGGTTGCGAGGGACGCGTAGGTCGCGACGTTTCGAGCCAGCGACTGGAGGAAACGATGGACTCTTCCGGGGTCTCTCCGCACTCCGTCGACGCGCTGGAGATCGGCACGGCATATGTCGTCCACGTAGCTTCGGTTCACACGCATGGCAGGATGAAGACACGTTTTCAATGCTTTCGGAGACAGAATTTCGACGACTACAGAAACAAGATTTCAACGTTGTCAGGAACAAACATTCGACGGACCGAGCGAACTGCGGAGAAGGTCCGGATGGCGGGACTCGGCCCCGGGTGGGCCGGCAGCTTGGCGAACATCCCCTTGCCGGGTCCGTCCGGCGGCCGCGGGCGGACCTGGTGTTGTTGGACATCGGTGCCCATTCTAATGGCTGCCCGACCGAGATTCACGGAGAAAGAATGCTCCTCGATACCCCCTTCCATCCCCGCACGGCCCCCCTCTGCCACAGCCGGCGCTGGAGCAACTGGTCCGGCTATGCCATCGCGCTCAGCTACGAGCCGAGCCACGAGTACGAGTACTACGCGGTTCGCAGCGGGGCGGCGCTCTTCGACGTGTCACCCCTTCGCAAGTACGAGGTCACCGGCCCCGACGCGGCCTGGCTGGTGGACCGCGTGGTCACCCGGGATGCCTTCGACTGCCCGCGCGGCAGGGTGCTGTACACCCCCTGGTGCGACGAGGCGGGCAAGCTGATCGACGACGGCACCGTGCAGCGGATGGGTGCCGACACCTTCCGCATCACCGCCGCAGACCCGTGCCTGCGCTGGCTCCAGGACTGCGCGTTGGGGATGGACGCGACCGTGCGCGACATCACTCTCGATCTCGCCGCGCTGGCGCTGCAGGGTCCCACATCGCGGGACATCCTGGCCCGGCTGGTGACCGGCGCGGACATCGCTGCGCTCCCCTTCTTCGCGCTCACGGAAGGGTTCATCGGCGCGGCCCCGGTCACGATCACCCGCACCGGCTACACCGGAGACCTGGGATACGAGATCTGGGTGCCCCCCGAGCACGCGCTCGCCGTCTGGGACGCCCTCATGGAGACGGGCCGCGGATACGGGCTCGCGCCGGCCGGCCTCGATGCCCTCGACGTGGCTCGCATCGAAGCGGGGCTGCCGCTCAAGGAGGTGGACTACGTCTCGACCTGGACGGCGCTCATCGAGTCCCGAAAGTCGTCTCCCTGCGAGGCGGGGCTCGGGTGGACCGTCCAGCCTCGCCCCGGCCGTGACTTCGTCGGCAGAAAGGCGCTCGAGCGGGAAGCTGCCAAACCCTCCGAATGGGTCTTCGCCGGCCTCGAAGTCGACTGGCCGCGCATCGAAGCGCGCTTCGCCTCCGTCGGGCTGCCCCCCCTGGTTGCCGGACGTGCCTCGCGCGATCCGGTGCCGATCTACGCCGCCGGCAGGCAGGTCGGCTACGTGACCAGCTCCACCTTTTCGCCCATCCTCAAGAAGTACGTCGCGCTGGCCACCATCCGGCGCGCCTTCGCCAGGCCCGCCGGCCGGGTGGACGTCGAGCTGACCGTGGAGTTCGTGCGCCACAAGGTGCCCGCCAGGGTGGTGAAGACGCCCTTCTTCGACCCCGCCCGCAAGCGGAGTCAGGTCCAGCCCGCTGCAGGAATCCCCGCTGCTTTCGACCGGCAATGACCCGGAAATACGACGTGATCGTGGTGGGCGGCGGGCACAACGGCCTTGTGCACGCGGCCTACCTGGCGCGCGCGGGCCTCGACGTGTGCGTGCTGGAAGCGCGGCCGCTGCTGGGAGGCGCCACCGTCACCGAGGAGATCTTCCCGGGCTTCCGCTACAGCGTGTTCTCGTACGTGGTCAGCCTGATGCGCCCGGAGATCATCCGCGAACTGGAGCTCCCCCGCCACGGACTCACGATCCTGCCGCTGGAGAGCACGCTCACCCCGCTGCCAGACGGCAACCGCCTCTACCGGGACGCCGATCACTACCGCAGCTGGCGAGAGATTGCCCGCTTCTCCGTCCGCGACGCGGAGGCGTACGACGACTACGGCCGGTCGCTCTTCCATATGGCCCGCGCGGTCAAGTACCTGCTCGGTATCGTGCCACCCGATCCCACCCGGTTGGGCCCGGGTGACATCTCCGGCCTGCTTGGCCTCGCGAAGCACTTCCTGGGCCTCGAGTCGGAACAGTTCCATATGCTCGCGAAGCTGATGACCATGAGCGCCGCCGACTTCCTGGAGGAGTGGTTCGAGACGGACGTGCTCAAGGCCACGATGTCCGCGAGCGGGATCATCGGCACCTTCCTCGGTCCGCGCTCCCCAGGCACCGCCTACGTCCTGCTTCACCACTACATGGGCGAGATCGACGGACACTTCCGGGCGTGGGGCTTCGCCAAGGGCGGGACCGGGGCGGTCGCAGAGGCGATCGCTTCCGCAGCGCGCGAGGCGGGAGCGGAGATCCGCACGGACGCGCCGGTCCAGCAGGTGCTGGTCAGGAACGGGCGCGTCACCGGGGTCGCACTCGCCAACGGAGACGAGCTGCACGCGAAGGTGGTGTCCTCCAGCCTCGACCCGCGCCGCACCTTCCTCGACCTCGTCGAAGAGCGCGAACTCCCCGACGAACTGGTTCGCGGCGTGCGCGCGTTCCGCTTCCGGGGCTCCTCCGCAAAGGTGAATCTGGCGCTCGACGCGGCCCCCGACTTCACCTGCATGCCCGGTTTCGGGCCCCATCTGCGCGGTGCCGTCTCCATCAGCCCCTCCATCGACTACCTCGAACGCGCCTACGACGACGCGAAGTACGGGGACTACTCGAAGGAGCCGTACATCGACATCGTCATCCCCTCGGCGATCGATCCCGGGATGGCCCCCCCGGGCAAACACGTCATGTCCTGCTTCGTGCAGTACGCGCCCTACGAGCTGCGCGAAGGGAACTGGGACGACCGGCGCGAGGCCTTCGGCGACACCGTGATCGACACGCTGGCCCAATACGTGCCCGATCTGAAGGACATCATCCTGCACCGTCAGGTCGTCACCCCGCTGGACATCGAGCGCACCACGGGCCTCTCGCAGGGCAACATCTTCCAGGGCGAGCTGACTCCGTCGCAGCTCTTCTTCCTCCGCCCGGTCGCGGGATACGCCAGGTACCGGACGCCGGTGCGAGGCTACTACCAGTGCGGCTCGGGCACGCACCCGGGAGGCGGGATCATGGGCGCGCCGGGGAGGCTGGCGGCCACCGCCGTGCTCGCCGACGTCGGACGCGGCCGCCGCCGGGGGCGTGGACGGTGAACCGGGAGTGGAGACCGTGAAGACGTACGACGCGGTCGTCGTGGGCGCGGGCCACAACGCCCTGGTCACTGCCGCCATGCTCGCCGACGCTGGGTGGAAGGTGGTCGTGCTGGAGCGCCGCGAGGTCGTCGGGGGCGCCGCAGCGACCGAAGAGATCTTCCCCGGATGCCGGGTCAACGTGGGCGCGCAGGACGCTGGTCTCTTCCAGCGGGACATCGTCTCCGACCTCGGGCTGCACGCCTACGGGCTGGAATGGGTCCATCCGCCCGCGGTGGCGACCTCGCTCACCGGCGGAGGCGAGGCGCTGACCCTCTGGCGCGACTCTGGCAGGACCCACGACGAGATTGCGCGCCGGAGCCCGGTGGACGCGTCCCGCTTTTCCGACTGGGCCGACTACCTGCGCTCGGTGGCGCGCGCGCTGCGGGTCGTCCTCAGCCACCCCGCCCCCGTCCTGCACGGCGCGACCGCCAAAGAACGCATCCGGTTGCTGCGGCCCCTTCTGCAGGCGGGAAGGCTCGGCAAGCGCAACATGGTGGAACTGCTGCGCGTGCTCCCGCTCCCGGCGCGGGATCTTCTCGACGACTGGTTCACCAACGACGTCCTGAAGGGGTTGCTGGGCAGCAGTGCACTGCCGGGAGCAAGGCACGGCCCGAGCGCCATGGGAGGGGCCTTCCGCATGCTCTATCACGCCACAGGGAGCGAAGCGTGCGGTTTTCGCTCCTCCGTCTTCGTGAAGGGTGGCATCGGCGCGCTATCCGATGCCCTGGCCTCGGCGGCGCGAGCGGGCGGAGCCGAGGTTCGCACAGGGGCCGAGGTGGAGCGCATTCTGGTGGAGGACGGGGTCGCCACCGGGGTGCTGCTGGCCGGCGGCGAGGAGATCTCCGCCCGCTGTGTGGTGTCGGGCGCGGACCCTCGCCGCACCTTCTTCGGGCTCGTGGGCGCGCCCCTCCTGGGCCCCGAGTTCAACCGCAAGGTGGGCAACATCCAGCTGCGTGGAACCACTGCAACGCTGCACCTCCTGCTCGAAGGGCTCCCACCCATCCCCGACGCCGCCCAGCGGCTTTCCGGCCACACTGTGGTAGCCCCCGACCTGGAGTACCTGGAGCGCGCCAGCGACGACGCCAAGTACGGCCGCTGCTCCGACCGTCCGCACCTCGACATGGTGATTCCGACGCTGCACGACCCCGAGCTCGCCCCCGACGGCCGGCATCTTGCCTCCGTCCAGATCCGCTATGCCCCCTATCGGCTGCGCTCCGCCAGCTGGGAAGACGACCCACCGCGCGCCGCCCTGCTGGCCAGTGTGCTGAATGTGTTCGATCAATGCCTTCCCGGCCTACGCGAACAAATTGTCGACCATCGCCTGCTCACTCCGCTCGACCTCGAGACCGAGTACGGGCTTACCGGCGGTGACGAATACCACGGGCAAATGGGTCTCGACCAGCTGCTCTTCCTGCGCCCGATCGCCGGGTGGAGCCGGTACCGGACGCCGGTCGAGAAGCTGTTCCTGTGTGGCTCCGGCACCCATCCGGGAGGCGGCGTTACGGGAGCTCCGGGCCGCCTGGCCGCACGTGAAATCTTGCGTGACCGAGGGCAAGCCGCACGTTTGGGCCGGCAGACATAGCCGCGGGCCGTCCGTCCCACCCTGATCCCACCCTTTCACCCGAGGAGACAACACTCATGGCCGCCACCTTCGACATGGCTCTGATCCAGCGCGGAGCTCGACTACGGAGATCCCCGTACTTCGAAGCCACGCTGCGCGCGGGGTGCCTGAACTACACGATGTACAATCACATGTTTCTCCCGACCCGCTACGACGACCTGCACGCCGAATACGAGAAGCTGCTGACCGGGGTCACGGTGTGGGACGTGGGCGTGGAGCGGCAAGTCGAGATCACCGGTCCGGACGCCTTCGAGTTCACGAACCTGCTCACCCCCAGGGACCTGTCCAAGTGCGCCGTCGGGCAGGGCAAGTACGTCCTCGTCACCGCCGAGGACGGAGGCATCGTGAACGACCCCGTGCTGCTGCGCCTGGGCGAGAACCACTTCTGGCTGGCGCTGGCGGACAGCGACATTCTGCTGTGGGCGAAGGGCGTCGCCCTCAACTCCGGCCTCGACGTAAACCTGTGCGAACCGGACGTCTCGCCGATGCAGGTCCAGGGCCCGAAGTCGAAGGAAGTCGTGCGCAGGCTCTTCGGCGACGAGGTGTCGGGGCTCCGCTACTACTGGTTCGTGGAGACCGAACTGGACGGTATTCCGGTGGTCGTAACCCGCACCGGCTGGAGTGGCGAGGTCGGCTACGAAATCTACCTGAGGGATGGAAGCCGGGGGATGGATCTATGGGACCGCGTGATGGAGGCGGGACGCGACTTGGGCATCTCTCCCACGGGTCCGTCCGACATCCGCCGCGTCGAGGCCGGCATCCTCAACTACGGCATCGACATGACGCTGGACACCAACCCGTACGAAGTCGGCCTGGGGTGGCAGGTGGACTTGGTCCAGAAGGGCGACTTCATCGGGCGCGAGGCGCTGGCCCGCATCGCTGAAGAGGGGCCTCGGCGACTCCTCGCCGGCGTCGAGATCTCGGGTGCGCCGCTCGACCTCAACATGACCCGCTGGCCGGTACATCAGAATGGAGAGGAGATCGGCTTCATCAGCTCCGCGGTGTACTCGCCGCGTCTCGGCAGGAATATCGGGTATGCGATGGTGCCGGCAGCCGCCGGTACGCTTGGGACGCGCCTGGGCGTGACAACGCCGGACGGCGAGCGGGATGCCACGGTGGTGCCGCGGCCCTTTGTGGATCCCGACAAGGAGATTCCCAAGTCGTAGCAGCGATCCTGACGGTGCGCTTCAGAACGTGATCCGCGCCCCCAGCTGCGCCCGGCGCGTGTCTCCCAGCCCGCTGCGGATGGTGCCGTCGAAGTTGAAGAGAAGCGATCCGTGCGCGGCGTCCAGGGAGTTGTCCGCATTGGTCAGGTTGAAGACCTCGATGACCGGTTCGACCATTCTCCCGCCCGCGATGGGGAAGGACCGTGACAGCTTCACATCCCAGGTGAAGAACGCGTTCTCGCGGCGCAGCGTGTTCCGCTCCAGAATCGTGCCGTTCGCGCAGATCCGGTCCGACGGCTGAGTGGCGCGGGCCCCGCGTTCCGCACAGCTCTCCGACACCGGAGACGCTGACAGATAGCGCACGATGTTGCTGAACGCGACCCCGCCCGGGAGTGAGAACGCCAGGTAGCCGGTGGCCTTGTGCCGCCGGTCCCGGTCCGACCAGCCGAATTCGGGCGCCAGATTCGAAGCGTCGGCGTAGCGGAAGGTGAAGGGGTCGCGTTCGTTGTCGTCGTCGGACTTGTCGAACGAAAGGGTATAGCTCAGGTCGAAGGTCAGCAGGCCGTCAAACGCGCCCCGGCCCCGCAGCCCCGCCGTCACCGCATGGTAGCGGGAACGTGCCGTGCTCTCGGCCACCGTCAGTGTCCCGATCCCGCCCCCCTCCGGGTGGGTCCCGAGCCCGAAGGGCGACCCGAAGATCGCATCGTTGCGGTTGACGAAACGGAAGAGGTGGTCGCCGCGAGCATGCTGGTATGAGACGCTCGCAGCCACCCCGCGCGGCAGTTCGCGCTCGACCTCCGCCGCGAACGACCAGGTGCGAGGCAGCTCCAGATTTCTTGACGTGACGTGAATGTCGGGCAGGAACGGCGTGGTGGTGCTCCCGTCGATGAGTTCGCCGATCGGAGGCGGTCCCTGCCCCGGCAGTCCGAAGCTGCTCCGGGAGAAGATCTGCTGGTAGGCGCCGTTCGTGGTCACGCTTTGGGCGAAGACCAGGATCGGTATGCGCGCATGGTAGGCGCCCGCGTTGAGTCTGACCACTGTCCGGGCGTCGCCGGACACGTCCCAGGCCAATCCGACGCGCGGCTGGAAGTTGTCCAGATCGTCCGGTATCGTCCCGTTCGAAGGAAAGCGCGGGTCGCTCAGGTACCGTCCGTAGAAGGTGGCTTCGGGCTCCACGACCACGCCCGGATGCCAGGTTCCCTCCCAGCGGAGCCCGAGGTTCAGGGTCAGCCGTTCATTCGGCTTCCAGGCATCCTGCACGAAGAAGCCCAGCTCGCTGACCCGAAAGTCACCCCTGCCGAGACGGTCCGGCTGTATGCCCGGAACCGTCCCCGACTGGAGGTAGAGGAGCACCGGCCCCGTGATGTTCGTCCCGTCGGGACATGTGCCTGCCGCGCTGTCCGACCCATCCGAACATGTGACGTACCGGTTCCCCCGGGTCACGAAGTTGATGAAGCCGTCCACCGAATCGAAGATGTAGCGTCCGTTGGCGAAGCCGATGAACTGCTGTTGGGCCCGCGTCCGGTTGAACTCCACGCCCGCCTTGAAGAGGTGGTTGCCACGGAGCCACGACCAGTTGTCGACGACCTGCAGACGAGTGTCGTACGACGGGTCGATGGGCAGGAAGAACGGCAGGCCGATCCGGAACCCGTCCACGAAGTCCATGCCGATGTCCGGGAAGGGCCGGCCGCCGAGGGTCGCGAACTGCGGTGTCGGTGGTGGAGTGGAGCCCGGCAGGAGGGGGCCGTCATACCAGCGTACACGGTCCTCCCGGGCCCACTGCAGGCGCAGCTCGTGGGACAGTGTACTGCTGAGCAGCGACCGAAGGCTCGCGTTGAAGGCGTGGGCCCGGTCCGTCTCGACCCCGTTCGAGGACAGTCCCCAGGAGTCCACGTCGAAGGTTCCGTTCAGCTGCTCGGACCAGTTGTAGTTGTACTTGAAGGAGACCTGATTTCGCCCGTCGAGGTGGACGTCGGCCTTCGCCAGCAGGGCACGAGCGTCGTCGGAGCGCCCGATGGGTCCGAACTCGCCATCGAAGAGCCCGGGCCACTCGGTCTTCAGGAATTGATCCAGCTTTTGCATGTTCGCCGGATTGACCACCAGCCGGTGGGTCTGCTTCGTCTCCGAGTATTGTTGCCGGTCGTACGCGACGAAGAAGAAGGCCCTGTCGCGAACGATCGGACCGCCGAGGGTGAAGCCGACCTCTCCACGGGAGAAGTCGGGCTTGGCCCCTTCGAGCGCGGTCGAGGCCGCTGTCGAGACCCCATCCCACTGCCCAAAGTAGTGTGCCGTTCCCGCAAGGTCGTTCGTCCCCGACTTTGTGATCACATTCACAAAACCCCCGGCCGACCTCCCGAACTCGGCCGTCGCCCCCTGGTTCACCACAACCACCTCCTCGATGGCGTCCTGACTGAAGGTGAACGCGGACCGCTGTCCGCCCCGCTGCTCCCCAAAGAACGGATTGTTGAAGTCGGCACCGTCGACGATGAAGTTGTTGAAGATCCCCCGCTGCCCGTTGATGTTCAGCTCGTCACCATCAGGTCCTTGCGAGATCGCCACACCGGGTGTCAGCAGCGCAAAGTCCAGATAGTTGCGCCCGTTGTTGGGGAGCCCGTCCACGACTTCTTCCGAGAGCCGGGTGGAACTGGTCACATCCTCGGGATGCACGAGGTGCTCGCGTTCCCCCTCGACGATGATCCCCTCAAGCTCGAGGGGGCGGAAGCTGAACGACAGATCGAGAGTCTCGCCGACGCGGAGAACCAGGCCCGGGCGCGGTCTCCTCGCCGAGCTGGCCCGCTCCCCGCACGACGACGTCGTAGGTGCCGACCGGGAGGAGCGGGCGGACGAAGGTGCCGGACGGGGTTGTCCGCACGCTGGTTCGCAGCCCCGTCTCCCGGTGCGTGATCACGACCTCCGCTTCGGGGAGAGGAGCGCCGAGGGCGTCCCGTACCACGCCCCGGATGACCCCGGTCGAGGCCTGCGCCTGCGCGGTGGCAGGGCGGGGCGGGGGAACGAGAACGAGCAGGGTGAGCACCAGAACGGGGATCACCAACCGGCCGAGCCCGGGGAGCGGGGCCGGGTGGGGCGGGGGCTGGCATGGGCGGGTGCGCATCACGGCATCACTGTACGTTGAGGTCTGACCGGAGCGTAAGCTTGCGCCGCGCGGCCCGGTCGATCAAGTCTCAGACGTCGCCTTCCCCACACCACGGATAGCACCATGCCCCACTCGACGACCCGGCTCCGGCCCCACCACCTCCTCCCCGCCCTCCTCCTCGCGGCTGCGTGCTCCGCGCCCAACGACATCGTCGTCCTGCACGGGCGCGTCATGGACCCCGAAACCGGGCTGGACGCTCCCCGCAACGTCGGTGTTCGAGACGGCACGATCACGGCCGTCACCGACGACGACATCACCGGCCGGGACACGATCGACGCGACCGGCCTCGTGGTCGCGCCCGGCTTCATCGACCTGCACGCGCACGGGCAGGATCCGGTGAGCGAGCGGCTGCAGGCCCTGGACGGCGTGACCACCGCTCTGGAAATGGAGATAGGCGTGTACCCGGTGGCGCCCTGGTACGCATCCCGCGAGGCGCGGGCCCTGCTCAACTTCGGCGCGACGGTCAGCCATCCGAACGCCCGGGCCAAGCTGCTGGCGGGCATCGATGTCGGACACCAGCCGACGTTGCCCCCCGGCGTGAACGAATCGATGGGCTCGGATATCATCTACGAGGAGCTGGATGACGCACGGACCGTCGAACTCGCCGCTCTAATGGAAGCTGGCCTGGAGGAAGGCGGCCTCGGGTACGGCTTCGGGATCACCTACACCCCGGGCGCGTCTCGCGCCGAGATCTTCGACCTCTTCGAGTCGGCCGAGGCTCACGGAGTGCCGGCCTACGTACACCTGCGTGCCGCGGACGAGGGCGGCAACCTCGGCCCCTTCCAGGAGGTCATCGCCAACGCCGCGGCCACAGGCGCATCGGTGCACGTCGTCCACCTCAACTCCAGCGCCGACGAGGACGCCCGGGAAGCGCTGGGGATGATCCGGGGCGCGAGCGAGCGAGGCGTCGACATCACCACCGAAGCATACCCGTACACAGCGTCGTCCACCTTCATCGAGTCGGCGCTCTTCGATCCCTGGGTGGGCCTCGACGACTCCGACTACCAGCGGCTTCAGTGGCCGGGCCAGGAGGAACGGCTCAACGCCCGCACCTTCGCCGAATACCGTGAGCAGGGGGGATGGGTGGTGATCCACGGCCGCAACGAGGAGACCAACGAGTGGATCGTGGCCCAGCCGGACGTGATCGCGGCCAGCGACGGCATTCCTTTCCTGCACCTGTCCGTCCACCCCAGGGGCGCGGGCACCTTTGCCCGGATTCTGGGACACTATTCCCGGGACCGCGGCGCGTTGACCCTGATGGATGCCCTGGCCAAGATGACCATCCTGCCCGCAAGGCGGGTCGAGGGAGCGGCCCCGGAGATGGCTCGGAAGGGCCGTGTGCAGGTGGGCGCCGACGCCGACCTGGCTCTCTTCGATCCGGAGACGGTGCTCGACCTCGCCAACTACGACGCTCCCGCAACGCCGTCCCGCGGGTTCATGGTCGTGCTCGTCGGCGGTACGCCGGTAGTCCGGGACGGAACCATAGTGGATGGGGTCTACCCGGGGCAGGCGATCATGCGGCCGTCCGACCAGGACTGACAGCCCCGCCACCCGGATCACGCACACATGAGCACCACGCACAGGAGCGAAGACCGATGAAACGCCTGTTCCCACCCCTCCCGCGGCCCATCGAGCCATTGCCGGCAACACGGGTCGCCCTGACTGTCCGTAGCATATTTTCCCACGGGCTGCTGGCCGGCGCGACGGCCGCCACCATCGCAGCCGCCCCCGCCACCGCGCAGGAACGGCTTTCCCTCGACCACTACATGGACATGGAAACCGTGTCCAACCCAAGGATCTCGCCCGACGGTTCGCGGGTCGTCTACACCCTCGGATGGATCGACGAGGTCAACGACCGCCGCGAGTCGTCCTTTTGGATCATGGACATCGACGGATCGAGGAAGCGGCACCTTCTGGACGGCGGCGGAGCGGCGTGGTCTCCGGACGGCACCCGGATCCTCTACACCGCCCCCGGTGATCCCCAAGGTTCCCAGATCTTTGTCAGGTGGATGGATGCCGAGGGCCTGTCCAGCCAGGTCACCCGGCTGGAGAATGGACCTTCCAACGCCCGGTGGTCACCCGACGGCAACTGGATCGCGTTTACCAGCAGGGTGTCCGACCAGGCTGCTTTCGCCGGAGTCGACCTGCCTTCAAGGCCCGAAGGAGCGACGTGGACCCGCGAGCCCAAAGTGGTGGAGCGGGCCGCGTACAAGCGGGACCGCACCGGATACGTGGACACGGGCTGGACACATGTCTTCGTCGTCCCCGCGGGCGGCGGAACACCCCGCCAGCTCACCGACGGGGACTGGAACCATTCGTCGATCCATTGGAGCCCCGACGGCAGCGAGATCTATTTCACTTCGTACCGGGAGGAGGACTGGGCCCGGCCCGAGCACTGGCAGGAATCCGAGATCTACGCGGTGGCGGTGGCCACCGGGGACATCCGGCGGCTGACGCACCGGCGCGGCCCGGACAGCGGTCCGGTCCCCTCGCCCGACGGTTCGCTGATCGCCTATACGGGCATTGGCGCGCACCGCGACACCTACCGCAACATGAAGATCCATGTCATGAACCGGGACGGGTCGGACTCGCGGGTCATCTCGGGGGACTACGATCGCCAGGTAGGGCAGATGACGTGGGCACCGGATGGAGCCGGGCTCTACTTCGACGTCAACCGGGACGGGTACAGGCAGCTTCACTTCGCCTCGCTGGACCGCGGAGTCAGCGAACTCACGTCGGGCAAACACATGTTCTCGATGTCCTCCTTTTCCGAGGACGGCACCGCCGTCGGGGTAATCTCGGATGCCCACGAGGCGGGGGACATCTACCGCTTCAATCTCACCCATCCGGAGGCCGTGGTGCGCCTGACCGAAGCAAATACGGATGTGTTGGGCCATGTCGGATTGGGCGAGGTCGAGGAGGTGTGGTACGACTCCTCGGACGGCTTCCGCATCCAGGGCTGGATCGTGAAGCCGCCGGACTTCGACCCGGCTGAGAAGTATCCGCTCATGCTGGTGATCCACGGCGGCCCCCACGGCATGTACAACGGGAGCTTCAACTTCGCCTTCCAGGAACACGCGTCGAACGGCTACGTCGTCCTGTACACCAATCCCCGTGGCTCAACCGGCTATGGCACGGAGTTCGCCAACGCGATCAACCACGACTATCCGGGCGCCGACTTCCCCGACCTCATGAGCGGGGTGGACGAGATGCTCGAACGGGGGTACGTGGACGAAGACAATCTCTTCGTGTACGGCTGCTCCGGCGGGGGAATCCTGACCAGTTACATCGTGGGCAACACGGATCGCTTCACCGCCGCCTCCGCCAACTGTCCCATCGTGAACTGGATGTCGGCCATGGGGACATCGGATGCCATCGGCTACATGCGCACCTTCGAGAAGCCCTTCTGGGAGGACCCGGCCGAGTGGATCGACCGCTCTTCCATCTTCTACGTCGGCAACGTCACCACCCCCACGATGTTCCTCACCGGGGAGATGGATCTGCGTACGCCGATGCCACAGACCGAGGAGTTCTACCAGGCCCTGCACTACATCGGCGTGCCGACCGTGATGGTCCGCTTCCAGGACGAATGGCACGGTACCTCGTCACGGCCCTCCAACTTCCTGCGCACCCAGCTCTACCTGCGGAAGTGGTTCGAGAAATGGGGCACACACAAGGAAAAGATGACGACTCAGGAAGGGAGTTCTTGAGCCCCGCGCGGTTCGGAGGGCCCGCCGCTCGGGTCGCGGCGAGCGCCCTGCGGACCGACGCGCGCCACCCGTGACTGTCACCCGGATCGGCGGCGGCACCGCGATTGTCGACCTCTTTCACCAGGGCTGCCCCGAAGTGATCGGGGTGAACGTCCTCGATCTGGCCGACGGCGGAATCGCGCTGGTCGATCCCGGCCCCGAGGCCTGCCTGGCCACCCTGCGCGAGGGGCTCGCCGCGCTGGGACACTCATTCGCGTCCGTTCGCGCCATCCTGCTGACCCATATCCACCTGGACCACGCCGCCGCGACGGGGGCGATCGTGCGGGAAGCACCCCGCGCCAAGGTGTACGTGCACTCGGTGGGCGCACCCCACATGGCCGACCCGGCGCGACTCCTCGCCTCGGCCGGGCGGATCTACGGCGACGCCATGGCGACGCTGTGGGGTGACTTCCTCCCCGTGCCACGAGCGTCGATTACGGTGGTGGACGAGGGAGACGTGGTGGCACTGGGCGACCGTCGCTTCGCCGTGGCCGACGTTCCCGGGCACGCCAAGCACCATGTCGCCTACTACGAAGCCGCGACGGGGACCGCGTGGGCGGGCGATGTCGGCGGCATCCGGATCCGGGGCGACCTCGTCCTCCCCGTAACCCCGCCACCCGACATCGACGTGGAAGCGTGGGGCGCGAGCATGGACCGCGTGATGGCCTGGACGCCGGAGCGCATCGTCGCGACGCACTTCGGGGCGTACGCCGATGTCGCGCGGCACTTCAGTGAGCTGCGCGAGGAACTGGGCGCGTGGGCGGAGTGGGTGCGGGAATCGCTGGCAACGGGCGGCGAGGGCGGTGGTTCCGGGGCGGCCTCTCGCGCCGACGACCGGCAACGCGCCCGCGTCTTCTCCGATTGGGTGACGGACCGGGTTGGCGCCACCGCAACGGAAGATACCGCGTCCGCCTACGCCATCGCCTCGGGCTTCAAGGACTCCTGGTGGGGATTGGCACGGTATTGGCGGAAACGGCGCTTACACTTCTGACGCAATGCGAATCCCCGGACTCCTTGCGGCGGTCGCCCTGGTGCTTGCCTGCGGCGGCGACCGGGACCCCGCCGCGCCCCCGCCAACCCTGCTGCCCACCGTCATCGTCACCGTGTCGCCGGCCACGGCAACGGTCGGCGTCGGCGACACCGTCCGCTTCACTGCCACAGTCACCGACGCGTCCGGACAATCGACCACGAATTCCACCGTCACCTGGTCCACCTCGCAAGCGAGCCGCGCCTGGGCACGCGACGACGGCCTGGTGACCGGTGCAGGCCCCGGCCAGGCAACGGTGACCGCCACCAGCCAGGGCGCCGAGGGATCGGCCACGCTGACCGTGACCGCGTCTCCGCTCACCTCGCTGCTTATCGACATCCGCCAGGAACACAACCTGATCGGACTCGCGGGCGCCATCGTCACGAGCGGCGGATTGCTCGACGCCGGCGCGGTCGGCACCCGGGCCCACGGGTCGCTCGTGCCCGTCACGATCCACGACAAGTGGCACCTGGGTTCGATCACCAAGTCGATGACGTCGACGCTCGCGGCAGTGCTGGTCGAGCAGGGGGCTCTGGAGTGGACGGCCACGCTGGAAGGCGTCTTCCCCGACCTCCCGTCGATTCATCGCGAACTGCGCCCCGTCCCGATCGAGCCGATCCTGGCACACCGCGGCGGTTTCACCAACGATGTGAGCCAGTTCTCCACGTGGCAGGAAATGAGCACGAGCACGGATCCGATTCCCGCTCAGCGCCGCGCATTCGCCGCGGAGGTGCTCGCCACCGCTCCGGAAGTGCCCCCGCTCGTCACATTTCAGTACTCCAATGTGGGCTACATGATCGCGGGCACGATGCTGGAGGCGATCACCGCACAGGCTTGGGAAACACTGGTCAGCACCCTCGTCTTCGCTCCCCTGGGAATGAACGACACGGGGTTCGGCGCCCCGGGGATCGGTGGCGCGATGGACCAGCCGCGGGGCCATTTCGGCCAGGGCACCGCCAGGATCGCCCTCGAACCGAACGACCCGCGGGCCGACAACCCTGCAGGGATCGGTCCCGCCGGCACCGTGCACGCCACGATGCGGGATCTGGCACGCTACGTCGCCATGCATCTGGCGGGCGAACAGGGCCACGAGGACCTGTTGCCGCCTGACGCGATCAAGCGACTGCACACGCCGGATCCCGGGTTCCGCTACGCGTCTGGTTGGCTCGTGGTCGAACGGGACTGGGCCGGGGGCCGGACGCTCACACACTCCGGCAGCAACCTGCGGTGGTACGCGGTGGTGTGGATGGCCCCCGAGAAGGACTTCGCGGTGATCGCCGCAACGAACCAGGGCGCGGACCCCGCCGCGGCGGCCACGGACGAAGCCGCCTGGCGGATGATCAATCTTTACCTTGCCCGGTAGCGACAGCCGCGCCTAACTTGCGCCTCCGGTCCCCGCGCAGGAGCTTTGAATCAAGAATGTCAATCGACGTGAAATGGCGGCAGGAAGCAGGTGTTCTGGTTGCCACGCTCCTCGGTCGTATCGACAGCAGCCACGCCATGGACTTCCTGGCCTTGATCGACGAAAAGCTCACCTTGAACGACAGGCTTCTCGTCCTGGACTTCGAACACGTGAGCTTCATCAGCAGTGCCGGTCTGCGGGCGTGCCTGATCGTCGCCCGACGTTTTGGCGACGCGGACAGAAGGTTCGGGATCTGCGGACTTTCACAGTTCAACAAGGACATCATGTCCGTGAGTGGCTTCGACAAGATCCTCACCGCGTATGAATCCCAGGCGGATGCCATCAACGCTTTCCGGGATTCCTGACCAGGCCGTCGGGGCCGTCTCGCGTCCGCTACCCCTCGATCGCCTGGTTCGCGATCTCCAGGAACAGCCTGACCGGATTGTCGCCCCGGGGCGTCTGGGTAAAGACCAGGACAATCAGCTGTTGAGACGGGTCCACGAACGCGTTGGTCCCGTCGGACCCGCCGTGCGAAAACACACCGTTCTCCGACACCGACCACCCGTAGGCGTAGTAGCTCGCCGGTCCGTCCGAGCCGGGGTTGGTCCGAATCTTTGGTGACGTCATGAGCGCCACACTCTCCTCCGAGAGGAACCGCTTCCCGCCGTATTCCCCGCCGTTCAGGAACATCTGGCAGAAGATCACATAGTCGTCGGCGGTCGAGATCATCCCGCCCGAAGCCCGTACGAACGGCACCTGCGGGGGATCGCCGGGGGTCCATCCAGGCGTCCAGCCGCCCTCACTGTCTCTCTCATAGTAGACGACAGACATTCTGTCAAGTTTGCCGTCCATCTTCTCGTCGACCTCATGATGGTAGCTGTCGTCCATGCCCAGCGGCGTGTACAGCTCCTGGTCGAGGTACTCGTCCAGCGGCATCCCCGACGCGATCTCGGTCAGCGCGCCGAGTGTGTTGAAGCCCGGGTTGTTGTAGCTGTAGCTGGTCCCGGGTGTCACCTCGGCACCGACATGGCCGAAGCGCGCGGCTTCCAGCTGCAGGGTGGGCGCGTCCGGGTGTTCCGCGGTCGGTTGCATGTAGGGTTGCAGGAAGAGGGTCGGGATCCTGAGTCCGCTCGCGTGCGACAACAGGTGGCCGATGCTGATGAATCCCGCCCGGTAGTTGTCCCACGACGGGATGTGCTCGCGCACCAGGTCGCCATAGGCCAGCTTCCCGTCCTCCACGAGCATGGCGACGCCCGTAGCCACGACCGGTTTGGTGTTCGAAGCCATCCGGAACAGGGTGTTGGGCTCCATCGGGATGTCCCGAGCCCTGTCCCGCCAACCCAGCGCCTCGTGGAGCACAACCTTCCCGTCCTTGGCGACCAGCAGCACCGCACCGACCAGATCCCCGCGCGCGATCGCCTGTTCGTACAGCGCGACGCCCGCGGCAAGCACCCCGGCCGACATGCCGGCTTCCGCCGGGGTCGCGCGGGTGACAACGGTGCCCTGGGCGGTAGCTGGCATCGAATGGGCCAGAACAGCGACAGCCGCCAGGGTAGCGATGGCAAAGACTCCGGGGGTGCCTTGGGCGCCTCTTGGGCGGTTGGATGTTCTCATGGGACACTTCCTTTCGTTGCTTGTACCAGATACTTCAGCGCGAAGGACCCGATCCAGTGGGACCCCGCGTAGTCTGCGTCGAACATGGTCTCGAAGCCGGCCCGCACGTGTTCGTCCGCGAGCGCCCGCAGGCGAGGCACCCTGGGGTCGTCCGCGGGCAGCGCCGCGACGATGCGCAACATCGCATCCGCGCGCGTGAAGGCCAGGCCGATCAGGTGCGAACGGGCACCCAACGCCGCTCGCAGCGAGTCGTTGGTGATCACGGCTCCGCCTTCCGAGGGCGGTGCATCGTCGCTGGCACCGACCGGGACAGGGGTGCGCAGGGCTGCGAATTCGTCCGATTCCATAGGGGGAAGGAAGTCATCCAGCCATTGCCCGTAGGCGTCCCGTTCCATCACCGTGGCCATCAGTGCCGCTTCTTCGAGACACGGCGACACGAAGTCCGACCGCCCCGGCTCGTAGGCGGTGGGACACCTCCGGTCGCCGGCGAAGAAGCGGACAGCGCCGTCACGCAGGGCCTCTTCCAGCTCCGGACGTTCAGCCATTGCCGTAGCCTGCAGGCTCATGGCGACGGCAAAGGCCGTATTCGGGTGCACGCCGGTCCGTACCGGCCCTTCCAGCTCCGCGATGTAGCTGACCAACCGCTCGCTGACGAGTTCGGTGACCGGTTCCAGCCGCTCGGCCCACGTCAACGCGTCCTCGTCGTCCCACGTCGCCAGTTCAGCGTGCAGCAGAAGCAGCCACGCCCACCCGTAGGGCCGCTCGAACGCGGCATTCTCGGTGAGGTACTCCAGCTCGCCCTCCATGGCGGCTTCGGACAGGTGATCCCGCAGCTTCTCCCGGATCAGGGGGGTGACCGCAAGCTCGGGCATCTCTTTCACCAGTCGCACCATCGTCCACGTCGAGTTCACTGCCGAATGCCAGTCCCAGCACCCGTAGAACGCACGGTCCCGGTCGAAGCCGCGCCGCCGCGTGTAGGCGATTTCGTCCAGGTAGCCGGCGCGGTCGGGGCGCAGCGCGTGCGGACGGTCGACGCAGGAAAGGGGCATGGCCGCGAGGGCGAGCACCGTTTCCGTGTCGAGGGCGGGGGCCGGGGGCTCGCCGGCGGCGTTGGTCGTCGAGGGAGCGGCAGAGGGGGGCACTACCGGGATCGTGGCCGCGTTGCCCGCGACGTCTTCCGGCGAACCGGCGGGCGCGTCCGCCGTGCAAGCGGTGGCCGCGACGGAGACGGCGGCGGCGGTGAGAACCCATCTCCGGGCAACGGCGCCGCCGCCCGCGCGGGTGAATCGGTGGAGAGCCGTGGAGTGATGGGCCATGGGCGGGGGGGGTGAGGGTAAGGGGCAAGGTGGGTCGGGCCCAGGGCTCGGTCAAGCACGGGCGCGTAGGCCGTTCGGCCCTTGCGCCGCGTGTTCCATGAACGTGAACGTATTGTATTGGCGCGCGCGGGCCAGTGCTTTCAACCGCGTGCCTGGCCGCCGCGGGCAGCGTGCACGGAGGGGGAACGCATGCCGGTCGATCACGAGACATTCTGGGCGAAGGTCCGACTGGGCGACATCGAAATGAAGGAGGTCCGGTTCCGAGGAGGGAATGTAGACGCCCCGAAGCGTCGCGACCTCTCCGACGGAATCGCAGCTTTCGCCAATTCGAGCGGGGGATGGTTCGTCCTCGGCGTCTCCAACGACCGGACCCCGCAGTCCCTAACGCCAAGCCAGCTGGACGCTGTCGCGCGCATGGTGACCGAGATATGCTCCGACAGCATCTCGCCACCACTGGACTTCGGGCTGCACCGGATACCGGTACCGGAGGTGATGGAGGCGGGAGCACTGCTGGTGGAGATTCCTCCGTCCGCGACTTTACACCGTTCTCAGGGCGGCTACTTCCGTCGACGCGGAGCGAGTCGGCGGCAGATGGAATCCGCGGAGATTCGGCGACTTCTCCAAAATCGCGGCCAGTCGGACATTGCCAGCGCCGACATGCAGGTCGTGGCCGACACCAGCATCAACAGCCTCCGCGCGGAGCACTGGCGGCGCTACACCAGCTCGCGGACCAGCGACCGTCCCGAGATCGCCCTCACGAAGCTCAAGTTCTTGAAGATCGACCGGCTGGGGACACCGCGCGCCACGGTCGGCGGTGTGCTGCTGGCGGCGGTGGATCCCCGCAAGTGGCTCCCCAACGCCTACATCCAGACGGTCCGCTACTCCGGCGCCAAGATGGACGGCAACCGGCAGATCGACGCCCAGGACATAGGCGGTCCGCTGGACGAGCAGATTCGCGCGGCGACACGGTTCGTGATCCGCAATCGCTGGGTCGCTGCACGCAAGCGGCCCGCCCGCCAGGACTTCCCGCAGTACAGCGACCGCGCGGTGTTCGAGGCGTTGGTGAACGCGGTCGTACACCGGGACTACGCCGTGAGAGGCTCCAGGATCCGCCTCTTCATGTTCGACGACCGGCTGGAACTCTACTCCCCCGGCGGCCTCGGCAACTCGATGACGATCGAGGATCTGCGCACAAGCCAGTTCACGCGCAACGAGCTACTGGCCTCGCGGCTCGGCCAATGTCCGGTAGGCGACGTTCCCGGCGCGGGAGGCCGCCAGTACTTCATCGAGCGTCGCGGAGAGGGGATCAGCGTCATCGAGGACGAGACCTTCGCGGTCGCCGGGCGGAAGGCGACGTTCGAGCTCATCGGAGAGCGGGAACTGAAGGTGACGCTCCCGGCCGCCCGGCCGCCTCCGCCGGAGGGAATCGCGGCAAGGGTCTCAATTCGACGTGCCGATGACGATCAGCCGTTGCGGGATGCGCATGTCCTGCTCCTCTATCCGAACCGGACCTACCTGGAGGCACGCACCGACGCCTTCGGACTCGCGGACTTCGAACTCCATGCCGAGCTGCCGATGACGGTTTTCTGCGCGGCTCCGGGGTTCCTGGCGCAGGTCGAGCGTGGCCATTCCGGCCCTTGGCCGCTCGAAGTACGGATGCATGCGGCCGAGCACGGAGGCTCGCAGATCATTCCAAGCCGCACCGGACACCTGCCGGGGGTCCGGGGCCGGTTGAATCCCATCCTCGACAATCTGGACCGAACCTTCCTCTACGCCGACAACGTGGCGGTCAACGATGGCGAGCAGCAGCCGGTCCACTTCAGACTGGACCAGCCCGTCCGCCTGACTGACTCGCGGGGAGCCATGGCCACGGTCTGGTTTCGGGAGATCCTGGGGTCGTCGTGCGTGTTCGACTACCAGCATGATTGAACGCCCGCGCCCGGAACAACATGGATGAGCCCGGCGCCTAATCGTGGCGCGTACTACCCGATCTCCGGCCTCCGCGAGTGCCAATCGGTCCCCTGCTGGAACGCGTGTGCCACGCTCAGGATCTTGTCGTCCGCGAACAGGTCCCCGATCAGGGTCGTGGTCAGCGGCATCTCGGTCGGGCTTTCAGCGTCGGGGTTGCGCACGCCATAGTCGTACGGGACGACCGCCGCCGGGTGCCCGGTCTGGTTGGTCAACCCCACCTGCCCCGACCCGCTGACGAACATGTCGAAGCCGTCCATGGCCTTGGCCATCTCTTTCATGAGGATCAGGCGGCGGCGCTGGGACTGCATGAAGTCGAGGGCGAGTGCGTCCCGGCCGTTCCGGAACCTGCCGAGCCGCCGACGCTCCTCTTCGCTGACGTCGTCGGGGATCGGCTCCGGTTCGCCATCCGGCGCAATGTAGAAATCGAACGCCGCCGACGACTCGACGCCCAGCGCGTTGGAGCGCCCGTCGGGGATTTCGGACATCGGTTGAGGGTCGGCGCCGAGGGCGCGCAGCTGTTCCAGGAACGACTCGGGCGCGTCCTCGGTGTAGCCGATCCGCATGGCAGCCAGGTCGGGGGCGGGATCGAACCGGAACGGGGTGGTGAGCGACCCCGGATCCTTCTCGTCGGAACCGTGGATCGCGTTGAAGACGAGGGCACAGTCGAGCGCGCTGCGGCACATGGGTCCGGTCTTGTCCATGCTCCACGACAGAACCATCCCGCCGTAGCGGCTGACCCGGCCGAAGGTGGGCCTCAGCGCGGTCAGACCACACCGCCGCGAGGGCGACACAATGGACCCCTGGGTCTCGGTGCCGATGGCGAAGGCCACGCACCCGGCGGCGGTCGCCGATCCCGGTCCCGCGGACGACCCGCTCGACCCCTCGTCGAGATTCCACGGGTTCAGGGTCCGGCCCCGGTACCAACGGTCGCCCCGCGCGAACTCCCCGGTCGCCAGCTTGGCCGCCAGCACCGCGCCGGCTTCCCGGAGGCGCACGACGACTTCCGAGTCCTCACGCGTGAAGCGGCTGCGGAAGTCGGCGGCGCCCCACGTCGTGCGGGTCCCCGACACGGCGAAGAGGTCCTTTACGCCATACGGGATGCCGTGAAGGGGTCCCCTCCAGTCCCCGGCGCTGATCTCGGCGTCGGCGTGGCGCGCCTCTTCCCGCGCCCTCCCTTCCAGGATGGTCACCGCGCAGAGCAGCACGGGATCGAGGCGCTTCAGGCGGTCGAGGTAGACCTCGGTGAGCTCGGCCGACGTGATCTCGCGGGCCCGGATCAACGCGGCGAGACGGTGAACCGGAAGGAAGACCAGGTCTTCTTCGCTGGTGGGAACCGGCCCGCTCCACGCAGCGATGTCGATCTCGCTGCGTTCGAAGGGGTTGCCGCCCGTCTCGTGCCAGAGCTTCTCCATCAGGGCGCCGGTCCCGCCGGGGTACGCCTGGAAGTGCATCGCCGGGGCTTCGCCATTACCGAGCGGGACGGGTACCGGCGCCTCCTGGGGCGGCACCTGAACGATGGCCGGGCCATCCTCCAGCGGTCCCGATCCTCGCCGCGCTACCCCCGCGACGACATCGCCCGCGGGCAACGACTCCGGCCGCAGGGTCCCCACTGCCGCGGCGGCCGCCGCGGTGGCCAGGAAGCGGCGCCTCTCGATCGGATTGCCGGCGGGACGTTGCGTCTTCATTGATCTGGTCATCTCTGTTCTTCCCGTTCGTCTATTGCGTGGCCCCGGCATCCCCGTCGGGCATCCGCCGCAACTTGTATATCCCCACAGTCAGCAGCGGCACCACCACAATCGCCATGAAGATGATGCTCATGGCATTGTAGCCCTTGCCGATCAGTTCCACGAGGCCGATCCGCGACAACAGGTACCCCGCCAGCAGGAGCCCGGCGCCGGTCAGCGGACGCAGGCGCTTCGGCATTTCGCGGCCGCCCGCGCGGTATACGCTGTCCACCCGCTCGTTGAATGCGTGGATGAGCCCGGCGCCGGTCTCGATGAGCGTGCCGAACAGCACAACCTGGAAGGTGATCTGGAACGCTCTGGACCCCAGCACTTCGAGCAGATAGTTCGCCGGCACGGGACGATCCAGCACCCCGGGGTACTGCCCTGCGAGGGCAAAGTAGAAGAGAAGCCCCGGGATGATCGCGAGCGGCCCCGCGAGCGCCCCGGCCCACATCGCCTCGCCGCGGCGCCGGATGTGGCGCGTCGCGAAGAGCATGGCCGGCACCAGCGAGATCTGCAGCGCCCCGTACCGCGCCCCGGACGAGAACCAGCCGGGCCGCACCTCGCCCGCGCCCAGCGCCGCGCCGATCTGGTCGCCGAAACGCGCGATGCTCCACGCAAACAGCACCAGATAGGCGCCGTACAGCAGAAACGACCACCCCGCGAAGAAGCGTTCGATCGTGGCTGTCCCGCGGAACACCAGCACCGCGATCGCGAGGAGCAGTCCAACCGCCCCCACCCAGCCCGGCAGCCCGAACGTCTCGGAGAGAAAGATCCCGCCAGCCGACCCTATCACGGCGACGATCAGCAGGACGGCCGTGATGTATCCGATTTCGTACAGGAACCATCCGCGACCGAGCAGGTGCTTGAAGTAGGAGCGGTAGTCATAGCTGCCGAACACGCGGGCGAACTCGAAGCCCACCATGCAGGTGACGCTGACCAAGATCGTCGACGGGATCATCCCGAGCAGCCCGCCGAGTGGACCGTACTCGAGGAAGAACTCGACCAGCTCGCGACCGGTGCCGTAGCCGCCCGCGATGATGATCGACTGGAAGACGAGGCCGGGAAGCAGATAGCGGCGGAACCAGGAAGGCATGCTCAACCTCCGGAAACGGCTTGCATGAACAGGATGGCGTCCCCCTCGGACACGGGCATGTCCCATCCGTCCATCCAGCGCGTGTTGGTCCCGTTGTGGAAGCACAGGACGTGCCGGCGCAGGTCGCCCGACTCGTCGAAGAGGTGGGGTCTCAGGCGCGGTTCCCGTTCGAGCAGGTCGGCGAACACATCGCGCAGCGTCCGGCCGGACGCGGTCAGTTCGCGAACCCCGCCCGTTGCCGGCTCCAGCACGGATGGGAGGGTCACGGTCACGGAGGCCATCATTCCACCCACGCCGACACGTGCAGAATCCGCGGCAGAACCACCGGCAGGTTGGTCCAGCTCTCGCCCAGGTCGTCGCTCACGTGCAGCGTTCCCGACGTGGTGCCCATGTACACCCCGCCCGGCTCGAGGTCGTCCACCGCCATGGCGCCCCTGAGGACGGTCCCGAAGGCATTTTGCGCCGGGAGGCCGCTCGACGCCGAGTGCCAGCTATCGCCGCCGTCGGTGCTGCGCATGACCTGTAACGCGCCTCCCACCGGAACGCGGTACTGGTCGCTCTCCTGGGGCACGGCGAAGAGGAACCTGCTGGCCCGGTCGAGCACGATGGGGAAGCCGAAGGCCGAATCGAGGCCGTTCTCGTTGCGCTCCCAGCCCTCCGCGCCGTCACGGCTCCGGTACATTCCCGAGTGGTCCTGGCGGTAGATGACCCCCGGGTCGTCGGGATCCTGCGCCAAGGCATGCACACAGTACCCGATCTCCTTGAACTCCTCGTCTTCATGGGTCCAGTACACGCCCCGGTTCTTCGGCATCCAGGTAGTGCCGCCGTCGTCGGTGCGGAAAACACCCACGGCGGATATCCCGCACCACATCCGCTCGGGGTTGTCGCGGCTGAACAGCAAGGCGTGACAGCAGAGGCCGCCCGCGCCGGGCGTCCACGCCCCCCGGGTCGCGTGTTCGTTCAGCCCCGTCACCGGGTCCCAGGAGTTGCCGCCGTCGATGCTCCTGAAGAGTCCCGCGTCCTGGACCCCGGCATACAGCGTCCCCCGGTGGTCCGCGAGGGTCCATATCTGACGAAAGCGGCTCGGCCCGCCTTCAGGGTATTGCGGCCCGCCGGGGAGCTGCTCCCAGGACCCGCCGGAGGCGTGCGATCCGTCCCCGCTATGGGGCTGACCCCCCACCGTGCCGGGGGATCGCCCATTATGTACATAATTATTGTACATATGTACAGCCGGACCGTACACATCGCTCCCCACCGCCGCCACAAACCGCCCGTCGGACAGACGGAGCCCCGCCGTCACCTTCCATCCCTTCAGGAACGGCCCCGTCACCTCCCATTCGCGGCGGTTCGCACTGGTAAAACCACCCTTCGCGGTCCCCACCATCAACCTCACACCCATCCGTACACTCCTTCGCTGTCAGCATTCCCATCCATGCCCCGACCTCTTGGCCAGCGGCTATACTTGGACGGCACCCCACACACCCGTCAAGTTGGCCCGATGAACGATCCCCGCCCCGTCATCCTCTTCGACGGCGTCTGCAACCTCTGCAACGCCTCGGTGCGGTGGGTCCTCAAACACGACTCCCGCAAGCGGTTCGACTTCGCGTCGCTGCAATCCGACACCGCGCGGCGACTCCTCGCCGCTGCCGGCGCGCCCGCACCCGGCTTCCTCCCCGACGCGATGGTCCTGATCGATCGCGGCGGCGTACACACCGGTTCGGCCGCGGCTACCCAAATCGCACGCCAACTGAGGTTCCCGCACTCCCTCCTCGGCCTGGGGGGCGCCCTCCCTGCCGGGCTCCGGGACCCCGTCTACCGCTTCGTCGCACGGAACCGCTACCGCTGGTTCGGCCACCAGGAACACTGCGAGCTCCCCGCGCCCGAGGACGCCCACCGCTTCCTGGACGCTCACGAGCATTCCTGACCTGCAAAAAATTGGCCGCCGGAGCCACGCTCCTTCCGTGACCCCGGCGGCCAATTCTCCCGCGGGCCCGAACGGCCCGGGCGCCAACTGAGGCACCCGGACCGTCACGGCTCAACTCTGACTGCAGTACGCGTTCCCCGTCACATTCTCGTTGGCGCTGCACTCCGCCAGGCTCGGCGGGAAGCAGTCGTGGCGGCCCTGCATGAAGGCGACCGCCCACGAACTCAGTCCTTCGCGCGAGAACCGCTGGTTGTCCTTCAGCCTGCGCGCCTCCAGCCACAGCTCGAAGTTCCGCTCGCGGTCCAGCGCCAGCCACGCTTCATCGTCCGTCGCGGCCGACACCGGGGGCACGCCGACCCGTTCCCGTACATAGTTGATCTTCGCAATCGCACCCTCGCGGTCGCCCATGCGCAGCATGACTTCCGCCTCGATCAACCGCATCTCGTGGCCCTTGGCCAGCGGGAAATCGTCGCCGCGATCGGTGTACTTGAGCTGGCGGTAGAAGGGCTTCACACCCCCGCCGGAGGTCTGGTTCATGTCTCTCCAGGGCACGCGGGGATCGGTCTCCGGCCCGATGCTGTCGTTGTACATGCCCCAGACGGTGATCTGCTTGGTGCCCTCGTGGGTGAACTGGTAGACCGAATTGATTTCCCGATTCGTGTTGCTGGAACGGCGCGCCGCCCACATGAAATCGTCCGGTATCTGCGCCGCGAGGGATTGGGCTTGCGAGTAGTTGCCCAGCATCAGGTTGGCCTGCGCCATCCCCGCCCTGGACGCCATCGCGATGGAGTCGTGGCCCCCGCTCTGGGCCCGGCTGAGCGCCGTCTCGAAGCGCTCGATCGCACGCACGTAGTGCTGATCCCGATCCTGCACCTCACCCGATTCGGTCGTCCCGTCGCCGTCCTTGTCCTCGCCGCCGAAGACGGCGATGCAGGCGTTGTCTCCCAGGATCCGGTTCGCCCAGCCCGCCCACATGTACGCCGCTGTCAGATACTGGTTCGTCCCCGCGTCGGACTGGGTCTCGCTCAGGCGCGCGATCCCGGCTGCCGCCCCCCAGCGCGCCAACTGCTATGGGGTTCCAGCTGGACTCCGCGTTGATCACGGTGAGCCGGCCTTCGCCTGCGTCCTGCAGCCACGGCTGCGTGGCATCCGCGTCCAGGTCCGTGGACGCGGGTCCGCCGAGCCAAGCCATGGCGTCGACCGAGACCTCCACATCGGCGGCCACACCGATCAACACGGTCTTCCCGGCGGCTTCCTCGTTCAGGGCCTCATCGATGATCGGACCCGGATTCACTACGTCGAACAGGTCGCACCCCGAGAGCAGCACCGTGAACGCCACGGCCCCGAGGATCCCCCTGCATCCTTGCCTATACATGTTCATCGTTTCTCTCCTTTCTCGCCGCCCGGGGTCAGAAGTTGGCCCGGAGGCTGACGGAGAACATGACCGGGGCCGGGAGCTGGTAGTACTCGTATCGGGCAGGGAATGTCCCCACTCCGCCGTAGTAGCCCACAGTCAGTTCCGGATCGATCCCCGCGCCCCTGGTCCACTTGTACGGGTTCTGCACCGTCGCGGTGAGGGTGGTGCCGCTCGCTCCCGGAATCAGGTTGTCGGGAATCTGCAGCGAGGCGGAGACCGTGCGGATCTTGAAGAAGTCCGAAGGCCGCATCCAGAAATCGAAATTCGGCGTCGGCAGCTGACAGCGCGCCCTCCAGATGGCGGGTGCCGAAGACCATGCAGCCGTGTCGTCGGCGTTCTGCAGGCCCAGGTCGTTGCACTCGGGCCACAGACCGCGCCGCACCTGCTGCCACGGCATGATGTTGAACTGGTGCTGCCCGCCGTGGAATTCGCCCAGCGCGTAGATCGTCAGCCGCTTGAAGAGGTTGATCGAGGTGGTGGCACTGAGGATGTGGGTTGGGTAAATCGGCCCGTAGTAGTGGTCCTCTTCGATCACCGGGTCCGCGATCGCGTCCGGGTTGGACACGGATTCGCCCCAGAGCGACACGATCGGGTAGCCGACCCGGACCCACTGACCCAGAATCGATCCCCAACCGAGGAAGAACTCGGGTGCCCCCCCGAGGTCGATAACTTCGCTGTTGATTGTGGACACGCGCCCCGTGATCTCCCAGTGCAAGTTGTCGAGGGCGACAGGCACTCCGGTCACGGAAACCTCGATGCCCGTGTTTTTGAATTCTCCGACGTTCCTGAGCTGTGAGCTGAGGAAGCCTTCGGACGGAGCCGCCGTGACCGGCATCAGCGCGTCGCTCGTGACGCTGTTGTACCAACTCATATCGATACCGACGCGGTCATCGAACATGCTGCCCTCGAAACCCAATTCCAGCTCGGTGGAGCGCTCGGGTCCGAGATCCGGATTCCCCAGGTTCGCCGGGGTCACGCCCGCCTGTCCTTCGTAGCCGGCCACCGGATTCCAGGTCCGAACCGCGTCGAAGGCGCCCGGCGCCTTGCCCGACTGTCCCCACGCCGCCCGGAGCTTCATCACCGGCCACCAGTCGCTGGGCCAGAAGTCCGAGTCGGAAATGACATAGGCTGTGCTGAACTTCGGATAGAACTGAAGTCCGAGGTCTTCACCGAAGGCGCTGTTGCCGTCGACCCGCAGGCCACCGGTCACGAACAGTTTGTCACTGATGCCCAGGACTTCCTGCGCGAAGAAACCGGCGTTCACCACCTTGAGAAGGTCCTCGCTGGACCTGGTCGTCGCCCCGGAGGTCAGCGTCTTTTCACCCGGTCCGCCGAAGTCCTCGGATACGCCGTAAACCGTGTGGTCCCAGTCGCTGAAGATCTGGCCACCCGCGGAGAAGCTGGAAGACAGCGATTCCGTCAGATCCCTCTGCCAGGTCGTGCCCACGTCGAACGTAATCGTCCGGTGCTCCCATTCGTTCAGGTTCCTGAGGCCCCGGGGCTGGAGAACGTGGTCGAAGGGGAAGTTCTGCTGGTTGAACGCGGTCGTGTAGTCGAGCCCCAGGATAAACCGGGTCGTGAGGCCCAGGCCATCGGCCGTATGGGTCGTGGTGAGACCCCCGACGAAGTGTTCGACACGGCCGCTGTTGGTGATATCGAACAGAATCTGGTCGGGGTCGCCCTGGTAGTTGTCACGGTCCACCGCCGCGTTGGTGTAGTCCTTGGTGCCGCGCAGGACGTTCAACATGAAGCCCGAGCCGTTGTCACCCATCTCCATGTAGTTGGTGACGCGGTGGGTGTAGGACGTGTTGAGGTTGACGTTGACCGAGGTCGCGGGTTAGCAGGCTGAAGTTCCCGCGCATGCTGTAGGACCGGTCGTCGTTGTTGTCGATCACCCCGTCGTCATAGTTGATGCCCCCGGACACGAAGTAGCGGACCACATTGGTGCCGCCGGAGACCGAGAGCTTGGCTGATCCGAGGCCGCCGTACGAATACCATGGTTTGGTAAAGCCCCAGTCCTCGGTCCCCCCGAGGGTCGGGCCCATCGTGTTCGCGGTCATGAAACGGGTGCCGCCGGTCATTTCGGCAGTCCAGGTGGCTTGCTGTCCGGAGCGGCCCTGCTTGGTGAAGATCTGGATCACGCCCCCCGCTGCCTCGGTGCCGTAGAGCGTCGTGGCCGCCGAACCCCGTACCACCTCGAACCGCTCGATGTCGCTCGGATCGATGAGGTCGAGCGGGTTGGGCGAGGTCTGCGCGCCCGCCGGACCCGGGTTGATGCTCTGGCGGTTGTTGTAGATCCCCTGGTTGTTGTTCATCCGCACGCCGTCGACGTAGATCAGCGGCTGCACGTCCTGGCTGATGCTGTTGATGCCGCGCAGCACGATCTTCGAACCGCCGCCGACCTGCCCCTCGCTGCGCCACTGCTGAATGCCCGTGGTCTGCCCGTTGAGGATCTCGGTCAGGGTCTGGGACGGCGTGTTCTCGATCGTGGCGGCGCGGACCGTGCCCACACTGTTCCCGATCTCCCGCCGCGATGAGGCGCCGGGTGTTCCGGTCACCACAAGCTCGTCAAGCTCCAGCGCGGTCTCGCTCATGCGGAACTCAACGAAGCCGACCTCGGTCGCCGACACCTGCACCATCTGTCTCGCGGTCCGGTATCCGATCCGCTCGACGACGATTTCGTGCGTTCCCAACGGCACGCTCAGGACTACGAAACGGCCGTCCTGGGACGAGGCCACGCCAAGTCCCGTGTCGCCAATGGTGATCTGGGCGCCTCCGATCGGCGAGTTGTTCGAGGCGTTGAGAACCCGCCCGGTGACCCTGCCGGTCTGTGCCGAAAGCACCCCCGGCAGGGAAGCGGCAAGTGCCGCGAAAAGCATGAGTAGCCCGGGTGTCCGGGCACTCCGAAACACCCTGGCGATTGCGACCCCCACGTTCATCGTCGACCTCCTTGGCAAATGTCACATCTGTGGGACGGAAGGAACGGCCCCATGATACGTTTCGAGTTTCCTGTACGCAAATGTGAATGCGGCGGCATGCGACGGGGACGGCTTCAGTAGCCGGCAGCGTCTGGGAGGCCGACTCGGCGCTCCGGCCCCTTTTTGCCGTTTGCTAGCGGCCGGTCGGGATCCTGATGATGGTGAAGGAGGGGCGAAACGCCGTCCGGTCGCCAGGGTCATCGACACCATCCGAAGAGCCGATATGGCCCGCCGCCAGAATGCTCACGGTGCCGACTACCACGATCCCGCCCGCGAGAAGGCCCGTTCGCAGCGGCGAGAAGTGCTGCATGTCGATGCCGGTGATGTCGGCGCGGAGGACGCGCAGGGTGTCGGCGACCTTGGGGTTGCGCTGCAGTTCGGGAGCAATCCCGGGGATCGGGACCCGAAGGAGCAGAGCATCAGGCTCCAGGCCGATAACGTCCCCTTCCACCGCCGTGAAGGCGACCCCGGTAACCGTCGCCTGCCGAATCTGGCCGGGGGCGGTGAGCTGGGCCCGGATCCGTTCGCCCAGCGCCGGTTCGCCTGTCACGGGGCGGTAGGCCGTGCACCCCTGGGCGGCGAGGAAGACGAGAGCCACCAGCAGTCGCATCGGCGAGGCGGGACGACGGACGGGGGAGGCCCCGAGTCCGGTCATGGATGTTCGGGAATCGGCCCGGGAGATTCGGTTGCTCATGGCCGAATAGTCATACGCCGCCCTCACCCGACACAAGGTCACCTTCCCGGAGGCGCTGCACGAACGCGTCGGCTGGAACGATGTCGATCCCGTCGGGGGTCCGGCGCGGCCGCGGCTCCAGGCAGGACGGGGCCTCTTCTTCGGGCGCCCCATCCCGACATGCGGGTGTCCCGGCTTTTGCCGCGGAAACGTCGGGGTAACAATGTGGGCCCGTTGCCCCCGGCAGGCCCACGGAACCAGATTGAGCGCTCGCTGTCGGCACCAGGCCTGCCGTGAACTCCCTGTCCGCACAACTCGCGACCCGGCCGCAGCCCTACCTTATTGCCATGGAGCCCGAAATGACCCGACGCCCGCCCATCGCCCCGCTTCTCCTCGCCGCCGCCGCGCTTTTCCCCGCGACCGCCCGCGCCCAGCACACCCCCGACTTCCGGGCCGAGTTCAAGGGCCAGTTCGAAGCCTCGGCGCAGAAGCTGGTGGCCCTCGCCGAAGCGATGCCGGCCGAGACCTACTCCTGGCAGCCCATGGAGGGCGTCGCCAGCGTGGCGAAGGCCTACATGCACATCGCCAGGTACAACTACATGTACCCGCACCTGAACCTGGGCGTCGCGCCGCCGGACGCGATGGACTACCAGTCGCTGGAGGAGGCGGTCACCGATAAGGACCAGGTGGTGAAGATTCTCGCCGCGTCCATGGATCACGTGCGCGGGGTGGTGGACGGGATGTCGGACGCCGACCTGGCGGCTCCGGTCGAGTTGTACGGGCGTGAGGTGGCCAGCTGGGCGGTGCTGCTGCAGCTCATCACGCACATGAACGAGCACCTCGGCCAGGAGATCGCGTACGCCCGCATGAACGGGGTGGTACCGCCCTGGTCGAGGTAATGCGGAAATCGCGATGCCCGGCAGCGTGACCGGACCCGGCGGCGTTGCGGCCGCAGGCACGGTATGAGTACGGCCAGGGGCACGGCAGCGACCCGCCACAGGCTCGCGATGACTGCCGCGCCGCACCGGGGAGTTGCCCTCGCCTCGCTGGTCCTGGTGGTCCTGGCCGCGCCCGCCCTGGTCCTGGCCGCGTCGCCAACCCCCGCCCGCGCCACCCCTCAGGACACCACCCGGGCCGCGGGCATGAACATGACGATGACGTCGATGGACTCGGTCCGCGGCTCCGGGGACATGATCATGACGATGATCCGGAACCCCATGCTGCCGGGACTGCGTGGCGTCAGCCCCTCGGTGGACCCGTTCCTCCCGGGCGAGGGCGTCGACACGGCGGCGATCGGCTGGGCGACCCCGCGCGAGGTGCTGCATATCGCCGACGGCGACACCATCGCCCTCGACGCCCGCATCGTGAAGCGCAAGATCGGCGGCCGTGTCTTCGTCATGTACGGCTTCAACGGCCAGTACCCCGGACCGCTGCTGCGGGTCGCCCAGCATTCGCGCATCGTGGTCCGCTTCACCAACTCGATCGACCTCCCGTCCACGATCCACTGGCACGGCATCCGCCTCGAGAACCGCTTCGACGGCGTGCCGGGCGTCACTCAGGACGCGGTCCCTCCCGGCGAGACGTTCATCTACGAGATCGACTTCCCCGACGCGGGTCTCTACTGGTACCACCCGCACGTGCGCGAGGACATCCAGCAGGACGGCGGCCTCTACGGCAACATGATGGTCGACCCTGAGCGAGAGGACTACTTCGGACCGGCCAGTCGGGAGGAGTTCATCATGGTGGACGACCTCCTCGTTGACGGCGACCAGCTCCTGCCCTACGGGAGGGACGCCGCCAACTTCACCATCATGGGCCGCTTCGGGAACGTCATGCTGGTCAACGGGGAAGAGCGCTACCAGGCGACGGTCGACCGGGGCGAGGTGGTGCGCTTCTTCGTCACCAACGTGTCGAACTCCCGCACGTACAACCTGAGTTTCGCCGGCCACGCCATGAAGCTCGTCGCGACCGACCTGTCCCGCTTCCAGCGCGAGATGATGGTGGAGTCTCTGGTTATCGCCCCGGCCGAGCGCTACGTCGTGGAGGTGCGGTTTCCCGGTGCCGGAACCTTCGCGCTCCTCAACCAGGTCCAGGTCGTGGACCACATGCGCGGCGAGTTCTATGCGGCGGTCGACACGCTGGGCGCGGTCACTGTGACAGATGCCGTGACAGATAATGCCGAGAATCTGGCACAGAGTCATCAGGCCCTGCGCGAAGATTCCGAGCTGGAGATCGAATTGGACAGATTCCGGCCACTATTTGACCAGGAGGCTGACAAAGAGCTCCTTTTGACCGTCGACATCGAGGGTCTGCCCATCCTGGTCCAGCAGTTCATCTCGATCGACACGATCTACCGGCCACCGGTGGAATGGACCGACGGCATGCCAAACATGAACTGGCTTTCGACATCGAACGAGGTCCGCTGGATCCTGCGGGACACGGCGACGGGTGCCGAGAACGACGAGATCGACTGGCAATTCGGCCTCGGAGACGTCGTCAAGATCCGTCTGAAGAACGACGCCCAGGCCTTCCACCCCATGCATCACCCGATCCACCTGCACGGGCAGCGGTTCCTCATTCTCTCGCGCGACGGTGTGGAAAACCGCAATCTTGCCTGGAAGGACACGGTCCTCGTCCCCGTGGGATCGACGGTGGACCTGTTGATGGAAGCGTCCAACCCGGGTGAGTGGATGATCCACTGCCACATCGCCGAGCATCTGGACGCCGGCATGATGGGCTCGTTCACGGTTGTTCCCTGACTACCTGCGAACGAGGCGGGTGTCCGGGTACTGCGCGTACCACCCGAACCAGAAGGCGCGATGAGCGGGGAGCCGTTCCAGCCGCTCAGCTTTCGGGCCCACGAGCCCGCCCTCCTCGAGGGTCCACCGCTCGCCGCTGTCATCCCAGACCGCATGGGCGCCATCCCAGCGGGTGAAGCGGCGGCCGGCGCTCTCGTAGACGCGGCTGGCCCCGCTCCGATCGGTCAGAATCACGAACTCCCTGTCACCGAGGGCGTCGTGATACACGCGGTTTCTCCATAGGAAAAACACCCAGATCGCGAGCTGCTCACCGGGGGCCTCCGGAAAGCGGAGGGCCAGCACCTCGTCCTTGTTCCGCAGGCGACCATCCAGCTCCGGGACGCTGAACATCAGCTCGTGGGTGGCAAAGTAGTCCCGGTAGGCCACTCCTTCTCCGTAGTCACGCTCGTGTCCCGTGTCGAGGGACAGCACGAGGGTCTCGGGATGCCGCCCGCGCCATTCGCCCCAGGTCGTGGTCACGACATGACGCGGCTCGAGCTGGATTCCCTGCCCGACGAGGGGGCCGACGGCCGGCTCGCCCGCGAACGTCGACCAGAGCGACATCGTGCCTTGGTCGTACATGAGCTTGTTGGAGCGGTAGAGGAAACCACTGGTGCCCAGCTCGTGATGAGCGCTGCGGAAGGCCGACCGATAGAGGATCATGGTCCCGCACAGGGTGCAGTACACCCCGGTGTAGTGCTCGCCCGCAATGGAGTCCTTGAACATCTCGTGCCAGGCGAGGATCCGCTTGGGATAGGCCCGCGTGTCGCCGTCGAGCGCGATGCCGAAGACGATATTGTCGTCGTCCAGATAGTCGGCCTCCGCGGCGGCGATCATCTTCGGATGGTCGAGGGGTGGAATGCCGTCCCGAACGACACCGCCCCACCGGATCTCGTCGAGCCGGATGTTCGCAGCCGGGTTTTCGTCGAAGTAGTCCTCGAAGCCGGGGTCGATCGGCGCATACAGTTCCGCCTTGAACGCGGCGTAGTCCGGATGCGTGCCGGGGTTGGTACGCCAGATCCACTGCCACCACCCGTCGAGATCGCGCCCCAGCCTCTGTCCCGTCCCGCGCTCGAGCACCGAGAAGATGCGTCGCCGATCCCCCTCGTCCGGCGTGTACCGAGTCAACTCGACGAGGATCGACGCGTGCGCGTCGTCCCAGTATTCCACGATCAACTGTTCCGCGGCGGCCACCTTCAAGCTGTCCCCCGAGATGAGGGCCCAGAAAGCCTCGATGGGAGTCGGGACGACTTGACGGGGTTCGGACGCGAGGAGCGTCGTACCGGTCAGCAGCAGGATGAATGCACGCATGGTCTTTATGCGTTCCGTTCGATCCAGCCCTCGGGAGTGAGCGCCCCCGCCCGTTCGATCAGCTCTCCGTCCCAGGACACCACCTCGCCCTCCATCCCCTCCCTGAGGGCGGCGTACAAGGCGTCCCCCGAGCGGAGGAAATCCCGAGTGCCGACCTCGATGGCCTGTCGGAGCATCGTCCGATTCAAGGAATACCTCGCGACCAGGGGGGACTCCAGCATCTGATCGGTGAGGCGGCGGCCGTGCTCGGCGTTGCGCAGCCGACGCGACAGCGCGCAGGCGATCTCCAACTCCGCGAACTCGGGGAGAGCGATCGGGAGCTCTCGGGCCACGACCAGGGAGAGAAAGGCCCGGCTGAGTTCGGACAGCGCATCCGTCGCGTCCGCGGCCGAGACCCAGACACTGGCGTCGATGACCAGCGTCGTCACCCGCACGCTAGCCACGGGCTGCCAGCCGGTTCCGGTCCGCGGCCAACTCCTCCCTCGCCGGGCGGCCCACCGGAGCGTGCTTGATCGCTTCGTCGGCCGCGTCCAGCCAGGAGCGGAGCCACGCTGTCGGGGCCTCCCGAGCTTCCCCGCCCTCTCCCTCGCTCAACCAGCGCCGATAGAGCTGCGTCGTCACTTCGCGGATCGTAAGCCCCCGCAGGGCAGCCTCCGACTTGATCTGCCGGTACAGATCATCCGGAACATCGATGGTCGCTTTCATGAGGCCATGATAACCGTATTGCTGTATACCTGTCAAACCTTCGTCCAGTCGCGCGACGGCGTCGAGAACCTTAGTCTTGTAAAAGGACACGGTCCTCGTCCCCGTGTCCCCGAAAGACTCGCACGGATGCTCTGAAGGAGTGGAAATCATGACCACGCGCCGCTTGCTCGACCGAGTTCGGGCCGCCTTCCTCGCCACGCTCGCCGTTGCCCTGCCCACGCTGTGGGCCGCGGCCTTCTTCGCCTCACCCGCCACCGCGCAGGAGGGGCCCACCAAGGAAAACACCTCGAACCTGCAGCGCGTGAAGCATGTGCCGCTCGAGATGGGACCCCAGTTCAGCCGCTCGGACGTGGAGATCGAGCAGGAACTCAGCCGCCCGTACGTCTACGCCAGCCGGATCATGAACCCGACCTTCGGCTTCGACATCATCTCGATCGAGGACCCGAACAACGCCGAGGTGATCTACGAGTGGCGGATCGAGGACGCCGAGCTGCACGTCGGCCTTGGCGGCATGGATCCCAAGTACTTCAAGCACGACGGTCGCTACTACCTGGTCCAGTCCATGCAGTTCGCCGCCGGCGGGCCGGACGTGGACCTCGGTGCCGTCGTCTTCGACGTGACCTCGTTGCCGGACGTCTCCGGGGTGCGCGAGGTCGGCCGCATGCGGGCACCCGATACGCCCGGCGGCTTCCACAACATCTTCATGTACAAGCATTCCTCGGGCGCCCCGCTGCTCTTCGCCACGACAAGCGGCCAGCACGCCAACGTCTACGACATGTCGCTCTTCGTTCAGGGGGACAGTGCGCAGGGGCTGGTGGGACGGATGCCCTGGCCGTCGACGGCGACCCCCTCACCCTACGGGATGCTTCAGGGCTACCACGACTTCTACGTGGCCTTCGACCACTCCACGGGCAAGGACATGGCTTACGGGGCCGGGCTGGACGGCTACTACGTCTATGACGTGACCGACCCGTCCGCGCCGGTGCTGGAGACATCGATCGTCGGAGTCCTGGGCGTGCAGCTCGCCCACACGATGAGCGCGACCCCGGACCACAAGTACGCCGTGGGGCAGACCGAGTACCTGTACTCGCCGGTGCGCCTCTACGACCTGCAGCCGGGGCTCTCGGGCGAGGTCGAAACCATCAATGAAGAGATGGCTGTGTGGACTCCCAACTGGAAGGGCTTCACGCACAACCACGAGATGCGCTGGCCCTACGTCTTCGTGTCGTCGTTCGAGGACGGGCTGTACGTCTTCAACATGCGGGATCCGAAGAACCCGTCGACCGTGGGCTACTTCGACACCTACCAGGGTGTGGAGCGGCGGGGACTCGACCCCCGCACCCTCGACGAGGGCGACACCGGCTTCAACGGCGCCTGGGGGATCGACGTGCGCAACGCCGATGGCCTCATCGTGGTGAGCGACTTCACCACCGGCGTCCACTTCCTGAAGCTCGACGGCTTCGACGGCTGGAATGGGGCCGACTGGGGCATGCCCAACGTGTCCAGCGTTCAGGACTGGGACAACGCGCCCCGGCGGGTGATCCCGTAGGACTTGGTGGCACGAGTTTTGAGAACGCGGTCGCGGCGTCGCTTCTCGTCCCACGCGACGTTCCAGGGCGCGGCCCTGGTTGTTGCCGCCTTTGCGGTGCCCGCCACGGCCCAGCCCGTGGTTCCCCCATGTGAGCCCGTTCAGAATCACGCCACCCCTGAAATCGCCCACCTCGCGCGCTTCAACCTCGGCCCCGCCCCGGGACGCGAAGGCTGCGGACTCGCGGAGCTGGTCGGCGCATGGTCACCCTTCGGCCTGGCCGTGATGCGCTCCGGCCACCTGAACCAGGAGCTGCGCCTCGTCCTCGACCTGCCCCCTGCGGAGGGCGAAGCGCGCTATGTGGCCTGGGCCGCCACTCCCGCCCTCGACCGGATCGAGGCCCTCGGCGCGGTCACTTCCGGGGAGCCCTTCACAGCCCCGGTCCATTGGAACAAGATCGTGATCGTCGTCAGCCGGGAGGATGGGCCCCCGCCAGCCGACGCGCCGCGGTGGAGCGGGCCCGTCGTTCTGCTGGGACGCTCGCGCAGCGCGCTGCTGCAGAACCTGATGGGGCACTCGATCTTTCGCAGGGCGGAGATGTAACCGGGAACAGACACGATTCGGAGCAACGACGCTGGAGTACTTCCGGTCCAGGAGGAGATCCCATGAAGGCCTTCCCGCACCTCGTATTGGCGGCGGTGCTCACCACCGCATCCTCGCCCCTCCTTGCGCAAGAAGCCGCCGAGGCACCCGATAGCGCGAAGGCCGAGGCCAAGCCGGATCCGGGACCGCTGCGCACCATCGAGTTCGAGGTGGACGAGGGCACCTGGATGTTCCTCGATGTCTCTCCCGATGGAAGCACGATCCTCTTTGACCTCCTTGGCGATCTCTACACGGTGCCGATCGACGGGGGAGATGCCCGCGTTCTGCTCGGCGGCCGCGACTGGGATCAGATGCCCCGCTACTCGCCGGACGGCGACAGGATCGCCTTCATCAGCGATCGCGACGGCATGATGAACCTTTGGACCGTCGACGCCGACGGCTCCGACCCGAAGCAGTACAGCAAAGCCCGCACCGATCCTCACCTCTCGCCCTTCTGGACGCCGGACGGGCAGATCATCGTACGGAAGGAGGGCGAGCTCTGGACGTACCATCCGGAGGGCGGGAGCGGCTTCAAGATCGAGATCGAGGGGTCGATTCAGGGCCCGGCCATCTCGCCCGACGGACGCTACCTCTTCTACAGCACCTCCGCACCGGCGGCGGGCAGGCCGCCGTCCTCCAGCCTCCAGCGCTTCGATCGCATGACGGCCGAGACGATCCCGCTCGGGTCGGGTGCGCGTCCGCAGATCTCTCCCGACGGGCGCTTGATGGCATACGCCCGCCGGCAGGATCACCTGGTAGCGCTGCGAGTCCGGGATCTGGTGACCGGGGCGGACCGCCAGCTGGTCTCCTCGATCACGCCGATCTCGAGGCGCGGCAGCCAGGACGTGCTTCCGGGCTACGCCTTCACTCCGGACGGCTCGAGCGTGGTCATCACGATCGATGGCAAGATCAAGCGGGTGGACGTGCAGAGTGGCGCCGTACAGGACATTCCCTTCCGAGCCGGGGTATCGCAGGAGGTTGCCGAGCAGATCCTGACGCCCATGCGTCAACCGGACAGCGACCTCGAGGCCAAGGTCCTGCGCTACCCCTCGATATCGCCGGACGGCGCGAGGATGGTCTTCAGCGCGCTGGGGAAGCCTCTACACGACGGATCTTCCGGATGGCACACCGCGGCGCCTCACGGACGCCGACGAGCGGGAATACATGCCCGCCTTCTCGCCCGATGGCCGCTCCATCGCGTACGTCACCTGGACCGACACCGCCTACGGGCATGTGAAGGTGATCCCCGCGTCCGGCGGCACCACGCGCACTCTTTCGATCCATCCCGGCCGCTACTCGAGCCCCGCCTGGTCGAATGACGGGATGAAGATCGCCTTCGCGCGCGGAGGGCAGGGTGGCGTCGAGCTGCTGGGAGACGAGCCGCACGACCAGGACTACTTCGAGCTCTTCTGGGTCCCTTCGGCGGACGGCGATCCACAGCTGATCACCACGATGACCCCGAGTCGTCTGCAGGGCTTCCCGATGCGCTACTACCCGGTCATCGCCTTCAACCCCGACGGCACGCGACTCTTCTTCAGCCAGTGGGAGCGCGGGACCAGCCCGGAGCAGCGGTCGCAGACGACCCTCTATTCGGTTCGGCTGGACGGCTTCGACAAGAAGGGACATCTGAAGTTCAACGCCTTCGACGAGGTGCTACCCTCGCCGGACGGAAGACGCGTCGCCTATGTGCGCCGGGCGCAGGTCTGGGTCTCGGATCTGCCGCAGTATCCGACCCAGGTCGTGAATCTGAACTTCGAGAGCCCCTCGATCCCGCTGAAGCAGCTCACCAGGCAGGGCGGCAACTACGTCGGCTGGCTCGGGAACAACACGCTCACCTGGCTCTTCACCAACCGGCTCTACCGGCAGGATGTCGATGCGGACTCGGCCGAGCAGGTGGCGGAGGTCCGGCTGACGGTCCCGCGCGCACGCCCCGAGGGCAGGATCGCTTTCACCAATGCTCGCATCATCACGATGCGGGGTGACGATGTGATCGAGGGTGGGACGATCGTTGTGGACCGGAGCCGCATCGTCGCCGTTGGACAAGACGTCCCGGTGCCTTCGGACGCCGTGGTCGTCGATGCTTCCGGAAAGACGATCATGCCGGGACTCATCGACTCGCACGCCCACCTGCACTACTCCTCCTTCGAGCTCTTCCCACAGCAGAAGTGGGAGTACATCGCGAATCTCGCCTACGGTGTGACCTCGACCTTCGATCCCTCGGCGCACAACATCGACGTCTTCTCGCAGTCGGAGATGGTGGAGGCCGGCGAGATGCTGGGGCCCCGCATCTACTCGACGGGGGATGTGATCTACGGGACGGAGAGCAACTTCCCCGTGGTGTACGAGAACATCAAGGGAATCGATGCGGCGCGGGACGTGGTCAAGCGCTACAAGGCCTACAACCCGGCGATGCTCAAGGAGTACATGCAGCTCCGCCGCGACGAGCGGCAGTGGGTGAAGCAGGCGGCGCGCGAGGAGGGGGTCCGGCTGACCTCCGAGGGCGGAGGGGATCTGGTGCGCGACCTGACGTTGGCGCTCGACGGGTATACCGCGGTCGAGCACACGCTCCCGCTGACGCCCCTGCACGACGACGTGATCGAGCTCGTCGCCCGCACCGGGCTCCACTACACCCCTACGCTCATCGTGGCGTACCTCGGATCCAACGTCATCCAGTACTTCGAGGAGTTCGAGAACATCCACGAGGATCCAAAGATCCGGCGCTTCACCCCGGAAGGGAACGTCGACGCCTCCCGCTACTGGAGGCACGTGCCCGAGGAGGAGTTGGACTTCATCAAGGGAGCCGCCGATGGGCGGAAGGTCGTTGAGCGCGGCGGGTACGTAACGGTGGGTGCGCACGGGAACCGCCAGGGGCTCGGGATGCAGTGGGAGCTCTGGTCCTTCGTGATGGGGGGATTCACGCCCCTCGAGGCAATTCGCGCCGCGACCTGGCATGGCGCAGTCAAGATCGGATACGAACAGGATCTCGGATCGCTGGAGCCCGGCAAGCTCGCCGACTTCCTCGTGCTGAACGACAATCCCCTCGAGGAGATCAGGAACACCGGGAAGATCTGGTACGTCGTCAAGAACGGTTTCGTGTGGGACGGCGAGTCGATGACGCAGGTCTGGCCCGAAATGAAGGCACTCCATCGCTTCCATTGGCAGACCGAAGAGGAGATGCGGCGCTGGTCGGCACCTGAGCCGGAGGCGCTGAGACGATGATCCGCACGAAGAGCTAAGGACACGTGGAGCGCCCACGGCTGACTCGCCGACTCTGCGCGGCTGTCCTGGCAACGGCGGTCGCCGCGTGGATGGCGGCCTGCTCCGACGACCTCATGAGGGTCGAATCGTCCGTTTGGGCCGATGTTTGCACCCGAACCCCCCAGGTCCGCGACGAGATCGTTCGGCAGGTCGGGTTTGCCTGCCAGGCGATCAACTCGCGACATCTCTCGACGGTAGACGTCATCGATCTGAGGGAGGCCGGAATCTCCGCATTGAAGGCGGCCGATTTCCAGGGACTAGACGGATTGAAACGTCTGTATCTGTCCGGGAATAGCCTCACGGCGCTTCCGGAGGGTGTTTTCGGCGGACTGTCAAGTCTCGAGTGGCTGACCCTGGGCAGCAACAACATCTCCGCGCCGCCCGAAGCCATCTTCGCCGGTTTGTCCGGTCTACAGCTCCTGGATCTGACGAGCAACGGTATCACCGAATTCCCCGAAAACCTGTTCGGGGGATTGCTCCGCTTGAAATGGGTGAGTCTTGCCGCAAACCGCTTGAGGTCTCTCCCTGCGGGCGCGTTCACCTCGCTCGGCAGCCTGGAAGAACTGTTTCTGGGTGCCAATGGCCTGGACACGTTGCCGGAACACCTGTTTGTCGATCTTGTCGGTTTGAAGCGGTTGGATTTGCGTTACAACAACCTCGCTGCCCTGCCGGAAGGGTTGTTCCTGGGGCCTCAAGGATTGCAATCGCTCGATCTGGGTCACAACAGATTGGAAGCGCTTCCCGAAAGGGTTCTTGACCGGCTCACCGCCCTGCAATCGCTGAAGCTCAACGACAATGGTCTAATCGGGCTTCCTGAGAAGGTTTTCCGAGACCCGACGGCTCTGCGGGTGCTGAAGCTGGAGGGCAACGGTCTTGGCGAGCTCCCCGCCGGCTTGTTTGGCAACCTTGCCAGCCTCGAAAGCCTTTCTGTGGCCGACAACTATCTCGGCGAGCTTCCCGCCGGGTTCTTTTCCGGGCTCGAGAGCCTCAAGCGGCTCGCACTGCACGGCAATCCCGGGTCGCCATTTGTGCTAACCCTGCAGCTGGAACGCACCGACAGCGACGATCTTCTGGCCTCGGGTCCCGCCAGGATCGTTCTGAGCGTCGTCGAGGGTGCCCCGTTCGACATGTTGGTCAATACTTCGGCGCAGGGCGGTGACATCTCGGCCACGCAAGCCGCACTGGCGGCGGGAACCACCAGCAGCAGCGATTTCGAAGTCAATTCGAGTACCGGGGCCACCACCCATGTCAGTGCGGGGCCGCCACCGCGGTTGCCCGGAGAGTTCACCGGACTGGAGATCGCGGTGAGTGATCCAATCGTTCTCTTCGCCGAGGCGTCCAATCATTCTCCCGTTGCCGCCGAGGCGATCCCGCCATACAGGCTGCGGACGGGTGGGCGGGCGGCCGAGGTCGAGCTTTCTCTCGCCTATTTTGAAGACCCGGATGAGAACCCGCTTACCTTTTCGGCGACTTCCAGCAATACCGCGGTGGCGACAACGTCGGTTGCGGATGGCCAAGTGACATTCGCGGGAGTGTCTGAGGGATCGGCGCAGATCACCGTAAGGGCGACCGATCCGCAGGGGCTGTTTGCCGAACAATCGGTTGAGATGGACGTGATCCCCGCCGGCGATCCAGAAGGCTTTGATGTCGATGTGGTCGCAGTGGGTGACTTTCCCCAGGCCGCGATGGTCAGCTTGCTGGAGGCGGTTGAGCGGTGGAGGGAGATTGTGGCGCAAACCGATTTCCCCGAAATGCCCGTTCTGGCAGATGACGACCTCAATTGCTTCGGCACCAGGCCCGGCTTCCGCGTGGCGGACATCGAAGATCTGCTGATCGTGGCAACTGTCATGGAGATCAACCCCGGTTCCCTGGCACAGGCGGGACCTTGTCGGTTGCGGGACGGGTCGTTCCACCCCTACCTGGGCGTTGTGCAGTTCAACGAAGCAAGCATTGAGAGTCTGGCGGCAGACGGGGGACTGTTGACGGTAGCCCTTCACGAGATCGGCCACATCCTGGGCATCGGGACGATCTGGGATGACCTGGATCTGCTCCGCAACCCTTCGCGCACGGAAACGCGGGCGCGGACACGCACTTCGCGGGCCCCCTGGCGATCGCGGCCTTCGACGCGGCTGGCGGAACGACCTATAAGGGCGGGGCGAAGGTGCCCGTCCAGAACAATGGGCTTGGGGCCGACGACGACTCGCACTGGAGGACATCGGTGATGAAGCCCGAGCTCATGGTAGCCGGCATACTGGGAGATGCGCAGCCGCTGAGCGCGATTTCGATCCAGGCACTGGCAGACTTGGGGTACACGGTGGATGTCAGCCTGGCAGATCCCTATGCGATGCCGGTCACGGCCGCGGCTGGAGCCGAGGCATCGGGAGACTGGCTCGACCTCGGGAATGATGTCATTCGCGGCCCGATCCGCGTTGTCGACGAGGAGGGAAGGGTGGTGCGGGTGCTCCGGAACTGACGGCCGCCCCTACCCTGCCGCCCGGAACGCCGCCAGCAGCGCCGCTTCCCTGTCCGGCTCCAGACCCGACCGCAACTCCTGACGCTCCGCGTCCTGCGCGTTGAACCACTCCAGGGTCTCCCGTGCCGTCTGCTCAAGAGACCGCGTCTCGAAGCCCGCGGCGAGCAAATCCCTTTAGCTTTAGCGCCACTATGGGCTAAGCCGAAGCGGACCACAACGGGAGGGGTGGGGACAGTGAATAGGGAAGCCTCGGCGGCGGGCGCTTCAAAGCCTCCCGCCGAGACCTGGTGGGAGGTCTTCGTACACGCCGTCCGAGGCACGGGCGGCGATCCCACCAGCGGCCCGCTCAGGCGCGCGGTCATCCTGCTGGCGATCCCGATGGTGCTGGAAATGGCCATGGAGTCGCTCTTCGCCGTCGTCGACATCTTCTTCGTCTCGCGGTTGGGGGACGAGGCGATGGCGGGGGTCGCGCTCACCGAGTCGGCCATCACGATCATCTACACGGTGGCGGTGGGGTTGAGCATCGGCGTCACGGCCATGGTGGCGCGGCGTACCGGCGAGGGCGACCGGGACGGTGCCTCCCGCGCGGCCGCGCAGGCGATCCTTCTGGGAGTGTTCCTTGCGATCGTCTTCGGGGTGGGTGGTGTGGTCTACGCCGCGGACATCCTGCGCATCATGGGTGCGGACGCGAACGTGGTGGCGACCGGGCTGCCGTACATCAGGGTGATGCTCGGCGGAAATGTCGTGATCGTACTCCTGTTCCTGCAGAACGCCGCTTTCCGGGGCGCGGGCGATGCGGCGATCGCGATGCGGGTGCTGTGGATCGCCAACGGCCTCAACATCGTGCTCGATCCCCTGCTGATCTTCGGGTTCGGGCCGATCCCGGCGCTCGGCCTGCAGGGCGCCGCCATCGCGACCACCATCGGACGCGGGGTCGCCGTGCTGGTCCAGGTCTACACGCTGGCCGGTCTCCGCGGGAAGCTGCGGGTACGGCGGCCGCATCTGCGCGTCCAGCCCGCGATCATGGCGCGCCTGGTGCGTCTCTCCGCGACGGGCACTCTCCAGACGTTCATCGGGACGGCGAGCTGGATCGGACTCATCCGCGTGACGTCGTCGTTCGGGGCGGAGGCGCTGGCCGGGTACGTGATCGCGGTTCGGGTCATCCTCTTCGCGATCCTCCCCGCGTGGGGGCTTTCCAACGCGGCGGCGACGATGGTCGGTCAGGCTCTGGGGGCGGGCGACCCCGAACGTGCCGAGCGAGCGGTCTGGATCTCCTGCAAGCTGAACTTCGTCTTTCTGGGCGCTGTCAGCCTGCTCTTCATCGCCTTCGCCCCGGCGATCGTCAGCATCTTCGGCGGCACGGGCGAAGCCAGGGAGGTGGGCGTCATGGGCCTCCGCATTGTTTCGATCGGCTTCGTGTTCTACGCTTACGGCATGGTGCTAACGGCGGCCTTCAACGGCGCGGGCGCGGTGTGGACACCCACCATCCTCAACCTCTTCTGCTTCTGGCTCTGGGAGATTCCCCTCGCGTGGATACTGGCGTTTCCGGTCGGACTCGGCCCCAACGGTGTGTTCATCGCGATGACGGTGTCGTTCTCGACGCTGGCGGTGGTGAGTGCGGTGCTGTTCAAACGGGGGAAGTGGAAACTCGCTTCGGTGTGAGCCCGGCCCTGTTGCCCCGTCGGCTCGCTGCGGCGCTGGTGGCCCTCGGTGCCGCCGGATGCGCGACGCCCGGTCCCGGCCTCGACGTCTTCAGCGCCCCCGCACCGGCCTGCTACGACCGCACCGCCCAACCGCAGACCTCGGTCGTCGACAGCCACCTGCACGTTCGCCCGTTCGGCGGCCCTCCGGTCCCGTTCGAGGAGATCACCCGCTACCTCGACGAGACCGGCGTCCGTTTCGCCAACCTCTACGGCATCGGCCAGATGCTCCCGGTGGACTCGCCGTGCACCTACTACCTGGACTGCGTGGGGACGCTCGTCACCCCCACGCTGAAGAACGACTTCGCCAACGCTGCGAGCCTGGTCGCGCATCCCCCGCAAGGGAGCCGTCTGACCTTGGCGATGACCTTTCCGGACCTGTCACAGCCGGAGTCCGTCGTGGCCGGCATTGAGCTGTTGGAGAAAGAGTACCCGGGCATGTTCCGGTGGATGGGCGAGGTCAACCTCGTGAAGCAGGCGTTGTTCGGGAACGGTCACGAACCCGTGCCGCTGGCCGCGATCGCCGACTGGGTGCCCTTCATGGCAGTGCTGCGGGAGCGGGACATTCCGATCGCCATTCACTCGGATCTGGGCCGTGACGAAGAGCCGACCCGGTATCTGCCGCTGATGCAGGAGGTTCTCGACCGATACCCGGACAACAAGATCGTCTGGATGCACATGGGGCTGTCGCTGGAGTTGAAGACCCTGCCCGCCGGCGAGCACATCGAACTCCTGGCGTCGATGCTGGATCGTAGTCCGAATCTCCTCCTCGACCTCGCCTGGCGGATCATCGACGACAACTACTTCTCGAAGGCGGAGAACCAGCCGCTGTACGTTGCGTTTCTGAACGAGTACTCGGAGCGGATCCTGCCGGGGACGGATTTCCTGGCGTCGTCGAACAAGGACTTCGACGTCTACAAGGGGGAGCTGGAGGTCACCAGTCGGATCAACGGCTTCCTCGACGACGAGGCTTTCCGCAACATCGCGCTGGGGGAGAACTACTTCCGGCTGCTCGGGCTGGACTACGAGGCGCCGCCGGTGTGTGGGGCGGGCTGAAATGTAAACCGTGCATTACATGATGTAAGGTAGAGTTGACATTTTGGAGCCGTGGGGCCGCTAACGGCCCACCAAGCCCTACGATACCGGCCTCTCGCCCGGCCAGTCCCCACGCTGCACCACCACCTTGCCGTCGCTGACGACCATCAGCACATCCTGCACGACCCCGATGTCGTCGAGGGGACTTCGCTCCAGGACGATCAGGTCGGCCTCGAGCCCGGGCGTGATCGTGCCGACCTGCCCCGTCAGCCCGAAGAGCTCGGCGGCCGTGGTCGTCGCGGCCCGGAGCGCCTCGAGCGGGGTCATGCCGATGCCGACCAGCTCCAGGAGTTCGTGCGCCAACGTGGTCGTGCTCTCGGTTCCGTAGCCGGTGTCCGTCGCCGCCACGATCTTCACGCCCATTTCGTGGGCCCGCGCAGCCATTCCCCGGACTCGGGGGAGCATGTGCCGTCCACGGATGTTGAGCACGGCGTTGTCGTAGTCGCCGCCGGGAATGGTCAGGTCGCGGACGATGGCGATGGTCGGCACCAGAAAGGTCCCCTTTTCGACCATCAGGGCGAGTGTCTCGGGGCTGATGTAGGTGCCGTGCTCGATGCTCCGCACGCCGGCCGCGACCGCCGCCCTCGCGCCATCGTCCCCGTGCGCGTGCGCCGCGACCGGAACCCCCGCCGTGCCGGCTTCGGTCACGATCGCGCGCAGTTCGGCTTCGGAGTAGAACTGCTTCCGTGGATCCGTGTCGGGCAGTCCCGCGCGCTCGGTGGCGTTCGTCTTCACGAAGTCGACGCCGCGTGACACGATCGCGCGGGTCATGGCCCGCACCGCTTCCTCACCGCGGACTTCCTCGCCGTACATGTGCCCCAGCTCGGGGTGATCCTGGAAGAAGGCTTCGGCGGCCGGGGGACGGACGTGGTAGCCGGCGGCCAGGTACTGCGGCGCCTCGATGTGGCCAGCGGCCTGCAATTCCCGCAGCCCGACGTCGGCATAGTGCGACGTGCCCATGCTTCGCATCGTCGTGACACCCATGTACAGCGCGCGCCGAGCGTCGGCCGCCGACCCGACGTGGACGTGAGCGTCCATCAGGCCGGGGGCGAGGTAGCGGCCCATCAGGTCGACGGTGGTGGCGCCGGGCAGGGCGTCGCCCCCTTCGCCTTCGACGATCTGCGTGATCCTTCCGTCCTCGACGATGACGGTCGCGGGCTCGGAGACGGAACCGTCGGTCACGTCGACGACGCGGGCATTGACGAGGACGAGGTTCTGGGCGGACAGGGGAGCGGGGGAGAAGGTGGGTAGGAGAGCAGCAGTGCCTACCAGGACGAAGGTGGCGGCGATTCGACTATTCATGAAAAACTCCCACTTGGGCGTGGAATCGGCGGGACTCAACCGACTTTAGAACGGCTGCAGGCCGACATTAAGCAAGCTGAAAAAGTCTTCGATGTCGCCTTCCGATTCAGGCTCTCCGAGGGATTCGTACGCGAAGGAGAACCCCTCGATGCCGTCCAGGTCCACGGTTAGCACCCTGTCGGATTGCTGCCACTCCAAGAGGACGCCACCCGAAGACTCCGGGCAGACTTCTGGTCGCGAGAAACCATATGTTGCCATGATCTCCGCAACCACCACTGCCGCGTCCACGATTCTTTTCGGCACCGGCCCACCGCCGTATGAATCCCAGTCAGGGGCGAGCTCCAGGTAACTCCCCATCTCGTCCTTGACGTCGTCGAGCCAAGGGAACTCGTGCGAGGGCGCGGGAGACATCGAGTGCCGAGGAGCGGTCAGGAACCAGCTAGGTGAACGCCTGCAAGAGAACGGCGAGCATGGCGGGTGGGATCACGGCAAGATGCCCGGGTGGGTTTGAAGCGGTCGATGGCCGTCAGCATAGGAAGAATCTAGGACATCCCGCCGGGGCATTCAAGACGGCTGCGCCCATCAGGAGAGCGGTGGGCGGCGATTCTACCCTGCCCCCTTCAGCATCCGGTCGAAGAATTCCTCGGCGCGCCTGTACATGTCGATCCTGGCCGCCGGGCGCAACCCGTGGGTCTCACCCGTGTCGGTAGCAAATGAAATGTCCGGTTTCTGTAGCACATGAAGTGTCCGCTTTTCCGTACCGCCGCCCTCCGAGGCGAGCGGAGCGAGCCGAGGGGGGCGGCGGTACCGCCTCACGCTGCCACCTCCGACCCGCTGAGGGTGTCCAGCAACCTGCCGTTCGCATCGTAGCGCCCGAGCCTCCGGATGCCGTGGAAGACGGCCATGCCGCCGTCCTCGTATTCGTGGACCTTGACCTTGGCTCGCACGTAGGTGTACCGGTGCGGCTGAGGCGGGATCTGCAGCGTCTTGCCCTTGTAGGTCACGCAGTTGTCGTTGCCAACCGTCCGTGTCTCCTTCAGGCAGAGGATGTCGGGCAGCTTGGCCTTCATCCGCGGCAGCAACCGGGTGAACGCGCGCTTCGCCTCCCTCGCCTCCACCGCAAATGCCGCGTTGAACCGCGGCCAGAAGTCCTTCAGGAACTCGTTGGCCTCGTCCATGTCGGTGATCCCCGCCCGCGCCAGCTCCTGCGGCAGGCGCCCCTGAAGCGTCCCGAACAGCCGCTCGCTCCGGCCCCGCGCCTGCGGCGAGTACGCGGCGATCATCTCGATCCCGAGCTCGCCCATCGCCCGGCCGAACTGGGTCGGCTTGTCCTTGTCCACCTTCCCGCCCGCCTCCGGCGTGTGCCAGTAGTGCGAGCCCCGGTCCGTGTACAGGCTGTCGAAGAGCCCCTGCACCTTCACCGTCTCCGCGACGCCCCGAAGGCTCGACCACGTTCCCTCCTCCTCGACGAAGAACCCCGAGTACACCCCGCTTGTCGCGTCGTCCATCGTCACGACCAGGTCCCACCCCTGGCCGGGAGCCCATTCGTGCGTCGAGGCGTCCTGGTGGAGCATCATCCCCTCCGCCGGCTTGCGCTCCCGCCTGAGCCGGTGCGCACCCTTCCTGCGCCCCTTCCTCACCAGGCCCGCCTCCTGAAGGCGGCTCTTCACCCAGGTGTACGACCGCGCCCCGCCGTGCTCGCCCGCGTAGACCTCGTGGTAGAAGTGAAGCACGTTCCACCCCGCACAGCCGTCCCGGTACAGCGCCTCCAGCGCCGCCACCTCCTCCGGCGACGCCCGCCGGGGAGACGGCCCCGCCACCCGCTTGTCCTTCAGGGCCGCCAGCCCGCCCGCCTCGTAGCGGGCCACCCAGCGCCGGAACGTCCGGTCCGTCACTCCCGGCACGCTCGCCGCCCACGCTTGCGTGACCCGTTTTCGGCGCCATCGATCATAGATCTCTTCGAACCTCGCCATCCGTATCTCTCGCAGCATCTCCGCCCGGTTCATCCAGCCTCCTCGGTGACTGTTCTGAACCGGACAGATTACGTGCTACGAAACCGGACATATTATTTGCTCCTAACACCCGTGGGTCTCACCCGGGTAGCTCCGGCTCTCGAAGACTTTGCCGTGGCGCTCGAGCTCCGCAACCGCGATCTCGAACTGCCGGTACGGCGCGCGCACGTCCAGTTCGCCGTGCATGATCAGCAGCGGCGTGTCGATGTTCTCAATGCGGGCCAGCGTGTTGCTCACGGCGTAGATCCCGGGCTGCTCCTCGGGCGACCCCGAGTGTCCCGTCTTGATGAAGATCCGCCCGAGACGGTCGGCGTTGGTGTACGCGTCGCCGAAGTCGTAGATCCCGGCCATCGGCACGGCCGCGTCGAAGACCCCCGGCACCCGCGTGATCGCCGCCATGCTGGTGATGCCGCCGTAGCTGTAGCCGTAGATTCCCACCTTCCCGTCCACATAGTCCTGCGTGCGCAGGAAGACGCCGGCCGCCGCGGCGTCCCGCGCCTGCCCGTTCGCCCAGTCGTTCACCCCCAGGTCCTGGAACTCGCGACCGAACCCGGATCCGCCGCGGTAGTTCACCGCGAGCACCACATACCCCTTCGAGGCCAGGTACTGCTCGAAGAGGCCCTCGCCGTGCAGGTAGGAGTTGGTCCCGCCGCCGTGAACGTTGACCAGGGCCGGGTGGCGGTCTCCGAGCGCATGGTCGGGGGGCATGTACAGGAAACCCTGGATGTAGAGGCCGTCGTAGCTCTTGAACGAGATCTCGGCGGGGTCGACCACGGTGGTCCACTGCGCCGCGAAATGGGTCAGGCGACGGAGGGGACCGCCCGCCGCGGGGATCAGGTCGACATCAGAGCCGCGTGTGGGGGTGGCGCGAGTGAAGGCGAAGAGTTCCGCGCCGGCCGAAGCCGAGATCGAGCCGAGCGATCCGCCCATGTTCGTGACCCGGGTCGCCACGCCGCCCGCGACTGGGACGGACCAGAGGTCGAAGTCGCCGCGCTCGTGGTAGGGGAAATGGATGCGCTCGCCGTCGCCGGACCAGAAGATGCGCATGCGGTGTAGCCAATCGGTGGCGTAGATCTGCATTTCCACCGTGCGTTCGGTGTCCGCCGCCGGGTCGAGAACGAAGATGTCGGCGAGGTCCTCGTACCAGTAGCCGTCCTTGTGGGTGCCCAGCAGGGCGATCTTCGTGCCGTCGGGGGACCAGGCGGGCTCGGTCGAGACCATCAGGCCGCGTGATACCTGGCGGGTCTCCATGCTCTCGATGTCCACCACCCACACGTCGTCGTGCCAGTAGTCCGCGGCGTTCGAGACGTAGGCGATCCGGCGGCTGTCCGGCGCCCACGCGGGCGACCAGCGGAAGTCGTCCGGGGCGAAGGCGTCGAAGGTGACCTGGGTGGGCGCGCCCGACCCGTCCGCGGGAACGACCCAGATGTCCTGGAAGCCGGAGCGGCCGGAGTAGAAGGCGACGAGGCGTCCATCGGGCGAGACGCGGGGAGCGCGTTCGTCGTGTTCGTCGGCGGTCAACCGGACGGGTTCGGTGCTGCCGACGGCGATGGTCCAGAGGTCGGGGCCGCGACCGAAGACGATGCGGTCGCTGCCCGGGAACCACGACGGGGAGCCGCCCTCGACCCAGAATTCGGTGGTGGACGAGGGGAAGCCGCCATTCCCGGACGCCGTGGCGCTGGCCGCAGAGGTCTCCCCGCCGCCAGCCTTCACGCCCGTCGGCACCAGGTAGATCCCCGATCCCTCCGGCCCCGTGGCCGACACCGCAACGTGTCGCCCGTCGGGGCTGATGACGCTGCCTCCGACACGGCCGCGGGGGCCGTAGATGTTCTCGAGGGTGAGGTCGAGGAGCGGGGCACCTTGAGGGGTCCGGTCGGGCCGGTCCGGCGCACAGGCGAAGAGGATGACGCAGGCCGGAAGGATGCTCATTTGTCCCATCATTGGTCGCTCTTGGCTCGGTGGGTCCGTATCGCCCTTCTACGCATTTTCCCAGGGATTGATCACGGCAACCTCAATCCCTTCGAAGTCACGGACATTCCTTGTCACCACCTGCCCGCCTCGGGACGCGGCGATCGCTGCGATCTGGCAATCGGCCTGCGAGATGGGTCTGCCAGCCGCCCGTCGTACGGCGGCGATCTGGGCGTATTCCCGTGCGGCCAAACTGTCGAAAGGCAACACGCGGTCCGCGAACATCCCGCGAAAAGCGCGATCGGCCGCGGCGGCAAGGCCCTGCCGCCGTTTCCCCTCGGGCAGAATGGCTATGCCGGTCAGGACCTCGGTCTCGGTCACTGCCGTAACAAACAAGTCGCGCGCCAGCCGGTCGTCGAGCCAGTGTAGAACCGCTGAATTCGGACGGTCCAGCATGAGTTCCGAGACGACGTTCGTGTCGAGAACGAACATTCCAGCGGCTCAGCCGAAGCGCGGGGGCCCGCGCATCGGCTCCCGTGGCGGAATCTCCAATTCGACCCCGCCCAGAGGTTTGAACAGCTCGTGAATCGCCGTCCCAAGCCCCTTTTCCGAAGACTCGTGCTCCACCGCCTCGCGCAGGATGGTGCGCGCCTCCTCCTCCATCGAGCGACCGTTGGTCGCCGCACGCACGCGAAGCTTCGACTTCACCCCGTCGTCAAGGTTGCGAATCGTGATGCTGGCCATGGCTGATGTCTCCTCCCGTCCTCACCAAGGGGCATGTCACGGAGTATACTATGATTGCAATGCAATCACGTCAAGGATTCGTCATCCGTCCTCTTGTTTGGCCATTAGCTGCAGCAGTCTGGTCGTCGTATTCCAGTTGCGGACCGTCATGCTTTGGTACACGGGCATCGAAGCGATACGGCTGAGATGGCTCCGGGATGCCTTGTCGATGAGTCGCGAGAAGTAGAGAACACCTCCGCCTGCCCAGGCTTCGTCCACGCCGGGTTTGGTCCGGACATGCTTTATGGCGTCGGTCGGCGTCAGGGGAGCCATCAGGAAGAGGGTGTCGTAGCGGTAGGCATCCGGTCGCGCGCCGAAACCCGCCGGCGCCCCCTCAACCACCTCCTGCATCTGCTTGCGGGATCGCACCGCGACTCTCGCTTCGTAACCAAACGCTGCCGCCAACATCCCCTCGATTCGGATCGTCAACGTGCTGAGCCCGGAGGAAGGCGAACGGAAGATCACGTTCCCGCTTTGGATGTATGTCACGACATCGCGGAAGCCTTCGGCCTCGAAGCAGTTCCGGAGCTCGGCCATCCGGATCACGTTCTTGCCGCCGACATTGATTCCGCGCAGGAGAGCCAGGCAGATCTCGCCCGACGCGAGGTGGCTCACCCCACCACCTTCCCCGGATTCATGATCCCCGCCGGATCCAGCGCCGCCTTCACCGCCCGCATCGCCGCCACCCCCGCGGCACCGAATTCCTCCTCGAGGAAACCGATCTTCCCCATGCCGATCCCGTGTTCGCCCGTGCAGGTGCCCTCCATGGCGAGCGCCCGCCGCACGATGCGTTCGTTGATCGCCTCCGCTTCGGCGAGCTCCGCCGGGGAATCGGGGTCGATGATGAAGACGGCGTGAAAGTTCCCGTCGCCGACGTGCCCCACGATGCCCCACGGGATCGTCGCGCGCCTCATGTCCTCCTGAGTCTCCTCGATGCACCGCGCCAGCGCGGAAACCGGAACGCAGACATCGCTCGTCAGCCCATGGCACCCCGGACGCAGCGCCAGGATCGCCGGATACGCGTCGTGGCGCGCCTTCCACAGCCGGGCGCGCTCGTCCTGCCGGCGGGCGTACTCGAAGGCCGTGCCGCCCAAATCGCGGCTGATCTCCTCGATCATGGCGCCGTGGGCCCGGACATCGTCCTCCGACCCGTGGAACTCGAAAAACACCGTCGGGGCCTCGGCGTAGTCGAACCCCGAGTAGAGGTTGACCGCCTTGATGGCCGTCGCGTCGAGCAGCTCCGCGCGGGCGACGGGAATGCCCAGCTGCACCGCTTCCACCACCGACTGCACGGCTTCGGCCAGCCCCGGAAAGGCACACACGGCGGCGGCCATCGCCTCGGGGACCGGGTGCAGGCGCACGTTGAGCTCGGTGATCACCCCCAGAGTGCCTTCCGAGCCAACGAGGAGACGGGTGAGATCGTACCCGGCGGACGACTTCCTCGCCCGGCCCCCGGTCCGCACCACCTCTCCGTTGGCGAGCACGGCGGTGAGCGAGACCACGTTGTCGCGCATGGTGCCGTACCGCACGGTGGTGGTCCCCGACGCCCCCGTGGCCGCCATGCCGCCGAGCGTCGCGTCGGCCCCCGGATCGACCGGGAAGAAGAGTCCCGTGCCCTTCAGCTCCCTGGCCAGTTGCAGCCGTGTCACCCCGGCCTCGACCGTCGAGTCCAGGTCGTCGGGACGGACGGCCAGCACCCTGTTCATCCCGCTCATGTCGACCGAGATCCCGCCGCGGACCGCCTGGACGTGCCCCTCGATCGAGGTGCCGGCCCCGAAGGGGATGACCGGTGTGCCGTGGCGCGCGCAGGCCCGCACCGTGAAGGCGACCTCTTCGGTCGACTCCGCAAAGACCACGCCGTCGGGCGGAATCACGGGGTGGTGGGAGTCATCCTTGCCGTGGTGCGCGCGGACGGCGGCGGCCGTGGAGTAGCGGTCGCCGAAGCGGTCGCGGAGCTCCTCGTGAAGGGTGGCGGCGACGGTGGCGGTGGTGGTCATTTCCGCTTCGGCAAAGACCTGGTTCGGATCGGGTCCTGGAGAAGCGGTCCGCCGAAGAGCGGGGAAGCGATCCCGTCGAGGGGCTGGACCAGGGCCGTGTCGAGAACCGGTCCGCCGGGCCCCGGGAACATCCTTTCCTTGCAGTTCCCCACCCTGCGGAATCCCGTATAGGACGAGAAACCGAGCGCACCGCCGAGGACCGCGCCGGCTCTCACGGCGTTCCCGTCGGAGCTGGTGATGGCCGTGATGACAAAGGCACCGGCTCCGACGGCGTCGAGGACGGGCAAGACCCTCTCGATGGTGCACGATCCCATGGGTACCTGCTCCTCGGCCGGGATGAAGTCCGGTGGCCCTTTCACAAGCGCCAGCGAGCAGCCCGACGAGAGAACCAGGACACAGGTCAGCAGCGGTCTGGTCAACATGGTCTTTACTCCTCATCAAAGGGACGGTCCAACATAGGGCGGATCGGGATGGAAAGTCACACGGGACAGCGACGCCGCCCCGGGCCCGGAACAGCGACGCCGCCCCGGGAATGGATTTGCTATTACGGCTTTTATTCGGTATCTTGGCCGGCCCATGTCTCATCTATCGACGGCGAAACGGAGAACGGCGGACGCACTGCGCCGCGTGATCCACGGAATCGAGGAGGCCGGATCGCCCGGCCGGCCGCGTCTGCCGCTGGGTGTACCCGAGATCGACCGGGCGCTCCCCGGCGGCGGGCTGCGCCTGGGCTCCATCCACGAGGTGGCGGGGGACGAAGCCGCCACCGGTTTCTGCGCGGCTCTGCTCGCGCGGGCCGGGAGCGGTGGGGCCCGCGGTGGAGCCCGAGAAGGTTCGCTGCTGTGGCTCGCTCGGGGGGACGACCTGTACGCGCCCGGGCTGGTCCGCTACGGGATCGGGGCAGGGCAGTTGCTGGTGGTTTCGGGGCTGCACCGCCAGGAGGACATGTTGTGGGCACTGGAGGAAGCGCTCCGCTGCCGGGCCGTGAGGGGAGTGGTGGCCGAGACGGGAAGGATCGGCCTGGCGGCGGGGCGGCGGCTTATGCTCGCCGCCGAGGGGACCGGGGTGCTGGGTCTGGTGCTGTCGCGCGGGGACGGGAGGGGGGGGCGGGGTGGGGCGGGGGTTCCGGTGGCGGTCAGCCGCTGGCGGGTCACGGGGGCGCGGGAAGCAAGGTGGCGCGTCGAGGTGCTGCACTGCCGCGGCGGAAGGCCGGCGGAGTGGACCGTGGGCTCACCGGGCCTGATGGTCGAACCAACTCCGGCCCGCCTGGAGCTGATGGCCGGGGTCGCCACGGGCGGAGACCGCAGCACAACGGAAGGCGCCGAGGTCAACGGAAACAGAGCGCAAGGCAAAACGCGTAGGAGCCCTCCCGGCAGGAAACCCGCGACGGCCTAAGACTCTGTGTGTTGCCTCTTGGCTCGCACACACACACTATCGTCTCCTCCCGCCACTTCCCACCCAAGACCGCCATGAACTCTCGTCGCTACAGCTTTCTGGCGGCTCTCGCCGTTCTTGCCATCGTGGCCACCCTCTCCTGCGGCGACGACACGCCTGCGGTGACGACCCCCGCCGATCCGTCAGTGCCCACCACGCTATCCATAACTCCCGAGTCGGTCGTGTTCACGGCCATCGGTGACACTGCGCGATTCACTGCGCAGGTTCGCGACCAGTACGGCAACGTGATGACCGGAGCCACCGTAAGCTGGTCCAGCTCAGATCCGTTGGTGGCATCGGTTACCACATCTGGGGTCGCCCGTGCGGTCGCCAACGGTACAGCCACGATCACTGCGGCCGCCGGTACCGCTTCCGATAGTGCCGGCGTGGCGGTGCACCAGGAGATTGCTCAAGTCGTGGTTTCCCCTTCCACGAGCGAACTCGAAGTTGGCGACACACTTCGTCTGATGGCGGAGGCACGGGACGACAATGGCAGCCCGGTGAGCGCGACAAGCTTCGTCTGGACATCGGGAAACGAGCAAGTTGCGACGGTGGACTCCACCGGCCTGGTCCAAGCCCGCGTCAGAGGTGTCGCAACGATTACAGCAGCGCTGGGCACACACACCGGAAGCACGGACCTCACGGTAGTTCTCCCGCACATTCCGCCCAATCCCGCAGTGGATGAAGGCACGTCCCACTCGCTGCAATTCGGTGGGCTGTACGTCCGCCATAGCCGTTATGCCCTCGCCCGCGCTTACGCAGATTTCAACGGCGATGGCCGCATGGACATCTTCTACTCGCCTTTGGATGGGACACCCGATCCTGTCCCCGCAGAAGTGTACATCAACAACGGAATGGGCGGATTTGATCTCCAGCCCGCGTTCCTTGGTGACGATCCTCCCGGTGGCGTGCATCCCCGCAAGGCGCTGCTGGGAGACTTCAATGACGACGGAAAGCTGGATGTCTTCGTGGTGGACCATGGATATGACCAGCCTCCGTTTCCCGGTGCACCTCCCTATGCGATCCTGTCGTCCGAAACCGGATACGTGAAGGCTCAGGGGCTGGACAGCATCATCGGATTCCATCACGGCGGAGCGTCGGCCGATATCGACGCCGACGGAGATCTGGACGTTTTCGTCACCGAGAACTTCACGCGCCCATTCTTTCTTGTGAATGATGGAACCGGGAATTTTACGTGGGACGCCAGTCGGGTTGAGGGGATCCGAGGTACTGGTATATACACTGCCGAACTGGTGGACGTGGATCGTGACGGCTATGTGGACCTGCTTGCGGCCGGCCACGAGCACGAGGGCTTTTCGAGCCAGGTGCTCTGGGGAGATGCCAGCGGCCTGTTCAGCACCTCGAAGGCCTCGATTCTTCCGGCAATTCGCGGCCATGGGATCGTTGTGGACATCGATGTGGCCGACACCGATGGAGATGGCGACAAAGATATCGTGCTCAATCGAACGGGCGATGAGAGCGGTCCTGGAACGTATCACGGCTACTACGTACAATTGCTCGAACAGACGGCACCGCGGAGCTTCGCGGACCGGACGCAGGAGCTGCTCAGCGAGAACGAGAAGGCAGAGGCGGATTGGGTTATCTGGCTTCGCGTCTTCGACATCGACGAGGACGGCGATCCTGATATCTTCGCTGACGAGGCGTCAAGGCGCCTGATCTGGAAGAATGACGGGTCGGGCGAGTTTCGCCGCGATTCCCAAGGCCGGTGACGCGGGTCTTCCACCTTGAGGCCTTCCCGGAAGAGACTCTGTACCTCCGGTTTCCGTGTCACGACGACGATATGTCCTCGCCGGGCGGTACCTCGACCGGTGGTGCACGGATGCCAGCGAAAGCACGTGGAGCTGGTGTACCGGGCGGCGGTCGAGTTGGCGAACCGGGATGAGGTCGAAGGGGGCCTTCGGGAGGAATTGGGCCAGGCGGAGGTCCGTTGTACCTGGTCCGAGCCGGGTAGCAGCCATGTGGTCGTGGTGAGCTACACGGGGGTGATCCCGCTCGACCTGACGATCGACCCGGACGATCCGAGCTTCCAGGGTTTTTCGGTGGGCTACGGAACGGACTGGGATAGAGCGGAGGCGGACGCGCGGGCCGACGCGCGCTTCGACACGTACTATGACGGCAGTGGATACGAGGTGATCGTCCGGGAACGATGGAACTCCGGTGGTCCGGGGGGGGGCGGGCGACGCGGGCCACGCGGATGAACGCACCGGTACGCTTCCTGTTGCGGGGCAACACTTGGGAGGGCGTGTTTCGGTGGTCTCGGTCATCGGGAGGTCATCGTTTGCCGTGGGCTCGCCGGGCCTGATGGTCGAACCACCTCCGGCCCGCCTGGAGTTGCATGCCGAGTCAAGTCTCCGGAGTCGATCCGAACGCCTTGGACAGACGAATCGCCATCTCGACGGAAACACCGGTATGCCCGTTGACCAACTCCGACAATGCCTGACGGGTAACGCCGAGTCCTGCGAGGGCTGGTTACGGAAAGGCCGAGCGGCTCAAGACACTGGCGTCTCACGATTCCGCCTGGGTGTGGTGGATTCTTCATTGCTAACTCGCCGCCCCGTTCGACCGTGATACAGCGCCCTCACTTCCCTGACGGGCACCGGCACGGGTGTCCGCCAGGGAGTGACGGCCTTCAGCTGTCAGCGCAGGATTTCGGCCCTGTACCCCGACAAGTCCCTGAGCGAGTGGTCCTCTCCAGTGACCTGCAGGAGCCGCACCCGATACCGGGCGTGGTGGTCGTTCCGGTCGGGGACCTGGAACTGCACGATAGGCCCCGTCGAGAGCGCCCCGGCGACGATGATCTGCCGCGGCGAAATGGTCTCCGACTGGAAGAGATCGAAGCCGGGCGAGCGCACCGAATCGATGCCGAGGCCCTCAACGACCAGCATGGCACCGATGTCGTCTGTGCCCTGCGGCGCGGTCAACTGAACCGTCAGGAACCCGGGATCCGGCTGTGGGGCCGGCTGGAGCACATCGTCGGTGCACGCCCAGGCCAGGGTCGTGGCGAGCAGGAGTGCGAGACCGTACCCGGCCGGACCCGAACGGTGTCGGAGCAGGCGACTTGCCCGGTGGCGAGAACGTCGTCTTGTGCCGACCCGGTGGGCTCGGGCACGAGCCCGGCTGTTTCCGGCGTTCTCGCGTGTCCCGGCCCCGGAACCTCTCCGTCGCCTGTGGCTTGTCCGCCCGCCTTGCCCGGCTGCGCCCGCAAAGGGAATGGCTGGGCCGGGAAGCGCATCGCGGGATGTCCCCCCGCAGCTCGCCTCACCCTGCCGGCAACGTTCGATCCATGAAAGCAGGTCGCCGAGGTCGTAGCGTCCGTTCCCGTTGCCCAGCCGATCGAGGGCGTCAAGCCGGGCTTCGCTCAGCTTTTGTTCGCCGAACAGCGCCGCAGCAGCGGCTTCCGGGGTGACTCCCTCAAGAAGGAGCAGGGCCGCAGCCTCGTCATCCACATCGCCGCTCGCCGAATCGTCGTCCCTGACGGTGACCACGACATTCGCGCTCCTTCCGCCGTAGCCGCCGCCCGATGCTTCCAATCTCAGCGTGACCGTCTCGTCTCTGGCGTCCGCATCGTCACTCGCCGTCACCGTTACCCCCCAGCCACCCGACCAGTACGGGAGCCGGAAGGTGACGGTTGACCAGCTGACATCCACATCCGTGCCTTCCATTCCACTAACCGTCACTGTCACCGTGCCCGTCGGCTCGCTGGTCAGCAGGACCACGAAATGGGCACCGTCCTCGTCCCCTTCATCCACCGTCAGCGCCCTTGGCTCCACCATCATGCGGCCTTCCGGGAGTCGTACCTGCAGGCTGTTGGCACCCAGCTGGTTCCCGTCGCCGGTAGCCACCGACCTGGCCGAGCCCGGAAACACCACGATGTGCAAGCGTCCGTTCTGGTCCGGCATCATCTTCACCGTGTATTCCAGACCCGCGCGAACCTCCGTGTAGTCCCAGAGGAGCACGCCGATATTCGTGGTGTCCACGGTCGTACCCGAATGGGTCTGCCGGTCGATGTCCTCCTCCGTGAAACCTTCGACCCGTTCGCTGAAGGTGATCCGCGTAGTGAAGGGACCCGTCGCGATCCCGGCGTCATACTGGTCGTGAGGTGGCCGGACTCCCTCGAAGGTGATCTCCACCTTCGGACCCGGGAACCGATCCACGATGCGGATGGTCCCGTTGCCGATCGCGTCGCCGTCGTGGGTGGCCGAGAATCTGATCTTCTCGTCCCCTTCCTCACGATCGTCGTCGAGGGCCGCAAACGTCGCATTGACGGAGCTGGACCCCGCCGACAGGGTCACCTGGTGGCCCTCGGCCTGCTGGTCGGCGTCGGCTGGCGTCACATGGTAGTCGTGCCCCGGGATCGCGTCGCCGCCAAGCTCGAGGGTCACCGCCTGATCGGCCGCGAAGGTCTTGCCGTTGGTGATGGAGACGGTCGCGGTGGAGGACGTCTCGCCCTCTTCCCGGATCTCGTCCGCGCTCAGCGACATTTCCAGTTCGGGGATGTCCTCGCCATCGGTGATTTCCACCAGGGTCGCGCAGTTGTTCCGGCACGGGGAACCGAGGAGGTCCGAGAGCTGCACCTCGTTCGGAGTGCTCGGGGCACGCTCCAGGATCAGGTTGAATGTCTCGGTGCCTTCACGGACATCGTCGTCGAGCAGTGTCAACGGCAACTGATACTGCGTCCGCCACAGGCCGTTCTCAAAGCTGAAATCCTCCTCCGGCAGCGTGATCTCCGCGCTCAGCGCCTCGTAGTCACCGGGCGACCGTGCCGTCCCTCTCCTGGAACTCACCGAGAAGCTGATCGTCGTCGCGCGCGGCATGCCGGCCGCCGCCTCGGCGACCAGAGTCACGAACGGATCTTCCGTGTCTTCCGCGAACCGGTAGGCGTCATGGCCGAAGGAGACCTTCATCGCAGGCCCCTCCTGGGAAACGACGTGCACGGTCGCCATCGCGTCTCCCGTGTCGTAGCCGCCGACCGAGTCCACCGTCGCCGTTAGCGTGCCGCTCTCGGTGACCGACGACGAGAATACGCTTTCGTGAAGCCCCAGCTGGTGGATCGCGCTGCCTGCCACGAAGTTCAGCTGGACAGACGTGTTGCGAAGCCAGTTCTGCTCCTGCGTCAGGCGCACCGTCACCTGCAGGTTCTCATCCGCCGGCTCCTCGAGCGTGACCGTGAACTCCAGCTCCTCAATGCCTGCGATGATCGTGTCGCGGTTCGCGACGAGGGTGATCAAAGGCAGTTCCATGCGCTGATTCATGATCCGGATGGCCTGCATGTCGCCGACCTTGTCACCTTCGAGCATCGGGGACACCTCGATCTTCTCGTCGGGATCGTCGACCTCGTCGCTCATCGCCTTGAAGGTCACCTCGACCGCTGTCGATTCCACCGGCAGGAGCGCCTGGTAACCCGGGGCCTCCTGGTCGGCATCGCCCGGCGACACCACGTAGTCGTCCCCCTTCGTCGCCGTCCCGGCGAGCGCGAACGTCAACACCTGATCGGTGGCGAAGGACTTGTGGTCGGTGATCGACAGGGTCGCGGTGGACGACGTCTCCCCTTCTTCCATGATCTCCGCCGGACTGACCGACAGCTCCATGACGGGGATGTCCTCTTCGTCGGAGATGTGGATCAGGTACTGGCACAGGACCCCGCAGGGAGTGCCGTCGGAGGCCACGAGTTGCGCTACGTCGACTGCGCCGGTTGCGGGCTGCAGGAACAACTCGAACGTCTCGGTGCCTTCGCGGACATCGTCGTCGAAGAGCGGCAGGATCAGGTCGGTACGGCCCACCCACCGGCCGTTTTCGAGTTCGTACTTCTCCGCTACCATCATCAGCCCGCCGCTCACCGGCTCATAGTCCTCGCCCGATGTCGCGGTGAGCCCCTCGCGGAACGATTTCTTTCCCCTGGTTGCGATCAGGACGGAGACCGTAACCCCGCGGGGCATGCCGGGCGCCATGCGTGCAACGAATTCGGCGCGTGCACGTCCCACATCTTCCGCGAACGTGTAGGACTCGCGGGAGAGGGAGTACGTCACCACCGGCGCTTCCTGCGAGATGACGAAAACGGTCGCTTTCGCGTTCGCCGTCTCGTAGCCGCTGATGTCGTCCACGGTGGCCGTGAGTTCACCGCTGCGGGCGACGTTCAACTTGAAGTCGTCGCGAGGAATAGTCAGATCCGCGATGGTGTCGCCGGCGTGGATGGTGACTTCGTGGGACCTGTCGGCAAGCCACTCCCGATCCTGCTCCAGCTTCACCGTCACTACCAGACGATTCCCCGGCTCGTCGCGCTTCACCGTCAGGCGCAGATCCTCGAGGCTCCCGAAGATCGTGTCGCGGTTGGCGGCGATGGTGATCTGCGGGGCGGCCTCATGCGTGTCGACTGGGCCGGTGTACGGCCTGGTGTCTCTGTCGTCTGCCGGCATCGTCCAGCTGTCTTGTGAATCGCTGCCTCCGATGATTACGGGTGCCGTCTGGGCCTGAGCGGGGATGGCAGTCAGAGCTGCCAGTGTCAGGAGAAGCTGTTTGCGACCCCTTTGTCTTTTGCTTGCCATTTCACTTCCACCTCCTCCTTGCCAGATCGAGTTTTTGTCACCGTTTGACCCGAAAACCACGGTTTTATGCGGGCTTTCGTATGTTCGATACTGCTCCGGCCACGACGGGTTCCCAGTGTTCCCGTTTGTTCCACTGGTACTTCGGTATATATTCGGTTATCGTTCACGGGCCATGTCCCATGAGCCAAACACCGTATCCGCGCTATCGGGGACGCCGGCCCGACCGGGCCCGCGCATCCCCCGCCGCATCCTTGCGGTGTGGTTCCCGTGGTGGGCGACCGAGAGGCTCGTCCGGCACTGTCCCGAGGCGCGCAGCCAGCCTTTCGTCACCGCTGGCGAGAGCCGGAACCGTCAGGTCATCGCCGCGGCCAACCCCCGCGCCACCCGTGCGGGCCTCGTCCCCGGCATGCCCCTGGCCGACGGGCGCGCCATCGTGCCCGGGGTGGTCGTCCACCCCGCCGACCCTGCCGGCGACGCTCGCGCCTTGGAACGACTTGCCCGGTGGGCGGATCGCTTCACCCCGCGTGTCATGCCCGACGGGGTCGACACGCTTTTCCTCGACATCGGCGGCTGTGCACGCCTCTTTGGCGGCGAGGACACGCTGGCAGCGTCACTGCGGGCCGCGCTGGAAGGCTTCGGCCTGACCGTTCGGCTGGCGCTCGCCGACACTCCCGGCGCCGCGTGGGCGCTGGCTCACTACAGCGCCGAAGACCCCGCCGTAGTGCCCTCCGGCGCCGGACGGTCCGAGCTGAAGGAAGCGCTGGCCGAGTTGCCCGTGACGGCCCTGCGCCTGAGCGCCGATGTGGCGGACGCGCTTGCTTCCTTCGGCTTGGACAGAATCTGCACACTATCTGTCATGGAATCTGTCAAAGTGGCCGAACGCTTCGGTCCGGAGCCGGTTCGGCGGCTGGAACAGGCCTTGGGGCTACGCAAAGAGCCGATCGCGCCCCTGCGGCCCCGGTTGCTGCGCGAGGTCCGCCGTGCCTTTGCCGAGCCGATTTCGGCGACCGAGGACATTCACGCGGCGGTGGACGGTCTCCTGGACGACCTGTGTCTGGATCTGAGCCGGGCGGGCGAAGGGGCGCGGCGGCTGCGCCTCATATGCCGCCGGGCCGACGGCGGACAGGGGACCGTCACGATCGGCACCAGCCGTCCTCTGCGCCGCAAGATGCCGCTCATGGGCCTCTTCGCCGACAAGCTCGACCAGGTCGAACCCGGCTTCGGCATCGATGAAATAGTGCTGGCCAGCGATGTGGTCGAGACCATCGACGAGGTGCAGACCGACTGGGACCCCGACGCCGGGCAGAACGGCCACCCCGGTGACGACGAGGAGCTGGCCGGCCTGCTCGACCGGCTGGGGAACCGCTTCGGCTTCGGCCGGATCGGGCGTCCGCTGCCACGCCAGAGCTGGCTGCCGGAGCGGGCGGTGCAGAGCGGCGGAGATCCGCCAGCGAGCTGGCCGGAGGAGCGCGGGCGGCCGTTGCGGCTGCTGTCACCGCCGGAGCCGGTGGAGGTTGGGGGTTCCGACGCCGCGGTCGAGGGCTCCGACGCCGCGCCCTCTCATTTCCGCCACCGCGGGCGGCTGCACCGGGTACGAGCGGCCGAAGGCCCCGAGCGGCTGGAGTGCGAATGGTGGCGGGAAGATGCTCCGGCTCGCGACTACTACCTGGCCGAAGACGAGACGGGCCGGCGCTACTGGCTGTTCAGGGAAGGCCCGCGGGATCCCGGGGCGGCGCCGCGCTGGTTTCTGCATGGGGTTTTTGCGTGAGTGTGGCTCCCCGGCGGTCTCCTGAACACGCCTACGCCGAACTCCAGGTCACCAGCAACTTCTCTTTCCTGCGGGGTGCTTCCCACCCCGAGGAAATGGCCGAACGGGCCAGTGAGCTGGGGTACCGGGCACTCGCACTCACCGATCGCAACACCCTGGCCGGGGTCGTGCGCGCACATGAGGCCGCCCGGCGCGCCGGTCTTCACTTCATCCCCGGCGCCCGGCTCGACCTCAGCGATGGCCCGAGCCTCCTCTGCCTCCCCACCACCCGGCACGGTTACGGCGCCCTCGCCCGCCTGATCACCACGGGACGCCGGCGCGCACCCAAGGGCGAATGCATGCTCTCACGGGACGACGTGGCCACGGCGGCCACCCAGGACGGCCACATCTTCATCGCCGTGCCGCCCGTCACGCCCGGCCCCGACTTCGCATCCCACCTCGCGTGGTACCGCGACCACCTCGGCGCCCCGCTCTACCTGGCCGCCACCCACTACCACCGTGGCGACGACGACCATCGCCTGGCGCGCCTCGCGTCCCTGTCCGAATCGCACGGCGTGCCCCTCGTCGCTACCGGAGACATCCACCAGCACGACCCCGCGCGGCGTCGGCTCCACGATGTGCTGACCTGCATCCGCGAACACTGCACCATCGACAACGCGGGCTGGCGCCTGCACGCCAACGCCGAACGGCACCTCAAGCCCCCCGCCGAGGTCGCCCGACTCTTCCGCGACCACCCTTCGGCGCTGGCCAACACCGTCGAGATCGCCGAACGCTGCCGTTTCTCGCTCGGCGAACTCCGCTACGAATACCCGGACGAGGTCTCCGGCGACGGCCGCACGCCCCAGGAGACGCTGGAGACGCTGACCTGGGCAGGCGCGGCCGAGCGCTACCCGGGAGGCATTCCGCCCAAGGTGCGCGCGACCATCGAACACGAGCTGGCCCTGATCGGCCAGCTGGACTACGCGCCCTACTTCCTGACCGTCGAAGACATCGTTCGCACCGCGCGCGACATGGACATCCTCTGCCAGGGGCGCGGCTCGGCCGCCAACTCCGCCGTGTGCTACTGCCTGGGCATCACGTCGGTCGACCCCGACCGGATCGACCTGCTCTTCGAGCGCTTCATCTCCGCCGAGCGCGACGAGGTGCCCGACATCGACGTCGACTTCGAGCACGAGCGCCGCGAAGAGGTCATCCAGTACATCTATGCCAAGTACGGCCGCGACCGGGCCGGGCTGACCGCGACGGTCATCAGCTACCGCGTGAAAAGCGCGCTGCGTGACACCGGCAAGGCCATGGGACTGAGCGAGGACGTGATCGGGCGGCTGCTGTCGGTGGTCTCGTGGTGGTCGAAGCCCGTGGGCGAAGATCGGGCCCGTGAAGAGGGGTTCGACCCGGAGGACCGGCGCCTGGCGCTCACCATGGAGCTGGCCCGGGAGCTGTACGGGTTCCCGCGCCACCTGTCCCAGCACACCGGCGGCTTCGTGATTTCGCGGGGGCCGCTGTGCGAAATCGTCCCCATCGAGAACGCCGCCATGGAAGACCGCACGGTGATCGAGTGGAACAAGGACGACCTCGAGGCGCTGGGACTGATCAAGGTGGACGTGCTGGGACTGGGGATGCTCTCGTGCATCCGCCGCGCCTTCGGCCTGATCGAGAAGCATCACGGCGTCGGGTACACGTTGGAGAACGTGCCGCGCGAAGACCCGGCCGTCTACGAAATGATCCAGCGCGCGGACACCGTCGGTGTCTTCCAGATTGAGAGCCGCGCCCAGATGGCGATGCTGCCGAGGTTGAAGCCGGCGACCTTCTACGACCTCGTGATCGAGGTGGCGATCGTGCGCCCGGGACCGATCCAGGGCGACATGGTCCACCCCTACCTGCGCCGGCGCCAGGGACGCGAGGCGGTGGAATACCCCTCGGAAGAGCTGCGACAGGTGCTCGAAAAGACCCTGGGCGTGCCCCTTTTTCAGGAACAGGTGATGCGGATCGCCATCGTCGCGGCGGGGTTCACCCCGGCCGAGGCCGACCAGCTGCGCCGCGCCATGGCCAGCTTCCGCAACCCCGGGACGATCCACAGCTTCCAGGACAAGTTCATCACGGGGATGACCGACCGCGGCTACGAACGCGACTTCGCCGAGCGCTGCTTCCGCCAGATCGAGGGCTTCGGCGAATACGGCTTTCCCGAGAGCCACGCGGCCAGCTTCGCCCACCTCGCCTACGTCTCGTCGTGGCTGAAGTGCCACTATCCGGACGTCTTCGCGTGTGCGCTATTGAACAGTCAGCCGATGGGCTTCTACGCGCCGGCGCAAATCGTGCGCGACGCACGCGATCATGGGGTCGAGGTGCGGCCGACCGACGTGAATCACTCGGACTGGGACTGCACGCTGGAGGCGGGTGGGGAAGGGGCCGAAGGCGCGCCCAGCGGCCGCTTCGCCCTGCGGCTGGGCCTCCGCCGCATCCGGGGCATGAAGGAGGACGACGCCGACCGCGTGACGGTCGCCCGGGAGGGCGGCTATCGCTCGCCGCAGGAGCTGTGGCAGCGGGCCGGCATTCCGCCATCCGTCCTGTCGCGCCTGGCCCGGGCCGACGCTTTCACGTCGATGGGGCTGGATCGCCGCCAGGCCGCCTGGGCGGTCAGGGCGATGAGCGAAGCCGGGCCGCTTCCGCTCTTCGACTCAGTCGACGGCCGCCAGGCCATCCGTCCCGAACCCGCGCTGCCCGTGATGACCACCGGCGAACATGTGGCCGCCGACTATCGGACCACGGGACTGTCGCTCAAGCAGCATCCCGTCGCGCTTCTGCGGGGTCGCCTGGACGAGCGGGGGATCCTGCCCGCGCAGGCGCTGGAGGGGCTTTCGGACGGTGACCGGGCCGTCGTCGCCGGGATCGTGCTGACCCGTCAGCGCCCCGGAAAGGGGATCGTGATGTTCATCACCCTGGAGGACGAGACCGGAACGGCCAACCTGGTCGTCTTCCCGTCCGTGTACGAACTCCAGCGTCGCGAAACGCTGACCGCGCGCCTGATGGTCTGCCGCGGCAAGGTGCAGAAGGTGGACGGCGTGATCCATGTGATCGCGGATCGGGTGGACTCGTTCAATGACTGGCTGGACGAGCTGGGGCGGGCGGGTGGGGAGGGGGACGTGCCGGTTGAGGGCGTGTCTCGTGGGGGCGTGCCGAGTGGGAGCGCCAGCGTGGCCGGGAGTGGTCACCCCCGGAAGTCGTTCGTGGGGCGGGGGCGGTTTTTTCATTGATACCACAGGCAACCGGAAGAAGCGGCTTCAGCCCCGTTCGTCCGAATTGATCGGCCTGGAAGGCACACAGAGCCTCGGCCTCGACGCTCAGGGCGCGTAGCCGCTTCGGTACCCCCCAGAAAGATCCAGCTAGGGAATGTTTTCGTTGTTCTCCCTCTCGATGTCGGGTAGCGGGAAGCACGTCGTGGTCCCGTAACGCCGGTCGTTGAAGCGGTCCGCTCCGGAGGGGAACGGGATGTTCAGCCTCAGCATGTCGTTCATGCGATGGCCCGGATGGTGATCTCGTCGTCCCCGAAGGGGTTCTCCACCTGGATCCGGGTCAAGTAGTCGTTGACGGGGTCGTCGAGGGACACGATCTCACCGCGCTCCAGGAGCTGGGCGATGGCCGTCCCGAAGAAGGTCTTGGTGAGCGACCCGATGCGGAACTGCGACACGTCGGGATCCACAGGCCGCATGGTGACGTAGTCGTGGCGGCCGTAGCCCTTCTTGAAGACCACCTCGTCCCCGCGGGTCACCGAGATGGCCAGCGCCGAGATCCGGTGCTCCTCCAGGAGCCTGCCGAAGGTCTCGTCGGCCCAGCGCTCCAGGTTCGCCGGCTCCAGCGTCTCCGCCGCGATGCTGCCGGCGGTCGCCGTCTGCTGCTGCACTTGCTGGCCCGGGTCACAGGCGGTGAGCGCCCCCGCCAGCCAAGCGAGGGCCAGAACCACCGACCGGCGACCCGCGAGGCGTCGCGACACCGTGCGCAGATGATCGGGTTCGACAAATCTCTTCGTATTCATTTCGCTCCCCCTGATTCGCGCCGCTCCGCAGGTCGGCCTGCGGGTCAACTCATGGAAACATCCCTATCCAAGCTAAGGTGATCCTCAAGCAAAAGCTGGGAGAACGTGAATGAATCACCGTAGACCCCCTCACTTCTCATCCAGGCGAAAGGCACACAGAGCCACGACCTCGACCCCCAGGGCATGTAGCCGCTCGACACCCCCCAGCTCGGGCAGATCCACGACGAAGCCGGCGCCAACGACCTTCCCGCCCATCTCCCGGATCAACTCGATCGCGGCTGCCGCGCTGCCTCCGGTGGCTAGCAGGTCGTCAATCACCAGAACCCGACTCCCGGCACCGATCGATCCGACCTGCATTTCCAACCGCCCGCTCCCGTACTCCAGGTCGTAGTCGACTCGCCTCACTCTACCCGGGAGTTTGCCGGCCTTCCTCACGGGAACGAACCCCAGGCCGAGCTCCTGAGCCACAGGCGTGCCGAAGATGAAGCCGCGCGCCTCGATCCCGACCACGACATCGGGCACCGCCTCGCGAAAGCGGCTGGCCAGCTCTACCGTCGCCACCCGGAAACCCTCAGCGTCTTCCGTCAAGCCCATCACATCGCGGAACCGGACCCCGGGAATGGGGAAGTCGGGGACCGCGCGAATCAGGGACTTGATGCGAATGGCCAAGCGTTCGTCCTTTTTCGCACGAGCGCCCAAGGGAGACGTTTCCGAGTCCATCCGGTTTCCTTCTTCAGGTCGAGAGGGCCGACAAACCACCAGATCTGGGCCGGCGTTCTCTTCGCGGCGCGCCGGCGGTTTCGTTGTCGGCGTTGCGCAAGGCACGGGTTCGGGTGAGGGAGTGACCGGGATTCTCCCCGCTTCCGCTCAATACATTCTATCGATCGGCAGCCCGCTTGGGACACCGTCCGGGATCACATGTATCAGATCCCGCGCCCTATCGTCCGTCAGCGCGTGCAGGAATACGAGCAGGTTTTCCAGAGTCACCTCTTCAAGACGAATCGGCACCAGCAGCGTATCCCGGTTCGCCAGGATCTCGGAGTAGTTGTGCAGCAGCGTGGGCTGCAGCAAGGGCTCCATCTGGGACATGTCGTATTCCAGCAGGCGGCTGTCCACGTGGTCATAGTGTTGAACGAAACCCCTCAGCGTCGTGAACTGCCCGACGTGCCCGTAGGGCGCCGTCAACTCGATGTTCCGAAGGGGGCGTGTCACGAATCGCCGCCGATCCGCCGGGTCGCCAGTCACCCGCTCGCGTCCGAAGTCGTCGCGCCCGGTAGGCCCGTCGCCCTGTCCTGGTCCGAACTGTGCCAACGCGTCATTGTGGAACTCGTTCCCCGGGACGCCGGTAAAGCTGTCCGTCTCGTGGTAGTTTGTACAACCCACGGTCATAAACGAACGCGCGCCTTCCAACACCTCGTCGGTCAGTTGGTTGTCGTCGCCCTGGAGGAAGAGGTCCCAGGGTGTTTCATCAAAGGTGAGTTCGGAAGCGAAGAACCCGCCAATGGCGTTGGACGCATGCGCAAAGGTCATGTCATCGAACGGCGTTCCGGGGTAAGCGTCTTCAAATAGCCGACGGTACTCCGGAATGGCCCCGAGCCTCTTCATCAACCGTGCCCACAGCTCGGTGAAGTCGTCATCGTCGACATCGGCAAGTTCGTTGCCCGGACCGCGCATCTCTTCACGGGACTGCACGGGGAACAGCGCCGGAGACGACAGCAGGCCGAACTCGAACACGTCGATCATCTCCTGCGTGAGCTGGTCGCCCGCCGGGCTCCCGATCGATCCGTCCGCAAGCACTTCCAGGCGACCCTCCCAGAACAGGTGGCGCTGCAGGTGCAGGTTGAACAGCGGGGGCGAGTGACGGAGGGTAAACTGGCCGTCCGGGTGGGCTCGTGCGGCCCCAGGACCACTTCCACCCTGCCCCACCGGAAGTGACCTGCCGTCACCTGTTGAGAAACTCGGCAGGTGACATGTCATGCAGGAAATGTCCCGGTTTCCACTCAGGATCTTGTCGAACGCGAGGGAGCGTCCCAACACGACAAGCTCCGGTCGTGCGGACGGCGGCCGCCCAATCGGGTCCAGCTCCCGCTCGTGGGCCAGCAGGCGAACCTCTGCCATAAGCTCACCCCGGGGCGACGACGGCGCAGGAGTGACGGGTGTGTCCTGACAGCTCGTCAGGGTCACCGTGAGAAGAAGGAGGATGGAGAAGGTAGAGACAGATCCGGGTACCGAAACCGCGAGGGTTTCTTTCATGTAGGCTGGAGTTCTCCATGGCGTGCTGCATGCGATTGTTGAGGGAAGGTGCTGGCAAGAGGACCGGGGAAGTATGTCAGCGGCGGGAAATCTGTCAAGGGGATCGACGGAATTGTCGGAAGCGGGCCGGAATTGTCGCAAGGCGCACTATGCAAGGCGCATTAAAAAAGAGGGTTACTGCCCCCTCAAAACCTCCCCGCCGAGAACGCCTCCAGCCCCACCCCCGCCTTCCCCTCCACCATCAGCCCGGCAAGCGCCCACCCGCTGCTGGGCCCGAGCGTCACACCCAGCATCTGGTGGCCGGTATTCACGTACACGTTCTCACGCGACGGCAGCTTCCCCATCACGGGGAGGCTGTCCGGCACGACGGGGCGCATTCCCACCCACTCCCGGCCCCCCTCCTTCGCCTCCGGTATGTCCACCTCGCGGCTCACGCGGCGGCGGAGCGACCGGATCCGCGCCCCGTCCATCCGGCTGTTCACCCCTGACAACTCCATCGTCCCGGCAAATCGGAGAGCTCCGTCAAAGGGCGTCAGCCCGATCTTGGCGCCGCCCAGATAGAGCGGTCGGCGCAACTGGTTCCTGGGCTGCTCGATCGTCACCGAATACCCCTTCCCGGCGGTCAGCGGGATGCGCCACCCCATCATGCGCGTCAGGGTACCGGTGTGTGCACCCGCGGCCAGCACCACGGCATCGACCTCGAGGTCGCCCTGCGAAGTGGCGATCGCGGTCACACGCCGGCCCTCGCTCCTGAACCCTGTCACGAGGGCGCCCTCGCGGACCTCGGCTCCGCCCTCGCGCAGAGCCGCCCCCAGCCCCGCCGTCATGGACTCGGGCCGCACATGACGTTCGGCTCCCACGAGCAGCCCGAACCTGAATCCCGGGCGCAGCATGGGCTCGCGCTCGTACAGTTCGGCTTCGTCCAATTCGCTACAGGACGCCGCCCCGGCCGCGGCCACCAGTTTGACTTCCTTCTGCGCCGCCGCAGCCTTGTGGGAGTCGTGGAACGCCATCAGCACACCCGACTCGGAGATCTCGAACTTCACGCCGTCCCGCGCCAGCTCGTCGTAGCGGTCCATTGTGAACGCGTTGAGCGCGGCCAGCGCAGCGATGCCGCGTTTCTGATCGGCGTGGTTGCAGTAGGAACGGAACCGCATCAGCCACGGGGCCAGCATCGGCAAGGCCGAGGGCTTGATGTACAGCGGGCTGTCGGGCCGCAGCATCCAACCGAGCGACTTCCATGTGAGGCCGGGCGCGGGCAGCGGGCTCGATATCGACGGGCAGACCCAGCCCGCGTTGCCTTGCGAGCAGCCTCCGCCCAGGGTCCCGGACTCCACGATGACCGGGTCCGCGCCCTTCTTCTTCAGGTAGTAAGCCGTGGAAAGGCCGATGACCCCGCCGCCCACGACCCCGACGCGCATCAGGAGGGCCCGATCCGGAGCGTCTTCACACCGTGCATCGGCCCCACCGCGCCATCCGCCACATCCGCCATCAACCGCCCGCCCGGTACCCCGGCCCCCGCACGATCCGCCCCGGCTTCGCGCCGGTGTGCACCCCACCGCTCAGCACCTGCACGCCGTTCACGAACACCTCCTCGATGCCGACCGAGAGCTGATGCGGGTCCTCGAAGGTGGCCCGGTCCCCGACCGTCGCCGGATCGAAGACCACCACGTCCGCGTACATCCCCGGCTTGAGCACGCCCCGGTCGTGGATCGACAGCCGCGTGGCGACGGCGGAAGACATCTTGCGCACCGCGTCCTCCAGCGTCAGCACGCCCTCGTCCCGCACGTACTTGCCCAGAATGCGCGGGTACGTCCCGTAGGAACGGGGGTGGGCCATGCCGGTCACGCTGTCCGGATCGAAGCCGGACGCGTCGGTGCCGATCTTGATCCACGGCTGCTGCAATTGCAGCGCGACGTTGTCCTCGTGCATCATGAAGACGACCATCCCGGCCTGGCCTCCGGTCATGAGGGTGACCTCGATGGCCGCGTCCACCCAGTCCACACCCATGTCGGCAGCGACCTCGGAGAGGCGCATGCCCACGTAGCCCTCGGCACCGCTCGGTTCCCCGTCCGGCCCCGTCTCGGCGACCGAGGTGATCAGGACGCCCTCCGGCGTGGTCAGCACCCCGAGATTCTCCCACTGCGCGGTGTCGGTCAGGACCTCGTCGTGAATGCGCTGCCGCGTCGCCGGGTCGGCCAGATTGTCGAGGAGCGCGCCGCCCTCCGACGCCCAGGGCGGCAGCAGCGCCGACAGCCCCGTCCCGCCGGCCGTGTAGGGGTACATGTTGGCCTGCACATCGAACCCCTCGGCCCGTGCCGAATCGATCTTTGCGATTGCCAGCGCGGCCTTGTGGAAGTTGCGCACTCCCGCCGCCTTCAGGTGATAGATCTCCACCGGAACGCCGCCCCGCTCACCGATCTCGATGGCCTCGTCGATCGCTTCCAGATACCGGTCCGCCTCGGAGCGCATGTGCGTGATGTACACCCCCCCGTAGGGCGCCGAAGCCGCGACGACCTCCGCCAGTTCGTCTGTCGACGCGAAGTTGCCCGGTGGGTAGATCAGCGCGCTGGCCACCCCGAAAGCCCCGTCTTCCATCGCCCACCGGGTCACGGCCCGCATCGAGTCGAGCTGGGCTTCGCTTGCGGCCCCTGCCGCCTCGCCCATCGCGTAGACCCGCACCGTGGTCGCGCCCACGAACGACCCGAAGTTGGGCGATCCCCCGTTTTCCGCCATCGCGTTCAGCCACCGGTCGAAGCCGCGCGGTCCCGAGAAGTCGAGTCTCTCGCCCTGGGCTTCGGGATCGACCAGTCCGGCGCCCGCGTCCGTGTTGGCGTTGGCGGGCGCATTCGTCCACCCCTCGCCCATGATCTCGGTCGTGATCCCCTGGGTGATCTTCCCCAGCAGGCGCCCGTCGCCGGCCAGCAGCGGCCCGCGCGCGTGCGACTGGATGTCGATGAAGCCGGGCGACACCACCTTGCCCGTGGCGTCGATCCGCGTCGCCGCCTCGGTGTCGGCCAGCCCTCCTGACGGGGTGATCGCCGCGATTCTGTCTCCACGGATGCCCACGTCACCGTAGAACCAGGCCGCCCCGGTGCCGTCCACGACGCGCCCGTTCTGGATGACCACGTCCATGGCTGGATGGGCCCCCGCCGAACCGGCCCCCACCGAACCCGCATCTCCGCCATCCCCGCAGGCGAACCGCAAGGCCGCCACGCCGAGCGCGACGAAACATGTCAGCGTACGAAACTTTGCTCTCATATCAATCCTGTCTCTCATAGACCAGGCGTCCGCCCACGTACACGCGGCTCGCCCAGGTGCGAATGCTCAGCGGGTCGCCGTCAAAGACGACCACGTCCGCGTCCTTCCCCGCCTCAAGACTGCCCAGCCGGTCCGACACCCCGAGCACCTCGGCCGGGCTCAGGGTGAGCGCCCGCAGGACATCGGCCCGGCTCATCCCGTGCCCCAGAGCGATCGAAGCATCGATCAGCAGCCACTGCCCGGCCGCCCCCGCGCCGAACGTCCCAAAGCTCCGTGAGAAGCTCGCCAACGAGATGTGCACCCCAGCCTCGTTGAGCCACACCGCGTTGCGCTCGTCGACCCCGCCGTAGTCGCCGGCGTCCGGGATCTCCTCGCCGGAGATGTAGGGATGGGACAGCGGACCCAGCACAACGGGAATCCCCCGGTCGGCCAGCTCGTCCCTCATCTGATGCGCCCCCGCGCCCCCGTCAATGATGAGCTCGAAGCCGAACTCCTCGGCGAGCTCGATCGCCACCCGGATGTCGCGTGTCGCGTTGGCCTGCACGCGCGCCGGAATCTCGCCGCTGAGAAGCCTCCCCATCGCCTCCATGCCGAGGTTGCGGGGTGCCGCGTTCGCTTCGGCCGCGTTCGCTTCGGCAGCGCCCGCTCCGGCAGCGCCCGAGCCGGCACCCCCGGACCCACCTCCGCCCTCCACCCACTCCTGGGCCCGAACCAGCAGCTCCCGCAGCTGCGACACGACCGCCATCCGCGTTGAAGGGGACCGCGACATGTCCCGATAGGTCGACGCCGGACGCCCGCCCAGCGTGATGTCGATGGCCGCGGGCTCCCGCACGATCAGATCGCCGAAGCGCTCACCGGCCGACTTGACCACCACGCCCTGTCCCCCCAGGACCGTTGCGTCGCCCGGCCCGATGTACATGGCCGTGACGCCCCCCTGGAGCAACTCGCGCACCCGAATCTCCCCGGCGGCCCCCGACCCGAAAGCGCCGAACGGAGAAAACGCCTCGATGATCCGCAACTCCGGCGTGAGCGGCACCGGCACCTCGTTCATGTCCTCGCCCGCGACCCCGAAATAGCTCATTGCGTCGATGATCCCGGGCATCACCACGCTCCCCGTGACGTCCACCACCTCCGCACCCGTGGGGATCGCAACGTCCGCGCCCACAGCGGCGATCCTCCCGTCGACGATCAGCACCGTCCCTCCCTCGAGGGGCTCCGAGGAGATGGGTAAAACAAGCCCCCCGGTGAGAGCGACGGTCTGTGCCTGGATCCCGAAGCCGGCGCCGTGGATCGCGGCCATTGCCATCACGGCGACCCCGGTCGCCCCTATCCTGGCCCGCTTTGTCGCCCCTGCCCCGGCCCATCCGGCCATTGCCTCGCCCGCCGCCCTGAGCGTCCGCCCCGCGGCCCATTCAGCCATTGCATCGCCCGCCCGGATCATGACCCTTCTCCTTCCCGGTCATACGCCATTCGCCCATCCACATACACACGCGTCACCAGACTGCTCACCTCGTACCAGGTCCCGCTCAGGACCACAATGTCCGCATCCTTGCCCACTTCGAGGCTTCCCACCCGGTCCTCCACCCCCGCGATCGCGGCCGGATTGATCGTCACCGCGTCGAGCGCCTGCTGCTCGGTCATGCCGTAGCGGATCCCCAGCCCGGCGTTGCCACGTTGCCACTTCGAACCCACCACCGGGTCGTCCGTGTGGAAGGCAAAGCGGACGCCCTTCTCGTTCATCACCGTGCCCGTCGCCATGACCTCGTCCGACAGCGCGACTCGCGTGAAGAGCGGCAGGCCCACCACGTCGATCCCGGCCGCGGCGATGTCGTCCGCGACCTTGTAGGCCTCGGTCGAGTGGTGGATCGTCAGCCCGAAATCGAACTCTTGCGACAGACGGATGATCGAGAGGATGTCGTGCGCACTGTGCACGTGCGAGCGGACACGGTCCTCGCCGTTCAGCACCCGGACCAGGGCTTCCATCCCCAGGTCGCGCGCCGGCGCCGGGCCTTCGCGGCCACCCTCTTCCCACGCCGCCCACTTCGCTTCGTACTCCTGCGCTTCGATGAACTTCGCGCGCAGCAGCGCCGTCACGGCCATGCTGGTCGTCGGCGATTGGTCGGGCCGCTTTCGTCCCATCGCGATCTTGAGCCCGCCGCGCTCCTTCACGACCCGTTCGTCTATTGACTCGCCCCACGTCTTGATGACGATCGCCTGCCCGCTGGAGACTTCGCCGCTCCCCGGCCCGGTCACGACCGTGGTCACGCCGCCCTGGACCGCGTCCTTCCAGAAGGCGTCGTCGGGCGAAAGCACGTCCCGGATGCGGTGCTGCGGGCCGAATCGGGTCGGGAACTCGTTGAGGTCGCGGGAATCGGCACCGATGTGGGAGTGGTTGTCCAGCATGCCGGGCATGATGACCATGCCGCTCAGGTCGACCACTTCCGCATCGTCGGGCAGGGAGATGTTCGTGCCCAGCGCGGTGATCACGCCGTCCCGGAAGACGATCGTGCCGTTCTCGATGGCGGGCCCCGCAGCCGTGTGGATCCGCGCCCCGACGAGGGCGACGGGGTGGTCCTGGGGGGTGGCCGCGGCGAGGGCCGGGGAGGCGGGGGCGGCGCTGGCCGCGGAGGCCGGAGCAGCCAGCGCCAACGCGGCCAGCGCGGTGGTTGCCAGCGCGACGAGACCACCGAGCGCCGCGACGGCGGAACTCAAGCCTCGCCGCATTCCCCTGCGCGCCCCATGTGTCAACTTTACTTTACATTGTGTAAATCGCACTTTACATCCTTGCTGTTTGAGGGTGAGCCGGGCCGCGGGCAGGACGCCCATCCCGCCATTCCATCGCCCCGCTCACACCATCCAAATTTCGCCCAGTGCACGCTGGAAGTTCTCGCCCAGAATCCCCCGGATGTGCTCGTCGGTGTATCCGCGCCGGATCAGCGCTTCGGTCAGGTCGAACATGCGCTTCGGGTGGTCCACACCCTCGATGTCGATCTTCTCCCGGAACGCATACGAGTCCTTGTATCCGCTCTTGAGCGACTCGTACTCGTCGGCGGGCATGTCGTCGTAGCCCCACAGGTCGATGTCGCTTCCCACGCCCAGATGCTCCACGCCGATCAGGTCACGCACATGGTCGAAGTGGTCGATGTAGTCCTCGATCGTCGTCGGCTCTCTGTCCTTCACGAACATACGCACGCCCGTGATGCCCATCACGCCGCCGGTGGCGGCCATTGCGCGGATCGCCTCGTCGGTCTTGGTGCGGGGGTGGCCGCCGGACAGCACCCGGCTGTTCGAGTGCGTGAAGAGGACGGGCCGCGACGACAGCTCGCAGGCGTCCAGTGTGGTGCGGTCGCCCGAATGCGACACGTCGACCACCATCCCGACCTCGTTCATCCGCTCGACGATCGCAACGCCGAAGTCCGAGATCCCTCCGTCGACCCGCTCGGTGGACCCGTTCCCGATCATGTTGCGCGAGTTGTAGGTCAGTTGGGACACACGCTGCCCGAGAGCGTGGAACGCATTCACGTCGTCGGGCCCGCGGAAGTGCGACGACGTCTGCGTCCCGATGAGGATCCCCGCCCGGCCGGAACCGTGGACGGTCGCCAGATCGCTGACCGAGTCCACGCGCACGAAGAGGTCCGGGCGTTCGGCGATGATCGAGTTGTATCGCGACACGAACAGCAGGGTGTTGTGGTACTGGTCGTCGAAGTCGCGTCCGCCGATTCCCACGCCGATGTGGAAGACGTCGATCTCGGAGTCACGAAAGTCCTGCTCCTCCTGCCCGGTCATGCCCCACAGCCCCGGACCCCACCTCTCCTGCACGGAACGGGAAATGGCCAACGGGGACAGCATGTCGATCACCAGGGACCCGGTGACCAGATCGATGCAGCGGGCGGAGTATTCCTGCGGGTCGGTCCGAGGAGCGACGCCGCCCTTGGCGAGGCCCCACTCCCCATCGCGACCGCGTGCGTGCAACGCGAAGCGGCCCAGATTCACGAACGGAGCCGCCAGGGTGAGTCCGGCGGCGCCCGCGGCGGCCTGGAGAGCGGTCCGCCTGGGCATCGCCAAAGGAGCAACCGGCGTGGACGGTGGCGCCCCCGCCGTCTTCGGCTGCAACTTGGTCGAACGACTGGCATTCATACGAGCCTCTCGTGCACCCTCGGTGCGTTTCGGGGCAGAATCTCCACTGCGGCGTAGCGAGCCGCCCGAACGAGAGCCCGGTCAAGCGTAGCGAGGGGCTTCCCCCGCCTCATGGCCAATTCGAGGTATGCCGCGTCATAGGTGCTCAACCCCCACTCACGCGCCAACATCAGCGTTTCGCGTGGCGCACGCTCGTCGGTCTCGGTGTCGGTGACGATCGCCAGCCTCCTCAGAAGCTGGAGATACGTTGCAACTCTCGCAGTACTGATTCGCTTCCGCCGTTCGGCGCGCACGAGGACATTGCCGATCTCAAGGTGCCAGATGCCGGGAACGACGGCGCCTTCCTCCTTCAATTGGTCCAGCAGCGCGTCCGTCTCCGGCGTCGCTTCGTCATCGAACAGCCAACTTGCGGCGACCGAACAGTCCAGGACAAATCCGCTCACGGGCGTCCCTCGTCGCGCAGCTCCTTCCAACTCACGTCGCCAAGCGTGACCCCCTTTCGCAGCGCGCGCAGCTCGCGGATCGCTTCCTCGACATCGGATCTGTCCGCTTCTTCGGCTGGAACGAGCCGAGCCACCGGCACGCCTCGCCTCGTGATCAGCACTTCCTCCCCCTCCGCTACCCTGTTCAGCAACGAAGAGAGGTGCGTCTTCGCCTCGAACGCGCCCACTGTGGTCATGTCAGTCTTTCCTTCCGTCGGCTTCCCGGGCCAAATCACTCCCGATGCGATCAACTAGTTGCTACAACTAGTATACACTACGACGCCCGTCCCCGATACCGATCGAACCACCCGACGATGTACATGATCTTCTGCATGAAGTGGCTCGGGCGCACCCGGATCCCGTGCGGCTCCCCCGGCACCTTCACCAGCACCGCTTCCACGCCCTTCAGCTTGAGCGCCTGGTAGTACTGGTCCGACTCAGACATGGGGGTGCGGTAGTCCTCGACACCGGTCATCACCATCGTCGGCGTGGTCACGTTGCCGACCAGCGAGATCGAGGAGCGCGACATGTAGTGCTCGGGGTCCTCCCAGGGCATGGCCCGGAACCAGTACTTGGCGACCGTGATCGGAATGTCCGAGCTGACCGCGAAGCTGTACCAGTTGATCACGGGGTAGAGCACCGCCGCCGCCTTGTAGCGGTCGGTCTTGCCGATCGACCAGGACGACAGGACTCCGCCGCCGCTTCCGCCCGTGATGTAGAGCTGGTCCGGATCCACATACCCGAGGTCGATCACCGCATCCACCCCCGAGTCCAGGTCGAAGAAGTCGTTCCCGGGATACGAATGGTGGATCAGGTTGCCGAATTCCTCGCCGTACGACGTGCTGCCGCGCGGGTTGGTGTACAGCACGACGTAGCCGGCCGAGGCCATCGACTGCTTCTCGATGTCGAAGCGATCGCCGTAGTTCGCGAAGGGTCCGCCGTGAATCTCGAGCACCAGCGGGTAGCGCCGGTCGGCGTCGAAGCCGGGCGGCTTGATGATCCAGCCCTGGATCTCGAGCCCGTCGTGGGAAGAAGGCCAGCGGATCTCCTCGACTGCGCCGAGCGTCTTGTGACCCAGGACATCGTCGTTCACCGCGGTCACCACCCGCACGTCCCCCCCGTCGCCCCCGAGCGCGACCTCGCTCAGCACCGTCGGCGTCGTGACCGTGTAGGCGAACATTCCGCCGGGGCCCACCGAAAAGCTCCCGCCGCCGTACGCCGAACCCGTTCCGCCCACGTTCTCGGCCACGACATGCACCTCGTCGCTGCCCGGTTCCACGTATGCGATCTTCGTGTTGCCGTGGTCGGAGTACGAGAGGTAGAGCCGCTCCGAATCCGGCGCCCACGCCAGGCCCCCCACGGTCCGGTCGAGCTGTCCCGCCACGGCCCGTGCATCCGACCCGTCGCGGTTGGCCATCATCAGCCCGGTGACCTGGTAGCCCTGGTAGCGGTCGTCGAAGCCGGTGTACGCGATCCAGCGACCATCCGGAGAGACCGCGACGCCGCCATCGGGGCCCTTGCGGTCCGTCAGTGCCCGGATCCCGCCGTCCAGAGAGACTTCGTACACCTCCGTGTTGCGGTTCTCCAGCTCCCAGTCGGGGTGACGGTTCGCCGTGATCAGCACCGAAGCGCCATCGGCCGACCACACCGGTTGGCCCCTGCCCGACCGCCCCACGTACCCGCCGTGATGGAAGTCGCCGCTTGTGATCTGCCGCGGCGTCCCACCTTGAGAGGGCACCACGAACAGGTGGGTGAAGCCGTGCTCCAGATCGCCCGTTCCGTCAAAGCGGTGGACCAGCTCGTGGATCACCCGGGCGGGCTCGGCCCACTGGGCGCCTTCCGGCGGCTCGGGCATGGAGATGAGCGCCATCCCCGCCGAGGGTACGAAGGACGAAAAGGCGATGTGGCTGCCGTCCGGAGACCAGGCGGGCACCCGCGGCTCCTCGATCAGGTCGGTGACCCTCCGTGTCTGCCCGGTGTCCATCCAGCGGATGTGGATCTGGGGCGGCGCGCCTTCCCCGGAGCCACCCGCGTCCGACAGGTAGAGCAGGCGAGTGCCGTCCGGGGACCACCGGGGCCAGCTGTCGCTCTGCTTGCCCGAGGTCAGCGGCCGCAGCTCCGTGCCATCCCCGTTCATGATCCACAGGTTCGAATAGTTGCGGTCGGTCTGCGCGTCGGACCACTGCCGCACGAAGACGACTCGCGACCCGTCGGGCGAGACCTCCGGGTCGCTCACGAATTCCAGGTCGAAGACATCGACGGCGGTGAGGACATCGAGCGCCTGCTGGGCGACGGCAGGCCACGGGGATGTGAGCAGGGCGGCGGCGATCAGTACAGGCGCCGCGGCCCGCAGCCATCCGGCAGTAATGCCCCTCGACGGGGTCGCGATGGTCGGCAAGCGGTTCATGGAAGACGAATCTCCTTGGAGAATGGGTGGAACCGGAGCCCCCTCAGCAGTGGCGGGCCGCTAGCGGTTGGTCCGGGATACTATGTACCTGGCGTGATCTCGTCCGGAGACGAAGCCGGTGACATCGTACGGGCCGTCCAGGAGACGGGTGAAGGCGCGGCGGGTCGACAGGCGCCACCTTAACGCCTTCTCGAACGAGTGCGCTTCGATCGCCTCGATGTCGCTGGGGATCAGCACCTCGACGACATCGGCTTCCGCGGGCACCCGCTCGCTGCCCCCTGGGGCTCCGATCACGGGGCGGGAGCCGCCGGAATCGCCCACACCCGCCGTTCGATCGGTCCTGCCCCGCGATCCCCGCCTGGCGAGCAGATCCCACTTGGTGATGAACCTGTCGGTCCCGAGCTGATGGAGGTCGCTGTCCGAGGTGCCATACATGTCGGGCACGTACTTGGTGACCGTCGCGCCAAGGTGATTGAGGTTGAGGTGCGCGTTACGGGCCACGAGGGGGTCGAAGGTCCAGTACATGGTATTGACCTCGCGGGCGCGCAACTCCTCCTTCTGGGCCAGCTTGAGCCGCCTGCCGATCCCCACGTTACGCGCATCGGACCGAACGGCGAGCATGTGGGACCAGTGTGCCAATTCGCCCCCACGGATCCCGGTCACCCCGAAAACGACGCCGAGCAAGTCACCACCGGGACTGAACGCACCGGTGCAGATCCCCCCCATCTTGACCGCGATCTGCATCATGCTCACGGGTACGACATCGGAGAAGCCGTAGCCCCACGTCTGACGCTGAAGGTCGACGCAGGCGACATACTCCTCAGGCGTCCTGACCGCACGAATCTCGACATCCGCGGGGGCCGGCAGGGTCGCAACGCTTGTTGAACCAGGGGCGGTGGCCATGGCGCTCCGAGTGACGGGGGATCGTTCGGGAATCAACGCATCATCCTATCGCCCGGATTCGCATACGGCAAGGTATCCAGATTCTGCGACAAAACTGCGGTACACTGTTCGGGGTTATTATTATTCATACAGTAATTGAAACCCGGCCTGTGGTAAATGCGGCGACCGCGAGGATGGGGAAACATGCCCAAAGCGAAGCAAAGCGCGAGCGATCGCGGGACGCAAGCGTACAACCACCTCCGGGAGCTGATCGTTCGCGGGCGCCTGGCCCCGGGCTCGCGGCTGATCGAGACGGAAGTCGCCGAGCGCCTGGGACTCAGCCGCACTCCGGTGCGGAGCGCGCTCCAGCGACTCATGCAGGAGGGGTACATCGCGGCGCCCCCGAAAGGCCGGCAGAGCCGCCCCTTTGTCGCGCCTCTCACCCAGGACGACGCCGTCGAGCTCTTCTACATCGTCGCCGAGATGGAAGGCCTGGCCGCATGGAGAGCCGCCGGGCGCGAGGACCGGCAGGCAGTGGTCGACGAATTGAACGAACTCAATGCCGAAATGCTCTCCGAGGCGTCCGTCAGCAAGCCCTCGCGGGAGCGGATCTTCCAGCTCGACACCCGGTTTCACCGCTGCTACGTCGAGGGCGGCGCCGGGCCCAGGCTGGTGGCTCTCCACGACGCGATCAAGCCGCAGGCCGAGCGCTACACGCGTCTCTACATCGACGCCTTGCTCGACCAGCTCTCCGTCTCCGTCGAGGAGCACCAGATCATCATCGACGCGATCGAGGCCGGCGACGCCGAGCTGGCCCAATCGTCCGTGCAGACCAACTGGCGCAACGCCGCCGAGCGTCTGAGCGGGGTGATCGCCCGCGCCGGCGAGCTCGGGAGCTGGTGAGAAAAGCCAAACGCACCCGTTTCGGCCGAGCCTCGGTCGCCGCCACGATCCTCGCCCTCCTCGCGCCGGTCGCCGGTGCCGCCCAGCAGGGGCTCGCCGGGCTGGACGATGACGTGCGGAGAATCATGGGTGACTGGGAGGTTCCGGGCGTCGCGGTCGCGGTGATCCAGGGCGACGAGGTCACCTATGCCAAGGGCTTCGGCGTCAGGGAGATCGGGGGGACGGACCCGGTCGACGAGAACACGATCTTCGCCGTGGGATCCACCTCCAAGGCCTTCACCGCCGCCGCCATGGGCATGCTCGTGGACGAGGGGAAGGTCTCCTGGGACGACCCGGTCGTCGATCATCTCCCGACATTCCAGCTCAGCGACCCGTACATCACCCGCGACCTGCGCGTGCGCGACCTGATGAGCCACAACTCGGGTCTCCTGCGCGGGGACCGTCTCTGGTACGCGAGCGGACGCAGCCGGGAAGAGGTCCTGCAACAGGTGCGGCACCAGCCCGTCACCTTCCGGCTGCGCTCCACCTTCCAGTACAACAACACCACCTGGATCGCCGCGGGCGAGGTCATCGAGGCAGTCTCCGGCATGAGCTGGGACGACTTCGTGGCGAGCCGCATCTTCCGGCCCCTGGGAATGACCCGCAGCACGACGCTCATCGGGCCACTCGGCCGGCTCGACAACGTGGCGACGCCCCACGTGAAGACCCCCGACGGCGAGTTGCTGGCGGCCCCGTACCGCGACATCGACAACGCCGGGCCGGCGGGGTCGATCAACTCCAGCGCCATGCAGATGGCCCAGTGGGTGCGGCTCCAGCTGGGCGGGGGCGAGTACGAGGGGGAACGACTCATCTCGGAAGAGGCCCTGACGGAGACGCACACCGGCCAGATGATCATCCGCAAAGACGGTCTCTGGGCGCTCGTCTTCCCCGATTCGGACTTTCTGACCTACGGCCTGGGCTGGTTCCTGACCGACCACCGCGACCTCAAGATGGTGTCCCACGGGGGCAACATCGACGGGATGACCGCCCTCGTGACGATGATCCCGGAACGCGACTATGGAATCGTCATCCTGGTCAACCTGAACGCGGCGAACGGCTTCACCGTCGCGCTGAACAGCCACATCATCGACCTGCTGGAGGGCTGGGAGGGAACGTCCTGGAGCACGAAGATGAAGGAGCTGTTCGCCCCGGTCGAGGCGGAGGCGGCCGCGCGGGCCCGGCAGGCGGAGGAGAGCCGGGTCGCCGGCACATCGCCTACGCTGGCAATGGCCGAGTACGCGGGCATCTACGCCAGCGACATGTATGGCGAGATCACGGTTACCGAGGACGCCGGGGTGCTCAGCGCCACCTTCGGGGCCGGCTTCGAGGGCCCCCTCGAGCATTGGCACTACGACACCTTCCGCAGCGGCTGGGGCAACATCCCCGGCGAGCACGAGTTCCTCCGTTTCGAAATCGGCACCGACGGCGAGGTGGCTGTCCTGCACGCCGAAATCGAGGGCAGCGTCGCGTTTTTGAAGCGTTGAGCGCAGGTTCCCCGCTCCTGACCGCACGGTCGTTCGCGGAGTTGAGCAGCACCGCCGACGTGGTCGTCATCGGCGCCGGAATCGTCGGGGCCTCGTGCGCGTACCACCTCGCCCAGCGCGGCCTGTCAGTCACGGTTCTCGAGCGGGAAGCGGCCCCCGCGCTCGGCTCCACCGGTCGCAGCGCGGCCGGGGTGCGGGTCCAGTTCACCACACGGCCCAACATCGAGCTCTCCATGTACTCCCTGCCCGTCTACCGCGACTTCCGCCAGCGGCACGGCTTCGAGATCGGCTACCGGGACATCGGTTACCTCCTTCTGGTGCCCAACGACCGCTGGGACCAGCACCTGGATTCGGTCGCGCTGCAGCGCAGCCTCGGCGCCCCGGTGGAGGTGCTGGCCCCCGACGACGCATGCCGGTACGTCCCCGTCGCCACGGATGGTCTCGCGGGGGCGACGTACGGCCCCTGGGACGGCGTCATCGACCCCCACATGGCCACCCACGCCTGGGTGACCATGGGACGCGCGGCCGGGGTGGAGTACCGTTTCAACCACCCCGTGACCGCCATCCGGCCCGAGGGCGGCGCGTGGCGGGTCGAAACCGGCGCGGAGTCGTTCGCCTGCGGCCACGTCGTCAACGCGGCAGGTGCGTGGTCCGGCCTGGTCGGCCGCCTCGCGGGGCTGCGCGTCCCGGTCAGGCCCAAGCGCATTCAGATCTTCCTGAGTGCTCCCGTCGCCGACGAGCGCGTCTACCCGCTCACCATCGACCTGGGGACCGGTGTCTACCTGCGGAGCGAGGGCGAGCGTATCCTCTTCGGCCTCGACGCCCACGCCGCCGACGGCTTCACCGAAGGCATCGACTGGAGCTGGCTGGAGCAGGTTCTCCTCACCGGCGTCGATCGCTATCCCTGGTGGCAGGACCTGGGCGTGGACCGCCAGGGGAGCTGGTGGGGGTACTACGGGGTAACCCCCGACAACAGCCCGGTGATCGGCTTCAACCCCGGTGCCGGCGGGTGGGTGGACGCGTGCGGGTTTTCCGGCCACGGCATCATGCATTCGCCGGCGACGGGGCTCGCGGTATCCGAGCTGGTCACCGACGGACGCTCGCACACGCTGGACGTGACGGCGTTTCGCCACGAGCGCTTCGCGGACGCGCAAGCGGAGGTCGAAATCAATATCTTCTGAGGCAGCAAGGGGATCGAAACCATGCTGAGGTGTCGACACGGACCTCGACAAGCTGGTCCTCGTCGACGGGACGTCCCTGGGGGACCCCCGTACTCGACCCGGTGCTGGCCGATATCACCGCCTGGTGGAGCGCGGGATTCTGGAGCGTCGCGAAGACCGGTTCCTGTGGGTATTCCGTTCCCGGCGCTACCCGGTGATCGACGGCAAGGCCGAGCGGGAAGTCAAGCTGCGCATCATGGAGGAGGCATGTAATGCCCCGCATCGAACTGATCCGCAGGATGGACCTGATCGGCCGCGCCGTCACCGCGGCGATCCGGGACATCGAGGTCTCACTCGCGCAGGCGATTCGGCCGCACATGGCGTAGCGGCCCGGCGCCTCACCGCTCAAATCTGACAAGTCTGCTTTACATTATGTAATGTAGACATTACACTATTTCTCCCGTTACACCACGCTGTCCGCCCGCAATCGGCACGGCGGCGGCCCCGTAAAGAGAGCCCCAGGCGGAGGAGCCTCATGTCAGAGCCCCACATCGAGAACCACCTGAAGCGCCAGCGCAAGGCAGCCGGGTTTTCGCAGAATGCCCTGGCCGCCCGCGTCGGAGTATCACGCCAGGCGATCCTCGCCATCGAGGCGGGACGGAACGTTCCCTCGACCAGCCTGGGGTTGAGACTGGCGTACGCGCTGGGGTGCGCCATCGAAGACATCTTTCGGCTGGTCCACGACCCGGGGCTGCACGCCCGTCTGGCGCCAGCATACGGCGGCGAGGCAGGGCCGCGTGTCGCGCTGGGCCGGGTCGACGGCCAATGGGTCGCCCACCGGCTGCCCGCGCACGGAATGACCGCCGCCGACGGCATCGTCACGTCGGAGGGTGACGGTTCCACAGCCATTGTCCGCCCCCTCGGCGACTCCGCACACCTGGAGCACAATGTGCTGGTGGCCGGGTGCGCACCCCTCCTCGGCGCGGTCGCGCACCGCGTGGAGCGGCGGTTCAGCGACGCCCGCGTGACGTGGCTGCAGGTGGGCAACCGCCAGGCCATTGACCTGCTGGCGGCCGGGCTGGTGCACATGGCCGGGCTCCACCTGTCGGGCGACAACGATGACCTGGCGGCAGCCGCGCGACGGGCTCTTCCGGGCAGACGTGTCCTGGTGGCCAACCTGACCCGCTGGAGGCAGGGGATGGTGGTGCGCCCGGGCAACCCGCTCGGGATCGACACCGGTGCTGATCTGCTCCGTCCCGAGCTGCGGGTGGTCAGGCGCGAAGAGGGTTCGGGCGCCCACGATCTGGCGGCCCGGTTCCTGGGCGCGGAGGGGGCCTGTCACCCGGATGGGGGACCGGCAGCGGCAAGTCACCGCGAGGTCGCGCGGCTGGTGCGCTCGGGCTCCGCCGACGTGGGCATCGCGATCGAAAGCGCCGCGCTCGCCGAAGGGCTGGACTTCGTGCCCCTCGCCGAGGAGCGCTTCGACCTGGTGGTCGCGCAGGAAACCGCGTCCCGGGTCCCGGTCTCGCGCGTCATCGAAACCCTGGACGACCCGAGCTTCCGCACCGAGGTCGAGCACCTGCCCGGCTACGACGGCTCGCTGAGCGGCGAGGTGACGACCGTGGAAGCAGCATGAGGGACCGGGCTCTGCGGCGGGTATCGCACAGCCTGGCCCTGATCCTGTTTTTCGGTGCCGCGGCCCTGAGCGGGTGCGGTGAGGCCGGCGACGGGCGACAGCCGCTGAACGTCTTCGCAGCGTCGTCGCTGACCGAGGTTTTTCAGGACATGGAGGTGTCGTTCGAGGGCGCCCATCCGGGCACGGACGTTGTGCTCGTATTCGCGGGGAGCCAGATCCTGCGACTCCAGATCGAACAGGGGGCGCACGCGGACGTCTTTGCGTCCGCCGACCCCCGGCACGCCGAGTCACTGGAACGCGCCGGGCTGGTGGGTGGCCGAACGGTCTTCGCGGGCAACGAGCTGGTGGTGATCGTCCCGCCCGACAACCCGGCAGGTATCGAATCCTTCGCCGATCTGCCCTGTTCCGAGCGCCTCGTGATCGGGACCGAGCACGTCCCGGCAGGCGCTTACGCGCGCGAGGCGCTCCACCGTGCATCCGGGGACTACGGCGCCGGCTTCGAGGCCGCCGTGCTGAGCAGCGTCGTTTCGGAGGAGAGCAACGTTCGCCTGGTGCGTGCCAAGGTCGAGCTGGGCGTGGCCGACGCCGCCATCGTGTACAGAACCGATGCCACCCCGGGCCGAGTACGGACGATCCCGTTGCCGCCCGGCGCCAACGTGCGCGCCCGCTACGAGATCGCGACGGTCGCCGGGGGAGCGAACCCCGGAGGCGCGGAGCGATGGCTCGACTTCGTGGCATCGCCGGAGGGTCAGGAGATTCTGGCGCGCCGGGGTTTCCTGCGCGGCTCCGCGCCCGCGCCGTGAGAAAGCCGCTCGGGAGGGGGCTTTCGGGGCGGGGGGGGTTCCTGGTCGCCGTGCCGATGCTGGCGATCCTCGCGATCCCCCTGATCGCGCTGGCAGGGGCGTCATCGCCGGCCGACATCGCCGCAGGGGCGCGCCACCCTCTCTTCGGGCCCGCCCTCTGGCTGAGCGCACGGTCGACCGTGGCCGCGCTGGCAATCATCGTCCTGGCGGGCACCCCGCTTGCCTGGTGGATGGCGGGCCCGACGGGACGTCGCTCCCGGATCGTCGAGGCGCTTGTCGACCTCCCCATCGTGATCCCCCCCGCCGTCATGGGGATCGCACTCCTGCAGACGTTCGGGCAGAGAGGGCTCTTCGGCCCGGCCCTTTCCTCATTAGGGATCGGTGTCCCGTTTACAACGACCGCGGTCGTCGTGGCTCAGGTGGTCGTCGCGGCGCCGTTCTACATCCAGGCCGCGGCAACCGCCTTTCGCGGGGTGGACGAGGACCTCCTGATCGTCGCCCGCACCCTCGGCCAGTCCCCCATGGGCGCTTTCTTCCGGGTCGCGGTCCCTCTGGCCCTGCCCGGGATGGTGGCCGGAGCGGCGCTATCGTGGGCACGGGCGCTGGGCGAGTTCGGCGCGACCCTGATCTTCGCCGGCAACTTCGTCGGGGTGACCCAGACCATGCCGCTCGCGATCTACACGGCGCTGGAGTCCGACACCCGCGTCGCCGTCGCGCTCGCCCTGGTTCTCGCGGCAGCAAGCGCTCTGCTGCTCGTCCCCCTGCGAGCCGTCCCGACGCTCCTGCGCGGGCAGCCAGCGGCCCGTGGTGAAGCCTCGCGTCAGTCCGGAAGGCCCTGAGCGGCCATGGCGTGGAGCGTTCGTGTGTCCGTGCGCGCGGGTTCCTTCAGCCTCGACGCCGAGGTGCGGGGCGACCTCGACCCGGTCGTGCTGATCGGCCCCAACGGGTCGGGCAAGACGACACTCCTGCGGGTGATTTCAGGCGCCTACCTTCCCCTCGGCGGCCGGATCCGCGTCGGCGAGCGGGTCCTCTACGACTCCCGCGACCAGGTCTGGCTGGCTCCCGAAGAGCGCCGCGTCGGGTACGTCCCGCAGGGGTACGGTCTCTTCCCCCACCTGACCGTCCTCGAGAACGTGGCGTTCGGCCGCGCGGCCGCGCGAGTGCGCAACCACCGCCGGAACCGCCGTGCGGCCGCCGCCGCAATCCTCGCCGAAATGGAGTGCGGTGACCTCTCCGGACGTTATCCCGCCACCCTTTCCGGCGGCGAGAAGCAGCGCGTCGCACTGGCGAGAGCGCTTCTGCCGGCGCCGGACATGCTCCTGCTCGACGAACCGCTGGCAGCCATGGACGCGGCCGCCCGCCGGGACTTTCGCGCCTACCTGGCGGATCACCTCACCGAGCGGAAGGTCCCCGCCATCGTCGTGACGCACGACCCCCGGGACGTCTACGCGCTGGGAACGCCCACGGTCTACGCGCTGGAAGGCGGAAGCGTGGCCCAGAGCGGCCCGCCGGAGGCTCTGTCGGCCGACCCGGCGACGGACTTCGTCTCCGAGTTCTTCCGCGAGGACGGCCGGGCGGGCAGGCGGGGCTAGCGCCTGAGCATGTACCTGCCGGTGAACGAGAGGACGCCGTGGTTCACATCGGTGCCCGGCACCGACGTGAGCACCGAACTCAGGCCGGCCTCGTAGCGGGCCCCGACTCCAATCCCGAACACCTCGATCTCGCCTCCCACCAGGACGCCGGCGTCAAAGGAATGCACATCGAGGTGCTCGACGTCCGTGCACGGCACGTCGTTCCGCCTGCAGCGCACGGGCAACGCCATCGAAACGCCGCCGAACAGGTGCGGTCGCACGACGGAAGCGACCGGGAGTTGCAATTGTACCAGGACGGGCACCTGCAGGTACGAAAACGACAGAATGTTCTCGCCCACGGCGCCCACCTCGGTGCGAACCCGGGATCCCTTGGTCGCGAAGTAGAGCTCGGAGCGTATCGAGATGGTCTCGGCAACGGGGAAGGCGGCTACCCCGCCACCCATGAAAGCGGTCCGCCACTCGACATTGCTCGCTCCGCTGCCGGAATAGGTCGAGATTCCCAGCCCCGTGATGAGCCCGACGGAGGTCTGTGCCCGGGTACCCGACACAGGCGCCGCAAGGAGCGCGACCGCCAGCAGCACCCCGGACCTTCTTCGCATCTAGCCTCCATGTGGATGTAACCGAATCCTAGCCGTTCGGTCGAGCCGGGGAAACATGCTTGCGGCGTGCGAGTCCGCGTCTCCAAGTTGCTGGCCATGAGCGATCCCATTCGCCTGAGCGACCCGGGCCGGCCGGCCGGAGACCCGTCAAGCGACGAACTCACCCGCCAAACGCGCGTCGACCTGGCCGCGGTCCATCGAATCGCGGTGCTGGAAAGCCTGCATGAAGGCACCTGGAACCACTTCAGCGCCACCGTGCCGGGCCGTCCGGGATACCTGCTGCTGTCGCCCGGACAGACCCACTTTTCACGCGTCACGGCTTCCGGTCTTCTCATGAGCGGCCCCGACGGGAGCGTGGTAGAAGGAACCGGGATCCCCAACATAAGCGCGTGGGCCGTCCACGCCCCGATCTACCGGGCACGGCCCGACCTCAAGTGCCTGCTCCACGTCCACTCGCCCTACCTGACGGCCCTGGCTTCCACCGAAGGCTGGCGGCTGGACACCCGGGGCGGCCAACTCGCAGGCAACTTTCACGGCAGCGTCGCCTATTTCGGCTACGAAGGGATCGTGACCGATGACGACGAGGGCGAGCGCATGGCCACCGCTCTCGGTGACAGAAACACGCTGATCATGGCCAACCACGGGGCGCTCGTGGGCGCGGCGACGATCGAGGTCGCCTTCCTGCACATCCTTGCCCTCGAGCGTGCCTGCATGACGGAGTGGATGGTCAGAGCCGGAGGAGGAACGATCCGCCGGGTGCCGGCGCACGTCGCGGAATCGGTGGGGGCGATGGCGGCTGAAGGCTTCGGCGAGGCGGGCTACCTGGAGGCCATGAAGGCGGTACTGGACCACGAAGGCCAGGACTACGCGGATTGACCCGGGCGCGGGGTTTCTTCCACGGACTGCTAAACCGGCAACTCCCGAGCATGCCATTCCTTGAGCACCTGCTTCGCCACCTTTTCGGTAGGCGTCTTCGGCAGCGCAGCGAGGAACCGCACATGGGCGGGGACCATGTAGCGGGCCATGCGGCCGCGGCAATAGTCCCGCAGGTCGGCCGCGCCGAGATGGTGCCCGGCCCTTAGGGCCACCGCCACCGCCACGTCCTCTTCCGTATACTCGCTCGGCACGCCGTACGCCGCAGCTTCCAGCACGGCCGGGTGGGCCTCGACCACCTGCTCGATTTCGAACGCGGAGATGTTCTCGCCACGGCGCCGGATCGCGTCCTTCTTGCGGCCCTCGAAGTAGAGGTTGCCCTCATCGTCGAGCCGTCCGAGGTCGCCCGAGTGGAACCAGCCGTCCCGGAAGGCCTCGCGGTTCACCTTGGGCATGCCGTAGTACTGCGTCATCATGACGTGGCGGTCTTCCGAGGCGGCCGGCCTCACCACGATCTCGCCGACCCCGCCCGGGGGCAGTGAGCTTCCCGCGTCGTCCACGATTCGGAGCCGGTACTCGGGCACGCAGCGGCCGCAGGAGCCCGGTGGAGACGCAGATCCCGGCTCCTGGAAGACCATCACCCCGCCTTCGGTGGAACCGTACCCCTCCAGGAGCGTCACCCCGAAACGAGCCTCGAAGTCGGACTGAAAGGCGGGCATCGGCACGCCCCACCCCAGCCGGGCCGGGTTGTCGGCGTCGTCGCGGTGCGGATCCTGCTTGTAGAGGAAGGTCAGCGTCGCTCCCATGAAGTCGAAGACGGTGACACCGAACCGTCGCACGTCCTCCCAGAAGCGCGACACGCTGAAGCGCTCGGTGATCACCGCGGTGGCGCCGACGCGCAAAGCCGGGGCAACCGTGCCGATGGTGGCGTCCCAGTGGAAGACGGGATAGGGGCAGAAGAGAACGTCGTCCCGGGACATCTGCGTGGCCCGGCTCAGCAGGGCGGCCTGTGCCAGAACGTACCGGTGCGACAGCTCGCACGCCTTCGACACACCGGTCGTGCCCGACGTGTAGATGAGGAGCGACGGGTCGGCCACCGAGCGCGGCGCCGAGGGCGGCGCGCCGTCGTCGTCGAGGGCGAGCGCTTCCAGGGGGAGGGCCGTGAAGAAGCGACCGCCGCGCGACACGGTGCCGGGAAGTGCTTCCGCACCGCCGCGCACGAAAAGTCGTTCGACGTGCGCCAGGCGGTCGCCGGTGTCGAGGACGGCGTCGAGCAGCGTCTGGTCGACGATCAGGTCCCGCGACCCCGTCAGGTTGATCGCGTGGGCCAGGCCGCGACCGCGAAACCCCGTGTCCAGCGGTGCCCACACCGCGCCCGCCCGGTTGGCGGCGAACCAGAGCGAGACGGCGTCGGCGCAGTTGGGAAGCAGCGTGGGCACGATGCCCTTGACGCCGTGGCTCCGCAGTCCGGAGGCCAGGGAACGGGTCCGCCCCTCGAAGATCGCGTAGCTGAGGTCGCCCTCCCGAAAGCGGAGGAAGAGCTTGCCGGGATGGTCCTTCGCCCGCTCGGCGAGAACGGTAACGATGGTCGGGACTACCGAGGTCACGCCCCTTGTCCCGGAGTGAGCCACAGCGAGAGCCACTCTCCGACCAGCGCAGGCCTCTCCTGGCCTTCGATCTCCACCCGGCAGGCAAAGGTGATCTGCAGCTGTCCCGGCTTGCGGTCGCCGACATCCCGGACCGTGAAGTGGCCCCGTATGCGCGACCCCGACGGTACGGGGGCCACAAACCGCACCCTCTCGAAGCCGTAGCTGGCCGGATAGCCGTCCCCCAGGCCGCCGTCCATGCGGTAGCGGTAGATCTGGTACATCATGGGCGTCATCAGCGACATGGTCAGGAAGCCATACGAAATGGTCCCACCCCAGGGACTGTGCTCCGCCGCGTAGGCGGGGTCCATGTGATGGGGATCGGGGTCCTCGGTGATGAGGCCGAAGGCGTTGATGCGGTCCTGGTCGATGAGGATCCAGTCTGAAACAAATGTTTCACCGATGGACTCGCGGGCATTGTCCGGGGTGAGGTATCGCGGGGTCATGACGGCGGAGCCTCCCGTCCCATTCGCGAGGTCGTGGTCACGGGGCTTCCCGTCCGATGATCAGTGTGCGGCGCTCCTCCGGCGAGACCGACTTGCGGTGCCGGGCCGAGGCCAACCAGAACGCACCACCCAGGACGAAGCAGATGGCGAGGAGGAGCCACGCGATGGGGACACCGCCTCCGGGCTCGTAGGGGTCGAGTAGCGCCAGCACGACGAAAAGCCCCGCTGCGAGGGCGGCCGCCGCGGCCGTCGGAACGCCCCCCGGCACCTTGTAGGGGCGTTCGATGCCGGGCCGCGTGCGGCGCAGCCGGATGACACCCAGGCAAACCACCGCGAACGCGATGCCGAAGCAGATCGTCGCCGTGCCCACCAGCGGGGCGATCGCGCCTTCGCCGAGGATCACGCCCAGCCCTCCCAGGAGCCCCACGAAGATCAGAGCGCCCGACGGTGATCCATGACGCGGATGGATCGTGCCGAGAAACGTCGGCAGCATCCGCGCCCGGCTCATGGCGAAGAGGACCCGCGACGCCGCGATGACGACCGCGTTCCACGTGGTCAGGATGCCGATGAACCCGGCCGCGAGCACCGCACGCGAGAAGACCGGCGACGAGAACGCCTCCCGGAACGCGGCCGCGGCAGGCAACTGCTCGAATTCGAGGAGACGCTGCCACGGCACCACCATCGAAGCCGAAACGATGATCAGGATGTAGAAGGCTCCCGCGCCCAGGACGGCCACCACGAGCATCAACGCGGCCGCGCGACCGCTCGTTCCCGGGGCGCGCTCTTCCATCAGCTGGGGGACGACATCGAAGCCGGCCAGGAAGAAGGGCGCGGTGACGAACGCCGCGATGATCCCCGGCATGACCGAGCCACTCTCCGCGCGCACCAGAGCGGGTGAGAGGTTGGACGCGTCGCCGAAGAGCAATCCGGCCCCGATGAACAGGATGCACAACGCGAAGAATCCGTAGGTGAGGACATCCTGCAGGCGCGCGGCCTTCGCCACGCCGCGGACGTTCATCCACACAATGAACGCCATGACCCCGATGCCGAGCGCCAGCTTCCCCGGGCGCACCGGTGTATCGAAAAGGGTGTAGAGGACGGGACCGCCGAAGTCCGGGAAGAGGTTTTCGGCCAGAACCCCGATGGCGATGCCCTCCCAACCCGCCACCGCCGTGTACACGAACGCCAGAATCCACGCCGTGATGAAGCTGGTGCCGGTGCCAAATGCCTCGAAGGCGTACGCGAGTTCTCCACCCGAGACGGGAAACATGCTCGCCATTTCGGCGTAACAGAGTCCTATCAGCGCGATGAGAAGGGTTCCCGCGCCGAACCCGATCGCCGCCCCCAACGGACCGGCGGGCGCGAGCCAGTAGCCCAGGTAGATGATCCAGCCCACTCCGATGATCGTCCCGAAGGCGAGGGTGAAGAACTGGCCCCTGCCGATCGCGCGTTTCAGGGACGGTCGGGCGTCGGATTTGAAAATATCGATAGTGGACGGCATGTTGCTGGAAGAATACGGGACAGGCCACCGTCCGCAACTCCGGACAGGGACAACCCCCCGGGAGTTCACGGGCCCCCGGACTTTGCTCCACCCGCCTTGAAGGGAGGCGCCCCATGTTCCGCCGCAAACATGCACTGATCGCCGTAGCAGCCACCTGGTCCTGTGTCGCGGGGACTCCCGCAGGCGATGTCGTGCGCGAGACGCTCCCGAACGGTGCCGTCCTCGTTCGGCACATGTCTCTCCCGGCAACCGACGCGCCCGAGGTGACTGTCGCGGAGGTGGATCTCAAGCTGGGCGTCATGGACGGGGACCCCAACTTCATATTCGGCGATATCCGCGGCGTCGAGGCTGCAAGCGACGGAACGATCTATGTCCTGGACTACCACCCGGGTCGAGGACGAATTGGATGTCCCGTACGTCGTGAGGGCGCCCATTCCCGAACTGCGGTAAGCGGCGAGGCTCCGAATGAACCGCCCGGCCAACCCTTGAAGGATTTGGTCCCGCAGGTTTAGAATGGCAGCGTCGGGGCGGCGAGAGTGGAGGGCCGCTCCGCCCGGGTCACTGGTCGCACAACAAAAGGAGTAGGACATGCGCTTGAATGGTTCACGAACCGCCTTGACCCTCGTCGTCGCCTTCGGCTTGGCGACGGCCCTCGCGGCCTGCGCCAGCAGCGGGGGTTCCGCCGGTCCCCGGAGAGACCCCAACCTCATCACCGCCGAGGAACTGGCCGAGTACAGCACCCTTACCGCCCTGGACGCCATCCGGCGACTCCGGCCTCGCTGGCTGCAGAGCCGGGGTCAGACCAGTGTGCAGGTCATCCAGGACGGTGCGCGGCTGGGAGACCCGGAGAACGCCCTGAGGTCGATGCCGGTGTCCGACATCGAGCAGATGAGGTATCTCAGTGCCTCTGACGCCACGATGCGCTACGGGACCAACTACCCCGGCGGGGCGATCGAGATCACCAGTCGAGGGAGGTGACGCTCCCGGGTGCTCCAACGGCCGAGAGGCCGCGGTTCACCCGGTAAGGAAGCGTCCCGAGAAATCGGCGAGCACTTGGGCGCACGTCTCGATCTCGGACACGCTTACCCACTCGTCGGTCGTGTGGGCTTGCGCGATCGATCCCGGTCCGAAGCAGACGGCCGGTGTGCCGCTCTCGTTGAGGAAACACGCGTCCACCCACGCCGACATCCCCGCGACCGTCCCCGGGAGGCCGGCGCGTACGCATGCTTCCCGCAACCCCCGGACCAGCGCGGATGAGGGGGGTACCTCGGTAGCCGCGCGGAAGAGCCCGGGCTCCAGGCGGGCGCTCAGCCCGGGACACGTTCGGCGCGCATCGGCCACAACTTTCTCCGTCTCGCTCATCACGCTCGCCGCCGTCTCTCCCGGCAACGTTCGCCGCTCGACGACCAGGTGACAGCTCTCCGGGTAGATCGACGGCGCACTGCCTCCCTGTATGGTGCCCGCATGCAGGGACGCCGGGCCAAGCAGCGGGTGGTTCGTGTCGCGGGAAAGCCGGTCCGCCTCCGCTTCGAAGGCGACCACGACGTGTCCCATGTGGGCGATGGCATCGATGCCGGCATCCGGTCGCGATCCGTGTGCCGCACGCCCGATCACGTGCGCGTCGATCCACAGGAAGCCCTTGTGGGCAGGCATCACCGCGAGGCTCGTGGGCTCACACACGACGGCGGCGTCTGCCCTGATCCCCGACGCGACCAGGGCTTCCATTCCCACGGAAGCGTGCTCCTCGTCGGCCGTGAGCGCGACGATGAGTTCGCCGCGAAGATCTTCGTCCGCCAGCGCCGAAGCCACATGCAGGGCGCACGCCACGCCGGACTTCATGTCGGCGGCACCCCGGCCGAATAGCCGCCCGTCGCGGATGTCCCCGGAGAAGGGCTCGGCCATACCCTCGACACCCACCGTGTCCAGGTGTCCGTTGAGGAGCAGCGAGGGCCCGGAACCGTTGCCGCGGCGCCCCACCACATTCCACCGGCCGGAGCTGACTTCGGTCACGACCGGGTCGTAGCCGAAATCGTTCAGCCAGCTCGCCGCCAGCTCCGCAACGGCGCCCTCGCCCGCCCCGCCTTCCTCCAGCAGGGGGTTCACGGAGGGTGTCCGGACCAGCCTCCGGGTCATGGTGACAGGGTCGAGATTCACGGGACCGGCAGGCGGTGGAAAAGTGCCCTGCGGCATTCGAGCGGGGATGTGCTCACCTTCGCCTGTGGTAGGATTTTCACAATGTAGTCAGGAAAAACGTACACATTCCTGTCTCCGGGCATCCGTGGCCCGGAAACAACCAACCGCCGCAAACGTAATGGAGACAAGGGAAACGGGCTCTTTCGCCACCCCCCGATGTACCGACGCAACGACATGGCATGGATCTTGCTTATATGATGTCACCGTCCAGGCAGCATTCGGTACCACCACACTCACGACACAGGAGGAAGCGATCCGCAAGTTCACTGTCAATCTGTTGGGCGCGGCCGCACTCGCGGCCGCCGGCATTGCTCTTCTCCGGCAGGGGAACCATCGGCTTGAGCCTGTAGAGGCCAAGGTCGACGAGGTTCCGCCGGGGGAGACGATCCCCGGAAAGATCAGGCTGGAAAAGCTGAGAGAGCTGGGGATCTAGCCTGAGCGGAACGGGCCAGTCGGCTCGACCGCGGGAAGGGTAGCCCAGCCCTGAACCGAAGGGGGCGACCGGGACCGGTCGCCCCCTTCTGCTATTCGAAGTGGGAGATGTTCTTCTCGATGTAGTCGTTCCATTCGGGGGGAACGTCCGTGTCTGGAAAGATCGCCTGCACGGGGCATTCCGGCTCGCAGGCGCCGCAGTCGATACACTCATCCGGGTGGATGAGATACTGCTCGCCAACCTCATAGATACAGTCGACGGGGCAGACCTCGACGCAACTGGCGTCCTTGGTACCGATGCAGGGCTCGGTGATGATGTATGTCACCTTGACACCTCAGAAGTTGCCGTTGGCTCAGCAGTCCGTTGCGGCACCCGCTCCCGCGGGCAGGGCGGAATCCGCCGCTCGAATGCAGCGCGGATTACACGGACTGTCAGGGGGTCTATGATTGTCGAACGGCCTCCCACCCGCAACCCTCTCGTACCCCGGGGATCGGTCCTCACCTCCGCCGCAAGCCTCGAAAGTGACGTAGCGTGGACGCAATCGCCGCCTCCAGACCCGGGGGCGATTCCTGCATCGGGTGCGTGGCTTCAAAGGTGTGGCCGGACCCCTCGATGACCCTCAGCTCCGCGGTCCGGCCAGCCTCGCTCAGCCGTCCGGCCTCGGCAATGGGCACGGTGGCGTCTTCCGACCCGTGGACGACCAACCAGGGAACGCGCACCCTCGCCGCGGCAGCCGACACGTCCAGGCGGCCGGCGTTTGCCTTCAAGTCCTCCCAAAGGGTCCGGTAGAGCGGCATCTCCTGGCCGGTACGGGCGTTGGCGATATACGTCACGCCGCGTGACATCCAATCCTCGGCCTGCTGCTGCGTCCACCGGTCGAAGGTCGACACGGCGGCCCAGGTCACCAGGGCGGATATTCCGTCATGCTCGCCGGTGATGATGATGCTTGTGCCACCCCCGCGGCTGTGTCCCAGGACCCCGACAGAAGCCGGGCGGCGGCCCGAGGTCCACTCGCCTGCGAGCGTCCGGTCCACCATCCAGCGGAAATCCTCGAGCTCCCGGGACAGCGTGTTCCTTCCGAACGCTTCCAGATCCGAAAAGTCCATCAGGCCGGGCCCGGTGCCGTTCAGCGAGAAGTTGAAGGACACGACCAGGTGGCCGTCTTCGGCCAGACGTTCACAGAGATGGGGGAAGAATCCCCAGTCCTTGAAGCCCTTGAAACCGTGGGCGACAAGCACGGCCGACTCCGGGTCGGCCCCGGCCGGGCGCCGGACATCGGCACGAATGACGTCTCCGTGCGGCGGCCTCGTCTCGGCGCGCTCGTGTTTCACGGACACCGGGGGCTCCTGGTCCCGGCACGCCACTCGGCCCCTGCGCCCGTGGGGAGCTGGGGGTTCATCGACCGGGTCGCCATTCCACATCCTCCTCGCCAGCATCCAGGTTCTCGAGACGAGCGGCTACGAACAGGTAGTCCGACAGGCGGTTGAGATACCGGATCACCTCAATGTCGACGTGCGCGCTGGCGGCCAGCGTCACGACTCGCCGCTCCGCCCTGCGACAGACGGCCCGGGCCACATGCAAGTGGCTCGCTCCCGCGCTTCCCGCCGGCAGGATGAAATTCCTGAGTGGCGAAGTGGCCGCCACGGCTTCGTCGATCCACGACTCCAGCTCCGCGACGCGGTCAGCCGGCAGCTCCGGAAGCCCCGGTGCCGGCCGACCCTCGCGCGGAGGCGTGGCCAGGTGAGCCCCGATCGCGAAGAGGTCGGACTGCAGACGGTTCAGCCGGCGGCGGATCCCCTCCTCGGTGACGTGTCCGGCAGCAGCCCCGATGACCGCGTTCAATTCGTCGACAGTCCCGTACGCCTCCACCCGCACGTTGTCCTTCCGCGTCCTGCCGCCCCCGAAAAAGCCGGTCTCCCCGTCGTCTCCCCGTCTCGTGTAGATCTTCAACGCGATCCCAACTTCGTGAACTTGCGGATGGCCCGGGCCTTGTCCAGAAGGCTGGGCTCGTCGGAAGACTCCTCCGGGCGTAGTCCCGCGAGGCCGTCCCGGACGTCGAGCAGAACCTCGAGGAGGACCTGGTCCCGCTGGAAGCCAAAGTCCAGAGCGTCCATTTGGCCCTGGTCACGGCTCGCCGCCGCTTTCTCGAATGCCTCCTTGTAGACCCCTTCGAGGCTGCCGATGATTCTGGATCTCGTGCGCATGTGAGCCTTCGGTTCCCCTCGTGGCCGGTGTGGCGCCCCGAACGAGTCGGATTGCGTCGTGCATACATCGTATCGCCCCGTGTACCTTTAGCGGTAGCGGTGAAGTTCCATTCACCGGGAACAGGATCCGGGCCATGACGACATCCAGGCTATCCAAGGGAGCCATGAACCAACGTCCCGACGAGATCGTCGCACAGGCGAACGACGCGTACTGGAACTCCGGGGCCAGCGTAAACCGGCTGGCGAAGGACTTCAATCTGTCCAAGGGCGCCCTCTACGACATCATCGCCGCGCTGCCCGCGGGCCTGCCTTGTCCCCACGGAGACGGCGAGCTGGTGTACACCAACCGCACGGCCCGCGAGCGCGGCTTCGTCTCCTGCGCCACCTGCGGATTCGCGGACGAGGAGGCCCTCGTACGCGCGCGCCCGGAGTACATGGGCTCTGTTCCCGCCCCTGCCGCCCCCACTGCCCCGGCGCCCACCACCCCCGGCGCGGGTCGGAGTCTGGAGACGCTCCTCGTGGTCACCGCGCTGGCAGGGCTCGCGGCCGGCCTCTTCATCTCGGGCGTGCTTCGCCGAAGCGGAGACACATGACCACCGATCCGCGCAGCATCGTCACGCCGGACGCCTTCTCGGTCACACCGGACCTCCTCGGCACTCCGCTCGCGGAACCCTGGCGCCGTTTCGTCGCGCTGATGATCGACCTCGTCCTCATCGGCTTCCTGCAGCTGCTGGGTTGGCGCATCCTGGGCGGAGTCGCGGCCCTGATGCTCCTGCGCATGGCCACGCGGCGCTCCGCCAGCGCCGTTTCCGGGCGGGGACGCAAGGTCGCCCAGGGCTGTGCCGGCGCGTTGGTGCTCGTGGTCGCCGTGGGCATCACGTCGCTCATACCCACCGCGCTGAGGATGGTCACGGCAGGCGACGACGATGCCCCCGTGGCAACCGTCCCGGCCTCGGGCGCCGCCGGAAACCCGGGCAATCTGGGCGGCGCCGTCGCGGGAGCGCTTCGCGCCGTGACGGGCGTACGGGACCTTGCCAGCGCCGAAGACGAAGAGGAAGCGCTGGACGCGGCGGTCGCGTTGGGGCGGGTCCTGATCACCGCCGGGCTCGACCGGGCCGCGGTCGCCAGCACCATCGAGGAACTCGTAGACGAGAACACCGACTTCGACGGGGACGACCTTGCCCGCCGCGTGGATGACGCTCTCTTCGGTGAAGCGGTCGACGGGGGAACTTCGGCCGACAGCGCCCCGCTCACACCCCTCGAACAGGCGCTGACCGATTCCGTCGCCACGTTGGGCGGGAGCCTGGCCGCTGTGCGGTCGAACCTGAGGGAAAACGAGGCCACCCTCGAGGACACACGCGAAGCGCTGGCCGAAGCCGAGTCGCGGTCCACCCTCTTCACCTGGATCCGCGACGCTGCCGACGAGGCCGGGCTGGTTTTCGGCTGGGGCACGGTCTACCTCACCTTGTTCCTGGCGCTTTGGCAGGGGCGGACGCCGGGCAAGAAGGCGTTGGGCCTGCGCGTGGTGCGCCTGAACGGTCAGCCTCTTGGGCTCTACATGTCCCTGGAGCGTGCCGGTGGCTATGCGGCTGGCGTGGCCACCGGTCTGCTGGGGTTCGCGCAGGTGTGGTGGGATCCGAACCGGCAGGCCATTCACGACAAGATCACCGAGACCGTGGTCATACGTGAAGGGTTGCCAAACCGCTTGCGTGGCGAGCGGAGTTCCGCCGAAGGGGTAGCGGAAGCGGCCCCGGGAGGTAAGGATAGGGTGTCCGGGCGTGCCCCCTCGGAGGCGCCGGCGGACCGCGTACCGGACAAAACGGGAGGTCAGCAGGCGTGAATGCACATACGAGAAATGCGGTCGCCCCGGCCATTGTCGCCGTCCTGGCGCTGATCGTGCCGACGGCGTGCGGCGGTGACGGCGAGGCCGGTAATCCGCAGACATCGGAGGCAAGCCCCTCGCAGTCGATGCCGTCCTCGATGCTGTCCGCGGGGAGTCCGAGCGTCCAGGCACCCGCCCAGGAGTTCACCCTGGACGAAATCGGCTTCGACTTCGGCTCCGAGGACGCGCCCATCAGCGTGATCGAGTTCAGCGACTACGGTTGCGGCTACTGCCGGCGGTTCCACACCGAGATCTTCCCCACCCTCATGAAGGACTACGTCGACAGCGGGAAGGTGCGTTGGAAGTACGTGTCGTTCGCCAGCGGGCAGTTCGCGAACGGAATGGCGGCCGCCTACGCCGCGGAGTGCGCGGGCGAGCAGGACGTCTTCACCCCGATGAGCAGGCTGCTGTATGAGCGCCAGCCGGATTGGAAGAGCCTCGGTGAGCCCTACCCGGTGTTCGAGGAGCTGGCTCGCGAAGCCGGCGCGGACACGGACGAGTTCCGGACCTGCGTCGCGGAACAGCGGCCGAAGCCCCGGGTTCGCAGCGGGGTCCTCTCCGGGGCCCGCCTGGGTGTGCGGGGGACCCCGTCCTTCCTGATCAACGGGATCCCGCTTGTGGGTGCTCAGCCCGTGGAGTGGTGGAACGACGCCTTCACTGCCATCGCGGCCGATTCCTCGGGGACGACCGGCGGCGCACCGCAGTCCGAGCAGGACGCTCGTCCATGATCACTTCGAAGTCCTCCTCGTAGCCCACCTCGCCGGGCGAGGGCAAATACCGGGACACGTCGACTTCGGCGCGGGCCAGCTCCTGGTCGAACGCTTCCAGATCGCGCTTCGAGGCCTCGGCGCCCGTGTCGGATGTCGCGTAGACGATCCGGCCCAGCTTCTGGTCCCGAAGCTTCAACCGGCGCCGCATCAACTCCGCCTCGACAAACGTCTCCCTGATCGCCGGGAAGCGGTACCGGAATCCGTCGTCGTCGGCCTCGACGGCGGCGTCGAACTCCGCGGCGAGGGTCTCCAGCTCCTTCAGCACGACCTTGGGACTCACCTTCCAGCTCGCCAGCCGCTTGCTCACATGGCGGATCGCTTCCTCCACGGAGATCCAGCGCACGGTGCCGATGCTCCGGCCGTACACCATCCCTATCAGAACCCGCCGGACATTCCGGCGCATCCGGCTGCGATTCTCCCGCTTCAGGCCCAGCGAACGCACCACGGGAATCCCGAAGAACATGCTGCTGAAGCCGGCCGGGACCACCCCCAGCCCGAAGAACCAGAGCGGATCGACGGGACCGAGACCCTGGCTCGCCGACTGCAATGCGGGGCCCAGGCCCATCACGCTCGCAGCCACGAGGTTGAAGCCGTTCATGGCCCCGATCCCCAGGTTGGACCCGGCGCTGTTGCCCGTCAGCTTCTTCGGGTATTCCAGACGAAGCCAGGCGGGCTTGGGTTCTCGTGACCGGACCCGTCCATGGGCGCTCTTCATCAGGCCGGGGAACGCGTAGACCACTTCGCCGCGATCGGAGACGCGGGGATCTCCGCCGTACGCACCCGTCAACCTGCCCATCTCTTCCTGCGCTTCGGGCAGCGGCACGCCCTCGTGCTCGACCAGTTCGGCCGACGTCAGGACGCCGTTGCGGGCCCTGATCAGCTGCAGCACGCCCCTGTCCTTCTGGAGTTGGGTCGGGCGAGGCTCCTCGGGTCCGAAGATGAACGCGAAGACCTTCTTGTAGAAGGGCGGCTGAGCGTCCTTGGGAAGGCGCTTCGCGTAGCTGTGACCGTAGTACAGACTCCCCCGGTTCCAGCCCCTGCCACCCATGAGCCAGTGCAGCAGGAAGAAGTCGCCCAGGCCGAAGCCGCCACGGCGTCCTCCGAACCCTCCGCGGCCGTCGCGGTTCGCGGTCATCGCAGCGATGATCAGCACCACGAAGACGACGAAGTAGACGACCAGCATCACGGCCGTCCAGACCTTGAAGCCCGTCTTGAACGCGGACCACGCGGCCTTCCGGAAACGGACGCCGAACGGCTCCCGGTACCGCGCGATCAGTTTGGGGTCGAACTGGTAGAGAAGATCGCCCGAGTCCGAAACCTCCAGGTGGCCGCGGTGGGTCTCGAGGAGGCTCTTGAGGGCCGCTTCGGCGTCGTGCTCGGGCAGGCCGGTCGCGGAGACGAAATCCCCCAGGGTAGCCCGCCCGCCCAATCGGCGAAGCGCGGCGGTGAGGGTGGGGTCCGGTTCGGCGGTGGCCGAGGTGGTGGCAATGTCAGGCAAGGTAGTAACCGCACTTCAAGAGGGTGGATTCCAACGGGTCGGCTTGGCAGGTGATTGTACGAAGCCCCCTGGAAGATCCTTTTCGGGGCCGGGTTCACGCAACCGCGAGGGCGCGTGTCAGGCAATCATGGGGGCGGGTGCCACGCGACCATGGAGGCGCGTGCCACCACTACCGGGGGTGCAATTGGGGGAGCAGGAATGTCGCGAAATGGGTGAAATCCAGTGAAAACCTCCTGGACAGGGCTGTTCCGGGTGTTTTTCCTGCCTCCGGTGGCTACTGTGACCGAGACAACAGGTGGCGTGTGGGGCGGTGGTGATCGGTTGATGATGATAGCCAACTAGTGTAGTGTCCGAAACATAATGCACCTACGCGGAGGCGGCGGCGAGCGCCTTGCGGGCCCGGTGCACCTTCTCGAGGATCTGCGCGGCCGACTTCGTCCAGACGAACGGCCGGGGGTTCTCGTTGTGGGTCTCGATGTACTGCTTCAGGCACGATTCTAGGTGGCCGACGGAGTGGAAGACGCCGCGGCGGATCCGCTTCTGCGTCAGCGTGCTGAAGAAGCGCTCGACCAGGTTCAGCCACGAGGAACTCGTCGGGACGAAGTGGAAGCGGACGCGTTTCGTGCGTTCGGCCCACGCCTTCACCTTCTGGTGCTTGTGGGTCGCGTAGTTGTCCAGAATGATGTGGATCTCCCGCCCCTTCGGCACCTCCTTCTCGACCTTGCGGAAGAACCGGAGCACCTCCTGGTGGCGGTGCCGGCGGTACGTCTCGCCGGTCACCTCGCCCGACGCCACGTCCATCGCCACGAACAGCGACGTGGTCCCGTGGCGCTTGTAGTCGTGCGTCATCGTCCCGCAGCGGCCGGGCTTCAGCGGCAGACCCGGCTGCGTCCGGTCGAGCGCCTGGACCGAGCTCTTCTCGTCAAAGCTGAAGACCGCCGCGTTGTCCGGCGGGTCAAGGTACAGCCCCACAACGTCTTGCAGCTTCTCCTCGAAGCGCGGATCCGTGCTCGCCTTGAAGGTGCGCCACAGGCGGGGCTGCAGCCCCGCGGACCGCCACACCGTGTTCACGAAGCTGTGTGTCGTGCCCACCGCCCGCGCCATCGGCCGGCACGACCAGTGCGTCGCGTCCGGCGGCCTCTCCTGCGTCGTCCGGCGGATGATCTCCGCCCTCAGCGCCGCCTGCGCCTTCGGGCACTTGCCCCCGTGATTCCCGCCCCGGGGACGCTCCTTCCCGATCCCCTTCAGCCCCTCGTCCGCGTACCGCCGCCGCCAGCGGCCCGCCTTGTCCGTGTGCGTTCGCAGCTCCTCGGCGATGGCCCTGTTCGTCATCCCCTCCGAGGCCATCAGCACGATCCGCGACCGCTCCCGCAGCCGCACCGTCGCGCTCCGCAACCGCGACCACCGCTCCAGAACCTCCCGGTCTCCCTCCGCAAGCTCGATCCCGACCGCCTTCCGCATGGCTCCTCCTCGTCAAACGCCTCTCGATCCCGCACGAAGAGGAACCATAACTCGCACCGCCGTCCTTAACAAGGTTATATCGCGGACACTACACTAGCCTGGCGGGCCAACGTACCGTCAGAGCTAAGGAGCTACATCAATGCCGAGCAGTCACACGCGTCAGGACGCCGTCCTTCTATTGGGCCCACCCTACCGTCATCTAAGCACGGTAGACCTCGCCGATCCCGTGCAGCCCCGCGAGGGCGGCTGGGTGATGTTGTGGCACCTCGGGAACGCGGGGTGGAGCGACGGCTCGGACCTGGTCGCACACCGGCCGGCCGGTGTGCCGCTCGCCATTATCCTCCCGGACGGGGATGACCGCCTGGCCGTCCTGCGGATCCTTCGCGCTATCGAGCGGTCGCGGCCCCAGGCCGTCCTCCCCTACCACGAAACCCCGTCTCCGGGCGAAATCGCGAGCGTCATCCGGCGACCTCCGACATCGCTGTCCGACAGCGTATCGGAGTATCTGGATTGGAGGGGGGTCTCACTGGATCCGGTGACGAGGAGCGTCGTTCGACGAATCGTCGAGCTGAGTGCCAGGGTTCAGACCATCACAATGCTGGCGAAGAACCTGTACATGTCGAGGCGGGCCCTTGGGCGCCGTCTTCTCAACAGCGGTCTTCCGGTTCCGTCACACTGGCTCCATATCGGCCGAATCCTGCGCGCAACGATCAGGCTCCAGAACTCGGATGCAAGCCTCTTCAACGTCGCCTGCTCGCTCGGGTATCCCGACGGTTTCTCGCTCAGCAACCAGATGAACCGCCTCTGCGGCATCCGCCCTCTCGAGGCGCGAAAGAGGCTGGGATGGGAGTGGGTGTTCGAGACATGGCTGGCCCATGAAGCTGCCAAGGGCTGTGTCGCCGCACACCTCATCGGAGATCGACCGTCCATCGTCGACCCTGAGGCGGCCGGCCTCTCGACGAGTACGGACATCGCACCGCAATCAGCAGCCAACTCGAGATAGGGACAGGATCTTGTCCGCAACGAGAAAGCAGCACGATACCGGGGAATTGAGACTGGAACTCTTCGGCGGCCCCCTGCTCAGACGCCACGGGGAAGTCGTCAGGCTCTCACCTCACCAGGCGGCCTTGTTGTCCATCGCCTTCAGCGAAGGGAGACGGCGGATCCCGAGACGCCTGGTGCAGCGAAATCTCTGGGACATCGAGAATGGCAAAGCCGTCAGGCACAGACTTAGCCAACTCGTCTACCAGACAAACCAAAAGTGCGGTCGCAAGGTGATTGGGCTGGAGGGAGAGCACATCCGGGTTCGCCGGAAAGCCGTGCGGTGCGACCTGAACGAGTGGGCGGACATGATTCAGGAGAAAAAGCTCCAGAAAGCGTACGCGCTCGTCGAGCTGGGATTCCTTTCGGCAAGCTCCGGGGTGGGCAAGAGTACATTCTCGGATTGGCTCGAGCGCCAGGAAATCGCCAAGCGGGGTCGTTTCCGACTTGCGGCCATGGTAGGCCTGGACGGGGCCGTGGCTGCGTGCGACCGGGCGCTTATCCTGGAGGCGGCCGATGTCCTGTTCCGCATCGATCCCCACGAAGAAGTCGCCCTCCGCCGGAAGCTGCGATGGAATGTGACGTTCGGGATGGTCAAGGAGTCGGAATCCCTCTACGAAGCGTTCGCCATGCGCAAGGATCCTTCGGGACAGTGGAAGCCGCAGGGGGAGACGCAAGAGCTGCTCGATACGGTGAGATCCATGGCCGGGGGGCAGTACGAGGAGTCCCTGGCTCCCGACGACCTTACCCGGCCGGCGGTGCTCGGACGAACCGACGAGCTGGCCCGGTTGACCCGCCGAGTCAACCGGACAAGCGACAACATCCAGTGGAATACGGTAACGATCAGCGGAGAAGCGGGACTCGGGAAGACGAGGTTGGTGGAAGCGGCAATCCACAGTGCCCGATTTGGCGGTTCGAGCATCATTCGGGCATCGGCGGTCGAACTGGAACAAGACATCCCCCTGAGCCCCCTCCTGGAGGGAGTGAAGCACTACTCGGCAGACGCCGCTCGGCGCGAGGGCGAGCAGACCTGGCAACCCGAACTCGACAGCCTGCTGTCGCAGGTACGGGAGCGCCCGAGTCCCGGTTCCAGCGGGAATCCACACCGGGAAGAGCTTCCAAGGCAGACCTGTGAGGCGTTCCTCCAGCTCCTCACCACGATTGCGAGCACCCGGAAGGTGGGTCCTGTGCCTGGACGACTTTCAGTGGGCCGACAGCTCGACCGTCGCAGTGTTGCATTTCCTGAACAGACGCTGGTCCGCCGGCAATTTCACGCTCCTGCTCGCCTATCGCCCGGAGGAGTTGCGCACCGGCCATCCGGTCACCCGGCTCCTCCAGAAGCTGGAAGCGGACCCTGCGACCGCCGCGATCCGGCTCAGGGGGATCGAGAACCACTGGATGAGGAAGCTGGCCGAATCCACATCTCCACGGACGCTATCCACCACGGAGCTGGACGAGGTCACGGCGTTGGCAAACGGCAACCCGATGTTTGCAAATGCACTCCTGACCGAATCCGGGACCGACACCGGGTCCGGGCCTGGTGGCCCCGTTCCCGTGCCACCGTCACTCCAACAACTGATCAACACACGTGTCGAGCGACTGGATGCGAGCGCGAAAAAGGTGATCTCCCTGCTCGTCGTGCTGGAGGACGCGATTACACTGGAACAGCTTACGCAGATCATGGATCACAACAGTGACCAGTGCATCGACGCCATAGAGCAGCTACAGGCTCTCCGCCTGGTCGAGTGGGCTGGCAGGGAGGTGCGCGCCCGCCCTGACATCGTACGCCATGCGCTCTATCAGACACTGAGCCCAGCCCGGCGAAGCATGCTCCACGCGTCGATGGCCGAACTGATTCGCTCCCGCTCCGAGGATCCCCCACTGGAACGGGTGGCACTCCACTACTTCCGTGCTGGTGACCACGAGCTCGCCCACCTCTATGCGCTGGAAGCTGCCGCGGCCGCCGACTCGAAGACAGCGGCTGAACGTCAGCAGCGGCTGAAGTTGGCATGCGACGTGAGCAAGGGGGCGCCACGGGCCCTGCTGGTCGCCCGACTCGCACGGCTGAAGTACAGATCGCGGGAGCTCCGTGCTGCGCTGCGCCTCGGCACGGAAGCATTGGAGGACGCGTCCGCACTGTCCTTGTCCGAATCGCTGACCGTGCGGATGATCGTGGCGGACTCCCGGAATCTGCTGGGGATCGATCGTGTCGACACGACTTTGGACGAGCTGGCCAACATCGAGCAGGAGGCACGCGATGGAGGGGAGCACAGGTGCCTGGCGGCCATTCTGGACACGACCCGCCAAGTGATCGTCAGATCCGGGGAACCCGGCCGGCTGGGAGAGTTGGCTACCAGAATGGGTCAACTGGAAGAGGCCTCGAACGGGGTGGCGAGGTGCCGCATTCTCGGCGCGACGGCGAGGGTTGCTGCCATCACTGATCCGCTGGCTGCCCTGGGGCAGGCAGGGGAGGCCGTTCAACTTGCGAAGCAGGGTGGCCTGCGAAGCGCGTTGATGCTCGCTCTGCACCATTACATCTCCGTCCTGGTCGCCAGCGGGCGGCTTGCCACGAAGCAGGGTCGCGAAGCGATCGAGGACGTCGATGCGGCTGCTCCGATGAGCAGCGACACCGCTTCCCACGTTCGGATTCTCGTCAACCTGGCCGAATGGCACACGAACATCGGTCATCACAAGATCGCCGAGAGCTTCCTTGAGAAGGTGAGCGCGGTTGCAGAATCCATGGATTGCCCGCAGATCCGGGGCCTCGGACATCTGGCGAGGGTGAAGCTGGCGCTCGCCAGGTCGGACGCGGTTGACGCGGAGCGGGCGCTCGCCCGGGTGCTCGACCTGGAGGATCCGGACGGCACGCCCCACTGCAGAACCATCGACCGCTTCCACGAACGGAGCGCCTTGCGGCTACCGACTCCCGCGAGTATCGACGAACGGTTGGCCGCGTTCGGCGGAACCCTGCTCCTGGAGTTCGCGAGATTTGGCCGGGCTTCTCGGGTCGCCGAGGAATATCCGCTCGACGACTCACTGGACCAGACACCGGTTGGTCTCATCGTCTTTCACGCACGCTTGCTGTCCCGCCAGGGTGACACAGCCGCGGCTCTGGCTCTGCTCGAACGCGGCACGGCTGCGAAGAGCCCTCGGCACCCGATGTCGTGGATGCGCCTGGCCCTCGAGACAGTCAGAATGGCACGCCGGAACGACAGCCCCCGACCGGAACTGGCCGAACGGGCTCGCGCAATGGCCGAGTCACTCGAGTTGCCAGGGCTGGCCCACGACTTCGCGACCTTCGCCGACCAGGAGCGAAGCTGAGCGCAGCGACCGGCGCAGCGCCCGGCGGTCGACGAGTCCGGCTCTCCAGTGGCAGTGGGCGGAGTGTCGCGGTACTGGAGCACTGCTGATATTCTATCTTTCGATCCGCATCCCTCTCACTTCCACCAAAACCAGCCGATGAGTCACCCGAGACTGCCGGCAGGCGAAGGAACCGCCGACCCGAGCCCTCCAGCCCGCCGGGGCTTCCTGGCGGGAATCGCGGCCATCGCCGCCGCGGGGTTCGCCTTCCTGGCCCCGGTCTGGTCGGGAGTCCGCGTCGTGCTTGACCCCCTCTGGCGCACGGGGCAGGACCCCGATCTCGTTCCCGTGGCCAGTCTGGCCGCGCTACCGGCCGACGGCGTGCCCCGGAAGTTCCGAATCCTGGCGGACAAGACCGACGCGTGGAACACCCATGTGAACGTTCCCGTCGGCGCCGTCTACCTCCGCCGCACGGGTGACTCGGTCGAGGCGCTGAACGTGGTCTGTCCCCATGCGGGCTGCTTCGTGAACCTCGCCCCGGACCGATCGCGGTTCGTGTGTCCCTGCCACAAGAGCAGCTTCGGCCTGGACGGGGCAGTCAACGATCCGGCAAGTCCCAGTCCCCGGGACATGGACGCGCTGGATGTGGAGATCCGGGACGGGGAGGAGATCTGGGTGCGGTTCCGGAACTTCCTCCCGGGCCGCGCGGAAAAGCTCCCGGTCACGTGAGCGCCGAGCGAAGGAGCGACGCAGAGCGCAGCGCCCAGCCGGGAGGCAGCGCCGGTCGAATGCCGCGGGGTTTCGGCCGCGGGCTCCTCAGCTGGCTCGATGACCGCACCGGTTACCGGGGCCTTCTGTACAAGGCTCTGGTGGAACCCATCCCCGGAGGTGCGAAGTGGCGCTACGTGTGGGGGAGCACCCTCCTCTTCGCCATGGCCGTCCAGTTCGTCACGGGACTGGTCCTGTGGGCGGGGTACAGCCCCAATGCGAATGGCGCATGGGAAAGCGTCTACTATATAGAAAACGGCATGGCCGGCGGGTGGATGCTCCGGGGAATACATCACTATATGGCCCACGCCACGATGGTGCTGCTCGTCCTGCACCTCATGCAGGTGGTGGTGGCCGGCGCCTACAAGGCACCCCGCGAGGTGAACTTCTGGTTCGGCCTCGCGCTGCTCCACATCGTGATGGGGCTGTCGCTGACGGGCTACCTGCTGCCCTGGGACCAGCAGGGGTACTGGGCGACGAAGGTGGCCACCAGCATCGCGTCGGTCACCCCCGTGGTGGGCCCGGCGCTACAGAGGGTACTCGTCGGGGGCGCGGAGTACGGCCACCTCACCCTGACGCGCTTCTTCGCGCTGCACGCCGGCGTGTTGCCGGGGGCTCTGATGGCCCTGATCGCGGGCCACATATTCCTGTTCAGGCGGCACGGCATCACAACGGACGGCGGGAGCGAGGGCGCGGCCCGCGAGCCCGCCCGCAAGCGGCGCGACGGCCTCTTCTGGCCCGATCAGGCGCTGCGCGACGCGGTGGCGTGCCTCGCGGTCATGGCGGCCGTGCTCTACCTGGTGATCCGCGCGGGCGGCGCACCCCTGGGCGCTCCCGCCGACCCCAGCGAACCGTTCCCGGCCGCGCGCCCCGAATGGTACTTCATGTTCCTCTTCCAGTGGCTGAAGTACTTCCCGGCGGGCACCGAGGTGATCGGTGCGATCGTGATCCCGGGGATCGTCGTCACGCTCATCGCGCTCATGCCGCTGGCCGGGAGGTGGCGCCTCGGCCATCGCTTCAACCTGGGCCTGACCGCCGTTGTGCTGGGCGGCATCGCGCTGCTGACGTGGCAGGCGTACACCCAGGACGGCGCGGACGAGGAGTTCGTCTTCGCGCACAACAGCGCCGAGGCGGAGGCGGACCGCGTCGCCGAACTGGCCGCCGGACCCAACGGCATTCCGCCGGGAGGGGCGCTGACGCTGCTCGGGGCCGACCCGTTCACGCAGGGACCACGCCTGTTCGCCGACAAGTGCGCCAGCTGTCACACCTACGACGGCCACGACGGCACGGGCAGACCCCTGGCGGAGCCGCAGACGGCCGCAGACCTCAAGAGGTTCGCGAGCCGCGAGTGGTTGACCGGGCTGCTGGATCCCGATCGCGTCTCGTCGCTCGAGTACTTCGGAGGGACCGAGTTCGCCCGCGGACGGATGGTGCGGATGGTGCAGAGTCGGGTCGCCGGCTTCGACGCCGACCGCCGGGAGCAGCTCGCCAAGGTGGTCAAGGCCCTGTCGGCTCAGGCGGCACTGTCCTATCAGGCCGCGGCGGACGAGGCCGACCGCGAGGACATCGCCGAGGGCGTCGCGCTGATCTCTTCCGCATCGATCCGCTGCACGGAGTGCCACGAGTTCCAGGGGGTCGTGGAGGAGCCCCGGGGTCCGGTGCTCACCGGCTTCGGTTCGAGGGAATGGCTAACGGCGATCATCCGCGACCCGTCCCACGCTCGGTTCTACGGGGACCGCAACGACCGGATGCCGGCCTTCGGGCCCGATGAGATCCTCAGCGACGTCCAGATCGCGCTCCTGGTGGATTGGCTGCGGGAGGACTGGGAGCGGGGTGGGGGGCGGTAAAGTCCAACCCCTCGCCTCGTCCAGATAATGACAACACCGCACGACGATCCCGTTCCGCTGTACTGAATCGGTACTCCCGCCGACCTCGGGTACACTTCCACGCCTGCCACGACGCCGGGGGTGAGTAGACGGTCGATCCGAGCGGGCTCGCTCCCTCCCCCTTGTACCATCATGCCGTCAAGCACCACGCGGGGAAAACAACCTTCGCTGCGGCCCCCGCTGAGCATGATGTACCTCTCCAATGGGTTTCCAGCATCCGGGAGCACATCCACTCCCGGAAGCCGGGTGAACAGATCGGTCAGCTCCACAGGAGCCCAATTCTCAATATCCTCGCGATCGATGAATTTCCCGAAGCCGACGGCCTCGCGGGCGTAGAATCCCACGTCTTGCAGGACGATCTCCCGTCTCTCGACGCTGACCTGGATCGGATCCAGCTCCACTGGGTCGACCGAGAGCGAGACGCGCACGTTGGTCAGGCGCCCGGGCACCACGTGGATCGAGTCGGCGCGGGTCGTGTACCCCAAGTCGGAAAAGCTGACGAGGTGCTGGCCGGGGGACAACTCGGTGAGGCTGAAGCGGCCTCGTGCGTCGGTCAGCGTCCCCTGCGGCGCAGCTTCCGTCTGGACTGTGGCGCCGACGACCGGGCTGCCGTCAACGCCGTCCCTCACGACGCCGATGATGCCCGTCAGAAGCCCGTCCGCCCCGTAATCCACGGGTTCCATGGCCGTAACGAATTCTCCAGCGCGCATCACCGTGAAGTCGTCCGCCGAAGGGTGATAGCCCGGACGGGAAAGCTCCAGAGTGTAGGTACCGACGGGGATCCGGGCGAGCGTAAACCGTCCCGCGGGGTCGGACTCGAGCCGAACACCCGCCCGGCCGATCACAACGAGAACTCCGGGTAGGGGCTGCCCCGTGACCGCATTGACGACCGTCCCCGTGATCGTGACTTGCCCCTGGCCCGCCTCCTGGGCCTCTCCGCCTCGCGCCAAGGTCAGGATTGACAGCGACAGCAGAAGGGCCAGGACTCGCGTGGCCACCCGTCGTCTGACGGTGTGGTCCAGAGTTGCTGCGCTTCGCGGTGGCTTGATTATGGGTAGTCCATCCAATCGACTTTGAGTCGCCTTCTTCGAGGTGAGCATTGGGCCGCGGCGGGCCGAACGCAAACTTGAGACGAGCCGCCGGAAGGGCAGGCTCAGGTTCACGACCCGCACCCGCCGCTCGGCCGCCCAGTCGATCGCGGCCACCAGTGCACGCACACTCGTCCTGAGCCTGTCCTCGAAGACGCGCACGGCGTACAACTCCGCCCCCGGCGCCTTCTCCTGGATGGCCGCGAAGACCGCCGTTCCGTGTCCGATTCGGTCCACGAAGTCTCCCGAGACATCGCCCGACAGGTCGACCCGCGTCCCGCCGGCCACGCGGCCCACATGCGGATGCTCCGCGTTCACCCCGCTGTCGATCACGACGATCGAGACGCCGTCACCGCGCAGCTCCCGGACCCCGGGCGACTCGACGCAGATCCGTCTTGGGAACGCGGGCTCGCGAGTGGACTCGGTCGTATCCGGGGCCGAGCCCGCCACGTGACCAAGGGGTTCTCCGACACCTGAAGTCATGACCTTTGTACGCCTCCACGCCCGTAACACAGCTTCAGCCGGAGCGGCCCAGCGTACCCATCTGGGCTTCACGTCGGGTTAGTGGAATAGTCTAACCCGCAGGGGAAGTACCGGTCGATGCGCGGGCGGGGGGCTTACTCAAGCGCCAAGGTCATTTCACGAAGTTTGGAGCCGTGTCCCTCCGCCACTACACGGCCTGCACCATCCACCGCGAAAACCCAAGGCGTCCGTTGCGTAAGTGCCTCGCTGAGTTGAAAGGCAGGATCCCTTTCAATGGACCCGACCTGCACCGGCCAGTCCACCTCCCGCGCGTAGGAGATGGCTTCAGAAAGCGGCCCGGGCGAAATGGCAAGAACGGATTGCTCCTCAAGATCAGCGGCGCTAAGCCAGGACGACCACTCCGAGGCGATCCGACGAGAGTGCGCACAGGTCGGATCGAACACCAGCACGAGGGTGGGTTTCCCGGCTCCGAGGCTGGATACGGTGCCGTCTGCGTGGCTGATGGATACCGACGACAAATCGTAGCCGACCGATATCGCTTGAAGGTGGTCCTGGGTACCAAGCATTGGAAGCCCGAGGGTCACAGTCTGAACAGCCGCCAGCAAGGCCAAGACCGCAACCAAGGCTTTGAGTGCCCCCCTTCTTCCGGTACGGGTGATTCTTCGATCGAGTAACAGTGTCATAGGCAGCTCGGAATCTCACTGTTGGATGTTGGGTCAATGGAGTCTCTTGGCGCACGGATCCCCGGTTGGGCTCGTCGGGGGATTCATGCGGTCATGATCAGGGAACAGTTCTCACGCCGGAAACGTGCAATCTCGCCCTTTCTCGGGCGTCGTGGGCCCTGTCGACGAAGGTTCAGAAAGTGGGTGGGCTACTCGGGCGCCAGAACCGTATTGGGCTTCAGGAAGACACACCCTTTGCACGTTTCTCCCCTGAGACCTGTTTACTAAGGGTTGGAGGGACTCTGAAGGGATCCCTCTCATGACGAGCAAACCCATAATCCAGGAGCACGAAGAGATTGCGACTCGCGACGGTGTTACTTATCCTGCTGAATCTGCTTCTGGCGGCGGCTCAGTCCGGCCAGCCACGATCGACCGCGAAGGGGACGAGGAACTACTGTCGAGGTGACGGGCCGGAAGCGTATTGTTGCCATGATTGTTGCGTTAATGGGACGGTCTGTCGCACCGACGCCGACTGTCAGGGCTCCAAGTAGAAGCGCCCCCTACGGGGAGTCCCAAGAATGACCATGTGGCCTCAGCGATCCAAGATCCGTGTCTCAGCCGCAGTCGCAAAGGCGGTTCTGCCGTGGCTTCTGCTATTCGTCGCGGCACGACCCCTGTCTTCTTTTCGCTGGCCTCCTTTCGAGTGGTCCGGAGGCTTGCTTCACTGGCTGTCGTTCGTCCTGGACGACACCGCGTTCGTCCTTCCATTCCTGGTATTCGCGGGTGGTGTGGCGCTGAGGGATACTCTGGGATACTCTCGGCAGGTCATTCGCGCCGTCGTCTTTTGGGGCGTCGTCGCCAGCACCGTGTGCTACCTCGTGGCAGCTTGGGCGGCACCTGCGGTCGAACATCAAGTCCTCGTTCGCCTCGGGGCCGAGACCGAAACCGCACGGCAGTTCGGCGCACGAACGCCGGTGGGTGTTCTCCGGAATCTGCGGTTCGTAGAGGCAAACCCGCCTGATGAGTACAGCCTGAGGGTGAGCAGTCCCCATCGCTTCCCTCCGAACGTACTCCGCTGGGAATTGCATCGCCCTCCAGCCATGGCGGTCTTCGGCTTCATCAACGTGGTCCTTGGTGTGATCGCCGCCCAGTTGACCGTCGATCTCAAGCGCGGGCGGCGCCGAAATGCTCGCGTTGCGATCGGTCTGTTGAGCGCGATCGCTTTCCTTGCATTGCAGCGCTTTGCAGCGCCCACAGAGACCTTTCTCCAAAGCGGAGTGCTGCGTTCAGGGATCGTCGCCGCTTGGGCCCCCCTGTCGTTCCCCTTAGCCGAGGGTTTTCTGCTGATCTATCTCGTTCGCGGACGCCGTTGGGAATGACCTTCGACCCAAACGGGGGAACACCGCCTGACGGAACACCACCCCCTGAGGGGACACCCCCTGAGGAGACACCTCCTGAGGAGACACCCTCTGACCCCCCTGAGGAGACACCCCCTGATCTCGACGAAAGTCCGGATCCGATTGCCGGAGCCGACACAGAAATCGACTGGGAAGCCTTTCGGCGTGGGGATCCAAGAGAATTCGAAAAGATACTGGACCGTGTCTCTCCCCTGATCGCGAACATCGCCGCCTCGTACACAGACACCCCCGACGATCAGGAGGATCCATGCCAAGAGATTTGCATCCGCATGTGGGAACAGCGGAACCTCTACGAAGACCGGGGATTGCTAAACGGGTGGGTCGCCAAGTTGGCGCATCGCCACGCCCGCAACTGGCGTGCGAACATGGAGTCACAGAACGGGACCACCGCCCGGCACTCGGTCGGGCACGTCCCCCGCGAGCATATGGGCACCCTATTGAGTGACCCGTGGAGGCTGTTGATCTACCGTCGATTCCTGGGTGCCCTGTACAGCGCCCTCGCAGAGCTCCCACCGCGCCGGTTAGAGGCGTACGAACTGGTCGTTCTGGAGGAAAACAGCCCCAAGCAAGTAGCACGTCAGTTGGGCGTGTCAACCACGACCGTCCGGTCCCACGTGCGCCATGTCAGGGCGACACTTCGGAAACTACTCAAGGATTGCAAAGATGACCTGTCCTGATCTAGCCGACCTCGCGCGAGTCGGCACTCCGAGAGCGGACCCCGCGGTGGTGGAGCATCTCCAGGAATGCCATTCTTGTTGGCTGGACTGGCAGATTCAGCAAGGTGCGCGCTACTTGCGCAGCGGCATGCGGAACGATCCGCAGGACTTGAACCAAAAGGTAATGGTCGGAATCACCGAAATGGCGCGGCAGTCGGACGGACCCACCGGGTGGGACCAGCTGATTCTCTTCGGGTTCCTGGTTGCGGTGGCGCTCTTGATCTTCTTATTCATGAAGATGGGCGCCACGACCCCGGTACCTCTTGGCCATTTGGCAATCTATGCGGTCGCAAGCGGCATCGCAGCCGCACTGTACTGCTGGGCGCGAGATAGGAAAGCGGACAAACAGCGCTCTCGACAAGTTCTTGATTCGTTCCATTTGACTATCTCTCCGTTGAGTGGAGTGCAAGGATGACGGGGGATACGCCCCGTTGATCTATGACGAACACAGTATCGCCCGCTAAGGCGACCCGCGTGAATCTTCCCGGCAGCGAACGCGTTTCTATGTATTGTCCGTCACCAATCGTGTAAACGTCCAGCGCTTCGCGAGCGGCCGATGCGCCAGCCAACACGAAAAGCGTGTCCCCTTTCACGTCCGAATCGTAGGCGGAATAGACGGGAGTAGTAGCGAAACTGGTGGACCTGCTCACCGAATACCCCGTTTTGGTCTCCGAGATCACGACCTCGGGAAAATCCACATGCTCGATGTAGGGATGTGCCCTCGGTGCGTCAACATTGATGGAAGGGTATACGAACCAACGATCCCCAGTACTAACCCGGATTTCTCAAACGCATAGGAAGGCACCGGCCTCCGGGAGCTGTTAAGTTTATGTGGGGCAAGAACTTGACAGCGACGACACCGGAGGACCGATGCCGACACAGTGTAAACCGCTTTCCTTCGCATTTCAAGGGTGCCAGGGCCGCAGGGTAGCGGCCGCGTTCGACGGGGGCGCGATCACGTCGAACGCCGGAGTGCTGCTGCTCCGCGAGATCGACCGGTCGGTGGGGCTCCTGGACCAGGTGGCAGGTTGCTTCACCGACTACCGCGATCCCCGTCTCACGGAACACTCGGTCGGGACGCTGGTGAGGCAGCGCGTCATGGGCATCACCCTGGGATACGAAGACCTCAACGACCACGACCAGCTGCGGCACGACCCTGTTCTGGCGCTGCTCTCCGGCAAGCTCGATGGACATCGGAAGGACTGTGCGCCGTTGGCGGGGAAGAGCACCCTGAACCGGCTTGAACACGCGCCCCCGAGTGGCGAACCGGGCCGCTACCACAGGATCGGCCATGATGCGGACGCGCTGCAGGCCGTGCTGCTCGAGTCGTTCATCGACTCTTGGAAGGGCGGGCGGCCGTCGCGCCTGGTGCTCGACATCGACGCGACCGACGACGAGGTCCACGGGCGCCAGGAGGGCCGCTTCTTCCACGGCTACTACGGCCACTACTGCTTCCTGCCGCTCTACATCACCTGCGGCGGCCGCCCGCTCTTCGCCCAACTGAGGCCGGGCAACGCGGATCCCGCCGGAGGCGTGACCGGGCCGCTGGGCCGCATCGTCGAACGGCTCCGGGAGCGGTGGCCGGGACTGGAGATCCTGCTTCGGGCCGATGCCTCCTATGCCCGCGAGGAGATCCTGGCCTGGTGCGAGGGCAACGGCGTGGACTACGTCATCGGCCTGGCCCGGAACTCGCGGCTCGTCGAGAAGATCGGCTGGGAGCTGGCCGACGCCCAGGCGGAGGCGAAGCGGCGGGGCCGCCCAGCCCGCCGGTTCAAGGAGTTCCTCTACGCCACACTCACAAGCTGGTCCCGCAAGCGCCGGGTCGTCGCCAAGGCCGAGCACCTGCCCGGCAAGGCCAACCCGCGCTTCGTGGTCACCTCGCTGCCCGACACCTTCTCGGCCCGGACCGTCTACGAGCGCGTCTACTGCCCGAGGGGCAACATGGAGAACACGATCAAGGAGCAGCAGCTCGATCTCTTCTCCGACCGGACCTCGGCGTCGCGCTTCGCCGCCAACCAGCTCCGGATCCTCTTCTCCGCCTTCGCCTCGATCCTCTTCGTTGCGCTCAGGCGTGCGCTGCACGGCACCCGCCTGGCCCGCGCCACCGCCGGAACGCTGCGGCTCAAGCTCCTCAAGATCGGCGCCCGCGTCACGGTCTCGGTGCGAAGGGTCAAGGTCGCCATGGACTCCGCACACCCGTCGGCCGCCGCCTTCGCACGCGTCCACGCCCGATTGCCAGGGTAACGACTCCACACCCCCTTCGAGACAACCGTTCCAGCCGATCCTCCGGGGACCACTGCGCCGCAGGACCAAAAAAGCTCGCTCAGGCAGCGGTTCCCGCTACTCTGGCCCCCCGAAAACACGGCCGCAGAGCCGCTTGCTTCTGCTCCACCTGCTCCCTCGGCAGAAACTCGGCCCCAACGCTGCCCCCAAAGCCCTCAGCGGTGACTGTGTGAGAAATCCGGGCTAAGCGCGTACCCCCATCTTCCACCACTGGTGGCAAACACACTTCCCATCACCTGGATGGCGTTCTTGGAGACAAGGCCATCCCAGGGCGCGGGAATCGATCTTGGTGAGTCACCGTTGTTCGCCAAATGCATCAATGGAAACGCGACCGTATAAGTACTGATGACGTAGCCGAGTCCACCCCCCAGCGCCGCGACGGTGGGAAACAGCGGTGAAGGAGCTTCGATCGGCGTCTCACGAAGCAATGAGCCGTCGGCTGACAACAAGATGATGCGTCGGTTGCGACTATCCACCAAAACAACTCCGCCTGTTTCAGGATCCGCGTCCATCGCACGGACATCCCGAATCTCCCCGGGACCTCCCCCCACCGTTCCCCATGACCAAACAAGACGGCCATCGGCGAAGTGATACACCTTCCTCATTCCCGCATCCAGTACGTAAACGCCGCCCATTGGTGCCGCCGCCATCCTGATAGGGGCCGCTAGGCCTAAAATAAGCGAGTACGGTCCCGGAGGCAGGTTTTGGTTGTGCGGCGTGGCTTTTGCAGCCCGGTTGCCGCTTGGGAAGCGGCTGGAGGGAGCCTTACGGGCTGGCCGATGCTTGTTTCCGGTCGCCGGGACGCTCGTTCGGAGGGGTGTTTTGGTGCCGGGGGACACCGGTCCCCGAAGCGGTACTACGTTCGCGACACGACGGAGGGGACGAGGCGGCGTTACCGGAAGCCGGTCCGCTCGATCGTGTTCCAGGTGCTGAACAGCCGGTCGACCGAGGGCTGCCAGCCGATGATCCGCAGGGTCGTGCGCCGAGCCCGCCGGATGACCTGGCAGGGCAGCAGGATCATCTCGCGGATGAACGTCCTGAACTCCATGGCGATGTACTTCCGGCGGTCGGCCTTGAAGTGCATCATCATGGCGAACCAGCTCTTCAGGTTCCACGCCAGCGCCGCCATCACCATGTAGGCCCAGTTGCTCACCAAGTCGTAGAGGGGCACCCGCATGGCGCCCACGCCGCCCTTCAGCTGCGCGATCACGTTCTCCTGGTCGCAGCGGGCGTTGGCCAGCCGGACGACCCCGGCCGCGCTCAGGTCCCGCCGCGTGGTGATGTAGAAGAAGTAGCGGATCTCGTCCAGCAGCGTCAGCTCACCCTTCGTCTTGCTGATGTTCTTGCGCACCACCACCATCCGGTAGGTCTCCCGGCACTTCCCCGGCTGATACTCGTACTCGGCCACATCCTCATGGTTGAGCCGCTTGTTCACGTAGCCCCGCTCAAGCACGATGCGTCCCCTCACGTCCTGCCGCTTGCTCCGCGTCGTCCCCGTCCGCGACGTGTACCCCGGCCGCCGCTCCAGCCGCTTCCACGCCGCCTCCTCCAGCCCCTCAGCCCGCTTGACCATCGCCGGCTGGGCGTCAAAGCCGAAGATGAAGTCCGCGTCCACACTCCAGCGGTCGAAGTGGGCGGTCAGCGAGAAGTCCGTGTCCCCGCGCAGGCACACCCGCTCGGCATGCGGCGACACGAGGGCGACCGCCCGGTCGATCCACTCCGCCGCGCCCTGGTGGCTCACCGCGTTGCCCGGGCGGTTCACCAGGTAGAGCACCTCACCCGTGTTGGCCAGCGAGACGACCAGCGGGTGGTAGCCCCACACCCCCTTGTAGGACATGTCCATGCCCTCCTTCTTGTCGCCCAGCGTCGGCGCCAGCGTCCCGTCCACATCCACGTAGGCCACCGGCGCGAGCAGGTCCCGGGCCCGGCCCCGCCACAACTGCGGCCGCACCGCGTTGATGCTCTCCATCAGCTCGATCACGTCCGCCTCGCCGTAGCGGCGCGTGAAGTCGCCCGCCGCCGTCGGGCTCGGGATCGTCTCCGCGCCCAGCGCGTCCATATAGGCCGCGTTGTTGCGCAGGCTGCCCAGGTCCTGCAGCCGCGTGCCCCCGCACAGCACGTTGAAGGCCATGTTCAGCACATGATCCGACTCGAAGTAGGGCAGGTGCCGCTTCAGCACCTTCAGCCGCGCGTCGATCTCCCGGACCAGGCCCAGCTTCGACGCCAGCCGCCGCATCGCGCCGATGCCTCCGTAGCTCATTGCGTTGATCCGCGCCCCGATCTCGTAGTGGACCTTGCCCGCGCCGAACACCGGCTGCCACCGGGCCCTCGGCCGCCTCGCCCCGGCATGGCGCGCCTTCAGCTTCCGCTTCCGCCGGGCACTGTTCCTGCGGCTCTGTTTGTGCGATATTGTCTTCACCGGAAAGGCCTCCTGGTTGGAACCCGACGACTCGCGCCGGATGCTCCTAACTGCAATCAGGATAAGCCTTTCCGGTACTCATTGGTAGATGCGGTGCACAAGTCGCGCTTGTTTGAGGGCTAGGAGCGTGTCGTCCGGCCCACCGTACGTCCACAGGGTGTCGTAGACCACCTCTCGGGCAATGCGTTCGCCGGGCCCCGCGCAAAAGGCTGCTCATCGCTGATGGCCGCGTCTAACGCTCCGCTGCCACCGTCGCCCAGGCTCCGGGATTCCGTCCCGTCGGAACAAGCCAGTATTGCTAGACACGCAACTCCGATGTACTTTAATCTCATGACTCTGCTCCCGAATGGATTCGTGCAATCATGTGTTTCGCGGTTTCGTCGGCTGAGCCAGGGAGCACGGTAGGAACCTGGTCGACGAAAAGGATCCTTCCGCCAGGACCAACACCAATCAGGGCAGGCGTTCCCATCATGCCCAAGACCGGCTGGACTATTCTCCATGACACGGCTTCATGCGGGAATCGCTTGTTTGCTTGCCGCAGCACCGCCGCCAGAAGATCGGGACTGTGACCTCCCTTGATCACCAGGCCGTGCACGGCCATTCCGGAGTCCTGAAGCAGACCTGCGACCTCGTCAAGCTGTGCGAGGGTCTGAACACACTCCCCCACTTGCGTCACCACCAACAGGCCACCTCCCTCGCCTCCCAAGCTATTCACCATCGATGTCAGCGTCCGGCCGGTCCGCAAATCCGCTACTGTGCCGTAGCCGAACAGCATACTCGCGACCGTCAGCCCACATACGTACCACCGGGGACGCAGGTACCGCCGAACCGAAACGGAGAGCGAGTTTGAGGGGCCGAAGATGCCCATGTCGTAAGCCGTCTCCCTGTTGTTGGCGATTTTCGTATGGCCGGGCCAGGTCACCTGGTAGATGGCCCGACCGCGTCAGATGAGGGGTTCAATCATCTAGACCTAAAATAAGCGAGTACGGTCCCGGAGGCAGGTTTTGGTTGTGCGGCGTGGCTTTTGCAGCCCGGTTGCCGCTTGGGAAGCGGCTGGAGGGAGCCTTACGGGCTGGCCGATGCTTGTTTCCGGTCGCCGGGACGCTCGTTCGGAGGGGTGTTTTGGTGCCGGGGGACACCGGTCCCCGAAGCGGTACTACGTTCGCGACACGACGGAGGGGACGAGGCGGCGTTACCGGAAGCCGGTCCGCTCGATCGTGTTCCAGGTGCTGAACAGCCGGTCGACCGAGGGCTGCCAGCCGATGATCCGCAGGGTCGTGCGCCGAGCCCGCCGGATGACCTGGCAGGGCAGCAGGATCATCTCGCGGATGAACGTCCTGAACTCCATGGCGATGTACTTCCGGCGGTCGGCCTTGAAGTGCATCATCATGGCGAACCAGCTCTTCAGGTTCCACGCCAGCGCCGCCATCACCATGTAGGCCCAGTTGCTCACCAAGTCGTAGAGGGGCACCCGCATGGCGCCCACGCCGCCCTTCAGCTGCGCGATCACGTTCTCCTGGTCGCAGCGGGCGTTGGCCAGCCGGACGACCCCGGCCGCGCTCAGGTCCCGCCGCGTGGTGATGTAGAAGAAGTAGCGGATCTCGTCCAGCAGCGTCAGCTCACCCTTCGTCTTGCTGATGTTCTTGCGCACCACCACCATCCGGTAGGTCTCCCGGCACTTCCCCGGCTGATACTCGTACTCGGCCACATCCTCATGGTTGAGCCGCTTGTTCACGTAGCCCCGCTCAAGCACGATGCGTCCCCTCACGTCCTGCCGCTTGCTCCGCGTCGTCCCCGTCCGCGACGTGTACCCCGGCCGCCGCTCCAGCCGCTTCCACGCCGCCTCCTCCAGCCCCTCAGCCCGCTTGACCATCGCCGGCTGGGCGTCAAAGCCGAAGATGAAGTCCGCGTCCACACTCCAGCGGTCGAAGTGGGCGGTCAGCGAGAAGTCCGTGTCCCCGCGCAGGCACACCCGCTCGGCATGCGGCGACACGAGGGCGACCGCCCGGTCGATCCACTCCGCCGCGCCCTGGTGGCTCACCGCGTTGCCCGGGCGGTTCACCAGGTAGAGCACCTCACCCGTGTTGGCCAGCGAGACGACCAGCGGGTGGTAGCCCCACACCCCCTTGTAGGACATGTCCATGCCCTCCTTCTTGTCGCCCAGCGTCGGCGCCAGCGTCCCGTCCACATCCACGTAGGCCACCGGCGCGAGCAGGTCCCGGGCCCGGCCCCGCCACAACTGCGGCCGCACCGCGTTGATGCTCTCCATCAGCTCGATCACGTCCGCCTCGCCGTAGCGGCGCGTGAAGTCGCCCGCCGCCGTCGGGCTCGGGATCGTCTCCGCGCCCAGCGCGTCCATATAGGCCGCGTTGTTGCGCAGGCTGCCCAGGTCCTGCAGCCGCGTGCCCCCGCACAGCACGTTGAAGGCCATGTTCAGCACATGATCCGACTCGAAGTAGGGCAGGTGCCGCTTCAGCACCTTCAGCCGCGCGTCGATCTCCCGGACCAGGCCCAGCTTCGACGCCAGCCGCCGCATCGCGCCGATGCCTCCGTAGCTCATTGCGTTGATCCGCGCCCCGATCTCGTAGTGGACCTTGCCCGCGCCGAACACCGGCTGCCACCGGGCCCTCGGCCGCCTCGCCCCGGCATGGCGCGCCTTCAGCTTCCGCTTCCGCCGGGCACTGTTCCTGCGGCTCTGTTTGTGCGATATTGTCTTCACCGGAAAGGCCTCCTGGTTGGAACCCGACGACTCGCGCCGGATGCTCCTAACTGCAATCAGGATAAGCCTTTCCGGTACTCATTGGTAGATGCGGTGCACAAGTCGCGCTTGTTTGAGGTCTAGAGAACAGATCTCACTTGGAAAACGTGCAATCTCGTTTCCCCGAACATCCTCGTCATTGAAGGGCTCTTCGGATGTTGGAAGGGCCACACACCCTCAGGTCACGATCTGGAACGAGGCGGTCAGGGTCTCGCTCAGATCAACCCTGCTCCCCCAACAGCCCCACACACCCCTCCACCGTCAGCACCCCACCCCGCCCCTCCACCACCCGGCCCAGCATCCCCGTCACGTTCGCGACCGCGAAGCTGATCCCGTTCAGGTTGCGCTCCACCGGCACCCCCGGAATCGGCCTCGGGTACGGCGCAGCGGCCACCACCACGTCGCGGCCCGCTCCCCCCCACACCTCCACGCACCCGCGCGGGCAGTCCTCATCCATCACAACCCCAACGGCCGACGGCAGCGAGCCCGGCCACCATCGCTGCCCGTCGGCTTCCGCCGCCCCCACCACGACACCCCCCACCGCCGCCAGCCGCCCCACCGCCGCCTCGAGCATCTCGGCGTGCTCTTCCCGGACCGTCCCCAGGCTCAGGTTCACGACCCGCACCCGCCGCTCGGCCGCCCAGTCGATCGCGGCCACCAGGGCTCGTACACTCGTCCTGAGCCTGTCCTCGAAGACGCGCACGGCGTACAACTCCGCCCCCGGCGCCTTCTCCTGGATGGCCGCGAAGACCGCCGTTCCGTGCCCGATTCGGTCCACGAAGTCTCCCGAGACATCGCCCGCCAGGTCGATCCGCACCCCCCCGGCCACGCGGCCCACGTGCGGGTGCTCCGCGTTCACCCCGCTGTCGATCACGGCGATCGAGACGCCGTCTCCGCGCAGCTCCCGGATCCCGGCAGATTCCTCGCAGACGCGGCCCGTCACAAGCTGCTCTCGGGACGCCTCGCTCGAATGCGCCCGCGCGGGCGCTGTGTCGCCGCCACGGTCACCCCCGCTCATCGTCGCAGTTCGTAGACGGCAAGTTCGACAGGATCTTCCAGCGGATTGTGGATCGCAAGCAGCCGGTCGGCAAACGCGGCGATCACCGGTGGCGCCTCACTTAGCGCGTGCCAGTCTCCATCCCGCTCCCGCACCACCAGAATCGTCGGGTCGCCATAGTTCAGCACTCCGCGAACGAACGGAATCGCGAGTAGTTCGGAACTCGCGACGGGCCGTGCCGCACCGTGGAAGGTGTTGCCCCATGCCATGAGGTCCCTCGGGGATCGCAGGGGTTCTTCCGGGGCGCCGGGAGCGATGTATCCGGGAATGACAAGTCGATATGACTCGACCTCCAGCGTCTCCGAGTTCAACGGAACCGCCCAGACGCTGTCCGAGATGGTGGACACCGCCCAGGCCGTGTCTCTGGCAGCGGCGAAGAGGGTCTGCCGCATGTTGCCCCACGGGAGTTCGGGGTCGGCATCGATCGGGAGCACAGCGAGCGTGAAGAGGCCCTGCGCCAGCGCGGTCCCGTCGTCCGCAAAAACCCCCAGTGCCGCGCCGGGCACCCCAAACCCTTCACCGGCAAATACCAGGCGGCCATCGGATAGCACCGCAAACCCCGACACGTAGCCGATGCCATGGACGATTTCCCGGTCGAGGTCGCCAGATGTCGTCCAAACGGAGACCCGCCCGGACCCCCCGTCGGCCACGAACAGGTGTGTGTTCACCAGCTGCGGATAGCGTGCACTAACGAACTCCCCGGGGCCCTCGCCACTTCGACCCACCGTGGCGATGCGTACGCCGTTGCTGTCGAACAGCTTTGCGTTGCCTTCCGAAACGTCCGCAATAGCGAAGCCGTTACCGCTCCAGGTCGCCCCCGAAATCCGGACGATCGGAGACTCCGGACTCTGCTCCGGGATGATCACTCGCACGAGCCGGAACATTTCGGCGAAGGGCCTCGCTGTCGGCTCGATCGTACGGTCGCTCGCGCCACCGTCGCCGCACGCCGTACATGCCACGGCAACCAGGACCAGGTACGCCGCCGCTACTCTCACCCATCCTCCCCCCATCAGCGCCGCCCTAAGCATCGGGCTCCCCAGCCGGACCCAGAATGCGATAGCGACGGACCTCGTCCCTGTCCAGCTCGTCGCTCACAACCCCGATTACCCAGTCCGGTCCCCACCGCTTGACTTCCAGGGCACCCGGAAGATCGATCGCGGTTACGCCTCCGATCGAGTCCACGACCACCCACGTTCTCGTTGGAGCCCTGCCTGCCTGATACTCGCCTATGGCAACACCGCCACTCACCGTGCCGAGCACACTCCCGAAGCTGGGTGTCGTCGCATGACCGGCGATCTTGCGTTGATCTCTCTTGAGCCCTTCCAGGAAAGGACTTGGGGATACGTGCCGGTATTTCTCGGCAATCCGTTCTTCGAGCAGGCGATCGGACACGGCCGTTGGACTCGCGGTAGATCTGACAACCGCTCGCAGGTGACCTCGCGCCGCATACTGACGAACCTCCCAGTGATCGTCATCACCCAGCCAAACCCCATCGGGCGAGGTAGCGATGTGGAGACGTCTGCCGAACGGAGGAGCCACCATCTGGAGCAGCCCATCTTCCAAGAACGGCGAAAGCTCGTCGCCCGGCCAGGTGCCGACCACGTCTGCGCCGTCCCCGGCCGGAGGAATCACCGCAACCTCGACTCCCGGGCGCTGCGAACCCTCGACCGGGGCGGCTGACTCGAAGACCGCTGTGACCACGGATCCATCCGAAAGAAGCCCAATGGGCCGCGCTGGTACCGTCCCCGCAGATCGGGCTATCCCGCTCGCGGTTTCGACGTTCCTGACGAATCGGCCATTCGCATCGAAAATGGTGACCCGGAACAGGCGGAAGTCTCCAGCTCCAAGGGAATCGGGCGACATGGACGCCAGCCACGCGAGCCACCTGAACTCACCGGGCCCATCACCCGTCCCGCCCCAGGTAGCAACGTGACGTCCTGCCGAGTCGAAAACGAGGATCTCGTTCCCACCCTCGTTCGCGACCGCGATGCGACCTTCGGACAGCAGCTCCACGTCGCTGACCTTGGATACCATGAACGACGGATCGTCCTCGCGAGACCGAATGACCCAGTCCGGCTCGTCGGCCAATACACGTCGCTCGGCGACACCGTCCAAATCGGGGCCAAGCTCGACAATCCGTACCCCGGCACTGTCGGTGACTGTCAACCCCTGTGGGCCTGACGGCGACTCGCAGCCGGTGGGTGCAAGGATGCAGAGGATGAGTCCGACTGGCACGCAGGCCAGCATTCGCGTCCGCATGGTGTTTCCGAACCTCGTTCGTAGCACTGGTCATTGCCCCCAAGGTCTTGCCCGTCATCGGAGTTCCCATGCCTCCCCGGTCATGCGAGTCAACAGCCCGCCAAGAGTACCCTTCTGGAGACTCCGCAACAAATGCCGCCTCATCGCTGTTTCGAGCTCTACCCGTCAGTTGCAAGCCGATACTTCGCGATGCGCCAAGGCGGAAAGTCGGGATTCAGGAGCACATACAGGTAGCGCCCTCCGCCGAGGACCTTGGAGCCATCTGGAAGCGCAACCTCCTCGTAGAGTTTTTCGCCGGAGCGCCGGTCGTAGATCTCCACCGCGGTGTCCACCATACGAAATGGGAACGTGGCCTTGGTCGGGTCCGGCCGACCGATTGTGAAGACCAGGTAATCGTTGGCGACGACATCGATTTGCGACACCAGGTCGTAGCTCCGCAACACGGCCTGGACCCTTGGCCCACTCTGCGCGGTGGCGAAGTAGCCACTTGGAATCTCCGGGATCTGGCGGAAGGAGGGGGAGGGGTAGCCGATGGTGCCGACGGAGTCGCCCGCACCGTTCACGATGGTGGCAGGGTAGAGAAGTGATTCCATGACGAATATTGAATCGCCAGCGATGGTCGTGGGTTGACCGGCGCCGAGGCCGCTCCAGTACGCCTTGTCGTCAATCCGCGAAGTCCATGCCCTCCACGTAATCGAATCGTGGACAAGCCGATGAAGGAGCCCGCGTTCCTCGCGCCCCCCCATGGTGTCCAGCACATCGGTTCCCACTCCATGAAGAATCAGACCCTCGGCGAAGGCATGCAACCCGAAGATCACCGGGTCAGGAACCGCAACGATGGTATCGGGAGTCAGCGTTGGCGTCAGATAGCTGAGCCACGCATTGCGCCAACTGGATACCACGACACTCCCCGACGCCGTCTCCGCGAACGCGCTTATCTCGCGGAACTCCCAAGGGCCGTCACCGAAGCGGCCGAACGCTGCCTCCAGCGCACCGTCTTCCGAGGACGCTCGTATGCGGGGGAGCAGGGCATCGGAAATGAGGAATCCCCCAGCTCGGCGCTCCAGGAACCTGCCGACCTGGGCGATCGAGTCCGACGGAGCTTCCGCCAATTCAATGGTCTCGGCCAAGGCGAAGATGTCGTCGAATGGCGGGGACAGCACCGTGGTGGGATCGGGCTGGCAGGCCGCGAGCAGTGCGGCCAGAGCCAGGCGCCAGGATCCACTGACTCGCGGGGCTAAACGCATTCCCGCCGATTCACCGCACCGTATCGGTAACAAGCACTTCACCTGTGCACCTGGTCGGATCTACTGTAAACCGGCGAATCACCGTCCGTACATGGTCAGCGCCCGCTCCGATCCGCTGGTCCAATACAAAAAGTTCGTCTCCACGGAGCCTCGATGCGACGCGACCGTCTTCCGTTGTCGGCACGACCGTGTCGGGGCAGGGCTCGCTGCCGTTCATCTTCACACTGCTGACGTATCGTAGTCCACCAGGCCCACCTCGTAGTCCGCCAGGCCCACCCGAATCCCGCAACACAGGGTCAAAGTGTACCGTGTACACGTAGTCATCTTCCCTTCCCCGCGACAGGTTCACCAGCAGCGATGCCATTCCGAAAGACGCTCGCGTGTAAGCACCCATATCGTCATAGCGCCTGGAATCCATCCCCCTTATGTAGTCGTCATCCGCTGGAACCCCCCTGCGTTTGCTTGCCGGCAAACTCAGAGTGTCCAAGGCCTCGCCGGTCCGGCTGACACGCAACACGAATGGACTCGCTCCAAACCCAATCAATAGGTCGTCACGAGCCGGACTGACGAATACCGAGCCCGTGCCGAACCGGATTTGCATGCTTTCCACGTACACCCTAGGTACGGACACGCGGTCGGAGGCTATTCTGGAAACGGCTTCTCCGTCGCCCCCGGGGAGTGCGCTAACCGGGATCTCGGCGACCGCGCGCCATCCGCTTGGTGTCTCCTCAATGCCAGTTACCCACAGCCTGTCAACGTCCGTCCACGCGCTGTGATGCGCGAAGTCGCTCAAGCGTACGCTCCCGAGGCTCCTACCCGACTCGGGATCAAAGAAAACCAGCCGTGATGGCCGCCAGTCGACTACGCCCATCAAGTCGCCGTACGCGAACCCGACATCGCCGATGAAGCCAAACTCGCCCGGTCCTTGGCCTTGACGGCCGTACGTCCTGACGTATTCGCCCGTCTTGCTGTAGCGAATCACCTGATTGGCAAACCCGTCCAGGATATAGAACGAGCTGTCCGGGCCGATAAAGAAGCCCAGCGGATCCCCGACATACGTCTTTGCGCCCTCCTGAAGAATGACGCTATCCTGCAGGAGCAAAGTCGGGCCGAGGAGCTGGCGAGGCGCGAGCACCGAAGCCGGCGCGTGCGCGTCGCTCGGTCTTCCAACGGTCTGGCCCGGTAGTCCTTGACCAAGCGCGATCATCAGGATTGCGACCACGGCACCCCTCATCACGAGACTTCCGACCTGTTCATCACTTCCTCCTGAGGTGTGGGGGCAGCGAGCCACTCTGCGAAGGCAAGGCCCGAGGCTGGTTGGACCGTGCACACTGCACGTTCTCGAGAATCGACGTGTTGAAGACGAACGCGTCCTGCTCCACCACCGCCACCCGCGCACGCAGCTCCGCCAGAGCAATGTCTCGCACATCCCTCCCGTCCACCAAGACGCGCCCGGCATCGGGGTCCAGACGCGACCCAGCGCCTCGGCGTCCACTACCGCGCCCGGCTCGTCGATCTGTCAACCCCTTCGGCCCTGACGGCGACTCGCAGCCCGTGGGTGCAAGCATGAAGAGGATGAGTCCGACTGGCACGTTGGCCGACATTCGCGTCCGCATGGTGTTTCCGAACCTGATTCGTAGCACTGGTCTTCAGCCTTGTCAGTCACTGCTGCTCACATGCCGGCGATATCGTCAGCCGTCCGACCAGAACCACCGGAACGTCCAGGTCGTCGACCTCGATGTACGCAGCCAGCCCGCCGGGGCCGAATGCCGCAGGCAGTCTGGCCTCTCCGACCGGCAGGGTTCCGATGTACTCTCCGTCCGTGGTCACCACGTCGATCGGGGCAGGCTCCCTGCCCACCTGTTGTTGCTGGAGCTCGTTTGCGGATCCGGCGCTGAACGGGTCAGTCAATGTGTAGCGCGACAATCAGGATGAGGATGCAGCGACAATCAGGATGAGCGAGGCGGAGGTGGACGCGGCCGGCGCGACATTTGGTGTTTTTCCCCAGGAGCGGAGAGACGCCGGATGCCGGGCCGACAGATCACGGACCACCAGATGGAGCTCTACATGAGGTACCGGAAGACGGACCGCCGCGCGCTGGCGGCGGCGAAGGCGGGGTTCAGCAGGGCGACAGCCGACCGGATCGAGGCGGATCCGCGGCCGCCGTCGCAGAAGAGGAAGCCGAGGGGGCGGAGGCGGCCGGACCCGCTGGCGGGGATCTTCGAGGAGGAGATCGTGCCGCTGCTGGAAGCGAGCCCGGGGCTGCGGGCGGTGGCGGTGTACGAGGAGATGATGCGCCGTCGTCCGGACCTGAGTCCGGGAGTCCGGCGGACGATCGAGCGGCGGGTGCGGGCGTGGAAGGCGAAGCACGGGCCGGAGCAGGAGATCATCTTCCGGCAGAGGCACGAGCCGGGGCGGCGGGGGCTGTCGGACTTCACGGACGCCAGGGGTCTGGAGGTGACGGTCGCCGGGGAGCCGTTGGCGCACAAGCTGTACCACTTCCGGCTGGAGTACTCGGGGTTCTGCCATGCGGCGGTGGTGCTGGGCGGGGAGAGCTTCGTCGCGCTGGCCGAGGGGCTGCAGGACGCGCTGCGGGCGCTGGGCGGAGTCCCGAAGGAGCACCGGACGGACAGCCTGTCGGCGGCGTTCCGGAACCTGAAGCGCGACGCGCGGGAGGATCTGACGCGGCGCTACGAGGGGCTGCTGGCGGACTACGGGATGGAGGGGAGCCGGAACAACCGGGGCCGGGCGCACGAGAACGGGTCGGTCGAGGGGCCGCACGGGCACCTGAAGCGTGCGATCGGGGACGCGCTGCTGCTGAGGGGTTCGCGGGACTTCGAGACGCTGGAGGCGTACCGGGCGTTCGTGGCGCAGGTGGCGAGCCGCCGCAACGCGCGCAGCCGGGCGCGGATCGACGCGGAGCGGGCGGTGCTGGGGCCGCTGCCGAAGCGGCGCACCGACGGCTTCGAGGAGACGCTGGTGCGGGTGACGAGCACGGGCGGCTTTACGCTGCGGCGGGTGTTCTACACGGTGCCCTCGCGGCTGGGCGGGGCACCGGCTGCGGGTGCGGCTGTACGTGTTCTCATAAGATGTTGTAGCATATAGATATAGTAGATCGGAGCGTTGTGGTCATACCACTTGACTTATCACTATGGGGAAGCCGGCATCACCGGCCTACGGGCCCTTAGACTCAGTTGGTGCCACTAAGTCTCAAGCGGGCGCACTGAACCGGCCCGGCCCCAGACACAGGGTACGGAACGATCACTAGGCCCAAAACAAGCGAGTAGGGTCCGGGGGGCGAGTTTCGGTTGTGCAAGTTGTCATAGAGCGGACCTGGCGGCTTCCACGGGGCTGTTTTGCAGGCGTGCCAGGGGATGAACGGAGTCTTTTGAGTGCGCGGTCCCGGGGTTTCCCGAGTGATTTTGGGCACGGGAGACACCGGTGCCCGTGGACGCGCGGGGTGGCGGGGTGGGGAAGCGGCGGGGAGGGGCGGCGTCAGCCGAAGCCGGTCCGTTCGATGGTGCGCCAGGTGCTGAACAGCCGGTCGGTGGCGGGCTGCCAGCCGATGATGCGCAGGGTGGTCTGCCGGGCGCAGCGGATGACCTGGCAGGGCAGCAGGATCATCTCGCGGATGAAGCGCTTGAACTCCATGGCGACGTACTTCCGGCGGTCGGACTTCAGGTGCATCATCATGGCGAACCAGCTCTTCAGGTTCCACGCCAGCGCCGCCATTACCATGCAGGCCCAGTTGCTCACCAGGTCGTAGACCGGCACCCGCAGCGCGTTCACCCCGTTCTTCAACTGTTCGATCACGTTCTCCTGGTCGCAGCGGGCGTTGGCCAGCCGGACCACCTCGGCCGCGCTGAGGTCCCGCCGCGTGGTGATGTAGAAGAAGTAGCGGACCTCGTCCATCAGGCACAGCTCGCCCTTCATCCTGCTGATGTTCTTGCGCACGACCACCATCCGGCAGGTCTCGCGGCACTTTCCGGGCCGGTAGTCGTACTCGGCCACGTCCTCGTGGTTCAGCCGGTTGTTGACGTAGCCGCGCTCCCGCACGATCCGCCCCTTCACGTCCGCCCGCCGGCTCCGCGTCTTCCCCGTCCGCGACGTGTAGCGCGGCCGGCGCTCCAGCCGCTCCCAGTCACCCTCCTCCAGCGCCTCGGCCCGCTTCACCATGCCCGGCTGCGCGTCGTAGCCGAAGATGAAGTCCGCCGCCTCGCTCCAGCGGTCGAAGTTGACGGTCAGCGAGAAGTCCGTGTCCCCGCGCACGCACACCCGTTCGGCGTGCGGCGCCACGAGCCCGATCGCCTTGTCGATCCACTCCGCCGCGCCCTGGTGGCTCACCGCGTTGCCCGGCCGGTTCACCAGGTAGAGCACCTCGCCGGTGTTGGCCAGCGAGACGACCAGCGGGTGGTAGCCCCACACCCCCTTGTAGGACATGTCGATGCCGTCCTTCTTCTCGCCCAGCGTGGGCGCCAGCGTCCCGTCCACGTCGATGTACGCCACCGGCCCCAGCAGGTCCCGGCCCCGGCCCCGCCACAACCGCGGCCGCACCGCGTTGATGCACTCCTGCAGCTCGATGACGTCCGCCTCGCCGAAGCGGCGCGTGAAGTCGCCCGCCGCCGTCGGGCTCGGGATCACCTCCGCCCCCAGGGCGTCCATGTAGGCCGCGTTGTTGCGCAGGGCGCCCAGGTCCTCCAGCCGCGCGCCTCCGCACAGCATGTTGTACGCGATGTTCAGCACGTGGTCCGACTCGTGGTACGGAAGATGCCGCTTCAGCAGCGCCAGCCGCCGGTTGATCTCCCCGGCCAGCCCCAGCTTCGACACCAGCCGCCGGACCACGCCGATGCCCCCGTAGCTCATCGCGTTGATCCGCGCCCCGATCTCGTAGCGCACCCTGCCGGACCCGAACATCGGCTTCGGCCCCGTGCCCCACCGCCTCCCCCTCGCATGCCGCGCCTTCACCTTCCGCCTCCGCCGGGCATTGTTCCTTCGGCTTTGTTTGTGCGATATTGTCTTCACCGGAAAGGCCTCCTGGTTGAGATACGGCGACTCGCGCCGAGATCTGCTAACGACAATCAGGATAAGCCTTTCCGGTACTCTTTGACAGGGGCCGGCGACGGATCACGCTTGCTTGGGGACTAGAGCAGGTTCATTTTCGGCGGCGAATTCTCCTGACAGGTGCCGGTTGGACGAGGACCAGAGGCAGTAACAGCTCGGATCTGGCCGGGAACTGGATCGACCTGGGATGCCGTGGAACAGCGAATTGCTGGACCCTAAGCGAGTTGGCGATGCGCACCAGAACCCAGTCAGTCCCAACATTGAGAACGCGACGAGTCTCCGGCAGATACACGGTCTTGGTCCACCTGCCAGACACGGATTCCTGGTTCGTGCAGCCACGGGTCAGCGCAATGGATCGGATCGACGCTGGGGCGTGGCGCCCGGCGACGAGGCGACGCTGTTGATTCTCGATGCCTCGCCGATAGAGTCGATCAGCAACACGAAGCGGGTGCATCTCGTGATCCAGGGCGGGGTCATGGTGGACAGGGAACTACTCAGAAACTGAACGCAGGAAACGGGCACAACGTCCTGCGTGTTCCAGTTTGCGGCGGCAACAGAGTACTTCGGCCCAAAGGACCCCCTGCGGCATGGGACGTGGCCGGTGTCCCGTCAGCATCCTACCCCCACCCCGGGAAGCGCCATAGCCTGACGGGCGGAGCAGCCAAGCAGGGCTTGGTGGAACCTGCGGGCGAATGTTCCCCACGTCGACCATACCGCATTCGTCCCCAATACCCCGATAGGGGCGAGTGTGCCGTTCGCACCGCTGGGTGCCGACGCGGTCGAGGAGAGGCGCGCCGTGGAGTGAGTTGGACCCGCGGGGTTCGTCGCGGGGCTCGCTGACGGGGCTACTCCCGCGGTAGGGTCTGTTACTGTTTGGCGGATCGGGTGGGGGTGCGCGGTGGCGGGTGGTGCGGAACCGAATGGAGCCGCTTTCCCTTCGGGCTCCCGCGACCTGGGGCCCATCGGGAACGGGCCTGGAACGGCGTCCAGGCGGAGGTCACCGCCGCCACGCCGCAGCGTCCGGGATCCCGCGGCTGAAGAGCACTTCCAGCCCCGGCCCGCCACCGAGTTCGGCCGCCGCATCCGCCTGCGCCTCCGCCGGAGCCGGCACGCCCCGAAGGATGCCCCGAATCTGGCCGGTCCGCGGGTTGCGCAGGATCGCCATCGAGCGGTCGCTCTTCCCATCGAGCGTGACGGTACCGCCCGGGCCGGTGAGCGTGATGCTGGCGAGGGTGTCGGCCCACCCGGGCCTGGCCGGGAGTGCGAAGGCGAAGGAGGAACTCCCGTCTCCATCGGCCGTCTCGGGCATGGTGAAGCTGAGGGAGAAGAGCTCCCCGCCGCTGGCGGTCCGTCCGGTGATCGCGTATTCGCCGGCGGACGCGGGAAGCGCGGGCGGGGCGTCGACCACGAAGGAAGGCTCGATGTATGGCGTGCCTGTGGAGTCGACGCCGCCCCAAAGGAGGATAGATCTGGCCTTGGCGGCCACGGCCGCAGCCGTCGGCGCGCCCTCGTCGAACAACCGATAGCGCAGCGCGTTGGTGAAGTTGTAGTCGCTGATCCAAGTGGGCCTACAGTAGGACATCAGATCCTGCGTGGAGGGTCGCATGAGCCGCCCGCCGTTGCGGAAGTCGTAGCCCCAGGCGCCGATGGACCCATCGGGGTAGGGATACCCAGGGTCGGGATCGCGTGCACCGCCACACGGCGCGTGCGGCAAACTCAGGTTGTGGCCGAGTTCGTGCGCAATGGTCCTCGGGTAAGGTATTGAGACGCTCGACCTGCCGGACTGACGTGCTATTCCCGCAGCGTAGGTTACGGGCGGAGCCATCATCCCCATGTAGTAGCCCGTTGCCCCATCCATCGCCCGGATGGCCGTAATCTCCTGTAACAACAAGAAAAGATCGTTGGTAGAAGTCTGAACGGGTTCATGCACCGCTACCGCCAGATCGCTCACCGGCAAGAGCGTGCGCGTGTCCCCGAACATCTCGTGATTCTCGGGATCGGCGGCAATGGCCCCGACCAGGTCCACGATTGACGAATCCTGAGTATCCGTCCAGATGAGCGGGACCAGCGTCAGGTCGAAGAGTGGCATCGTGCGAATATCTACCGCCAAGCGGCCCGTCGCCGGAATGCGCTTGGCTACGCCCAGTGACCGGTCCAGCGTTCCGTTCGGGTCGATCTCGATCACCATCTCGAGTCCAGGTTGCACCACCCGCTCCGGAATCTCGGCGTTGCCCGATTTGGAGAGACTGCTCTCGTCCACCTCGGTGGGGATCGGGTCCGACTTGCCGGGGATGTCCACCACATGCGTCTCCCTGCCGCGCAGGTAGAAGCGGGCCCGAACCGCTGGGATGCCCTCGGTCGTGGCTTGCCGAGCTGTCGGGAACACGCGCAGTAGCGCTCTCTCGCCCGCGACAAGCGGCACTGGGAACTCCCGCGACTGTACGGCCTGAGTCAAGTAGGCCATCGGAGGATCTCCTTCGATGCAGCGCCTGATCCGCCGTTTGTAGACCCCTTCCAGCCAGCTCTGAAATGCGGGGTCAGGGGGCGCGCACAGCCTGGTGCCAGTGGCCACGAGCACATCGAGCTGGCGGAGAGCGGTGAATTCCGATGGTAGGGCCCCATGCATTCCGGGGTTGTGTGCGAGGGCCAGCTGCCGCAGGCTCGACATCCGGCCGAATGCAGGGGGAAGCGGGCCCGTGAGTTCGTTGTTGTTGAGTTCCAGTACCTCCAGGGCCGAGAGGTCGCCGAGCTCGCGCGGGATCGCATCCGCCAGATTGTTGTGCGAGAAATAAAGGTGCGTCAGGCTGGACAGGTTGCCGAATTCGGGTGGGATTGAGCCGGACAGTTGGTTGTAGCTGAGGTCAAGGAACGTCAGCCTGTCGAGGTTGCCGAGTTCGCGCGGGATCGGTCCGGAGACACTGCTGTTGTAGAGACTCAACCATCTCAAGTTCGCGAGGTTGCCGAGTTCGGGCGGAAGCGGGCCGGTTAGATTGGTGGCGTAGAGGCTTAACTCCGTCAGGTTGGTCAGTGAGCCGAGTCCTGGCGGGATCGTGCCCGTCAGCGCGTTTCCGCCGAGGTTCAGCCTCGTCAGGTTGGCGAGGGAGCCGAGTTCGGGCACCATCGGGCCGGCAAGATTGTTGTCACCAAGGCCCAGGGCGATCACACGGCCCTGATTGTCCACCCGGACACCGTACCAGTCGCCCAGCGGCGCGTCGGTCAGCCATTTGTCGTTATTGGTCCAGTTCGGTCCGCCGGTCGCGTCGTACAGCACTTCGAGGATTTCGCGGTCCGACAGGAGGGCGCACTCGACGTCCGTGCCCTCGTGCGATGGCAGTGCCTTCAGCCAAGCCTGGAAATACTCGTCCGCCGGAGCGCACAACTCGGTGTCCGCATAGCGGAGATCCCGCAGACGGACTCCTGCCAAGGACAGAGGCAGACGGCCCGTAAGGGCATTGCCGCCGATCCGCAGGCTGGTCATCCGCGCTAGGTCGCCAACGCTTGCCGGGAGCCGTCCCGCCAGCCCGTTGTGGGTGAGATCCAGTCCGGTGACTTGGCCGAGCGAATCGGCGGTGACGCCGTACCATTCCTCCACCGCACCGGCGCCGAGCCAGCCGCCGGATTCGGTCCAAGCCGCGCCACCCGTCAATTCGTATAGCGTCTCCAGCGCGGCCACGTCGGCCGCATTGCACCATGCTCCATTGTGTTGCATTCCTTGCAGCCACGCCACGAAAGAAGAAGTCCCTGGTACGCAGAGACTTCCGTTTCCCCCAATGAAAAACCGACGAAGCCTGTCAAGTTGCAGGAAACTTCGCGGGATTGGGCCTGAAAGGGCGTTGTTTTGGAGACTGAGCTCTGTCAGGCCGACCAGGTCTCCAAGCTCAGCCGGGACTATGCCCGATAGGCTATTGTCGCGGAGCCACAGCGCCGACAGGCTGGCGAGGTTGCCAAGTTCCGGCGGAATCGGGCCGGTCAGGTCGTTGTAAATAAGAAACAACCGCCGTAAGCCGGGCAAGTTGCCGATCTCGCGCGGGATCGGGCCGAAGAGATTGTTGTAGCCGAGATCCAGTGTTGTCAGGCTGGTGGCGTTGCCGAGTTCGGGGGGGATCGGGCCCGAAAGGTCGTTCTCGGAGAGATCCAGCGAGACGACCCCTCCGGATGCGTCCGTGCCCACGCCGTACCAGTCCCCGAGCGGCGCGTCGGTCAGCCAGTTCTCGTTGTTGACCCAGTTCGGTCCGTCCGTCGCGTTGTAGAGCGCCACCAGTGCCGCCTGGTCCGGATTCTGAACGGTGATCTCAGCTGTTCCCCGGGCCGCCCCCGCGCTCGCGGCGATTGTCGCCACGCCCTTGCCAACGCCCTGGACAAGTCCCGATCCGTCCACCGTCGCCACCGGCACATCACTCGACCACCAAGCGAACTGCGCGCCTTCGACCCGGTGCCCGTTCTCGTCGAACGCTTCCGCCGCCAAGCGCAGCGTATCGCCCAGCGCCACCGTGTCGGCGGTCGGCGACACGACGACCGAACCCGCCGACTGCATCACCGTCACCACCGCATCGCCCGATGCTTCGCCCGCAGTCGCTGTGATGGTCGTCGTGCCACTGCCCACGGCCGTCACCAGCCCGGCCGAGTCCACCACCGCCACCAGCGTGTCGGCGCTCGACCAGGAGACCGGTACGCCCTCCATCACGCGCCCGGCCTGATCGTGCACCTCGGCGGTGAGTTGCGCGGTCTGTCCCAGGGCCGTCAGCGCCACCGTATCGGGAACGACCGCGACGGTCGTCGGCGCCGGAGCCACGACCGTGAGCTGCGCCTGGCCCGTGACCCCCGCCGCGGTGGCCGTGACCTCCGCCTCGCCCGCGTCGACCGCGGTCACGAGGCCCGCATCGGTCACCGCGGCGACCAGCGTGTCGCTCGACGCCCACGAGAACTCGGCCCCTTGTACCACGTGACCGTTCGCGTCGGTGGCCTCCGCCGCCAAGCGCAGCGTGTCGCCCGTCACCAGCGTGTCGGCTGCGGGAGAGACTGCGACCGCGCCCACCTCCTGGGCCACCGTCACCGTTGCGGTCCCCGACACTCCGCCCGCAGTCGCTGTGATCGTGGACATCCCGTTGTCCACCGCCGTCACCAGACCGGATCCGCTGACCGTAGCCGCCGAAGCGTTGCTGCTTGTCCAAGTCACACCGGCCCCCGCCATCACCTGCCCGTTCTGGTCGCGGACTTCCGCCGAGAGCTGCACGGTGGCGCCCAAGGCGGTGAGCTGGGTGGTCGCGGGCGTGACCGTCACCGTCGTGGGCCGCGGGGGGTCGGGGGGCGGGGTCGGGGGTTCCGTGGTCCCGTCGCCGCAGGCGTACGCCCACAGGGCGGCCGACAGCGTCGCTGCCGCAAAGATGAAGATTCGATAGCGGTTCATGCATCCATCTCCGGTCCGGAAGGGAGGTCTTGATGCAATAATTCGCCCAAGGTTCCGTAGGCTCACCAAAAAGATTAGGGGCGGGTCCGGCCGGGCGGCCATCCCCCAAATGGGGGATAGGCGGAACCGCCCGCCGGTAGGTGGGCGTTTTCCCGCGCTCGCGGTCTGCCGTTTGTCGGCTGCTCGTGCCCGATGGCACCTGGATCGACTCTCGGGGTTCTCTGGATTCTCACTGTCTGTTGACGATGTGGCAGCGGTGGAGGAGCCGGTCCAGAAGCGCGGCGGCCATCACCTCGTCGTGGAGGGACACCAATCGGCTATGGCCTGCCTCGGAGCCGTCACCGTTCCTGGAACAGGGCTGTCGGGTGGCGCTCGCGGCGGCGCTCGACAGCCTTCGGTTCTCGAGCCCGGGAGGGACGATCGAGGGCCTTGATGACATGGCACTCGCGATGGCTCCCTGGAGGCGGATCTTGAACACGAATCGGCGGGAGTCGATGCCGATGCGCGCGTGCACATCAGACAATGGGGTGCATGTGCACGGAAACGCCATTCCCATGTGCGCGCTGGTCCAACGGCATCGCAGGGACGTGAGAGTCGTCTCAAGGGCGCGGGAAGGTTCCGATAGCGTCGATTAGCGGAACGCAGCTGTCGGAGCCTGACCACATGAGTTGGGAAGGGGGATGAGCAACTACACCGCCGTTGCCACCAGCGGAACGGCTACCGCAGCGCTCCGAGAGCCGCATGTCCAGCGGGTTGTCGACGCAGCCCAGGACGCCCACAGCGCCATCACGCGCCGCAACTACCGCGCCGCCTGGCGCCGGTTCCAGACGTGGGCCGACCGCGAGGGTATTGGCTCCATTCCCGCGTTACCGGAGACAGTGGCAGCGTACCTCGCCGAGCGGGCTGCCAACGGCCTGTCGCCCGCATCGCTCCGCTTGGACCCCGCCGCGATTCGCTACCATCACACCGAAGCCGGACACGCGAACCCAGCCGACAACGAAGGGGTGCGCCGGGTGCTGCGCGGACTCACCCGCCGGGCGGCGTGCGAGGGTCGCGCTCCGAGACAGGCCGCCGCTCTCACGGAGGAGGGGCTGGCCGCGATCCGTGCGAACGCCCGTCTGCGGCGCACGGGACCGGGCGGTCGAACCGAGCGGGCCAGCAAGGCCCGCCTCCGCGGTCAGGTGGATATCGCGCTCGCATCGGTCATGCGGGACGCCATGCTGCGGCGCTCCGAGGCTGCCGCGCTCACGTGGGCCGACGTGGCGTTTCGGAGCGATGGGTCCGCCCGCGTCACCGTCCGCCGCTCCAAGAGCGACCAGGACGGTGCAGGGGCCACCCTTTACGTTGGGAGAGCCGCCGCGGCGGCTCTTCGGGCGATCCATCGTCCGGACGCCTCGTCCAAAGCCCAGGTCTTCGGCCTCCGTTCCGGTCGGGCCGTGTCGAATCGGATCGCCGCGGCAGCCAGGGCTGCGGGGCTGATGGGCCGTTTCTCGGGACACTCACCCCGGGTCGGGATGGCCCGTGACCTGGTGGCCTCGGGCACGGGAGTCGCTGCCCTCCAGGTCGCCGGACGCTGGGCTTCCGCCCAGATGCCCGCCCACTACGCCCGCGCCGAACTGGCCGCGAAGGGAGCCGTGGCCCGGTTCCACGGGGAGGATTAGCTGACGTTGCAAGGCGCTCTAGCTTGCGGGCGACGCCGAGGGCAGCCGGCTCGGTCTTCGCGGCCTCCGCCCCCGGGCGACTCGGCCCGCCGCCAGATTCGCCCGGATCGAGCGCGCCACCCGCACCATGAACAACACGGTGATCGAGAAGCATTGCGGTCTGCGGGGTGCCTCAAGCGGATCGTCGAGCTGAAGGAAACTGCTGCGATCCGCGTGCCCAGCAAGCGATGATCGACGGCTGTACGGTATGGCGTACGAGCCGGCTCCCTGGGGGCGGAGCTTAAGCGCGAGTCGCCGAGGGTCGATGCCGATCCGTGCGTGCCCATCAGACATCGGGGGTGGATGCACACGAAATCGCCCTTCCAATGGGCACGCCTGTGGTTCTGCATGTCGCTGGCCGCCTTGCAGTTGCACCACGGCCTGCCGGAGCGCCGATGCCGATCTGGAGCTTGCGACCGTGGACGGGAGCGACCCCCCATCTCGGCATGCCTCGATCGGCATCGGGGAGAGTCGGTATGTGCACGCCCATGCCACCCTCCGCCGGGGGTCGCTCCCGTTCCATCAGTCCCTGGTGGGAAGGCCATCGAGGCGATGCTTTCACGCACGCTCGTATTGCTCGTGCCGCCTTTTCGGGCCGCCGTCGGAGGCCCTGCGGATGCCCGCTCCCGGCTCCGACGGGCTTCCCTGACGGACCTTGATCGCCTTCCACGATCCGGGCCTCTCCGCGGTCATCTGCATCTGCTACCGTTCTCGGGCGGTTCCCGCACTGGGATTGACGGTCCTTTCGCGGCAAGAGCGGGCGCTCCCTGTTATCCTACAGGAGACTTCCTTTGATCTAGGGATTCAGACAGCACGGACCTTGGATCGAATCGACCACCCTCCGCAACGATCACCTGTCCGCCAAGGTCCCCTGCGGTCGCGTAGGTTCCCGTCCAGAAAGAGGGATGTTAAAGGGGGGACGGCAGCGATATGAGATACGGTAAATGATTTACTATCAATCACTTACAACATTCGTGGCGTAGCGTGCTGCTGCTCGGCTTTTCGAACCTGCTGATGGCGGGTCGCTATGCGACGGCGTAGCGGACCGTCGCGGGGGACATCCGTCCCGGCCGGACCGGAACGGCAGGTAGCAGGCCCAAAACGTCCGTTGTTCGCGTCTCCGAACCCCTTCGGAGGTCGGCAACCGGCCGAGTCGGCGCCATTCAGCCCGACACGGGCCGAACTACCGGCCTGTTCAGAGCTTCCCTAGGAGCCTGCGTCGTTAGAACGGTTTTGCGCCGATTGTCGGCGCGATCCCGATACCATATGCAGTAGCATTCGGAGGCTTCTGGATCCCTACATGTTGGGGGTCATAGAGTCGTGCAGAAGTTTTCTGCGCGCGCAGACTCCTAGCAGCCCGTGGAAGAAGTGGGTGCCCAGCGGATGATGGCTGGGAGAGAAAACGGACGCGCGGCCGCGGTGTTGTTGTGCAAGAAGCGGGTCTTCGGGCGTGAGGAGGCGATATTCGGCTCAGGAAGGGCGGAAATGCGCCGGATACGGGGGAAAAAGCGCAAGACGCGGGTTGTGACCTGAGTTGAGAGTGCAGCTTGTATGGCAGCGAGGCCCTGCAATGCACGGGGGGTTCCAACGCCGAACCGCTTGCGCATGAGGAGCCCGAGGTTGAAGGCCGCCGCGTGGACGAGCATTCGTTTTCGAATGTTCTTCTGGCCCCGAACGTGGAGGCGGCGCATGCCGCCGGTCTCAAGCATGTGCGCGAACGGCCGCTCCACCTTCTCCCCGCGCCCGCGCTGCAGCCGCTTGCCCCGGTTGCCCCGGATCCGCCGGCGGTTGGCATAGGTCGCCTTCTGCGCGTCCCGCTTGCCCTTCCACTTCCGGCGCCCCCGGTTGGGCTCGCTCACGTACGCCCGCAGCTTCCGCTCCTTCACGCCCGTCATGGTCGCGTTCGAGTGGCAGCCCTTGTCCGCCACCACCTCCTTCGCCTCCACTCCCGCCTCCGCCAGCTGCCGCTCCGCCTCGTCCAGCGTGACCGGCAGCGAGGCGGTGTCTCCCCCGTCCATCGTCTGCACCGTCAGCCCGACGACGGCTCCGGTTTCCATATCGACCGCGTGTTCGAGCTTGTGCGCCAGGTGTGTCCTGCCGTCCTTCATCTTCGTGATCCGCGCCTCCGGATCGTGCGGATGCACCCAGTCCTTGTTCGACCCCTTGTTCGGACGCTTCCGGTCCAGCTTCGCCAGGTCTTCCCGCGTCGGCGTCTCGATCCCCGAGGCCCGCGCCAGCTGCGCCAGCCACTCCTCGTACTCCGTCCCGCCGGCGCGCCGCACAATCGTGCGCAGCGCCGCGTTCGCCTCCAGCGTCGTCGCGTCGACCCCCAGCGTCTTGCCGCGCAGCAGGCCCGACACCTGCAGCCGCTCCAGCACGAAGCCGAAGACCGCCGCGTGCGCCTCAACGCTCAGCCGCTTCCGCGTCTTCGACAGGGTGGAATGCTCCGGCGGGTTCTCCGCCAGCCCGTATCCCAGAAACTCGCGCAGCGAAAACGAGTCCGCACACCGCCAGGCGATGCCGCGCTCCGAGCCGGTCCCCTCCAGATACCCCGCCATCAGCATGCGGAAGCAGACCCCGGGAGGAACACCCGGCCGCCCCCGGTTGCCCGCATAGAACTCGCGGCAGGTCTCTTCCGCAAAACCGTCGAATCCGTTCTCGCGCAACAGTCTGTCCAACGCCCGGTAGAACGGGCTGCCTCCCGCGCGGATCTCGCTCGCCGCCACAAAAATGTCGTGCTGCCGTGCCCCGGGCCGTCTGCCTATCGCCATCGCCGTCCCCGCTCACTAAGGTTCATGTACCCCTGTAATTTAACCCTTTTACACGAAACTCGCAGAGACGGACTTTATCCACGGGCTGCTAGCCGCCTACGATGAAGCGAAGAGCAATCACTACTTGGGCGGTCACAGATTGAGTGCGGTCGAGGGTGGTCGCTTCTGCGAGGCCGCCTATCGAATACTCGAGCAGGTGGCTACAGGCAGCTTCGTCCCGCTGGGTAGACGTTTGAACGCGGACCAACTGGCACGACAGCTTGCCGCCCTACCCGTCGGCTCGGTCTCGGACTCGATCCGCCTGCATATTCCGAGAGCCTTGCGGGTCATCTACGACGTTCGAAACAACCGTGACGCTGCGCACCTGGCGGATGGGATCGATCCAAACATCCAAGACTCCAGCGTCGTGGTAGCGATTCTCGACTGGACCCTCGCTGAATTCGTCCGCCTCCATCATGGCGTAGAGGCTTCGGAGGCCCACGAATTGATCGCAGGTTTGGTGACGCGCAAAGCCCCGGTCATCGAGGACTTTGATGGCTTCTTGAAGGTGCTCAACCCTGAGCTCCAAGCAGGGGATCACTGTCTGGTACTGCTGTATCAGCGAGGTCGCCTAGGCGCCACGGTGAAGCAACTGACCGAGTGGGCGCGTCCTTCGATGCGCGCCAACCTACGAAGGACACTTCGACGCCTGGAGCACGATCTGGCCTTCGTCCACAGTGACGGGATTGGATATCAGATCACGCTTGTAGGTAAGCGGGAGGTTGAGAGCAAACGCCTCCTGTCGTAGACCAGCCGGCAACGGCGGCAAGTACCCAAGAACACCTTCCATCTATCAAGGGACAATCTCCATGGCCTCCACATCCAACACCTATCCCGTTGTTCCCGCCAAGCATTGGTGGACCCTCCGCGTCAAGTTCAATCAGTCTATTCCGGCCACTGTTACGCCCTCATATCTGGCAACGGTCCTTGAAACCCAGAAGAACTCGGCCAGGGCAAACATTCTCCCCGGGTTGACAGCCGTCGGCCTAGTCGATGACGAAGGCACACCGACAGACAGAGCCATCCGATGGCGAGACGATGCCGAATACAAGGGCGTGTGCGAGGAAATGCGGAAGGAGATATATCCTCAAGAACTGCTGGATGCCGTCCCGAATCCATCCGACCCCGGTGATACGGCGAAGCGCTGGTTCATGGGTTCAACCGGGCTTGGGGAGAGCGCAGTCAGTAAAATGGTAGCGTTCTACTCGCTGCTCACCGATGCCGAACCATCTGCTGGGAAGAAGACCTCGGCTCCCAAGAAGAGAAAGAGGATGCGCTCACGGTCGCAACGCAAATCGGCGGCACAGCCGGAGATCGAGAAACGAGGATCCACGAGTCAAGAGCAGAATCCTCGCCTCCATGTGGGACAGATTGAGATGCCCGATGTGCGCCTCAACCTCGAGATTCGCATCGATGCGAGCGTGACGCTGGAGCAGATCGACCAGATCTTCGCGAGCATGGCGAAGCACCTGTACCGACAGAGCGATGAAGGGCGGTAGTTCCGAGGGTGCCAAGGCCGGTCTTGGTTTCCTGAAAAGGCTGGCAGACGAAACCCGGGAGTTGCGGCTGCCGCCGGAGAATGGGGCAGCCTCGCAAACACAGCATGTCCTACCGTTGTCGATAGTTCGCGGGACACGAGGGTATCTTGAGAACATCACACACCAGCTCAACGGCTCGTACGAACGCGGTTGGTACGACGCCTGCGCAGTGATGATGCGACGACTACTCGAGACCCTCATCATCGAGTTGTTCGAGGAAAGGGGGATGCCTGAGAAGATTCAGACGGATGGGGGTGACTACCTACAGCTCAAGGGACTCGTCGGGCATGCAATCGGTGAGTCCAGTTGGAATCTGGGCCGGGCAACAAAGCGCGCTCTCACCGAGGTCAAGGAGTTGGGTGACAACTCGGCGCACAGTCGTCGGTTCACCGCTCATCGGGGCGATATCGACAACGTCAAGATTGATTTTCGTGCGGCCGTCCAAGAACTCGTCAATCTCAGTGGGCTGGAATAGCAGCAGCCTTCAGCGATCGGGCATTTGCCCGCAAGATGACGACGCAGGTCTGCGACAGTCTCCCTACGAAGTCACCCTCCCAAAACCCCGCGGCAATCCCTGGTTGGAGTCCTCGAGTTCCTCCGCCAGCGCTGCCTGCACCTCAGCCAGCTGCTCACTTGAGAACGATCTAAACGAAGTGGCAAGGCGGGGATCGGGTCAGTTTCTTGATCGGAGGAGCCTGGCGGGCCACGAAAGTAACTGTGTGCGTACCCCAATGCCGGGGCATTCAATTGCACGACGCAGCCAGGGGTAAGCTACGCCCTACGCACCCGGAGGACGAACAAAGCCCCGCCCATCCCTGACGACAACGGGCGTACCATAAGCCTCCGAGAGCTCCTGGAATCGACCCAGGATCGAGTCCGCCATGACGCCGGTGGCCACCTCCGACATCCCACGTCGACGGAGGAATTGGGTGCGGTCGTTCGCCTCGAACCACTCGGAGCCTTCGTTCAGGACCAGGGGCACGAACTCCATCCCGGTCACCTGGTCGCCCGCCACGGTCAGCAGACCAATGAGGCCCCAAAACGCGAACTCTCCGGGGTAGCCGCCCACGTCGCGCATCGCGTGATAGGCGAGCCCGCCGAATTGCCGTACGATCGGGCGCCCCCGGTACCACTCGACGCCATCGAACCCCCGGTGGCCACCGCCCAGATAGAGCGACGCACCGGCGTCGATTATCGCCTTGGCGAATTCCTCCTGCCATGCCTCGAGATCGGGCACGGGATAGTGACCGTCCTCGTTCTGCTCTCCCGGACCTACCCCGTCGAAATTGCCACCGTCCAACTGCAAGTGCTGATAGTAGATGACGAAGTCCGCATTCGCGGCCGCCTCCCTGACCGCCTCCAGGTTCCGGTCCCAATCTGCCTGGTGGCCCAGCCAGACCCCGTTCACGTTGTCCAGCAACAGCTCGCGTTCGTCTCGACTCGTGGTCGACGCCACCAGTGCAAACGTGATCCCACCAGCCTCGAGATAGGCCGGGGCGAGGGCCGCTTGCATCGTGGTCCCGGTGCCGGCAATCACCACCCCGTTCTCCCGGGCGGCCGCGATCGTTTCGCGGATACCGCATTCCCCCAGGTCCCAGGCATGGTTGTTTGCAAGCGACATCAGGTCGAACCCCATCCCCGCCAGGTACTGCATCACGACAGGAGACACGGCGTGGGGTGCATCCGTATTGCCTGGACGGAGCGAACGGGGGATATCGGGACTGCCTGTGATGGTCACGTAGTCGGCCGGAACGCCGCAGGGGTTGTCCTCCCCATTCACCGCCATCTCGAAATTGGTGAAGGCGATGTCGGCGGATGCAACGATCGGCTGGACCGTCGCGAACGGCGTCTCGGCGATAAGGCGCGGGTCCAGCTTGATCAACGCCTGTCCGGTGATCGCAAGCGTCACCTCCGGCGGGCCCGGCTCCGCTCCGCAGGCAAGACAGGTCGCCATGGCGCCGGTGACGCAGAGTGCTCGCAGGGTCATGTCAGCTTCCATTTGGTGGTAAGATTTGCGCAAAGTCGCCCGGCGAAAGATACTCTTCGTCGATGAGAACCTGGATTCAGATACTGATCACGAGTGCGCTGGGAAGCACCCTCGCGTGCGGCGACTCCGCGGCCGTGCCCCGTGCCGGTGGTCCTCCGGGAACTCTGGAGGGCCCGGACGTCATGATGACCGCCGTGACCGAGGACGTCTACACCGTCGGGGCGTACATGGGGGAGGATTGGGAGAGCTTCGGTCTGCTTGCGGATGTTGCCTTCGACGGAGCGGGAAACGCGCACATTCTTGGAGCTACCCCGCTTTCACGGACGGTTGGTTTCTGGGGTTGATGGTGTCTGATATGGTTCCTTTTCTCCCTCGTCATTCCAGTGAGAGAGGCAACGTACATCGCCGACGAGGCGAACGGCCAGGAGAAGTCCGGAGCGCTTCGGTCGCCCCGGCGCTGCACCTTCGCTTCAGGCCGCATGGTTGAGTCTCTCGAAGTTCGTCGGCGACTTGTAGCCGAGCGCCGAATGGATCCTGCGGGTGTTGTAGAAGCCCTCGATGAAGCCGAAGACTTCACGCCGCGCGTCCGCGGGTGTCGGAAAGCGACTTCGGTCGAGGAGTTCGCACTCCAGCGTGGCGAAGAAGCTCTCGCACATCGCGTTATCGTAGGCGTCGCCCACCGAGCCCATCGACTGCACCACGCCGGCCTCGCGGCAGCGCTTCCCGAAGGCCAGCGACGTATACTGGGTGAATTCAAGCGGTCGTCGCAACACCTCAGGGAGATGTTGCGATGGCAGCGAGCAGGCACCGAGGAGCGGATCGAGCCCTACGTCCGCGGATGCGTTCACCAGGCCGTCCGCCGGTGGGACGGCGCGAGCATCGGCAGAGGTTCTGGAAAGAGATCGCTCGAGGTCTGTCGAGCGAGGAGGCCGCCGTGGCAGCGGGTGTGTCCCCTGCTGTCGGGACACGCTGGTTTCGCGAATGTGGTGGCATGCCACCACTCAATCTTCGTCCCCAGTCACGGCGCTATCTCTCGTTCGTTGAGCGAGAAGAGATCGCCGTTCTTCGAGCCCGTGGTCGTGGCGTGCGCGAGATCGCCCGGCAGTTGGGCCGCTCACCCTCGACGATCTCGCGAGAACTGCGGCGCAACGCAGCTACAGGAGGAGGGAACCTCGAGTATCGGGCCACGACCGCTCAATGGCACGCCGACCGGCGAGCGAAACGTCCAAAGCTTGCGAAGCTCGCTACGAACGGCGAACTGAGGCAGTATGTGCAGGATCGCCTCGGAGGCCTGATCCGAGCTCTGGACGGTGCCGCTCTGGCAGGCCCCGATGTGCGCTGGATCGGACGGCGTCACGGTCGCCGACAAGACCGGCGGCGGGCGGCCTCGTGGAGTCCCGAGCAGATCGCCAACAGGCTACGGGTCGACTTCCCCGGCGATGAGTCCATGCGTATATCGCACGAAGCCATCTACCAGGCGCTCTACGTTCCAGGCCGCGGTGCGCTGCGACGGGAGCTGACAGCGTGCCTTCGGACGGGACGCACGTTACGGGTGCCTCGAGCTCGCACCCGCGGACGGGGCAAGACGTTCGTTCACCCCGAGATCATGCTCAGCGAGCGACCGGCCGAGGCAGACGACCGCGCCGTTCCCGGGCACTGGGAAGGCGACCTGATCTTGGGGCTGGGCAGTTCGGCGACCGGAACGCTGGTCGAGCGGACCTCCAGGTTCACGATGCTGCTCCACCTTCCCCGCCATGACAAACACGGCGAGGCCAGGACCAAGAACGGTCCAGCGTTGGCTGGACACGGTGCCGAAGCCGTCCGGGACGCGATCGCTTCGTCGATCACGACCCTGCCCGAGCAACTCCGCCGGTCTCTGACATGGGACCAGGGAACAGAGATGGCTCAGCACGCACGGCTTCGCATCGATACTGGCCTGGCCATCTACTTCTGCGACCCGCAGAGCCCGTGGCAGCGCGGCACGAACGAAAACACCAACGGCCTGTTGAGACAGTACTTCCCAAAGGGCACTGACCTCAGCAGACATACCGCTGACGATCTCGCCGCCGTCGCAGCCGCTCTCAACAGCCGCCCCCGCAAGACCCTCGGTTGGAGAACTCCGGCGGAAACCTTGGAAGATCTGTTATCATCAAAGAACCAGACCTCAACCTTGCGTTGAAATGCTCTGCCGCTCCCGTATCTCCAGCCTTCAACGACCATCGGTCGCTTCTGACTCCCTCGGGTTGGGAGACATCAAATCAAGAACCCACTTCTTTCTTTCTGGACCCCGTCGCCCTCGCCAGCCTAGTGTCCAGCAAAATCGGGGGCACATGAAAACCCTTCAACACGGTACTGTTGCGACGACCGCTTGAACCTAGGCAGTTCACCAGCGAGGCGTTCGCGGACCGGGTGCTGGGTGCGGGCGTGGCGTTCTCGATGGACGGCCGGGGCCGCTTCCTCGACAACATCTTCATCGAGCGGCTGTGGCGGTCGCTGAAGTACGAGGCCGTGTACCTCCACGAACTCCGAGGCGGGCTGGACGCCGAACGCATCATCGGGTCGTGGATCGACTTCTACAACGAGGTGCGCCCGCATTCGTCCCTGGGCGGGCGCACCCCGGGCGACGCTTACCGCAACGGCACGGGAGCACTGTGAACGCTGCAACCTCGCACGTGCCGGGGCGCGCCCTCGTGAGTCGGGGGGGCCGAGGAGCAACGCGGGATCTGCCCATCCCGGGCGCCTCACGCCGCCGGCCGCCAAGCCCCGCTCGCCGGTCGGGTTTCCCTCCCGGCGAGCGGGGTTCATATTGGAGCCTGTCCTTCCCCTGCCGGGCAAAGATCGCAGGGTGGAGCATCCACCCCAAGCAAACACAGAGCGAAAGCTGCCGAGGGCTCTCACAACCACTCGGAATCCACCTTAATTATGCCCTCGGACTGTCCAACGAAGTAGGACCACCTCAGTCCGGCCGGTGGTGGTGGTGTCCAAACGCACTCGATCTCTTCGCCCGGCTTGACCTCCGTGTTCGCTTTGACGACCGCATAGTCGCCGATCCGGGCGTACCGACCGATCCGGGCGCCCCGGCCGATCCGCGCACCCCGACCGATTCGCGCCCCCTTGCCGATCCAGACATTGGCGGCGACCTTGGCTCCCCGGTTGATCCAGGAGCCAGCCGTTGTTGTAGCGCTCGATGAAGGCCCCGATCACTTCTCTGGCCTCCTCGAGGGTTTCGAACTCGCGCAAGTGGATGCACTCCTCCTTGAGCCTCCGGATGAAGCGCTCTGCGACGCCGTTGGACTGAGTCGTCGACTGCACCCGAAGCGGCGCAAGCGGGTCGAACTCCCGCGCCAGACGGTCCGCGCTCCGGCCCGCCCGGACCAGCTCGACCATCCGCGCCTTGAACTCAGGCGCGTACCTGCGTCCCTTTCCTGCCATGGTGACACGTCCTCTTTGGGATCCAACGTTTGAAAGTGTCCACCAAAGCGGGGTAACTCCACGCCATCCGTAGATCCCGTCTAGCCCGACCCCACACCCTCATACGCCAACCCAAACACCACACCCCCCAACCACCGCTTGAAGTCCGCGTTGTCCACGAACTGCCGGAACAGCTCCGTGTCGTCCTTCATGATGCTCGTCATGACCCGCCCGAGGGCCTTGTCATGCTCGATCCGGGCGTTCTCGCGGTCGGAGTTCTGGCGCGCGTTCTTGAACGCGGTGTCCTCCGCCACCCGGGCCGGGATGTCCACCGTAATCATCTGGCGAACCCGGTCAGCATCCTCCCAGCTGATCCCGCCGAACAGGTCGTTGAACTGCTCGATGATCACCGACAGGCGGTCGATCTCGACTTCGCCCTTGCCCCCTCCCCCGACCCCCGGCACCGGCTCGATCTCCGCGTCCTCATCTCCCAGGATGATCTTCTGTATCGCGCGCTTCTCTACCCGGTAGCTGTCCATGTCGATCGTCTCGAGGATGCCCTTCGACAGGTCCTCCTCCACGGGCGACGGCAGCTTCGGGATCAGGAAGTTCAGGAAGATCGAGCGCTCCTCCCAACCCTGGTTGTTGTAGGGGAGGATCGAGGAGAGGAACGCGTAGGTGCGCACGAACCCCTTGGCCCTGCTCTTGAACGCAACCTGCTCGTCTTCGCCCAGTTCGCTCATGTACACCGCCACGCACCGGTCCAGGATGGGGTCGAGCTGGTCGCGCTCCACCCCGTCCAGATACCGCTTCACGAACTCCTTGACCTGGTCGAGCCGAGTACACCTGGGCGCCGTCCAGGTCGCCCTGGAGGTCGTGGAGCTTGTTGGGGTCGGTCTCGTCGGCCAGGACGGTGGTGCGGTAGTAGTTCGAGAAAGCCTCGGTAATGGTCTCCGTGTCGTTCAGGAAGTCGAGCACGAAGACATCGTGCTTCTTCTGATGCGCCCGGTTGAGCCGCGACAGGGTCTGGACCGCCTTGACCCCCGAGAGGGTCTTGTCGACGTACATCGTGTGGAGGAGGGGTTCGTCGTAGCCGGTCTGGAACTTGTCCGCGCAGATGAGGAAGCGGTACGGATCTTCCTGGAACCTCTCGGCGATCCTGGCCGGGGGGAAACCGTTCAGGATGGCCTCGCTCACCCTTTCCCCACCGTAGTCCTTCTCCCCCGAGAACGCGACGATCGCCTGGTACGGGCTCTTGCGCTCCTTCAGGTAGCCGCGAATGGCGTGGAAGTACTGGATCGCGCGCTCGACCCCGTTGGTGACCACCATCGCCCGCGCCTTGCCGTCGATCTTGCGCTGGGCGACCAACTGCTCGTGGAAGTGGTCGACCATGATCTCGGCCTTGAGCCGGATCGCGTGCTCGTGCCCTTCGACGTAGCGCCGGAGCTTCTTGCGGGCCTTCTTGACGTCGAACTCCGGGTCGCCCTCCACCGTCTTGGCGAGCTTGTAGTAGCTCTTGACCGGCGTGTAGTGCTTGAGCACGTCCAGGATGAACCCCTCCTGGATCGCCTGCTTCATGCTGTAGTTGTGGAACGGAAAATGCCGGACCGTGCCGTCGCTCTGCGGATCCGGATCGCCGAAGATTTCCAGTGTCTTGTTCTTCGGCGTGGCCGTGAAGGCGTAGTAGCTGGCGTTGGGGAGCAGCTTGCGCGACTCCATCAGGCGGTTGATCTGGTCCTCGTAGGTCTCCTCCTCCGCCACTTCGCCGGCCTCGCCCAGCGCACTCGCCACGGCCGCGCTTGCCTTCCCGCCCTGGCTCGAATGCGCCTCGTCGATGATGATCGCGAAGGTGCGCCCGCGCTGCTCGTTGCCGATCTCGTCGAGGATGAAGGGGAACTTCTGGATCGTCGAGATGATGATCTTCTTGCCCTGCGTGATGAACCGCCGCAGATCACCCGACCGCTCGGCATGCCCCACCGTGGACCCCACCTGGGCGTACTGCCGGATCGTGTCGCGGATCTGCTTGTCCAGGATGCGCCGGTCGGTGACGACGATGATCGAGTCGAAGACGGGCTTGCCGTCCCTTTCGAGCGGGATCAGCTGATGCGCCAGCCACGCGATCGAGTAGCTCTTGCCGCTGCCGGCCGAGTGCTGGATCAGGTACCGTTTCCCCGCCCCGTGCGTACCGGCGTCCTGCAGGAGTCGGCGCACCACGTCGAGTTGCTGGTATCTCGGCCAGATCTGGACTCTCTTCTTCTTGCCGGTCTTCGCGTTCTTCGACGCCACCACCTGGGCGTAGTTCTCCAGGATGTTGGACACACTCGCCCGGGTGAGGATGTCGCGCCACAGGTATTCCGACCGGAGACCGTCCGGGTTGGGCGGATTGCCGGCACCGCGCTGCCAGCCGCGGTTGAAGGGCAGGAACCACGACGCCTTCCCCTTGAGGTGGGTGCAGAAATGGACTTCGTTCTCGTCGACCGCGAAGTGCGCCACGCAGCGCCCGAACTGGAAGAGGGGCTCGCGCGGGCTGCGGTCCCGCTTGTACTGCCAGATGGCGTCGCTGAACGTCTGCTTCGTGAGGCTGTTCTTGAGCTCGAAGGTGAAGACTGGGAGCCCGTTGATGAATAGCCCGATGTCCAGCGAGCGCTGGGTGTCATCGCGGCTGTAGCGGAGCTGACGGATGACGCTGAACTGATTCTCGCGGAAGCGCCGCTGGGCGGTCTCGTTCTGGGCGGAGGGCGTGCCGTAGAAGAGGTCGAGGTCGTGGGGGCCGTGCTTGATGCCGTGGCGGAGGACGTCGATGGTGCCGCGTTTGGCGACCTCGCCTTGGAGACGGGCGAGGAACTTACGGCGGGTGGGGCAGTCTTCGTCGAGGCGGAGGGCGGGGGCGGTGTTGGGCTGGGTGGTGTGGAGGAAGGTGCAGAGTTGGATGAGGTCGACGCAGTACTCGCGGTTGTAGTCGTGGTGGTTGCCGGGGGACCAGCCGCCGCCGCCGTAGGTGCGGGGGGGTTCGCCGACGGTGCGGCCAGAGGGTGGATCGCACGGGTCGCCGGCTAGAGCCTTGCAGATGAGGCGTTCGAGGCCGCGTTCGGTTAGGTCGGTGGTCATGGGTGGGGGCGTGGAGGGGCGTGATCAAGCGGTTCCGGACTCACGGTATTGGTCGCCTCGGGATCCCAGTGGGGGTCGTCTGGGCCCAAGGGATCGATGTCGGGTAGTGCGGCGGCGGCCTCGCGGACATCTAGTTTCCCGGTGACGACATCAGCGATCAGCCGGGTACGATATTCTCGCAGCAAGTCATTTTGGCAACGGTAACGGTCAAGTGTAGTCGCGATGTCATTGTTGGTGCTAACGAGAAACTGCGCGATCCGACGTTGTGTTTCTATGGGCGGAAAAGGTAGGTAAACCTTACAGAAGTCGCCGAAGTTGAGGTCTTGTCCATCGCGAATGAAGTTGGCAGTCGACTGGAGGGCTCTGATGTAACCCACAGACTTAAACAGGTAGCTGAAGTAGGTTACATCCAAACTCGTGGCAGGTTGAAGAACGATGTATGAGGATCGGATACAGCCACTCACCCATGCCCTTTCGAGGCCACCCTGGAAACTCCGCATACTGATTACAAAGTCATCGACCTCCACGTGACGCCGCTTTGTGAGGTGTTTGAAGATCTTGACGATCTTCCTACCAACTCTGTCTTCGTAATCTTTCTGCGCTATCACACCGTAGGCCTGAGTCGCTGAGAGCTGAATGTCGTCGGGTCTCGCTAGTTCCTTGCGCGGAGTGAATGTCCGTTTGCTTGGTCGCGTCTCCCAATGTTCCGGCACCTCCCTCAACCACTCCACCCCGGAGTCCTTGTAGGCCGGATACGGCTGGCCGGTTCGGACATCGATCTGGCCCGTGACGGCCTGGTGGATGATGGCCTGCTTCTGCTCCTCCAGCAGCTCGATCAGCCTTTCCTTGGCGCGGATGGAGCGCTGGATACGTCGGCCGGCGTAGTCGAGGAAGTGGGCGATGGCGGTTTGCTCGGGGAGAGGCGGAAGGGGGATTCTCATCGACCTGATGGCGTTGTGTGACAGGCCATACCGAGTCACTCCTGTCGCAGCGACCCGGAACTGCCATGCCAAGCGCGAATCCCTCAGCGCCTGGAACAAGTACCCCCCGTCGAGGAATGCCCTGTTGGGCCTCAGCATCGCCAAGTGGTACCCGCACACAAGATCGTCTGCGGCATACTCAACGAGCGCCGGCACGCCAATGTCCGTCCAATCCTCGGAATCCTTGGTTACCAGCACGTCCCCGGCGGCCAGTCGGAACCTCCGTATCTCACGCCTCCTAGCGGTACCGACCATGAACGGGACATCGGGGCTGATTCGCTCGTTGTGGTACACGTCGACGTAGTTGCACAGCCGCACGGGCTGTTCGCCTTCTTTGACGTGCTTATCGACGTTGCTAACCCGCAGGTCAGCAACGGTACCCACCCGCCGCATTTCCCAATGCTCCGGCATTTCCCCCAACCACTCCACGCCGGAATCCCTATAGGCCGGATAGGGCTGCAACGCGGTCACCCCCCGTCGCCTTCCCGGCAGTCCGCGGAGACAGTCCGCCCAGCATTTAAGCGGTGATCCACCCGCGCTGGACCACTTCGGTCGGGTTGTTCGCAGTGTAATGCGAACATTACATTATGTCATGTATAGTATACATTTGTCCTCTCCAAGGCTTTGCTCTGCGTTGTTCCTCGGCCCAGTAGTGTTGCTAATGCCCTCTCGTCGCGCCTTGCCAGCCCGGGCCTCGCCGCTCTCGATGCTCGCGCTAACCTATCCAAGAATTCCCACCTCACCGATGAAGAGCGCCGCCTCGCCCACCCGCGGCTTGAGCGCGAACTCTCCCGCCCTCCGGCGCCTTCCTGCGGTCGAACAGCCTGGCCAGAACCGGATCCGTCGGTCGTTGGGAAAGCCACTCCCGAAGCTCCTCGCCGGACATGTCTGCAATCTGCTCGTTGATCCGGTCCCGGACCTCGCGGGTCCACTTCACGCAGTCGAATTTCTTCTCTCTGGGTTCACTCTTCATGCTCAAGCTCCTTCGGAGTGCGTATCTCCACGGGCGGATACCCCATGCGGCGGTTCACCTCGCTGTACTGCCGGATGCGCCACAAGTTCACCATATGACGGAAGTTCCAGCTCGCCAACACGTCCACCCCGGCCACGGTGGCGGCCGCGATGTGCAGCGCATCGGAGCGCATCCCTTTGGGCAGGGCGCCGCTCTCGATGTAGCGGTCCGCAAGATTCCTGATCTCATCGGTCGCGGCATCAATCACCTCGGGGAGGTCGCCGAGGGCTCCAATCACTTCGCGAACTGCCCGAGGCGCTGTTGCCAGCTCCCTCTCCGTCACGGACGACACCACCAGCGTCATTTCGCCGCGTGCGCACTGGTCGATCAACCGGCGGGAGGGACCCCGGAATTCGTCGTCCTCGCAGCCGCCGATCACCGAGGTGTCGGCGTAGACGCGCAGCTTCCCGTAGGCGGGGCATCGGCTCGCGCACCAGCAACCCCGTCAGCAATCCCTCCGACTCCCGTTCGACGGCCGTGATCTCCGCCCGAATCTCCTCCAGAGTCCGAATGGGCTCGGGCTTGTAGAAGTACCGGTTGAAGCTGATCTCGTAGCCGATCTTCACACTCTGCGGGGCGTACCAGGCGTCCGGCGCGTACGGCAGGACCTCGCGCTTCAGGAAGCCCACGATGCCGCCCTCTTCCCGGAGCGGGATGAGCTCCTCGTCCCGAAGCGCGGTGTCCGCCACGTTCTCCACAACCCGCCGGGTTCGTCCCTCGCCCACCTCGTACCAGCCCCGGATCGGATCGGCCAGTGTCCCGGTACGGTGAACCTTGCCAACCACCGGATCGGCGATCTCGTCCGTCTCTCCCAACCTGCTCTGGAGCAGTCTCTTGCGCTTCGCCGTCATCTTGATCCCGCGCACCCGCATCGACGCTTCCGTAGCGTCGAGGAATCCGGTGAAGTCGAAGTGCGGCCCAGGCCCCAGCTCGTCGGCAACGTCGTGGATCACGTCCCCCAACGCCACTTCGGCCGCCTCAATGCACGCGTCGAAGAACGCCTCGACCCGCTCCTCCGACAGATCCACCGACAGCCGCAGCGGCCTCTCCACCGTCACCTTCCAGTACCCGAAGGCCTCGTTGTCGAAGATCTTGCTCTCCTCACTTTCCTCGATATCGAGGAACGTCCCGCAGATCCTGGCGATGTCCTCCTCACCGAGTTCGCAGTTCTTCTTCCCCAGGTTCTTCCTGAGCGACCGAAACCACTTCGCGGCGTCGATCAGCTGCACCTTGCCCCGGCGGTGCTCGGGCTTCCGGTTCGTGAGCACCCAGACATAGGTGGCGATGCCGGTGTTGTAGAACATGTTGAGCGGCAGTGCGACGATCGCCTCCAGCCAGTCGTTCTCGATGATCCAGCGGCGGATGTTGCTCTCGCCCTGTCCCGCGGAGCCGGTGAAGAGCGAGCTGCCGTTGTGGACCTCGGCGATGCGGCTCCCGAGCTTGGTCCCCTGCTTCATCTTGGAAAGCTTGTTGGCCAGGAAGAGCATCTGGCCATCGCTCGAACGGGTGACCAGGGAGTACTCGGGATCGTCCGCGTGCTCGATCATGAACCGCGGATCGCGCATCTCCTTCTTGCCGCCCATGCGTTGCAGGTCGGTCTTCCAGCTCTTCCCGTACGGCGGGTTGGAGAGCATGAAGTCGAATTCGCGGGTCGGGAAGGCGTCGTTGGAGAGGGTGGAATGCTCCGGCCCGCCGACGATGTTGTCGGCAGCCTCCCCTTCCCCCTTGAGCAGGAGATCGGCCTTGCAGATCGCGTAGGCCTCGGCGTTGATCTCCTGGCCGTGGAGGTGGGTGGACACCTGCTTGCCCTTCTCGGCCGCGAGCTGCTGCAGCACGTCCTCGGCCACGGTCAGCATGCCGCCGGTCCCGCAGGCACCGTCGTAGAGCAGATAGGTGGCGGACTCGATCCGGTCGGCTACGGGCAAGAAGACCAGCTTCGCCATGAGCGCCACAGCGTCGCGCGGGGTGAAGTGCTCGCCGGCCTCCTCGTTGTTCTCCTCGTTGAAGCGCCGGATCAGCTCTTCGAAGATCGTGCCCATGCCGTGGTTGTCGAGCCCGGGATGCCGGATCGTGCCGTCGGTGTCGATCACCGGAGTAGGACTCAGGTTGACGTCGGGCGAGGTGAGCTTTTCGATCAGCGAGCCCAGGGCGTCGGCCTTGGAGAGGCGCGGAATCTGGTTGCGGAACTCGAAGTTCTCGAGGATGTCCTGGACGCCGGGGGAGAAGCCGTCGAGGTAGTCCTCGAAGTCGGCCTTCAGTTGCTGGCGGCTGGCGCGGGCGCGGAGGTCGTGGAGGGTGAACTTCGATGTGTTGTAGAACGCTTGGCCGGCCGCCTGCCGGAGCGTTTCCTTCTGCTCGACAATCCCCTGCTCGTCGAGCCAGACCTTCATGTCGAGGACGGCCTGCTTGGTGGGCTCGAGCACCGCGTCGAGGCGCCGCAGGACGGTCATGGGCAGGATGACGTCGCGGTACTTGCCGCGGACGTAGACGTCGCGGAGGACATCGTCCGCGATGCCCCAGATGTAGTTGGCGATCCAGTTGAGGTTGGGCGTGGTTGGGTCGGTCATGTTGTTGGTTGTGACTCCTTGCTGCCGAAACCATCGAGCACCCTACAAGGGTCGGCCGAACCAGAATAGTACCCTAGCAGCCCGTGGAAGAACAGGGATTCCAGCCGGCTCCGTGTGCGGGCGGGCGGAGCCGCGGGAGTGGAGTTGGGTTGTGCAGAAGACGGAGTTTTGGGCGTGAACGGCTGCCATTTGGGCTCAGAAAGGGCAAAACGGCGGCCAGGATGGCAAACAACGAGCGAAGAGGGCGAAGAAAGTGCGAAACGGCGGTTGTGGCCTGAGCCGCGAGCGCGGCTTTCGCCGCGGCGAGGCCCTGCAAGCCGCGCGGGGTGCCGAAACCGAAACGCTTGCGCATGAGGAGCCCGAGGTTGAAGGCCGCCGCGTGGACGAGCATTCGTTTTCGAATGTTCTGCTGGCCCCGAACGTGGAGGCGGCGCATGCCGCCGGTCTCAAGCATGTGCGCGAACGGCCGCTCCACCTTCTCCCCGCGCCCGCGCTGCAGCCGCTTGCCCCGGTTGCCCCGGATCCGCCGGCGGTTGGCATAGGTCGCCTTCTGCGCGTCCCGCTTGCCCTTCCACTTCCGGCGCCCCCGGTTGGGCTCGCTCACGTACGCCCGCAGCTTCCGCTCCTTCACGCCCGTCATGGTCGCGTTCGAGTGGTAGCCCTTGTCCGCCACCACCTCCTTCGCCTCCACTCCCGCCTCCGCCAGCTGCCGCTCCGCCTCGTCCAGCGTGACCGGCAGCGAGGCGGTGTCTCCCCCGTCCATCGTCTGCACCGTCAGCCCGACGATGGCTCCGGTTTCCATATCGACCGCGTGTTCGAGCTTGTGCGCCAGGTGTGTCCTGCCGTCCTTCATCTTCGTGATCCGCGCCTCCGGATCGTGCGGATGCACCCAGTCCTTGTTCGACCCCTTGTTCGGACGCTTCCGGTCCAGCTTCGCCAGGTCTTCCCGCGTCGGCGTCTCGATCCCCGAGGCCCGCGCCAGCTGCTCCAGCCACTCCTCGTAGTCCGTCCCGCCGGCGCGCCGCACAATCGTGCGCAGCGCCGCGTTCGCCTCCAGCGTCGTCGCGTCGACGCCCAGCGTCTTGCCGCGCAGCAGGCCCGACACCTGCAGCCGCTCCAGAACGAAGCCGAAGACCGCCGCGTGCGCCTCAACGCTCAGCCGCTTCCGCGTCTTCGACAGCGTGGAATGCTCCGGCGGGTTCTCCGCCAGCCCGTATCCCAGAAACTCGCGCAGCGAAAACGAGTCCGCACACCGCCACGCGATGCCGCGCTCCTGCTGATTCCGGCGCATGCCGATCAGTGATTCCGATTCAAGCCGATCACCGATTCCAGAGCATGCCGAGCACGGTTTCCAGAGCATGCCGATCACCCTGGAGTGAGCGAGTAGGAGCGCTCGAGAACCTGCTGTAGCGACGCCTTTCTTCCATCCTCGCCGAGGTCCCCGGAGACGAGGAGGAAGAGGGTGTCACAGAGAAGGTTGTCCATGCGGAAGATTCGAGAACTGCTGCGCCTGAAGTACGAGCTCGGGCGCAGCCACCGCGAGATCGGCAGGTCGCTCGGCATCGCCAACAGCACGGTGAGCGACCGGGCGGGGACGGCACCTCTGGGGCGGTCGCTGGCGTCACAGCCCACGCTGTCGCGGGTGGTGGCGGCGCTGGGGAGGGGGAAGAACGCCAAGCTGCTTTGCGACGGGCTTGCGCGGTTCGCGGGGTGGCGGATCCGGGCCATGAAGCACGGCCGGTTGCCGAAGCGGCTGGTGATCGACCTGGACAGCCTGCCGGCGGAGGTTCACGGCAGACAGCCGGGAAGCGAGCGGAACGGCTACTACCGGGCCCGGGTCTACCCATCCCCTGGTGGCGCCGGTGGGCGAGGCGGGGGATCTCCTCGATGTCCGGCTCCGCAGGGGGGCGGCGCACACGGCCGACGGCGGCCTCGGCTTCATCGTCGGGGTCCTGGACCGGGCGGAGCGGTTTCTCTGTGAGAAGGCGATGGTCCGTTTCGACGCCGGGTATCCCGGAGAGGAGCTGCTGGCGGCGCTGGAGGCCCGGGGCAGGCACTACGTTTGCCCGGGTGCGCAACAACGCCGTGCTGAAGCGCCTGGCGCTGCCGGCCATGGACGCCGTGGTCTGGGATGCGTTGAGCAACGGGGCGCCCGCTGGCGAGCCCCGCACCTGGGTCTGCGAGTCGTCCTACCGGTCCGGGTCGTGGTCCCGTTCCCGCAGGGTCGTGCAGGTCGTCGTCGAGCGGCCGGGCGAACTCATCCCGCGCTGCTTCTGGCTGCTGACTTCGATGCCCTCCGGGGAGATGTCCGGCGAGGACCTCCTGGCGCTGTACCGCAAACGCGGCAAGGCGGAGGGCCACCTGGGCGAGCTGATGAGCGTCGTGGCCCCGGCCCTGTCGTCGACGTCGCGCCGCAAGAGCCACTACCGGGGCAAGGAGATCAGGAAGCGCGAGAAGGGGGTCGACGCCTTCGCGTGCAACCAGGTCCGCCTGCTGCTCGCCGGCTTCGGCTACCAGATCATGCACGTCCAGCGCACCGTGCTGGAGCGCGTGACAGGCACTGGCTGGAGCCTGCGGCGCCTTGCCGAACGCGTGCTCCGCACCCCGGCGCGCTTCACCGTCTCGGGCCGCCGGATCACGATGACCACCGGAGGCGCGTCGGCGCACTGGCGCATGCTCGCCTGCGGGCTTGCGACCCTGCACGGACCCTCCGGATAGCGCGGCCGCACCGCCGCGCCGACCCCTCTCCCGGCCCTGCGGCCCGCACGGCGCCGTGGTGTCTCCAAGTGCCGGAAACCGGCCATCTGCGCCGGGTGAACTGCGTGTTCCGCACCCGGATCCCGACCGCACCGCCCCCGAAAACCCGTTCGGCGCACCTTCCCCCTTGCCGGAGCCCCGTCAACCCCCCAGATTGCTTTCGACGAGTAGATTCAATGAATAAGGTAGGTTGAAACCAGTGATCATTGAGCCTGGCTCGCCGGAACATTGGCAGGAGCTTCAGAACGCGGTAGGCCGCATCCTGCGTGAAGCCGGACTTGAGGTTGAGATCGACACGCCAGTAGAACTCGTCCGAGGACAAGCGTCGGCTGATGTCTTCGCACGTGACGATTCCTCCGACCCGCGAATCACCTATTTGGTTGAATGCAAACACTGGAAGTCTGCCGTGCCGCAGGGGGTTGTCCACGCGTTCCGGACGATAGTAGCAGATTCCGGTGCGAACCAAGGATTCATAGTGTCGTCAGGGGGGTTTCAGTCCGGTGCCTACACCGCCGCTGAAAAGAGCAACGTTGATCTGCTCTCTTGGGAAGAGTTTCAAGAGTTGTTTGCCGAGCGTTGGTACCACTTGCATGCTCTGCCCTTATTGCGCTGCGAGTTGGACCCATTGGTGGAGTACACTGAGCCGATCAACAGCCGCATTTTGCGAAAGGCGGATGCGCTTCCTGCGGAAGGCCGAAAGGAATTCATTCGATTGCGTGGGGAACACCTCCAGCTTCGCTCGGTGTTCATGATCGCTTACGTTCCGCTCCCCGGTCGCTCACAACCTGTCTTTCCGCCACTGCCCGTCTCTGAGGCTTTCGCCGAGCAACCGGATGTGAGATTGCCCGACGACCTTCTGGAGTCCAGAACGCTGAGGGAGTTTGTCGACAGACTGGTCGCTCATGCTCGCGAAGCCATACGTCAATTCGACGAGGTTTTTGGCGAAAGGGCTTAGAGAGCAACCCACCGCGAGGCAAACCTGCCGTTCTTGCCGCTTGACCGGCCCCGACTCCATCGTCTCTGTGTAGCCGGAAATGCGGGATCGATTGGCGGATGTCCCGACCGTCGTCACCGCATCCATGCGCCCGTCGGGTCACCGAGAGCGCTCAGACCGGTTAGGGCTACATTCCTCGTAGTGTTGAGCACCGGGCGTGTCCCGGAAGGTACGGGGAACACGCGGATTCAAGAGGAACCAAAGGTCGGCGAAGGAAGAAACATGGGACAAGATTGGATCCAGTTGGCGATGCTCGTCGCCACGATCATGCTGGTGGCCGCAAGCGTGGGCGGTTTTACCATCAACTACTACCTCCTCCGGTCACACGTGGATCCAGATATCGTGGTGTACACGGCCCATGATGACCGGCGACCATCGGTCCTGATCATCGTGATCGAGAATGTGGGAGCCTCATCCGCCTTTGACGTTCGGTTCGAGCTTTCTCGCGAGATCCCCAAGGACGCGTGGAGCGTCGAACGACTCCCCGACGGCCAGAAACTGGAGCCGATGCGGGAGGGACCGTTGATCGAGGGCATTCCTGTTCTCGGCCCAGGCGGTCGCCGGGTCTTGACATGGGGTCCGTTCGGTGCCCTTCGCGAAACATTGGGCGATGTGCCCGTGCAGGTGTCCGCAACGTACCAGAGCCGTCGAAGGTTCCCGTGGGATCCGACGGAACACACGTCGAACTCGGTGTTGGAAGTTCGCTCTTTCCTCGCAACCGATGCATCGGAACCCCCGGAGCTTCGGGGCGTCAAGGCACTCGAAGCACTATCGAAGAACCTGTCAGCTATGCGGGGCCATGTGCAGGCGATGGCCAGAGTGCTTGAGCGGCCAGAGATCCGGCAGGAGATCGAGCAGTTCGGGCGCCGTCGATCGAGTGAGAGCGACCCAGCAGCCGGGATCGGCCCTGACGGATGAGCCGCAACAGGTGCAGGAAACGCAGGCGCGTGCGGACCCTGGGGGGCAAGAATGGCCTGTGCCGCGTGCTGGGTCTCTCCCCCTGCGGGTACTACGACTGGCTGACGCGTCCTCCCTCGGCGCGGACGCGGCGCGCGGCGTGAAGTCTTCGGCTTCATCAAGGGCTTCTACAACACCCGCAGGATCCACTCGGCGCTCGGCTACAAGTCGCCGACGAACTTCGAGAGACTCAACCATGCGGCCTGAAGCGAAGGTGCAGCGCCGGGGCGACCGAAGCGCTCCGGACTTCTCCTGGCTGTTCGCCTCGTCCGCGATGTACGTTGCCTCTCTCACTGGAATGACGAGGGAGAAAAGGAACCATATCAGACACCATCAACCCCAGAAACCAACCGTCCGTGAAAGCGGGGTAGCTCCAGTACAACGTCCGGTGTTCAGGGCCACCAGCCCCGAATAGGCTGGGGTGAGAATCGAACATGGCGGGCTCCGTGGTGGGGGTGGGTCCCGCCAGAGTACGGGCCATCGCCCCCCCCCCCCCCCGCAATTTCGGAGGCTATTCGGCCACCAAGTCCCGGTACATCAGCCGCCGCCCTACCATCCGCATCACGACCGCCCGCTTCTTCTCCAAGGCGGTGGAGGACGCCGCCCCGGAGGTACTGGACGTGCTGTCCGACCACCTTCTACCAGATGGAAGGGGTGCCGCGGAAGGCATGGAGCAGGCCGGGGACCTCCTCAAGAAGCGCATCATGGAGGGATCGTCGACGCCGGGCTCCTCCGCACCGGCCACCTCAAGGGGCAAGTCACCTCCACGCCCGTCCGGCGGGAGGACTGACCGGCGAGAACCCCTCCGCCGGTGTACACCGGTGGAGTTGACGCGCCCGCTACCTTCAACTGTTGTCCGTGCACCTCCAAAGAAGGGCACGTCGCTCAAGCAAGCGGGAGGGCATGGCAAGAAGGGCACCGGCTCCCAAGCGGCGCTGGTGGCCAAACTCAAGGCGGAGGGGTTGAGGTGAAGGTGATTCCCGGCGGTAGCGTTGAGATTGAAGATGGGGGCGTGTTTCACCGGTTGTGGTTGTCCATGGGGGTTCACCGTGGTGACGACGAGCTACGGTTTTGGACGTTCCCCGGTATGATGGTCCGGGCGGCTTCCGTGTTGGAGGATGCTTATCGGGAAGGTCGTAAAATCCGGGTCCGGTGTGAGTACAAGGGGGAACGGTGGGAGGTGGTGGGGTTTGTACTCGTAACGGGGGGCTTTAGGTGGTGGAAGAACCGCAGTGGGCAGCCTATGATGGTTGCCGGGTGGACACACGTGGCAATTTTGGAGGAGAGCCGTTTGTGACCCAAGCCACCTGCGGGGACCGGTGCTGGACTACCTCATCGCGGAGCAACGGGGGACGTGCCGCGCCGGACGGCTCACAGGCGGAGCTGGTGGCCGCGCTCAAGCGGGAGGGGTTGAGGTGATTGGACTCATGGTGTGGGTGATGGTAGTGTGTGTCGCGTGGTGGTGTATCCGCACGGGGGACCCGGTGGATGTGGGCCTAGAGCCTGGAGTGGAGGCGGGAGTGGAGGCGGAAAACCCGCCGGAGATGCCGGACTACCTGCCGGAGCCGATACAGTTTACCGCCACGGAAACGGTCAAGACCCATGTGGTTTGGGATGTGCCGTCCCCCCGCGGGCCATGACCCAAGCCACGTGCGGGGACCGGTGCTGGAGCGCGAAGGGCCAACCACGGGGTTCCGGGCTACTCGGGGCACACGGAGGCCGCCCGCTGGATTTGACCGCCCGGGGCGGGTGAGCGCCGAAACAGCCCGGTCACCGACGCCGTCGGCGCACCTCACGAGTGCCGTGAACCTCCTCAATCTCACGCCTGTCGGCGGGGGAACCACACTACCGTAAACGCAACCGGAACAACGGTTTTCGGTGGTGTGGTATTATCGGAAGGGTGGTCCTCCAGAATCCCGGAAATCACCGATAATCGACATGATCGGCAACATCCGCATCGGGGATGCCGAAGCCCGCTCCCGAGACGTTCTCGGCCGCGTGTATGAGTACTTCCTCTCACAGTTCGCCAGTGCCGAGGACAAGAGGGGCGGCGAGTTCTACACCCCGCGCTGCGTGGTCAAGCTACTCGTCGAGATGCTCGAACCCTACCGTGGGGCGCGTCTACGACCCCTGCTGCGGATCCTCGGGCATGTTCGTGCAGTCGGTCGAGTTCATTCGAGCCCAGGCAAACGGCAACGGGAACGGCGGCAAGGTGCGGGGCGACATCTCGATCTACGGCCAGGAGTCGAACTACACGACGTGGCGGCTCGCCAAGATGAATCTGGCTATTCGCGGGATCGCCGGACAGATCGAGTCTTGTCCAACGGCACATGAGCCTGAACTCGGATCCTGTTTCCAGCGGGAGATGAGCCTGCAGTCCGGGGCGAAGAGATCATTGGAGGATGATCGTGACACTTCGCACCGAACGGATACGCACCCTCGACCAGCTCCGCGCCTTCCTGGAGGGCAACGAAGCCGCGGACTTCCAGCCCACCCGCCGTGACTCCGCGTACGCCCTCGTGCGCCGGACCCTGGTTCGCTTCGAGTACCACGGCCTCAGGAAGCCGGACAAGGGCCTGGTGAAGCGGTACCTCGAGAAGGTGACGGGCCTCTCCAGGGCCCAGGTCACCCGCCTCATCCGGCAACACCGCCGGACCGGGCACATCCGCGACCACCGCGGCAAGCCCCCGGCCAACGCCTTCGCGCGCCGCTACACCTACCTTGACGCCGCCCTGCTGGCCGAGGTCGACGAGGCCTTCGGCCAGCTCTCCGGACCCGCCACCAAGGTGATCCTCTGGCGCATGTTCCATGTCTACGGAGACGTGCGCTTCGAGCGCCTCGCACGCATCTCAGGAGGCCACATCTACAACCTCCGCAAGACCCGCGCGTACCGCACCGGCCGCCTCACCTTCCGCAAGACCCGGCCTACTCCCGTCCCCATCGGGGTCCGCCGCAAGCCGAGGCCCGATGGCCAGCCCGGCTTCCTCCGCGTCGACACCGTCCACCTCGGAGACCGGAGCGGCAAGAAGGGCATCTACCTCGTCAACATCGTCGACGAAGTCACGCAGTTCCAACACCTTGGCGCCGTGCCGCGCATCACCCAGCACTTCATGGTCCCCGTGCTGAAGGACCTCATCTCCGCCTTCCCCTTCACCGTCCAGGCCTTCCACGCCGACAACGGAAGCGAGTACATCAACCGCCAGGTCGCCGACCTGCTCAACCAGCTCCACATCGGCACCTTCACGAAGTCCCGGCCCCGCCACTGCAACGACAACGCCCTCGTCGAGGCCAAGAACGGCAGCATCGTGCGCAAGTGGCTCGGCCACATCCACGTCCCCCACGCCCTCGTCCCCCAGGTCAACGACTTCCTCCAAGGCAGCCTCTGCCCCTTCCTCAACTTCCACCGGCCCTGCCTCTTCGCCACCGAGGTCACCGGCCCCAACGGCCGCGTCAAGAGGCGCTACCGGCAGCAGGATGTCGCCACCCCCTACGAGCGCTTCCGGGCAATGCCCGGCGCCGAAGACTTCCTCCGGCCCGGCGTCACCCTCAAAGCCCTCGACCGCCTCGCCGCCGCAACCACCGACCTCGACGCCGCCAAGGCCGTTCAGCGAGCCCGCGACGAACTCCTCCGTGCCATCGGCCAGGCCCGGGACTCCGCCGCATGATCCGCCCCCGCGCCCGCCTCAGACTCGCCGCAGACCCTCCCGCGACTCGGGGATCCCCCAGCTCGCCGGTTGCGTCTCTACACCGTTCAGGGGGATAATGATGCTCCCTCAACTGCCACCTGCCCCGTGCTCGGGCTTCATCCCTCGCTCTCAATCCTCGCCGACTTCAGGCTCATCTCCGGGTTGGAAAAGACTTGATCGCCCATGGCGACAGCTTCCATAACGACCGCCATCCGGATCTGAAGGCGGACTTCATTCTCGCCAATCCTCCGTTCAACGTCTCGGACTGGAGCGGGGAGAGGCTGGTCGCCGAACAAGCGCTGGCGCTACGGCGTCCCCCCGAAGGGCAACGCGAACTTCGCCTGGGTGCAGCACATGGTCCACCACCTCGCGCCAAAGGGCGTAGCTGGGTTCGTGCTGGCCAACGGATCGATGTCGTCGGATCAGTCTGGAGAGGGCGAGATCCGGAAAAACCTCATCGAGGCGGAGCTCGTCGACTACATGGTCGCGCTGCCGGGCCAGCTCTTCTACTCGACGCAGATTCCCGCCTGCCTCTGGTTCCTGGCGCGTGGGCACCAGCGGCTGGCGGACCGGGCCGTCCGTGGTACGCCGCGCCCCCGCCCTTCCGCTCCTTCCCCGGCTGCTTCTCGCCGGCAACCTCGGCGCCACCTCGCGATGCGGCAAAGCCCGCTGGTGCTGTACGACGTGATCCTGGGGACCCAGGAACCGTGCTGATCCGGTCGCACGGGTTGTCGGCCCTGTATTCCAAGGCCACGGCCAATTGAAATACCGTCCGGAGTCCACGGTCAGGCCGTGACGCCAAGAGCTGGCCAGTCATTTGACAGCCGCGAAGAAAACTCCCTACACTACGGAGACCGCACCATCCGCACAGTGAATTGAGTGGCCGGGCGTGTCCAACCGGGGCCGATGGTCACGGGGGCTTGACGGCTGGTCGGTGGGATGGGCGCACCCGGTCCGGTTCACCGAGAGAGATGCAGCCGGTCCCGAACACAGCATCGCTCTGGCCCCGCTGGGGTCAACACACTCCGGCCGGGCACCCGTAGGTAGCATCCGGTATACCACGATTGGTCCTTGCGACGCCTGCCACGCCCAAGCTGTTTGATCGCTTTTTACTCGGCCCTGTGTCTGCTCCTGTGGGGGCGGAATCGGGGCTGAGACTGTTCGGGCCCGAGCACATAGCAATAGTGATAGTACACAGATAGTGATCTCTCTAACGCATTGTTATGCTTGATGTTACAAAAATACTACAGCGGACGCTCAGGAAGTGGAATACCCCGCTGGATTCGACGAAGAGGCCACCTACTATCCTGACGCGCTGGGACCCCTGACCCGGCCGGTCACGACCACCTCGTCGAAGGCGCAGAAGTTCTTCGACCAGGGCGTGCAGATGATGTACGCCTTCACGCCGCTGCGAGCAGCTCGCTCCTTCCGGCAGGCACAGAAGGACGACCCCGACTGCGCGATGTGTTTCTGGGGTGAAGCCTGGGCGTGGGGTCCCTACCTCAACGGGCCGATGGGGCCCGATGACGCGCCTCGCGCGTACGCGAACATCCACAAGGCGAAGGCACTCGCCGCGGACCACGCAAACGAGGTGGAGAGGGCTCTCATTGAGGCCATGGCCGTGCGGTACACGCCGGAGCACGACGCCGACACCCGCAAGGCGCTGGATTCGACGTACGCGCGAGCGATGGCCGATGTCTACGCCCGGTTCCCCCACGATCTGGACGTCGGGACGCTGTACGGCGAATCGCTGATGCTGCTCGAGCCGCGGCGCGGCCGATGGGACGTCGAAAAGCCGGCCGTGCAGAAGATTCACGGCATTCTCGAGTCCGTTCTGGCCATGGACGTCACGCACCCCGGCGCGTGCCACCTGTACGTCCACGCCACGGAACCCACGGTCAAGCCGGAGAAGGCTGAAGGCTGTGCGGACCACCTGGGCGCCGCGATCCCGGGAGCGAGCCACATCCAGCACATGCCGTCCCACACCTACAACCGCATCGGGCGGTGGGGCGACGCCGTGCGCGCCAACCTCGCGGCCTGGCACTCGGATGTTCGCGCCGAGCACGACATCGCGTGGGCGATCTACCCGTCGCACAACCTCCACATGCTCCTCTTCGCGGCTTCGATGGACGGCCAGGGTGCGATCGCCATCCAGGCCGCGAAGGACTACGGCAAGATCGTGCCCGGCGGAACCTTCTACGAGGGCATGACCCTTCTCCGCTTCGGCCGGTTCGACGAGATCCTGGAGCTGGAGGATCCGCCTGACGGGGCCATCCAGCGCGGGTTATGGGACTTCGCGCGCGGGTACGCCTACCTGCGCGAGGAAGAGCCGGGGCGAGCTGCCGTCTACCTCGAGCGGGTTCGGCGAGCCGCGGACAAGGCCGACGACGGCGAGGTGTTCCGCGGTCACACGGCAGCCGATCTGCTGGGCGTGGTCGCCGGCATTCTCGAAGGGGAGATTCTGCGCCACGAAGGCGACACCGACGGAGCCATCCGCGTTCTGGAAGAGGCGATCGCGCTGGAGGACGGCCTGCGGTACGACGAGCCCGAGCCCCTCAACTTTTCGGCCCGCCACTGGCTGGGGAATGTGCTCCTGGAAGTCGAGCGCCACGAAGACGCAGAGTCCGTTTTCGAGGCTGCGCTCGAGGACCCTCCGATGAACGGGTGGTCTCTCCTGGGACTCGAGACCGCACTCCTGGCTTAGAACCGTAAATCGGAAGCTACGGAGGTCGCGGATCTGTTCAAGGAGGCCTGGGCCAGATCGGATACCTGGATCACCGCGTCAGTGTTTTAGTCGTATCTCTGTAAGTCATCACCTGTCAGCATTTTAGCCTGTCAATGGCAGGTAGTCACGTCTGTGGGATTCCACTTGACGTCCACACAGGGCTCCGATAGCTTACTACCCCTAATCAATAATCATTCTTGCTAGCTACCAAAGCAGCGGAGCCTATTGGATGGACGATTCCCCAATCCTCGCCGTGACCGGCCTTCAGGCCAGGGTCCCGGACGTGGACCTTGATATTCTGAAGGGAGTGAGCCTCGCGATCAGGCCCGGCGAGATTCACGCGATCATGGGCCCGAACGGGTCCGGAAAGAGTACCCTGGCCAAGGTTATCGCCGGCCACCCCGCCTACGAACCCACCGGCGGATCGATCGACTTCCATGGAGAAGACCTGCTGGAGATGGAGCCCGACGAGCGCGCGCAGGCAGGCGTGTTCATGGCTTTCCAGTACCCGGTCGAGATTCCCGGCGTCTCGATCGCCAACTTCCTGCGGACCGCGCTGCAGGCTCGGCTGGAGGACGGCGACGAACTGGACCTGTTCGACTTCCAGGAGCTTCTCATGGAGTGCATGGATCTCCTGGACATGGACGCCGCCTTTGCGCAGCGACCCGTCAACGACGGCTTCAGCGGGGGCGAGAAGAAGCGCAACGAAATCCTGCAGATGGCGGTGCTCAAGCCGTCTCTGGCCGTATTGGACGAGACCGACTCGGGGTTGGACATCGACGCGCTCAAGATCGTCTCCCACGGCGTCAACACGCTCAAGAGAGAAAACCCGGAGATGTCGGTGCTGCTGATCACCCACTACCAGCGGATCCTGGACCATATCGTCCCGGATGTGGTACACGTGATGGTGGGGGGCAGGATCGTCGAGTCGGGCGGTCCCGAGGTCGCTCTGGAGCTTGAAGCGCGGGGCTATGAGGGATACAGGAAGGTCCATGCGGCCTGACCGCATACATGACGTTTCCGGCCCGGATTCCGGGTTCGGCGTGAGCAGCCCGACGGCTGCGGGGAGGGATTGAGATATGCCTGGCAACGAGCTCGTTCAAGGCCTGGGACTCGATGACTACAAGTTTGGCTTCGTCACCGACTCGGAGCCGGTATTCCGCTCGCGGCAGGGGCTCGACGCCGACATCGTCAAGCAGATTTCTGCGCGCAAGGACGAGCCGGAATGGATGCTCGCCCGACGCCTGAAGGCGCTGAGGATCTATGAGTCGAAGCCGATGCCACAGTGGGGCGGCGACCTGTCCGAGCTTCAGGAAACCCTGAAACAGACCTACTTCTATGTAAGGCCGCAGGAGCAGATGGAACGCTCCTGGGACGATGTGCCCGACAACATCAAGGAGACGTTCGAGCGGTTGGGCATCCCGGAGGCGGAACGGAAGATCCTGGCAGGAGTCGGCGCGCAGTACGACTCCGAGATGGTGTACCACTCGCTGAAGGAGGAGTGGGAGTCCCAGGGGGTCATCTTCGATTCCATCGAGGACGGTCTGAAGAACCACCCGGAGCTGTTCCGGAAGCACTTCGGCACAATCATTCCGGCCGCCGACAACAAGTTCGCAGCGTTGAATTCGGCGGTATGGTCCGGTGGATCCTTCGTCTACATCCCGCCGGGGGTGGAGCTGAAAACGCCGCTGCAGGCGTATTTCCGGGTCAACCAGGAGCGGCTGGGGCAGTTCGAGCGCACGCTCATCATTGCGGGCGAGGGGTCGCAAGCGCACTACATAGAGGGCTGCACGGCTCCGGTCTACTCGACGGACTCGTTCCATTCGGGCGTGATCGAGATCATCGTCAACCGGGACGCTCGCTTCCGGTACACGACGATCCAGAACTGGTCGAACAACATGTACAACCTGGTCACCCAGCGGGCGATTGTTCACCAGGGCGCCAACATGGAGTGGCTGGACGGCAACCTGGGCTCGAAGCTGACCATGAAGTACCCGTCCTGCTACCTCATGGGCGAGGGCGCGCACGGCGAGATCATGTCCATCGCGTACGCCGGCGACGGCCAGCACCAGGACACGGGTGGCAAGGTCATCCACGTCGCGCCCAACACGACGTCGAGCATTGTGTCGAAGTCCATCTCAAAGGGCACGGGGCGCTCGTCGTACCGCGGCCTTTGCAAGGTCTACGACGGCGCCGCGAACGCCCGGTCCAACGTGGAGTGCGACGCGCTTCTGATCAACGAGACGTCGCGGACGGACACCTTCCCCTACATCGAGATCGACGAGAAGACCGCCACAGTGGGCCACGAGGCAACCGTGTCCAAGATCGGGGACGAGCAGCTCTTCTACCTGATGAGCCGGGGGATGGACGAGGCCGAGGCAATGGCACTGATCGTGCGTGGGTTCATCGAGCCCATCGCGAAGGAACTGCCGCTCGAATACGCGGTTGAACTCAACCGGTTGATCGAGCTGGAGATGGAAGGGAGCGTCGGGTGAGCCAAACCGCCGTGGTGCGTGAACGGACGCGCCGGACCATCGACCGGGGCGCCGTGTTCGAGAAGGGCGCCACCGATCCGGCGTGGCTCAGGACCCGCCGCGAAGACGCGTGGGACATCTACGAGGCCACTCCGATGCCGTCCACGCGCTCGGAGGAGTGGCGCTACACGGACCTGGCGAAGAAGCTGCCGCTCGACGAACTGGAGCCGGCGGGCGCGGAAGGTCATGGCGTGGCGTATGGCGATCCGGTCCCGGACGGGTTGCGTCGTGCGATGGAGCAGGACCGGGACAGCGCTGGCCGGATCGTCGACGTGGACGGATCGGTCGTCGCGGTGGAACTCGACGAATCGCTCGCCGCGCAGGGTGTGGTGCTCTCGTCGCTGCGGGAAGCAGCCAGGAGCGGAACCGGCGAGATCGAGGCGCTGCTGGCGACCGAGGCCGTGCCCGCCTCCGACGGCAAGTTCCCCGCGCTGAACGCAGCCCTGTGGAGCGATGGCGTCTACCTCCGGGTCCCGCGCGGGGTCCGTCTCGAGCGCCCCATCCGGCTCAGTCGCTGGGTGTCGCGTGCCGGCACGGCCACCTTCACCCGTATCCTCATCGTGGCGGAGGAGCTGAGCCAGGTATCGTTTGTGGACGAGATCCTGTCGCCGGACTTCGAGGTCACGACGCTGGTCAACACGGCCGTCGAGATCTTCTCCCGGGGAGGAGCCCGGGTGCAGTACGTCTCGCTGCAGCGCATGGGGCGCGGGAGCTTCTACCTGGCCAACCAGCGCACGCTGGCAGAGCGCGACTCCACGCTGGACACGCTGAACGTCGCCCTGGGCGGTTCGGTCGCCAGAGTGGACCTGAACGCTCGCCTCGTGGGGCCCGGCGCGAACAGCGACATGCTGGGGCTGTACTTCGGGGACGGCGACCAGCACTTCGATTTCAACACCAGCCAGGACCATGTGGCGCCCCACGCTCACAGCGACCTCCTGTACAAGGGCGCGCTGGACGGGTCCGCGAGGGGGATCTTCAGGGGCATCATCCGGGTCCACGAGGGCGCCCAGGGCACCGACGCGTACCAGACGAACCGGAACCTCATCCTCTCGGACCAGGCGATCGCAACGTCGCTCCCGAACCTCGAGATCGAGGCCGACGATGTCCGTTGTTCCCACGGGGCCACCGTGGGGCAGCTCGACAAGGAGGCGCTCTTCTACCTGATGAGCCGGGGGCTGGCGAGGGAAAAGGCCGAGCGCCTGGTGGTGCTGGGCTTCCTTGGCGAGGTTCTGTCCCGTCTCCCGATGGGTGGCGTGGTGGAAAAGGTCACGAAGGCCATCGAATCCAAACTCAGG
>CAUVXA020000003.1:0-7678 GCA_963555795.3 Longimicrobiales bacterium | reverse complement strand
AGAGACAGATCCTCCAGCCCAGTGATGTTCCCCCAACTCCGACGGAATACTGCCCGACAGGCCGTTGCCCCTAAGGTCCAGCCATCGCAGTGCGGACAGGTTCCCCAGCTCCGGCGGAATACTGCCCGACAGGCCGTTGTCGATGATGTACAGTATCTCCAGCGAGGAGAGGTTCCCCAGCTCCGGCGGAATACTGCCCGACAGGCCGCTGTTGTGGCGGAGGTCCAATGCGACCAGCGAGGAGAGGTTCCCCAGCTCCGGCGGAATCCCGCCCGTTACGGAAGTGCTCGACGATGACCAACACCTCCAGCGCGCCGAGATTCCCCAACTCCGACGGAATACTGCCCGACACGAAGGTGTAGGCGAGGTCCAGCCACGTCTAGCGCGCCGAGATCCCCCAACTCCGCCGGAATACTGCCCGACAGGTCCGTGTTGGTGCCGAGGAGCAGCCACTTCAGCGCGCCGAGATCCCCCAACTCCGCCGGAATCTGGCCCGACAGGCCGTTGTTCCGGAGGTTCAGGCGCTCAACGCGCCCATCCGAGTCCGTCGTCACTCCGTGCCACTCGTCCAGATCCTCATTCGACCCCCAATTGGTGTTGTTCGTCCAGTTCCCGCCATCCGTGGCGTCGTACAACGCCATCAGGGCCGCCCTGTCGCTGTTGGCGGCACCGGCCAGTACCGCCAACTTGTGTCCAACCTCCCCGGGGGCGGTAACTGGATTCGTGGGTTCCTCGCAACCCCCGGCCACTGCCACGGCCACGACCAGGAGCAGGGCGTTGAGCCACTGCGCTGTCTTCCACAGGTTCGTCTTCATTTGCCTGCTCCTCCTCGCACTGGGGCCTCGCGACCAAGCGCCGGTCGCGTTCTTCACCTAACAGTAACGCCCGGTTTCATTTACAGCAACCAGTTTGTTGCAAAAACTATGGGTCCGGGGCCGACGCGCGGGACGCTGACAGCGTCCGTCGAGAAGGTCGCCTGCCAGGTCGACGCTAGTAGCGGACCCAGCCCTGCATCGCCACAGTCCCTTCGGGTCCACGGGCCTCGACCACGCGCTCGCCGCGCGCCGATGCGCGGGATCCGGGTTTTGCGTTGGCCGGGACGCTCGACCCCGCCCTTCCCGCCAGCGTGACCGGCTGGTCCGCAAAGAGCGGCGCCAGCGCCCGGTAGCGAAACCGGGTCACCGGCCCGGTGCCGTGCCGCGTGGCCGCGTCCAGAAGCAGCAGCGCCGTCAGCGGGCCGTGCACCAGGAGGCCGGGACAACCTTCCACTTCCGTGGCATAGGGGTGGTCGTAGTGGATGCGGTGGGCATTGCGAGTAAGTGCGGAAAACTGGAAAAGCGTGACCGTGGTGGGGAGGAACGTCTCGCGCCAGAGGGTGGCCGGGGCCTGGCCGGCGTCCCGGACCGCATCCGTCCCCGACGAACCGATGCCTGCCGCCGACCCCGATTCCGCCCCCCGATACACGATCACCTGCTCCTCCTCAACGCATGCGCGCCCACCCTGCAGCACCGTCTGCCCCACAGTCACGAACACCAGACGCCCACTCTTCCCCCGCTTCTCCTCGACCCCGGCCACACGCGACCGCAGCTCGGCCCACTCCCCGATCCGCAACGGCCCAAGCAACCGCAGCGTGCCACCTGCCCACATCCGCCGGGGAAGGTCCATGTCCGGCATGAAGGCGCCGCGATGCTCATGGCCATCGACCCCGAGACTCGAGGCGCGAAGAGGTTGTTTGAAGTAGAACCAGTGCCACCCCAGCGGCAGCGGGTCCCCCTCACGAATGCCGGCCGGGTCCCTATCCAAAATCGCCTGCATGATACCGGCCGGTCCACGCGACAGGACCTCGGCGCCTACTCGCTCCCCCCCCGGCGGCGCTCCCCCCGTCATCCCCCCACCCCATCCGGCTTCCCTTCCACACGCCGGGCCTCCCCCGCCCGGTCGAGCACCCGCCGCGCAGCTTCCACCACCGGACGGTCCACCATCCGCCCCCCCAACCCCACCACACTCCCCCCCGCCCCCTGATCGGCTTTCACAGTCGCCCGGGCCCCCTCCACCTCCTCACGCGACGGCGTGAACACCTCGTGAATCACCCGAATCTGCGCCGGATGGATCGCGGTCTTCCCGGCGAAGCCCAGCGCCCGCCCCCGCCCCGCCTCCTCCCGCAGCTCCCTCATGTCACGATAGTCGCGCGACGGCATGTCATACGCGGGGAGACCGCTCACCGCCGCCGCGTGCACCACCCGGGAGCGCGCATACAGCAGCGGCTCCCACTCCGGCTCCGCCCCAAGCTCCAGGGCGAGATCGAATCCCCCGAAAACGAGCCCCACCACAGCTTCCACGGCCCCAATCTCCACTGCGTGCTCCAGGCCCCTGGCCGTCTCGATCAGCGGCAAGACGGCCACCTCCTCTTCGGTGCGCTCCGCGACCACCCCAACCTCAACCGTCGCGCGGACCATCGGGACCATCACGCCGTCGGGACGGGGGCCGTCCGCGATCGCATGCAGGTCCCCCCACCCCACCTCGCTCCCCAGGTCGTTGATGCGCACGATCAGACGGGGGCGCCGGTGCGAGTCCCCACCACCCCACCGGCCCAGAAACCCCATCACCGCCTCACGCGCATCGGCCTTCCGCGCCGACGGCACCGCGTCCTCCAGATCGATGCACACCGCGTCAGCCCCCGCGGCCAGCGCCTTGCCATAGCGCTCCGGCTTGTCCCCCGGCACAAAGAGAATCGAGCGGCAGGCCGGAAGGCTCATCGGTCACAGCCCGTCAGCCCGCCGCGGTTCCGCTCGCCTCTCTGGCATCCACGCAAGACAGCCATCGCCACCCACCTCAAAACGACCGCGGCATGCCCAGCACATGCGTCGCCACTTGGCTGAGCACCAGGTTGTTCGCCACCGGAGCCACCATGTAGAGCCGCGCCTCCCGAAACTTGCGCTCGATCCCGTACTCCGACGCCATCCCCCACCCCCCGAAGGTGTCCATTGCCACATTGGCCGCCTTCCACGCGGCCCGCGACGCCAGGTACTTGGCCATGTTGGGACCTTCCCCGCGGGTCTCGCCGGCGTCGTATTCCCGTGCCGCCTCATCCCGCACCGCCGCGGCCGCGCGCACGTCCATGTACGCGTCCGCGATCGGGAACTGGACGCCCTGGTTCGTCCCGATGCGGCGGCCGAAGACCTTGCGGGCGCTGGCATAGTCCGATGCCCGGTCAATGAAGTACATGCCGTCGCCGATCGACTCCGACGCCAGCAGAATCCGCTCGGCGTTCATCCCGGACATGACATAGCGGAAGCCGCGCCCCTCCTCGCCGATCCGGTTCCCGGCCGGGACCTCCAGGCCGTCGAAGAAGATCTCGCAGCTCTCGTGGTTGATCATCGTGTCGATCGGGTTGACGCGGAGCGCGTCCCCAGCGTCGCGCAGGTCAACGATGAACACCGACAGCCCCCCGGTGCGCTTCTCCACCTCGGCGATCGGGGTCGTGCGCGCGAGCAGGATCATCAGGTCCGACTGGCGCACCCGCGAGATGAACACCTTCTGCCCGTTCACCACGTACCGGTCCCCGCGGCGCTCCGCGAAGGTGCGGATGCGCGTGGTGTCGGATCCCGCGTCGGGTTCGGTCACGGCGAAGGCCTGCAGGCACAGCTCTCCCGCCGCGATCCCGGGCAGGTAGCGCCGCTTCTGCTCCTCGGACCCGTGCCGGAGCAGCGTCCCCATCGTGTACATCTGCGCGTGACACGCCCCCGAGTTCCCGCCAGAGCGGTTGATCTCCTCGAGGATGATGCACGCCTCGCGCACCCCGAGCCCCATGCCGCCGTACTCCTCGGGGATGAGACAGGCCAGGTAGCCCGCGTCGGTCAGCGCGTCAACGAACTCGTGCGGGTAGGCCCGGGCCTCGTCGGCGCGCTGCCAGTAGTCGTGGCCGAAGTCGGCGCAGAGGGCCCGGATCGCGGTCGCGAGCTGCTCGCGCGTGACCTTCATCCCGTGCTCAGTGTCCCATCGAGTGCATGTCGCGCCCGCCCATGACGTGCTTGATCACCCGGCCGCCCAGCATCACGAACTGGACGTCCTTCGTCACCTCGATGTCGTCGAGGGGGTTGCCCGGCACGGCGATGATGTCGGCGAGCATCCCCACGGCCAAACGGCCCCGGTCGGGCGTGCCGAGCAGGTCGGCCGCGTGGATCGTCGCGGTGCGGAGCGCGTCCAGCTCGCTCATCCCCATGCCGACGTAAATCCCGAATTCACCCGCGTTCTCGCCGTGCGGGAGGACGGCCGCGTCCGTACCGAAGGCGATCGGGACGCCCCGGTCGATCGCGCGCTGCAGGCTCACCCGCATGATGGGCAGGATCTCCTCGGCCTTGGCGCGCACCACGGCCGGCAGCGCGTCGAGGTCGATCCGGTCGGCGAGATAGGTGGTCGGGACCAGGTACGTCCCCTTCTCGATCATGAGGTCCATGATCTCGTCGGTGAGGATCGAACCGTGCTCGATGGAAGCCACCCCGGCCTGCACCGCGGCCAGGATCCCCTCGGCGCCGTGCGCGTGCGCGGCGACCTTGATGCCGTGCCGCGCGGCCTCCTCGACCATGGCGGTGAGTTCCTCCAGCGAGTATTGCTGCGCGCCCACCGGACCCTCCATGGACAGCACCCCCGCCGTCGCGCAGGTCTTGATGACCTTGGCGCCGTGCTTGATCTGGTAGCGGACCGCCTGGACCACCTCCCAGGGCCCGTCGGCGATGCCTTCTTCCGGGCCGCCCTCGCGCACGCCCGGCGCGAACCCCGTCACGTCGCAGTGGCCGCCCGTGATGCCGAGCGGGTTGCGCGAGGGGATCACACGCGGCCCCACGATGTCACCACGCTCCACCGCCTTGCCGAGTTCGACGGTCACGTCGCCGCCGAAGTCGCGCACGGTGGTGAAGCCCGCGCGCACCGTGAGCGCCCCGTACTTCGCCGCGTTGAAGGCGGCGTACGCCTCGGTCCGCGTGACCGCGTCGGTGAAGGACGTGGCGCTGATCTGGCCGCCCAGGTGGGTGTGCGCGTCGATGAAGCCGGGCAGGAGCGTCACGTCGCCCAGATCCATTTCGTGCATGACATTCATGACGGCCCCCGGATTCACCGCCGTGATGACCCCGTCCTCGATGACGATGAACGCATTCGTGTGCATCTCGCCGGTCTCGACGTCGAGCAGACGCGCGGCGCGGAGGAGGATGGCGCCGTCGTACATGCCGTCGTGCTCCATGTCATCGCCCTCCTGGGCGGCGAGGGGCGGGGGCACGGCCAGCATCGAGAGGGCGAGGGCGGCGGCGGGCGCGAGGAAGAGGCTGAACAGCTTGCCGGTCGGGTTTGTCATGGCCATCCTTGGTTCGGGTTCAGGCGCGAGGGGGACTGCGCAATTGATCCGGCGCCGAAGCGGGGCGCAAGCATCGGGAGCGAAGCCGCGCGCAGGGGCGTTCAGCTCGCGGGACAGGCAGAAGGCGAGGAGGAAGCGCCCTCCGCGAGGCCGTCACCCTCACTCCATTTCCACTCGCGATATCCCCTCGATCCGGTCGAAACCGCGGTCAAAGGTGGCGATCGAGGTCACGCCACGGTTCAGCATGACCCCCGCGTGCACGGCGTCCCGGGCGGACAGGCCCGGCGTGGACAGAAGGATGCGCTTTGCGAGATCCGTGTCGGCCAACGTAACGCTGAAGACTTCGGGGATGAGCGAGACGAAAAGGTCGTACACCCGCTCCGCCAGGTCGGCCCTTCCCAGCACCGTGTAACGAAAGAGCACCTCCTGCAGCACCTCGGTGCTCGTGCACAGGTCCAGGCCCGCCTCACCGGCGCTCTCCAGAAACCGGGTGGCGGGGTCGTGGTTGGGGTGGTCCGCCCCGGCCACGTACATCGGAATGTTCGAGTCGATGAAGACCTTCACGACCGGCCAGCCTCGATCTCGCCGATCATGCCGCAGATGTCGGCGGTGGGACCGTTCAACGTGCGGAGTTCGGCCAACGGGTCAGCGGGGACCGGGCCGGACTCGCGGTCGAGTCGTTCCTGAATCGCCTGGCGCACCCAGGCCCCCCTCGATACCCGCGCCCGCTCCGCAGCCCTCTGCAAACGGTGGTCCATGTCGTTGTGAATCAGCACCTGCAACCGCTTCGATCTCATCGTCTTCCTCCCGGGGCCCAGTCGCCCCAACAAGCGTCGCCCTCCTCACCGTTGACGGACCAACCGCCACCCGGACCCAGAAAGTTACTCATATGAGTATATACTCATTTGCAACAACGTCTGCAATCCGGCGACCACGCCCAACCACCCGATTCCGTCCCCAAAACGCGGAGCCCCGCGCGCCCGGCCGAAGCCGAACGCGCGGGGCTCTCCCACCTCCACGCGACTCCCACGAGTCGTCGAAACGCTACTCCCTGTTCACCTTCCCGTTTTCGAGGAACGGAAAGGAAATGGTCGGGGTCCCGCCGTCACCCGGCGGCGGTTTGTTCGCCGGATCCAGGATCGTCTCGATGCGCACGACCGCGTCCTGGAAGTGCCACTGCGTCGGCTGGTGCGACACGCCGCTCACCGCGGCTTCCAGCTCGCTTTGCAGTGTCATCAGCTGGCCGCGCGCGAAGGTCGCGACATCGGACTGCATGGCGTTGTCGTCCCACATGAGCGTCTTCATGCGGTCCAGATAGGCGCGTTGCAGGTTGCGGCGGTACGCGTCCGTCGCGTCGCCCGAAGTTACCTCGGACCAGACGCCCGCGCGCAGGCCGTCGAGCATCTCACCGAGCGAGTACGCGTCGTCGCCGTGGAACGCCTCCTGTTCGACCAGGCGGTTCATGCGCGCCACGTTGAGCACCTGGTTCAGCCCCGACGACTGGCCGCTGCGAATCTGGCTGAGGGCACCCGTCGGCTGGAAGCGGTCGAAGATGTCCGAGTCGAGCATCCACTCCGGCGTCGCGAAGACCTGCCGGTTCAGATACTCCATGGCTCGGGCCTGGCGCTCCTTCTCGACCATCTCGTACGGCACGCCGTCCTGCCCCTGGCGCTTCCGGGTCCGAACAACACCGCCGATATTGGCGGCCACATGCCCGGTGTATCGCTGCCACTGCGAGACCACGTTCTGGTAGAGCTCCTGCAGCTGCGAGTAGTCCTCGCCCTCCTCGTAGGTCCAGTCCGTCAGCTCGTCCACGACGCGCTTGAGGTTCTCCACGCCGTAGTCGGACGCCCTCATCGCGTCGTCGCCGATGGCCTCGGTGAGCGCCGAGGGATCCATCCCGGTCGGGCTCGAGAAGCGATAGACGGGGTCGTCCTGCATGTCGTTGACCATGTCGCGCAGCTCGTCCAGCTCGCTGTTGCGGTCCTCGCCGGGGTAGTGCCTGTAGCCCCACTCGATGGCGAACTTGTCGTAGGGTCCCACCACCGGGTAGTAGCAGGTGTCGTCGCCGGGCTGGGCCACGTAATTGAAGCGCGCGTAGTCCATGATCGACGGGGCCACGCCCATCGTACAGACGAAGCGCGTGCGCAGGTCCTCGACGGAGTACGCCGCCGATGCCTGCATGTTGTGCTGCAGCCCGATCGTGTGCCCGACTTCGTGAGCCGAGACGAAGCGGATGAGTTCGCCCATGATCGCGTCGTCGAACTTGACCCCGCGCGCGTCCTCGTTGGCCGCGGCGGTCTGCACGAAGAACCAGTTGCGAACCAGGTT
>CAUVXA020000002.1:0-656780 GCA_963555795.3 Longimicrobiales bacterium | reverse complement strand
GACGAGCTTCACGTCGCCTATGAGGACCTTTCCGCTCGCGCGGTGGGCGAACGCTTCCCCTGGATCGACACAAGGTCGTACGGTCCCCCGGTCACGAACCGACAGCGAACGCTTCGGCGAGCCGACCGGTGAAGACATACGCGGCGCCGTGTACATCCCGGAGTCCGGGGTACATCGACGACCCAACGCTGGCCTGCCACAACGTGCAGCGGGCCTGTGAGTCGCGCGGCGGCGAGTTCCTCTTCAACACCGCGGTCGTGGAGATCCTCAGCGAGGTGGCCGCGTTTCCGGGGTGAAGCTGTCCGACGGCACGACGCTCCACGCCCCGGTCGTCGTCAACGTGGGCGGGCCGCATTCGGCGATCATCAACGGCATGGCGGGCGTTCTCGAAGGCATGAACGTCAAGACGCGCGCCCTCAAGCAGGAAGTGTGCTACGTCCCGGCGCCGGCGGGGCTCGAGTACAACCAGATCGCTCCCCTGATCTCGGACGGCGACATCGGCTGCTACTCCCGCCCGACCACGGGAACCACATCCTCATCGGCTCCGAGGATCCGGATTGCGACGTGCTGGAATGGGTCGACGATCCGGACGACTACAACACCGGTTTCACCCACCAGTGGGAGACCCAGGTCATGCGCGAGGCGCAGCGGCTGAAGGGTCTGGGCATCCCGGGGCAGACCGGCGGTCTGGTCGACCTGTACGACGTATCGGACGACTGGATCCCGATCTACGACAAGTCGGACCTTCCCGGCTTCTACATGGCCGTCGGGACATCCGGGAACCAGTTCAAGAACGCGCCTGTGGCGGGCAAGCTGATGGCCGAACTCATCGAGAAGGTGGAGGCGGGTCACGATCACGACCGCGATCCGGTCACGATGCCGCTGCCCTACACGCGCCGCACGTGCGAGGTCGGCTTCTTCAGCCGTCTCCGGACCCTCAACCCCGACTCGTCGTATTCGGTGATCGGATGAGGCGTCTGTCGCGGACGGCGTGTGTTGTGACCGGTCATAGTGACCAGTCATAACAGTGCGAGGCGTCCTTTGAGCTACCTCAAGCTGCGTCGGCTGTGGAAGCCGTCGCCCCTCAAGCGCCACTACGACGTGGTGATCATCGGCGGCGGCATCCACGGCCTCGCGACCGCCTACTACCTTGCGCGAACCCACGGCATACGCGACGTGGCCGTGCTGGAATCGCACTACATCGGCTTCGGCGGTTCCGGACGCAACACCGCGATCGTGCGGGCGAACCAGCGGACAGCGGAGAACGTGCGGCTTTACGACGAGGGGTTGAAGCTGTGGCGTGTCCTTACCGACGAGCTGGACTACAACCTCATGTTCTTCAACTGTGGAACCCTGAACCTCGGGCACAGCGAGGCCTCGGTGAGCGCGTTTCGCATGTTGGCCAACACACACAACTTCGTGGGCGTGAAGTCGGAGCTGCTGGACCCGCAGCAGTGCGCGGAGGTGATCCCCGGCCTCGACATCTCCGACCGTCTCGCCTTCCCCGTTCACGCCGGGCTGTACCACCCGCCGGGAGGGGTCGTGCGGCACGACGCGGTGGTCTGGGGGCTGGCCAAGGGGGCATCGGCGCACGGGGTGCACATCCACCAGGGCTGCGAAGTCCGGGGCATCGACACGGAGGGAGGCCGCGTCACCGGCGTCCGCACCACGCTGGGACCGATCGGGTGCAAGCGGCTGGGGATCATGGCGGGGGGCTACAGCACGGCCGTGGCTGCCATGCTGGGGATCGAGCTGCCGATCCACCCCCTCACCATTCAGGCGATGGTCACGCATCCTCTCAAGCCCTTCCTCCACCACACCTTCAGCTCGGGCGCCTATCACGTCTACGCCAACCAGACCCTCAAGGGCGAGATCGCGACCGGCGCGCACATGGACCCGCAGGTCAACTACACCAACGACGCCACCGCGTACTACCTGAAGCACCAGGCCGAGGCGCTGACCGAACTGATGCCCGCGCTGCGCGGCGTCCGCTTCATGCGCATCTGGGCGGGCCTAGCCGACATGACCCCCGACATGGCACCGATCATGGAAGGCAACCTGGGCTACGACGGGCTCTTCCTCGACGCGGGTTGGGGCTACTTCGGCTTCAAGTCCGGGCCGGTGGCGGGGAAGTACATGGCGGAATACATGGCCACGGACGAGACGCCGGAGATCCTGCGGCCCTTCGCCCTGAGCCGCTTCCTGGAGAACCGCTACTCCGGGGAGACCGCGGCGGCGATGAAGTATGGGCATTGGGACTGATGACGGGCCCACGTCACCGCTCTCGGTCACGGGCGGCCAGGACATGACCTTCCGTCTCACCTGCCCCGTCTGCGGCAAGCGCGACGTGTACGAGTTCACCTTCGGGGGACAGGAGAGGGGGCCGCGGCCTGATCAGGAGGACCTCAGCGCCGAGGATCACTTCCGCTGGACCCAGTTCCGGCTCATACCGTACGAGCCGAGGGAGGAGTGGTGGTACCACGGACAGGGCTGCGGCGTGTGGTTCAAGACCACGCGTGATCCGGGGACGAACCGGGAGGTGGAGGAATGACGCTCGCCCGCCCGGATGCTGTGGCCGTGGCCCCAGACGAGTCCCCGGTGTCGGAAGACCGGCCACCGCCAGGGCCGGCCAACCGCCTGCCGCCGGGGCCGACCTGCCCGGTCGACCTCTCGCGGCCGCTCTCGTTCGACTTCCTCGGACGTCCGATGACCGGCTTCGCGGGCGACACGGTGGCCTCGGCTCTCTACGCCAACGGCGTCCGGATCTTCAGCCGCAGCCTGAAGTACCACCGTCCGCGCGGGCTGTACAGCATCGACGGCGAGTCGTCCAACACCTACATGTCCATCAACGGGGTGCCGAACGAGTGCGCCGAGACCACGGAACTGCGGGCGGGCATGTCCGTGCGCGCCCAGAATGTTCGCGGCGATCCGAAGACGGACCGGTTCGGGTTCATCGGCGCCTTCGAACGGCTCATGCCGGCCGGGTTCTACTACCGGCTCTTCCACCGCCCCTACCGTCTCTGGCCCTTCTTTCAGAACGGTCTCCGGCGCATGGCGGGCACGGGCGTGCTCGATCCGCGGCGGGAGTATCGGCCGGGCGTGCGTGCCGAGCGCTATCTGAACGTGGACGTGGCGGTCGTGGGGGGCGGGACGGCGGGGATGGAAGCGGCGCTGGCTGCGGCGGAGCGTGGGCTCCGGGTGTGCGTCTTCGAGCGGCGGCCGTGCATGGGTGGACACGACGCCTGGCGGGTGAGGGAGTTCGAGGGAAAGCCGCTGTGGCAGCGGGCCAGGGAGCTGGCGGCGCGCCTGCACGCGACGGAGAACGTGCGCGTCTTCACCCGGTCTCCGGTGACCGGCGTGTGGGGAGAGAACCTGGTGACCGGATTTACGGTCGGCGGTGACGACGACCCGTTCAGGGAGTGCCATTGGGAGTGCCGCGCCAGGACGGTGGTGGTCGCCGGGGGGTGCATGGACCGGCCTCTCGTCTTCAACCACAACGACCGCCCCGGGGTGATGCAGGCGGGCGCGGCTTGGCGGCTCGCGCGCACCTACGGGGTCAGCCCGGGGAAGGCGGCCGTCTTCAGCGTCGGCGACGATCTGGGCCTGGAAGCTGCGGTCGACCTGGCGCGTCTCGGGGTGGAGGTCCGCGCCGTCGCGGATTCCCGGCGGCGCGGGCACGATCCCGCGCTGTTGGAGGAGTTGTTCAAAATGGGGATTCCATTCCGTACCCGGTGGGCGGCCGCGCGAACCAGGGGCGGAAAGCACGTCAAGGGGTGCGATCTGTGGGGCCTGAGTGGTATCGGTCCGCGCCGGTACGCGTGCGACCTGGTGGTTGCCAACGCAGGCACGCAGCCCCGGATCGGGGTGCTGGCGACGGTCAAGGCGAAGCTCCGCTACTGCGGGCACACTCACAGCTACCAGCCGGTGGAGCTGCCCGACGACGTGTTCGTGGCGGGGAGCATGACAGGGCTGCGCGACCCCGGGTCGATCACGGCGTCGGGACGGCGCGCGGGGCTGCGGGCGGCGGAGTGTTGCCGCCGGGCGGGGACGGCCGGACAGGCGCGGGCGATCGGGCGGGCGGAGGTGACCGGGAAGGCCGGGGCCGGGACCTCACGCCGGCGCGGCAGCGATGTCCCCGCTCTCTGCGGCGCGATCGAGAAGGCTGCGAGCACGCTCGCTTCCCGGCCTGGGCCTGTCGCGGGGACCGGCATCTGCCACGGGCCCGCGATCGGCCGCGGCGCGAAGGCGTTCGTCGATCTGGACGAGGACGGCACCTACAAGAACGTGGTCGAGTCCGCCGCCCAGGGCTTTGACGCCCCCGAACTGGCCAAACGGTTCGGCGGGTTCGGGCTCGGCCCGGGCCAGTACCGGGTCACGGGACAGAATCTGGCGATGATCATGGCCGCGCTGGCGGACGATTCCGGCAAGGCCGCGGTACCCGCGCCGACCACGGTGCGGCCCCCTCTCGTACCGCCGAGCATGGCGACCCTGGCCGGGCCGCCCCACGACGTGCACAAACGGACGCCCTTGCACGAGGAGCAGGCCGGGCGGGGCGCGATCTTTCGGCGGATGGGACCATGGACGCGCGCCCGCTATTTCTCCGAGGACCGGAGCTGCCGCGACGAGATCCTCAACGTCCGCCGCAATGTGGGACTCCTCGACAGCTCACCGCTGGGAAAGTTCCGGGTCTACGGTCCCGACGCCCTGAACGCGCTGCAGCGGGTGTACATCTCCGACATGCGAAGGGCGCGTCCCGGCCGGTGCATGTACTCGGCGATGTGCAACGATATGGGACATCTAATAGATGACGGTGTAATTGTCAAGGAAGGCGAGGACGAGTACTACTTCACGACGAGCTCGGCCCGGGCCGGGACGACGGTGGAGTGGTTCCGCTATCACACCCGCTACGACGGGTGGGACTACCACCTCGTGAACATCACCGATGTCCTGGGCTCGCTGAACCTGGCCGGGCCCAACGCGCGCAGGGTACTGGAGCGGGTGACGGGCGACGATGTCTCGAACGAGGCCTTCCCGTACATGGGCGCCCGCCGGATCACCGTGGGGGACGGGGTCGAAGCGCGGTGTCTCCGTCTGGGCTTCGTCGGCGAGCTGTCGTTCGAGCTGCATGTCCCATCCAGCTATTGCCAATATGTGTGGGATATACTAGTTGAGGCCGGAGCCGACTTCGGGATCCAGCCGTTCGGCCTCGAGGCCCAGAATTGCCTGCGCGCCGAGAAGGGGCACATCATCATCGGAGCCGAATCGGAGCAGCGCGTCACACTGACGGACATCGGGATGGGGTTCCTGTGGGACCGGGAGGACACGGTCTCGCGCAAGGTCGGTGCCCCCGCGCTGCGTGCCTGTGCGAAACAGCCGGGCCGCATGAAGCTGGTGGGGCTTCGGGTGGACGAGGGGTCGGGGTCTCACCGGGGCGACGTGGGGGCCGCGCCGGGCGCGCAGCCGGGCGGCGGCCCGGGCGATGGCGCCGTGATCGTCGCCGACGGTGAGATCCTCGGTTACGTGTGCACGACGCGCCGCAGCGAGACGCTGGGGTGGCAGTACGGGATGGCTCTGGTGCGTGAGGAGCATGCCGTGAGGGGGGGTAGCCTGAACATCTACGAGAATATGGGGTCGGGACGCAAGTCCACCTGTACGGCTACGGTCGTCGCCCCGCACTTCTACGACCCCAAGGGAGAGAGGCTGCGCTCATGAGGGGGCGGGACGAGATCGCCACCGCGCCGATTGCGCCGACCGCGCCGACCGCGCTCCGCCGCTCCCCGGTCGCGTTCGACGCCAACCCGGCCGCGACCGAGACGCGGGACGGGTGGACCGTCGTGCTGTGTTACCGGAACGAGGAACGGCACGGTGGCCCGTGGCTGGTCGACCTGAGCCACCGGCGCCGCTGGGACTTCCAGGACGGCAGCGTGGCGACCCAACGGCCCATGGATCTGCCCGTGCCGGCGGGCTACGGTCAGGTGGGGGTTCACGGTCCACTCGTTATCTCACGCATGAACCGAACCCAGGTCTCGATCTGGCACCTGGGCGCGGGGACGCCGCCGACCATGCCATCGGAAACCCCCTTCACCGAGACCACCGACGGCCACTGCATGCTCGCCTTCATCGGGGCCGGTGTCCCGCGAGTACTGGAACACCTGACTGGGCTCGACCTCTTCGACCCGGGCCGCACCAGGCCCTTTCTCACCCAGGGACCGGTCCTCCACGTCCCCTGCCAGGTTGTCACGTTCTCCACCGACCTTGTCGTCATGACCATGGCCCGGGGCTACGGCGAGACATTCGCTCACGCCGCCCTGCATTCGGGCGCCCTGGCCGGTCTGCGGCCCGGCGGAGAGGAGGCGTTCCAGCGGGCGTTTGCACGGGCAACGGCGGGTTCGTCACCAGGCATCAATCGAGTTCCGGAGGTGTAAGCCGGATCTTGGCCCGCATCGTGGGTGCGCCACAGGCTGGGAGTTACCACCGAGAACCGTCCCAATCAAATACCCATCAAGAATGTATGTCGTGGTAAATCAATGACTTACGATCTTTGGGTGCGATTTGGCGGGTTTCCGATCAAATAAAACAGGGGCGAATTGGGGCCGGGTGTCGCGAGCACCCGGTCATGACTGCGCCCAGAACGGCAGGTACCGTCGCAAGCGGGGACCTGCCGCCGGGTCGGCGACTACGATCAACCCTTCCTCTACGGCATCGGCGAGAATACGGGACGCCATCGAGGCGTTTCTGTCGGCGATCTCGAAGCGTGTCCGCAGGGAAGAGTTCGTCATGGGCTGCTGGGTCACGTAGCGAAGGCAGGCGTGCATGTAACAGGCGTGTAGACGCTCCTGGCGGTCCATTTCGCGGAACGGCTTGTGGGCGAACAGGAGGGCCCGCGTGAATCCTGGAGGCTTCTCGAATACTGGTGCCGGAAGTGCGAAGGCTTCCACGGCGGCTACGACCTTGTCGATCCCGGTGCCCCGTTCCTCGCAGATGTTCAGGCGGCGCATAAGGGATGCAAGCTTTTCGTTCCGAGAACGGGGTTGCGAGTCCAGAAAGCGCTGTGTGTCCACCAGCGGCTCGCCGGGATTGCTGATTTCCAGGCGTCGGTCGAATATCTCGATCATCGGCCCGGCGCCAGTGATCGTGAAGTCCTGGTGGATCAGAGCATTGGCGACGAGTTCGCGAATGGCGACCGGCGGGAACATCGGTATTTCTCGGCGGAACGCGGGTCCCAGTACTTCGTTGGATGGAGTCCAAGCGTGGACGTAGCTTACCAGGCCGTTGAAACCGGTCGCGTAGCCCTTGCCGCCTTCCTGCTCGCGCTCTGCGTCCATGCGCCCGGAGCCGCGATAGCGGATTAAGCGCACAGCTTTCCGCTTCAGGCCGGGGAATTGCGCTAGCCGACGGGCGAACAGAATGGCGCCCAGGTTGGTGATGTCATAGCCACCGGCTTGGTTCGACGTGATGAGCTCGTCGTGGGTCAGGGCCTTCAGGATGGCATCCTGTCCATCCGCTGGCGGGACTCCGAGTAAGTGGAAATAGGCCGGATAATCCAGGACCTGGAGGATGTCCTGGCCAGAGAGATGCTCGGCTGCGATGCCGGGCGGAGTCCAGGAAAAGACGCCAGAGCTGCCTTTCCTTGGTTGGGTGATCTCGCAGCTTTCTTGTGGAGCTGCCGATGCGGATGAACTCGGTACCCTGGAAGGCCACTGGTCGGCTCGTCGCGCGTTCGACTTCAAGTAGGACAACTCGCGATCCATCCACCTCGAGCTCCGTGAAGCGGAATTGGACCTGCGGCTCCAGGAGCCGCGCGAGCCAAGGCTCGACGAGTTCGTTCCCTTTCTTGGTGGAACCGGGAACAAAGTCCGTTCCCACGAGTTCGTGGGTGCCGTCCTTCACCCCCCAGAGTACATAACCGTGTGATTTGCCGTGTAGCACAGCCGAGTTTGCTAGGGCCGATATGTACTTGCCAATCGACTCAGGATTCCAGTTGTTCTCCTTGAATTCCACCCACTCGGTCTCGTGAGGACGGGCGCAGAGCTGATGCACCAAGTCGGTGAGGTAGCGGGATGAGTGCGGAACTGTCACCGGGCGTTGGCTCTCCGTGACTAAGCGGACCTCGTGTTCAAGGGTAGCCGCATTCTAGCGAAACCTGGGCCGATTTGGCCATTTGGAACGCTACCGACCGAAATGCGCACCACTCCCAATCAAATACCCATCAAGAATGTATGTCATTGTAAATCAATGACTTACGGCGTCAGAAAGCGATCTGGCGGGTTTCCAATCAAATAAGACAGGGGCGAATCCACCGGGTCTGGTGTGCAGGCTCGAACCAAGGAACCCTCTACCACCTGCCGGAGTACGTAGTCCCTCCGTCCCCGGCGCGTAGTCCGGCCCGCTAAGGGCTCACCCCCCGCTCCCGCCCCGTCAGCCCCAGCAAGTGCTCCTGGAAGTACCTCCGGAGGGCGCCGTCGGTGTACGCGGCGCTCTGGCCCGTGAACCAGTGAGGCTGCTCGGGCACGACGATCAGGTCGTACGGCTTGCCCGCCCGGATCAGCGCTTCGACCATCTTCATCGTCGCCGAGAAGGTGGCGTTGACGTCGCTGGTCCCGTGGATCAGCAGGAGCTTCGCCTTCAGGTTGCCGGCAAGCCGCAGACTCGATCCGTATTCGTACCCCTCCGGGTTTTCCGACGGCAGGTCCATGTAGGGCTCGATCGCCCCGGACGCCTGGTCGTGGATGTCGTACACGCCGTTTGTGGCGACGCCGACATCGTAGAAATCCGGCTCGAGGAGCAGCGCCCGCACGGTCATGTATCCGCCCCATGAGCCCCCGTGGATGCCGACCCGGTCCAGGTCCATCCAGGGTCGCGTGGCGGCGGCGTGCTCGAGCGCGGCGCGGTGGTCGGGGATCTCGTTGCGGCCGAAGTTGCGGTACGCCACGTCCTGGAAGGCCTTGCCACGCTCCGTGGTGCCGCGTCCGTCCACCATGAAGACCACGAACCCGAGTTGTGCCAGCGCGGCCTGGCCGATGCCCCGCCCATCAAGGAAGGTCTTCGGCACCCAGGAGATGAAGGGGCCGTTGTAGATGTAGTCGATGACCGGGTACTTCGCGCCCGGATCGAAGTCGTGCGGCTTGTAGATGAGCCCGTACAGGTCGGTCTCTCCATCGGCGGCCTTGACGACGAACTCCTCGGGCGGGCTCCAAGCCAGCTCGTCGAGCGCGCTCACGTCGGCTTCGGTCACCATCGCGACCCACTCTCCAGTCGCAGTGCGCACCTCGGTGCGGGGTGGCCGGCTTGTGCTCGAATGCGTGTCGACCACAAAAGCGCCGCTTGGCGAGATCCCGGCACTGTGTTGCCCCTCGCCCTCGGTGAGACGCACCACGTCGCCCCCGGACAGAGGCACACGGTAGAGGTGCGTGTCGTAGAGTCGCTCCTCCCGGTGGGCGGTGAAATAGACGTATCCGCCGTCTTCGTCCACATGGACCACGCCCAACACAGGCCATGCACCTTCCGTCAGCCGCGCGAGCAGGCGGCCGTCCATACCGTACAGGTACAGGTGATCCCACCCGTCGCGCTCGCTGATCCACAGGAAGCGCTCGCCGTCCGAGAGAGGACGCGCCAGGGAGCGCCACGACGGGGTCGTCCCGATCCCCTTGATGAATGTCGGCTGGGTCTCTTCCAGGACTACCCGGGTCTCACCGGTTGCGGGGTCGGCGGCGACCAGGTGGAGGGTCTGGTAGCTTCGGAGCATCCGTAGAAAGAGGAATTCGGAGCCGTCGGGAAGCCAACCAACCGGACTCAGCAGCTGGTCTTCGTCACCCACATCGACCGCGACCGATTGCCGTCCGTGGACATCCACGATGTGGACTTCCTGCCGGCGATACGGGTTGCCTGCCTTCGAGAACGGCGCGTACTCGACCTCCTCGGTCTGCTTCAACCAATGCAGGATCGGCACCCGCGGCATCCGCCTCGCGTCCACCTTCATGACCGCGGCGCGGGCTCCGTCCGGTGCCCACATCGCGCCTTGCACGCTCCACGCGTAGTCCTCCTCTCCGTCCTCCATCACCGGCTGCTCGCGGCCATCGAAGCTGGCGCGGATCCACAGGTCGTCGTCTTTCTCGGTGAGCAGCCAACGGCCGTCAGGCGACGGAACCTCCATGACGGCGGGGGCTCCGCTGGTGAAGCCCTGCCTGACGACACGCGGGGCCGCACGGGCGGCGGCTTCCGTTTCAGCCGAGGCGACGGGGCTCACTACGTAGTCCGTGAGGTCCATCCGGAAGGCACGGTCGTCGAAGGTGAACCGAACCGAGTCCATTCCGTCGCCGACGAAGGTGAACCCGTCGAAGGGGAGCCCCTGATAGGGCGGGCGATACCCGAGCGCTCCTGCCATGCCCGCGCGCACCCGATCGGTGTCGAACAGAGGCTCGGTGACTGCCCGTTCGGGGTCGAAGACGCGAATGACCGTTTGGTCGGGTTGCCCTTCGGCGAACCAGAAGCTCTGGCCGTCCGGCATCCAGTTCACACTGCAGGGCGCACCGCCGAGCAGTCCGGCGTCGGAGCAGACCGTCCCCCCTTTGACCAGCGAGGGGATCGTCAGGTACCGGGCGTACATGGCGTCCCGTTCGGGGTCGAGGGACTCCTGCGCGATTGCCGTGGCTGGGGCCAGGGCGGCAAAGAGAGCCAAGGTCGGGATGGACAGGCGCATGGAGAGCTCCCCGCAGTCGGATGGATGGTCGGGTCTGGCAAACGATCCCGCGCCCGGCCAGTATACGGGCGGTACGACCCATCATCCAGCGTTCGACCCGAGGTCAACATGACGACGACACTTCGCCCCCTCCCCCTCGCCGCGGCCACCCTGGCCCTGCTCGCCGGGGCCACCCTGCCGTTTGCCGCCCCCGCTCACGCCCAGCAAGTCACCGAGCGCGACTACGCCCGCGCCGAGCAGTTCCTGCCCTGGCACGCGTCCAAGCTTGTCTCTGGGGATCAGGTCGCGCCCGAGTTCTTCGACGGTGACCGCTTCTGGTTCCGCGGCCGCACCCCGTCGGGGTACGAGTTCGTCGTGGTCGACCCGGCCGCCGCCTCGCGCCGCCCCGCCTTCGACCACGCCCGCCTCGCGGCCGCGCTCTCCCTCGCCGCCGACACGGCCTACGAAGGACGCGACCTTCCCTTCACGGAATTCGATTTCGTAAACGGGGGCGGTGCCGTCCAGTTCCACGTTGCCGACTCGGTGCGCTGGCGTTGCGACATCCAATCCTACTCGTGCTCCGGCCCCAGCGATGAGCCCGCTCCCTCGGACGCGGAACGCCCGTCCCCCGACGGCCGTTGGATCGCCTTCGCCCGGGACGAGAACCTGTGGGTGCGCGACGCGGCCACGGGCGAGGAGGCTCAGCTCAGCAGCGACGGGGAGGAAGACTTCGGCTACGGCGCCATCCCCGAGGGCTGCTGCCAGGAGATCACCAGCCGGCGAGCGAGCCGGGAGCGGTCACCGGTCCTCCAGTGGTCCCCGGACTCGCGCCGCATCGCGACCCACCGCTACGACGAACGTGAGGTCGAGCGCTTCCATCTCCTCGAGGCCGCCGACGGCCGGCCCATTCTTCACTCCTGGGCGTACGCTCTGCCGGGCGACTCGGTCATTCCGACTTCGCAGCTCTGGGTCTTCGACGTCGAGGGCCGCACCGGGGTACGAGCCGACGTCGATCCCCAGCCCGGCAATTTCACTCCAGGCGACACGGCATTCGCCGATGTCCAGTGGACCGCCGATGGCCAGTCGGTCTTCTACACGCACCGCAGCCGCGACTTCAAGAGCTACAAGCTGTTCAGGGTGGACGCCGCGACCGGCGCCGCAACCGAACTCCTCGAAGAGACCGGGCCGACCTACGTCGAACTGAATCAGTTCACCCGCCTCGCCCCCGCCTGGCGCGTATTGGGCGACGGATCCGAGTTCCTGTGGTGGTCCGAGCGGGACGGCTTCGGCCACCTCTACCTCTACGACGGCGACGGGAACCTCAAGAACCGTGTCACCTCGGGTCCGTGGCTGGTCACCGAACTCATCTCGGTGGACGAGGCCAGCCGCACGGTCTACTTCACCGCGGTCGGCCGCGAAGAGGGCCGGCACCCCTACTTCGTTCACCTCTACCGCGTCGGCATGGACGGCTCCGGGCTGCAACTGCTCGGCGCGGAGGACGCCGTGCACCAGATCACGCCGTCCCCCTCGGGGCGCTACTTCGTCGACCAGTATTCGACCCCGGAAGAGGCGCCATTGGCCGTTGTGAGGGGTCGGGACGGGCGTGTCGTCCAGACCATCGAAACCAGTGACATCTCCGGGTTGGAAGAAGCCGGCTGGATCCCGCCCGTTCCCTTCCAGGCGCGGGGCAGGGACGGCGTCACCAGCGTGTACGGCCTGCTCTGGTTCCCTTCGAACTTCGATCCGGCGAAGAGCTATCCCGTGGTCGACTACATCTACCCGGGCCCACAGGTGGGCGCCGTCACCCAGTACAATTTTTTCGCCTCCGGGCGTGGCAATGGCCGTGCGCTCGCCGAACTCGGCTTCATCGTCTTCGCGGTGGACGCCTTCGGGACGCCGCTCCGCTCCAAGGCATTCCACGACGGCTACTACGGCAACATGGGTGACAACGGCCTCCCCGATCACATCTCGGCGCTCAAGGAGCTGGCGGGACGCTATCCCCAGATCGACCTTGCGCGAGTCGGGATTTTCGGGCATTCCGGGGGTGGTTTTTCGTCAACCGATGCAATCCTTCGCCACCCCGACTTCTTCAAGGTTGCGGTGTCGGGCGCGGGCAACCACGACAACCGCGGCTATCACTTTCCCTGGGCGGAAAAGTACCAGGGGCTGCTGGTGGAAAGCGCGGACGGGACCGACAACTACGACAGCCAGGCCAACCAGAACCTTGCCGCAAACCTGAAGGGCAAACTGCTGCTCCACTACGGCACACTCGACGACAACGTCCATCCCAACATGACCATCCGCGTGATCAACGAACTCGTTGCGCACAACAAGGACTTCGACATGTTCGTGCTTCCGAACCGGAACCACGGGTACGCCAACGAGCCCTATGTAGTGCGCAGAACCTGGGACTACTTCGTCGAGCACCTGCTCGGGATGGAGCCGCCGAGCGAGTACATGATTACGGGCCCGGGAGGCTGACGGGGCGCGGGACCAACGCCCTGACCCGCCGGGGTCAGGTTCGGCCTACCCGCCCGCCCCCCGGAAACGCTCACCCAGTCCGTCGCGGTCCACCGCCACCCCGTGCAGATGGACCGCGCTGATTGCGCGCGTGTTCGTGATGTCGTCGAGGGGGTTTGCGTCCAATACGATGAAATCGGCGCTATTGCCGGCCTCGACCGTGCCCAGATCGTCGGCCCTCATGAACTCCGCGGATGCGCTTGTCGCTGCCACGATCACATCCGCCGGCGTCATCCCGGTCCGAACCATGTCGGCCAGCTCCTGATGCACCGCCCATGGTGAACTCCCGTCGGTCCCGAAGGCCACCTTGAACCCCTCCTGACTCAGCCGAACCAGATTCCGCGCCTGGATCCCGAAGGACTCCTGTGCCGCGGGGCGATCGGTTGAACCGGCGTTCATCTCGGCGATGCGATCGGCGGACACCGTTCCCGACAGCCAGCCGAATTCCTCGACCACCCCCGGACCGGGGAGGTTGGGCACGAGTACGACATCCGGGTGCTCCCGCCAGAGATCGACCAATTCGTCGTCGACGTCCATGTCGCGAATTCCGTGCGCAAAGGCATCGATGCCCGCCCTGAGCAGGCCCTTCGCGTCCTCCAGGCGGAACACATGGGCAGTCACGCGGAGGCCGTTGGCGTGCGCCTCGTCGATGACAGCGCGGTAGAGTTCCGGGGAGAGCCTCTCGTACTGTCCGCCCCGGTCGTCCACCCAGATCTTCACGATGTCGACCTGTTGCCCGGCGAGATCTCTCACCGCCGCCCGCGCCTCCTCCTCGGTCGTGACCCAGTGGGGGACCTCGCTACGGCCCGGCTCCGGTGAGGTGATGCCCCGGCCCGCGGTTTGTGAACGTGCACCGTCGGGCACGATCTCGTCCCGCATCTCGAAGGGCGCGTCTCCTTCGTCATGCCCCAGGCTCACCACCAGCGACGCCCCGTAGTAGGCCATGTGCTGGAGCTGCCCGGTCCGCGCATCCCGCTCGGGGTCCAGATGAATGTGGGCGTTCACAATCGCCGGCATCACGGTCTTGCCGCTCAGGTCCACGCGGGCGGCCCCCTCGGGAATCTCTACGGCGTCTGCCGCCCCCACCTCCGTGAAGAGGCCATCGTCCACGACGAAGACGGCGTCTTCGATCACGCTCCCATCCCCCACGATGACTCGTGCGCCTTCGTAGGCGACGGCGGTGGACGGTGGTGTGTCGGATCCCGGGGCACAGGCCCACAACAGGGCAATCAGGGGGAGAGCGGCGAACTGGGTCACAGCCGAACGTGAATCGCGGTTGGCTCTGGACATTGGAGGCCTCACATCTGGGTCGGTGCTAGCGCAAGAGCACGGGGCTCAAGAGCGTCGGATGGCCCCGGCGCTCCGTCCCTCTCGGTGCGACGCCGGGTGTGCCACAGGCTGTTACCATATCATCCGGCGCGCCCCGTCGCATCCCGCGGCGGATCGCCATGCGCCCGCCCGGACGCCCGTCACATACCTGCGGGCAGGCCGTCGCTGACCATGATCTCCGAGTTGCCTTCCAGGCGCGTGAAGCCGCCGCCCCAGTCACGCAGAATTGCGCGCACCCGGCCGGTGTCGCGGTCGGTGATGATCGCCATGGGGCTGGTGCTCGCCGGACCCAGGGTGAATTCGCCCTCGGGTCCCGAGAGGACCACGCGCTCCAGCGTCCCTTGCCGGTCCCGGTCGAAGGGGACGGCAAAGAGGAAGTGACCACCGCCGAACTCCAACGGCGTCGGAGTGAAATCGAAGGAGAAGTGGACCCGGCCGCCAGCGCCGAATCCCTCCAGCCGATAGGGCCCGCCGCCGGTCGGCAGTGCAGCCGGGGTCTCCAGCAGGAAAGCGGGCTCGAGCAGAAGCTCCCCGTTCCCCGCGCTTCCCCACAGAAGCAGCGTATTCTCCGATTGACCGCGATGCGCCCATTCTGCCGGGCCCCCGCTGATCTCGGTCCGGATGCGATAATTCAGCGCCTTCACGAAGCTATAGTCGCTGATCCAATCCGGGCTGCAATACCCCATCAGGTCCTTGTACACAATCGGGTCGACGAGTCCGCCGGTTTGCGGGTTGTATCCCCAGACACCTGTGCTCCCACCGTTGTACGGGAATGCCGGGTCGGGACGACCAGCGCCTCCGCACGGAGCGTGCCGGAGGCTCAGGTTGTGCCCCAACTCGTGGGCGAAGGTAACGTCCCGATTCCTCCCGACACTCACAGGGAAGCCGATGTAGCCCAATCCACCCCACGCGGTGTTGCGCGGCGGCACAACAGCCCCGTAGTAGTAGCCGCTCCGACCCTCCATGGCCCAGATCACTCTCATCTCGCGAATCAACTGGAGCCAGCCGCTGTTGGTCGCCAGGTCGGCCGTCGTATGGACGGGCTCGTGGACCGTCACGTCGAATTCGCCGATCGGGAGAACGGTGCGGGCGAACCGCAGATGTGGACTTTCGGCAGTCATTCCCCGGGTCCAGTTCAGGATCTGCTCGTCCGTGTCCGTGACGGCCAGGACGGGAACGATCGTCTGGCGATGGGCCGGGAGAACTGTGACGTTGAGCCCCAGCGCGCCCTCGGCCGGAACCCTGAGTTGGCTCCCGGGACTCAGGGGCACCACCCCATCGGGATCGATCTCCACGCTCAGCGCCAACCCGGGCTGGATAACATCCCCGGGGATCACGGCATTGAACGATTGAAGCTGCCACCTCTCGTTCACCGCGTCGGGAATCAGATACGGGGGGCCCATCGCCGCCGTGTGGACCAATGCGCCGTCCTGGATAAAATCCCCAAACGCTCGGGGCTCGTAGTAGCTCACCTGATCTCCGGTAAGGAAAACCCGGAGGAGGGCCTCACGCCCGGCGATGAGCGGAACACTGCCCTCGAGATTCTGGACGACCTGGTTCAGGTAGACCGCTGGCGCCGACAGCACCACCCTGCTCGGGCTGATCAGGACTCCCGTGCGGTCTCTCAGCCCTGCCAGACCAGCCCCTATCCTCACTTCGCCGTTGTTCAGCGCGGCAAAGCTCCCGTCCGTGGCGAAGTCGATTTTGGCGGGATCCGAGATCTGCCAGTCAGGAGGCGCCCACGACGGCGGCCCCGGAATAACCTGTCCTTCTTCGTCGAACACCGTCACGGTCAGCTTCCCGACGTCCCCCACCTTGATGCGAGCATCCGCGGGGGAGATCACCAGCGAGTGCGGAATCTGATCCGGTTCGAGGGCCAGGTCGGCGCACCCGCCTCCGGCCGCGACTGCGGCAAGGACCAGAAGCGCTCGGTACGAGATTGTCATGGCCGCGACCTCCTCTGGTGCTGTCGCGATGGGTGTCCTGCCCATATTGGTCACCCCTCAGCCCCTCCGAAAGGTCCACCCCCCGTACAACATGCTCTTGTAGAAGCGGCGGGGCTCCGCGAAGCCAGCCTCCCGCGCCAGCTCGATGATCCGCGACGCGGGCGCGAAGTGAATCCCGTCGCGGATGCGGCCCTCGAAGTCGCGCTCTTCCTCGGGCGTCATGCCGCGGATCGTCCAGAAGCGCCGCCACGCCGGCATGTAGCGCTCGTGTTCCTCCGAACCGGGGTCGCCGTGCAGGTCGAAGAAGACGAAGACGCCGCCCGGTCTGAGCCGCCGTGCGATGTCGGCGAGCAGCGTCGCCTTGCCGCCGTCGTCGGGGACGAAGTGAAGGACGTTGAGGAGCGTGGCCGCGTCGAAGAGGGGGGCGGGCGGCACGTCGGCGGCGTACCCCAGCTGGAAGGTCACGCCGCTGGTGACTTCCGCCGCGGCCACGCGCCGTTTCGCCAGCTCCAGCATCTGCTCCGAGGGGTCCACGCCGTGGATCCGAAGGTCGGGACGAACCCGCTTGAAGGTGACCATCTCGATGCCCGTCCCCGCACCCACCACAAGTAGGCGTCCCGCCGGGGGGAGGTCCGGATCGATCACCGCCGCGATCATAGGGAAGAGGGTTCGGTACCCGGGAATGACCCGCCGCGCCAACGCCTCGTAGCGTTCACCGTAGTCGCCGTCGAAGTTGAATGCTTCCTCGTCCAAGTACCCTGCCTCACCTTATAATGTCACCGAGATGCCACCCGCCAGGATACATGGAATGACCCGCGACTCGCTACCCGCCCCCCCCTTCCCCCCGCCCCCGGGCTCCGCTCGCCCGCGGCCCCGGCGCGACTTCCTGAAGGCCTCCGCGGTCTTCGCGGCGTCGCTGCCACGAGGCTTGCGCGCGCTTGCGCCCGCCTGGCAGGCCCCGCGCGTGGACGGCGACCGCCTCAACGCCATCCTCGGCGCCTTCCGGCGCTTCGGCGGCACGAACGACGGCGGCACGACCCGGCTCGCGTACAGCGACGAGGATCTGGGAGGCAGGGCCTACGCTCGCCGGGTGATGGAACAGAGCGGCCTGGAGATGTCGGTCGACCTGGCGGGCAACCTCGTGGGCAGGCGTCCCGGCACCGACCCGGTTGCGCTTCCGATCATCATCGGGTCCCATATGGACACGGTTCCCGAGGGCGGCAGCTACGACGGCCAGGTGGGCTCCGCGGGGGCTCTGGAGGTCGCGCTGACGCTGTACCACCACCGTGTCGAACTCCGCCACCCCCTTGAAGTCATCATCTTCCAGAACGAGGAGGGCGGGAAAACCGGGAGCCGGGCGCTGGTCGGGCGTGTGGACCACGCCGAGTTCGACATCGTCACGGCTTCGGGCTTCACCATCCGGGACGGCACCGTCCGACTCGGCGGCCACCCCCCGCGGCTCGACGACGCACGGCGCGAACCCGGCAGCATGTCCGGCTTCTTCGAGCTGCACATCGAACAGGGCGGCCTCCTCGAGGCAGCCGGCATCCAGATCGGCGTCGTCGAGGGCATCGTGGGCATTCGCCGCTGGAACATCACGGTGCATGGCGCGCAGAACCACGCCGGGACGACCCCCATGGCCCAGCGCCGGGACGCGCTCGTCGCCGCCGCCGACCTGATCCGCTCCGTCAACGATGTCGCGGCCACCATGGAAGGGCGACAGGTCGCCACCGTCGGCAAGATCGAGGCCGTGCCAGGCGCGCCGAACGTCGTGCCGGGAGAGGTTCGCGCCACGCTTGAGATCCGGGACCTCGAAATGGCGAAGATCGAGCGCGTCTTCGGCGAGATCGAAGCCCGTGCCGGCGCGATCGAGCAGGTCCGCGACGTGACCATCGACTTCGACCACTTCTACGAGAGCCTCGCCGCTCCCACAGACCCCCGCTTCCGCGACATCGTGGAGGCGTCCGCCGCCGAGCTCGGCTACAGCCATGTGCGAATGCCCTCCGGCGCCGGACACGACGCCCAGAGCATGGCGGAACTCGGACCCGTCGGGATGATCTTCGTCCCGAGCCGGGACGGGATCAGCCATTCGCCCCGGGAATTCACCGCGCCGGATGACATCACCCGCGGCGCGAATGTCCTGCTCGGTGCGGTGCTCGCGCTGGACCTGGAGGACTAGCGCCCTGCCAGCCCGGCACGAACCATGTATCACTTAAGATATGCAAAAATGAGCCGGATGCCGTCGGATCAAATGGGATCGTAGCGGACGAAGTTGCGGGTCCGGAGGGGAAGTGTGAGGCCAAGTCGCACCCGGACGATCTCCCACCCCCGATGAGCAGTTTCTGCGGCCAAACGAACCCGCCACCGACCTTGTCGGTCCCAGCGACCAACTCGGGGGCGTTCCCCGCGCAGCGGCAGATACGGGAGCATCGGCTACGGCAACGTAAGGGCTTGTCGTGCGCGGTGCCCTACACGTACCTTGAGGAACACACGCAAGAGTTGTTGTAGCCGCCCGGAATCGAACCTGGTCGCGAGTCGGTGCGGGACCCGGGGGCACGGAGAGGAAGGATCACCCCCCATGTCTATGCGACATGCCGTTGCCATTCTGTTCACCTTTCCTGCCGTGCTGACAGGTTGCAATCTGGTGGGCATTGGCGAGGATCTGCCCGAGCGAGTTACGCTGGAAGTGCCGATGACTCACGTCCCCGAGCACATTGTAATGGGCATGGATGAGGGGTTTGGGGTGTGTGACATGAGAAACGAACCCTACGCAACGGTGCGCTTGCTACCCCAGTGCAAGCAGCTGGTGTCGTGGCTGTTGTGGAGCACTTCGGCGGTTACACGATGGAGTGTTGGGACCCAGTGCAGAGGTGGAATGGCCGAGCCGAGTGGGGTCCAGACGGCAGCTATAGGCGCATCCACGGTGGCGAGACTCGGCCATGCGCAGATTTCGAGCAGGTGTTGGGTGCCGTGGAGGTGTCGCGCGAGCGGGCGGCATTTGCATACGACGGTGGCATTGTAGGGTGCGGTAGTGGGGACTGCATCAACGTGTTACGGTACTTTGTTCACAGAAGAGTCAATCTGAGGCGGGACCCAGATAGAGGATATGTTTGCGCGGCACCCGGCAGAGCCCTGCTTACGTTGGACAGCCACTCAACTACGGTGGACTGCCGATGAAGCACTTCTCAGCTAACCCCGGCGAGGTCGGTCTGGCCACCGTCCTTTCTTCTGGCCTACTGTCAGGTGATTGCCGTTTGTACACCCCGGTGGAGCTTCATGCGCCTCGGGCGCCCTCCTTCGTCAACGAAGATCGCTTCCTCGGGGCGGCGGTCCCAGTCGGGATACGAGCACATCACGCCTGTCACGGACGAGGCCCTCGACGCGTTGCGGGAGGCGCGGGCGACGAACCCCGCACCCGAGGAGGCTCCGGTGCTGCCCGCGCCCAGGAATCCGCTGGCGAGTGTGGGCGCCGCCCGGTTGCACGCTGTGCTATCAGAGGGCCGACGAAGAACAGCTTCTGAAGGCTCTGGAAGACCGCCGCCGGGCTCGCGCCTGAGGTCGAGAACGTACTTGCCAGCCCGGCGGATCGCTGACGGCGCAAATCACGGCGGGAAATCGTCTAAAGTCAACCCGGACTGCACGATCTGCGTTTCCTGCCGTTGAACTGGACCTTGCTGGATCGTGCCGCGAAAGCGGGAAAACCGGACTTGAATGGCGGGAGTTCCCACACCCGCGTCGCTTCTTTGCCGAAGGTCGCGGTAGCCCACATCGTCCGCTTCCCGAGAGGTCATGGCGGGCGAGCGTATCGGTGTTTCGACCTGCCGAAGTGCTACGCCGAGATACTCCGGGCATGGGGCCACCACGGCGCTGAAGGGCTAGAGAGTCGATGGAGCGGAATGAGTACGACAGGGCCGTTCTCCGAGTAGGGTCGAAGATTCGCGGCCCTACTCCGGCGATCTGAGTCGGGCCGCGCTCACCAACCGATAGAGTTGGTCAATCGCGTGGCGCTCCGACCTGCCTGCTCGCCGCAGGAACGTCTTGGCTCTTGCGAGGTCGAACTCTGTCGGGTTCTCGGGATTGATGACTGATGCGACGAAGCGCACGCCGCCTAGGAGTGGTCTGCGCAGGCCGCGACGGCGGCGGCAAGCGCTATGGCCACGGTCCTTGTCATGCTGGCACCAACCCCCGCACCTCAACGCGCTGCACCCCCAGCTCATCCCGTGTCGTTACCAGCGCCCAATCGGGCCCGATGTCCAGCAGACCGGTCCGGGCAGGAAGCACCAGGGTACGCACCCACCTGCCATCTTCATCGAATCCCAACCACTCGCTCCGCTCCCCCGGGCGCATGTAGTCGTGCACCCACAGCATGCCGTCGTCTCCCATCATGAGCCCGTGGTACGTGGGGAACTCGTCCGGCACGATCTCGCTCTCCCGGTCCCAGCGGCTCTCGAAGCGCGCGCGCCAGTCGGGATCGTCGTCGTCGCGGTAGCTTGCCTCGAGGGCGTCCCGGTATCGGTCGACATCCTCCCGGGCCACGGCCAGGTCCGGCCCCTCCCAGCGGATCCGGCGAATCGTCGAGCCCGTCCAGCCGATCAGCTCGACCTCGTAGTCGTCGCTGGTGCCGAGCCACGTTCCTTCGTCGGTCGCTGCCAGCGCTATGTCATGGTTCCAGAGGCTGCCGAGCATGGCAATGCCAGCGCCCAGGGACCTCTGCTCGCGGTCGGGAATCCTCTCGCGCAGCGTCGTTGCGGCGGTGTCGCCGATTTCGGCGAAGCCCAGTGAAAGCAGTACGCGGTGTAGCGCCCCGGGCTCGACCTCCTCCTCGCCCATGCGGAGACTGTTGCTCGTGAAGGCCAGGCGCCCGTTCGGTGCGCACACGAAGTCGCGCAGCGGCAATCCGTTGTACAGAAAGCGGTACTCGTCGAGGAGGTCTCCCTCCCAGTCGTACAGGTAGACCCGCGCGTTCCGGGTGTCGGAAACGACGATCGACTCCTCGCTTGCGCAGCCCTCCACGATCTGCACACTCCTGAACTCGCCCGGCCCCTCACCCGCGCGACCGCGGCTCCACAGGTGCTCCCCACCCGCGCCGAACCGCTGGACCCGGAAGTTCTCCTGGTCGGACACGACCACGCTGCCGTCGGGGAGCCTGGCGCCGGCGTTGATCCTGGCGAAGAGGTACTCGTCCGGCCCATCAAGCCTCCCGACCGAGAGGATCGGTTCGGCGGACAGGCGGATTTCGGAGGCCGGTCTCGTAAGGGGCGCCTGGGCGCGAGCGGGATGGGGTGTAGCGGTGAGCGCCAGTACCGGCACGGCGGCGGCTTGAATCCAGCGGTGAGCTAGCATGTACGGACTCTTCGTGGAATGGACGTGGCGCATGATGCCCTCCTGGTTCGAATTGATCTCCGAACAACTTAGTTGATAGTAGAAAGATGGTTCGGGGAATGTCAAGGACCCGTGAGGAACTCGAGTCGCTTGTCCGCTCGCGCAGCCTGCCAGCCGGGCTCGTCCGCCGTGCCGAGATCGTGCTTCTGTGCGCCGACAGGTTGGACAACCAGGCGGTTGCCGAGAGGGTGTGCACCAGCCGCCAGACGGTCAGGCACATCGACGCCAACGTGCCCCAAGACCTGGATGTCCACCTCGTCGTCGACAACTACAGCACCCACAAGCACGCCAAGGTCAAGCGCTGGCTCGCCACCCGGCCACGCTACCATCTCTACTTCACTCCCACCTACTCCTCCTGGCTCAACCAGGTCGAGATCTGGTTCAAACCGCAGAGTCCGTCCTCCAGAAGATCCAGAGACTTTGCACAGCTATCTCTGGGACACAATACCAGATACCCCAATCCGAATTCGCCGATAAGCTGCGCTACAGTAGATCCCATGGACGAACTCACCGGACTCCCCGTTCAGAGCATCGGACTCGCTCACAAGTTGATCGACGTCGTCACGCCTTACCTTGCCCCATCCCAAGCGAGGCGACTGGCAAAGGCGGATATCGTTCGAGCGACGGGCAGGGTCGAGGCGGAGCGCATTCTCAACGAGGGACGGATCGAGATCGCTCGGTGTCGCCCGTGTGTATCCCCGACCAGACGCGGAATGTTCCGCGGTTTTCGAGGCTCCCTCGGGGGTGCAGTAGGACCGCTACACGTACGTCACCCACCCCCACGGATCAGGCCCAACCCCCTTCGCCAGCTCCAGAAACCGTGTCTGGATCCGCTCGGTGACCGGCCCGCGCCGGCCTTCGCCCACCTCCAGCCTGTCGACAGACCGGATCGGCGTCACCTCCGACGCCGTGCCGGTGAAGAACAGTTCGTCGGCGCCGTACAGCATCTCCCTGGGCACAAGCTGTTCGCGCACCGTCAACCCGAGCTCTTCGGAGATCTTCAGGACGGTGTGGCGGGTGATCCCCGACAGGGAAGTCCCGTCCAGGATCGGCGTGATGACCTCGCCGTCCACGACCAGGAACAGGTTCTGGCCGCTTCCCTCGCTGACGAGCCCGCCGGGCCCCAGTCCGATCGCCTCGGCGTATCCGTGCGCGGCGGCCTCCATGACCATCAGCGTCGAACCCAGGTAGTTCCCGGCCGACTTGGCCCCGCTGGGGAAGGTGTTCGGCGCCGGCCGGTTCCAGGACGACACGCATACGTCCACGCCCTTCGCCAGCCCCTCCTCGCCCAGGTACGCGCCCCAGGGCCACATCGGGATGTACGTCTCGATGGGACTCTGTTCGGGATGCATGCTCGCTGACCCGTAGCCCCGCAGCACCATGGGGCGGACGTAGCAGGAGCTCAGCTCGTTCTTGCGGATGGTCGCGTAGACCGCCTCGGCGAGCTCGTCGATCGTATGCTCCGGCTGCATCCGGTATGTGCGACTCGACGCCATCAGCCGCTTCAGGTGGGCGCGAAGCCGGAAGACCGCCGGGCCCTTCGGGGTCTCGTAGCAGCGGACGCCTTCGAAGACGGACGCCGCGAACTGCACCGCGAGACTCAGGATGTGAACGTTCGCGTCTTCCCAGCGGATGAACTCGCCGTCCTTCCAGATCCACGGACTGCTACCGAGCTTGTCGGCCATCGCGCTATTCCTCCGCGTCGGCGTCGCCGCCGCGCAGGTACGAGTCCGTGCCGTCCAGCCAGTCCTGCCGCGGCGGGGTGAAGACGTCGACGTCGATCGTGTCCTCGAGAGCCTCGGCCTCGTGCGGAACGTTGCTGGGCAGGTGCAGAACCTCGCCGGAGCGGATGATCAGATCCTCCGGCCCGCCATCGCCGATCCGGAACTTGAGCGCCCCCTCCAGGACGTAGGTGATCTGCTCGTTGTCGTGCGAATGCATCGGAACGACCGCGCCCTTCTTCAGATACACGTGGGCGAGCATGGCACGCTCCCCGGTGATCAGGCTGCGGGAGATCAGCGGATTCAACTGCTCGACCGGTTGCTCCGCCACGCGGTAGTGGGTGACCTTGGCGTCGGACATTTCGAGGGGGCTCCTTTGGGGCTCCGCGAGGAGGTGTGCGAGGTGCCCGGCCCGAAGGACGCGGCCACGAAGCTCCCAATCTGCACCTGCCCGGCCCAATTTGGAAGATGGGCTGCGCCGAACCCCGAAGCCTGAACGGTGTATGACCCCGAGCGTTCATCCCTCCGCCCCTATACCCTTCCCGCATGCGCTTCCGCCTGCTTCTCACCCTCCTGATCGGCCTCGCCCCGCTTCGCGCGGCGGCGCAGCCCGTCACAGGCGTGGTCGTGGAGGAGGGCAGCGGCATCCCCGTGTCCGGCGCGATGGTGATCCTGTTCGACGAGAGCGGCGAGCGAGTGGACCGCATGCTTACGAACGCGGCCGGGCAGTTCGCACTGGAGGCGCGCACGCCGGGAACGCACTACGTGACCGTCGAGCGGATCGGGTACGCCAACGTTACCACGGCTCGCTTCACGGCCGGTTCCGATGAGGTCGTGCTCGCCATCGATGCCCCGATTGAACCGGTCGCCCTGATCGGACTCGATGTGGAAGCGGGGAGGCGGTGCGAGGTCCGGCCGGAGGAGGGGCGCGTGACCGCACGCGTCTGGGAGGAGGTACGGAAAGCCCTGGCGGCCGAGGCGTGGACACGCGAGGCTTCGCTCTACACCTACACGCTGAAGCGTTTCGAGCGGACGCTGGACCGGGACGGACGTTTCGTGCTCACGGATTCTGCGGAAGTCTCGACCGACCACGAGGCCGCATTCGTGTCAGCGCCCATCGACAGGCTCGCCGCTGAAGGGTTCGTCCAGGCGGAGGGAGACTCGAGCACCGTCTACTATGCCCCCGACGCCGGGGCGCTGCTCTCCGACGCGTTCCTGGACACGCACTGTCTCAGCGTGCGCGACGGGGGCGATGGCCGTATCGGCCTGATGTTCGAACCGATCCCCGAGCGCTGGGCTCCTGAGATTGTGGGTGTCCTCTGGCTGGACGCGGAGACCGCCGAGCTGGATTGGCTCGAGTTCGGATACGTCAATCTGCTCAGAACACGGGAGATCGGAGAGCCGGGGGGCGAGGTCGCCTTCGCGCGGCTCCCGAACGGCGCATGGATCGTGCGTCAGTGGTGGATCCGGATGCCGCGCCTCGAAGTGGTCAGGAGGCGCATCCGGCGGGTCGCCTACCGGGAGGAGGGTGGTGTCACCCAGTCGATCACCGACGCCCGGGGCAGGACCGTCCTGCACTCAGGGTCGGCATCCGTCTTCGGCGTGGTCACCGACTCCACCGGGACGGGACCGCCGGATCAGCTGGTCCAGGTCGAGATCGTGGGTGGGGGACTGCCGCTCGTCCCGGACGACGACGGCTCATTCCTCTTCAGCGAACTGAGCCCGGGGCAGTACGCTCTCCGGGTCCGGCGGCCACTCTTCTACAACTGGGGTCTGGCGTCCCCGGAAACGGCGGTCGTGGGGGAGCTCGGGGAGGTGAGCTACGCCAGGCTGCGCATCCCCGCGCTGGCCGACATCCTGGCCTCCGCGTGCGGCGGCGCCCCACGCCCCGAAGGAACAGCCCCGGTGCTGGGACGCGTCCTCGGCGCGGATGGCATGCCTGTCGACGGTGCGCGGGTCGAGGCCCGGTGGCCGGCGGCAACCGGCTACCAGTCCGGGCCGCTCGCCTCCCCGCCGGGCCACAAGGGCGAGCCGGCCTACCTGTGGGACGGCGGCCGTGACGGGCACTACGCCACTGCGGTCACCACGACGGACGCACGGGGTCTCTTCCTGCTCGGCGATGCTCCGCACGGATCGCGACTGGGCGTTGCCGTGAGCCTGCCTGAGGGTAACGAGCCGGTCGTTTCACGGACGATCTTCGTCCCGACGGACGCCCGAGCCGTTGTCGAGATGGTGAATATGTCAACCTTACAGTCTTTTCCAACCCGGAGATGAGCCTGAAGTCGGCGAGGATTGAGAGCGAGGGATGAAGCCCGAGCACGGGGCAGGTGGCAGTTGAGGGAGCATCATTATCCCCCTGAACGGTGTAGAGACGCAACCGGCGAGCTGGGGGATCCCCCCGAGTCGCGGGAGGGTCTGCGGCGAGTCTGAGGCGGGCGCGGGGCGGATCATGCGGCGGAGTCCCGGGCCTGGCCGATGGCACGGAGGAGTTCGTCGCGGGCTCGCTGAACGGCCTTGGCTGCGTCGAGGTCGGTGGTTGCGGCGGCGAGGCGGTCGAGGGCTTTGAGGGTGACGCCGGGCCGGAGGAAGTCTTCGGCGCCGGGCATTGCCCGGAAGCGCTCGTAGGGGGTGGCGACATCCTGCTGCCGGTAGCGCCTCTTGACGCGGCCGTTGGGGCCGGTGACCTCGGTGGCGAAGAGGCAGGGCCGGTGGAAGTTGAGGAAGGGGCAGAGGCTGCCTTGGAGGAAGTCGTTGACCTGGGGGACGAGGGCGTGGGGGACGTGGATGTGGCCGAGCCACTTGCGCACGATGCTGCCGTTCTTGGCCTCGACGAGGGCGTTGTCGTTGCAGTGGCGGGGCCGGGACTTCGTGAAGGTGCCGATGTGGAGCTGGTTGAGCAGGTCGGCGACCTGGCGGTTGATGTACTCGCTTCCGTTGTCGGCGTGGAAGGCCTGGACGGTGAAGGGGAAGGCGGAGATGAGGTCCTTCAGCACGGGGACCATGAAGTGCTGGGTGATGCGCGGCACGGCGCCAAGGTGTTGGAACTGCGTGACTTCGTCGACGATGTTGACGAGGTAGATGCCCTTCTTGCCGCTCCGGTCTCCGAGGTGGACGGTGTCGACGCGGAGGAAGCCGGGCTGGCCATCGGGCCTCGGCTTGCGGCGGACCCCGATGGGGACGGGAGTAGGCCGGGTCTTGCGGAAGGTGAGGCGGCCGGTGCGGTACGCGCGGGTCTTGCGGAGGTTGTAGATGTGGCCTCCTGAGATGCGTGCGAGGCGCTCGAAGCGCACGTCTCCGTAGACATGGAACATGCGCCAGAGGATCACCTTGGTGGCGGGTCCGGAGAGCTGGCCGAAGGCCTCGTCGACCTCGGCCAGCAGGGCGGCGTCAAGGTAGGTGTAGCGGCGCGCGAAGGCGTTGGCCGGGGGCTTGCCGCGGTGGTCGCGGATGTGCCCGGTCCGGCGGTGTTGCCGGATGAGGCGGGTGGCCTGGGCCCTGGAGAGGCCCGTCACCTTCTCGAGGTACCGCTTCACCAGGCCCTTGTCCGGCTTCCTGAGGCCGTGGTACTCGAAGCGAACCAGGGTCCGGCGCACGAGGGCGTACGCGGAGTCACGGCGGGTGGGCTGGAAGTCCGCGGCTTCGTTGCCCTCCAGGAAGGCGCGGAGCTGGTCGAGGGTGCGTATCCGTTCGGTGCGAAGTGTCACGATCATCCTCCAATGATCTCTTCGCCCCGGACTGCAGGCTCATCTCCCGCTGGAAACAGGATCCGAGTTCAGGCTCATGTGCCGTTGGACAAGACTCTTACATGACAATATGTAAACTTAACATTACATTTCGGCGACTTGTATCCGCCACCCTGGGAACTGGAGCCTGAATCGGGCTTGCTGGTGCCATTCCCGTGCGGTTAGTATGGCGTGCCCGGATCAAGCGCCTTGTCCCCAGGCCGAGAGCCGGCCTTCACATACCCCGGCAGACCGCACCAGAACCGTTCATGAACCGAATCCGAGGAAAGACCGCGGTTGTCACCGGCGCCACGGCCGGCATCGGCGAAGCGACCACCCGGAGTCTGGCCGATTCGGGTGTGCACACCGTCCTGATCGGGCGGCGGAGTGACAGGCTGGAATCCATAGCGGCGGAAATCGCCGGGAGCAGCGGCACCGATGTCCGTACCTACACCCTCGACGTGCGGGACCGCGCCGGTGTTGCCGGCTTCACGAGTTGGCTGGAGCGCGAAGGAGTGACGGTCGACGTCCTGCTCAACAACGCCGGCCTGGCGCGGGGACTGGACACCGTGCAGGACGGCAGGCACGAGGACTGGGACGACATGATCGACACGAACATCAAGGGCCTGCTCAACATGACGCGCGCCCTGCTGCCGGGCATGATCGCGCGGGACTCGGGCCACGTGGTCAACATCGGGAGCATCGCGGGACACATGGTCTACCCGAGGGGCAACGTCTACTGCGCCACGAAGTACGCCGTGCGGGCCCTGACCGAGGCGGCCAGCCTCGACCTGGTAGGCACCCGGGTGCGGATGTCTTCCGTCGATCCCGGGCTCGTCGAGACCGAGTTCTCACAGGTCCGGTTCCGTGGTGACCACGACCGCGCCAGGACCATTTACGAGGGGGTCGACTCGCTGCTACCCGAAGACATCGCGGACGCCGTCCTCTTCGTGCTCAACACACGCCCCCGAGTCAACGTGCTGAATATGCTGGTGATGCCGACGGTGCAGAGATCACCGTACGTCATGGACCGCGAGCCGGCCGGCGGCAACGGGGAATAGGGCGGGCTCGCCGATGCCGTCGATAGCTCCAGCAGCCCGTGGATTGCCAGCGCGGACGCTGCTCCTGGCGGCGCTGCCGGTGGGTGGGCTGGCCTTGACGGCACCGACCCCTCCCTGGGGATTCGTGGGCCATGAAATGGCTGCACGGGCCGCAGTTGCGGCGCTGCCGGCCGAGATGCCCTCCTTCTTCCGCGACGCGGGCGCGCAGTTGGTGCACCTGAACCCCGAGCCGGATCGCTGGCGGGTGTGGGAACAGCGGGAGATGGACCAGGCCTTCGCGTACGACCACTACATCGACCTCGAGAATGTGCCCGCGGGTGTCCTTGACGCGCCCGACCGTTTCGTCTTCCTGAGAATGCTGTACGAAGCCGGGATCGAGCGGCCCGAGCGCGACGCAGGCTTTCTCCCGTTCCGAATCGTCGAGTTGTACCAGCGGATCGTCAGCGGGTGGCTGCGTTGGCGGGCCGAGGAGGATCCCCTCCGGCGCTCGTGGATCGAGCAACGCATCGTCAACGACGCGGGGATCCTCGGGCACTACGTGACGGACGCCTCGCAGCCGCACCACACCACGATCCACTTCAACGGCTGGGACTTGGGTACGCCGAACCCGGAAGGATACACGCGGGACGACGGGTTCCACGCCCGCTTCGAACGCTACTTCGTTGAAGCGCACATGACGGACGACGATGTGGCCCGTCACACGCGGGGGGGTCCGCCGGCGTCGGTGGCGGGGTCGGTCCGGGAAGCGGTCATCGGCCACATCATGGATGCGCACGAAGAGGTGGAGACGCTGTACCGGCTCGACCGCGACGCGGGCTTCGACCCGGAGGCGCCGGCCGATCCCGGGGCGCGCGACTTCGCCGCCGCGCGGATTGCGTCGGGGGCAGACATGCTGGCGGTGTTGTGGTGGTCGGCCTGGCTGGAGAGCGCGCAGGACGACGGTCGTGACGGGGCGGGTCGATGAACGTCGCCGGGATCGTCCTGGCAGCCGGGTCCTCGACCCGCATGGGACGCAACAAGCTGCTGCTGGAACTTGACGGTGAGACCGTCGTGCAGCGCGCGGCGCGGACCGCGATCGACGCCGGGCTCGATCCGGTGGTCGTCGTGATCGGGCATGCGCATGAGGAGGTGGCGGCGCAATTGCACGATTTCCCGCTGAGCACTGTTGTCAATAGTGAGCACGCGGCCGGGCAGCACACGTCGGTCGCGGTGGGGATCGGGGCCCTCGGGGACGATTGTGCCGCCGGCGACGATTGCGCCGCCGGGGACGATTGCAACGCCGCGATCGTGATGCTGGCCGACATGCCCTTCGTGACCACCGCGATGGTGCGGCACGTGGCTACGCGTTACCGGGAAACGTGCGCTCCCCTGGTGGTTTCGCGTTACGGCGGCGAGGTGACCGCCCCCCCGATGCTCTACGACCGGTCGCTCTTCGGTGAGCTCACACGCATGGACGCGCGGTGCGGTCGCCAGGTCGTCCGGCGCCACCGTCACGAAGCCATCGAGGTCGACTGGCCGGCCGCGTCACTGCGCGACCTGGACCGGCCGGCCGACTACGAAGCGATCCGGGTGGAGTTGGCACGCGGCGCCGGCGGAGTGCCCGTGGGCGGGCTCGGGGGGGGCACCACCGATGCTCGCCCTCCCACCCGGTTGGCCAGGCGCGCCGTCGCGACCCGTGCCCAGCTTGCCCGCAGCGAGTCGGCCCGTGGATAGTCGCCTGCTCCGCGTCGCGGCCCGGCTCCTCGACGAACAGCGCCCCTATGCGGTGGCCACCGTGGTCCGCCGCGAGCGGCCCAGTTCGGCGACCCCCGGCAACACCGCCGTGATCACCGCCGACGGCACCGTTCACGGCTGGATCGGCGGGAGTTGCACCCAGCCCGAGGTGGTCAGCCACGCCATTGCGTCGCTCCAGGATCGCAAGCCGCGCCTCCTGGCATTCGGCGGCACGCCGGACCCGCGCGGTGACCTGGTCCAGGTTCCCATGTCCTGCGGCAGCGAAGGGAAGGTCGAAGTGCACATCAATCCTGTTTTTCCGGAGCCGCGACTGGTGGTCGCCGGATCCTCGCCGATCGCGCGGGCGGTGGTCCGCCTGGGCAAGGCAATGGGCTACCGGGTCGTCGTGGTGGCGCCGGAAGCCGAAGCCGCCGCGACCGATGCCGACGAATGCATCGAGCAACTCGACGGGGTGGTGGCCGGATACGCCGACCGCCCGCGGGGCGCAAGACTGTTGGCCGTCGTGGCGACGATGGGGCAGGGCGACGAGGTAGCCGTCGAGCAGCTCCTGGACGCCCGCGCGGACTACCTGGGCGTCGTGGTGTCGCCGAAGCGCATGACGCAGGTGCGCGACTACCTCACCGCGCGGGGGGTGTGCGGCAGCCGGATCGCGCAGGTGCGCGGTCCGGCCGGGCTCGACATCGGGGCCGTGAAGCCGGCGGAAGTGGCGGTCAGCATCCTGGCCGAGATCGTGGCGTTGGCTGCCGCCGAGTCGCGCGCCGAGGAGGAAGCCCGGGAAGAGGCCGCGGCAACTCCCGCAGGCGCACCGGCTTCCACGACCGACCCGGTCTGCGGCATGACGGTCCCCGCGGACGGATCGCGGCCCTCGTTCACCTACCAACGGAACACCTACCACTTCTGCTGCCCAGGCTGTCGCGCTCGGTTCGAAGCCGATCCGGCGACGTATGTGTAGCGCGGCGTGGATGGTGCGAGATACACGCGGTGGGACACTGGAGACGGACTCTTGACGGGATTTGACGGTTTCAGGTTCGGAGACGGCAGATCCTATACCGACGATGAGGGAAAGCGCGTTCTGTGCTCGGCGATGGCGGAACTACGGGCGCGGAACGACCTGCGGCAACAACTGCACATCGATCCGGGTCCCGGGAAGAGCAGGATCACGAAGGGACAGGTGTGGGACGTAATCAGATTCCAGAATGCGCCACCCGACAGAGCCTTCAACAAGTATCCGCACCTTACGCTGGGGGTCGACGGCGACTCAGTATCGGCGTATGTGACGCTACCCAACGGTGCGCCCGGGAAGATGCGGGACACACTGCTTTCGGTAGGCTTGCCCAAACTGGTTGACCAAGTCCTGTCCCGAATGCGGGCCGAGATCGATTCCTGCATGGGGATGAAGCCGCGAATGCACTTGCGACATCGGCATTGGCCCAGTGGTAGAGGGGGCCCGGGCGTCTATCTTGCCCACCAGAAACCCGACCTCCGTGTCCTCCGAGGTGATTCCACGGCCGGAGTGGAGAAGCAGCCTCATCTGATCACTGCGGTTTCGATTGCGCTGAGGAACAAGAAGAAGACGAAAGCCAACCTGGAACTAAAAATCGGCGCTTCGTTCCCTCATCGAGCCTGTCCGAGCATGGGTAAGCCAGAGGCTCTCGATCACATCGCCGCCGCCTGGATCGCCTGCAAGCCGTTCATCACCAAGCTTGGAGTAGGTGCCCTGTGAGGCCCGAAATCGCCGAGCTCCAGGCCGCGATGCGCGAGTTCGGCTACATCGCGGAGCGGTCCATCGTCACCGCCGTGCACCTGGCCCGGGCGATGGAGAAGCCGCTCCTGGTCGAGGGTGACGCGGGCGTCGGCAAGACCGAGATCGCGAAGGTCCTGGCCGGGGTCATGGGGACCGAGCTGATCCGGCTGCAGTGCTACGAGGGACTCGACGTCAACACGGCGCTGTACGAGTGGAACTACCAGAAGCAGCTGCTGCGGCTGCGGATCGCGGCGGAGGAGAGGGCTGCCGGACCCGCTGGCGACGCCAGCTCCGCGGGCGAGTCAATGGCTCGGCGGGCCACCGAAGCCGGCGACACCGCCGACCGCCCCAACGACCTCGAGGACCTCATCTTCGGGCGCGGCTACCTCCTCGAACGGCCCCTTCTGCGGGCCATCACCCAGACGGACAAGGCCCCCGTCCTCCTCATCGACGAGATCGACCGGGCCGACGAGGGCTTCGAGGCCTTCCTGCTGGAGGTCCTCTCCGACTTCCAGGTCACCATCCCGGAGCTGGGCACCATCCGCGCCGCGCACCGCCCCCTGGTCGTCCTGACCTCCAATCGGACCCGCGAAATCGGGGACGCGCTGCGGCGCCGCTGTCTCTACCTCTACATCGAGCACCCGACGTTCGAGAAGGAAGTCGAGATCGTGCGCGCGAAGGTCCCCGGGATCGCCGACCTGCTCGCCGTGGAGATCACCCGCTTCGTGCAGGAGCTGCGCGGCCGCCAGCTCATGAAGCCGCCGGGCGTCGCGGAGACCCTCGACTGGGCCCGGGCGCTGATCACGCTGCACCGGGACAGTCTGGACGCCGAGACCGCCAGCGAGACGCTTGGCTGCCTGGTCAAGGACCGGCATGACATGCGCCAGTTGGGTGAGGGGGAGGTCGCCGAGTTGGCAGCGGTGGCGAGCGAGGCCGCGAGCGAGCCGGTACTTGGCACCGCCCGGGGTCTCGTGAAACGCATGGGCGATGACTTCGATGATCCACTCCCCATGTCTTGATCCCCACCCCCGCCCTCGCTAACCTGTTGCGGCACCTTGGCCGATTCCCGCCGCCCCGCACGGCGGCGTCCTCACTACAAGACCGGTAAAGATGGGTCACGGAACGACTCACCAGCACGACGTGATCATCATCGGGGGCGGCGGAGCCGGACTTCGCGCGGCCATCGCAATCGCCCAGGAGAACCCTTCCTTCTCCGTGGCGTGCGTGTCGAAGGTCTACCCGATGCGCAGCCACACGGTGACCGCCGAGGGCGGCGCCGCGGCGTCGATCAAGCCCAACGACAGCCTCGAAGACCACATCTACGACACGATCAGCGGGGCCGACTGGCTCGCCGATCAGGACTCGGTCGAGTACTTCGTCAACGAGGCGCCCGGGGAGATGGTCCAGTTGGAGCACTGGGGCTGTCCCTGGAGCCGGGAACCCGACGGATCGGTCGCCGTCCGTCCCTTCGGGGGGATGAAGATCGAGCGGACCTGGTTCGCGGCGGACAAGACCGGCTTCCACATGCTCCACTCGCTCTTCCAGACGACGCTGAAGTACGGCAACATCGTCCGCTACGACGAGCACTTCGCGACCAAACTGCTGCTCGACGACAACGGACATTGCCGGGGGTGCGCGGCGATCGAGCTGCGGACCGGCTTGACGAAGGCGATCCTGGGCAAGTCGGTCATCATCTGCACCGGCGGGGCCGGGAAGGCCTTCCCCTTCACGACCAACGGGTCGATCAAGACGGGCGACGGGATGGCAATGGCCTATCGGGCCGGGGTCGCGCTGAAGGACATGGAGTTCATCCAGTATCATCCGACGGGGTTGCCGGGCACGGGCATCCTGATCACCGAAGCCTCCCGCGGCGAAGGCGGCATCCTCGTCAACAGGGACGGACACCGCTACCTGCAGGACTACGAACTGGGCGAAGCCCTCGATGTGAGCGACCCCAGGCACCCGCAGAAGCGTGCCATGGAGCTGGGTCCGCGGGACAAGCTCAGCCAGTGCTTCATCAAGGAGAGGCAGGCGGGGCGCACCATCGAGACCAAGGACGGGCACGTCGTGCACCTCGACCTCCGCCACCTCGGCGAGGCGAAGATCGACAAGAAGATCCCGTTCGTGCGGGAGCTGGCGCGCAATTACGCGGGGATCGATCCGGTGCATCAGCCGATCCCGGTGCGGCCGGTCGTGCATTATGTGATGGGCGGGATCGACACCGACGGCAACGCGGCCACCAGTGTGCCGGGACTCTACGCCGCGGGCGAGTGCGCGTGCGTGTCGATCAACGGTGCGAACCGGCTCGGGTCGAACTCGCTGACCGAGCTGCTCGTTTTCGGAGCGCGGGCGGGAAGGCATGCCGCGCGCTTCGCGATGGACCACCCCGACTACGACGTCGCCGGCCTCGAGGCACAGGCGGCCGACGAGGCCGAGCGGATCCGGCGCACCTACTTCGACCCGTCCGCCAAGGGCGAGCGCATCGTGACGCTGCGGACCGAGTTGCACGACGCCATGGAAGACGGCGCCGGTATCTACAGGGACGCCGGCTCACTGGGAACTACCTGCGCGACCGTGACCGACCTGCGCGAGCGGTACAGGAACGTCACCCTCGACGACCACACGAACAGCTTCAACACCGAGCTGACGGCCGCGCTCGAGCTCGGGTCCCTGCTCGAAGTCGCCGAGGCGATGGCGAATTCGGCGCTTCAGCGCACCGAGTCGCGCGGTTCCCACCAGCGGACGGATCACCCCGAGCGCAACGACGACGACTTCCTCGCCCACTCGATGGCTTTCCGGCAAGAAGGGGGCGCGCCGCCCCGGATCGACTACAAGCCCGTGACGATCACCAAGTGGCCCCCGGGCGCCCGCACCTACGGCGCGGGATCGGGACTCAAGAAGCCGACGGGCGCAAGCCCCTGACCTGGATCGCACTGAACCCGGAAAGACCATGCCCGCTCAAGACACCATGACGCTGGAGATCTTCCGGTACCACCCCGAGACCGACTCCGAGCCGCGTTTCCAGTCATACGAGGTCCCGTACGACGAGGACTGGGTGGTGCTCGACGCGATCAACTGGATCAAGGACCACGTCGACGGGTCGGTCACCCACCGCTGGAGCTGTCGCATGGGGGTGTGCGGAAGCTGTGGCATGATGGTCAACGGCGAACCGAAGCTGACCTGCGCGGCGTTCCTGAAGGACTACTTCCCGGGCTCGGTGAAGGTCGAGCCGCTCGTGAACTTCGCCGTCGAACGGGACCTGGTGGTCTCGCTGGACGGATTCATGGAGAAGCTGCAGGCGGTCAAGCCGTACATCATCCGCGACGACGTGAACGACACGTCCGGCGGAGAGTACATGCAGACCCCCGCCCAGCTTGCCCGGTACAAGCAGTACTCGATGTGCATCAACTGCATGCTGTGCTACGCGGCGTGTCCCGTGGCGGGCCACGAGGACGAGTTCCTGGGCCCGGCGGCGCTCGCGCTGGGTCACCGCTACAACAAGGACTCGCGCGACCAGGGGCAGTCCGAGCGGCTCGATGTCATGCTCATGGGCGAGGCGATCTGGGGCTGCACCTTCGTCGGCGAGTGTACGGTGGTCTGCCCGAAGCACGTCGACCCGGCTGGCGCGATCCAGCAGGCCAAGGCTAGCGCCGCGCAGGAGTACTTCAAGCGGTTCGTGGCTCCGAAAGGTGCGGGCGTATGAGCGGAGGAATCGCATGAGCGGACAGTATCATCGACCGCACAGGTGGGCCTGGTTCCTTGAGCGGCCCGGTTACATGCGCTTCATGGTCCGGGAGCTGACCAGCTTCTTCGTCGCGGGGTACCTGGTCGTCTTCCTGATTACGCTGGCCCGGCTCGGAGGCGGTGAAGCGGCCTTTGGCGAATGGGTGCAGACGCTGGGGAGCACCGGCTGGATGGTGGCGCACATCGTCGCGCTGGTCGCCGCGGTGTGGCACGCCGTGACGTGGTTCGCCGCCGTGCCGCAGGCGATGCCGATCTTCCTGGGCGAGGATCGGCTGCCGGCTCCCATCGCCGCGATCGTGATGGGGTACGGACCGTGGCTCACCGTGACCGCCGTGATCGTCTGGTGGGTGCTCCGATGAAACGTTCCAGCGAAGCGTTCTGGTGGGCGTTGTTCTCGGCTGGCGGGGTGATGGCGGCCTTGTTTGTGCCGGCCTTCGTGGTCGTGACGGGGTTTCTGCTGCCCAGCGGTGACGCGGCGGTGGTCGCGGAGCGTTCGGCGCAGTTTGCGGCCGCGGTGGGGTGGTGGCCGGTGAAGCTCGCCCTGCTAGGCGTGCTCTCGCTGTCGCTCTTCCACTGCGGGCACCGGATTCGTCACACGCTCATGGACCTGGGGATGCGCGGGTTTTCGGGGCTGCTCAAGCTGCCGTGCTACGGTGGGGCGTTGGCGGCGAGCGTGTGGTTGGGGTGGGTGCTCTGGGGGATTTAGGAACTCGTCACTCCCCGCAGGGGGGTTCAACCCGGAGCCCCTTCAGCCCCCTCAGATCCTCCGGCTTCAGCGCGAATATCACCACGTTCCCCTCGTGTAGCCCCTCGAAGTCGTGCCGGAGGAGGTCGAGCAGCTCGTCCCAGTCCTCCGGCGGAATGTCCGCGTCGTCCATCATGCGCCGAATCCGACGCTTCTTGAAGGCTTTCCACTTCAGGACGCAGCGGCAGATCGCCGAGTTGATGAAATCGCTGTGCACCAGTCCCACTCTTGACACTTCGATGACCTCCGGCCGCAGGTGGCGGTAGCGCCTGGCCGAAGCGATGTAGGCGTTGACGTACGCCTCGCGAAGGAGCGACACGTCATTGAGCTCGTACACCCCCAGCAGTCCGTTGATATAGGCATCGTGATCGATGGCGAGAAACGACATCGGGGCCAGCTCGGCCTTCAGCAGGGGGATGATGCACGCGATCCGCGATGTGCGCTTGTTCACGTCCGCGAACGGTTGCAGGTACGGGATGTGCACGAGCAGGAAGAACGACTGCTCGTACGGGTCCTCGATCCGGGCGGCCTTGTCCAGGAGAGTGTCGAGCTCGTCCCGCAGCGTGAAGCGGTCCCCGAGGGGGCCCTAGCAGCCCGTGGAAGAAGTGGGTGCCCAGCGGATGATGGCTGGGAGAGAAAACGGACGCGCGGCCGCGGTGTTGTTGTGCAAGAAGCGGGTCTTCGGGCGTGAGGAGGCGATATTCGGCTCAGGAAGGGCGGAAATGCGCCGGATACGGGGGAAAAAGCGCAAGACGCGGGTTGTGACCTGAGTTGAGAGTGCAGCTTGTATGGCAGCGAGGCCCTGCAATGCACGGGGGGTTCCAACGCCGAACCGCTTGCGCATGAGGAGCCCGAGGTTTCGCCACTCGGGGGCGCGTGTTCAAGCCGGTTCAGAAGGCCGCCGCGTGGACGAGCATTCGTTTTCGAATGTTCTTCTGGCCCCGAACGTGGAGGCGGCGCATGCCGCCGGTCTCAAGCATGTGCGCGAACGGCCGCTCCACCTTCTCCCCGCGCCCGCGCTGCAGCCGCTTGCCCCGGTTGCCCCGGATCCGCCGGCGGTTGGCATAGGTCGCCTTCTGCGCGTCCCGCTTGCCCTTCCACTTCCGGCGCCCCCGGTTGGGCTCGCTCACGTACGCCCGCAGCTTCCGCTCCTTCACGCCCGTCATGGTCGCGTTCGAGTGGCAGCCCTTGTCCGCCACCACCTCCTTCGCCTCCACTCCCGCCTCCGCCAGCTGCCGCTCCGCCTCGTCCAGCGTGACCGGCAGCGAGGCGGTGTCTCCCCCGTCCATCGTCTGCACCGTCAGCCCGACGATGGCTCCGGTTTCCATATCGACCGCGTGTTCGAGCTTGTGCGCCAGGTGTGTCCTGCCGTCCTTCATCTTCGTGATCCGCGCCTCCGGATCGTGCGGATGCACCCAGTCCTTGTTCGACCCCTTGTTCGGACGCTTCCGGTCCAGCTTCGCCAGGTCTTCCCGCGTCGGCGTCTCGATCCCCGAGGCCCGCGCCAGCTGCTCCAGCCACTCCTCGTAGTCCGTCCCGCCGGCGCGCCGCACGATCGTGCGCAGCGCCGCGTTCGCCTCCAGCGTCGTCGCGTCGACGCCCAGCGTCTTGCCGCGCAGCAGGCCCGACACCTGCAGCCGCTCCAGAACGAAGCCGAAGACCGCCGCGTGCGCCTCAACGCTCAGCCGCTTCCGCGTCTTCGACAGGGTGGAATGCTCCGGCGGGTTCTCCGCCAGCCCGTATCCCAGAAACTCGCGCAGCGAAAACGAGTCCGCACACCGCCAGGCGATGCCGCGCTCCGAGCCGGTCCCCTCCAGATACCCCGCCATCAGCATGCGGAAGCAGACCCCGGGAGGAACACCCGGCCGCCCCCGGCTCCCCGCATAGAACTCGCGGCAGGTCTCTTCCGCAAAACCGTCGAATCCGTTCTCGCGCAAAAGCCTGTCCAAGGCCCGGTAGAACGGGTTGCCCCCCGCGCGGATCTCGCTTGCCGCCACGAACATGTTGTGCTGCCGTGCCCCGGGCCGTCTGCCTATCGCCATCGCCGTCCCCGCTCGCTGAGGTTCATGTACCCCTGTAATTTAACCCTTTTACACGAAACTCGCAGAGACGGACTTTATCCACGGGCTGCTAGGCGGACTTGCCGATCTCGACCGGCATGCGGCGCACGCTTCCCACCAGGGAGGTGTCGGAGATCAGCCGCCTCGCGAGGAGGGCGTGGAGGTTGCGCAGGTCCGGCCAGCCGATCTCGATCTCGGTGATGTTCTCGACGACGTACCGGATCGCGTTCTTGTGATTGAGGATCATGGTTGCGTCCCGCCGCGGCTTCCCGGCAGCCCTCCTGGCGGACCGCACCAGTCGATCGGTGTCGAAGATGTCGTAGCTGTTGCCCTCCAGCCATGACGACGCCCAGGACATGTCGATCTCGAGCTCTTCGAGGACTCGACGGGCGTAGGTGACCGCCGGATAGCCGTAGAGCGGTGGGATGATGGGCGTTCCCGCCTTCTCCAGTTCGGCCCGGTCCGCGTCTGTCAGGTAGAAGGTCTCGTTCGGCCGGTAGCGCTGCGCGAAGTCCATCCGGTAGCGTGCGACAGGGCGGCCCTCCACGGGGACTCGCAGGTGTGCCTGCACGGCCTCGCTGCCAGCGACACGATACCGGGTCGCGCGGCCTTCGCCCACCATCTGGAGCTTCCCCGCGTCGACCAGTCTGCGAAGGGCCCTCCAGACGGTGGACGTGCTCGCATCGGGTGCCACGTGACGGCGAATCTGCGAGCGCCCGCACTCCGGATGATTGGATATGTATGACAGAACGGCATGATCTGAGACCAACATGACATGTAATCCGGCCAGAAATGAAACGAATCGGACAATTATGGCCGATCACGCCGCTGTTCGTCAAGTTATCGTGTCACTTTGGTGAAACGAAGTTGCCCGGCCTGCGCCCCTTGCGCGGGGTTTCAGCGTGGGTCGCCCCGGATCACGTCTGCCCGACGCTAGGCCTCGGGTTCAGGGGCCGCCCACAGGTCCAGGTGGCGCGAGAAGACCTCGTCAAGGTTGATCAGGCCCACCTGCTCGTTTCCAAGCCGGACGGGGATCTCCCCCGTGAAGCGCTCGTGCCCGGGATGGTCCCCGAAGCGCCAGACGTCCACCACATCCCGGACAGGATCCACGATCCAGTATTCCCGCACGCCACGTCGCGCGTACAGATCAAGCTTGATCCCGCGGTCGCGGTGCGCGGTGGACGGGGAGAGGATCTCGACCACCAGGTCGGGCGCGCCCTTTACCGCCTTCTCCGTGATGATCCCTCGCCTCTCGTCGGACACGAAGAGAAGGTCCGGCTGCACCCGGTCGCCGGTGCCCGGGAATTCGACCAGGAGCTGGGCGTGGAACACCTCGCCGTGTCCGGTCTCCTCAAGAAGCCCCACCAAGGCCGACTGGAGCCGCTTGGAGACACGCTGGTGGCGGATCGCAGGTGCCGGCGTCACGTACAGCCGCCCCCCGATCGACTCGTAGCGGTTGCCGTCGTCTGGCATCCGCTCGACATCCTCCCATGTGGCCGGTGCTCTCGTCTGCATCGTGGACACATCATACCTCCCCGCCCTCGGGTGTGCGAACCGTTCCGAGGGGGGAGGGTACAGCGGTCGCCCGGGCGCGCCGGACCCAAGCCCGACGCGCCCGGGCCACGGACTGCTATCCGGCCACCTTCGTCAGCGTGACCCGCAAGACATCGCCGAGTTCCGGATACGGGAAGCAGGGCTCCAGAATCCTGACCACGCCGCCCTCGTCGGGCCCGGTGTTGGCGCCCGGCTGCCTTGGCGCCTGGTAGGGCCCGAAGCCGGGCTTCGCGTTGACCTCCGTGCCCGCGTCCCAGAGCAGGAGATGATCCGTGATGTCGCCTTCGAGCGCGACGCCGCCCGGGAAGAGGTCGATCCCCTCCTCGGTAGGGGCGTAGAAGAGGTCGTTGGACTGGACGAACATCGTGACGAACGACAGCACGTCGCCGGGCATCGCGATCACGTTGAATTCGTAGGCCTGGGCCGGGCCGACGGGCGCACCCCCCTCGGCACCCACCGGGACCGCGAATACTCCCGTCTCGCGATACCCGCCCGCGGCCTGGACCTCGGCTGCCAGCGTCGCCGGGTTCCCGTCCTCCGCCATGGCTTCCAGGCCCGCGCTCGCAGCCTCGTCGGCGTTGAACAGCAGGGCACCCGCCGAGTGCGTCGCATATACACCGGGCGCGAGCAGGCTCGTCAACCCGGACCGCTCGTCCAGGGCCGCGGCGTAGGCGTTGACGACGCCGTCTTCCGCCAGCGCTTCCAGCCCCTCGCCGTGATCTGCTTCGCCCTCGGTGAACAGCGGGTTCGCGCCGGAATGGACGACGAACACACCGGGCGCGAGCGGCGTTGGGTGAGACTCCCCGTCCGCGGTCCTGAGCGTCGTCGCCGTGCTGATGTTCTCGATCGTGAGCCCAAAGAGCGTAGGGGACACATGGTCGTGATGGAGGGTCACGCGAATCACGTCCGAGACCTCCGGCAGGTTGCCGAAGTCGTCGGTGGCGAGGCGCACGGTGTTTGTCGGAGTCGGCTGCCCCGGAATCGCCGCCGCCGCGAATGGGCTGATCAGCGCCCGTGCCCGGCTCCTGATTCACCTCAGTGCCGGCGTCCCAGAGCATGATCTGGTCGGTGATGTCGCCGGTGATCGGGCCATCCTCGTTCCAGAGGGCGATCCCCTCCCCGTCGGGAGCGTAGAAGAGGTCGTTGGACTGGACGAACATCGTGGCGAACGAGAGGTAGTGGCCCTGGCCGGCGTGGAAGTGGAACTCGTAGGACCCGCCAGGGAGCAGGGGACCGGGGCCGTCCGCACCCATGGGCACCGCGAATCGTCCGCTCGACATGAAGTCGTAGGCCTTCGAGACGTTCTCGATCCGGACGCGGTAGTCGACCTGTCCCGGCAGGCGGGTCAGCGTACCGGCAAAGCTTACGTTGCTGGACTCGCCTGCCGCGATGGCGACTGACTGGCTTGCAGGATCGAACACGTACTTGTCGGCATCGAAGCCGGAGATCTCGACCGTGTAGTCGCCGGCTCGCAGGCCGGAGAAGTCGTAGTTGCCGTCGGCGTCGGTTTGAGCGGACATGGCCTCGATGCCGGAGAGTGCGACGGAGACCCCGGCGATGCCGGCCTCGTCAACTGTCACGGTACCCACGATGGTCGCCGTCCGGATGTACGTGCCTGTGAAATCCACCACCACTGCCTGTGCATGACCCACGATGGCCACCGATCCCGATGTTTCGGCAAACTCCGCGTCCGAGGGAAAGCCGCTGATTGTGACCGTGTAGGACCCCTCGTCCACGTTGGCGAAGGAATACGCGCCGCCTCCGACGGTCGCGGTGGACACGCCGTTGCTGAGCGACACCGTGACGCCGTCGAGACCTGTGCCGTCCGCGGTGACCGTTCCTGTGATCGAGCCGAAGATCGGTGGCAGGAGCGATTCGTTGCAGGCGGTGGAGAATGCGGCCAGCGCCAGGGTCGCGAGCGCCAGGCTGCGGCCTTTGCGAGGTCGGGCCGTGCCGGCTGTCGAGGAACGTGAAGCCCTCGCCGTGCCGGCCAGCGAGGAACGCGAGGCCCTCGCTGCGGGCCGACGTGGTGCCATAGAATGGGTATTCATGATATGCCTTCCTTTCGGCTGAAGTTGCACACCATGTCACCCCACCTCCACGACCCCGTTCCCGGGTTCCAAAAGGTTCCAACCGAGGCGCCAAGCGGCCCGGTCTCGGACCTGGTCTCCCACGTTGCCAGTTTCTGCGGAGAACTGCGGCGCGTCGGCGTTTCGGTCACCCTCGGCGACGAGATCGACGCCGCCACTTCCCTCGCCCACGTCGACATCGGCGACCGGAACGAGGTCCAGCTGGGGCTGCGGACCAGCCTGAAGGTCGAGTACCGGGCGTGGGGGGTCTTCGACGACATCTTCGACCGCTTCTGGCGCTCGGGCGGACCGTCGCCAGAGCGCGACGATGGCCCCCGCCGGCGGCGGCAGCGTGCGCCCCGCAGCTGGCCCGGGCAGGACAACCCGCTGACATCGCTGGCGCGGAGGCTGGCAGAGGAGCATGGGACCGGGCCCGCGCAGGAGGTCCCGGATCCCGACAGCGGAAGGCCCGGCTACAGCCCGCGGGCGCTGCTACGAACCAAGTCCTTCGAGGCCTGCACCGAGGAGGAGCTCGTCGAGATGGAGCGCCTGCTGGCTCGGGTGGTGCGGAGGCTCGCGACGCGGCGCAGCCGGAAACTCGTGCCCTCGCAGCGCGGACCCGTCGTCGACCTGCGCCGCAGCTTCCGGCGCTCCCTCGTCCGCGGCGGCGAGCTGATCGACCTGGCGCGGCGCGAACGTGCCGTGGAATTGCCGCACCTTGTCGTCCTCTGCGACACCAGCGGCTCGATGGATCCGTACTCACGTTTCCTGTTGACATTCGTGCTCTCGCTGGGCAAAGTCGCGCGGCGAACCGAGGTCTTCGCGTTCAACACATCGCTCACCCGGCTCACTCCGTGGATCACCGCGGGAAACGTGACGGCCACGCTGCGGCGGTTCGCCCGCAACGTCGAGGACTGGTCCGGCGGCACCCGAATCGGCAAGTGTCTTGCGGATTTTGCCGAGAATCACTTGCGCCAGACCGTGTCGGCTGATACATCGGTCCTGATCTTCAGTGACGGGCTGGATCGAGGCGGCACCGACGAACTCGAGACGGCTTTGCTGGCGATCCGGCGGCGCGCGCGTCGTGTGATCTGGCTCAACCCGCTCATGGGGGATCCGCGGTACCGGCCCGAAGCCAGGGGCATGAGAACGGCGCTGCCCCACATTGACGACCTGGTACCCGCTCACAATCTCGAGTCTTTGGAGGCCCTGCTGCCGATGCTGGAGCGCTCGTGAAAATCAAGGAAAAGTTCACCGTGGACGCCCCGGCCGACTCGGTCTGGGAGTTCCTCATCGACCCGGAACGCGTCGCGGCCGCCCTGCCGGGTGCCGAGATTACCGAGAAACTCGACGACAACACCTACAAGGGCGGCATGGCGGTCAATGTGGGGCCACTCGCGGCGGCCTACACCGGAACCGTCGCCTTCGACCTCGACGAGGAGCAGCGGGCCGCTTCGGTCCGCGCGAGGGGGCAGGGCAAGGCCGGGATGGGCAACGCCGACATGACGATGACCAGCCGGGTGGTGGAACTCGGTCCCGCGAAGACGGAAGTGACGGTCGAGGCCAACCTGAGGGTGACCGGGATCCTGGCCCAACTCGGCCGCGGCATGATGCAGCACGTCAGCAAACGGATGTTCAAGCAGTTCACCGAGGTCCTGGCCAAGGAGCTCGCCCCGTAAAGGAGGACGAATGATTCCCCCGCAATTCGACTATCACGCCCCCGGCAGCCTGGACGAGGCGCTCGCGCTCCTTGGCGAGCTTGACGACGCCAAGGTCATGTCGGGCGGCCAGAGTCTGCTGCCGATGCTCAAGCTGCGGCTGGCGTCGCCTGCGAACATCGTCGACATCGGCCGCATCCCCGGCCTGGATACGATCAGCGAGGAGGGTGGCTTCCTGCGGATCGGCGCGCTGGTGACCGAGACGGCCCTGGAGGCGAACGCGACGGTCGCGGCCCGCTTCCCGATCCTCCTCGATACGGCTCGGGTGATTGCCGACCCGCTGGTGAGGAATCGGGCCACGATCTGCGGCAACCTGGCCCACGGCGACCCGGCCAACGACCACCCGGCGACGATGCTGGCTCTGCGGGCGCACATGGTGGCGACCGGCCCGGACGGCCAGCGTACGATCGAGGTCGACGACTTCTTCCACGGTCTCTTCATGACCGCGCTGGCGCCCGGCGAGATCCTGACCGAGATCCACATCCCGTCGCCCGGCGAACACAGCGGTGGCGCCTACCTGAAGCTGGAACGCAAGGTGGGCGACTACGCGGTGGCCGGAGTGGCCGTGCATCTGACGCTTGACGACGGCGGCAGGGTGACGCAGGCCGGTGTGGGACTCACCAACCTCGGCTTCGCGCCGATCCGGGCGTCCGCGGCGGAGGAGGTGCTCACCGGTGCGGCCCTGGTCGAAAAGGGCGGGCTCCGGGGCGCCGTCCGCAAGGTCCGCGATGCGATCACACGCGCGCCCGACGCCGACGAGGTCATCGCGGCCGCCGCGCAGGCCGCGGCCGACGCCACCGACCCCGTCGCCGATCGCCGCGGTTCGGTCGAATACAAGAGGAACATGGCCCGCGTGCTGACCGGCAGGGCCATCCGTCAGGCGCTCTCGCGCACGGGAGGGTAGGGACATGGCCAGACACCAAGTCACCGTCACTGTGAACGGCGAGGCGCACTCGCGCGAGGTCGACTCCCGGCTGCTCCTCGTCCACCTGATCCGCGACGAACTCGCGCTCACCGGGACCCATATCGGCTGCGACACCACGCACTGCGGCGCGTGCACCGTGCTGATCGACGGCGTGCCCACCAAGTCGTGCACCGTCCTGGCCGTCCAGGCCGACGGCGCCGACATCGGCACGGTGGAAGGCCTCGCCGGCGCCGACGGCATGACCGCGCTGCAGGAGGGCTTCCAGCAGGAGCACGGCCTGCAGTGCGGCTTCTGCACCCCCGGCATGCTGATGACCGGGACCGCACTGCTGCTAAGCAATCCGAACCCCAGCGAGGCCGAGATCCGGGGCGCGATCTCCGGGAATCTCTGCCGCTGCACCGGGTACGTGAACATCGTCAAGGCGGTCGAGTACGCCGCCGCCAAGATGGGGGAGGACAACTGATGGCACCGAGAACTTCCGCCAAGATCTGCGGCATGGGCCACTCCATGAAGCGCAAGGAGGACCCGCGCTTCCTGCAGGGCAAGGGCAACTTCATCGACGACCACACGCTTCCGGGCATGCTCTGGCTCGACATCGTCAGGAGCCCGATCGCCTACGGCAAGATCGTCAACATCGACTCGTCCAAGGCGCTCGAGATCGACGGCGTGCTCGCTGTCCTCACGGGCAAGGACCTCGAAGCGTACGGCTTGCACTGGATGCCGACGCTGATGTCGGACACCCAGATGGTGCTGCCGATCGATACGGTCATGTACCAGGCCCAGGAGGTCGCGGGGGTGATCGCGACGTCGCGCTATGCGGCCGCCGACGGGGTCGCCGCGGTCGAGGTCGAGTACGACCCGATGACGCCGGTGATGGACCCCTTCCGCGCGCTCGACGACGACGCGCCGGTGCTGCGGGTCGACAAGGAGGGCCAGACCGACAACCGCATCTGGCACTGGGAGGCGGGCGACAAGGAGGCGACGGACAAGATCTTCGACGAGGCCGACGTGGTCGTGCGCGAGAAGATGCATGTGCCGCGCATCCACGTGGCGTCGATCGAGACGTGCGGGTGTCTGGCCGACTTCAACCCGGTCGAGGGGCACCTCACCGTGTACATGACGACGCAGGCCCCGCACGTGATCCGCACCGTGCTGGCGCTGGTGGCGGGGCATGTCGGGCTGTCGGAGGAGAAGATCCGCGTGATTTCGCCGGACATCGGGGGCGGGTTCGGCGGGAAGGTGCCAGTGTACCCGGGGTATGTGATCGCGATCGCGGCTTCGGTGGTGCTCGGCAAGCCGGTCAAGTGGATCGAGGACCGGATGGAGAACCTGCAGGCGGACTCGTTCGCGCGCGACTATCACATGGACGCGGAGCTGGCGGCCGACGCCAATGGCAAGATCAAGGCGCTGAGGATCAAGACGCTGGCCGACCACGGGTACGCGGATGCGCAGGCGGCGCCGTCGAAGTGGCCGGCGGGACTGTTCTCGATCTGCACCGGTTCATACGACATGGAGAACGCGTACGCCGAGGTGGACGCCGTCTACACGAACAAGCCGCCGGGGGGCGTGGCGTACCGGTGTTCGTTCCGGGTGACCGAGGCCGTGCACTGCCTGGAACGGATCGTGGACACGCTCGCGCACAAGGTGGGCAAGGACCCCGCGACGCTCCGCGAAGAGAACTTCATCCCGAAGGAGGCGTTCCCGTACCACTCGCCGCTGGGCTGGGAGTACGACAGCGGGGACTACCAGGCCGCGATGGACATGGCCAAGGAGATGATCGGCTACGACGACCTGCGCAAGGAGCAGGCCGAGAAGCGCGAGCGGGGTGAGCTGATGGGGATCGGTGTGTGCAGCTTCACCGAGGTGCTCGGGGCCGGGCCGTCCAAGGACTTCGACATCCTGGGCATCAAGATGTTCGATTCGGCCGAGGTGCGGGTGCACCCGACGGGCAAGGCGATTGCCAGATTCGGCACCAAGTCGCAGGGGCAGGGTCACGAGACCACGTATGCGCAGATAATCGCCGAGGAGCTGGGGCTGCCGGCCGCGCACGTGCAGGTGGAGGAGGGGGATACCGATACGGCGCCGTATGGCCTGGGGACGTATGCGAGCCGGTCCACGCCGACGGCGGGGGCGGCGGGGGCGATGGCGGCGAGGATGATCAGGGACAAGGCGCGGAAGATTGCCGCGCACCTGCTGGAGGTGAGCGAAGAGGACCTCGATTGGGAGCCCGGGACGTTCTCGGTGAAGGGTGCGCCGGACAAGTCCAAGACGATTCAGGAGTGCGCGTTCGCGGCGTACACGAACCTGCCGCCGGGCATGGAGCCGGGGATGGAGGCGACGAACTACTATGACCCGCCGAACCTGACGTTCCCGTTCGGGACGTATATCTGCGTGGTGGACATCGACCGGGGGACGGGTGAGGTGAAGGTGCGCCGGTTCGTGGCGGTGGACGATTGTGGGAACATCATCAACCCGATGATCGTGCAGGGGCAGATCCATGGCGGGCTGACCCAGGGGCTGGGTCCGGCGCTGTATGAGGAGATGACCTACGACGAGGACGGGAATAACATGGCGGGCTCGTTCATGGACTACCTGGTGCCGACCGCGGTGGAGACGCCGGCGTGGGAGACGGGGCACACAATCACCCCGTCGCCGCATCATCCGCTGGGGGCGAAGGGGGTGGGGGAATCGGCCACGGTGGGGGCGCCGCCTGCGATCGTGAATGCGGTGGTAGACGCGCTGGCGCACCTGGGCGTGACGCACATGGAGATTCCGATGCGGCCGGATCGGGTGTGGGAGATACTGCGGGAGAAGGGGGTGGCGGGGTGAAGGGGGGGCAAGAATACGGTGATAGCTCTTGATCCTAGTCGCCCTGTCGAACCCCTACAGTCTCCGTTTCAGGGGACCGACAGGACATTCGTTGCCCAGCGGCTTGATGGCCAAGCTATCTCCAAAGGCGGCCTTAGTCACTGTACATTTGTAAACTTGAGCTTTAAGGAAACGACCCTAAACGCGTTTGAGTTTCTCAATTGCATATTCATCAATTGCTATTTTCGACGAGCCACAATGAAGAACTGCACGATTATCGGCTGCAAGTTCTATGACTGTGAATTCCCCAAACTGACTCTGATCGCATGTGACTTCAGCTATACACGCTTTCGCGGGTGCCAAGTCGCATTCACAAACATGTCTTCTTCCCTCCCCAAAAAGCCGAATCTATGTCGTGACATCTGTCGAAACCTCGCATTGCAATCTTCCAAACTCGGCCTCCGAGGTGACGCACGGCGCTACCGCATGGAAGAGATGGCAGCCCGGGAAAACCATCTGCGCAACGCTGTTCTTGGTGAATCGGATTGGTACAAGAGCCATTATAGCGGATTCGCAAAAGTCCGGGCGCTGTTGAGCTTGACAGGCATCTTGATCAACAAAAGGCTGTTCGGCTATGGGGAAAGGCTCTCCATTCTCATTCGCAATTCCCTAATCGCTGCCGTTGGAGTTTTTCCTTGTGTCTACTACCTTCTGCCAAATGGATTTGACCGTCAGGACAGCGGTAGTTTTGGCTTTGGCGAGTACATGCTGTTCAGCATTTCAACCATGTTTCCGATGCGCGACTTGTCGAAAATCTCTACGACGGCATGGTACACTCACGCCATCGCCAGCTTTGAAGCGGCATGTGGTGTCATCGTCCTCGCATTCGTCGCAGCATATGTTTTTCGGTGGAGTATTCGACAATGATGGGGAACCTGGCTATTTGGCTGTACGGATCCCATGCTCGTGGCGATGTGAAGCCAGATAGCGATTTGGATGTCCTGGTAATCGGGCGGGGCGATCCGTTGAGGCGCTTGGGGACAGAATGTGGTAAAGAGTTCGCGAACGCGAGCGTTAGTCGGTACTCTTGGCGGGAGATCCGTGGGATGGCCGAGTAAGGGTCGCTCTTTCTTCAGCATTTGCGCCTCGAGGGGCAACCACTTTTTGAAAGCAGGGCGTGTCGGGGCCATTTTCGGCGGCTGTTGGACGGACTGCCGGAGTACGGAAAGGGACCACGCGATGTGGGCGGGTTTGCGACCGTGCTCAGGGATGTCGAATCGTAACTTGGGCGACGTTGGGACGATCCCTTTGAGTTGTGAGTGTTGGCAACCGTCATTCGGCACTCGGCTATACTTGGGTGCTGGATGCACGGAGATCCCCAGTTTGGGCGAACACGCCCGGTTCGTGTACTCGCGGAAGTCATCGGATGCGTGGAGGAATGGAAAGGGTTCGGTGAACTCTATCGGTACCGGCTCTATTGCGATCGCCGAGTGAAAAAGGAGACGCTGAGCAGGGTTGATGGAAGAAGGTGGTGGACGAGGGGCCGTGAAATAGTGGATCACTTGGAGGAAATGGTCAGTGGCAACGGTGACGAAGTGCATACGTGAGATAGCATCGGTGAGAGATGTGGCGGGTGGTGCGGAGGCGGCGTACGTCGCGCGGTCACGAGTGGCGCGCCTTGGGCTTAGTGTTGCCCGGCTAGCTTCTGACTTTGTGGGTGGCAGACCACCGGAAAGGCCGGAAAAGTTGCCGGTGCCGGAAAAGTTGCCGGTGCGCGGGAGCGGATTCGGTGGTGAGCGAAGTTCTCAGACTTGGGAACGGGATTCAAGAGATTTCTGAGTTCATCAGGCAGCCGAGCGAGCCCCTTGATGGACGGTGGGCGGCGATGTGGGAGGAGCTGGAACTACATCTGGATTCTCTGGAACGGGCTCTGCTTGAATTGGACGTTGAAAGGATCGGTGCGACCCGAGTCACTTCGGACCAGTTTAGCCTAACTAACTAGGTCGTCAACGAGGTGGAGGGATCGCATGCGGACACTGAGCGCGAAAGACGCGAAGTACGGCTTCGGGCGACTGATCGACCTCGCCCGCGCCGCGCCCGTGACGGTCGCCAAGTACGGCCGACCGGTGGTCGTGGTGCTCGCGGTGGAGGAATACGAGCGGCTGAAGGCGCTCGACGCGGGTGAGACAGGCCAAGAGACTGAGGAACGGAAGTGACACTGAACGGAACGGGAGGCCGTTGAGACGGATGGGCAAGCGGAGCCTTTCGGAACGCGACATCTGCACGAAGTTCATCACGCCCGCCCTGCGCGGGGCCGGATGGGACGAGATGTCGCAGCTTCGCGAGGAGGTGACTTTCACCGCGGGCCGCATCGTCGTGCGCGGCAAGCTGGTGACGCGCCGCAAGCGGAAACGCGCCGACTACATCCTCTCCGTCAAGCCGAACATCCCGGTCGCGGTGATCGAGGCCAAGGACAACAACCACAGCGTCGGCGATGGCATGCAGCAGGCTCTGGATTACGCCGAGACGCTGCGCATCCCCTTCGCGTTCTCGTCGAACGGCGACGGCTTCGTATTCCACGACCGTACGGGAAGCAGCAACCCCCGCGAGGCGAACCTGCCCCTCGACGCGTTTCCGTCGCCGGACGATCTGTGGGACCGCTACCGGACCTGGAAGGGACTCACGCCCGAAGCCGAGGAGATCGTCCTACAGGACTACTTCGAGGACGGCGGCGGCAAAACGCCGCGCTACTACCAGGTCAACGCTGTCAACGCGGCCATCGAGGCCATCGCCAAGGGGCAGGACCGCATCCTGCTGGTCATGGCCACGGGCACGGGCAAGACGTTCACCGCGTTCCAGATCATCTGGCGGCTGTGGAAAGCGCGGCGAAAGAAGCGCATCCTGTTCCTCGCCGACCGCAACGTGCTCATCGACCAGACGATGGCGAACGACTTCCGTCCCTTCCGCGGTGCGATGACGAAGCTCTCGCGCGACATCGACACCTCCTACGAGGTCTATCTCGGCCTCTACCAGGCGATCACGGGGCCGGAGGAGCACCAGAAGGCCTACAGGAAGCTCTCGCCCAGCTTCTTTGACCTGATCGTGATCGACGAGTGCCACCGGGGCAGTGCCGCAGCCGATTCGGCGTGGCGCGAGATCCTCGAATACTTCTCCTCGGCGACCCAGATAGGCCTCACCGCCACGCCGAAGGAGACGAGGTACGTTTCGAACATCGCCTATTTCGGGGAGCCGGTCTTCTCCTACTCCCTGAAGCAGGGCATCAGCGACGGGTTCCTTGCGCCCTACAAGGTGGTCAAGGTTCACGTCGACCGGGACATCGAGGGCTGGCGGCCCACAAGGGGCCAGCTTGCCCGCGATGGGGAGCCGGTAGCCGGTGGATGACCGCATCTACACCGTCAGAGAGTTTGACCGCACGCTGGTTATCGACGGACGCACGAAGGCGGTTGCGGAGAGGATCACGGCGTTCCTGCGGGAGAGCGGCGACCGCTTCCAGAAAGCAATCATCTTCTGCGTCGATCAGGAGCACGCCGCCCGGATGCGCCAAGCGCTGGTCAACGAGAACGCCGACCTCGTCGAAGGCAACGCCCGTTACGTCATGCGGATCACAGGCGAGGACGAGACCGGAAAGAACGAACTCGGGAACTTCATCGACCCGGAATCGAAATACCCCGTCCTCGTCACCACGTCGCGCCTGCTGTCGACGGGCGTCGATGTCCAGACGTGCCGGCTGATCGTGCTCGACCGCGCGGTCGGGTCGATGACCGAGTTCAAGCAGATCGTCGGGCGGGGCACCCGCGTGCACGAGGACACGGGGAAGTACTACTTCACGCTCATCGACTTCCGGGGTGCAGCCGGTCACTTCGCGGACCCGGAGTTTGACGGCGAGCCGGAACAGATCTACGAGCCCGGACCAGACGATCCCGTTCTCCCGCCCGATTCGCCACCGAATGGACCGGACGGGCCCGGCGAGGGCGAGATCATCGTCAATGGAGGGGATCCACCCGGGCCACCACCGACCGGGCCACTGAAGAAGATCTATGTTGATGGCATCGAGGCGACCGTTGTCGCCGAGCGGGTGGAGTACCTGGACGGGAAAGGCAAACTCATCACCGAGTCGCTCCGCGACTTCACGCGCAGGGCGCTACGGAGGCGCTTTGCGAGCCTGGACGCCTTCCTGAATCGTTGGAACGGTGAGGAGCGCAAGCAGGCTATCCTCGACGAGATGGCGTCCGAGGGGCTGCCCCTGACGGAGATCATCCAAGAGTTGGGCAGGGATCTCGACCCCTTCGATCTCATCTGTCACATCGCCTTCGACGCCAAGCCCCTTACCCGCCGCGAGCGGGCCGAGAGCGTCAAGAAACGGGACGTGTTCACCAGACACGCGGGCCAAGCCCGCGCCGTGCTCGACGCGCTGCTCGACAAGTACGCCGGCGACGGGGTGCTGAATCTCGACGATGCCAAGGTGCTCAGGATCCCACCTCTCGACAGTCTCGGCACGCCGATGGAACTTGTTCGCGCCTTCGGTGGGAAGCCCGGCTTCGAGCGGGCCGTGCACGATCTTCAATCCGAACTCTACCGGGAGAGCGCCTGAGACATGTCCGTCGGCACCCTCGTCAAGTCCATTCAGAACATCATGCGCCAGGACGTGGGCGTCGATGGAGACGCCCAGCGCATCAGCCAGCTGTGCTGGATGTTCTTCCTCAAGATCATCGACGACCAGGACCAGGAGCTCGAACTCCTCGACGACGGCTACCGCTCGCCGGTCCCCCCCGCTCTGCGCTGGCGGAACTGGGCCGCCGACCGGGAAGGCATCACGGGCGAGGAACTGCTCGCCTTCGTCAACGGCGATCTTTTCCCCCGGCTGAAGGAACTCCCGGCCAGGGCCGGCCCGCGCGCGAGCGTGGTGCGCGACGTGTTTCGAGGACGCCTACAACTACATGAAGTCCGGCCATCTGCTGCGGCAAGTCGTCAACAAGATCAACGGCATCGACTTCAACAACCTGACCGACCGGCGGCACTTCGGCGACATCTACGAGCAGATCCTGAACGACCTGCAATCGGCCGGCAACGCGGGCGAGTACTACACGCCGCGCGCCGTGACCACGTTCATGGCGCGGATGATAGACCCGAGGCCGGGCGAGACCCTGCTCGATCCGGCTTGCGGCACCGGCGGGTTCCTCACCTGCGCCATCCGGCACATGCGCGAACGGTACGTGAAGCGGACCGAGGACGAGGCGAGCATGCAGGCCTCCGTGCGCGCGGTTGAGAAGAAACCGCTTCCCCACATGCTCGCCGTCACGAACATGCTTCTACACGGCATTGAGGACCCGTCCTTCCTGCGTCACGACAACACGCTGGCGCGGCCCTACATCTCCTGGGGCCGGGGCGACCGCGTGGACATCGTGCTGACCAATCCGCCCTTCGGCGGCAAGGAGGAGGACGGTATCGAATCGAACTTTCCGCAGCACTTCCGGACGCGCGAGACGGCGGACCTGTTCCTGGCCCTGATCATCCGGCTACTCAGGCCCGGAGGCCGGGCCGCCGTGGTCCTGCCCGACGGCTCGCTGTTCGGCGAGGGCGTCAAGACGCGGCTCAAGGAACACCTGATGGAGGAGTGCAACCTTCACACCATCGTGCGCCTGCCGAACTCCGTGTTCCGCCCCTACGCCTCGATAGGGACCAACCTACTGTTCTTCGAGAAGGGCGAACCGACGAGGGATGTCTGGTTCTGGGAGCATCTCGTGCCCGCGGGTCAGAAGGCCTATTCGATGACCCGGCCCATTCGCGTGGAGCATCTTGACGACTGCGCTGAGTGGTGGGGTGGAACGCAGCGCGAGGGCCGCGAGGAGGGTGACCGCGCCTGGAGGGTGAGCGCCGACGAGATCAAAGCGCGCGGCTACAACCTCGACTTCAAGAATCCGCATGCAGAGGCAGTGGATCATGGCGACCCCGAGGCGCTCCTGGAGGAACTGAATTGCGCCGAGGCCGAAGTCGTGTCGGTGCGAGACCAGTTGAAGCGGATCCTCACCGAGGCGCTGTTGCGGTGAACGCCGACAGCCTTCTGGGCCTCTACGACCGCGTCGCGGACGCGCCGGACGCCGTTAGCCGCCTGCGCCGGTTCGTGCTGGACCTCGCCGTGCGCGGAAAGCTCGTTGAGCAGGATCCTGCGGATGAACCGGCATCGGAACTGCTGAGACGGATCGCGGTCGAAAAGGCTCGCATGGTCCAAGTAGGAGAGATCAGAAGACCCCGTAAGTTGTCGAACGGTGAGGACTTGGTGCCGCCCTTTGAGATTCCGGCTACTTGGCGCTGGTGCCATCTCGATGTCGTTGAAGCCATCGTCGGCGGTGGCACACCGCGTACTGGCGATCCAAGGAACTTCTCGAAACCGGGCGAGGGAGTCGCGTGGCTGACGCCGAAGGACCTCGGCGGTCATCGCAGCCCCTACATTGAACGCGGTAGCCGCGATCTATCGGAGAGGGGCCTACGTTCCTCGTCGGCCACGCTCATGCCGCCTGGCACCGTCCTCTTCAGTAGCCGCGCGCCGATTGGTTACGTGGCCATCGCCTCCAACCCGATTTCGACGAATCAGGGGTTCAAATCCGTCGTCCCGTATGTGTCTGGTTGCTCGAAGTACATCGCCTTGGCGATGCAGGCGTTCGCGCCAGAGATCGAGGCCAGTGCGCCCGGCACCACCTTCAAGGAAGCTTCGGGGAAGATCGTAGCTGGCGTACCCTTCCCGCTTCCGCCTCTCGTCGAACAGCGCCGCATCGTCGCCAAGGTCGATGAACTCATGGCGGTCTGCGACCGGTTTGAAGAAACGCGAACCGCGCGCGAGGACACCCGCGACCGGCTGTCTACGGCCAGTCTGGCCCACCTGACCCCAACCGACACGGACGCTCGGACGTTTCGGTCGCACGTGCGGTTCGCCGTCGAGGCCCTTCCCGTACTAACCGCCCGCGCCGATCAGGTAGAGCACCTGCGGCAGACCATCCTCAACCTCGCTGTACGCGGCAAGCTGGTGGATCAAGATCCGGCGGACGAACCCGCAGACGAGTTGCTGAAACAGATCGCGGCGAAGAAAAGACTTCTGTTGAAGGTGCGGAAGGTCAGAAGACCGAAACCAACGGAGTCGTTGCCACTTGCTGAGCGAGTCTTGGGACTACCGAGCGGTTGGGTAGCCGCAAGGTTGTCGGATGTCGTGATGGAATTGCAGACTGGACCATTCGGTAGCTCACTTCACCGGAGCGACTACGAGATTGGCGGAACGCCCGTCATTAATCCCGCTTCAATACGGCATGGGAAGATCGTTCCTGTCGAGAGAATGGCTATCGGGGACGAAACTCTTAAGAGACTCGCAACCTTCAAACTCCGAGTTGGCGACATTGTGATGGGCCGCCGGGGTGAAATGGGGCGGTGTGCGGTAGTGGCCGAGCGTGAGGATGGTTGGCTCTGTGGGACGGGAAGCCTGATTCTCCGTCTTTCGGACAGCATCTATCCACAATACCTCGCCATGCTTATCGGATCGCCTGATGTTCGAGAATACCTCCAAGGCTCTTCTGTCGGCGCTACGATGCGGAATCTCAACCAGTCCATCCTACTGGCGATGAGCGTCGGTCTACCGCCCCTCGTTGAGCAGCGCCGCATCGTAGCCAAGGTCGACGACCTCATGGTGCTATGCGATCGAATGGAGACCGGCCTCGGCGTCGCGGACCACACCCGCAGCCGCCTACTTGAGTCCATTCTGCATGACGTGCTCGGGTCCGCTCAACCGGAGCGCGCGACCGACGGGCATTCGGGGCATGAGGTACCCGGCCCGCGAGTGTACGGAGCGGGGACGCCTCGGCAAGGGCACCTGAACCGCGGAGCGTCCACCTCCGACCCATTCACGATCCTAACCCAGGCGTAACCAATGCCGTTCAACAGGGCCATCAAGGAAAAGGCTCTCGTTGCCGCAGGTCGACGCTGCTGTCTCTGTACACGCTTCAAGGGCGTGCGGCTCGAGGTTCACCACATCCGGCCAGAGGCCGGCGGCGGAAGCAATGACTTCGACAATGCGATACCGCTATGTTTTGACTGCCACGCGGATGTCGGACACTACAATTCCGATCATCCTAGAGGGAATAGCTATTCTTACACAGAGCTACGACGACACCGTGATCGGCTGTATGCCCAGGTTGAGTCAGGATATCTTCCTTCCACGGATGCACAAGAAGAATGGGCATACTGCCGCTATCTCATCTGCAAGAACTTCTCGGCCTTCGCCGAGATTGTCCGGGGCCACCTTGATCGTGTTCCGGTGGAGAATCCACTTCTGGCAGATACGATCGCGCTTCCAGAGATGCGACGTTTGGTTCAAATCCAAGGGAACAACGATCGCGCAAGCAATGTCCACGGCGACTGGTTTCCCAACGCCGAGGAGTACTACGCAAAGCACCCCCCCTTTGGAGGACCCCCGGGACGCCGACGGCATTGTCTATCCCTATTTCGACGGCATTCGGATGCCTGATGAGGTTGAGATCAGGACGAAGGTCGGAGCAGCTGATCCCATCAGCGTGCATCTATTGGACGCTGGAGCGCCGCCGGAGGGTGTCTGTGTCGCATTATGCCACGACGACCCTTGTGGAGGCGGATTCCCGGAGTTGTACGAAACTAGACCGATATGGGCGGTATTCCTTGAGATCAGAAACATATCTGCCCATTCCGTGGCGTTGCACACCTTGCACGGTTTGGTCGACGACCCGCAACCAAGTTACCGGAGGTCTGTAACCCCTGCGGGTGCACCTGCGTCTATGGGACTACCATCCGTGGCGATACTGCCCAACCAATCTGTTCTCGCACCGTTGGGCGTTCTTCTTGGACCACTACAAGAGCGTCTTCCCTCAGCAATTCACGGCGAAGCCACCGAACTTGCCCGTGCCCATTATCAGCAGGTAGACCGAATAGACTACTCTTCGATAGCTCACGGAGTGGGACTCCTGGGAACAATGATCTGGCCGTCATCAATAACAGCCGAGCGTGGCGACACGTCACTCACACAGCAATTCCATGAACTCGATTTCGCTCGCGTATATACGATAGATCGGTACTGGGCAATGGGCAGTTGCCCTTTCCTGTTCTTCAGATCTCAGGATGGTGAAGTGCAATACGTCAGGGAACTGTTCGCTGATGGGCTAACCAGACGCGCTCGCGAGACCATCACTGTGCCTCCAGGCGTTGGAGGGATGATCGTGGCCGAGCTTGAACGGGAGATCAACCTAGACCTCGTGGCCGAGCTTGAACGGGAGACAACATACGTAGAGTCCATGTCGGTCAATGGTCGGCATCAATGGATCAACCTAGAGCCCATCGCGGGGACTGGTGGGAGTCGGTTGGATGTGGCGATGTGATTCACTTGGTAGGCGGGTACGTACCGGAACTGCCAGGAAGACAGGAGCCGCTATATCACAATCAACTCATCTGCGACTTCATCGCCGACCAAGACACTTCGCGTGCGACTCAACCATGAGGACGATCACTCGCGCAATAACGAAAGCGCTGTCGCCCGTAAGTCCGCTTGGAGTTGGGCGGCATCGGGACAGGCGATTGACATGACCTCGGCGGCAAGAAGTTTCCGTTCGATTCGGGAATGGGACGGGTCCAAGCATCGCGCTTTTGAGGAATTCTGCTATCAACTTCGTGCCCCAACCCCCAACGGCTCTGCACTAGTCAAGACTGGCGATCCCGACGGAGGATACCGGTACTTAACCCTCCCGCCGGAATGGGGTTGGCAAGACAGGAGCCGCTATATCACAATCAACTCATCTGCGACTTCATCGCCGACCAAGACACTTCGCGTGCGACTCAACCATGAGGACGATCACTCGCGCAATAACGAAAGCGCTGTCGCCCGTAAGTCCGCTTGGAGTTGGGCGGCATCGGGACAGGCGATTGACATGACCTCGGCGGCAAGAAGTTTCCGTTCGATTCGGGAATGGGACGGGTCCAAGCATCGCGCTTTTGAGGAATTCTGCTATCAACTTCGTGCCCCAACCCCCAACGGCTCTGCACTAGTCAAGACTGGCGATCCCGACGGAGGATACGAATGGTACTTAACCCTCCCGGATGGAACGGAATGGGGTTGGCAGCAAAGTACGTCTTTGATATCGACAACCTACTTCGGTTGATGGCACGCACCCTTCGCACGGTTGCCGACAAGCGTCCGAAGTGTCGCAGGCTCACCTTTTGCATTCCGTTCGACCTGTCGGATGACCCCGGGTCCAGATCTCGCAAGTCGGCCCGCCGCAAGTTCGAAGACCGAAAGCTAGCATGGACGCGCGATATTGCAGGTGCGGACCAAATCGAGATTCAATTGTGGTCCGCAGGCGACTTGCTGGCGCGGCTCTCCGGCCAACCGAATCACCGAGGCATACAGTGGTTCTTTTGGAACGAGGAGGTGTTTTCGTCGGATTGGCTCCAAAGGCGCCACGATGTGGTTACGGACGCTGTTGGACAGCGCTACAGCCCCCAGCTACACGTCGAGTTGCCTCTCTGCTTCGCGATGGAGGGTTTGGGCCGATCCCCGGATTATTGGCAACGGTTTCGCAGACTGCATCAAGCCGTACTGACAGCCGCGCGTCCACTCGATCTCATAGATTCCTCTGAGGCTGCCACCTCGTCTGCGCTCCAAGTGCTTCGCGAACATCTCTCGGGGTGGTCAGGTGGGACACCAGCGGGCTCCGGCCCCAGCGTGCGCTTGGATCGCGATCGGCTCACCCGACTGACTAGCATCTGTTCAGAGGCCGCGTCCGCCGCCTACCCACGTATCCCGCTGTTCCGTGACGAGGACCGTGCAACGCCACCGAATTCCGTGGTGGCCAACGAACGTGATGCCCTTCGCGTTCGACTCAGTCGACTACTTAGCGCCCTCGAAGACTTCGACCGTTTCCTAGAAGAGCCGGCGAGCCAGGCGGCTGCGACAGGCGCATTGGTCGCCTTGGCCCTCTCTGCCAACAAGCGCGAGACACGAATGGAGAAAACGCTTAGAGTAGGGCGAGGCAGGGAGTTGAAGGATGGGACGAGGAGAAGGAATGAAGACGAACGGAGCGCCCCCCTCTTCGGAGGAGGGCAAGCGAAGCGCGGCAGCCCTGCCGGATCCGGAGGTGACGGCGAAGGCGACGAGGCGGCGTTTCACGGCGGCATACAAGCTGTCGATCATCGAGAAGGCGGACGCCTGCGAGACGCCGGGTGAGATCGGCCGCCTGCTGCGGCGCGAGGGGCTGTACAGCTCGCATCTGTCGGGGTCGCGGAAGGCGGCGCGGGAAGGGTCGCTGCGGGAGCTGGGCAAGAAGCGCGGCCCGATGCCTTCGGGCGGGAAGCGGGAAGCGAAGAAGGTGCGGAAGCTCGAGCGGGAGAACACGCGGCTGCGGGAGGAACTCCGCAAGGCGCACATCGTGATCGAGGTCCAGGGAAAAGTATCGGGGCTGCTGGGGTTGAGCCTCGGGGACGGGAAGAGCTCTTGAGCGCGGCCAGAGGCTTGGCCGGGCACGTGGGCGTGAGCGCGGCGTGCGAGGCCCTCGGGGTCGCGCGCGCCACGTTCTACCGTCGCCGGAGGCCGCGGACTTCTCTTCGACCAGATGAAGGCCGTCATCACCGACGACAAGCGGGACGAGGGCGGACGGCTGACCGAGAACCCGGAGTTCCTGCGCTTCAGCCGCCACTGGCGCTTCCGGATCCGGGCGTGCCGTCCCTACCGGGCCCAGACGAAGGGGAAGGTCGAGCGGCCGATCCGCTACATCCGGAACAACTTCTTCTACGGCCGGGAGTTCGTCTCCGACGACGACCTCAACGCGCGGACCCTGCTTTGGCTCGACAGCGTGGCGAACGCTCGGGTCCACGGCACGCTGAAGGAGCGTGTGGCGGACCGGTTCGAGCGGGAGCGGCCCTGCCTGAGTCCCCTGACCCCTTGGCCCTACCGTCCGGTGGTGCCACGGCCCGAGCCCTGGACGACACAGACTCGGGGACCCTCGGCAGCCCAGGTCGTGGAGGTCGAACGCCGTCCGCTGTCCGAGTATGCCGGGATCACGGGAGAGCTCTCGTGAAGTCCCGATCAAGGAGCGCACGCATCGCGGCCCAACTGGCCGATCTGAAGATGCCCGGAGCTCTGGAAGCCTTGGACGAGGTGCTCGCAGGCGTTGACGGCGGCGGAACCACCGCGGCCGAGGCCATCGAGCGGCTCCTGGCCGCCCAGATCGCGCTGCGCAACAGCCGGCGCCTCGCCACGGCCATGCGGTCGAGTCGGCTGCCGGCGATCAAGACGCTCGCGGACTTCGACTTCAGCTTCCAGCCCTCGGTCAAGCGGGAGCAGATCGACTCGCTCCACGAACTCGGGTTCCTGGAGCGGAAGGAGAACGTCGTGTTCCTCGGCCCGCCCGGCGTCGGCAAGACGCACCTGGCGATCCGTCTGGCCATCACCGCGGCCGAGAGCGGCCGCCGGGTCTACTACGGAACGCTGACCGACCTCATCGACTCCCTGGAAGAGGCCCAGGCAGCCGGTCGGCTCAACCACCGGCTCAAAACCCTCACGCACCCCGCGCTCCTGGTCGTGGACGAGATCGGCTACCTCCCGGTCACCCGCAGCGGCGCCATCCTGTTCTGCCAGCTCGTCAACCGACGCTACGAGCATGCCTCGACCGTGGTCACCTCGAACAAGGGCTTCGAGCAGTGGGGAGAGATCCTGCACGACGAGGTCAAGGCCGCCGCGCTGCTGGACCGGCTACTACACCGCTGCCATATGGTCAACATCCGGGGCAACAGCTACCGGATGCGCCGCCACGTCCAACTCTCCAAGGCCATCCACCCGACCGCCTCCCGGGCAGTCTCGGCGGAGCACGCCGGGAACTCGGGACCAGGGTCATGATGGGTCTCCGGACTCCATCGGGAGCCCCCGCTCCGGTCGCTCCGCTCCCGTCGCGTGAGCTCCCGGAAAGTGTGCACTTTTCAATGGCCAGAAGTGTGCACTTTTCGGTGGCCATTGACAGGTGGCTTGTCTCCTCGTGAGCGTCCAAGTGAGGACTGTATCGCAGCAATTCGAGGATCCGGGGGTTGCGGCGCGAGCCGCGTCCCCCTACGGTTCGATCCCTGGGACGGAGGTATAGAAATGCGGCAATCCACCGAGAGAGAACGCCGGGAGCTGGTTCGGGAGTGGTCCAAGAGGCCATCATCGAACCCCCGATACCGCGGGGCTACCCCCGCCCATATCGCGAGGACGCTACTTCGGCCGAAAACAAACGCCCGAAATCGATGTCGGGCGTCCGGGACCAGCGAAGAAGACGTAAAGGGGCGCCGATGAACGAAGACTTAGTATGGAAGGCAATGTGCGAGGCGGATGTCCATAGGCGATACTACGGCCAGCAACGTGATCGGTTAGTGAAGACGAATAGGCGCATCCTACTGGGTGTTTGGGGCACATCGCTCGTAGCCGCCGTCCTCTCCGCAGTCTCTGTAGTCCCTGCGGGCGTGTCCATTAGGGTTCCTAATCATCGCGTGTGGTCTGACCACACTGCGCGATATACTCCATATCCCAGAACGCCTAGCCCGGATTTCTCAAACGCATAGGAAGGCACCGGCCTCCGGGAGCTGTTAAGTTTATGTGGGGCAAGAACTTGACAGCGACGACACCGGAGGACCGATGCCGACACAGTGTAAACCGCTTTCCTTCGCATTTCAAGGGTGCCAGGGCCGCAGGGTAGCGGCCGCGTTCGACGGGGGCGCGATCACGTCGAACGCCGGAGTGCTGCTGCTCCGCGAGATCGACCGGTCGGTGGGGCTCCTGGACCAGGTGGCAGGTTGCTTCACCGACTACCGCGATCCCCGTCTCACGGAACACTCGGTCGGGACGCTGGTGAGGCAGCGCGTCATGGGCATCACCCTGGGATACGAAGACCTCAACGACCACGACCAGCTGCGGCACGACCCTGTTCTGGCGCTGCTCTCCGGCAAGCTCGATGGACATCGGAAGGACTGTGCGCCGTTGGCGGGGAAGAGCACCCTGAACCGGCTTGAACACGCGCCCCCGAGTGGCGAACCGGGCCGCTACCACAGGATCGGCCATGATGCGGACGCGCTGCAGGCCGTGCTGCTCGAGTCGTTCATCGACTCTTGGAAGGGCGGGCGGCCGTCGCGCCTGGTGCTCGACATCGACGCGACCGACGACGAGGTCCACGGGCGCCAGGAGGGCCGCTTCTTCCACGGCTACTACGGCCACTACTGCTTCCTGCCGCTCTACATCACCTGCGGCGGCCGCCCGCTCTTCGCCCAACTGAGGCCGGGCAACGCGGATCCCGCCGGAGGCGTGAGGGGGCCGCTGGGCCGCATCGTCGAACGGCTCCGGGAGCGGTGGCCGGGACTGGAGATCCTGCTTCGGGCCGATGCCTCCTATGCCCGCGAGGAGATCCTGGCCTGGTGCGAGGGCAACGGCGTGGACTACGTCATCGGCCTGGCCCGGAACTCGCGGCTCGTCGAGAAGATCGGCTGGGAGCTGGCCGACGCCCAGGCGGAGGCGAAGCGGCGGGGCCGCCCAGCCCGCCGGTTCAAGGAGTTCCTCTACGCCACACTCACAAGCTGGTCCCGCAAGCGCCGGGTCGTCGCCAAGGCCGAGCACCTGCCCGGCAAGGCCAACCCGCGCTTCGTGGTCACCTCGCTGCCCGACACCTTCTCGGCCCGGACCGTCTACGAGCGCGTCTACTGCCCGAGGGGCAACATGGAGAACACGATCAAGGAGCAGCAGCTCGATCTCTTCTCCGACCGGACCTCGGCGTCGCGCTTCGCCGCCAACCAGCTCCGGATCCTCTTCTCCGCCTTCGCCTCGATCCTCTTCGTTGCGCTCAGGCGTGCGCTGCACGGCACCCGCCTGGCCCGCGCCACCGCCGGAACGCTGCGGCTCAAGCTCCTCAAGATCGGCGCCCGCGTCACGCTCGGTGCGAAGGGTCAAGGTCGCCATGGACTCCGCACACCCGATTCGCACGCGTCCACGCCCGATTGCCAGGGTCGACTCCACACCCCCTCTTCCAGCCGACCGGGGACCTGCGGCAGTCGCGCTTCGCCGCCAACCAGCTCCGGATCCTCTTCTCCGCCTTCGCCTCGATCCTCTTCGTTGCGCTCAGGCGTGCGCTGCACGGCACCCGCCTGGCCCGCGCCACCGCCGGAACGCTGCGGCTCAAGCTCCTCAAGATCGGCGCCCGCGTCACGGTCTCGGTGCGAAGGGTCAAGGTCGCCATGGACTCCGCACACCCGTCGGCCGCCGCCTTCGCACGCGTCCACGCCCGATTGCCAGGGTAACGACTCCACACCCCCTTCGAGACAACCGTTCCAGCCGATCCTCCGGGGACCACTGCGCCGCAGGACCAAAAAAGCTTCAGGCAGCGGTTCCCGCTACTCTGGCCCCCCGAAAACACGGCCGCAGAGCCGCTTGCTTCTGCTCCACCTGCTCCCTCGGCAGAAACTCGGCCCCAACGCTGCCCCCAAAGCCCTCAGCGGTGACTGTGTGAGAAATCCGGGCTAGCATCAATCCGATTCATGCTAATGGGCGCAAATGATGAATACGATAAAATGCGTCTCATATGGGATGGGGACCACCAGATCAGTTCCGAATACCAATCGTATCATCGAATGAGCAGGATTCACAATCAATCATCCGAATCAACTAATGCGGAGATGCTAGAAGACGCAGAGAAAGCTAGCAACGACTACCATAACAAACTCATCGAGAGGAGTAAGGCAAATGGAAAAACAAAAGCGAAGCTTGCCGTACAATCGTCCAGCACCCCAGACGCCGGCACGTCCCAGCCCTGATCCGCATCAACCGATAGTACGACCGACGGAAAAACCACCGAGGACAGGAGGCGAGCCGATGAAAAACCCACCTCCTCCCACACCTAAGCGTCAATCACCACAGAAAGAGAACAAATGAGTAACTCGGATGCCGATACCAGTAAGGTGGACGTACAACCACTCATGGACAGGGAATCATTCGACTTCGGTAGGTACATGGCGTCCTCTGAAATCGCGTTCCATATCATTGACTCAATGAGAGACGATCCAAGCACTCTACTGAGGTTGTATAAATCTCTGCGACGGTGCGATGTATCATCCGCAATTAAGCGATTGGAAAGTGATGATGCGTGTCTGGGTTTCAACCGAGGGTACAACAACGTGCTTTCACTGATTCGATTCGGAATCCTGGACCATGACGACAGTAAGGTAATAGTGGATCTCGCCAAACCCGACGGCAATGCTGACCCCGGTCAATCATCCAGCTAACCCCTGCCCCCATTCATCCCGTCATTAGCCCCATAAGCGCCTAACCGTTTTTTGGTGACATGCTTTCGTAGTTGACATCCAGAGCCTCTTCCAGCCCACCGGAGGCGAATCGTGGCCCTGTGCCCAACGCGCCACTATCTTCGCACCCGTAGCGTCACGATGCCCCGGGCGCGGTAGTCCTATCCAGAGTGAGGAGCGCGACCGTGAAGATCAGGGAGTTCGCCCAGCTGGTCTGACACCAAAGCTCTCGAAGATGAGATCCGGATCGCGTCGGAGCGGGCCCGGTTGGCCCTTCGACGACTCGTGGAACAGAGTGACGCACTTCATGTGCTCAAAGCCGTCAAGTTTGACAAGATTGGTCGTGATCCCATGGATCCAACTAGGCCTCTCAATCTGATAGAGCAGGTGAATCAGACCTTCACGGCTCTGGTCAGCGTCCGCGCTGTTGAATATCTCTTCAACCATCACCCTGAAGCCGCGCCCTTTCGAGTCAACCTTGGCACGGCCCGAGGATTTGACATCGAATCGCTTGATGGTTCAGTGGCCGCCGAGGTGTTTTCCGCGACTCATCCATCGTCGAACGACAAGCTGAAGAACGACATCGCCAAAGTCGGAAAATCTCCCGCGAAGCACCGCTACGTGTTCTTCCACTGTCCAGGTGACCATGCGTGCAGGTCGGATGGCGAAGTGAGGATCATTCCATTGGGATTGCAGTACGAACCGGGCGATGACCGGGCACTCGAAGAGTAGAGTGATCTGCCGGCCGGCCTGGAGCGGATCATCGAGATGAAGGAGCCCGCCCAGGGGTCTCGCAGCCGCGGCGCAACGATGGGCGGCTTTCGCTCAGTCGCGTGATCGCCAGAAGCCGCGCCTCCACCGCTGACCGCTTACGCGAAGGCGGATCGGGAAGACCTCAGTCCTGCGGACAGGAAGGTACTCTCGCGGCTCGTGGCCGCGATCAAGAAGGAGGAAGGGAACCGATGACAAACGGGCGAACAGATCTGGGACGTGAGGTGGAAGCGGCTCTTGGCGAAGTGCTCGCCCATGTGCGAGGGGAAACGTCGCTCCCCCGCCGAATCGTTGATGATCCCGCTGCGGAGAACATCGTGGCGCTGCGCAAGCGCATGAGGCTGAGCCGCCAGAAATTCGCGGACCGGTTCGGACTCGATGTCCGGGCGGTGCAGGACTGGGAACAGGGACGCCGCGTTCCAGACAGGGCGGCCCGGGTCCTGCTGACCGTCATCGACCGCGATCCCGAGCCAGTAGTGCGGGCTCTCGCTGAATGAGGGACCCCCAAGAAGCTCCACTACTACCCCGAGACCGACAGTCTCTACATCGAGTTCAACGAGGAGCCCGGTGTGGAGACCAGGGAAGTGTCTGACGGCGTGAACGTGGACATCGATGCCCGCGGCAATCTGGTTGGCTTCGACATCGATCGCGCCTCGAACCAGCTTGACCTGTCCTCGCTGGAAACAACCGCACTGCCGCTCCGCTCCTGCAGGATCGGGTAACCGGCACGCCGGCGAGACTCCTGGCTGGAGTCATCCCTTTCTCTCGCGCCCCCCAACCTCCCGGCGAACGATCGCCAGCTGCTCGGCAAGCTCCTGCTTCGACGGCAGGTAGAGCTGGTATTTCGACGCGTAGATGTTGGCGTCTTCAGGGAGCGTCAGCTCGACCACGGCCTCGTTCTTACGGTTGCAGAGCAGGATACCGACGGTCGGTTTCCAGGTCGCTCTCGGAGTAGGTGGGCTTCTGCTCCAGGCCGAGGAACTCCAGGACCACCGGATCCTTGATCAGGTCCGACGCCTTCTCGACGACCTGCCCCTCTCGGGCCAAGCGGTGCACCTCATGCTTGTCGCGACTGAGCGCGAGCCGCTCGTACAGGGAGCTGTCCAGCTGCCTCATGAGTTCGCGGACGCTCCAGCCGTTGTCCGCGGCTTCGATCTCGTAGAAGCGGCGGGCGTCGGGGTTGGTTACGGACAGGAGGGCGATGTAGTGGGACCAGCCGAGGGTGAACTGACCTTGGAGGCGAGCGATGACATCCACCAGGGAGACGGGGCTCGGGTGTCTGGATTGGTCCAACAGCGTTGGACGAATTCGGCCGGTCTCGTCGGCGAACGCCGGAAGCTGGAATTGGTCCGACAGTGTTGGACCAATTCGCTTGCGCTGCCGGTAGAACTGCCGGAAGCGCTTCAGGCTGGTAGTGGACGCGCCCCGGATTCCCGCATGGCGGAACCGCTCCGCCATGCGGGAGAGGAGTTGAGTACCGTACTCAGCCCGATCAATGCCGTTCTGCTCGTACTCGACGATGAACCATCCGAACAGCCAGTTCCTCACGACCAGCGAACGGTCAACGGCGCGGACGGCCGAACGCCTTGTCTCCTCATGCGTACGCTGACACAGCTCGACGAGCTGCTCGAAATCGAACTGCCGACTCATGCCGACAGCCCCATCCGCTCCAGGTGGCCCTCGACCTTCGCGCCATAGTCCTCAACTTGACGCGCAAGCTCCGGCAGCGGCTTCGCATACCGCCCCTCCAGCACCCTGACCCGATCCACCAGCCCACCCGTCAAGCGCTCCACCACCTGGCCGATCGCGCCCTCCAAGCTTGCCATCCACTTGTCGTCGACCACGAGCTCGGTGATCTCCGCTGCAGTCAGCGTCGCGTACCGCGCGAGCACCTTCGAATCCAGGGGAGCCTGCGCCGCCTTCGCCACCCGCTTCGCCGCGGCAAGGGCCTTCATCAGATCGAGACACACTTCCAGCGCATCCCGCTCCTCCTGTCCCTCGGGATCGCCAATCACCGCCTTCAACCGCGCCTTCACAACGGCCTGAGTCACCTTCCCGGCATCACTCGTCGCGCCCTCCAGCAGCCCGTCTTCCCCGGAGTACTCCTCGACGAACTCTTCCATCTCGCGAGCAATGCTCTCCTCTTCCGATACAGTAACGGTCACAAAGAGCGCAAGTGATACGACGAGTGTGGTTGTGTCAATGAAATTGGTGCCACCAAAGGTTACCTATGGAGAGTGCGGTTTCAGGGACATTGCCAAACTCTACTACGGGGGCGTCTACCCGAAACTTGGTGATCCCCTCAGAATTTTTCGGTAAAAGTGACGTAGGAGTGCGCTCGAATGCATGGCCATGTACTGAACGGGGGGTGGCCGGTCAGGAGTGCACCCGGTGGGAAAGGGAGGATACAGAGGCCGGTGGCGATCGTTCCAGACCGGATACCCCGGTGTCATCTACTCTACGGCGCTTGACGAGGAGAGGGCTCGAGTGAAGTTGGTCCTACAGGGGACTGACCACCAACGAACCTACGGTGCCCTCATCCGGCACCAGGCAGAGATCGACGCGAGGCTGGACCAGACCGCCAAGTGGCACCAGGGAGACCGGTCTTCCTGGCTCGGGCTGGAAACGGAACACATGGAAGCCGTGCGGGGGTGGGGGTCCGGAGGAAGACTTGGAAACCGTGCGGGAGCGAATAGAGGAGAACCTGCTCCGGCTGCAAGACGCCGTGCAACCGTACTTGGATCAGGTGATGGGAGCCGCTCAGGACAACGGACAGAGCCGTGCGCAGCGCGCGGAATGAAGCTCACTGGCCCGTTTGCCGTGGCGTCGTGGTAGGTAGCGTCACGCGCCCGAGGAGGTGTTCGTCGACCGCCCGGGCCGAGCCGGTGCCGCGGGGCGGCAGCGACAGTGCGATGATCAGCCATCAAGACGCGCCGGGAAGGGGGTGGGCCCCCACCCGCGAACTTCGCCGGAGCCCGGGCTTCCTGGGGTTCGAATCGGGGCGGAGTCACCCCTCGCCAGCCCCAATGTTGCACATTGGTTAGGCTGGCTCCCGTGCGCCAAACAAACTCGTCTTGTGACGCCGGAAACCCTGTGCCGTCAGAATTCCCATACCCGTGCATTGAGGAGTCCGCTTCGTGCAGTGTCAACAGAGTGAACCGAGGGGATGTCCCAAGAGTTCCGACCGAGTCCGAGAGAGCCGGACCAAGCCCTGCACGGACGCTCGATCGAGGTGCTCTGCGCAGCGCCAGATCGCGGCCGGTCGCGGTGCGTTCCATCCGGGTCAGTTCATCCGCCGGCGGTACTGCCCGGACCCTCGCCGAAGGCTGCCGGTTCTCGGACCCAAGGTGTTCGGTTCCGGAAAGGGATCGGGTCGGGCAACCGCCTTCTTCCATCGCGGCGTGGCCGTCTGTCCATTCGCCATGTTCCCGGCGAGCGCATTGCGGGAATGATCGACTTGCCGTTTGTTTGTGCACATGGGGGGGCCTCGTCGCAGATCCCTCCCAAGCGCGAGGTCGCGCACCGTTGCCGTAGTTCAAGTTGCACTGAAGCTCTGGTGCGCTGGGGATGGGTACATGAACCGCTATCGAATCCACATCTTTGTGGCAGCGACGCTGTCGGCCACCCTTTGGGCGTACGCCTGCGGCGACGGTGCCACGGAACCCCCGACCCCGCCCCCCGACCCCCCGCGGCCGACGACCGTCACGGTCACGCCGGCGACCACCCACCTCAGCGCCTTGGGCGCGACCGAGCAGCTCACGGCCGAAGTGCGCGACCAGAACGGACAGGTAATGGCTGGCGCCTCCGTGACCTGGGCGAGCAGCAGCGCCGCAGTGGCGACGGTGAGTTCGGTGGGGCTGGTGCGGGGGGTCGGCGAAGGGATGGCAACGATCACCGCCACGGCGGGGAGCGCGCGGGGCACTGCGGAGATCACGGTGTCCAACCCGGACCGCGCAGCCCTCGTGGCGCTCTACGAAGCCACCGACGGGCCGAACTGGGTCAACAACGAAGGTTGGCTGACGGACGCGCCGATCGAGGACTGGTTCGGAGTGGACACGGATGGATTCGGACGCGTCTTAGCGCTCAATCTCGGGGGCCAGTGGGACAGTGAACGGAAGGAGTGGATACCCCATGGCCTTCAGGGCTCGATCCCAGCCGAACTCGGCAACCTGTCCAACCTCGAAAACCTGTCCCTCAACAACAACGCCCTGACGGGCCCGATCCCGACCGAACTCGGGAGCTTGACCGCCCTGCGCAACCTGACCCTCGGAGGGAATGAACTCACGGGCCCGATCCCGACCGAGCTCGGCAACCTGTCCAGCTTGGAGTCCCTGCGACTCTACAGTAAAGAACTCACTGGCCCCGTCCCGACGGAACTCGGCAACCTGTCCAACCTCGAAAGGCTGTCCCTCAACGACAACGCCCTGACGGGCCCGATCCCGACCGCACTCGGGAGCTTGACCGCCCTGCGCAACCTGACCCTCGGAGGGAATGAACTCACGGGCCCCATCCCGACCGAGCTCGGCAACCTGTCCAGCTTGGAGTCCCTGCGACTCTACAGTAACGAACTCACTGGCCCCGTCCCGACGGAACTCGGCAACCTGTCCAACCTCGAAAGCCTGTCCCTCAACGACAACGCCCTGACGGGCCCGATCCCGACCGCACTCGGGAGCTTGACCGCCCTGCGCAACCTGACCCTCGGAGGGAATGAACTCACGGGCCCCATCCCGACCGAGCTCGGCAACCTGTCCGGCTTGGAGTCCCTGCGACTCTACAGTAACGAACTCACTGGCCCCGTCCCGACGGAACTCGGCAACCTGTCCAACCTCGAAAGGCTGTCCCTCAACAACAACGCCCTGACAGGCCCCCTCCCCCGGAGCCTTTTGCAACTCGTCAACCTGACGTGGCTCCATTTCCGAGGGAACGACGGTCTCTGCGCGCCGGGCACCGCCGAGTTCGCCGCGTGGATCGAAGGGATTGAACGGTCCGAAGCGCCATTCTGCAACGAGGCTGACAGGGAGGCGCTGGAGCGGCTCTTCGAGACCGCAGGCGGGACCGGCTGGACCAAGTCAGACGGCTGGCGCGCTACTCCCGCGCTGGGGGAATGGCACGGAGTGACAGCCGACTTCCTCGGTCGCGTGGAAGCGCTTGACCTCAGTGGCAACGGGCTTGCCGGAAAGGTGCCGAAATGGGGCCGAGGGGCACTGGCGCATATGACCGAGCTAAGGATCGGCGGAAACGCCAACCTTGTCGGCCGCTTGCCGTTGTCGCTGACCGGTTCTCCCCTTCGGGTTCTCCACTATGCGGGTACGGGTCTGTGTGCTCCTGCCGACGCGGCCTTCGCCAGATGGCTTAGTTCCATTTCGTCGTATCAGGGGACCGGGGCCGAATGCGCTCCCCTGTCGGACCGCGAAATCCTGGAAATCTTGTACGAAGCGATCGATGGACCGCACTGGACCAACAACGACAACTGGCTGACCGCCGCGCCGCTCAGCGAGTGGCATGGAGTCCAGTTGAACGACGGGGGAAGAGTCGTCGGGCTGAGTCTCTTCGCAAACCGGCTCCGTGGCACGATCCCGCCCGAACTCGGCCAGCTGACCGAGCTTCGGAACCTGCGATTGGCCAGTAACTCCAGCCGCCTGACGGGCGCGATCCCGCCCGAACTCGGCAACCTTCCAAACCTGGAGACACTGAACCTCTACAGTAACGCCTTGGACGGCGCGATCCCGGTGGAACTCGGCAACCTTGCCAACCTGCGGCGACTGAACCTCGACAGTAACGCCCTGGAGGGCGCGATCCCGGCCGAACTCGGCAACCTCGCCAGTCTGTATAGCCTGTCCCTTAACGACAACGACGTGGAAGGTGCGATCCCGCCCGAACTAGGCAACCTTGCCAACCTGCAAGACCTTTTCCTCGGGGGGAATGGCCTCACGGGCTCCATTCCGTCCACTCTCAGCAACCTTGCCAGCCTGCGGTGGCTATCGCTCGGCCGGAACGGTCTGACGGGCCCGCTGCCGGCCGAACTTGGCGGCCTTAGCCAACTACAGGGCCTGTACGTTGGCCATAACGATTTGACGGGCCCGGTACCGCAGGAGTTTGGCAGGTTGACCCGTTTACGCGAACTTGCCTTTTCGGGCAACATCGCCATGTCCGGAGCCCTTCCGTCCAGCCTCACCAATCTCCGGTCCCTCGAGACTCTCGAAGCCAGTGGTACGCAGCTCTGCGCGCCCTCCGACCCGCGCTTCCTGGAATGGCTGGATCAGCTCCCAAGCCGCAGGGTGGCGCTCTGCGGAGGTGAGCCCGCGTCGGCGTACCTCGTCCAGCCCGTGCAGTCCCGAGCGTTCCCCGTCCCGCTCGTCGCCGGTGAGGAAGCACTTCTGCGCGTCTTCGTCACCGCCGCCCAAGACAACGAAGAGCGCCTGCCCCCCGTTCGGGCCTCGTTCCACCTGGACGGCGCGCTCGTCCACGTTGCCGACATACCCGGCAAGCCCGGCCCGATCCCGACCGATGTGGACGAGGGGTTGCTGGCAGAATCTGCCAACAGAGTGATCCCGGCTGAGGTGGTGCGACCGGGCCTCGAGATGGTGATCGAGATCGACCCGGACGGGACGCTGGATCCCGGCCTGGGTGTGGCGAAGCGGATCCCGCAGACGGGCCGCATGCCGGTCGATGTTCGGGAGATGCCCGTCTTCGATCTGACGGTGATTCCCTTCCTCTGGAGCACCGACCCCGACTCAACGATCCTGGAGCAGACGGCAGGCATGGCGGGAGATCCGGAAGGCCACGAACTGCTCGAGCATACTCGTATCCTGCTGCCGGTCGGCGATCTCGATGTCAAGGCCCACGCGCCGGTGGTCAGCTCGAGCAACGATGCCTATGCGATAAACCGTGAGACTCGGGCAATCCGGGCCATGGAGGGGAGCAGCGGACACTACATGGGCATGATGTCCGGGCCCGTAACCAGGGCCGCAGGACTGGGGGGGCGCTCGGTGACCTTTGCAATACCCAACAGCGGTGTCATCGCACACGAATTCGGCCACGACATGAGCCTCAGCCACGCGCCGTGCGGAGGGGCCGCCGGCCCGGACCCGGCATTTCCATATCTGGACGGTGCGACCGGTGCCTGGGGCTACGACTTCCGTGACGGCGGAAACTTGGTGCCACCAACTATGTCGGATCTGATGTCCTATTGTAGACCGCGCGACGGGATCAGTGACTACCACTTCACCAAGGCGCTCAACTTCCGCCTGGATGACGAAGGAGATGCCGGCGCGGCCCTAGCAGCCCGTGGAAGAAGTGGGTGCCCAGCGGATGATGGCTGGGAGAGAAAACGGACGCGCGGCCGCGGTGTTGTTGTGCAAGAAGCGGGTCTTCGGGCGTGAGGAGGCGATATTCGGCTCAGGAAGGGCGGAAATGCGCCGGATACGGGGGAAAAAGCGCAAGACGCGGGTTGTGACCTGAGTTGAGAGTGCAGCTTGTATGGCAGCGAGGCCCTGCAATGCACGGGGGGTTCCAACGCCGAACCGCTTGCGCATGAGGAGCCCGAGGTTGAAGGCCGCCGCGTGGACGAGCATTCGTTTTCGAATGTTCTTCTGGCCCCGAACGTGGAGGCGGCGCATGCCGCCGGTCTCAAGCATGTGCGCGAACGGCCGCTCCACCTTCTCCCCGCGCCCGCGCTGCAGCCGCTTGCCCCGGTTGCCCCGGATCCGCCGGCGGTTGGCATAGGTCGCCTTCTGCGCGTCCCGCTTGCCCTTCCACTTCCGGCGCCCCCGGTTGGGCTCGCTCACGTACGCCCGCAGCTTCCGCTCCTTCACGCCCGTCATGGTCGCGTTCGAGTGGTAGCCCTTGTCCGCCACCACCTCCTTCGCCTCCACTCCCGCCTCCGCCAGCTGCCGCTCCGCCTCGTCCAGCGTGACCGGCAGCGAGGCGGTGTCTCCCCCGTCCATCGTCTGCACCGTCAGCCCGACGATGGCTCCGGTTTCCATATCGACCGCGTGTTCGAGCTTGTGCGCCAGGTGTGTCCTGCCGTCCTTCATCTTCGTGATCCGCGCCTCCGGATCGTGCGGATGCACCCAGTCCTTGTTCGACCCCTTGTTCGGACGCTTCCGGTCCAGCTTCGCCAGGTCTTCCCGCGTCGGCGTCTCGATCCCCGAGGCCCGCGCCAGCTGCGCCAGCCACTCCTCGTACTCCGTCCCGCCGTCGCGCCGCACGATCGTGCGCAGCGCCGCGTTCGCCTCCAGCGTCGTCGCGTCGACCCCCAGCGTCTTGCCGCGCAGCAGGCCCGACACCTGCAGCCGCTCCAGAACGAAGCCGAAGACCGCCGCGTGCGCCTCAACGCTCAGCCGCTTCCGCGTCTTCGACAGCGTGGAATGCTCCGGCGGGTTCTCCGCCAGCCCGTATCCCAGAAACTCGCGCAGCGAAAACGAGTCCGCACACCGCCAGGCGATGCCGCGCTCCGAGCCGGTCCCCTCCAGATACCCCGCCATCAGCATGCGGAAGCAGACCCCGGGAGGAACACCCGGCCGCCCCCGGTTGCCCGCATAGAACTCGCGGCAGGTCTCTTCCGCAAAACCGTCGAATCCGTTCTCGCGCAACAGTCTGTCCAACGCCCGGTAGAACGGGCTGCCTCCCGCGCGGATCTCGCTCGCCGCCACAAAAATGTCGTGCTGCCGTGCCTCGGGTCGTCTGCCTATCGCCATCGCCGTCCCCGCTCACTAAGGTTCATGTACCCCTGTAATTTAACCCTTTTACACGAAACTCGCAGAGACGGACTTTATCCACGGGCTGCTAGAGGTAGTCGCGCCAAGCCTCAGGGCAGGTCGCCGCGACAGCCTGCTTGTTTTGGAACATCTCAATGAGAGCCCACGCCGCTTCCTCAAGATCCAACCCCGGCTTCGCGCGCAGTGTCCGTCGCCCTCTCTCAATCAGTGATGTACATCCCCCACGCCTCCATGACCTCCCGCCGCCGCTCCAGCAGGTCCGTGCGCGAGTAGGCACGCTCCACCTGATTCCTGACCACGTGCGCTAGACACCGCTCCGCAACCTCCCGCGGCACGCCGGTCTCCCCGCACCAGTTCCGGAACGACGTGCGGAAGCCGTGCGGCACGCAACCGAGCGGGCGGGCGAGCACGGACAACGTCTTGCCGCTGAGCGGCCGACCCGCCCTGCTGCCCGGGAAGACCAGCGGCGAGCGGAGTGCAAGCGCGCGGGCCGCGGCAAGCACTTCCAGTGCCCGTGCCGACAGCGGCACCCGATGCGTCTTGCCCGTCTTCATGCGCCCGCCCGGAATCGTCCACGTGGCCGCCTCGAGGTCGATCTCCTCCCACCGCGCGCCTCGGACCTCGGCACTGCGGCAGGCCGTCAGTACGAGCAACTCCAGCGCGAGCTGGGTACCAGGATTCGAACTTGACGCCCGCACCTTCGCCAGTGCCGCCGCGACCCCGGCATGCGACAACGCCCGGTGGTGCTGGACGCGTCCGTTGTGCTTCGGCAGCGCGGCCGCAATGGCGTCGCCGGCGGGGTTGTCTTCCCGGTAGCCCTTCGCGACCGACCATTTCATCACGGCCGCGATCCGCTGGCGGGCCCGCTTCGCCGTAGCGTTGCGTCGGTTCCAGAAATCGTCGGCCAGCAACACGCCCATGACGTCGGCCGTCGTGATCTGGTCCACGCGCTTCCGCCCGATCCTCGGCAACACATGGTGCCGCAACGTGCCGCGCCAGTGCTGCTCGCTCTTGGTGCCCGGCTTCCATGTGGCCCGGTGAATGGCGATCACCTTGTCGGCCGCCTGCGCGAACGTTGGGATCCCCCGCCCTCGGGGATCACGGCCCTGCACGACGGCACGGCGGTGCTCGAGCGCCTGCTCCCGTGCCTCGGCCAGGGTGACCACGGGGAAGACCCCGAGCCCGAGATTCGTTACCCGGCCGTTGATCTGGATCCGCTGGCTCCACGTCTTCGACAGCCGCCCGGTCGCGAGCTTCTTCACGAACAGAGAAAGGCCGTAGCCTCCGTGCCCGTCACCGTACCGGCCGGGCTGCTTCACGGTCCTCACGAAGCTCGCGCTGAGCCTCCTCGATCGTCCCATTTGAGTCCTCCTTTCCACGAGGTCAACGGGGACCTCGGCGTACCGGTCGCTATCACTTTCTGAGCGAGAATAAATGATAACGAAAGACACCAGGTGACACAACATGATCCGACCGCCGATGGGTAGTGTTGAAGTCTAACTGACGACTACGACGTATTTTATGGATCTCTATGGAACACCCTGAACCCCTATGAGAACATGACTACGGATGCCATTACCGCCTCCTGCGCTGGGACGGGTCTCGGACGCGGGGACGTCCGGCAAACTGCCGTTCTGGCAGGCGGTGGCGGCGGCGACAGTCGCAAGCAGGAGGCCGATCTTCTTCACGCGGTCCGTCTCATTCCTCTCGCGATCCATGGTTCACCTCGTCACGCCGAGCGTCCCTGGTTTTCCATTCTCCTAATTATCTTGGGAGAAAATGGGATCGGATCGTGGCAATGTCAACTAATTACTTAGGTGAACATCAGTGAGCGGCCACCGGGGGGCCCGCCGTCGCGGAATCGTGTCAACTATAGATGACATTGTGTCAACTATAGATGACATCATGTCAACCAAAGGTGACATTCAGTCTCTCACCACCCCCAACGTCACCCGCGACGGATGCTCCGAACCCCGGTACACCGTCTGCTCCGCAGTGACATACTGATCGGGCGTCGCCCTGTAGGTGTCCACGAACTGCTGCGGATTCCGGTCATACGCCGGGAACCACGAACTCTGTACGTGCACCATGATCCGGTGGCCCGCCTTGAAGGTGTGGTACCGGTCGCGCAGATCGATGTGAATCGCGGTGACTTCGCCCGGCACCATCGCCTCGGGGTTCTCGAAGCTGTCGCGGAAGCGGCCGCGCATGACCTCACCGGCCAGGTGCATCTGGTAGCCGCCCATCGGGACGTCGCAGAATGCCGAGGCGGGCGCATCGTCCGGGTAGACATCGATCACCTTGACGATCCAGTCGGAGTCCGTGCCCGTCGTGGAGACGAAGATGTCGGCGAGGAGCGGCCCCGCGATCGTGAGGTCCTCTTCGAGCGGCTCGGATTGGTAGACCAGCACATCCGGCCGCGCCGATGCGAAGCGCTGGTCCTCGACCTTCCAGAGGTGCCCGAGCGTGGTGCGTTCCTCCGCCGAGAAGGGCACGGGGTTGTCGGGGTCGCTCGTGTAGCTGTCGGAACCGTCGGGTGCGGACGGCGGGTCGAAGGAAAGCGCGCCGCCCTCGTTCAGATACAGCGCAACCGGCTCGACCCCCGGCGGCGGCCAGCTGTCATGGGTTCGCCAGACGTTGGACCCGGTCTCGAAGACGAACGCCTCGGACGCGGTCCAGTCGCCCGCACCCCGCAGATGATGCTCGAAGAACGGGAACTGGACCCCGCGCTGGAAGGTGACGGACGTCTCGTCGGTGAACTCGACGCACCCCAGGTGATCGCCCAGCATGCGGCTCCAGCCGCCGTGCAGCCACGGGCCCGCTACCAACGTGTTCTCCGTGCCCGGGTTCTCGGCCTCGATGGTGCGGTAGATCGACATGGGGCCGTAGAAGTCTTCGGTGTCGAACCATCCCGCGACGTTGAGGATGGGGTGGCGAATGTCGCGCAGATGCGGGAGCGCGTTCTGCCGTTGCCAGTAGTCGTCGTAGCTGTCGTGCTCCATGAAGTCGTTCCAGGCCGGGACATCGCCATGGAAGTAGAGGTCGTCGATGTTTGCCGCCGATCCCGCTTCGAGGAAGAAGTCGTATCCGGAAGGTGTCCCGTAGTCGAATGCGCCCGCCCCTTCCTCGGTCGGTGCATCCCGCCGGCGCGCGTTCCGGGCCAGCCAGGAGAAGGCGTACATGATCCGGAAGGCGCCGTTGTGGTGCCAGTCATCACCGATGAACATGTCCGAGGGGGATGCCTGGGGCGACGAAGCGGCCAGCGCGGGATGGGCGTCCACCATGCCCATTGTGGTCTGCCAGCCCGGGTAGGAGATCCCCCACTGTCCCACCTTGCCATTGTGCCCGCCCACGTTGGCGAGCACCCATGCGATGGCATCGTGGTTGTCGGTGCTCTCGTCGACCGTCGTCGGCCCCTTGGGCTTGGGCGCGAGCGGACGGATGACCTCGAAATCACCCTGTGACCGGAACTTGCCGCGCACGTCCTGGAAGACGAACACGTACCCCGCGCGGTCGAACTCGGCAGAGGGGCCGAGGGGATTGCGGTACAATCCGGCCTCGTACGGCGCGATCGAGTACGGCGTTCGGAACAGCATGACGGGCACGGGTTCGGCCGTGAACCGGGGCGAGTAGACGATGGTGAACAGCTCCACGCCGTCCCGCATGGCCACCAGGTGCTCGCTCTTGTCGTAGTTGGCTTCGAGCCAGGCCAGATGGGCCGCGTCGCCGCCATTCGCGGCCTCCCGAGTGCGGTCCGCGAACGGTGCGGCGCGATCCGCCTGATCCGCCTGGTCCACGCAGCCCCATGCGCTCAGCGCGATGAACAGCGCGATTCCACACTTCACCCGATTGTACTCGAACATGGCTCACCCCCGATTTCGGTCGGCTGACGTATCGCGACCATGCCAACGCTGACAACAAGCCCCGATCCCGTGTAGTTTTGTCAATCTACGGGTGACCGTAACACCAGTCCCATCAGCCCGGCAATTCACAGGGCATCCTTCAAGAGTCATTCCTCGAACATGAGCCGACCAAAACCCTCCGTGAGGCCCGTGACCCCGGTCATCGGCGCCGAGATCCACGGCGTCGATCTGGACGATCTCCGCGATTCGGACTTCGAGGTCATCCGCGACGCCCTCATGACCCACTGCGTCATCGTCTTCCGGGATCAGGACATCTCGATCGAGAGCCAGAAGGCGCTTGGGGCGAGATTCGGCGAGTTGGTCGTCCACCCGAACGATCCCGGCCTCGATGGCCACCCGGAAGTCATGCTGATCCACGCGGACGAGAACTCCGTACGGGCCACAGGCGAGCAGTGGCACTCGGATGTCTCCTGCGACCCCGTTCCGCCGATGGGCTCGATTTTGCGGATGCACGCCACGCCCGGTGCCGGCGGCGACACCCTCTTCGCCAGCATGTACGCCGCGTACGACGCACTTTCGGAGCGGATGCGGGGATTGCTCGAAGGCCTGCGGGCCGTTCACGACGGCGGTCCCTACTACCGGGAGGTGAACCGGCTCATCGGTCGTGACGACGGGGGACGTTCCTATCCGTCGGCCGAACATCCGGTCGTCCGCACGCACCCGGTGACCGGACGAAAAGCGCTTTTCGTGAATCAGATGTTCACCCAGTACATTGTCGGTCTGCCCCCGAACGAGAGCCGGGGGATCCTGGGCTTCCTCTTCGAACACGTCGCGCGGCCGGACTTTCAATGCCGCTTACGGTGGCGGAAGAACTCGGTCGGGATGTGGGACAACCGCTGCACGCAACACCACGCAATCTGGGACTACTGGCCGGCCACGCGGACGGCATACCGGGTTACAGTCAGAGGCCAAGTCCCGGTCTGATTCTTCGGGGGGAAGAAACCATGGCGGATTCGAGTTCAATGAAGCGGGCCTTGTGGCTCCAGTGGGTGTTGGCAAGCGCCATCGGCTGCGCGGTGGTTTCGACCGTGGCCCGGCGCGTAAGCATGGCCGTGGGCGGCGCCGCAAGAGACGCCATGGGGCCGTTGGTGGCCGAAGTCGTGGTCGGAGCTCTGGCGCTGGGCGGCGTGATGCTCGGGATTGCGGTGGGACAATGGCTGGTCGTGCGGCGACTTGTCCCCTGGGCGGGGCGGCTGTTGCTGGCAATCGCCGGAGGGGCCGCGGTGGCCGGTGCCGTGGGCCTCGGCCTGTTGGCAGCGCTGTCAGGCGTCGCAGGCCTGGCCGCAAGTGTGGTCGTGGCCGTGGTTGTCGGCCTGGCCGGGTTCGGGACTACACAATGGCTGGTTCTGCGGGGGCACGTCCCCGGGGCCGGCCGATGGGCGGTGGCAAGCCTTGCGGGCCTGGCCGCGGCCTCGTTCAGCATGGGCGTCATCGGAGCCCTGGCCGAGGAGCTTACCGGGGGCGTGATCGGGCAGGCGTTGTTCGGGGCCATCTACGGGGCTGTTGCCGGTCATCTGCCCATTTCGACGGCGGTACCCTCGGGGCTATCTACGCCACGGTGAAGTCGCCGCCGGGCGTGTGACCGATGGGCCAGCGGCTATGGAACGGTTGAGAGGACGAATCGAGGGACAGACCTGAAGTGTCCGCAGGCTACCGGCTCAGCCGGACTGCTGAGGAAGATCTCGAGGAAATCCTCTCCTACCGTATCAGAACAGTCCGGACCCAATCGCGCGCTGCATGTTCACAGGAGCTTCGCTGCGGCCTTCGAGCACTTGGCCGCGATGCCGGCCGCCGGGTCGAAGGGCAGCGAAATCACTGGCGACCTGGTCCGTTGGTGGCGGGTGTACTGGTCCAGGTCTTACCGGAACCAGCCTCGTTCTTGGGCTGATGCTTGAGAAGATCACCGGGTAGTGTGGCACCACCAGCGATCCACCTAGAAATCTCAAGCGAACCGACGAGTCGAAGGATCTGTACCTCTTCACTCACCAAACGGCTACCGGAACCATACTGGCGAAAAAGCACAACCAATTGAGGAGTAAATGATGGGCCTGGGAAATCAACGATGACGTATCGTAGCAAACCAGTTCCTGCCCTTGATCCGCCAACTACCATTTCGTCGAATTGCCCTTGGCCCATCCTGATGGTGGTGGTGCGCAAGAACATCAGCAAGACGAAGGGTCTGTCGACTGGGCTACACCCACGAATCTAAACCTCCATCCTTCCCCTTCGGTAACCGCAGTCAGCTCCGCAACGGCTTCGGTCAAGTACTGCTGCATCGCCTTCGTTCCTGACGCTTGGCAATTCACCCCACCAACAAACACAAGAACTATCTCCGCTGACTCACCTAGCCCGGATTTCTCACACAGTCACTTTGGGGGCAGCGTTGGGGCCGAGTTTCTGCCGAGGGAGCAGGTGGAGCAGAAGCAAGCGGCTCTGCGGCCGTGTTTTCGGGGGGCCAGAGTAGTCCGCTGCCTGACGAGCTTTTTTGCTGCGGCGCAGTGGTCCCCGGAGGGCTTTCTCGAAGGGGGCAGCGGCGGCCGACGGGTTGGGGTCCGACCTTGTTCGCACCGAGACCGTGACCGAGGGAGCAGGTGGAGCAGAAGCAAGCGGCTCTGCGGCCGTGTTTTCGGGGGGCCAGAGTAGCGGGAACCGCTGCCTGAGCGAGCTTTTTTGGTCCTGCGGCGCAGTGGTCCCCGGAGGATCGGCTGGAACGGTTGTCTCGAAGGGGGTGTGGAGTCGTTACCCTGGCAATCGGGCGTGGACGCGTGCGAAGGCGGCGGCCGACGGGTGTGCGGAGTCCATGGCGACCTTGACCCTTCGCACCGAGACCGTGACGCGGGCGCCGATCTTGAGGAGCTTGAGCCGCAGCGTTCCGGCGGTGGCGCGGGCCAGGCGGGTGCCGTGCAGCGCACGCCTGAGCGCAACGAAGAGGATCGAGGCGAAGGCGGAGAAGAGGATCCGGAGCTGGTTGGCGGCGAAGCGCGACGCCGAGGTCCGGTCGGAGAAGAGATCGAGCTGCTGCTCCTTGATCGTGTTCTCCATGTTGCCCCTCGGGCAGTAGACGCGCTCGTAGACGGTCCGGGCCGAGAAGGTGTCGGGCAGCGAGGTGACCACGAAGCGCGGGTTGGCCTTGCCGGGCAGGTGCTCGGCCTTGGCGACGACCCGGCGCTTGCGGGACCAGCTTGTGAGTGTGGCGTAGAGGAACTCCTTGAACCGGCGGGCTGGGCGGCCCCGCCGCTTCGCCTCCGCCTGGGCGTCGGCCAGCTCCCAGCCGATCTTCTCGACGAGCCGCGAGTTCCGGGCCAGGCCGATGACGTAGTCCACGCCGTTGCCCTCGCACCAGGCCAGGATCTCCTCGCGGGCATAGGAGGCATCGGCCCGAAGCAGGATCTCCAGTCCCGGCCACCGCTCCCGGAGCCGTTCGACGATGCGGCCCAGCGGCCCGGTCACGCCTCCGGCGGGATCCGCGTTGCCCGGCCTCAGTTGGGCGAAGAGCGGGCGGCCGCCGCAGGTGATGTAGAGCGGCAGGAAGCAGTAGTGGCCGTAGTAGCCGTGGAAGAAGCGGCCCTCCTGGCGCCCGTGGACCTCGTCGTCGGTCGCGTCGATGTCGAGCACCAGGCGCGACGGCCGCCCGCCCTTCCAAGAGTCGATGAACGACTCGAGCAGCACGGCCTGCAGCGCGTCCGCATCATGGCCGATCCTGTGGTAGCGGCCCGGTTCGCCACTCGGGGGCGCGTGTTCAAGCCGGTTCAGGGTGCTCTTCCCCGCCAACGGCGCACAGTCCTTCCGATGTCCATCGAGCTTGCCGGAGAGCAGCGCCAGAACAGGGTCGTGCCGCAGCTGGTCGTGGTCGTTGAGGTCTTCGTATCCCAGGGTGATGCCCATGACGCGCTGCCTCACCAGCGTCCCGACCGAGTGTTCCGTGAGACGGGGATCGCGGTAGTCGGTGAAGCAACCTGCCACCTGGTCCAGGAGCCCCACCGACCGGTCGATCTCGCGGAGCAGCAGCACTCCGGCGTTCGACGTGATCGCGCCCCCGTCGAACGCGGCCGCTACCCTGCGGCCCTGGCACCCTTGAAATGCGAAGGAAAGCGGTTTACACTGTGTCGGCATCGGTCCTCCGGTGTCGTCGCTGTCAAGTTCTTGCCCCACATAAACTTAACAGCTCCCGGAGGCCGGTGCCTTCCTATGCGTTTGAGAAATCCGGGCTAGATTCTCTGATCCTATATGAGGGCGCGAGACAGGATGTGGCCACACCTGCCGTCGTCGTGGGCTCTTCGGTCGTCGACAGCTTTGTCGGGATCGCCGGTCTCGACATTGGCACAAACCGAAACCTTCGTTCTCTCGCGCGGGAGTTGGGATTCGGTACGCGTATGGGTCCCAAGACAGAGTCTCCCTACCGGCCCAGTTCTGCCATGCCAAGCCACAGTCGCGCAACGACGATGCTGGTCGGCGAGGCCAATGAGAGTGCTGTTTGACGAATCCACGCCGAGGCGGCTCGCAGCGTCCTTCCCGGCTCGTTCGGAACGCGCACCGTCCAGTAGATGGGCTGGGCGGGCGCCGCGAAACGGGGAGTTGCTTCGGCTCGCCGCAGATCATGGATTCGACGCCCTCCTCACGGTCGATCAAGGATTCCAGCATCAGCAGTTCGTAACCGAACTCGCGATCTTGGTCGTCATCTTGATTGCGGGCCGCACCCGATTGCAGGAATTGCTACCCCTTGTCCCACAGGTTATCGCGGTGCTCTCACGCGATCTCGAACGCCGGGTCTACCGTGTGGCGGCTTGAATGCCTGCCGGGAGCACCCGTCGTTGCTGCGTTCGGTTGATGCACATCGGTCGTGGTCGTGGACGGTTTTACGAAGCCGAGCGATTCCCCCGGCGGCCGGGCTTCAAGATGGGGCGGCTCGCACCGATGTGCGATAGGACCCAGACTCCCGCCGTTTTGGGACGATTTCCTCGCCTTTTCAGCACGCTGGAATCAGACATGGACTAACGGCAAGAAGCGCAGATCGTGCAGTCCCAATTGAACTTACGTGACTTCTTGCCGTGATTCGCCCTTACTCGCATCCGCTGAAACAGCGCGGTGGCGCCGCTGGACAGACGGTAGAGGCCCGTCAGACTCGAACTGAACTCGTGAACGCCCACGGGTACGTCATTCGCGTCGACGCGCTCCTGAATACCCTCGGGCACACCCCTCCGCCGGATTGCAGGCGGGTGCAGCGTGTCGAGTGCCGATCCCTCCCGTGTGGACAGAAACACCTCGTTGAGGCCGCTCATGGCTGAAAGGATTGTGTCGGGCCACGCTACCGCACTGCCCCTTCCGTGAAACGCTGCAAATTGGCCGACATACCCGTCCGGGCGGATGGCCGACCGAACATACTCGTCGGGCAAGGGAACCACATAGTCGATCACGCTGTCCGGGTAGCGCCAGACCGCAACGGACGTGAGGCCCGTTAGTTCCCGCGAAGGGAAGACGACAGACTGATCCACGACCGAGAACTCGCCGATTCCGAGCACTCCCTGGTAAGGGTAGCTGCCCAGGAAACTCCCGTCTCCGCGTGCATAGAGCTGCATGAGCTTCCGCCGGCCGTCGACCCCGACAACCAGTGTGTCGTGCAGGATGAACGCTGGCCCGACGCCCGTGAACTCCCCGGGGCCCGATCCCCGCCGACCGTAGGTCTGCCGCAGGCGCCCATCCCGGTTGTAGCGAATGAGTTGGTTCTGAAAAAAGTCGGAGACCAGAAAGGATCCGTCGAGCGTGTCCGGTACGAGACTGAACGGATTCCCGAGATATAATTCACCGGTTTCTTCGAGCAGGACGCTGTCGACGGGGATCACTGCCGGGCCTGCAACCTCGGGGTCGGTGATTTGATCGGGGCCTGCGGCGCAACCTGCGTAAATCAGCAACCAGAGAGGCGTAGCGGGCGCCGATGTCCTCAAGACGGAATCCTGGGATCCGCGAGCGCCGCCACCCTTGGAACATCGAGTTCGTCCGTCGCGACACCGTACAAGCGGCCATCGTGGATGGCCCGGAGTACGAACTGTTCCGGGAGTATGACGCGCCACTTCCTGGTCGAGCCCGGCTTTACGACAACCCACTCCTGCCGATTGCCTTCGTCCGCCTGGAGTAGCCAGAATTCGCCGCTTTGGCCCGGGAGGAGCACGGTCGCAACCGACCAGCCTTCCGCCAAATCGAACTCCAGCCGACGTGGAAGACCCGGCTTCTCTTCGCGGAGACGCGCTTCGATGTTGGCCATATCCCGGTCGCTGACCGGACGCGCTCTGATTCCCAGGTCGATCGTGTCGGCGACCGGAAATCCATTGCGGATGCGGATGCGAGTCAGTGTTCCCGTGATCCCGTCGACCAGCACGGCCATGGAATCGCCCAGGACCAACCATGCGCCAGCCGTGCCCAGCCCCGGATCCACGCCACCGCCCATTAGGCCAAGCGCATCCCACCTTCCGGCATTCATGTGGTAGCTGGCGAGCGTGTCCACTCTTGCGCCGTCCGGGTGAAACAACAGGATGTGGGAGAACGGGTCGCCGAGTGCCGCTTCCCCGTCTCTAACCCCGCCGTATCTGTACCACCCCACGGTGGCTCCGATCAGGTAGCCATCGGGCAGGGAATTCACGGCGCTCAGCGGAACCTCCATCCCGTCCGGTGTTACGGGCCGGCGTTGCTGCCGGGTGGTTTCGAGGTGTTCGCCTTCCAGGCTGAAGCGAACGATCCGGCCCAGTCGCGGGTCGGTCACCGTCAGCACCGAATCCATCCTCAGGTCCCCCGGGAGCAGGAATTCTCCGGGTCCGCTCCCTTCACGTCCGTATTCCGTCATCAGGTCACCTTCAGGGCCGAAGCGGAAGACCGTCGTGTGGCCCCGGTCAATGACCCAGATTCCCTTGTCGTCGACGACGATCTGCCCTATCCGCGCGAAGAAGCCTCCATCGAACTCGGCCGGGATAACGGTCTCGGGGACCTGTCCCGATAGGTCCAGGGTGTCCATCTGGGCGACGAGCTGCATTGGCGCCAGGCCGATGACGAGGGCCGAGCGGAGTATGTGCCACACGTCCATCAATCCACCTCCACCACCCGATCCACCCCCCGCAACATCTCCGCCCGGTGCGTGATCAGCACCGTCGTCCTACCCCTCATCACCTCGCGGTACGCACGCACCACATGCGCCTCCGTTTCCGCATCCAGCGCGCTCGTCGCCTCGTCCAGGACCAGCACAGCCGGGTCCGCCAGCAGCGCCCGCGCGATCGCCACCCGCTGCCGCTCCCCCGCCGACAGCGCCCGGCCGTCCTCACCCACCACCGTGTCGAGCCCGTCGGGGAGCCCCGCTACGAACTCCGCCAGTCCGGCGCGCTCCACGGCCCGCATCACCTCCCCCGCCCCCGCCCCCGGCCGCCCGTACCGCACGTTCTCCAGAATCGACGTGTTGAAGACGAACGCGTCCTGCTCCACCACCGCCACGCGCGCGCGCAACTCGTCCAGCGCGATGTCGCGAAGGTCCCTCCCGTCGAGCAGCACCCGCCCCCGATCCGGGTCCAGATGCCGCACAATCAGGTCCGCCACCGTCGACTTGCCGCTCCCCGACCGCCCCACCAGCGCCACCACCTCGCCCGGCGACACGGTCAGCGCAAAGCCGTCCAGCACGGCACCCCCCCGCCCGTGCCCGCACGACACGTCCTCGAAGACCAGCTCGCCGCGCACCGGACCCAGCGCCACGGGCGCCGCCGCGTCCACCACCGCGACCGGCTCGTCCAGCAGCTCGTGCACCCGTCGCAGCGACACCCGCGCGGTCGCCAGCCCCGCATACAGCCCCATCAGCCCCTGCACCGGGCCGATCAGGCGCATCTGGTAGGCCATGAACGCGGTGAAGGTGCCCAGGGTGAGCGGCCCCCCCGATCACCCGCGACCCGCCGTAGAGGAACACCACCGCCGTGCTCCCCGACAGCAGCAGCCCCGGCAGCCCGCCCGCCAGGTACCGCAGCCGCGTCATCCTGAGGAGCGAGTCAACAAACGAGTCATTACGCCTCTTGAACCGCCTCGCCTCCCGGTCGCCGGCATTGGACGCCGCCACCAGCCGCACGCCCCGCAGCGTCTCGATCAGGAACGACCCGATGTCGGCGCTCCGCTCCCGCATCACGCGCACGCGAACTTCCAGCCGACGCCGGTAGCGCACCAGCGCCCAGATGGCGGGCGGGAGGAGAGCTGCCGCCGCCAGGAACAGCTGCCAGTCGAGCCACAGCAGCATACCGACCGCGCCCAGCAGAAACGCCACGTTGCCCAGCCACGCCAGCACCGTGTCCGAGAGCACCCGCTGGATTTCGCCCACGTCGTTGTTCAGGCGCGACATGATGTCGCCCAGCGGCGTCCGCGCGAAGAAACGGGGCGACAGCCGCTGCAGGTGACGGTACACGACCAGGCGCATGTCGAAGAGGATCTCGGCCGACACCTTCGTGTAGCGCAACCCGCTGACGACGTTCAGCACGAAGCTGGCAACCGTTATGGCCGAGAACAGAACGACGATCCTGACGAGGGCGTCGAAGTCCCTCCCCAGCAGCGCGTCGTCGATGAGGTCGCGGGTGAGAAACGGGATGTACAGGGCGAGCGCCGTCCCGGCCAGATTGAGGCACAGGATGAACGCCAGCCGGCCCTTGTACGGGATGACGTAGGCGAGTCCCCGGCGGAGTTCCGCGTCCAGTATGGCCATTGGCAGTCCGTGGTGAACCCCTCGTCAGCCTCCGGCCGGCGGCCCGCTCCTCAGATGCCGCTCCCTCAGCTGCCCCGCGGCCCCGTACCCTCCGGGATCATCACGAAGCTGGTCATGTCCGCGTCGAAGGCGACGGTCCGCAGGAACTCGTAGCTGTCGGCGTCGTAGACGTCGATCGTCGAGCCCGCGTTGTAGATGTAGAGCAACTCACCGTTCGAGCTGATCTCCAGGCCCATGCGGGGACGTCCCGCGAAGCGTTGGCGGCTCTCAACGCGCTGGCCCTCAACGTCGAAGGTCCAGAACTCGTAGTTGCCGATCTGCTGCACGAGGCCGTACGCCTTCCTGCCGCCGGGCGCCAGACGGAAGCTGACCGGCTCGCTGGGTCCCAGGGTGAAGAAGTCGAAGTCCCTGTCGGCAAGGTTGACCCGCGCGATCCCCATGATGCGCCGGTTCTGCACGGGATCGGTGAAGTTGAAGAGGCCGGTGTGGAAGCCAGGGTCGTCGTGAGGGCTCGTGGGGAACCCGAAGCTGAAGCGGCCGAGCCCTTCTTCGAGGGGCCGCGAGAGATCCCAGCGGTCGGTTTCGGTGAAGTTCTCCGTCTCGAGCACGATGATGTTGCCACGGCTGAAGAAGTACAGATAGTCCCCGTCCGGCGAGAACATGAGGCGGGCCCGGCGACCTCCGTCGCCCTCGGGCCACGGGATGGTGTCGGTGACCTCCTTCGCCTCCAGGTCGTACTTCAGGAGCGTCGGCTCGTCGATCTCCCAGCGGTCGATACGCTTGGTGTACCGCATGGTGTTGAGGATGATGAACTTCTCGGCGGGGTCCACCTCGAGCCCCCAGATCCGCACCTTCGAGCTCCCGCGGCTCAGGGTGAAGCTGTCGATGGACTTCCGCTCTGCCACGTCGATGATCTCGATCTCCTCGAACTCGGCGTCGCGGACGTAGATGCGCTCGTGGTTCGCCGACAGGGTCAGGCCGATCGGGATACCGACCGTCGTCGGAATCGAGTCCACGATCTCCAATGTGTTCTCGTCGATGACCTTGATGGACTGGTCGTAGGCCGCCATGTAGATGACGCCGTTGCCGCCGCCCTGCGCGCTGGCACCGGAGGCGGTGAACGCCAGAAGGCCAGCTGCCAGCAACGCCCCCGGCACCCGCCGGTGACAGGCCCGCCGCGACGGCATCGCAGCCGGCATCGCCATGCGACGGCTCATGGGAAGATCAGGTCGATCTTGCGCCAGTCCTTCTGGGCCGCCGCGCACTTGCCGGTCCAGTCGGGCGCGTGGTTGAGTTGGTCCGGGACGTGCGCGGGCCAGAAGCAGGCCAGGTGGCAGTCGAAGAGGTCGCGTTCCACCGGCTGGCACAGTCCCGCGGTGCCTCCGGTCGAATCCACCTCCCACCCGGGAGCGAAGACGAGCGAGCACCCGAGGGGGATATGGGGGCCACTCTCCAGACCGACGACGTCCATGGCGCCGGGGGGTACGCCGACTGCCGCCGGTCCCCCTCCGGGTCCGACTTCGGGCACGGGAATCGCCGCGCCGGGCGCTCCGATGTGCTCCTGAATTCTCCGCGCCTTCTGGTTGATGGCTTTCAGGTGGTCCACTTGTCCGTCTCCTTGTCAGCGATCATGCGTCGAACTGATCCAGGTATCCGGGATTCTTGACCGCGATCTCGCCATAGACCTTCAGGCAGGTATCGGTCCAGCTCCGAATCCAGTCGCAATAGTGCAGATTGGCCTTGCCCGTGTCGCCGTAGCGCACATGGGCCTCGTGGTAGCAGCCGCCGGCGCACAGGGGCCGGGCCCAGCAGGTGTTGCAGTCGGTCTTGTTCGCCACGTGGTGGCGGCCGAGGAACTCGAACTGCCGCTTGCGGTCCAGCCCGTTGTGGACGGAACCGATGCTGTGATCGTCCGAGCCCGCGAAGCGGTGGCAGAGCGCCACTTCGCCGTCGGTCGCCACGCCCATGAGCCCAGCCCGGCGCCGCACGGGAACGCCTTGCTCACGCCCTTGTGAATCTCCTCGATGGTGTCCTTGATGTTCGAGAAGCCGTGGTGACGGTCCTCGATCGCGAACTCGAGGAATTCCTGCGCCAGCTCCTCGAACTGGTCCAGCATGTGACTGAAGCCGGTGTCCTCGATCGCGTACCCGCGGCCCTCCGCCGTCGTGACCGGGGCGAAGCCGACCTCCCAGAACCCCAGCTCGTTGCGGAGGTGGTGGAAGATCCGCGGCACGTCGAGGGTCTGGCGCGTCAGCGTCACCCGGGCCCCGATCGGACGTGTACGGTGCCGCTCCAGGAGCATCTTGATCTTCGGAAGCGCGTAGTCGTAGCTCCCCATCCCGTTCTTGAAGACCCGGAACTTGTCCTGGGTCTCCTTGGGGCCGTCGATGCTGACGGTCACGCCGACCCGGTTGTCGGCGAGCCAGTCGATGACTTCTTCGCGCAGGAGCGTGCCGTTCGTGGTCAGGGAGAAGTCGACGTCCTTGCCGAGCTCCTTCGCCCGCTCGCGAGCGTAGGCCGCCGTCTTCTTGAGCACCTTGAAGTTGAGAAGCGTCTCGCCGCCGAAGAAGGTCAGGTGCGCCACCGGCAGCTCGCCCGAGTGCTCGAACATGAAGTCGACGCTCTTCCGAGCCGTCTCCTCGCTCATGTAGGCGGGCGCGGGGTCGCAGGTCGTGTCGACGATCTTGTCCTCGCCGTACTCGTAGCAGTACGTGCACGCCAGGTTGCACTTGTCGGTGACGTTGAGGACCATGGTGGTCAGCGGGAAGTTCGCCTGGGGCAGGACCCGCGGGAACGTCTCCGGCGCGGTGGTCCTCAGCCCGATGGCCTGCACCCGCATGAGCTCGCCAAGGCTCAGCCGGACCGCGGATTCCCCGTAGCGGGGGGCAAGCCCGGCGACAATGTCCTCTTCCCTGGCCGGACCCCCGTCGAGGGATTGCAGGACGGAGTGCGACGTCTCGTCGAGGTGGAAGACAGCGGCCGACGGGACAAGGTAGAGGAAGGTCTCACCCCCCGCTTCGAAGGGGTGAAACTCCCTCTGCGCGAGGAAGACGGCGTCCCGGGCGCCCGAGACGCCGTGTGCCGCAACGAATTCCTTGACTGTCTCAACACTCATCGATCGGTCCTCCTGGGAAGGCGGCCCGGCAGCTCCTGCACCCGCCACGGCTCCCACCGCATGTAAAGGGGTACGGTGACGATCAGGTGCGCCCGCCCGCGAACTTCTTCCCCGCCGGGACCGCTCCAGGTCGCCACCACCCAGACATCGCCGACGTTGTTGCGCTGCCCGACGCGGTCCGGGTTCGGCCCGTCGATGGCCGGCTGGAAGAGGCCGTCGTCGTCCAGCGAGCCGACATACTCGATGTCGTTGTCGTCGAAGACCGCGGAGTACTCCTCCACCGACCATGTGACGTCGACGAAACCGAGGTCGAGGTCGTCGCCCGTCTCGGGCTTGCCGTCGGGACCGTTGCTGAAGGCGGTCGCTTCGAACTGGGCAAAGCCCTTGGGGAAGTTGCCGCCACCCACCCGCGCCATCCCCGCTTCGGGCGTGACCGCGATCCGGTCGACGGTGCTGTAGACCGTGAGCCGGCCCGGAACAGGCCGCCCCGCCAGGAACACGTCCCGGTCGCCGGGCGCGGCGTCGGCGCTTGCCGCGACTTCGGCGGACAGCACGCTCGACCCGCTCTCGATGACCCGCACGACATCCACGCCGGGGCCGAAGTCAACATCCCCGGCACCCAGCCCGGTGGGCAGGTTCGCCCCGTGCACCGTAACGGTCCCGCTGGAGCCGGACCGGAGCGAAACCGGGTGGAGGCCCAGCACGACGGGACCGTCGGCGCGCACCAGCGTCACGTCCGGACCGAACTCGTCGTAGGCGCCCGCGAACCAGCGGCCGTTGATCTCGTTCCGGCCGCGCTCGACCATCATGACTTCGCGGAGCGCGGACTCCTCGTTTCCACCCTCGAACGAGCGGCCCCGCCACTGGTAGCCCGTGTAGATGATCGATTGGCCGCTCCGCTCCACCCGTTCTCCGTCGCGAGCGTAGGTGTACTGCAACTCGGTGGCGAAGTTGGCGTCATCGGCCCCGGCGGCAATCTCGACCGTGCCGTAGATCGGCCCGCGGCCCGGGTCGTGTCCCATCAGCGCCCAGGTTCCCGCCAGGCGCGGCGGCCGCATCGTCGCCGACCACGATGTCCATTCGTCGGTCGTGAGCGGGAACTCCCCGGACAGGTGCGCCACCGCCTTGTCCATGGGGTGACGCGTGTCCGTCGCGTCCGGATCCGGCGGCCCGTTTCGCCTGAATCCCTGCGTGTCGGAGAGCGGGTAGTAGCCGCGGTGCGTGGCAATGAGGAGGTTCCACTCCCCTTTGGTCCGGCGCTGGGTGATCACCCGTCCCATGGAGTGGCAACGGCTACAGGTGTATTCGACATCCGAATCGGCCTGGTACGACCAGTCGATGAGCCGCCGTTCCACCTCGAAGCGGGCGGGGCGAAGTTCCTCGGGCGCGATCCCGTGGTTGTCGGACAGGTAGCGCACGATGTCGCGGGCCGCCTCCGGTTCGAGTTCGGCCTCGTTCAGGGTGACCATGCGACGGATCGACTGCTGCCAGCCTTCGGGCGTCTTCCGCAGGTACGAGATGCGCGTCATCATCCCGTCGTCGTCGACCGCGTGGCAGCGGTCGCACGAGTCGATGAGCGTCTGGTTGGTGACGGGAATGCCGGCGGTGGTGTCGGCCGCCTCCTGGGCGGAGGCCGCGGTGGCGAGCACGAGCGAGAACGCCAGCGCTCCGGTGGAGTGAATGGACAGGCGTGTCATTGCTGTGGCGTCTTCCCTTTCATCGGAACCCGCACGGCCGCACTTCGCGCTTCGGCGGCACCCCTGACTATTTAGCACGCCACCCAGTCGCCCGTGAAAACATCTGGTTACCCGGACGGTCCCGGCACCAGCACCTCGTCCGCGATCAGGAGCGCCACCACGCCGATGAAGTTGGCCAGGTCGACCGGAGGCAGATCTTCGCGCGCAGCCCATTCGGAGTACGCCTCGTAGAGGGCGCCGGGGTTCTGGCAGGCGGGGGCGAGATGGGAGATCCGGAGCAGGTCGACGTCCCGGAAATAGCGAACGCCTCCCGGGAATCGTGACGTGACAAACGCCGGCGCCATGCGGATTCGGTTCCCGATCACGAGCGGCTTGTCGACCGTGTTGCGGCGCCCGGAGCGGAGGCGCCCCGAGCCGAGCCGCAGGGAATGAAAGGCCGCCCTCATTTCCGGGTCGTCGCGAAGGCTCTCCGCATCCGGTCCGTCCGGGGAGTTCGCTTCGGCGGCCGAGTGCGGCTGGTCGGCGAGCCACTCGCCGCGCTTCTGCCAGAACAGGTCGCCATCGGGCCCGGTACCGGCAACCTGCTCCGCGAGACCGCCGCGCAGCGCCTGGTACATCGCGCGTTCCCGGTCGCCGAAGAAGTCGAGCGCCGTCCCCGCCAACTCTGGCGTGTGGACAGCCGTGTTCACGGTGACCGCCGCCAGCCACGCGGATGCCATCGCCTTCTTCACCCCGTACGACGACATCGGATCGACGAACGAAGCCGCGTCGCCGACGAGGAGGGCGCGGTCCAGCGCGAAGGTGGACGAAGTGTACATGGAAGCGGTCACCGCCCACGCGTCGCCCACGGACCGGGCAGGGGTTGTGACGGACCGCATCAGCGATGTGGCGGCGATCTCGGCGTCGAACGCCGCCGTGAGGTCGGGGGCGGTTTCCATGACCGAGTGGAGCTCGGGGTCGAGCATGACCGCCACGTGCCGCTCGTGCGGGGAGGTGGGCACGGACCAGGCCCAGCCGCGGCTGAAACTCTCGACCAGGGCGTGGGTGGGGTCGACATTCCCCCACCCGGCTTCGAGTTCGTACCGCCGGATGACCGCCAGGGTGGGCGCCGCGGTTTCGAGGACGCGGTGGCGACGGGCCAGGACGCCCGCCCTCCCGGTACAGTCCAGGATCCAGCCCGGGCGGATCTCGGCACGGCTCCCGCCCCCCAGCCCCACCTCCACCCGCCACCCATCCCCGTCTCCGGTCTGCTCCGGCAGACGCGCCACGCCCCCCACGACCTCCACCCCGGCCGCCGCCGCCGATTCACGCAGCAGCGCGTCGAAGCGCGAACGCAGGATATGGAACCCGGCCGCGCCCCCCGTGAAGTCGTCGCGGCGACCTTCTCCGCCCCACAGGGCCGTGTTGCCGCCGTTCGGCTGGAAGCCTCCCGCTTCGACCACGCCCAGCAGGCCCGTCGCGGCCAGAACCTTGCGCGTGCTGGGGGGCAGCGATTCGGCCAGGGAGTGCGCGGCCAGGTCCACGGCCATGCCCCCGCCGACACCCCCGCCCGGCTCGGCCGCGGCGTGGGCGGCCCCCAAGGCCCGCTCGACGAGGACGACCTCGTGGCCCCAACGCGCGAGGAGACGCGCCGCCGCCGATCCCGCCGGGCCGCCGCCGAGAACAAGGACTTCCGGCTCAGGGTTCACAGGGTCATTATGTACATAATGTACAACCTGTTTTGTACAGAATCGAATCCGCCCCCCTGGGGGCTGTTAGGAGCAAATAATATGTCCGGTTTCGTAGCACGTAATCTGTCCGGTTCAGAACAGTCACCGAGGAGGCTGGATGAACCGGGCGGAGATGCTGCGAGAGATACGGATGGCGAGGTTCGAAGAGATCTATGATCGATGGCGCCGAAAACGGGTCACGCAAGCGTGGGCGGCGAGCGTGCTGGGAGTGACGGACCGGACGTTCCGGCGCTGGGTGGCCCGCTACGAGGCAGGCGGGCTGGCGGCCCTGAAGGACAAGCGGGTGGCGGGGCCGTCTCCCCGGCGGGCGTCGCCGGAGGAGGTGGCGGCGCTGGAGGCGCTGTACCGGGACGGCTGTGCGGGGTGGAACGTGCTTCACTTCTACCACGAGGTCTACGCGGGCGAGCACGGCGGGGCGCGGTCGTACACCTGGGTGAAGAGCCGCCTTCAGGAGGCGGGCCTGGTGAGGAAGGGGCGCAGGAAGGGTGCGCACCGGCTCAGGCGGGAGCGCAAGCCGGCGGAGGGGATGATGCTCCACCAGGACGCCTCGACGCACGAATGGGCTCCCGGCCAGGGGTGGGACCTGGTCGTGACGATGGACGACGCGACAAGCGGGGTGTACTCGGGGTTCTTCGTCGAGGAGGAGGGAACGTGGTCGAGCCTTCGGGGCGTCGCGGAGACGGTGAAGGTGCAGGGGCTCTTCGACAGCCTGTACACGGACCGGGGCTCGCACTACTGGCACACGCCGGAGGCGGGCGGGAAGGTGGACAAGGACAAGCCGACCCAGTTCGGCCGGGCGATGGGCGAGCTCGGGATCGAGATGATCGCCGCGTACTCGCCGCAGGCGCGGGGCCGGAGCGAGCGGCTGTTCGGGACGCTTCAGGGGCGCCTGCCGCAGGAGCTGGCGCGGGCGGGGATCACCGACATGGACGAGGCCAACGAGTTCCTGAAGGACTTCTGGCCGCGGTTCAACGCGGCATTTGCGGTGGAGGCGAGGGAGGCGAAGCGCGCGTTCACCCGGTTGCTGCCGCGGATGAAGGCCAAGCTGCCCGACATCCTCTGCCTGAAGGAGACACGGACGGTTGGCAACGACAACTGCGTGACCTACAAGGGCAAGACGCTGCAGATCCCGCCTCAGCCGCACCGGTACACCTACGTGCGAGCCAAGGTCAAGGTCCACGAATACGAGGACGGCGGCATGGCCGTCTTCCACGGCATCCGGAGGCTCGGGCGCTACGATGCGAACGGCAGGTTGCTGGACACCCTCAGCGGGTCGGAGGTGGCAGCGTGAGGCGGTACCGCCGCCCCCCTCGGCTCGCTCCGCTCGCCTCGGAGGGCGGCGGTACGGAAAAGCGGACACTTCATGTGCTACAGAAACCGGACATTTCATTTGCTACCGACACCGCCCCCCTGGGGGCTTGAGCGAACCTCAAAGTTACCTTAGCTTATCCGCCCTTGCTCCGCTGCCGGCCCGGAACGCGAGCGGTGAGGCTGGACGCCCCTATCGTCTAGTGGACTAGGATACCTGGTTCTCAGCCAGGAGACCGGGGTTCGATTCCCCGTGGGGGTATTTAAAAAAACGCAGCACGGTCGCTTAGCTCAGTCGGTAGAGCACTACGTTCACATCGTAGGGGCCGCTGGTTCGAGTCCAGCAGCGACCATTCACGCCGCTCGTCTGCGCGGGCCTTCCGGTAACCGCAAACCGGCCTCTTCACCAGCGCAGCCTGTCCCCTTCATCTCCGCAGGCTGTCCAGGCACGCTCGCGCCTGCTTCGTCACCACCTCCCCAAGCCTGTCCACGATCGGGTGATCCAGCCCTTCGGACCGCGCGGCTCTGACGATATCGCCGACGTGGTCGGGAACTTCCGCAGCCAGAGATTCGCAAATTCCGAGCACGTCTTCCGCCGGCAGCCCGACCTCGGCAGCGAACCGCTCCCAATGTCTCACCTGGACGTACCCGAGCCGCGACTCTCCGCCGATCTTCATCGCCAGCTTGAGCTTCGGCGCGTAGTGGCCGGGATAGGGCAGGGCACTGGCCAGATCGTAGAGCGGCGCGAGCCTGGCGCTCCCCCCGGCGCCGATCAGGAGTGAGAAGTTCCTGGCGTGAGCGTCGGTGCCACCGATGACCCAGTTGAGCGCGACCGTCCTGACGAAGGTGCGCAGGTCCTCACCCGGGCGGCTGCAGTGAGACTGGATCGCACTCGCGATATTTCGGCAACCGGGCCCGCCTTCGCTTTCGTACTTGTTCAAGGGGCTCCGCGCGAGCGCCTGGCAGAAGTCTTCCTGATGCAACCGTACCAGGCGTCCGGCGGCGGCGATCCGATCGTATCTCTCGACGACTATGGCTGTCTCCTGGCCGAAGCAGCTCACCAGGGATCGCGCGGCGGGAATGCCAAGGGCTCCCGCGAGAGCCAGGCAGAGGTGCTCGTTCTCGCAGTGCCCGGGGAAGCCGGGAATCGGGGGCTTCAGGATGTGGGTCGTGGGCGTCGTGCCACTAGGAATGCCCCAGCGGCCGCCCTCCAAGAGCAGTGCGGTCTTCGCCTGCGCGCCCGCAAGGCTGAACTGTCCCACATCGTCGTCCAGCCGCCAGGCGCCGTGGTCGTGCCGCAGGGTGCGCAGGCGCGCCTCGACCTCGGCGGCCGTAAGCCAGACGACCTCACGGGATTGCGACGCGGGGCGGGACTCCGGCGCTCGACCGGACCGGGAGGCCAGGAGACGACTGGCGCGCTCCGGGCGAACGAGCTGAACCGCCCCCGGGCAGTCCTCGCCTGTGGCCCGAAGCAGCGAGAACGCATTGCGCGCCGACACCTGGAACTTCCGTGCCCAGCGGGCCAGCACGTTCTCGTTGTCCGGAAGGAGTCCCCAAAGCCATGGCTCGATCTTGTCATGATCGTGGTCGGGGACAGTCAGCGGCATCGAGAGGGAAAGCGGATATGCCGCACCGTCCTGGCTCCAGGCAGCGTCGTATTCGAAGCTGAGCCGTCCTCTGGCGTCACGCCTGATCTCGCCGAGCAGGCGGCCATTGGCCAACGCGATCAGGCGCTCGGTCACGGTGATGTCCGCCGGTGCGCATCCAGAACGGCTCGGAGATCGAAGGCCTCAATCGGAACGTCGGACTTGCGGGCCTCGGGTATCCCTTCGCCGTGCATGGTCAGCGACAGGTCCAGCGCAGCCAGGGTCTGAAGCACCCTTCCGAGTTCCGCCCGCGGCTTTCCGGCCTCGATCTCCACGATCCACTGGCGCCCGACGGCAGCGGCGCGCGCCAGTTGCTGCTGGGTCATTCCCCGCGATCGCCTCGTCTGGCGGATCATCAGGCCGAAATCGACTGGTGTACGGACTCGCATGACACGAATTGTAGCCGTTCGGCGACTTTTGAACAATGTCTGCGAACGGCGACATCAGCAATATGTATGCGAACGGCGACACCGCCTCGCCGCCTACGCCGACACCGGAATCCGCGGCGACCCCCGCCCAGCCCGCTCCGCCCCCACCCCCGGCTCCCACGCCACCACCCGCCCCGCCACCGCCGACGCGGCGACCGAGTAGGGCGACACCAGGTACAGCTGGCCCGGCCCCGAGCGGCCCGGGAAGTTCCGGTTCTGGGACGACACCGACACCTGCTCGGCGGACCGGGTGATCCCCGGCCCGGCGGCGATGCACGCGCCGCACCCCGGCTCGATGAACTCGGCGCCGCTCTCGCGGAAGAGGTCCAGGTACCCCTGCTCCCGCGCGTATTCGCGCACCTCGGTCGAGCCGCACTGGATGTAGCACTTCACATCCGGATGGACCCCGCGCCCCCACCGGTCGCGCGCCTCGCGGAAGACCCGGGCGTACATGTCCATGTCTTCCTTCTTGCCCGCCGTGCACGACCCGGCGTAGGCGATCTCGATCAGGACCGGGTCGGCCAGCTCGTCGATGTAGAGACCGTTCCCCGGATCGCCCGGTAGCGCGACCATCGGCCGCAGCCGCGAGGCGTCGATCTCGATGACCTTGACGTACTCCGCACCGGGGTCGCTGTGTACGCCGGCCACCAGCGACCGGGCGCGGGCCGGGTCCATGCCGCGCTCCTCCACCAGAAACTCGACGGTGCGCTCGTCGGCCGCGACCACCCCGGTGAAGGCGCCCACCTCGGCCGCCATGTTGGTCATGGTGGCGCGTTCGTCCACCGACAGCCGTTCCACGACCGGCCCCGCGTACTCGATGATCTGGCCGATGGCGTCGCCGTCGCGCACATACGGGTGCCGCAGGATCTCCAGCATGAGGTCCTTGGCGGTCACGTTCCCGGGCAGCGTCCCCGACACCACCACCTTGAACGACGGCGGGATCCGCGCCCGCACGTCCTTCGTGATCCACGAATTGAAGATGGCCGTGGTGCCCACCCCGAAGGCCAGCGACCCGACCGCGCCCGCGTGGGGGGTGTGCGAATCGGTCCCGATGATGAGCATCCCGGGCTCGGCGTACTCCTCCAGGATCTTGGAATGGCAGATCGCTTCCGAGCCCATGACATGGCCCTGCTGCTCCCCGTACAGCCGGATCCCCTGCTTCTCGGAGAACTCCCGCTGCTTGACTTCCAGTTCGTTGGCGACCGCGAGGAGCCCCTGCTCGATCCGCTCCTGGCTCATCACCTTGTGCAGGAAGGTCAGGTGGTCGCGGAAGAAGATGACCGAGTCGGGATCCTGCACCTTCGCGTCGGTCCCCAGCTTCTGCTCGAAGAAGATCGCCGCCATGGGCGTCACGTACTCGTGCGAGAAGCGGATGTCGGCGCGGAAGAAGCCCGCTTCGCCGGGCTCGGCCCACTCCGTGCCGACCTGGTCGGTCGCCGCGTCCACGACCCACTTGCTGGCGAAGATCTTCTCGCCGAGGGTCATGGGGCGGGGGGTGTTGGTGGCTGGCACAGGTGCGACGCCGGGGGAGCCGTCCGGGCGCCCGGATGCTCCGATGGGACCGGCCTCCGCCCGCGGCACCGGCAGCGTCACCTTCCCCTGCAGCCTGGCCACGTTGAATTCGAAGAGTCCGCCGTACTCGATGATCTGCCGGGTGATCTTGTCGGTGCCCGCCGTGAATTCGCTCAGCGGGATCGCCTCGCCGGACCGGATTCGGTCGATCAGGCCGAAGTCGGTGGTCGTGAGAATGCCCAGGTTCTGGCAGTTCTCGTTGTAGATCCGCTCGATGCTCTCGCTGACGACCACCTTGATCCCCGCCATCAGCTCGGCGTACGGGCTCTGTTCCCGGCTGGAGCCCTTCCCCCGGCGCTTGCCCGCCACCGAGCAGACGAAGCCGGCGGCTCTCACGGTGCCGCGCTCGATCGGCGCCTCGTCCCCGCCGTTTGCGCCCCTGACCTGCAGCCCCAGGTACGGGAAATCCCCCAGCGTCTCGTCGTAGAAGAAACAGATGTACGCCGGCGTGATCTCGTCGGTGCTGATCTGGTCGCGCAGCCGCTCCCGCAGGCCGCCCGTCAACTCCAGGTCCAGCCCGTCGTGGAGCTGCCGGCGGATCAGCTCGGCGTCGTCGACGAGAAACAGGACGCGCCCGTCGAACGACAGCTCGGGCGACCGCTTCTCGACCAACCGGCCGATCAGGTCGTCGGTCAACTGAAGTCCACCCCCGAGATCACGGCGATGATGATGGCCGCAACCGCCACCGGGGCCACCCAGCGGATGAAGAAGCGCCAGGCGCCGTAGTGGAACCACCTGGGCTCGTTGCCGTCCAGCAGCTCGCTCGCCGTTGTGCTCCGGGTCATCATCCAGCCGGCCGCGACCGTGATGAAGAAGCCGCCGGTCGGCAGCATCCAGTTCGACACGAAGTGGTCGGCGTTCGAGAACCAGCCGACCTTGCCTTCGAAGATCTCCAGCGAGGACAGGAACGGCGTACCCGTGAACGACAGCGCCGCAAAGATGGTGAAGACGAAGATCGCCGCGCCGGCCCCGACCGTGGCCTTGTTGCGACTCACTCCGTGTTCGTCGATCACATAGCTGGTCACCACTTCCAGGAGCGAGATCGTCGACGTCAGCGCCGCCAGCGCCACCAGCACGTAGAAGAGCGGTCCCAGCAGCACCCCGAACGGCACCTCGGTGTAGAAGAGTTGCGGCAGCGAGATGAAGAGCATGCCCACCGTGGAGCTGCCCACCTCTTCGCTCATCCCCGCCACCGAGAAGATCACCGAGAACATGATCACGGTGGCGACCAGGGCGATCAGCGTATCCAGCGCCACGATCGCCCCCGCAGCCTTGACGATCGAGTGTTTGCGCGAGATGTACGATCCGTAGGTGATCATCGCCCCCATGCCGAGCGACAGGGTGAAGAACGAGTGGCCCAGGGCTTCGAGAATCCCTTCGCGGGGCAGCTCGCTGAAGTTGGGGCGGAAGATGAAGCTCAGCGCCTCGCCCGAGCCGCTCATCCCCAGCGCGCTGATGAGCAGCAGGAGGAGGATGCCGAAGAGGATCGGCAGAAAGATGCGGGCGATGCGTTCGATCCCCCTGCTCACGCCTAAGTAGACCACGGCGATCGTCGCGATGCTGAAGCCGAGCGAAAGCATGAGCTGCAACCCGGCGTTCCCCACCTGCTCGTCGAACAGCTCCCCGGCCGACATCCCGACCGGATAGCCGCCCAGCGACCAGCCCAGCGACTGCGCGAAGTAGTACAGAGACCACCCGGCGATGACCGTGTAGTAGCTGAGCAGGATGAAGCCGGCCAGCACCCCCCAGCCGCCGATCAGCCCCCACGCCGGTCCCGCCGCTTCTTTCAGCGCGCCGACCGCGCTCTTCTGGCTCCTGCGCCCGATCAGCAGCTCGGCCATCATGATCGGCAGGCCCACCGCCGCGATGCAGATCAGGTAGACGAGTACGAAAGCGCCTCCCTCGTTCTCCCAGGTGATGAAGGGGAATTTCCAGAGGTTGCCGAGTCCGATCGCGCTGCCGGTGGCGGCGAGGATCAGACCTGTGTTGGAACTCCAGCTGTCTCTTGGCTGGCTCATTGGGATCACCCGGGTGGTGGGAAACGAAGTGCGCCGCCATGGCGCTTCGCTGATACGTAACGGCTTCGGGGCCGCAACGGTTACAGTATATTGTCGTTCCCGAACGGGCCACCGCTCGCCCCCGGGGAACCCCTTCGGCCAAACGACACGGCCGGCAGCCAGGAGGGTCCATGAGACGGACTTCCCAGTGGACGCTTGCCACCTGCCTGCTCGCATTCACAGCGTGCGGCGGCGAGCAGTCCGGCGAGGGGGGCCCTGATGCGGACGTCCCCGCAGTCGCCCTCCTCACCTCCGGCCCGGTCAGCGACGCGGGCTGGCACGCCGGGGCCTACGAAGGACTGCAGCTCATCGGCGACTCGCTGGGCTTCCACGTCTCCCACCAGCAGACCCGGACTCCCGCCGAGTTCGACGAGGCGTTCATCTCCTACGCCGAGGCGGGGTACGGCCTGATCTTCGGCCACGGCTTCGAGTACCAGGACGCCGCCAGCCGCGTCGGCGCCGAGTACCCGGATGTCACCTTCGTGATCTCGTCGGGGTCACGTCCGTCGGCCAACGTGGTGCCGCTGATCTTTCACCTCAATGAAGCGACCTACCTTGCGGGGATGGCGGCGGGCGCCCTGACGCAGTCCGGGACCGTGGGCATGGTGGGCGGCGTCGAAATCCCCTCGGCGAAGGGCACCTTCATCGCTTTCGAGGCGGGTGTGAAAGCAGTGAAGCCGGACGCGGTCGTGCTGGAGACGTTCATCGGCAGCTGGGACGACGTCTCCGCCGCGAAGGAGGCCGCCGCGGCCCAGTTGCGCCAGGGAGCCGACGTGATGATCCACAACGTGGACGCCGCCAGCTTCGGTTTCTTCCAGTCGGTCCGGGAGGCCCGCGAGGGCGGCCGTACGGCGTGGGCCTTCGGCATGAACCGCGACCAGAACGACGTGGCGCCGGATGTGATCGTGGGAAGCGCGGTGATCAACATCCCGGCCATGTTTCTGCAAACCGCGCGGGAGTGGCGCGCGGGGACCCTCGCCGGTGTGGCCCGTTACGCGGGGCTGGCCGCCGGGGCGGTGGACTTCGTGCCGAACCCCGAGCAGGAAGGGGTGATCCCCGCCGACGTGCTGGCGCGGATCGACAGCGCACGGGAGGACATCGCCAGCGGGACGTTGCAGGTGCCGCGCATCGAGTTCGTGGAAGTTGACTCGATCTCCCCCTGACCGGCGGGAGGGATCCGTGGCTGGACCCCGGGAGGCGCCGCGAGCGGCGAAGCTGCAAGACATCACCAGGCGGTTCGGGCCGGTCACCGCACTTGAGCGCGTCCGCTTCGACCTGGCGCCGGGCGAGATCCACGGCCTCCTGGGCGAGAACGGGGCCGGGAAGACCACCCTCGCCCGGGTCGTCGCCGGGCTGATCGTCCCCGACGAGGGGCGGATCGAGATCGGCGGCCGCGCCGTCACCCTGCGGAGCGCACGCGACGCACGCGCCATGGGCGTGGCGATGGTCCACCAGCACTTCTCGCTCGTGCCGCGCTTCACCGGGTTCGAGAATGTCGCGCTCTTCAACGGGGAAGCGTGGACCGGGCGGGGCACGCCCGCACGGGGGTACCGGGCCCGGGTGGAGGCCCGCGCCGCCGAGCTGAAGCTGGACGCGCAGCTGGACGTGCCGGTGTCCCGGCTGGGCGTTGGAGAGCGCCAGCGGATCGAGATCCTGAAGGCGCTGATGAGCGAGACCCGCGTGCTCCTGCTCGACGAGCCCACCGCCGTGCTAACGCCCCGGGAGGTGGACGGGCTCTTCGCCGTGCTGCGCCAGGTGGCCCGCTCCGGGACGGGGATCGTGCTGGTCGCGCACAAGCTCGACGAGGTGCTGGCCGCGGCCGAGCGGGTCACCGTGCTCAGGAGGGGGAGACGCGTGCTGACGGAGGAAGCCGCGTCGATGTCGGCCCGCGAGCTGGCGGAGGCCATGGTGGGGGGGGCTTGGCAAACGGCCAAGAGTCGCCGGGTGGCCGTGACGGGAGGGCCGCGACCGACGAACGGCGATCAGCAGGCGATAGATGGGGCCGGCAGCCTGGTGGGCGCGGGCGGCGTGGGCGGCGTGGGCAGCAGCGTCGCCGTGCTCGAAGGCGTCGCCGTCGAGAGCGGCGGGGCCTCTTCGCTCCGCGACGTCGACCTGACCGTGCGCCGGGGTGAGATCGTCGGGGTCGCCGGGGTGGACGGCAACGGGCAGCGCGCGCTGGCGGGGGTGCTGGCCGGGGTTGTGAAGCCCGCCGCGGGCACGGCGACCCTCCCGGGCGAGGTCGGGTGGATCCCGCAGGACCGGGGTGAAGAGGGACTTGTGAATGATTTCACAATCACCGAGAACGTGGCGTTCGCGTTGCACGGGACGGGGTCGCACCGGAAGGGCCCGTGGCTGGACTGGGCAGGGATCGGGAAGACGGCCGCCGCGCTGGTGCGCGAGATGGACGTTCGGGCCGGGTCGCCGGACGACACGGCCGGAACGCTCTCGGGGGGGAACCAGCAGAAGGTGGTCACGGGACGGGAATTCCTCCGTGCCCGGGACCTGCTCGTGGCCGAGTCGCCCACGCGGGGTCTCGACGTGAAGGCGACCCGCGCAGTGCGCACACGGATCGCGGCATTGGCGAGGACGGGGGACCGCCCGCCCGGCATCGTTTTGATCTCGGCCGACCTGGACGAGATCCTGGAACTCGCGGACCGGATCGTGGTCATCGTGCGGGGGCGGTTGATCCCCGTCCCGGAGGGAAGCCGCACCGTGGCCGCCATCGGCGAACTGATGCTGAGCGCGGAGACAGGGGACGCGGGGGACGGATCATGACCGGCCCGGCGACCGAGGCCGCGCGCCGGCGAACGGGTGGCGCCCGCGCCGGCCTCCGTGCCGCCACCTCGGCCACCGCCGCACTCCTGGCCACCATGGTGATCGCGGCCGGCCTCCTCGCCCTGGGCGGCTACGCACCCGGCGAGGTCTTCGCCGCCCTCGCCCGGGGCGCCTTCGGCTCGTGGGACCGCTTCGTCTCCTTCACCCTGGTCCGGGCCACCCCCCTGCTGCTCACGGGCCTGGCCGTCGCGCTCGCCTTCAAGGCCCAGGTCCTCAACATCGGCGCCGAGGGGCAGCTCCACGCGGGGGCGCTCGCCGGCGTCGCCGTCGCGCTCCTCCTCCCCGGCGCGAACGCCCTCGTGCTCCTCCCGGTCACCCTCCTCGCCGCCGCCGCGGCCGGGGCTCTGTGGGCATCGGTCCCGGCGGCGATGAAGACCACAATGGGTGTGGGAGAGGTGATCACGACGCTGCTCATGAACTTCGTCGCGCTCTTCCTCGCCCAGTTCCTCGTTCAGGGCCCGCTGCGCGAGTCGCGGGGCATCTTCAACCAGACCGACGAGATCCCGGCGGCGGCGCACCTGCCCGCGCTCATCCCGGGGACGCGTCTGCACCTCGGCTTCCTGATCGGCGTGGTGATCGCGGTGGCGCTCTGGCTCTACCTGACCCGGACCCCCGGCGGCTTCCGCGTGCGCGCCGTCGGAGCCTCGGTGCGGGCCGCCGAGGTCAGCGGCCGGTTCAGCGCCGGGCCGGTCATCTGGCTCACCTTCCTGGTCTCGGGCGGGGTCGCCGGGTTGGCGGGATGGATCCAGGTCGCGGGCCTCACGCACCGCATGTACGAAGGACTCTCTCCCGGGTGGGGATACACCGCCATCGCGGTTGCGCTGCTGGCGCGGCTCAACCCGCTGGCGGTAGTGCTGACCGCCATCGTCTTCGGCGCGCTGAGCGCGGGGGGCGGGGCGATGCAGCGCGACGCGGGCGTGCCGGAGGTGTGGGTGCGCGGCATGGAGGCTCTGGTCATCCTGGCCGTGCTCACCGTCGACCGAGTCCTGCAGGTCCTGGCTGGCCGAGGTTCCCGTGACTGACTTCGCCGCCCTCTCCTCCTTCCTCGTCGCTGCTGTGGGACTGGCCGTCCCGCTCGCGCTCGCCGCCCTCGGCGAAACCGTCTCGGAGCGGGCGGGAGTGATCAACATCGGCCTCGAGGGCTCGGTGATCTGGGGAGCGCTCGGCGGTGCGCTCGGGTCGCTGGCGGCGGGACCCTACGCCGGCCTCGCCGCCGGGGCGCTCGCGGGTGGGACGGCGGCGCTGCTCTTTGCGTTTTTCGCGGTCTGGCTGAACACCGACCAGATCATCACGGGGACGGCCGTGACGATCGGCAGCCTCGGCTTCACGGGCGCGGTCTTCCAGAGCCGCTTCGGGGTCACTGGGGTCGCGCTCGATCTGGAGACCGTTCCGGCGTGGGAACTGCCACTTCTCGCACGCATCCCGGTGGTCGGGCCCGCCCTCTTCGACCAGGCGGTAACGGCGTACGCGGCCTACCTGCTGGTGCCGTTGCTCGGGTGGTTCCTCTTTCGGACCCGCTGGGGGCTGGCACTCAGGGCCGTCGGCGACTCGCCGGAAGCGGCGCACGCTGCGGGTGTGGCGGTGGTGCGGACGCGGGTGCTGGCGGTGGTCTTCGCGGGCCTCATGGCGGGGCTGGCAGGCGCCCACCTCAGCCTCGTGCACACGGGCACCTTCGCCGAGAACATGTCGGCCGGGAAGGGGTTCATCGCGATTGCCGTAGTGGTACTCGGTAGGTGGAATCCGAGAGGGGTCTTCGCGGCCGCGCTCTTCTTCGGCGGGGCCGAGGCGCTCCAGTTCGCGCTCCAGGCGATGGACGCGGACCTACCCTATCCGTTGTTTCTGTCGCTGCCCTACGTTCTCAGTCTGGCGGCGTTGGCCGGTTGGCTGGGGCGGTCACGGGCACCCGGGGCGCTGGCGCTGCCGTGGCCGCGGTAGGGGCCCAAGGCACTACAAACGAGTGAGGTCAGGATGAAGGACGCAGCGCACAAGGAAGGGCGGCCAATCGTCGTGGCCGGGGTCGTGGCCATGACGCTTGCGGGCATCCTGGCCACACCCGGGGCGGGCTCGGCGCAGACAGCCGCCCCTCTCGTCGCGGACCGTCCGGACTTCACCGAAGCGACGACGACCGTCGGCCGCGGCGTCTTCCAGCTCGAATTCGGGTACACCTTCGGGCTGGACCGCGACAACGGCACCTCCATCCGAGGTCACTCGTTTGGCGAGCCCCTGCTGCGGGTTGGCGTCATGGCGGACTGGCTGGAGCTGCGGCTGGCGGCGGGCCCGGTGGCGCAGCGCATCGAATCCGGGGGAAGGGCGGCCAGCGATACCGGCATCGAGGATCTCTACCTGGGGGTCAAGCTGGCGCTGAGGGAGCAACAGGGGCTGATTCCGGCCATCGCCCTACTGCCGCAGGCGACGGTGCCCACGGGCAGCGACGGCTTCTCCAGCCATCGCGTTCTGCCGGGTGTGAACGTCCTCTACAGCTGGGACGCCACCGACAATTTCTCGATGGCCGGCAGCACCCAGGTCAACCGGGCGGTCGGCGATGCGGACGAGGGCTACGCCGAGTGGGCCCAATCCGTCGCGGCCGGTGTGGAATTGGGTGCCCGCATGGGCGTGTTCGGCGAGTGGTTCGCATTCTTTCCCTCCGGCCCGGAAGCGCCGCAGCCGGAACACTATCTCAACACCGGCCTCAGCTGGCTCCTGGCGGACGACTTCCAGTGGGACATCCGTGTGGGCTTCGGGGTGAACGACCCGGCGGAAGATCTGTTCGCGGGTACCGGCGTCACCCTGCGGGTTCGCTGAAGGAGCACGCCCGTCCTTCCCCGCTCATCGGCGCATCGCCGCCCGTGCGTGGCGGATGCGGACCTTCACCGAGGCCACCCGAAACGGCTCGACGCGCTTGCCGTCGTAGCTGCGCGGGGTGTTCGCGATGTCCAGCGGTCCTCTCCTTGTTACCTTCCGATTCCGAAGTGTGGGGTTGGACCCCGGCTTGCGCGATACCTACACGCGATACCTACAAAGGTGGGAGGCCCGCGGCGGAGCATGAAGACCCTGAAGATCGCAACTGTCGGCCTTCTCGCGCTCACGGCGGCGTGGCCCACCGGGCCCATGGCTGCCCAGCAGGACAACGGGGTCGTCGCCGCGGCGCTTCGCATGCGGCAGCTCGACGGCGTGAAGCGCGTCCTGATGATCGCAGCCCACCCCGACGACGAGGACACCGGGCTGCTCGCGGCCCTTGCGCGGGGTATGGGCGCCGAGACCGCGTACCTCTCGCTCAGCCGGGGCGAAGGCGGACAGAACCTGATCGGGCCCCGGCTGCACGAAGGCCTCGGGGTCATCCGCACGGGCGAGCTGCTTGCCGCCCGCGCCCTCGACGGCGGAGAGCAGTTCTTCACCCGGGCATTCGACTTCGGCTACTCGAAGAGCATTGACGAGGCGCTCGGGTTGTGGCCGCTCGAGGAGGTGCTCCGCGATGTGGTGTACGTGGTGCGGAAGTTCAGGCCGCATGTGATCGTGGCGGTCTTTTCCGGCACCACCCGGGACGGACACGGCCAGCACCAGGTCGCGGGCGTGGCGGCGCGGGAGGCGTTCGCCGCGGCGGGGGACCCGGAGCGCTACCCCGAGCTGGAGCGGTGGGGTGTGCAGCCGTGGACTCCCGCCAAGCTGTACCAGTCGGTGCGCTTCTCGCCCCGCGACGCGACGCTGGCCGTGCCGACGGGCACCTTCGACCCCGTGCTCGGGCGGTCGCATTTCCAGCTCGCCATGGACAGCCGCAGCCAGCACCGCTCCCAGGACATGGGGTCGGGCCAGTTCATGGGGCCGCGCACCAGCTCCCTCCGCCTGGAAGAGTCCAGGGTCGGTGGCGAGGCGATCTCAGCTGCGGACGATGGCCTCTTCGCCGGGCTGGACACCACGCTGTTCGGACAGTTGCCCGACCCGCTTCCGGCTGGCTGGCCGGGCGACACCGGGGAGCGGTTGGACCGGTACCGGCAGGCGCTGGCGGAGGCGGCGGCGGGTCTTTCCGTGGTGCGGGGGGACGAAGCGGTCCCCGGACTTGTTCGTGCCGCGTCGATCCTCCGGGAGCTGGTGAACCAGGCACCGGACGGGGCGGGTCGTCGGCTGCTGGAGCACCGGCTGGGACAGGTGTCCGAAGCCGTTCTCGCGGCGGCCGGCGTGGTGACCGACGTGCGTGTGGGGAGGGATCTGCTGACCCCGGGCGAGTCGGTTGTGGTGGACGTGAATGTGTGGAACGGGGGATCCGTCGATCTGGCCGGCGTGGCACCGGCGCTGCTGTTGCCGGAGGATTGGGATGCGTCGCCGGCGGACGAATCGGCTGCGGGGCCATCGCGTTCCCCCTTCTTCCGGCTTTCGGTCCCGGAGACGCCGGCCGACGGACGGGTCGCCGCCGGAGCGGTCGGACGCTGGAGCTGGCGCGTCGAGGTGCCGCCCGACGCGCGCCTGTCGGCCCCGTATTTCCTGGAGGAGGAACGCCCGGGCGCACTCTACACGTGGCCCGATGACGGGACCCGGTGGGCGCTTCCCTTCGATCCTTCGCCGATTCGGGCCCGGGTGACCATGGCATTGCCCGGGGCCGAGGGCGATGCGCCAGGCCCGGAAGACGCATCGCATCGCGACTTGGCCGTCGAGCGCGAGGGCCTTTACGTGGGGGTCGACAAGGCGTCCGGCGAGTACCGCGAGCGGGTGCTGGTGATCCCCGCGGTGACCGCCAGCGTCGAGCCCGGGCGGATGGCGTGGCCCACGGCGAGTCGTGACACCCGCGACGTGACCGTCGTGCTCACCAACAACTCGGCGACCTCGCGCTCCGGAGCTCTGCGTCTCGACGCGCCGGCGGGGTGGGATGTCTCTCCGGCTGACGCGCCCTTCGTGCTGGATGCGGATGGCGCCAGCGCATCCTTCACATTCGAGGTCACGCCCGCGGGCGACGTTGCGGAGGGCTCGCATGTCTTCCGCGTAGTGGCGAACGAGGCCGACGACATGGCTACAGCCGGCGCTACGGAGCCCCGGGACAGATTCGGGGGGGAATCTGTCCAAGAATCTGACGTCGTCGACTATCCGCACATCCCGAGGGCCGTGATCCTCCGGGACGCTCAGGTCGACGTCACCGCATTTCCCGTCGTCGCCGACACCAAACTCCGGGTCGGCTACATCATGGGGTCGGGCGACCACGGGGCCGTGGCGCTGCGGCAGATCGGGATGGATGTCGAGGAACTCGGCGTGGCACAGGTGCGCGGCGGCGATTTTTCCCGCTACGACGTGCTCGTACTGGGGGTCCGCGCCTACGAGACCCGGCCCGATCTGGCCGCCGCCAACGACGCCGTGCTCGCCTTCGCGCGTGACGGCGGCACGGTGATCGTCCAGTACAACAAGTACGAGTTCCCCGCGGGGGGATTCGCGCCCTACCCGGTCACGATCGGCAGGCCGCACGACCGGGTCACGGACGAGGACGCCGCCGTGACCATCCTCGCGCCCCAGTCACCCGTGTTCGCGGGACCGAATGCGATAGGCCCCGCCGACTTCGAGGGGTGGGTGCAGGAACGGGGACTCTACTTTCTGGGCGAATGGGACGACCGCTACACGCCGGTCATGGAGATGGCCGACCCGGGCGAGGACCCCAAGCGCGGCGGGCTCGTGGTGGCCCCGGTGGGCGACGGCCTCTACGTGTACACCGGGCTCGCCTTCTTCCGGCAATTCCCGGCGGGGGTGCCGGGTGCCTACCGGCTGTTCGCGAACCTGGTGTCGATGCGCGCGGCCGATTGGCGGCGTGCACGCGCGGCCGGGATCATCGGCCCATTCGGGTCTCGATGATGAGCACCCCGCCGCCGCCCCGGTGACCGTACCGGAGCGCCGCGCCGGGACCGTACAGGAAGCGCATCGCGAAGATGTCGTGGGTGCTCATCTGGTAGACCCACCCCGCTTGCCCGGGGCCGAGTAGCACCCCGTCGACAACAACCGCCGCGCAGCTGCTTCCCCCGAAGCCCAGGGTTCGAACCATGAGGCAACCCGTCTCGCCCGGGATGCGCGGCGCCTCGTAGCAGGCCCGGGGCAGACTCCTGGTTGTCAGGACCTGGTTCAGGCTGAAGTAGCGTTCGCGCAGGTCCTCCATTTCCAGAGGGCCGATCAAGGCGCGGGACGATGTCCCCGAGGCTCTCGAATCAAGGTCCTCGCGCCCGATCACCTCGACCTCGATCCCCTCCAGCGATATGGGTCCGGGAGCCAGGTAGAGGGCCAGCACTTCCTGCCCGTTGATGGGGACTTCGGCGTCGAGCTTCGCGTACCCCAGCCGGATCACCTGCATGGGATAGAACCCGGCCGGGATGTCCTCCATGCGGAAGTACCCCATCTCGTCGCTGACCGCGCTTCGGCCCAGAACGGGGATGACGACGATCGCCGCCACGACCGGGACCCCGGTGGAGAGGTCGAGCACTTCACCCTCCAGGGTGATCGTGCTGCCCGTATCTTCGTCCTGGGCCAGGAGCGCGACGGGGGCAAGAAAGGCGATGGTCAGCGCCAGCACCGACACAGCTCCGGCCTTCTTCATCCCGGGTAGTCCCGCTCGACTCATCATCCCGCAGTATATGGCGTACGCAGCTGATTGTTCCAGCGTCGTGCGAAGCCCCGTCACGGATTCCTCCCGTCAATCCCCGAAAGAAATCCCCATCGCGCGCGCGGCCAGAACCACCTCGTCGTCGGGCGGCACCAACTTCACGTTCTCGACGGCCTCGGCAATGGGCACCGCCCGCACCCTGGGCGGATCCAGCGCCACCATGCAGCCGAAACGCCCCTGCGCGGCGAACTCGATCGCTGCGGATCCGAAACGCATGGAGAGCAGCCGGTCGAGGGCGATCGGCCGACCGCCCCGCTGGAGGTGCCCCAGCACAAGGCTCCGCGTTTCATGCCCGGTGATTTCTTCCAGCCGCCGGGAGATACGGTACGCGGCACCCCCGAGCCGGCGCCGTCCGCGCGGCCCCATCTCTTCCAGGTAGGACGCCTCCCCGCCCTTCGGGAGCGCGCCCTCCGCCACGACCACAATCGCGAACTCGGGACCCTTCTCCCACCGCGAGTCGATCTTTTCGGCCACCCTGCCGAGGTCATAGGGGATTTCGGGGATCAGGATCACGTCCGCGGTGGCCGCGAAACCGGCGTAGAGCGCGATCCAGCCAGCGTCCCTGCCCATGAGCTCCACGACCATCACCCGCTGGTGAGCCTCGGCCGTCGAGTGGAGCTTGTCGATCGCGTCGGTAGCGGTTTGAACCGCGGTGTGGAAGCCGAAGGTGACGGCCGTCGCCTGCAGGTCGTTGTCGATGGTCTTGGGCACCCCGATCACCCTGAGGCCCTTCCGGGCGAGTTCGCTGGCGATCCTGAGCGACCCGTCCCCGCCCACGGCGATCAGGCAGTCGATCTTCAGCTTCTCCATCCGATCGATCACTTCGTCCGAACGGTCCTCCATCACGACGCTGCCGTCCGGTCGCTCCACCGGGAAGGAAAAGGGGCTTCCCCGGTTCGTGGTTCCGAGGATGGTCCCGCCCAGGTGAGTGATACCGCGCACGGCCGCGCCATTGAGAGGCACCACCCCGCCGGGGAAAAACAGTCCGTCGTAGCCACGGCGGATGCCCACGACCTCCCACCCCCGACGCTCCGCCGACAATACGACGGCCCGGACGACCGCGTTCAGGCCGGGGGCATCGCCGCCGCCGGTGTTGATCGCAACTCGCATGAGAACCTGTTCGTGGCGGGTCAGGAGCGACAGGAGCGCGACGGCGCGGGCGTCGCCTTCCCTAGTGTCCCGGATTCGCGGCGCGTACGCAAGCTCCCCGGGTGCTTGCCGCAGACTGCCGGCTACCGCCTCGTGTCGGGCCCAATTGGCCCGCCGGTCCGCCCCGGTGGCGCAACTGATCCCGTTACATTGCGTACCGGCCGCCACGGAAGGCATCTTGGGCGGACGGGCAGTCCCACACGTGCCCTCGCCCCCAGCAACGCCGGAGGTCCGCCCAGTGCAAGTCACCAAAAAAGCCGTCCGCAACGCCCTCAAGACCGTGAAGGATCCGGAGTTGAATCTGGACCTCGTGGTACTGGGCCTGGTGTACGACATCGAGGTCGAAGGTGCCAGCGCCAAGGCCACGATCTCGCTGACGACGCCGATGTGTCCCGCTGCCGGACAGATTCTGGAAGAGGCGAAGGAAGCGGTCGCCGGCGTCGACGGGGTCGAAGACGCCGAGATCGAGCTTACCTTCGACCCGCCCTGGACCCCGGAGCGGATCAGCCCCCTGATCCGGTCCGCGCTGGGGATCTAGCGCCACGCAAAAGTCGAGAGGGGGGACCCGATGCCGCCATACACCGAAGACGAACTGAAAGCCAGGATCCGGGACGGCTACATCCTCGAGTCTCCCGAGGACATGACGCCCGGCTACCGCAAGGCGATCATCGTCCAGCTGACCGTTCAGGCGGACACCGAGCTGATGAGTGCCCCCGCCTACTGGCTCGCGGCCCGGCATGCGCCCTCCACCAACACGCAGGTCAGCGCGCACGCCATCATCCAGGACGAGCTTGCCCACGCCAACATCGCGTACCGGCTCCTGGAGGACATGGGCGTGTCCAAGGAACACCTCGTGTACGGGCGCGAGCCCCACGAGTTCAAGCACCCCTACGGCTTCGACCAGCCGCTGGACAACTGGGCCGAGCTCGTCGTCGCCAACGGATTCTTCGACCGGGCCGGAATCACGCTGCTGAGCGACGTGCACCGGAACACCTCCTACGGGCCGTTGAAGCGCGCGCTGATCAAGGTGGACATGGAGGAGACCTTCCACCTGCGTCACGGCGAGGTCTGGATGCGCCGGCTGGCCCGGGCGGGTGGGGCCGCGTCCGAGCTGCTCCAGCGCTGCGTCGACTGGATGTTCCCCATGACCATCGAGTGGTTCGGACTACCCGATGGCCTCAAGCGGCACAGCGGGCAGCTGGACTACCGGTTGAAGGGGCTGACCAACGACGAACTGCGCCAGGTGTGGATGTCGTCCACCGTCCCGCTCTGCGAGAACCTGGGCCTGTCCGTGCCGGCGCACTACGACGAGGCGAAGGAAGAGTACGTGCTGGACTACCCCTTCCCCTGCCAGTACGACCCCGAAGCCAAACACTGGCTCTTCGGCGATGGCGAGATCACCTGGAACGCCGTCTTCGAGCGCTGGAAGGGGCGCGGTCCGATGAACGAGATCTACGTCGAGTCAGTGCGGAGGTCCCGGGGAACGGTGTCTTCGTGGCTGAACTGAGCCGCCGTGCCGTCGCGGGGCCAGGCGACGCCCGTCACGGGGGCCGCCGCCCGCTGAAGACGCTCCTCGCCGAGCAGCCCGCGCCGCGGATCCACGCGTCGGGGGGCCGCGACCGGTGGTCCGCGCCGTTGACGGAGCCGCCGGTGGACAAGCACGCCGCGCTCTGTGCCGCGCTGGGCGAGGTCCTCGACCCCGAGTTGCCGATCTCCCTGACGGAGCTCGGCCTGGTCTACGGCGTGGCCTTCGACCGGGGGACCGCCCGGGTCGACCTGACCTTCACCGCCACCGCGTGTCCGTGCATGGACTTCATCAAGCAGGACGTGAAGGACCGGATCGCGCGGGAGTCGTGGGTGGACGCCGTCGAGATCAACGAGGTGTGGGATCCGCCATGGACCACAGCGCGGATCACGGAGGAAGGGCGCAGGAAGCTGGGCAGCTTCGGGGTCGGCGCATGACGGGCGGACTCGGCGAGGGCGTGTACGAGGTCTTCGCCCGCAAGAGCCGGGGGGAGCCCCTCCGCCACATCGGATACATCGACGCACCGGGCGACGAGCTGGCCCGCGTGTACGCCTGGAAGACCTACGACGAAGAGAACTGGTTCGAGATGTGCGTGGTGCCGCGCCGTGCCGTGATCCCCGTCAACCGGCGAGACGGCCCCTGGAGGCGAAACCTGCCGGAGGGAGCGGAAGCGAAGTGACCGGCGGCATGCACCCCGCGTCTGCTTCCCGCAGCGGCTCCCCGGACGCGACCGGCGACGCCCCTTCACCTGCGCCCCTCTCCCGGCACATCCTGAGCCTGGCCGACACGAAGCGGCTTCTCGGCATCCGGTACAGCGACTGGCTCCTGGGAAGCCCCTCCATCGAGACGGGAATCGCGGCTTCCTCGATGGCGCAGGACGAATGGGGACATGCCCGCCTTCTCTACGCCATGCTCAAGCGCCTCGGCTTCGATCCCTTCGCGGTCGAGCACACGCGCCCCGCCGACCGGTACTACTCGGCCCCCGCCCTGGACCGCCCCTTCGACGATTGGGCCGACTTCATCGCGGCCGTCGTGGTCGTCGACGGCGCCCTGTCGGTCGCTCTGGAGAGCTTTGCCGACGGGAACTTCGCGCTGGCACGGTCACGCGTCCCCAAAATGCTCGCCGAGGAGGAATACCACCGCCAATTCGGCACGGCCTGGTTCGCCCGGCTCGCCGCGGCGGGAGGAGAGGGCGCGGCCCGGCTGGACGCGGCGGCGAGGACCATGCTGCCGTCCACCATCGCGTGGCTTCTTCCCGGCGACGAGGTCTACGGCGTGCTGGTGGCAGATGGCCGCGTTCTGCCCGGCAAGCGGGTGCGGGAGCTTCTCAAGGCCCGCCTGGGGGGCACTCTGGGCGCGGCGGGCATCGCGCTGGACGACATCGAGCCCGACCGCGACGGGTGGGACCCGGAGAGGCGGCGCGGCCCGGGTGCGCCCGCCGAAGAGGCCGTGGAGCGCGCGCGCGGCGATCGCAACCGCGCGCTGTTTGTCGAGTAGGCGGCGTCGAGTAGGCGGCATGGACAGCGACCCGGCGACCTCGCCCGCACCAGCGCCGTGCCCGTTCTGCGGCGGCGCGCGAACCGAGGTGATGTCTCTGTTCGGGAGCCACGCCTCGCTGACGACCTGCTGGTGCGCGGACTGCCGCAGCCCGTTCGAGATCCTGCGCTGGAAGGATGCGGCGAAATCCGCGCGCGGCGACGATGAAGCGGGCAAGCCCCGCCCGGGTCACTCTTCCACCAACTCCAGCGCGGTGTAGAAATCGCTCAGCGGCGCCATCACGCCGATGGCCCGGCTGGCGATCCGGAGCGCGTTTTCGGCGCTGGCCGACGGCCGACCCGTCATTGCGGCGATCACTGCCGAACCCACGGCCACGTCCGATTCCCGGGCGGCCTTACCGTACCGGGCGTAGCGCGCCCGAACCCGCTCTTCGAAGATGGGGAGCTCGCCCGGATTGGCGCCGTTGGCGACCATGTCCTCGAAGACGGCCCGGTGGAGAACGTCCAGGGTGGTACGGCCTGCACCGGCCTGCTGCTCCAGGGAGGCTTGCTGGATGCCCCTGGTGTGGGCCCACAGGAGGAAGATCAGCGCCTCTTCCGACGCACGTGCGTTGGGAGTTCCGTCCTCGTTCAGCACCTCGACCCGCTCCAGCAGCCTCAGGCTGTCCTCGTCGGTGAGCATGTCGCCGAAGCTCTCCCATACGAGATGCGCCAGCTGTTCTCCCAGCGCGGTCGGCGTCATGGACTTGGGGGGTCGGAACGAGACATCCCGAATTGCGGTTACCATCTGCTAATACCGTCGCTATTGGGTCGATTGTCAAGGAGTACCCTCACGTAACGTCAGGGTTGATTCGTTCACTGCGGTTGATTCGTTCACTCGCGGGAACATGGACCCACCGACCGGGGTTGAGTACGTTGTCCGTACGCTCGTTTCAGATCCCCCCAGGAAGCTGGCCAACTTGCCGATGTCCGCATTCCGAGACCGCCGTTCTGCGGGACACCCCGCATCAGCCCCCGCGGCCGCCCTGCTTGCGGTTGCAGCCTTCATCACCCTTGCCTGCGGGACGGCCGAGTTCGAGCTGCCGAACCCGCGGCGACTCGTCATCCTGTCGGGTGAGCGGCTTGCCCCCACCAAGGCGCGCATGGAGGAGGTGGACGCCTGGATCCGGCCGCAGATGGACAGCATCGAGCTGGACCCCTCCTTCATGATCTACACCAATGCGCAAGAAGGGCCGGTCTACCCCTGGGAGCGCCTGGACGTGAACGAGCAGGGCGACACGGCCAGCATCAGCGCGCAAGGCAGGCCGCGGGTATTCGGTCCGTACACCCTCTACGCCCATTTTCATCTCATGAAAGCCCAGAACAGGCTGGACCAGTGGCTGCCCGAGGCGGCCGGGGGCACCGACTTCGAAATCGAGAAGGCGATTCTCTCCCGCGTGGCCGACGCCTGGCTCTACCAGAGAGCCATCTTCGACGCCGCGCCCTACGGCATCCTCGACGAACTGACCTATGCGAAGGAGAACGGGTTCCTGGAGGAGTTCATTCTCATCGCCCGGCCCGACGCCTTCGTCGAAGCCCGCCGGGAATGGCTGGCCGAGAACCCCGAAGGCCGTGACGCCTACCTGGCCTGGTTCCAGAGTGCCTTCGAGCGTGATCCCCCGGGACTCCGGGGAGGCTAACAGCCCACGGGACTGCCAGGTCTCGCGCTTCTGACGCGGGGTTTCTCCACGGGCCGCTAGACGGGACCGGCCAGCACCCACCCCGTCCGCACGGCCTTCGCGGCCTCGCTCTTGATGTGGATGTCCGCACGCCCCGTGCGCGCCAGCCGGTTGTCATTGGGCCGGCCCCCGAACAACGCGAAGCCATCCACCTTGAGGCGTACTTCCTGACCGTCCTGTGAAGATGCGACCAGAGTGCCGCCCTTCAGCTCCCTGGACTTCAGGGCCTCCCCTTTTCCGAGGCGCACGCGCAGGATGCGGCCTCCGTGGGGGTGATCGTAGGCGTCGATGACGCGATACACGGCTTTGGGCGGCGCCGAAGTGGTCACAGTCGTACTCGTCTCGGGTTGAGCGCTGGGCGAAACCGGCCCCTCATGGTCCAAAGGGTTGACCGGGGTCGTAATCTGGACACAATCCGTAGGGTTGAGCAACCACTCGCAGCCCGTGGCTGTCGGAACGGATGAAAGACGAAGCGATCGAATCGGGTCCGGTGGGCCGGCAACTCCTGGAAGATCCGGAGGAAATGCGGCGTTCCGGATACCAGGTGATCGACGCCATTGTGGATCGCTATAGCCGCCTTGAGGACGGGCCGGCGTGGCAGGGCGCAACCCGCGACGTCACCGAGCCGATGCTGCACGGACCCCCTCCGGAGGAAGGGCGCGAGCTGGACGGGCTCCTGGAGACGATTCTGCAGGATGTGATGCCGCTGGCGGGCCGGATCGACCACCCGCGCTTCCTCGCCTTCATCCCCTCCAGCCCCTCCTGGGCATCCGTGCTGGCCAGCTTTCTGATCAGCGGATACAACGTCTTTCAGGGCACCTGGCTCGAATCCGCGGGACCGTCGCAGATCGAACTCACGGTCACCGACTGGTTCCGTGGCTGGCTGGGCTACCCGCAGCGAGGTGGCGGGCTGTTCACGAGTGGCGCTTCCGCAGCCAACCTCGTGGCCATCGTCGCCGCCCGGGAGGCGGCAGGGAACCCGGGCCGTGGCACCCTCTACGCGTCCGAGCAAGCCCACGCCTCCGTCGACCGCGCCGCCAGAATCGCGGGTATCGAGCCGGATCTGATCCGGGTCGTGGCCGCGGACGACGGGTGCCGAATGATCCCCACCCGACTGCGCGAGGCCATCCGGCGCGACCGGGCGGAGGGGCTGCGACCCTTCTGCCTGACCGCGAACGCGGGCACCACGAACACGGGCGCCATCGATCCCCTGGAGGAACTCGCCGGCATAGCCCGCGAGGAAGGGCTCTGGTACCACATCGACGCTGCGTACGGTAGCTTCGCGGTCCTGGACCCGGCCACCCGGCCACTGCTAAAGGGGCTGGAGCTGTCGGACAGCGTCACCCTCGATCCGCACAAGTGGCTCTTCCAGCCTTATGAGACGGGCTGCCTCATGGTCCGCGACGTGTCCCGGCTGGAGGCGGTCTTCAGGATCATGCCCGAGTACCTGCAGGACGCGGATTGGGGCGCGGAGCACGTCAACTTCTGCGACCGCGGGTTTCAGCTCACCCGAGTCTTCCGTGCCCTGCGCGTATGGCTGGCGGTGCACCGCTACGGGCTTGCGGCCCACCGCGAAGGAATCGCCCGCGGCATCGCGTTGGCAGGGCGGGCCGAGGCCAGGATCCGGCGAGAGGGAGAGCTGGAGCTGTTGGCGCCGCAGAGCCTGGGCATGGTGTGTTTCCGCTACCGGGGTCGGCAGGGGGCTGTCCGCGATGATCGACTCGATGATCTGAACGAACATATTCAGGGAACGATCATGCAGTCGGGCTTCGCCATGATCACCTCCACGCGCCTGAAAGGACGGTATTCCCTGCGCTTCTGCATCCTCAACGCCCGGACCACCGAGGACGATGTGAACCGCATCCTGGATCGGATCCTGGAGCTGGGCCGAGAGTTCTCCGCGTGACGGGGGCAGAGCGCCCCGAAGCCGAGGCCGGCGCGAGGACGCGGACCCGCCTGTTTGGCCTGGGGCTCACGGTCGCATGCCTTCTCCTCGCTCTGGCGGCCACCGTAGCGGGTCTGGGCGGGCCTCTGACGTCCCTCTTCGCGTCGGTGTGGCTGGTTCTGATTCCCGCCCTGACACTCGGCCAGACCCCCCCGTCGCCCGCCGAAATACATGCCCACCGGCTCGGCTTCTACACGACGTCGATCCTGGTTCTGGCCGCCGCGGGAATCCTGGCGTTCCTGCTCGCACCGGGCCTCGCGCAACAGCCCGGCATGTGGCTCGCCTGGCCACAGCCGGCCGATCTGCTACTCTTTCCCGCAGCCCTCGTGACCGCGGCCTGTGTAGTCGTCGCCTACGGCTTCAAGGGGCTTGCCGCGCGGCTGGGCTGGCAGGAGACCCAAACGGTGCGGGCGCTGATGCCCGTCACGCGCCGCGAAAAGGGGGTATTCGCGCTGCTTTCCCTGGCCGCCGGGACATCCGAGGAGATCGTTTTCCGTGGATTCCTGCCGGCCTTCCTGCTTCCCTGGACGGGCTCCTACCTCGTCGCCGCCTTGCCCGTAGCGGTGGTATTCGGCTTCCTTCATGCCTATCAGGGTCGTCATGGCGTCGTCAGGACCGCGACGGTGGGGGTGCTTCTGGCGGCGGGGGTCGCCTGGACGGGGAGCCTCTGGCCCTCGATCTTCGCGCATGTGGCCCTCGACCTGCTGTTTGGGCTCGTGCTCAGCAAATCACTACTGGGAGAGCCGCCGGCCGGCTCGCCCGCGGAAGGAATCACGTGGACGTAGACCTCGTACTCACCGCCGACGCGGCCACCATCGACGGGTCGGGGAAGCTGAACCTGCTCGGCGTATTCGACCAGATTTCGGTAGCCCGGTTTCCGGCCCGGCACGGCCGCCTTGCCCTGGTGCTGCGCTTTCTGGGCAGCGCCGGTGAAGCGGGAACGCACAAACTGACCATCCAGCTGTCGAGCCCGACCGGCAAGGAACTTGTCTCGCTGACCGGGGAGCTGAAGGTGGCGCCAGGTCCCACGAGTCTGCAGACGGGCATCCGCGTACCCCATGTGATCAACCTCGACGGGATCGTCTTCCAGGAGGCCGGGGTCCACACATTCCACGTCATGGTCAACGGGCGGCACCAGGCGACCCTGCCGCTCTCGATCGTCGGCCGTCGCCTCGGCCGAGCCATGGCATGAGGGAGACGCCCATGTCACCCCGCACTGCCGATTCCGACGTCCTGCGCGTCACCCGCCTCCGGATCTACCCCGTCAAGGGCGCGCGCGGAACCGAGCTGGAATCGATGGATTTCGACGAACTGGGACCCCGCTTCGACCGCCGCTGGATGGTGGTGAGGCCGGACGGGGGATACGTCAGCCAGCGCGACACGCCCCGCCTGGCCATCATACATCCCCGCCTCGGCGATGGCACCCTGCGGCTGGAGGCAGCGGGAATGACCGCCCTGACGCTTCCGTTCGCCCCGGGCGGCGACCCCGTCCGGGTCCGCATCCACGACCAGGACGCGGACGCCTGCGCCGTCGGACCCGCCGCCGACGAATGGCTGTCCACGGTACTGGGCGGCGACTTCCGGCTGGTCTTCATGCGGGACGAGGACAAGCGCACGACGGATCCGACGTATGCCGAGGGGCACAGCGTCAGCTTCGCCGACGGGTTCCCGGCCCTGCTGGTCAGCGACGAGTCGGTCGAGGAACTCGCCCGCCGCGTAGGCCGCCGGATACCGGTGGAGCGCTTCCGCCCCAACGTCGTCGTGTCCGGGGACCATCCCCACGAAGAGGACATGTGGCGGCGATTTGCCGTCGGCAGCCTCGGGTTCAGCGGCGTCAAGCTGTGCACCCGCTGCAAAGTCACCACGACCGACCAGCTCACCGGTGTCCGGGATCCCGACTCCGAGCCGCTGAGGTCGCTTGCGCTATACCGCCGGATCGAGTCCCACGTCTACTTCGGAGTCAATGTGGTGCACCACGGCCCGGGCACGATCTCTGTGGGCGACGCCGTGGAGGTGCTTGAGCGAGGCCCCGTGCCAGGGCTGCACTGAGGGGGGCCGGGAGCCCGAATGTCCGCAGCCCGCATGCGCGATCGCGTCCTCGACCGTCACATCGAGGAGGAGATGCGCCACTCGTTCCTCGACTACTCGATGAGCGTGATCGTGCGGCGGGCTCTACCGGATGTGAGAGACGGCCTGAAGCCCGTGCACCGGCGGATCCTCGTCGCCATGCACGGCCTGGGTCTCCAACCCGACCGCGGCTACAAGAAGAGCGCCACCGTCGTCGGCGAGGTGCTGGGCAAGTACCACCCGCACGGCGACGCCGCCGTCTACGACGCCCTCGTGCGGATGGTCCAGGAGTTCTCGCTCCGATACCCGCTCGTCGACGGCCAGGGGAATTTCGGCTCGATCGACGGGGACTCGGCCGCCGCCTACCGGTACACGGAAGCGCGGCTCGCGGCTGTCGCGACCGAGCTCCTCGCCGAGATCGAGAAGGACACGGTCGAATGGGAGAACAACTTCGACGACCGCCTCAAGGAGCCGACGGTCCTGCCGTGCCGGATCCCGAACCTGCTCGTCAACGGCTGCTCGGGGATCGCCGTGGGGATGAGCACGAACATGCCGCCGCACAACCTCGCCGAAGTTGCCGCCGCGCTCCGCACCCTGGTCGCCAACCCGGACTGCGACACCGCCGACCTGATGGAGCATCTGCCGGGGCCCGACTTCCCGACGGGCGGTTACATCGTGGGGCGGTCGGGGATCCGCAAGATGTACGAGACGGGCCGCGGCCGCATGACGATGCGGGCGCGCGTGGTCACCGAAACCGTGCGGGGGGGGCACACGCAGCTCGTTGTCACCGAACTTCCGTACGCTGTTTCGAAGTCGCGGATCATCGCCCAGATCGCGGGGCTCGCGCGAAAGGGCGGCCTCCCGGATGTGGCGGACCTGCGCGACGAATCCGACCGCGAGGGGATCCGTCTGGTGATCGAGCTGAAGCGGGGGACGGACACCAGCCGGATCATGGGGCTGCTCTTCAAGAAGACCGCGCTTCAGTGCACCTTCGGCGCGATCATGCTGGCTCTGGACGGGGGGAAGCAACCCGAAGAGTTCACGCTGAAGGAGTTGCTGGCGCGCTACCGCGACCACCGGCTCGAAGTGATCCGCCGACGCTCGCGCTTCGACCTGGAGAAGGCCGAGACCGACCTGCACATCACCCAGGGGCTGCTCCTCGCCCTGGCCCACATCGATGATGTGATCGACGAGATCAAGCGCTCGGCCGACCGGGCCGAGGCCTCGGAGCGGCTCCGCGACCGCTTCGGGCTGAGCGACGTCCAGGCCGATGCCATTCTGCGCATGCGCCTGGCCAGGCTCACCGCATTGGAAGGGGACCAGCTCCGGGCCAGGGAACGGTCCCTGGGCGTCGCGATCAGGGAACTTCGCGCCCTCCTGAGTGACGACGGGCTCCAGCTCGACGTGATGATGACGGAGCTGAACGAGGTCGTTGAGCGCTATGCCGACGACCGCCGCACCGTGATCATGGACCGGCAGGACAAGGCCGACTTCGCCTACGTCGAGTCCGGCATCGCGGACGAGGACGTCGTGGTGACCTTCTCCCATCAGGGCTATGTGAAGCGCATCCCGATGCATCTGTACCGCCGCCGCGTGGCCGCAGGCATGGAACTGGCCGCGATGGAGCAATTCCGGGGCGACTATCTCGAGACCGTGGCCATCGCGCGGACCCAGGGTTGGCTCCTGTCCTTCACAAGCCGGGGCCACGTTCATTTTCTCAAGGTCGAGGACATCCCCGAAGGTGCGCGCGCTTCCCGGGGCAAGTCGATCAGGGCGCTCGTCGGGGTCGACCGGCGCGACCGGATCGTGGCCACCCGGTCGATCGACGACCTGGGCGAGGACCGCTACCTGACCTTCGCGACGCGCATGGGGTTGATAAAGCGGACCCGGCTGGGAGAGTTCTCGAACCCGAAGGCCGGGGGCATCATCGCGATGCGGGTCCGGCCGGGCGACAGCGTGCTGGACGTGAAGAGCACGCACGGCGACACCGAGTTGCTGCTCGCCTCCCGCAACGGCCGCTTGATCCGCTTCCCGGAGCGGGATGTCCCGGTCGTGGGCCGTGTGGCCCAGGGGGTGAAGGGGATCGGGCTGCAGGGCGGGGACGAGGTGATCGCGCTGATCGTCGCCGTGAGAGAAGCGTCGATCCTGATGGTGACCGAGTCCGGAGCCGGGAAGCGCACGTCCATCTCGGAGTTTCCGCTGCGGCGGCGGGGCGGGCTGGGGACCCTGGCCGTGCCCACGACCGGGGACGGGGTCAGGCTGGTGGCCGCACTGGAGGCCATGGATGATGACAAGGTCGTGCTCATCTCCGCCGGGGGCGTGCTGACCGGCCTCGGCGCGGGCGAGGTCCGCGTCCAGCGACGCAGTGCGCGGGCCCGCGCCGTCGTGGCCCTCGCGCCGGGTGACCGGATCGTGGAAGTCAGCCGGCTGCACGGCGAGGCCCCCGCACACGGACCTCAATTCGACCTTCTGAGCCCCGCCTGACCCGCGGTGGCCTCACCCTTCAACCAGGGGATTCATCGTACGTCATGAAGTTTCTCGTTCTGGGGGGCGGCACCCAGGGATCCGCCGCCGCCTACGACCTTCTCCAGGAAGAAGACGTTCGCGAGGTCGTCATTGCGGATCTTCGCACCGACTCGGTCCACCCTGCGCTCCGGCCCTGGCTGGGGGGTCGCCTGACCATGCTCCGCGTCGACGCTTCCTCGGCGCGGGAGGCCGCGGACGCGATGCGGGGAGCGACCGGCGTCCTCTGTGCGCTCCCCTACTACTTCAACCTCGAGATGACGCGACTGGCGGTGGCTGCCGGCGCCCACTACACCGACCTGGGCGGAAACACCGCGATCGTGAACAGCCAGCGGGACCTCGACGGCACGGCCCGGGACAAGGGTCTGTCCGTGACGCCCGACATCGGGCTGGCGCCCGGCATGGTCAACATTCTGGCACAGGCCGGTATTACCGACATGGACAGGGTGGACTCGGTCCGGCTGTGGGTCGGCGGCCTGCCGCAGAACCCGAAGCCGCCCCTCAACTACCAGATCGTCTACTCGCTGGAAGGTGTGTTCGACTACTACGTCACCCCCGCCGAGATCCTCCGGGACGGCCGGAGAACCACCGTGGAGGCGCTGTCAGGGCTGGAGGAGCTCGACTTCCCGGCTCCCGTCGGCCGCCTTGAGGCGTTCCACACGGGCGGGGGAACCTCCACGCTGCCGCACCGCTACGAAGGCCGCATCGGGGTGGTCGAGTACAAGACGTTGCGGTATCCGGGGCACGCCCGCATCATGCGCGTGATCCGGGAACTCGGCCTCCTGAGCGACCGGGACGTCGATTACAACGGGAGCCGGGTCAACCCGCGCAAGTTCTTCATCCAGCAGATCACGCCCCTGCTGGCAAACGAGCACGGCGGGGACATGGTCGTCGCTCGCGTCGAGGTGGCGGGAGAAAAGGGCGGACAGCCCGCCCGAATCCGCTACGAAGTCATCGACTACCACGACCCGGCGACCGGGATCACCGCCATGGCCCGCACCACCGGGTTCTCGCTGTCCATCACGGCTCTGCTGCAGGCCCGCGGGCAGGTAACCGCCCCCGGCGTGGGCACGCCCGACGAAGTCATCCGGCCGGAACTCTTTGTCGAGGAACTCGTACGGCGGGGCATTCGCGTGGTCCGATCCGGGTAGGCGGCCGGCGAGCATCACCGCAGGGCGGGCGCGCAACCCGTCTCGTTGGCCGGTCGTGTCGCCTGCAAGGCCTGTCGCCTGCCCGATTGGCCGCGCGGACAAAGTCGTTACCTTGGTTGGCCAGCTCTTTCACGTTGGCCAACATTGCCCGGGCATGCCCCGCCGCCACTGGCGACCTGCGCCTGGTTGCTCAGGTCCGCCCTTGGCACATGGAGACCAATGACGCGATCCAACACCCTCCTGCTCGCGGCCGTTCTGGCCATTGCTTCGCCCTCGGATTCCCGGGGCCAGTCGGGCACGGCCGCTTCGCCTCTGACGAAGCAGCGCGAGGCCCGGTTCGGCGAGATCACGCAGCTTACCTTCGAGGGCGAGAACGCCGAGGCCTACTGGGCCTTTGACGGCTCCACGCTGATCTTCCAGTCGACACCGGTCGCCGGAGAAGGGTGCGACCAAATCTACACGATCGACCCCTCCACCGGCGTCAGGGCGCGGGTCAGCACCGGCGACGGCCGCACCACATGCCCGTATTTCTACCCGGGCGGCGACCGGATCCTCTACTCGTCCACGCACCACTTCAGCCTTGCCTGCCCCACCCCTCCCGACTTCTCCATGGGGTACGTATGGGCTGTCTACCCGAGCTTCGACATCTTCGCGGCGGACGCCGACGGGTCGAATCCGGAGCAGCTCACCTCGTCGTTCGGCTACGATGCCGAGGCCACCTTCTCACCCACCGGCGACCGCATCATCTTCACCTCGGTGCGCGACGGCGACCTCGACCTGTACTCGATGCGCCCGGACGGCTCCGACGTCACGCGCATCACCGACCGGCTCGGCTACGACGGCGGCGCGTTCTACAGCCCCGACGGCACGAAGATCGTGTGGAGGGCCCACTACCCCGAGACACCGGAAGCCACGGAGGACTACCTCTCCCTCCTCGCCGAGGGCCTCATCCGTCCCTCGGCCCTCGATATCCATGTAGCCGACGCGGACGGCTCGAACCCGCGCCGGCTGACCGACAACGGCGCCGCGAACTTCGCACCCCATTGGCACCCGTCCGGAGAGCAGATCATCTTCTCCTCGAACATGGACGATCCCCGGGGGCGGGACTTCGAGCTCTACCTGATCAACGTGGACGGCACCGGCCTGGAGCGCGTCACCTGGTCGGAGGGCTTCGACGGCTTCCCCGTCTTTCACCCGGATGGCACGAAGCTGGTCTTCGGATCGAACCGCAACGCGTCGCACGAGGGCAACACGAACCTGTTTCTGGTGGAATGGCTCGACGGCCGCTGACGAGGGCGCGTCCGGTTTACAACGCCTCCAGAAACCACGTCAGCACCCTGTAGGTCAGCCCCCAGATCACGCGGCCTTCGACTCGCACGCACGGGAACCACCTCACCTCCCCACCCTCCTTCCACGCGTAGCGGCCACGGTTGCGCTCGTCCGTGAGCGCATCAATCGGGAACCAGTGCGCCGAGGCCACTTCCCGGCTGTTGACACGCGCTACCTCCCCGGGTTCGGCCCGGAAGACGAAGGGCCAGATTGCGATCGCGGGAAGGCGCACCCCCAGCGGCCGCACCATCTCGATCCGGCCCACCGTGTCCCGGCGGGCATCGAGCCGCAAGCCCGTCTCCTCCTGCGTCTCGCGAACCGCCGCGGCCACCAGTCCGGCATCCGCGTCGTCCACGCTTCCGCCCGGCAGTGCCATCTGTCCCGACCAGGGATCCCGCGCCGACTCGGCCCTCTGAATCGCCAGCACCTCACACGCATGTACCATCGGGTCGCCCACGCCGGGGGGCGGACGCAGGATCAGGGCGACCGCCGCGTTCCTGTGGCGCGTGTCCGGCACCGCCGATTCCATCGGTCCGAAACGGGCGGTCAACGCGGCGGGCAGCCGAGACAGTCGCATCGCAGCGGGGATTTCTGCCACGAGCTGCTAGACTCCCGCGCGATCCGGTCCCCAGATGTGCTTGTGAAGCTGGGTCTGGAACCGGACGGGCAGACCGCTCGCCAGGATCGACGCGGCCAGCCCCTCCGTCCCCTTCATACCCCACACGGGCGACACCAGCAGCGCCCCGAGTGATCCTTCCCGAACCCTCCGGTCGAGGCCGAGGCGCCGGATCACAGCCGCGGCCCACTCGAAGTCCTCCTGGCCGGCCACCACGAACTTGACTTCGTCACGGCCTGTCAGGTGATCCAGATTCGACCACAGATTCCGGCTCTCCTCGCCCGAGCCCGGGCATTTCAGATCCATGATCCGATGCACGCGGTCGTCGAGGACGCTCACGTCCAGCGCGCCCGAGGTCTCCACCAGCACGGTGCATCCCGCTGCCAGGAGGCGCTCGGCCAGAACCGCGGCGCCGGGCTGGACGAGGGGCTCGCCGCCCGTGATCTCGACCAGGCGGCACCCCTTTTCCTCGACGGCTTCGAGGACTTCTCCCATCGACATCCGGGTCCCGCCGTGGAACGCGTACTCGGTGTCGCACCAGACGCACCGGAGCGGACACCCCGTCAGGCGCACGAAGGTGCACGGCAACCCGGCCCAGGTGGATTCACCCTGGATGGAGTGGAAGATCTCGGTCACGCGGACCGATTGCGCCCTGTCCCGGCCCGTCACCTCGTCACCGCCCCGCCCTCCGTGTTGCGGACGACGGCCTCGTTCAGAAGACGCTGTACCTCGTTCAGCGTCAGGGCTCCGGCCACCTCCACCACCGCCCCGCGGCTCGATCCCGTCCAGAGCACCGGACTCTCCACGTGCCCCACGATGCCCACTCCGGTATGGGCCCACCGCGGGAAGACCAGGTATCCGGCCACAGGCGCCCTGAGGTCGCCCGTCCGCTCCGTCTCGATCGAGACCGTATACGGCTGCCCGTCGACCGCCTCGAACGCCGGCGGCCGGGTGTGAACCGTCATGTATCCGCCCAGCGTCCGATCGTCCTCACCCTCGCCGGGTTCGGGTCTCCTCACCGGCTCTGCCATCCAGCCAACTTCCTTCCGGGGATCGTGTGGGTGCCGCTAAAGCTAACTGCTATCTTCATGGCGACGGCACTCCCCGAACAAGGTTGGCACTCACGGTGTTGGCAGCGGTCTTTCACGAAAACGGCGGCCCCGAGGTCGTCACGGTCGAAGGTATCGAAACCCCCCGTCCCGGCCCGGGTGAGGTCCGAATCCGGGTCGAGGCGTCGTCGATGAACCATCTGGACCTGTGGATGCGGCGCGGCCTCCCGATCAAGATCCCCATGCCGCACATCGGCGGCTCCGACATCGCCGGAACCGTGGACGAGACCGGCCCCGGAGCGGACCCGTCCTGGCTTGGCAAGCGGGTGGTGGTCGACCCGTCCCTCGCCTACGACTGGTACCGGCTGGCAGCCCTTCCCAACGTGCACGCGGAGCCGCTTTCCATCATCGGAGAGCACACGCAGGGAGGCTTCGCCGAATTCGCCGTGGCGCCGGCGGCCAACCTCATGGAGATCCCCGGGCATGTGACCTCGACAACGGCCGCCGCGGCCGCTCTGGTCGGCGTCACCGCGTGGCGAGGACTGATGTCCCGGGGGGGACTGAAGGCGGGCGAACGCGTCCTGATCCCGGGTGCGAGCGGTGGCGTCTCGTCGATGGCTGTCCAGTTCGCCAAGGCGGCCGGTGCCGAGGTGTTCGCGGTCACCTCCTCCGAGGAGCGCGTTCGGCAGGTGCGGGAGCTCGGCGCCGATCACGTCTTCGACCGAACGACGACCGACTGGGCGAAGGAGATCTACAAGGCCACCGGCAAGCGTGGGGTGGACCTCTGCCTGGACTCGGTCGGTCAGGCGATCTGGAGCGGCCTGGTTCGGGCTCTGGCCGTGGGTGGCCGTCTGGTCTCCTACGGTGCGACCACGGGGACCAGAGGGGACGTCGACATCCGTCTCCTGTTCTGGCGCCAGCTCTCCATCATGGGTTCCACAATGGGGACACCGGCCGAGTTCCGCGCGGCCATGAACATGGTCTTCAGCGGCGCGGTCACGCCTCCCGTGCACGCGGTCCTGCCTCTCGCCGGCGCACGGCAGGCCCATGAGCTGCTGGAAGCGGGCCAGGTCTTCGGCAAACTCGTGCTCGTCCCGGGCGGGCGGCTCCCGTGAGGCTCCGCGACGCGCAGGAACGGGTCGACGACTGGATCAGCAGATTCGAAGAAGGCTACTGGCCTCCGCTGGCCATCCTGGCCCGCCTCATGGAGGAGGTCGGCGAGCTGTCGCGGGAGATCAACCACCGTTTCGGCTCCAAGCCCAAGCGGACCGACGAGGCTCCCGCCGAACTCGAGCTGGAGATCGCGGATATCCTCTTCGTTCTGGTCTCTCTGGCCAACCAGCAGGGAATCGACCTGGAGCGCGCCTTCGCCCGGGTCATGGACAAGTACGAGGAGAGGGACGGGGAGCGGTGGACGCCCAGGCAGCCCGCGGTGACACCCCCGCGCGGCACCGAGGGCGGCTAACACTTCTCCCAGCGCCGCTGTCCTCCTGGCAGGCGCGCTCGTTCGAATCACTTCAACCGACCGGACCTGAATGGACATTGCGGAGACCGACGCAATCCTCGTTGCCCGGGTTCGGCGCGGAGACGGCAAGGCGTTCGACCAGCTTGTTCGCCGACACCTCAGAACCGCTCACGCGGTCGCCAGGGCCAACGTGGACAACGTCAGTGACGCGGACGACGTGTGCCAGGATGCGTTCATCCGGGCGTTGCAGCGGATCGACGACTGCCGCAACCCCGACCGCTTCGGGGCATGGTTGATGTCGATCGTCCGCAACACCGCGCATAACCGCAGGGACTACAACCGGGTCCGGGCGACGGTGCCGCTCGAGAAGGTGGCTTCCGCGGCGTCGGGGCACGATCCGCTCGCGGACGCGGGGAGGTCGGAGCTGCGGGGCCGGCTGGAGGAAGCCATGGGACATCTCACGGATTTGCAGCGCAAGGTCCTCGTCCTGTATGACCTCGAGGGCTGGAAGCACAACGAGATCGCGAACGAACTGGGGATTTCGGCCGGTTCGTCGCGCGTTCACCCTTACGTCGCCCGAAAGGCTATGCGGAAGCGACTTTCGGAACCCCTGGCACTCGGGAGCCTCTAGAATGACCAATCTGCCGACCGACCCCCGCGACGGGGCCCAGCGCGGCGGGCCCGCGGGCGGGAGCCCCGAGCCGCACGCCGAGCCCCCGCCCCCGGAATTGACTCCGGAGCAGGATCCGAACCGCTGGGAGTTCCTGGTGGCGCGGATCTCGGCGCGTGCCCGGCCCATCCTCGATGCCCGGCGCCGGCAGCATACCCTCACCCACACGCTCTCGGGTTGGCGCCGACCCGTGTTGACCGCCGCCGGGGCCCTCGCTGCCGCCGCCATGGCCACCCTGCTCCTGCTCCCGCGCCAGGATGCGGGACCGGTGGAGGCTTCGCTCGCCGAGGTGATGATGCCCTGGTCCGTCGCGGCCTGGATCGACGGGAGCTACACCCCGACGGTGGAGGAACTGGTTCAGGCCGTTGAGGAGTACACACCATGAGTGGACGATCTACCGCAGCCACCCTCCTCGCCGCCGTCTTCTTCGCCGGCGTGGCCACGACCCTCGGCGTGCTCCGCCTCGTGGAAAACAGGCAACCGCCCGTGTACGTCCAGGAACCACCGCGCGACCGCGATGACCGCCCGCCGGGCGTGATCCGGCGCCCCGGAGGCCTGGGGGATTCGCGACGCCTCATGGAGCTGGCACGCATGGAGGTCTCCGAGCACATGACCCGGGTGCTGAACCTCACCCCGGAGCAGCAGGTTGACATCGACGAGGCCATGGAGCGGTCGCGGGTCGACGCCCAGGGGGTGATGTCCGAGTTCCTTCCTCGCCTGCAGAGCCGGATGGATTCGCTCCAGGCCGAGATCGAACGGATCCTCACGCCCGAGCAGCGCGCGGCCTTCGAGGACTTCCGGCGTGAGGACCGTGATCGCTTCAGACGGGGGGCCGGGCGACGGTTTCGCCCGCCAGGATCGCGCTAGATCACCAGGCCCCACCCTTGCGACCGTTCCGTTTCCGGGCATCTTGTCATGTCCCGGGCCATGGAACGGACGGTCCTTTCCACGGCCGCTTTCACGCATTCCGCACGAGGGCTGGCCAACGTCTCCCAACATGAAGCGCATCCTCATCACGGGGGCCGCGGGCCAGATCGGTACCGAGTTGGCCGCGCGCCTGGTGGACCGCCATGGGCCCGGCACGACCCTGGCGACGGACATCCGCGACCCCTCCATCTGGGCTGACACCGCTGCGGCGGAGCAGCTCGACTGTCTCGACCTGGTCGCGTTGCGGGACTCCGTGACGCGGTTCCGCGCCACGCACATCTTCCACCTGGCCGCGGTTCTGTCCGCGGCGGCCGAACGCGACCCCGCGCGCGCCTACCGGATCAACATGGGCGGGCTGGTGAACGTGCTGCAGGTGGCGGTGGAGCGTGGCTGCGGGGTGTTCACGCCGAGTTCGATCGCGGTTTTCGGCCCGGATACCCCCCGCGACCCCGCGCCCCAGTCCACCCTGCAGCGCCCGACGACCATGTACGGCGTGACCAAGGTCGCCGGCGAACTCCTCTGCGACTACTACCACACGCGGTTCGGTGTCGACGCGCGGGGACTGCGTTTCCCCGGCCTCGTCTCCTACACCGCGCCACCCGGCGGGGGCACCACGGACTACGCGGTCGACATCTTCCACGCCGCCCTCGACACCGGGAGCTACACCTGCTTCCTCGAGCCGGACACGCGGATGGACATGATGTACATGCCGGACGCGATCCGAGCGATCCTCGAGGTCATGGCGGCACCCTCCGAGAAGCTGATCCACCGCAACGCCTTCAACGTCTCATCCATGCACTTCACACCGGCCGAACTGGCCGACGCGATCAGGGTTCACGTGCCCGGCTTCGAGATCCACTACGCGCCGGACCCCCTGCGCCAGGCCATTGCCGATTCCTGGCCAACGCGCCTGGACGACTCCGAGGCCCGCGAGCAGTGGGGCTGGCGCCCCGAATACGAGCTCCCCGACATGGTGGCGGACATGTTCAGGGGGCTCGGAGATCACCTTGCCCGACACGGATCGGGTTCCGCCGGAAGGTAGGCCGCAAATGCCGATGGACCGCCTGACGGGTGTGGTCAACGGACTCGTCGCCAGGATGGAAGAGCAGGGAACCGCGAAGGGCGCGGAGGTGGTGGTCCGGGAGGTGATCCCGGCAGGGGGTGGCCATGGTCCCCGCTTCCTCCTCGAGGGGCAGGGCGACAAACCCTTCATTCGCATGAACGCGAACTCGTACCTGGGCCTGAGTCTCCACCCGGAGGTCATCGAAGCCGAGGAAGCCACCGCGCGCGCCATGGGGGCCGGGCCGGGGGCCGTGCGCTTCATCGCGGGCACCCACACTCCGCACGTCGAGCTGGAGCGGGATCTCGCCGCGTTTCACGGCCGCGAAGAGGGAATGATCTTCTCGTCGGCCTACGCCGCCGTGGTGAGCGCGCTCGTCTCACTCACCGACAAGACCACCTTCGTGATCTCCGATGAACTGAATCACAACTGCATCATCAACGCGATCCGCATGTCGCGACCCGTCGGCAAGGCCATCTACCCGCACCTGGATCTCGGCGCGCTGGACCGCCAGCTGGAAGAAGCGAAGGGCCGCGCCCGCCGGGTGATCGTCGTGACCGACGGCATCTTCTCGATGCGCGGAGACCACGCGCCGGTGGACGAGATCATGGACATCGCCGGGCGCCACGACGCCGACTTCCCCGAGAACGTGGTGGTCCTGGTGGACGACTCCCACGGTGTGGGCTCGTTCGGTCCGACCGGCCGGGGAACCGAGGAGTACACGAACAGCGCACCCTGCGACATCCTGGTCGGCACCCTGGGGAAGGCGTTCGGGGTCAACGGCGGCTACGTGGTTTCCAGCGCACCGGTTGTCCGCTTCCTGCGTGAGTCGTCCCCGCTCTACATCTATTCGAACCCGATCACGGCCGGCGAGGCCGCGGCCGCACGCAAGTCCCTGCAGATCCTTGACAGCCCCGAGGGCGAACAGCGTCTCCGGCACCTGCGTGCCCTCACCCGACGGTTCGAAGAGGGGCTCGTCTCGCGCGGCTTCGAGATCATCCAGGGCGACCATCCCATAACACCCATCATGGTGCGCGACACCGGCGAGACCCGCCGCCTCGTCGCCGCCCTCTTCGAGGCCGGCGTTCTCGCCACGGGCCTCACCTTCCCCGTCGTGCCGCGCGGCGACGAGTCGATCCGCTTCCAGATCAACGCGGATCATACGGAGGCGGGGATCGACCATGTCCTGTCGGCGCTGGCTGCCGCCCGCGCCGCCGCCTGACCCGCCCACCACCGCCCCACCCTGCCCGATGCGCTACGCATTCATCTCCGACATCCACGGGAACCTCCCCGCACTGGAAGCCGCCCTCGCGGACATCTCCGAGCGGGACGTGGACGCCACCTTCCACCTCGGCGACCTCGTCGGGTACGGCCCCTGGCCCAACGAAGTCATCGAGCTCATCCGGAGCGAGGGCATCGCGGGGGTGGCGGGCAACTACGACACGACCGTCGCGCTCGACCATCCGAGCTGCGGCTGCCAGCACGACGATCCCCGCCAGAAGGCGCTTTCCGCACATAGCTACACCTGGACCCTCGCCCACACTTCCGCCGCCAACCGGTGCTTCCTGGCCAGCCTTCCCTTCCGCCTGGATCTGCGGCCCTTCGGGGGTCACGCGGCCGGTCCGGGACTCATCCTGGTGCACGGGGCGGCCACCCTCAACACCGTCTACTGGCGCGAGGACCGCTCCGATCGCTTCTGCGGCAAGATGACCGCGCGGCTCGGCGCCCGCGAAGGCGACGCCGTCTTCTTCGGCCACACGCACAAGCCGTGGACCCGCCGCTTCGACGGTCGCACGCTGGTCAACACGGGGTCGGTCGGCCGCCCCAAGGACGGGGACCCGCGCGGATCCTACGCCCTCGTGGATATCGGCGCGGACGGGATCGACGTCACTTTTCCGCGCATTGCATACGACCTGGACCGGACGGTTGCCGCGATCGTCGAATCGGGACTGCCCGACGCGCTGGGCACCATCCTCCGGACCGGCGGCTCGGTGTAGCGCTAAAAGCCGGGTCTCACCTTCAGGAAGAATGTCCCCCCGAAGCGCGTGTAGTATGCCCCGCTGATGTTGGTCTCCACCTTCTGCCACCCGAAGCGGAAGGATCCATCGACTGCCGGTGAGAGGAAGCGCGTGATCTCCGCATACAGGAGCGAGGCGTTGTCGCCTTCCTCTCCCGGCACGAGTGCGTCCACGGCCGGGTTGAGATACCGCTTTCTCGCCAGGTTTCCTTCGATGTCGAGCTGGGTGCTGCTTCCCAGCGTCCAGGACAATTCGGCCCTGAGGACCGCGGCGTTGTAGTGGACGCGGGGGGCATTGGACCGGCTCAGCGTACCGTCGAGGCTGAGCTTCACGATCAGCGCCTCGGTTTCCATTTCGTAGGAAACTCCGCCGCCCACGGCGTGGTCAACCCTGAGCAGCCCCAGACCCTGCTTCGGGTAACTGTGGTAACGGTAGTTTGCGAAGACGCCGAACTGCGAGAAATCCTCGGGCCTTGCGGGATCTCGAAAGTCCCTCACCGCTTCCGTTCTGACGATCACCGAAGACCGGTCCAGGAGGTCAAGCTGGGGAAGCGCCTTGGGCGCAGCATAATCCGCCATTTCTCCGGTGACGGACATGCTGAGTTTCATGTCCGGTCGCAGGGACCTGCCGTACCCCACCTTCGCCGTATACGTCTCGTAGCCCGGAGACAGGTAGAGCGGCATCGGGGGGCGGTCTGCGATGCTCCGGGCCCTGGCCGTGGCTTCCGTCGTGAAGGTGCCGCCGGCCAGCCTCTGCCCGTAGGTCATCGTCAACCGGCCACTGTGCTCGCGCGGCGCGTAGTTGCGCAGTTGGAATCCCCCGGTCGTGAACTGCCGCACACCACCGTCAAAGTCGAGCGCCAGCGCCCGTCGCCCAGGGGGAAGGAAGCTGACCCCTCCGCGGGCAGTCCACTCCCCGACCCCGGCCAATGCGCTGTCGGTGGAATCGATCTGAGGAACCGTGATGGCGGAGAAGTTCCCCAGGTATACCTCCATCGCCGCGCCCCCCGTAACGACGAAATCATTCAGGCGAACCTGACCCGCCAGGGGACTGACGCCCGCCAGCGTCATCGCGATCGGCAATAGCTGAAGGAATCCGCGGGCCTTCACGACACGCCCCCGGCTGCTTCCCTGAAGCCCCTCGCCTTTTCCTTCAACTGGTCGATCAGGTCGACTACACCCTCCCTCGTAAGGCTCAAGCGCTCAAGCCGCTCTTCGAGTGGGAGACGAAGCAGGTTGACCGCCGTCGTGTCACCAATTCCGGCCACTCCAGTTCGGTCCGCGCCGCTGGAGGGGGGCGTTACCGGGACCGCCTTGTCGTCGAACACATCCAGTCCGGCCCGGACATCTTCCCTGGTCCGGTCCCGGCGTTGACGCCTGACGAGGTATGCGATCTCCCGGTCCAGGTCCTCCACCAGGTTTTCCAGCTGCTCGACCATCCTGTCGACGAACCGGGCCTTGCGCAGGATGTCGGCTCGGCTATCTCCCTCCCGAATATTGATGTCGGGCATGGGCGGGACTTCAAGCGATTGCCTCGGACCGAGCGTTTCCGCCACCTCCTTCTCCACTTCCTCCAAGAGACGGTTGTGCTTCGTGTAGAGATCCTGCTCCACGCCTTGCGACCCCACAGGAGACTGCTCCAGGACCCCGATCAGTATGTCGAGATAGGCGTGCAGGCTCCCGAGCAGACCATCGTAGGCAGTGTACCACTCTTCCTTGCGTGCGTTAAGCACACTTGTCAGCCTGTCTCTCTCTCCCTGCAGGCTCTGGAACTGGGCCAGGAGCCTTCCGATGCGGTCTTCGTCATCCGCCTGCCGGGCATTGTCGTATTCGGTCAGGAGCTGGCCCCACTGGTTCTCGATGACCTGGTAGTCCTGGTAGGCCGCGTTGTACGAATCCCGCGCCGAACCGTATTTCAATTCCCATTCGGCCACCAGGTTCGCGGGACTCTGTGCCGACAGGCCCACCGGAGCAGCGACTGCGGACAGCAACGCCAGGCCCAGCAGCCCGTGGCGGCAATCCCTGCGGAACGCGACGCGTATCATGTGCCGATCCCGTACTTCTCGATCTTGTAGTACAGCGCGCTCTTTTTGACCCCGAGGAGCCGCGCCGCCTCCGCTTTCACGCCACCGGCCCGCTCCAGCGCCTGGCGAATCCACCGCTCTTCCATCCTCTCCATGGCCCGACCCAGGTCGACTCCGTCACCCAGCGCGGGCCCGACCAGGACGCCCGCGGCGCTGCCGCTGGCCAGGAACGGCAGGTCGCTTTCCTCCAGCACGTCTCCCTCGGCGAGCACCAACGCCCTTTCGACCACGTTCTCGAGCTCGCGCACGTTGCCCGGCCAGTCGTAGCCTTCCAGACGCTTTAGCGCGCCGGGGTCGATGGCCGTCACGGCCGAACGGGTCCTGGACTGCAGCTTCCCGACGAAATGCTCGGCCAGGACGCCGATGTCGTCCATGCGCTCTCTGAGGGGCGGCACCGTCACCGGCACGACGTGAAGGCGATAGTACAGGTCTTCGCGGAAGGTGCTCCCGGAAAGCAGTTCATCGGCCGGCGTGTTGGTCGCCGCAACGATGCGCACGTCCACCGGGATGGTTTCTTCGCCGCCTACGCGCTCCAACTCGCGCTCCTGGAGCACCCGCAGCAACCGCACCTGTGTCGCCGCATTGATCGTCGAGATCTCGTCCAGGAACAGCGTTCCGCCATCAGCCAGCTCGAAGCGCCCCCGACGTTTCTTCTCCGCGCCGGTAAATGCTCCCCGCTCGTGCCCAAAGAGCTCCGAATCGAGGAGTCCTTCGGGAAGAGCACCACAGTTTACCCGCACGAACGGTCCCTTGTGCCGGCCGGAACGTGCGTGGATCGCCCGCGCCACCAGCTCCTTGCCGGTACCGGACTCCCCGTAGACCATCACCGTCGAGTCCGAGCGCGCCACCCGTTCCACAAAACGCTTGACCTGCCGGATCCCGGCGGAGTCCCCGACCATCTCGCCATACGGCGTACTGCCGTCCACGGTCTCGCTGCGCAGATAGGTGTTCTCGACCCGTAGCGCCATGTTCTCGCTCAGAAGGCGCAGTCGCTCCTCGCGCTCCCTCAGGATGCGGTCGACCTTGATCCCGAACTCTTCCGAGGAGAAGGGCTTGGAGATGAAGTCGCAGGCGCCCAGCTTCATCGCCTCGACCGCCTTTTCGACGGTTCCGTGCGCGGTGATCACCAGGACATCGGTGTCCGGGGAGCTGCTCTTGACACCCTCCAACACCTTGATCCCGTCCACCCTGGCCATCTTCAGGTCGGTGATCACGAGGTCGGCGCCCTCCTCTTCCAACAGGCGCAACCCCTCCTGTCCACCTCCGGCGGAGAGGGTTCGGTGCCCACGGCGGCGCATGAGCAACTCGAGACCCTCACGCATGGCATCGTGGTCGTCGATGATCAACACCTGTCGCAAATTGCTCATCTCGCCACGCCCTCCCCCTTCGCCTCCGGCCTGGCCCCGTCGGCCGGAAGATCCTCGGGACCACTCAAATATACGCGGAACTCCGCCCCGACACCCGCATTTCCCGTACCCGGCTGCTCCGAAGCAAGCTCCACACGACCGTAGTTGGCATCCACCAACTCCTTGACGATCGCCAGGCCGAGGCCTGCTCCCTGCTCCTTGTCGCCCACAAAGGGCTCGAAGATCCGGTCCTGCAGCTCCTTTTCGATCCCCGGCCCGTCGTCGCGGACGGTGATCCGGACCTCGCCGTTCACCATCAGGCCCTCGACCCAGACCGTGTCCCCGGCGTGAGCGGCGTTGCGCAGCAGGTTCAGGACCAGGCGCTTGACCTGCAGGGGGTCGGCGAGGGTGACGAGAGGGGCGTTGGGGAGATCCACATGGAGATCCCCTCCCTTCCTGTTGAGTTCGGCCTCGGCCAGAGCGGCAGCCTCGTTGACGGGGCCCCGGACATCATGGAGCTGGCGCTCGGTACGGCCGGGCCGCGCGAACCCCAGGAACTCGTTGATGATTCCGTTCAGCCCCATGACTTCCGCCCTGACACGCTCGAGGATCCGCCGCCGTTCCTGCCGGTCTTCCGTCGCGAGCGCAGCCGCCGCGAAGAGTTCGAGACCCCCCAACGGGTTGCGGATCTCATGCGCGACCCGTGACAGCATCAGGCGCAGCTGCTCGTCGCGGCGCTGGATACCGGTTCGCATGCGCTCCATGGCCCGCGCCAGGCGCCCCAGTTCGTCCTCCCCTTCCAGGTTGAAGGGGCGGTCCATGAACCCCCGCTGGATCCTCAAGGCCCCGCGGCTCAACATCTCCAGCCGAGAGACGATGCCGCCCGCCAGTCTCCACCCAACGAGCGCGGCCAGGGCGGCCGCTGCCACGGACAGGCCCGCGATCGTCCAGGCGAGGCGGCCGAGCGGCACCAGATGGTCCGCCGGGATCCGCATGCCCAGAAACGCTTCGCCTGACAGCAACCGCACAAAAACATACTTGTAGTCGCGTCCGTCAAGTCCGGTAAAGCGTCGCGTGATCGCCTCGCCATCGAGGTACGCTTGCGGTACCTCGGCCGCCAGGTAGGGCACCACCCAACTGAGCGGCTGGCCAATCGAAATCGAGTCGGGCGGCTGCGCGGTGACCAGAGCCACGGCCTCCACGTCCCCGGGCCTCCAGCGAAATATGTCGGCCAGGTCCATGCTCGCCGTGCCGATCAGCTGTTGCAGCTGCGCCTGGTATTCGCGCCACTCATTCGTGTTCTCCTGCCCGGCGTCCAGCAGAAGAAGCCCTTCATCCGCCCTGAACACGAGTTCGCGCACCACACCGCCCACGCTGAGCAACTCGCGGTCGAGCTGGTCCTCCAGCGCCTGGCGGATGGCATTCCAGCTCAACCAGCCCCCGAGGGCACTGATTCCCACCGCGAAGGTGACGAAGAAGACCGTGAACCGGTTCCGGAGAGTCATTTTCGGCTACGCGGAGTCAAGGACCCTTGCTACGAGGCGCCGCAAGGCACCCTCTCGGACTGTACGGCAGCAAAGAATACGTTCGGCGCCTTCCGGGTGACCACGATATGGTAGGGGCGCACAATCCGCCGCGCGGGCGCGCAGAAGTCGCCGGGGATTCGCTCGACAACCTCGATCTTGGTCCCCGTGACGCGATCGGCGTCCCCGATCTGCAGGACGCGCCGGACTTCCACCGAGTCGCCCACCTCTTCTCTGATGCCCACCGCGCCTACCAACACCATCTCCGTCACCCAATCCACCTCCGGCAGGGGCCTTCCGTCCCCACCCGTATGTGCCGCCCAGAACTGCGCCCACTTCTCGGGGGTCGGGTCCGGGTCCACGCCCTCGGGGGACAGAAACAGACGCGGTCCCTGCAGATCCGTGCTCGTCTCTGTTCCCTTCTCGACTGTAGCGAAGGGCAGACTTCCCGAGTAACGCGACTGGAAGTCCTCGCCGACGGTCCAGTTCCGGGCCGTGATCGCGGCCTGGATCACCCTTGCGGCGTCCGTGTCCGGACCCGATCCCTCCGTCTTCAGTGTGGCAAGGGCACCATCCGCGCAGCGCGTCCAGTCCGTCTGCTCGCCACGCCCCGAGTCACGGACCAGCACCGTGACCCGGCTCGCCCCCGCCGGGCACTGCGGGTCGAGATCCGGGTCCAGATTCGCCACTCCGAAGAGCTTTGCACCCTCGTGGTCGTTCAACTGCGTGATCAGGGTCGCGTACGAAGCAGCAAACTGAATCGGCAGACCCGGGTTCCGCTCCATGTGTTCGTCGCCGACCGTCCCCTGATAACCGATTTCCTCGAAGATCTTCCAGGCCCCGTCGGACTTCCAGGTCAGTACGCTCTGTAGCCAGCCGATATCGCCTTGAAGGGGCGTCTCGACGCTGACCCTGATCTCGCCGGCCTGGCCATAGCGGAGGAATCCGTTCCCCGGAAAGGTCGCATCACATCCGGTCGTCATCATGTAAACTGTGGTCAGACTGACACTTAGGTATTTCACAAACAAACCCGCCGGACTTCCCCCGCGGGACCGCCCATCGTATCTTTCCTTTGTCATGTCTGCCATTCCGCACCTCCGTCGGCTGCTCCGCGAACGAAGTGTAAAGTTAGGGGATTTCACACTCGCCAGCGGTCGCCGTTCCAACTTCTACATCGACGCGCGCCTGACCACGATGAGCGGCGAGGGCCAGACCCTCGTCGGCGAAGTCTGCCACGGCGCCATCGTGGAAGCTGGGTGGGACCCGGAATTCGTGGGCGGGATGACTCTGGGAGCCGACCCCATCGCCTACGCCATCGCCAATCACGCGACCCGCGCGGGATTCACACTGGACGCGTTCACCGTCCGGAAGCAACCCAAGGGTCACGGCACCGGACGCCAGATTGAAGGGGGTCTTCCCCCCGGCGCCCCAGTCGTCGTCATCGAGGACTCGGTCACGACCGGGGGCAGCCTTCTCAAGGCCCTCGAGGTAATCGTCCGACACGGAGCCGTCGTGCTCGGCGTGCTCGCCCTCGTGGACCGCGAAGAAGGCGGCGCTGCACGCCTCGCCGAAGTCGGCTACGACTTCCGGCCCGTTTTTGCCGCGACCGATCTCCGGTAGCAGTCCGTGATGGAAGCCGCGCGGACTCCCGCCCGCCCGGACGCTGACGCTCCCGACTCGGCGGGAACTCAGTCGACCAGCCGTAGCGGCATAACCAGACACAGATAGTCCAACTCGTCGTCGGTGGGTTCGATGGTAGCCGCCCGCTCCGCCGTCTTGAAGGCGACCTTGACCTCGCCGGCGGGCATGTTTCGCAACACCTCGAGGAGGTAGTTCGCGTTGAAGCCGATCTCAAGAGCCTCGCCCTGGTAGTCCAGATCCAACTCGTCGTGGGCCTCGCCCAGATCCGGGGTCCGCACGTCCAGGTGCACCTTGTCGGTTTCGAAGGACAGCTTCACCCGATGGGTCTGATCGCTTGCCAGGACCGCCATGCGGCGGACGGCTTTCTGAAGGGCCTCCCTGTCGACACGCGCGACCTTGTCGTTGTCCTTCGGGATGACCTGCTCGTAGTTCGGGTACCTCCCCTCGATCAGGCGAGTGTACACCTCCCTCTCTTCGGAGCGGAAGGCCAGGTGGTTCCCGCTGCGCGCGACCGTCAGATCTCCCTGCCCGTCAAAGAGCCGCTCAATCTGCACGAGGGCCGCTGGCGGAATGATCAGGTCCGTGCTTCCACCGTCGGGCGAGCCGGCCTCCACCACCATCTTGGCGAGCCGGTGGCCATTTGTCGCCACCATGCTCATCCGGCCTTCCTTCAACTCCCACAGGACCCCGTTCAGGATCGGCCGGCTCTCCTCCGTCGAGACCGCGAAGGCCGTGCTATGGATGAGGCGCCGCAGCGAATCCTCCGAAACGTGCCAGCCTTCTTCGAAGTCGATCACCGGGAAGTTCGGGAACTCCTCACTGGGCAGACCGTTGAGCTTGAACCGGCTGTAGCCGCACCCGACCTCCAGCTGGTGTCCTCTCACCCGCATGTCGACGGGCTGGTCCGGAAGCTCGCGCGTGAGTTCCTGAAGCTTCTTGCCCGGCGCCGTGATGGCGCCGCCTTCGGCCACCTCCGCCGGAACCTTCACCCGGATGGAGACATCAAGGTCGGTGCCGCTTATCCAGACGGCATTATCGTCCGATTCGATCAGGACATTGGACAGCACCGGAAGGGTGGTCTTGCTCGGGATGCTCGCGGAGACCGCGGCGAGTCCTCGGTGCAGGTTCTGACGTGTGATCGTGAGCTTCATGGATGGCCTGTCGGGAGAGCCGGAGAGGGGAACCTGAGATACCGGAGTAGGGCGGAATCCACAGGCACCGGGGTCTGTCCTATGAATAGGTAACTAAAGATAAAGAAAATCGTCATCATAGGGGCTGTGGAAAAGTGGACTCGGCAGCGTCTGGTATGGGTCGACAGCCTTTCGCTCCAAGGGAAAACCGAGCTCCGCGGGGTGGTGGAAAGCGTTGGGGAATGGTTCGGTTCTCCCCAGGCGGAAAAGGGCCGATGTGGAAAACCTCGGTGATTCCACGACTTTCCCACAACGTTTTCCACAGGCTTGCGCGGGGATTCACCGAAGGACTGCCGCCTACGCACTGGCACGCAGCTGTTTGCGCACCTCGTCGACCTTCGCCCGGAAGTCGGGGTCGCCGCCGCAACGCGCGTCCACCTGCCTGATCGAGTGGATGACCGTGGAATGGTCGCGGCCCCCGAAGACGCGACCGATTCTCTGAAGGGGCACGTCGAGGAGGTCGCGAATCAGGAACATGGCCACCTGCCGCGGCACCGTGACCTTGCGGGTTCGGCGCCTCGATGCGAGCGCGTCCCCGGTCACTCCCCATACCCCCGCCACATGGTCGCGTATCGCTTCGGGGTCCAGACGCGCGTACTCGTCCGACTGCGCCATCCCCGCCAACGCGGCTCGGGCCAGGTCGAGACTGAGCTGCTGACCGGTCAGCGACGAGAAGGCCAGCAGCTTGATCACCGCGCCCTCCAGCTCCCGAACCGAGGACCTGCAGCGTCGCGCGATCAGATCGAGCACCTCCGGGTCCAGGCGGACCTGATCCTCGTCGGCCTTCCTCTGGAGGATAGCCATCCGGGTCTCGTAGTCGGGCACGTCAACGCCGGCCACAAGTCCCCACTCGAAGCGCGAGACCAGGCGGTCCTCGAGGCCCTGGAGCTCCTTGGGGTGGCGATCACTGGTCAGGACGATCTGCCGGTCGCTGTTGTAGAGCGCATTGAAGGTGTGGAAGAACTCCTCCTGGGTGTGCTCCTTGCCGCGCAGGAACTGGACGTCGTCCACCAGGAGAAGGTCGTGGGAGCGGTAGCGGGCCCGGAACGAGTCGGTGCTGTGGTTCCCGATCGCGGCGACCATCTCGTTGACGAACTGCTCGGCAGGGATGTAGCAGATCCGTGTCTTCGTCCCCCTCTCGAGAAGCTGGTTCGCGATCGCCTGCATGAGATGCGTCTTGCCGAGCCCCGTGGCACCGTACAGGAACAGCGGATTGTAGCTCCGTGCCGGTCGGTCGGCGACGGCGAGACTCGCTGCCTGCGCCAACCGGTTGTTCGCGCCGACGATGAAACGGTCGAAGGTGTAGCGTACGTTCAGGCCGGCGACGGGTTGCCGCGGAGGAGGAGGCTGCGCGTAGGACGGAGCAACAGGCTCGGCCACGTGTGTCACCGAGATCTCGGGAGTAGGACGCTCGATCGCCGCAGTTGGCGACGTAATGCGAAGCTCGACCGGGCTCCCAACGATCCGACGGGCGATATCCTGCACGAGCTGCCCGTACTTGTCCTCCAGCCACTCCGCGTGGAACCGGCTGGTGGCCGTGAGGTGGAGAACGCCGTGCGCCCAGGAGACCGCCTCGGCGCTGGAGACCCAGGTGCGGAAGGCCTGTTCCGGAAGGCCTGACCTGGCCTGTCCGAGGATCGTGTCCCAGAGTTCGGTTGCGCCCAGTTCCATACGTCGCCGGTGGGTGTGAAAGGGTCGCCAAGCTACCGGCGGCACGGCCCGAAGTCAAACCCGTCGAGGGCGTCGCGAACAGGTCCTGCGGCGGTCACCGGAAGCCCGCCCTCCCGAACCAATCACCGCCTGCTGTTGACCTCGGAAGACCGGTTCGGATAGCTTTCGACGCTCAAGCAACCCCGGTCGCTCCCCCCATCGCCTTTATGGGACCCGAGGCGGCCGCCACTGAGACAGGTACCGAAGAGATGAAACCGACGTACAGGCCTCGCAACCGTAAGCGTGTGAACAAGCATGGCTTCCGGGCGCGCATGAAGACCAGGGCGGGCCGCGAGACCCTCAACCGCCGGCGCCGGCAAGGCCGACGGGCACTCGTGGTGCGCATCGGGTCCAAGAACCCGCAATAGGGCCCGTGGTGGAGCCGGAAGACCAGCGGCTCCCAAGAGCGGCCCGGATTCGTCGCACCCGCGACATCCGAGCCGTGCTGAGCCAGGGGACGCGAAGCCGGATGCGCTCGCTGGATGTCTATGTCCTGGGACCTCCATTTCGTGAGTCGGCTTCGGGCGGTCCTCTGCCGAGGGTCGGCTGGGTGGTGCCCAAGCTCGGGAACGGAATCGTGGCCAGGAATCTGCTGAAGCGTAGACTGCGCGACATCGGTCGGAGGAAGGTGCTGGTTCGGCTTCGCGGAGCCGGTCGGGGGATCGACGTCCTGGTCAGGGCGAGAAGAAGCGCGTACCGGGCGTCGTACCGACAGCTGGAAGGTGAATGGATGAGCGTTGTGGAGGGTGTATGCTCGGACGCCTGATGGTGGGGTCGATTCGGCTCTACCAGGTTTTCGTATCGGGGCTGAGACAGTCGCCGTGCCGCTATCTCCCCACCTGCTCCGAGTACACCCGCCGTGCGATCGAGACTCACGGACCCTGGCGCGGTGGCTGGCTCGGGGCCAGGCGCATCGCCAGGTGTCATCCCTGGGGGGGCTACGGTCTTGACCCCGTTCCCGGGATCGAGGCGGACGAGCGATGAAAGCCGGGTTGCGTTTTTTCGTCGCGATGTCGCTGATGCTGGGTGTCTTCGTCGTGACCAACATGCTCTTCCCCCCGATCGCCCCGGATCCGCCGGCCGTGGAGATCGACACGGGCTCGGACGCTCCCGCGGAAGACGAGCGCAACGTGGAGCGAGGGGTCGAACTCTCCGCGCCGGACGAGGATATCCCGGAACGCCTGGTCAGGGTGGTGACCCCGCTCATCGAGATGACCTTTACCAACTATGGGGCCGCCGTTCGCTCGGTGGTGCTGCCCCGGTACGAATCGTTCCAGCGCGACGGCCCGGTCGAACTGGTTCCTCCGGAGGCGGAGGCGATCCTCGCGGGAATCTGGATGTATGGCGCGGGCACGGATTCGGTGGACCTCACGCGGTTTCCCTACACGGTCACGCCCGCCGACGGGATCCGGCTCGGCGAGGGGAGCGGACCGCGGACGCTGACCTTCCGCTACGATGCGCCGGCCGGCCTGTTCTTCAGTGAAGTCCGCTACACCTTCTCGGCCGATTCGTACATCGTGACGGTCGAGGGAGAGCTCCCCGCGGTGGAACGGGCCGCGCTCTTCCTGGACATGGGTCCCGGGCTGGCCCTCAACGAGTTGAGAGCGGTGGAAGACCGTCGCATGATGGCCTTCTCCGGGAACCATGTGGACGAGGGCGTCCGTTCGCGGCCCCTCTCCAGGGTTGACGAGACGGAGGTCATGGAGGGCCCTCTTCGCTGGGCCGCGGTGAAGAACAAGTACTTCGTGGAAGTCATTCTCCCCGGGGACGGGGGCGAAGGAGGGGGCTATCTCGCGGGTGTGTGGGCCGAGCCGACCCCCTTTGAAGACCGGGCGGCGGTTCGCGTCGCGAATCCCGTCGGTGATGACGGAAAGTACATCTACCGTGCCTACCTCGGGCCGATCGAGCGCGACCGGCTGGTTGCCATCGGCGAGAAATTGGAAGAGGTGAACCCGTACGGCTGGAGAATCTTCCGCCCGATCATCCGGCCCCTGGTCGGAGTGATCCTCTGGGTGGTCAGGGTGCTGCACGACAATCTCCTGCTGCCGTACGGGTGGGTGCTGATCGTGATCGGCATTCTGCTTCGCGTGCTCCTCTGGCCCCTGCAGCGCAAGGCGATGATGTCGCAGGTGAAGACGATGTCCGTTCAGCCACTGGCCCAGGAGATCAAGGAGAAGTACCCGAACGATCCACAGCGGGTGCAGCAGGAGACGATGAAGCTGTACAAGGAGCATGGAGTCAACCCGCTTGCGGGGTGTCTGCCCATGATGATTCCCATGCCCATGCTGATCGCCCTGTTCTTCGTCTTCCGCAACACGATCGAGCTGAGGGGCGAGTCCTTCATGTGGCTGCCGGATCTGTCCGCGCCCGACCCGCTCTATATCCTGCCCCTCTTGATGGGGGGGAGCATGTTCCTGATGCAGTTCGTCACCTTCAAGAGCACGCCGGGGCCGCCCAACCAGCAGATGAAGATGATGATGTACATCATGCCGGCCATGATGACCGTATTCTTCTGGCGTTTCGCGTCGGGCCTGAATCTCTACTACGCCACGGTCAACCTGGCGACGATCCCGCAGCAGATCCTGATCGCCAGGGAGCGGAGGAAGCGGCAGGCGGAAGGGCCGCCCCCCAAGCGTCCGGGCTGACGAGTTCGCCCATGGACAGGGGCGGCTCGCTCCTCGATACGATCGTGGCGCAGGCCACGCCTTCGGGCTTCGGCGCGGTTGCGTTGATCCGCCTTTCGGGAAGCCGCGCCGTCGAGATCGCCGGGCTGCTCATGCATGAGGACGCCGGGGCAATGGCTGGATGGGCGGACCGTACCAGTCGGCTCCGGTCGCTGTACCGTCCCGGCTCCGGCTCCGGCGAGCCTGTCGACCATGCCCTGGTGACGGTGTTCCGGGCCCCGGGCAGCTACACGGGCGAGGATGTGGTGGAGATCTCGACGCACGGCGGCCATACGATCCCGGGGAGCGTCGTGGCCGCGTGTGTGGCCCTGGGGGCACGGCAGGCCAGGGCCGGCGAGTTCACCCAGCGCGCCTACCTGAACGGAAAGATCGACCTCACTCAGGCCGAGGCCGTCGCGGACCTCGTTGCTGCAAGGTCCTCGCAGGGCCGCGCGGTCGCGCTGCACCAGCTCGAACGGGGACTGGGCGAGCGCATTGCGACGTTGCGCGGCGAGATCATCGGCCTGTCCGCGCTCCTGGTGCAGCACATCGACTTCCCGGAAGAAGACGACGCTCCCACGCCTCTGGAGACCGTCGCCGCGCAGGCCCGGAAGGTGGGCCGCGACATCGACCGACTCCTTGCGACCGCGCCGTCGGGTGAGCTGTTGCGGGAGGGGGCGGTGACGGTGTTGGCCGGGCGGCCCAATTGCGGTAAATCCAGTCTGTTCAACGCGTTACTGGGTTCTGAGCGCGCAATCGTGACCGATGAGCCGGGTACGACCCGGGACGCGATCGAGGCCGTTGTCGAGGTGGACGGCTTTCCCTTCCGCCTGGTCGACACGGCGGGTCTGCGTGGCGACGCGGGGCGCGTGGAGCGGCTGGGGATCGAGGTGGCGCGGCGCTATCTGGCCGGGGCCGACGTGGTGCTGTACTGCCGGGAGGCGGGGCGGCCGCCTGGTCGGGCGGAGACGGACTTTCTGGCGTCGCTGACGTCGCCGGTGGTGGTGGTGCGAACCAAGTGGGACTTGGCGACGGAAGGCGATACAGGGGATGATCACGCAGGCCGTGGTGGCGGCAGCGCACTGCCGGGGACCCGTGGCGAGACCCCCACCGACGCCGAGGTGCCGGTGTCCGTCCGATCCGGCTCCGGGCTGGAGGCGCTGAAGGAAGTGCTGCGCGACCTCGCCTTTCAGGGCGTCGTGGAGAATCGCGCCGAGGTGCCGGTGGTCACGAGCCGGAGGCAGGCGGATCTGCTCAAGGTGGCCCGGGACGAAGTCGAAGGATTCGGTGAGGCTCTGGCGGGAGGTATTCCGCCCGAGGTGGCTTCCGCCCACCTTAAGGCTGCCGAGAGCGCGCTGGAGGAGATCCTGGGTGTCATCTCGACGGACGACGTGCTGGACCGCGTCTTCCGCGACTTCTGCATAGGGAAGTGAAGCCGTGAGGCTGCGTTACGATGTGATCGTGGTGGGCGGAGGCCACGCCGGGACCGAGGCGGCCGCGGCGGCAGCGCGCATGGGTGCGAAGACGGTACTCATCACGCCGGACCTCGCCCGGATCGCCCAGATGAGCTGCAATCCCGCGATCGGGGGGTTGGCCAAAGGGACCGTGGCACGTGAAGTGGGTGCTCTGGGCGGGGTGATGCCCCAGGCCACGGATGCATCCCGTATACACTTTCGTATGCTAAACCAGTCGAAGGGCCCCGCGGTGTGGGGGCCGAGAGCACAGTGTGACCGAGCGCTCTATCCCATCGCCGTTCGGCGCATCCTCGACGGACTGGAGAACCTCGATCTCTTCCAGGAGATGGTGACGGGGCTTCACATCGACGGTGGCGTCCGGGGCGTCGAGACGCGCGGGGGCGTGACCTTCGAAGGCGAGGCCGTGGTCGTCACGGCGGGGACCTTTCTCCGCGGCAGAATCCATGTGGGGGGCGCCGCCGCGCAGGGGGCGGGTCGCGCTGGGGAGGGGCCGTCGATCGACCTTGCCGAGGCGCTGGAGGCACGCGGCCTGGAGGTGGCGCGCTTCAAGACGGGAACGCCGCCGCGCATCGATGGTCGCACGGTGGACTATTCGCGCTGTGAGCGCCAGGACGGCGACGACCAGCCCTTCCGGTTCGCGTTCTACACGCGGGAACCGCTGCTGAAGCAAATGCCTTGCTGGATCACCTGGTCGGGCACCGCCCTGAAGGACATCGTCACCAGGAACCTGGCCCGGAGCGCTCTCTACGGCGGTGAGATATCGGGTCAGGGGCCCAGGTACTGCCCGTCGATCGAAGACAAGGTGGTGCGGTTCCCGGATGCCGCCCGTCATCAGGTGTTCCTGGAGCCCGAGGGGTTGGATACCACCGAACTCTATGTGAATGGCCTGTCCACCTCGCTGCCGCCCGCTGTCCAGCTGGAATTCCTGCGGTCCATCCCGGGGCTGGAAGGCGCCATGATCACAAGACCGGGGTACGCCATCGAGTACGACTACTTCCCACCGCACCAGTTGAACCACGCACTGGAGGTCCGGTCGATGCCGGGACTCTACTTCGCCGGACAGATCAACGGTACCACGGGATACGAGGAGGCCGCCGGGCAGGGACTGGTCGCGGGAGCCAACGCTGCGTTGGCGGTTCTGGGAGGCGATCGCTTCATCGTCGAACGGGATCAGGGCTACATCGGAGTCCTCATCGACGACCTCGTGACCAAGGGAGTGGACGAACCGTACCGGCTGTTCACGTCGCGGGCCGAGTTCCGCTTGCTGCTCCGTCAGGACAATGGTCCCAGCCGCCTGGGAACGCTGGCCCGTGCGGTCGGCCTGCTCACGAGCGGTCAGGAGCTGGCCCTCGAGGAGCGGTTGCGGGAGGAATCCCGTGCCATGGTCTGGTTTCGGGACTACACGTTGTCACCGGAAGCGGCCAATCCCGTGCTCGATGCTGCCGGAAGTGAGCCGGTCAAGCACCCCAAACGAGCCCGTGAGCTCCTGCGGCGCCCCCGCGTGGACGCTCGGGCTCTGCTTATGGCCGCGGGCGGCGAGGCCCCCGACTTCGACCCGGATGTCCTGGCCACGGTGGAGATCGACGCCAAATATGAGGGGTACGTGCGCCGGGAAGCGGAACGAGCCAGAAGGCTCCGCGAGCAGGCGAACTTCGCGATCCCCGAAGATGCGCCCTTCTCGACCTTTGCGACACTGTCTTCGGAAGCCCGCCAGAAGCTGACGCGGATCCGGCCTACCAGCCTTGCCCAGGCGGGGAGAATTCCTGGCGTGTCGCCTGCGGATCTGCAGAATCTGGTGATGGAGGTCCGCCGCATGCACGGCTTGCCTGCGTCCCGCGGGGTCGGCGCCGCACGAGGCTGACGCGGGGGCAAACAACGACGGAGGTTCCAGGCATCGAGGGGCAAATGTTCCACGTGGAACACCCCGGCATGTCCCGATGGACAACGTCGAGCGAAGCAAATCCGGAACAGATGCCCTTCGCCCGATCGAATACAGCGGGGTTTCTTCCACGGGCTGGACAGGTGTCCCGGGCTCATACCGAGACCACCTGTTCCACGTGAAACACCCCCCAGGTGTTAGATTCCGGGCGTCAAAATCCCCGGATAAAGCCGTGTCGAGGAGCGCGCGCCACGCCTCGCGAGCTCGCAAGGGCCGCGATTGGGCGTCCCCGACACGCCGTTTCCCAACGAGAGGTGCCATTGAGCCGGATCATTGCGCTGGCAAACCAGAAGGGCGGAGTCGGCAAGACGACGACGGCCGTCAACCTGGGCGCGTCCCTTGCCCGCGATGGAGCACGGGTCCTTCTTGTGGACATCGACCCGCAGGGCAATGCATCGAGTGGACTCGGCGTGGTGGCCCGGGACGGGATCCCGACGGTTTACGATGTCCTGATTCGGGGACTCCCGGCGTTCAGGGCCATCCATCGCGCCGAAGACCAGCCCGGCCTCGATTTGCTCCCCGCCAACCGCGATCTGGTCGGGGCCGAGGTTGAACTGGTGGGTGTTCGGGACCGCGAGACCATCCTTCGCGACACTCTGGTGCCCGTCGCGGGAGACTACGACTTCGTGTTCATCGACTGTCCGCCGTCCCTGGGGCTGCTGACGCTCAACACGTTGGCTGCGGCCGACTCGGTGCTCATTCCAATTCAGTGCGAATACTACGCCCTGGAGGGATTGAGCCAGCTCCTCAACACGATTCAACTGGTACAACGAGGCCTGAATCCCCATCTGGAGATCGAGGGCGTTCTCCTCACGATGTACGACCAGCGCCTGAGCCTTTCTCGCCAGGTGGCGACGGAAGCCAAGAAGTACTTCGGGCGCCAGGTCTTCGAGACCGTCATACCGCGCAACGTCAGTATTGCCGAAGCGCCCGGCTTCGGGAAGCCGGTTGCCGACTATCAGCCATCATCGACCGGAGCCCGACGTTACGCCGCCCTGGCCAGGGAGATCAGAGACAAGACAGAGCGACAGGGGACGACAGGAGCCCGATGAATCATGAGCACAGGTGACAGACTAGGCCGAGGGCTCGGAGCCCTTCTTGGAGACTACATGCAGGAACCTCGCGCTCCGGGAGGAGACGCGGGTTCGCCGGCGAGGCTGCCGGTGCGAGCTATCGGGGCAAACCCGTTCCAGCCGCGCCGCGGCTTTCACGAAGCCGAACTGAACGACCTGGCCGATTCAATCAGGACGAACGGGCTGCTACAACCCATTCTGGTGCGCCGCTCCGCCTCTGGGCGCACCTTCCAGCTGGTCGCGGGGGAACGCAGGCTCCGCGCGGTCAAGCAACTCGGCTGGACGGAGGTCGCGGCCCATATCCGAGACGTGGACGATCGCACCCTCCTGGTCCTGGCTCTCGTCGAGAACATTCAGCGCGAAGACCTTGGTCCGCTGGAAGAGGCCAAGGGTTACGCCGATCTTCGGGATACGTTCGGGTACAGCCAGCGAGAAATCGGCGAAGCGGTGGGAAAGAGCCGCTCAACCGTGGCAAACATGCTGCGCCTGCTTGCCTTGCCGCCTTCGGTGCGACGCCTCCTCGAGGACGGCAAGCTGTCGATGGGCCACGCGAGGGCCATCCTGGCGGTGGACGACCCCGTCAGGGCAGCCGACCTGGCGCGCGAAGCGGTAGCCGGGTCCTGGACGGTGCGCGAGACCGAAAAGCGGGCCCGGGAAGCCCAGGCGACCGGGACATCCGGTGACTCGGAGAAGCCCGCCGCAACAGTCGAGCGGGATCCTGCAGTCGGGGCGCTGGAGGAGGCCATGGCCGAACATCTGGGCGCGAGGGTCGCCATCCGGTGGAAGGGCGACGGAGCCGGAGCCATCCGGATCGCGTTCCACGGAGCCCGCGACCTCGAGCGGGTCTTCGCGCTCGTAACCGGCAGGGAAGCGGAGGACATTGTTGGCTAACGAGCCCCGAACTCGCCAGAATTCAGGGCGTATCACGCTAGCGGAAGTAAACCGTTCGTCCTCGGCGCCATGCACCACCAGTGGAATGCGAGCCTGAGCAGTGACCGACAGAGAAGGAAAGGTCTCGATCATCGTCATGCCCGACGGGGGAGATGAGCCACGAAGCTATTCGATCTCCCGCCGCTGGATCCGCGCGCTCGTGGTCATGGCGGGTTTGATGGCCGTCGGGATCGTCGCAATGGCCGGTAGTTGGGCGACGATCGCCCGCCGGGCCGCGCGAACGGACGACCTGGTCCGACAGAACGACTCTCTGCTGGCGAGGCACGGCAGGATGGATTCCCTTGTCCAGCGCCTGGAAGGCATCGAGGCACAGCAGGAAAATGTTCGCCTGCTACTCGGCGTCGACGGCTCCCGGGATTCCGCATTCTGGCGCGGCGGCTCCGGCGGCATCACCGTCGCCGAAGGGATCGCCTTGGCGGAGGATGCTGACTCGGAGCCCAGCGCGTGGCCTCTGACGACGGCAGGGGTCATCACTCAGCCGGGAGGCGCGGACGCGGATCATCCCGGTATCGACATCGCTGTCGCAAGTGATTCCTACGTACTCGCGTCCGGTGGGGGAGAGGTGGTTGATGCGGCGAATGATCCGGTTTACGGTCTCTTCGTTCTCATCGACCACGGAAACGGATGGCGCACCCGGTACGGGCATGCTTCCTTTCTGGTCGCCGAGCGTGGAAGGAGGGTGCGGAGGGGGGAAGTGATTGCCCTCTCCGGTTCCACCGGCCGGTCTACCGCGCCGCACCTGCACTTTGAGATATTGGAAAACGGCAGACCCATCGATCCGCTAACCAAGGTCACGCCGCCACAATGACCGACAACACGCAGCACCGTAAACTACGGACATACTTCAAGTCCAAGAGGGAGCACGGTACAGTTATGCCAAAGAGAATCGCAGCCCCCCCGTCGTCGCCCGAGACGGTCATTTCCATTATCGGCCCTGGCATGCGAATCGTCGGCGATTGCCACACTACCGACACCGTCCGCATCGAGGGACGGGTCGAGGGTTCGGTGCGCGCTGAAAAGGCGGTCGTGATCGGGAAGGGTGGAAGCGTTACGGGCGACATCCACACCCAGGACGCAGTGATCGCCGGGTCGGTCAAGGGCGCACTGGACGTCGAATCGCGGCTCGAACTTCAGTCGACCTGTCTGGTCGACGGGGAGATTCGTGCGACCCGGCTGCAGCTGGAGGAGGGGGGAGTCGTGAACGGGACGGTCAGCGTTGGCCGGAGGGAACCGTTGGCCGGGATGGAACCCGCCGCGCGGGCCGCCGGCAAGTCGAGTGCGGGGCCCAGGCAGCCGGGTGGTGGCGTGTTCCGGGGCGGCGCCAAGTCCAAGGCAACCAAGTAGGCGCCACAGTTCCAATGCCTCCCGTCACCCTGACGGAGATCACCGGGTTCCTTGACGGACATCTTGACATAGCGGGGATTCCAGATTATCCGAACGCCCTGAACGGGTTGCAGGTGGAAGGCCGCGGCCGGGTCGAACGCCTCGCCGTGGCGGTAGACGCGAGCGCAGCCGTGATCGAGGCCGTGAAAGAGTGGGCCGACCTGCTGATCGTCCATCATGGCCTGTTCTGGAGCGGTCTTCAGCCGTTGACAGGCCCTCACTACCGGCGGGTGAGAGCGTTGATCGAGAGCAGAACGTCTCTCTACAGCGCCCACCTGCCTCTCGACGCCCACGCCGAAGTGGGCAATTCCGCGGTCCTCGCCCGCGAGCTGGGGCTAACGTCGCTCGAGCCCTTCGGAGACTACAGGGGGACGCCGATCGGCTGGAGGGGCGTGATCGGAGCAGGCGGGCGGAGTGGGATGCCCGTTCGGCAACTCGCCGACGCCCTCGCGACTGTCCTTGGAAGCGGGGTCCAGGTGCTTCCCGGCGGACCCGATCCTGCCACTGCCGTCGGAGTCGTGACAGGGGCCGGAGCCTCCACGCTGCGCGAGGCGGCGGCTGCCGAAGTCGATGTGCTGGTCACCGGCGAAGCGCAACATCATCATGCAATAGAAGCCGCCGAAACGGGGGTGACCGTCCTTCTCGGCGGGCACTACGCCACGGAGGTCTGGGGAGTGAAGGCATTGGCCCGCCTGATCGAGGACCGTTTCGGAATCGAAGGCCGTTTCATAGACTCGCCTACAGGCTTGTAACAAAGGAGTTGGTATGCGCTGTTCAACACTGACCGTCACGCTGGCGGTTATCGCCGGCATGCCTGCCGCGGCTGCGAGCCAGGTGCCCACCCCGGCCGACCACTTCGGCTTCCCCGTCGGCGCCGAGGGAAAGCTCGCGAACTGGGACGACCTCACCTCGTACTACGAAGCCCTCGCGCGAACCAGCGACCGGGTCGCGGTGGACACCCTGGGCCCCACCACGCGGGGACGGCCCTTCGTCATGCTCACCATCACCAGCCCCGGCAACCATGCCCGGCTTGCGGAGTTGCACGGCATGCAGCGGCAGCTCGCCGACCCGCGCACGGTCGAGGGCGCCGAGCAGCTGGAACGCCTCCTCGGCGAAGGCCGCACGGTGGTGATGATCACCCACGCCATCCATTCCACCGAAGTGGGTGGTGCGCAGACGGCGGCCAGGCTGGCCCACCACCTCGCCTCGTCCGACGACGAGAAGGTGCGCGAGATCCTGGACAACGTGATCCTGCTGCAGATCCCGTCCCTGAACCCCGACGGCACCCAGTGGGTGAACGACTTCTACAACGAATACGCGGGCACGGAGTTCGATGGACGTGCCCAGCCGTGGCTCTACCACTACTACACCGGGCACGACAACAACCGTGACTGGTACACCTTCTACCAGAACGAGACCCGGCACACGGTCCGGGCCCAGAACGACTGGCACCCGCACATCGTGCACGACATCCACCAGATGGGCGGGAGCGGTGCCCGCATCTTCTTCCCGCCGTACATCGACCCGATCGAGCCCAACGTCGACCCGGGGCTGACGGCCGCGGTCAACCAGCTGGGCGCCTACATGGCCGCCGAACTGACCTCGCAGGGGAAGAAAGGGGTCGTAATCAACGCGATCTACGACGGATTTCACCCCGGGCGGGCCTACATGCACTACCATGGCGGCGCCCGCATCCTGAGCGAGACCGCTTCCGCCCGCCTGGCGACCACCGTGGACGTGCCGCGCGAGTCGGTGCGCGGCGGCCGTGAGTACGAGGCCTCCGAGTCCGCGTGGAATTTTCCCTGGCCGTGGGAGGGGGGCGAATGGGGCCTCCCCGACATCGTCGACTACCAGTTCTCCGGCGCGATGGCGCTTCTGACCAACGCCGCGAAGAACCGCCGCTTCTGGCTCGAGAACTTCTACCGCGTGAACGAGCGGGCGGTGCAGGGCTGGGACGACTGGCCCGCCGCCTGGGTGATCCCGGCGGAGCAGGAGAACCGGGTCGGGGTCGAGAGCGTGCTGCGCATCCTGACCATGGGTGACGTGGAGGTCCGCCGCGCCGAGGCGAGCTTCAGTGCCGGGGGTGCCGAGTACCCGGCCGGCTCCCACGTCGTGCTGATGCGGCAGCCGTACGCGGGCTTTGCCCAGACCCTCCTCGTCGAGCAGGAATACCCCGACATGCGGGAGTTCCCGGGCGGGCCGCCGAAGCGACCGTACGACGTCACCGCGCACACCCTCCCCCTTCTGATGGGGATCGAGGCGGCGGCCCTGGAGTCGGAGCCGCAGGTCGCGCTGAGCGACCCGATCGGGGTGCAGGGCGTGGCATACGAGCTGCCTGAGTCCCTGACCGGGTCGGATGCTCCCAGGGTGGGGATGTACAAGGGGTATCAGGAGCCGATGATCGCCGGGTGGACGCGGTGGATGCTCGACAAGCATGAAATGCGGTACGATTCGCTCCACGATGCGAGGATCCGGGCCGGGGAACTGGCGGACGACTACGACGTCCTGATCTTCCAGAGCCAGTCGGACCGCTCGATCAGCGTGGGCAACCCGCCGGGCTCGCTGCCGGAGCAGTACACGGGAGGGATCGGCGAGGCAGGCCGCGCCGCCGTTCGCGAGTTCGTCGAGTCGGGCGGCCGCCTGGTGGTCATGGAAGAGGCCGCCGACTTCGCCATCGGGCTCTTCGGTCTGGACATCGACAACCCGGTGGAAGGCCTGTCCAACACCGACTTCTACGTGCCGGGATCGATCCTGCGGGTGGATCTCGCGAATGATCCGCTGTCTTCGGGATACGACGGCTCCACCGCGGCGTGGTACTGGCGGAGCAGCCGCGCGTTCGCGGTGAACGACGACCGGGTCGATGTCGTGGGCACCTACAACCAGGACAACCCCGTCGTCGCGGGGTGGATCCTCGGGCCGGAGAGGCTCGCGGGACAGCCGGCGCTGCTGCGGGCGAGGATCGGGCAGGGCGAAGTCATCCTCTTTGGCTTCCAGCCGAACTACCGCGGGCAGAGCATTGTGACGTGGCCGCTCTTCTTCAACGCCATCTCCGGCGGGAGGCTCATCGGATGACGACAGCGCCCGTCGTTTGCCCGCGCTGCCAGTATCCGGAGGGGTCGCCCGACGCGAACTTCTGCTCGCGTTGCGGGGGTGCCCTGCGGGGGCCGCCGTGCCCGCAGTGCGAGGCCCCTTCGGAGGTGGGGGACCGCTTCTGTACCCGTTGCGGCCTGGCGCTCGGCAAGGCGGCGAGGGGCGGGAAGGCGCGCACCGGAGGGCTCCGAGGCAGTCCTGGCTGGCTCGCCTGGGCGATCACAGGGGTACTTGCGCTTATTTTGGTAGTCGTATTAGATGTGGACCGAGATGGCGGGCGAGAGATCACAATGTCGCCGCCGCCCGCCTCCACAGGGGGTGCGCTGGGACCCACCGGAGCGGTGGATCTGGACTCGATGACCCCGAGGCAGGCGGCGAACCGGCTCTTTGCGCGGGTGATGGGCGCTGTCGAGGCCGACGACCGGGCCCAGGCGGACATGTTTCTGCCGATGGCAATCGCGGCATATGATCTGATCGCCGCCCTGTCGCTGGACGACCGGTTCCATCTCTCCCTCCTCCACGCCGCCGCGAGCGACGGTCCATCCGCATTGGCCGTCGCCGAAGCGGGCCTCGATATCCAGCCCACCCACCTTCTCTGCCTGGCCGCGGCGGCCGAAGGCGCGGACCTGATCGGCGACGGCGAGATGGCAGCCACCTACTACCGGACGCTGCTGGCCGTGTACGACGACGAGATCCGGACGGGGCTGGAAGAGTACGGCACGGGTGAGAACGGCCACGCCAACCTGCTGCCGGTGCTGCGCGAGGAAGCGCAGTCGTACCTTTCGGCTTCCCCGTGAGCGGGGAGCACCCATGATTGAGTCGCCCCTTGCCCTCGCCACGGTAATCGCGGCTGCCACGGCCCTCGCTTTCCGGCTGGACTACCGCTTCCCCGCGCTCGGCAAGGTCGGCGCGTCCATGATGGCGATCATCTTCGGCGCGATCCTGTCCAACACCGGCGTCGTGCCGGTCGATTCGGTCGTCTACGACGTGGTCCTGGGTCCGGTGACGTCCGTGTCCATCGCGTGGCTGCTCCTGTCGGTGGACTTGCGCGACCTGGCCAAAGCCGGTCCCCGGATAACCGGAGCCTTTGCGGTTGCCGTGACCGGCACGGTACTCGGGGCCTGCGTGGCCACCGCGCTCTACCAGTCACACTTCGGCGACGACAGCTGGAGGATCGCAGGAGCGCTGACGGGGACGTACTCGGGCGGCTCGGTGAACTTCGTCTCGGTGGGCCGGGAAGTGGGCCTCACGGGCGCCCTCTTCGCCGGGTTGAACGCGGCCGACGCGGTGGTGACCGGCCTGTGGCTGGGGGCCACGCTCATCCTCCCCATCTGGCTCACGCGCTTCTACGCGCCGGTGGAGGAGCCCTCCACCACGGACGACGAGTCATCCCCGGGCGCACCCGCCACCGGCGAGCGTCACCAGCACCATCCCTATTTTGCTCGGGAGGGGCTCTCGGCGGTGGGAATCGCCGGCCTCTTCGCAACCGGCCTGATCCTGGTCTTCGTGTCGGAGTGGTTGGGCACGGTCGTCCCGCAAGTCCCCTCGATCCTTTGGCTCACGACCCTCGCCCTGGCTCTGGGTCATTCGCCTCTCTACCGGGACGCCCCCGGCGCAATGCAGCTGGGTTCGGTGGGTCTCCACTTCTTCTTCGTGCTGATCGGCATCCTGTCCCGGGTCTCGGAGATCGCCGCGGTGGGCTTCGAGGTCTTTTTCTTCACCCTGATCGTGGTTGGCGTGCACGGCGTCTTCGTGCTGGGGATCGGCAAGCTGCTGCGGCTCGACATCGGGTCCATCCTTGTCGCCTCACAGGCGTCGGTTGGCGGGCCTACGAGCGCGCTTGCGGTGGCGATCTCGCGGGAGTGGAAGCACCTTGTGCTGCCCGGCGTGGTGGTGGGGCTGCTCGGCTACGCGGTGGGGACCTATCTGGGGTTGGGAGTAGCGTACCTGCTGCGGATTTTCATATGATTCAGCCCCGTTTCCTCGGGGAGCGAACGCGATCATCGGAGATCTCCTGACGTGACTCGGTCACAGACAAGTACGCCGGGCGGCTACGCGCCGGCGGGCAAGGACACCGGCACGGTCAAGCCGAAGGGCACGTCTCGAATCCCGGCCCATTGCGGCATCGACACCATCCCGATCACCTCGCGCAAACCATCGTGGCTCAAGGTGCGCTCCCCCGGCGGTCCCAACTACCTGCGGCTCAAGCGCCTGATGCGCAGCCAGTCCCTGCACACCGTGTGCGAGGAGGCAGGCTGTCCCAACATGGGCGAATGCTGGGAGGCGGGCACCGCCACCTTCATGATCCTGGGCGACGTCTGTACCCGCGCCTGCAAGTACTGCGCGGTGGCGCACGGGATGCCCACCGAACTCGACCTGGACGAGCCCAGGAGGGTGGCCGACACGATCGTCGCCATGGCACTCGATCACGTGGTGATCACCTCGGTCAACCGGGACGAACTCGCGGACGGCGGCGCGAGCATCTATGCGGCGACGATCCGCGAAGTGCGCGCGCGCCTCCCCGGCTGCTCGGTCGAGGTGCTCATCCCCGACTTCAAGGGTGACGAGGACGCGCTCCGCGCCGTGATGGAAGCCCGTCCGGCGATCCTGGGGCATAACCTCGAGACGGTCGAGAGACTTCACCCCGAGGTGCGTCCCGGGGCCCGCTACTGGCGCTCGATCTCGTACCTGGGGAGCGCCAAGCGGCTCGACTCTTCCATGCTGACCAAGACGGGCATCATCCTGGGGATGGGTGAGGAGGAGCAGGAAATCCGTCAGGCGATGGCGGACCTGCGCGAATCCGCGGTGGACATTCTGACGCTGGGACAGTACCTGCGGCCGTCACGGCAGCACATCCCGGTCGCCCGCTGGGTCACTCCCGACGAGTTCGGCGACTGGAAGCGGATCGGCGAAGCGGAGTACGGCTTCCGCCACGTGGAATCCGGGCCGCTGGTCCGCTCGAGCTACCACGCCAAGGAGCAGGCGCGCGAAGTCGAGGCAGGCGGGCCCGGAACGATCCGCGAGGTGATGGAAGCGGACATTCCGGCGCCGGCGGAGGTGGTCGGGCCGGGTGGCCGGACGGCACCCGCGGGCCGACCGGCTATTGCGGCGCCCGCAGCGACTTCGCGCCTCGTCCAACTGGCAGTGCACCGGCCCAACCGGCGCGCTGCCGGGACGGGAGGCTGACCACATGGCACAGGCGACACGGAATAGGAGTACCGGGCTGAACGGCGAGGCAGCCGCGGTCACGGCGGATGGCGACCCGACGGGGGTCTCCAGCCTTCAGGGCTTCTCGCGGGACGCCCTCCACGGACTGCTGGGGGACATGCTCCTCTACCGCCGCTTCGAGGAGAAGGCGGAGGAGGCGTACGCGATCGGGAAGATCGGCGGCTTCTGTCACCTGCACATCGGACAGGAAGGACTGGCAGCCGGCTCGATCAAGGCGCTGCGCGCAGACGACCTGGTCATCACCGCCTACCGCGAACACACGCAGGCCATCGCGAAGGGGATTTCGCCGCGGGCCGTCATGGCGGAGCTGTACGGCCGCGCCGCCGGCTGCTCCGGGGGCCGTGGCGGATCGATGCACCTCTTCAACACCGCGGTGGGCTTCTACGGCGGGCACGGCATCGTCGGCGGACAGATTCCGCTGGGCGCGGGGTTGGCCTGGGCGATCAGGTACCGTGGCGGCGACCAGGTCTGCGTCTGCTACATGGGCGACGCGGCCGTAAACCAGGGCGCGTTCCTCGAAGCACTCAACATGTCGGCGGTCTGGCAGCTGCCGGTGATCTACGTCGTGGAGAACAACGGCTACGGCATGGGGACAGCGTTTTCGCGGGTGTCGGTCACCGACATGGAGGCCCGCCCGGGTGCCTACGGGGTCCCGGCCCACACCGTGAACGGGCAGGATGTGCTCGAGACCTACCGGTTCTTCGAGGAGCTTGCCGAGCAGGTGCGTGGCGGCGCGGGCCCGCAGTTCGTGAATGCGCTGACCTACCGGTTCCGGGGCCACTCCATGTCGGACCCGGTATCCGGCACCTATCGCTCCAGGGAAGAGGTCGACACGCATGTGGAAGAGCAGGATCCGATCACGATCCTGCGAGACCGCATGATGGACGCGGACCTTCTCACGCAGGAGGAGCTGGAAGCCATCGACGCGGAAGCCCGTGCGACCAGCGAGGATGCGACCGACTTCGCCGCCGCCTCGCCGCCGCCCGACCCCTCGACGTTGTACGACCACGTCTACGCCGAGATCAACAAGCACGGGCGGCTGTTCCTGGACGGGCGGGGCCAGAGCCCGTCGACAGGTACCGGCGGACCCGTTCCCCGCGGCCCCGGAGGTGGCGCCCATGGCTGAGATCACCTACCGAGAGGCCCTGAACGCCGCCATGTGCCAGGAGATGGACCGGGATGACTCTGTCTTCTTGATGGGCGAGGAGGTCGCCGAGTACGACGGCGCCTACAAGGTCTCGCGCGGGATGCTGGAGCGGTACGGAGACCGCCGCGTCGTCGATTCCCCGATCAGCGAGCTTGGCTTCACCGGGCTGTGTGTGGGCGCGGCGATGACCGGACTGCGACCGATCTGCGAGTTCATGACCTTCAACTTCTCGTTCCTCGCGCTCGACCAGGTCATCAACAGCGCGGCCAAGATGCTGTACATGACCAACGGGCAGGTTTCGGTGCCGATCGTCTTCCGCGGGCCCACGGGGGCGGCGCTGCAGCTCTCGGCCCAGCACTCCCAGGCGTGCGAGACCTACTACGTGCACGCACCCGGGGTGAAGCTGGTGACGCCCGCCACTCCCGCCGACGCCAAGGGTCTCCTCGCGGCGGCGATCCGGGACGACGATCCCGTCGCGGTGATGGAGGGCGAGCTGCTCTACAACGTGAGGGGCGAGGTCCCCGACGAGGAGTATGTGATCCCCCTGGGCGTGGCCGACCTGAAGCGCTCCGGGGACGACGTGAGCATCGTCACCCACGGCAAGATGGTGCACGTGGCGCTGCAAGCCGCCGCCGCGCTGGCCAGGGAGGGGATCGAGGCCGATGTCCTCGACCTGCGCTCGATCCGGCCCCTGGACGTCGACGCGATCCTCGAGACGGTGGCCCGCACGAACCGGGTGGTCTACCTGGAGGAAGGGTGGCCCTTTGCCGGGGTCGGCGCCCAGATCGTGTCGCTGATCCAGGACGAAGCCTTTGATGATCTCGACGCACCGGTGGTCCGCGTGACCCAGGCCGATATCCCCATGCCCTACGCCAAGAACCTGGAGCAGCTCGCGAAGCCGGGCGTCAAGGCGGTCGTGGAGGCATGCAGGAAGGTGCTGTACCTGCCGGCGGGTGACCGATGATGAAAGCGACGGTGTAGAAATGGCAACCAAGGTCCACATGGAAGCGCTCTCTCCCACGATGGAGGAGGGTCAGGTCGTCAAGTGGCTCAAGGGTGAGGGTGACGCGGTCGCCCAGGGCGACATCCTTGCCGAGATCGAGACCGACAAGGCCACGATGGAGTTGGTGGCCCGTGGCGAGGGCGTGCTGAGGAAGGTCTTCGTGGGCGAAGGGGTCACCGCGCCGGTAGGGGACGTGATCGCGGTGATCGCCGCGGAGGATGAGGACATCGCCGCGTTGGTGGCGGCTGCGGGGGGCGGGGGGGCTGCAAGTGGGCCCGCGGCGGATCGCGCCGGTGGAGCCGCCACATCCGCTCCGACAGCGGCTCCGACGCCCGCCGCCACCACACCCGCTCCTTCCCCCACCGGCCGCATCAAGGCCTCACCCGTCGCCAGGCGCCTCGCACGGGACGCCGGCCTGGACCTCGTCGCCGTACAGGGATCGGGTCCGGGCGGGCGCGTAATCAAGCGGGACGTGGAGGCAGCGGCCGAGGCGGCTGCCGCGGCGCCGGTGCCGGCCGTGACTGCGTGGCCAGCTCCCACGCCTGACACCGAGTACGTGGACACCCCGCTGTCCCAGATGAGGAAGACGGTCGCCCGCCGCCTCACCGAGTCGCTTGGGCCCGTCCCCCACTTCTTCCTCACCGTCGACGTGGACATGACCCGCGCTCTGCAGGCCCGCAAGCAGGTGAACCAGCTGCTTGCCGAGCGGGGTGCCAAGGCCTCGATCAACGACTTCGTGATCAAGGCCGCTGCGGTGGCCCTGACCCACCACCCCGAGTGCAACGCCTGGTGGCAGGGGGACTCCATTCGCCGGTTCAACCGGGTTCACATGGCCATCGCCGTCGCCGTGCCCGACGGCTTGATCACGCCGGTGGTCAGGGACGCGCACGCCAAGGGTCTCGGCCGGATCAGCGCCGAAGTGAGGGAGCTCGCGGGGCGCGCCCGGGACAAGAAGCTCCAGCCGCACGAGTACACCGGGTCCACCTTCTCGATCTCCAATCTGGGCATGTTCGGGATCGAGGAGTTCACCGCCGTGATCAATCCGCCGGAGGCCGGGATCATCGCGGTCGGCGCCGTGGAGGAGCGTGCCGTGGTGCACGAGGGGCAGGTGGTCGTACAGCCGCGGATGCGGGTCACGATGAGCTGTGACCACCGGGTGATCGATGGTGCTCAGGGCGCCCGCTTCCTGGCCACGCTGAAGTCCTTCCTGGAAGAGCCGGCCGCGATTCTGATATGATGTACAACACCAGGCGTCGGGGCCCGCGTGGTCGCGGCAGAATCGAAACGGGGGAGAACATGCGCGGTGTGAAGGCGATTCCGCCGGCGGTTGCGTTGGCCCTCTTCGCAGTGGCGGCAGTGGGGGCCCCCGGCACGGCGGCGCTCGGCCCGGCCACCCTGACCGCGCAGGAGGCCCCCTCCGCGGCCCGGCCCACCACCACCCTCGTCCGCGCGGCCCGGATGATCGACGGCAAGGGCTCCCTTGTCGAGCCCGGCGCCGTCCTCGTCTCCGGCGACCGCATCACGGCGACGGGCGCGGAGGCCGCCTCCGCCCGGGCCGACCACGTCATCGACCTCGGCGACGCCACGATCCTGCCCGGGCTGATCGATCTGCACACTCACCTCACCGACCGCGTGGGCACGCACTGGGAGGAAGTGCTCATCACCACCACGCCCGCTCAGGCGGCTCTGTACGGTGCGGCCAACGCGCTGACCACCCTGCGCGCCGGCTTCACCACCGTCCGCGACATGGGCCCGACCTGGCCGTACACGGACGTCGATCTGCGCGACGTGATCAACGCGGGCGTGCTCCCGGGCCCGCGCATGCAGGTGGCCGGCAATTACGTCTCGGCGACGGGCGGCGCCGGCGACGCGCGGCAGTTTTCCATCTATGTGGACGTGCCCACGGTGCGGAACCTTGCCGACGGTGTGGATGCGGTGCGGGCCGCCGTGCGCACCAACCACAAGCACGGTGCCGACTTCACCAAGATCCTGGCGACCGGTGCGGTGCTCTCCCGGGGGCTGTCGCCCGGCGCGCAGCAGTACTCGGACGCCGAACTCGCGGTAGCCGTCGAGGAGACGAACCGCTGGGGCCGCTTCACCGCCGCGCACGCCCACGGCGCCGAGGGGATCAAGGCAGCGATCCGCGCCGGGGTGCGTACCATCGACCACGGCTCGATGATGGACGACGAGGGCATAGCGATGCTGCTGGAGAGCGACCACACCTATTTCGTGCCTACCCTCTACGTCGGCGTGATCGTCCCGCGCGACGGCGCGGCCCTCGGCATCCCCGAGGAACAGATCCGGCGCTCGACCGAAATGATGCGCTACCGCAACGCCGCCTTCCGCCGCGCCATGGAAGCCGGGCTGACCGTGGGCTTCGCCACCGACGCCGGCGTCTTCGAGCACGGCCACAACGCCCGCGAATTCCAGATCCGCGTGGAAAACGGCCAGGGCGAGATGGACGCCATCACCTCGGCAACGAGCATCTCCGCCATGATCATGGGCTGGGAAGCCGACGTCGGGTCGCTGGAAGCGGGGAAATACGCCGACATGATCGCAGTGCACGGCAATCCGCTCGAAGATATCACCGTTCTGGAGCGCGTGATGTGGGTCATGAAGGGTGGGGAGATGTACCGGGACTGACCCGACTTTCCCAACGAGACGACATGTAATACATTGTATGACATGAAGACCGTGACCGTAACCATCAGGATGGACCAGAGCCTGGCACGGCGCCTGGATCGTGCGGCCAAGCGGCGTGGCCGAAGCAGAAGTGCGGTTGTCCGCGACGCCCTGGAGCGCCAACTGGCGCTGAATCAGCTGGCGGACCTTCGCCGCCGGATCACACCGTTCGCGGAAGCTCGAGGCTACCTGACGGACGAGGACATCTTCCGCGATATCTCTTGAGGGTCTTCCTCGACACGAATGTCCTTGTCAGTGCCCTCGCGACCCGGGGGATCTGCGCGGATGTGCTCCGAATCGTCATTGCGGAGCACTCTCTCGTGGTTGGCGAGACGGTACTCCGTGAGCTGCGTATTGTGCTCGGGGATAAACTCGGCGTGCCGCATGGCACGATTGGAGCGACCGAGCGATTCCTCCGCAAGGAAGGAGTCGTGATTGACGAGGCCGTTCCTCTGGGGATTGACGTCCGTGATCCGGACGATGTCCCGATTCAGGAGGAAGCGGTAGCCGGGAAGGCTGGTGTCCTCGTGACGGGTGACGGGGACCTCCTGGAGATTGCGGACGGGGCGCCCCTGGCGATTGTGAATCCGCGTGGCTTCTGGGACACGCTCAGGTCGTAGCACCTTTACCCCGATTGGGCCTGCTTCTACCTTGCGTGCGCCGGTCCGCCCCGCCCTTTCACACGCTTTGCGCGGCGGACCAGGCCCGGCCGGCGGGTCCGTGACCGTGGCTGATTCACCCCTCGATCCTTCCTGGGAGGTGTTCCTTGGCGGACAAGACTGCAAGAAGCACTGACTTCGACGTCGTGATCATCGGCGGCGGCCCCGGTGGCTACGTCGCCGCCATTCGCGCGGGCCAGCTCGGCCTGAAGACCGCGTGCGTCGAAGCGGACAAGCTGGGCGGAGTGTGCCTCAACATCGGCTGCATTCCGACCAAGGCGCTTCTGTCCAGCGCCCTTCTCGTTCACGAACTCAAGAAGGCGGACGGGCACGGGATCACGTTCGACGGCTTCAAGGTCGATCTGGGGCCCGCGCAGGAGCGCAGCCGCGCCGTCGCCAACCGGTTGTCCACCGGGGTCAGCTTCCTCCTCAGGAAGAACAAGGTGGAGCATGTCCAGGGGTACGGAAGACTCCTCGGGAACGGCGCGGTCGAGGTCGACAATGGCAGCGCGAAGCGGACCATCACCGCCAGGGACATCATCATCGCCACCGGCTCCCGCCCGCGCAGCCTTCCCTTCCTGCAGATCGACGAGGAGCGGATCTGGTCTTCGACCGGAGCGCTTTTCCAGGAGAAGGCTCCCGGTTCGCTGGTCGTGGTCGGCGCCGGCGCCGTCGGGATGGAGTTCGCCGACGTCTACAACGCCTACGGCACCAAGGTGACCGTCATCGAGGCGCTGGACCGGGTCCTGCCGCTCGAGGACAAGGATTCATCCCGCGTGGTGGCCCAGAGCTTCAAGCGGCGGAAGATGGACATCTTTACGAGCGCCCGGGTCCGGAGCACCGAGGTGACCTCCGACGGGGTCGTCATCTCGTTCACGGACAAGAGGGGGAAGGACCAGCGGCTGGAGGTCGACTACGTGCTGTCGGCGGTTGGCCGGATTCCGAATACCGAAGACGTGGGACTCGACAAGGCAGGCGTGAAGCGCACCGAGCGCGGCGGTTTCGTTGCGGTGGACAAGGCCATGCGCACCAACGTCCCGGGTGTCTGGGCCGTGGGCGACTGCGCGGGCGAGCAGCTGCTGGCCCACAAGGGGATGCACGAAGGCGTCGTCGCCGCCGAGCACATCGCCGGCGTCGGCCACCACACGGTCGACTACGGCAACGTGCCCAACTGCACCTACTGCCACCCGGAGGTGGCGTCGGTGGGGCTGACCGAGGAGCAGGCCCGCGAGAAGGGCCTCGACATCGAGGTGGGCAAGTTCCCCTGGGCCGGGAACGGGCGGGCGCTCGCCGCGGGCGATTCGACCGGCTTCATCAAGGTGATCCGCGACAAGCGCTACTCCGAGGTCGTCGGCGCCCACATCGTAGGACCGCACGCCACCGAGCTCATCGCCGAATTCGTCATGGCGAGGCACCTGGAATCCACCGTGGAAGAGATCGACCGGGCAATGCACCCGCACCCGACCCTGTCGGAGGCGGTGGCGGAGGGGGCGTTGGGCGCCCTGGGACGGGCGCTGCACGTTTGAGGACCGGCGGAGCGCGACCCGCGCGGCGCATCCCCGCAGCCGCGATTTCGTGAGGGCCAGGCAGTGGGTGCGCCGTCAACCCTGACGTAACGTTAGGGTCGGTTTTTCGGCCCTGCCAACTCCAGCACCGCCAGCGCGAGGACCTGGGTGCTCGCCACGATGTCGTCCACCGCGCACGACTCGTCGGGTTGGTGCGCCTCTTCGAGCGGGCCCGGGCCGTACGCGACGCAGTGTTCGACGCCGGCGATGCGCGCGAAGTGCTTCTGGTCGTAGGTGCCGGGGCTCGCGACCAGCTCGGCGGGTTTCCCGCACACCTCGGCCACCGCGGCGGAAAGGGCCCGGGTCACCGGTGATCCGGACGGAGTATGCACGGGGTGGACCACCATGCGCTCCTCGATGCGGAAGCGCCGCCTGGGGCTTCTCCGCTCCACGGCCGTGACCAGCTCGGCGATCTCGCTGCGCACTTCCTCGAAGGACTCTTCCGGGATGAAGCGCCGGTCGAAGGTCGCGGTGCAGCGGTGGGCCACGCAGGGAGACTGGGTGGTCTCGTCGGCCTGGCCTCCCACGATGGCGTTGACGTTGAGAGATGGTCGCCGGGACAGCCCCGGAACGACGGGCAAAGAGGACAGGCGGGTCGCGAGGTCGGGTCCCAGGCGGGTGCGGAACACGTCAATGAGCGCCCCCATGTCGTCGATGGCGCTGTGGCCCAGGTGGGGCATGCTCCCGTGGGCGGCGTGCCCGTGCGCGATCGCGTCGAACCAGTAGACGCCACGGTGCCCGACGCAGATGCGCGCCGGGCCGAACGGCTCGGGAATGATCGCGTAGCCGGTCTCGGGCGCCGAAATGATCCCGGCCTCGCACAGATGCGCCACGCCCGCGAAGCCCCCGCTCTCTTCGTCGACGGTCCCGCTGATGTCGACCCCGCCGTGGAGATCCACGCCCGCGCGGCGGATCGCCTCGACCGCGAAGACCGCGGCCGCGATCCCGGACTTCATGTCGGACGCGCCCCGCCCGTAGATGCGCCCGCCGCGCACCGCGCCTCCAAACGGGTCGACCGACCAGCCGTCGCCAGGGGGCACCACATCGAAATGGCCGTTGAGGTGTAGGCGCGGGTGGCCCGCCGCCCCCTCCCCGCGCCCCACCACGTTCACGCGCGGGTGGGCGGCCGTGTGCTCGGGACGGCCCTCCGCCTGCACGTACTGCACGGCCAGCCCGGTCTTCGCCAACTGCCGCCCGATCAGCACGGCGCAGTCCCGGTAGAAGTCCCCCGGGGGGTTCACCGTCGGGATGCGGATCAGGTCGGCCGTGAAGGCGACGATCTCTTCGCGGGCGGCTTCGACCTCGGCGACAACGCGGTCGGCGCGGGATGGACGGCTGGGGTGGTTCCGCATGGTAAACTCCAGTGTACCTTATGTCATGTCGAATGTCATGCCGATTTTGCAAGAGAGACTCCCGTGACTTCGATGTTCAGCCTGGAGGGGCGCAGCGCGGCGGTGGTGGGCGGCGGCTCGGGCATCGGCGAAGCGATCGCCATCGGGTGCGGGGAGGCGGGAGCGCACGTGTGCTGCCTGGACGTGAACGCCGACGCCGCGGCCGGGACCGCGGCCACGATACGCGGGGCGGGGGGCGAGGCCTCGGCGGCGCGGCTCGACATCCTCGACGGCGAGGCCGTCACGGCCGCGTTTGAGAAAATCGTTGCCGCGCGGGGGTCGCTGGACGTGGTGGTGTGCACGCCCGGGGTGAACGTGCGCAAACCCCTCCTTGACTACACCGACGAGGAGATGGACCTGGTCCTCGGCGTCAACCTGAAGGGTGGCGCCCACGTCATCCAGTCGGCGGGACGCATCATGAAGGAGCAGGGCGCGGGTTCGATCATCCTGTTCAGCTCGATCCGGTCCGTCGTGGTCGAACCGGGGCAGAGCATGTACGCGGCCACCAAGGCGGGGATCGTGCAGATGGTGCGCACTGCGGCCGCCGAGCTGGGACCGTTCGGCGTGCGGGTGAACGCGGTCGCTCCGGGCGTGATCGACACGCCGCTCACGGCGCCCATCAAGGACCAGCCCGAGTGGTACGGGGCCTATGCGCGGCGCAACATATTCGGTCGCTGGGGGAGCGCACGAGAGATGGCGGGTCCCACGGTCTTCCTCGCATCGGACGCCGCGAGCTACGTGACCGGGACGGTGCTTTTTGCCGATGGCGGCTGGACCGCGATCGACGGGAGGTTCACGCCACCCGGGATGTGATCGTCAGCAGTCCACGCGCTGCTACAACACCAGGTCGACCCCCCGGATCTTCAGCACCCGGAAGACCGCTTCGCCGATCTTGTTGTTCGGGGTGGAAGCGCCCGCGGTGATTCCCAACTCGATCGGCCCGGCAGGGAGCCAGTCGGTTTCGGTCACCTCGGGGGCATCGGCGTCCAGCTCCGGCTTGTGGTGGATCATGCCGGTGTCCATGTCGATGCAGGACGCGTCCTTGACGTGGAAGGTCGTCGTGTACTCCCGGCACAGATGGGCGAGGTGGTTCGTGTTCGATGAGTTGTAGCCACCCACCACGAGCATGACGTCGGGGGGATCCTGCATCATCTCCAGCACGGCGTCCTGGCGCTCCTGGGTCGCGGAGCAGATCGTTCCGAACGAACGGAAGTGCGCCTCCGCGTGCTCCTCGCCGAAGCTCTCGGCCATCATCTCCCGCAGGCGGGCACCGATGGCCAGCGAGTCGGTGGCCAGCATCGTGGTCTGGTTGGCCACGCCGACCTTCCGGAGATCCCGGTCGGGGTCGAAGCCGGCGGAGCTGCGGTTGCCGAAGTGGCCAATGAACTCTTCACGGCTCGGCGCGCCGGCGTCCCCGGTCATGTACGCACCCACGACCTCCGCCTCGGCCATGTCGCGCACGACGATGTACTTGCCGCCCTCGTGGAGGTGCACCTGGCTGGCGGTGGCCCGCGACTCCTCATGCGTGTACTTGCCGTGAATGACCGCGGTGAAACCGTCGCGCGCGTAGCCTTTGACCCGCTTCCAGACGAGCAGTACGGAGCCGCAGGTGGTGTCGACCAGGACGCAACCGATCGCCTGGAGCTTCTCCAGGTCGGACATCGTGACCCCGAAGGCCGGGATGATCACGACGTTGTCGTCGGTGATGTGGTCGAAGTGGAATTCGCCGTCCTCACCCGGGACGAGCGACTCGATGCCCATTTCCCGCAGCCGACGGTTCACATGCGGGTTGTGGATGATCTCGCCCACCAGATAGATGCGCTTGTCCGGGAACTTGTGGCGCGTCTCGTAGGCGTAGTCCACCGCCCGGTCGACCCCGTAGCAGAAGCCGAAGTCCTTCGCGAGCCTGACCGTGATGTCGCCGAACCGGTCGGTGTAGGCGCGTGAACGGATCCGCTCGACGATGGACGAGTGGTACTCCGAATCGATGAGGGGCCTTACCTCGGCCTTCAGCCCGAAGCCCTTGCGAAAATAGGTCTGCTGCATGGAGAAGAATATACATTCCATGACACGCCGGGGGTATTCTCCGGCCAGACCCGACCGGAGCCGAGCCTTGCTGAGCAGGTTGATCCTCATCTTTGTCGCCGTCCCCCTGCTGGAGCTGGCGATCCTGCTGCAGATCGGGCAATGGATCGGTCTCTTCCCCACCTTTGCGCTGGTCGTGACCACCGGCGTCGCGGGGGCGGCGCTGGCCCGGCAGCAGGGGATCCGGGCGTTTGTGGCGGTGCAGCGCGAGTTGGCTGCCGGCCGGCTGCCCGGTCGGTCCCTTCTCGACGGGCTGGCCATCCTGGTGGGCGGGGCCTTCCTGCTCACACCCGGCGTCCTCACCGACCTGGTCGGCTTCAGCCTGCTCTTTCCGGCTTCGCGACGGTGGCTTCAGCGCGTCGTCCGCCGCCGGCTGGAGCGCCGGATCCGCGACGGGACGGTGGAGTTCAAAGTCTATGGTCCCGGGGGCCAGGCCACGAGCCGGCGGGCGGAAGTGCACACTCGCCAGCCTCGGGATGGAGACGATCGGTGAGCGGGATCCGACTGGTGAACGGAGACGATCGGTGAACAACGACATCTCGTTTCTGGAACGCCTCCTCGACGCACCGGGCCCTTCCGGCTTTGAAGCGCGGCCGGCCCGGGTGTGGCGTAGCGAGGCGGAATCCTTTGCGGAAACCTGGGCTGACGTGGTCGGCAACAGCTACGCGGCGGTGCGGCGCCAGTCGCGGCCCCTGGCCCTCATGGCGGGCCACATCGACGAGATCGGGTTGCAGGTGACCCACGCGGACAAGTCGGGGCTGCTCTACTTCGGGGGTATCGGGGGCTGGGACCCCCAGGTGCTGGTCGGCCAACGCGTGCGCGTGCTCAGTGCGAAGGGCGATGTCCCCGGGGTGATCGGGCGGAAGGCCATTCACCTCATGGAACCGAAGGATCGCGAAAAGGCCGTGATGGTGAAGAAGCTGTGGATCGATGTGGGAGCCGGGTCCAGGGAGCAGCTGAAGGATCTCGGGGTGCGCGTGGGCGACCCGGCCGTGCTGGACTCCGGGATGGTACGCCTGGCCGGGGACCGGGTGGCGAGCCGCGCGATCGACAACCGCGTCGGGGCGTTCATCGTGCTGGAGGCGTTGCGCCTCGTGGCCGAACAGGGGGGACGGGCGGGGGCGGTGGCCGTGGCGACAGCGCAGGAGGAGATCGGCTACTCGGGGGGAGGAGCCCGCACGAGCGCGTTCGATCTCGCCCCGGATGTCGCGATCGTGGTGGACGTGACCCACGCCACGGACGTGCCGGAGGTCGACAAGAGCCTGGTGGGGGAGCATGAGCTGGGCGGTGGTCCGGTGCTGACCCGCGGCTCGGCGGCACACCCGGCCGTATTCGAAATGCTGGCCGAGACGGCCGACGCCCACGACATCCCGTACTCGATCCAGGCCGCGCCGCTGCGCACCAGCACCGACGCGGACGCCATTCACCTGGCACGCGGCGGGGTTCCCACCGGGCTCGTCTCGGTGCCGAACCGCTACATGCACTCGCCGAGCGAAATGGTGGCCGTTTCCGACCTCTTCCATGTGGCGCGCCTGCTTGCCGCGTTCGTCGCCCGCCTGGACGAAGGGGTCGACTTCGGCCGGGGTTGAGGCGGCAGCCCGGCGGCGGCACCGAGCCCGGCGAGGCACCCGACGGGGACGTGACGCCGGCCCGATGCCGCGGTTTCGGCACCGCGACCGGGACTTGTGTATATTGAAGGGCTAACCACCACTCCAAAGAAGCGAATAGATGGTCGACGCCCGTGAAGTAATCAGAAAAATCCAGGAGATGAGGGAAGAAGGACACCTTTCCGACGCCCTCCTCCGCTACGCTGTCAAGTCGCTCTACGGGGTCGATCCCCGCTTTGACTGGGTGGGCGTGTATCTCCTCAACGACGAGCGGCTGGAGCTCTGGCTCCACAACTACGTCGGTTCGCCGACCGACCACGCGAAGATTCCGGTGGGACAGGGCGTGTGCGGCACCGCCGTCGCCCACGGTGGCAACCAGAACGTGCCGGATGTCAGCGAATTCGAAGGCTATCTGCCGTGCAACACCGATGTGCAGTCGGAAATGGTGGTCCTGATCCGGGCCGGAACCGAGATCTACGGCCAGTTCGACATCGACTCACACCAGCCGGCGGCGTTCAACAACCAGGACGAAGTGGCGGTCCAGATGATCGCCGACAAGCTGGCGGAGCAGATCGCTCGCGAGCGCCGCTGACCACGAGGCGCCCCCCGCAGCGGGGGGACAGCCGTCGGCCGTGCGCTCCTTCCTGGCTCCCAATCCGGGGCCGTTCACCCTCACGGGGACCCGGAGCTACGTGGTGGGGGGATCGACCGCCGCCGTCATCGACCCCGGGCCCGCGATCGAGGAACACATTGCCGCTCTCGCGGAGGCGGTTCACGACGCCCGGGAGGTCCTGGTGCTACTGACCCATGCCCACGGCGACCACGCGGAAGGCGCGCGGGAGCTTGCGCGGCGCACCGGCGGGGAGGTGTGGGGCCCGGGCGGAGGCCGCGATCCGGAGGACGGACAGGTCTTCGCCACAGGCGGCGGCAACCTCGTCGCGGTCTGGACACCGGGTCACGCGCGGCGGCACTTCTGCTTCCACCTTCCCGGCGAGGGCGCGGTCTTCACCGGCGACCTCATCCTGGGTGAGGGCGACACGACCTGGGTGGGCGAATACCCGGGCGGCGTCCGTGACTACCTCGATTCTCTCGACCGCCTGGAAGCGCTCGGCGCCCGCCTTCTCCTTCCCGGCCACGGAGACCCCCTTCTCGATCCTGCCGGGGCCATCGCCCGCTTCCGGCACCACCGGATGGCACGCATCGAGCAGGTACGGCGGGTCATCGCCGCGCAGGGGCCTGCAGACGCCCGGACCCTGGCGCGGCGCGTGTACGGGCCGCTTCAGCCGGACGTCTTCAACATGGCCGTCTCCGCGGTCGAGGCGATTCTGGACTACCTCTCCGACGCCGGATAGCTTGCCCGGATGATACCGGCCACCCTCGCCAAGTCTCTCGTGGAGATCTGCGGACGTGACGGCGTCATCGTGGACGAGGACCGGCTCCTCGTCTACGAGTCCGACGCCCTCACCGCCTACCGCCACCGTCCCGGCGCGGTCGTGCTGCCACGCACCACCACTCAGGTGCAGGGTGCGGTGGCCGCGATCGCGGGGCACGGGCTGCGCATCGTGCCCAGGGGGGCGGGCACGGGGCTGTCCGGGGGCGCGGTGGCGCTCGGCGGCGCGATCGTCATCGGGACGGCGCGCATGAACCGCATCCTGGAGATCGACGCGGCGAACCGGCGCGCCGTATTGCAACCCGGGGTGATCAACGCCGAGCTGTCGGGCGCCGCGCGGCGGCACGGGCTCTACTATGCTCCCGATCCGTCATCCCAGACGGCCTGCACGATCGGGGGCAACGTCGCCGAGAACTCGGGCGGGCCGCACTGCCTCAAGTACGGCGTCACCTCGCGCTACGTGACCGGGCTGACGGTCGTGCTGGCGGACGGGTCGGCGGTGAAGCTGGGCGGACAGGGCCGGGAAGCGACCGGACTGGACCTCGTCGGCCTCTTTGTCGGCTCGGAAGGCTGCTTCGGGATCGCCACCGAGATCGAGGTCGGGCTCCTGCCGATACCGGAAGGCGTACGCACCCTGCTCGGGATCTTCGACCACATCGAGGACGCGGGCCAGGCCGTCTCCGACATCGTGAGCGCGGGGCTGCTCCCGGCCGCGATGGAGATCATCGACGGGCCCACGATCCGGGCCGTGGAGGACAGTGTCTTCGCCGCGGGCTACCCGACCGACGCCGAGGCCGCCCTGGTGATCGAGTTCGACGGGGTGGAGGCCGGGCTCGACCGGGAAGCCGAGCGGGCGGTGGGATTCTGTGAGCGGGCCGGCGCCCGCGAGGTGCGCAGCGCGCGCGACGAGGATGAGCGCATCGCCCTGTGGAAGGGGCGGAAGAAGGCGTTCGGGGCGATGGGACGGATCGCCCCCGACCTGCTGGTACAGGACGCCACGGTGCCGCGAACCAGCCTGCCGGCGATCCTGAAGGGCATTTCGGAGATCGGGAAGCGGTACGACCTCGTCGTGGCCAACGTCTTTCATGCCGGCGACGGGAACCTGCACCCCAACATCCTCTTCGACCGGCGGAACGAGAACGAGCTGGCGCGAGTCGAGCGCGCGTCCAGGGAGATCATGCAGCTTTGCGTCGATTCGGGCGGCACGATCACCGGTGAGCACGGGGTCGGGCTCGACAAGAAGCACCACATGTCGCTCATCTACGGCCGCGCCGAACTCGACGCGATGTGGGGTGTGCGCCGCGTGTTCGATCCGGAGGGCACGATGAATCCGGGCAAGGTCCTCCCGGAGGACACCCCAGCCGCTCCGGCACCGCTGTGAGGACCACGGTAGCCTCGCCGGACCGGGTACTTGGCCTTCTTCCGGAAGAGCAGGTGCTTGTCGGTGACGATGCGGCCGGGTGGACGGGCAGCGTTCCGGCGCACGCGGTCGTCTTCCCCGGCACCGTCGAGGAGACGCAGGCCGTGGTGTGCGTCGCCAACGAGACGGGCACCCGCCTCGTGCCTGCGGGACACGCCAGCTGGCCGGGAGCGGGGGGTTGGGTCAATGCCGAGGAAGCCGTCGTCGTGTCGACCGGGCGGATGGACGCTGTGCGGCACTACGAGCCCGCCGACCTCACGCTGACGGCGGGTGCGGGACTCGGCTGGCCCGAGCTGTCGCGCGTCCTGCGACCGAACGGGCAGTGGCTCGCGGTGGACGGGCCGGGCGTGGGCCTCGGGACGGTGGGCGGGGCGGTGGCGTGCGGGGTGTCGGGGCCGCTCCAGGGGCGCTACGGGGCGGCCCGGGACAATGTGCTCGGGATGGAGGTGGTCACGGGGGGTGGCCGGATCCTGCGCATCGGGGGACGGGTGGTGAAGAACGTCGCCGGGTACGATCTGGTCCGCCTCTTCACGGGCAGCCGTGGAAGCCTGGGCGTGATCACGAACGTGTCGGTGCGCCTGTTTCCGCGTGCGGAGTCGGACGTGACGCTGCGGTTCCGTGGCGGGGCGGGGGATGTCGTGGCGATGGCGCGGGCGGTGTGCACGAGTGCGCTGCCGGTTGCGGCGGTGGAGGTGGACGGGGGGGTGGGAGACGGAAGCGCCGGGGCCGACCCGATGTGCGTGTCGGTGCGGCTGCTGGGCGGGCCGGATGAGGTGGACGAGGTGTGCGCGCGCCTTGCCGCGTGTGTCGGGGCGGAACCGCGTGCCGTACTGCGGGACGGGGACAGCGAGGCCTTCCACGACGGCTGCATGGGCTGGGAAGCCGATGCGACGGTGGTCGCGCGGCTCACCGCGTTGCCGGACCAGCTCGGGCGCGTTCTGGAACGGGCCCGAGCGATCGTCGCCGCGATGGGCGGTGAGCTTTCGGCCGACGCGCTGCGTGGTGTGGTGCGGGTGAAGGGATCGCCGGCTCCGGGCCGCGTGGACGCGCTGACGGAGGTCCTGTCGCGGACCCGGGCGGCGATGGAAGAGGCGGGCGGAACCCTGACGCTGAGTGATGCTCCCGGAGAGGTCGCCGGGCGAGTGGGGTGGGCGGGGGAGGCGGGGGGGGACGGCGGGCTCGGCGCGCGCATCAAGGCGCTCTTCGACCCGAACTCGATTCTGTCGTCCAGGTGCCCGTGAGCACCGCGGCCGAATCGCTCGCCCGGGCGGTCAAGGACCAGGAGGAAGGGCTCCTCAACTGCGTCCACTGCGGCTTCTGCCTCCCCGCCTGCCCCACCTATCGGCGCCTGGGTGACGAGGCGGACTCGCCCCGGGGCCGGCTGTACCTGATGCAAGCGGTGGTCGAGGGGAGACTTGACGCCGGCTCGGACGCCTTCCAGACGCACATCGGGCGCTGCCTGGGGTGCCGGGCGTGCGAGCCGGTGTGTCCTTCCGGGGTTGCGTACGGCAACCTCCTGGAGATGGCGCGGTACGTGGGCGGCGCAGCCAGGCGGCCACCCCTTCTGTCCCGGCTGTTGCTGCGCGTCTTCGGCACCGAGTGGATCGCCCGCCCGGCCATGTGGGCGGGCCGCCTTCTCCGCGCCACCCGGTTGCCCGCGCTGCTCACCCGGATCCTGTCCGGCTCCCGTGCCCCGAGCGGGCCCCGGCTGGGCGTGGCCATGCTGGCGGCATCGGCGCCGGCCCGGGGCGTGGTGTCCGGGGCGGCGCCCGCGCCCGCACGGCCACCTTCCCGCGCCGGGGCGACCGGGCGCGGGCCTCGCGCGGCAACCGGGGCCGGGCCCACGGTGGGCGTTCTGACCGGGTGCGTTCAGGCGGGGCTGTTCTCCCGTGTGAACGACGCCACCGTGCGCGTTCTGGAGGCCAACGGCTACCGTGTCGTCCCCGTGCCGGGACAGGGGTGCTGCGGGGCACTCCACGCCCACGGCGGCGACCTCCAGGCCGCGCGGGCCATGGCGCGCCGGAATGTGGCGGCATTCGAGGCCGCGGGCGTGGACTACCTCGCCATGAACGCCTCAGGATGCGGCGCGGCCATGTCCGACTACGGCTCGTTGCTCGCGCACGACGAGGCCATGGCGGAGCGGGCGCGCGACATCGCCGGACGCGTCAGGGACGTGTCCCAACTCCTCGCCGAGCGGGGGCCGGTGGCCGGGGGCGACCTCCCGCTGTCGGTGACGTACGACGCACCCTGTCACCTTCTCCATGCACAGGGCGTGGCGGATCCCCCCGCAGCGGTCCTGAGTTCGATCCCGGGACTTGAGGTCCTCCCCCTCGAGGGTGCCGCGGAATGTTGCGGGGGCGCCGGAATCTACGGGCTCACAAACCCCGGCCTGGGTGGCTGGATCGGTGGCGACAAGGTCAGGAGCGTGATCGAGACCGGAGCGGCGGCGCTGGTGACCGGCAACCCGGGGTGCATGATGCAGATCGGCGCGGGCCTCGCGCTCGCCGGTCGCAAGGTTCCCGTGCTGCACCTGGTGGAGCTCGTCGACGAGAGCTACCGGCGGGGCGGCCTCTACGAAGGGCGGAAGCGGTGATTGAACCGAGCGTGACCATGGCCGAGGCCGAGCAGCGCGCCGAGGAGTGTCTGGCGTTCCTGCGCACCCTCGTCGAGACCGAGTCGCCGACGGGTGACGAGGCCGGCAACCTGACGATGGCCCGGTTGCTCGAGGAGGCGATCGTCTGCGCCGGTGGCGAGGTGCAACGAATTCCGGCATCGGGTCTGGGCGTGCACCTTCTCAGCCGCTTCCCGGGGACCAGGCGGGACAAAGGTCCCATTCTCGTCATGGGACACATGGACACGGTTCACCCGGTGGGGACCCTGAAACGGTTGCCCTTCAAAGTGGCGGGAGGGAGGGTATGGGGCCCCGGCATCTATGACATGAAGAGCGGCCTGGCAGTGTCGCTGTTTGCTCTTCGCATGTTGGCCGAGAAGAAATCCGGCCCGGGGTCCGACGTCACCCTTCTCATCACCTGCGACGAGGAGATTGGATCGTCGAATTCCCGGGACCGGATCGAAGCTGAGGCAAGGGCAGCGAGGGCGACGCTGGTGGTGGAGCCGTCCGCACCCGGAGGCGCGGTCAAGAGCCGGCGCAAAGGGGTGAGTGCCTACGTGCTCGACGTTGAAGGACAGCCCTCTCACGCGGGGATCGAGCCGGAGACGGGGGCAAGCGCCATACACGAGATCTCACGGCAGATCTGCCGCATCTACGAGGTTGCAGACGTGAAGGTCGGCACGACAGTCAGCGTTGGAGTCGTCGAGGGCGGGATCGCCGAGAATGTGGTCGCGCCTTCTGCTCGATGCACAATCGACGTCCGGTTCTGGAGTTCCGCCGAGGCCGAGAGGGTCGATTTGGCGCTACGCGGAGCGGAGCCGTTCGACGGACGGTGCACATTGCGCCTGAAAGGGGGCATCAATCGCGGACCGCTTGAGAAATCGCAGGCGTCGGCGAAGATGCTCGCACATGCTCGCTCTTTGGCGGAGCGGTTGGGCTTCGAAATCGGCGACAAGGCCACCGGTGGCGGAAGCGACGGAAACATCACCGCGTCTGTCGGATGTCCCACCCTTGATGGGTTGGGGCCGGATGGCGGTGGGGCACATACGTTGAAGGAAAACATCCTCCTGAGCGAGGTGCCGCGCCGCGTTGGTCTGATGGCGGCGTTATTTGAGACATTGTAGTCCTTTGTCGTCGCCGCCCCGTGCGAAGCCTTCACCCAGGACGTTTGGCGTGGGGGGGTCTCGTGCGGACGGGTATTGTGCGGGTGGGCATTGTGCGATTGCACCAACCGGAATTACAATTGCTTAACGACAGGAACCGCTGATCGGGAGAGTCTCGATCGGTGGCCGCATTTTCACGCGATCACCTTCACGGAGGCAGTGATCAATGGATGCAGAATCAAGACGTGACTACCGCGCCGCGCTGAAACAGGCGGAAGCGGAGTTGGCGAACCACGATAAGCGCGGAGATGCGCTTCGGGCCGCCATCGAAGGACTCAAAGGTCTGCTGGGGGTGGGCGAGAAGGCCTCACCGGCCCCAGCGTCGGCTGCGAGCAAGCCCGTAGTGCGCCAGCGCAGGAAGCGGAGAAAGAGTGCCGGTGCGGGTCACCCGGAAGTCCCGCGGGGTACATTCAAGGGCATGGGGCCGACCTACGCCTATCGCAAGTTCGTGAGCATCTACGGCACAGCGTACAGCGTGCCGCAGATCCGGGACGCGCTTGTTCAGGGCGGGGTCGAGTCCAAATCGTCGACGTCTCTCCTCACCGGCCTTCATTCGGTTCGTCGCCGGGATCGCCTGAAAGAGGAAGCGGCGAAGCGGCGGGGGGCGTCCGGGTCGAGTGCGGCGGATTCCGCCAGCGATTCGGCCGAGTAGCCACTTCCCCGAAACACCGAAGCGGAAAGCGGCGGACGGGCGGGCCCGAGAGTGTGGGTCGCTCGTCCGTCGCCTGCCGTGTCCAGGAGCCGCCACGGGCATGAGAATCGACAGAGTGGTATTGCGCGAAGTGCCACTCGAGCTAAGGGAGTTCTTCGAGATCAGCAGCGGGGGCATGCAAGCTCGCCGCATTCTTTTGCTGACCCTGGAGGCCGCCGGCGTTGAAGCCTGGTCTGAATGCGTTGCAGGCGAGACACCGGGTTATTCCTACGAAACAACCGACACCGCGTGGCATGTGCTTACACGTTGGCTTCTGCCTGCGCTGGTGGGCACCGAGGTCGACGACGCGCGGCAGCTGGACCCTGTTCCGTGGCTCCGTGGGCATCCCATGGCAAGAGCCGCGGTTGAAATGGCGGGTTGGGACCTGGAAGCAAAACGTCGCGGCGTCTCTCTGAGAGATCTGCTGGGCGGGGTCGCCGACGCCGTGCCTGTAGGGGTGTCCATCGGCATTCAAGGCACCGACAGCGCCCTTCTCGACAAGATTGAGCAGTACATCGGCGAGGGATACCGGAAGATCAAGATAAAGATCAAGCCGGGGCGCGATGTGGGCATGTTGCGGACGGTCAGGGATCACTTCCCCGACGTCCCCATCATGGCGGACGCCAACTCGGCGTATTCCCTGCCCGGGGATCTCGCGCGCCTCAGGGAGATGGACGAATTCGGTCTGATGATGATCGAACAACCTCTCTCGCACGAGGACCTGCTTGACCACGCCCAGCTGCAAAGACGCATCACGACACCCGTGTGCCTTGATGAATCAATACGGTCGCTCGGCGATGCACGCCTGGCCATTCACCTGGAGTCCGGGCGGATTGTGAATGTCAAACCCGGCCGGGTCGGGGGACTTGGTTCGTCGATCGCCATACACGATGCCTGCGTGGACGCGGGTTGGCCGGCATGGTGTGGCGGCATGCTGGAGTCGGGGATCGGACGAGCGCACAACATCGCGTTGGCGACGCTGCCGGGCTTCACGGTGCCCGGTGACATCTCCAACTCCCGCCGCTACTGGGCGGAGGACATTGTGTACCCCGAGTTCGAGATGGTGGACGGGCTCATGCCCGTTCCGGATGGACCGGGGATCGGCATCACGCCGCGTGTTGATCGCATTGAGGAGTTAACCACGCGCAAGATGGTGTTCGACGTCTGACCCGTGCTTGTGGAGCGCCTAACCCATCCCTGATACGCCGCGCATACACGCCGGGCAGTAGCGCCAGCGGGGATCGAGCGGTTCGCCGCAGCGACACTTGTTGCCGCGCGGGCGTGCACACATCGGGCAACCGGCCGCGGCGGGCGGCAGGGCGGCGTCACAACCGGAGCAGTGAACGGCTGCTCCCTGGGTCAGGGCAATGATCTTCCCGGCTTCGTGCGGCGTCGTGACGGACTCCGCGACCTGGCGTCTGGCGTCCCGGGACATCGAGCCCATTCCGTTGCGCCGGGCAAGCGTGCGAAGCGAGGTGATCGAAGCCCCTGCCGTGACCGCGGTCCGAATCTCGTCGTCCACCACGAGGACCTCGAAGACCCCGCTGCGCCCGCGGTAGCCACCGGTGCACACGGCGCACGCCGCGCCTCCTCTCCCCCGGCAACGGGAGCACATCCGACGCACCAGCCTCTGAGCCACGACGCCGGCCAATCCCCCGGCGACGAGGAAGGGTGGCACGCCCATCTCCAGCAGGCGCACGATGGCGCTGGGTGCGTCGACGGTGTGGATCGTCGAGAGCACCAGATGTCCGGTCACGGCTGCGGACATGGCGATTTCGGCGGTCTCGCGGTCCCGCACCTCGCCCACCAGGATCACGTCGGGGTCCTGCCTCAGGATTGCGCGCAACCCCGACGGGAACCCGAGACCTGCCTTCCGGTCGATCTCGATCTGGGCGACTCCCGGGAAGCGGTACTCGATGGGGTCTTCCAGGGTGACGATGTTGATCTTCTCCGCGGCGAGTTCGGTGACCGCGCCCGAGAGGGTGGTCGTCTTGCCGCTGCCGGTGGGCCCCGCGGCGAGGACAACTCCCTGGCGGCGCCTGAGGAGCTTGTGAAGGCGGTCGAGGTCGTGGGAGGACAGGCCGAGCGACGCGAGGTCACGGGGAGCGTCGCCGGGATCGAGGAGGCGGAGAACGGCTTTTTCGCCCCCGTGTGTGGGAATGGTGGACACGCGCACGGTGAGCTCGGTGTCACGGTTCCTGGCGCTGAACCCACCGTCCTGGGGGCGCCGGCGAACCGAGATGTCGAGGCCCGCCATGATCTTGATGCGGGAAATCGCGGCCCGGTGGGTCCCGGGCGGCAGCTCGGTGGCGATGTCGAGGATGCCGTCCACCCGGAAGCGCACCCGGGAACCGGCACCGAGCGTCTCGATGTGGATGTCGCTGGCACGGCTGTCGATCGCGGTGGACAGGAGGTGGTCCACGATCTTGACGATCGGCGCGGCGCTCGCTTCCTGCTCCAGCACCCTGAGGTCTCCGGGCCTCTCGCTTGGGTCCTGGCTTCCAAGGCTGTCGAGCAGCTCGGGGAGTTCGCCGCCGTACGCGGCGAGCAGGCCTTGCGCCACCGCCGAGTGGGTCGCGACCACAGCCTCGACGTGAAATCCGGATTGAAAGCGCAGGTCGTCGACCGTGTCGGTATCGAGGGGATTCGCCATGGCGACCGTCAGTCGCCGTCCCTCGATCGTGAGTGGAAGAACGCCCTTCCGCCGGGCGGTCCCGGGCTTGATCTTTGCCAGTGCCCGCGCATCCGGCTTCAGAGGAGGGGTGACGAAGGGCAGATTGAGCTGAGTGGCGAGGGCCTTTGCGACCTGTACCTCGTCAACAAGTCCCTTCCGAAGCAGGATATCGCCGAGGCGTCGCCCGGAGCGGCGGTGTTCGTCTTCCGCGTTCCGCAGTGCATCCGATGTCAGGGCTCCGCCGTCCACCAGGAGCTGGCCGAGTAGTTCGTCGCTCGCCGTCATGATGGGAGGAAGATGACGGGTCGCGCGGGGCGTCTACATGGCGTGATGGGACCAATCGCGGGGCTGCCTGCTAGGGAATGGGGGCGCCTGGTCGCAGGTCCAGGGTGACTTCGGCTTCCACGTGCCCGATGTCGGCCCGGTTCTTGAGGGCGCCGCGCAGACGCGGATCGATCTTCTTGTACGCCGCGAGCACCCCGTCGCGGAGCCGGAGCCTCAGCACCTTGAGCGCATTCACGTCGGGCCGGCTCGTCCGGGTCTCCTTCTTGGCATCTTCGAGGTGGTGCGGAGAGATCTCGAACGGAACGACACCAACGTCGTCCTGGCGATTCGAGTCGAGATAGTGGATCGATACGCTCACGTCGCCGCGGGCCATGTGGTGCGAGATGTCGCCGATGGCCCGAAACCGGGCCGCCAGCGGGCTGATCTCGGCGCTATGGGCGGCTTTTCGGTACCCGGATTCGACGAGCGTGAACAGTCGGCGCAAGCGCTCCGGAGTTGTCGAGTCCCCGTCCGGAATTGTCGTATCGAGCTCTCGGCCACGAGCCTGCCGGTCATTGAGCGACAGCGCCCGCTCCATGTCCCGGCTCCGTGCCCGGTCGATGCTTTCGAGGATTCTGTCCGTAGTTCTGTTGTACCTCATCACGCCTCGCGAAAAGTCCGTTCTGCCGTCGCATTCAAGGGCGAGAACGATAACGCCATACGGTTTGCCCGGCTAGGATTGGCGGGATAGTTTGGAGCGGCCAACGCGGGGCCGACAGGCCTCGACACACCCTCACCTCATCGCAAAGCGCCGGAGTTGCTCCATGATGCGAGAACCCCAGCCACCGTGTTGCCCGGTGCGAGCCGAGCACCTTTCTCCGGGTCGCCTCCAGCGCGGCGGACTCCGGCGCGGACTGTCGTTTTTCGTCCTTTTCCTGCTTGTCTCGACCGGTTCAGCCCTCAACGGGCAGGCCTCCGATGCCGCGCTGTCCTACCGCGTCCCGTCGCCTGCAAACGCGACCTACCATGTCTCGGACACCCTGACGACCACGATTGTCACGCCGGTCGGTGAAATCAGCCGTGAACTGGCCATGGCCGTGACCCTTGGGGTGACCTTTGAAGCCGATCCGGGCGGCGTGCGTTTCACAGGAGAATTGGAGGCCTTCAGCGCCAGCATGTCGGGCCCAATGGGCTCACAGAGGTTCGACGAGGAAGTTGCCGGCGCCTATGTGTTCGTTCTCGACCCTCGAGGCGGTGTCGAGGTCCTATCGGGGCCTGAGTTCCCGGAGCCGGCCGCCTCGGCGGCACCCGTCGTCTCTCTTCCGCACGAGATGTTCCCGCAGCTCCCGGGCAAGGCGGTTCAGCCGGGGGACAGCTGGGTCGACACGGTCACCTGGTCCCATGAATCGCCGGGTGCCAGGGTCACCACCACCAACGTGCACACCTACACCCTGGTTGGGGACACGCTGGTCGACGGCCGATCGCTACTCCACATCGCGATCTCGGGGGAGGCGGAGACGAAGGGATCCGTGGGGCCTCCCGGCATGAGCTCGGAACAGACCGTTTCGGGAGCGAACACCGGGTTTGCGCTGTGGGATCCCGAGCGAGGCGCGCTGCATTCGATGGAAATCACCCGAGACTACAGTGGCACCATGAATTCACCCATGGGAGAGGCCTCCATGAAAGTCACCGGCTCCTCCCGTCGCTGGATGGAGAAATGACATGAACGACGAGTACGGCACCCGGCACGCCCAGGCCGCGGGCGTCGCGGAAGAGCCCCCGCCCCGCCCGGCCTTCTTCAAGCGCCTGTGGATGGTCTTCGTGCAACCGGGGGACCTCTTCAAGCAGCTGGCGCTCAACCCGGCCTGGTTTCCCATGGCGGCCTTCGTCGCCATCGTGGCCGCGGGCCCGATGTGGTTCCTCCCGATCGAGGCGTTCGAAGCAACCATGCAGGCGAGGATTTCTCCGGACCAGGCGGCACAGATGCCGGATATTCCACCGGAAATCCTTCGCGTGACGAGCGTCGGTGGCATTCTCCTGGTTTCGCTCCTCTTCCCGCTCGTCCTGAGCCTGATCAGCTACGTGCTCTTCGTCTTCATCCGCGGTGACGAGGCGAAGTTCAAGCAACACCTTTGCGTGATGTCCCACGCGGGTGTCATCGGGGCGTTCGGGGGCCTGTTCATGCTTCCGCTCCGGATGCGCAGCCTGGATATCGAACAGACGCTCTCGGTGGGCACCTTCTTCTCGTTCCTGCCCGAGGGCTTTCTGCTGAATGTGCTCATGGGAATCGAGCTGTTCTCGCTATGGGCGACCGTGATCGCCGGGATCGGGATTGCGGCCATCGATCCCCGGCGCAGCTGGCAGTCCAGCGCGTCGATTCTCTTCGTCGTGCTGGTCCTGTTTGCCGTGGTCATGGCCTTCTTTCGAGGGTGACGACCGCCCCGACCGACATGACGGAGCCGGGGGCGCGCAAGGGAGCGGTGTCCCCGAACGGCCGACTGGGCCGCGCGGTCCTCGTGGTGGCCGCGCTGGCGGCCCTGTTCCACCTCTTCGGCGCGGGCTTCTCGCCGTTCACCGCCCTCGTCCAGCGCCCCGTTCACCTGGCCCTCATGGGTACGCTCGCGTTCCTGGGGGTCGGCGTCCGCGCGCTCCCGCGCACGAAGTGGGGGTGGGGATTCAATGCCGTCTTCGGGTCGCTGCTGGTCCTGTGCGCGCTCTACCTGGTGTCGCAGAACGAGGCGCTGGTGGCGCGTTCCGGGAGCCCGACGACCGTGGATCTGGTGGCGGGGGCGGTGATCGTCGTCGGGGTCCTGGTCCTGGCGCAGCGGGCGACGGGGTGGGGCTTGGTGGTGGTCGCGATGGGTGCCCTGTTCTACGCGCTCGCCGGGCCGTGGCTGCCGGGAATCCTGGCCCATCGGGGGTATGGCCCCGGCCGCCTCATCGAACAGCTGTTCCTGTCGACGGAGGGGATCTGGGGCGTCCCGCTCGGTGTGTCGGCCGACTTCGTCTACCTCTTTGTGCTCTTCGGGGCCTTTCTCGACGTTGCGGGTGGCGGCGCGCTCCTCATCGCCCTCGCCGACCGGGTGGCGGGACGCACCCGGGGAGGCCCCGCGAAGACGGCCGCGGTGGCGAGCGCCTTCATGGGATCGCTGTCCGGCAGCGCCGTGGCCAACGTGGTGACCACGGGGACCTTCACGATCCCTCTCATGCGGCGGTCCGGCTTCCGCCCCTTCTTTGCCGGGGCCATCGAGGCGGCCGCGAGCACGGGGGGGCAGCTCATGCCACCCGTCATGGGCGCGGGCGCATTCATCCTCGCGACGTGGACCAACATCCCCTACGGCAACGTGGCTCTCGCGGCTGTGATCCCCGCCGTCCTCTACTACGCGGCCCTGCTCTGGGCCATCCACTTCCGCGCGTGCAAGATCGGGCTCAGGGGGTCGCAGACCACGCAGACCGAAGGCATCCTGGGGCGCATCCACCTCCTCCTCCCGGTGCTGGTCATCGTCCTGATGCTCGCGATGGGGCGCTCCCCCATGCGGGCCGCGTTCTGGGGCGTCGTCACCTCCCTGGCGGCGGCGTACGCGGTGCGGCACACCCGTCCCGGCCTGGCCGACCTCGCCCGCTCCCTGCGCGCCGGGGCCTCGGGAGCGGTCCAGGTGGCTGCGGCCTGCGCGGCGGCAGGGATCGTGGTCGGGGTGGCGTCGCTGACCGGCATCGGTCTCCGGATGTCGGAGCTGATCGTGGTCATCTCGCAGGGCAACCTCCTGATCGCGCTGATCCTGACTGCGCTCGGCTCGATCGTCCTCGGAATGGGACTCCCGACGACCGCGGCCTATGTGGTGCTCGCGGCCCTGGGCGCCCCTGCCCTGGTGGAGCTCGGCGTGCCCCTCCTGGGCGCCCACCTGTTCATCTTCTACTTCGGGTGCATCTCCAACGTGACGCCGCCGGTGTCGCTGGCCGCGTATGCCGCCGCCGGGATCGCGGGCTCGCCACCGCTCCGAACGGCCTGGACCGCCATGGGGCTTGCCTCGGCGGGGTTCCTCGTGCCGTTCATGTTCGTCTATGCACCCGCACTGATCCTTGACGGGACGGTCACCGAGATCGCATCGACGGCACTGACCGCGCTGGTCGGCGTGGTGGCTCTCTCGGGCGCCGTAATTGGTTACGTTCGAGGGCCCGTCGGACCGGTGCGCAGGGTTGTTCTCCTGACTGCGGCCCTGGCCCTGATCGCGCCGAGCTTCCTGTGGGACGGGATCGGGCTGGTGCTGTTCATGGCAGCGGGCTTCGCCTTCCAGAAGAGAGGCGTTGAGCAATGAAGCGTTTCCTGAAATTCTACAACAGCGCGGTGCTGGTCATGACCGGCCTGGCCGCCTGTTCCGGATCCGCGCCCCAGGAGTTCCTGAGTCTGGGCACAGGCGGCACCGGCGGCATCTACTATCCGCTGGGCGGTGCCATCGCCGCGCGCCTTTCCGTCATGGACACGCTGCGCCAGTACACCGCCGAGGTCAGCGGGGGATCGGTGGAGAACGTCAACCGGCTCCGGGAGCGGCAGACGGATCTGGCCTTCGCCACGGGGAACACCGTCTTCGAGGCCGCCAACGGCGGTCAGGACTATGAGGAAGCTGTCGCCGACCTGAGGATTCTCGCTCCCCTCTACCCGAACATGACACACGTCGTGGTGCCGCGTGGCTCGACGGCCGAGTCGCTGGCCGACCTGGTGGGCGGCACGGTGTCCGTCGGCGCGGCGGGGAGCGGCACCGAGCAGATGTCCCGCCAGATCCTCGAGGCCTACGGACTGACCTACGACGACGTGACGCCCCGATACCTGAGCTTCAACGAGTCGGCCACCGCGCTGAAGGACGGCGCCATCGACGCCGCGATCATCTCGGTGGGCTACCCCGCCGCGGCCGTGCTCGAGGCGACGACCACCGGGGGTGCGCGGCTCCTGCCGATGGAGGAGGACCGGGTCCGGTACCTGCGCGAGACCTACCCGTACTACATCAACGGCGAGATCCCGGCCGGGACGTACCCCGGCACGGACGCGGCGGTGCCGACGGCCGCAATCCTGAACTGGGTGATCGGCATGGCGGATGTCCCGGAGGACGTGGTCGGCAACGTCGTTCACCTCCTGGCCGACGAACGAGCCGCTCTGGCCCAGGTGCACGGCATGGTGAACCAGATCGATATGGCGGTCCTGCTGGAGGCGCCGATCCGGTTGCACGCGGTCACGCAGGCGTGGGTGGAAGGGAACCTGGGGGGAGATCCGGGGGCACGATGACGCCACCACTCGGCTGCCAGCGGAGCCACTTCTCGCTGCCGGACGACTTCCACTACCTCAACTGCGCGTACATGGGCCCATTGCCGCTGGTCGCGGAGCAGGCCGGGACCCGGGGGTTGAGAGCGAAGCGCTTCCCCCAGGCAATCGCGCCGGAGGACTTCTTTCGGCCGGCCGACGAGCTCCGTGAGCGATTCGCGCGCCTGATCGGTGCGCCCGAGGCGAACCGGATCGCGACCGTCCCGTCGGTCTCGTACGCGGTCTCGACGATCACGCGCAACACGGCGATGGCTCCGGGGCGCAATGTGGTGATCGTGCACGAGCAGTTCCCCGGCAACGTCTACCCGTGGCGGCGGCTGGTGGAAGAAAAGGGCGGCGACCTGCGCGTGGTCGGACCGCCCGAGGACGGTACGCGCGGGCGCGGTTGGACGGAGCGGATCCTCGATGCGATCGACGGCGCGACCGAGGCGGTTGCCATGGGAACCGTCCATTGGACCGACGGCACGCGCTTCGATGTCGGCGCCGTTCGTGATCGAACCCGCGAAGTGGGGGCGGCACTGATCCTCGATGGGACCCAGTCGGTCGGAGCCGCGCGGATCGACGTGGGGGAGCTGGACCCCGACGCGCTCGTCGTCGCGGGCTACAAATGGCTCCTCGGTCCGTATTCGCTGTCACTCGCCTACTTCGGCGACCGCTATCTCGACGGCGTCCCCCTGGAGGAGACGTGGATCGGCCGCCGCGATTCGGAGAACTTCTCGGGCCTGGTCGACTACGTGGACGACTATCAGCCCGGCGCGCTCCGCTTCGACGTGGGGCAGCGGAGCAACTTCGCCCTGATTCCGGCCCTCTCGGCTTCGCTCGACCTGGTGCTGGAGTGGGGCCCGGAGCGGATATCCGACTATTGCACCGCCCTGATGGAAGACGCATTCCCCCGTTTGCGGGATCTGGGGCTGTGGGTCGAGGACGACGCGTGGCGCTCCCCGCACATCTTCGGCCTGGGACTGCCTGCGGGCGCGGAGCTGGAGCGGCTGAAGGACTGCCTGGAACGCCACCGGGTGGGGGTTTCGTTCAGGGGGACCAGCGTTCGGGTGTCTCCCAACGTCTACAACACGAAGGACGACGTCGAAGCGCTGGTGGCGGCGTTCACCGAGGCGCTGCGGGCCTGACCGGCGCGATTCAGCGCACCGTCAGCCCGGGTCCGAACACCACCTGGGCCGCGGCACCCACTGCGATCCCGTGCTCGGCGAACCACCCCTGCCGCACCTCGAGCACGAGCGCGGTGGCGATGTCCGAATCGGTCAGGGTCTCGTCGAGTGCCGCCATCTGCTTGATGCCCGCGAGCTGGTTGCTGTCATCGAAGAAGGCGATGTCGAGCGGGACGTAGGTGTTCCGCATCCAGAACGAGCGCTCTTCCATGCGCGGGAAGACGAAGAGCATCCCCGTTCCGTCGGGCACCGCGTCACGGTCCATCAGCCCCTTCTCGCGCTGCTCGGGGATCCCCGCGACTTCGGCCACGACCGTGTCGGTCCCGAAGATCACCCACGCGGTCCCGGGAGCGGGCCGCGGCACGACCTGCGCGCGAGGCTCGGATGCCTGTCCGCTTTCGGCCCCGGCGTCGCCCGGGCCAGCCCCCGCAGCGGCACCGCCGTTGCCCGATCCGCACGCGGCGGTGATCAGCGCCGCGACGATGGCCGCGACGATGGCCGCGAAGACCGGGCCCAAGGGCAGCCGGGCTCTTGTTTCGTTGATGTGCAGTGCGTGCATGTTGGTCCCTGTCGCCGTCATGATCCTACTGGACTAACTTACTGCCGCCGTTCAGTCATCCCCAAGTGAGAAGGACTACCGCGTGAGCATCGACCAGGAACTGCTCGACATCCTCGTGTGCCCGGAGAGCAAGGAAGCCGTGGCGATGGCCGGCGCGGAGTTGCTGGACCGCCTGAACGCGGCGATCGAGGCGGGCAGCGTGCTCAACCGCGGCGAAGAAGCGGTGACGGAGCCGGTGACCGAGGGGCTCCTGCGCGAAGACGGCCGGATCCTCTACCCGGTCCGCGAGGGCATCCCCATCATGCTGATCGACGAGTCCATCGACGTGGCGGGGGTGTAGCTCACCCGGGCCGCACAATGGTGCCCGCGGCCACCGTGACCGCATGGCCGACCAGTTCGACGCGGTCTCCCCGGGCGCGCACGGTGAGCGCGCCGCCCCGTGCCGACCGCTGCCGCGCCGACATCCCGGTCTTCCCGAGGACCCGCGCCCAGTACGGCGTCAGGGTCGTGTGGGCGACGCCGGTGACCGGGTCCTCATCGACGCCGAGCCAGGGTGCGAAGAACCTCGACACGAAGTCCACGCCGGGGTCGGCGCCCCGTGCGGTGATCGCGACCCCCATCACGCCGCCGGGCAGAGACACCCTGACCAGGGCGCCGAAATCGGGCCGTGTGGCGAGGACGTCATCCTCCGACGGAAGCACCACCAGCGCCACCTTGCCCGATGTGGTGAAAAGGGCGGTGGCCGCCTCGACGCCCAGAGCCTCCGCGAGCCCCGCGGGCATCGGCCGTTCCACGGGCGGATTCGCCGGGAAGTCCAGCCGCAGACGGCCGTCCTCGTCATCGACGCCGAGCGGCCCGGAAGCCGACTGGAAGCGCACCGGCGCCGCGACCTTCATCTCGCGCAGGAGCACGTGGGCGCTGGCCAGGGTGGCGTGACCGCAGAGCGGCACTTCCACCGCGGGCGTGAACCAGCGCAGGCGGCGGACGGCGTCGCCGGAGGGCTGATAGACGAACGCGGTTTCGGACAGGTTCATCTCCGCCGCGATCCGCGCCATGTCCGAATCGGCCAGATCGTCGATCTCCAGACAGACGGCGGCCGGGTTGCCGCTGAACGGGGTATCGGTGAACGCGTCCACGGTGTAGAATGGAATCCTTCGACCGGTCATTTCTCTCTGGGCCTCGATGGGGTTGTCTGCAAGGGCCGCAAGGCCGGTGACTATGGTAAGATCCACATTCTGCGGTGCTTCGGAAGCCTTGGGCGAAGGGGCGGAGCAGCGATGCCCAGGCCGAGAAGGGGCTGACCAGGGGTGAACAGTCCGGGTGAGATGATCACGGCGGGCGGCTTCGCCCGCTTCTACACCCCGCTGGCCGCTACCAGCCTTCTCCTCACCGCCACCAACCCCATCCTCGCCGCCGCGCTGGCCCGCTCCCCCGACCCGGTGACGGCGCTGGCCGGATACAGCGTGGCCTTCGCGGTCTGCGGCGTCCTCTACGCTCCCCTGCTCGTGGTGCAGCAGGTGGCCGCCGCGCGTCTCCTGGCCGCCGGTTCCTTCTTGCCGGTCAAGCGCTTCGCCTACCTGTCGGGCGCGGTGTTCTCCCTGATCGGCGCACTGATCGCCTACACCGGCGCGGGCGACGTCGTCTTCGCCCGGATGGTGGGAGTCGGCCCCGAAGTGCTGAGCGAAGCCGTCCGCGCCATGCAGTTCCTGTGGCCGGTCCCCTTCCTGACCGCCGTGCGGGCCGCGCACCAGGGCCGGCTGGTCGCGGGCCACCGGACGCTGCCGATCGCCGTCGCCACCGGAGGTCGCACGGGCATTCTCGCCGTGGTCGCCTTCAGCCTGCTGGCGACGGGCGGCGGGGCGTGGCTCGGCGCGGCCGCCTTCACCGCCGGCCTGGTCCTCGAGATGTTCTGGGTGATGTGGTCGCCCACCCCGGACGTCCAGCTGGAGCAGACGGACTGCGAGACCGACAAGGAGAATGTGGCCCGATTCTCGGCGCCTCTCATGCTCAACGTGCTGCTCTGGTGGGCCACCCCGCTGATCATCAACGCGGTCCTCGCGCGCACCGCCGATCCGAATCCGGCGCTGGCCGCGTTCGGGGTCGTGGAGGCGGTGGCGTGGTTCATCGCGGCGCCGGTTGGGCAGCTCCAGCACGCCAGCATCGCGCTGGTCGAGTGCTCGGAAACCCACCGCCGCGTGCGGGCGTGGGGCGCGACCGTGGCCTTCTCGATGACGGCGCTGCTCCTCCTGCTGTCCCTGCCCGCCATCCGCGAACCGATCCTCCGTTCCGTCTTCGCCCTCGAGCCCGGCCTGGTCGCGCTCGCCGGCGCGGCTCTCCCCATCGCGGCTGCGTATCCGTTGCTATACGGCCTGCGACAGTACTATCAGGGGCTTTTCGTCCGCTCCGGCCGCACCGTCGTGGTCGGTTTCGGCGCGGTCCTGCGTGTGACGAGCATCGTCATTGCCGCCTTCTTCGTGCGGGAAGCGGGCCTGACCGGGGCGGTCCTCGGCGTGGGCCTGGCCGTCCTCGGGCTGACGATCGAGGGGCTGTTCCTGGAACGCTATGCTCAGCGGGACGTGATGCCGGAGCTGCGTGCGAGCCGTGCCGCCGCGATCAACCCGGAGGCGTTCGAAGGCGTGGCCTAGGCCGGGGCAACGACTGCGGGTAAACGCCCGTTTCGGCGGTCCGGCGCCCACGGGGGCACACTGTCTGAGTCCTTCAGGCCGCCCGCTTCTTCCGCTTCAGGAAGTCCATCACGATGTGCTGGCCGAGCGTCATCGTCGACGTGAAGTACGCCTTGCCCTGCGAGATCCTCGACACCTGTCGCACGAAGCGGACCAGGTAGGGATCGTTGGCCAGCATGAAGGTGTTGATGGGGATCCCGGCCCGGCGGCACGCGGACGCCTCCCGGTAGGTCGCGCGCAGGATCGTCCGGTCCAGACCGCCCGAATTCTTGTAGATCCTGCCGCCGTCGAGGGTGATCGCGCTCGGCTTGCCGTCGGTGATCATGATGATCTGGCGCATGTCCTTCTTCTGCCCCTTCAAAAGTCTGCGGGCCAGCTCGAATCCCTCGGCCGTGTTGGTATGGAAGGGGCCGACCCGGGCCTTGGCCAGCAGCGCCAGCGGAATCTCCTCCGCGCGGTCGCCGAAGGTCACGACGCGCAGAGAGTCCCCCGGAAACTGGGTGCGGATGAGGTGCGAAAGGGCCAGCGCGACCTTCTTCGCCGGCGAAAAGCGGTCCTCGCCGTAGAGGATCATCGAATGGGAAATGTCGAGCATGAGGACGGTGGCGCACGACGACCGGTAGTCGGTCTGATGGACCATGAGGTCCTTGTAGTCCAGCGCCAGGGGGACCTGAACCCCCTCCCGCGCGATCGCGTTCTTGAGCGTCTCGGGGATGTCGAGGTTCAGGGTGTCGCCGAATTCGTAGGGCTTGCTTCCCGCGTCCGACTCCACGCCGGTCGCGTATTCCCGGGTCTCGTGGGACCCGATGCTGGACTTGCCCATCGACGCGAGCAGGTTCCTGAGGGCGCGGTACCCGAGGAAGTCGAGCCCCTGCCGGGTCAGGTTGAAGTGGACCTGGCGTGCGGCATCGCGAGCGTCGTCCACCTGCCCCTGACCGGTCGCGTCGCCGGTGGCTCCCGCCATCCCGGAAGGGTCCCCGCCCAGGGTGATGTACCCCTCGTCCACCAGCTTCCGGATGATCTGGTCGAGGAGGTCGGCGATCTCGTTCAGCACGTCCGGATTGCCGAGACCGTCGCCCCTGAGTTCCTCCATCATTTCGGGCGTCAGCTGGCCGCTCTGCATCAGCGCCCGCAGGACGGCCTGTTTCAGAGCTTCGACCGAGGATGTATCCTCCAGCCCGGACCAGCCCCAATAGGGATGGAAGTGAGGCCCTCCGGCGAAGCCACCGTCCAGGAGGAACTCGGAGAGCTTCTCGATGAGGCTCTCCAGGTTGAGGGCGTCGAGCCACCCCTTCCTGTACTTGGTGTAGGTGGTGAAGCGCATGATGAACAGTAGACGGGGAGCAGCCGACGGCGAAACCCCGCGCCGCGCCGTGGCGCCGAGGTGACCGTGGCCGGCGACGCCATGAAGAGCGATCCCGAGGCCTTTCGCCGGGCGCTCCTGGACCACTTCGACCGTCGGCGCCGTCCGCTTCCGTGGCGGATGGGACGGACCCCGTACCGGGTGATGGTGTCGGAGTTCATGCTCCAGCAGACCCGGGCCGAAACGGTGATCCCCTACTACGATCGCTGGCTGCGGCGGTTCCCCGGCTGGGACGCCCTGGCGGACGCTTCGGCGGATGACGTCATGCTGGCGTGGAAGGGTCTGGGCTACTACCGGCGGGCGCAGAACCTGCACCGGACGGCGATGATCGTGCGCGAGCGGTACGACGGCCGGCTCCCGGAGGACCCGGCGGAGCTCAGGACGCTGCCCGGCGTGGGGGAATACACCGCGGGGGCGGTTGCGAGCATCGCTTTCGGCCACCCTGTACCGGCGGTGGACGGGAATGTGAAGCGCGTCCTTTCCCGGCTCATGGATGTGGGTGATCCGACGGCCACCCTGCTACGGGACGAAGCCACGCGTCTCCTGGATCCGGAGCGCTCCGGCGACTTCAACGAAGCCATGATGGAACTGGGAGCAACCGTGTGCACACCACGCGCGCCGCGCTGCGGTGACTGCCCGGTGAGACCTCATTGCATTGCCGACAAGGCGGGCACGGTGAGCGACCGGCCCCTGGTGCGGCGGCGGCGTCCGCTCCCGCGGGCAGAATTCGTCACGGCGGTGATCGTGCGGGGCGCCGCGTCCTCGCCCACGGCCCCGCCGCCGGCCCCGCCCACCACGTCCCGGCCCGCCGCCCCCACCCCCCACACCCTCCTCACCCGGCGACCCGACACCGGCCTCCTCGCGGGCATGTGGGAGTTTCCGACCACCGAAATCCATCGCCCCGCGGCGGGCGCCCCCGCCTCCACCAGCCCCCCCACCCCCGCCACCATCACCCACGCCGCCCTGCAACTCCTCGCCACCTTGGGCCTATCCGGCGACCCGGTCGCCCACCCGGCCCCCGTCAAGCACACCTTCAGCCATTTCCACGCGACCTACCACCCTGTAATCGTGCTCTGCGAAGCCGACTGCGCCGACTCCGCCAACACAATCTGGATCGACCTCGCGCGCCTGGACGAGTTCGCCCTCCCCGTCGCGCAGCAGAAGATCGGGGCGCGGCTAACCCGGCGCCTCACCCACGAGCTACTTACGCGTTCGCCGCCCGATACCCCCCGCCGCGCGTCCGGCTGAGCTGCTGATCAGACACGAGCCCCTCCAGAATCAGCTCGCATGCGGCCGCCTTCAGCCCGTCGGAACTCCCCTTGGGCGCAAAATCCAGCGTTTCCGCCATCTCGAGCAGCCCCGGCACCTGCCGGAAGCCGGCGACGCACGCCGCCGCGGCCGCGTCCGCCGACACCTGCATGACCCCGCCCGACTCGAAGTAGTCGACGATGGAGCTGACATCAGCGCCCTCCGCGGGGTCGCCGTAGGTAGTGCCGGCCGCCATCGTAATGAGGTCCACGGCGACCCTCCGGGCCCCGTGCAGCTCGCCTTCGTACTCGAGTTCCATCTTGCCGGTGATCGCGGGGAGCGCCGCGTACACGTCCCCGATGCGGGGCACGACCTCGTCCTCGTCCCGGCGTATCGCCCGCCGTTCCGCGCTGGAAACGACCGTCTCCAGAACCGCGATGGGCATGCGCTGGCTGACCCCGCTGCGCTGGTCGATCCGGTCATCCATGCGCGCCAGAATGGCGACTCGCTCCACGATCTCGGACACGAACGCGGGGATCTCCAGGGGGCGGCCGTTGCGGGAAACCCACGCCTCCTGGGCGGTGATCGCCATTGCCACGGGGAAGCTCCGGGGGTAGTGGGTCCGCACCTCGGACGCGATCCGGTCCTTGAGCGGCGTGATGATCTTGCCGCGGGCGGTGTAGTCCTCCGGGTTGGCCGTGAAGGCTATCAGCAGGTCGAGGCGGAGGCGGATCGGATATCCCTTGATCTGCACATCGCCCTCTTCGAGGATGTTGAAGAGTCCCACCTGGATGCGCGGCGACAGGTCCGGGAGCTCGTTCATGGCGAAGATCCCGCGGTTCGCGCGCGGCAGCATCCCGTAGTGAATGGTCAGCTCGTCGGACAGGATGTGACCCCCGCGCGCGGCCTTGATCGGGTCGAGGTCGCCGATGATGTCGGCGATCGTGACGTCCGGGGTGGCGAGCTTCTCCAGGTAGCGCTGTTCGCGCTCGAGCCACTCGACGGGCGTGTCGTCGCCGTGCTCCGCGATCAAGCGGCGGCCGTACTTGGAGATCGGCGCCAGCGGATCGTCGTTGATCTCGCTCCCCGCGATCACCGGGATGCCCGGGTCGAGCAGGCTGACCAGCTGGCGCAGGATCCGGGACTTGGCCTGTCCCCGGAGTCCCAGCAGGATGAAGTCGTGACGGGAAAGGATGGCGTTCGTCAGGTGCGGGATGACGGAGTCGTCATAGCCCCGGATGCCGGGAAACAGCGTCTCGCCTGCCTCGAGTTTCCGGATGAGGTTGTCGCGAAGCTCGTCCTTCACGGAGCGCGAGCGGTAGCCTGCCGCCTTGAGCTCGCCGAGGGTGCCGGGTGCGGGTGATTTCATGTCGGTAAGTTACACTATTCGCACACCGGTATGCACACCGGAATGCAGAGAGGAGCAGCCGTGTCCGACACGACCAATTCGGGTGGCGCGATCCACTCGGGTGGCACGATCCACCCGGACCGCCACCAGCCCATCCTCGGCCGGGACCGCTTCATCGTGCGCGAGGCGCCGGACGACGAGGCCGTGCCGCTGGACGTGGTGTTCGTAGGCGGAGGGCCCGCGGGGCTGGCGGGAGCCATCGAGCTGGCGCGCCTGGTGCGGGAGGGGAACGAGGCCGGGGACGGGCCGGGTGACGTCGAAATCGGCGTTTTGGAGAAGGCCGAGGGACTGGGCGACCACAATCTTTCCGGTGCGGTGATCAACCCGCGTGCGTTCCGGGAACTCTTTCCCGCAATGAGCGATGCCGACTTTCCGTTCCGGCGCCCCGTCGAGCGCGAAGCCGTGTATTTCATGAGCGAGCGGAGGGCGCTGCGGATCCCCGCGCCGCCCACGATGCGCAACCACGGCAACCATATCGCGTCCATCTGCGAGGTTGTGCGCTGGCTGGGGGAACAGGCCGAGGAGATGGGCGTGATGATCCTGCCGGGCTTCCCGGCGGACAGCCTGCTCGTGGACGGCGACGGCGTGATCGGGGTGCGGACGGCCGCGCGTGGCCTGACCCGGGACGGCCAGCCGGGCGGCGGCCATATGCCCCCCGTGGACGTGACCGCGCGTGTTACGGTTCTGTCCGAGGGGACGCGCGGGCCGCTGTCCCAGGCGTATCTGGAGTGGCAGGGCGTCAAGTCGACCAATCCGCAGATCTACTCGCTCGGCGTGAAGGAACTTTGGGAGGTTCCGAGGCCGCTGGACCGGATCGTCCACACCATGGGGTGGCCAATGATCAGGCACGGCTTCGGCGGGTCGTTCGCGTATCCGCTGGACGACAGCCTCGTGGCACTCGGCCTGGTGGTCAGTTTGGACTATGGCAACGCCCGGCTGGATGTGCACTCGCTGTTGCAGCGGTTGAAGCATCACCCGCTTTATTACGGGATGTTGGCGGGCGGCGAAATGGTTGAATGGGGCGCAAAGACGATCCCCGAGGGCGGCTACTACTCCCTGCCGGCGAGACGTCACGGAAGCGGGATCTGCATCGTGGGCGACGCGGCCGGATACGTGGACGTGGCGTCGCTGAAGGGGATCCACTACGCGATGCACTCGGGTATCCTCGCCGCGCGCACAATCTACAAGGCGCTGCTGGCGGACGATGTTTCCGAGGCGGGGCTGGCTCCGTACACCGAGGCGGTGGACCGGTCGCATATCGCGCGCGACCTGAAGCGCAACCGGAACATGCGGCTTGCCTTCAAGAGCGGGTTCTACTTGGGCGGGGTGAAGGCGTCGCTGGCGACCGTGACGGGCGGGCGGATCCCCGGCGGCGTGATCCGCACGGGGACGGACGCGGAAGAGCCGAAGGTGTTGGGGGCGGGCGGATCGCCGGTGGCCGCCGGCCCCCTCGCCGTGTCCAAGGTCGACGCGGTCTACAAAAGCGGAAACCAGACCCGCGACGACATCCCGTCGCACCTGACCGTGGGCGAAGACGTACCCGCGGAGGTGGCGGAGATGTACGTTCACCTGTGCCCCGCGGGCGTGTACGAGCGCGACGGCGACCGCCTCGTGGTCAACGCGCCCAACTGCGTCGACTGCAAGGCGACCGACGTGCTCGGCCCGAGGTGGTCGCCGCGCGAGGGCGGGAGCGGGCCACAGTACCGGCGAATGTGAGGAGACTGGACATGAGCGACGGACCGACGGCGGAGCAGGCGGGCGGCATGGGCCCGGGCGCAAACGTGGCGGAGGTGCCGCCCAGCGGCCCGCTATGCCTGACCGGGCGGATTCAGGTGGAGGTCGACGGCGAGATCGTGGCGGACACGGACGATGTCGCGCTGTGCCGATGCGGCCACTCGAGCAACAAGCCGTTCTGCGACGGGTCGCACAACAAGGTCGGGTTCGACGATCCCGGGGTGATCCTGGGCGGGCGGCTGGTGCCTGGGCCGGATGGCGATGCCGACGGGAGCGGCGACGGCGAAGCGGGCGACCCCGAACCCGTGCGCATCGTCTGCGCGACGAACGGGCCGCTGCTGGTCCGGGGGCCGCTTACGGTGGTGGGGTCGGATGGCGGGATGTCGCAGGGCACGAAAGGGGCTCTGTGCAGGTGCGGGGTGTCGTCAACCAAGCCGTTCTGTGATGGATCGCACCGGGAAACGGGGTTTGAAGCGGGGTAGGGACCCTGACGTAACGTTAGGGTTGGCCCGGGCGGCGCTGTGCGGCCCGACCTTTGAACAGCCGGAACCAATCACTCCGAGAGGAATCATGAACAGAAGAAACTTGCTTGCGATCGTCGCGACCGCCGTTGCCGCAGCTTGTAGCGGGTATTCGAACAGCCCTTCCCCGGCCCGTCCGCTGGCCTACGAGATCCCGTCGCCGCCGACCGCGATCTACCACATTGCCGACAGTGCGACGGTCAGTGTCGATTCACCCATGGGGAAGATGGCGATCACCAGCGAATCCTCCGTCACCCTGGCCCTGACCTTCGAGAGCGCCCCTGGCGGTATTCGCGTGACGGGCAGCGTGGGCAGCGTGGAGGACCTCGTGGCCTCCCAGAACAACCCGATGACTGGAACCCAGTCCGCCGATCAGGACGATGTGAGCGGAACCCTCGACCTTGTGATGGGACGGCGGGGTGACGTGGAGGTGACTTCACTGCCCGAGCTGTCCGGTCAGGCCGCGCAGCTGTTTTCATTCCCCTCCATCGCGCACCAACTGTTCCCCCGTCTCCCCGACGACGTGGTGGAGCCGGGCGGGAGTTGGGTCGACACGGTGACATGGTCGACAACGGAGCCGATCAAATCGACATCCGGTGCGGTCCTTACCTTCACCCTCGTGGGGGACACCCTGGTCGATGGCCGGACGCTCCTGAACATCGCTGTGGCGAGCGAGGTGACCGGCGAGACCGAGATAGACCAGGGAGGCCTGTCGATGACGCATAGCATTGGGGGCACGGCGACCGGCTTCGTGCTTTGGGACACCGAACGCGGGCTGCCGGCCTACCAGTACTCCGAGAGGGCGATGGAGGGGACTACGACGATAGTGGGTATGGCCCCCTTCGGGATGACGATCTCCGGGCCTGTGCGGGTTTGGCTGGAGAACTGACAGGGACGAACCCCGCCGGGAGACCGACATGAATACCACAATGGCCATCCGCATCCACGCGCTCGGGGGCCCCGAGATGCTCCGCTGGGAAGAGGTCGCCGTACCCGACCCGGGACCAGGCGAGGTGCTCGTCCGGCACGAGGCCGTCGGGCTGAACTTCATCGATACCTACCACCGGAGCGGGCTCTACCCGGTGACGTCGCTGCCGACAGCACTCGGGATGGAGGCCGCGGGCGTGGTGGAAGCGGCGGGGCCGCCGGGCGGAGCGGGGTCGCCGGCCGCAGCAGGGCCGACCTTCCAGCCCGGCGACCGTGTCGCCTACGGGTTCGGACTGGGCGCCTACTGCGAGCGGAGGGTGACGCCGGTGGGCCAGCTGGTCCCCATCCCCGACGGGGTCGATTTCGAAACCGCGGCGGCGGCGATGCTGAAGGGGATGACGTCTTGGTACCTCTGCCGCCGCACCTACCGTTTGAGCGCGGGCGAAACCGTGCTCGTGCACGCGGCCGCGGGCGGGGTGGGCACCATCCTCAGCCAGTGGTGCAAGGCGCTGGGCACGACCGTGATCGGCACCGCGGGCAGCGCCGAGAAGGGCGAGCTGGCGCGAGAGCACGGCTGCGACCACGTCATCCTCTACAAGGAGGAGGATTTCGTCGAACGGGTGCTCGAGATCACCGGGGGCGAGGGCGTTCCGGTGGTCTTCGACGGGGTCGGCAAGGCCACCTTCGACGGCTCGATGGAATGCCTCAGCCGCTTCGGCATGATGATCACCTTCGGCAACGCCTCGGGCGCGGTGCCCCCGCTGAATCTCCTGCGCCTGAGCGCCAAGGGGATCACCGTGGCCCGCCCGTCGCTCAAGCCGTACATCGAGCGCCGCGAAGACCTGGAAGAGGCTGCCGGCGAGCTCCTCGGGCACATCCAGGCCGGCCGCATCCGCCTCACGGTGGGCCAGCGCTTTCCGCTTGCGGACGCGGCTGAGGCCCATCGGGCGCTGGAATCGAGGCAGACGCAGGGCTGCACGGTGCTGCTGCCCTGACGAAACCCAGGGCTTGTCGCTCACCCGTCGGCAATCAGTAGCGCACCCCCCTAACCTCGATCAGCGGGAGCCCCGCTTCCTCGAGCCGTCGGTTCAAGCCGGGCAGGTCCTCGCTGAGCATCCGCTCCAGGGTCCGCAGGTGCACGTCCAGCTCCGCCGACAGCTCGTTGAAGACGGCCTGGTATGCGTCGATCGGTGTGCCGTCTCCCCGCTCCAGGTGGCTGCGCAGGCCGGTCAGGCGATCGTTCAGCTTGATGGGGAACGCGATCTTGTCCTTCGGGCTCTGGTTCCGGAGCTGGTATAGCTCTCCCGCCACCGCTTCGATCCCTGCCGCGAAGCCGGACGCGTCGTCCCTGAGGCCGGCGTCATCGCTCTTGGCGACGATCGCGTCGATCTGGGCACGGAGGTCCCACGCCATCAGCACGCTCGTGTTCGCCCGGCTCTCGGCGTCGCGGATCGCCATGGCCAGGCGGAACTGATCGGTGAACGCGGCGGCGGGAATGTCCCCGAGCCTCGGGTCGGGGTGCACGTCGAAGGTCACCTCCCGGGTCATGCCGCCGACGGTCAGCTGCGCCCGGTAGCGCCCCGGCGGCGCCCACGGCCCCACCGCCGGGTTGCCGCCCTCCAGGACGATTCCCTCGAAGGTGACCGCGCCCGGGTAGCGGAGGTTCCAGCGGGCCCGGTGGGTGCCCCCACCCAGGTCGTCGGAGACGAGGGTGGTCACGTACTCCCGGTCGTCCGTCAGGACGTCGAGCAGCACGCGCCCCGGCCGGCTCACCCGGAAGTCGATCACCGCGGGGACTGATCGCCGAACCGCTTCGGCCGGCCGGAAGAGGTGCACGTCCGAGCCGGCGAAGTCCGAGTCGAGCTGCCGCAGCGTCTCGATGTCGTCGAGGACCCAGAAGGAGCGGCCGTGGGAGCTGATCACCAGGTCGCGCTCCTCGACCGAGATACCGGTGACGGGTGTACGGGGAAGCCCGAACGACAGGTTGCTCCAACTCGAGCCACCGTCGAAGGAAGCGAACACACCGTGCTCGGTGCCCGCGTAGAGGAGCCCCGCGCGCTTCGGATCCTCCCGAACGACGCGCACGAAGGCGCCATCGGGAAGCCCGCCGCTGATCCTGGTCCAGGTCGCGCCGTAGTCATCGGTCTTCCACGCGTACGGTGACCGGTCGTCCATCTCGTACCTGATCCCGGCTACATGCGCACCCGCCGGAGCGTGCGGAGACACCTCCACAGTCATGACACGCGTGTGCGGGGGCATGTCCGGGGGCGTGACGTCGCGCCAGCTGCTGCCGGCGTCCCGCGATACGTGGACGAGACCGTCGTCGGATCCCGTCCAGATCGTCCCTGGTTCATGCGGCGAAAGCCCGATCGAGTACAGCGTGGCGTAGATCTCCGGCCCGTCCTGGTCCTTCACGATCGGGCCGCCGGAGTCGTCGAGCGTCTCCGGCTCGGCGCGCGTGAGATCCGGGCTGATCTTCGCCCACGACTCACCCTCGTCGACGGACCTCCACAGGTGCTGCGATCCGACGTACAGCGCATGGCGCGCCACCCGCGCCACCGCGATGGGGTAGGTCCAGTTCCATCGCTCGGGCATGTCCCGCGCGGGCTCACCCATGACGATGCGCGGCCATGGCTGGATGTCCGTAACCAGGCCGGTCGCCCGGTCGTAGCGCGTGAGCGTGTTTGTCGCGCCCGCGTACAAGATGTCGGGGTCGCCGGGGTGCGGCGCGATGTAGCCGCTCTCGCCTCCGCCCACCGCGTACATCCATTCCGTGCTCGCACCGCGAGGGTCCCGGAGATGTCCCGGCTCGGACGACACACACACGGTGGAATTGTCCTGCTGCGCGCCACACACGTGGTAGGGGAAGTCCGCGGTCGTCGCCAGGCGATAGATCTGGGCCGTCGGATACCGCATCGACGTCCATGTGCGACCACCGTTCACCGTGACGACGCCGCCCCCGTCGTTGCCGTTGATCATGCGCAGAGGGTTCACGGGATCGATCCACAGGTCGTGATGGTCGGCGTGGGTCTCGGGCACGCTCTCGAGAGTGCGTCCGCCATCGGTCGAGCGCATGAGTCGGAAGTTGAGGATGTACAGCGTGTTGCGATCGAGCGGGTCCGCTTCGAGGCGCTGGAAGTAGAACGCGCGCTGCCAGATGTCCCGATGGCCGTTGACGAGTTCCCACGACCGGCCTCCGTCGTCGGACCTGTACAGCCCGCCCCGCTCGGCCTCGACGTTCGCCCACACCCGATCCGGGTCCGCGCCGGACACGGTCACCGTGATCTTGCCGAGCAGACCGGCCGGGAGGCCCGGGTTGCGCGTGAGCTCGCTCCATGTGTCGCCGCCGTCCGTGGACTTGAAGATCCCCGACCCCTCGCCGCCGCTCCACAGGCGCCACGGCTTACGGTACACTTGCCAGAGCGTCGCGTAGAGGACGTCCGGATCGACCGGATCCATGACGAGGTCGACGGCTCCCGTGCGTTCGTCGCGGAAGAGGACCTTCTCCCAGGTGTCACCCCCGTCGGTGGTCCGGAAGACTCCGCGCTCGGGGTTGGGCCCGAACGGATGGCCGAGGGCCGCCACGTACACGCGGTCAGGGTCGGTCGGATGGATGCGGATCCGTCCGATCGCGTGGGTGTCGGCCAGGCCGAGGTGCCGCCAGCTCTTCCCGGCATCGTCCGAGCGGTAGACGCCATCGCCCTGGAGGACGTTGGCGCGGAGCTGCACCTCGCCCATGCCGATGTAGACGATATCGGGGTCGGACGGTGCCATCGCGACCGCGCCCACCGAGGCGCTGCCGACCTGCCCATCGGTCACCTCAGTCCATGAGGACCCGCCGTCGGTCGTCTTGAACAGCCCTCCTCCCGTCGCGCCGAAGTAGTACTCGAACGGCCGCTCGGCATGGCCCGCCACCGCGATCGAGCGGCCGCCCCGGTCAGGCCCGATCGAGCGCCACTCCATGGGAGGGAGGAGCGAGACGTAGTCCTGGGCTCCGAGGCCCGCCGACATCACGGTCAGCGACATCGCCGTCAGCACTGAGAGCGCGAGCACCGCCGCCCGGACATGCCCCAGGCGTGAAATGACCGGCGAGGGAACGCTGTCGTCCATGCTGCCTCCACATCGGGTCACGAGCCGGCTCGCGGAAGCGGGCCTGGCGTGAGTACAAGTATGGGAAACCCCCGATTGCCGCCAGCGGGGGCGGGCCCGCGTCGGGATCCTATGCTTGCCAGGCGGAACTCTTTGCTCCTAAATAGGTAGTTGATAACGGCAGCACCAATGTCAACATTCATGCCAGTGGAGCCGGATCGGGTGAGAGCCTTGCCGATGCTTGTCGCAGTTGCAGCCCTCGCGGGTTGTACGGGTCCGAGTAGCCCCTATCCCCCCGGCTGGCTGAGCTACGGTTTTCCGTCCCCGCCGTATGCCGTCTACGAGATAACGGACACCGTGGCGGGCATCCTGCCTAGGTTCAAGCGGTCGTCGCAACAGTACCGTGTTGAAGGGTTTTCATGTGCCCCCGATTTTGCTGGACACTAGGCTGGCGAGGGCGACCAGAAAGAAAGAAGTGGGTTCTTGATTTGATGTCTCCCAACCCGAGGGAGTCAGAAGCGACCGACGGTCGTTGAAGGCTGGAGATACGGGAGCGGCAGAGCATTTCAACGCAAGGTTGAGGTCTGGTTCTTTGATGATAACAGATCTTCCAAGGTTTCCGCCGGAGTTCTCCAACCGAGGGTCTTGCGGGGGCGGCTGTTGAGAGCGGCTGCGACGGCGGCGAGATCGTCAGCGGTATGTCTGCTGAGGTCAGTGCCCTTTGGGAAGTACTGTCTCAACAGGCCGTTGGTGTTTTCGTTCGTGCCGCGCTGCCACGGGCTCTGCGGGTCGCAGAAGTAGATGGCCAGGCCAGTATCGATGCGAAGCCGTGCGTGCTGAGCCATCTCTGTTCCCTGGTCCCATGTCAGAGACCGGCGGAGTTGCTCGGGCAGGGTCGTGATCGACGAAGCGATCGCGTCCCGGACGGCTTCGGCACCGTGTCCAGCCAACGCTGGACCGTTCTTGGTCCTGGCCTCGCCGTGTTTGTCATGGCGGGGAAGGTGGAGCAGCATCGTGAACCTGGAGGTCCGCTCGACCAGCGTTCCGATCGCCGAACTGCCCAGCCCCAAGATCAGGTCGCCTTCCCAGTGCCCGGGAACGGCGCGGTCGTCTGCCTCGGCCGGTCGCTCGCTGAGCATGATCTCGGGGTGAACGAACGTCTTGCCCCGTCCGCGGGTGCGAGCTCGAGGCACCCGTAACGTGCGTCCCGTCCGAAGGCACGCTGTCAGCTCCCGTCGCAGCGCACCGCGGCCTGGAACGTAGAGCGCCTGGTAGATGGCTTCGTGCGATATACGCATGGACTCATCGCCGGGGAAGTCGACCCGTAGCCTGTTGGCGATCTGCTCGGGACTCCACGAGGCCGCCCGCCGCCGGTCTTGTCGGCGACCGTGACGCCGTCCGATCCAGCGCACATCGGGGCCTGCCAGAGCGGCACCGTCCAGAGCTCGGATCAGGCCTCCGAGGCGATCCTGCACATACTGCCTCAGTTCGCCGTTCGTAGCGAGCTTCGCAAGCTTTGGACGTTTCGCTCGCCGGTCGGCGTGCCATTGAGCGGTCGTGGCCCGATACTCGAGGTTCCCTCCTCCTGTAGCTGCGTTGCGCCGCAGTTCTCGCGAGATCGTCGAGGGTGAGCGGCCCAACTGCCGGGCGATCTCGCGCACGCCACGAGCACGGGCTCGAAGAACGGCGATCTCTTCTCGCTCAACGAACGAGAGATAGCGCCGTGACTGGGGACGAAGATTGAGTGGTGGCATGCCACCACATTCGCGAAACCAGCGTGTCCCGACAGCAGGGGACACACCCGCTGCCACGGCGGCCTCCTCGCTCGACAGACCTCGAGCGATCTCTTTCCAGAACCTCTGCCGATGCTCGCGCCGTCCCACCGGCGGACGGCCTGGTGAACGCATCCGCGGACGTAGGGCTCGATCCGCTCCTCGGTGCCTGCTCGCTGCCATCGCAACATCTCCCTGAGGTGTTGCGACGACCGCTTGAATTCACCCTGAACTCGCCCGTCGGAGATCTGGAGATTGCGGGGGAATACTCCATGACGGTGCACCTGGCCTTTGCGAGAGACGCTCGTGGTATGCGGGTCCGGGGCGTTGCAGAAGGCTTCGAGGGTTCCTTGTCCGATCCCATGCAGGCAGCCGTGGCCGCGGACCTTGGCTACCTGACCGGACCCCTCGAGTTCGTGATGAACCGGCGCGGCGTTGTCGAGGTGACGTCGTTCCCCGGACTCACCGGTCCGGACGCCGTGGTGTTTTCCTTCGCCGCCCTCGCCCACGACCTCTTCCCACGCCTGCCCGATAGCGTCGTGGACCCGGGTGGTACCTGGGTGGATACGCTCAGGTGGCACACCGACGGGCAGCGAGCAGAAGTGGTTTCCAGGTCGGCCTACACCTACACCCTCGTAGGAGACACCTTGGTGGACGGCCGCGGGCTCCTGCACATTGCGGTGGCGGGCAAGGTCGACCTCATGGTCTTCGTGGGACGGCCGGGCAGGTTGACCAGGCGTCACATGACGGGCTCGTTGACCGGAATCGTGCTATGGGATCCCGAACGCAGACTGGTTGCCTACCATGAATATGAGAGGGATCTGATGGGGACGGTGACGAGGCCGGGCAGGGAACCGTTTGGGCTGAGTCTCAAGGGGCCGGTGCGGATTCGGCTGGTGAGGTGAGGGGGGGGGTCGTGAGATTGCCAGGGGCCGCCGGTGGCGTGGCGGATTATGACCCTGACGTAACGTGAGGGTTTGGGCTTGGCGGCAACGGGATCTGCTTCACCGAACCCGGTTTGCCCTCGAAGACCAGCTCCCTTGGCGTGGGTCGGTAGATCTTCGCGATTGCCGGAGGCTCCATGGCCTCCAACAGGCGCTCAATCTTGGGCAGGGTGTTGACGAAGTTGCGGGCTCGCTCTTGGGCAGGAACGTGGGTTCCGACTACGACCAACACGCAAGCAACAGAATCCCGGATGGCAGCAATCGCCAACGGCTGACGCAAGATTTTCTGGTCACCAGACACGCCGACCCAACCCTCCTTGGCAACGCGTCGGAACCATTCGGTGTCGGGCGTATCGTGCGGAAAGCAGTCATCGTGCTTGATGACCGTGAGTCCCGCCTCTTCGAGCGCGTCGGGGAATATCCGGTAACCCAGGTCACGGTCGATGAAATAAACCCTATTCAAGCGGCCCATTCGTAGAGCACGGCGTCTTCGATCTGGGCGATGTCTAGTCGATAGTCCTTGGCGAGGGTCCGCAGGTCTTCACCGGCGTCAAAGCGATCCACGAGGGCAGCGGTAGAGATACCCGAGCCGGCCACAGTTGGACGTCCGAATGAAATGCGGGGATCGATTACAATCGTCTTCTTGTCGCCCGACCATGCGGGACGGAGTGGGTAGAGTCTGAATGGGAGGGCGTCAGCATCCCGGTCGACTCGCTTCAGGTAGGCCGCGAGCATCTGCTGCATCGCCATCTGCCCAGACCTGGAAAGCGTAATCAGTTTGCGGAGTTGCTCAAGAAAGACGTCTTGGCCCGAGGTCCGCAGTTCATCGCTCAACAGGAGGCGCTCGATGCCAAGCGCGTTTTCGGCGTAGCTAATGGCCTTGCGAAGCGTCGCCATCCTCACGCCATCCTTGGTCCGGATCGCGCGAAGGACATGAGCTTCAACGAGGTTGTTGAAGGAAATGAGGCTGCTGCTTCCGGCCGGAGCCCGTATCAACGGTTCGGAGACGACGGATCCTGCTGCCCGTCGGTCGGTCCGACCGAGCACCCAATAGCGGAGTGTGGCCTGCGGCATCCCCAAGTATCGGGCAGCCGCCAAAAAGGTGTACGCCGGGGCATCGCGGATATCGGTGCCAGGTGCGGCTTTCATCGGCTCGTAGGACCGCTGGAAGTGCTCGAGGGTCTGTCTCCGTGGCTGAGGATGTGACTCTACCCTAACGGTACTCGCACGGAGAGAGCAACGGAACAGTGCTGCAGCCTTATGACCTGCTTGTCCCGCGCTCCGCCGTCCCGGTAGCTTGACTCCGCCGATCCCCCGTCCCGACTCCACGGGAAGCCACAAGTGACACACGCCTCAACCAGGACCCTCGCACTTGCCGCAACGTTGCTCATGTGGCCCCCTGGAGCGACATCGGCGAGCCCGCTGGCCGCCCAGACGGTGGTCGAGAGCACCGCTCCCCGTGACCCCGACCTGACCCTGGCAGACGAGCCGCTGGTGCGGATCGGAGTGATCGATGGTCCGGTGGAATACATCTTCGGCGACGTGACCGGCGCCATTCGTCTGGAGGACGGGGGTGTAGTCATAGTCGACGAGCAGAGCCACAACGTCCGCAGGTATGACGCCAGCGGGCGGCACGTTTGGACGAGTGGACGGGCGGGTGAGGGACCTGGCGACTACGGGGGACTCCGGCTGCTGCGGGGCTGCCCGGGAGCGGCGCTCACGGTGTTCGACTGGCACAATAGCCGGATCACCGAGCTTGATCAGGACGGGAAAGTCTTGGACACGCGGGTGCTCAACGCGGCCGGAGTTCCTCCGTACCAGGAACCGGCCTGCACGCCCGACGGCGAGCTGGTCTTCACGCCGTGGCCGGATCACGACCGGACCGTAGCCGCGGGCGAGCACCACCGTTGGGAGATGGAGCTGAGCTTGGCGCGCGGTGACAGAGTGGTCACCCTGCGTTCCGGGATCCCCGGCACGGACCGTACCCGCTCTACCGGGGGCAGCGGTCCCAGATCGTGGGGCCGGAGCATGGTGTTCGCGGTCACGCCCACGGGTGTGTGGTACGGGTCGGGCGACGACTACGAACTCGAGCATCTGGACTGGACCGGCCGAGTGACGCGCGTCGCCCGCTGGGCCGGACCGGATCTGGAGATCACCAGCGGGCACCTGGACAGATACCTGGAATCCCGGCTGGCCGAGTACGACGACCCCGAGCAACGCCGTCGCTTCGAAAGGGAAAGGTGGCCGGACATACGGGACAGGCTGCCGGAGCGCTTTCCCGCGTACGAAGCTCTCCTGCCGCTGCGGGACGGCAGTGTGTGGATCACGACCTACGGCTGGCGGGCACCGGACCAGGAACTGCACCTCCTCGACGCGGACGGCGTGTGGATGCGGCGCCTCACCATCCCCGCGGGCCCGACCGTCCTCGACGCGGGTCCGGACTGGGTGCTCCTGCTCCAGCGCGGCGAACTGGATGTGCAGAGCGTGGCGGTGTATGGGCTGGTGGAAAGGGGCGCGTCGGGGTAGCTGTCAACCCGGGGAGGGAGCAGGCCCGGCGCCTTCCCCAAATCACTCATCATCATCGTCGAAGATGGCGTTTAGCCCGAACGCCGTCAGCCCGGCCACGGCCCCGCGCACGACCGAAGACCCGGCAGAGCGCCGATGAGACCGCTTCTCGGCTTCCTCCAATAGCTCTGTTTCCAGTTCCAGGGCATCAGCGGCCTCCGCCAGCGCGAGCGCATTGGCTTCCGCCAACTCGATTTCCGCCTGCTCCTGCGGGTCCCACTCCGGAAGATCGCCGAAGGCAAACAACAGATTACCGTCATCGGTATTCTGAATCTCGACATAGCCTGTCCCGGATAGCTCCATCAGGCATCGCTCCACGTCCGTGAACGGAAGTCCGGTCGCCAGCACGCCCTGCGTGACGGTCAGTGTTCCTCCGTGCTTCTGTGCAGCCCTGAGAAGTGGAAGCGTCAATGCCTCGGCCATGTCCTCGGCTTCCAGCTCGTGCGCCGCCTCGGCGTATGTGGTCTGGAATTCGCGGACCCACGTCGGGATGAAGAAGGCGTCGGCGACCCACCAGCAGACCGCGCCGATGAACCAGATCATGGGGCCCGTGGTGTCGCCGGGAAGAATCACCGACAGGATCAAGCCCGCAAACACGAACCAGGCCAGCATGAGCCATCCGCTCTTCTGCAGGTAGAACCGGTGTCCTCCGAGCCAGCCGAGCACGAGCCACAGCGTCCAGGCCATTGCCGGTTTCTTGTCGACCGCTCCCTTCTGGGCCAACCGCTGCCGCTCGATCGTCTCCTCTTCGACGCGTTCCATCAGGTCAGACCATCCCATTTCGTGCCTCCATAGCGGTGAAGTTGTGACTGGCCAAACCCCGGAATGGCAGCGGGCCGGATGGATTTGAAACCCATCCGGCCCGCTGACCGCCCTCAAGGCGGAATGCCATGATTCCCCTGTGTGGTTACAGAAGACTAACGGCAGATTCTGTGATTGGAAGCTTTGTAACAGTTTTGTTACAATCGAGGTCCAAAATGCCCCAATCGAGGCCCGAAACGCCTTCATTTGTGGCAATTCCCGGGGGTCGGCAACGTGAGGCATGGCGGATCTTGACCCCTGACGTGACGCCGAGGTTCTGGACGGCGCTGCCGTTCGTCTCCAGCGCCCGCTTCGAGGGCGTCCGCAGACTCCTAGCGGACGGCCGCGGGTAGCCGTTTCACGATGATCGTCGGGATGTCGTATTCGTCCGTCTCGACGAAAGCGACGAGGCCACCGGGCCCAAACGCGCCGGGCATGGGCGTCTCCTGCAGCGAGAACGTGCCCACGTACTCGCCTCCCAGCGCCAGGACATCGATCCATCCCTCGGCAGCCTCCTGCCCCTCCCGGTTCCGGTCGTCCGACCCTCCGACGGCGAGGTCGATTTGCGCCAGGGGGTCGCTCCCCCAGCGTTCCACCCAGATCGCCCCTTCCCAGGTCGTGCGAAGATTCCGGACAAGGGGCACCTCGGGCATGAAGCTCGCGTTCTCCACCATGTCGCGCACGCCGGCCGCCATGCCTTCCATCATGGCTGCCATCTGCTCACGGATCGCCTCGGGAACGTCGTCGCCCAACCCCGAGGGGGTGAACTGCTCCTCGACGGACGACTCGAAGTCTTCCAGCGCCCGGGCCCGGGCGCGTTCCCGAAGTTGTTCCGTAACGGGCTGGGGGTGTAGGGGCCGGCCCACGACGCGCGGCGGGGCACTCGCCGCCTGGATCTTGACCTCGTACGCGGAGGAATCCGAATACGCCATCCCGCCGCCCGGGACGACATCGAACACCATGCGGGGCGAGAAGTAGACGTATGCGTCGCCGAGCATACCGAACATGTCCGAGGGATCGTCGGCCTCCATCGTGACCTGCCGCTCGGGCCGTGGTTCCCAACCCTCCGCGAACGGAACCGTGGCCGCCTCTTCCCCCTCGTCGAGCGACACTCGGTAGACCGTGCGGTCCCCAGAGCTGACGGACGCTTCCCCTTGGCTGAAGCTCGCTGTCGCACCTCGTGTCAGGAACAACGCTCCTCCCTCCCGCCCGTGGCGCACCCTCTCAGCGGAAGCCGTCCGGGAGGCACCCGGATCCGCAAAGCGGACCGCGCGTTCGAAAGACCCGTCGGCTCCGAACAGGAGGTAGGCGCGGTGTCCATCGTCGACAATCACGGCCCCACCCTCGGGCCGGGCCACCATGTGCCCGACCTGGCGAAGCTCGCCCGGGCCATCGCCCATGCGCCCGAACTCCGCCGCCAAGGCACCGACCCCGTTGACGGCTACGACCTGGGTGGAGGACTCGGCCTCGTCGCGAATGTAGAGATGACCGCGCGCGTCGAAGCCCAGGTCCGCGATCTCCGTAAACGCATCCCACCCCTCCGCCTCGATCCCTCCGATCCGGTACACCTCCTCGAAATCGGCCGCGAGCGGACGGTCCTCGCTCGGCTGTGGAGCGGACGCCCCCCCGGTTTCGCCGCCACAGGCGGCCAGCAGCGTAATGAACACAGCGCAACGGAATCTCATGAATCAGCCTCCAGTTGATGATTGGACGTTCGCCGAACCAATCCCGTTGCACGGGAGCCGCGCCGGAGTCGGTTGCGGTAGAGTTCGACGGAGCGCTGTCCGAGGCGCTTCGCACGCGCTTCCTGAGTGACAACCGTGTCACGATCGTCAGGTCCGACTTCGTGCGTTTTCGGCTGCCCGATGTCCCCTACAAGGTCCTGGGGAACATTCCGTTCAATCGGACTGCCGCCATCGTCCGGCGGCTTGTCCAGGCCGATTCTCCACCGCAGGACGCCTATCTCGTGATCCAGCGTGAAGCGGCCGAACGGTTTGCTGGCGGTCCCTGTTCCCGGGAGACCCTGTCCTCGCTGCTGCTCAAGCCGTGGTGGCAGATCGAGATCGTGCTGCGCTTTCGCCGTACCGACTTCGATCCCCCTCCCAGCGTCGACGCCGTCGCGCTCTGGCTCGCCCGTCGAACCAGACCGCTTGTGGACCGATTCCAAGCCGTGGACTACCGGCGCTTCATCCAGAGTTGCTTCGGTCGCGACGGCCGCTCAATCAGGCGGTGTCTGCGATCCGAATTCACCCGAACGCAAATCTACCGGCTGAGTCGAGATCTCAGGTTCGATCCTTCCGGACCACCCTGCGGCCTCACCTTCGACCAGTGGCTCGCATTGTTCAGGTTCTGGAGGCTGACGCGATCGTAAGCGCCGATGGCGCATCGGCGCACTAGCCGCTCAACTCGCCGCCGGCGTCACCCGGTACTTCTCGAGAACATCTGGTAGGACTCGGACAGCGGCGTCTTCCGGCCGCTTGTCCCGCCCTCCGTCGCTCCGGTAGCTTGACGCCGCCAATCCCCCGACTCCGGAAGAATCCCCAACGTGACATGCGTGTCTCTCTTCACCTCCAACCGCGAGCGGCGCCTCTGGTTCTGCGCGCTGGCCGTCGTCGTCGCCATCTACTCCACCCTGGGGCTGGCGGGAACGCTTGCCGAAGTGCTGCGCGAAAACAACCTGATGCGTGCCTCGTTCTTCTTCCTCATGTTCCTCACGGTGGCGGCCATCGTCGGAAGCGGGCTGAAGAAGCGCCCCGGGCGACGCGAGGTCTGGGTGGCGCTCGGTGTCACGGCTGTCTACGGGATGACGGTGCTCAGGATGGGCGTCAGTCCCGAGGAGCGCACCCACCTGTTCGAGTACGGCATCGTCGCGGTCTTGATCTACAACGCTCTCAGCGAGCGTTCGCAGAACGGCCGCCGGGTGCCGGTGCCGGCGGTACTCGCCCTGGTGGTGGCCTCGCTGTTGGGCTGGCTCGACGAGGGCATCCAGGCGTTGCTGCCCAACCGCGTCTACGACAACTTCGACGTCTTTTCCAACGTGCTGGCTGCGCTGATAGGGATCTCGGCGAGCGTGGTTATCGGGTGGGTGAACGCGGCTTTGGCGCGGAAGTGGGGGGATCGCATGTGATCTCGATTGGTGAAGTCCCGATGCACTGAGCGTGAGATCGGCCGATCCACGGAAACGGGCTGCCGACTGACTCAGGGGCTGTATACGTAGACGACCGGCAGTTTGGAAACGTCGGTGATGCTGATGTCCGTGTGATGGTAGATGTTCATCCGTCCCGTGCCGCAGTCGCCGAACTCGTCGCAGGATACCGTCCCAACCAGGCCGTCGAAGGCCGTTGCTCCCACTTGTGCGCGGAGTGCCGCCCGGTCTATGAACAGCCAGTCGCCCTCCTCCACGGCAACGGACTCGATGGCCGAGAGCAGGATGGTGGTCGCATCATAGGCGTGCGCCCAATAGGGTGACGGGGGGAAACTGCCGTATCCGGCCTCGTACGCGGCGAGAACCTGCTCTCCGCTCTGTCCCGTCTGCTCGTTGACGTTGGAGCGAAAGTCCGCTTGCGGTCCGGCGAAGTAGATCCCCTCCGACTGCGGCGTCCCCAGGAACTGGGAGACCAGCAGTGCAGCCGCGGAAATCAGCGTTGTCCCTTCAAGCCCGGCGAAGGACCGCGCCTGCGCGGCGAAGGCCGATCCCTCCGTCACGAAAAGCGGAAAGAAGATGGCATCCGGGCCGACGGCCGCGAACTCATCGAGAACGTCCGTCATGTCGGTTTCGCCCTTCTCGATTGCGGCCTGGGCCGGTACGTCGCCCCCGAGGGCCGAGAACGCGTCGGCGAACGCCTCCACGAGGGCGGACGTGTAAGGGTCGCCGTCGTGAAGCGTGGCCACACTCCGCAGCTCGAGTTGGTTGTAGACGAAATCCGAGAGGGCGCGTGCCTGGTGGAGGTCGTTGGACGACACGCGAAAGTAACCGGCGCGATAGTCGGCGTTCGCGTTGCCGGCCAGGTCCGAAGTGAGCCGCGGCGAGGTGTTGCTGGGCGAAATCATGACCAGTCCCGCGTCGCTGATGATGGGCGACGCCGCCACGGCCGCGGCCGAGCAGTTTGTTCCGACTACACCCGCCACCTGCGGGTCCCCGACGATTCCAAGCGCACCCGCCCGCCCGCCTTCCGGCGAACAACTCGTGTCGACGGGATCGCCCAGCTCGACCTGGCGCCCAAGGACGGGGCCCATGTCCTCGGCGGCCAACTCGGCCCCGTGTCGGGACACGGCCCCCAGCGACGGCGCGACCGTGACCGAGAGCAGCATACGGATCCGTATGTCCTCGCCCTCCTCCAAAGTGACCGCACCCAGCGGCCCCGGCTCGAAGGTCAGCGGTGTGGTCGACTCTCCGCACCCCGGCATCGCAAGAACGGCGATCAGCGCGGGACCGGACAACATGATGCGCTTGCGCATGAGACCAGCTCCTTCTCAGTCGTGGATTGCGACTTAAAGTAATAGCGATACGACAAAATCGGTGGGCCTACTCCCCTCAACCGCTCCGGTCCAGCGGGATCACGACGACAAACGGTACGTCGAGTTCGTCCCGGCGTACCCCGAGCACGTAATCCGTGCCAATCTCGAAGATGTAGAGACCAGTCGGAGTGGCGACCTCGCCAAGCCACACTCCCTGCTCATCGAACACGTACCAGGAGGACTCCTCTTCCCGGAAAGGCCCGTAGCGCTCGGCCCAGAGGTTCCGTTGTGCGTCAACCAGGAGCCGCCGGTATAGCGGCAGCGGCATTTGCTCGGGGAACGGCGTCTCCCGCAGGTAGCGGGCCCAAGCGGCGGGATCGTAGTGTAGTGTCCGAAACATAATGCACCTACGCGGAGGCGGCGGCGAGCGCCTTGCGGGCCCGGTGCACCTTCTCGAGGATCTGCGCGGCCGACTTCGTCCAGACGAACGGCCGGGGGTTCTCGTTGTGGGTCTCGATGTACTGCTTCAGGCACGATTCTAGGTGGCCGACGGAGTGGAAGACGCCGCGGCGGATCCGCTTCTGCGTCAGCGTGCTGAAGAAGCGCTCGACCAGGTTCAGCCACGAGGAACTCGTCGGGACGAAGTGGAAGCGGACGCGTTTCGTGCGTTCGGCCCACGCCTTCACCTTCTGGTGCTTGTGGGTCGCGTAGTTGTCCAGAATGATGTGGATCTCCCGCCCCTTCGGCACCTCCTTCTCGACCTTGCGGAAGAACCGGAGCACCTCCTGGTGGCGGTGCCGGCGGTACGTCTCGCCGGTCACCTCGCCCGACGCCACGTCCATCGCCACGAACAGCGACGTGGTCCCGTGGCGCTTGTAGTCGTGCGTCATCGTCCCGCAGCGGCCGGGCTTCAGCGGCAGACCCGGCTGCGTCCGGTCGAGCGCCTGGACCGAGCTCTTCTCGTCAAAGCTGAAGACCGCCGCGTTGTCCGGCGGGTCAAGGTACAGCCCCACAACGTCTTGCAGCTTCTCCTCGAAGCGCGGATCCGTGCTCGCCTTGAAGGTGCGCCACAGGTGGGGCTTCAGCCCCGCGGACCGCCACACCGTGTTCACGAAGCTGTGTGTCGTGCCCACCGCCCGCGCCATCGGCCGGCACGACCAGTGCGTCGCGTCCGGCGGCCTCTCCTGCGTCGTCCGGCGGATGATCTCCGCCCTCAGCGCCGCCTGCGCCTTCGGGCACTTGCCCCCGTGATTCCCGCCCCGGGGACGCTCCTTCTCGATCCCCTTCAGCCCCTCGTCCGCGTACCGCCGCCGCCAGCGGCCCGCCTTGTCCGTGTGCGTTCGCAGCTCCTCGGCGATGGCCCTGTTCGTCATCCCCTCCGAGGCCATCAGCACGATCCGCGACCGCTCCCGCAGCCGCACCGTCGCGCTCCGCAACCGCGACCACCGCTCCAGAACCTCCCGGTCTCCCTCCGCAAGCTCGATCCCGACCGCCTTCCGCATGGCTCCTCCTCGTCAAACGCCTCTCGATCCCGCACGAAGAGGAACCATAACTCGCACCGCCGTCCTTAACAAGGTTATATCGCGGACACTACACTAGGCTGCAAATACGTCACCGTCTACCTCGACCCCGACAGGGGATCGTTCGCCGACCCCACTGGAACCACCCATGCCCGACTCCAACCTCTCGACACCAACACCGGACACTGGTGCTTGCGCCGATCCGACGCTCCCAGATCACCCCGTCGGCAACGTCCTCGACATCCTGCAGCGCAGCGCCAGAGAACTCGGTGCCACCGCCAATGAACTCGCCGAACAGCCCCCAACAATCGCCCTTTTCAGTGCCGTCGAGAAACTCACAGCGGACATTCTCAAACTCCGCGAACCGGCACTCGACGCGGCTGCCCAGGAAACCATCGACGCTCTGCTCGCGGACTTGGCCACATACCTCAGCGAGAAATCGAAGACCGCAACGTGGTTCGTGGCGAAAGTCGACTCCATAATGGCCGAATGGCGCTCCGCCTACCCATTCCAAGGCGGCAACCTCCCTGACGAGCTACGGGCAAGCATTCGGCGAGCCAAGCGGAATTTCGACCGGCAGCTAGACCTAAAATAAGCGAGTACGGTCCCGGAGGCAGGTTTTGGTTGTGCGGCGTGGCTTTTGCAGCCCGGTTGCCGCTTGGGAAGCGGCTGGAGGGAGCCTTACGGGCTGGCCGATGCTTGTTTCCGGTCGCCGGGACGCTCGTTCGGAGGGGTGTTTTGGTGCCGGGGGACACCGGTCCCCGAAGCGGTACTACGTTCGCGACACGACGGAGGGGACGAGGCGGCGTTACCGGAAGCCGGTCCGCTCGATCGTGTTCCAGGTGCTGAACAGCCGGTCGACCGAGGGCTGCCAGCCGATGATCCGCAGGGTCGTGCGCCGAGCCCGCCGGATGACCTGGCAGGGCAGCAGGATCATCTCGCGGATGAACGTCCTGAACTCCATGGCGATGTACTTCCGGCGGTCGGCCTTGAAGTGCATCATCATGGCGAACCAGCTCTTCAGGTTCCACGCCAGCGCCGCCATCACCATGTAGGCCCAGTTGCTCACCAAGTCGTAGAGGGGCACCCGCATGGCGCCCACGCCGCCCTTCAGCTGCGCGATCACGTTCTCCTGGTCGCAGCGGGCGTTGGCCAGCCGGACGACCTCGGCCGCGCTCAGGTCCCGCCGCGTGGTGATGTAGAAGAAGTAGCGGATCTCGTCCAGCAGCGTCAGCTCACCCTTCGTCTTGCTGATGTTCTTGCGCACCACCACCATCCGGTAGGTCTCCCGGCACTTCCCCGGCTGATACTCGTACTCGGCCACATCCTCATGGTTGAGCCGCTTGTTCACGTAGCCCCGCTCAAGCACGATGCGTCCCCTCACGTCCTGCCGCTTGCTCCGCGTCGTCCCCGTCCGCGACGTGTACCCCGGCCGCCGCTCCAGCCGCTTCCACGCCGCCTCCTCCAGCCCCTCAGCCCGCTTGACCATCGCCGGCTGGGCGTCAAAGCCGAAGATGAAGTCCGCGTCCACACTCCAGCGGTCGAAGTGGGCGGTCAGCGAGAAGTCCGTGTCCCCGCGCAGGCACACCCGCTCGGCATGCGGCGACACGAGGGCGACCGCCCGGTCGATCCACTCCGCCGCGCCCTGGTGGCTCACCGCGTTGCCCGGGCGGTTCACCAGGTAGAGCACCTCACCCGTGTTGGCCAGCGAGACGACCAGCGGGTGGTAGCCCCACACCCCCTTGTAGGACATGTCCATGCCCTCCTTCTTCTCGCCCAGCGTCGGCGCCAGCGTCCCGTCCACATCCACGTAGGCCACCGGCGCGAGCAGGTCCCGGGCCCGGCCCCGCCACAACTGCGGCCGCACCGCGTTGATGCTCTCCATCAGCTCGATCACGTCCGCCTCGCCGTAGCGGCGCGTGAAGTCGCCCGCCGCCGTCGGGCTCGGGATCGTCTCCGCGCCCAGCGCGTCCATATAGGCCGCGTTGTTGCGCAGGCTGCCCAGGTCCTGCAGCCGCGTGCCCCCGCACAGCACGTTGAAGGCCATGTTCAGCACATGATCCGACTCGAAGTAGGGCAGGTGCCGCTTCAGCACCTTCAGCCGCGCGTCGATCTCCCGGACCAGGCCCAGCTTCGACGCCAGCCGCCGCATCGCGCCGATGCCTCCGTAGCTCATTGCGTTGATCCGCGCCCCGATCTCGTAGTGGACCTTGCCCGCGCCGAACACCGGCTGCCACCGGGCCCTCGGCCGCCTCGCCCCGGCATGGCGCGCCTTCAGCTTCCGCTTCCGCCGGGCACTGTTCCTGCGGCTCTGTTTGTGCGATATTGTCTTCACCGGAAAGGCCTCCTGGTTGGAACCCGACGACTCGCGCCGGATGCTCCTAACTGCAATCAGGATAAGCCTTTCCGGTACTCATTGGTAGATGCGGTGCACAAGTCGCGCTTGTTTGAGGGCTAGAGAGGTGCGCCGTTGCGTACGCCCAAGAGCGGGATGCTAAAGACGCACTTGATCTCCACGATTCGGCAATGGATGCCAAAGGCGTTCCGTCGCGAGCTGACCTGGAACTGCTTGACCGGCGATCCGACGACCACTCGGCGGCGAGGAAAGCAGTGTTTGTCGCCAGACGGGACGCTATCGATGTCTTGGCACCCACCTCTTCCGCACTCCCCGCCACGTCACAGCCGACGGGAGTTGCGGTTGACACAGCCACCCCTGTTGCGACGCCTGAGACCGCGCATGTTTCTTCCGACTCCTCCCACGCTGCCCCGCCGGATTCCCTCAACGAAGCAGGCAGCGACTCCAGCCGGCAGACCCTCTCTGCTGCGCCCCCGGAGAATGAAGTCCGCGACCCCGATCGGGACCGCCCGTCCGGTGGTCAGTCGACGGCCCCGCCCGATAGCCGCGATCACTCGCCGCAGACGGTGCCTACTGCAGAACCTACGAGCGCCGCTGGATCGGCGCAGGATACCCCCCCGGAGGAACCAGGCCACGACAAAGCTCTTCGTCCCGCGCAAGCCGCCGTCTGGGACGCCGTCGGCAGCGGTCGGCTCGGCTTGGCCTACCAGATCGCCCTTGCCGACCAAACGGTCGAAGGCCGGGTAGACCAACCGTCGCCTGAGCTGCTTGCCGCCGTCGCGTTGGGAACCGTAGTGCGTGGTCCCTACGATGACGTGGCCCACGAATTCGGTAGGCGGATCGGCGACCTGACCGGTTGTCTCGATTTCGGGAACGTCGACCAACCGACTCGGGACACGCTGAACCTCCTGCTGTTTGCCGCATCGCTGTTTCCCGCCCTGTTCGCTTCTCCGCCAGGAGGGAGCATTCCCCTCCTGCGCGTCGAGCTCTCAGATGGGCTGACTCCTGTATTTCGGCTCGCCGGCGCTGTGGCAAAACATGCCGAAAAGCTACAGACCATCCGTCTCGACCTCCTTACGCTTACGGCGATCCTCGACGAAGGCGCGTGGAAAGACCGCATCGCGAAACACGCCGACGAGGTCGCCCGATGGAGGTCTTCCACGACCTTCGCAAAGTTCCTCTACGCGCCAGCCGGTGCGGTATGGAAACACTGGCTGAGAGACGGCGGTATCCTCGCCGAACTGGATCGCCTCCTCTCGACCGATGAAGCCGCCCACGAGGTGCGCGTCCGCCAGATCGTAGATCAGCTCGCTGACAAGAGGTCCGTAGACGACTTGATCAAGAACACGGATCGGAAGGAAATCAGACGTCGTGGCCGAAGAATCACGGGTCGGGCGCTCTCGCAGTTCCAAAGCCGCCTCGCTGAACCCCTCGCCCTTGCACGGGCTTGGCTGCGCCTCATCGAGGCAAAACCTGGGGGCGCCGGATTCGTCGAAGGCATTGTGGAAGAGTTCCACAGAGACATCAACGATCATGTACCCGTCGCTCGCGATACCATCCAGAAACTTCAGCGGGCTTCCCCGGCTGTTCCGTTGGCCAGCGCGCTCTGTTGTGCACTTGAAGCCATCGAGTCGCTCGACGGCATCTTCCGTCGCAAACAGGAGGGCGACAGCAATGTCGCCATCGGACCGGTCCAAGCACTGTCGGACGACCTCCTCTTCGTCCCTGGGCTGCGCGTTGACAGCCGAGGGACCATCCCGGAGTCCATTCCCCCGGTCAGATCGCGCGCCCTGATGATCGACGCCGACGCGCACGCCAAGACACTGATGGCGGCTTTTGATTTACGGCTCCAACAGAATGACCTCTTGGGCGCGCACGCCGTCTGTACCCGAATGGCTGCCGAGGACGATCCTGCGGAGGATGCCTGCCAGGACCGTTTGAACCGTGCCGTAGCAGAGAGTCGCGGTCTCCTGCAGCTTCGACTGTACGACGTGACGGACAAGCTCGAACAGGCGTTCATCAACGGCCAGGTCTCCGAAGACCAACGCGCCGACTTGACCGCGTCCATTGCCGAGACAAGCCGCCGAGTCGAGCACAGAGAGCAAGCCCTGACGGCTGCGAATGATGTCGCCGCCATTGAAGCGCAGATCGAGCCCTGTTTCACCAACGCTATCGCCAAAGTGAAGGCTCAACTCGACGAATACCTTCCTCTCAGCGACTCCCGCGAACAAGCCCTTGTCCAACACGCGCTAGACACGGGCGACCTGACCATTCTCCACGAACAGATCGATTGCCTAAAGTCGGGCCAGCCGCTCCGCTCTGCCGATGCCGGCGGGCTGTCGCGTCTTCTGTCCCTCCTAGAGGTTGTTGACCAGATCGCCGCCGAGCTCGACGGGACAGCCGGACCCTCGCACGATGCCCTTGTTCGCGCCGCAGCCGACCGGGAGGACATACTTGGTCTCAAATTCTCCGCTCTGTCGCCGGCTCAATCCGAACGATCCGCAGACCTCTTAGACGTCTGGTATCGGATGGCGCGTCAACGGAGCGTAGACCCCGACTTGGTGTCCCAGTTCTTCGCAGGCCTCGGATTCACGATCACCGACGACAGCGTGCAGGTGCGCACTGACGCTTCGGTAGTCCTGCGGACGGAGCCCCTCCGCGCTCGTGAGTTGTGCCCTGCCTACTCCTTCGGTTCGGATGCGCGCGGCCGCTACAAAGTCGTTCTCAACTGGAGCGCCTCGTCGCGCGAGTCGATCATTCAGGTGGTCGGCTCCACTCCCCACGCGCGCACGTTCGTCCTCCACTTCGGCAAGCTCGCGAGAGCCGACCGGGAATGGCTGAGCCGATGGTCCATCCAGAACTCGGTCCAGTTCATCACCGTCGACGAAACCTTGGTCCTGTATCTCGCCTCTTTGCCGGACGGTGCGCTCAGGGCACTGTTTGACTGCACGCTGCCGTTCACCTGCGTGGAGCCCTTCTTCACCGCGGCGGGATTGGTTCCACCGGAATCGTTCTTCGGCCGTGGGAGCGAGCACAGAACTATCAGCGAGTCATCCGGGAGCTGCTTCGTCTACGGTGGGCGCCAGCTTGGGAAGACCGCGCTTCTCAATAACGTGCAGGACGCATTCCACAACCCCACGTCCCGTCGTCTCGCCCACTATCTCGACCTCAAAGTGCATGACATCGGCATCGGTCACGGCGCGGACCACATCTGGAAGGTTCTCTGGAAGGTGTTCGGCAAGCTTGGCGTAATAGACACCGAGCAAAAGATGCCTCGAGGCCACGACAGCCTTGTAAACGCCATTGCGAGAGCCGTCACCGGGTGGCTTGATCAGGAGGACCATGGTGGGATTCTGCTTCTCCTGGACGAAGCCGACTTCTTCCTCGCCGACGACCTGAAGAATGACTTCCGCGTATCAACCCGACTCAAGGGCCTGATGGACGAGACCCAACGCAAGTTCAAGGTTGTTCTCTGCGGCCTCCACAACGTGCTCCGCAACACCGAACGCGCCAACCACCCTTTGGCGCACTTCGGCGAGCCCGTCTGTGTCGGCCCACTTCTCGGCAACGGCGACCTGCAGCAGGCTCGGGCACTCATTCGCGAGCCCATGGCCGCCGCCGGATACACCTTTGAGAATGAGAACCTGCTAACCAAGATTCTCGTCTGGACCAACTACTATCCGTCCCTGATCCAGTTGTATGGTGAAGCGCTCCTGAGGTACCTGCGTCAAGCGCCTGGCCGGGACATTCCGTACACGATCACGTCCGAAGACATACAGGCCGTCTTCAACCGTGACCAATTTGGTGACTACATCCGGGACCGCTTTTCCCTGACGCTGCAGCTAGACCCGCGCTACGAGGTCATTGCCTACGCCATGGCCTACCTTCTGCTGCAGGATGAGGATGAGCCGAACATATTGTCGGGCGAACTGCGCAGCACCGATATCCGCCAGGGCGCTGAAGAGGCTTGGCCGGATGGATTCGAAATAGCCGATAAGGAATTCGATACGCTGCTCCACGAAATGTGCGGACTCGGGGTGCTCCGCAAGCGCCCCGCCAGCGCGGGTCAATCATCCTACGTTTTCCGGAACCCGAACGTCCTCCTGCTCCTCGGCAACACCGTCAACATACTGGAGACCCTGTGGAAGGATCGTGAGGTGCCGGAGGTGTTCGAAGCATCCGCGTTCCATGCCCAATACCCTCAAGGAAACCCGCAGTCGCGCCGGCGCGGCCCGCTGACCTACGAGCAGGAAGCACTCCTCAAACGCGGTGGTCGCGTAGCCGTGCTCAGCGGAACACGCGCGGCCAATCACAGCTCCGTCGAGGATTTCCTTTGTCAGCGCATGGGGGAGAGACATTTGCGCCCACTTGACGCTGCTGTCACCGACAAGGCGTTCCGCAAGAACTTGACCGCCTTGCGGCCCACCGGCACGTACGTCTCCTTGGTCCACGATCAGGATCCGTGGACCATGCGCTGGATCGAAGAGGCCTCCAATGCCCTTAAGAAGATCAAGCGAGGCAAAGCACTCCGTGTCGTCTTTTTGGCCAACCCCGACCAGCTGTGGAGATTCGTCTCAGATCTTCCCGACGAATACCTCTGCGAGCCCAATGGCCTCTTCGACTGGGTGGCCGTGCAGCCTTGGAACACGGCGTTTCTGCGACGCTGGTGCAGCGACCAGAATCTGCACGAAGCGACTGCCAAGATCGACGAATTACTCAACGCCACGGGCGGATGGCCTCTCCTACTCGAACGCTACGCCAAATCAGCCAAGAGGAAATGGAAAGCCAAGGCCAGCGAGCTTCAGAGTTATGTCACCAAGAACCGTGAAGATCTTCTCGAGGCCCTCGGCCTCGGATCGGCCATGGTCCGTTCTCAACTCGCCCCAATGCGCGAATGCGTTCGTCTAACGGAGGACGACTACGAAATGGAGCTACCCCGCTTTCACGGACGGTTGGTTTCTGGGGTTGATGGTGTCTGATATGGTTCCTTTTCTCCCTCGTCATTCCAGTGAGAGAGGCAACGTACATCGCCGACGAGGCGAACGGCCAGGAGAAGTCCGGAGCGCTTCGGTCGCCCCGGCGCTGCACCTTCGCTTCAGGCCGCATGGTTGAGTCTCTCGAAGTTCGTCGGCGACTTGTAGCCGAGCGCCGAATGGATCCTGCGGGTGTTGTAGAAGCCCTCGATGAAGCCGAAGACTTCACGCCGCGCGTCCGCGGGTGTCGGAAAGCGACTTCGGTCGAGGAGTTCGCACTCCAGCGTGGCGAAGAAGCTCTCGCACATCGCGTTATCGTAGGCGTCGCCCACCGAGCCCATCGACTGCACCACGCCGGCCTCGCGGCAGCGCTTCCCGAAGGCCAGCGACGTATACAGCCTAGGTTCAAGCGGTCGTCGCAACAGTACCGTGTTGAAGGGTTTTCATGTGCCCCCGATTTTGCTGGACACTAGGCTGGCGAGGGCGACCAGAAAGAAAGAAGTGGGTTCTTGATTTGATGTCTCCCAACCCGAGGGAGTCAGAAGCGACCGACGGTCGTTGAAGGCTGGAGATACGGGAGCGGCAGAGCATTTCAACGCAAGGTTGAGGTCTGGTTCTTTGATGATAACAGATCTTCCAAGGTTTCCGCCGGAGTTCTCCAACCGAGGGTCTTGCGGGGGCGGCTGTTGAGAGCGGCTGCGACGGCGGCGAGATCGTCAGCGGTATGTCTGCTGAGGTCAGTGCCCTTTGGGAAGTACTGTCTCAACAGGCCGTTGGTGTTTTCGTTCGTGCCGCGCTGCCACGGGCTCTGCGGGTCGCAGAAGTAGATGGCCAGGCCAGTATCGATGCGAAGCCGTGCGTGCTGAGCCATCTCTGTTCCCTGGTCCCATGTCAGAGACCGGCGGAGTTGCTCGGGCAGGGTCGTGATCGACGAAGCGATCGCGTCCCGGACGGCTTCGGCACCGTGTCCAGCCAACGCTGGACCGTTCTTGGTCCTGGCCTCGCCGTGTTTGTCATGGCGGGGAAGGTGGAGCAGCATCGTGAACCTGGAGGTCCGCTCGACCAGCGTTCCGATCGCCGAACTGCCCAGCCCCAAGATCAGGTCGCCTTCCCAGTGCCCGGGAACGGCGCGGTCGTCTGCCTCGGCCGGTCGCTCGCTGAGCATGATCTCGGGGTGAACGAACGTCTTGCCCCGTCCGCGGGTGCGAGCTCGAGGCACCCGTAACGTGCGTCCCGTCCGAAGGCACGCTGTCAGCTCCCGTCGCAGCGCACCGCGGCCTGGAACGTAGAGCGCCTGGTAGATGGCTTCGTGCGATATACGCATGGACTCATCGCCGGGGAAGTCGACCCGTAGCCTGTTGGCGATCTGCTCGGGACTCCACGAGGCCGCCCGCCGCCGGTCTTGTCGGCGACCGTGACGCCGTCCGATCCAGCGCACATCGGGGCCTGCCAGAGCGGCACCGTCCAGAGCTCGGATCAGGCCTCCGAGGCGATCCTGCACATACTGCCTCAGTTCGCCGTTCGTAGCGAGCTTCGCAAGCTTTGGACGTTTCGCTCGCCGGTCGGCGTGCCATTGAGCGGTCGTGGCCCGATACTCGAGGTTCCCTCCTCCTGTAGCTGCGTTGCGCCGCAGTTCTCGCGAGATCGTCGAGGGTGAGCGGCCCAACTGCCGGGCGATCTCGCGCACGCCACGAGCACGGGCTCGAAGAACGGCGATCTCTTCTCGCTCAACGAACGAGAGATAGCGCCGTGACTGGGGACGAAGATTGAGTGGTGGCATGCCACCACATTCGCGAAACCAGCGTGTCCCGACAGCAGGGGACACACCCGCTGCCACGGCGGCCTCCTCGCTCGACAGACCTCGAGCGATCTCTTTCCAGAACCTCTGCCGATGCTCGCGCCGTCCCACCGGCGGACGGCCTGGTGAACGCATCCGCGGACGTAGGGCTCGATCCGCTCCTCGGTGCCTGCTCGCTGCCATCGCAACATCTCCCTGAGGTGTTGCGACGACCGCTTGAATTCACCCTGCGAGCCTTGATCCGAGTGATGCACCACCCGCCCCTTGGGCTTCCGGTTCGAGATCGCCATCGCCAGCGCACCCTCCACCAGTTCGGCCCGCATGTGCGGCGCCATCGCCCAGCCGACGATGCGGCGGCTCCAGGCATCGAGCACGACCGCGAGGTACAGCCAGCCATTCCAAGTGCTCACCTGCGTGATGTCGGCGACCCACAGCTGGTCGGGCCCGTCGGCCGAGAAGTTGCGGTTCACCAGGTCCGGCGCGGGCCGGGCCTTCGAGTCCTTCTTCGTCGTCGCCGTCTTGAAGCGCCTCCGCGTCACGCCATGAATGCCCAAATCCCTCATCAGGCGTGCCACGCGCTTCCGGCTCACCCGCTCGCCCGCCGCTTGCAGTTCCGCTTGGATCCGAGGGCAGCCATAGGTCTCCCGGCTGCCGCCCCAGATCAACAGGATCTTGCCCTGGAGCTCGACGTCGCGCCGCGTCCGCGCCGAGGGAGGACGCTTCAGCCAGCCGTAGTACCCGCTGGTGGAGAGACCCAGCACCCGGCACATGGCCGCAAGCGGAAACACGGCCCGGTACGCCTTCATGAACGCGTACCCCCGCTGGGGATCGAGTCGCTCTCCCTCGCGAACCAGGCCGCGGCTTTTTTTAGGATGTCCCGCTCCATCCGCAGCCGCTTGACTTCCCGCTTCAGACGCAGCAGCTCGAGGCGCGCTTCGGTCGTCAGCCCGTCGCTGCGGCGGCCCTCGTCCAGGTCCGCCTGCTTGACCCAGTTCCGGATCGTCTGCTCCGAGGGCTCGAACTCCCGCGCGAGCGATCCCGGACTACGCCCGGCCCTCACAAGCTCGACGATCTGCTCCTTGTACTCGGGCGGATACCGCCCTCGTCCTCTTCCCGCCATGGCACACCTCCTTGGTTGGCCCAAATGGAAAGGTGTCCGTCATAGCGGGGCAACTCCAAAACATACGTAGAACTAGTGGTCGACGAAGGCCTACACACGTTTACGCTAGATGTCCTTCGACGACGCCTTTGGTGGGCAACGCAGCTGGGACTGCTGCAGGATGACCATGGGACCCTGTCACTCAATCCACTGGTTGACCGGATCCTGACAGACGACTCCCCATGAGACTCTGGGACCTCCCCGGTGCCAGGCGCTTCATCGACGCCACCTGCGACTCCCTTCGAGGCGGCAGTAGCGTGGCCATTTGTTTTCCAGGCGCCGTACCCGAAGGATTCGACGACGCGTTGTTAGCCACTCTCGGAAACGCGCTGGAGGTGCGTCGCCTAACAGCGACGGTGACACCGTTAGAAGATCTCAGCCGCCGATACGCACGCCATCCGTCTCACGTCAACTCCGTTTCCGACCTCTGCGACGACCCCGATTTCCGGGGACTTCTCGTCCGGCTCGACAACGTGAACGAAGGCAATTGGCCCGCTTGGCGCGACTTCCTCGGTCGCTATGCCCAGACTGCGTATTCCGACGATGCCGGTCACCAGTTCCGACAAGCCGATCACCGATTCCGGAGCATGCCGATCACCCTGGAGGAGCGGAGGTCCATAGCGGCGCTGGGGGGTCGGGTTACGGGGTTGAAGTTTAGGGGCTGAAGTGGGTCTCCGTCGAGTGCCGGGGCCTTCGCAGGTGTGTTGCGGGGACAGCCGAGGGCCGGTTTTCCGGAGAGGTAGAGGTAGGGCGAAGGGGTTCGGACGGCCTCTACGGCGGGATTTTCGGGGCTCTGGAGGCTGGTTTGGCCCGGAACCGGGTCATTTTGTCCCGGATTCGGGGGATTCGGGGGATTCGGAGGGCTGCGGGCCGGCCGCAACGGACCCTTGGGCGGTCATACGGGCCGCTCAGAGCCGTCTTTCCGTCTTCTCGCCCCCATCGCAGGGAGAGACACGCTCCCGGAGGCATGCTTAGAGCCCGGTTTTCCGGTGCTTCATGCGTTGCTGGGGGCGGTATGGACCGCCTTGGTCGAGTCGTACAGCCTTCTCATCGGTCCGCCCTTGAGGGTGATCCGGTGCGCATTATTGAGGAGTCGGTCGAGGATGGCGTCGCCGAAGGTGGGATCGCCGACGACATCGTGCCAGTGCTCGACGGGGACCTGGCTGGCGAGCAGCGTGCCACGGCGGGCATAGCGGTCGTCGAGGACTTCGAGGAGGTCGTGCCGCCCCTGGCCTGAGAGCGAAGCGAGGCCCCAGTCATCGAGGACGAGCAGCCACGTCCTTGCGAGCCGCTGGATGAGCTTGGGATAGGAACCGTCCCCACGGGCGAGGGTGAGCTCGTCGAGGAGCCGTGAGACGCGGTAGTAGCGGGTCGTGATGCCGAGGCGGCAGGCCTGGTGGCCGAACGCACAGGCGAGACAGGACTTTCCCGACCCCGTCGCGCCGGCGACGAGAACGGTCTGGCCGTCCCGGATCCACTGCCCGGAGGCGAGGCGGAGCACGAGGGATCGGTCCAGCCCGCGGGGGGCCTTGAAGTTGAGGTCTTCGATGGTGGCGTCGAGGTGGAGTTTGGCGTGGCCTTTGAGACGCTGGTAGCGGCGCTGGGCCCGGTCGGTCTTCTCGCGTTCGAGGAGCAGGGAGAGGCGGTCCTCGAAGGACAGCTCGCTGATGTCGGGCATGGCGGTCTGCTCCTCGAAGGCTTGGGCCATGCCCGCGAGCCGGAGTTCGTGGAGCAGGTCGAGGGTGGGTTGGCGAAGCATGAGAGTCAGGACTCCTTTCCGTTTGGGGAGTTGGTGTAGTACTCCGGCCCGCGGATGTGGGCGTGTTCTGCGGGCAGGGAGAGCGTGTGCTGCTCGTCGTTGCCGGCCTGGTCCAGGCCGGTTGCGAGGATGGACTTGACGGACCCGCAGCTCAGCGTGCCGATGTCCAGCGCGCGGCGGCAGGCGGCCTCCAGGCGTTCGGCGGAGTAGGCGCGCAGCAGCTTCATGAGCCCGAGGCAGCTGCGGTAGCCCTGCTCGGGGTGGGGCCGGCTCTCGAGGAGCCGTTCGACGAACGCGGCCGTGTGCGGTCCGGCCTTGCGGCCCCAGGCGATGAGCCGCGACGGTGTCCATTCCGCATGGGCGCGGTGGGCTGCCGGCATGTGCGCGGGTTCGGTCGCGTATCCGCCTTTCCTGCGGATCCGGAGGTGCGCGGCGACCCTGCGGTGCTTGTGGAAGATCTCGACCGTCGTTGTGCTGAGCCGGACATCGACCTCGCTGCGGGCCAGCGGGTAGGGGACGCTGTAGAGGGCGTGTTCGGCCTGGATGTGGTAGTCGATGTTGACGCGGGCCTTGCGCCACTCGGCGTACTCGTAGCGCTGGGCCGGAAGCGGCTTGAGCGCCGGCCGGTCCAGATCCTCGAACCAGCTGCGGCGGCTGCCTTCGGTCTTCTGGAACGGCCGCTCGTTCAGTGCGGCCAGCAGCGGCGCGATGGCCTCGCGGAGTTCGCCGAGCGAGAAGAACGTCTGGTTGCGCAGCGGCGCCATGATCCAGCGCTCGACGTTCTGGACCGCGGCTTCGACCTTCGCCTTGTCCTGCGGAGCCCGGGGCCGCGCGGGCAGCACGGTGGTGCCGTAGTGGGTGGCCAGTTCCTGGTATGTCGGGTTCAGATCCGGCTCGTAGCGGCTCGCCTTGCGCACCGCGGCCTTCTCGTTGTCCGGGATCACGAGTTCCGGTACCCCGCGCCAGAACTCGAACATCCGGACGTGCGAGACCGTCCAGTCCGGCAGTGCGCGGCTCCAGGTCACGTCCACGAACGTGTAGTTCGACGCGGCCAGGACCCCGGCGAAGACCATGGCATCGCGCACCTCGCCGGTGCTCCGGTCCACGACCGGGAACTTCGGGCCCGCGTAGTCGACGAACGCCTTCTCGCCCGCCCGGTAGACCTGCCGCATGACCACATCGAGATGCCCCCGCCACTCCCGGTAGCGGTCGCAGAACCGGCTGTACTGGTAGCCGTTCGCTTGGACTGTCCTGTACTCCAGCCACAACAGCCGCAGCGTGACGCCCTTGTGGCGCTGAAGCTCCCGGTGCACGTACTGCCAGTCCGGCTCGGGCCGGGGAACCCGCGACGGCGGCAGGGCCGGGAACAGGGCGGCCTCCAGCGCAGCGTCGTCCAGTCCCTCCGGCAACGGCCAGGAGAGGCCGGCCGCGACCGCCCGGCGCACGTAGTCGCTCACCGTGCTGTTGGCGACGCCGAGCGACGCGGCGATCTCGCGGTGGCTGCGCCCGAGCTCGTGCTTCAGGCGCATCAGTTCTCGAATCTTCCGCATGGACAACCTCTTTTGCGACACCCTCTTCCTCCTCGTCTCAGGGGACCTCTGGCGAGGATGGAAGAAGACGTCGCTACAGCGGGTTATCCCAGCGCCCCTGCTCGCTCACTCCAGAGTGATCGGCATGCATCGGAATCCGTGATCGGCATGTCGGAATCACCGATCGGCATGTCGGAATCCGTGATCGCCATGCGTCGGAATCACTGATCGGCTTGAATCGGAATCGGTGATCGGCATGGGTCGGAATCAGCACAGACGAGCCGCTCCCGGCATCTGGTCGGCCGTTCACTCTTCCTGGTCCCACTAGCGCGCTGTGCCGCTTTCGAGCCCCCGCCGACAGATGTCGCACTAACCCACCGCACTTGGGACAGCATTCTAGACGATGTCGACCTCCTGCTCTTTGCCAGCGAACGCTTACGACAACGGTCTGGAGACACCTTGCTTCGCTCACTTCTCGCCAACATCGTCGCGCGTGTGGCGTCCTGGGACTTCGACACAGCCGCCGCGCTGCTCGCCGAGAGCGACCGCACAATCCTCGATCCCACCGAGTTCCTCCGCGCCATTGCAAGGGAGAAGGGTTGGACAGCCGACACACCTCGGGACTGGCAGTTGGGCACCGAGTCTCGATCCGGGGTCGCCCACGCGGCGCGCGCGGCACTGGACAACCCGCCGTCCGAGGTCAACCGGCGACTATGGAGCGCGCAACTGTCGAAGGCGTGTGCGCCATGTTGCTCCCTTGGATAGAATACCGCCGCTACGAAACGGTGGCCAACAACCTGAAACAGGTGAGGCGGCAGATGCACCACGCTGGTAACGGTCGTAACGACCCCTTTCGAGCTCGATCTTCTCGACGAGCCGCGAGTTCCGAGCTCGAGGCCAGAGACCTAGGCCAGAATGTTCCGTGGCGCAAACCACTCGCTCCGCAAGATCTTCCAACGCCTGAGGCACGTTCGCAACAAGCTTGCCCACCAAGAAGCCGGTTCAGGGTGCTCTTCACCGCACAGTCCTTCCGCCGCTTGCCGGAGAGCAGCGCCAGAACAGGGTCGTGCCGCAGCTGGTCCGTTGAGGTCTTCGTATCGCCAGGGTGATGTCCTGAACCTGAGGCGGCAAGATGCACCACGACTGGTAACGGTCGTAACCCTTGACCCCTTCGAGAAGTCACATAAACTTAACAGCTCCCGGAGAAGCCTCCAGAATGTCAAGATCTTCCAACGCCTGACACGTTCGCAACAAGCTTGCCCACCAAGCAACAGAATGCCCGCAAACCACTCGCTCCGCAAGATCTTCCAACGCCTGAGGCACGTTCGCAACAAGCTTGCCCACCAAGAACACCTCACCCCCGCCGATGTCCTGAACCTGATCAAGACACCGTCCCGGTGACCTTGAGATCAAGAAGCTCCTGCAATACGCCCAATGGCTCCCTTCCGGTCATCAACCTAGGGGGCCAGCCAGTCCTTAACTCCCGCTCGAATTCGAGCGCAAGTACAGGTCGGTCGGCGATTGCGTGGGCACCGGACGATCAGCCCACCCACGAGCAGACTGAAGCCGTCCTCGACAAAGTTCGATCGTGTCGCCGGGGTTGGAGACCCGGCCTGCGTTGAGCGCGGCTGGCGGAAGCCGTGTCCCGGCCCGTGGACTAGTGTCGCCGGGGTCGGCGACCCGGCCTTCGTTGAGCGCCGAATCCCACGTCTACGTTGAAGGCGTACCCTTCGTGTCGCCGGGGTTCGCGCCCTGGCCTTTGTTGAGCGCTATGAGGACGGGCACCTCCGCGTGCCGACGGGGCTTCGATGCCCATTGACACCTGTTGATGTCGTTGGCCGACTGCGGTCTGACCGAGACTCGACTGGGTCTCCAAGGAGGGAATCCGCGCCGCGTCTCTGTAAGTGCGCAGATGGGCCGGGGAGACGAACGAGATTCCCGCAGTTTGAGGCGATTCCCACGCCATTTCAGGTCGGCGGAAGCCGATGTGGTTCAAGGGCAGGAAGCGCAGATCGTGCAGCCCCGGTTGAACCAGACGGGTTTCTTGCCGCGAATCACGTTCGCTGGAGGGCGATTCCGCAGACGATGTCTGCAGAATCGGCACATCTGAGGTAGACCGCGCACATGAGCCACACGGTGCCGACCGAGAAGCCGCGGCCCTGGCTGGCCGAGGGGTCGACCCTCGAGGCGCTCGACGTTCTCCTTGCGATCGCCACCTTGCGCCAGCCCCTCCTGTTCGAGTTGGGAAATGTGCCGCTCGATCAACCAGTACGCCGCGGTCATCACGGCGTTGACCGAGGGCTGCCGACCTCCGGGCGGCTTTGACGATCTCGGAAGCCAACGCGGAAGACCGTCTCGTACCGGACAGCCTCTCGCCGGTGGAGAGCACGGCTCCTCCATGCCATCGCACCGGTACCCCTGTGAAGGGCAGCGTCAACGGTCCGCCAAATGTCCGCCATTTGACCCGATTTGTCCGCTATTTGAGCACGACAGGCCCGATCACGGCCTCACGGCAAGAACGGCAGATCGTGCAGTCCTGTTTCAATTTAGACGATTTCTTGCCGGGATTCACGCCATCTTGGAGACACCTGATAACGGAACCTGCCAACGACTTCGAGACATTTTACAAATCAGTTTAGCGATCCCTCCTTTCTGGCACCATCGCCGTCCGCCGATACCTCTGCGCCATCCACTGGACTGACCGCGAGAGGCCGGTTGATCCAGACCTCCGTGGCGAGTTCCGCGGCACGGGGCGGGCCGGCCACGAAGCGGTCGGGCCGGGCGGCGTAGGCGGCGGCGAGCACATCCTGCCTCTGCCGGGTCACCTCGGGCGCCCGGCCGAAGTGGACCTGGTCGGGCGTGAGCAGGCCGATCCCGCCGTGCCTGTGCTCGGCGTTGTACCACGGGAAGAACTCGCGGCAGAAGTCCTTCGCCTCCTCGATGTTGCCGAAGCGGCCGGGGAAGCCCGGGTGGTACTTGACCGTCTTGAACTGCGCCTCCGAGTACGGGTTGTCGTTCGAGATCCGGGGCCGGCTCAGCGACTGCGTGATGCCCAGGTCGGCCAGCAGCTGCGCCGTGCACTTCCCCGTCATGGGAGATCCCCTGTCCGAGTGCAGGGTGAGCACGCGGGGCTGGACACCGTGCTTCAGGCAGCTCTCCTCGATCAGGCGTCCGGCCAGCCCCGCGGTCTCGCGGTCGGCCACCATCCAGCCCGTCACGTAGCGGCTGAAGATGTCCAGGATGACGTAGAGGTAGAAGTACTGCCACTTCTCCGGCCCCAGCAGCCGCGTGATGTCCCAGGACCACACCTCGTTGGGCGCGCGGGCCACCACCTCGGGCTTCGGATGGTTCGGGTGGCTGCGCTGGGCCCGGCGCTCCCGGACCGCCTTGTTCTCGGCCAGGACGCGGTACATCGTCCGCTCCGAACACAGATAGACGCCCTCGTCCAGCAGCGTCGCGTACACTTCCGCGGGAGCGCGGTCCGCGAAGCGCGGCGAGCACAGCACCTCGAAGACCTCGCTGCGCTCCGCTTCGCTCAGGGCCCGGGCAGGAGCCGGCCGGGGTTGCCGCTGCCCGGTCTTCGGCCTCCGGCGACGGTAGAACGTGGCGCGCGCGACCCCAAGGGCCTCGCACGCCGCGCTCACGCCCACGTGCCCGGCCAAGCCTCTGGCCGCGCTCAAGAGCTCTTCCCGTCCCCGAGACTCAACCCCAGCAGCCCCGATACTTTTCCCTGGACCTCGATCACGATGTGCGCCTTGCGGAGTTCCTCGCGCAGCCGCGTGTTCTCCCGCTCGAGCTTCCGTACCTTCTTCGCTTCCCGCTTCCCGCCCGAAGGCTTCGGGCCGCGCTTCTTGCCCAGCTCCCGCAGCGACCCTTCCCGCGCCGCCTTCCGCCACCCCGACAGATGCGAGCTGTACAGTCCCTCGCGCCGCAGCAGGCGGCCGATCTTACCCGGCGTCTCGCAGGCGTCCGCTTTCTCGATGATCGACAGCTTGTATGCCGCCGTGAAGCGCCGCCTCGTCGCCTTCGCCGTCACCTCCGGATCCGGCGCGGCTGCCGCGCTTCGCTTGCCCTCCTCCGAAGAGGGGGGCGCTCCGTTCGTCTTCATTCCTTCTCCTCGTCCCATCCTGCAACTCCCTGCCTCCCCTACTCTAAGCGTTTTCTCCATTCGTGTCTCGCGCTTGTTGGGAGAGAGGGTACCCGATACGGCAGGGACGACTATCTGCCCCCCCAACCTTCCTTCTGTTAGGAGCAAATAATATGTCCGGTTTCGTAGCACGTAATCTGTCCGGTTCAGAACAGTCACCGAGGAGGCTGGATGAACCGGGCGGAGATGCTGCGAGAGATACGGATGGCGAGGTTCGAAGAGATCTATGATCGATGGCGCCGAAAACGGGTCACGCAAGCGTGGGCGGCGAGCGTGCCGGGAGTGACGGACCGGACGTTCCGGCGCTGGGTGGCCCGCTACGAGGCGGGCGGGCTGGCGGCCCTGAAGGACAAGCGGGTGGCGGGGCCGTCTCCCCGGCGGGCGTCGCCGGAGGAGGTGGCGGCGCTGGAGGCGCTGTACCGGGACGGCTGTGCGGGGTGGAACGTGCTTCACTTCTACCACGAGGTCTACGCGGGCGAGCACGGCGGGGCGCGGTCGTACACCTGGGTGAAGAGCCGCCTTCAGGAGGCGGGCCTGGTGAGGAAGGGGCGCAGGAAGGGTGCGCACCGGCTCAGGCGGGAGCGCAAGCCGGCGGAGGGGATGATGCTCCACCAGGACGCCTCGACGCACGAATGGGCTCCCGGCCAGGGGTGGGACCTGGTCGTGACGATGGACGACGCGACAAGCGGGGTGTACTCGGGGTTCTTCGTCGAGGAGGAGGGAACGTGGTCGAGCCTTCGGGGCGTCGCGGAGACGGTGAAGGTGCAGGGGCTCTTCGACAGCCTGTACACGGACCGGGGCTCGCACTACTGGCACACGCCGGAGGCGGGCGGGAAGGTGGACAAGGACAAGCCGACCCAGTTCGGCCGGGCGATGGGCGAGCTCGGGATCGAGATGATCGCCGCGTACTCGCCGCAGGCGCGGGGCCGGAGCGAGCGGCTGTTCGGGACGCTTCAGGGGCGCCTGCCGCAGGAGCTGGCGCGGGCGGGGATCACCGACATGGACGAGGCCAACGAGTTCCTGAAGGACTTCTGGCCGCGGTTCAACGCGGCATTTGCGGTGGAGGCGAGGGAGGCGAAGCGCGCGTTCACCCGGTTGCTGCCGCGGATGAAGGCCAAGCTGCCCGACATCCTCTGCCTGAAGGAGACACGGACGGTTGGCAACGACAACTGCGTGACCTACAAGGGCAAGACGCTGCAGATCCCGCCTCAGCCGCACCGGTACACCTACGTGCGAGCCAAGGTCAAGGTCCACGAATACGAGGACGGCGGCATGGCCGTCTTCCACGGCATCCGGAGGCTCGGGCGCTACGATGCGAACGGCAGGTTGCTGGACACCCTCAGCGGGTCGGAGGTGGCAGCGTGAGGCGGTACCGCCGCCCCCCTCGGCTCGCTCCGCTCGCCTCGGAGGGCGGCGGTACGGAAAAGCGGACACTTCATGTGCTACAGAAACCGGACATTTCATTTGCTACCGACACCCCCCCAACCTTCCTTCTTGCCCCGTTGTTGGAGGATGATTACCTTCGAACAATGTATCCCTCTATCCTTATCTGCCCAGTCGAATCAAAGCCAATCGTGAAATCTTTGTTGGCTACAACTAAAGACATCTGCGCGTGTTTTTGCGGCCTATAATCGCCATGCAGGTCAAACACCAAGACCCCATGCCTGTAACCTCCCTTTGATTCGGAGCCGTGAGCAACGCCGTCAACACCACTGGACAGAAGCGCGCGAGCGAAAGAACGCGCAACCATATCATAAACAGAGTGCACGGACTTCTTCTCCAAGACAACCAGCCACTTCATCGGATCATTTACAACGTCTTTAACAATCTCAAATGATGGAGGGCAATCGATCTCGTGTTCCTTCGGCGATGAAACAAGGTGAATGGTGACTATATCGTTCTTCGCAATGTCATAGTCAAATACCTCAACTGTATGACTCTTCTTACGCCTATGAAAGTCTTCCTCGTTGGCACATAGCGAGAAGTTCCCCAAGAGATAGGAACACTCCGGTATTAGCTGTCCTTCACCAACCGCCTCATACTCTCGTTTATTATAACGCCCTTTATGCAATCCCCTATACAGATGCCTCTTGTCATGCTTGATATTGTTTTCAAAATGAACGCTTCTTTGTTCGTAGAGGATTGGTTCTCGCAAAGTAAGGAAAACACCAGACGAGCGTTTAGACAACGCAAATGATGGCGAGTATAGGCCGTTAGATCTTATGGCAAACCGGTATTTCATGTCTCGGTCTTGATTCCTCAGTGTGGGTTTTGACTAGTCATCGTCCGTTCCATGTGTCGTGCGGGCTTGGGATCAGCCTGCCTTCGAGCCCCGACATCTCGTATTCGTCGAGAATCACCCGCGCTGACTCTTCGAGATCGCGTCTCACGGCTCTCGGGCCGACCGGCTGTTCTTGAGGAACTCCAAGACGCCACGCCCTCTGCTGGTGATCCGAGCGATGGACTTTTCGTGGCTACGCCACTCGGCCAACCCGGCGTCCACAAGTTGCTCGATCAGTGCGCGGTGTTGCTGTTCTTCAGGGCTCATGCCGAAGGTCGCTGTCGAAAAAATGCTGCCTCCAGGATCTGCGGACATCTCCTTCAGGATCTCAATGCATTTCAGGTCACGAAGGAGGCTGGCTAACTCATTGGGCTCGGGAAACAATCCGCGGTCCGAGTATCTCAGGACCGTCTCCAAGACCGGGCGGTCCGCCCATCCATTCTCCGATAAATCGTATATCAACCATGCCGCCGAGAGGAGAACGGCAAAACTGCCGACCCACACGGTCATCCCGGACTCGATGAAGCACACTAGGTCTGCTGGCAAGGCGGCAGCCCCCGAGTTTCTGCCGAGGGAGCAGGTGGAGCAGAAGCAAGCGGCTCTGCGGCCGTGTTTTCGGGGGGCCAGAGTAGCGGGAACCGCTGCCTGAGCGAGCTTTTTTGGTCCTGCGGCGCAGTGGTCCCCGGAGGATCGGCTGGAACGGCAAGAAGGGGGTGTGGAGTCGTTACCCTGGCAATCGGGCGTGGACGCGTGCGAAGGCGGCGGCCGACGGGTGTGCGGAGTCCATGGCGACCTTGACCCTTCGCACCGAGACCGTGACGCGGGCGCCGATCTTGAGGAGCTTGAGCCGCAGCGTTCCGGCGGTGGCGCGGGCCAGGCGGGTGCCGTGCAGCGCACGCCTGAGCGCAACGAAGAGGATCGAGGCGAAGGCGGAGAAGAGGATCCGGAGCTGGTTGGCGGCGAAGCGCGACGCCGAGGTCCGGTCGGAGAAGAGATCGAGCTGCTGCTCCTTGATCGCTCCATGTTGCCCCTCGGGCAGTAGACGCGCTCGTAGACGGTCCGGGCCGAGAAGGTGTCGGGCAGCGAGGTGACCACGAAGCGCGGGTTGGCCTTGCCGGGCAGGTGCCGGCCTTGGCGACGACCCGGCGCTTGCGGGACAGCTTGTGAGTGTGGCGTAGAGGAACTCCTTGAACCGGCGGGCTGGGCGGCCCCGCCGCTTCGCCTCCGCCTGGGCGTCGGCCAGCTCCCAGCCGATCTTCTCGACGAGCCGCGAGTTCCGGGCCAGGCCGATGAAGTAGTCCACGCCGTCTCGCACCAGGACCAGGATCTCCTCGCGGGCATAGGAGGCATCGGCCCGAAGCAGAATCTCCAGTCCCGGCCACCGCTCCCGGAGCCGTTCACGATGCGGCCCAGCGGCCCCCTCACGCCTCCGGCGGGATCCGCCCGGCCTCAGTTGGGCCTAACAGCGGGCGGCCGCCGCAGGATGTAGAGTCCAGGAAGCTAGTGGCGTAGTTTCGTGTAAGAAGCGTTAAATTCCTGGCGCCCGTGAACCTTAGTCCTCGGTCGCGCGATTCGAGCACCAGCATCGACCCGCCCGCCCTTCCAAGAGTCCGGAACGGCTCGATCAGCACGGCTGAGCAGTTAGTCCGCATCATGGCGCGTGTAGCGGCGGGTTCGCCACCGGGGGCCGTTCCGGTTCAGGGACAATCTTCGCCGCCAACAGGCGCGCAGTCCTTCAGTGTCCATCGAGCGGAGAGCAGCGGAACAGCTGTGGCAGCTGGTCGCGTTGAGGTCTTCGTATCCCAGGGGCGAGCGCTGCCTCACCAGCGTCCCGACCGAGGTTCCGTGAGACGGGGATCGCGGTAGTCGGTGAAGCAAGGTGCCACCTGGTCGGAGCCCCACCGACCGGTCGCGCGGAGCAGCGCACTCCGGCGTTCGACGTGCATCGCGCCCCCGTCGAACGCGGCCGCTACCGTGCGAAGCCCTGGCACCTTGAAATGCGAAGGAAAGCGACACTGTGTCGCGGTCCTCCGGTGTCGTCGCTGTCAAGTTCGGCACCTGCACATAAACTTAACGAGTCGGAGGCCGGTGCCTGCGTTTGAACATGGCCTTCTCAACGTGCTGTGCGGGGGCACGCGGCTGCAGGCCTGGGCAGCCTGCGCAACAACGCGGCCTATATGGACGCGCTGGGCGCGGAGACGATCCCGAGCCCGACGGCGGTCGGGCGACTTCACGCGCCGGCTACGGCGAAGGGGGTGGCGTTACCCTGGCCGGGCGTGCGTGCGAAGGCGGCGGCCGAGCTGATGGAGAGCATCAACGCGGTGCGCCGCATCTTGTGGCGGGGCCGGGCCCGGGACCTGCAGCGCGCCGGTGGCCTACGTGAGGATGTGGACGAGGATCGCTGGCGCCGACGCTGGGCGACAAGAAGGAGCTGCATGGATCGTGTTCCTCCAAGGGGGTGTCGGGCAGCTACCACCCGCTGGTAGACGGTCTCGCTGGCCGAACACGGTGTGAGGTGCAGCTAGGTGACCACGAAGCGGTGAGCCTTGCCGGGCAGGTGCTCGGCCTTGTGCGATCGACCGGGCGCTTGCGGGACGCCCTGAGTGTGCCGCATCCTTGAACCGAGCGGGTGGGCGGCGGGCCTCCGCCTGACTTCGGCCAGCTGACCGCCCACTTCTCGACCGCTGGAGTGTGGACAGCGGACTTCAGTCTTCGGCTTTGACGCCCAGCCGGCGATGGTCAAGCGGGCTGAGGGGCTGGAGGAGGCGGCGTGGAAGCGGCTGGATGCGGCGGCCCCCTCACGCCTACGGCGGGACGTCGCGGACGGGGGCCGACGCGGATGCGGCAGCAGTAGGCAGGACCGTGAAGAAGCGGACGCCCGTCGTGCGCGTTGTCGAGCACCAGGCGCGACGGCCGCCCGCCCTTCCAAGAGTCGGCTCGACCAGCAGGACGTGGCAGCGCGTACGAGTATGGCCGATCCTGTGGAAGCGGCCCGGTGACTCGGGAGACGTGTTCAAGCCGGTTCAGGGTGCTCTTCCCCGCCAACGGCGCACAGTCCTTCCGATGTCCATCGAGCTTGCCGGAGAGCAGCGCCAGAACAGGGTCGAGCCGCAGCTGGTCGTGGTCGTTGAGGTCTTCGTATCCCAGGGTGATGCCCATGACGCGCTGCCTCACCAGCGTCCCGACCGAGTGTTCCGTGAGACGGGGATCGCGGTAGTCGGTGAAGCAACCTGCCACCTGGTCCAGGAGCCCCACCGACGGTGATCTCGCGGAGCAGCAGCACTCCGGCGTTCGACGTGATCGCGCCCCCGTCGAACGCGGCCGCTACCCTGCGGCCCTGGCACCCTTGAAATGCGAAGGAAAGCGGTTTACACTGTGTCGGCATCGGTCCTCCGGTGTCGTCGCTGTCAAGTTCTTGCCCCACATAAACTTAACAGCTCCCGGAGGCCGGTGCCTTCCTATGCGTTTGAGAAATCCGGGCTAGGTCTTCAAGGCCGCACCGCCGGAAGTACCATCGCCATGCAGAGTTCAGGACGTTCAGTCCCCGCCGCTTCCTCTTCTTGCTCATCGGCCCATCGCAGGCTCACCCACCGGCTGCGGCAAGACGGCCCACGGAACCGGACCGGATCAGTGTCTCGGCTCGGGAGTTGGTCACATATCAATTCGCGTCGGGATGGCCAGCAGTGAGCGCGCCCACCACGCGAGGCACGGTCACGGGAGCGGTAGGTGCCGGCGGCTTTTTCTTTACGTTCGGCAATGGGGAACGTTGAGTAGATGTAGCGAATGTCGTCCCGGCCCGTGACGCCGTACGGTGGAAATAGAGAGCATCCAGCTTGGCGCGGAGGTTTAGGCGTCGTTCATCGTCCCAGCGAAAGGGCGGCAAGACTTGGCCGTTCCCGTCCACGTGGCCGATAGCCACGGCGAACGGTGCCATGTCGTGGGCAGTGTAGGTGAGTTCCAGCACTGCCTCGCGGACAACCTCGGCCGCCGTCTTCGGTCCGAAACGCACGGCCTGGTACCGCTCCGGCGGGACGACGGGAAGCTGCTCGATAATGAAGAGATTCAGCGTCTGACCATGGACCTTTTGGCACGCAACGAAATCAAACACCGCAGCGTCCAGATTGGCGGCCAACAGCCATTCGCGGCGATCCGAGGCTTCGGGCCTAACAGCCCGTGGATAAAGTCCGTCTCTGCGAGTTTCGTGTAAAAGGGTTAAATTACAGGGGTACATGAACCTTAGTGAGCGGGGACGGCGATGGCGATAGGCAGACGACCCGGGGCACGGCAGCACGACATTTTTGTGGCGGCGAGCGAGATCCGCGCGGGAGGCAGCCCGTTCTACCGGGCGTTGGACAGACTGTTGCGCGAGAACGGATTCGACGGTTTTGCGGAAGAGACCTGCCGCGAGTTCTATGCGGGCAACCGGGGGCGGCCGGGTGTTCCTCCCGGGGTCTGCTTCCGCATGCTGATGGCGGGGTATCTGGAGGGGACCGGCTCGGAGCGCGGCATCGCCTGGCGGTGTGCGGACTCGTTTTCGCTGCGCGAGTTTCTGGGATACGGGCTGGCGGAGAACCCGCCGGAGCATTCCACGCTGTCGAAGACGCGGAAGCGGCTGAGCGTTGAGGCGCACGCGGCGGTCTTCGGCTTCGTTCTGGAGCGGCTGCAGGTGTCGGGCCTGCTGCGCGGCAAGACGCTGGGGGTCGACGCGACGACGCTGGAGGCGAACGCGGCGCTGCGCACGATTGTGCGGCGCGCCGGCGGGACGGAGTACGAGGAGTGGCTGGCGCAGCTGGCGCGGGCCTCGGGGATCGAGACGCCGACGCGGGAAGACCTGGCGAAGCTGGACCGGAAGCGTCCGAACAAGGGGTCGAACAAGGACTGGGTGCATCCGCACGATCCGGAGGCGCGGATCACGAAGATGAAGGACGGCAGGACACACCTGGCGCACAAGCTCGAACACGCGGTCGATATGGAAACCGGAGCCGTCGTCGGGCTGACGGTGCAGACGATGGACGGGGGAGACACCGCCTCGCTGCCGGTCACGCTGGACGAGGCGGAGCGGCAGCTGGCGGAGGCGGGAGTGGAGGCGAAGGAGGTGGTGGCGGACAAGGGCTGCCACTCGAACGCGACCATGACGGGCGTGAAGGAGCGGAAGCTGCGGGCGTACGTGAGCGAGCCCAACCGGGGGCGCCGGAAGTGGAAGGGCAAGCGGGACGCGCAGAAGGCGACCTATGCCAACCGCCGGCGGATCCGGGGCAACCGGGGCAAGCGGCTGCAGCGCGGGCGCGGGGAGAAGGTGGAGCGGCCGTTCGCGCACATGCTTGAGACCGGCGGCATGCGCCGCCTCCACGTTCGGGGCCAGAAGAACATTCGAAAACGAATGCTCGTCCACGCGGCGGCCTTCAACCTCGGGCTCCTCATGCGCAAGCGGTTCGGCGTTGGAACCCCCCGTGCATTGCAGGGCCTCGCTGCCATACAAGCTGCACTCTCAACTCAGGTCACAACCCGCGTCTTGCGCTTTTTCCCCCGTATCCGGCGCATTTCCGCCCTTCCTGAGCCGAATATCGCCTCCTCACGCCCGAAGACCCGCTTCTTGCACAACAACACCGCGGCCGCGCGTCCGTTTTCTCTCCCAGCCATCATCCGCTGGGCACCCACTTCTTCCACGGGCTGCTAAAGATCGGCACCTTGTTGCCGAATCCCACGGCTGGAAGTAGGGCGGAGATGAAGGTCGCCCTGTTGGTCGGCGCCGTGATGTCCTTGAAGCCGACAACCCAGCCTGTCTTCCGGCGCCAGCCGCATTCCGACTCCGGTACCCAGTATTGCGGGTTGGGTAGCCAGTTGGGGTCGCCGTGCTGCTTAAGCGTGGCCGTCTTCCTCTGTGCCGGGCGGTGAAGGTTCTTCGGATTGATCACGATGCTGGCAGCCCGGTGATCGAAAGCCTGCACCATCTTGCCCTCATAGAGCGGTAACCATTCTCCAGACGGGCTGTCAAACCGGTTCCTGCCGATCGGCCAAGCTCCTTCCTCTTCTTCCAACTCCGACCGTGTGCGGAACTGGTGGGAGTCGTTCGTCATGTGGAACATCGTCGAGTACTTCACCGGCCACGTCTTGATCTCCTGACCTGATGAGCGGTCGATCATGACTGGCAACCGCTCGTAGATCGCCGCCGTCAACTTGGCGTCACGACGGGTCCTGAAGACCGGTGCGGTGCCGGTGTTTGGGTTAACTCGCGCGAAGTCCGCTGCCGAGAGGGAAAAGCACCTTTCCTGGTCTTCGAGTTCCGACACGTCCTGCAGGAAGAAGGCACAGCGAACAGGTTCCTTCAGCGGCAGTGGACTGGCGATGAACGCGCAGAATTTCTGACGGCTGTCGACGTCGGGGAAGAACGGCGTCTCTCCGTACCGCGTCCGGCGATTCTCGAAGTCGTAGAGGGCCTTCAGCCTGCTCTCCGTGGCCACGCTCCTAAAAAACGGCGCCTTCCACCAGTCCGACGCAATACCGGAAGGAACGAGTAGCCCGACCATGCCGTTGGGATTCACCAGCGTCATGGCGCGTTCGACGAACAGCGAGTAGAGGTTTCTCAAACGCATAAAGGCACCGGCCTCCGGGAGCTGTTAAGTTTATGTGGGGCAAGAACTTGACAGCGACGACACCGGAGGACCGATCCTCCGTGCCAGGGCCGCAGGGTAGCGGCCGCGTTCGACGGGGGCGCGATCACGTCGAACGCCGGAGTGCTGCTGCTCCGCGAGATCGACCGGTCGGTGGGGCTCCTGGACCAGGTGGCATTGCTTCACCGACTACCGCGATCCCCGTCCACGGAACACTCGGTCGGGACGCTGGTGAGGCAGCGCGTCATGGGCATCACCCTGGGATACGGACCTCAACGACCACGACCAGCTGCGGCACGACCCTGTTCTGGCCCTGCTCTCCGGCAAGCTCGATGGACATCGGAAGGACTGTGCGCCGTTGGCGGGGAAGAGCACCCTGAACCGGCTTGAACACGCGCCCCCGAGTGGCGAACCGGGCCGCTACCACAGGATCGGCCATGATGCGGACGCGCTGCAGGCCGTGCTGCTCGAGTCGTTCATCGACTCTTGGAAGGGCGTCGCGCCTGGTGCTCGACATCGACGCGACCGACGACGAGGTCCACGGGCGCCAGGAGGGCCGCTTCTTCCACGGCTACTACGGCCACTACTGCTTCCTGCCGCTCTACATCACCTGCGGCGGCCGCCCGCTCTTCGCCCAACTGAGGCCGGGCAACGCGGATCCCGCCGGAGGCGTGACCGGGCCGCTGGGCCGCATCGTCGAACGGCTCCGGGAGCGGTGGCCGGGACTGGAGATCCTGCTTCGGGCCGATGCCTCCTATGCCCGCGAGGAGATCCTGGCCTGGTGCGAGGGCAACGGCGTGGACTACGTCATCGGCCTGGCCCGGAACTCGCGGCTCGTCGAGAAGATCGGCTGGGAGCTGGCCGACGCCCAGGCGGAGGCGAAGCGGCGGGGCCGCCCAGCCCGCCGGTTCAAGGAGTTCCTCTACGCCACACTCACAAGCTGGTCCCGCAAGCGCCGGGTCGTCGCCAAGGCCGAGCACCTGCCCGGCAAGGCCAACCCGCGCTTCGTGGTCACCTCGCTGCCCGACACCTTCTCGGCCCGGACCGTCTACGAGCGCGTCTACTGCCCGAGGGGCAACATGGAGAACACGATCAAGGAGCAGCAGCTCGATCTCTTCTCCGACCGGACCTCGGCGTCGCGCTTCGCCGCCAACCAGCTCCGGATCCTCTTCTCCGCCTTCGCCTCGATCCTCTTCGTTGCGCTCAGGCGTGCGCTGCACGGCACCCGCCTGGCCCGCGCCACCGCCGGAACGCTGCGGCTCAAGCTCCTCAAGATCGGCGCCCGCGTCACGGTCTCGGTGCGAAGGGTCAAGGTCGCCATGGACTCCGCACACCCGTCGGCCGCCGCCTTCGCACGCGTCCACGCCCGATTGCCAGGGTAACGACTCCACACCCCCTTCGAGACAACCGTTCCAGCCGATCCTCCGGGGACCACTGCGCCGCAGGACCAAAAAAGCTCGCTCAGGCAGCGGTTCCCGCTACTCTGGCCCCCCGAAAACACGGCCGCAGAGCCGCTTGCTTCTGCTCCACCTGCTCCCTCGGCAGAAACTCGGCCCCAACGCTGCCCCCAAAGCCCTCAGCGGTGACTGTGTGAGAAATCCGGGCTAGGAGCCTGCGTCGCAGAACGGTTTTGCCCCGATTGTCGGCGGTCCCGATACCATATGCAGTAGCATTCGGACTTCTGGATCCCTACATGTTGGGGGTCAGGTCGTGCAGAAGTTTCTGGCGCGCAGACTCCTAGCAACGGATAGTCACCCGAACCGCGGGCCATCCGCGCCGCCGCCACCGCACGTTCGTTGGCCAAAGCGAAGTCCCGAGCCAGCGGGTCTCCCGCCTTCTCAAGCTCGGCAATCATGCGCTTGCGGTCGGCGCCTCGCGGAGCCATGGCGATTTCGGGGCGGCGGGTGGCGAACCATTCCACCTGTTGCAGCTTTGATCCGGTCCCAGGGCGGATTGCCGATCACGGCGTCAAAGCCGCCCTCTAACTCCCTGGCTTCCCAATCCGACCACACGCCCGGGAACGCAACCTGCCAGTTCAAGAACCGCTCGCTCGCGGCGAGTTCCACCGCAGCCGTCAGAACGCCGTCGACTTTCGCCGAGCCGGAAAGCCCCTCCCGAGCGATATCGATGGGGTCTCCGGACGTGCCTTGGAGCCAATTGAGATAGGCGGCCTTCACCTCCCTTTTTCGGATGCCCAGCCAGTCGAACGCGTGTAGTAGCGACATGAATGCGTTCAGGGGAGCGGTCATCTCCGAGACTTCGGCGAAGATGTCGGCCGAACGGTGCGCCTCGGCGATCTCGGCATCCGTCAGCCCCTCCGATGATCTGCATCGGCGCCGCCGCCCGCGTAGCCCGCTCAAGCGGTCCCCTCAGGAACAGGCTGCTCTTCTCCTCCGTTCTTTCGGCAACGGGCCGCACCCAGGCGCCGAACAGGCTGTCGCCGCAGCGGAGATGATGATCCAGAAAGCTGAGCGGGGCGCCAACGGTGAAGGTGTGCAGCCACAGCGAGACCTTGGCCAGTTCCACCGCCATCGGGTTCTTGTCCACCCCGTAGACGCAGCGCTTAAGCACCATCCGGCGGACAATGTGCCGGTCGTCGAGCTGGGCAGGATCGAACGCCCAGCCACGGTCCTCGGCGTTGTCCATGATCGTGTTGCGGATCCCGTCGATCCGTTCCACCAGAGGCGAGAGGTATCCATCCACAAGGGCCTCGGCCTCGGCCATGCCCTCAATGACCCGGTCGGCGAGGTAGTCCACGAGGTTGACCAAGAAGTGCCCCGAGCCCATGGCCGGGTCGCAGACCTTCAACTCCAGCAGCTTCTCTGCCGGGTCGAGCCGCTTCAGGCGGCCCATTCGGCGGTCCTCCGACACCTCGCTTGACGTGACTTCTTCCGCCTTGGCGGTGAACGCCTCCATGCGCGCGTCCGCCAGCGGCCCAACCGTCTCCCGCACGATCAGGTCAACCAGATCGCCGGGCGTGTAGTAGCTGCCCGAGTCCTTGCGCGCGAAGACGTTGAGACGCACGGCGATGTCCCCATCTTCGCGAACGATCTCCCGTTCAAGCAGCCGCTCATAGATCGAGCCGAGTTGATGGACCCCGAGATCACGGTAGTTGATGTACCGCCGCCCCAAGGCGTGGCGCTCGAACGAAAGAGCGTCGATCACCTCGGCCATAACCGCGTCACCCAGCCGGACGCGCGACAGCAAGGGGGTACGGTCGCGGTCGAACAGCCCGCCGTCGTAGGGCGGCAGGCCGATCGAGGCGTCGCCTGCATCGATGGCGCGGCATAGATCGTCAAACGCCGACCAGTAGCGGGCGGCCGTGGTCGAGAACACGTCGCCCTGGTCCTTGCGGCGGCCGATGTCACCGCGCACCCGGTCCCGGAGCGCGTAGTCGTCGTAGCGGCTGTCGCGGACCGGAAGTAGATCCCGGTCCTCGGCGTATAGCACGAATAGGGGCCTGTAGAGCAGGACCAGCGCCGCGTCTCGCACCTCGGACAACGGGGCCTCGGGTTCCGCCCCGGCGAGTGCCCGGACGAGGTCCGGGAACACACTCTCGAAGACCAGTGTCGACAGGCTGGCGGCGACGCGTTCCTGATGGAAGCGCCCTTCATCTATCGCCCGCTCGTGAAACGTCCGTTCGTCCGCCGGGTCGGGAAGGAAAGCACCCCGCCGGAACACCAGCCAGAAGACCCTGAGCCAGTGCCGGCGGTCCTCGGTTGAGAGGCCGCCGTCGCCGTCTTCCGGGATCCCGAGAACCGCCGCGAGGTCAAGCTCGAAGAACTGTTCTGCGACCGAGCGAGCGCCGGCGTAGTACAGACGCCAGCGGGCGCCATTGGTCAGGATGCCCCACCGAAGCTTGCCGGTGGTCAGGTCGTCGACCCGGCGGAGGTAGCGCAGCATCTGCGTCGAGGGCGCGGACTCCTCGCCGCGCCGCCCGGAGCGACGGTCCAGCGGTCGAAGCCACCGTTTGGACTCGACGACCGCGAGGCCGTGCTCGTACCGCCTCCACTCCTCGGCAAAGCGGTTCGCCCGGTCCTTCGCGGCACCGTCGGCGAAGAGCAAGCCGTCCGGAACATCCTCGCGTCCGCGAGCCGAGAGGTTCTGCTGCGTGAGGCTGGCGGTCCAGCCGAGCCGGGCCAACACCGGCCAGATCAGGTCATCCTCGGTCTGGCTCTCGTTGGGCGACAGTTCCGTCGGGAAGTGGTCGAGCAGGCCACGGAGCGTTGCGTCTAGATCCCCGAGTGATGTGTCGTCAGCCGGGTGCTGCCAATCGGGAAGCTCAGTGATCGCTTCACGCAGGAAGTCCTCGGCGAACAGGCTCCCGTCAAAGGGCCGATCTTTCGTCATCCGCGACCTCCCCAGCCCAGTAGCGTCATGTGAGCTTCCCCCAGCAATGCAGTTCTCCGTTTCGTCGAGTCCTCCCTTGACTGTAACGCGGTCTGTGCATCCAACCTACCTTCCGCCGCAACCGCGGGCGCCTCGTCGCCAGCCCAAGAGATGGTGGGAAAGCTACTGGAGATCGGCGAGACTGGGGTCAGCAGGTCGCGAGGCCGGTAGAGCCCTTACGTCAGGCGGGGGGACGGAGTCATGACAGGGTAGTTCTGCGTACCGCCATTTGGGCCCTAGCTGTCTCTCGGGCGCAGATCTGGCTAGAATGGTGTGCGTCCCAGCCTGAGGCCAGCGAGGACGACGACCCCCTATGACCGAGCACCTAATTCAGGACCTGCTCGGAGAGTTGACTCCGGTTCACAAGCGGATCGCTCCGCGCTCGCTCTACGTTGCGGGAGACGTGGAGCTCGTCAGGCACAGCCCGAAGGTGGCCGTGGTGGGCTCACGAAAGGCCACCTCCGAGGGCCTGGCAAACGCTGCCCGAGTGACCCGGGCGCTCGTGAAGCTCGAAACGACGGTGGTGTCCGGCCTAGCCGCCGGCATCGATTCCCTGGCTCACAGGAGCGCCATCAAGGCGGGTGGCCGGACGTTCGCGGTCATCGGCACAGGCTTTGACAGGGCCTATCCCGCCAAGAACCGACCGCTGCAAAACTCACTTGGCCACCCACTTCGCTGTCGTGAGCCGGTTTGCGCCTGGGTCGCTGGTGACGCGGGCGAACTTCCCCCAGCGAAACCGGACGATGGCGCTCTTAAGCGATGCGTTGGTCATCGTTGAGGCCGCTGAGAAGAGCGGCACGATAAGCCAAGCTTGGGAGGCACTTCGCATCGGCCGCCCCGTGCTTCTCCTTGAGACCGTGGCGGAAAACCCGGCTCTTACATGGCCGAGCAAGATGCTGTGCTACGGAGCGGAAGTGCTTCGACTGGGTCATCTTGAGGCCCAGCTGCGCGAGATTCTCTGGGTGACAGCGTTCGGTGAGCCCTTCTCTTGAGCCGCTGAGCTTCGCGGCCCTTCTGGTTTACACACCGAGGGACCGGCATCCGGCCGAGAAAGATCATGGGTTGGGTGAAGGATGCCCGCGCCGATGTCCTTGAGCGCATCGCCACTCTGTGCAAGGAGCATGGGTCCACCGCCTTCAAGGGCGTGTTCGGACCCGACGCGACCCTAGCAGCCCGTGGAAGAAGTGGGTGCCCAGCGGATGATGGCTGGGAGAGAAAACGGACGCGCGGCCGCGGTGTTGTTGTGCAAGAAGCGGGTCTTCGGGCGTGAGGAGGCGATATTCGGCTCAGGAAGGGCGGAAATGCGCCGGATACGGGGGAAAAAGCGCAAGACGCGGGTTGTGACCTGAGTTGAGAGTGCAGCTTGTATGGCAGCGAGGCCCTGCAATGCACGGGGGGTTCCAACGCCGAACCGCTTGCGCATGAGGAGCCCGAGGTTGAAGGCCGCCGCGTGGACGAGCATTCGTTTTCGAATGTTCTTCTGGCCCCGAACGTGGAGGCGGCGCATGCCGCCGGTCTCAAGCATGTGCGCGAACGGCCGCTCCACCTTCTCCCCGCGCCCGCGCTGCAGCCGCTTCCCCCGGTTGCCCCGGATCCGCCGGCGGTTGGCATAGGTCGCCTTCTGCGCGTCCCGCTTGCCCTTCCACTTCCGGCGCCCCCGGTTGGGCTCGCTCACGTACGCCCGCAGCTTCCGCTCCTTCACGCCCGTCATGGTCGCGTTCGAGTGGCAGCCCTTGTCCGCCACCACCTCCTTCGCCTCCACTCCCGCCTCCGCCAGCTGCCGCTCCGCCTCGTCCAGCGTGACCGGCAGCGAGGCGGTGTCTCCCCCGTCCATCGTCTGCACCGTCAGCCCGACGACGGCTCCGGTTTCCATATCGACCGCGTGTTCGAGCTTGTGCGCCAGGTGTGTCCTGCCGTCCTTCATCTTCGTGATCCGCGCCTCCGGATCGTGCGGATGCACCCAGTCCTTGTTCGACCCCTTGTTCGGACGCTTCCGGTCCAGCTTCGCCAGGTCTTCCCGCGTCGGCGTCTCGATCCCCGAGGCCCGCGCCAGCTGCGCCAGCCACTCCTCGTACTCCGTCCCGCCGGCGCGCCGCACGATCGTGCGCAGCGCCGCGTTCGCCTCCAGCGTCGTCGCGTCGACCCCCAGCGTCTTGCCGCGCAGCAGGCCCGACACCTGCAGCCGCTCCAGCACGAAGCCGAAGACCGCCGCGTGCGCCTCAACGCTCAGCCGCTTCCGCGTCTTCGACAGGGTGGAATGCTCCGGCGGGTTCTCCGCCAGCCCGTATCCCAGAAAGTCGCGCAGCGAAAACGAGTCCGCACACCGCCAGGCGATGCCACGCTCCGAGCCGGTCCCCTCCAGATACCCCGCCATCAGCATGCGGAAGCAGACCCCGGGAGGAACACCCGGCCGCCCCCGGTTGCCCGCATAGAACTCGCGGCAGGTCTCTTCCGCAAAACCGTCGAATCCGTTCTCGCGCAACAGTCTGTCCAACGCCCGGTAGAACGGGCTGCCTCCCGCGCGGATCTCGCTCGCCGCCACAAAAATGTCGTGCTGCCGTGCCTCGGGTCGTCTGCCTATCGCCATCGCCGTCCCCGCTCACTAAGGTTCATGTACCCCTGTAATTTAACCCTTTTACACGAAACTCGCAGAGACGGACTTTATCCACGGGCTGCTAGGAGGGATTCCATGCGCCGTTTGTCAATTGTGCTAGTCATGCCGATGCTCACCATGCTGATCGGTTGTGCGGCGCGCCTCACTCAGGCCGGCGCCATGATACGCGAACACAAGGATCCGGCCATCCGCGAACGATGCGAATTCTTGGGCGTCGTCGACGCAACGGAAAAAAGTGGGTGGGACCACGCTGACGACCGCCGGGGAGCCTTGAACCAGATCAGAAACCTGGTAGCAGAACTCGGCGGCGACACCTTTTTCGTAGTTAGCTTTGAAACCGACACAATGGGCGCGTACGCGCAGGCGGAAGCCTACCGTTGCACAGTGGGCGGATTTGCGTCTCGGCACGGCCTCGAGGTGCGGTCTTCCGCTCTACGTTTTTTCGTTCTGGGAACGCCAGCAGATGCCCGAGCTTGATGTGCCTCACCACGGCGAACATCGGGTGCATCTGACCATGCTGGAATCGCGCCGCCATGAGCCGATCCCGTACCGCGGCTCCACCCTCCAGAGCGGAGACTTGAGGAAATGGTATTTCCGGGATTCACACCAAGCCTTGACGAAGACGAGTGCCGGGCCACACTGGAGTTGGCGATGTTTCTGCTGGGTAGACGGGCAGACCTGACCGGGATTCTGAGAATCGATCCCGAACCCGCGAAGGATCCTCCCGGCAAGTCCAACTCCCCACGGAACCTCTTCACCTTCTGGAATGTGTTCAGATTCCGGGGAAGATCGAAAACCGACCCGCACCTTACACTGGGAGTCGGGAGCAGCGTAGACGTGTCGGCGATGGTGACTCTACCCAACGCGGCGAAGGGCGCTGCATGGACCAAACTACAGCGGCGGAACTTCCGCAGCTTGATGGCGGAAGTCCTGATGAAGATGCGGCCCGTCATGAGCAATTGCCCTGGAATGGAGCCACGAATGCGTTTTCGGCAACGCCACTTTCGCCCGCAACTTTGGTGTGAAGGGCCGCGCCGCCTTCCATGACGCCTACCTTGACGTTGATCTCAGAACTCTCCGTGGAGACCCCGACGAAGGCGTGAAAACTCAACCGGAATGGATCGACGCGGCGTTTCGCGTGCTCACCAACAAGAACTCGAACCTTGAGTTGCAGATCGGCGCGGTGTTCCCCTACGCACGCTGCACTGCGATGCGCGAATCAGAAGCACTCGATCATGTGGCAGCGGCCTGGATCGGGTGCAGGCCTTTCATTGAGAGGCTCGGAGTCCTCGGCCCCTGAGGGGCACACGTCCGAAAGGGTACTGGCTTGTCTCTTCGATGTAACGTTTACCTTACTTTGAGTATAGTAAAGTTGACATTGAGGTTGATCTGATTGTCGCGTGGCGTCCGGTGTCACGAGGTCACCGTGGCAACGGGCTTTCTCCATGCCGTCCTAAAATCCAGCCGCCGAGTAAGTTGGAATACGTCGTACGTCGTGATTCCGAACCTCCGGGCAACATCGGGAACCTTCCGGTTCGCCCGCTTCTTGCTGGGCTTCGAGACTTCAGTGGTGACGATGCAGCGACGTGCTACGTCTCTGAGCGCGTAGGCGATCAGAAACGGATCACGCCCTAGTTTCTCAAGCTCGGGTTCGTTCAGATCCGGCGCGTATCCGTCCCCCACCACCCGCCGTACGAGAGCCAGGTCGGGTTCCTCGTCGAGAACCGGCCGAGATCGTGTGGGCATTGCGCGGATTTACCCCCAGCACCCGACTGGCTTTGGTGGTAGTGAGGGCCCCGGAGGCCAAGAGCCGAAAAGCCAACTCAACCAAGCCCGGACCCAAGCTATGCCTGACGAGGACGCCGTACGAGGGACCGCCATCGCTCGTGTCTCGCTGCCGGCGTTGACGTCTCTGGTTCTGAAGCCAGCGGCCCCGGAAGAGCTCACGCAGGCCGAGCCAAAGAGTCTTGTCCATTGCAGCCCGGCGGTACAGTCTGTAGGCCACCATCGAGGAGCTGACATTTCGAGTCTCTGCGAACGCCGAGATGGCATTGGCCCAGGCACCCACATCACTATTGTAAGGGCCCCGGAAGGCCGCCAACTCCTCGCCCGGCAACAGGAAACTGGAAGCCATCTCGTTGCAGAACACCTCAATGGGATCCATTGGATCACCCCCGCTGATTCCCGGCTCGCCGAGCCACAAATGTGCGAGTTCGTGGAGCAACGTGAAGCATCGCGCGCCCGCCGAGTCTTTCGGATTGACGACGACGAACGGGGCGATCTCATCCGCCAACGCGCGACTTCCGGCCGAGATTCGATGAAATCGATCCCGACCCCTACCTCCCAGACGCCGCGGCCACCGCGTATCAACGTCACCCTCCGACTGCTCGCAGTTTGGGGTGGTCTTCCCCTCCTCGCTGCCGTCGTTTCCTGCGAGAAGCGGTCGATGGAAGTTCCGTCGCCCCCCTTCGAGGAAGTCTTCGCGTTGGCGGAGGTGATCGAGCTGGGGGAGGATGATCCGTCCGATTCCATCGCCGAGGTGGGCGAGTTTTTCGAGAGGCGCAACGGCGGGTTCGTGATCGGGGACCGAACTGCTTCCGCGGGTGCGAACCTACCGGGAGGACGGCTCACTGGAGGCCGGGTTCGGACGCGACCTCGTGTTCAGTGGGCTGCGAACGGACATTGACGTCACCGAAATGGACGGCAACTGCCACCGGCTGACAGGCAGGGCAGTGGCATGGAGCAGCTGGAGACGTTGGTCGGACGCATGCCTTATTGGGCCGCACTCGGCAGTCTGCACAGTACGGCGGCCGGGGACTCGCTGTACGTCATGGCGGGCCTACTGTGCCCCGGGACCATCCTGAACGGCGCGGGCGATTCCGTGGGAACCATCGGGAGCCTGTTCGTCCGCCATTTCACACCTGATATGGCGGACAAACAGGTTCGGTCGGCACCCTTGGACCTACAGCGTTCTGCGGGGTTCGAGGGTTTCCAGGATGGGCATGCAGACGAGGGATAGTACGGCGGCGCGGCGGGCAGGTACGCGGATTACGAGATACGCCACAGCAACGTGCTGGTGTGCGTAGTGAGCCGAACGTACGCTTCGACGCTTGCCACTTGATCCACCCGAAGGGGCTCTGCGACCAGCTTGGATCCTCCTCGGTTTGGCAGTCGCTCTTCAATCCCTCCGCCAAGGCAGCCGACAACTGCACCTCAGGGTCCCTGATCATCTCCGGGACTCTTTCGTGCCCACGGGGTGCGACACGAACAGACTCCGTTGAACGGCGTCGGAGCGTTCCCGGTCAAACCCGATGGTCTCCACGTCGTAGTCGGCCAGGCGTTCGGCCATGACGCGCGCCGCCTCGGGATTCGAGTCAACCAATATGTAGTCCCTGCCGTGGCGCGCCGCAGCTTCGCCCGTCGTTCCGCTCCCCGCGAAGAAGTCCAGTATCGTGTCGCCGGGGTTGGAGTGGACTTTGACGATGCGCTCCATGATCCCCAGGGGCTTCTGGGTGGCGTATCCCGTCTTCTCGCGCCCGGTTGGGCTCACGATGGTGTGCCACCACACATCAGTGGGAGTCTTGCCCCGGGCGGCCTTTTCCTTGCCGACCAGTCCCGGAGCCATGTAGGGAACCCGGTCCATCACCTCGAAGTTGAAGGTGTACGCGGTGGGATCCTTTGCGTACCAGAAGATCGTGTCGTGCTTGGCCGGCCACTTCCGCTTCGAGCGCGCCCCGTAGTCGTAGGCCCAGATGATCTCGTTCATGAACGACATGCGCCCAAAGATCTTGTCGAGGAGGATCTTGCAGCAGTGGGCCTCACGGTAGTCGATGTGGAGGAAGAAGGATCCAGTCGGCTCCAGAATCCGGTGGGCCTCCCGGAGGCGGGGCTCGAGGAAGCCGATGTAGTCGTCATGACGGTCATCGTAGCCGCTCCGGCCGACGACTTCAGTTCGGTAGCGGGTCCCCTTGAAACCCGTGCGGTCCCCGTCCTCGTCCCGCTCGACTCGAATGCGGGTACGACTCTGGATCTTGCCGGTGTTGAACGGGGGATCGACGTAGATCAGCCCCACGCTCTCGGCGTTCATTGCCTGAAGCACCGGGAGGTTGTCCGACAGAATGATACGACCGCCGGTCGGCGGCGAACTCATCCGGTCACCGGCCATTCCCAAAGCTGTCTTGGAGACTCATCGCGTATTCCTTCCCTCCGGAAGTTTGGGGTGGGTTCCCGCGAACACCTGTCTATATCTATAGGCCATTCCACTCCATTCCACGACGCTCTGCTCAATGGCGTCAAGAAGGGAGGGATCGAAGGGCCGATGCGGTACCATGCGGCCTTCATGAGTCAAGTGTACGCGGCAGACTGTAAGCGATCCATGTCACAGTGCGGACTGAATAGCCAGACTCGCGCTTCATCAGGATGATACACCTGGGCTAGCTGGCCGGCCAACCATTCCAGCCGGAGAAGCCGGGTCAAGCTATTCGGCCGGGGCATGGACCTGCCAGTCTGCCAACGCGAAACCGTCTGCGGGGTCGTCTCCAAGAGCTGGGCGATCTCTCGCGCCGAGATGCCGCCGGACTCTCTGATGCTATCGAGCTTTCGAGCTACAGCTGTCGGCCCGGTCCTCGGTCACCAAGAGGATCGATCTCCGGTTGACGCACTGTACGATAAATGGTACTATGGTACCTTATGAGGTACGACTGGTGGAACTCAAAAGACTACCGGCGGCATTCTACCAAAGGCCGACCGGCAGGGAGCCCGTCAGGGACTGGCTCCACGCCCTGGACGAGAAGAGCAGGCGCATTGTCGGACGGGACTGAAAGCGCAGAAGACCCCGAAACCAGACTTGGAACTTGCGAGGCAACGGGCAAAGGAAATCACGTCATGACGCAGAGAAAGGGACGCATCGGCTCCTCCTTCGAGGACTACTTGGCCGAGCAGGGAACCCTCGAGGAGACCACTACCAATGCGGTCAAGCGCGTTCTGGCTTGGCAGTTGGAGCAGGCCATGGAAAGAAGGCAGATCAGCAAGAGTGCCATGGCTCGAGCGATGCGCACGAGTCGGAGCCAACTGGACCGGATTCTCGACCCCGACAACGACCACATCCGCCTCGACACGCTCACCGCGGCCGCGAACGTTCTCGGCCTCAATCTGAGGATCGAGCTGGTCGGTTAGCGAACCCGGGCTCGCTCGCGGCAACGGAGCTTCGCGGGGCGGCCTTGGCCGCGCGGCACACTCAAGCCTCCCTTCAATGTGGAACCTGGGCGGAGCCTCCACCGTGCCCAACATTCCCCGTCGGAGGAAATGCCAAGTACGAGCTCTGGCCGGACTCATAGCGCCCCAAACCTGTTTGTCCGCCATTTCACTCCTGATATGGCGGACAAACGTTCATTTTGACATCATTTTGACATTGCCCGGTCTATCTCGATGGGGATCGACCTGATTCGTCCAAGAGGCGGGAAGGCCGCAGGTGTGGCGGCAAGACATAGCCTGGCGAGGCGACGGGGGAGGAGACCAGGCCGCATGATGCTCTGCCGGGTGGGCGGGCCGGTAAGGAGGACCTGGGTTTGGAGCATCGCGCAGGCGACCGCGAGCAGGCGGTCTGCGACCGAACGGAGCGCGCTATTTGGCCTTTTTTTTGAAGGCGTCATATCTGTTCGGGCGAGCGTCCAGCGAACTAGGTTGCGTGGGTAGCTGACCGGGGCGAACGAGCCCAGACGCCGCCAGGAGACGAACCATGGGTAGGAAGACAACGTATGACCGGAGAGGGTGTGCGACGGCCGTCGCAGTGGCGACGCTATCCATCACGGTACTCGCAGCGCCGGTCGAACCGCTCGTCGCTCAGGTGGTGATCGAACTGCCGGCCGAAGACCGGCCGCTCGACCCCGGCTTCGAGGAAATCTACCGGTTGGGCTCGCTGGATGGGGGTGGCTGGGACACCTTCGGCGCCGTTGCCGGCGTCGGTTTCGACGGTGCCGGCAACCTCTACATCCTCGACACTCGGGCGGTACGGATCTATGTCGTCGACCTGCAAGCCAACCTGGTGCGCCAGTTCATTGGGGAAGGGGAAGGCCCCGGTGAGTTCGGGGGCAACTACGCGGCCGCACTGGAGTTCGCCGTCATTCGGGACGGGCGGGTGACCGTCTACGACACGGGGCGCCTGGGATTCGCCCTCTTCGATGCGGCCGGCGAGTTCGAACGCACGATCCCCTTGGGAGGCGAGCAGACGCACTTCCCGCTGATCGGTGGCATCCAGGCCTTCCCGGGAATGGATCGGGTTCTCGCCACAACCGAGGTCAACTACCTGAGAAGGACCGAGCCCAGTCCGGACGACGAAGTGCCGGCACCCTCCTTCCGGTATGTCCTCAGCTACGATCTGAGCGGCGACCAGGTCGGCATCGATTCGGTCGCGGCGGGATGGAGGCCTCCCGGCGATGCGGAGGCATTCAGGCCCCGGCTCGCGGCGGGCGTGCTCCCCAGCGGGGCGGTGGTGTACACCGACTCCTCTGCGTACGCAATCAAGTTCGCCGTGCCTGGCGGCCGTGTGACCCGGATCCTGACCCGTCCGTTCCAGCCCAGCCCCGTGACGGACCGCATGAAGGCCGCCGAGATCGAGCGCCGCCTGGAAGGACTGGGAGACGGGGGCGGCGACCCGAGGCGGCAGGCAATGATCGAATTCCGACGCGGCCAGATCGAGGCAATGGAGTTGTTCGACGAAATCCCGGTGGTCCTCAGCCTGAAAACGAGCTGGGAAGGCACCATCTGGGTCCTCCACCGAGGCGACGAGGGGACGGAGGGCAACCCGATCGACCTCATTTCGTCGGACGGACGCTACGTGGGCACCTTCGCGCCCGGCTCCACCGCGGTGCCTTCGGCCTTCGGCCCGAACGGCCTCGCCGCCTTCGTGGAGACGGATGACCTGGACGTGCCCTACGTGGTGGTGAGGCGTCTGCCGGAGGGGATGCGCTGATCCGGGGATGCCCGGCCGCTTGATCCTCTCCGCGCCAACCGCTGAATGGACGGGTTTCCGGACCACCTGCCGCCGTATGGATGGTTGAGGTTGGAGCGGGGGGACCATCGTCCTCCGCTGATCGTGGGCGACGGCTTCGTGTTTGCGCTCCGCTACGGCGGAATCGAATCCGCCAGCGGCGAAATCGCCGGCCCGGAATGGTTCGTCTTTAGGCCTGGCGAGGGGCACGTCGCCACTCTGGCATCTCCCGACGACGTGAGGTTGCTTGACCTGAAGGGGGACTTGGCTGAAAGCGTCTCGCGGATCGCCTCCAGCAGTTCCTCGGTCAGTTGGGCGGGCTCGGCCTGCCAGCGCACCCAGTTGCCATGCGTATCGGTATGCGGTACACTACGCCATGGTTTGCAGCTTTCGCCACCGGGGTCTCAAGCGCCTGTACCAGCGTGGTGATCGGAGCCGGGTGCGTGCCGATCAGGCCGAACGCCTCGCGGTTGCTCTGGCGGACCTCGACGACGCTCGCAGACCATCGGACCTCGACCTGCCCGGATACCGGCTTCATCCCCTCAAGGGTGATCTGAAGGGGTTCTGGAGCATTTCGGTGTCCGGCAACTGGCGGATCATTTTCCGCTTTGACGACGGCGATGTCTACGATGTCGACCTGGTCGACTACCACTAACACTCAGGCAGGAGAGAGCAGCATGGCCATGAAGAACCCCCCGCACCCCGGCTGCAGCGTCAGGGAAAACTGCCTGGTTCCGCTCGGCTTGAACGTGACCGAAGCGGCGAGGGTACTGGGCGTCGCCCGTCATACACTCTCGCGCGTTCTGAATGGCCACGCGGCGATTTCCCCGGAAATGGCCATTCGCCTGGAGAAAGCGGGCTGGTCCAACGCCGAGTTCTGGCTCCGTCGGCAGACCACCTATGATCTGGCCCAAGCGCGGAAGCGGGAACACCGGATCAACGTCGCGCGCTACGAGCCCCTGCCGGCGGCTTCCGGTTGAGGTGACCCATGCCACCGGAGGGACTGTCATGATGGGCCGGAGATCACGATCAGGTGTCATTTGCGGAACGCTGCTGTCTGGATGGTTCGTAGCCGCGCTGGGAGCCGTGGGCCTGCAGGCGCAAGAGGTTGTCGATCTGCCGGCTGATTCATCCGGGGGACGGTGAATTCGAGCGCATGGTGCGGGTGGCGCGCGGCAACCTCGGGATCACGATGCGTTACCGCCTGCTCACCGACCGGACCGGCGAGCCGACGCTGGTCGGTCCGAACGAACGCTCGATCCTGCGTGCCGATTTGTCCTCGGAAGAGATGCGTGAAGATGTGTTCCTGGAGGCTTGGGATCCTCGGGACGCCGGGGCCTCGATCGCGGCGGAGGCCCCCGTTCTCTCGGATGAGGTGTGGGGATTCGAGCCGGACCTTCTCGTTGACGTGCTGCCGTCGGGAGGGTTGGCGTTTTCCGATTCGTCGGCCTACGCCATCAAGATCACGGATCCCTCCGGCGCTCGATTGCGCACGCTGCGCCGCCTGGTGAGCCCGAGACCGGCAACCGAGGCGATGAGACGCGCCGAAAGGCAACGCCGGCTGGAGGCGATTACGGTCAGCAGCAGTGGGGCGCCGTCACCAGATGCCGAGGCGTTTATGCAGGCGGTCGTGGACTCCCGGACGGCGGCGATCGAGAACATGCGCTTCTTCGCCGAGGTTCCGGTCATCTCGGCCTTGCGCGCCACCTGGAGCGGCGGCCTCTGGGTGCAGCGGAGCGGGGAGCCGGACCCGAGCGAGCCGGGCCTCATGGACATCCTGGCGCCGGACGGGCGCTACGTGGGCAGCCTCGACCCCGGGCAGCCGGGAATGCCGGAGGCCTTCGGTCCAGACGGCCTCGTCGCCTTCGTCGAGACGGACGATCTCGACGTTCCGGTCATCACCGTCTGGCGACTTCCGACCGAGATCCGCTGAACACCTGGTCACGATGGTCACCCCGAGCCCCTACTCCGGCCCCACGGCCACCGGGGTCAGTTAATCAGCCCGCCCCACTCCCCACCACCCGCTTCACCACCACCGTCTGCACATCCAGCTCGTCCTTCTCCACGAACGCGATCAGACCGTCGGGACCGAAAGCGCTCGGCATCGTCGTTGCATCCGCCGCGAAGGTGCCCAGGTAGCGTCCGTCCGGGGTGAGCACGTCGATAGGGCCGTCGCTGACCGGCTCTTCGCCGCGGCGCTGGACCCAGATATTCCCCTCCCAACTGGTGCGCAGGCTGCGCACGACGGGGATCACGGGGTGGAACTCCATCGACTCGGCGTTCCGGCGCATCGCGTCGGTCATCATGCTCATCCTTGCACCCCTCTCGCCACCCGACCTACCCACTCCCAGCGGGTCGCCCTCCAGTCCTTTCGAGCGGCGCTCCCTCTCCTCTTGTCGGATTCGGTCCGTTACAGGCTCGGGCCGAAACGGCCTTGTGAGGATCCGCTCGAGCGTCCCATCGGCGCTGGTCACCTTGATCGCATAGGCGGTCGAATCGGTGTAGGCCACGCCACCGTCCGGAAGTGCGCCGGCAACCAGCGGAGGTATGAAGCCGGTCGCCTCTCCGGGCGGATTCCAGGCGTACACAACCGTGTCCGGGGTGACTTCGTCGCCGGTCAGATCCAGGCGGACGATATGGCGGAACTCTGGCTCGGCGAGGGTGCCATCTGCCCGGCCGCTCAGCATTGCAAGGTCGATCATTCGGAGGGCTCCGGTCGCAAGGACGCCCTCTCCCCGCGGATCCACATCCAGACGCGGCATGAAGATGAGCGCGTCGTTGCCCCCCATGCGTACCGTACGCTCGAACTCGCCGTCCGGGCCGAACACGCTGAATCTTTGGTTGAAGGCCACTGTCCGCCGGTCACGCAGCACCGCGATCCGGATCGAAGTGGTATTGTGTTGATCGAATTCTCCGGGTCCCTCGCCGACTCCCCCGAACTGCCGGACGAATCCTCCCTCCGTGTTCACGACCACGATCCGTGCGGCCTGGGTGTCGACCACGTACAAGTTGCCGGACTGGTCGAACGCTACACCTTCAACATTGCCGAAGGCCTCCCAATCATCATCCGTCAACGCCCCTACACGGTACACCTCCTCGAAGTCCGCATCGAGAAAGCGGTCCTCCCGGGGCAACTCGACCACCTCCTGGGCGGCAACCGGGACGGTGCCCGCTGCGAAGACCAACGCGAGTAACAACTCATTGCGGCGGGCCAGGTTGAAACCATGGCTCCCTCGGGCGTCTCGGCCTCGAAGAATCCCGGTGATTGTTGCATTCGTCATTGTAGGGTCACCCTTCCGGTCATAATGGCGTGTGCCGGCTGAGCACGTTAGTTCCTCGGCCCCTACTTGCGACACCCTCACGTAACGTCAGGGTTGGCCCCATGATCCTCAGAGATGAGCGCCCCTTGCCCCGTCGCACCGTCGATGAGATAGGTGCGAATGCGCTCGGAGAACAGGCGCCCCTGCTTCCCGCCCATAGCGGCTGCACGTAGTCATGCAGCGCCGAGACCCAGTCGTTCATGGCCGGCCGCCGACGCGATCATTGCGGGCCGGCACGCGGCCGGCGGGCTCGAATGCAAAAGGTACCGAGCGGTTGTCGGGATTCCAAAGGTCGACGTGGGTCTGCACCTGGAGATGAAGGTGCGGCATGGTCGTGTTCCCTGAGTTGCCGACCAGGGCCAGCGGATCGCCCTTCCGAACCCGGTCGCCTTCGCTGACCCGGAGCGTCCCGTGCCGGAGGTGCGCCAGAACGACGAACAGACCGGTGTCGAGCTCGATGACGATGACGTTCCCCGCGGCGTCCGCGGCATCGGTCACCAAGTTGGCGCCGTCGGCATCCTCCATCTCGTCGCGCGCGACTACTATCTTGCCATCCGCGGGCGACAGGAGCGGCTGCTCCCAGCTATGGACACCCGCGTTGCCGGTGTCGTCGGTGTCGGTGAAGATGTGCCCGTTGTCCAGCCGGACGAGATTGAGTGCGAACCGCTGGTTGTATGCGACGAGATGGTGGTTCTGAAGCGGACTACGACCTCCCTGCAGCACGAGCCACTCCCCCTCGAACGGCGGGGCAATCTGCGCGATGGCGGCGGGGCCTCCGATGAAGGCGCGACCGAGATCGAATGCGAGCACCAACGCTCCTGCCACCATGACGAGGGTGGGACCGGTGTTGGTCCGCTGCGAGGTGAGGAACGAGGCCGCTATTCGGACTACGCAGATCCCGGCCAGCGTGAGGATCAGGGGCGTCATCTCAGGAACTGCACCTCCTCGACGCGGACGGCGTGTGGATTCGGCGCGTCACCATGCCTGCCGGCTCGACTGTCCTTGACGCGGGTCCGGACTGGGTGCTCCTGGGCCAGCGCGGCGAGCTGGATGTGCCGACTGTGGCGCTGTATCGGTTGGTGGAGGGGGGTGGGGCGAGCCGCCAATAGCCGGTCATGCGGGTGACCCGAGAGACGCTCCCGCCGCAACCGCCGCCGCGCGCTCGTTTCGGTCCTCTCGTTTCACATACAGCGCGGCCGCGATGCCTCCCCCGATCGCGTAGAGCACCGTTGAGAGGGACTGTACCGGGCCCGCGGTGTCGCTCGCCGCCAGACAAAAGACGATCGTCGCCGCCGTGACCAGCGCCGCGCACATCGGCAGATCCCGCCACCGCAGAGTCTTCTCCAGCTGTGCCGCTCTCAGGGCGACCCTCGCGATCACCCGTTCGTTCAGGTCGGCCCGGACCTCTATCCGGGGGTCCAACACGTGGCGCAAGCCATGCTGAATCTGCCAGTCAAGCCAGCACGAAGGGCATGTCTTCAGGTGCTCCACCACCGCCGGGTCGGCATCCGGTGTGTCCGTGCGGTCAAGGGCCGTCGGGTGAGGGCAAGTCATCTTTTCCATCTTCCAGCATCCTCCGAAGACTCCGTTTGGCGTGCCGATACCGATGGCCGGTTTCAGACAAGAGATTCGGGCCGATCCGCTAAGCGACATGCTTATCGCACAAGGGGTCGAGGGCGTGTTGGTTGGAATTGTAAACCAAATGAATCGGTATATGGGTCGCCCGGAAAACGAGACCCCACTTGGGGTCGACGACCGCGCGCTCGAAACATTGGACCTCTCCGGCGATGTGATGATACCGAAGCCGATCCTGCAGGGATGGAGGGCTCCCCGTCCCGAAGTCAAGCTGTCACCCGCCGACGAAGAGGATTTCTCGAAGGTGGTTGAGACGATGGAAGACTGGTACTTCGAGCCGGAATTTCATTGGGACGTGCTACCCGACGGCACCATCGCCTACTCCGACTCCTCGGCCTACGCCATCAAGCTTGCCCGTCCCGACGGATCGGTGACTGACGTGCTGAGACGGCCGCTCTCGCCGGAAAGGGTGTCCCAACGCGTCCGGCAGGCAATGATCGCCTACAGCCTCGAGGGGCTCGGGGAGGAGTTGGAGCGGGCTCCCTCGATAGCTGTGCCTTTCATGGGGCCGGATTTCGAGGAGCGCCGCCGGGAGGCGATTAGGAATCGCGGGTTCTACCACGAAATCCCCGTGGTACGGGGGATAGAGGCCACCTGGGACGGTGGGCTGTGGATACAGCGCCGCGGAGAGGATCCATGGGACGACGAAGGGCCGATAGATGTCTTCAACTCGGTTCGCGAGTACCTGGGCACGCTGTCGGCCGGCGACCCGGCGATGCCCGCCGCTTTCGGACCCGACCGTCTCGTGGCCCATTGGGAACGCGATGAACTCGACGTGCCGACGCTCGTGGTGAGCCGGTTGTCGGCAGAATCCAGGTGATAGGACCCCCAATGCCCGATCGACGCGAGGGGGTCCGCCGCGGGAGCCGCTACCGACTCTCCACCAACCCACGCACCTCGACCCGCTGCACGTCCAGGTCATCCCGTGTTCGCACCAGCGCCCAGTCGGGGCCGATGTCCAGAAGACGGGTGCGGGGGGGCAGCACCAGGGAGCGGACCCATGTGCCGTCCGGGTCGAAGGCTAACCACTCGCTCCGCTCTCCGGGACGGATGTAGTCGTGCACCCACAGCACGCCGTCGTCTCCCACCAGAAGCCGGTGGTAGGCAGGGAACACGTCGGGCACGATCTCGCTTTGCCAATCCCAGGTGCTCTCGAAGCGCGCACGCCAGTTGGGATCGTCGTCGTCGCGGTAGCTCTCCTCGAGGGCGTCCCGGTATCGGTCGACATCCTCCTGGGTCACGGCCAGGTCCGGCCCCTCCCAGCGGATCCGGCGAATCGTCTCGCCCGTCCAGTCGATCAACTCGACCTCGTAGTCTTCGCTGGTTCCGAGCCACACTCCCTCGTCGGTCGCGGCTAACACCACGTCGTGTGTCCAGGTGCTTCCGGGCATGGCATCTCCTGGGATTGTCCCCACGGCCTTGGACAGTCGTCTATATGGATAGGGTTGCTTAACGTACGATGGGGAAGATGGCTGGCTGGAAAGAGGCTTGGACTGCATGGATCAACGGTCGATGACAGGATCCGGGCCGCGCCCGGGAGCGCTTGAGGAGGTTGCCATGCGACTTGCAATGATCGGAACGAGCGTCGGGATCACCGCTTTGGCCTGCGCGTGCTCGCCCACACCAGCGTCGGAGCAGGCTGCCGGCAACGATTTCACCGCCCGGGTGTACTCATCGGCCCGCCACGACTTCCGGGTGACGACCGTCGCGGACGGGCTGGACCATCCCTGGTCGATGGCGTGGCTTCCGGGAGGGGAGATGCTGATCGTGGAACGTCCGGGAAGAGTTCGGGTGGTGCGCGACGGTGCCCTTCAGCCCGACCCGGTTGCGGGCCTGCCCGCGGTCTATCGCGAACAGGGCCAGGGCGGCTTCATGGACGTTCTTCCGCACCCCGATTTTGCGCGGAATGGCTGGCTGTACCTGAGCTACGGCAAGCCCAACGACGACGGGTCGGAGGGGGCCACCACGGTGGTCCGGGGACGGTGGGAGGGGGACCGGGTGACGGACGTGGAAGAGATCTTCGAAGCCGACGCCTGGGGCGACAACAACAACCACTTCGCCGGTCGCATGGCGTTTGGTCCGGATGGCTATCTGTATGTCGCGGTGGGCGACCGGATGGTGACACCGAACGCTCTGGCCGATCACCCGGCACTGGACCTGAGCAATCACATGGGGACCATCGTGCGCCTCCACGACGACGGGAGCGTGCCCTCCGACAACCCGTTTGTCGGACGGGGCGACGCCCTCCCCGAGGTCTGGAGCTACGGCCACCGGAACATCCAGGGGCTCGCGGTCGACCCGCTTACTGGAGATGTCTGGTCGAACGAGCACGGCCCTCGGGGCGGGGACGAACTCAACCTGATCGTGGGCGGCGCCAACTACGGTTGGCCGGTGGTCTCCCACGGCATCAACTACGACGGCACCGTGTTCACCAACGAGACGGAACGCTCGGGCCTGGAGTCGCCCAGGTTCGTCTGGATCCCTTCCATCGGCACCTCGGGCATGATGATCTACCGAGGCGACAGCTTCCCCTGGTGGCGCGGCAGCGCATTCGTCGGCGGAATGGTCGGCCAGCAGCTCGCCCGCACGACGCTGGAGGGCCACGACGCCGTCAGCCTGGAGACACTCCTCGAAGGAGAGCTGGGCCGGATCCGTGACGTCCGCGAGGGCCCGGACGGATTCATCTACCTGGCCCTGGAGCACGCGGAGGAGCTGACCGCAGTCGTGCGGCTGGAGCCGGTTCCCAACGACATCGAGCCGTTGTTCAACACCTTTTCGATCGTGGCGATCGATCCCTCTACCGGTGAATCGGGCGTGGCGGTCACGACGCGAAACCCCTGTGTGGGCAACGCGGTTCCCTGGGTCCGTGCGGGTGTGGGTGCCGTGGCCACCCAGGGGGGCACCCGGCTGGAGTACGGCAACGACCTGCTCGATCTCCTGGAACAGGGGGTGACGCCGCAGGCAGCCATGGACAGGGTGGTGGCCGCTGACGAGGGTCGCAACCGCAGGCAGGTGGGTGTGATCGGTGCGGACGGTCGATCGGCGCAGTGGACGGGGTCGGGGCAGTACGGAGCCGAAGAGCAGGGCGACTGGGTTGCCGAGCGGTCGGGCTTGCACTACGCCATTCAGGGCAACTCGCTGGTCGACACGGCGGTGGTGGATTCCGTGGCCGTCGCCTTCGAGAGAAGTGAGGGATCGGGGCGCCACCTCGCCGACAGGCTGATTGAGGCGCTCCGGGCGGGCCAGCTTCTGGGCGGCGACGGCCGTCACGGGGAGACCCAGTCCGCGGCGGTGCTGGTGGCGGATCCGCGGCCCGAAATGTCCAGGCGCCCCGACGGGGTCACGACCGACATCAACGTCTGCGAACATCCGGAGCCGGTCCACGAACTGCGCCGGATCTACGCCGTGGCGTCCGAGACGCTCGGCTTCCGCAGGCTCGAGCAGTTCGTGGGCCGCGACGTGTTCCAGCTGAAGGTGATGCTCCACGCGCTCGGCTACTACCGCCCCGCCTCGCCCTCCCCATCCTTCGATTCTCCCGGCGTGCTCGTCTACGACCAGGAGACGATGGACGCCGTGGACCGGTTCCGCGCGGATCAGCACTGGCGGACGACCGTGCCCGGCTATGTCGACTCCCGGACGATCGAACGGCTCTGGAGCCTGCTGGAGGAAGCGGGTCGCGCCGGAGAGGTGCGCGACCGGGTTCGCGACGTGGTGCGCGTGAGGCGGTAGGCTCGATTCTGGAGGTGGATCGATGGAAGCCGCCGTCGTAAGGACCCACGGCGCATTGAAGGTAGAGGGAGTAGGAGGCGGCCACCGAGGGTTGAGGGCGGGGTTCGGCCTCGCAATCCTTGGTTGTGGGCCGATCACGGGGGCCACACGTTAAGTTAGGAGGCGTGGCAGTGCGACAGACGAGGCGAAGGGTGCCAAGTCGGAAAACGAGGGGACAACAATGGCGAACTGGGAAACCTGCCTGGCGGTCGAGCGTCATCCGCTCAGGGTCAGCGGCGCGTGGGTATTCAAGGGAACACGAGTGCCTGTCTCCGCCTTGTTCGAGAATCTCAAGGCCGGTGCGTCGATTGAGCAGTTCCTGGAGTGGTTTCAGGGCGTCGAGCGATGGAAGGTGGAGACCGTTCTCGATCACGAGCTCCGCTACTTGGCGGAAACAGTCGCTTCGTGAGGGTCCTCATGTCCACGGCGTGGCCCAGGATCCGCCTCCGGGCAGCTGAGATAAGGACCCTGATCAACGAGATCGCTCCCGGCGACTACAAGGAAGTTCAGATATGACGTGAGCGACCGGGGGATCCCGCCGGTTAACAGCGGTAAGGAACCTGTTGCTGGATGGTCCCGCGCAATCGGAACACGAGGTGACCACCACCATGCCTGAACAGCCGCTCCGCAACCAGGTGGCCGTCGTCGCCGGCGCGACGCGCGGCGCCGGCCGGGGCATCGCTCGCATGCTGGGAGCGGCGGGCGCCACCGTCTACTGCACCGGGCGCAGCGTGCGGGGGCGGCCCGCCACGCCCGGGCGTCCGGAGACCATCGAGGAGACGGCGGAGCTGGTCACCGCGGAGGGGGGCCGGGGCATCGCCGTCCGCACGGACCACACGGTCGAGTCCGAAGTGGAGCAGCTCTTCGCGCGGGTCCGTGCCGAAGCGGGCCGGCTCGACGTCCTGGTGAACGACATCTGGGGCGGCGACGCGCTGACGGAGTGGGGAAAGCCGTTCTGGGAACTCTCGATCGCCCAGGGGCAGCAGATGCTGGAGCGGGCGGTCCACAGCCACCTCATCACCAGCCGGCACGGCGCGCCGTTGATGATCGAGCGGGACGCCGGGCTCATCGTCGAGGTCACCGACGGCGACACGCTTGGCTATCGCGGCAACCTCTTCTACGATCTGGCGAAGAACGCGGTCATCCGGCTCGCCTACGCGATGGCCGCCGACCTGCATGCCCACCATGTGACGGCGCTGGCGATCACCCCTGGATTCCTGCGGTCCGAGGCCATCCTCGACTTCTTCGGGGTCACAGAGGCGAACTGGCGGGACGCCATCGACGAGGACCCCTACTTCGCGGAGTCCGAGACGCCCTGCCTGGTCGGGAGGGCCGTGGTGGCGCTGGCCGCCGACCCGAACGTCGGCGCGAAGAGCGGCGGCTTGTTCTCTACCTGGACGCTCTCGAAGGAGTACGGCCTGACCGATGTGGACGGCCGCCGGCCGGACTGGGGCACCTTCTTCCCGCGCAAGGTGCAGGAGATCGTCGATGGGGACGAGGCGACGGAGATGAACCTCTTCATCGTCCGCTCCCGGCTCTACCAGGCGGAACTCGATCCGGCCGCGGCCGAAGAAGCCGGGCGGCTGCGGATCTGGCTCGCCGGTCACGATTGAACTTGGCAACCCTCTTGCGACAGGTACCATATGTAGCTACAGTGGAGCTACACCAAGGAGGTGATCCAAGATGAGTACCGACACCGTTGTGCGCGCGAGAATCGACAGCGACACCAAAGCACGAGCCACCGAGGCGCTTGATGCCATGGGCTTATCTGTGTCCGACGTGATCCGCATGGTGCTGCTGCGGATTGCGGACGAGAAGCGACTGCCCTTCACCGTCCAGGTACCAAACCCGACCACCGTCAGGGCCATGAAGGAACTCGACGATGGCAAGGGTCACGGTTTCGACAGCGCCGAGGAGCTGTTCCGCGACCTCGACATCTGACATGCTGATCCCCGTTCGTTCGTCGCAGTTCAAGCGCGATGTCCGAAGAGCCAGGGCGCGAGGCAAGGATCTGAGCAAGCTGCGGGTGCTGCTGGAGTCGCTGATCGACCAGGAGCCAATAGCCGCACGCCATCGCGACCATCCGCTTCGGGGCATTTGGAAGGGATATCGGGAGGCGCACATCGAATCCGACTGGCTGGTGATATACCGCGTCAAAGGTGACGAATTGCGCTTGGTCCGCACCGGCACTCGACCTCGAGAGGGCGGTCGAACCCGGCACCAAGACACGCGCAATCGAAACACGAGGTGACCACAACCATGCCTGAACAGCCCCTCCGCAACCAGGTGGCCGTCGTCGCCGGCGCGACGCGTGGTGCCGGCCGGGGCATCGCCGTCCGCACGGACCACACGGTCGAGTCCGAAGTGGAGCAGCTCTTCGCGCGGGTCCGTGCCGAAGCGGGGCGGCTCGACGTCCTGGTGAACGACATCTGGGGCGGCGACGCGCTGACGGAGGTGGGGAAAGCCGTTCTGGGAACTCTCGATCGCCTCCGACCTCCATGCCCACCATGTGACGGCGCTGGCGATCACCCCTGGGTTCCTGCGGTCCGAAGCCGTTCTCGACTTCTTCGGGGTCACGGAGGCGAACTGGCGCGACGCCATCGAGGAGGACCCCTACTTCGCGGAGTCCGAGACGCCGTGCCTGGTCGGGCGGGCCGTGGCGGCGCTGGCCGCCGCCCGGACTGGGGCACCTTCTTCCCGCGCAAGGTGCAGGAGATCTGGACGGGCCCTCGCAGATCGCACCCTGCCATTGTTCGAGTACCGAATTAACTTCGGTAGGGACGGCGATACGCTGATCGTTCTCCTCGGCGGCGGAACGAAGGCGCGTCAGCAACGTGATATCGAGAACGCCGGGCATCTCTGGCGGGAATACCGCCTACGTAAACGAGAAGAGGATTGAGACCATGCCATTGACACGTGACTTCAAGGAGACGATCCAAGCACGGGCCAAGCGCGACCTCGGCTTTCGAGAGGCACTTCTTGAAGAGGGGGTGGAGTGCCTGCTTGCCGGCGATGTGGAGACCGGCAAGTCAATGCTGCGCGACTACATCAACGCCACGATCGGGTTTCGGGAGCTAGGGGGATTGACCGACAAGTCGCCGAAGAGCCTCATGCGCATGCTCGGTCCACGCGGCAACCCCCAGGCCCGCAATCTGTTTGAGATCATCGGCTGCCTTCAGGAACGCGAGGGCTTGCATCTGAAGGTCCAAGCGGTCCGGTGATCTGCGTTACACGAGGCTCGCGGTTGGTGGAAGGGGGCTCGTAGACGATAGGTTAGGGTCGGTGGTGTGACAGAACCCGACCAACGGAAAGGCGCGGTAAACGCATGGCGACTTGGGACGCTGGAGTTGCGACTTTGGGTCGCCTGGCAGCATACACGGCCGTCACGGTCGCCGCGGCCATCCTCACAGCGTGCACCGCTTCCTCACCCCTGGACGATACCTTTCTCACGCGCGCGGAGCGCACGGAGTATCACGAGACCAGCTCCTACGCCGAGGTCGTGGACTTCCTGGAGCGCGCGGCGGCCAGCGATGCGTCCGTCCACTACACCACATACGGCTATACGAACGAGGGACGGGCGCTTCCACTGGCCGTAGTGGGCGACGTCGAAGATCCGAGTCCGGCGTCCGTCAGAGCTTCCGGCAAGACGGTCGTCTACCTGCAGGGCAACATCCACGGCGGCGAGGTGTGCGGGAAGGAGGCGCTCCAGATGTTGCTCCGCGACCTCCTGGCTGGCCGCCACCGCGAATGGCGGGAGTCGATGGTCCTGCTGATCGCGCCCATCTACAACGCGGACGGCAATGAACGGGTGACCCTTACCAATCGTGGCCGTCAGCACGGGCCGATCGGAGGGATGGGTCAGCGGCCGAACGCTCAGGGCTATGACCTGAACCGCGATCACATGAAGCTCGACTCGCCCGAAGCGCGGTCCGTGGCGCGGTTGTTGAGCGAATACGATCCGCAGGTAGCCATCGATCTGCATACGACGAACGGGACGCGGCACGCCTACCATATCACCTACTCGCCCCCGCTCCACCCCAACACCCCGGCCGAGATCGACGATTTTCTCCGGGAGGGACTCCTTCCCCACGTGACCGGGGAGATCCGGGCCAAGCACGGCTGGGAGTACTACTACTACGGGAACGCGTCCGCGCGCGGTGGGGACGAGCGCGGTTGGTACACCTTCGACCACCGCCCGCGGTTCAACAACAACTACCTCGGTCTCCGTAACCGGATCGGGATCCTGAGCGAGGCCTACGCCTACGCGACCTTCGAGGAGCGCGTGCTCTCGACGCTGTACTTCGTCGAAGAGATCCTGGACTACGTCCATGAGCACGCGGCCGAGGTCCGGCGAATCGTCGCGGATGCCGATGCCGCCGAAGTGGTGGGTGATTCGCTTGCGTTGCGCGCCGCGCCCGAGCGCTCAGCCGCGCCGGTCGACATCCTCATGGGCGCCACGGTCGAGGAGATGCACCCGCTCACCGGGCGCCCTCTGCTCTTGCGCAGTGATACGCTGTACGTCGAGCCCATGTACGAGTACGGGACGTTTGCGCCGACGCTCAGGGAGCGCGTGCCCCGGGCCTACCTGATTCCCGCCGGTCTGGAGGAGGTCCTCTCGCGGCTCGCGGCACACGGCATCGCGCTCGAGCCGGCGGAGGCGACGCCCCTGGATGTAGAGGCGTTCCACATCGATTCGCTGCGGACGGCCGAGCGGCCGTTCCAGGGGCACAACGAGCAATCGCTCTTCGGGCGCTACGAGCCGGGCCGAGTCACCCCGGCCTCCGGAGATATGTTGGTCCGGGCCGACCAGCCGTTGGGACGCCTGCTGTTCAGCCTGGTGGAGCCGCAGTCCGACGACGGCTTCGCGAACTGGGGGTTTCTTGCGGACCGGCTGCGTGTTGGGGGGGTGTATCCGATTCTGCGGGTCCCAGGGGACTAACGAGCGTACCCAGTTGCGGTAAACGGGTTTAGCCACGATTATCCATCAATGGATAATTATCCATTCATGGCTAAGTCCGGATAACGACACCGATGACCAGAGACCCTTGGCATTTCCGCCGCGACGAACTCGCCGACCAGGTACTCAATACACTTGCTCATGGTCCGGCTCAGGCGCTGAGCCTCTTCGCTCCACGGCGAGCAGGCAAGACCGAGTTCCTCGTTCAGGACCTGGCGCCGCACGCCGAAGCACAGGGACACCGTGTGATCTACGCATCGTTTTGGCAAGCGCCGCTCAGCCCGCTGGCGGTGCTGCTACACGCTCTTGAGAAATCGCGGGAGCGGGGCACACTGGCGGACAGGATTCGAACTTCTGCCTGGAGAGTGGCTCCCAAGCTGAAGCTCTCGGCAGCAGTTCCCGGTACCGGAACGGGGGCCGAAGCAGAGATCGATCTCACCCGACTCAAGGGCGAACCGCCGACCAATCTACTCCTCCACCTTGACGACCTGTTGGGACGGGTCTCCAGGAAGACCCGGCCGACCATCCTGCTATTGGACGAGGTCCAGGAACTGGCGCGTAGCCGCAGCAACTCACCGCTCGTGGCCGCGCTGAGGACCGGTCTGGACAAGCGACGGGAGGGATTAAAGGCGGTATTTACCGGATCCAGCCGTGCCGGCCTGGCGGCGATGTTCTCGAACCGGGAGGCTCCGTTCTTCCACTTTGCCACACCCATTGATCTCCCCGCGCTCGGCAAGCTGTTCGTAGACCACGTTGTGGCCGTGTTTCGAAAAACGTCGAAACGAAACCTGGATCCCGACGGAATGCTTGATGCTTTCGACCGTCTTCATCGCAATCCCTACTTCTTTCGCTTGCTGGTCCAGACAATGTTGTACGACGCGGAGCATACGATCAGCTCGGCCCTCGATCACGTCCGGGAGCGTATTGCCGCAGACCTCGGCTACCCGGAGACATGGTTGGCCCTCACGCCGATTCAGCGCGAGACAGCACGCGCCTTGGCGATGGGTGCTCCCAGGCCGTTCAGCCGAGTCTTTCGCGAGGCGCTCGGTGCTGCGCTCGGCGACGAGGCGCCAAGCGCCGCGCGTGTACAGGCGGCGCTTCGGAGGCTGGAACGCCTCGGGATTGTCGACACCGCGAGAGGAGAATGGGGACTCGCGGACCCGGGGTTTGGCCGATGGTTAACCGCGGGGGACGAGGGATCAGAGCAGGGATGAGTGGCGGGCCCACAGGCAACCAGGGTTCCCCGGCTGCCCGACCACTAACGCGGCATCGCCACCTCATATACCTCAATGAACTCTCCTGCGAGCTCACCCCGGCGGAGGATGGCGATGCGGCCAGCGCTCACGTCCAGCAACTCATGCCTCCGTTTCGGGAGAGAGGTCGTGACCTCGACCGGACCGGTACCCATGGCGCTCAACCCCTCTCTGAAGCGGTACCACTCAGGACGAAAAACCGGAAGGCTCAGGGCACCAATTGGCCTCCCGCCAGGTTCGAGAACGGTCCACCGCCGCTGCGGTTCTGCGAGCTTGGCGAAGTCTCCGATCCAGATCCTCCCGTCGGCATCGACGCTGAGCGCACCGAAGGCCGGATATGTCTCTCGCACTGTCGACTGCTCCAGCTGTCTGCGCTGGTCGTCGCGCCACCCTTCCGGGAACATTGCAAGGTAGAGTTCGGTCCAGGCTTCCTTTTCCTGAGCCGTGACCTGGCGAGGGGAATGTCCGCCGCGAATCCGGGTGAGCGGGGACAGTCCCGCGTAGAGGGTCACGTCCAGGGAATCGTTCGTGCCCACAACCGTGTGGAGCCCACGCCCATCAAAGAGTGCGGTGGCGCCAAATCCAACCACGATCTCCCCGCTTTCGCGCGAAAGATGACGTTCTTTCCCAACCCACACGCCCAGGGTATCGACAACCTCCCATGAGTCGTCACCGAGCACGAGGAACAGCGGACCCCGCTGCAACCCTGGGGCGAGGGGCGGCCGCGGCTCGAACAGGGCGAGAGACTGTCCACTCTGCAGGCGAACGAGAGGCAGCACCTCCCCGCTTCGCTCGATACGCTGCACATCGGTCACCCTCCCCCGTGAGTCCAGGAAGGTGAATCGCCGCTGACGTCGATCATAGACAAAGAGTGTTCCATCCGCGCCGATCCCGATGCGCGCGAGCTCGATGTATTCTCCCGGCCCTTCCCCCTCTCGACCTGTGCGCGCTCGAACATTTCCATCTTGATCGAGGAAGATGAGTTCGGATGACCCCCGGTCAGCGACTACCAGCGATGAATCCGGAAGGAAACCCGCTCCCACGACGTGGTCGAGCTCGAAATCCGCGGCGGTGGAATAGATCAGCCTCTTCTCGACTTGAGGAAGGTCCACGGCGTCCAGATTGGAGATCCGGACGATATCCACGGACGCGGAATCGGACAGGAATACGGTCGCGGAATCGGCCGGAACATCGGGATTCCGCGTGCTTTGGGAATCCTCTCGGCAACCGAAACCGGCAATGGCCAGGACCGCTACGATGAGACACCGGGAGGCCTGTGACATGTTGGTCACCTTCGGGTACGGAACCCGCAAACTGACTTGACGACACCCGGGTGGTCAAGGCTTGACCGGACGAAAGGGCCGGCCGCGGTCCGACGACGGGTTCGCGAACCGGGGATTCCTTGCGGACCGAAGACTTGCCCTTGCACACCTTAGTGGTACATACTCTCTGTACGTCTTCCCAATATTCCGCCACCATTTCGATCCAGGACGATCCCAAGATGATCCGCGAAACCACGTACACTGGAGCACGCAGGAACCTCGCCGCCCTTATGGACCAGGTGACCGACAGCCACGAGCCGGTCTTGATTCGCCGTCGGGGAAAGGAACCCGTCGCCCTGATCGCGGCCGAAGACCTCAGCTCCTGGATGGAGACGCACTACCTGCTTCGCTCTCCGAACAACGCTCGAAGGTTGAAGGAAGCCATGGCTCGGGCTGACGCCGGTGAGGGACAGCCGCTACAGGTTGACGAACTCCGTCAGCAACTCGGCCTGATGGGAGAATGATGGGAGGGCACTGCCGGGAAGCGGTGTTCGATCCCTCCTTCCTCGAAGATCTGATCTACCGGACGCGGACCGACAGGAAGCGAACCCTACGCATACTCAAGCTGGTCGAAGCGATTCTCCGCGACCCCTTCGGCGGAATCGGCAAGCCCGAACCCCTGCGCCGCGAACTCGCGGGCCGGTGGTCACGCCGGATCGATATCGAACACCGCCTGGTCTACCAGGTTGCGGATGACCGGATCTACTTCCTGGCCGCGCGTTATCACTACTGAGCGCCCCTGCCCCAACCGCTGGCCAGGAGCTACGCCCCCTCCCACCCCTCCTTGCCACGTCCCAGCAACAGCTCCGCCTGGGCCCGACCTCGCTTCGGCACGTCGTGGCAACGGCGGCAGCGCGCCTCGTAGGACTCGGCGCCTCCCACCTGGATCGTCGGGCCCTCTGCGGGTGCAGGCTTCCCGTCGATGAGGCGCTGGTTCCTCGTCGCCGGATCGCCGCACACGACGCAGATCGCGTGCAGCTTGTCGATCCGCTCCGCGCGCGCCAGGAGCAGCCCCATGGGACCGAAGGGCTCGCCGCGGAAGTCCATGTCGGTGCCGGCCACGATGACGCGCATCCCGGCGTCCGCCAGCGCATCGGCAACCTCGCAGATGCCATCGTCCAGGAACTGGGCCTCGTCGATGGCGACGACCTGCGTCGCCGGGCGAACCTTTTCGGCGACCTGCACGGAGTTGGACACGGGCTCCGCGTCGATCTGCCGGCCGTCGTGGGACGAGATACTGAACTGGCCGCCGTAGCGGTCGTCGAGGTGGGACTTGAAGAGCTGAACCCGCCGGCCGGCGATGAGGGTGCGCCGTACGCGCCGGATCAACTCCTCGGACTTTCCGCTGAACATGACGCCGGCGACGACCTCGATCCACCCGTGTCTCGCCCTGTGCAACATGGCTCTTTCCCCTGTATGGCGCGGACCGTCCGAACTCGGCCGAGGGGCACGCGGATTCACCCGGTCCTTTGCCGAAAAGTAAAGCAAAGCAACGCAAGCGGCGCGGGCAACATGGCCTGGTGGGGGCAACTCCACACACCCGATGATGGAACCATGATGAGGCTGACATACCGTTAGCCGCTACTTCCGGTTCAGCCAAACTTGCGATCCGTAACCCGTCACGCTACACTATACGGTGAAGATACGAAACATCGCTCACCGAGGACTGCGCCGTCTGTTTCTGGCGGATGATCCAAGAGGCGTTCAGCCGGCGGCTGTCGACAAGCTCCGGAAGATGCTGGCATTCCTCCAGGATATGGAGGATCCGGGCGAGTTGCGGGCGTTGGGGATCTGGCGGGCACATCGCCTGGCTGGTGACCGAAAGGCCTTCTGGAGCCTGCATGTGACGCGCAATTGGCGACTGACGTTCGTCGTCGTGGGCGACGAGATCACCGACCTGAATCTCGAGGATTACCACTAGACCGGAGCGGAAGATGCGCATGCTGAACCCCCCTCACCCCGGTGCCTTCGTAAAGTCCGAGGTCCTCGAACCTCGCGGCCTAACCGTATCTGCCGCCGCCCAAGTCATCGGAGTATCCCGCCCCGCTCTGTCCACCTTTCTCAACGGCCGGTCGGACCTGTCAGGCACAATGGCGTTGCGGATCGAGAAGGCTTTCGGGGTCAGAATGGACACGCTCATGCGGATGCAGTCCTCCTATGACATTGCCCGTACCCGAGCTCGCGAAGGAGAGATCACGGTTGAGCCCTATCGTCTCCCCGCTCAATAGACCTTCCACAACCCCTAACTCCGAGTCAACGTGACTGACGCCCGGGTGAAATAGACCTCCGTCTTGCCCTCGAATCCCGAATCGGCGCCGATCAGAAGCCAGACGCGGCCATCGGCGGGTACGGAGATCCCTGCCGGCGTCGATTTGCCATCCAGGGCCTTGATTTCCCACCGAAGGGACTGCTCGCACTGCCGGGAGTTTGCGATGTTGCCTAGCACCACGGCCTGTATGCCGCTGGTGGATTGATTCCCAATGTCGATGTTCATGCGCAGGTAGGAACCATCCATGACCGCAAGGGGTTCTTCCGCGGTCGCGCCGGCCTTGATCCAGACGGCCTCGCCCGGCGGGCCGCCGATGCCGAAGCAACCCCCTGGCGTACTGGATGCGATCTCCACGCTGACATCGACGGTATAGCGCGCGCCGGGCGTCAGCCCGACAACGGGTCCCTTGAAGAACATGAACAGATCGGCACTCTGATTGACCCCGGAAATGAACAGCCCGGACTGCGACTCCAGCGGCGGCGGGAGCGCACGGTGGCCGGAAGTCAATTCGTAGATTTCCTCGTGGGCGGGCGAATAGTCGGCAAAGCCGGCCATGAACCCCTGAGCTCCACGATCGAAATCGAATGTGAACGTCCGCGCATCGCCAGCTTCGCTCGGAAGACCCGAGCAGCCGCCGATGACCACTCCCAACAGCAAGGTGACGACGGGATAGCGGTGCCGGTGGCGCATTTGGCCCCCAATCACCCGGTTGCGGACGTGAGACCTGTTCCTGCCACCATCGTGACTCCTTGTCGGGGGATTGGAAGGTAGCCTAAGCCCGTACCCCATTCTGCCTCCCCCTCCGCCCTCACACAACCTTCCACCACGGCAACCCACTGCAGCGGAGGCGACGCTGGGACTGCAAAAGCTCGACCCGCGTCCGGCCGTGGAAGCCGCGTTACGGATCGCAGGGGCCAATGCTACGGACGATCTGGGCTTCCTGGCGCTGAGTTTCGCCTTCTACGAGCTCCGATCGCTGGACGATCCGGAGCGCCAGGAGTACCAGGAATCCGTATACGAGCTCCTCGAGGCACACTATATCGACGACCTGCGACTCAATCGGCTGCTTCTGAGTCTGGTCCGTTTCGGCGGCGAGCCCGGCGTGGATCTGGTCGACAAGGTCGTCGCCAGCAGCGAACATCGCGTGCTCCGCGCTCGGGGAGCCTTCTGGTCCGCCATGGAGCGGTTGATGGAGGTCGACGATCTGACAACCTCACCGGCCGAGCGTGCGGACGTGCGTGCGGAGGTCACCCGCATGGCACAGCTGGTGGCCGATGAGTACAGCGATGTGGAGGTTTTTCGGGGTGAGCCGGGTGGCGAAGCGATCAAGCCTGTCCTGTACGCCCTTGAGAATCTGGCGATCGGCAGTGTGCTCCCCGAAGCCAGTGCGCAGCGCGTCGGCGGGGATCAGGAGTCGCTGAGCCAGTACCGGGGAAGTGTGCTGCTCCTCGACTTCTGGGCGACCTGGTGCGCGCCATGCATCGCCAGCTTGCCCGAGGTCACGAAGCTCCAGCAGTTGCTCGGGGACCGAGGCTTCAACGTCATCACGATCAGCATCGACGAAACGATGGAGCTGGTTGAGCAGTTCATGGATCGTCGCATGGACCTGCCCTTCGTCAACTGGTATGTCGGGGAGGGGTCCCAGCTGTACGAAGACTGGGCGATCCAGGGTGTGCCCACCTATGTCGTGGTGGATCGGGACGGCGTCGTTCGCGGCAGGTCGCACGAAGTGGAATCGCTCTACGACGTGATCCTGGAGGCCACGGGCGCCGACGACGAGACGCGGGCAAAGTTGGTTGGGGACGAGGCCGCCACCCCCAGCGCTGGATCATTCCGTGCCGGCGCGCCCACCCAGGAGGCGCTGCAGACCGAGGTGGTTGCCGCCCTCGATACCCTGGTGGCAGAGTTGGTGGCGGAACGGCCGGCCGACGCAGCCGCGTATGCGGAGCGCTTGCGGGCTTACCTGGAAGCCCACCCCGCGTTTCTACGGCAGCGCCGCCGCGCTTATGGACGAGGCTGGAACCGTCACCGCGAGCCCCTACGTCTATCGCACCGACGACGGCTACCAAACTCTCGATCTTGCCCAGCCCGAATACAACATCGAGGCGCAAACACATGGTAGACCTTCCCGCCGGCCACCTCCATCCGAAGCGTGAACGCCCCGCCCTCTACAAGATCGCGCTGCAACCCGAGGATCCTGCCGCCCAGGTGCGGTCGTGCCCCGCGCTTCTTGACACATCCCCCGGTCGTATCATCTTGGCGTAGAGCGGCGGCCGTCTAGACCCCAAACAAGCGTGACTTGTGCACAGCATCTACCAATGAGTACCGGAAAGGCTTATCCTGATTGTACTTAGCACAGTCCGGCGCGAGTCGTCGGATGTCAACCAGGAGGCCTTTCCGGTGAAGACAGTATCGCACAAACAGAGCCGCAGGAACAGTGCCAGGCGGAGGCGGAAGGTGAAGGCGCGGCATGCGAGGGCGAGGCGGTCGAGGGCCCGGTGGCAGCCGGTGTTCGGCGCGGGCAAGGTCCACTACGAGATCGGTGCGCGGATCAACGCGATGAGCTACGGGGGCATCGGCGTGATGCGGCGGCTGGCGTCGAAGCTGGGCCTGGTCCGGGAGATCGACGCGCGGCTGAAGGTGCTGAAGCGGCACCTGCCCTACTTCGAGTCGGATCATGTGCTGAACATGGCGTTCAACGTGCTGTGCGGGGGCACGCGGTTGCAGGACCTGGGCAGCCTGCGCAACAACGCGGCCTACATGGACGCGCTGGGCGCGGAGACGATTCCGAGCCCGACGGCGGCGGGCGACTTCACGCGGCGCTACGACGAGGCGGACGTGATCGGGCTGATGGAGAGCATCAACGCGGTGCGGCCGCAGTTGTGGACGGGCCGGGCCCGGGACCTGCTGGCGCCGGTGGCCTACGTCGACGTGGACGGGACGCTGGCGCCGACGCTGGGCGAGAAGAAGGAGGGCATGGACATGTCCTACAAGGGGGTGTGGGGATACCACCCGCTCATCGTCTCGCTGGCCAACACGGGCGAGGTGCTCTACCTGGTGAACCGGCCGGGCAATGCGGTGAGCCACCAGGGCGCGGCGGAGTGGATCGACCGGGCGGTCGGCCTGGTGGCGCCCCACGTCGAGCGGGTGTGCGTGCGCGGGGACACGGACTTCTCGCTGACCGTCAACTTCGACCGCTGGAGCGAGGAGGCGGACTTCATCTTCGGCTACGACGCCCAGCCGGGGATGGTGAAGCGGGCCGAGGCGCTGGAGGAAGGCGACTGGAAGCCTCTGGAGCGCAAGCCGCGCTACACGTCCCGGACGGGGAGGACGAGGAGCAAGCGGGCGGACGTGAAGGGGCGGATCGTGCGCGAGCGCGGCTACGTGAACAAGCGGCTGAACTTCGAGCACGTGGCCGAGTACGACTACCGGCCGGGGAAGTGTCGCAAGACGTACCGGATGGTGGTGGTGCGCAAGAACATCAGCAAGATGAGGGGCGAACTGAGCCTGATGGACGAGATCCTCTACTTCTTCTACATCACCACGCGGCGGGACCTGAGCGCGGCCGAGGTCGTCCGGCTCGCCAACGCCCGCTGCAACCAGGAGAACGTGGTGGCGCAGCTGAAGGGCGGCGTGGGCGCGATGCGGGTGCCGGTCTACGACCTGGTGAGCAACTGGGCCTACATGGTCATGGCGGCCCTGGCGTGGAACCTGAAGAGCTGGTTCGCCATGATGATGCACCTGAAGGCCGATCGCCGGAAGTACATCGCCATGGAGTTCAGGACGTTCATCCGCGAGATCATTCTGGTGCCCTGCCAGGTCATCCGCCGGGCCCGGCGCACCACGCTGCGGATCATCGGCTGGCAGCCCTCGGTCGACCGGCTGTTCAGCACCTGGAACACGATCGAGCGGACCGGCTTCGGCTGACGCCGCCTCGTCCCCTCTGCCGTGCCGTGAAGGTAGTACCGCTTCGGGGACCGGTGTCCCCCGGCATCAAAACACCCCTCCGAACGCGCATCCCGGCGACCGCAAACAAGCGCCGGCCAGCCCGCAACCGCTCCCTCCAGCAGCTTCGCAAGCGGCAACCCGGCCGCAAAAGCCACGCTGCACAACTAAAACCTGCCTCTGGGATCGCACTCGCTTATTTTAGGTCTAGTCTGATGTTGCGAGGGGCGAAAGCGATGATTCGAGCGCTGGAGGTAGAGGCACGCAAGGGGCGAAAGATCTGGCTCAGGTACTCTGACGGCTCAGCGGGGGAAGTCGATCTGTCGGACCTCGCGCGCCGGGGCGTATTTCGGGTTTGGGACCAGGTTGGGGTCTTCGAAGGTGTCCATGTCGCTCCACACGGTGCGGTGGCGTGGAACGACGAGATCGAACTGTGTGCGGACGCCCTCTACCTTGAATTGACCGGCAAGTCGCCGGAGGAGATGCTTCCGGGGCTTCGCACCAGGAGTTGAAGTGCCCGAGTTACAGGCCGCCTGGGATCGCGCGAGACGTCAGGAAGCTCCCGGGAGGACTGCCCCCCTGGAGTGACCCGCCCGCAATCCGCCGACCGCATCGAAGGTGGATAACTCAACGAAAACAGCGTCGCGGGTACCCGTCTCATCGCTATCTTGTCGCTGTCGGCTCCCGCTCCCACATAGATCACACACCATGCCAACCCCCTGGGCCATCGACCTCGGCACGTCCAACACGACCATCTGCGAAGACCGGTCCGGGCGGCCGCACATCGTGAACCTGCCGGACCTCGCGAAGATCGAGCCCGTCACGCAGACCCCGGTCATGCCGTCATGCGTCTGCGTTATGGACTCAGGCGGTGAGGAAGTCCTGATCGGGCAGGAAGCCGTCACCTACAACTGGGACGGACAGGCCACGGGCTTCGCGCGCGGCTTCAAGCGCCATCTCGGCACGGAGAGCGGCCGGGCCATGGCGCGCGTTGGCGGGAGGTCCTTCACCGCTCAGGATGTCGCTTCGCTCTTCCTCCGGGAGGTCATCAGCACCCTCGAGGCGCGATTCGGCGACGAAGTCACCGACATCACCATCGCCACGCCGAGCGGTTTCTACGAGACGTACCGGGCCGAGCTGCAGGGGATCATCCGAAGCCTGAAGCACCGTGGCTGGTGGGAGCGCGTGTGGGCGCGCCTCCGGGGGAAGCCGATCCGGATCGTGTTCCGCACACTCGACGAGCCCGTCGCGGCCGCGCTCGGCTACGGCGTGGATGTCGGACGCCCCACCACCCTCGTAGCCTTCGATTTTGGCGGCGGATCGATGGAAGCCGCGGTCGTGCGGACCCACGGCGCACGGACGGTGGAAACCGGCCAGGCGGAGGTGCTGGCGAAGCAGGCCGTCGAGCTCGGCGGTGACGACGTCGACCGCTGGATTCTGGAGCGGTTCGTCCCGGCGGCCCTGCACGATTGGCCCGAATGGGAGGTTGCGCTCCGATGGGAGGCGGAACGCGTGAAGCTGCTCGCGAGCGCGGGGAGCGAGGGCGACTTCACCTTCCGGAGCGAATCATTCGGGAAGCTCGACTACAACGTCCTCAGCGACATTCTCGCCGAGAACGGCCTGTACGCGCGGATGCGGGAGCTCCTGGGCGATTTGCTCACCGAGCTGCGGACCCGGCATGGCGTGCCGGCGGGCGACATCGACGATGTGATCCTCGAGGGCGGGTCCACCCTCCTTCCGGAAGTGCGCAACGTCGCGGGCGATGTGCTCGGCCGGGAGAAGGTGCGGGAGTGGCTCCCCTTCGAGGCCGTCGCGCGAGGTGCGTGCATCTTTGCGGGGGGCGCGTACGTGGAGGACTTCATCTACCACGACTACGCGCTTCGCGTCCTGCCCGACGACGACGACGAGGCCGAGTACGAGCTGCTCATCCCCGGTGGCACGTCCTTCCCGACGGCCGACAACTTCGTGACGCGCTACTACGCCCCCGGCTTCGATGGCCAGCAACACATCAACCTCTTCATCTGCGAGGTCGGGCGAGTCGCCGGGCGTCCGGTCGGCTGGACCGAGCGAGCCAACGGTTCCCGCTATTTCGTGCCCGGGACCGCGGGCGAACGAGCGTTCTGCCTGTGCCTCAACGAGGCGGACCCGGCGCTGCCGCTCAACCCGGCCGGCAGAGGAGTGGCTCCGCGGCTGCGCGTAACCTACTCTGTGGACGAGAACCGCTGGTTGTGCGTGACCGTGCACGACCTGCACCGGAAGACCGACCTGAGGGTCAAGCACCCGGTGGTACGACTGCGATGAGCTTCCTCAAAGCCCTGTTCGGGCCAAGCCGGAAGGAGATCTGGCGGCAGCTCTCCAGCGAGGTGGGTGGACACTTCCACGAAGGAGGCTTCCTCACCCAATCTGCCGTCCAGGGCCGTGCCGACGACTGGATCATCACGCTCGACACGTACACGCAGAGCGCCGGCAACACGCACCAGACCTACACGAGGCTCCGCGCCCCCTATTTCAATCCGGAAGGCTTCAGGTTCGAAATCTACCGGGCGAGCGTCTTCAGCGGGCTGGGGAAGGCGCTGGGCATGAAGGATATCGAGGTCGGCCACCCTCGCTTTGACGGGGACTTCGTGATCAAGGGCAGTGATCCGCGGCGCGTGCGGCGGCTCTTCGACAGCGAGAAGATCCGTCATCTCATCGATGCCCAGCGCAGGATTCACCTGTCCGTCAAGGGGCACGACGGGTGGTTCGGCAAGTTCCCCGCCGGCGTGGACGAGTTCCACTTCCAGTCGGCCGGGGTCATCAAGGATCTCGAGCAGCTCCGGACACTGTTCGACCTCTTCACCGAGGTCCTGCAGCAGGTCTGTCACGAGGGAAAGGCGTATGAGGACGATGTCCGGATCCACATCCGGCGTCTGCGGGCGCCCGGAGGCGAGATCAAGGACGATTCTCGCGTCCTCTGGGAAGGCGACGGACCGCGACGCGACGCGGCCGCCGCACTCGGACGGCTCAAGGACCCTGCAGCCGGTCCGGCCCTCGCGTCCGTTCTTTGGGACGAGGACGCCTTGCTCAGGGCCCGGGCAATCGATGCGCTCGCCGAGATCCGGCACCAGGGTGCGATCCGCCCCCTCATCCCTCTGCTCGGCGACACCCGGCAGGCCGACGGTCGGCGCATTCGGGGCAGGGTCGCCGAGGCGCTCAGGCAGCTGGGCGAAGGGGAGCTGGCCGAAACCGTGCTCGCGGCGCTCGGCGGCGATTTCGGGAGTCTCAAGGCGTCGGGCGTTGAATACAGGGAAGAGATCATCGCGGCCCTCGGCGAGGCGCTCGTGGGGCCCTCCGGCACGCACGCGGCGAACGCGCCCGCCGAGATCCACGCCGTGGAAGCGCTGCCCCGGCTGCGCGAAGTCCTAAGGAGCACCGGCGCGGGAGGCCCGACGGGTCAGGCCGTCTCGGCTGCGGTCAAGAAGCTCGAGGCGCGGGCTTCCCTTCCGCGCGCCGCCGCCGCGGCCGATGTCCAAATCGACACGCTGCCACGGGCTGCGCGGGAACCGGGCCCCGACGCTGGGACGCTGCCGCGGGGGTCTCGGGCGCCGTCCGAATAGCACGCTCCCGGTGCGCTCAGCCAACGGGCTCCCGACCGGCGATCTCGGCGACATGAACCACCCGGTCGGCGAGGTAGGGATGCTTGCGCACCTTGTCGTAGAAGCGAGTGTCCGCTGTCACGACGGGGTAGTTCTCGTGAATGGCCAGCGCGAGGTAGAAACAGTCGTAGACCGGGTGCCCCAGATCTCTCGCGAGGCGTGCGCTGGAAGCGGCGAGCCGGCGCATTGAAAGCGGCGTGGCCACCGGGGCGGTTCGCAGCAGGTTTACCGCGTCGGCGAGCTGTTCAGGGTCCATCTCACCGTGCCGGTGCTTGGCGGCCAGCGCGCTCGTCGCTTCGGCAAAGAGCAGATCCGGCGCCAGAAGCGTAACATCCGAATCGAGCAGCGTTGCCGACTCTTCGGAGAGGTGTTCGGCGACCAGCCACTTCACGGCCACGCTCGCATCAACCACATACCCTGTCACGGCAGCGCATCCCGGTCACGGTCGGCACGAATGCTGTCGGTGCTGTCAATGGACGAAGCGAGACGCTGCCGCATCGCCCGCGCCCGGTCGGCGAAGGCACCCTCCGCCGGTAGCAGGGTCTTCCGCAGGATCTCGCGGTGTTCCGCTTCGGCGGACCTGCCGTTGGTTGCAGCGCGCTGCTTGAGGCCGTCGATCACCTGACGGGTGAGCTTGCGGACCGTGAGTTGAGCCATGGTTTGATGCTGTCGTTGGAGTGCAGGCAATGACACTACATAATATGGTGTGATGGCAATGCTGTCAATCCAGGTTCGCTCCCTCACGTGCCCCACCGCCCTCCGCCCACCGCGTAGCGGCAAACGTCCCCGCCCCAAACACCGCAAAGGCGCCAATCTGCGCGTACATGGTGCCGTCGAAGCTCTGGCCCACGAGCGCACCGAGCGGCACCCCGATGAACGTGGTGAGCGAAGCGACCACGGCCGCCCCCACCCCCGCGATGTGGCCCAGAGGCTGCATCGCGAGCGCATTGAGATTCCCGAAGAGGAGGCCGATGCAGAAGAAGGCGGCGAGCAGGTAGGTCATGAAGAGCCAGAATGGAGGAAGACCTTCGAAGGCGAAGGCCAGCACCCACGCGACGGCTGAACCCAGTGTGATGCACACCGTCGCCGCCCTCGAGAGGCGGCGCATCCCATGCTTCATCACCAGTCGGCCGTTCACGAGCGAGGCGCACCCGAAGGAGAGAGAGAGCACTCCGAACCAGAGCGGAAAGAGCGCGCCTGTCCGATAGGCATCCTGGAAGATCTGCTGGGCCGAGCTCAGGTAGGCGAGGAACGGCGCGAACACGCATCCCGTGGCGAGGGTGTATCCGAGCGCGGCCCGGGTTTTCAGGACTTCCAGGACGGCGCCGCCGATGTCCCGTGGGGAGAAGGGCCGGCGGCGGGCGACGGGCAGGGTTTCGGGCTGGCGAAGCGCAAACCAGGTCAACGCGATCGCGGCGATGGCAAAGATGGCGGCGAATATCGCGCGCCAGCCCCCGAGCCACAGGATCCCCTGGCCGAGTGCCGGAGCGATGGTGGGAACGAGGATGAACACGGACATTGCGAACGACATGAGACGGGCCATTCGGCGGCCTTCGTACTGATCGCGCACCATGGCGATGGTCACGATGCGCGGTCCCGCGACTCCGATGCCCTGCAGGACACGGCCCGCGATCATCACCTCGAAGGTGGTCGCGAAGATGCTCACGAGGCATCCGGCCATGAACAGGACGAGGCCGGCATGGATGGCAGCCCTGCGGCCGATGCGGTCGGAGAGCGGGCCGAAGAGGATCTGGCCGAGGCCGAGCCCCAGGAACACGGCCGTGATGACGAACTGGGTGTCGTTCCGGCGCAGTGCCCCGAGGTCGCGGCCGATCTCGGGCAACGCCGGCAGCATCGCGTCGATCGAGAGCGCGACGAGCGACATCAACAGGGCGACGAGGGAAATGAACTCGCCGGTACGAAGGGCAGGCCGGGTCTCGGTCCGGGTCATCCGCCCGTCTTGAGTGCCGTCACGGCGCCACCCACAACCGTGCCCGCCGCCGCGTCAGAGGGGCGAGATGGCCGCAGTACTTCAGGCGCCGGGCAACCGGTACGGGACAGACTTCCCGATTGCTTCGTCCACGGTCTCCGGGGTGAGCAGAACGGTCACGGTTACCGTGAGCGCACCCGCAGCGGCGATTCTCAGGGAGAGCGCCGTCGCCGTCGCCTCGTCGGGAAGGTCGGCGATCAGATAGAGGTCGCAATCGCCGAAGGCGTAGTAAAACCCCTCCAGACTGCCGCCCGCGCCCTCGATTGTCTGGCGCAGGGCAGCCTCCCGGCCGGTGCCGCCCTCGGCGAGCAGCCCCTTGGCCGGATTGCGTGTAGCTGGTTCGGAACATGTACTTGGCCATGCCCGTTCTCGTTGCCCAAGGTAGCCGGTGTTGGAATGGTGCAATGTAGTCGTCCCGTGGCGCACGTCCGCAATAGCGTGTCGCGAGCTGCGAACATGCTCGGTCTCAATCTGAGGATCGAGCTCGTCGGGTAGATGGCCAGGGGAGCTTTGTCGCATCCGCCCACCGCTCGCTTGACACACTATGACGTAGTCTATATAGTGACTATATCATCATTGTCATAGTAACATGAGCCTCGACCACACCTGATATGAGCCTCGATCACATCCTCCTCGGCCTGCTGCGCGAGCCGGCCACCGGGTACGACCTGAAGAACGCGTTCAACGAGAGCGTGCGGCACTTCTGGTCCGCCGAGCTGAGCCAGATCTACCCAACCCTCAAGCGTCTCGAGCAGCGACGGATGCTCCGCAGCCGGGTCGAGCCGTCTCCCAGGGGGCCGAACCGCCGGATCTACTCGCTGACGGATGAGGGCCGGACCGATCTGCTGCGCTGGCTGCGCGGCGGGCCGGCCATCGGCACCGAGCGGTTTGCGTACCTCGCTCAGCTCTACTTCATGGACGCGATCGGTGATCTCCACCAGACCCGTGCGTTCATGACTTCTCTGCTGGACCACCTGTCGCGCTGGCTCGACCAACTGCGAGCGGTCGAACGAGACGTCATCGCCACCTACGGCGACGCACCCGAGCGTTACAGCGACGCCGGCTTCCACCAGTTCGCGGCGCTCCGAATGGGCATTCATTCCATCGGGTCGAAGGTGGCCTGGTGCGACGAAACACTGGCGGCTATCGACCGGCGGCTCGCGTCCATTCCCCGGTGCGAGGCCGCGGCGGGTGTCGAGTCGAACGACCGGGAGGGCGTTCCGTCATGACAACCCTCGTGGCCATGCTGTTCGACGTTCTCATCTGGGCGCACGTCACCACCGGGTTCGTCGGCCTCGCGGCGTTCTGGGTCCCCGTATTTGCCCGCAAGGGGGGACGGGTGCATGTGCAGGCCGGTCGGGTCTTCACCTACAGCGCCTATGTCGTGACGCTGTCGGCGGTCACCGCGTCGGCCACGATCGGTGAGCACGAAGGCCAACGGTTTGCCGCGCGGGTCGAGACGGGATCGTTGTTCGACGGCAGCACGCGGGCCTGGGTCGCCGCGATACGGCAGGAGGCGACCGACTGGGTACAGGGCTCCGCAAGGAACGAGCGGGAGCACATCGCTGCCAAGGTCGTGTCGTCGCACGGGCGCGTCGATCTGACAGGCTACATCTCGGTCGACGACATCCACGAGGATACCTACCAACGGATCTACAGTGAGGCCAATTTCAGGGAGAACCCGCGCTGGGACCGGCTGGTGGGCGACTGGCCCGGCGTGCCGTACCTGAACCAGTTCTACCGGCCCGGCTGGCAGACCCGGCGCACCAACACGCTTGCCTACCTTAAGGCCGACTGGTCGTTCGACGAACTCAGCTCCCTGAGCGTCGGCGCATACTACCATCGCAACAGGGGCCGTGGCGACTGGTTGCCCCCTTACATCGTGGACGTGGTCGACGACGGGGACGGACCGGAGTCGGAGCTGGCGGGCCACCAGCCGGTGCGCGGGGGCGGCCAGCTTGGGGTTATCCGCTTCGTGGACAGCAATGGCGTCGCCGTCGCACCGACGCCCGGATGCACGTCGTCCTACATCTTCAACTACTATGGCTCGGGCGGACCGGAGGTTGACCCGGCTTGCCACCCGGGGGCAACGGCAGTGCAGTCGTACCGTCACAGCCACTACGGGAAGGACCGCGCCGGCGCAACCCTCGACGGGGAGTGGTCCTCTGTCTTTGGCAGGGGTGGCAGCGCGCTGCGGGCCGGCATCTGGTATGAGAACTCGCGGCGCGACCTCGGTCGGGACTGGCACCGGATGCTGGATCCGAAGCTCAGCTTCAAGTGGGACGAGCAGGCCTACTGGCACCAGTATGAGTGGGACTTCCCGCAGCACGTCTTCAAGTGGTACGTGGAGGAGACGCTTTACGTCGGATCGTTCACCCTGACCGGCGGCGTCAAGCACTTCCTGATCGACGTGTCGCGTGAGGACCAGTTCAACGTCAATCCGGGACTTGGGGTCAATTCCAATTCGGACCTGCTCTTCTCCGGCGGCGTCACGTACGAGACGCCGGTCGCGGGCCTCGCCATGTTTGCCGGCTACTCCGAGAACTTCAAGGCGATCGGCAGCACGCTGCTCGAGGTGCCGGGCCGCAGTCTGGACCTCCTCAAGCCCGAGACCGCCTCGAACATCGATGTCGGGCTGCAGTACGCCAGAGAGCGGATTGCGTTGAGCGCCACCTGGTACACCATTGATTTCGAGAACCGGATCTTCTACGTCGGCCCGCAAACGCCCACTGGTCCCAACTACCTCATACCCGGAGGCGGCGCCTACTTCAACGCGGGCGGTATCGCGACGAGTGGTGTCGAGTTGTCCGCCACGGTGCGGATGCCGGGTCGGACATCGCTCTACACCGCCTTCACCTTCAACGACTCGGAGTACATCGGGACCGACGATCCCCTCGTGGACGCGAGCCAGGGCATCGTGCCAGGGACCGACGTCACCGGCGTACCCCCTCGCCCGTGGGTGCTCTCGCTCGACCGCACCGGACCCCTCGGCGTGGGACTGTCCACCAAGTACACGTCATCGCGCCGGGTCAGTCTGGCGGCAGACTGGTACACCGACGCCTACTGGCTGGTGGACGCCTACGTCAGTCTCAGGGGCGAAGCGTTGAGCGATCGGTTCCGGTCGACGGAGTTCGCGATCGTGGCGAACAACCTGTTCGACAGGTCTTTCCTGTCCGCGATCACCGAGAACGCGGCCTGGCTGGGCGCACCCCGGACAATTTCGGCGACCGCGACCGTCTCGTGGGACTGACCAACCTGGCGGTATAGGCGGCGCGCTACCGGTTCGCGATCCTCTCCTCGATCAGACGCGCAGTGCGCTCGGTGCGCGCGTCCGAAATCAGGCGCGCGATCTCCAACGACTTGCCCAGATCGGCGATGGAGACCCCATTGATGACCGCTTGGCCCGTCTTCACCCGTTCGGCCCATCGCACCGAAGCCGGATCGTCGAGCATCATGTTCAACGTGATGCCCGGGCTGTCGTGCAGCCCGTCGCTCGGCATGTCGTCGGTGACGATGCCCAGGTCGCGCAGCACGTTCGGGGTGCCCGGCGGGGTGCGGTAGTATTCGGGGATGAAGATGACGGCGGCCTCGCCGTCCCATGCCTCGGTCAGCGCGTTGGCAACGTTCTCCATGCCGCGCTGGTTCCCGCCGCTGTCGCCGATCAGGACGATGTTCTCGAAGCCGTGCACGGTCTCGATCACGGGTGCGCAGAGCGCGTTGCCGAGCTTCCGCGCGATCGCGGGGCAGTTGGCGCGCAGCACGTAGTTGTGCTTGCCGGTGACCAGCCAGGGGCCGTTGGGCTCCACTCCGCCGGTCGAGATGATGGCGGTCGTCTTGCCGTCGGCCAGTGCGTCGCGGACATCCATCCAGGTCATCTTCTCGATCCAGACGGTGTTGACCTTCGGCAACGGGTTCGGTGTGTCCGCGCAGTTGTAGATGCTGGCGCTGCAGTTGTCGCCTCCCATCGAGCGGGGATCCGGGGCGGGGCGCTGACCACCGGCCGGACGCTGCTGCTGACCGCCGCCCGCTCGCCGCATGGCCGCGAACTGGGCGGACCGGTCGGGCGCCGGCAGCGTGCCGCGGTTCGCTATCGCGATGCGGATCGCGTCGGCCGTATGCTCGGCACGGAACGCCACGATCTCGCGGGCCAGCTCCAGCGACTGAACCCGGTCCTCGATCGAGAAACCGTTGATGGTCGCCTTGCCCGCCGCGACCCGCTCCTCGTAGCGCACCGAGAATGGGTCGTCGTAGAGCATGTTCAAGGTGATGATCGGGTCGTCGTGGAGGCCGTCGCCTTCGCCGTCCTCCAGCCCCCGGAAGGCCATGTAGCGGGTCACGGAGTTGTAGTCGTAGTACTCCTGCACATGCGCCACGATGGCCGCGCCCGCGAACTTCTCGTTGAGCCTCTCGGCAACGGCGCGCTGTCCGCCCTGATTCCCGCCGCTGTCGCCTATGAAGATGATGTTGCGAAAGCCGTGCATCTTCAGGCTGTGGGCGACATCGGTCAGCAGCGCTTCGAAGGTTTCCTGGCGCAGGCTGAGGGTACCGGGGCTGGCCATGTGGCCGCTGGGCGGCTCGATGTTGCCTTCGGGCACCAGCTTGATGATCGGAGCGCAGAGGGCGTCGCCCAGCTTGCGGGCGATGGCGTCACAGTTGGCGCGCAGCACGTAGTTGTGCTTGCCGGTGGCGAGCCAGGGGCCGTTGGGTTCGACACCGCCGGCGGGGACGATCGCCGTGGTCTTGCCGTCCGCCAGGGCGTCGCGGACGTCCATCCACGTCATCTCCTCGATCCAGACCGTGTTCGCGGCGGGAAGCGGGTTCGGGGTGGCCCGGCAGTTGTAGACGTTGGCTGCGCAGTCGCCGCCTCCCATGCTGTTCGGGTCGCGCTCCGGGCGCTGCTGAGCCTGGGCGACAGTCGAGGTGAGGAGCAGGGCTCCGACGAGCAGGGCGGTCTTCATGGTGTTTCCTCCGGGTCTTTCATAGGCGAGAGCTGAACGCATCGTACGTTATGGGCGGCGTGGTGTCGAGCGCCCCGCACCCGCCGGCCCCAGCCACCGGATCTACACAGCTACGCGTGCAGCGCTTCGACCGGATTTCACCCTCGATGAATCTCCATCGTGGCCCGCAACCCCGACTCAAGCGCCCCTTTCATCCATCCCCGGGCTCCCGAGACATGCTCACCTGCGAAATGGAGCGGTCCTTCGGGCCGGGCGAGTGCGCTGGCGAGTTCGTTGTCCTGGGTCGGCGTGGGCGACGCCCAGGCGGCGCGGCTCCAGGGGTCCCGTTGCCACGAGTGTGACGTGCCTGACACCAAGTGACCGGAGACACCCGGCAGGAACTCCTCCCAGTGGGCGAGTACGTTTGCCACGCGCGCATCGTCATCGAGTCCATCGAGTTCGGTTGCGCGGGTGCCGCGCACGTACGTGAGCAGGACGCCTTCGGGGCCCGGGGTGTCCCAGGTGGGATGCCAGAGTTCTTCGGGCCAGTCGGTGGTCCCCCAGCCGTTCAGGTCTTCGGCCTCCCAGAACCGCGTCCGAAAGCGGACGAATACGCGCGTGGCGCTCTGGTAGCGGAAGCCTCCGTTCATCGCCTCCGTCTTTGCGGAGGAGAGAGCCGGGGAAAAGCGGATGCTGGAGAGAAGAGGCACGGGCACGGTCACCAGAACCCTGTCCGATTCGTAGATTCCGCCGTCGCGAGAAGTCGTGCGGACCGTGCTCCCGGCAACGATGTCGGTCACGGGCGAAGCGGTGACCACGCGTCCGCCCAGCGCGGCTGCAAAGGCGGCGGGCAAGCGGTCGCTCCCGCCTCGGATCTTCACGAAGTCGGGCCATTCGGAAAGGAATGAATTCGGCGGAATCGTTGTCCGCTCCCCGTTCTGGAACCGGAGGAAGAACCCGTCTTCCGGGTAGAAGCGGTCCAGTTCCAGCCCAAAGTGGCGAGCGTATCCCAGGGTCAGGTCATGCTCCGGGGGAATGCGTGCGGCGCCCGCCTCGGCGGAGTGTCCAGGGGCAAACGGGGAGCGCAGGGTCAGGACCCGCCCTCCCACGCGTTCGCGGGCCTCCAGTACGGTCACCTCGTGCCCGGCCCGGGAGAGCTCGTAGGCCGCGACCAGCCCGGACATGCCGGCGCCGATCACGACAATCCTGAGCGGCCGGTCGGCCGGCGTCAGCGTTCCGGGGGTGTCTTCGGGGTCGAGCGGGCTCGAACAGGAGATCAGGCCGAGCCCCGCCAGGCCGCCCGCGCGGCGAACGAACTCGCGTCGATTGATGGATTGCATCGGAGTCTCAAGCCTCGGGCCGTTGGAATGACCGGGACGACAGCGAGTCAATACACGGCGGGGATTGGCGGAGTTTCCTTGGCCATCAAGCGCCCCTACCTTCCCCCTCACCCGCCCACCCATCCAAAAAGCGACGTTGGCACCATGAACAACACAACACTCAAGAAGCCCGCCGCCGCAATGGCAACCGCCGTCATCATCGCAGCCTGGCCCACCTCCGCCATCGAGATCGTGGCCCAGGCGACGCCCGAACCCGGCCAACACGTCGCCCTCGTCACCGGCTCCACCTCCGGCCTCGGCCGCGAACTCGCCCTCCGCCTCGGAGCGCGGGGCGATCACGTCATCGTCCACGGGCGCAGCGAGGAGCGAGGCGCGGAGGTGGTGGATGCCATCAATGCGGAAGGACCCGGGAGCGCCCGCTTCTACCGCGCCGATTTCGCGTCGCTGAACGCAGTCCGCCAGTTCGCCGAGACGCTGCTGGCCGACTATGACCGGTTGGACATCCTCATCAACAACGCGGGTTTCGGCTCGGCCCCGGACGAGCGGCTGCTCACCGAGGACGGGCACGAGTACCGCTTTCAGGTGAACTACCTCTCCACCTTTCTGCTCACCCACATGCTCATGCCGCGTCTCCTCACCAGCGCGCCGTCGCGCATTGTGAACGTGTCGTCCGGGGCGCAGACCCCGATCGATTTCGGCGACGTGATGATCGAGAACAACTTCAGCGGGCGTCGTGCCTACGCCCAGAGCAAGCTCGCCCAGGTCATGTTCACCGTCGACCTCGCCGAGGAGCTGGACGGAACCGGCATTGTGGTCGGCTCTCTCCATCCGGCTACCTACATGCCGACCGAGATGGTGCGGCGGGCGGGCGCGACACCGCGCTCCACCATCGCCGAGGGCGCCGACGCGGTGATGCAGGTGGTCGACTCCGACGACTTCGAGAGCGGGCAGTATTTCAGCGGCCTCAGGCCCACCCGCGGCAACGACCAGGCCTACGACCCGGAGGCGCGTGCGAGGCTCAAGCGGCTGAGCCAGGAGCTGACCGGCATTCGCTGTCGGATGGGGCGCTGCCGGTTCGTCGGGGGGACCCAAGGACAGGACCGCCGCAACCTCACACCGGAGCAGCTCGCCGAGCGCCAGCGACGCCAGGAGGAGATGAGGAATGCTCCCCGGCCCATCGAGGGCATCAACTCGATCTGGATCGACGAACTCACCTGGATGGAGGTGCGGGACGAGATCGCCTCCGGGAAGACGATCGGCGTCATCGCGACCGGCGGGGTCGAGCAGAACGGCCCCTACGTGGCGGGTGGCAAGCACAACTACGTGCTCGAGGCGATGTGCGACGCGATCGCGCGCGAACTGGGGAACGCGTTATGCGCTCCGGTCATGAAGTACGTGCCGGAAGGAGACCCTGAGAACATCCGCTATCCCGGAACCCTGAGCGTCCGCCAGGAAACCTTCCGCATGGTGCTCGAGGACGTGGCCAACAGCCTGAAGAGCCAGGGGTTCACCGATGTCGTTTTCGTCGGCGACAGCGGGGGCAACCAGAGCGGGATGTCCGAGACCGCGGACAAGCTCAACGATCACTGGGGCGGCACGGCGCGAGCCCACTATATCGAGGAGTACTATCGGGAGGATATCTGGAGTTGCGAATACCTCGAGGAAGAGCTGCACATCTTCCAGAAGCCGGATATCTGTTCCGCGACACGGGACCTCTATCACGACGATGTCCACTACTCGTCGATCGTGGCCACCACCGATCCGGAGCGTATCCGCGCCCGCCAGCGGATCGAGGCGGGACTCTACTCGATCAACGAAGTAGAGCTGGGCCCCCTGGAAAGAACCCTGGAAATCGGCCGGGAGCTCATTGCGCACCGCACCGAGATCACTGTGCGCGCGATACGGGAGAGCTTGGCGCGATAGGCCAAGGCTGGCTCAAGAGGGCAGACGCACGACCGCGACCCGCTGCAACTCAACCGAGTCCTCGACTATCCCGATCGCCACTGAATCCGTTATCCGGAAGGGTGCAAACCGATCCGGGAAGATGACTCGTTGGAAGGGTTCGGCTCGATCGTCAACGGGAACCGTCTGCCATGCTCTTCCGTATCCGAGCGGATGGGAGTGGCCATCGAATTCCTGGATCCAGACCCGGTCCGGCGCGCAGCGGAGATCTACGCCGAGCGGGGCCTCCGTCGGGAGCAAGTCGCTGGCGCCGGCCAAAGCTTCCGCAGCAAAACCTTCAATCTCGGCCTGGCTGATATCCTGACCTCGCGTTTCGAGCTGGATCATCGAACGGACGTATCCCAGAAGTTCTTCCGGCCGGAGCGGCCGTGGTTTCCAGGGAAGAAGAATCGGCTCATCGGACGAGCCATCGGGACCGAACAAGTGAAGATGGCCGACCACGGGATCGAGCACAGCGACACTTCCGCCGGGACACCGGTCCCATAGCGGAACCGGGACCAGACCCATCAGGCCGGTGACCCGGCTTGCCGACCCCTCCAAATCAGCGGCAAAGTCAACGACCACCGTCGGTTCCGAAGCATCCCTGGTGACGCGCACGATCTTGCCAGACCAAAAATCGTCGGGGCGGCTGAGGCCACCGGCAAAACTGGCGGCCAATGCCTCACCGCCCTCCTCGGCGAGTCGAAACGGGTTTCCGAAGGTGACGCTCCCGATATCGGCGCGAACGCCCCTCAGGGAGGTTGGGGCGGGCGCAGATGACACCAGGGCACCCGTCGTTGTGAACGTCAGACGGCTGCGTGACGCGAGATCCCAAACGGTCACGTCCCCGGCCGGGGTGGGCGTTGACACGGCCCACGGGTTGCGCAGTTCGCCGGGCCCCTCCCCCATTCTGCCGAATTCGGCGAGCACACGGCCGGACGGGCTATAGGCCCGAAGGAAGGGTTCCGCTTCCGTGAGGACCCAGATTGCCTCGCCGGACCGGATGATGTCGCGCACGCCCCACAGGGCTTCGCCCTCTTCGAAGACGGTGATCGCCGAGGGATCGATCTCCACGGTACGGGATTCCGGCGGCGTGGCAGTGCATGACGCGAAGGTGATCACGGCCAGGGCAGGCAGCAATGAATTGTCCGCCCGCCGCCCCCGACGCAGGATGCGATTCTGTTTCATCGCCAGTGTCCTCCGGTATCGCGAATCAGCTAAGTGAAGCCGTCCATCTGGCGCAGAATGAACATACGCCACCAAGGACAGGACCTCCAGGAAGATCCAGTGACGCCTGCGCGAACCGACACCCTGGATCCGCCTGTAACGACCACTTCCGCCCGGACACCCAACGTTACCTTACCTTCAGAATTACGTCCCCTAACCCACGCGACAGGTGCCTCAGACATGTCCACACGCAATCCCTCCCTTCGCCCTGCCACCGCCCTCCCCCTCCTCACCTCCTTCGCCCTCTTCGCGGTCCCCGTCTCGGCCCAACAAGCCATCACCCCCCCCGCCGACCCCGCCGACGTCGAGTCCATCGGCGCGATCATGACCGCCGTCTACGATGTCATTTCCGGCGACGCCGGCGAGGCCCGCGACTGGGACCGCTTCCGCTCCCTGTTCGTCACCGGCGCCACCCTGAGCCCGGTTGGCCGCGCGCAAGGCTCATCCACATACATGCGTCGGGTCATGACAACCGACCAATACGTCGAGGGCGCCGGTCAGTCCCTGGAGGCGAACGGATTCCACGAGGTGGAGATCCACCGCGTGGTCGAGCAGTACGGCGTGATCGCGCACGTGTTCAGCACGTACGAGTCACGCAGACTCGCCTCGGACCCCGAGCCGTTCGCGCGCGGGATCAACTCCTTCCAGCTGATGAACGACGGATCGCGCTGGTGGGTCGTCTCGATCTTCTGGCTGGGCGAGGGCCCCGACCACCCCATCCCGGCGGAGTACCTTCCGGGGGGTGGCGACTAAGCCACCACACGGAGCCCGCCGACGATCCGGCGCCCCCCACCCCCTTGACCCTGACGTAACGTCAGGCTCTACCTTCACTCCATGATCACTCAAGACCTCCACACGGTCGGCCAGGTCGCGGTCCTGGCCGGCGTCACCGTGCGCACCCTGCACCACTACGACCGTGTCGGCCTGCTGGTCCCGTCACAGCGGTCGGAGCAGGGCTACCGGCTGTACGACTACGGCGACCTCGATCGGCTGCGCCAGATCCGGCTCCTGCGCGAACTTCGGTTCAGCCTGGACGCGATCGGCCAGATGCTCGACGCCACGGCGTACGACCGGCGAAGCGCGCTGGTTGGACAGCGGGAGTTGCTGAAGGAAGGTCAACAGAGAACGGAGACCATCATCCGAGGGGTGGACCGCGCCCTGACGGCAATGGAGGAGGAAAAGGAAATGGACAAGACCGAGATGTTCGAAGGGCTGGAAGAGTTCGACCACGACCAGTACCAGGAGGAGGCCGAGCAGCTCTGGGGCGACACGGACGCATACAAGGAGTCTTTGCGCCGCACGCGCCGGTACGACAAGGACGACTGGGCCCGGATCAAGGAAGAAGGCCAGGTCGTCGTGGCCAGGCTGGCCGAACTGCTGGCCGACGGCGGCCAGGCGGCGGGGCGCGCGGCGATGGATCTGGCGGAGGAGCACCGGTGTCACATCGACCGCTGGTTCTACCCCTGCAGCCACGGAATGCACAAGACACTGTCCGAGATGTACACCGCCGACCCGCGCTTCATGGAGTACTTCGAGAATCGGGGCGCGGGGCTGGCCACCTTCGTCCAGGACGCGATCCGGGCCAACGCGGCGCGCCAGCGGAACCGGTCGTGACGCACAGGGGCGAAGAGCCCGCCGACCAGGGCATCCAGCCCACCACACAGGATCAGGACACCCGCTTCCGCACGACGCTGTTGCGGGTGCTCCTGGTCCAGGTCGTGACTCTGCTGCTGCTCTGGATCCTCCAAGCCACCTACCACGCCTGACCGCGCGTCCATGCACCCGATCAACTGGCTGATCGTGGTCGCCTACCTGGCCTACGTCGTCATCGACGGCATCCGCCGGGCGAAGGGCACCGACAAGATCGAAGGCTACTTCCTGGCGAACCGCTCCCTGCCGTGGTGGGCGGTCGGCCTCTCGGTGATGGCGACCCAGCTGTCCGCGGTCACCATGATCGGCACGACGGGGCAGGGCGCCACCGACGGCCTCCGCTTCGTGCAGTTCTACTTCGGTCTGCCGCTGGCGATGGTCATCCTGGGGGTGACGCTGGTGCCCTTCCTGCGCGGCGCGGGGGTCTACACGGCGTACGAATACCTGGAACGCCGTTTCGACGCCCGGACCCGCACGCTCACCGCGCTCCTCTTCCTGCTTTCGCGCGGGATGTCGTGCGGCGTGATCATCGCCGCGCCCGCGGTGGTCTTCTCGGCTCTCTTCGGCTGGCCGCTCATCTGGTGCGTCGCGCTGATCGGGATCCCGACCGTCGCCTACACCATGCTGGGCGGCATCCAGGCGGTCACCTGGGCCGACGTGAAGCAGATGATCCTGATCGTCTTCGCGCTTCTCGCGATGATCGTCGTCCTCATCGTCCAGATGCCGGTCTCCCCCGGCGAGGCGCTCCAGATCGCGGGTGCGACGGGCCGCCTCAAGGTCTTCGACTTCTCCTTTAATATCAACGAGACGTACACCTTCTGGTCCGGGCTGATCGGCGGGACCTTCCTCATGCTGTCGTACTTCGGGACCGACCAGAGCCAGGTGCAGCGCTACCTGGCCGCGAAGTCCGTGGGCGCCGCCCGCAGCTCGCTGCTGATGAGCGCCTACTGGAAGATCCCGCTCCAGGCACTCGTGCTCCTGGTCGGCGTGATGGTCTTCGTCTACTACCAGTTCCAGGCGCCCCCGCTGCTGTTCAACCCGGCCCACGAGAACGCGGTGGTGGCCGAGCGGGGCGCCGAGTACGAAGCTCTGCAGGACCGTTATGGGGAAGCGTTGGAGTTGAGAGAGGGCGCTGCTCGCCGTGCGGCGGGGCTGGCCGGCGAGGGTCCTGCCGAGGCATCCACGACGGCTGCGAGCGATCCCGTACAGGACGCGGCCGCTCGTGCCATGGACGAATTCCTCGCCGGTGAGGCCTCGGTCCAGGCCATCCGCGCGGAAGCCCTGGCAATGGCTGAAGAGGTCACCGGCGAGCCCTCGCGGGACGTCAACTACATCATCCCGCGCTTCGTGCTCAGCGAACTGCCGATCGGCCTCTCGGGACTGTTCATCGCAGCGGTGATCGCTGCGGCCATGTCCAGCATCTCGTCCGAACTGAACTCGCTCTCCACCGCCAGTGTGATCGATTTCTACCGGCGCTGGTTCCGGCCTGAGGCCAGCGACGCCCACTACCTCGCCGTGTCGAAGGCGGCGACCGCATTCTGGGGCGTCTTCGCCTGCTTCGTCGCCCTCTACGCTGTCAGCCTGGGGTCGCTGATCGAAGTCGTGAACCGCTTCGGGTCGTTCTTCTACGGCTCGATCCTGGGCGTCTTCCTGCTGGCGATGGTGCCACGAGCGCGCGGCATCGGGGCGTTCCTCGGGCTGATCGCGGGCATGGGCGTGGTGGCGGCGGTCACCTTCGGCGCGCCCGACGTGTCGTTCCTGTGGCACAACGTGATCGGTGCGTGCACGGTGCTGGCGGTAGGCGTCGTGTTGGGTGTGTCCTCCGCTAGCCGCCCGTCTCCATAGCTGTCCCTTTGCGAACGACGATAGGACCGCCGCTGTTGCCCGCGAACGCAGATCCATCTACCAAGAAACCCTTGTAGTCCGCATCGCCATCAAGATACCCCTGGATTTGAGCTATTGCTCCAGTTTGAACAGCCGGGTAGTTCTTCCTGCCACCCTCTATCATGCCAACCGGAAACCCGATCATTGCCACGGGCGTGGACTCGTAAAACCCCGTTCTCTTCATCTGTAGCCTTGTCGCAGTGCGTTCCCTGCCAACAGCGCCAAATTCCACTCCTCGGAACGCATCGGCTACGATTTCATCAGGGATCTCGTCGCCATCGTTGTCCAGTCCCAAGGGAGTCACCGCCACATCTTCCTTCGGGTGCATCCACCACTTGGCCGAGCTGATGGTGTACACTCGTGTGCCACCGCTCGTGTCCATTCGGATTGCGACTACCGGCTTGTCCTGGACGCAGTGTTTGCATGTCACGATCCACATGGTGGCCCAGTAGTAGATCGCTCCCGTCTTGGGGGTCTGGATCGGACTTACCGATGGCAAAATCGATCGGGGTATACGTGTAGCAGAAGCCCGTTCCGCGCACCTCGAAATCCACCATACTGCCATCGTAGAAGAGCTGGCCGCTTGGGAGAGCCGGCGGATCTGACAAGGTTCCAATTGCGACGACCGATTGTTTTATCTTCCGCAAGGGGTCCTCGGCTGTTTGACCAGGCGTTGTTCTATTCGTCATCCGTCGGATCGCCATTGGGAGCGGAAGTCTCCGGTTCGGGCCTGGCGACCCTCTCCAAACGCCCGTTGAACCACCTCGCAAGGTCGTCGTATCCCAGTTGCCCTCCTGCCACAACCGTAATCACGTCTGCGAGAACCAGATCCTCGACCGCCAACTCATACCCGCTTCTCTGTGCCAGCAATTCCACCAAGTAGAGCGCAGTGCGTTTGTTCCCGTCCACAAAGCCATGATTGGAGACGATGCCGTGAACGAGGGCCGCTGCCTTCTCGTGGATATGCCGATGGTAGCCGTGGTAGGGTCGGGCGAGAGCAGACTCAACAGCTGGGGGGGTTCAGAATCCCGGGAGCGCCGCCATCGCAAAGTGCTTCATCATGAGCACGGACTGCGTCCGCCCATGTAACGCGGTAGTGGCGGTCAGCGATTAGCCAGGACCTTCATGGCAGTCCGGCGCCGGGCCGAGACCTCCTTGATGATGGCCTCAGATTTCCTGGATACAGGACGCGTGACGTGCTGAGGGACATTACTGTCCCGAGGGGCCCGCTGTCTTTCCGATCCCGAGGGGAGTGTACGGGAGCATCCTGTGTCCATCCGGTCTTTCGTCATCATGTCCTCCTTCCCTTCACGGTTGGGCGTTGCATCAATACCGGGACTATAGGCTATTGGATGTGGCGGTGCCTGACAAGCTCATGGGCGTCGTACCCGAGCGGTATGAAAGCGCATCCCCGGGCTGTAACTTCACAGTGATCCGTTCCGTTTCTCGAAACCAAGTATCTGTCAGGGAGGCCCAATGACCTGCTGCCACTGCCAGGGCGTCGAGCAGATGTTCGACGACAAGATGGCGCGGCGGCAGCTGAAGCACTACCGCCGCAAGGGTCCGGCGAAGGCCACGCGGCAACTTCTTGAAGCCGTTACCGCCGCCGGGGTCGGGGGCCACACCTTCATCGACATCGGCGGTGGCATCGGAGCCATCCAGCACGACCTCATAGACCGGGGCGCCGCGAGCGGCACCAGCGCCGACGCTTCGCCCGCCTACCTGGCAGCCGCGCGTGCCGAAGCCGAGTCCCGGGGCTACGCCGACCGTATGCGATACATCGACGGGGACTTCGTAGAGCGGGCCCCCGAGCTCGAACCGGCCGACATCGTCACCCTCGACCGTGTGGTGTGCTGCTATCCGGACATGCCCGCGATGCTCGGCGCGGCAGCCCCGCTGGCCCGCCGGACGCTCGGACTCATCATCCCCCGGGGCACCCGGTTCATCCGCGCGGGCGTCGGGCTGGTCAACTTCATCCAACGGCTTCGACGGCACCCCTTCCGCGTCTTCGTGCACGAACCGTCCGAAGTGGAAGCGGTGCTGGAAGGGCACGGCATGTCGCGGCGCCACCTGCGCGAGGGGATGGTCTGGCGGGTCATGGTGTTTCGGCGGCAAAACGGTGCCGGGTTGCCGGGTGGGGTGGCATCGCAGGAGGAGTCGGTCAGACCCTGACGTAACGGCAGGTGCGGGGTGGCAGAAATCACGGCAAGAACACTTCTAAGTTCAATCAGGACTGTACGATCTGCCGTTCTTGCCGTTGGGGCGTGTCTGGGTCTGCGGTGCTGAAATAGCGGGGAAATCGGGTCAAAAAGCGGGAATCTGGCCGTTTCTGTCGCGACCTCAAGCGTAGACGGTCACCGCTGCCCCGCAGCAACATCAGAGCGCGCGTCGGCTGGCGTTCCTTCACGGGCTCTAAGGCGTGCCGTTCCTTGATGAGCGATCCCGATACCTTCCGCCGCCCAGCGACACGACCTCGAAGTCAACCGGAGGAAGGGCATTTCCGTGTCTCAAGGAACTTCCTCCTGCTTGCGGCGTGCGACGTGTCCTCAGGCGAATTGATGAGAACGTCTGGCACACTGCGTCGGCGGTGTCTGCCAACCTTGGGGATCACTTGGTGGTCGGCGAAGTCCTTGCGGAGTGGCCCGTCACAAGAGAAAAGGACTGTAGCTTTGCTGGCCACCGCCAAAGCGAGGACGTGTGGGTCGTCGGACCGCCGAACGGGAGCGCCGGGAATCTGGTCGAGAGCTGCCTGAATGGGCCTTGAGTCGATCTCCGAGGCCAACCCACGCTGGCGATAGTCACGCAAGAGGGCCATGACCTTCGACTTCTTCCCGAGTTCACCAGCGTATTTTGTGTTGTCGGGCGAGTACACCATGAGCCCATCGCCACGGAGGATCCAACGGCGCATTTGGTCTCCCGCAGAATTCGATGTGGGCTCGCGGATGTGACCGACCGCGCTGGCGTCCACGATGGCCCTCACACACATGCGTGAACTCTCACGGGGGAAACCCTAGTAACCTGGCCGTTTCGACCGAGAAGAACTCGCGATAGCTGCGAGGCTGTCCGTGCAAGTTGGCCTGGCGGTCGAAGGAGATCTGGTGCAAGCGGGTCGCCGAGGCATCGCCGGGGAGAGACTCGAAATAGATGATCGCTACATCTGAAGGCGTCAGACCCCCCTCCCTGGCGAGAATGCGGAACCAGTCGATCACATGGTCGCTGTGCGTCTCGATTACGAAGCCGTGGTCGCTCCGAGCCATGATATCGACGAGCTTGGCCTGCGCCGACGGATGGAGATGCACCTCCGGCTGTTGAAGGAGGAAGAGGGAGTTCCGGGGCGCGCCCGCGAGCGCCGTGAGGAATGGGAGAACGCTTGCAACGCCGTAGCCGACATCCTGTAGGTTGCGGAATGCACCTGAAACGTCGACTAGAACCTCGAATGCTTCGCGACCCGACTGGCGCACCTCGATTCCGTTGAAGACACCGAGGTGGCGACCGAGATCGGCAATCGCATCGAGTTCTAGATGGTCGCCTGCTCCGCCGAGGGGATTGAACCTGTAGAGCCGCTGCGGCTCCAGGCCATGCGCCTGAATCGGAGTGATCCGAAGCGGAATCTTCGGGGGACGGAAGCGACGGCGGAAGAAATTGGTGAATTTGCCAAACGCCGCGAGATCCTCATTGGTGGTATCGCCCACTCGCTTTCGGAATTGCGTCACGTCGCCCGCGAAAGGGAGTAGGCCGTATCGGACCGCCTGCGAAAGCCACGTGGTGAACTGAACATACGACACGTCGGGCTGGCCAAGATGGAACTGGAATGCCGGACCGCGGAAGCGCCAGCGTTCCGAGTGACCGCCGGAACCCTCGCGAAGGATCGTCAAGGTAGGGGCCGCCTCCGGCGGGCTGTCGGAAAGCCGCAATTCCAGCGCGATCTCCTTGGGCGACGCGCCGGTGCCTTCCGCGAACTGGATGGCGAAATGGCCAATGGGGCCATCGGCCAGCCCGATGGCAACGCGGAACGACGTGGACCCCGATCGAGCGAGGGTGTCGAACGATCCCATGGAGAAAGGCTCTTGGTCGAACCAGTTGATGTGATCCTGTAGGTCATCGAGCCCGGCCAGTCGGCCTAGGGCGTTTAGGCAGCCAAGGAACGTGGTCTTCCCTACGCTGTTCTCGCCGACCAACAGCGTAATCTTCGATAGGTGTGCGCCCTGTTCGCCGGAGAAGCAGCGGACGTTGGTGAGCGAGACATCGGTGAGCGTGGCGCTCATGGTCGTTTCCCAATCAAGGTGCGGATACCGGACAGCCAGCGGCGGAGGGGAGGCACGAGACGGTAGCGATAGCCCTCGGGCCGCCCACCGCGAACCACCGGCTCGTCGATAAACGGATAGGTCCAACGATCTCCGCGGGCCGTTCTAGCCACAACGGAGCAGCCTGGGTGGCACTCGGCGATTTGGGACATCATTCGCGCGGAAACGTAGCTGTAGTGAAGTTTGGTCGGAACAGGTGGCCACCATGGTTCACGCAGAATGGCACGCAGCATCTCAAGCACCATCAGGCTTCCCAAGTTGGCGCTGAACGGGAACACGTTTTCGTTGCCCGGCACTACCGGGCCCTGGGCCACATAGGTTGGATCGTCGAGGGATCCGTCGCGTTCCATCATCACCGCCGACGTTGTGTACTGGCCATCGCAGCGCAGGCAACGGAACTCCGGTCCCGCTCGAACGACACTCCAAGTAGCGTCAGCGAGGTAGCCGTCGGATTTCGTCGCGACCCGGACACCGCCGAAGACGACGGGGATGCAGTGGACATAGGCGATGTTGTTGAGCAGGTCCTTCGGCAGCGGGCGGTCGACTGCCGCAAACAGGATATCGCAGTCGAGCACCGAAGCGTAGCCATCGCGTTCTTGGACCCAAGCCCGCTTGGGGTCGACGCGAAAGGAGGCGGCGCTGGCACTGCTCCTGAGTCGCTCCGCAATCATGTCGACCTTGAAGCGGCCGATGTCGTTGTCGGTGGCGTAAAGAAGGCGATCCAGGTTGTGTTCCTCTACGCGGTCCGCGTCGACCAGCAGGATGTCGGTAGCCCCGATCCGGGCGAGAGCTTCGGCAATGACCGAACCAACGCTGCCGAGCCCCACGACGCCGATACGAAGGCTGGCCAGAGCCGCTTGGCGTTCCGGCCCCCACGTGTCAAGTGTCCGGCGCAGCCGGATTGACCGCGTCAAGTGTCCGGCGCAGCCGGATTGACCGCGAGAAAGGAGGACTGTGGTGCGGGTTGGCGCTGACACGAATCCCCTGACCCACCACCCTGACCTTGTCGCAATCGGTGCGCGAGTACTCCCGGCCATTCCAGGACCAGAAGCGGGCGCTCCACACGCCATCGGTACCGACAGTGAGACCTAGGAGCGGCAGTCCAGCAGCGCGGGAGGGTGGAGCAATCCGATCCCGCTCGGCCAGGACATCGGCTTTGCTCATCGGCTGCCAGCCGGGGATAGGATGGCTGTGCATGAAGGCGACGCCCATACCCGTCTGACATGCTCGGCGCGCGACTCTTCCAAGGTAGTGCGGTTCGAAACTTACGTTGCCATGTAGGCTCCGCTCGCCGTCCAGCGGGAGCAGGAGCTCCGCCACGATTCCAGTGGTTCGGGACGCGCCAGTACTAGGACGCCAAAGCGCGAAGCAGAGATCCTCCTGCCGCTTGCCCTGTCGGAACCAACCCAGCAGGTGATCGTTGGCCTCCTCAGCCAGAGCCTCGGGCAGTACAGCCTCGAATCTCATAGCTGAGCCAGAACCCGCATCAGGTGCCGCCGATAATACGTCCTCATGTTCTTTTTCGACGATTCTAGTCTGTCCCAGAAATCACTCGGCGGCAGACTGTAGGCCGACCAGTTCTCGCCCTCGAAGTCGTGTGTGGAGTGCCTTGTGATGACCGTGCTAATGGACGACTTGAGGTGCACGAAGTGCGGTGGGTACTCGGCGTATGCGTTCTCCTGAAAGCTCAGAGCGAGCGTCAGAATCTCCCCTTTGTAGCGGCCGTGCTGCACGTCCACGTCAAAGACGACGGCCCGACGCGAGATCGGAAAGCCCGGGAAGTCGACGATCCTTGGCGCAAGCCCAATGTCCCGCAACTCGTCGGAGACCCTTTCGAGCATGGGGATTCAGGCTACGGGCGTGCTGCCCACGTGGATCGCCAGGAAGTTGTCCCCGTCGGATATCGTTACCAGATCGTCCAGGTTCTCGTATTTTCGACCGTCAGCCGTGTTCTCCAGGTAGTAGCTCTCCAAGTCCGAGACATCTATCGCGGCCCCGGCTCCAGCATCTCGCAGGATGGTCTCAAGCGGAAGTGGATTCTCGGTCGTGGTGTTCTCCTCGCCGTTCACGGTGTACCGGATCGGCTTGTCCACCGGCTTCTGGGAGTCATCACGCTTCTTGGTCCGGAACCGGTCACCTGGCGCGATGTCGATAAGCTCGTCGGGATTACCGTGCTCGGATCCGTCTTCAGAGACCAGAATGGCCTCGGTGGCCGACGTGCCAGCCAGATGGAGGAGCGTGGAGACCTTCACCGGGCTGTGTTCGAGCTTATATGGCTTGCCGTCAATGAAGAACTGGTCATCTACTGTCATCGAGCACTCCAGAGAGCGATGAGGGGCGAATGCTCCGCACCAAAGCGGGGCACGATGATGCTAATCGCGGCTCCGCGCTGGTTCAAGTCTCGGTGGGTGCGGTGACCACAGGTGCGCACCCGGCCTGTCTCGGACACCTGCGCTCGCTCACCGCCCCAAAACAACCGAATCGTCCGCCGGAACGCCGTCAGCCAGGTTTCGGGCGAGCAGTTCCTTCAGCGCCGAGTCGTCCGTGATGTCGGCGGGCCAACCGTAGGCGGCGGCTACGGCTGCGTCGAGCTGGGCGTGCGCGTCGACGAGCCACTGTGGCCGAGCGTTATAGAGGTTGGTCAGGGTCCTCTTCTTGAGCGCGGTCGCCACCTTCTTGTCACGGGGCACCGGGCGCCGAGGATAGCCGGGAACAGGTTCCGCGACCCACTCCATCCACTCAGGAGGGTTGAGCCAGCGGTCGCGGAGTTCGACGAGCCGCCGGGCCGCCGAAGCGATGGCCTGCGCTCGTGTATCCGTGACGTAGTCGGTTGCGGGCACCTCGGGCGAGAGTCCCTCCGGAAAGGGGAAGGTCTCGAAGGTCGTGGTGGGGGTGTAGCGCGGATCGTTGCCCTTGCCGAGCCAAGTGCCCAAGCGGAGCGACCAGACCTCGTGGAACCGGCTGTGCAGGATTCCGAACGTGGTATCTTCGTCACGCGCGATGACGATCAGTTGACAATCTGGACAGACGCGGGCATCGAGCCACGCGAACAGGCGATGTTTGGCCACCCGTGGCGTGACGATATACCGCGACAACCCGTCGAGGGCCTCCCACATCTTTGGCCGTGGCCTGTGGTGCAACCACCATTGATTACGTCTCCCGGCTGCCCGTTGTCCTTCCCATTTTCGGCGGACGTGCTCGTGGACGTGCTGGAAGGGAGCTTCGTACAGAGCGGCTCCCTCTCTCACCATGGTCAAGCCGAAGTCGACAATCCATTTGTCGGCAGGCCGTCGGGTGACTGACATGCCGTTCATCCACGGCCTGAGTACGTCTGAGTTGCGTCGGCCATTGGGATTCGCAGGCTCCCGCAGCCACTCCCTGGCGAGGTCGCCTGGAACGTCAAACGGACCGCCCTTGGTGTCGCCCATGAAGGCCACGCCCGCGTTTCGGGCGAGGCGCCGCGCCTTCGTCAGATCGACGCCAGCCCCGTCGCGGCGCGCCGTCAGATCCGTGTAGATCTCATCCACTGGCTCGCCGTCGAGCCGAACCTCCGCGATGGGTTCGTCGTCCGCTCGCGAGAAACAAATCAGCGAGACGCGTACGGCGGCCCCGTCGACCACCCACGGTTCGTCGCTCCATGCGTTGAAGATCGTCCTGCCGCTGGTCGCCAGCGCCAGGGCTCGGCGGTTGGCTCCACCCCGGATGGAGTTCGTCGCGACCAGCCCAACCCTTCTTGAGGCGCTTCGGCCCAGGTGTTCACCGGCCTTCACGAACCAATAGCAGACCAGGTCAGCCTCGTGTGGCACCCGGCCCTCGTACACGTCGAACATGGTAGAGACGTATTCCTCGCCGAGGTTCGTGATGAGAAGCTTGCCGCCCAGGAACGGCGGGTTGCCGATGATGACATCAGCCTCGGGCCACTCCGGCTCTCCACCCTTGGGCGTCAGTATCGCGTCACGACATTCGATCGTCTCCAGCGGGTCGAGGACGGGCTGGCGCGAGCCCGGAAACCCGTTGCGGCGCATCCATTGGATTTCGCCGATCCACACCGATACGCGCGCCAGTTCGGCCGCGTAGGAGTTCAACTCAATGCCCTTCACATTCGCGGGACCGACCGAAGGGAAGCCGCGCTGGAGCCCCATCGCCTCGGCTTCCAACTGCACCCGGTGTTCCAGATCGTGGAGGGCGTGGAGCGCCAGGTAGAGGAAGTTGCCCGACCCGCAGGCAGGGTCGAGCACCGTGAACTTCCGTAGCCGCTCCAGAAATCCACCGAGCGAATTCTCTGCCTGCTTGCGGTGGCGCGTCTCCACACCCTTTGACTTGGCTGCGTTCGCGCGCTCGATGCTCTTGGCAATCCGGGCCTTCGCGGTCTCCCACTCGGCCAGCAGGGGGCGAACGATCACCGGGTCGATGATCCGCATGATCTTGTCCCGGTCCGTGTAGTGCGCCCCGAGCTGAGAGCGCTTGTCCGGGTCGAGGCCCCGCTCGAAAAGCGTGCCCAGGATCGAGGGGTCGATGTTGGACCAGTCGAGTTCGGACGCTTTCAGGGTCGTCTCGATCTGGGCCTTGTCCATGGGGAGGGTCGCGTCATCCTCGAAGAGCCCGCCGTTGAACCACTCCACCGTCTCGAACCCGACCCTGCCCCCGACGGACATCGCCCCAAACAGGTCGCACGCCAGCGTCGCGAAGGCCTCAGGCCGCTGCCGGGCGTGTTCGAGCATGCGGGTGAACATGGCGTTGGGGAGCAGTCCCACGTCCTCGGCGAACATGCAGAACACGAGGCGGTTGACGAAATGAGCCACCTCCTGCGGGGCGTGTCCCTGGTCTCGGAGCGACTGTGCGAGCTGCGCGAAGGTCTCGGCAGCGCGTTCCGTGAGCGTCTGCCGGGTCTCGCCCGGCCGCAACCGCTCGGGATCGGACATCGCCCACTTGAGCTTGTCCCGGACGGCAGCGTCCGCGAGATCGTCCAGTCCGAACTCGTGTGTCTTGCTCACGGAGTTCGTCCAGTTCGTCCGAATCCGGAACCGGCGCATGTCCGAGACGATGAGGAGCGGCGGGTTCTCCAGCGCGAGCGCGTACTGCCTCAACTGGTCGAATGCGGCGTCGAGGTTGGCGTGCTTCCCCTTGTACTCCCAAGCGAAGCAGTGGCGCTTCCACGCGTCCGCCCAGCCTCCCCCGCCGGAGTCCTTGAGCGCTCCGCGCTCGAAGCAGTAGTGGTCTCCCTTAGGGTCGGCTTCCGCCGGGGTCGGCTCGCGGAGCAGCCGACACAGATCGATGAAGTGCTCCTGCGCTGCGGAGCGTTCCTTAAGCTCCGAGGCGTGCCACTTCGCAATGAACTCGTTTGGGGTCACCGTTCTCCGCGTGTCGGGAGGCTCTTGTCGATCAGGTACTCAACTTCACCGCCCGGGCGGGGGTATGTCCATGCTCGCCGTCCACGCGGACACCCCGGTCCTCCGCGATGAGATACTCGGCGGGCGGGGACCGTCCTTGACAGCCCAATTTCTGTAGTAACACTAATCATGCGGATCGAGTCCGGCGACCCGAAACGCGCCAATCAGCATGAGGAAGGCCAATGAACGAGAACGACGGCTCTACGGCCCGAGGTTTTGATCCCGACACCGCGCCCGACCTCTTGAAGGACGGCTGGCCGGAGAAGCTCGCCAAGACCCCCGTACGCCGGGGCCGCCCCCCGAAGGCGCGGCCAAAAGTATCGACCACCATCCGGTTGTCCCGGGAGGTCATCGACCATTTTCGCGCCGGAGGGCGCGGTTGGCAGACACGGATCGACCACGCCCTGCGCGACTGGATCAAGCAGCACGACGTTGCAGCCGGGCTGGCCACGCTGTGGACCCGCCTTCACGCGAATCCTCCAACTACTCGTGATCGCAAATGACCGACGAGGCTAGCCAGCCGGCGGCGGACTCCATTCGCCTGCCACGATTCCGCGGACAACTAACTCCTTCACAGATTGCGATCGGGATGAACGCCGCTAGTCGCAACGCTCGCCGCTTGGCGGACGACGCCAAGCTCCTCCTGGAGCACGGTCGCTTCCCCACTGCTGTATCCGTTGCAGCATTGTCAATTGAGGAAGCCGGCAAGATCTCCGTTCTCCGGCATCTTGCGTTCGCTCCCAACGAAGCAGTGAGGAAGCGAGCATGGAAGGCCTACCGTTCGCACCGCAGCAAGAACCCAGCTTGGATTCTGCCACACTTGGTAGCCAAGGGAGCTCGCAGTTTGGATGCGCTTCGTCTGGCTGCTGACCCATCTGGGACTCACACGCTTCTTCTGGATCAGCTGAAGCAACTTGGCCTATATACCGACTGTCTGGGGCCACGAACTTGGACCGAGCCGAAGACGGCGATTGACGAGGCGCTTGCCAAGCAACTGGTCTCCAGCGCAGACCTCTTGGCGCGTGAGAGGACCTTCACCACCAGAGAGATAGAGTTGTGGATAGAGCACATGCAGCCAGTCTATGGCGCGCCGCTCCATGAGATGAAGGCCGCCCTGCTTCGCTGTTACGCCGCCTTGCGCGCGGCGGGCCTGTACACAGACGGCGACCCCGACGTAGAGAGCTTCGTCTGGGGAGCCTAGTCCCCAAGCAAGCGTGATCCGTCGCCGGCCCCTGTCAAAGAGTACCGGAAAGGCTTATCCTGATTGTCGTTAGCAGATCTCGGCGCGAGTCGCCGTATCTCAACCAGGAGGCCTTTCCGGTGAAGACAATATCGCACAAACAAAGCCGAAGGAACAATGCCCGGCGGAGGCGGAAGGTGAAGGCGCGGCATGCGAGGGGGAGGCGGTGGGGCACGGGGCCGAAGCCGATGTTCGGGTCCGGCAGGGTGCGCTACGAGATCGGGGCGCGGATCAACGCGATGAGCTACGGGGGCATCGGCGTGGTCCGGCGGCTGGTGTCGAAGCTGGGGCTGGCCGGGGAGATCAACCGGCGGCTGGCGCTGCTGAAGCGGCATCTTCCGTACCACGAGTCGGACCACGTGCTGAACATCGCGTACAACATGCTGTGCGGAGGCGCGCGGCTGGAGGACCTGGGCGCCCTGCGCAACAACGCGGCCTACATGGACGCCCTGGGGGCGGAGGTGATCCCGAGCCCGACGGCGGCGGGCGACTTCACGCGCCGCTTCGGCGAGGCGGACGTCATCGAGCTGCAGGAGTGCATCAACGCGGTGCGGCCGCGGTTGTGGCGGGGCCGGGGCCGGGACCTGCTGGGGCCGGTGGCGTACATCGACGTGGACGGGACGCTGGCGCCCACGCTGGGCGAGAAGAAGGACGGCATCGACATGTCCTACAAGGGGGTGTGGGGCTACCACCCGCTGGTCGTCTCGCTGGCCAACACCGGCGAGGTGCTCTACCTGGTGAACCGGCCGGGCAACGCGGTGAGCCACCAGGGCGCGGCGGAGTGGATCGACAAGGCGATCGGGCTCGTGGCGCCGCACGCCGAACGGGTGTGCGTGCGCGGGGACACGGACTTCTCGCTGACCGTCAACTTCGACCGCTGGAGCGAGGCGGCGGACTTCATCTTCGGCTACGACGCGCAGCCGGGCATGGTGAAGCGGGCCGAGGCGCTGGAGGAGGGTGACTGGGAGCGGCTGGAGCGCCGGCCGCGCTACACGTCGCGGACGGGGAAGACGCGGAGCCGGCGGGCGGACGTGAAGGGGCGGATCGTGCGGGAGCGCGGCTACGTCAACAACCGGCTGAACCACGAGGACGTGGCCGAGTACGACTACCGGCCCGGAAAGTGCCGCGAGACCTACCGGATGGTGGTCGTGCGCAAGAACATCAGCAGGATGAAGGGCGAGCTGTGCCTGATGGACGAGGTCCGCTACTTCTTCTACATCACCACGCGGCGGGACCTCAGCGCGGCCGAGGTGGTCCGGCTGGCCAACGCCCGCTGCGACCAGGAGAACGTGATCGAACAGTTGAAGAACGGGGTGAACGCGCTGCGGGTGCCGGTCTACGACCTGGTGAGCAACTGGGCCTGCATGGTAATGGCGGCGCTGGCGTGGAACCTGAAGAGCTGGTTCGCCATGATGATGCACCTGAAGTCCGACCGCCGGAAGTACGTCGCCATGGAGTTCAAGCGCTTCATCCGCGAGATGATCCTGCTGCCCTGCCAGGTCATCCGCTGCGCCCGGCAGACCACCCTGCGCATCATCGGCTGGCAGCCCGCCACCGACCGGCTGTTCAGCACCTGGCGCACCATCGAACGGACCGGCTTCGGCTGACGCCGCCCCTCCCCGCCGCTTCCCCACCCCGCCACCCCGCGCGTCCACGGGCACCGGTGTCTCCCGTGCCCAAAATCACTCGGGAAACCCCGGGACCGCGCACTCAAAAGACTCCGTTCATCCCCTGGCACGCCTGCAAAACAGCCCCGTGGAAGCCGCCAGGTCCGCTCTATGACAACTTGCACAACCGAAACTCGCCCCCCGGACCCTACTCGCTTGTTTTGGGCCTAGGGGAATCGCCCGTGAGTTCCTCATGCGCCACCAACCGGGAGGCGTGGCAGCAATGACTCTCCACCTTAAGGGACGCGCGAAGGCACTGGAGCCCTTCGGCTGGACGGGACGCCGCGCCGAGTGGATCGCTCTCGCCTGTTTCCACGGCGGTGTCTTCACCCGGGCGCAGTGGACGGACTTTCTGGGTTGCCACCACGAGAAGGTACGCCGCGCCGTCCATCGCCTCGTCGCACAGGGCGTGGCCGTGGAGGAGAACCCGCCCGGCGGCATCGCCGGGATCGGTCGCATCTGCCGGATCCACGGGCGACGGATCTACCGGGCGCTCGGCGCGGGGGACAGGCGCCGACGACGGATCACCTCCACGGAAGTACTCATGCGGCGCCTCCTCTCGCTCGACTACGTACTGGAGCATCCGCACCTGCCGTGGCTACCGACCGAGCCGGAGAAGGTGGCCGCCTTCGAAGCGCTCGGGATCGACCGCGGGATCCTGCCCCGCCGGGTCTACCGGGGAGCGGCCGGGAACATCCGGCGCTACTTCCCGCTCGGTCTGCCGGTCACGCTGGACGCCGAGCGCGCCGTCTTCGTGTACGTCGATCCCGGTCACGAGACCGCGACGGCACTCCGTTCCTGGGGCGTGGCGCACGGCGAACTCTGGAAGGCGCTCTGGGATCGCGGCCGCAGGCTCGAAGTCGTGGCCGTTAGCCGGACCTGGGAGGAGGAGAGCCGGGCGAAGACGGTGCTCGCCAACTGGGCGCGCGATCCCCGCCCCTCCGAAATCGACGAGGAGACCGGTCGCGACATCGACCGGATCCACCAGGCAATCCTGGACGGGGATGTCCGGGTCCTCCAGGAGTACGGAGGCTTGCAAGCCGCCATGAAGCACAGCGTCGCGCTGGAGAAGCAGGCGCGAAGACGGGCGGGCCGGGGGCTGATGCACCGCACCGCCACATGGCGGACGGTTCGGCTCGCGGGGGCTCGATTCCGTTGAGAAGCCTACGCCCTTGTGCCGTGCCGGAGGTGTGCATGAGACGTCAGGGGTCGATGCACACTTTGGCCCTCCGACGATGCGCACCCCTTGCGATGGGCCAAGCCTCGCCATGGCAACGTCTTGGGCCTGCCCGTCCAGGTCGGCCGGGCGCCGGACGGGCAGTTCGGGCCGTGGAGGGGAGCGACCCCAGGGCCACAAGGGCCTGGTTCGGGCGCGGGGCCGTGCGCATTTTCACACGCACGGTCCCGCTCCCTCCTGGGGTCGCTCCCCTCGAAATATCCTTGCAGGAAGGCTCTGTCAGCGCGCTTCGAGGCGGCGGAGCCACCCGTTCGACGACCGCTCGCCCGGCGGGCTGGCGCGCATCGTCCGTGCGAGGCCGAGACTCCGTTGGCCTTGGGCCGCAGCCGCCCCGCCAAGATCGGGACGCGCCTGTCCAGTCCCGCTTCGACGCCTTCCTGCCAAGGACTGATCGACCGGAGCGACCCGCCGCGGGGGACGGCAAGGGCATGCCCTTGCCGATCACCCCCGATGCCACACCAGGCGTCCAAACAGGGTCGCTCCGGTCACAGCCGCAGGCTCCCGCGCGCCACAGCCGCTCCAATGGCTGTGGCGCAACCGAAACGCAGCCACCGAGATGCGGAATCGTGGGCGTGTCCCCCGGACGGGAAGTTTCGTGTCCGCCCACCCCCAACGTCGGATGGGCACTCCCTGCACGGCCCCGGACCCAGCCAAATTCGTGACCAAGATCCCCTTCGGTGAGCCGCCCGAACCGCCATGCGCGTGACTGCCCTCGAAGGTGTCTCAGAACTTGAGAAGCGGACCGCCGCCCTCGACACGGGCGACCGCGACGGATCAGCGGATCGCCCGCATGAACCTTTCACGAAGGGCGCACGCAAGAGCCGAGCCGCGACTGGCGGACACGCCCGGTCAGCGCGAGCTTTCATGCAGGCAGGTCGTGCAGTCCATCATCGAGAGAGGAATCGAATGATGGCACGCACGAAACGAAGGCGGCGCGCTACCGTCACGATGTCATAACTTTATGCTATCACATTATTTATGGTTATGTTGGTGTGATCGGTTACCTCATTACTTCCCTCTTCATGAACGGGAATGCGCGGGACCATGGCAGACGCCATCGGATACATCGGAGGTAACCGATGGAGTGGACGCCCCCTCCCGGCGGCGTCGCGATGCGCGAAGATGGTGCTGAGCATTTCCGACCATCTGAGGGAGGAGGCATCCAATGGAGGAAGTTAGGTGGATCAGCCGAGTCCCCGGGTCCGAGCGGCACGCTCGCCTACCCCGGATTTCTCAAACGCATAGGAAGGCACCGGCCTCCGGGAGCTGTTAAGTTTATGTGGGGCAAGAACTTGACAGCGACGACACCGGAGGACCGATGCCGACACAGTGTAAACCGCTTTCCTTCGCATTTCAAGGGTGCCAGGGCCGCAGGGTAGCGGCCGCGTTCGACGGGGGCGCGATCACGTCGAACGCCGGAGTGCTGCTGCTCCGCGAGATCGACCGGTCGGTGGGGCTCCTGGACCAGGTGGCAGGTTGCTTCACCGACTACCGCGATCCCCGTCTCACGGAACACTCGGTCGGGACGCTGGTGAGGCAGCGCGTCATGGGCATCACCCTGGGATACGAAGACCTCAACGACCACGACCAGCTGCGGCACGACCCTGTTCTGGCGCTGCTCTCCGGCAAGCTCGATGGACATCGGAAGGACTGTGCGCCGTTGGCGGGGAAGAGCACCCTGAACCGGCTTGAACACGCGCCCCCGAGTGGCGAACCGGGCCGCTACCACAGGATCGGCCATGATGCGGACGCGCTGCAGGCCGTGCTGCTCGAGTCGTTCATCGACTCTTGGAAGGGCGGGCGGCCGTCGCGCCTGGTGCTCGACATCGACGCGACCGACGACGAGGTCCACGGGCGCCAGGAGGGCCGCTTCTTCCACGGCTACTACGGCCACTACTGCTTCCTGCCGCTCTACATCACCTGCGGCGGCCGCCCGCTCTTCGCCCAACTGAGGCCGGGCAACGCGGATCCCGCCGGAGGCGTGACCGGGCCGCTGGGCCGCATCGTCGAACGGCTCCGGGAGCGGTGGCCGGGACTGGAGATCCTGCTTCGGGCCGATGCCTCCTATGCCCGCGAGGAGATCCTGGCCTGGTGCGAGGGCAACGGCGTGGACTACGTCATCGGCCTGGCCCGGAACTCGCGGCTCGTCGAGAAGATCGGCTGGGAGCTGGCCGACGCCCAGGCGGAGGCGAAGCGGCGGGGCCGCCCAGCCCGCCGGTTCAAGGAGTTCCTCTACGCCACACTCACAAGCTGGTCCCGCAAGCGCCGGGTCGTCGCCAAGGCCGAGCACCTGCCCGGCAAGGCCAACCCGCGCTTCGTGGTCACCTCGCTGCCCGACACCTTCTCGGCCCGGACCGTCTACGAGCGCGTCTACTGCCCGAGGGGCAACATGGAGAACACGATCAAGGAGCAGCAGCTCGATCTCTTCTCCGACCGGACCTCGGCGTCGCGCTTCGCCGCCAACCAGCTCCGGATCCTCTTCTCCGCCTTCGCCTCGATCCTCTTCGTTGCGCTCAGGCGTGCGCTGCACGGCACCCGCCTGGCCCGCGCCACCGCCGGAACGCTGCGGCTCAAGCTCCTCAAGATCGGCGCCCGCGTCACGGTCTCGGTGCGAAGGGTCAAGGTCGCCATGGACTCCGCACACCCGTCGGCCGCCGCCTTCGCACGCGTCCACGCCCGATTGCCAGGGTAACGACTCCACACCCCCTTCGAGACAACCGTTCCAGCCGATCCTCCGGGGACCACTGCGCCGCAGGACCAAAAAAGCTCGCTCAGGCAGCGGTTCCCGCTACTCTGGCCCCCCGAAAACACGGCCGCAGAGCCGCTTGCTTCTGCTCCACCTGCTCCCTCGGCAGAAACTCGGCCCCAACGCTGCCCCCAAAGCCCTCAGCGGTGACTGTGTGAGAAATCCGGGCTACGGGCTTTCGCTCTTTCTTGAGCGCGGCCAGGGCCGCATGTCCAAGCCTAGGCGGTCGAGATATGTCAGCCTGTGAGGGATGCCCGCATCAATTCGGCGTTTATACTCCGGGTGCAGCCGGTCAGGAACGCACCGGCTGACGAACCACGCCCACAGCGTCTCCGCCATGTCCTCTCGATCCGGGTTGTCGCGAGCGTATGGCGAGATGTGCCTCCCATCAGCCTCCTGGGCGGCCACCCATCCGGGCGTGTCTGCGTGGTTTCGGTCGAGCGACACGTGTCCGCCTTCATGTAACAGGACCTCCTCCAAGAAGCCACGGCGTGCCTCGTACTTGGCCTTTCGGGTGAAGATGTGGAAGACACCCTTCACAGGGTTGCCGGAGGCTGCCCGTAACGTAGTGCCAACGCTGATTTGCACCTTCCGGGCGTTCGCCAGTAGTGCGCGTGGTAGCCTCCCGAGGAGAGAAGCGTAGGCGGTGACCTGCGCCAGCGCCGCCGCCGAGCTGCCGTACTGGGGATGGACTTGGAACTCCGTCGGTTCCGCTCTCCCCCGGTACTGCACGTTGAACAGATAGATGTTGTCAACGCTCGCCCACTGCCCATCGCTCCACCCCGTCTCTGCCTCGATCCAGAACAGGCGCTTGCCCTGCCTGGCGCATGACAAGCTGTCCAGCTCCGACGGATCGGCTTCCGTGATGATGTCCGGCGACTCCCACACTGTGCCCGGCAGTACCACTCCTTCGGGGGCCGCCCCTGGCGGTTGCCTCGGGTCCGTCTTCTTGACTACCGCATCGGGCTCCGTGCCCGACTTCTCGTCGGCTACGAGCACGGTCATTCCGCGGGCCGCTACGCAGAGCCGCCGTGGCCACCGACATCCATCAACCCCATACTCCAGAGGCCCTGCGGTGCGTCTGCTCCCTTTCGTAGATGTTGGGCAGCGGACAGCCACACGTTCCCCTCGACGACATCCTCTTCATCTGAGTTCTGGGCATGTATGCCAGGCGTCGGTGGGGAGGGCATAACCCTGCGGTTCCGCTTGGAAGCCGAGACGCAAGGCGGACAACGAGAGGTCGGTGATCACCTGGGTGTTGAAATCCCCGCCCGACGCCATGACGTCGTTGCGGGCAACGCACCTATGCCAATGGACAGAGCCGCCCTCGCTAAGCGGGACCTTCTTCCCGGGGTACTCCGCTCCCCCCAAGCGGTCGAATGCAGCCACGATGGCTTCGCGTGTCACCACCCTCCCGCTGCCGTCTGGCGTGGCCTCCACGCTCTCCCCCCAGTCTCCCACCCCAACAACGTGCCCAATCTCGTGCATCGCGAACCACCGCCATCCGGCATAGCTTTGGCCGCGTCGCCACCCGAAGAACTCCGGGCTCACATGGATTATCCCGGTCAGCACCGGCACGAGGGTGTCGCCGTGCTGCCAGGTATCGTAGAAGCAGGGAGGCCCGCCCCCCGGCGGCGGCGCATGGTCGTCTCCGGGGTCCGCGTCCACCTCGATGACGACGTGCAGCTCCAACCCGGCCCGGATCGTGTCGCCCGGCAGCCAGTCGCCACGCCACGCTCGGCACCAGAAATCCCACCGGCGCGGCGTTCCGTCAGGCGGAACCACATACGACGCGGGCGCGGGCGTCGGAGCTAGCACCTCCGCCCATTCCGCGATCCCGTCGCGTATCCCCGGAACCATGTGCACCGGGAGACCCGCCACAGTGTCCGGATCGATCTCCCGCCGGGGGAGGCAGCCCGCGGGCTCGGGTGTCCAGTCGCACCAGTGCCATCTTACATGTATGGGGTAGTGCTGCGCGCACTCGGCACCCGTGCTTTCGTGCGATGGGATCGCGCTCAGCCAGTCGCGGAAGGGCGGTTCGACCGGGGCACACAGCTCCGTACCCGAGTAGTGAAGCACCTGGAGGGAGAGGCGAGCCAGGGAGAGCGGCAGGCGGCCGGAAAGGTCGGCGTTGTCGGTGATCCGCAGCTCGGTCATGTGAGCCAGCTCGCCCAAGATGCCCGGAAGCTGTCCAGCGAGTCCGTTGCGGCTCAGGTCGAGCGCGGTCACGCGACCGAGCGAGTCGCCGCGGATCCCGTGCCAGTCGGCCAGGACGGGGCCGCCGAGCCAGCCCTCGGCGTTCGTCCACCCGGGGCCGTCCGCGGCCTCGAACAAGGATTCCAGGATGCCCCTGTCGGACTCGTTGCAGAACGGGCCCGCGGCCTCCTCTATCGCTTCCAGCCAGTCGGCAAAGCCCGCAATGCCCGGCGCGCAGAGACCCTCGTTTTGCTGGAAGTCGAAACGGCGCAGCTGGGTGAGATTCAGAAGGTTCTGGGGAAGCGGCCCCGTCAGGGCATTCCGTGAGAGGGACAGTCTCTCCAGGTTGGCGAGGCCGCCGAGCTCGGCCGGGACCGGGCCGGCGAGATCATTGTAGCTGAGGCTCAGGCGTTGGAGGTCGACGAGGTTGCCGAGTGCGGGCGGAATCGGGCCCGTCAGGTCGTTTCGGGCGAGGTAAAGGTTCGACAGGTTGGTGAGGCCGTCGAGTTCGGGCGGGATCGGCCCCGTCAAGTCGTTTTCGCTGAGGTCAAGATTGCCAAGATTGCCGAGCTTGCCGAACTTTGGCGGGATCGGGCCGGTCAAGTCGTTGTTACGGAGGTACAGCCACGTCAAATTGGCGAGATTGCCGAGTTCGGGAGGGATCGGGCCGGTGAGTTGGTTGCCCCCGAGACCCAGCCAAGTCAGGCTGGCGAGATTGCCGAGTTCGGGAGGGATCGGACCGGTGAGAGCGTTATAGCTGAGATTCAGGCGCCGGAGTCGGGCGAGGTGGCCCAATTCTGGCGGGATCGGGCCTTCCAAGCCGTGAGGTGTCACCTCAGGCCAGTTGTCTGTCTTACCTGCGAGGTTGAGACCGACGACCCGCCCGGTACCGTCCGTATCCACCCCGTACCAGTCCCCGAGCGGTGCGTCGGTCAGCCAATTGTCGCGGTTGACCCAGTTGGGACCGTTGGTGGCTTCGTATAGCGCGATCAGGGCCACCCGATCCGGGTTGGACACCTTTATCTCCGCAGTGCCGCGAGCGCTCCCCGCCGTGGCGATGATCGTCGCCGTTCCTTCGCGGATTCCCCGCACTAGACCGGCGCCGTCCACGACCGCCACCGAACCATCGCTCGACGACCAAGTGAACACGACTCCTGCCACAAGCTGCCCGTTCCGATCGAACGCTTGCGCGGTCAGGCGCAGCGTGTCGCCCAGGGCGATCGTATCTGCGGAGGGCGACACCGTCACCGAATCGGCCGACTGCATCACGCTCACGAGTGCGGTCCCGGCCGCGTCCCTCGCCATTGCCGTGATCGTGGCCGTCCCGTTGCTCGCCGCCGTCACCAGCCCGGACGAATCGACGGTCGCCACGAGGGCGTCGCCGCTGGCCCACGCGACCGGCTCGCGCTCCATTACGCGCCCGAGCTGATCGCGCACGTCGGCCGCTAGGCGCAGCGTGTCGCCCAGGGCCGCCAGCGCCACCCTGTCCGGAGTGATGGCTACGGTCGTCGGCGCAGGCGCCGCCACTACCAGCGTCGCGCGTCCGGCCAGCCCGGATGCCGTGGCGGTGATCTCCACTTCCCCCGCCCCGACGCCCGTCACCAGACCCGCAGCGTCCACCACCGCGACGGTCGTGTCCCCGGAGACCCACGAGAACTCGGTCCCTGCCACCGCGTGGCCGTTCGCGTCGGTGGCCTCCGCGGTCAGGCGCAGGGTGTCGCCTGCCACCAGCGTGTCGGCGGTGAGCGCGACCGTGACCGCGCTCACCGTCTGCGCCACCGTCACAGCCGATGTGCCCGACACCGCGCCCGCAGTCGCGGTGATCGTGGCCGTCCCGTTGCCCGCCGCCGTCACCAGCCCGGACGAACTCACCGTCGCCACCATGGCGCTGCTACTCGCCCAGGTTACCCTGGCTCCGGCCATCGCCTGTCCGTTCTGGTCGCGCACCTGAGCGCTCAGTTGCGCCGTCGCGCCCAGCGCGCCTAGCTCGGCCGTGGCCGGGTTCACGCTGACGGTCGTGGCCCGGGGAGGATCGAGAGAAGGCGTCGGCGGCTCCGTGGCGCCGTCGCCGCAGCCGGCGGCCCAAGCGACACCCGCTACCAAAGCCGCCGCGCAGACAAGGCTCGGGAACCCTTTCGCCTGCATGACTGTTCTCCTCAGCTGTCAGCCGGAAACATGAGAACGAGAATGCGACCATGCCCGCTCAGCCGCAACGCCGTCGACTCCTTCGGCATACGCCGACGCGAACGCATAGCACCCACGTCGGGTGGTCGCCATAGCGATGACCGACACGTTCTATTGTTGAACCAGCCATGGGCATCGGAGTTCATGTCGGGCCTGAGGAGACGGCCCATGAGCTCGCCGTGTACCGCACTTCAATGAAGACGGTGGCGGATCGGGCCGGGTGCATGAAGAGCTCGCCTGCCATGAGGCGACCGGCACGATCCACATGCTTCGAAGCAAGCCCGGTACCGGCATGGAGGTCTTGACAGCGCAGCTTCCCAGCGTCGGTGGAGGATTATGTTGGCGCACGGGAGCCAGCCCACGCGATGTTTAACATCGCGGCTGGCGAGGGTGGCTCCGCCCCCCTTCGAACCCCCTGAACATCCTCTGCGTCCGAGATATCGATCGGAGCGGAGGCGAGGTGAAGGAGCGTCGGTTCATGGTGCTCGACGGGTTGCGGCCTCATCGTCCACCCCATTGTCGAGCAGGTCGGCGATGCGGCTCGCTGATACAGAACTAGCCCGCAAGCGGCTTAGAAGGAAGGTGATGCCGGCCCGAGACGGGCACCCACCTCTCTCGGGCCATCGTCTTGGGTGCGGGTCGCCGCCCTGCCTACTGAGGCGGCTGCTTCTCGATCAAACCCCCGGGCTCTAAGCTGCCTAAAACCCGACTCGGCCCATGCCTTTTGCTTGGCTACCCTCAGATCGCTGACGCCGTTGTGACGCCTCGTGTCCCTCTGCGGTGATTCTGATTTGCGGTCCTTGGTCAAAAACCTTTATCGCCCACCCGCGTTTCTTCAACCCTGGCCAAAGATAGATCACCTCGTCGTGGTCTCTAGAGTACGAGGCAGCGATGAAGCGTGGTTCCCCGAGGCTGATAGTCTGGTCAAGCCGATCTAGTCCTTGCGTCGCCTCCAACAGCAGCTTTTCAATCCGCTCAGACATGGTAGGATCAGGGGGATCGGTGTAGGACTCTATCCGCGGCAAATCAACCCCAGCCCGGAGCTGGTCGCGAACCCAACCAGAGAGCCTGCGACGTAAATCAGGGTCGTTGACGCACTTTTCTGCTGTCCCAGTAATCCGGAAGCACCCGCACCGCTCGCACTCAATGTCCATGAAGTCACCGCATAGCGGTGCCAGCCGCGCCTTGGTGGAGCACAGTGGGCAGTGGTAGTCGCTGCCAAACATACCTTGCATCCCTTATCGGATCAGGCCGGTAGGGGCTTGCGCATCTACCGAGACAGCTCTCGGATTAGGCATAAGATCCCTCTCCCTGCCGTGAAGAGTTGTTGTTTCCTTGGGCGGTGGCCACCGCCCAAGGCTTTTAACCCTACGAGGGTAACATCCGTGTGCGCTAGTACGCCAGAGCCTCGGTCCACCCGGCTGCGAAGGAGCCTCGACGGTTGGAAGACCGGCACATCGCGGGCCGCAATCTCGACCGCCTCTCCCGTCCTGGGGTTGCGGGCCGTGCGGGCCGTGCGGTGCCGCACCTTGAAGGTGCGGAAGCCCCGGAGCTCGATGCCCTCGCCTCGGGCGAGCGCTTCCTTCACGGCATCGAGGAAGGCGTCGACCACCACCCCGCATTCCCGCTTGGTGACGCGCCCTCCGAGCGCATCGAGGACCTGCTTGACGAGGTCGGCTTTCGTCATCCTATCGCCGCCGACGCGATTTCCGGCGGCATCCCACCGCCCCGAGCCTCACATCTGGCGGAGCCGCGTTCTCTCCGCGAGCTTTCACCCGCGCAGGTGCAGGGGCTCTTCGACAGCCTGTATCGTGCAGTCCATCACGAGAGGAATCGAATGATGGCACGCACGAAACGAAGCCGCCGGAGCTACGGCGTCGGCGAATGGGGCCGGAATCGGGTGAGGGTGTTCCCGGATCCCAAGACCGGACTGTACCAGATCGAGTGGCGAGAGAACGGGCGCAGGCTGAGCCGGTCGCTGAAACACTGCGACTGGAGGCGCGCGAAGCGGCAGGCCGACGAGTTCGCCGCCGGGTTCGCGGGGCCGGAGCTGAACGGCCGGAAGGAGGCCAAGCCCGAGCCGCTCACGCTGGACAAGCTGTTTGACATCTACGGTGAAGAGGTGACGCCCACCAAGGCGGAGACATCTCAACGGTCCGACCGGGCCGCGACGAGGATGTTCCTCCGGTTCTTCGGACGGGGCCGCAGTCCCGAGACGCTCTCTCAGCGCGATTGGGACCGGTTCATCCGGGCACGGCGCACGGGCAAGGTCGGCCCAAGCGGCAAGCCGGTGTCCGACCGGACCATCGAGCACGACCTGAAGTTCCTGATCGCCGTGCTCAACTGGGCCTCCAAGTCTAGGGACGAGCGGGGGAAGCTCTTCCTTGCCTCGAATCCGCTGAGGGGTCTCAAGACGCCCACGGAGAAGAACCCCACGCGGGTGGTGTTGTCCGAGGAGGAATACCAGACGCTTCTTGAAGTGTCCCGGCAAGTCGATTGGCGGTTCCACGTCGCGCTCGTGCTCGCGCATGAGACCGGACACCGAATCGGTGCCATCCGTCAACTCCGCTGGTCGGACATCGACCTCGAAGGCGGAGTGGTGCGGTGGCGCGCGGAGCACGAGAAGACCGGCTACGAGCACCGGACGCCGGTGACGGCCGAGGCGCTGACTGTCCTTGAGGAGGCGCGAGAGTTGAGTTTGGGGCTGGAGGACACTCCGCTGCTGCCCGCGCCCAGGGATGCCTCGAAGTGCGCGGGCCGGTCGCTGGTGCGAGCTTGGTGGTACAAGGCTCAGACGCTGGCGGGGCTCGAACCGCAGCGCGGGCGAGGCTGGCACTCCTTGAGGCGGAAGTTTGCCTCCGACCTGATGGATCAGCCGCTCAAGGTGCTCTGCGAACTCGGCGGCTGGAAGACCGCCAAGACGGTGCTTCAGTGCTATCAGCGAGCCGACGAAGGACAGCTTCGGAAGGCACTGGAAGCCCGCCGGAGACCCCGCAGCTGAGATTCGCGAATCGGCGGGAGTCAAGTAGCGGGAATCCGGCCTGTCAATCCCGTAACTCTAACGATCACTGAAAGATACAAACCTGAGAGCGCATGCCGTAACGTCAGGGTTCGCGGAAAACGACCCCTACCCCGGCAACCTGAGCGCCACCAGCCTCCCCGGCCGCCCCACCTGCACGACCACATGCTGCATTCCCTCGTGGCGGTACGTCATCATCCCGTACTGCCCTGCCCCGGGCATCTCCACCGAGCCCACAGGTTCACCCGTCGTCTTGTCGTACGCGTTCAGCACCGGCGGACCGTTCGCGCCTTCGGTCGTATACAGCAGATCCCCAGCGACCATCTGAATCGACAGCCCGCCACCACCCGCGCGTGACAGGTCCACACCCTGCGTCGCCGCGTGGTTGCGGATCGCGTCGTCCACCTCGCCGATGGGAATCCACCAGAGCCGCTCGCCGGTGTTCATGTCGTACGCCGACAGGCGGTTGTACGGGGGCTTCGGGATCGGCAGACCCTGGACCCTCGGCAGCCCGCCGCCGGCCCCTGCGACCCATTGGGAAATGGTGATGCCCGTGGTCTTGGGATCGTCGGGGTCATCGGCGTCCGCGCCCGAACCAACCCGCCCGCCGCTGCAGTTGCGCCGGTGCGACGCGTACAGGATGCCGGTCGTGGGATCAAGCGTGGCCGGGTGTGTGATGTTGAGTCCGCCGTAGCAGCGGATGTTCTCGGCGACGGGACCGTCGTAGCCCTCGTACAGCCGGGGCACGAACGGGCCGCCGATCCGGTAGCGCTGCATGATCTCCAGCGCCTCCGCCCGCAGCTCGGGCGTGAAGTCGATCACATCGTCGTCGGAGAGTGACATCGGCTCCATCGGCTCCGGCCACGTGGGTACGGGCTGGGTCGCGGCGGTCCAGTTGCCGGGCACCTCGGTCTGCGGCACATCGACCTCCTCGACGGGCCAGATCGGCTCGCCGGTCTCGCGGTTGAACGCGAAGATCAGGCCGGTCTTGGTTGTCTGGACCACCGCCGGAACCGCCTCGCCGTCAACGGTCAGGTCGACCACGATCGGCACGTTCGGCAGGTCGTAGTTCCACTGGTCGTTGTGGACGGTCTGGTAGTGCCAGACGCGCTCGCCGGTCGAGGCGTCGAGGGCGATCACGCTGGTCCCGAACAGGTTGTGCCCCGGACGGAAGCCGCCGAAGTAGTCGACGGTGGGCGGGTTGGTCGGGATGTAGACGATTCCACGCTCGTAGTCAGCGGACATCGGGGCCCACGAGGACACGTCGCCCGTGAACTCCCAGGCGTCGTTCTCCCACGTCTCGTGCCCGACCTCTCCGGGGCGCGGAATGACGTGGAACTTCCACCTGTGCTCCCCTGTGCGCGCGTCGAAGCCCAGAATGTCGCCCGGCACGTTCTCGATGCGGGTCTGGTAGTACCCCTGCTCGGCGGAGTTGCCGACCACGACCGTGCCGTTGATCACGATCGGCGGCGACGAGGTCGTGATGTACCCGAGTTCGCGCGGGATGCCGTATTCCGGGTCGTAGTCCTCTTCGGCTCCCTCCCAGGGCCCCCATCCGCCGAGCAGCGGCGGCAGCATGTCCACCACGCCGGTCTCGGGGAACCCCTCGATCGGGACGGGCTGGCCGAAGCCCTCGATGTGCCGTCCGGTCTTGGCGTCCAGCGCGTGCAGGAAGAAGGCGGGCGACGTGTAGTAGATCACCCCGCGCCCGTCGAGCTCCCCGTACGCCACGCCCTTGCCGTAGTTCTGCCGCATCGACCGTTCCCAGCGGGTCGTGTGGGGTTCGCGGAAGGCCCAGATCGTCTCGCCGGTCGCCGGGTCGATCGCCGCCACGGTGCGCCGCTGTCCGGCAACCGTGTACAGGATTCCGTCCACGTACGTGGGGGTCGACTTCATCTGCTGGTCGACCTCGGGGCCGAAGTTGTCCGCGCGCCACACCCAGACCACCTCGAGGTCGCCGAAGTTGCTCGCGTTGATCTGATCGACGGGAGAGTACCGGGTGCCCCACGCGTCGGCGCTCTGGTAGCGCCATTCGCCGTCGGGGTTGCGGCGGTCCTGTGCGGTGGAGGGGGACGGCAGGGCGAGGAGCAGGGTGGGGACGATTGCCAGAACGCGCCGCATTGGTCGTTCTCCTGTCAGGGGGGTGAGGGTGTCACCAATGGTAGGGTCAAGCAGGCCGAATGCGCTATGTGGCGAGGGGAACGAGGGCCGACCTACGGATTGCGGCATCCCGCGTCAGGAGCGGAATCTCGTGGACGACGCTGGTCGCCGCGATGATCTCGTCGGCCGGATCACCCCGAAAGTCCAGGCTGGTTGAGGCGCGTGCCACGGCGAGGTCGATCGGCCACGTGCGGATGCGGCTCAGGGTTCGGACCACCTCGCGGTCATCAAGGTCCATCTCGATCCGACCCAGCTGTACAAGCTTCGCGATCTCCCAGAACACGATCGCCGAGACCGACCACCGATTCCCTGCAAGCAGCCGCCGCTCGTCGGCCTGAAGTTCGTCCCGGAGGGCGTGGATCAGGATATGCGTATCAAGGTTCAGCATTCCGCGTCCCACCGAACCCCTGTGGACATGATGTCTCCCTTGATCTCGACCTTGTCCCGCAGGCTTCCGATTAGGCTTGCCGAGTCCCGATCATAGGGAAGCACCCGCGCTACCGGCTTTCCGCGCTTGGTGATCACCAGGCCGTCCGGTCCCAGTTGGTCCAGCAATGCCAGGCACTGCTCTTTGAACCGGGCCGCACCGATTGTCCGGGGTGGTGCCGTGATCGCCCCCGCTTTCGGCTGAGCCGTCATGATTCCCATCCTTCGTTTGAGTTGGACGTATTATATGACTGGTCATATTAGATGTCCAGTTTGACGATGCGCGGTTGGGTTTGGAGCACCACGCCCAACCGCCCCTACACCCCTGCTCATTCCAACTCCGCCAGCACACGATCGGGACGAAGGGGCAGCCTGCGCATGCGAACCCCCGTCGCATCGAAGATCGCGTTCGCGATGGCCGCGGGGACCGTGCGGTGCGAGGGCTCGCCCGCGCCGTAGGGGAGCAGATCCGGACGGTCCGGGTTCGGGTCGCCGTTCACGACGACGACATCGATCCGCTCGGGCGTGTCGGTGTGCGTGAGCGTGGGGTGGGTGCGCCAGTCGACGCTCGTGACCTTCTCGCCGTCGAACTGGACTTCCTCGTACAGGGTCCGGCTGATTCCGTGCAGCAGGTTGCCCTGGACGGTGCTCTCGAGACCATCCGGGTTGATCACGAGCCCACAGTCGTGTCCGCACACCAGCCGCCTGACCCACACCTGCCCGGTCTCGCGGTCGACCTCGATGTCGGCGATCGTGGCCACGGTCGTTCGGGCTCGGTAGGCGTACGCGATGCCGCGTCCCATGAGGATGCGTCCGTCGCCCACCGTCCTTGGCGATGGTCGCGGGTCCCAGCCGTACGCCTCGGCGGCCGCTTCAACCACCGCGATCGAGCGCGCACGGCGGTGAGCCTCGTCGTCCCCGGTCGCGCCGCGGAGAAGGCGGAGGCGGAACTCAACCGGGTCGGCGTTCGCGGCCGCGGCCATCTCGTCGATGAACGACTCTCCGGCGAAGGTCGTCTGCGGGCCGTTGGGATCCCGCAGGTTGCCGGTGCGAAGCGGCGTCTCGAAGGCCAGCGGGAAGCGGACCGGCCGGGTGTCCTGGCGCCGGTTCGGGATGTGGTACATGTCGTCGGGTCCGCGAGCGCCTCCGGGCGACGGCCGCTCGGGCCGGATCCCCATGAGCTGGGCGATCAGCACGGAATTGGCCTGGTTGTACCCGAGGTGGGCGTAGTTGGCGACGCGGGCGCGGTAGTCCAGCGCGACCACGTTGCCTTCGGCGTCGAGTCCCCCGCGGAGGTCGACGGCGAACGCGGGCCCCTTGGTGTCCCAGGCCGTCTCCTCGTGTCTCATCCACTGGACGCGGACAGGCCGGCCGAGCTCCCTGGCCAGGTAGGCGGCTTCGAAACCCGCATCGTCCGCCGCCGTGCGCCCGTACAGTTGCGGACCGTCCATCCAGATGACCCGCACCTGCTCCGGCGGCATGCCCAGAAACTCGGCGATCCCGGTCCGGTGGCTGTAGGGCTTCATGTCGTTCGTGTAGATCGTCATCTGGCCGTCCGAGGGATCGGCCAAGCCGTGGGCGGGACCGATCGCGGTATGTCCCTGGAACGGGATGTCGTATGCGGCTTCGACGATCGTCGCGGCGGTTGCCAGGGCGGCATCGGGGTCTCCGTCTGTCTGGGCGGACGAGCGACCCGAGCCCGACGCAGTCGCGGGGATCGACCCGTTCGCGGAGGTCGCGCCACGCATGTAGTCGAAGAGGTCTTCCGAGGATGGGAACGGCGCCGCCTCGGGCTTCTCCCACTGCACTTCGAGGCGGTCGGCGGCCTCGATCGCCTGCTCTTCGCGCTCGCACACGACCGCGACGTAGTTGCCCTTGCTGACGACCCGGATGAACCCGGTCAGGTCACGCACCGACAACTCGTCGATTCCCACCAGCGTCGCGCCCGCGAACGGAGGCCGCACATGCCGCGCGTGCACCATGCCCGGAAGCTTGACGTCGACGGCCCATTCGAGCGATCCGTCGACCTTGGCCGGGATGTCGTACCGGGGAAGCGACTGGCCGACGAGCTTGAGGTCCTGAACCGCCTTGACGCTCGCGACGCCCGTGGTGGCGTTGACGTTTGCGCCCATCAGCGCGATGTCGAAGCGCTGCCCACCGATCAGTTCTCCGTATGTGACCGTGCGCGAGCGATCAGCTCGGACGGAGATCACGGCTTCGCTCACGGCGAGATCTTCCACGGGCACGTTGAAGCGCTCCGCGGCCATCTCCATGAGCACCCGCCTCGCCTCCGCCGCGACCCGTCGCGCGGCCATGGCGTCGCGCTCAATCGCGTCGGAACCGCCCGATCCGCCCTGGTCCACGGTCATGTCGGTCCGGCCCATGACGAGCGTGGCCTGGTCGTAGGCGATGTCGAGTTCGTCGCACATGATTTGCCGCGTGGCGGTCCCGGTGCCCTGCCCGCCGTCGGTCTTGCCGACGTAGAAGGTCGCCGTCCCGTCCTCGTGCACGACGAGCCACGAGTCGAGCTGGAGGAAGTCGGGCTCGGGGTAGAGGGGGGTCTCGCTTGGGTCGGGAGCCGGCGCGTCACCCGGCTGCGCGTCGCCCGGCTCGGCGGGGGAGCCCCGCCTGCCCGTTCCAACCGCCCCGGCGCCGCTGAAGCCGAGGACGAAGAGCCCCGAGCTCTTGAGGAAGTCCCGTCGGGACGTCGAGCCGTCCCAGGGAGCCATCGCGTGGATGATCTCCGTGGGACACTCGGGGTCGCCCCGAGAACCTGTTCGGTCGCTCCTGCTCGGCCGAAGTGCCCCCGTCGGAAGCCGCTGGTCGCCCGTCATCGGTCCATCTCCCCACCGGCCATCGTCACCGCGGCGCGTTTCACGGCCGCCTGAATCCGGTAGTAGGTCATGCAGCGGCAGAGGGCACGGTTCATTCCCTCCCGGATCTCGTCGTCGCTTGGGCTCGGATTGTCGTCGAGCAGAGCCTTGGCGGTCAGAATCTGCCCGTTCTGGCAGTACCCGCACTGCGGCACCTGCTCGTCGATCCATGCCTGCTGGACTGGGTGAAGCTCACCGTCGGCGGACAGTCCTTCGAGCGTTGTGATCTCGCCGACGGCGCGCGACACCGGCCGGTTGCACGACCGGATCGCGGTGCCGTTCATCAGGACCGTGCACGTCCCGCATTGGCCAAGGCCGCAGCCGAAGCGCGGTCCTCGCAGTCCGAGGTCGTTGCGGAGGACGTACAGCAGCGGCGTCGACGGATCGACGTCGAGCGTGTGGGTCTCGCCGTTTACCCTGAGCGTGATCTCGCTCATCGATTCATCTCCCTATTGTTTGCCGATTGCGGAGCGGCGCATTCGAAGCTTCCCGCGTTTGCCGGGTTTCCGGAGCCGTCGTAGACCGCCTGTGCCGGCCAGGCGCAGACGGGTCGTTGCATCTCGACCTCGCCCTGGTCCAGCCTGGTTGCGACCAGCCGTTCGGGCGCCTTGTCCTCCTCGACCCACTCCTGAATCGCGTCGATCCAGTTGACGAGGTCGGGCCCCGGACCGCTTGCGCAGTGCAGAACGCCGGGCAGCATGAACATCCTCACGTAGTCGGCCACATCCTCGTCGCCAGCGGCCACGCCCTCGTAGTACCGGATCGTGCCGGTGGCGGGAATGGCTGGATCGGACCAGCCGTTCCACAGGATCAGCTTACCGCCCGCCGTCTTGAATCCGCTCAGGTCGGTATCGGTAGCGTTGAGAAGCTTCGCGGCGCGGCGGGTCTGCTCCTGCCAGGCGGCATGGTCGCTGAAGTCGAAGGTGGAATAGTCGAACTCCGGGTTGTCGAAAATGATGTACTTGTGCATCTGCGTGCCGAAGGCGTAGTGCAGGTTGGGTGTCGATCCCGCACTCCTGCGCGGATTCCCGCCGCCTGTGATCCACTGCGTCCACCCCGCCGTCTCCGTCTCGCCCCCGAACGGAAACCCCGGATAGACCTGCCGGCCGCCCACGTACGCGCCCCCGTATATCGTCTCGGCGGCCCGTCGTTGCTCGAGGGTGAGTCCCGGAATCGACGACAAGTCGATGTCGCATTCGAGCGGGTTCGTCATGATCCCGTCCCTGAGCCCGTCGTTTTCGTCGCACGCCTCGAGAATCGCCGTCTCGAGCGTTTGCGCAGCCTCGTCGGTGATCACCGGTGTCGAGAGATCGGACGGATCGGGATACAGGAGCTGCTGGGTCTGCAGGAAGAGGGCTCCCAGGGCGGTCCAGTCGTAGGCGGGCGCGCCCGACACGATGCCGTCGAAATCGTCCGGATAACGCTGCGACGACATATGCCCTGACCGCCGCCGCGCGAGCAGCCGAGAAAGTACGAATACTCGATGTCGCGTCCGTAGTAGAGGCGGATGATGGTCTTTGCCGTCTCGGCCGTCACATGGACCGCGCGGTGGCCGAAGTTCACCTCGCGGTCGGGCCGGTTGAGCGCCCAGCTCGCGTCGGTTCCGAAGCCGCGGTGACCCGTGTCGGTCCCGACCGTGGCGAAGCCGCGACTCAGCAGCGACTCCGGTCCCGCGAACTGGAGGGCCTGATTCTGGACGCTCCCCACATACCCCCCACCGCCGCCCATGAAAAACCGGCCGTTCCAGTCGGCGGCCTGCGGGAGCAGGAGTTCGAAGCGGATCTCGTCGTCGATCGTGCCACGCACCCTGCAGTGCTCGGGGTCGTTCCCGGTGGCCGCGATCTCCGACACCTCGTCGAGGGCGAAGCCGGTCCAGGACATGGCGGTGAGTTCGTCGCAGGTCATGGGAGGGATGAGATCGGGCGTGGGGGCCGGGGCCGTCGTGGGGGGCGGGTTCACCGCTGGAGCCGGGTTCACCGCGGGGCCCGGGTTCACCGCGGGGCCCGGGGCGATGGCGGCGAGGGTCACGATGGCCGCGAACGAGGCGGTCGCGCTGCGTGGCGGAGTCATCTCCCTTCCACGGTCTGAGTCTCTGCGAGCCGCGGCTCCGAGCCCGGCCCGACGGCTGTGGGACGAAGGCGCGATACCCGGGCGAATAGGGCTATTGTGCCGCCCAGGAGGTCTTGTGGCAACCCGAGCCCAAGTTTTGTCCGCCAAATCAGGCGCTATGTGGCGGACAAACACCTCCGCGGATGGCATCCCTGTCGTACCGCAATAGAAATGTCCCCCCTTAGCGCAGTAGAAATGTCCTCTTTCGGGCCATGTTCGGTAGTGATGTGGCCTGGCCGCGTACCGCTCTCAACCGCCGTCCCAACCGAGCATGCGGATGTCCCTGGTTTTGCCGCGGAAACGCGGGGATGGACGTGGTGTTCTCGGCACCGGCCAATCGCGGCTCGGCACCGGCCCGTCGCGACATCTCGCTGGCCTTGTCGGGCATGCCGAGGGCCAGTCCCGGCATCGGGTGCTGCGTGGGCTCTGCCGGTGTCCCAAATCGCCGAAAGATAGTCTCATCCAGCCATGTACGAGTTTGAGATCGCGGCTTCGATGAGATGCGGGATGCTGTGCTGGAAGGCCGCTGGGAGGTCGCCAGTGGCCCTCTGTGGCGCGATCGTGGTCTCACGGGCCTTCGAAGCCGTCTCAAGCCGGGTTTTTGCGTCCTGGGCCGTCCCAGAGGGCCGAAAACACCGCCGTTATCTTTAGGGGTAACTCTTTGCTGTATCTGACTTTAGGAGGACCCCATGAACGACGACCTCTTTCAACTCGGCGAACGCATCGTCGAACTCGCCGCCCGGATCAACATCGCAACCTACGAGATGCTCACCCTCATCGCCGAGTTCGACCGTCGCGAGGGGTGGGCCGACGAAGGCGTCACATCGTGTGCCGAATGGATCGCCGTGACGACGGGGCGAACGTTCGGCACCGCGCGGGAGAACGTGCGCGTGGCCCACGCGCTTGAGGACCTGCCGCTGACAGCCCGAGGTCGGGGCCGTGCTGATGCGGGCGATCGAGGCCGCGAACGACGCGTTGTACCGTGACGAGCGCCCCGACGCGCGGCCAAGGAGCCGCCAGCGCAGGGCAGACGCGGCGGGACTGGTCGCCGAGCGGGCGCTGGCGGCGGGGTTCGGTGGAGAATCCGGGACGCGTGCCGAGCGGTTCCAGGTGGCGGTCCACACGGAGATGGCCACGCTGGAGAAGGACGGGGAGCCGGGCCGTTCCGAGGTCGACGGGGTGAGGGTGAGCGCCGAGAGCTCGCGCCGGATGGCGTGTGACGCGGCGGTCGTGCCGATGACGCACCGCGACGGGGAGGTGATTGGGGGTGGGGCGGAAGACGCGCACCATCCCGCCGCACATCCGCCGCGCCCTGGAGGAGCGTGACCGGGGCTGCCGCTATTCGGGATGCGGGTGCCGGTTCACCGAGGCGCATCATGTCACCCACTGGGCCGATGGTGGGGAGACGAGCCTGGCGAACACCGTGTTGCTGTGCCGCCGGCATCACCGTGTGGTGCACGAGGGCCGCACGCGGATGTCTCTGAACCGGGAGGGTCAGGCCGTGTTCTTCACCAAGAAGGGGAAGATGATCGCGAGTGCGCCGCCGATGACGCGGCCGGGACAGCTGCTGCAACCTCTGCCGCCGCCCCCACCGCTACCCCCCGGGGAGCTGTACAACGGGGCGGCGCGGCTGGTGGACTCGGCGATCCCGCGGGAGCTGGAGGCGGCTGCAAGGGAGGCGGTGGAAGCTGCGCTGGACGGTGATGGAGCGGGCCCGGTGCTGGACGGTGATGGCGGAGATGTCCTATCCGACGTTTCCGCGGCAAAACCAGGGACACCGGCATGTCGGAATGGGACAAAGGCTGCGGCGCGAAGGATAGACACTGCCGACAACCCCGCCTCGAACCACGCTCAGAAGAGCGCCACCAGAACCAAAGGTGGCGGCCACTGGACCGATATCGCAGACTCCCCCTAGTTCCCAAGCAAGCGTGATCCGTCGCCGGCCCCTGTCAAAGAGTACCGGAAAGGCTTATCCTGATTGTCGTTAACAGATCTCGGCGCAAGTCGCCGTATCTCAACCAGGAGGCCTTTCCGGTGAAGACAATATCGCACAAACAAAGCCGAAGGAACAGTGCCCGGCGGAGGCGGAAGGTGAAGGCGCGGCATGCGAGGGGGAGGCGGTGGGGCACGGGGACGAAGCCGATGTTCGGGTCCGGCAGGGTGCGCTACGAGATCGGGGCGCGGATCAACGCGATGAGCTACGGGGGCATCGGGGTGGTCCGGCGGCTGGTGTCGAAGCTGGGGCTGGCCGGGGAGATCAACCGGCGGCTGGCGCTGCTGAAGCGGCATCTTCCGTACCACGAGTCGGACCACGTGCTGAACATCGCGTACAACATGCTGTGCGGAGGCGCGCGGCTGGAGGACCTGGGCGCCCTGCGCAACAACGCGGCCTACATGGACGCCCTGGGGGCGGAGGTGATCCCGAGCCCGACGGCGGCGGGCGACTTCACGCGCCGCTTCGGCGAGGCGGACGTCATCGAGCTGCAGGAGTGCATCAACGCGGTGCGGCCGCGGTTGTGGCGGGGCCGGGGCCGGGACCTGCTGGGGCCGGTGGCGTACATCGACGTGGACGGGACGCTGGCGCCCACGCTGGGCGAGAAGAAGGACGGCATCGACATGTCCTACAAGGGGGTGTGGGGCTACCACCCGCTGGTCGTCTCGCTGGCCAACACCGGCGAGGTGCTCTACCTGGTGAACCGGCCGGGCAACGCGGTGAGCCACCAGGGCGCGGCGGAGTGGATCGACAAGGCGATCGGGCTCGTGGCGCCGCACGCCGAACGGGTGTGCGTGCGCGGGGACACGGACTTCTCGCTGACCGTCAACTTCGACCGCTGGAGCGAGGCGGCGGACTTCATCTTCGGCTACGACGCGCAGCCGGGCATGGTGAAGCGGGCCGAGGCGCTGGAGGAGGGTGACTGGGAGCGGCTGGAGCGCCGGCCGCGCTACACGTCGCGGACGGGGAAGACGCGGAGCCGGCGGGCGGACGTGAAGGGGCGGATCGTGCGGGAGCGCGGCTACGTCAACAACCGGCTGAACCACGAGGACGTGGCCGAGTACGACTACCGGCCCGGAAAGTGCCGCGAGACCTACCGGATGGTGGTCGTGCGCAAGAACATCAGCAGGATGAAGGGCGAGCTGTGCCTGATGGACGAGGTCCGCTACTTCTTCTACATCACCACGCGGCGGGACCTCAGCGCGGCCGAGGTGGTCCGGCTGGCCAACGCCCGCTGCGACCAGGAGAACGTGATCGAACAGTTGAAGAACGGGGTGAACGCGCTGCGGGTGCCGGTCTACGACCTGGTGAGCAACTGGGCCTGCATGGTAATGGCGGCGCTGGCGTGGAACCTGAAGAGCTGGTTCGCCATGATGATGCACCTGAAGTCCGACCGCCGGAAGTACGTCGCCATGGAGTTCAAGCGTCTTCATCCGCGAGATGATCCTGCTGCCCTGCCAGGTCATCCGCCGGGCCCGGCAGACCACGCTGCGCATCATCGGCTGGCTGCCCGCCACCGACCGGCTGTTCAGCACCTGGCGCACCATCGAACGGACCGGCTTCGGCTGACGCCGCCCCGTCTCCCCCACCGCATCAAGCCGCCGCCCAGACCTCCACCGGCACCGGTGTCTCCCGTGTCCAAAATCACTCGGGAAGCCCCGGGACCGCGCACTCAAAAGACTCCGTTCATCCCCTGGCACGCCTGCAAAACAGCCCCATGGAAGCCGCCAGGTCCGCTCTATGACAACTTGCACAACCGAAACTCGCCCCCCGGATCCTACTCGCTTGTTTTGGGACTAGACTTCCGGTTGGTCGCAGGCAAGGATCACTAAGGTGCCACCCAAACCGCCTCCGAACCCATGCAGATACTCGGACAACACGAGAAGAACACGCTGGAGCAACTGACGCGCGTGGCCAGGCGGGCGGAACACGTGGCGCTGATGGCCGATGGCCACCTGGGGTACGTCATGCCGATCGGGGGAGTGGCCGCGTACCAAGACCAGGTGAGTGTGGCGGGCGTCGGGTTCGACATCGCCTGCGGCAACGCCGCGATCCGTACCGATCTGCAGCTTCACGACCTGGCCGGCCGACCCGGCGGACTGCGGCGCCACCTGGAGCAGCTGGGCGACGAGATCCAGCACGGCATCGCGTTCGGCCTCGGGGGCACCAATCCTTCTCGGGATGCACCTTCGGATCATCCCCTGTTCGCGGACCCGGCATGGGAGGCGGTCCCGGCCCGTCACCGTTCACCGCTGCGGGAGAAGGCGCGCAAGCAGCTCGGCACGGTTGGATCGGGGAACCACTATGTGGATGTCTTCGCCGACAAGGCAGCGCGCATCTGGGTGGGTGTCCACTTCGGCTCCCGGGGCTTCGGCCACACGGTCGCCTCCTCGTTTCTGGCGATCGGGCAGGGTGCCGAATGGGGCCAGCGGGTGCCCGAGGCGGAGGTCATCCTCGACCTGGACGCGCCCGCCGGCCACGACTACTGGCGCCTGATGAACCTCGCGGGGCGCTACGCGTACGCGGGGAGGGAGTGGGCGGCGCGGAAGGCGGTGGAGATCGTCGGCGGGCGCGAAATGGAACTCGTCCACAACCACCACAACTTCGCCTGGGAGGAGGAGCACTTCGGGCGGACTCTCGTGGTCGTGCGGAAGGGCGCCACCCCCGCGTTCCCCGGGCAGATGGGGTTCGTGGGCGGTTCGATGGCGGACGACTCGGTCATTCTCGAGGGAACGGCTGATGCCGCCCCGGACTCACCCGCCGCCGCGCTCCAGGCCCGCGCCCTATACTCGACCGTGCACGGCGCAGGTCGTGTGATGAGCCGCACGGCGGCACGCGGGAAGCGTCATCGGCGCTCCGGCAGGGTGATCAAGCCCGGCCGGGTGTCGCGCCGGATGATGAACGACTGGGTGGACAGCAAGGGCGTCGTGCTCCGTGGCGGCGGGACGGACGAGAGTCCCCATGTGTACCGGCGGCTGCCCGACGTGCTCGCGGCGCAGGGCGATACGGTCAGGGTGCTCCACACGCTGCGGCCGCTGGTGGTGGTGATGGCGGGGGCGGGGCGGTAGGAACGCGCGGTCACCCTCCACACTCCTTCCAGCGAAAGCACGTGACGACGTGATCGTTCACCATTCCCGCCGCTTGCCCCGCCAAGCCCCTACCCTCGTATCTCCTCGTCGATTCCCTCCTCACCTTCCCATTTGGCAACGACTGCCGCCGCGCACGAGTCACTGTAGACGTTGACGGCGGTCCGAGCCATGTCGAGGGGCCGGTCGATGGAGAGCATCGCGCCCACGATCAGCAGCGCCTCGGGATTGTCCCCGATTCCGATCACGTTGAGGATGATGAAGATCACCACCAGCCCCGCGGACGGCACCGCCGCGGCGCCGATGGACGCGAGCAGGGCCGTGAGCACCACGGCGACCTGGGTCATGAACCCGATTTCGGCTCCCAGGGCCTGCGCGATGAACAGCGCCCCCGCGCATTCCATGACCGCCGTTCCGTCCATGTTGACGGTGGCGCCCATCGGCAACGTGAACGAAGACACATGATTGGACACACCCACCTTTTCTCTCACGGTCTTGAGGGTGACCGGCAGGGTGGCAGCCGATGAACTCGTGGAGAACGCCACCAACAGGGGCTCCCGCATGTTCATCGCGTGCTTCCAGGGAGAGACGCGTCCCCAGAAGTACAGCAGGAGAGGCAGCGTGATGAAGAAGTGGATTGCGAGACCGGAGCCCAGGGTTGCGACGTACTGAAAGAGGTTGCCGAAGGAGCGGAGGCCAGTCGCGCCGACCAGCGTGACCATCAGCCCGAAGACGCCGATCGGGAGCAGCTTGATGATGCCCGACGTGAGGGCCATCATCACCTTGAAGAGCGCGTCGACCAGGCCCGTGACCTTGGTGCGGGGACCTTCCGGCAAGGTCGTCATGGCCACGCCGAAGACGATGCAGAAGAAGATGATGCCAAGCATGTCGCCCGCCGTGGCGGACGCGAAGAAGTTGGTGGGAACTATGTTGAGGAGCAGGTCGATGGCCGAATCGGGGGTCGCGAGCTCCGGGGTCACTACGTTTTCGGGAACCGGGTATCCCCGGCCCGGATTGATGAGGTTGAACAGGATGAGCCCGGTGAGTGCGGCCAGGAAGCTCGACACCATGTAGTAGGACAGCGTTTTGCCGAACATCCGGCCCACCGTGCGCCCGCCCCCGGCGGATGCCACTCCCGAAATGATGGAGGTCGCGACCAGCGGAACGATGATCATGCGCAGGAGACGCATGAACAGGTCGCCGAGCCAGCCGAAGTACTCCGCGAAGAATCCCCCGGCCGGCGAATACCCGATGCCGATGCCGAGGAGCATCGCGGTGAGCACCTGCCAATGGAGGCGTCTGTACCAGGGGAGGTCGGGGTTGTAATCCATGGGGTCTCTCTCGGGAGAAGGGGTCTGGACGGGGGTCCGGAACGGGCTCAAAGTGGTGGCCGGGGCCCGGGGCCGTCAAGTTTGGATCTCTGTCAGCCAGCGACAGTTCGCAATCGTGAGCCCGGAGGCCCGAGGGAGATGGGGAGGACACGGATGGACGAGATCGAGAGGGGGCCAACCGGAAGGGGTGGTACCGGCCCGATGCTCTTGGTAGCGGTCTTTCTCGCTGCGGCGGCTGGTGCCGCAACAGGTACCGCGGGTGTCGGCGCCGCAGGTGTCGCTGGCTACCCGGGCGCGTCCGCTCGAAGAAGCAAGCGTGCGGGAGTATGACGCCCCCAGGGTCGCTGCTCCGCCGGCAGATGGTGCCAGCCGGTCGGGAGTATGACGCCCCCAGGGTCGCTGCTCCGCCGGCAATCGATGGTGCCCTCGGTGATGCGGCGTGGCTGACCGCTCCCTGGACCGAGCCGTTCGTCGACATCCGCGGAGAGGACTGGCCCGATCCATCCCTGGCGACCCGTGCCAGGATCGTCTGGGACGAAGACCACCTCTACATCGCCGCCGAGCTGGAGGAGCCTCACCTGTGGGCCACACTCGCCGAAAGGGACGCAATCCTTTACCGGGAGCACGACTTCGAAGTGTTCCTCGATCCGGACGGAGACGCGCTCGACTACTATGAACTAGAGATCAACGCCCTCGGGACCGAGTTCGACCTGTTTCTGCCACGGCCCTACCAGCGTGCGGGCAAGGCCAACGTGGCGTGGAACATGGAGGGGCTCCGCACGGCGGTGGCCCTCGACGGCACCCTGAACGACCCGTCCGACCAGGACCGGGGCTGGACCGTCGAAATCGCGATTCCGTGGTCGGCGCTCAGGCCTCCGGAGCAAGGAGACGCGACGGGAGCCCCCGGGGCCGACCGACGTTCACCCGCCACCGCCCCCCGGGCCGGCGACGAGTGGCGGATCAACTTCTCGCGGGTGCAGTGGCCCGTTGACGTCGTTCCGGGGGGATACCGCAGGGCGCGCCAGCCGACCCGGGAGGACCGTCACCCCGAGCACAACTGGGTGTGGTCACCGCAGGGTGAGATCAACATGCACATCCCCGAAGCGTGGGGAATCGTGCGCTTCACCGAGGGAGCACGCCGATGAGACGCGGGCGGTTTGCGAGGCTGCAGGAGACCCCCCGATGAGACGCCGGGATTTCCTCCGAGCCGCGGGGGGTGCGGCCGCGTTGGGTGCGCTTCCCGGATGCCCTTCCGACACTGGCCGGACACCCCCCTTCAGCCTGTGGACGTGGGTTCACGGAAACCGCGACTACGGCGCCGACGAGTGGCGCCGACGCTTCGCCCGACTGCGCGCGGCCGGCTTCGACGCGGTGCTCGTAGGGGGTGGCGACATCGGGCTTGTTTCGGGGGCAGCGCGCGCCGAAGGCCTCGAGTTCCACCGCTGGTTCTGGACCCTCAACCGCAACGGCGACGAGTGGGTCCAGTCCAACCACCCCGAGTGGTTCACGGTCAGCCGCAACCTCGAATCGTCGCTCGATCGGCCGCCCTATGTCGGATACTACAGGTGGGTCTGTCCGTCACGCGCGCCCGTGCGGGACTACCTGATCCAGCGCGTCGGTGAACTGGCCGCGAACCCGGCCGTGGATGGCGTCCACCTCGACTACGTGCGCCACTGTGATGTGATCCTGCCGCGCGGACTTTGGGACACCTACGATCTCGTGCAGGACACCGAGCACCCCGAGTTCGACTTCTGCTACTGCGAGGTGTGCCGCGAGCAGTTCACCGCGCTCGACGGCCGGGATCCGCTGGAGATCCCCGATCCCCCATCCGACGAAGCGTGGCGCCGCTTCCGCTGGGACAGCGTCACCGGGGCGGTGCGGGCGTTGGCCAGCGCGGTGCACGAGCGCGGCAAGCCGATCACCGCCGCCGTCTTCCCGACACCGACCATCGCGCGACAGCTGGTCCGCCAGGCGTGGGACGAGTGGCCCCTCGACCGCTTCTTCCCGATGCTCTACCACAGCTTCTATCTGGAAGACATCCCGTGGATCGGGGAGGGGGTGCGCGAAGGCGTCGCCGCGCTCGATGGCACGCCGCTGAACGCGGGGCTCTACCTGCCGTCGCTCAATCCGGCGGGGCTGGCGGAGGCGGTAGCGACGGCCCGGGCCGCGGGCGCGACGGGCGTGTCACTCTTCGAGATGCACGGCCTCACCGACGAGCACCTGGTCGCGCTGCGGGATGTCGTGGGATAGTCTTTACGGCCGCTCTCACTCCCCCACTTCGAGGTCTTCGACATGCCGGGAACCCCCGAAACCGTCAGCGAGACGGATCACGCCCGGGCAGCAACGGCCATCCGGATGGCCCGCGTACATGCAGGCGGCCCGCATTCCAGGGCGCCATCCGGCACGACGTACGTACTTGCCGCCGCTGCCGCCGCCCTCGCGACTCTCACTGCCTGCACTCCCTCCGCCCCTGCGGACGACGGGGCCCTGCGCTTCGCCGTCGCCCGCTTCCAGCACGAGACGTGCACCTTCTGCCCGGGCGGCGACACCGAAGTCGAGGACTGGCTGCAGTACAGCGAGCCGCTCTCGGGTGACGATCTCTTGAGCTCGGGCAGCTATGTGGCCGGCTTCGTGAAGCGGGCGCGGGAGTTCGGGGACGTGGAGCTGGTGCCGCTTACCTCGCCGGTCGGAGTCTTCGGCGGATCGTCCCGCAGCTGGAATACGAGGGAGACGTTCGACCACTTCCTCGACGCGATGATCGCGGAACTGCGCGCGGAAATTCCCGTCGACGGGGTCTACCTGGCACTGCACGGCGCAATGGCTGTACGGGACGTCCCCCGCCCCGAGGCCGAGATCGCGCGGCGCTTCCGGGAAGTGGTCGGGCCGGGGGTTCCCATCGCGGGCACCTTCGACCTTCACGGCAACGAGGACGGCGAATTCCTCGAACACGCCGACTTCGCGTTCGTGACCAAGCGCTACCCCCACTACGACGCCTACATCCAGGGCGAGCGCGCGGCCCGGGCGCTGCGGCTCGCCTCGCTGGGCGAATACGACGCCGCCACCGCGACCCGGAAACCCGGGATCATCACGGCCACCGTCCTGCAGTGGACCGGCCAGTCCCCCTCGATGGACATCATGGAGCGGGCCCGGCGGTGGGAGGCGCGGGAAGATGATGCGTACGTGAGCGTCTTCTACGGCTATCCCTGGTCGGACGTCCCCGATGTGGGCGCGACCGTGCACGTCATGACCAACGGCGACCAGGACCTCGCGGACAGGATCGCCGACGATATGGACGACTTCATGTGGCGTGTGCGGGAAGACTTTGCCGTCGGCGGCTACCCCGGCCCCGAGGAAGCCGCGCGGATCGTCGCGGCGGCGGTGGCGAACGGCGAAACCCCCGTCGCGGTCGGCGACCACAGCGACCGGCCCGGCGACGCGACCCACATCCTGAGCGCATTCGAGGCGGCCGGGATCGGCAGGGTGCTGTACGGGACGATCACCTCGCCCGCCACCCTGGAGGCGCTGGCGGCGGCCGGCGCCCGGTCCGGCGACCCTTTCGACATGGAAATCGGCGGCTTCACCCCGTCAGGAGGGTCCCCCCGGCGCGTTACCGGCACCGTGGAGTACTTCGGCAAAGGCTTCGGCTACGACGCCATCGGTGTGGTCTCGTTCGGCGACGGCAACGTGGTGTTCCTCACCCCGGCCTACGAGCAGGTGCTCTACCCGGACGCGTTCCGCATCGGCCCGATCGATCCCGACGACTACGATGTCTTCGTCGTCAAGTCGAGGGTCCACTTCCGGCGCGGCTTCGACGAGACGGGGTATGCGCGGACCATCGTGGTCGTGGAGGCACCGGAGCCGTTCGTGGGCACAACCTTCCTGGACGCGCTACCGTACGAGAACGTGGATCTGGGTGACCTGTACCCGTACGGGGTGCCGGCGGGGAGGCGGTGAGGGGCTGGGGGGCGGCATGATGGGCCGTTGAGTCCGGTTTGACGCCGCGTCCCCCTACCCCTCACACCAACATCGCATCCGCAACAACCTCGACAGTCGCAGGCCCGTCGTAGGCAAGGGCCCGCGCCAGGGCATCGTCCAGCTCGCTTGCATCCCGCACCCTGATCCCGAAGGCCCCGCACAACTTCGCGTATTCGGAAAAGTCCGGGTTGTGCAATGACGTCTGCCACACGTCCAGACTACCGGAGCGCTGCTCCTTCGAGATCTTGCCCAACTCGTCGTTGTTGAGGACCAGGTGGGTGATGTTCATCCCGTACTTCACGGCGGCGGTGATCTCGGCCAGGTACTGCCCGTAACCCCCGTCGCCGGAGACCGCGACCACCTGACGCCCGCTGAAAGGCGTCCCCTCTTCCCGGGTCGCCGCCCATGCGCCGAGCGCCGCGGGGTAGGCGAAGCCGATTGAGCCGAGATACCCCGACATGAGCACCGCCTGGCGCCGGCATTCGAAGTAGCGACCGAACGAATAGGCGTTGTTGCCCACGTCGACGGTGAGGATCGCGTCGTCGTCCACGCCCCGGGTCAGCGCCGCGAAGATCGCCGCCGAGTTGACTCCCTCGCCCCGGTCGTCCGCTACGCGCCGTGCCTTTTCGGCCCGCCAGATCCGCCACCGGTCCGCGATCTCGCCGCGGTGGTCCACCGACGCCGCATCGTCTTCGGCCACGGCGCGCGCAAGCAGGTCCACCGTGATTCCGATCTCGCCCCAGACGGGCACATCCACCGCGTGGAACTTCCCCAGGGCCATGGGATCGAAGTCGACCTGGATGGTCGGCTTCTTCGGCGTGATGCCCGTGTGGTTGGAGAAGCTGGCGCCCAGCACGAGCAGCAGATCGCTCTCGTTCATGAACCAGCTGGCGATCGGAGTCCCGCTGCGTCCCAGGACGCCGCAGCCGAGGGGATGCGCGTCGGAGATGATCCCCTTTGCCTTGAAGGTGGTCACAACCGGGCAGTTGAGGCGCTCTGCCAGCGCGGTGATCCGGTCCATGTTGAAGCGGGCCCCGTGGCCAACGATGATCACCGGCCGCTCGGAGCGCTTGAGAAGGGTCGCGGCCTCTTCCAGGGCGTCCGCGGGCGGCGCAATGGTCCTTCGGGTCAGCCTCCCCGCGGGCCCTACCGGCTCGCTCCCCTCGGCGGCCGGCACCACCTGCACCTCGTCGGGGAAGATGAGGTGGGACACGCCCCGGTTCAGGATCGCGCTCTTGCACGCCAGGTTGATCAGTTCGGCGTGCTCGCTGGAGTGCAGGACGGGCTGGCTCCACTGGGCGACCTTGCCGAAGGCGGCCTGGAGATCCACCTCCTGGAACGCCCCGGGCCCCAGCACCTGGGTGTCGACCTGCCCGGTCAGCGCGAGAACGGGAGAGCGGTCCACGTTGGCGTCCCAGAGGCCGGTCAGGAGATTGGTCGCCCCGGGCCCCGCAATGGACAGACAGGCCGCCGGCCTCCCCGTGAGTTTGCCGTACGCGGATGCGGCGAAGGACGCAGCGCCCTCGTGACGGATCCCCACGAAGGTCATCTCTCCCGCCTCTTCCCGCCGTCGGATGGCGTCGGCGAGCCCGAGGTTGGAGTGCCCCACCATCCCCCACACCCAGCGGACCTCCCAGTTGACCAGGGATTTCGCCATCAGGTCGGACACCGTCTCCACATGCAGCTCATCCTCGGGCAACCCGACATAGACGCCATCCTCCCGCACCTCCACCTTGTAGGTTTCGACCCCGTCGTCGTACCCGCCGGGGGGCTTTCCGGTGAGCGGATGGAAGTCCCAGCCGTGCCAGGGGCAGCGCAGCCAGCCACTCTCGATGGAGCCCTCGCCGAGCGGCCCGCCCTGGTGCGGGCACCTGTTGTCGAGCGCGGCGTAGATCCCCTTGTGGCGCGTCATGCACACGGTCTTGCGGCCGCAGCTGACGGCCTGCACGCGGCCCTCGGGCAGCTCGTCGGGAGCGAGGACCCTGAGCCAGCGGACCCGGTTGGCGTCGGTGTGGTCGGAAGGATCGGACATGGGACCGGTTCTCCGTGGGTTCGCGGGGGCGGCAGCATACGGTACCCCAACGCACCGGGACAGGTTCGCGACCATTGATCGGCCCCCCAGCGGCCCCAGCCGAAGCCGCGCGGGCTTGACCATGTTAGGAGCAAATAATATGTCCGGTTTCGTAGCACGTAATCTGTCCGGTTCAGAACAGTCACCGAGGAGGCTGGATGAACCGGGCGGAGATGCTGCGAGAGATACGGATGGCGAGGTTCGAAGAGATCTATGATCGATGGCGCCGAAAACGGGTCACGCAAGCGTGGGCGGCGAGCGTGCCGGGAGTGACGGACCGGACGTTCCGGCGCTGGGTGGCCCGCTACGAGGCGGGCGGGCTGGCGGCCCTGAAGGACAAGCGGGTGGCGGGGCCGTCTCCCCGGCGGGCGTCGCCGGAGGAGGTGGCGGCGCTGGAGGCGCTGTACCGGGACGGCTGTGCGGGGTGGAACGTGCTTCACTTCTACCACGAGGTCTACGCGGGCGAGCACGGCGGGGCGCGGTCGTACACCTGGGTGAAGAGCCGCCTTCAGGAGGCGGGCCTGGTGAGGAAGGGGCGCAGGAAGGGTGCGCACCGGCTCAGGCGGGAGCGCAAGCCGGCGGAGGGGATGATGCTCCACCAGGACGCCTCGACGCACGAATGGGCTCCCGGCCAGGGGTGGGACCTGGTCGTGACGATGGACGACGCGACAAGCGGGGTGTACTCGGGGTTCTTCGTCGAGGAGGAGGGAACGTGGTCGAGCCTTCGGGGCGTCGCGGAGACGGTGAAGGTGCAGGGGCTCTTCGACAGCCTGTACACGGACCGGGGCTCGCACTACTGGCACACGCCGGAGGCGGGCGGGAAGGTGGACAAGGACAAGCCGACCCAGTTCGGCCGGGCGATGGGCGAGCTCGGGATCGAGATGATCGCCGCGTACTCGCCGCAGGCGCGGGGCCGGAGCGAGCGGCTGTTCGGGACGCTTCAGGGGCGCCTGCCGCAGGAGCTGGCGCGGGCGGGGATCACCGACATGGACGAGGCCAACGAGTTCCTGAAGGACTGAAGGACTTCTGGCCGCGGTTCAACGCGGCATTTGCGGTGGAGGCGAGGGAGGCGAAGCGCGCGTTCACCCGGTTGCTGCCGCGGATGAAGGCCAAGCTGCCCGACATCCTCTGCCTGAAGGAGACACGGACGGTTGGCAACGACAACTGCGTGACCTACAAGGGCAAGACGCTGCAGATCCCGCCTCAGCCGCACCGGTACACCTACGTGCGAGCCAAGGTCAAGGTCCACGAATACGAGGACGGCGGCATGGCCGTCTTCCACGGCATCCGGAGGCTCGGGCGCTACGATGCGAACGGCAGGTTGCTGGACACCCTCAGCGGGTCGGAGGTGGCAGCGTGAGGCGGTACCGCCGCCCCCCTCGGCTCGCTCCGCTCGCCTCGGAGGGCGGCGGTACGGAAAAGCGGACACTTCATGTGCTACAGAAACCGGACATTTCATTTGCTACCGACACCGCGCGGGCTTGACTATTGCCCCCGAACCTCGGAACATGCATCATGCCAGCATGACTGGACCCGATCTCGTGCGAGACCGGAATCGCCCCTCTGAACCGAAAAACGCCTCCCCACCCACGACAGGGCGAAGACGAACACAATGAAGCTGAACCGCAAACAGGTGCAACACTGGAAGAGAGTCCTGTCCCCATACTTCGGTCCCGACAACCGCCGAAGCGCCTGGCAGATGGGCTACACCACCGTCCTCTTCATGGGTGCGTGGGCTCTCATGTACTGGAGCCTCGGCGTGGCCTACTGGCTCACCCTTCTCCTGGCCTTCCCCACCGGCGGGCTCCTCATGCGGCTCTTCATGTTCCAGCACGACTGCGGGCACGGGTCGTATTTCAAGTCACACAGGCTGGCGTGCGTGGCGGGCTCCGTGATCGGGGTGCTCACCCTCACTCCGTACCACTACTGGCGGAAGACCCACGCTCTCCATCACGCCCACGCGGGCGACCTCGATCTGCGCTCCTTCGGGGACATTACCACGGTCACGGTCAAGGAGTACGAGGCGATGTCCTCCAAGCAACGCTCCTGGTACCGGCTCTACCGCAACCCGGTGTTCCTCTTCGGCTTCGCCGCCGCGTTTCAGTTCATCGTCAAGCACCGATTCCCGTGGGATGTGCCCAAGGACTGGAAGCGTGAGTGGAAGTCCGTGTGGTGGACCAACGCGGCCCTCGTCACCATCATCGGCGGAGCCTGGTTCACAATCGGTATCGGCCCCCTGTTGATGATTCAGCTCCCGATCACCCTCATTTCGTGCGCGATCGGAGTGTGGCTCTTCTACGTGCAACACCAGTTCGAGGAAGCGTACTGGCACCGGCACGAGGACTGGAACTACTTCGACGCCGGTCTTCACGGCTCGTCCTTCCTGAAGCTCCCCAAGGTGCTGCAGTGGTTCACGGCCAACATCGGCCTCCACCACGTCCACCACCTGAGCGCCCGCATCCCCAACTACCGGCTCCAGCGTTGCCACGACGAGAACCCGGAGTTGTGGGAGGCCCCCCGCATGACCCTGTGGGGCGGGCTCAAGACGCTGCACCTGTCTCTCTGGGACGAGGGACGCCGCAAGCTGATCTCGTTCAGGGAGTACCGGCGGTTGCAGACGGTCGAGGCGTGAAGGCGATCAGGGCGGAGACGATTGTAGCGGCGGGGCTGGTCATTGCGACGGCCGGGCTGGTGGGTTGCGGGGACGGCATAACCGCCATCGAGGATACCGAGTTCGCGGCGTCGCTCGGGATCAATCTGGCGGCGATGACGCGGACCTCGTCAGGTCTCTACTACGAGGACGATCGAGACAGGCGAAGGCGACCCGGCGACCGCCGGGCAGGAGGTACAGGTCGCCTATACCGGTTGGCTGGCCAACGGCACCCAATTCGACAGCGGTACGCTCAGCTTCAATCTGGGAGCGCGTGACGTCGTGCCCGGTTTTGACGAAGGCGTCCAGGGGATGCGCGTCGGGGGCGTGCGCCGGATCATCATCCCGCCCGCGCTCGGATACGGTAGCCAGGCACGCGGAGCGATCCCTCCCAACTCGATCCTGGTCTTTAGGATCGAGGTGCTGTCGATCGGCTGAGGGTTCCCCTACACCCCCACCAACTCCCCCAGTACGAACACGTCGGTGAGAAGCGCGCGCAGATGGATCGACGCGTTGAGGTTGTCGATCAGCTGGGAGGAAACGGCGGGCTGGGCCGCCACGAGGCGCACGAAAGCGCGTGACGCCTCCGCATCGCGCCGGAGCACAGCCAGGGCGGACTCGGTGGCCTCTTCGGCAGGCAAATGGGCGCGAAACGCCGCGTCCAGACCGTCCAGCGCCGCGTCGTAGCGGCTCAGGTAGTCGCGCACCTGCACACCGACCTTGCTGGCCGCGTCGTCGGTCAGCCCCTGAGCGGCATAGGCGAGGAAGAACTCATAGCCTTCCTCGATGGCGTTGATGCGGTCCTTCAGATCGGAAAGGGACACGCAGCTACGGGCCCTCGCCGCGGACCTTGTCGCTCACGGCCGCCTGGCCGGTGCCGCCGCCTCCAGACACTTCCGCCGCCGATGCCTGCTCCGCGACCACCCAGCGCTCGGGATCGTGATTCTCCAGGTAGCGGTCACGGTCGATCCAGCCGTTGATCATCGACCAGGTCATCCAGCGCTTCTCGGGGCGGATCGCGAAGTAGACGTGGGCCATCACGAGGAAGATGAGGCCGATCCCGGAGATCCCGTGGATCACGTATACCCAGCCCCACGCGGCGTCGCTGAACATGTACGTGTTCTGAGGCAGCAGGAAGTTGTCGACCCGGAACATCATGAGTACGCCGGTGACGACTGCGCCCAACGTCACCAACGTGGCGGCGTGGTGGAACATCTTCTGGTCGACAGGATACTTGCCGGACCGGGAACGCTTGGCCTCCGACCTCCCCAGCGCAGCCTTCAGCCCCTGCTTCCCCTCGTCGATGTCGCGGCGGTCGATCCACATCGTCCAGAAATCCTGCTTCGCGAAGACGTGGTAGATGTGGTAGATCACCGTGAGGATCAGCCCGACACCCGCGATCCAGTGGATGGTGACCCAGGCAAACTGGATCCCGACCAGGGGGAAGAAGGCCGTGATCAGGAGCACGAACATGGCAACCGACATCGACCAGTGGAAGACGCGCGCGCCGGGTTTGTGACGCTGCAGCTTTTCAGGCAGGCCCTTCGCCTCGTTCTCGTCGATCTCGCCGGTCGTGACCTTCTTGGGGACCATGAGCGCGTGGCCTACCACGAAGAGCGCTCCGATGATCACCGCCGCCCAGATCAGGTCCCACGAGACGCCGATCGGGACGTCTTCGCCCCAGGGGTTCAGAGCACGCCGAAGGAATTCCATGGGTTACCGTCCCTTTCGGGGGGAAACACGCCCGTTGGTGAGAGGAAGCGCGCCCGAACCGCTACGCGGCATCGCGAATTGCCCGTTTCACGAGGTTGCGGGTGAGCGCGATCTTGTAGTCGTTGTGCCGGAGCGCACGGGAGCCCTCGACCGCGATCTCGCCCGCCATCTGACCGGTCTCGTCGCTCGGTGCCCGTCCCCGCACGGCCGCCTCCGCGGCACCCATGCGGACCGGGTACGGGGCGATGCCGTTCACCACCAGCCGCGCGTCCTGGATCACGCCACCCTCGACATTGAGCATCGAAGCGACGCTCGCGAGGGAGAAGTCCCAGGACTTGCGGTCGCAGATCTTCTCGAAGTAGTGCCGGGCTCCGCTCCACGGGGCGGGCAAGCGGATTTGCGTGAGGAGGTCGCCGGGCTCGAGCACGGTCATCCGCGTGATATCGAGGTCCGGCCCGATGAAGAAGTCCGTCGCCGCGTACGTCCGCTCACCCGACGTGCTGGCCACGACCATCTCGGCGTCGAGCGCGACCAGGGCCGGGGCCGTGTCCGACGGATTCACCGCCACGCACCTGCTCGCGCCCATGATGCAGTGTTCCCGGTTCATGGAACGGGGCGTCGCCGCGTAGCAGATGTTGCCTCCGGCGCGGTAGCAGGGCCATCCGCTACGGTAGTACCAGCAACGGGTGTCCTGGGCGATGTTGCCGCCGAGGGTGCCCTGGTTGCGGATCTGCGGCGTCGCCACCAGCCCGGCCGACGTGGCCAGGAGGGGGTAGCCACCCACCACGTCCGCGTTCTCGGAGATGTCGGTGAGGCTCGTCATCGCCCCGATCTCGAGTCCGCCGTCCGCTCCCGCGGAGATGCCCCGGAGCTCGTCAATGCCCCCGAGGTCGATCACCGCCGAGGGGCGCTTGATCCTGTCTTTGAACCAGTCGAAGGTGTCGAGTCCTCCGGCCAGCACCCAGCCCTGGTCGCCGTGCTCCTGCATGAGGCGCACCGCGTCGTCGACTCCCGCCGGCTGAAAGAGCTCGAACGGCGGGATCATGTCACGAATGACAGCCACTTTGTTTCTCCTTCTCGGTCAGACGTGCGTTTCCAGCAAGCCGTAGGGCCGTGGCCGGCCTTCCAGCTCCGCCAGAATCATGTCGGAGGTGAGCGGTGTGCGGCAGAGGCAAAGTCCGCCCATGGCATCCGCGACTGCGCAGACGTACGCGGCCCCCGGCGCCGACCGGCGGCTCGCCGATCCCCTTCGCGCCCACGGGCGTGTGCGGGTCGGGCTGATTGACCGCCGCGAAACGGGGGTTCCTGGGAACGTCGAGCATTCCCGGAGGCCGCGCCGTGTAGAAGCGCTTGGTGAAGGGGATGCCCCACTTGGGATCGAAGACCCAGCGCTGGCTCTTCGCCATGCCGATCCCCTGGAAGACGCCGCCGTTGGTCTGGGCCGCCAGGCTGCGGGGGTGCATCACCGTGCCGCAGTCGGTGGTCGAGGCAAGATCCACGATCTCGACCTCGCCCGTCTCGACGTCGAGTTCGACCTGTGCGAAGCTGGCCACCCAGGTGAAGACGGCGCCTTCGCGCGGGTAGTTGTCCCTGGCGGCAGCCACGAGGCCCTGCCCCGCCAGTCCCGTCACGGAAGCCTTGGTGACGTCGTTGAGGTCTTCCGGGAACTCGCCGCCGCTGAACTTCCCTCCCAGTGCGATCGCGCGGAACGCCGCTTGCGCGAAGTCCATTCCGACCGTGCGGTTTCCGGCCCGGAAGACGCGGCCGTCCGCCACCCGGTAGTCGCCCGGAGAACCGCCCAGTTCGTTCGCCGCCAGCTCCTGAAGCAGCCCGACCAGCGCGGTCGCCGCCGCGTGGTTGGCGCGGGTGTGGGCGTGCGTGGTCTGGCTGCCGGCCTGCACCGTGCTGAAGGGGAGGTGCCTGCTCGTGTCGCCCCAGACGATCACGACCTGGTCCCACGAAAGGTCGAGGACGTCGGCCGCGGCGCGCGCGGTGTCGGCGATCGAGTGCGTGCCCAGATTCCCGATGCCCTGGTGGACGTAAAGCTTGCCGTCGGGTCGGATGACCATCAGCCCGTCCCGACCGGTGCTGCCGGCGGTGAAGGGACTGAGTCCGATCCCCACCCCGGTCACCTTGGTGCCTTCGCGCCGTCCCGAAAGCCGCTTCTTCTCTTCCCAGTTGAAGAGCTCCGCCCCCAGGTCCAGCGCCTCGCGCACGTACGCACTCGTGAACGGTCCCTTCTGCTCGCCGAGCCAGCCATCGTGGCCCGGTGCGTTGATCTTGCGGATCTCGAGGCGGTCGACACCGAGTTCCCGAGCCGCCTTGTCGACAACGGGTTCCAGCATCGCCACGATCTGCGCCCCGCCCGGTGCCCGCTGCGCCGAGCGCGGGGGCGTATTCGTGTACACCGGCACACCCCGGAAGCGCATGTTCTCGGGCTGGTAGATCGCCGTCGCGACCGTGCCCGCGGTGTTGTAGTCACTGGCGCGTCCGTACGGCCCCCCGTCCTGCACGATGTAGAGATCGAGCGCGGTCATGCGTCCGTCCGCACGGAAGCCGATCTTCGCCCACCCCCTGGAAACCGGCCCGTGCCCGGCCGATGTAGTTCTCTTCGTAGCGCGTGATTCGGAGCATGACCGGACGGCCGATCTTGCGCGACATCACCGCGGGCACCGCCATGATCGGCGACCCCGAGATCTTGCTGCCGAAGCCGCCCCCGCAGTACTCGCCGATGAACACCACAACATCCGGCTCCACACCGGCCATGCGCGCGACGCCGCCCCGGGTGCGCTCGGTGCTCTGCGTGGAGCCGTGCAGGAAGAGCTTCCCGTTCTGCCAGTAGGCCATGCAGCTGCGCGGCTCCATGGGATGGTGCGTGACCGACTGGTGGACGATCGTCTCTTCGACAATCACCTCCGCCTCGGCGAAGGCCGCATCCACGTCCCCGATGGCCCACTCGGCCGCCGGCTCGCCCATGGGCAGCCTGTCCGGCCCGGCCTCGTCAAAGACCGAATCCGGCCACTTGATGGTGAGCGCCTCGGGGCGTCCCCCAACGTTTCCGTCCAGCCGCGCGTCGGGTCCTCCCTCGCGGAGGCTCTCGAGCGGGTCCAGCACGAAGGGCAGCGGCTCCAGGTCAACCCGGATCGCCTCTACCGCCGCGGCCGCGATCGTCTCGTTGACCGCCGCCACCGCCAGAATCGGCTCGCCCTCGTACAGGGGCTCGTCGGTGAGCGCGCCTTCACCCAGCCCCTCCGACTGGACGGGCATTTCGGACGCTCGCAGGATCCCCAGCACGCCCTCCATCGCTTCCGCCGCGCTCGTGTCCACGCTTAGTACCCGTGCGTGCGGCATCGGGCTCAGCAGGAGCTTCGCGAAGACCATCCCTTCGGCGCGGAAGTCCTCGGCGTAACGGGCCCGGCCCGTGATCTTCGCCCGCAGATCCGGCGGGGAGATGTCGGTGCCGATTACGTTCTCAGCCATGTCGATTCACCTTTCTCCGGCAGTCCGTGGTGAAACCCCGCGTCGCACCGAGACCGGCGAGGCGCCGGGCTGGCAAGGCGTGACGAAGGGGGAATAGCAGCGCTATTCGCCCGAGGAGCAACGCAGAGCGCCAGCGTCCAGCCCGGATGCATCGCCGGTCGAATGCAGTGGGGTTTCTGCCGCGGGCTGCCATGCCTATGCGCGGGAGCGGGACAACTCGGCCGCCCGCATCGCCGTGTTCAGGATCTTGTCGTAGTCGCCGCATCGGCAGAGGTTGCCCGACAGAAGGTGGGCGGCCTCTTCCCGGCTCGGACTCGGGTTCTTCGCCAGCATGCCCACCATGCTCATCGTGAAGCCGGGCGCGCAGAAGGCGCACTGGAAGCCGCCCTCGTCCATGACGGCCTGCTGCACGGGGTGAAGCTGTCCGTCCTGCTCCAGCCCTTCGATGGTGGTGACCGCGCGGCCCCGCACGGAGTGTGTCAGGATCGAACAGCCGTAGTGTGTGACCCCGTCGATCAGCACCGTGCACGCCCCGCACTCGGCCCGGTCGCACCCCAGCTTGGTGCCGGTCAGGCCGAGTTGGTAGCGGAGTGTCATGGCGAGCGTCTCCTGTTTGGGAACGTCCACCCGGCGCTGTTGTCCGTTGACGCTCAGGGTGACGAGCCGCTCGACCGCGCCTTGGGCGGACAGCATCGGCGCGAGTACCCCGCTGCCACGGAACAGGTATCCCGCGGCCGATGTCGTAGCGCCCGCGGCGATCACCCCTTTAATGAACTTGCGGCGGGTGAATCCGCCTCGTCTCGATTGAACGACCTCGGTCTCCAACATCGATCTGCACCTCACTGGCTTATGAAGGGCGGGCCGGTAATCGGTTCACATTATATGACGGCGAGGGCGGTTTGGCGAACGAACGGCCGGTGCACCACCCGAACGCGGCTACCCACGACGCTTGTGAATCAATTCACAAGTCCGGGCACCGTCCTCCTACGCCTCCCCCGACCTGCCCAGTATGATGATCTTCTGCCAGATCTTGGAAGACAGGCGCGATGCCAGGCCCTCGACCTCGTCCACCGCGCTCAGGACCACCGCGTCGTCCAGGTTCTGGGCGTAGAGCGCCGCCAGCTTCGACACGATGGAGAGCATTTCCGAGCAGTAGTCCAGGTACGATTCCAGGTCCTCCACGGCCATCTCGTGGGTATCGCCACTCTCCCGGGAATCCGCGCCGTGGTGTCCCGGTTCCGCTTTCCACCGGCCCATCGCGGCCCTGGTCGGGTCCTTGGTCAGCTGGTGCATGTCGATGATGTGGGCCAGGGCGCGGAGTTCGCGTAGCGCCCTGAGGGCCCGGCTGCGCTTGACTCGCGTCTCGATCGTCACCAGAAAGAAGAGGCCGGCCCCTACGAGCAGGATCTCGTTCGTCGCGGCGTCCATGACCTCCGCGAGATCGACGAGGGTGGTGATCCCTGCCGGCAGTTGCCAGTCGACCAGGATACGAACCACCAGGGTCACCATCGCCGCGATCAGCGCGATGATTGCCAACCGCACCCCGAGGAGCGGACGTCGCACCGCATCCAGCCGGTCCATGGTGTGCTCGGCCAGGCCCTCGAGGCGTCTGATCAGCCGTCCGATCCCGCGTCCCGGGAAGCGGGCGTCGATCCGGTCCCGCAGCCGGTTGGCGGTTCGGATGATCCGGTCCGGCTCGAGCTCGAAATCTGCCTCGGCCTGCCCCGCCACAGCCCGTGCAGCGACCCGCCCGCGCAAGCGGTTCAGCATCGTAGATCCCCCGCGTCAACCCTCAGGGGTCTGCGCACCCCTGCTACCCGCCCCTGAGCGCGTCCAGCGTCATGTTGTCCTCGTCCATGAGGCCCCAGAGCGCCAGCGCACCGGCCGCGATGATCGCCGACGGGTAGAAGAGCACCTGGGAGCCCTCGAGGAACCACCCCCAGGGGTCGATGATCGACCTCCACACACCCAGGGCGGTGATGGCGAGGACGGCGAACATCACGGGGTAGACCCGCTTCCGCCACAGGCCAAACACGACCAGCGCCCCGAGCACGATCTCCAGTACCCCGAAGGCGTTCTGAGCGACGGCGAGCGTGCCGATTCCCAGGTAGAACCTCTCTGCTACCGCTTGACCGTGCTCGACGTTGACGAGCTTGTCGATGCCCCACATGACGAGCAGCCAGCCCGTGGTTACTCGTAGAAGGAACAGTCCCCAGCGCTTCATGATTCGTCTCCTGGTTGGCTTCGATTCCCGGCCGAAGGAACGTGATCCCGCCGGCACGGTGACAGGTTCAGTGTTCAAGCGAACGAGGTGGGGCGTCAATGGGCGGCCCCGGAAGTCCGGCCGCCTCCAACGCACAGCGCAATTTCGTCAGCGTCGCTTCCAGGCGTACTCGGTGAGTGTATACCCGGGTTGTCCCGGCATTCGTCTGGCAAAGACCACTCGGCCCGGGCTGTATCCCAGGATCTCTCCCGGGGCCGGTGCATCGGTGACCAGCCTGCTCCCGTCCACATAGACGTTGACGTACTCGCTCATCGCCGTCAGTCCCAGCAAGCGCCCCGGATACGCGCCAACGATTTGGTCGAGTCGGCCGGTCGGACTGTCCGGGACATCCAAATACCGCCCATGGGTGACGATGAGCACTCCGTCGGAGACAGCCGCGAGGCCCGTCAAGAAGGTGAAACTCCGGAAGTATGCGCGATTTTCGGGTGCGGTTGAGTACGCAAATTCCCCCATCTCCGGACGACGTGACTGCCTCCACGAAGGAGGCGCCTCGCTGATGCTGTCGACCCCGATCCCGTCCCCCCCATAGACGCGTATTGCATAGGTGAAGTTGGTCGCGGCGAACACGGTGGAACCCATCGTGGCACCGTAGATCCGCATCCAGCTTGGCCAGTACGGCACCTCCCCGACATCCCGGGGAATCCCCATGAAGGCATCCGCCGCCCGTCTTCCGGCCGCCGGAGACGGCATCCAGGCTTCGGTACCCAAACCGGCGACTCGCCAGGGACGCTCCGGCGCCGAATCTCGCTGCGACAGCAGCTGCGAGAGCACGCTGTCAGCGACGGTGAGCGTGTCAACGACTTCGAAGTGGGCCGCCCAATCCGCGTTACCGGCGGGAGCAGAGCATCCCGCGACGAATGTCCCGGCGATCGGCAACATCGCCGCCAAGCTGCGGGTGGAGCGGCGAAGCACTGCCTTCTCAATCGATTCAGCATGGCGAATCCACCTCTTGGTCCCCCAGGTTGGCTTGGCCTCCCGCCCAATCCCGCTCATCGACCCCCCGACGGGCGGCGCCACCGCACCGGGGGTGGCGGCTCGTTCTGGAAGGTGACCGTTCCGGTCTCCAGCAGGCGCAATGCCTCCCGTACCGCCGCCTCCAGCTGCGGATCGCCCCCCGCGATCACCGGGGCGGGGTCGTTGCGCACCTCGATGTCGGGGGCCACCCCCTCGGCCTCCACCGCCCACTCCCCGTTCACGTCGAAGAAGCCGCCGCGGGGTGCCACGAAGCCACCCCCATCGATGAGGGGCGGCGTGTCCCAGGTCCCCACCAGTCCGCCCCACGTCCGGGTGCCCACCAGCGGGCCGATCCCCCGGAAGCGGAACAGATAGGGGAGGAGGTCACCCCCCGATCCTGCTCGCTCGTTGATCACCATGACCTTGGGTCCGAAGAGACCGGCCATCGGCTGGGTCCAGGGCTTGCGGTCGCCGGCGCGCGAGTTGAAATAGCCGGTCAGTTCGCGGTCGAGGATGTCCACGATGTAGTCGGCCGCCGAGCCCCCGCCGTTGTTGCGCTCGTCGATGACCGCGCCCTGGCGGTCCTGCTGGGCGTAGAACATGCGGTTGAAGTACTGGTAGCCGCCCTGTCCGGTGTTGGGGAGCCACACGTATGCGAGCCGTCCTCCGCTCATTTCGTCGACCCGGGCCTGGTTGGCCTCCACCCAGGCCCAGCGTCGAAGCGTGCCATCGTTGGCCATGGGCTCGACCACGATGTCGCGGGCGTCCTCGGCGGAGGGGCAGGGTGAATTCAAGCGGTCGTCGCAACACCTCAGGGAGATGTTGCGATGGCAGCGAGCAGGCACCGAGGAGCGGATCGAGCCCTACGTCCGCGGATGCGTTCACCAGGCCGTCCGCCGGTGGGACGGCGCGAGCATCGGCAGAGGTTCTGGAAAGAGATCGCTCGAGGTCTGTCGAGCGAGGAGGCCGCCGTGGCAGCGGGTGTGTCCCCTGCTGTCGGGACACGCTGGTTTCGCGAATGTGGTGGCATGCCACCACTCAATCTTCGTCCCCAGTCACGGCGCTATCTCTCGTTCGTTGAGCGAGAAGAGATCGCCGTTCTTCGAGCCCGTGCTCGTGGCGTGCGCGAGATCGCCCGGCAGTTGGGCCGCTCACCCTCGACGATCTCGCGAGAACTGCGGCGCAACGCAGCTACAGGAGGAGGGAACCTCGAGTATCGGGCCACGACCGCTCAATGGCACGCCGACCGGCGAGCGAAACGTCCAAAGCTTGCGAAGCTCGCTACGAACGGCGAACTGAGGCAGTATGTGCAGGATCGCCTCGGAGGCCTGATCCGAGCTCTGGACGGTGCCGCTCTGGCAGGCCCCGATGTGCGCTGGATCGGACGGCGTCACGGTCGCCGACAAGACCGGCGGCGGGCGGCCTCGTGGAGTCCCGAGCAGATCGCCAACAGGCTACGGGTCGACTTCCCCGGCGATGAGTCCATGCGTATATCGCACGAAGCCATCTACCAGGCGCTCTACGTTCCAGGCCGCGGTGCGCTGCGACGGGAGCTGACAGCGTGCCTTCGGACGGGACGCACGTTACGGGTGCCTCGAGCTCGCACCCGCGGACGGGGCAAGACGTTCGTTCACCCCGAGATCATGCTCAGCGAGCGACCGGCCGAGGCAGACGACCGCGCCGTTCCCGGGCACTGGGAAGGCGACCTGATCTTGGGGCTGGGCAGTTCGGCGATCGGAACGCTGGTCGAGCGGACCTCCAGGTTCACGATGCTGCTCCACCTTCCCCGCCATGACAAACACGGCGAGGCCAGGACCAAGAACGGTCCAGCGTTGGCTGGACACGGTGCCGAAGCCGTCCGGGACGCGATCGCTTCGTCGATCACGACCCTGCCCGAGCAACTCCGCCGGTCTCTGACATGGGACCAGGGAACAGAGATGGCTCAGCACGCACGGCTTCGCATCGATACTGGCCTGGCCATCTACTTCTGCGACCCGCAGAGCCCGTGGCAGCGCGGCACGAACGAAAACACCAACGGCCTGTTGAGACAGTACTTCCCAAAGGGCACTGACCTCAGCAGACATACCGCTGACGATCTCGCCGCCGTCGCAGCCGCTCTCAACAGCCGCCCCCGCAAGACCCTCGGTTGGAGAACTCCGGCGGAAACCTTGGAAGATCTGTTATCATCAAAGAACCAGACCTCAACCTTGCGTTGAAATGCTCTGCCGCTCCCGTATCTCCAGCCTTCAACGACCGTCGGTCGCTTCTGACTCCCTCGGGTTGGGAGACATCAAATCAAGAACCCACTTCTTTCTTTCTGGTCGCCCTCGCCAGCCTAGTGTCCAGCAAAATCGGGGGCACATGAAAACCCTTCAACACGGTACTGTTGCGACGACCGCTTGAACCTAGCCAGGACGCAACCGTCAGTGTGATGACGCGCCCGGCGGTCCCCTCCAGGTGGCGGTAAGGGTTGGTTGGGGCGCGCAGCTCGGCCCCGTCCACCGCCAGCAGATAGTCGCCCTCCTGCACGTCGATACCCGGGTGGGAGAGCGGCCCGGCCAGCCCGGGTGTCCAGTCGCCCCCGTTGTAGATGCGCGTGATCCGGTAGAACCCGTCCTCCTCCTGCAAGTCGGCGCCCAGGAGACCGGTGCGTGGGTTGTCCAGATCCGGGTAGTCGCCGCCGCGCACGTAGGAGTGCCCGACCGCGATCTCGCCTGAGAGCATGTCCAGCAGGTGGTTGAAGTCGGAGCGGTGACGCACGTCCGGGAGCCACGCCGAGTACCAGTCCCAGACGTCGTCCCACGGTGCCCCATGCTGGTTGTCCACGTACAGGAAGTCGCGCATGAACCGCCAGCCGTCGCGGAGCATCTGGGTGTACTCGGCCTTCGGCTCCACCCGCACGCGCAGGCCGCCCAGGTCGAGCGCGCCATCGCTGCCCGACGGCGGACGCGCGGTGCTGACGATCCGCCAGCCGCCGCTGTAATAGAGCAGCTGACTGCGGTCGTGGGAGACGGCGAGACGCCCGCCCCTCTCCAGGAAGTCCTCCCCCTCTCGCTCCTCGATGGAGTACTTGAGCACCGCGCCACCACCGAAACCGCCCCCCTCCAGGACGAACACCGTCCCGGCCGGTCCCGGCGCCAGCCCCGCGTAGTCCTCCATGTCCAGCCCGGGGGCGTCCACGATGCGTCCGGCAATCCCCTCGAAGTCGATGATCACCTCGGGCGGGTCGTCGCCGTCCGGGGCGTCACGCTCGGACTGGCCGGTCTCACCCGCCTCGGCCTCCCCTTCGTCCTCGTCGTCGCTCTCCCCATCGTCGCTCTCCTCCTCGTCGCTCCGCGGCAGGAAGGGGGAGGGTTCATCGGCGCTGAGGAGCGCGAGGTAGAGGGCGCGGGTCACCGGACGGTCGTAGGAGGTCATGTCCAGCCAGCCGGTGTTAAGCGCGTAGTCGGTGGAGGCGAGGAAGTAGAGGTACTTCCCCGACTCGTCCCACACCGGCGAGATCGCGTCGGACATGCCGTCGGTAAGCTGGCGCGTCTCCCCCGACTCGGTATCGTGGACGAAGATCGCGCGCAACTGGTTGTCCAGCCGGCGGGCGTAGGCGAGCCACCGCGAGTCAGGCGACCACACGGGGTTCATCGAGCGCTCCGGATGCGCGAAGCGATCTGTGTCGACGTGCTCCACCTCACCCGACTCCACCTCCAGTACCAGCACCCGGTAGTGAGTGTCGGTGAAGGCCAGCCGGCTTCCGTCGGGCGACCACTCGGGGCGGAAGTAGAAGGACGGCTCGGGGATCTCGATCCGGCGCGGGTTCGACCCGTCCTGACCGGCGATCACCAGCCCGTACTCGTCGCCGTCGTCGTTGAACCAGGCGATGCGCGACCCGTCCGGAGACCACACGGCGTGCCGGTCAGCCACCCCGGGCGTACGGGTCAGGTTGCGCCAGGATCCCTCCTCGGCGGGCACGCTGAACAGCTCGCCACGCCATTCGAAGAGCGCCCGCTTGCCGCTGGGAGAGAGGCGGGCGTCCCGCAACTGTCCGGCCGGAACAGCCTCCCAGCGCGCCCGCGACCAGTTCATGTCGCCCACCACGTTGATGGCCAGCCGGCGCGAACCACCGGTAGCAGGATCGAGTTCGTGCAGGTAGCCGGCCTGCTCGTAGACCACCACCCCGTCGCCGGCGCCGAGGGACTTTAAGTCGAAGTCGGCGTGGCGCGTGAGCTGGCGCTCCGTGCCGGTGCTCGGGTCGAACGACCACACGTTGCTGGCCCAGTCGCGCTCGGACATGTAGTAGACGACGCCGTCCATCCACACCGGGTCCATCTGGCGCTCCCCCTCCCACGGGGGCGTGACCCGTTCCCAGGTCGAAGTGGAAACGATGCCCACAGGTTGGGCCTGGCCCCCGCGGTAGTTGCGCCACTCGGGGTCCCAGTAGCCGATCTCCTGGTAGGCGAGGTAGGCGCCGTCAGCGGACATGCCGCCCAGGTACGCCTGGGGCAGCGCGAGGGAAGTGGGCAACCCGCCCTCCGGCCCCACCGTGAAGAACTTCCACAGCTGGGTGGGCACTCCGTCCCGCCCCGAACGGAAGAGGATGTCGCCCTCGGGCGTCCATCCCTGCACGGCATCTTCGGCCGGATGCCAGGTGAGCCGCTCGGGCTCTCCGCCCTCGGCCGGCATCAGGTAGACATCCGTGGTGCCCCCGTACTGGCCCGAAAAGGCGATCCAGCGCCCGTCGGGGCTGAAGGCGGCGTCGGTCTCGGCACCCTCCGAGCTGGTCAGCCGTACCGCGTCGCCCCCGGCCCTCCCGACCTTCCACAGGTCATTGGCGTGGGTGAAGACGATGTGCGTGGCGCTGACGTCGGGTTGGCGCAGGAAGCGGGTGCCCTGGGCGTGGGCGGGGGTGGGGGTGGTGAGGGCGGCCGAGCAAGCGAGGGTGAGGGCGAGGGGGTGGTGGGGACGGGACATCGGCTTGGGCTCCGTACGGGAGGAGGGGCGTGGGCGATGACTGGGGAAGCTGGCAGTTGCGGACGGGTACGCAAGTACGCGCTACGCGGTACAGTCGATCAAGACAATCCAATCAAGGGGCTGACCTCGCGAGGGGTCAGAACCGCGCCGAGTCGGGGAGGGCACTCAACGAGGCGCCGATCGCCAGTGACGAGGCGGCTTTCGGGCCAGCTCGCGAGAAGCGCCCAGAGGTGGTTGTCGCCCGAGTCGGGAGCGGGAGCGGCGGCGGCGGGCTGGCGCCACATCCCATTCGCCGCCAGGACTGTCAGCAATCGGTCGATCTCGTCGTCGGTTCGCCGGTGAAGGCGCGCGACGCCGGGACGGCGCAGAACCTCCGAGTACTCGGCGAAGAGAGCTCCGGAAACGAGGTAGAGAAGGCGTCCGTCAAGCATCGCGTCGAGAATCCGAGCCGGGGGACTTTCCGGGTTGACGCTAATCGCGCCGGACACGACTACGTTGGTGTCCACAACGAAGACCGCTCGGGTCAATCGTCCTTCCCGGCCCGGTGGAGCCTGGTCTCGCGCACCGCGATGGCCATCGCCTCCTCGTCGCTCAGTCCGGCGCTCGAACGCGCCCGCGCGACGATCTCCTGCGCGGTGTCTGAAGGGAGGATGCCTCTCAGTTCCAGGCTCTCTTCGATGAGGGCGCCCATCGAACGGCCCTGCCGCGCCGCCGCCTCCTTCAGCGCACGGTGCGTCCGATCCGTCAGGCTTATCGTCAGGCGTGGCATGGCGCACGGTCTCCGGTCGTCAGCGGTAGCAGCAAGTCACCGTGTCATCATCGCACCAAGTCACCAACTTGGCAACCTCTGGGCAAGCGGCGAGGGGCGCAAGGAGGAATCTTCAACCTTGAGCCCGCACCCGCACCGTCACGATGTCCGTGTCGTAATACTGCTGGTGCCGCACAGACGACGCGAGATGCCGGAGGCGGCGTAGCGAGACCTCCCGCTCGAGGGACGCCTCATCGTTCTGCTCGCCCAGGAGGGCCATGCGGTCCTGCACGTTCTCGCCCCTGGGTGCGACGATGAACTCGAGCACGGCGCTGTCCTTCTCCTTGTGCGCGACCAGGAGCAGGCGTCGGCGGTCCTTTCCACCTCCGGATTCATCGGTGGGACCGAAGGTGAGCATCGCCTCCTCGGCGACGGCGTCGAGGCGGTTCGCCATTGCGGTGTCCCAGCCGCTCCGCGACACGAACGCGCCGAGGAACTCCCTGATCTTCGGCAGTTCCGACAGGGCGAACTCCGTTTCGATGCGGCTGGGGCGGGGCGCTGTCAGCCGCAGGAAGAGAGTCATCGCAATCGCCGCGAACCCGCCCGCGTTCATTCCGTTCGCCAGGAAGCCACCCGCGAACTCGGAGACCTGTTCGGGGAAGATGAGGCCGTACTGGAAGCTGGTCCCGGCGAGGAATGCGATTCCGACGACCATTCCCTCGTGAAAAGTCAGCCCGCCTTGCAGCACGATCTTCAATCCGATCGCGAAGAGCATGGCCAGAAGCACGAATCGCTTTCCAGGACAGGTTCTTTGGGCCATGGTCACTGAATCAGTTGGCCAAGATCCTACAATCGGGATATCCTGGTCGATGACCACGGACTATGGATCGTCTGGCATGCGCCCGATCCACAGTGGACGGAGCGGCAAGTCAGGCCTGGGGGGGATCCGCCGGATGTGCCTTGGCGAAAGATCTTTGATGGCTGGCTGGATCTGGTGGACCCGGCATCTGGCAGGGCCATCGCACGCCACCAGTTCGACGGGGTGACCATCGGCTTCGCCGCAGGATCACGCTATCTGGTAGCTTACTACGAGTCCGACGCCGGGATCCCCTACATCCACCTGCTGGAGCCGAGAGTGTCAGGTCTTCCTTCCAGTCGACCTTAGGGATCACCTCAACCCCCGTCTTGCCATCCCGCGACCCACCCCCCATTGTGTCCTCCCGGTTCCCGGAAGCCCCTCCGGCCCACCGCCAGGCGCGCTCCCGGGTCAGCACGAACCTTTCCATCCAGTTGGAGGCGCCAATGCCGACGGTCACGATGACTGTGAACGGAACCCAGCGAACGGCGGAGGTCGAGAGTCGAACGCTCCTCGTCGAATTCCTCCGTGAACATCTCGGTCTCACCGGAACACATGTCGGGTGCGACACGAGCCAGTGCGGCGCGTGCGTAGTCCACGTGAACGGCACGTCGGTCAAGAGCTGTACCTGCCTGGCGGTCCAGGCGGACGGCTCGGCCGTCACCACCATTGAAGGGCTCGCCAACGGCGGCACCCTTCACCCGATGCAGGAGGCTTTCCGCGAGCACCACGGGCTCCAGTGCGGCTTCTGCACGCCGGGCATGGTGTTGAGCGCGGTGGACCTGGCCAACAGGAATTCAAATCCCAGCGAGCATGAGGTCCGGGAGTGGCTCGAGGGCAACTTCTGCCGCTGCACCGGCTACCACAACATCGTCACGGCCGTCCAGGCGGGCGCCAACGAGATGGGAGGTGGGTCATGAGTGCGAACGGCACGGGAATCGGAGCCTCGGTCAAGCGGAAAGAGGACCAGCGCTTCCTTACGGGACGAGGCCGCTACACCGACGACATCAACCTGCACAGGCAGCTGTATGGGTACATCCTGAGGTCGCCGGTCGCGCACGCCAACATCGGCGGGATCGACACCAGCGCGGCCATGGCGGCGCCGGGCGTGCACGCGGTCTACACCGGCAAGGACATGGAAGGCGTGGGCGGCATCCCGACGGGCTGGCTGATCCACAGCAAGGACGGCTCGCCGATGGTCGAACCGCCCCATCCGGCGCTCGCCCTCGGCAAGGTGCGCTACGTGGGTGACTGCGTCGCGATCATCGTAGCCGACTCGATGGAGCAGGCCAAGGCAGCGGCAAACCTCGTCGACGTCGACTATCAGGAACTGCCGGCGGTGGCCACAATCGAAGCGGCCGAAGCCGACGGGGCATCACAGGTCTTTGACGAGGCGCCGGGCAACGTCTGCTACGACTGGGAGGTCGGCGACAAGGCGGCCACCGACGCGGCTTTCGAGAACGCGGATCATGTCGTCTCGATCGACGTGGTGAACCAGCGGATCATCCCCAACGCGATCGAGCCCCGCGCGGCCATCGCCAACTTCGACCCGGGGACGGACGAATACACACTATACACAACGAGCCAGAACCCCCACCTGGTTCGCCTGCTCCTCGGCGCCTTCGTCCTCGGGCTTCCCGAGCACAAGCTGCGGATCGTGGCGCCCGACGTGGGCGGCGGTTTCGGCTCGAAGATCCCCCACTACGCGGAAGAGGCGATCCTCACCTGGACGGCTGGCCAGCTCGGCAGGCCCGTCAAGTGGACCTGCGAGCGTCTCGACGCCTTCAAGTCGGACACGCACGGCCGCGACCACCTCAGCACGGCCTCGATGGCGCTGGACGCGGACGGCACCTTCCTCGGGCTGCGCGTCTCCACCAAGGCCAACTTGGGCGCGTACCTGTCCACCTTCGCCCCCTGCGTCCCGACGTACCTGTACGGCATCCTCTTCGCGGGACCGTACACCACGCCGGCGGTCTACTGCGAGGTCAAGTCGTTCTTCACCAACACGGTGCCGGTCGACGCGCTGCGCGGCGCGGGGCGACCCGAAGCGACCTACCTGCTCGAGCGGCTGGTGGACAAGGCGGCGCGCGAGCTCGGGATGGATCGCGTCGAGATCAGGCGCCAGAACTTCATCCGCGAGTTCCCGTATCAGACGCCGGTCGCGCTGCAGTACGACCAGGGCGACTACGACGCGACCCTGGACCTGGCGCTGGGCGCCGCGGACTGGGACGGCTTCGAGGCCCGGCGCGCGGAAGCGGCGGCCCGCGGGAAGTGCCGCGGCATCGGCATCTCCACCTTCATCGAGGCGTGCGGGATCGCGCCCTCGGCGGTGGTGGGGTCCCTGGGAGCCCGCGCCGGCCTCTACGAATCGGGCAGCGTGCGGGTCCATCCCACGGGTTCGGTCTCGGTCTTCACCGGGACGCACAGCCACGGGCAGGGCCACGAGACCACCTTCGCACAGATCGTCTCCGACATGCTCGGGGTCGACTTCGACTTGGTCGACGTGGTGCATGGCGACTCGGCCAGGATCCCCTTCGGGATGGGGACCTATGGTTCGCGCTCGCTCGCGGTGGGCGGGACGGCGATATACCTGGCCGTCGAGAAGGTCATCGAGAAGGGCAAGAAGATCGCCGCGCACCTGCTGGAGGCTTCGGTCGAGGACATCGAGTTCGAGAACGGGTCCTTCACGGTGGCCGGGACGGACCGGTCGAAGTCGATCGGCGAGGTCGCGCTGACCGCATACGTGCCGCACAACTACCCCGCGGGGCTGGAACCCGGGCTGGAAGAGACCGCGTTCTACGACCCGCTCAACTTCACCTTCCCGGCGGGGACGCACATCGTCGAGGTCGAAGTCGACCCGGAGACGGGTGAGGTGGATCTGGTCGCGGTGACCGGGTCGGACGACGTCGGGCGGATCATCAACCCGATGATCGTTGCCGGGCAGCTGCACGGCGGGCTTGCCCACGGAATCGGGCAGGCGCTGCTGGAAGAGTGTGTGTACCAGGAGGACGGGCAACTGGAGACGGGGTCGTACATGAACTACACCATGCCCCGTGCCGCCGACCTGCCCTCCTTCAGCATCAACCACAACACGACGCTCTGCACCCACAACCCGCTCGGCGCCAAGGGAGTCGGGGAGGTGGGCTCGATCGGCGTGCCCCCTGCTGTGATCAACGCGGTAATCGATGCGCTACGCCCCCTCGGCGTGGACGACATGACGATGCCCGCCACCTCGCAGCGCGTGTGGCAGGCGATCCAGGACGCAAACGGCTGATCGGAGACGAGACCGTGCAAGACTTCAACTATCACGCACCGACATCGATGAACGAGGCCCTTGACGCCCTGCGCGGCGCCGAGGGCGGAAAGGTGATCGCGGGCGGGCAGAGCCTGCTGCCGATCATGAAGCTGAACCTGGCCATGCCGAGTGACCTCGTGTCGCTGGCGGGCGTGCCTGGCCTGGCCGACATCACCGACAACGGCGACTCGGTCGAGGTGGGGGCCATGTGTACCCATGCGCAGGTGGCCGGGTCGGATGTGGTTCGGGGGCGCATACCTGCTCTGGCCCACATGGCCGACGGGATCGGGGACGCGCAGGTCAGGAACGCGGGCACGATCGGGGGCTCGGTGGCCCACAACGACCCCGGGGCAGACTACCCGGCCGCGTGTGTCGCCCTCGGCGCGACCATCGTGACCGACCGGCGCGAGATCTCGTCGGACGACTACTTCCAGGGCATGTTCCTGACCGCGCTGGAGGACGACGAGGTCATCACCGCCGTGCGGTTCCCTGTGCCTGCCCGCGCGGCCTACGCCAAGTTCGCGAACCCCGCGTCGAAGTACGCGGTGGCGGGGGTCATGGTGGCGGACGGGCCCGCCGGGGTGAGGGTGGCCGTGACGGGCGCGTCGGGTGACGGCGTGTTCCGGGTGGCCGAGATGGAAGCCGCTCTGGGGGAGTCGTTCAGCGCCGATGCGGTAGCCGGGATTGCGGTGTCGACCGACGACATGCTGTCGGACACGGCGGCCGGGCCCGAGTACAGGGCGCATCTGGTGACCGTGATGGCGAAGAGGGCCGTGGAGGCCTGCGCATAGCGGGGCTTGGCAGACGGCAGGGCTCCGAACCGAGGTTGGCGTGACGCCTTGCCCGCGGCCCCCCAAGTCCGTTGACGACGCGGTCACATTGTTGCGCGGCCAGGGCTACGTGGCCGACGTGGGCCTGGGCACGGCGCTCTTCCTTGCGCTGGAGCTGGGGCGTCCCCTACTCCTCGAGGGTGAAGCCGGTGTCGGCAAGACCGAGGTGGCCAAGACCCTGGCCGCCGGGCTCCGCCGTCCGCTGATTCGCTTGCAGTGCTACGAGGGGCTGGATCTGGCGTCCGCCGCGTACGAGTGGAACTACGCGAAGCAGATGATCCACATCCGGGCGGCCGAGGGGGGGCAGGAGGGCGGCCCCGATCTCGCCCGCGACGTCTTCTCCGAGGACTTCCTCATCCGGCGCCCGCTGCTGTCAGCCCTCGATCCCGCAGATGGAGTCGCCCCGGTCCTTCTGATCGACGAACTCGACCGGACCGACGAGCCCTTCGAGGCCTACCTGCTGGAGGTCCTCTCCGACTTCCAGATCACGATCCCCGAGTTGGGAACGGTGAGCGCCGCCGAGCCGCCCCATGTCGTCATCACCTCGAACCGCACGCGCGAGATCCACGACGCCCTGAAGCGCCGCTGCATCTACCACTGGATCGACTATCCCACCGCGGCGCGCGAGTTGGAGATCCTGGCTTCGCGGGTTCCCGACGCGCCCGAACAGCTGAGCGTTCAGGTCGTGACGTTCGTGCAGAAGGTACGGGAACTGGAGCTGTTCAAGCGTCCCGGCGTGGCGGAGACACTCGACTGGACCCGCGCGCTGATGGCGCTCGATCGCCACACCCTGGACCGCGACACGGCCCACCGGACGCTGGGCGTGCTGCTCAAGTACCAGGACGACCTGGCGCAGATGGCCGAAGGCGGGGTGGACGAGGTGATGGAGGCGGTGGGTTGAGGGGGCCGCCAGGCCTCGCCGGCCCTCACCGCACCCGGGCGAAGCGCACGTCGCGGGTGCGACCGTTGGCGAGGTAGAAAGCGATCACCTGCCCGTTGCGGTCACGCTCGAACGCGAACGACAGGCCGTCGCCCGAGAAGTTGTCCTCTTCCCCGGGCGTCAGCGGCCTGCGGCCGAGTCGTCGCTGGTACATGCCCAGCTTCCCGTCCTCCACCGTGAAGGTGAAGAAGGTCTCCAGCTCCTCACTGAAGAAACGCCCCGCGAAACCCGCGAGGTCTTCCGCTGTCGGCTGCCACTCCTCGGGGGCGTCGTCCCCCAGGCGCGTGGCATGCCGGTCCCCGTTCTGGTGCATCGTCAATCCCTCGACCTCTCCGTCCTCTCCGCGCAGGAAGGTGACCGAAGCCTCGACGGCGAGCAGGCGGAAGGTCGAATCCGACGTAGGCACGATCTCGAGCCGCTGCTGGCCCGTCGCCTGCGTGTAGAAGGTGTCGTCCTCTCGCGTGAAGGTGAAGATGACGTCGGGCACCGCGTCCACCGAATACCGCCCGGCGAATTCGTCGAAATCCTCCGCGTCATAGTCTTCCGCGTTGAAGTCACCCTCTGCGGCCTCGTCCTCCCCTTCTTCCTCTTCCATATCGTCCTTGAAGAACGCTGCGGCCAGCTCGAAGGCGACACTGCTGTTGAACTGCGCGTGGTTGCTCTGCGTCGTGAGACTGGCGTTGATCTCGGGGTAGTACACAAGCATCGAACGGTGCGCCACGTCCGCGCCGCCGTGGTGGACCCGCTTGAGCCCACCCTGCTCATCGACGGACAGACCGTACCCGTAGCCCGTTTCCTCCCCGTCCGTGAGCACGAAGGAGGTCATCATCTCATCGATGCTCTCGCGGCTGCCGACGCGCGGGGCGGCGTAGTTCTCCACCCACGTCTGGAGATCCCCGATCGTGCTGTAGACGGCCCCGGCCCCGACCGCACCACCCAGGTCGCCGATCTGGCGGTAGCCGTCCGGACCGGGGGTGTACCCCTCCGACTGGTTGGGGACGATGTGGCGGTTGGAAGGGCGGACCATGGACCCGGTCATCCCGAGTGGGCCGAAGACGTTCTCCTGCATGAAGACGTGGAAGTCCTGTCCCGACGTGCGCTCGACGATGGCGGCGGCGAACCCGAACGCCGTGTTGTTGTAGTTCCACTCCGCTCCGGGGGCGTTCTGGAGCGCCGGCTGCCGCTGAACGATGTCGACGAGTTCCGAGCGGTCGATCCAGTCGCCGTGATCGAGGCGGCGTCCAGTCATCCGCAGCAGGTTCAGGAATTCACGGAGGCCCGATGTGTGGGTGATCAGGTGCCGTACCTGGATGGTCTCGTCGAACTCGGGCAGTTCGGGGATGTGGGTGCGGATGTCGTCGTCCAGCGACAGGAGTCCCCGTTCCGCCTGGAGCATGATCGCAAAGGCGGTGAACTGCTTCGAGGTCGAGCCGATGTTGGTGCGCGTGTCGGCCTCGAACGGGATCTCGTACGCCAGGTTGGCCATCCCGTACGTCTTGGAGTACAGGGTGCGCCCGTCTCGCCAGACACGGACCGCGGCTCCCGGCGACTCCGGGCCATCGAACCGCGCCATCATCTGGTCGGCGAGCTTCTTGGGGTCGGTCGCGACGTCCTCGTGCCGGAGCAGCGTGATCTCGTAGGTGCCGGCAGCGTCTTCGTCGTCTCCTGCGACGAACACCTCGATGGTGTGCGTACCGTCGGTCGAGGTGCGGCCGCTGAAGCGCTCGACGCCGGTGCCCAGGCCGCCGAACTGGCCCAGACGCGTCCCGTCCGGGCCCAGCACGCGGACCGTCACGTCGACGGAGATCTGGTTCACCTCGCCGAGGACGAAATCGTTCTCGTCGGCGGCGATCGTGTAGCGGGCGGTGTCACCGGCGGCGATCGTCTCGGAGAGGGTGCGGCCCCGTCGCAGCTCGGTGGTTTGGGCGGAGATCTCCGTGACGAAGCCTGCCGCGACGGCGAGGAGGATCAGGAGGGTGGCACAAAGGGTGGAGAGGTGGTGGCGGGGAGGGTGGCGAGGGGAATGCGGATTCATCAGGTAGCTCCAATCAACGATGGGCAAGGCCGAGGGCCGGAAACAGTAGAGTGATTAGGTGTGGCCGGGCAAATCCGGAGCGCCGGATTCCCCATCCACCTTCCGTGCGCGCTCCCGGTAGTGGAACACCTCGGCGTCGGCCGCCTGGGCGTTGGAAGGGAATCCATTGTCCGAGTCTCAGATCGCCGAATTCCTGGGGGGCAAGGTCGGCCTTCCTGGTCTACCGCAACACTCTGCCCGAGGCCCTGGGAATGCGGGTCAGCAAGCGCCGCCATCTTCTCAACGTCCGTGAGTATTCGCTGCTCAGCTTTCTCCTGGAAGAGACGGAGCCTACCGATCCCTTCCCGGAGAGTCAGTCGACTCGGATCCGGCTGACCGATCTGGTGAAGTCCCCATATGTCATGGGCACGTATCGCGACGTAACGCCCCGAACCTTCATCCGTGAGATCCGTCGTCTGGCGGAACTTGGCTTCATTGCGATCGACGACGACTCCGACTCGGGGCGCCAGCTCGTCGGTATCGACTTCAACGCCATCGAAATCGACTTTGACGAGATGGCGTCGTATTGATTGAGCATGACCGCCTCCACCCACCCCGGCCGCATCCCCGAGAACGTCGCCCATTTCGTGCGCCTTCTCCGCGCCGCCGGGCTGCCCGTCGGGCCCGGCCACACGATCACGGCGGTGCGGGCACTGTCGGCCATTGACGTTACGGCGAAGCGGCAGTTCTTCTGGGCACTGCACGGCACGCTGGTCTCGAAACGCGAACACCGGCACATCTTCGAGAGTGCCTTCCGGCTCTTCTGGCGCGATCCCTTCGGGGCGGACGAGGCGCTGAACGCCCTTTTGTCGCGCTCCCGGATCCCTGTCGAGAAGCCGCCCTCGCGAGCCCCGGCCCGGCTGTCTGACGATAGCGAATCCGGTGCCCGCCCAGCCCCCCATCCCAACCGCGACACCACGCAACAAATTCCGTTGCGCATGGCTTTCTCCCCCACGGAAGTCCTGCGCACCAAGGACTTCGAGGAGATGACCGCGGTCGAGGTACTGCAAGCCAGGGAAGCGATCCGGTCACTCAACCTCGATCTGCGCCCGGTGTTGACCCGGCGTCACGCACCCGACCCGCGGGGACGGTTCATCGATCTGCGGCGCACCCTGCGAACCAGCGTTCGCACCGGCGGGTGCCCGCTTCCCCTTGAGCGGAAATCGATGCGAACGCGGCGTCCCACCATCGTCGCCCTCTGCGACATCTCCGGGTCGATGGAAGCGTACTCGCGGGTCCTCCTCCACTTCTTCCACGCCCTTACAAACGCCGGCGATCGGGTCCATACCTTCGTCTTCGGCACCCGTCTCACGAACATCACCCGGCTCCTTCGCGACCGGGACGTTGACCGCGCGCTCGACCGAATCGGCAACACGGTGCAGGACTGGTATGGCGGCACTCGGATCGGTGCCGCGCTCCGGGACTTCAACCTGCACTGGTCTCGCCGGCTGCTCGCTCAGGGCGCGGTCGTGCTCCTCGTCACCGACGGTCTGGACCGAGAGGGGGGCGAGGGGATCCGCTTCGAGGCGCGCCGGCTGAATCGGTCGTGCCGAAGCCTCATCTGGCTCAATCCCCTGCTCCGCTACCGGGCCTTCGCTCCCAAGGCCGCCGGCATCAAGGCATTGTTGCCCGAGGTGGACGAGCACCGACCCGTCCACAATCTCGACAGCCTCGCGCAACTGGCCGACACACTGAGCGGCCGCGAAGGGAAGAGGGTCAGGCCCCGGTCGCGGCGCGGCTGATCCTCCCTGGCGACCTGCTTGTCACCGCTTCCAGGGCGGTGCGTACACAGGCCCTTGCGGTGGGCCAGCACCAACAGCACGATCCCGGCCGCGAGGCACAGCGCGACTGCAAAGACAGAGGCTTCGACGCCGAACGCTCCCCCTGAGAGCAGCCGCGGGCCACTCGGTTCGGAAACGAGCAGTCCGCCAACCGATGTCCTCCACGACGCTCCACGATGTTGGCTGCCGCACCGATGGCCAGGAAGGCCAGAATGATGCGAATCAGGTCCGCACGGATCATCAGGGCCAGCCAGCGCCCCAGGCGAACCGAGGTGCCAACCGTCCCCTCCACGCCGACCCCGTTTCCCTGATCAGTCATCTCACGCTCCTCGTGCTCACGACATCTCCTCTGCACATTACTGTTAGGAGCAAATAATATGTCCGGTTTCGTAGCACGTAATCTGTCCGGTTCAGAACAGTCACCGAGGAGGCTGGATGAACCGGGCGGAGATGCTGCGAGAGATACGGATGGCGAGGTTCGAAGAGATCTATGATCGATGGCGCCGAAAACGGGTCACGCAAGCGTGGGCGGCGAGCGTGCCGGGAGTGACGGACCGGACGTTCCGGCGCTGGGTGGCCCGCTACGAGGCGGGCGGGCTGGCGGCCCTGAAGGACAAGCGGGTGGCGGGGCCGTCTCCCCGGCGGGCGTCGCCGGAGGAGGCGGCGGCGCTGGAGGCGCTGTACCGGGACGGCTGTGCGGGGTGGAACGTGCTTCACTTCTACCACGAGGTCTACGCGGGCGAGCACGGCGGGGCGCGGTCGTACACCTGGGTGAAGAGCCGCCTTCAGGAGGCGGGCCTGGTGAGGAAGGGGCGCAGGAAGGGTGCGCACCGGCTCAGGCGGGAGCGCAAGCCGGCGGAGGGGATGATGCTCCACCAGGACGCCTCGACGCACGAATGGGCTCCCGGCCAGGGGTGGGACCTGGTCGTGACGACGGACGACGCGACAAGCGGGGTGTACTCGGGGTTCTTCGTCGAGGAGGAGGGAACGTGGTCGAGCCTTCGGGGCGTCGCGGAGACGGTGAAGGTGCAGGGGCTCTTCGACAGCCTGTACACGGACCGGGGCTCGCACTACTGGCACACGCCGGAGGCGGGCGGGAAGGTGGACAAGGACAAGCCGACCCAGTTCGGCCGGGCGATGGGCGAGCTCGGGATCGAGATGATCGCCGCGTACTCGCCGCAGGCGCGGGGCCGGAGCGAGCGGCTGTTCGGGACGCTTCAGGGGCGCCTGCCGCAGGAGCTGGCGCGGGCGGGGATCACCGACATGGACGAGGCCAACGAGTTCCTGAAGGACTTCTGGCCGCGGTTCAACGCGGCATTTGCGGTGGAGGCGAGGGAGGCGAAGCGCGCGTTCACCCGGTTGCTGCCGCGGATGAAGGCCAAGCTGCCCGACATCCTCTGCCTGAAGGAGACACGGACGGTTGGCAACGACAACTGCGTGACCTACAAGGGCAAGACGCTGCAGATCCCGCCTCAGCCGCACCGGTACACCTACGTGCGAGCCAAGGTCAAGGTCCACGAATACGAGGACGGCGGCATGGCCGTCTTCCACGGCATCCGGAGGCTCGGGCGCTACGATGCGAACGGCAGGTTGCTGGACACCCTCAGCGGGTCGGAGGTGGCAGCGTGAGGCGGTACCGCCGCCCCCCTCGGCTCGCTCCGCTCGCCTCGGAGGGCGGCGGTACGGAAAAGCGGACACTTCATGTGCTACAGAAACCGGACATTTCATTTGCTACCGACACTCCTCTGCACATTACTGGCGCGCCGCTCGGTGAGTGCATAAGATGCCTCAAGGTACGCCGATCAGAGCGGATCGGCATTGGCAAGCGGGCCAGGATCCCGGTTCGGAAGGAGACAAGAGGATGAACAACAGGTTTTCACGTCGGCATTTCGTGGGTGGTGCGGCAGCGGCTCTCGGCGCGCTCGGGCTCAGGCCCAACTCGGCTCTCGGGGTCGCGCTTCGGCCTCCCCCGAAGGGCCTCGCGCCTCTGCCTCGCGACGCGTACGACGACCTCGCCAAACTGTCGTCCAACGAGAACCCGTACGGCCCGTCCGACTCGATGATGGAGGCGATGAACGCCGCCTGGAAGTACTCGAACCGGTACGGCTACCCCGACGGGGATATCCACGAGAAGATCGCCGAGCAGCACGGCGTCGACACCAGCAACATCATCATGCACGCCGGCTCCGGCGAGACGCTCAAGGTTGCCGGAGTCGCGTTCCTCAGGCACGAGGAGAAGGTCGTCGGCGTCGAACCGACCTTCATGACCGTGTACCGGGCCGCGACCGGCGTCGACGCGGACGTGATCGCCCGCCCGCTTCTGCCCGACCACACCCAGAACATCGACGACCTCATCAAGGTCACCCGGCGCAACTACCGCGATGTCGGCATGGTCTACATCTGCAACCCCAACAACCCGACCGGGGTGGTGGTCAGCGACGACGACATCCGGCGCCTCCTGGACGGGATTCCCGAGGACATTCCGGTCCTGATCGACGAGGCGTATCACCACTTCGTGCAGGATCCGTCGTACGCGACGGCGGTTCCGTACATCAAGGAAGGCCGCAAGGTCCTCGTCACCCGCACCTTCTCGAAGATCTACGGCATGGCGGGGCTCCGGCTCGGCTACGGGATTGCTCCCGCCGAGATGATCGATCAGATGCGGACCTACACCACCGGCACGATCAACGCGCTCGTCAAGTGGGGCGGCGTGGCCGCGCTCCAGGACCACGAGTCCGAGAAGTGGGTCAAAGACACGACCATCGCACTCAGGGAGGCCACGGCGTCCCAACTCAGGTCCCAGGGCTTCGAGGTCATCCCGTCGGAGACCAACTTCTTCATGGTGCACACCGGACGCCCGGCTTCGGAGGTCAGAGCCGAGTTCCGCAAGTACGATGTCGCCGTCGGCCGCGACTTCCCGCCGATGCTGGACTACTTGCGCGTGTCGATCGGGACCGAGGAAGAGATGAAGCGTTTCATGACGGCCTGGAACGAGATCTTCCCGGACGGGATGACGGCGACGGGCACGCGGTAACGGTTCGCGGCGGCGGCCTGCGGGCAACCTAGCGATTCGTTGATGTCTGTATGCCCACCAGGCAGACCCCCATGGTAGCGGAGAAGACACCAGGCGCCCCCCCTCCTGCGATCCGCCGACCGTTCGAGCCTGAACGATCTGGGACCGCTTCTGGAGTGGGTCGAGTTGGCCGAAAACGAGGTCTTGTCCCTGGGAGGAGCACATGGAGACGCTCTGTACTTCGTGGCCGGGGGCCACCTCGAAATATCCCATGCCACGGGGGACGGCGACGGCCCTTCCCAGGACAATGCGCCCCGGGTCGTAGCCAAAGTTACCACCGGCGATGTCGTCGGCGAACTGCAGACTCCGACGGACGACCGCCGTCTGACCATGGCGAGGGCAGTCACTCCCACTCGCCTCGTCAAGTTGCCCAAACAAGGCCTTGACTACTACCTCACCACCCATCCGGGTGTCGCCCGGCAGGTGACGGACATCCTGACGCCGCGGCTCTACCGGCGGCAGATGCTCCTGGTGCTGGGTGGCATGTTTGGCAGGGTGACGCCGGACATGCTTGCCGAGATCGAGAAGCGAGTGACGTGGCACCACATCCCGCGCGAGGGAATCCTCTTCTGGCAGGGCGAATCGTCGGACAGGGTCTTCGTCGTGATCAGCGGCCGACTTCAGGTGCTGTCCACATCGGACGCCGGCGAACAGAAGGTCGTCGAGGAGATCGTCCAGGGCGGTGCGGTGGGCGAGGCCGGCGTCTTCGCGGGCGGCGTACGATCGATGTCGGTGTTCGCGATACGCGATTCGGTCGTACTCGAGTTCCGTTACGGTGACTTTCGCGAGCTGGCGGCACGATATCCGAAGCTGAACGAATGGCTGGCGCGCCGCCTGTCAACGCGCCTGCAGGGCATTGTTCGCGGAACATCGGTCCAGCACCAATGCACGAACATCCTGCTCGTCGCGGCCAACGATGGCGCACCGATGGAGGAATTCGCACATCGCTTTCGCGAATCCTTGTCCAGGGAGGCGACGTGCCTGCTCGTCTCCAGCGCAATGACGGACGATCTACTGGGCGTCTCCGGCATCTCGCAAGCCATAGGAGGCAGTCCCGACGATCTCAGCGTGCGTGCATGGCTGGACCAGCAGGAGACGCGCTACAGGTACGTGATCTACCTCGCTGACTGCGACGTTTCCAATTGGACCAGACGTTGCGTTCGACAGGCTGACGAAGTCATCGCACTGGGCATCGCCGAAGCCTCACCGGACATGATGGCGGTAGAGGCGGAAGTGCTTCGCGAAGAACAGGTCAGACGCGTCGAAACGCGCAAGTCGCTGCTTCTGCTCCACAGGCCCGGGAAGGCCATGCCCGGCGACACCACCCGATGGCTGGAGCCGCGTACGGTGGACCGGCACTTTCACCTGCGCGACCTGCGCCGGGATGAGATCGACCGGATCGTCCGCTACGTCTTGCAGCGCGAACTCGGGCTCGTCCTGAGCGGTGGGGGGGCTCGCGGATTCGCCCACATCGGCGTGTTGCGAGCGATTCGCGAGGCCGGCCTTTCCGTCGACTTCATCATTGGAGTCAGCATGGGCGCAATCATCGGGGGAAGGCAGGCGCTGTCCGGAGACATCGAGCAGTTGGTCCCCAGGCTCAAGAAGATGACGCGGGCCTTCTCCGACTACACGCTGCCGATCGTGTCTCTTTCCCGCGGCCGCCGGTTTGACCGCTGGCTGTCGGTCATCTTCGGAGATGCGTCCCCAGGCTCAAGAAGATGACGCGGGCCTTCTCCGACTACACGCTGCCGATCGTGTCTCTTTCCCGCGGCCGCCGGTTTGACCGCTGGCTGTCGGTCATCTTCGGAGATGCGACCGGGCTTTGGGGGCAGATCGAGGATCTGTGGACGCCGTACCTTTGCGTGTCCAGCAACCTGACCAAAGCGGACACGGTCATTCATCGCACCGGGCCGATGTGGCGCGCGATACGGGCGAGCAGTGGCCTCCCGGGGCTCGTCCCCCCCGTGGTCGATGGCGGCGACCTGCTGTATGACGGCGGCCTGATGAACAACCTGCCGATCGATATCATGCGCGAGGAAATCCGGAGCGGGCCGGTGATCGCAGTCGATGTCGTGCCGCCGGTGGACCTGAACCTTCACGCGCCGCAACTCTACAGCCCGTCCGGCTGGCGCCTCGCCCTTGACCGCCTCAATCCCTTCACCGCGCCCATGAGCATTCCGGGCATCGTCTCCATTCTTCAGCGCGCGGGGCAACTCCCGAGCCTGCACACACGTCGGCTGCGGCTAGCCGCCGAGCTCGCCGACCTCTATGTCAGGCCCCCGGTGGAGCAATTCAAGATCCTGGATTTCAGCATAGCGGAGACCGCGGTCGACATCGGCTACGAGCATGGGGCGACTATGATCGGCGAATGGGTGGCAGCCCGTGGTGGACCCCCGGTGCGTGCCGCGAGCGGCGGTGCGCCCGCCTGACAAAAGGCGCGCGGATTCTTGCCACAGGGCGGCCGGGCAGGGGCGTTGCCGTACTCGACACGGTACACCAGAGAGCGGGTCTTGGGAGGTCCGTAGAGGATGTCCAGGATTCGTCGTCGACCCGTGTTGGCCACAGAGTGGACACGTCCGAACCTTAATAGATTGATCAGGGAGAATACCGCAACTGCGGCGACGAAGTTTCCTGCACGAGGACCACCATTGCTCACAGCGTTGGGGAAGCAACCCGCCGACCGTCTTTGCGGACCGATTCTTGCAACGCTCTGGCTCGTGATCCATGCGGCACTCCCCGCTGTCGGGCAAGCCGGCATCGTGGCGCGCACCCAGGAACCCGCAGCCACATCTCCGTCGATCGCGGCGGAAACCGGCGGCCCCGCAATGGCTTCAGAGACCGCGTGTCCCCCCGATCTCGAGGTCCTGATCGAGCGGCCCTACGCCGCGCAAGCCGGCATCGAAGCCGGTTCCAGCATTCGTTTGCGGGCCACGCCCGTCTCGGCGCCGTGCCCGGCCCTGGTCGCCGGCGTGTTCGAACCGCCGCCGGATCCATCGCGCCTGGTGGCGAGCCGCCCACAGGTGCTGCTCCACCTGCCGCACTTGCAGGCTCTCGCCGGACGCGACGGCGAGGTGGACTACTTCACGGTGGCACTCCACCCGGAAGCCGACGCGACCGCCGCGGCCCGCGACATGGAGCCCCTCCTGGTCGGCACCCAGGTGCTGCCCGTCGAGGAGGTCGCCGAACGGACATCCGCGACCTTCCGCGTGGTGAGCCGCTTTCACGGTGCCATCGCGGGCATAGCGCTGGTCGCCGGAGGCGTCTTCCTGGCGTGCATCATGGTCCTCAAGGTGCAGGAGCGGCGAGCCGCGGTGGCAGCAGCACGGTTGGCGGGCATCCCGCGCCGGATCCTGCTCGGCTGGACCGTGGCCGAAGCCGCGTTGCTGTCGGCGCTGGGCGGGGTCGCGGGGTTGGGGCTCGGCTACGCGCTTTCGGCGATCGTGAACGCGTACTACCAGCGCGCGTACGACACGACCCTGGTGTTTTCGATCGTGACGGGCGACATGGTGGTCCAGGCGCTGGTCCTCGCCGTTGTGCTCGGTATGGGCGCCGGACTTGTTGCAAGCGCCAGGTTGTTCGCGTCCGACCCGCTCGATCCATAACAGCCCGTGGAAGAAATCCTCTCGGCATTCGAGCGGCGATGCATCCGCGCTGGCTGGGGGACCCGCAAATTCTAGCCCTCAACTCGATCCGCGAACTCCGGCACCGCCCCCTTCGGACGCTGCTTACCGTGGCTGGTGTGGCGGTTTCGACGGCCCTGCTCGCGGATATGCTCATGCTCGGCGGCGGCATCCAGAAGAGCTTCGGAGAGCTGTTCGAGTCACGAGGCTACGAACTTCGGTTGTCGCCAAAGGGCACCCTGCCGTTCGACACCGAGGCCACGATCCCGGGGTTCGCAAGTCTGCGCGACAGCATCGAACGCGTGGCCGGTGTGGCACATGTCTCGCCGGTGCTGGGGATGTCGGTGACCGCCCAGGCGCCCGATGGTGTATCCGCTGGTTCGGGTCGGACACGGCAAACGCTGGCTCTGGGCATGGAGGCGGACGACGCCAACCTCTATCGCGTCGTCGAGGGCGATCCGCCCAGGCCGGGTGAAGTGCTGGTCGACACCGAATTGGGCGCGGCTCTCGGTGTGGGGCCGGGCGGTCGTTTGCGGCTGGGAACCGCCAGCGGCTTCAGCGGTTGGGGACGCACCGTGTCGGTGCGGGTGTCCGGGACAGGGGACTTCGTGTTTGCCACTACGCGGGACTTCCCCCTGACCTTGCCGTTGAATGACCTGCAGACCCTTTCGGCGCTCGAAGACCGGGTCTCGTTCGCGATGATCCGGGTTCGTGAAGGGGAAGATCCGGAATCGGTGCGGGCCGACATCGCGGCCGTCGTCGAGCGGGCGGATGTCGTGACCCTCGCGGGCCTCACCGACAAGCTGGACGAACGGCTGTCGTACTTCGGGCAACTGGCCGTGATTCTGGGGAGCGTCAGCCTGCTCGTGGCCGCACTCCTCATCGGGACCATCACCGCCGTTTCCGTGAGCGAGAGACTGGGCATCATCGCCGCGCTCCGGGCCATCGGCGTGTCGCGCCGCCGGATCGTCGGCGACATCACGGCAGAGAGTGTGATACTCTGCGGCGTCGGGGGCGGGATCGGCGTGGTCCTTTCGCTGGTCGTCGCCCGATACCTCGAGTCGATCCTCGCCAACTTCCCCGGACTGCCCGCCGCCGTCCGCTTCTTCGTCTTGCAGCCGCAGAGCCTGGTCACGGCGTATGGGCTCGTGATCGCTTCCGGTGCCCTGGCTGGACTGGTGCCGGCGCTGCGCGCAACCAGGCTCGAGGTCACAACCCTTCTGCGCCGGGAGGAGCCGTGATGGGGAGGACGGGGGACACGGTCGTCGCCCGGGGGGACACGACGGCCACCGTCGTCGCGGCCCGGGACGTTACGCGCGACTACCGGCAGGGGCGCACCCGCGTCCGCGCCCTCCGTGGCGTGTCGCTCACCGTCGCGCGGGGCGACTTCCTGGCCGTGACCGGACCGAGCGGATCGGGCAAGTCCACCCTGCTGCACCTCCTGGGCGGCGTCGACGTCCCCACGGCGGGCGAAGTGCGCTTCCTGGGCCAGAGCCTCGCCGAGCTGTCCGTCGAGGCGCGGGCCGCGCTGCGCCTGCGCCAGGTCGGGCTGGTGTTCCAGCGCTTCCACCTGCTCCCGATGCTCACCGCGATCGAGAATGTGGAGCTTCCCCTCGCGGGGGCACGGGTCCCGCGCAGGGAGCGCCGTGAGCGCGCCGCCGAAGTGCTCGAACGGGTCGGCCTCGCGGACCGGTTGCGGCACCGGCCGAGCGAGCTGTCCGGGGGGCAGCTCCAGCGCGTGGCGATCGCGCGGGCACTGGCCAACGAACCCGCGCTCGTTCTCGCTGACGAGCCCACCGGCGAACTCGACCGGGCGACCTCGCGGCAGATCCTCTCGCTCTTCCAGGAACTCAACGCCACCGGGACGACCCTCGTGGTCGCCACGCACGACATCGAGTTCGCGGCTGGCGCGCACCGTCGGATCGATGTCGTCGACGGGCGGATCGAACCATGATCGCGCGGCTCGTCCGGGCATCGTTCTGCCAGCGCCCCGCGCGCAGCCTGCTGCTTCTGGGCGGCTACGCGCTCGGCGTCAGCGTCACGGTCGTCCTGCTTTCGGTCGGTGGCGCCCTCGTGAACCAGGCGCAGGACAAGGAGCTCGTGGGTGGCGGCGACCTCGTGGTTCTGCCCGCCGGCATCGACCTGGAGACGCTCAAGACCGGCGGCGCCGGCTCCATGTACTTCTCGATCGAGCAGGCGTCCCTGCTGTACCGGGAGGTGCTCGCCGGCCCGCGCTTCGAGGACCGGGTCACCGCCGCCGCACCGTGGATCGACGACGAACTCCTCTACATCGAGGCCGATTCCGGGCTCGTCCCGGTCTCGGCGGGCGCCACGATCCCGAGCCTGGCCGAGCGGCTGGACGTGGGTCCGGCACTGATCTCGGGCGCGTGGGCCGACCTCGAGGCGGACCGCCGCTGGCGGGATCCCTCCACCGCCGAACTGTACCGTTCTCTGGACGCGCTCCACATGCCGCGCGGCGCGGCTGCTGCCGACTCCACCTGGGCCGAGTGGCACTACTTTAACCTACTTATGCCTGATTCAAGTCGGATATATCTAACATACATGGTTGCCGGCGAGGTCCCGGACGGACGCTGGGGAGGCCGCATGCTGGCTACCCGGGTACGGCCCGGCGTGACCGACCGCACCTTTCTGGCAGAGACCGGACCGGACGATGTCTCCTTCGTCGAGGGTCGGCCCGACCTGGTGATCGGCGAGTCGCGCGTCACCGTGGAGCCCGATGGAAGCTACCGGTTGGCCGCACGCATTCCGTCCGAGACCGGGGGCGCCCCGCTGGTGCTCGACCTCACCGTCTCGGCCCGCTCGCGCCGCTACCTGCCACCCGTCGACCTCAGCGACGAAGGGATCGTCTCCGGATACACGGTTCCCTTGCTCGACGCACAGGCGACCGGACAGGTGTGCGAGGGTTCCACCTGTCTGCCGATCGAAGGCGCTCGTACCTACCACGATCACAACTGGGGGACCTGGTCGGGCGTCACCTGGGACTGGGGCCAGGCGCTCGTGGGCGGCTACTCGGTCCTGTACGGAGGGGTGTCGTCGGCAAGCGCCGCCACGGGGCCCCGCATCCTCTACCTCGCCGACGACAACGGCTTCGCGGGGATCTTCCCGATACGTCGACTCACCACGCAGTGGCCTGATGACGACAGACGCATGGCACCGGAATCGATCTCGATCCTCGCCACCAGCGGAGCCGATTCACTGGAGCTCACCGTGACGATCGGTCACGCCCGGGCCACTTCGGTGCCGGTCTCGGTGCACATCCCCGCCGCGATATTCTTCCAGATGCGAGGCTCCGCGACCCTGTCCGGACGGCTGCGCGACTCGGTGATCAGCGCGGCCGGGGACGGGTTTTTCGAGACCTGGACGCGTTGAGCCTGCGCCACCAGGTTTGGACTGCTTGCCGGCACGTTCCACCCCGCCACCCCTCTCTCCCCCGATGACCATCCCATGAGCATGGAATCCATCTCACGGACGGCCGCCCGAATACGGCGCGGCGACCACACCGCCCGACGGCTGGTGGAAGACGCGATCCGCCGTCACGAGGCCAGCGACCTCGGCGCGTACATCGTCTTCGACGCCGACGGCGCCCTCGCACAGGCGGCGGCGATCGACGCGGCCGTTGCGCGCGGCGAGGATCCGGGCCCGCTGGCCGGGATCACCGTCTCGGTGAAGGACCTGTACGGCGTCGAGGGCCTTCCGATCCGGGCCGGAACCAAGCGGGAGCTCCCGGCGCGGTGGCAGCGCGAAGGCTTCCTCGTCCGCGCGATGAGGCAGCTCGGCGCGGTGATCGTCGGCAAGACCCACACCGTCGAACTGGCCTTCGGCGGGGTCGGGCTCAACCCCAACACGGGCACGCCGATCAACCCCTGGGATCCTGCCGAGCATCGTGCGCCGGGCGGGTCGTCGTCGGGCGCGGGCGTGAGTCTATGGGAAGGGTCGGCGATGATCGCGCTCGGGAGCGACACCGGCGGATCGGTCCGCATCCCGGCTTCGGCGACGGGGGTCGTCGGGCACCGCCACACCACGGGCCGGTGGCCGACCACCGGCGTCGTCCCCCTGAGCACGACGCTCGACACGGTGGGGCTCCTGACTCGCACGGTCGAGGACTCACGGTACGCGTTCGGGGTGATCGATCCGCTGGCCGGGGCCGAGGGCAAGCGCCGGGCCCAGGCCGGGCCCTCGACCTCGACACCCGCGACCGCCGACCAACAGGACAGGACCGAGGTCGCGGGCCTCCGCATCGGCATTCCGCGATCGAATCTCTGGGATGGCGCCGCCCCCGACATCGCCGCGGTCGTCCGCCAAGCCCTCTCGGAGCTCGAGGCGGCGGGCGCACACGTCTTCGAAGTCGACGCATCGGAGCTGGACGAAGCCGGAGAGCGGTACCTTGCCGGCGAACTCGTGCAACCGGAACGGTTCGAATCCCTCGAACGCGACCTTCCCGGGTGGACCCCCATCCTCGACCCCACCGTAGGCAAGCGGCTGGAATCCGCCCGGGACGTGAGCGCGGTCGACTATGTCGCCGTTCTCCGCCTCCGCCTCCGCCTCTCCGCAACACTCCACGCGCGCATGGACGCGGAACGGGTCGACCTTCTCGCCACCCCCACCCTGCCCATCACCCCGCCGCCCCTCTCGACGCTCGCCGAACTGGACGTCTATCGCGCCACCAACCGCGACATGCTTTCGGGGACCGGCCCGGCGAGCATGCTGAACATGTGCGCCGTGAGCCTCCCTGCCGGCCTCGACGAGCACGGCATGCCGGTCGGCCTTCAGCTCATCGGCCGCACGGGAAGCGACCACGCCCTCCTGGCCCGCGCCGCCGCGGTGGAGTCGGTGCTGGGGACGAATGTGGAGCGGTTGGGGGTGCCGCCGCGGGTGGCGGGATAGCAAGTGGCTTCCCGGCAGCAGTGAGATCAGTCCCAACCCGCCATTCTTGAGTCCCGCCCAGGCTTTGAGATTCACCTACGTGACACACGAACTCCGTGATCCGCGCCACGATTGCCGGACAGCGCCAGCCTGTCTGTGGGGGTTTGACAGACACCGAGGTGATCCACAATGCTTGATACCATGTACACTACGGGAGTTGACACCCTGAAGGCCGTGAAGGCGCTCAAGGCCGCCGGCTTCAAGAAGGAGCAGGCCGAAGCGCTCGTGACCACGCTGGGCGGCCCCGTCGCGGGCAACGCCGCCACCAAGGGTGACTTCCGCGACCTGCGGAACGAGATGAAGGCGGAGTTCAAGGATTTCCGGTCCGAGGTGAAGGCGGAAATCGCGGATCTCCGCACCGAAATGAAGGCGAAAATCGACGGTCTCCGCACCGAAATGAAAACGGAAATCGACGGTCTGCGCACCGAGATGAAGACGGAAATCGACGGTCTGCGCGCAGAGACCCGGACCGAATTCACCTCAGTGAGAGCAGAGATTTCCTCAGTGAGAGCAGAGATTTCCTCAGTGAGAGGAGAGGTTTCCTCGGTGAAGGAAGATGTCGCCCAATTGAAGCTGGATATCGCCGGAGTCAGAACGGAGATCGTCGAATCCCGTGGTGTGGCGCGGGAGGACTTGAAGAGCCTGAAAGCACAGATGTATCGCTTGCTGTTGGTTCAGGCCACGGTGATCGTGGGACTCATATTGGGATTGCAACGGCTGATGTAGATTCACGCGCCCTACTCACGCAACGCCCCGATCACCTGCGCCAGCACCGCCACCGCGATCTCTTCCGGTGTCCGCGCCCCGATCGGCAGCCCGATCGGCCCATGGATCCGGTCCACATCCGCGGACGAGAATCCCGCATCACCCAACCGTTCCCGCCGCGCACTCTGCGTCTTCCGGCTCCCCAGTGCACCCACATAGAACGCGTCGCTCTCCAGCGCAGCCACCAGCGCCGGGTCGTCGATCTTGGGGTCGTGGGTGAGGGCCACGAGGGCGGTACGGCCGTCGAGCCCCAACGCCGCCATCGCCCGGTCGGGCCACTCCAGACTCCACGCGCGCATGGACGCGGAACGGGTCGACCTTCTCGCCACCCCCACCCTGCCCATCACCCCGCCGCCCCTCTCGGCGCTCGCCGAACTGGACGTGTATCGCGCCACCAACCGCGACATGCTTTCGGGGACCGGCCCGGCGAGCATGCTGAACATGTGCGCGGTGAGCCTCCCGGCCGGCCTCGACGAGCACGGCATGCCGGTCGGCCTTCAGCTCATCGGCCGCACGGGAAGCGACCACGCCCTGCTCGCACGCGCCGCCGCGGTGGAGTCGGTGCTGGGGACGAATGTGGAGCGGTTGGGGGTGCCGCCGCGGGTGGCGGGATAGCAACCTCCCCTACTCGATCCTCCACCGCACCACGTATTCCTCCGCCAACGCACCCCGCGCGATCCCCCACACAACCGATCCCCGGCTCGCCACGAGTTCCGCATCGTCGGGGACCACGACGCAATGCAACAGCCGCCCATCCGGCCCGAACACGTCGTGGAGCGAAGGCTCGGCCCATGTTATCCGGGGCGTGCTTCCCTCGGGATCCTCGAGCCAAAGCTCCAGAATCGGCTCATCTCGCTTGAGAGCCTCGGCGTACCGGTGAACCCAGATCCGAGCGTCCGAATCGACCCATAGATCCCGGTACGCGGGCTTCCGGGCAGGGACCTCCGCGAACGATGTCCCGGATCTGCGCTCGGCGTAGGCCACCCGCGCCCGCCACTCGGCGCGCTCGCCAGTCGTCACGTCCACCGGCCGCAGTCCCTCCCGCTCCACGTGGACCATCCCGGCCGGATCCGGAATCGAGAACGCGTAGGTGGCGTTGAAGCCTGCAACGAGGTAGCCAAGGGGGCTTGGAGCGTCCAGCATTTTGACCGGAAAGGGGCTGCGCTCCCCCGCCGGCGTGTGGATCACGATCGGCCCCCCGGCCTCCGACCCGGGCGCCTCCGGCGCCACCAGCGTATCCATCACGACGCCGTCCGGTGAAATCCGTGCGTAGCCATACCGGGCCCCGCCAATTCCACGCGGATCGGGACCGAACGATGGCGCCTTGGCGTAGATCCTCAGGTAGTAGTTGCCGTCGGTGTCGGTCAGGAACGCCCGGTCCATAAAGGGATAGGGAGGAGTGACCGACTCGGCCCGGACGGCATGGTCGTAGGCGCCGTCTGTCCCATACACGGTGACCCGCCTGTTCCTCCTGTCCCAGGCCGCCAAACGCCCGTCGGGAAGCACTGACACGCCCGCGATCGACCGGAATTCGCCCGGACCCTCGCCCTGGCGGCCTATTTCCCGCACAAACCGCCCCTCCGAATCGAACTCCCGGATCGACACGAGGTCGGCGTCCGCCACGAACAGCCTGCCACCGGCTCCCACCGCAATCGAAACGATATGGGAAAACGAGTACTCGGCCGCGCCAGTCAGCGTTCCGATTCGGATCTGCTCGACAAGCTCCGAATCACACGACTGAGGCACGCCTCGGGGCTCGCCAAAAGACCCTTCAACCCTCGGCGCCAAGCCCACCGCCCCCGCACCAAGGGAGGTCAGAGCAAGCAATCGAAACGAGATCCTCTTCACGTCCAGCACTCCTTCCTGCCAACGCCCGCGCCCCGGACCAACCTACTCACGCAACGCCCCGATCACCTGCGCCAGCACCGCCACCGCGATCTCTTCCGGTGTCCGCGCCCCGATCGGCAGCCCGATCGGCCCATGGATCCGGTCCACATCCGCGGACGAGAATCCCGCATCACCCAACCGCTCCCGCCGCGCACCCTGCGTCTTCCGGCTCCCGAGCGCACCCACATAGAACGCGTCGCTCTCCAGCGCAGCCCACAACGCCGGGTCGTCGATCTTGGGGTCGTGGGTCAGGGCCACGAGGGCGGTGCGGCCGTCGAGCCCCAACGCCGCCATCGCCCGGTCGGGCCACTCCAGGACCAGCGCCGCGCCGGGGAAGCGATCGGCCGTGGCGAATCCCTCGCGCGGATCCAGCACCGTCACCTGAAAGCCCGCCAGCGTGGCCATCGGGACCAGGGCCTGGGCAATGTGGACGGCACCGACGACGATCAACCGCGGCGCCCGGATGTATGGGCGAAGGAAGACGTCCCCCCGCGGCGTCTCGACCGTTCGCGATTCGCCGATCCTGAGCACCTCGGCCACCACGTCGCCGTCCAGCCCCAGTCCGTCCGGCCCGCTGCCCGATTCGATCAATGCCTGCGCCCCGTCCGCCAGGCGAGTCGCCAGAACCACGTCCCTACCGGCTCTCTGCGCCTCGACCAGCTCCCGCAGGACCTCGCCCTTCACCGGGCGGTCCGCCCCGATTCCTCGACCACGGGCTCGACCAGGAGGTGCACCCGTCCCCCGCAGGCCAGCCCGACCTCCCACGCCATCTCGTTCGTGACCCCGAATTCCAGCGTCCGGGGAGCGCCCGACTCGATCACATCGAGCGCCGTCTGGATCACCGCGCCCTCGATACACCCGCCCGAGACGGACCCCGAAAAGTCCCCGTTCGCGGCGATTACCATGTGGCTGCCGGCGCGCCGTGGAGCCGATCCCCACGTGCGCGTGACCGTGGCCAGGGCGATCCGGCGGCCTTCCTCCAGCCACTCGGCGGCTTGCGCCAGCACCGGATCGGCATTCGTGTGTACTGTGTTCGACGGGTCCATGGGACTTGTAGTCTACCCTTCTCCACACGGGGCGCAACATTGGCGGCGAATCTCAGCGACGAGCTCCACCAGGCCCTCATCCGGGATCACTTCCGGCGGCCCCGCAACCGCGGCCCTCTCGGCAGTGGCGCGACGACCGGTCATGCGCACAACCCCTTCTGCGGCGACACGGTTCGGATCTGGACGCGGGTCGAGGACGGCCGCATCACCGAAGTCACCTTCGATGGCCGCGGCTGCTCGATTTCACAGGCGGCGGCGTCAATGCTCACCGCGCTGGTGAAGGGCCAGGAGGTCGGTGCGGTCGGCATCCTCCGACGAGCGTTTACCGAGGGATTGACGGCTGACGGGCCGCCGTTGCCGAAGGAGCTGGGAGATCTCCGCGCACTTGCCGGCGTGGGCCGCTTTCCCAGCCGGATCCGTTGTGCGGTGCTGCCGTTCGACGCGCTGGAGGAGGCGCTGGGGGACGGGTGAGGGTTCAGCCCATCCCCACTGCCCTCTCAAGGTCCATGTGCGCAAACGCCGACTCCATCCTTTCGCACTCCCGCCCGGACGCTCCCAGCCGGTCCGCCTCTGCCTTCCAGGCCGCTACCGCCCGTCCCACCTCCCCCGCGATCCGTCTCGCATCGTCCGGTCCGAGGCCATAGTACTCCGCGGTCCCCAAGGCCCGTTCGAGCGACGCCGTGCCGTCGTGTTCATCGATGAATGTGGTCAGGACGCGGGGACGGATGTCCGTGGGCGTGGGATTGAGATCGTAGGCCGGGGACAAACGCCAGCCTCGGCCGTCTTCGTATAGAAATCCGTGGTTGCGAAGGTGGTCGTCGGTGTTCGAGACCAGGATGTTGAATACCACACGCCTCCAGAGTTCAGCCAGGTCGCGCCTGGGCGTCGCACCGTGATACCGAACTGCGTCCGCGATCTCCAGGTACGAGCGAGGGTCATTGTCGCGCACCCCCAACATGCTCCTGGCCGAGAGAAAAGGCGCCCGGCGATTCCCGTCGCGGTCGAAGCGCCGCACGATCAGGACGCGGCGCCCGGCCACGTTCTCGATGCGCCAACCGGGCACCTCGATCCCTGCGCGTCCCGCCAAGCCCAGCGCAACTCCTTCCCAGAGGACGATGTTCCGGTCGTCCTCCCGGTGGGGAAACTTGGCAATTGCCAGCCTGCCGTCGCGGTCCCGGACGGCAGCCTTCGGCCGCGCGCCTCCCAGGGACGAGCCCGGTCCAATGAGCAGCTGGAGGTCGTCGTCTCCCTCTTCCCGGCACGTGACACGTGTGGACGCTGACAGGAGCCGGCTCAACCTCACCAGCGGAGGAACGCGCCCGCGTCCCGGCTCGGCCAGAAAAGGCCCCCCGTGGCTGGAAGAGAACCGGAGCGCGCCCAAGCGGATCTCGTCGTCCACCAGGAGCAGGAAATCGGACTCGAAGAGCGTGCGAGGCGTCCGCCCCTCCAGCCTCGCCCGCCGGATTTCGGCACGGCGTAGCAGGACCCGGCCCCAGCGATCCGGAGCCGAATCGCCGATCGACCCGAAGAGCGCCTCACCGGTGTGAAACGGGCCCGGCCCGACCGCGAGCGCCGGATCGAGCGCGAAACGCCGCGGGTGCTGCAGCCACGCGCGGTCGTACTCGAACGACGCGCTCTCGCGACCGCCACGGGTCCGCATCCAAAGGCGTCCAGCCAGGACGGGCGTACCATCGAAGTCGACGTGGACCAGGACCGGGCCCTCCATGATGGTGGCGGCCTCAGCCGCGCTCGGGCCGGTTGCGGGCCTGGGGCCGCCGGGGGACCCGAACGCGCTTCGGCAAGCGTTCCTCGAGGAGATCGAGGCCCACGCCGTCCTGGCTGCGGTCCGCCAGCCCCGAGATTCCATCATGCATGCCCAGCACGAACAGAACCGTCGCGTAGTTGCCCATCGAGACGCCGGTGTCACCCCGCTCGATCTTGTGGAGGGTCATACGGCTAATCAGCGCACGCTCCGCCATTGTAACTGCCCTGATCCGCCGGCGAAATCGAGCATCCCTGATGTCACTGCCGAGCTTCTTCAGGAGTCGGCGGACCGGAAGAGGAGTCGTACCTCGAATCGGCATCGTCATGATAGTGTCCATTATAGTGTACGGTTAGATCTATAACGTAATCTCTTATGGTCACTATCACAATTCACGAACCGAGTCGCCCCGTGAACCCGGCCGCGGCAGCCAGCTTGACGGCCACCGCCGTGGGAGCGTCGTAGGGTCATTCGGTGACTGGGACGCCGGCCAGGGTCCCACCCCACCCTTTCCCCACCCCCGCCCCCTGCGCTAATGTAGGCGGCTGGACACCCACCCGGAACCGACCACAGAACCGAGGAATACCATGATCGCGGGCCGTAACAACCCTTCGTCATCCGGATTCGCGGCCACCGCCGCGGCCCTTATCGCCATCGCCTCGCTGACGCTTGCACCGGCGGCAACCGAGGCCCAGCTCACCACCCCCGAGGAGCAGTTCGGCTACCGCCTCGGCACCGACTACCAGCTCGTCAACTACGAAGGCCTCACCGACTACTGGCACCTTCTCGCCCAGCAGTCGGACCGCATGAGCCTCGAGTCGATCGGCCAGTCCGAAGAAGGGCGCGAACAGTGGATGGCCACGATCACGTCGCCCGCCAACCGGCCCAACCTCGGCCGCTACAAGGAGATCGCGCGGCGGCTGGCCCACGCCGAGGACGTCACCGAGGAAGAGGCCCGCGCGCTCGCCGCCGAGGGCAAGGCCGTCATCTGGATCGATGGCGGCCTCCACGCCACCGAGGTGCTGGGCGTCCAACAGCTCATGGAGCTCGTGTGGCAGATGGTCGGCCGCGACGACGCCGAGACGATGCGCTTCCTCGACGACGTCATCCTCCTGGTCACCCACGCCAACCCCGACGGCCACGCCCTCGTCGCCAACTGGTACATGCGCCACGACGACCCGATGGAGCGCACCACGCAGGGCGTCCCGGTCCTCTACAACAAGTATGCCGGGCACGACAACAACCGCGACTTCTACATGGCTTCGCTGAGCGAGACCGAGAACATGAACCGGGTCATCTACCGCGAGTGGTTCCCGCAGATCGTGTACAACCACCATCAGACCGGCCCCCAGGGCACCGTCATGTTCGCCCCGCCCTTCCGGGATCCGCCGAACCACAACCTCGACCCCATCATCATCACCAGCCTCGACCAGGTCGGCTCGGCCATGCACCACCGCATGGTCGTCGAGGGCAAGGGCGGCACCACCATGCGGCGCGGCGCCAGCTACTCGACGTGGTGGAACGGCGGCCTGCGCACCACGCCGTATTTCCACAACATGATCGGCCTGCTCACCGAAACCATCGGCAATCCCACGCCCGTCGAGATCCCCTTTCTCCCCAACCGGCAGATCAGCCACGCCGACCTGCCGCTCCCCGTCACACCCGGTCTCTGGTACTTCCGGCAGTCCATCGACTACTCCCAGACCGCCAACCGGGCCGTGCTCGACTACGCGTCGCGCAACCGCGAGCACCTGCTGTTCAACATCTGGCGCATGGGGATGAACTCGATCGAGCGCGGCGGCCGCGATTCGTGGACCATCCTGCCCATGTGGATCGACCGGCTTGCCGACGAGGTGGGTCAGCGCGCCTCGCAGGAAGACTACGACGCCTACCTGCGCGACCCCGCCAAGCGCGACGCCCGCGGCTACATCCTGCCGGCCGACCAGAGCAGCTTCGCCACCGCCACCCGCTTCGTGAACGCCCTGCTCAAGAACGGCGTGACGGTGCACCAGGCGACCGACGACTTCAGCGTGGCGGGCAAGGACTACCCCGCGGGTTCCTACGTCGTGACCGCTGCCCAGGCGTTCCGGCCCCACGTGATCGACATGTTGGAGCCCCAGAATCACCCGGACGACTTCCAGTACCCGGGCGGACCGCCGATCGCGCCCTACGACAACGCCGGCTGGACGCTCGCGCTCCAGATGGGCGTCGAGTTCGACCGCATCCTCGACGGGTTCAGCGGACCCTTCCAGCCGATCGAGTGGCTTGCCGATCCGATGCCGGGCACGGTGGCCGGGGCCGATTCACCGGCCGGCTACATGGTCGACCATGAGAACGCGGCCTTCACCGCCGTGAACCGCGTGCTGGCGAACGGCGGCGAGGTTCATTGGGTTGAAGAGACGTTCGACGCGGCAGGCATGTCCTTTGCCCCCGGTGCCTTCTACATCCCGGCTGCCGCCGCCACGCGGTCGCAGCTGGAAGAATGGGCCGCCCAACTGGGAGTGTCCTTCCACGGCGTGGCGATGGCTCCCGCCGAGACATTCGAGCTGACCCACGCGCGGGTCGGTCTCTGGGACCGATACGGCGGCTCCATGCCGTCAGGGTGGACCCGTCATATCCTGGAAGACTTCGAGTTCAACTTCGAGGTCATCTACCCGCCCGACATCGACGCGGGCGCGCTGAACGAGCGCTTCGACGTGATCGTCCTGCCCGACGGCGCCATGGGCGGCGGGCGCGGCGGCGGCGGCAGATTCGGCGGCCCCGACGAAGACTTCCTGGCCTCGCTGCCGGACTCGCTGCGCGGCCGGGTGGGCTCCCTGTCGGCCGACACGAGCGTCCCCGCCCTGCGCGAGTTCGTCGAGAACGGCGGTGCGGTGGTCGCCATCGGGACCTCGACCGCGCTGGGCACCGACCTCGGCCTCCCCCTCGAAGACTTCATGGTGGACGACGACGGCAACCCGCTCAGCCGGGACGACTACTTCACCCCCGGGTCGATCCACGACATCCGCGTCGAGCACGGCAGCCCGATCACCCACGGCCTGGGCGAGCGCGTGAACGTCCTGCACAGCCACAGCCCCGTCTTCCAGGTCGGGGACAACGCCCCGAACGTGAGGCGGCTGGCGTGGTACGACTCCCCCGAACCGCTGTTGAGCGGGTGGGCGTGGGGCCAGCAGCATCTGGAAGGCGGCACGAGCATGATCGAGGCCGACATCGGCGCCGGGAAGCTCTTCCTCTTCGGACCCAAGATCACCTTCCGGTCGCAGCCCCACGGCACCTTCCCGCTGCTCTTCAACGGCATCCACTACGGCGCGGCCAAGCGGCCGGGGCCGGTGAGCTAGCAGCTGCCAGGCCCAGCGCCTTTTCCCGGCACGTCACGTGAACGAGACCGCGGTTCCTCCCGCACCTCCCGAGGGCGCCGAGCGGATGAACCCTTTCCAGCGGCTGCGCTCCCGCTCGCTCATCCCGTCGGTGATCGCCGGCACGATCCTCATCATGATCGCGCTTGGCGCCGTGACCGGGGTGGTCGGCCTCGCGCTGGGACAGAACTTCTGGGGCAACCTCGCCACCCGCGAAATCCTTGGGATGTTTGCGGGTTACGGCGCCCTCGCCATTTGGCTCCTGTGGGCCGGACGGCGGGCGGGCGTCGACTTTCGGCGACTGATCGGACGCGTCCCCACGGGCCACGATTGGCTCACCACGGCGGGTCTGCTGGCCATCACGATGATGTTCTCGCTCGGATCCTGGGAGGTCGTTGCATACGCGCTGTCCCAAGCGGCACCCGGTCTGCTCACCTGGCTGCTGGAGGCGCTCGCGACACCTCCGGGGGGCACCTTTGGACACGACCTGGGCTGGATCGTCGTGGGCGTGCTGGTGGCCCCGGTTCTCGAAGAGGTGCTCTTTCGGGGAATACTGGTGAGTCGCTGGGGAGTCAAGTGGGGGATCAGAACCGGAATCGTGGTCTCTTCGGTCTGTTTCGGGATTCTGCATGCGAACGCGATCGGGATCACGGTCGTCGGGCTGGTCGCGGCCATCCTCTACCTCCGGACCCGCACCCTGATCGTCCCGATCGCCTTCCACGCCGCCAACAACGCGGTCGCAACCGTGGGCGGGTTCGTCTCGGGATCCGACGAGCCGCTGGACGCCGCAGCCGTGATGCAGGACACCGATGGCTGGTCCGCCTTTCTTCTGGTCGTCCTCTCGCTCCCGGTGCTGATCTGGTATCTGTGGCGGTACTGGCCCGAGCGCGACGCCGCACTCCCCTACATGGATTCCGCTCCGGCGCCCGAACCGTCTCCGGATGAGCCGGGGTGACCGAACCGGCCCGGCGGGCGTTCCCCGTGCGTGTCGCCGCCATTGACGCCGGTTCGAACGCCATCCGCTTTGTCGTCGCCGATTTCGCCGCGCCCGACTCCTACACCGTCGTCCACAGGCTACGCGAGCCCATCCGTCTCGGGCACCGCGTCTTCACCGACGGCGACCTCGACGAAGAGACGATGGCGCGCGCCGTCGCGGCCTTCCGCCTCTTCCGGCGCGAGATCGAAGGGCTGGGCGTGGAGCGCTTCCGGGCCGTCGCCACCAGCGCAACCCGGGAGGCTTCGAATCGTGACAGATTCCTGGACAGAATCCATGCAGAATCTGACATCGTCCTGGAACCGATCAGCGGAGACGAGGAAGCGCGCCTTGTCCACCGGGCCGTCCGCAGCCGGGTCGACCTGTCCCAGGGGCGCTGGATCCTCGTTGACCTGGGCGGTGGGAGCGTCGAGATCTCGCTGGTTGACGAGACGGGAATCCTCTGGAGCGAGTCGTATCAGCTGGGAACGGTCCGCCTCCTGGAGACCCTGGCCGCGGCCGAAGGGTGCCACGACTCGCTGCGAGCCTGGGTGCGCCGCGAGCTTCAGGCGCTCACCATCCCTGCTCCGGAGGCGGACGGGGGACCGACGGCATTCGCGGCCACCGGCGGCAACATCGAGGCTATCGCCACGCTTGCCCTCAGCTACCTGGACCCGCTCAAGCTGGCCATCATGCCGACCAGCCGCCTCGACGCCGTGATCCACTTGCTGTCGTCGATGACCGTCACGGAACGGATCCGGGAGCTGGCCCTGAGGCCCGACCGGGCCGACGTGATCCTGCCCGCGGCGATGGTCTACCGGTACCTGGCGCAGTTTGTCCACGCCGGGCACATCGTCGTGCCGAGCGTGGGGGTGAAGGAGGGGGTGTTGCTGGAGGTGGCGGAGGGGAGCGAGTAGCCTACCTCCGCGCCGCCAGGTACCGGATCTGCTGGATCGCCACTGACAGCCCCGCCAGGCTGACCACGTCCTCGCTCTCGACCTCTTCCAGCACGTCGTGGAAGCGGGTCAGCTGCGCGTCGTTCCCGCCGAAGTTCAGCGCGCCCTCCAGGGTACCTTCGCCGGCCAGCGCGCCCTCCGTCAGGTAGCGGCGGATCGCGCCCAGGTCGTTGACGAGTCCCAATGCCCAGCGCTGCTGCCACTTGCCCTCTCCGCTCGCCCTCTCGATGCAGTCCGCCAGCCACGGGATGCGGAGCTCCTCGGTGACCCAGTAGTACACCCTCGCCGCGCTCACCGGATCGGTGTCGGTGGTCCGAGCGACGCGGAGGATCTCCAGGAGGTGGTCCAGGAAGCGCAACGTGACCAGGGTGCGGACGAAGGACTCGTCCCCGGCCCGGGGCATGGCCGCCTTCACCCGCGTCAGGTAGTTCTCGCGATCCTGGCCGGCCACGATGTCGTGGAACTTCTCGCGCAGGGCTTCGAGACCGTCCAGGCTCTCCTCGATGAGCGCCGTGGTGGATTCCTCGGGGTCGCAGTTGGTCAGCACCCAACGCGTGGTACGTTCCAGCACCCGTGCCAGCCCCATCGTCCAGCGATAGGTCACGCCGGCCGACACCCTTCCCTCGCGGGAGCGGATTTCCTCCAGCAGCACATCGTGCCGCGTCAGTTTGGCGGCCACCAGCCACGCCCGCGCGATCTCCGCCGACTCCCGGCCCGTCTCGCGCACGAGGCGGCCGATGAACGCGGAGCCCATCAGGTCGACCAGGTCGTTGGTCAGCTGGCAGGCGACGATCTCGCGTCGCAGACGGTGGTTCGCCGCCCGCTCCTTCCCCACCAGCTCCATGGCTTCGGCCGGGAAATACCGGTGGAAGTAGTCCTCGGTGGACGGATCGTCGGGCAGGTCGGAGGCCAGCAGCGCCGACTTGAGATGCAGCTTGGCGTACGCCATGAGGACGCACAGCTCGGGCCGCGTCAGCGATTGATTGGACTCCTTGCGCGCCGAAAGCTCGTCCCACGAGGGAAGCCCCTCGGCGTCGCGGTCGAGCAGACCCTTCCGACTCAGGTCGCCCATGAGCGCCCAGTAGTGGTCCATGCCCCGGCGCGCGCGGTATTCGTCGAGCGACACCGTCTGGCATCCGGACTCGTTGTCGGCAAGGACGAGCGCGGCGACGGTGTCGGTCAGGCCTTCCAGCAGCCGGTTGCGCTCCTCCCGCGTCACGAGGCCCGCGTTGAGGGCTTCGTTGAGGAGGATCTTGAGGTTCACTTCCCGATCGGAGAGGTTGACGCCGCCGGCGTTGTCCAGCGCATCCGTGTTGATGCGCCCGCCCCCCAACGCGTACTCGACCCGCGCGGCTTGCGTGAAGCCGAGGTTGCCGCCTTCGCCCACCACCTTGGCGCGGAGCTCGCTCACGTTGATGCGCACGGCGTCGTTCGAGGCGTCGCCCGCGTCGGCATGGCCTTCCGCACCCGCCTTCACATATGTGCCGATCCCGCCGTTCCAGAGCAGGTCGACGGGCGCCGACAAAACGGCCCGGATGAGGCTCTCGCCGTCGAGCGTCGCCATGTCTCCATCGAGGCCGAGCGCGACGCGGGCCTCCTCGGTGAGGTCGACCGACTTTAGCCCCCGGGGCACGATCATCCCGCCCGGCGACAGCTTGCTACGGTCGTAGTCGTCCCAGGACGAACGGCCGAGGTGGAAGATCCGCTCGCGCTCCTCGAAGGAGGTCTCGGGATCGGGGTCGGGATCGATGAAGACGTGGCGGTGGTCGAACGCCGCCACGAGGCGGGTGCAGCGGGAAAGGAGCATGCCGTTCCCGAAGACGTCGCCGCTCATGTCGCCGATGCCCGCCACCGTGAAGGGCTCTTCCTGGATGTTCCTGCCCATCTCGCGGAAGTGCCGCTTCACCGACTCCCAAGCGCCGCCGGCGGTGATCCCCACCACTTTGTGGTCGTACCCGTTCGAGCCGCCCGAGGCGAAGGCGTCGTCGAGCCAGAAGCCGTACTCGGCCGCCACGGCGTTGGCGGTGTCGGAGAAGGGCGCGGTGCCCTTGTCGGCCGCGACGACCAGGTAGGGGTCGAAGCCGTCGTAGCGGATCACTCCCTCGGGAGGTTTGGTCGCACCGTCGAGGTTGTCGGTGATGTCCAGGAGTCCGCGCATGAGGGTGCAGTACTGCTCGCGGGCCTCATGTCCCATGGCTTCGCGGTCGGGAAACGACCTGAGACAGACGAACCCGCCCTTCGACCCGCTGGGCACGATGACCGCATTCTTCACCATCTGGGTGAGAACCAGTCCCATGACCTCGGTGCGGAAGTCGTCGGGACGGTCCGAGTGGCGGATGCCCCCGCGCGCCACCGACGCACCCCGCAGGTGGATTCCCTCCATCCTCGACGAACGGACCCAGACTTCGTACTTGAGACGGCTCTTCGACACGCTCTGCAACCGCTCGCTGTCAAACTTGAAGGAGGCGTACGGCACACCCCCCGACCGGACCGTCGGCGTGCGTCCCCCGGTCCGGTAGTAGTTCGTCCGCACCGTCGAGTCGATCACGGCCTGGAACGAGCGCAGCGCCCGGTCGTGGGCAAGAGAGCTCACTCCGACCAGCTCATCGCCGATCCGGCTCCTGAGTTCGGCAACGCTGACCTCGCGCGCCTCCACCCCCGCCTCCGCGTCCGGGGAGCCCGGGTCGAAGCGGGCCTCGAAGAGCTGGAAGAGGAGCAGCCCGATCGCGGGGTGGCTGTCGAGTGCGGCCCGCAACACCTGTCGGCTGGGCACGGCCCCGATCTGGAACGCGTAGTGCGAGTACGCGCGCAGGACTTCCACTTCCCGCCATGCCATCCCGGTGGGCTGCATCAGGTGGTTGAAGGCGTCGTTGGTCGCGTCCCCAGCCCGCACGGCCAGGATCGCCTCGGACAGGACACCTCCCCGCGCGTCCACGTCCACCCTGTCGCCATCCGATGTCTGTACGTCAAAGCTGTAGATGGCAGAGTCGTTCCCACTGCTGCCTTCGCGCAGTTCGAAGAGCGAAACCGCGATCACCCTGAGGCCGCAGTTCTCCAGCACGGGCATGAAGTCCGACAGGATGATCTGGTGCTCCCGGATGTACACCTTGAGGTCGCACTTGCTCCTGCTCTTCGAATCGTCGAAGAAGCGGACGGATTCCATGCGCCCTTCGGCCTTCATCGCCTCCAGCTCGACGATGTCCGTGATGGCGGCAGAAGGATCGGTCGCGGCTTTGTATTCCGGCGCGAAGGCGCTCTCGTAGTGCTCCGCCAGGCGGTGGGCCTCGTCGGCCGGACGCGTCTCGGCCAGGAGGTCCCCCACCTCGTCGAGCCACGACCGGGTGAGGCTCGTGACGGTGGCCTTGAGGTCCCGCCACTCGATTTCGGCGAGCCGATCGGGGGGGCCGCCCAGATAGAAGTGCAGGCGTGCCTGGTCCCCCGCGCCCATGGCCAGGTGATAGTTCAGGACCTCGGCCTTGTAGCGCGACACCAGCGCCGTCTCGAAATCCTTCCGGAATGCGCCCGAAAAGCGGCTGCGCGGCAGCACGACCATGATGGAGACACCGCGTCCCAGCGCATCGCGCCGCACCGTCACGAAGACCTCGGCGGTGTTGTAGCGGGTCAGGATCGTGCGGATGTCCTTCGCGATCTCCTCGGCCGAGGCGAGGAAAAGCTCCTCCTTCGGCAGAGAGTCGAAGATCGTGATGATCTCCTTGTAGTCGTGCGACCCCTCCGACACGCCTTCGAGGATGGTCCCGAGCTTCTGGCGCAGGATGGGGATGTCCTGGGCGGGCTCGGTGTAGGCCTGCGACGTGAAGAGGCCGAGGAAACGGTGTTCGCCCGCAACCGAACCGTCGCGGCGGAGCTTCTTGACGCCGATGTAGTCCATGCGTGCGCGGCGGTGGACCGTGGACTCGGCGTTGGTCTTGCTGATGATCAGGAGCGGGCCGGACAGCGCCCTGTCCCGCATCTGGCTGGACAGCTGGCTAATCGGAAGGGGGCGGGCAAAGGCCGACGTGTCTTCCGCCTGGAGCACGCCCAGCCCGGAACCGGGGCCGACCATGACCGAATCTTCGCCCCCTGGCTCGACCGGCTGGAACGAATAGGAGCGATAGCCGAGGAAGACGAAGCCCCCGTCGCGCAGCCAGCGCAGGAAGGCCTGGACCTCGCGGAACTCGTCGCGGTGCTGGCGGACATCGCGCATACGGAATCCCAGCTCCGCAACCACGTCCCCGATCTTGTCGATCATCAAGCCGAAGTCGTCGGTGGCCTTGACCACATCTTCCAGGCGGCGCGCCGTCTCGTGGCGGAGCGAGTCGCGGGCCTCGGAATCGGCGACCCGGGAGACCTCCGCGTACACTATGGACTCGGTTTGGGCGCTCTCGTCCGGCGGATGAAGGTCCGTGATCCACCCGTCCTCATTCCGCTCCACGGTCATGAGCGGGTAGACCAGGTGCGCGATCCGGAGGTCCTCCGAGGACAGGAACTCGCGGATCGTGTCCACGATGAAGGGCCGCTCGGAGATGTTGGTTTGCACGACCGTCACCGGGGCGGACCACCCGGCCCCTTCCTGATCCGGGTTCAGGACCTCGACGTCGACCCGGTCGGGGCGGCTCCGGTCCAGGAACAGGAGCGAGTCCACGCACAACCGGGCCAGGTCAACCGTCCCACGCTCCTCCAGCAGTTCAACCGGCGCCTGGCCGAGGAAGAACGGCACGAACTTCTCCAGGAGGCGATAGCGGTCGTCGTCCACCGCGCCCCGAAGGGCGCCGAGCACATCGCGAATGACTTCAGGGTTGACCGGGGACTGGCGGGCGCCGCCTGGCTGAATCATTTCGTCACGGGTTGGCTCTTGAGGGCAAGGTGAAGCGGACCACAACGACCGAATGTACATCCGTTGCCGGATCCATGACTACACCGGCGATGACCGAGTCGCCGAAGAAGGGCGGCGGGTCCGCCAGGAGCGGGACCGGCACGACGACGGTGCCGGCATAGCTTCCGTCGTAATCGATTACGTCGTAGTAGCGGGATGACCCCATGCCCTCGGGCGACCACCTTCGGACCCAGATGCGGTCCGACGCGCCGACATGGATCGAGAGGAAGTGGGGCAGCGAGTCGGGGATCTCTCCACTGAGGATCTCGGGGGCGACATTCTCGACCTCGTCCAGGGGCACCGGGAGGGAATCGATGCGCAACTCGAGCGCGGCCATGCTGTCGGAGCGTTCCGCCTCGGGCACCGGTCGCCGATTCAAAGCGGGGCCATCGATGGTCCTGATGACCTGGCCGTCCTGGCCGAATTCCTGGAGCTGGGACGTGGTGCCGTCGCCGGCGATGATCGTGCCCCGGCCGGTCATGTCCCAGGCGGCGCGGGGAGCGAAGGGGGCGATGTTCAGGCCGGGGACCATGCGGCCACTGCCCCCACCCACCATGTAGAACGCGGCACGACCCCCGGTAACGTTCTCAAAAGCCGGGACATGCACGGTGTCCCCCAGGAATCCCTCCGCGCCGAACCTCATGTAATAGTACTGTTCGGGTTCGTCCCGGCGGAACGTGTACTGCGGATAGTAGTAGATGCCCGCATCGAATCGGGCCCTCCGGGAATCCGAATTGCTGTAGGGCGGAATCCTCCATGTCGTCAGAACCGAATCCGGGTACTCTGAAGCCGCGCGTGCCCCAAAGACCGTGACTCGCTCCCCCCGCACATAGAGCCTGCCATCATCGGCAAGAATGTCGCTCGGCCAGGCCGTGAACTCGCCGGGGCCTTCGCCTTCGCGCCCGACCCACGCGATGAAGTCGCCCTCCGGCCCGTAGACCCGCACCGATGGCGGTATCCGGTCGGCGACGTAAATCAATCCGGCCTCGTCCGCGGCCACCGACTGGACATCGGCGAAGATGTACTCGTCGGTGCCCTCGATGCCCGTGCTCCCGATGGTCGCCGCAACGACGGCGGTCACCGTGTCGGAGGGAGTGCCGTTGGCGCCCGCCCCGGCCGATTCCCGGATTGCATCACAGCCGGAAGCGGCAAGCAGCGGTACGGCGATCGCCACACCGGCCGGCAACCACCCGGAAGCGGCGGCACGGGACGGTGGGGGGAGTCGCATGTCAATCTGCAAACCGGGGAAGTCTCTCGCGCGGAAACAATAGAGTAAACCGGCCACCCCCGCCGCCACCAGACGTTACCTTTCAGGCGGGCCGCTTCCGTCAATTTCACCCGTACCCCCGAGTCGCCCGTTGCGTTTCATCCACATCGCGGATGTCCACCTCGACACCGCCTTCGCCGGTCGGTCGGACGACATGCGGAATCGCCTGCGGCATGCTGCACGCGAGGCCTTTGCCCGGTGCGTGGACACCGCTGTCGGCGAGCAGGTGGACGCGGTGCTGATCGCCGGCGACCTCTTTGACGGAGGCAGCCGGTCCTTCGAGAGCGAGCGATTCCTGCTGGCCCAGCTCGGCAGGCTGGCCGAAGCGGACATCCAGGTCGTCTACGCCACCGGGAATCACGACCCGGGACATGGGCTCCGCGCAATGGCCTGGACTGGCCCGCCAACGGCCTGGACTGGCCCGGCAACGTCACGATGATCCCCGGCCCGGATCCGGTGACGGTCCCGGTCAAAGGTCGCGCGGGGGACATCGTCGGCCACGTCACCGGCGCGGGCCACGCCGATGCCCGCGAAACCGCGGACCTTTCGCTACGGCTCGAGCCCGTGCCCGACACCGCACTCCCCCAGGTGGCGATCCTGCACACGCAGGTCACCTCGGCGACCGGAAGGGACGTTCACCGCCCCCTACGCCCCGTCCGGCATCGATCATCTGCGTGCCGCGGGCTTCCACTACTGGGCGCTGGGACACGTTCATCTGCGCCAGGAACGCTCCGCCGACCCCCCGGTCCTCTACTGCGGCAACCTGCTGGGGCGCGACCCCCGCGAGAGCGGCCCGAAGGGTGGCCTGCTCGTTGATCTGGACGATCCGGTCCACCCGGTGATCGACTTCCGGGAGTTCTCGTGGGTGCGGTGGGAGAAGGTCACCGTCTCGGGGCTGGAGGAGGTGCACACGCTGGATGCGCTGGTGAACGAGGTCGCGGCGGCATGGGACGCGGCGCGGGCCGCCGACGCGGGCAGCGACGACACGGAGTGGATGGTGGCCGTCGATCTGGCGGGGCCGTCGCCGATGTGGCGCAAGCTGCGCGAGGCGGAAGAAATCGCGACGATCGAGGACGAGGTCGGGGCGCGGCTGGGTGCCCTGGGCGCCGAGGTCCGTGCCGGAAGGCTGCATCCCGCGGCGCGGATCGACGACCACGTCGACCGGGAAGATGTGCTGGGCGCGGGTCTGCGTCTCTGCGGGGACGTGTTGTCCGGGAAGGACCGGCTTGGCCTGGCGGACACCGACCTGGCCGGATTCGACCCCGAGGCGTGAAGGTCACCGGGGAGGTGGTGCTTGACAACAGCCCCTCGAATGGGATCCTGCACTACGCAGCCGAGCACGACGTCGACCTCATCGCGATGGCGACGCACGGTCGAGGGGGTGTAAGGCGCATGATGCTCGGGAGCGTGACGGACAAAGTACTTACGTGGCGCTGACCGGCCCGTCCTGGTCTGCCGGCCTCCGGAAGAGTCGGACTAGTCCCAAAACAAGCGAGTAGGGTCCGGGGGGCGAGTTTCGGTTGTGCAAGTTGTCATAGAGCGGACCTGGCGGCTTCCACGGGGCTGTTTTGCAGGCGTGCCAGGGGATGAACGGAGTCTTTTGAGTGCGCGGTCCCGGGGTTTCCCGAGTGATTTTGGGCACGGGAGACACCGGTGCCCGTGGACGCGCGGGGTGGCGGGGTGGGGAAGCGGCGGGGAGGGGCGGCGTCAGCCGAAGCCGGTCCGTTCGATGGTGCGCCAGGTGCTGAACAGCCGGTCGGTGGCGGGCTGCCAGCCGATGATGCGCAGGGTGGTCTGCCGGGCGCAGCGGATGACCTGGCAGGGCAGCAGGATCATCTCGCGGATGAAGCGCTTGAACTCCATGGCGACGTACTTCCGGCGGTCGGACTTCAGGTGCATCATCATGGCGAACCAGCTCTTCAGGTTCCACGCCAGCGCCGCCATTACCATGCAGGCCCAGTTGCTCACCAGGTCGTAGACCGGCACCCGCAGCGCGTTCACCCCGTTCTTCAACTGTTCGATCACGTTCTCCTGGTCGCAGCGGGCGTTGGCCAGCCGGACCACCTCGGCCGCGCTGAGGTCCCGCCGCGTGGTGATGTAGAAGAAGTAGCGGACCTCGTCCATCAGGCACAGCTCGCCCTTCATCCTGCTGATGTTCTTGCGCACGACCACCATCCGGCAGGTCTCGCGGCACTTTCCGGGCCGGTAGTCGTACTCGGCCACGTCCTCGTGGTTCAGCCGGTTGTTGACGTAGCCGCGCTCCCGCACGATCCGCCCCTTCACGTCCGCCCGCCGGCTCCGCGTCTTCCCCGTCCGCGACGTGTAGCGCGGCCGGCGCTCCAGCCGCTCCCAGTCACCCTCCTCCAGCGCCTCGGCCCGCTTCACCATGCCCGGCTGCGCGTCGTAGCCGAAGATGAAGTCCGCCGCCTCGCTCCAGCGGTCGAAGTTGACGGTCAGCGAGAAGTCCGTGTCCCCGCGCACGCACACCCGTTCGGCGTGCGGCGCCACGAGCCCGACCGCCTTGTCGATCCACTCCGCCGCGCCCTGGTGGCTCACCGCGTTGCCCGGCCGGTTCACCAGGTAGAGCACCTCGCCGGTGTTGGCCAGCGAGACGACCAGCGGGTGGTAGCCCCACACCCCCTTGTAGGACATGTCGATGCCGTCCTTCTTCTCGCCCAGCGTGGGCGCCAGCGTCCCGTCCACGTCGATGTACGCCACCGGCCCCAGCAGGTCCCGGCCCCGGCCCCGCCACAACCGCGGCCGCACCGCGTTGATGCACTCCTGCAGCTCGATGACGTCCGCCTCGCCGAAGCGGCGCGTGAAGTCGCCCGCCGCCGTCGGGCTCGGGATCACCTCCGCCCCCAGGGCGTCCATGTAGGCCGCGTTGTTGCGCAGGGCGCCCAGGTCCTCCAGCCGCGCGCCTCCGCACAGCATGTTGTACGCGATGTTCAGCACGTGGTCCGACTCGTGGTACGGAAGATGCCGCTTCTGTCATACTGTTTCTGATAAGATGTTGTAGCATATAGACATAGTAGATCGGAGCGTTGTGGTCATACCACTTGGCTTATCACTACGGGGAAGCCGGCATCACCGGCCTGCGGGCCCTTAGACTCAGTTGGTGCCACTAAGTCTCAAGCGGGCGCACTGAACCGGCCCGGCCCCAGACACAGGGTACGGAACGATCACCAGAGCAGGTTCATTTCGGCGGCGAATTCTCCTGACAGGTGCCGGTTGGACGAGGACCAGAGGCAGTAACAGCTCGGATCTGGCCGGGAACTGGATCGACCTGGGATGCCGTGGAACAGCGAATTGCTGGACCCTGAGAGAGTTGGCGATGCGCACCAGAACCCAGTCCTTCCCGACATAGAGAACGCGACGAGTCTCCGGCAGATACACGGTCTTGGTCCACCTGCCAGACACGGATTCCTGGTTCGTGCAGCCACGGGTCAGCGCAATGGATCGGATCGACGCTGGGGCGTGGCGCCCGGCGACGAGGCGACGCTGTTGATTCTCGATGCCTCGCCGATAGAGTCGATCAGCAACACGAAGCGGGTGCATCTCGTGATCCAGGGCGGGGTCATGGTGGACAGGGAACCACTCAGAAACTGAACGCAGGAAACGGGCACAACGTCCTGCGTGTTCCAGTTTGCGGCGGCAACAGAGTACTTCGGCCCAAAGGACCCCCCTGCGGCATGGGACGGGGCCGGTGTCCCGTCAGCGTCCTACCCCCACCCCGGGAAGCGCCATAGCCTGACGGGCGGAGCAGCCAAGCAGGGCTTGGTGGAACCTGCGGGCGAATGTTCCCCACGTCGACCATACCGCATTCGTCCCCAATACCCCGATAGGGGCGAGTGTGCCGTTCGCACCGCTGGGTGCCGACGCGGTCGAGGAGAGGCGCGCCGTGGAGTGAGTTGGACCCGCGGAGTTCGTCGCGGGGCTCGCTGACGGGGCTAGTCCCGCGGTTGGGTCTGTTACTGTTTGGCGGATCGGGTGGGGGTGGGCGGTGGCGGGTGGTCGAGCAGTTGGAAGGTGACGCCGGGCTTGAGGAACGAGGCGGCGTCAGGCAGCGACCTGAATCGGTCATACGGGGTGGCGACATCGTTCTGCCGGTAGCGCTTCTTGACGCGGCCGTTGGCTTCGTCGACCTTCGGCGCGGGTGTAGCGGCGCGTGAAGGGCCGCGCCGGGGGCTTCTTAGCGGTGGTCGCGTATGTAGCCGGTCCTGCGGTGCTGGGCGATCAGCCGGCTCACCGGCTGCGGCGAGAAGCGCTCGCTGAGGAGGGCGGGATCGGGCAGCTTCCCGGCGTCGAGCAGCACGTCGATATCGGCGGCGAGCCGGGCTTCGCAGCACTGGTCATGGGCCAGGGCGAGCAAGTCCACCATCCGGCGGCAGGCCTTGCGGCCGCCGAGGGCTTCGAGCAGCGCGTCGAAGGCGCGGCGGCAGGCGTCGCGGGGGAACAGGTCGTCACGGCAGACCCAGTTCAGCAGCGCCATCGGCTTGAACCGCAGCGATGGCAGCACGTGGCGGTAGTCCACCACCCGCCCGCGCCGGCCTTCCGGGCCCGCGTGGCCCCGGGGCAGGGTCATGAGGTGCTCCGTGCCCGCGTACAGCACCAGGCGGTCGTCGTACAGCCGCACCCGCAGCCGGTGTCCCACCAGCCGCGAGGGCACCGTGTAGAACACCCGCCGCAGCGTGAAGCCGCCCGTCCGGGTCACCCGCACCAGCGTCTCCTCGAAGCCGTCGGTCCGCCGCTTCGGCAGCGGCCCCAGCACCGCCCGCTCCGCGTCGATCCGCGCCCGGCTGCGCGCGTTGCGGCGGCTCGCCACCTGCGCCACGAACGCCCGGTACGCCTCCAGCGTCTCGAAGTCCCGCGAACCCCTCAGCAGCAGCGCGTCCCCGATCGCACGCTTCAGGTGCCCGTGCGGCCCCTCGACCGACCCGTTCTCGTGCGCCCGGCCCCGGTTGTTCCGGCTCCCCTCCATCCCGTAGTCCGCCAGCAGCCCCTCGTAGCGCCGCGTCAGATCCTCCCGCGCGTCGCGCTTCAGGTTCCGGAACGCCGCCGGCAGGCTGTCCGTCCGGTGCTCCTTCGGGACTCCGCCCAGCGCCCACAGCGCGTCCTGCAGCCCCCCGGCCAGCGCGACGAAGCTCTCCCCGCCCAGCACCACCGCCGCATGGCAGAACCCCGAGTACTCCAGCCGGAAGTGGTACAGCTTGTGCGCCAACGGCTCCCCGGCGACCGTCACCTCCAGACCCCTGGCGTCCGTGAAGTCCGACAGCCCCCGCCGCCCCGGCTCGTGCCTCTGCCGGAAGATGATCTCCTGTTCCGGCCCGTGCTTCGCCTTCCACGCCCGCACCCGCCGCTCGATCGTCCGCCGGACTCCCGGACTCAGGTCCGGACGACGGCGCATCATCTCCTCGTACACCGCCACCGCCCGCAGCCCCGGGCTCGCTTCCAGCAGCGGCACGATCTCCTCCTCGAAGATCCCCGCCAGCGGGTCCGGCCGCCTCCGCCCCCTCGGCTTCCTCTTCTCCGACGGCCGCCCGGGATCCGCTTCGATCCGGTACGCCGTCGCCGTGCTGAACCCCGCCTTCGCCCCGGCCAGCGCGGACGGTCCTTCTTCCGGTGCGTCGTGTAGAGCTCCATCTGGTGGTCCGTGATGTGTCGGCCCGGCACTTGGCGTCTCTCCGCTCCAAGGGAAAACACCAAACTTCGGGCCGGCCGCGGCCACCTCCAGCTCTCTCACCCTGTTTGTCGCTGGCTTCTCATCCTGATTGTCGCGCTACAAGCGTGGCCGGGTGGCGAGCCAGCGCTTGACCTTGGCGTGCTTGTGGGAGTTCCTCACGGGTCCTTGACATTCCCCGAACCATCTTTCTACTATCAACTAAGTTGTTCGGAGATCAATTCGAACCAGGAGGGCATCATGCGCCACGTCCATTCCACGAAGAGTCCGTACATGCTAGCTCACCGCTGGATTCAAGCCGCCGCCGTGCCGGTACTGGCGCTCACCGCTACACCCCATCCCGCTCGCGCCCAGGCGCCCCTTACGAGACCGGCCTCCGAAATCCGCCTGTCCGCCGAACCGATCCTCTCGGTCGGGAGGCTTGATGGGCCGGACGAGTACCTCTTCGCCAGGATCAACGCCGGCGCCAGGCTCCCCGACGGCAGCGTGGTCGTGTCCGACCAGGAGAACTTCCGGGTCCAGCGGTTCGGCGCGGGTGGGGAGCACCTGTGGAGCCGCGGTCGCGCGGGTGAGGGGCCGGGCGAGTTCAGGAGTGTGCAGATCGTGGAGGGCTGCGCAAGCGAGGAGTCGATCGTCGTTTCCGACACCCGGAACGCGCGGGTCTACCTGTACGACTGGGAGGGAGACCTCCTCGACGAGTACCGCTTTCTGTACAACGGATTGCCGCTGCGCGACTTCGTGTGCGCACCGAACGGGCGCCTGGCCTTCACGAGCAACAGTCTCCGCATGGGCGAGGAGGAGGTCGAGCCCGGGGCGCTACACCGCGTACTGCTTTCACTGGGCTTCGCCGAAATCGGCGACACCGCCGCAACGACGCTGCGCGAGAGGATTCCCGACCGCGAGCAGAGGTCCCTGGGCGCTGGCATTGCCATGCTCGGCAGCCTCTGGAACCATGACATAGCGCTGGCAGCGACCGACGAAGGAACGTGGCTCGGCACCAGCGACGACTACGAGGTCGAGCTGATCGGCTGGACGGGCTCGACGATTCGCCGGATCCGCTGGGAGGGGCCGGACCTGGCCGTGGCCCGGGAGGATGTCGACCGATACCGGGACGCCCTCGAGGCAAGCTACCGCGACGACGACGATCCCGACTGGCGCGCGCGCTTCGAGAGCCGCTGGGACCGGGAGAGCGAGATCGTGCCGGACGAGTTCCCCACGTACCACGGGCTCATGATGGGAGACGACGGCATGCTGTGGGTGCACGACTACATGCGCCCGGGGGAGCGGAGCGAGTGGTTGGGATTCGATGAAGATGGCAGGTGGGTGCGTACCCTGGTGCTTCCTGCCCGGACCGGTCTGCTGGACATCGGGCCCGATTGGGCGCTGGTAACGACACGGGATGAGCTGGGGGTGCAGCGCGTTGAGGTGCGGGGGTTGGTGCCAGCATGACAAGGACCGTGGCCATAGCGCTTGCCGCCGCCGTCGCGGCCTGCGCAGACCACCCCTAGGAGTCTGCGCCCCAGAAGCGCAGCGGGCGTGACGGGAAGACGGGAGGGCCGCTGCGGGCCAGAGAGATTCGGGGAGAGAGAGGTAGGGATCCGGGGCCGCTGACGGGCCGGGAAGGCAGCGTAGCGCCAAATCGGGGTCCAGGAGGCCGGTGGGAGGCCCGGGGGCCGCAGTTGCGGGGCAACGATCGTCGGCTCATGCGGCCTGAAGGGTGTGCAGCCGCTTGACGTTGAGGGCCAGGCACACGAGGGTCCACTCGCCCTGCACCTTATCGAGGCCCCGGAAGCTGAATCGTCGAAATCCCATCACCTCCTTGACCCAGCCGACAGGCGCCTCCGCCATCCACTTTCGGCGTGCGTACCGCCTCCGGCCCTCGTCGCTCTCCAGCTTCTCGGCCATGCGCGCCTTCGCCGGATGCTCGTCCGCATCGACGGCCGCGGCGGTCCCGCCCTCCCGGCCCAGAGCCACATACCCGTCGATGTCCCGCTCCTTCAGCGCCTGCAGGTCCGGTTCGTTGCAATAGCCTGCGTCCGCCAGCACCTGCGCCGGCGTCTCGCCGCACGTCTCCGCCGCCGCGTCGACCATCGGGACCAGCTGGCCCTGGTCGCTCGCGTTGTCCGTCACCTCGGCCCCCACCACCAGCTGGTTCTCCCCCTCCACCGCCATCTGCGCGTTGTAGCTTTGCTGGAACCCCTCCGAACTCGTCTTCATGATCCGGCTCTCCGGATCGGTGAAGTTGCTCTGCGCCTTCTCGTCCGGCTCGCCGTACTTCCGCTTGTAGGGCTGGCCCCCTTCGGGTTGCGCTTCTGTCCCGGCTTGCGGCCCCGCGCGTCGTCCTTCGCCCGCTGCTCGGCCTCCAGGCGCGCCTTCGCCTCCCGGATCGCCGCCAGCCGGTCCTCGCGCCGCTTGAGCTCCTCCGGCAACTCGTCCCCGCGGACCTCCTCGCCGTACCGGGCGTCCTCCGCCGCGTCGACCGCCTCGGCCTCCTCCAGCAGCCCCGCAATCTCCGCTTGCAGCCGGCGCTCCTCCCTGGCCATCCGGCCGTAGCTCATCGCCTTGCGCTTGCTCGCGTTGGCCCGGACCTTCGTCCCGTCCACCGACATCCTGCCAAGCCCCGCCAGGCCCATCGTCCGCGCCAGGCGAACCACCTCGGCGAACACCGCCCGGAAATCCTGCAGATGGCGGCGCCGAAACTCGCACAGCGTCCGGTGCTGCGGAAAGTTGCCCGCCGCCAGCATCCGAAACGCAATGTCCTCCTCCAGCTTCTTCGCCAGCTTCCGCGACGAAAAGGTGCCCGTCGCGTACCCGTAGACCAGCACCTTCACCATCATCCGCGGTTCGTAGGGCGAGTTGCGCCGCCCGTCTCCCTCGTACGGCCCGTAGAACGCCCCAAGATCCAGGGCGTCCACCAGGTCGCTCACATGGTGCGCCAGGTGCCCTTCCCCAACCCACTCCCGAAGATCCTGCGGGAGCAGCAGCATCTGGTCCGGCTGGTACGGTCGGAACGTCGTTCCCATTGACCCCCCTCGGCAGCAGACCTTTCACAATGCCTTCGCTACCTCTAAAGATACCGGCTGCGGTTTTCTGGGGCGCAAGCTCCTAGGCCCCCGCCGACGCCTCCCTCCAGATCGAAGACAGCGCGGGCGTGCGGATCGTCGCGTACGACCGCACTCCGACCAGCGAGGCCGCCTTCCGCTTTCCCTCGGAACCCCGCTACCGTCACGGCGCCAACCCGGGGGACTACACCTTTCAAGCGATCCCCGTTGGCAGTCTGTTCCCGGACGGCGGCGCCGATGGACCCCGGAACGGGGGAAACTCCGGTGTTTCCCGCGCCCAGGAACCCCGCGACCTGCATGGGAGCCGCGTTGGCGCAGGGATGGTGGGACAGGGCCGAAAAGGCTCGCAGGTCTGGAGCCGAAGCCCGGAAGGGGCTGGCACTCGCTGAGGCAGGACAGCTTCGGAAGGCTCTGGGAGCTCGTCGTAGACATCGCGACTGAGGTCGCCAAACGGCGGGAGTCAAATGGCTGGAATCCGACCGGACAATCTCGTAAGTGAAACGTCCATAAGCAGATGCGAATCCACGACCTCCTGCCGGGCCGACAAGTCGCTACCCCTCTCCGTCCCAGCGCGAGCACCGCGCCGAGCAGGACATTCGCGCCGCGGGTGATGTCATCCGGCGCGGTGAATTCCCGGGGCGAATGGCTGATCCCGTCCCGGCTCGGGACGAAGATCATCCCGACGGGTCCGAGTTCCGCCATGCTCTGGGCGTCGTGTCCGGCGCCGGAGGGCATTCGCACATGGCTGTAGCCGAGCTCGGCGGCGGACGCCTCCACGATGTCGCGGAAGCGGGGGTCTGTGGGAGCGGCGAGGCTCTCGTAGAAGTGGTCGAAGTCGATGGTCACGTCGCGGACCTGCTCGATCGCGCCGGCACGGGCTTCGATCTCGCCGAAGACGCGCTCGATCTTCGCCATTTCGAGGTCCCGGATCTCAAGCGTGGCGCGAACCTCTCCCGGCACGACGTTCGGCGCGCCTGGCACGGCCTCGATCTTGCCGACGGTGGCGACCTGTCGCCCTTCCATGGTGGCCGCGACATCGTTGACGGAGCGGATCAGGTCGGCGGCGGCGACGAGCGCGTCCCGGCGCTGGGCCATGGGGGTCGTCCCGGCGTGGTTCTGCGCGCCATGCACCGTGATGTTCCAGCGGCGAATGCCCACGATGCCCTCGACGACGCCGATCTGGATGCCGGCTGCCTCGAGGAGGCCGCCCTGTTCGATGTGCAGCTCGAAGAAGCCGGACATGCTGCCGGGTTCGCGCCGTGCGTCGTCGAGCCGCGGGGGGTGGCCGCCGAGTCGGACGGTGCCGTCCCGGATGGTGAAGCCCGAAGCCGTGACGATGTCGAACTCGGCGTGGTCCACACGCCCGACCAGCGCCCGGCTCCCGGTTTTCCCGCCCTCCTCGTTCTGGAAGATGATGACTTCAAGGGGGTGGCGGAGTTCGACACGGTGGTGGTACAGCGTCAGCGCGACCTCCAGAGCCCCCGCGGAGCCCACCTGGCCGTCGTAGCTGCCGCCCTCGGGAACCGTGTCCATATGGGACCCGATGATGATCGGAAGCGCAACCGGGTCGGTGCCGGGACGCCTGCCCACGAGGTTGCCCGCCAGGTCGACCGACATCTCCAGGCCGCTCTGTTCCATCACCCGGCGAGCGTAGGCCCTGCCTCCCAGATCCTCGTCGCTGTACGCGAGCCGGGTCGTGCCGCCGTCGTTCGTGCCGCCGAAGCGCCGGAAGGCGCCGAGGATGGCGTTGAGGCGGTCGCCGTCCACGCGCGGGGCCTGCCAGGCGGGCGCAAGCGCGCGCAAGCCTCGTGGCAGCGACGCCGCGAAGACCGCGGAGGCCTTCAGGAAGTCGCGCCGGGGCCGCGGGCGAGCGGAGCCCGGGGGCGGGGGGAAGGGGGGGGCGGGTAGCGAGTCGCGGGTCATTCCATGTATCCTGGCGGGTGGCATCTCGGTGACATCATAAGGTGAGGCAGGGTACTTGGACGAGGAAGCATTCAACTTCGACGGCGACTACGGTGAACGCTACGAGGCGTTGGCGCGGCGGGTCATTCCCGGGTACCGAACCCTCTTCCCTATGATCGCGGCGGTGATCGATCCGGACCTCCCCCCGGCGGGACGCCTACTTGTGGTGGGTGCGGGGACGGGCATCGAGATGGTCACCTTCAAGCGGGTTCGTCCCGACCTTCGGATCCACGGCGTGGACCCCTCGGAGCAGATGCTGGAGCTGGCGAAACGGCGCGTGGCCGCGGCGGAAGTCACCAGCGGCGTGACCTTCCAGCTGGGGTACGCCGCCGACGTGCCGCCCGCCCCCCTCTTCGACGCGGCCACGCTCCTCAACGTCCTTCACTTCGTCCCCGACGACGGCGGCAAGGCGACGCTGCTCGCCGACATCGCACGGCGGCTCAGACCGGGCGGCGTCTTCGTCTTCTTCGACCTGCACGGCGACCCCGGTTCGGAGGAACACGAGCGCTACATGCCGGCGTGGCGGCGCTTCTGGACGATCCGCGGCATGACGCCCGAGGAAGAGCGCGACTTCGAGGGCCGCATCCGCGACGGGATTCACTTCGCGCCCGCGTCGCGGATCATCGAGCTGGCGCGGGAGGCTGGCTTCGCGGAGCCCCGCCGCTTCTACAAGAGCATGTTGTACGGGGGGTGGACCTTTCGGAGGGGCTGAGGGGTGACCAATATGGGCAGGACACCCATCGCGACAGCACCAGAGGAGGCCGCGGCCATGACAATCTCGCACCGAGCCCTTCCGGTTCTTGCCGCAATTGCGATCGGGGGCGGCTGCGTCGATCTGGCACTCGAACCGGACCAGATTCCGCACTCGCTGGTGATCTCCCCCGCGGATGCTCGCATCAAGGTGGGGGACGTCGGGAAGCTGACCGTGACGGTGTTCGACGAAGAAGGACAGGTTATTCCGGGGCCGCCGTCGTGGGCGCCTCCTGACTGGCAGATCTCGGACCCCGCCAAGATCGACTTCGCCACGGACGGGAGCTTTGCCGCGCTGAACAACGGCGAAGTGAGGATAGGGGCAGGTCTGGCAGGGCTGAGAGACCGCACGGGAGTCCTGATCAGCCCGAGCAGGGTGGTGCTGTCGGCGCCAGCGGTCTACGTGAACCAGGCCATCCAGAATCTCGAGGGCAGCGTTCCGCTTATCGCCGGGCGCGACGCCCTCCTCCGGGTCTTCGTCACCGGAGATCAGGTGAGCTACTACGAGCCCCGGGCGTATGCGGATTTCGTCCAGGACGGCGCAGTGGTCCATACGGCGGCGATGAGCCCTCCGCATCTGATTCCCGACGCGGTGAACGAGAGGTGGCAGCTTCAATCGTTCAATGCCGTGATCCCCGGGGATGTTATCCAGCCCGGGTTGGCGCTGAGCGTGGAGATCGATCCCGATGGGGTGGTGCCCCTGAGTCCCGGGAGCCAACTCAGGGTTCCGGCCGAGGGCGCGCTGGGGCTCAACGTCAGAGTCCTCCCGCCCCATCGCCAGACGATCGTTCCCGTCGTGGCCGTCACGGACACGGACGAGCAGATCCTGAACTGGACCCGGGGCTTGACTGCCGAAAGTCCACATCTGCGGTTCGCCCGCACCGTTCTCCCGATCGGCGAATTCGACGTGACGGTCCACGAGCCCGTCCATACGACGGCCGACCTGGCGACCAACAGCGGCTGGCTCCAGTTGATTCGCGAGATGAGAGTGATCTGGGCCATGGAGGGTCGGAGCGGCTACTACTACGGGGCTGTTGTGCCGCCGCGCAACACCGCGTGGGGTGGATTGGGCTACATCGGCTTCCCTGTGAGTGTCGGGAGGAATCGGGACGTTACCTTCGCCCATGAGTTGGGGCACAACCTGAGCCTCCGGCACGCTCCGTGCGGAGGCGCTGGTCGTCCCGACCCGGCATTCCCGTACAACGGTGGGAGCACAGGTGTCTGGGGATACAACCCGCAAACCGGCGGACTCGTCGACCCGATTGTGTACAAGGACCTGATGGGGTATTGCAGCCCGGATTGGATCAGCGACTATAGCTTCGTGAAGGCGCTGAATTATCGCATCCGGACCGAGATCAGCGGGGGCCCGGCAGAATGGGCGCATCGCGGTCAATCGGAGAATACGCTGCTTCTGTGGGGAAGCGCGGGGAACGGGGAGCTTCTGCTCGAGCCCGCTTTCCTGCTGGAGACCCCGGCTGCACTGCCGACCGGCGGCGGGCCCTATCGGCTGGAGGGATTCGGCGCTGGCGGCCGGGTCCACTTCTCCTTCGATTTCACTCCGACGCCGTTGGAGTTCGGCGGTGGTCACTTCCTCTTTGCCGTCCCCTTCGACCGGGACCGGCAAGGGACGCTGGAGCGCGTGGTCCTGTCGGGACCCGAGGGCGAATTCATCCTGGGTCCGGCCAGCACCAGCCCCATGGCGATCATCACCGACCGCGACAGCGGGCAGGTGCGCGCGATTCTGCGGGACTGGAGCGGCGGCTTCGCACGCCTGGAAGGCAACTCGGAGATTCAGGTCAGCGACGGCCTGCCCGCAGGTATGTGACGGGCGTCCGGGCGGGCGCGAGGCGATCCGTCGAGGGATGCGACGGGACGCGCCGGATGATATGGTAACAGCCTGTGGTACGCCCCGCGTTTCGCACCGGGAGGGACGGAGCGCCGGGGCCATCCGACGCTCTTGAGCCCCGTGCTCTTGCGCTAGCACCGACCCAGATGTGAGGCCTCCAATGTCCAGAGCCAACCGCGATTCACGTTCGGCTGTGACCCAGTTCGCCGTTCTCCCCCTGATCGCCCTGTTGTGGGCCTGTGCCCCGGGATCCGACGCACCGGAGTCCACTGCCGTCGCCTACCAAGGCGCACGGCTCATCGTGGGGGACGGCACCGTGATCGAAGACGCCGTTTTCGTCGTGGACGATGGCCTCTTCACGGAGGTGGGGGCGGCAGACGCCGTAGAGATTCCCGAGGGGGCCGCCCGCGTGGACCTGAGCGGCAAGACCGTGATGCCGGCGATTGTGAACGCCCACATTCATCTGGACCCCGAGCGGGATGCGCGGACCGGGCTGCTCCAGCACATGGCCTACTACGGGGCGTCGCTTGTGGTGAGCCTGGGGCATGACGAAGGAGACGCGCCCTTCGAGATGCGGGACGAGATCGTGCCCGACGGTGCACGTTCACAAACCGCGGGCCGGGGCATCACCTCACCGGAGCCGGGCCGTAGCGAGGTCCCCCACTGGGTCACGACCGAGGAGGAGGCGCGGGCGGCGGTGAGAGATCTCGCCGCGCAACAGGTCGACATCGTGAAGATCTGGGTGGACGACCGGGGCGGACAGTACGAGAGGCTCTCCCCGGAACTCTACCGCGCCGTCATCGACGAGGCGCACGCCAACGGCCTCCGCGTGACTGCCCATGTGTTCCGCCTGGAGGACGCGAAGGGCCTGCTCAGGGCGGGCATCGATGCCTTCGCGCACGGCATTCGCGACATGGACGTCGACGACGAATTGGTCGATCTCTGGCGGGAGCACCCGGATGTCGTACTCGTGCCCAACCTCCCCGGTCCGGGGGTGGTCGAGGAATTCGGCTGGCTGTCGGGAACGGTGTCCGCCGATCGCATCGCCGAGATGAACGCCGGTTCAACCGATCGCCCCGCGGCACAGGAGTCCTTCGGGATCCAGGCGCGGAATCTGGTTCGGCTGAGTCAGGAGGGGTTCAAGGTGGCCTTCGGGACCGACGGGAGTTCACCATGGGCGGTGCATCAGGAGCTGGCCGACATGGTTCGGACCGGGATGACGCCGGCGGATGTGATCGTGGCAGCGACAAGCGCATCCGCGGAGTTCATGAGGGCCGACGATCTGGGCACGGTCGAGGCCGGCAATAGCGCCGATTTCATCGTATTGGACGCAAACCCCCTCGACGACATCACGAACACGCGCGCAATCAGCGCGGTCCATCTGCACGGGGTGGCGGTGGACCGCGACGGACTGGGTGAGCGTTTCCGGGGGGCGGGCGGGTAGGCCGAACCTGACCCCGGCGGGTCAGGGCGTTGGTCCCGCGCCCCGTCAGCCTCCCGGGCCCGTAATCATGTACTCGCTCGGCGGCTCCATCCCGAGCAGGTGCTCGACGAAGTAGTCCCAGGTTCTGCGCACTACATAGGGCTCGTTGGCGTACCCGTGGTTCCGGTTCGGAAGCACGAACATGTCGAAGTCCTTGTTGTGCGCAACGAGTTCGTTGATCACGCGGATGGTCATGTTGGGATGGACGTTGTCGTCGAGTGTGCCGTAGTGGAGCAGCAGTTTGCCCTTCAGGTTTGCGGCAAGGTTCTGGTTGGCCTGGCTGTCGTAGTTGTCGGTCCCGTCCGCGCTTTCCACCAGCAGCCCCTGGTACTTTTCCGCCCAGGGAAAGTGATAGCCGCGGTTGTCGTGGTTGCCCGCGCCCGACACCGCAACCTTGAAGAAGTCGGGGTGGCGAAGGATTGCATCGGTTGACGAAAAACCACCCCCGGAATGCCCGAAAATCCCGACTCGCGCAAGGTCGATCTGGGGATAGCGTCCCGCCAGCTCCTTGAGCGCCGAGATGTGATCGGGGAGGCCGTTGTCACCCATGTTGCCGTAGTAGCCGTCGTGGAATGCCTTGGAGCGGAGCGGCGTCCCGAAGGCGTCCACCGCGAAGACGATGAAGCCGAGTTCGGCGAGCGCACGGCCATTGCCACGCCCGGAGGCGAAAAAATTGTACTGGGTGACGGCGCCCACCTGTGGGCCCGGGTAGATGTAGTCGACCACGGGATAGCTCTTCGCCGGATCGAAGTTCGAAGGGAACCAGAGCAGGCCGTACACGCTGGTGACGCCGTCCCTGCCCCGCGCCTGGAAGGGAACGGGCGGGATCCAGCCGGCTTCTTCCAACCCGGAGATGTCACTGGTTTCGATGGTCTGGACGACACGCCCGTCCCGACCCCTCACAACGGCCAATGGCGCCTCTTCCGGGGTCGAATACTGGTCGACGAAGTAGCGCCCCGAGGGGGACGGCGTGATCTGGTGCACGGCGTCCTCCGCGCCGAGCAGTTGCAGCCCGGAGCCGTCCATGCCGACGCGGTAGAGGTGAACGAAGTAGGGGTGCCGGCCCTCTTCGCGGCCGACCGCGGTGAAGTAGACCGTGCGGCTGGCCTCGTCCACCGAGATGAGTTCGGTGACCAGCCACGGACCCGAGGTGACACGGTTCTTGAGGTTCCCGTCGCCGTCGTAGAGGTAGAGGTGGCCGAAGCCGTCCCGCTCGGACCACCACAGGAACTCGGATCCGTCGCCCAATACGCGCCAGGCGGGGGCGAGGCGGGTGAACTGATTCAGTTCGACGTAGGTCGGCCCGGTCTCTTCGAGGAGTTCGGTTGCGGCGCCGGTCGCGGCGTCCACCCTGAACAGCTTGTAGCTCTTGAAGTCGCGGCTGCGGTGCGTGTAGAAGACCGACTGGCCATCGGCGGTCCACTGGACATCGGCGAATGCCGTGTCGCCTGGAGTGAAATTGCCGGGCTGGGGATCGACGTCGGCTCGTACCCCGGTGCGGCCCTCGACGTCGAAGACCCAGAGCTGCGAAGTCGGAATGACCGAGTCGCCCGGCAGAGCGTACGCCCAGGAGTGAAGAATGGGCCGGCCGTCGGCGGCCTCGAGGAGATGGAAGCGCTCGACCTCACGTTCGTCGTAGCGGTGGGTCGCGATGCGGCGCGAGTCCGGGGACCACTGGAGGACCGGTGACCGCTCCCGGCTCGCTCGCCGGCTGGTGATCTCCTGGCAGCAGCCCTCGGGGATGGCGCCGTAGCCGAAGTCTTCCTCCCCGTCGCTGCTGAGCTGAGCCTCCTCGCCCGTGGCCGCGTCGCGCACCCACAGGTTCTCGTCCCGGGCGAAGGCGATCCAACGGCCGTCGGGGGACGGGCGTTCCGCGTCCGAGGGAGCGGGCTCATCGCTGGGGCCGGAGCACGAGTAGGATTGGATGTCGCAACGCCAGCGCACCGAGTCGGCAACGTGGAACTGGACGGCACCGCCCCCGTTTACGAAATCGAATTCCGTGAAGGGAAGGTCGCGTCCTTCGTAGGCCGTGTCGGCGGCGAGGGAGAGCGCGGCCGCGAGGCGGGCGTGGTCGAAGGCGGGGCGGCGCGAGGCGGCGGCCGGGTCGACCACGACGAACTCGTACCCCGACGGGGTGCGGCCGCGGAACCAGAAGCGGTCACCGTCGAAGAACTCGGGCGCGACCTGATCCCCAGAGACAAGCTTGGACGCGTGCCAGGGCAGGAACTGCTCGGCGCGGGCGTAGTCGCGCTCGGTGACTTGCTGGGCGTGAGCGGGGGCGGCAAACGGCAGGGTGGCCCCGGCGAGCAGGGCCAGGGTGGCCGCGGCGAGGGGGAGGGGGCGAAGTGTCGTCGTCATGTTGACCTCGGGTCGAACGCTGGATGATGGGTCGTACCGCCCGTATACTGGCCGGGCGCGGGATCGTTTGCCAGACCCGACCATCCATCCGACTGCGGGGAGCTCTCCATGCGCCTGTCCATCCCGACCTTGGCTCTCTTTGCCGCCCTGGCCCCAGCCACGGCAATCGCGCAGGAGTCCCTCGACCCCGAACGGGACGCCATGTACGCCCGGTACCTGACGATCCCCTCGCTGGTCAAAGGGGGGACGGTCTGCTCCGACGCCGGACTGCTCGGCGGTGCGCCCTGCAGTGTGAACTGGATGCCGGACGGCCAGAGCTTCTGGTTCGCCGAAGGGCAACCCGACCAAACGGTCATTCGCGTCTTCGACCCCGAACGGGCAGTCACCGAGCCTCTGTTCGACACCGATCGGGTGCGCGCGGGCATGGCAGGAGCGCTCGGGTATCGCCCGCCCTATCAGGGGCTCCCCTTCGACGGGTTCACCTTCGTCGGCGACGGAATGGACTCGGTTCGGTTCACCTTCGACGACCGTGCCTTCCGGATGGACCTCACGGACTACGTAGTGAGCCCCGTCGCCTCGGCTGAAACGGAAGCCGCCGCCCGTGCGGCCCCGCGTGTCGTCAGGCAGGGCTTCACCAGCGGAGCCCCCGCCGTCATGGAGGTTCCGTCGCCTGACGGCCGTTGGCTGCTCACCGAGAAAGACGACGACCTGTGGATCCGCGCCAGCTTCGATGGCCGCGAGCAGCCGGTGATGGAGGACGGAGAGGAGGACTACGCGTGGAGCGTGCAAGGCGCGATGTGGGCACCGGACGGAGCCCGCGCCGCGGTCATGAAGGTGGACGCGAGGCGGATGCCGCGGGTGCCGATCCTGCATTGGTTGAAGCAGACCGAGGAGGTCGAGTACGCGCCGTTCTCGAAGGCAGGCAACCCGTATCGCCGGCAGGAAGTCCACATCGTGGATGTCCACGGACGGCAATCGGTCGCGGTCGATGTGGGTGACGAAGACCAGCTGCTGAGTCCGGTTGGTTGGCTTCCCGACGGCTCCGAATTCCTCTTTCTACGGATGCTCCGAAGCTACCAGACCCTCCACCTGGTCGCCGCCGACCCCGCAACCGGTGAGACCCGGGTAGTCCTGGAAGAGACCCAGCCGACATTCATCAAGGGGATCGGGACGACCCCGTCGTGGCGCTCCCTGGCGCGTCCTCTCTCGGACGGCGAGCGCTTCCTGTGGATCAGCGAGCGCGACGGGTGGGATCACCTGTACCTGTACGGTATGGACGGCCGCCTGCTCGCGCGGCTGACGGAAGGTGCATGGCCTGTGTTGGGCGTGGTCCATGTGGACGAAGACGGCGGATACGTCTATTTCACCGCCCACCGGGAGGAGCGACTCTACGACACGCACCTCTACCGTGTGCCTCTGTCCGGGGGCGACGTGGTGCGTCTCACCGAGGGCGAGGGGCAACACAGTGCCGGGATCTCGCCAAGCGGCGCTTTTGTGGTCGACACGCATTCGAGCACAAGCCGGCCACCCCGCACCGAGGTGCGCACTGCGACTGGAGAGTGGGTCGCGATGGTGACCGAAGCCGACGTGAGCGCGCTCGACGAGCTGGCTTGGAGCCCGCCCGAGGAGTTCGTCGTCAAGGCCGCCGATGGAGAGACCGACCTGTACGGGCTCATCTACAAGCCGCACGACTTCGATCCGGGCGCGAAGTACCCGGTCATCGACTACATCTACAACGGCCCCTTCATCTCCTGGGTGCCGAAGACCTTCCTTGATGGGCGGGGCATCGGCCAGGCCGCGCTGGCACAACTCGGGTTCGTGGTCTTCATGGTGGACGGACGCGGCACCACGGAGCGTGGCAAGGCCTTCCAGGACGTGGCGTACCGCAACTTCGGCCGCAACGAGATCCCCGACCACCGCGCCGCGCTCGAGCACGCCGCCGCCACGCGACCCTGGATGGACCTGGACCGGGTCGGCATCCACGGGGGCTCATGGGGCGGATACATGACCGTGCGGGCGCTGCTCCTCGAGCCGGATTTCTACGATGTCGGCGTCGCCACAAACGGCGTGTACGACATCCACGACCAGGCGTCCGGGGCGATCGAGCCCTACATGGACCTGCCGTCGGAAAACCCGGAGGGGTACGAATACGGATCGAGTCTGCGGCTTGCCGGCAACCTGAAGGCGAAGCTCCTGCTGATCCACGGGACCAGCGACGTCAACGCCACCTTCTCGGCGACGATGAAGATGGTCGAAGCGCTGATCCGGGCGGGCAAGCCGTACGACCTGATCGTCGTGCCCGAGCAGCCTCACTGGTTCACGGGCCAGAGCGCCGCGTACACCGACGGCGCCCTCCGGAGGTACTTCCAGGAGCACTTGCTGGGGCTGACGGGGCGGGAGCGGGGGGTGAGCCCTTAGCGGGCCGGACTACGCGCCGGGGACGGAGGGACTACGTACTCCGGCAGGTGGTAGAGGGTTCCTTGGTTCGAGCCTGCACACCAGACCCGGTGGATTCGCCCCTGTCTTATTTGATTGGAAACCCGCCAGATCGCTTTCTGACGCCGTAAGTCATTGATTTACAATGACATACATTCTTGATGGGTATTTGATTGGGAGTGGTGCGCATTTCGGTCGGTAGCGTTCCAAATGGCCAAATCGGCCCAGGTTTCGCTAGAATGCGGCTACCCTTGAACACGAGGTCCGCTTAGTCACGGAGAGCCAACGCCCGGTGACAGTTCCGCACTCATCCCGCTACCTCACCGACTTGGTGCATCAGCTCTGCGCCCGTCCTCACGAGACCGAGTGGGTGGAATTCAAGGAGAACAACTGGAATCCTGAGTCGATTGGCAAGTACATATCGGCCCTAGCAAACTCGGCTGTGCTACACGGCAAATCACACGGTTATGTACTCTGGGGGGTGAAGGACGGCACCCACGAACTCGTGGGAACGGACTTTGTTCCCGGTTCCACCAAGAAAGGGAACGAACTCGTCGAGCCTTGGCTCGCGCGGCTCCTGGAGCCGCAGGTCCAATTCCGCTTCACGGAGCTCGAGGTGGATGGATCGCGAGTTGTCCTACTTGAAGTCGAACGCGCGACGAGCCGACCAGTGGCCTTCCAGGGTACCGAGTTCATCCGCATCGGCAGCTCCACAAGAAAGCTGCGAGATCACCCAACCAAGGAAAGGCAGCTCTGGCGTCTTTTCCTGGACTCCGCCCGGCATCGCAGCCGAGCATCTCTCTGGCCAGGACATCCTCCAGGTCCTGGATTATCCGGCCTATTTCCACTTACTCGGAGTCCCGCCAGCGGATGGACAGGATGCCATCCTGAAGGCCCTGACCCACGACGAGCTCATCACGTCGAACCAAGCCGGTGGCTATGACATCACCAACCTGGGCGCCATTCTGTTCGCCCGTCGGCTAGCGCAATTCCCCGGCCTGAAGCGGAAAGCTGTGCGCTTAATCCGCTATCGCGGCTCCGGGCGCATGGACGCAGAGCGCGAGCAGGAAGGCGGCAAGGGCTACGCGACCGGTTTCAACGGCCTGGTAAGCTACGTCCACGCTTGGACTCCATCCAACGAAGTACTGGGACCCGCGTTCCGCCGAGAAATACCGATGTTCCCGCCGGTCGCCATTCGCGAACTCGTCGCCAATGCTCTGATCCACCAGGACTTCACGATCACTGGCGCCGGGCCGATGATCGAGATATTCGACCGACGCCTGGAAATCAGCAATCCCGGCGAGCCGCTGGTGGACACACAGCGCTTTCTGGACTCGCAACCCCGTTCTCGGAACGAAAAGCTTGCATCCCTTATGCGCCGCCTGAACATCTGCGAGGAACGGGGCACCGGGATCGACAAGGTCGTAGCCGCCGTGGAAGCCTTCGCACTTCCGGCACCAGTATTCGAGAAGCCTCCAGGATTCACGCGGGCCCTCCTGTTCGCCCACAAGCCGTTCCGCGAAATGGACCGCCAGGAGCGTCTACACGCCTGTTACATGCACGCCTGCCTTCGCTACGTGACCCAGCAGCCCATGACGAACTCTTCCCTGCGGACACGCTTCGAGATCGCCGACAGAAACGCCTCGATGGCGTCCCGTATTCTCGCCGATGCCGTAGAGGAAGGGTTGATCGTAGTCGCCGACCCGGCGGCAGGTCCCCGCTTGCGACGGTACCTGCCGTTCTGGGCGCAGTCATGACCGGGTGCTCGCGACACCCGGCCCCAATTCGCCCCTGTTTTATTTGATCGGAAACCCGCCAAATCGCACCCAAAGATCGTAAGTCATTGATTTACCACGACATACATTCTTGATGGGTATTTGATTGGGACGGTTCTCGGTGGTAACTCCCAGCCTGTGGCGCACCCACGATGCGGGCCAAGATCCGGCTTACACCTCCGGAACTCGATTGATGCCTGGTGACGAACCCGCCGTTGCCCGTGCAAACGCCCGCTGGAACGCCTCCTCTCCGCCGGGCCGCAGACCGGCCAGGGCGCCCGAATGCAGGGCGGCGTGAGCGAATGTCTCGCCGTAGCCCCGGGCCATGGTCATGACGACAAGGTCGGTGGAGAACGTGACAACCTGGCAGGGGACGTGGAGGACCGGTCCCTGGGTGAGAAAGGGCCTGGTGCGGCCCGGGTCGAAGAGGTCGAGCCCAGTCAGGTGTTCCAGTACTCGCGGGACACCGGCCCCGATGAAGGCGAGCATGCAGTGGCCGTCGGTGGTCTCGGTGAAGGGGGTTTCCGATGGCATGGTCGGCGGCGTCCCCGCGCCCAGGTGCCAGATCGAGACCTGGGTTCGGTTCATGCGTGAGATAACGAGTGGACCGTGAACCCCCACCTGACCGTAGCCCGCCGGCACGGGCAGATCCATGGGCCGTTGGGTCGCCACGCTGCCGTCCTGGAAGTCCCAGCGGCGCCGGTGGCTCAGGTCGACCAGCCACGGGCCACCGTGCCGTTCCTCGTTCCGGTAACACAGCACGACGGTCCACCCGTCCCGCGTCTCGGTCGCGGCCGGGTTGGCGTCGAACGCGACCGGGGAGCGGCGGAGCGCGGTCGGCGCGGTCGGCGCAATCGGCGCGGTGGCGATCTCGTCCCGCCCCCTCATGAGCGCAGCCTCTCTCCCTTGGGGTCGTAGAAGTGCGGGGCGACGACCGTAGCCGTACAGGTGGACTTGCGTCCCGACCCCATATTCTCGTAGATGTTCAGGCTACCCCCCCTCACGGCATGCTCCTCACGCACCAGAGCCATCCCGTACTGCCACCCCAGCGTCTCGCTGCGGCGCGTCGTGCACACGTAACCGAGGATCTCACCGTCGGCGACGATCACGGCGCCATCGCCCGGGCCGCCGCCCGGCTGCGCGCCCGGCGCGGCCCCCACGTCGCCCCGGTGAGACCCCGACCCCTCGTCCACCCGAAGCCCCACCAGCTTCATGCGGCCCGGCTGTTTCGCACAGGCACGCAGCGCGGGGGCACCGACCTTGCGCGAGACCGTGTCCTCCCGGTCCCACAGGAACCCCATCCCGATGTCCGTCAGTGTGACGCGCTGCTCCGATTCGGCTCCGATGATGATGTGCCCCTTCTCGGCGCGCAGGCAATTCTGGGCCTCGAGGCCGAACGGCTGGATCCCGAAGTCGGCTCCGGCCTCAACTAGTATATCCCACACATATTGGCAATAGCTGGATGGGACATGCAGCTCGAACGACAGCTCGCCGACGAAGCCCAGACGGAGACACCGCGCTTCGACCCCGTCCCCCACGGTGATCCGGCGGGCGCCCATGTACGGGAAGGCCTCGTTCGAGACATCGTCGCCCGTCACCCGCTCCAGTACCCTGCGCGCGTTGGGCCCGGCCAGGTTCAGCGAGCCCAGGACATCGGTGATGTTCACGAGGTGGTAGTCCCACCCGTCGTAGCGGGTGTGATAGCGGAACCACTCCACCGTCGTCCCGGCCCGGGCCGAGCTCGTCGTGAAGTAGTACTCGTCCTCGCCTTCCTTGACAATTACACCGTCATCTATTAGATGTCCCATATCGTTGCACATCGCCGAGTACATGCACCGGCCGGGACGCGCCCTTCGCATGTCGGAGATGTACACCCGCTGCAGCGCGTTCAGGGCGTCGGGACCGTAGACCCGGAACTTTCCCAGCGGTGAGCTGTCGAGGAGTCCCACATTGCGGCGGACGTTGAGGATCTCGTCGCGGCAGCTCCGGTCCTCGGAGAAATAGCGGGCGCGCGTCCATGGTCCCATCCGCCGAAAGATCGCGCCCCGCCCGGCCTGCTCCTCGTGCAAGGGCGTCCGTTTGTGCACGTCGTGGGGCGGCCCGGCCAGGGTCGCCATGCTCGGCGGTACGAGAGGGGGCCGCACCGTGGTCGGCGCGGGTACCGCGGCCTTGCCGGAATCGTCCGCCAGCGCGGCCATGATCATCGCCAGATTCTGTCCCGTGACCCGGTACTGGCCCGGGCCGAGCCCGAACCCGCCGAACCGTTTGGCCAGTTCGGGGGCGTCAAAGCCCTGGGCGGCGGACTCGACCACGTTCTTGTAGGTGCCGTCCTCGTCCAGATCGACGAACGCCTTCGCGCCGCGGCCGATCGCGGGCCCGTGGCAGATGCCGGTCCCCGCGACAGGCCCAGGCCGGGAAGCGAGCGTGCTCGCAGCCTTCTCGATCGCGCCGCAGAGAGCGGGGACATCGCTGCCGCGCCGGCGTGAGGTCCCGGCCCCGGCCTTCCCGGTCACCTCCGCCCGCCCGATCGCCCGCGCCTGTCCGGCCGTCCCCGCCCGGCGGCAACACTCCGCCGCCCGCAGCCCCGCGCGCCGTCCCGACGCCGTGATCGACCCGGGGTCGCGCAGCCCTGTCATGCTCCCCGCCACGAACACGTCGTCGGGCAGCTCCACCGGCTGGTAGCTGTGAGTGTGCCCGCAGTAGCGGAGCTTCGCCTTGACCGTCGCCAGCACCCCGATCCGGGGCTGCGTGCCTGCGTTGGCAACCACCAGGTCGCACGCGTACCGGCGCGGACCGATACCACTCAGGCCCCACAGATCGCACCCCTTGACGTGCTTTCCGCCCCTGGTTCGCGCGGCCGCCCACCGGGTACGGAATGGAATCCCCATTTTGAACAACTCCTCCAACAGCGCGGGATCGTGCCCGCGCCGCCGGGAATCCGCGACGGCGCGGACCTCCACCCCGAGACGCGCCAGGTCGACCGCAGCTTCCAGGCCCAGATCGTCGCCGACGCTGAAGACGGCCGCCTTCCCCGGGCTGACCCCGTAGGTGCGCGCGAGCCGCCAAGCCGCGCCCGCCTGCATCACCCCGGGGCGGTCGTTGTGGTTGAAGACGAGAGGCCGGTCCATGCACCCCCCGGCGACCACCACCGTCCTGGCGCGGCACTCCCAATGGCACTCCCTGAACGGGTCGTCGTCACCGCCGACCGTAAATCCGGTCACCAGGTTCTCTCCCCACACGCCGGTCACCGGAGACCGGGTGAAGACGCGCACGTTCTCCGTCGCGTGCAGGCGCGCCGCCAGCTCCCTGGCCCGCTGCCACAGCGGCTTTCCCTCGAACTCCCTCACCCGCCAGGCGTCGTGTCCACCCATGCACGGCCGCCGCTCGAAGACGCACACCCGGAGCCCACGCTCCGCCGCAGCCAGCGCCGCTTCCATCCCCGCCGTCCCGCCCCCCACGACCGCCACGTCCACGTTCAGATAGCGCTCGGCACGCACGCCCGGCCGATACTCCCGCCGCGGATCGAGCACGCCCGTGCCCGCCATGCGCCGGAGACCGTTCTGAAAGAAGGGCCAGAGACGGTAGGGGCGGTGGAAGAGCCGGTAGTAGAACCCGGCCGGCATGAGCCGTTCGAAGGCGCCGATGAACCCGAACCGGTCCGTCTTCGGATCGCCGCGAACATTCTGGGCGCGCACGGACATGCCCGCCCGCAGTTCCGTGGTCTCGGCGCACTCGTTCGGCACCCCGTTGATGGACATGTAGGTGTTGGACGACTCGCCGTCGATGCTGTACAGCCCGCGCGGACGGTGGTACTTCAGGCTGCGGCTGAAGATCCGGACGCCGTTGGCGTAGAGAGCCGAGGCCACCGTGTCGCCCGCGAAGCCGGTCATCGGACGTCCGAGGAAGTCGAACGAGAGCGGCCGCGAGAGGTCGACCGGGCAGGTCGGCCCCGGCGGCAGGCGGTTGGCCGGCCCTGGCGGTGGCCGGTCTTCCGACACCGGGGACTCGTCTGGGGCCACGGCCACAGCATCCGGGCGGGCGAGCGTCATTCCTCCACCTCCCGGTTCGTCCCCGGATCACGCGTGGTCTTGAACCACACGCCGCAGCCCTGTCCGTGGTACCACCACTCCTCCCTCGGCTCGTACGGTATGAGCCGGAACTGGGTCCAGCGGAAGTGATCCTCGGCGCTGAGGTCCTCCTGATCAGGCCGCGGCCCCCTCTCCTGTCCCCCGAAGGTGAACTCGTACACGTCGCGCTTGCCGCAGACGGGGCAGGTGAGACGGAAGGTCATGTCCTGGCCGCCCGTGACCGAGAGCGGTGACGTGGGCCCGTCATCAGTCCCAATGCCCATACTTCATCGCCGCCGCGGTCTCCCCGGAGTAGCGGTTCTCCAGGAAGCGGCTCAGGGCGAAGGGCCGCAGGATCTCCGGCGTCTCGTCCGTGGCCATGTATTCCGCCATGTACTTCCCCGCCACCGGCCCGGACTTGAAGCCGAAGTAGCCCCAACCCGCGTCGAGGAAGAGCCCGTCGTAGCCCAGGTTGCCTTCCATGATCGGTGCCATGTCGGGGGTCATGTCGGCTAGGCCCGCCCAGATGCGCATGAAGCGGACGCCGCGCAGCGCGGGCATCAGTTCGGTCAGCGCCTCGGCCTGGTGCTTCAGGTAGTACGCGGTGGCGTCGTTGGTGTAGTTGACCTGCGGGTCCATGTGCGCGCCGGTCGCGATCTCGCCCTTGAGGGTCTGGTTGGCGTAGACGTGATAGGCGCCCGAGCTGAAGGTGTGGTGGAGGAAGGGCTTGAGAGGATGCGTGACCATCGCCTGAATGGTGAGGGGGTGGATCGGCAGCTCGATCCCCAGCATGGCAGCCACGGCCGTGCTGTAGCCCCCCGCCATGATCCCCAGCCGCTTGCACCCGATCGGTCCCAGCGTGGTGCGGACGCCGGTGACGCGGCCTCCCTCCGTGTCGATGCCCCGGACTTCGCAGCCCTGGTGGATGTGCACCCCGTGCGCCGATGCCCCCTTGGCCAGCCCCCAGACCACCGCGTCGTGCCGCACGACCCCTCCCGGCGGGTGGTACAGCCCGGCGTGAACGGGGAAGGCGAGACGGTCGGAGATGTCGAGGCCGGGGATCACCTCCGCGCACTGCTGCGGGTCCAGCAGCTCCGACTTCACGCCCACGAAGTTGTGTGTGTTGGCCAACATGCGAAACGCGCTCACCGAGGCCTCGCTGTGCCCGAGGTTCAGGGTTCCACAGTTGAAGAACATGAGGTTGTAGTCCAGCTCGTCGGTAAGGACACGCCACAGCTTCAACCCCTCGTCGTAAAGCCGCACGTTCTCCGCTGTCCGCTGGTTCGCCCGCACGATCGCGGTGTTGCGTCCGGAACCGCCGAAGCCGATGTAGTGCGATTCCAGCACGGCCACGTCGCGTATGCCGTGGGTTCGCGCAAGGTAGTAGGCGGTCGCGAGGCCGTGGATGCCGCCGCCGATGATCACCACGTCGTAGTGGCGCTTGAGGGGCGACGGCTTCCACAGCCGACGCAGCTTGAGGTAGCTCAAAGGACGCCTCGCACTGTTATGACTGGTCACTATGACCGGTCACAACACACGCCGTCCGCGACAGACGCCTCATCCGATCACCGAATACGACGAGTCGGGGTTGAGGGTCCGGAGACGGCTGAAGAAGCCGACCTCGCACGTGCGGCGCGTGTAGGGCAGCGGCATCGTGACCGGATCGCGGTCGTGATCGTGACCCGCCTCCACCTTCTCGATGAGTTCGGCCATCAGCTTGCCCGCCACAGGCGCGTTCTTGAACTGGTTCCCGGATGTCCCGACGGCCATGTAGAAGCCGGGAAGGTCCGACTTGTCGTAGATCGGGATCCAGTCGTCCGATACGTCGTACAGGTCGACCAGACCGCCGGTCTGCCCCGGGATGCCCAGACCCTTCAGCCGCTGCGCCTCGCGCATGACCTGGGTCTCCCACTGGTGGGTGAAACCGGTGTTGTAGTCGTCCGGATCGTCGACCCATTCCAGCACGTCGCAATCCGGATCCTCGGAGCCGATGAGGATGTGGTTCCCCGTGGTCGGGCGGGAGTAGCAGCCGATGTCGCCGTCCGAGATCAGGGGAGCGATCTGGTTGTACTCGAGCCCCGCCGGCGCCGGGACGTAGCACACTTCCTGCTTGAGGGCGCGCGTCTTGACGTTCATGCCTTCGAGAACGCCCGCCATGCCGTTGATGATCGCCGAATGCGGCCCGCCCACGTTGACGACGACCGGGGCGTGGAGCGTCGTGCCGTCGGACAGCTTCACCCCGGAAACGCGGCCACCCTCGCTGAGGATCTCCACGACCGCGGTGTTGAAGAGGAACTCGCCGCCGCGCGACTCACAGGCCCGCTGCACGTTGTGGCAGGCCAGCGTTGGGTCGTCGATGTACCCCGACTCCGGGATGTACACGGCGCCGCGTATGTCTTCACCGGTCGGCTCGCCGAAGCGTTCGCTGTCGGTCGTGACCGGGGGACCGTACGACCTTGTGTCGATCCAGGGGAAGCGTTCGCCCACCGCGCGAGCGGAAAGGTCCTCATAGGCGACGTGAAGCTCGTCCAGCGCTCCCATCACATTCACGAGGTCCTTGTTGCGCTCGTTCTTGACGACCAGGCACCCGGTGTTCACGTACTTCGCCAGCCCCATCTCGTCGGCCACGCCCAGGTGACGCCCCCAGTCCAGCCAGTGGAAGTAGCTCTCCCGCGCCATGGCGCAACCGTCCGGCGTCGAGTAGTGCAGCCGGATGATCGCACAGGTGTTGCACGTCGAGCCGGACCCGGCGGTGGGCTGCTTGTCCACGTTGAGGGTGCGCCAGCCCCGCTTCGCCAGCTCGAAGCCCACGGAGACGCCTATGACACCCGCGCCGATGACGACCGCGTCGTAGTCTCGTCGCATTCTTCCTCGTCCTTGTGTGCGCCCGCGCGCCCCGTCTATGGTGAACCGGGACACCTGTTCGAGTCGGACATTACCAAGTAAGGAGCCGGGCGACAATGAAACCGCAATCGCAAGCCCTCGCCACGCTGGCCACCCTTCGTCTCACGGGCGTGCTCGCCGCTCTGGCGGTCATGCTGACCGCCGCAACGCCGGCCGCCGGCCAAACCGAAACAGCCCTCGTGGTCGGACCCAACCTTCGGGTTGCAGCGGGCGAGTACAACGAGCCGTGGCTGGCGGCCAGCCCCGACAACCCCGACTTCCTGATCGCCGTCACCCAGACCGGGGGGCAGACCTTCCGCACGCCGTCCACGACGGGCCTGTCCGAGCGCCGCAACGCCGCGTTCCAGAGCCGGGACGGGGGAGTCACATGGGAGCCGATCGCCCTTCCCGGCGACGAGACCGGGTCCTTCGACCCCATGGTGGTGCCCGGCCCGGACGGGAAGATGTGGATCCTGTACTGCTATGTGGGCGCGAACACCTTCGGCGGCCTGCTCCCCGACCAGCCCGCGCGGACCACGGGCACGATCATGGTGTGGTCGACCGACGACGAGGGTGCGACCTGGGTAGGGCCGGCGCGGCTGCGGAGCCCCGTCCCGCCCGATCATGCCCGCATCGCCGCGGACTGGACCGACGGCCCCAACCGGGGGCGGCTCTACGTCGTCTGGAACGACGTGCGGGACTCGTTCATCCGGGACGACTTCCAGCTCTTCCTGCACACGCTCGACGACGGGGGCAAGGTCGTGAGCGAGCCGAAGCTTCTCGCCACGATCGGGGGCGGCAAGCTGGTGGCGACCGAGCCCGTCGTTCTCTCGGACGGGACGCTGCTGGTCACCTTCTACCAGTACTTCTTCCCGCTGACCGACGAGGCGAACAGCGAGATGCCCTTCTTCACCATGCGGTCGGAGGACGGGGGCGAGACCTTCACGGAGCCGGAGGTCGCCTTCCGGGTCGGGAACCACTCCTGGCCGTACGCGCAGACGGAGATGTCCAGCGCCTTCACCCTCCCCATCGTGATCTGGGACCGCACATCGGGTCGTCACCGCGACAACATATACATCGTGTGGGATCAGGTGAGCGGAGGCACGTCCGACATATGGTTCCGGCGGTCCACCGACGGCGGGCGGCGCTGGTCGGACGCGCTCAGGGTCAACGACAACGCCCCGCCTGCGCCCGGCGACCCCCTTGACGACCGCATGATACCCGGGGTCGAGATCAACCGGGACGGCGTGGTGGGCGTCGCGTGGTACGACCGGCGCGGCGACGACACCCACCGCTGCTGGGAGCTCTACTTCGCCTCCTCGGACGACGGCGGCGAGAGCTTCGGCGCCAACATGCCCGTGGCGAGCGTGCCGTCCTGCCCCCCCGCCACCCACGCGCCGGTGGTGCGTGTTCACAACCTGGCCACCGACCCGAACGTCAAGGACGTGCCCGACGAGGAATTCGCCAAGATGTCGCTGATCGAGCGCATGACCCTCCAGATGGCGCAACAGGGGCGTCACGCGCGGGCCCGCTATTTCGGGGATCTCGGGCACGGACGCCTGGAAGTCACCTTCGACAATGCGCGCGGCGACCAGCCGGGCCACTACCTGGGACTCGCCGCCGACGCGGACGGCGTCTTCCACCCTCTCTGGATCAACCGCCGCAACGACCTGGACGAGCTCTTCACAACGACCGTGGAGGTCGGGGCGGACGCTCCGGGCACGGCGACGGGCGAGGAATCGGACGTTACGGCGCACATCCTGCTATTGACCGGCCCGGCCGCTCTTGACGCGGCCGCCGGCACGGTGACGGTCGACGTCCAGCTCAGGAACGTCTCCGAGCAGGTGATTCGCGGGCCTTTGCGGCTCCGGGCCGCGGATGACGAGAGCCGCGAGTGGTCCTTCGCGGGTCGCCTGGGTTCCCACGACCTGCTTCCCCCGGGCGGATTGAGCGAACCCGTCAAGGTTCAGCTTCAGGTCACCCCCGGTAGCGACGCGCGACTGGACTTCCGCATCTTCGGGCGGCTGGACGGGTCGTGACTTCACACGGTCGGTTCCTTCCACCTTCCGACGCCAAGCCAAACTACGACACCGGCCGTCCACGCACCGGCACCCTCAGCCGGCTTCGATACGCTCCACCGTGGTGGAAGGTGACCGTGGCCGTCCGGGCATCGGCCCCCGATTCGTGGGTCACGCGACCGCCGCTGTTGTAGTTCTTCTGGAGCCACACCGAATTGGGTGAATTCAGGATCAGCCGCAGGCGGCTACCCTTTGCCACTGCGCGCGCAAGGAACTGGAAGCCGTCGAAGCGATAGAGGTTGACTTCGCCCGGGGTTGCCAGCTCCCCGATCTCGCGCGAATTGCGGTGGCGGGCGCGCATGATGTCACCGGTCAGGAAGACGCTCGACCCGTCCGGGCGAATCTCGTAGACCGTCACCATGAAGTCGGTGTCGGGGACATCCAGGCTCATCCACGCGTCCAGTTCGAGAAACCCCGCGATTTCGGTCGCGGTCTCGAATTGTTCGGTATGGTACACGAGCCCATTTTCGAACAAATTGAGCGCGTAGTGCTCGTTCAGGGGCGTCTCACCCCAGAAGAAGTGCGCCAGATTGTTGCCGGATTCGTGACCCTCGAGGAGCCCCGGTCGCGTGTCGAGGGGATCGTACACGTACGAGTCGGCCGCAGTGTTGTCCGAGGGCGCCGATGAGAGCGTTCCCGAGTGGAAGACGTCGTTGGGACGCCCGTCCGCGGAGTCGAAGTAGTAGAGGAGTTCGTCGTTGGCGACTTCATCCAGCGCGTCGGCATACTCCCAGGTGTCCCGGCCTGCGATGTAGACGGCGACCCGCTTCTCGAGGAACCAGGGGCGCGGACCGTCCTTGAGCGTCCAGTCGTACCACGCCTTGCGTAGCGAATCCTGGGGGAGAAGCGCGTTGGGGCCGAATTCGAGGCCGCCGACGGAACTCACCGAGGTGCCCACGCCACCGTGGTTCCAGGGGCCGATGACGAGGTAGTGCCGGGCCTTGGCCGCTTCGTTGCCGTGCTGCATGTGCATGCGGTAGTGCTGAAGCGCGCCGCGCTGGTCACCGTCGTAGTGCCCGGTGATGGTCAGGATCGGGATATCCATGGCCGCGAGCTGGGCGGGCGTGGGCGCGGTGGACTTCCAGTAGTCGTCGGGTGTGGGGTGTTCCAGCCAGGTCTGGAAGTGCGTGGTCGGGTTGCCGACGATCTCGTCAAGCTCAGCGAAAGGGCGGTGGTTGACGTACCGTTCCGTGAAGGCCGCCGTCCACATCTCCGTGTCGCCGAAAATGGTGCTCTGGGCCGCATTCCGGCTGGTGAAGGTGAGCCAGGTCATGTTGTACGGCACAAAAACGTTGTGCACGAAGGGAAAGTCGGTCCCCAGGTAGGCCGCGGCGGCGGGAACGATCGACGACAGGCTGGGAGGCAATTCCTTCGCGGTCGCCCACTGGTCCCAGCCACCGTACGAAGCCCCGTACATCGCCACCTTCCCGTTCGACCATGGCTGCGCCGCCAGCCACTCGACAACGTCGTGGCCGTCTCTGTCCGCGTCCTTGAAGGGCTCGAACGTGCCCTCGGAGTTGCCGCGCCCACGGACATCGACGGCAGCGAAGACGTATCCCCGGCTGGCGTAGTAGCGGGCCTTGCCGTGGTACACATCGCTGATGTACGGCGTGAAGCCCAGGATGACCGGCAGCGGCTCCTGCTGGTTGGCGGGGCGGTAGATGGTCCCGTGGAGGTTGACGCCGTCCCGTACGGGTATGGCAACGCCCCACTCCATCTGCACTTCGGACGGTTGGCTGGCGGCGGGAGCAGGAGCGACCACAAGGAAGGCGGGGACCAGGGCGGACAGGAGGACCGTCGGGGCCGGGAACCGTGGGCGGTTCGGCCGGTGGGCGACCTTGCGAGCGGCGAGTCGTGCGGATGACATGAACACCTTCCTGTGGTGGGACCTGGGCCAACCGGCAAGCTCGGGCCACCCCGATCAGAGAGCAAGGGAAGCGCGGGTTACGCTAGTTTCCATTCGCACCGCGCGCCTTGAAGCGCGGGCCGAACCTGACCGGAGAGCCCGACCACGCCATGTACGACATACAGGATGCAGCAAGGCCTGCATGTGGCGGAGGGGTGCCGCCGGCACGGCCCGAACGCGGCGGGAACTTCCCGCCCGGAACGCCAGCCCGGAATTGATGCTGGATCTTCCGCTCGCGACACCCATCCATGCGCTTCCTCTGGACATCATGCGAGTCCTGGGCGGAAGTGTCCTGTTCGTCTATTTCCTGCAAGCCCTGCGACAAGCTGCCGATTTCAGCGATCCGAACGGCCTGATCGACCATGGACTTTCGGCCAGGCTCTTTCCACCCACTCGTCTCAGCCTGTTTCAACCGGGGATGCCCGGTGCGCTGTTTCGGGTCGTGTTTCTGTGCGCGTGCATCGCCTCGCTGTTCGTGGTGGCGGGATACCACCCCCGGACATCCGCAGCCTTTCTCTTCCTGGTGGCGGTCTCCACCTATCGCTGGAACGTCCTCGCCGCGTACCTCGACGACGCCATGGTGCATATCTTCTGCCTGTGGCTCGCCCTGCTCCCCCTTGGCAACACCTTGACATTGGCGGGCCTTCTCGACACCTCGGCGCCCACCGGGGAATGGCTCACGGCGACCGTTCCGGGAACTGGCCCGCGCGCATTCATGGCGAACATGGCGCTCGTCTACATCGTTGCCGGCCTCTACAAATTCACGAGCCCCATGTGGCGCAACGGCTCAGCGATGCACGCCGCGCTCAAGATGCAGATCGCACGGGTGCCCCACTTCTGGATGATCCGCCACCGGGCGCTGCTGCGCCTGGTCACCCACGCCGCCCTGATCCTGGAACCACTGTGCGCGCTGATCTTCGTGCTGCCTGCGCACTCGTTGGCAAAGTGGCTGCTCGTGGGTGGCGCGGCGGCGTTCCATCTGGGGATCATCGCCACGCTCAAGATCCCGTACTCCAACGCCGTGATGCTCACGGCCTTGCCCGTCGCGCTCACGCCCGAAATCATGCAGGGTCGGCTCGGGCTTCCGCCTTCCGCGGCACTTGCAGTCCCGGGCCTGGTCACGGCAGAGGTCATCGCGCTGACCCTGGTGGCGCTGCTGGCGGTCATGTGCACCTGGCAAGCGGTGCGGGCCTGGGTGAACCTGCCCAAGCCCGGGATGCCGTATACGGGCAGCCGTTGGGAAAACCCTGCACGGGCCCTCCTGTGGCTGGCCGGAATCTTCCAGAGCTACCGACTCTTCGACTGGGTCGACGCGCGGAACTACCACGTTCGCTACGAGGTCCGCCGAATCGCTTCCCCCACGGGCGCGCCTGGGGACGCGCACAGCGCCGGGTGCAGCGAGACGACCGGCGGATCACAACCCGTCGATCCCATTGCCCTGTTTCCGGACACCATGCGCCACCTTCTGCTTCAGTCCTACCTTGTCGGCAACATATGGCTGCAAATGGGACCCGGCTCGCTGGAAGAGATCCGAAATTCGCTCATCCTCAGGCACGCTCGCAGGTACGCTCGCGCTCACCCCGATGCAGGTACAATTGAAGCCGTAGCGGTCGTGCAACGCATTACCGCCGACAACCTCGATCTGACCAGGGGAAAGCGACAGCTCCTGATGCGATTCACCTGCCAGGGCGGCGAGGCCGTCATGCTCCACCCGCGCTGAGAGGCTCCCATGTGTGGCATCGCCGCGATCCTGTCCCCGGAAGGCGCCGTCGACGTGCGGGCGCTACGAGACGCCACCGCCGCGCTCCGCCACCGCGGCCCGGACGGTGAACGGACCTGGGTTTCGCCGTCGGGGCGTGCGGGGCTGGGCCACACCCTCCTCGCGATCAACGACCCAAAGGGCACCCAGCCGATCGCCAGCGAAGACGGGCGCTTCCACATCATCGTCAACGGCGAGTTCTACGACTTCCCCCGCATACGCGCGTCCCTCGAACGCAAGGGCCACCGCTTCCGCACCCGGTCCGACAGCGAGATCGCGCTGCACCTCTACGAAGACCTCGGCGCCGAATGCCTGAAGCATCTCCGCGGGCAGTTCGCGTTCGTCATCTGGGATGACGAGACCGCCCGCCTCTTCGCGGCGCGCGACCGTTTCGGGCTCAAGCCGCTCTTCTACGCCGAACACGAGGGGTCGCTATACCTGGCGTCCGAAGCCAAGGCCCTGTTCGCGGCGGGCCTGCCGAAGTCGTGGGACACCCGCGCAGTCTACCACGCACTCCACGCTTGCCCCGATGAACGGAGGTCGCTCTTCGGGGGGATTTCCCAGGTGCCGCCGGGCCATATCCTCGTGGCCGGCAACGGCGCCATGCGTCTGGAACGCTACTGGGACCTGCCCGCGTCCCCGGGGCGCCGCCGCAGGTTCCAACTGCGGACCGGGATGGGTGCCGATCCTCCCGCGCCTCGTCTTGAGGACTGTGTCGAACGGACACGGGAGCTGACCGAGGAGTCGGTCGGCTTGCGCATGGTTGCCGGGGTGCCCGTGGGATGTCTGCTGAGCGGTGGCCTGGATTCGTCGGCGGTTCTCGGCGTCGCGGCTTCGTGCACGGACAGCCCCGTCGCAGCGTTCACGGTGGGATTCGAGCGCCGTGACTACGACGAGAGCGAGGGCGCCCGCGAGATGGCCGCGGCGACGGGCGCGGATCACACCGTTCTTACCCTGCCCGACTCCGCGCTGGCAGATCACTTCGCGGACACCGTCTATCACGCGGAGACGATCCAGTACAACACCCACGGCGCGGCACGTTTTCTGCTCAGCCGGGGCGTTCGAGATGCGGGCTACAAATCGGTACTCGCCGGCGAGGGCGCCGACGAGGCGTTTTTCGGCTACGAGTTCCTGCGCGCGGCGGCAAGCGCGGGCCAGGGTATCGGCGTCAGGGGTCTGCTGCGCCTGCTGGGACGACTGGCCCGCTCCCCGCCGCGAAGCTATCCCGGCCTGGCCGCCGCTTCGCCCTGGCTGGCCCGCATCGCCCTGCTCCTCCCCGTCGCCCCCTCCCTCTTCACCCGCCTCACACGCGGACTCGGCTACATCCATTCCGTGTGCACAAGCGACTTTCTGCACGGCTTCAAAGGCTACGACCTGTACAGGACGTACTACCGCCGCTGCAACGCGACCGCCCGCCTTTCAGAGCGGGAACCGTCCCGCCAGCTCCTCTACCTCTGGTTGCACTCGATCTTCGCCAACTACCACATGGCCGCCGACCGCCTCGACATGGCGCACGGCGTCGAGGTGCGCCTCCCGTTCCTCGATCACCACCTCTTCGAATACGTCAACAGCCTCCCGGTCGCCACCCTCACCGCTCCGCCCCGGGAAAAGCTGCTGCTCCGCAAGGCGATGCGCCCGTACATCTCGAACGCGGTGTACGAGAGAACCAAACGCGCCTTCATGGCCCCTTCCGCGGTCAGCGACGCCGCCGGTCCGCTACACGACTTCCTGCAGGACATCTTGCGGGGCGCCCCAATGCGGTCGGTGCCGTTCGTTGAGCACGCCGACGTGCTACGCGTCCTGGACGGCCTTCCGAACCTGCGTGCCGAGGACCGCCCCTCAGTCGACTCGCTGCTCCTCATGCTGGCGTCGGTCGCGGTGCTGCAGGATCGCTACCGCCTGTAGCAGCCACGCCCCTCCCGGGCCACGGTCCACAGTCTACGCGGCCCTTCCGCACTGCGCAAAACAGTTGACCCGGCAAGCCCGGGACGCCAAACTTTTCCAACACACCCCCACCCCTCACCAACCGCCACGCCCACATGCGCCGCACCCTTCTCACCGCCGCAGCGTTCCTCGCTCCGCAGTTCACTGCGTGCAGCCCGGCTGAGAGCGGTTCGAGCGACGCTCCCCCGGCCGATGCCCCCGACGCCGCCATCGCGGCGCTGCCCGAAGGCGCGGAGGCCGTCTCCCTGCTGGGCGAGCCGCTCTACCCGGCACCGGCTCCCCCCGAGGTCGCGGCCCGGCAGGCGGAGGACGTGGACGCCGCCCGGGACGACTACGAGGCCGACCCCGACGACGCGGACGCGATCATCTGGCTCGGTCGCCGCATCGGCTACACGGGCCGGTACCGGGACGCGATCGAAGTCTTCGCGGAGGGAATCCGCAAGCACCCCGACGACGCGCGCATGTACCGCCACCGCGGACACCGCTGGATCAGCGTCCGCGAATTCGACCGGGCAATCGAGGATCTGTCCAACGCCGCCGCGCTCGTCCAGGGGGAGCCGGACGAGGTGGAACCGGACGGCCAGCCGAACGAGCGTGGCATCCCGACAAGCACCCTCCAGTCGAACATCCACTACCACCTCGCCCTCGCCCACTACCTGAAGGGCGACTTCGAGACCGCCCTGCGGTCGTACGACGACTACTTCGCCGTGACCACGAACCCCGACCAGCTCGTCGCGATCTCGCACTGGTGGTACATGGCGCTGCGTCGCCTGGGCCGCGACGAGGAAGCCGCAGCCGTCCTGGAGCCGGTTACGGCAGAGCTGGACGTGATCGAGAGCACGAGCTACCACCGCCTCCTTTTGATGTACAAGGGAGAGATCGAGGCCGACGAGTTGTGGAACCCGGAGAGCGAGGACCCCGCCGGTGTGGCGATCACCTACGGCGTCGCAACGTGGCACCTCTACAACGGGCGCACGGAGCAGGCCGAGGACATGTTCCGCCGCATTCTGGAAGGCTCCGGCTGGGCCGGCTTCGGCTACATCGCGGCGGAAGCCGAAATCGCCCGTCTCAGCGGCCGTTCGCCCAACCAGTGACTACCGCTACGGCACCACCTTTGCGCCCACCAGCTGCGCGATGGCGGCCAGCGTGGTCTGCGCGGCGTTGAGGCCGAGCCGGAAGTCATCGTCCGTATAGGTGGTCCACACGTCCGTCGTTTGGTGCCAGTTCGGGTCCCAGCCTGCACCCACCTGCGCGCCTCTCTCGTTTTCCCGCAGGCTGATCGCCGGCACGATGTCCATGAACGGCGTTGAATCGGTGTTGGTCATATGGGGGCCGACAGCCGCCGGGTAGTCCGTCGCATAACGCTCGTTGGCGGCCTTGAAGAGGAACGCCAGCTCCATCGACCCGGACACCATCTCCGAATTCGACTGGAATTCGATGTTCACGTCGGCTTCGGGACGCTGATCGCGGCTCACAAGGCCGTCGGGGCCGGGTGCCCCGTGATCCCACAGCATCATGTCGTGCTGCACCATCCCCAGCCACCGGGGCTCGGGATAGCGGCCGGAACCCGGAGGGTCCTCCACCCCCTGCAGCTCCTGGCGCTGTTCAACGTAGGCCCGCGCGCCGTTCAGCCCCGTCTCTTCGTTGTTCCACAGGACGAAGCGGATGGAGCGCTCGGTCTGTACGTCCGGGGAACTGAAGACCCGCGCGAGCTCCATGACCAGCGCCGTGCCGGAGCCGTCGTCGTTCACCGCCTCGTTCACTCCGTGTCCGTCCATGTGGCCGCCCAGGATGTACATCTCGTCGGGGCGGGTCGTGCCCACCTTGGTGCAGTAGACCTCCGAACGCTCGCCGTCGACCGGCTCTTCGATATTCAGCTCCCGGATGCGCTCGTCAGGCTGCGCCATGAGGTCACGGTTGACGCCCGTGCGCCCGCGGTAGCCGAAGATCATGCTGCCGCCGGAGCTGGGTCCGCGACGTCCGACGCGGCCTCCGGTGGACGTGGTGAGGTCGTCGTCCTGTGCCTGAGGCGGTGGGCGCCGGGGGGCCGCACCGCGTGCCGGAGCGCGCCGGGGTGGCGCGTCGGGCGGCGGGAACATGTAGAAGATGCGTTCGGTGCCGGTACAGCCGAAGTCCTGAAGCGTGGTTTCGATCCAGTCGACGGCGTCGCGGTTGCGCTGAGTGCCCTGGCGCCGGTCCCCGAAGTTGGTGAGGCCCTTGAGTGTGGCCTTGTAGTTGTCGAGGGTGAGGCGTGCGACGAGCGCGGCAACCGGATCATCGGACGCCTGCTGGTCCGCCTGCCCGGCTGCGAGGGGCGAGGCACCGACTGCCACGGCGAACAACGCGGGCAGCACTGCTCCACGGGCTGCAAGGGTACCAGTACGCATGAAAGACCTCCGCGGGGTATTCCGGGCGGCACCTCCGGCCGACCGGGAGTGGATGACTGATCAGGCAGCGGGTACCGTAGAACTCCGTCACGGCTATCGCAAGCGCCCCGGGACCCTGGCGGCGGGAGGCCCCCGGCGGGCTTATCTTTGTTGGCCGGTTTGGCCCGCGCCCCCCAATGACCAAGGAGCAACCGCACCCAGATGAGAGTGTTTCCGCTGCTGGGCGAGCACGACTACGACAAAGTGGTCTTCTGCAACGACAACGACTCGGGACTCCGAGCCATCATCGCGATTCACGACACAACCCTGGGGCCGGCGTTGGGCGGCGTCCGCATGCTGCCCTACCCCACCGAGGCAGAAGCGTTGGACGACGTCCTGCGGCTGGCGAGGGGGATGACCTACAAGGCGGCGATCAGCGGTGTCGATCTGGGCGGGGGCAAGTCGGTGATCCTCGGGGACTCCAGAACCGCGAAGAACCCGGCGCTGCTGCGGGCCATGGGCCGTTTCATCGATTCGCTGGGGGGCGGCTACATAGCGGGACAGGACATCGGCACCAACTCCCACGACATGGCCGTCATCCGCGCGAGCACCAGGCACGTAGCGTGTGTGAACGAGTCGGCGGGGGGCGCAGGCGATCCGTCACGCACCACTGCATACGGGGTCAGCTGCGGCATCCGGGCCGTGCTCAAGGCGACGAACGGAAGCGACACCCTCGCCGGGCGGCACATCGCCGTCCAGGGACTGGGCAACGTGGGTTTCTCGGTGGCGAAGTTCTGCCACGAAGCCGGTGCGCGGCTCACGGTCGCCGATATCTACGAGCCGCTGGCCGCGAAGGCCGCGCAGGAGCTGGGAGCCACTGTCGTGCCGCCGGACGACATCTACGACGTCGAGTGCGACGTGTACTCGCCCAACTCCATCGGCGGCACAATCAACGACGACACCGTGCCGCGCTTCCGCTGCGCGGCAGTGGCGGGCGGCGCCAACAATGTCCTTGCCGAGCCTCGCCATGCCGACCTGCTCACCCAGCGCGGCATTACCTACGGGCCCGACTACCTGGTCAATTCCGGCGGCCTGATCCGCTGCCAGGAGGAAGTCTTCGAGCGGCCCACCGAGGACTTCACCATCTACTCCAAGGTGACGCAGATCTACGACCAGACCCTGCACGTGATCAAACTGGCCGATGAACTGGGGATCAGCACTGCGGCCGCTGCCGACTGGCTCGCCGAGGAGAGGATCGCCGGGGCGCGGTAGAGGATGCCAGCCCGTCACATCTTGTGGACGTGCTCCGGCCCCGGGTACTCCCGTGCGCGCACCTCTTTCGCGTAGCGCGACACAGCCCCTCTGACCTCGGCCCCCAGCTCGGCGTAGCGCTTCAGGAAGCCCGGGTTGAAGCCCTCGTTCAGCCCGAGCATGTCATGAAGAACGAGAACCTGTCCGTCGCAGCGCGGGCCGGCTCCGATGCCGATCGTGGGAACCGACAGATTCGCCGTCACCCGCTGGGCGATCAGCGCCGGCATCAACTCCAGGACGATCGCGAACACTCCCGCGTCCTGGAGCGCTCTGGCGTCTCGAATGAGCTTCTGCAGAGCCCCTTCTCCCCGGCCCTGCACCCGGTGGCCGCCCAGCTGGTGCACCGACTGGGGCGTGAACCCGAGGTGACCGATGACCGGGACACCCGCCTTGACCAGTGCCTCGACGGCGGGGGCCATGTCGGCGCCCCCTTCCAGCTTCACCGCCCCCGCTCCCGTCTCCTTGAGGATGCGGCCGCCGTTGCGGACTGCCTCGACCGGCGATACCTGGTAGCTGAGGAATGGCATGTCGACCACGACCAGTGCGCGTTTCGCCCCCCGGCGAACGATGCGACCGTGGTAGATCATCTGGTCGACGGTGGCCGAAAGGGTGGTGCTCTCGCCCCCCAACACCGACACGACCGAGTCACCGACGAGGATCGAGTCGACCCCAGCGGCCTCAACCAGGGAGGCGAAGAGCGCATCGTAGGCCGTCACCATCACGATCGGTTCGCCTGCCTTCTTTCGGCGTGCGAAGTCGAGCACCGAGAACTTGCGGGTTCCCCCACCCTCCGACGAGTTTGCCATGTCAGACGTCGTAGACTTTGCCCGTCACGGCGTCTCGCACCTCGATCGCCGCCGTCGGGCAGTTCTCGGCCGCCACGATCACATCCTCAACGGAGTCGCCTTCCGGGTCCACGACCTCGGACTGGCGGCGCGCGTTGTGCGCAAAGACGCCCGGGGCAAAGGTCAAGCACATGCCGTTGCCCACGCAGCGTTCATGATCGATGGCGATATGCAACTGAACGGGCAGCGGCTTGGGCGCGGGCTGTGGAAATCCTGCCGGCGGGGTGCCCAGCGGGGCCGGGCGCCACAATGGGGGAGCAGGCCGGTCGCTCACGCCGCCCACGTGACCGGCAATGACTTGACCGACCGGAACTGAAGGCTGGGCTGGTACTCGATCCGGTCCGTGGCGAGCTCGAAGCGCGGGAATCGTTCGGCAAGTCCGCGCAACACCTCCTGGCCCTCGATCCGGGCCAGCGTGGCACCGAGGCAGTAGTGGATCCCCGACCCGAAGGAGATGTGCGGGTTCGGCTGCCGCCCGATGTCGAAGGTATCGGGGTCCGCGAAGACGGCGGGATCACGGTTCGCGGCCGCCATGATCCACCGCACGGGTTCCCCTTTGCCTATTGTCTTGCCCGCGATCTCCACATCGTCCGCGGCGATCCGCTGTGTCGACTTGACCGGTGGGTCGTAGCGCAGGCACTCCTCGGTTGCAAGCCGTGCCATCCCCTCGGGGTCGGCCTGAAGCCGCTCCCACTGGTCCGGGTTGCGGATGAAGGCCAGCAACCCGTTGCAGATCAGGTTCATCGTCGTCTCGTGGCCCGCGAAGAGTAGGAGTCCCGTGTTCACCAGCACCTGATGCCGGGAGAATATGCCCCACTTCTCCCCTTCCGCCAGCACCGAGATGAAGTCGCCGCCCGGGCAACCGATGCGCTCCTCGACCAGCGGGGCCGCGTAGTCGACGATTCCCCTCACCGCTTTCATGAGGGGACGGAGACGGTAGGACTCGCCCCGGTTGATGTAGAGGATGCCGTCGGCAAGGGCGCGCAGATGATCCCGGTCCTGGTAGGGCACACCCATCATCTCCGCGATGATGCGCACCGGAAGGGGCGCGGCCAGATCGGTCAGCACGTCCATCGACCCGTTGGGACGCACGCCGTCGAGAAGCTCGGCCACGGCGGCACGCACGAAGGGACGCCACCTCTCCATCGCCTTGGGCGTGAAGTACCCGTGCACGACGCCCCGCATGTGCAGGTGTTCCGGCCGATCCTGCTCGACAAGCTGGTTGGCGCGGAAGTCGCGGATCTCGTCGAAGAGCGGGAGATCCGTAGGGTCGACGGGCGGGTACGGCGGCCCCGTCACCTCCTTGATCACTGCCGAAGAGAAGAGCTCGTTGTGGCGCAGAATCCATACCAGCTCGTCGTACCCCGTCACCAGCCAGAGGCCGAACCGGGCATTCCAGTGAACCGGCTCAATCTCCCGAAGCTGCCCGAAATAGCTGTATGGGTCGGCAATGACCTCTGGTGCGAAGAGATCGTCGGTGATGGTGGGGCGAAGTGGCATTGCGTGGGCGTCCTGAAAGCGGGAACGGGAGGAACAGGTGGCCGGACGGCAATGTCGGGAGCGGGCGAATGGGCGGCAAGGGTTGGATCAGTCCAGACCCTTGTGGTTCCGGACGTTCATTGCCTTCCACCTGAGGAGCGGCTGGGCCCGGATGCGGTCCTGGAGCGCCCGGTCACAGGTGAGCAACGACGGGTCGACCTCGCCCCGGTCGAGCAACAGGTCGAGGAAGGCACGCTCGCCGGCGTTCAGGGGCAGCACCGCTGACAGCCGGCACCGGCAATCCTCAACAAGTGTCCTTCCGTAGTCCGCCGCTCTCGTGGCGCCCCCCGTCGTACCGCGGCGGAGCGCGGGCACCAGATGGCGGGCCACTTCGTCGGCGGTGAAATCCAGATCCGCGCCGGAAACTGTGCGCCAATCCTTGCGGTTCATCGCCCCATAGACGACGAACGCGATCCTGAGTCGCGCCTGGTCGAGACCGTCCATGGCCAGGACGAGACGACTGTCAAACAGATCCCTGGCCCTGTGACGGGACAGAAGGGCGCACAGTTTGCCCGCCGCGAGTTCGTGGATGTCGACCACCGGGATACCATGAACCCGCCAACTTCCCAGTCGGCGCGAATCCATGGTCGCAACCGGCCACAACGGCACGCGGTACATGAAGCTGAGATCCACTTCGAGGTTGCCGCTCCTGCCTGAAGCGGGTGCGTAGCGGAGCCACCACTTCCCTCCGGCATGCTCGCCGGGCATCCGCCTGACAATGAGATCCTCTCGGGCGAACACCGCCTGGAGCGCTTGCTCGATCCTGGCGCGTTCTGCCACCATCGCATCCCAGCTGCCGGCTCCCACATGGTTCAGATCAATGTCGACGGACAGCCTGGGCAGATCGAAGATGAAGAGGTTCAGAGCGGTCCCCCCCTTCAGGGCCAGCTTTCCCTTGAGGAAGGGATGATCGCGGACGCCGCCAAGCACACCCATCAACCGGACGACCTTTTCCAGCACGTCGACCCGGAACCCGCCCGCCTCCGCTTCGGCCGTGAGCTTCTCGATCGAGACCCTCACGCAACATCGCCCCAGGACCGCTCGAGCACCTCGTCGGGAACGACCAGATTCCAGTCCTCCACCAGGCGTCCGCGCGTCCGTCTGGAACGGTCCATGTAGTGGGGTTGCCGGGGCCGCACATCACGGAGCGCCATGAGATGACGCTCTCCGACCATCAGCGCTTCACGGTGCTGGTCGAAGAAGAATCCCACCTTGGCACAAGTGGTCGCGTTCTCCAAAAGGAGGGAGTACCGCACGACCTGGTCGATGTCGAAGAACTCGACCGATTCCAGAGAGCGCCAGATTTCCTCCCATCCTCCCACGAGGTCGGGGCGGTCCAGGACATCCACAAGTGTCCGCTCAAGGCTCGTTACTCGAATCGGAACCCCCTCACGCTCCGATTCAAGGACCCCGAAGTGCTCCGCATCCGCACGGCGAAGTGCCGCAGGGAACTGCGCCCCTCTGAAGACCTGAGATCGGAATGTCAATGGCCTGATCGGTCGCGACGCGGAGTAGATGAAGTGTTGCCAGACCGAATAGGCCCGTCCGTGGTATTCCAGCGCTGTGTGGTGGGAAAGGACCGAATCGCGCGTGAGCCTTGCCGCGATCAGGTAGGGGTCAACCGGATAGGAACCAGGGTTGGACCCTGGAGGGATCACGCCATACAGCCCACGCCGAACCCGAACGAGACGCCCGGTTCGACTGTAGTAAGCCAAGAGAGCTTCCTGTGTTCTCGCTCCCACCTTGCCCCGCGAGGCCAGGTGAGCGGCGAGCTCCTGCCCCGTGAAGACAGGGTGCCGCCGAAAGAACGTCCTGTGTTGTGCGACAGACATACTTGACTCTACATCCGGATATTACAGGTTATTTTATGGGTTATGAGATCTAACGTCCACACGCGAGTCCCATAAAAAACCTATGTGTCACAGCAACTAGCGTCAAGTACAAATCTCCTACGACGCCACCCGGTGTCAGCGGTTCGCCGGATCCGCTTCCGCTATCCTGGTGAACCGGAGATTCTTGACGCGTCCCGCGTCCACCATCATCGACTGGAACGCGCCGCCCGCCGATACCGAGCCGGCCCCCGATTCCGCGCCAGCCCCCGATTCCGCGCCAGCCCCCGGTCCCGCGCCAGCCCCCGGTCCCGAGAAGCGGAAGGTCAGGCCACCTTCGCCGCGCAGCACTCCGTCTTCCACCTGCGACAGCGTGACAGGCAGCCATTTTCCCGCCCGCAGCGACAATCCCGCGTCATCGGCTTCAACGATGTGATAGGTGACGTCCAGTTCGGGGCTGTAAAATGACCCGGCGTAGCGGTCGCGGCCCGGGATTCGGGGCTCCGCCTCGCTCTCCGATCCTGCTTCGGGCTGGGGCGGTGACGTTGCTCCCTCGGTCGCCTCCGCCGCCGCTTCCATCCGGTCCTCCAGGAACACTTCCGCAGTCGTCGCGATGAGGGCCATGGGGTCGATCCGGGACCGGTTGCACAGAGCCACGAACGAGTAGCCGGCTTCCGGGTAGCGCGACATTCCCGCGCGGTAGCCGACCCACGAGCCCCCGTGACCTACCGTGGCCAGGCCGAGGTGTTCACCGTGCGAGATGCCGAAGGCGTACGGGATCGTGTCGCCCGAATTGAGCACGCCCCGCTGGTGCATGAGCGCAACCCACTGCGCCCCGCCCACCGTTCCGCTCTCGAGGTTCCAGTCCCACGCGACCCAGTCCTCCACCGAGGTGAAGACGCCGCCGTCGCCGACCATGTCGAGGGTGGTCACGTTGATCTCGAAGCCGTCGTCGGTCGGTGCATAGCCGATCGCCCGGTTGGCGACGATTTCGTTGTGATCGTCGTGGAAGTGGGTGTGGGTCATCCCAAGCGGGGCGAAGAGATGCTCCTGTGAGAAGTCTCGGAGGGAGGTGCCCGAGACGCGGGCGACGATCTGGCCGAGCAGGAAGTATCCCGCGTTGCTGTACAGGAACTCGGCGCCGGGCGCGAAGTTGAGCTCCCGCTGGCGGTTGATGATCGCGAGGACTTCGTCGTTGGTGTAGTAGTCTTCGCCCCGGTTCCCGGCCAGGGACATGAGCACGATGTAGTCGCGCACCCCCGACGTGTGATGGACCAGATGGCGGACTGTCGGCGGATCGGCGTAGTCGGGGAATTCGGGGATGTACCGGCGGACGGGCGCGTCGAGGTCCACGTCGCCGCGGAGGGCCAGCAGCCCGATGGCGCCGGCCGTGAACTGTTTGGAAACGGAGCCGGTGCGGAATACCGTCGTCGGGCCGTTGGGGATGCCGTGGTCCAGGTTGGCCATTCCGTAGCCCGCGGAGCCGATGAGCCGCCCGTCCTGGATCACTCCGACAGAGCAGCCGGGACCATCGCCGCCGGAGTAGTCCGCGAAGACTTCGTCGACTCGGTCGGGCAGGTCGCCGGACGTCCCCGCGCGCCCGCCACGGTTTCCGTCGGATGGGGCGCAGCCGACGGCGATGACGGTGACGATGATGGCGGAAGCGGTAGCGGTGTGCCGATGGTTTATGTTCATGAATGGAACCTGAACTCCGCGGTGTCCTGTCGCAATCCGCCGAGGCACCCACAGCTCTCTACGCCGACCGTGTCCGCCATTTCGAGGCCAAAGCGGCGGACAAAACCGGCTCGGTTCGGTTGTACGGGCGACTGCGACTGGCAACCTTCACGGCCACCATCGTGGGCGGATGGCTTCTCTTCTCCTCGGGACGGGGCACGGCGGCCTGGCTGCTGACGGCAGGCGGAATCCTCGCCTTTGCAGTCCTGGTCGCCCGGCACCGGGTTGCGCGTCGGCGTCTGCGGCGCGCCGAGTTCATGGCGGACTTCAACCGGGAGGGCATCGCGCGGATTGAGCGCCGTTGGTCCGGGTTGCCGCCCGTGCCCGATGTCGCGGCACCCGAGGCGCACGACTACGCGGCTGCGAACCCTCACGATTTCGCCGACGACCTCGATCTCTACGGCCGAGCTTCCCTTTTCCGCCTCGTAGGTACGTGCGGGACCGAGCCCGGGTGGAAGACGCTGCAGTCATGGCTGCTCGGCCCCGCGGACGGGGCAACGATCGCGCGGCGACAGGAAGCGGTGGGGGAGATGGCCGGCGCACACGATTTCCGCGATCGCCTGACGGTCGAGGCCCGGTTGATGCATGACGGGCACGGAGCTTCAGGGCCGGGAGCGGCGGGCCCGCGTCGCGGCGGCGATCCTTCCGGCGGCCTCCTCTTCCCGAGCCCAGCCACCCGGGACGAGGAAGCCTTCCTCGCCTGGGCCGAGAGCGGTGGGTGGCTGTCCGAACGCCCCTGGCTCCGAGCGGCCGCATTCGTTCTGCCCGCCCTGAATGTGACCGCCATCGTTCTCTACTCGCTTGGCTTGGTTCCCGTCCCGGCCCTTGCATGGCCACTTCTACTATCGAGTATCATCGTCGCACAAGGATGGAAGGGAATCGGTCGGACGTTCGGAGAAGCCGACGACGGGGAATCAAGCGTGCGGCGCTACGCTCCCCTTTTCGGCCATGTGGCCAGCGCACCCCTCCACTCCGACTATGCTGCGAGCGTCCGCCACCGCCTCGGCGCGGACTCGCACTCGGCGACACGGGAGATCTCCGCGCTGCGCCGCCTCCTCGACATGGCTCAGGTCAGGGAATCGCCACTTTTCCACCTTCCTTTGGCCGTGGTGCTGCTGTGGGACGTGCACGTGCTGGCCGCGCTTGAACGCTGGAAGACGCGATCCGGCGCCCGGGTGCGGGACTGGCTCGACGCGGCCGGCGAGGCGGAGGCTCTCGCGGCGCTGGCGGCGCTGGCGGCCGACCACCCCGACTGGACCTTTCCGACCATTGACACGGCCGCCGACACCGTCCACGCCCGGGCCCTGGGCCACCCCCTGCTCGCCGCCGACGTGTGCGTGCGCAATGACGTCGAGATCGGTCCGGCACGTTCGTTCCTGCTCGTCACCGGCTCGAACATGTCCGGAAAATCCACGCTGCTGAAGGCGGTCGGGCTGAACGCGGTGCTGGCACAGGCAGGCGCTCCGGTGTGCGCCGAGTCGCTTACGATGCCTCCCCTGCGTGTGGTCACCAGCATGCGCGTCGAGGACTCCCTCGAGGACGGTGTGTCGTTCTTCATGGCGGGGCTGCACCGGCTGAAGCATGTGGTGGATGCGGCCGAATCCGCTATTGCGTCGCCCGCGCACGGCCGCGACCCACGCCCTCCCGGGCGCACCCTCTACCTCCTCGACGAGATCCTCCAGGGGACCAACAGCGCCGAGCGTCGGATCGCGGCCCGCACCGTGTTGCGCAAGCTGCTCGAATCCGGCGCAATCGGGGCCGTGACCACCCACGACCTGACCCTTGCCGACGCGGAGGATCTCCTCGCCCGGGCCGTGCCCGTCCACTTCACCGAGCGCGTCGGTGACGGCGACGAGGGGCTCACCTTCGACTACCGCCTCAGGGATGGCATCGCCACCTCGACGAATGCGCTCAAGCTGCTGGAGCTGGTGGGGCTGGCGGGAGGGACGGGCTGAACGATATGAATAGACAATTGGGTCGCCGTCGACCCGCCCACTTGGCAAATGGCAGGCATCCAATGAAAACGACCTTCTCAGTCACCGCCCCTCTCGTGACATTTCTCCTGGTCGGTTGCGGAGGCGAGGACGACGGTGCCTCGGGCGCACCGGGGTCGGTGGTAAGAGACAGCGCCGGCGTCACCATCATCGAAAACGAGCGGCCCGCGCCGGAGTCGAGAATGGAGTGGGCGGTAGGGTCCGAGCCATCCCTGTCGATCGGGTCGGTCGACAGCGAAGGGCCTGACCAACTCTACCGCGTCTCGGATGCCACAAGGCTATCTGACGGCAGACTCGTGATCGCCAATTCGGGTACCAACGAGCTTCGGGTATTCGACCCGTCCGGCTCACATCTGGCGACCTGGGGAGGGCTGGGCGAGGGCCCCGGCGAGTTCAGCGGAGGCAGCCCGGTAGCGGTGGGTTCGTGGCGCGGCGATTCGATCGCGGCATCGGATCCGTGGGGAGTCCGGCTGTCGATCTTCGACGCGAGCGGGAACCACGGCCGCAACGTACCGCTTGGCGATGGTCTGCACTCGTTTCTCGGCCTGCTTCCGGACGGGAAGATCTTCGCGAAGGAGAGTGGCGGTCTCACTGCAGCGGCGACCGGAAGCACCGGAATAGCGCGCTGGGAGGAGGAATGGGGAATCCTGGGCGCGGACGGCGCTCTCCTTGCATCTGTCGGGACGCATCCCGGAGCCGAGTGGTACGCCGTGTTCGGCGCAGACGGCAGCCTCGAGGGGGGGAGGCCTCACCCCTTCGCGCGGCGCAGCATGGGGTCCGTGTGGGGAGATCTGGCGGTGGTAGGCGTGTCCGACAGCTACGAGATCAGGGCGTTCGGAGCGGATGGGTCGCTGGCCAGGATCGTGCGCCGCACCGGTGACCTGGGCAGCCCCTCCAGCGCGGACCTCGAAGCATTCTACGCCCGCATGTACGCCGGCATGCCGGACGAGGACCGAGTCCGTGCCCTGAACGAGGTGAGGGACATGCCTGTGGCGAACTCCTATCCTGCCTTCTCATGGATTCTGCCGGACCTGTCCGGCTATCTGTGGGTGCTGGAATACCGGAAGCCCGGAGAGGGGGACGTCCCCTGGACGGTGTTCGACCCGGAAGGAAGGGTGCAGGGAATGATCGAGACCCCACCCGGGCTCAGCGTCTCCGAGATCGGCGAGGACTACATCCTCGGCATCGCGCGTGACGACCTGGGCGTCGAATACGTACAGCTCTGGTCGTTGACGCGGGTGCGGAGTTGACGTCAGGGGGGCCGCGCATGACAACCCCACCCCTCACCCTCGTCATCCTCGCGGCTGGCCGGTCCATGCGCTTTGGCCGCCTCAAGCAGCTCACGCCCATCGGCCCGGGCGGCGCGACTCTGCTCGACTACGCCCTCTACGACGGTGCGCTGGCGGGCTTCTCGCGCTTCGTGCTCGTCATCCAGGAGGCTAAGCGGCGGGACTTCGACGCCCACCTCCGGCCCACCGTCGCGGCCGGGCTTGACGTCCGCTACGCATACCAGGAACTGACCCATCCCGGCCTTGCGGACGCCCCGCCCCCAGGCCGAACCCGCCCCTGGGGCACGGGTCACGCCGTGCTGACCGCGGGCGAGCAGGTGGACGGTCCCTTCGCGGTCTGCAACGCCGACGATTTCTACGGGCGCGGTGCGTACGCGGCGCTCGCCGACGCGATGAGGGGCGCGGTATCCCGCACGGCCGAGGACGACGGGCCCCAGGATGCGGACGGCAGCCCGGCCGCCAGGACTGCCCCTGACCCCGCCCCCGTGGAAGCCCGGCCCCACGAAGCCGCGCGCACAACTCCCGCCCCCGCCTTCATCATCGGCTACCCCCTCGACGTCACCCTCTCCGACAGCGGCGGAGTCTCCCGGGGGATCTGCGAAATCGGCGAAGCGGGCGCGCTCAAGCGGTTGACCGAGGGCCTGGAACTGCGCCGCGCAGGAGACCGGGTCAGGGGTCGCGATGTGACCGGAAGGCCTATTGACGTGCCCGTGAACGCTCCTGTCTCCATGAATCTCTGGGGTTTTCCGGGACAAAAGCCGCTTCGTGACAGTTCCGGTGACAGATTCCATGCCGAATCTGTCCGCGAATCTGTCACGGGCATTCTGCGGCCCTTGCGACATCTCTTTTCCGAGTTCATCGCCTCCGGCCCCGGTCTGGACCGCGAATTCTACCTGTCGGACGCGATGAACACCCTTATCGCCGCCGGCCTCGTCCATTGCCGGGTGCTCCCCACCCGCGAGACCTGGCTCGGCGTCACCTTCCCGGGCGACCACCCGCGCGTGGCCGAATCCCTCCGGGCGCTCGTAGACTCGAAGGCGTATCCGCACAGCCTGTGGGACGCTACTCGTCTCCCCTGAGCAGGGTCGCCGTCAGTTCTCGCACTCCGATGACTTCGATGCCCGGCGCGACCGGATATCGATCCTTTCCGGATCCGACGATGAAGGTGCGGCTCGGTTCCAGATCCACGCGCGCGTTGTGAAGTCCCCGGCTGGGCCTGGGCGACAATCCGAGCTTGATTTCGATCGCCCATGGGGCTTGGCGGCCCGGCAGATGAAGGACCAGATCAACCTCGGCACCCGCCCGAGTCCGGTAGAAGCCGGCACGCGTGCCCGGCGGCGCAGCGCTGAGCAGGTTTTCGATCACGAATCCCTCCCAGCTCCCGCCTGCGACGGGGTGTCCCGCCAGAGCATTGTAGTCGCGAATGCCGAGGAGTGTGTGGACCAATCCGCTGTCACGCACATACACCTTGGGTGTCTTGATCAGGCGTTTGCGAACATTTGCCCGAACCGGCTGTAGGCGGCGAACCAACAGGAGATCGACCAGGAGATCCACGTAACGGGACACCGTTGGCGAACTGATGCCCAGGCTCCCCGCCAGCTTCGACGCATTCAGGAGGCTCCCCTGGCTGTGGGCAAGCATCCGCCACAGTCGCTCGAGGGTCTCCGCCGGAAGTCGGACACCAGCCAGGTCAGCGACGTCGCGGTGCAGATAGGTTCGGATGAAGTTGCGGCGAAACACGGTGCTGTCCGCATCTGTCGCGGCCAACAAGCTGTCCGGGAACCCCCCGCGCACCCACAACGAGACAAGGGATGGGGCCTCGTGCTCGATCTCCGCCACGCTGAAGGGGTTGAGACGGACGAATTCGATCCTCCCGGCCAGGGTTTCGGCCGACTGCCTGAGAAGATCGATCGAAGCGGATCCCAGAATGAGAAACCTTGCGGTCCGCCGGCCCCGGCGCCGTCCACGGTCGATCAGGCCACGCAGGTCGCCGAACAGTTGCGGTGCCCTGTGTATTTCGTCAAGCACGACGAGGCGGTTCTCGTATCGGTCGAGAAACAGGTTCGGATCGGCCAGCTTCGCTCGGTCCGTGCTCGATTCCAGGTCCAGGTACAGGGCGTCGCGACGCTCCGCGATCTCCAGCGCCAATGTAGTCTTGCCAACTTGCCTGGGGCCGATCAGACCGACCGCGGCTTGGCGATCCAGTGCGGTGGTGACCGCAGGGAAGGCGTCACGTGGAATCATGCCTGCTAATCTAATATGTGATTTTGATTTAGCAATGATAATAGTGAGCTGAACCGGTAGTCCCTGCAGCATTGGGCGTGGGCAGCGGAGTCGGAGCTCGCGCCGCAGCCGCAAGGGCGATCACGCGGGAGTGGCCGGATCCCTCCGTGCGCTGGTAGACTCGAAGGTGTATCCGCGGAGCCTCTGGGACGCTCCGCCCACTCTTCCCCGCGACTCCTGACGCCGATGCAACTCACCACGCCCGACTGGATCGTCATCGCCCTCTACGGGCTCGTGGCCCTCACAATCGGCCTGTACTTCGCGCGGCGGGCGGGTTCGGGCGCCGACGAGTTCTTCCTCTCGGGACGGAAGCTTCCCTGGTGGTTGTTGGGCACGTCAATGGTCGCAACGACCTTTTCCACGGACACGCCGAACCTGATCGCGGACTTCGTGCGCAGCGGTGGAGTCGCGCAGAACTGGTCCTGGTGGGCCTTCCTGATCACCGGGATGTGCACGGTCTTCTTCTATGCGAAGCTGTGGAGGCGGTCGGGCGCTCTGACCGACATCGAGTTCTACGAGCTGCGCTATTCGGGACGTGCGGCCGCCTTCCTGCGCGGCTTCCGCGCGCTGTATCTGGGCGTCTTCTACAACGTCATGATCATCGCCACGGTTACGCTCGCCGCGACCAAGATCGGTGGCGTCCTTCTCGGACTGGATCCCCTTACCACCGTTCTGATCGCAGGGTCCGTGACCATGCTCTATTCGGCCACATCCGGGCTCTGGGGCGTGGTCGTGACAGATATGGTGCTGTTCGTCGTGGCAATGGTCGGATCGGTCGCGGCGGCGTACTTCGCGCTGCAGCAACCCGAGGTCGGCGGGCTGGCGGGGCTGGTCTCGAACCCCGACTTGCGCTCCGCGATGCGGTTCCTGCCCGACTTCTCGAACTGGAGCGTAGCCCTGGGAATCTTCATCATCCCCATCTCGGTGCAGTGGTGGAGCGCGTGGTATCCGGGGGCCGAGCCGGGCGGCGGCGGGTACGTCGCACAGCGCATGCTTGCCGCAAAGAACGAGAAGGAGGCGATGAAGGCCACTCTGTGGTTCAACATCGCACACTACGGACTCCGTCCCTGGCCGTGGATCATCGTGGCCCTTTGCTCCATGGTCGTTTACCCGGAGTTGGCGGATATTCAGACCCGTTTCCCCGACCTCGACCCGTCTCTGATCGGGAATGACCTGGCCTATCCCGCCATGCTCGTGTTCCTGCCGGCGGGCCTGCTCGGGCTGGTGGTGGCGTCGCTCGCCGCCGCGTACATGTCGACGATCAGCACCCAGTTGAACTGGGGTTCGTCATACGTGGTGAACGACTTCTACCGGCGTTTCCTGAACCCCGGGGCGAGCGACCGGACGCTCGTCACCGCGGGCAGAATCTCAACCATCGTGCTGATGGTGCTCGGTGCCTTCATCGCGCTGCAGCTCGATACCGCCGGACAGGGATTCCAGATCCTCCTGCAGATCGGGGCCGGTACGGGGCTGATCTTTCTATTGCGGTGGTTCTGGTACCGGGTAAATGTGTGGAGCGAGCTGGCCGGGATGACGATCTCGTTCCTCGTCGCGATCTACTTCGCGTGGGTGCACCGGGCACTCGGGTTCGCGCCCCTACCGCCCTGGGAACAGCTGGTCATCGGCGTGGCAGTGACGACGGCGGGGTGGCTCGGGGTCACGTTCGTCACGCCGCCCGCGCCCGCCGCGACGCTGCAGCGCTTCTACGACAAGATCCGGCCGATGGGCAAGGGGTGGCGGCGGGTGGTGGACACCGGTGGATGGGACACGAGCGACGGAACCATCACCGCGGCGTTCCTCGCCTGGTTCCTGGGGTGCGTGCTGGTCTACGCGGCGCTGTTCGGGACGGGATACCTGCTTTACGGGCAGTCGGTGGCGGGCACGGTCGCGTTGGGGATTTCCGCGGGTGCGGGAATCTGGCTCTTCCGGCTATTGCCGCGACTCGGCTTCTCGGATTGAACGGAGCCACGGACCACTGGCGGGCGATCGCCCCCGGCCGCGTCAACCTGATCGGGGAACACACCGACTACAACGGCCTGCCTGTCCTTCCCATCGCCATCGACCGGGACATGCGCATCGATTTCCATGTCGCGGGCGACTCAATGGTTCGATTGGACAACGCGTCCACCCGCTTCCCGCCCTTCGAGTTCCGCCTCGACCGCCCGATCGAGGCGGCCCCGCAAGGGGACTGGTCGAACTACGTCCGGGCCGCCGCGCGCGGCCTGCTGGACCATGGCATCGCCCTGCCCCGCGGCGTAACCGGGAGGGTTACCGGCAACGTGCCGATCGCATCCGGCCTGTCGTCCTCGTCGGCGCTGGTGGTGGCCGCCGCGCTGGCACTGCTGAAGGCGAACGGGGTGGATGTCGGCGCCGTTTCGGGGCTGGAAAGGCACCCGACCGCGCGACCCGGGCCGGTCCTCTCCCGCCTCGAACTCGCCGCGCTGATGGCGCGCGCCGAGCGCTTCGTCGGGTTGCAGGGCGGCGGGATGGACCAGGCCGCCTGCCTTCACGGCGTGGCAGGGCACGCACTCCGCATCGACTTCGACCCGCTTCGCGTGACCCCGGTGGCCGTGCCCGAGGGGTGGCGGTGGGTGGTGGCGTCGTCGCTGGTGCGTGCCGAGAAGTCCGCAGGCGCGCGCGAGGCGTACAACGAGCGGGCGAGGCAGTGCCGGGAGGCGTTGGCGGTGGTGGGAGGTGGGGCTCGCCGCGCCGGCTCGGACGGGCCTGCCACTGGCCACGGGATCGCAGACGCCGGCACGTCGGGAACGGCCGGCACGCCTCCCGCCTACCGCGACCTCGTCGCCGACGATGACCTGGGCGGGCTGACCGCGCACGCACGCCGCGCCCTCACCCCCGTGCTCTTCCGCCGCTTCCGCCATGTCGTGACGGAAGGCCACCGGGTCGCACTCGCCGAGGACGCCATGCGCGATGGTGATCCGGGCCGATTCGGCAGGCTCATGGTCCAGTCACACAACAGCCTCCGCGACGACTACGAGGTGAGCACCACGGAGCTGGACGAAATCGTCGCGATCGCGCTCGAGGCCGGAGCCGCGGGTGCAAGGCTGACCGGGGCGGGGTTTGGGGGTTGTGCGGTGGCCCTGTGCGACATGTCCACCGTCGCGGCGGTCATGGAAGCACTCGCGGCACGCTTCTACACACCGCGCCTGGGCGGTCCGCCGACCCGGGACATGATGTTCCCCGCGAAGCCGAGCGGGGGGGCACGGGTGGAGGGGGTCTGAGGAGCCACTATCCTTGCTAATCACAAACTATCCTTAGCGATTAGGCTCGCGTGCTGCGTCCTTGACAGCCCAATGCGACGGAAAGATTCGACCACCATCCGGTTGTCCCAGGAGGTCATCGATCATTTTCGCGCCGGTGGGCGCGGTTGGCAGACACGGATCGACCACGCCCTGCGCGACTGGAACAAGCAGCACGACGTTTGCTTGAGGGGACCCCACGCGACCTCAGCACGATGCGCTCAAGCTTCACGGGCTGACCCCGACCGATCCACTCCTCGTCCCCGTCAACGAGACATCGAGCCTCACCTGGTCGTAGGGCACCCGCGGCACCAGCGTCCCGCGCGCGCCCGGCCGCAATTCCACGAGTCCGTACTGCGACATCGTCTTCAGAGTTCGCGAAAGGTTCGACTTGCTCCGCCCGGCCAGCACCGCGAGCTCCGTAAGCGAACGCGGTCGCTCACGGGCAATCAGTTCCAGGAGAATTGTCGAATCCGACCAGCCTGGCGCCATCCGGCGCGTGCAGCGTCAGCGAATAGCTGAGGCCGTGTGGCCGTTCCGGTGTCACCTCGGTCCGCACCACGACGAACTTCACCCGTGCTCTTGCAAATGGATGGTCCGCCGACCGTTCTACCGTACCATCGAGGATCGCGCCACCAACCCGTACACCACGACGTTCTCCACGTCCATTTCGTCCCTGAGCACCCCGAGGACGAGCCCTCCGGTCACATCGAGGATTCGGAACCTGGGCGGAGTCTCAACCTGTCCCAACCACTCCCCGTCCGGGGAAATGACGGTGTACGGCGACCCCTCTTCCGGGTAGGCCGGCCGGTAGGAGGGCAGCCATACGTTTCCGGCGCCGTCGGCGAAGGGGGAACCGAAGAGCGGCAGCGGCTGGCCGATCATGGCGCGATACCGGGACATGTCTTCCTGAACTATCTCCTCGAGCCGGGCATCGGATACTCCGTAGTTCATCCGGCCTATCATTCGGTTATAGGCCTCGCCGCCCTCCAGGAGTTCCTCGGTCAGCAGGGTGGGCTCGGGCCGCCAGCGCACGATCCGGGTTACCGTGCCGTCCGGCAGACGCCAAGTGATCTCGGGCCTGTCGGACCTCGTGTAGACGAACCGTCCCGCAGCGACCGTGACCCCGCCAACAGCCCGGATGATCGGGCGCATCAGCCCCGACCGCTGTCGCGGCCAGTGGTCGTACGACGCGACCGTGTCGAGGGCACCGGTTTCAATATCGAACAGGGTCATGTGCCCGGCGAGCCACTCCTCCTCTATATCGACCCAGGAACGGTAGGGGTATCGGTTCATTAGCAGCAGCTCACCGGATGAACCGATCCCCGCCACACCGAAGTGCTGTGCCCGAGGGAGGCTCGCGATGCGCGCGACCGAATCGCCGACGAAGAGAGTGAGACGAGACAGGCGATCGTCAGGCACAAGGACGCTGTCCTGTCCCAGGACGAACACCGAGTAGGGGGAGATGACTTCGCCCGGTCCCTCTCCAACCTTGGCGAGCACCTCGTGCGTCGTGCCGTCCGGACTCAAGACGACCACTTCGCTGTACCAATCGGCAACGACCGCGCTTCCATCCGGGAAGAGCCGGCCGACGTCGACTAACTGGAAGGTGTAGTCGCCCGGGTTGGCTCCGTGGCGGTACACCGGCTCCTCCGCGATGGCGAAGGGCGGCTCGACCTCTGGCACGCCGACGTACGCGACAATCCGCACGCCGGCGCTGTCCTCGATCTGCATCTGGACATCGCCGGTGCGGTCGTTGTCTCCTCCGCAGGCGACGAGGGCTGCCGACAGCATCAGAGCGGAGTAGTGTGTGCTTCGCATTTCAATTCAACTCTCCCGTGCGGCTGTACCGAGAGACCCGCCGTGCAGGATCTGCTCCAGTGCCCCAGGCTAGGCGGACGGCCCACCCACCGTTCCAACGCAAGCCCTACTGCGATCTCCCCCTGTGCAACCGCAACACCTGAGGACTCTCCACCTCGTTGAAGTCACGCCGAACCCCGAAGACCTCGTCGGCGCCCACCCGCATGAGCTCGAAGCGCGCCGGCGTCTCGACGATCCCGAGCCAGACGCCCGACGAGTCCCACACGTACCACTTCTGAGGATCGTGCCGTCGGGCACGGCCCAGGTACTCACCCGCCCAGACGTTGCCCTCCACGTCCACGAGCACCTGTTGGTAAGCCGGCTTCTCGGCGGGCTCGGGTAGCAGCTCAAAGATCTCACGGATATGCGGGCGCGGGTCGGGACCGAGACGTACGCGTCGCTCGCGATCGAGCTCTTCCCGGGAAACGGCCAGTGAAACCCCCGGAATCCGCGCGATCATGCGAAGGTCGCCTGTCGCGCCATCCAGCTTCGAGTATTCCAGCCTGTCAGCAGTCCCAACCACAAGTTCACCGTCGCCCGTCGGAACCGCGTGGAGCTTCCGCTCCATCAGCGGTCTCGCATCGGCGTCCGTGGCGATGAAGACCTCGTCGCCGGGAACCGTTGCGACCGTGTGACTCGAAGCGCGGTCGTCGGATAACCGAACGATCGTAGCCAGCGGCCGGTGCAACCCCAGAGTGTTCATCGCCACAAGCAATGCCGACGTATGGTCGATTCCCCACAGGAACTCGGAAGGGACGGGCTGGCGAAGCGGATTGATCATCCGCGGTCTCCGAAACGAGGAGACCAATCCGGAGTCCAGGTCGAACTCCGCGCCTCGTCCGCCCACGGCGAAGTCCTGGGCCACCAGGCGGCCGCTGTGCAGCAACGTCAGTGTCGACAAATAGCGGAATTCGCCAGGCCCGTCGCCCTCCCCACTCAACGTGCGAACGAACCGTCCGCTCGCATCGTACATGCGCACTTCACTTGAAGCTCCGTCGCCGACGATGAGGCGACCATCGGCTGCGCGCAGTACGTCCCGCACGCGGTGAAAGAAACGCTCTTCTCCCGTGCCGCTCTCCGAAAGGTCGACGAGGGGCGCCTCTTCGATCCACCAGGGTGAGTTCTCGTTCCACCGGGGTGAGACCGACTCGACGATTCGCACCCCGAGGCTGTCGCGAGATGTGCTCGCCGGAGCAGGGCTGGCTTCGCAACCGAATCCGGCCAGGATGGCCAGCCCCGCCAACGCGGCGCCGTGCGTTCGGGCTACGCGCACCCGGCGCAGTTTCCGCCAGAAAACGCCGACCCCCTTTCGACGCTTCATCCAACTCAAATGTCTCATTCCACAAGCTACCCCTGGCAGGCCCATGGAATAAGGCCTCGCGGCATGCCTGGTTTGAATCCCCGTTGCGTCATCCACACATCTTATCCTTGCTAATCATAAACCGACCTTAGAGATTAGCAATTATGATCAAACGACGTCACAAGGCACTCGTCAGGCGAGATCTGGCCACTTTCCCCTCCGTGGTGCTCCTCGGGCCACGCCAGGTGGGGAAGACCACGCTCGCCAGGGAGATCGCCCACGATGATCCGGACTCCCTGTACCTCGACCTGGAGGATCCCGGCGACGCCGCACGGCTCATGGACGCTCGCGGCTACCTCGACCTGCAGCGCCACCGTCTCGTCATCCTGGACGAAGTACAGCGAATGCCCGATCTCTTTCGCGTGTTGCGCGGGCAGATCGACGAGCGCCGCCGCGATGGGCGTCAGAGCGGTCATTTCCTGCTTCTGGGCTCGGCGTCCGGCGCATTGCTTCGTCAGTCCGCGGAGTCGTTGGCCGGCCGAGTCGCCTATCACGAGCTACCCGGACTCGATGCGCTGGAAACGGGTCCCGACCTGAACCGCTCCTGGCTGCGAGGCGGCTTTCCCGACAGTGTCACCGCCGCGAACGACGACATCAGCATGCGCTGGCGCGCCAGTTTCATCCGCACCTACCTGGAGCGCGACCTTCCCCAATCCGGGTTGAGGGCACCGGCGGAGACGCTCCGACGGTTCTGGACCATGCTTTCCCATCGCCAGGGATCCGCCTTCAACGCGGCCGAGCTGGCTCGCAGCCTGGGCATCTCGGTGCCAACGGTAAACAGGTATGCGGATACGTTGGTCGACATGATGCTTCTTCGCCGCCTCCCGCCCTACTTCACCAATGTCGGGAAGCGCCTCGTCAAGGCGCCCCGACTCTTCGTGCGGGACAGTGGCGTGGCACATGCACTCCTCAACCTCCGGTCACTCCATGACCTTCTCGGGCATCCTGTGGCTGGCGCCAGTTGGGAAGGGTTCGTCGTCGAGAACCTCATGGGGGTGGCACCCCAGGGTACGGACGCGTTTTTCTACCGAACCCGGGCCGGTGCGGAGATCGATCTACTGCTTCTTCTCCCCGGCCAGGAGCTATGGGCCGTCGAGGTGAAACGCTCGGCGACGCCTCGGATTCCCAGGGGGTTCCGGATCGCCACCGGCGATGTCGACGCGTCCCGGAGATTCATCGTCCACTCCGGCGACGACACCTATCCTCTTGGCGAGGGGATCCTCGCGACTTCCCTGCCGGCGCTCATGCAGCGGTTGATCGCGGCGGGATAGCACGGCACCCCCTCCCCCCTTCCTCCCACCGGGCCACTTCGCATCAACCCGGCCCCGGCGGCCCCTCCCGCTCACCGGGCGGCCCACCTCGGCGACCCCCCGGAGCGTCGCCCGCACGGCGCCAGAGGTCTCGCATGCCCCTGGCGATGTCCTGGAACCTCGGATCGCTCCGGAGCGGGTCCCACAGGGGGTTGTTCCTGATCGCGAGCAGGGCCGGATCCCTCTGTTGCACGGCCGACTCCAGGTGCGCCAGAGCGCTGTCGATATCGCCCAGCCCGACGGCCGTCAGCGCCACCTCCACGTCGGAGACGCGCTCGCCACGGGCAAGACGAGCGGAATCGTATCCGCGACGCCACTGCCAATAGCTCTCCGGGTCGTTTTCGTCGAAGGCCTCGCGCATGTCCTGCACCGCTGCCCTCGTCTCGGGCGAGTCGTTCCGGACGGCGAGGAACCAGTCCGCCCGGACATCGATCGCGCCCGCATAGTCACCCTGCAACAAGTGAGAGGTCTCGAGACCGGCCCAGGCCGGGCCGGCACGCGGTTCGGCCTCCACGATCCCAGCGAACACCGCGGCGGCACTGTCGAACTGGCCGGCCTCCATGAACCGGGCGGCGGCAAGACTGCGGGAAGGCGGCCGGGAGCGACGTCCGATCCGGGTCGACTCCCACACGTAGCGGCGCCCAATCGAGTCGGTCGCCCTCTCCAGCTCCTCACCAGGGCCTGCGGCCCCAGCGGCCAGGTAGTCCTCCAACAGCACCCTGCCGGCGTTGACTTCGTCCTCGGCGCCTCCGAATTCGGTCGCCCGGCGCAGCGCCTCCTCGACCCTGGCCAGGTCGTCCGGCGACAGAGTGCCGCCCTCGTGGGCCATGACCAGGCGCGCGCCCGCCCACTGCGCCCACGCCGGCGCGAACGTCGAATCGATCGTGACCGCCCGGTCCGAGTGAGCCAGAACCGCTTCCAGTCCCCCCGGCGTCCCCCGCTCCAACTCGGCCTGCCCCATGAGAAACGCCCGGTGCGCCTCCGGATCGACTTCGGCGATCTGCTCGATGTCCTCGATCACGTCCGCCCCCAACTCGCCCTGCACGGTCCTGGCGATCTCCACCGCAACCTCGGTTTGCAGGCGCAGGATGTCCTTCATCTCGCGCTGGAAGGTGCGGGACAGCAGGTGAGTGTCCGACGGCGCGTGCAGCAGCTGCAAAGAGATCCGCACGCTGTCGTTCTCGGCGGTCATCGCGACCGACCCCGTCACAACCGCCTGCACGCGCAGCTCCGCCGCGATCTCGGGGAGGAGCTTGTCCGTGGTGGCATAGCGTTCCACCGACGTACGCGACACGACGCGCAGGGTGGTCAGGAGGCTCAGCTGCGTGATGATCTCCTCGTGGAGCTGGCGTGCGAAGAAGTCGTTGTCCTCGGCGAAGTCGGCGAGCGGGAGCACGGCGACGGCGGTGATCGGAGCATTCGGGTCGAGGTTCGCGAAGGATGCGACGCCGGGCGCCGGGGCCTCGACACCGGTGCCGCCATCCGGAGCCGTCAACGCGCTCATGCCGAACCAGAGAACACCGAGCGCTCCGGAAACCGCAGTGACGCCCACAAGCGCAAGCTGCGGGACCACCGTCCCCTTTCCCTGTCGCACCAACGCGCCCGTTCGCGTGAGACCTTCCGTTGTGAGGTCGTAGACCCACGAAAATGCCAGGGCCACCGGCAGTCCCAGGAACACGACGATCACCAACGACTGCAGTACCCAGTCCGGCGCGTTGAACGCGGGCAACACGATCTCGCCCAGCTGCAGCACCACAAAGGCGGCTGCCACGTACACGCCGCCGGCCCGAACCACGCCGCGCCGGCGCAGTTCGCTCCAGAAGGTGTCCGCCTCCGTCCTCGCCTGCTTCGGATTCATCGCCTCAGGTACTCTCTCATGGTCTTCCACCGTGATCACCCATAATGGGGTCCGGGGCACGAAAGCGGCACCCCCGGCACGTCAACCTCCCTTTGATGGACCCCGCGCCCCGCACGGTTGTTAGCCAACGGGCCGGAGTGTATGGTGATCCGATGGCCGTCATCGAAACGTTCGAGCTCACCAAGCGCTACGGCACCCGGCGCGCCAACTCCGTGCTGGCGGTGGACCAGGTCTCTTTCACCGTCGAGCAAGGTCAGGTCTTCGGCTTCCTGGGCCCCAACGGTAGCGGCAAGACCACCACCATCGGGATGCTCGTGGGCATCATCAACCCGACGGGCGGGACCTTCCGGCTCTTCGGCGCATCCGAGCCCCGGGATCTCGTCGCCGCACGTGCCCGGGTCGGTGCCACCCTTGAGACGCCCAACTTCTACCCTTACCTCAGCGGTCGCGACAATCTCCGCGTTACCGCCACCATCAAGGGCGTAGGCCGGCCGAGGATCGAGGAGTGCCTGGAGCTGGTGGGCCTCGCGGACCGCGCCAAGCACCGGTTCAAGACCTATTCCCTGGGCATGAAGCAGCGGCTCGCCCTCGCCGCCACCATGCTGAACGACCCCGAACTGATCATCCTCGACGAGCCTGCCAACGGCCTGGACCCGCAGGGCATGAGGGAGATCCGCGAGATCATCGGAATCCTGGCGGGCAGGGGCAAGACGATCTTCCTGTCGAGCCACCTGTTGTGGGAGGTCGAACGCACCTGCACCCACGTGTCGATCGTGCGAAAAGGCAGGATCGTCGCCACGGGCTCGGTCGAGGAGGTCGTGAACGCGGGTACGGCAGCCCTCCTGCGCGCCGGGGATACGGAGGCGTTGGCCGCGGCGCTGGAGGCCTACCCGGAGGCGACGTCGGTGCGGCGGCTGGACGGCGGAGTGGTCGTCGCCCTCGAATCCGACGACCTCGCCAGCCTGAACCGCTACCTGGCCGGCCTGGGGATCCATGTGTCGCACCTTGCGCCGTACCGCCAGAGCCTGGAGGACGTGTTCATGGACCTCACCGAGGGTGACTTCGACTCGATGACGGAGATCGCCTCGTGAGCGGCACCGATCGCAGGGATGCATCCCCGCCGGAAAGTGCCGGGGGCTCCCGCTTGAGCGTCCTCGGGATGCTGTTCCGGATCGAGGCGCTCAAGACGACCAAACGGCTCGCCTTCTGGGTGACGACGGGGATCTTCGCCGGGTTCAACGTGATCTTCGCGATAACCTCGGTCCGCACAGCGATCCGGAGACCGAACGTCACCTTCGCACTCCCGGACAGCTGGCCGGAGATCCTTCAGCCCCCGGCGAACATCGGCCCGTTCTTCCTCGGGGTGACGATGATCCTCCTGTTCGCCCCGGAGTTCTCGTGGCGGACCGCACGGCAGAACGTCATCGACGGGCTGAGCAAGAAGCGCTTCTACACGGGGAAGATCATCGTCCTCGCGGCCCTTGTGGCGCTCTTTCTTGTCATTCCCATCGTAATCGGGTACGTCGGCACACTTTTCAGCCCGAGCGAGGGTGGCTCGCCAATCGTGGGGCCCGCCGACACCAACTACATGATCGCATACGGACTGGGGCTGCTGCTGTGGGGAAGCGCGGCGTTCATGCTTGCGGCTCTTCTGCGGTCCTCCGGGGCGGCGATGGGGATCATGTTCGTCTACCTGCTGCTTGAGCAGCTCCTGTCACGACTGATGACAGAATTCAGTCAAGCTCTGGGCCCCGCAACCGATTTCCTTCCGGCCAGGGTGCACACGACGCTCGCTGATCCTCGGCTGCACTATCCCCAGATACTCGCAGAGGAAAACGCGATGCGCGTCGAGCAGGGCCGACCGCTCCTTGAATTCCACGACTTCGAACTCCTGGCCGGCCTGGCGCTGGCGTTCAGCGCCGTCTTCCTGATCACGGCCTTTTTGAGCATGCGTAAACGAGACCTCTGACAAAGCCACGGAATCCGGCGAGATCATCCCCAAATACAAGATCATCCCCCACGAAAAGGAGCCCGGCATGGAGCCGAATCGGCGCGATTTCCTCAAGACCACGGTCACCGCTGGCGGTGTCCTCGCCGCCGGGATCGCCCCGGCCGCCATCGCGGGCTATGCCGCGGAAGACGCCCCCGCGTCCGCCGGCTCCGCGCAGCCACCGTCCGGGACGGCGCTCAAGATCCTCGTCCTGGGCGGCACCAGCTTCATCGGCCCGCACCAGATCGAGTACGCCCTGTCACGCGGCCACGAGGTCACCCTCTTCAACCGCGGACGCACCAACACGCACCTCTTCCCCGATCTGGAGAAGCTCGTCGGCGACCGCAACGACGACCTCAGCGCCCTGGAAGGCCGTAGCTGGGATGTCGTGATCGACAACTCGGCGACCAATCCGGCCTGGGTGGAACTCAGCGCGGGCCTGCTCAAGGACTCGTGCGAGCGGTACATCTTCGTCTCCACGCGGTCCGTGTACGCCGACACGAGCCGGGTCCCCATGACCATTGCGGCGCCCGTCTGGACGTATGAGCGGGCGGGCGTCGAGCCCGGCGCCGAGCAGCTTCCCTACGGGCTCGCCAAGGCCCTGGCCGAACAGAACGCGCGGGACGCGTTCGGCGAAGATCGCGCGCTGGTCATGCGCCCCGGCCTGATCATCGGCCCGGGCGATACCACCGATCGTTTCACGTACTGGCCCGTGCGCATCAACCGTGGCGGCGAGGTCCTGGCGCCGGGGGACGGAACCGACCCCGTGCAGATCATCGACGTGCGCGACTTCGGCGAATGGCTGGTCGAGATGGCCGAAGCGGGGGAATCCGGCACCTACAACGTCGTCGGGCCGCGCACGCCGCGCCCCATGTCGGAACTTCTCTACGGGATCCGCGCCGTGACCACCGCCGAAACGACCTTCACCTGGGTGGACACGGACTTCCTGATCAACGCGGGGCTGCGCCCGTACCGCGAGCTGCCCGTGTGGCGTCCGGCGCGTGACGGGGCGGAGGGATTCGCCCGCTTCGATCTCACGCCCGAGGTGGAGAAGGGCCTCACCTTCCGGTCCCTGGCGGACACGACCGCGGCCACGCTGGAGTATCACTTCTCGCGTCCGCCCGAACGGCAGGCGGCGCTGAGCGCGGGGGTCAGCGCGGAACGGGAGCGGGAGGTGCTGGATCTCTGGCGGGCGTCCGGGGGGTCGGCCGGGTAGGGTTTCGATAGGCGACCAGTTGGCCAGCTTAGCTCGCGCCGCGCGTGGCCAGAAACCATTGCAGAAAATTGTATTCTTACACACATTTTATGAATGCAATTCTCTGAACTGCTCGACATCGTCGAGGACGAGCCCGTCTTCGAGACAGGTTTCCTGGTCGCCGGCCGCTCCCGCGAGCCGGGCCTTCCCGCCCAGCTGAGCCGCTGGTGCGGGTCGGGGAAGCTCCTGCGAATCCGACGGGGTCTGTTCGCGCTCGCGCCCCCGTACCGGAAGGTGATCCCCCATCCCTTCCTGGTGGCCAACCGCCTGGTACCCGGGTCGTTTGTCAGCGGCCTCTCGGCGCTGGCGTTCGCCAACGCCATTCCGGAGTTCGTGCCCGAGGTCACCAGCTGTGGTCCGGGGCGTCCTCAGGTCAGGGAGACGCCTCTCGGGCGATACTCCTTTCGCTACCTGAAGCCGGGCCTGCGAAGCGGATATCGGCTGGCGGAGCTGGGGGGTGATCAGATGGCGTTCGTCGCTTCGCCGGAGAAGGCCCTCCTGGACCTGGTGCACCTGCAGCCGGGAGGTGACGATCCCGCCTGGATCGACGGACTGCGGCTGAACATCGAGGCTCTTTCGACTGACAGGATTGAAGGGATGGCCGCCCTCACCGAGCGCCCGAAGCTCATCCGCGCCGCCCTTCATGTACGCCGATTGGCCAACAATCCGGCGCTGGCCTACGAAGCGCTATGAAGGACCATCTGCGAGCACTGGTCCGCGGCCTGGACCCGCTGGTCGGGCGCAACGTCCTGCGGGAGTACCTTCAAGCCCGGATCCTGGAGGGTTTGCAGCGCGTCGGAGCCATGTCGGCACTTGCGTTTCAGGGGGGCACGGCCCTGCGGTTCCTCTACGGGTTGCCCAGGTACTTCGAGGATCTTGACTTCGCGCTCGAGGGTCCGGGTGAGTCGTACGACCCGAGAGGGTGGATGACCAAGATAGTCCGGCAGTTCCGTCGCGAGGGCTACGGAGTCACGGGATCGCTTCGTGACCGCGGCAACGTCCACGCGGGGTGGGTCCGTTTCCGGGGCGTGCTGTACGAGACAGGGCTGTCTCCTCATCCGGGCGAAGTCCTGGGCGTCAAGATCGACGTGGACACCAACCCTCCGGCGGGCGCCGTGACGGACACGCGCCTTGTCCGGAGACACGTCTCTCTGCGGATCCATCATCACGACCCTGCCTCGCTGCTGGCGGGAAAGCTGCACGCGGTGTTGCGCCGCCCCTGGACGAAGGGCAGGGACATCTACGACCTGGCGTGGTATCTGAGTGATCCGACCTGGCCGCCGCCAAACCTGGACCTGCTGAACTCGGCGCTGCTGCAGAGCGATCCGAACACCGGCGCGCTGACCTCCGGTACCTGGCGCGGTGTGGTCACGGATCGGGTGGCCGCGCTGCCGTGGGATGCTGTCGTGGCAGATGTGCGACCGTTCCTGGAGAACGTGGAGGAGATGGTGACACAGGAGGAGGTGTTGAGTACATTATGTACATAAAGGAGTGTACATAATGGCCAAAACCATCGGAGTCGCCTCTTTCCGCAATACGTGCCCTCAGCTGATCGCCCAGGTTGGCCGGGACCGCGAGCCGATCACGATCACGAAGCACGGGCGGCCGGTGGCAGTGTTGTCCCCGGTGCCCGGTGACGACGACGCCGGCGACCGGATCGTCGGCGCGATGAGGGGTTCGGTATCCCGATACGACGACCCGGTGGCGCCGGCGACCGATGTTTCGGGATTGGAGTCCGCGCGATGATCGTCCTCGACACACATGCCCTGATCTGGGCCGCCAACGACGACCCAAGCCTGGGTCCGGCCGCACACGAGATCATCGAATCGAGGGCTCGCAAAGGCACCATCGGCGTGTCCGCGATCACGCCGTGGGAGATCGCCGTGCTGGTCGAGCGGGGCCGGCTGCGCCTGGAACGCGATGCCGGGGACTGGATCGATGCCGTACTCGCGCTGCCGGGAATGACCCTGCTTCCGGTCGAAACCGCGATCGCGGTGGACGCGGCCCGATTGCCGGGCGACGGCCCCGCCGACACGGCCGATCGCCTGATCGTGGCCACCGCCCGCCACCACGGCGCGCAGCTGCTTACCGCCGACGATGCTATTCTGGATTACGGGACCGCGGGGCACGTCCAGACCTTGGACGCACGCAGCTGACGCGACGACCCGGACGGACGGCGCCACGGTGGCACCCACCCGACGCCGAGCAACGAAGACCGAATGCCTGAAACTGGTCCCACGACCGGAAAGAGAATCATGAGAATCCATAGCTCTTGGCCCCGACTGGCCGCGTCGCTCGTCGCCGGCACCATCCTCCTCGCCGCCTGCGCGGACGACCCCGGTGTCGACTTGGTCCTGCGCGGCGGGATCGTCGCAACCGTCGACGCGGACGACTCCATGGCGGAGGCGCTCGCAATCGATGACGGGTGGATCGTGGCGGTGGGCAGCAACGAGGATGTCGACACCCTCATCGGAGCCGGAACCGAGGTGATCGAGCTCGATGGCCGGCTCGCCGCCCCCGGGTTCATCGAGGGACACGGCCACTACATGAGCCTGGGCAACTCGAAGACGATCCTCGACCTGAACGGCGCCGCCAACTGGGATGCGATCGTGGCCATGGTTGCCGAGGCAGTCCAGGAGGCCGAGCCCGGTCAATGGATACGCGGGCGAGGCTGGCACCAGGAGAAGTGGGACAGCCCGCCGGACCCAGCTGTCGAGGGCAACCCGACCCATGCATCGCTCTCGGCGGTGAGCCCGGACAATCCGGTCCTGCTGGGGCACGCGTCGGGGCACGCCGCCTTTGCCAACGCCGCCGCGCTGGCGCTCGGTGGTCTCGACCGCGACTCCGAACCGCCCCCGGGCGGCGAACTGGTGCGTGACGAGAACGGCGAGCTCACCGGACTGCTGCGGGAGACCGCCCAGCGACCGGTCTCGGCCGCCTTCGCGCAGTCCGAGTCGGGCCGCTCCGCAGAAGAGATCGAGGCGCAGTTCCGGCGTGAAGTTGCGCTGGCGGCGGAAGAAGCGCTGTCCAAGGGCGTGACCTCGTTCCAGGACGCCGGAGCGTCCTTTTCGACTATCGACGGGCTCAAGCGCCTGGAAGAAGAGGGCGCTCTGCCGGTGCGGCTGTACGTCATGGTGCGCCGCGAGTCGAACGAGGAGATGGACGCCCGTTTGCCGGACTACTACATGCCCTCGGAAGGGGACGACTACCTCACCGTGCGGTCCATCAAGCGCCAGATCGACGGCGCGCTCGGATCACATGGTGCGTGGCTGCTGGAGCCGTACGAAGACATGACCGAGTCGGTCGGCCTCGTTCTCGAGACCGTCGAGGACATCACCGGGACCGCCCACGTCGCGATCAAGCACGGCTTCCAGGTCAACACGCACGCGATCGGCGACCGGGCGAATCGCGAAGTACTCGACATCTACGAGTCGGTCTTCGACTCGGCAGGGGGCGGGCCGGATCTGCGCTGGCGGATCGAGCACGCGCAGCACGTCCACCCCGACGACATTCTGCGCTTCGCCGAGCTGGGCGTCCTCGCCTCGATGCAGGGCGTGCACGCCACCTCCGACGCGCCGTGGATCCCGCTAAGGCTGGGCGACCAGCGCGCCAGGGAGCGGACGTACCTGTGGCGGTCGTTCATGGACGCGGGCGTGCTCATCAATAACGGAACGGATGTTCCCGTCGAGGACATCGCCCCGCTGGCCAGCTTCCGCTCCTCGGTGACGCGGCTCACCGCGGACGGGTCGATCTTCTACCCGGAGCAGAACATGACCAGGATCGAGGCGCTCCGCAGCTACACGATCAACAGCGCGATCGCGGCCTTCGAAGAGGAGTACAAGGGCTCGATCGAGGTCGGCAAGCTGGGTGATGTGGTGGTTCTCGACCGCGACATCCTGACCGTTTCCGACGAGGAGCTGGCCGATGCGCGCGTGGACGTGACGATTGTGGGAGGGGAGGTGCGGTATGTGCGATAGAGAGCGGCCGTTTCCGCAATTGCTTCGCCCCCGGGCTGAATCGGCGGCGATTCGGCCACGGCGCGCCTGCATGAGGTTGGCCCTGATCACGCTGGGCGGGATCGGCGCCTGCGCTCCAGCCCTGCCCGGGGAGGCCGCGCGGGAGGCAGCTGGTCCACCCCCCGAACCCACCCCCATCGAGCACATCGTCCCGGAAGGCGTGGCCCGGCTGCCCGTTTTCACCCCCGCCGTGCGCGTCGGCGACCTGGTCTTCCTATCAGGCGCGATCGGAACGCCTCCAAGCGGCGAGCTGCGCGTCGTCGAAGGCGGGGTCGGCCCCGAGACTCGTGCAACCATGGACAACATCCGGCGAATCCTGACCGCCGCCGGGCTCGGCTTTGAAGATCTGGTGAAGTGCACCGTATTCCTTGCCGACATCGCCGACTATTCCGCCATGAACGAGGTCTACGTGACGTACTTCGAGGGCATGGAGCCGCCTGCGCGATCTGCCATGGCGGGGAGCGGTCTGGCATTGGGAGCAAGGGTCGAAATCGAATGCATCGCACGAGGGAAATAGCTCCAGAGGAGTTGGCAGAATGATCGGATCACACCTGCCGCGGCTCACCGCCGTGATCGCGGGAACTCTGGCCACGCTGGCGCTTGCCGTGTGTGGTGGGGACGCGGTTGACGTGTCAGCCTGGCCGCAAGAACTCCAGTACGGGACGCGCGACAGCGCCGGGATCACGATCGTGGAGAGCCAGCGCCCCGAATCCGGTTCGAGGCTCGGTTGGGTCGTCGGCGACGAGCCGGCGGTTTCCGTCGGTACGACCGAAGCCGATGCGGCGTACCAGCTGTTCCAGACGGCCGACGCAACCCGGCTCGCCGACGGGAGGGTCGTCGTCGCCAACGGTGGTTCCAACGAACTATTGGTCTTCGACGCGAACGGTGGCTACCTGGATGCCTGGGGCGGCCAGGGAGAGGGACCCGGCGAATTCACATCCCTGAGTTTGGTGGCGCCCTGGCCCGGCGACTCGCTCATAGCCGCCAGTTCCGACCATGGCAGGGTTGCCATCTTCGACCTCAACGGCACCCACGGGCGCACCACGACCCTGCGAGGGGAGGCCGGCACTCTCACGAAACAGCTGGGTGAAGGCCAGGTCGATCACATCGTCATCGACGCGCTTCGAGACGGTTCCCTTTTCACGAAGGGTGCGGAAGGCTACGAGACCACCGGACTCTGGCGATGGGAAGCCGGATACGGCCTCATGCCCGCCGATGGAAGCACCCCCACATCGCTCGGAGTGTACCCGGGACCACAGATCTATTCCGAGAGCTACCACGAAGGCAACACGGTCTACGTCATGCCTGTTCGACATCCCTTCGGCAAGACGACGTTCTCGACGGTCTGGGGTGACTTGGCGGTGATCGGCCGGACGGAGACCTACGAGATCAGGACGTTCAGGATCGACGGATCGCTGCACGGGATCGTGCGTCGCGAACACCAGCCGGGAAGCCCGACTCAAGCAGACCAGGACGACTATTTTCGTGAGCGGTTTGCGGAACTGCCGGAAGATGAACGCACGCCCAGGCTCAAGATCGCCGCGAACGTCCCGAGGGTGGAGACCTTCCCGGCCTACGCCGACATCAAGAGCGACGCCCTTGGGAATCTCTGGGTCGAGGAATTCAAGCTTCCCGGAGCGGAAGAGAACGGCAAGCTCTGGACGGTCTTCGACCCCGACGGGCGGGCCCTGGGCTTCGTGGAAACGCCCCAGGACCTCAGTATCTTCGAGATCGGAGCGGACTACGTGCTGGGCCGCGTGATGGATGCACTCGATGTCGAGACCATTCAGATGTGGAGCTTGACCCGACCGGACTGAGGCCGGGTGGCCGGGTCCAGCGGCGGGCGTCGAGCCTCAAGCCGAGGCGGGAAGTACCTCGAGAAGCGGCCGCTCCAGCAGGTCGCCCAGCGTTCCGTCACGGATGGCGGCATCTATTTCGACCGGATCGAAGGCCGGTATCCCCATTGACCGGGCCTCGTTCAACAGGCCGGGATCGCCCGTTAGGACCCCCCGCGACAGTTCGATCACGCCAGCCCGCTCGTGTTCGCTCAATTCACCGACTACCTTCGCGAGGGTCGGCACCCATTCGCAAACCGACCAGGCGTCGATGTCGCTATCCGGCGTGTCCGCCAGTGCGACCCGCAAACGGGTCTGCTCCCGGATCGTGCTGCAGAGCCTGGCCCACCAGGCAACATCGTGCTCCGCCATTCCCGTCGGGACAACCAGGATGAAGCCCCGGCGCAGTCCCGCGGCATGGACGCGGCGGAGAGCGACCGCCAATTCCAAGGGGCTGCATCGACGATCAGGGCGCGCGCGAGTGAGAAACGGGATGACGTTCGCTGGCCGAATCGGCCGAGCGCCCGAGTTTGTCGGAGACGTAGTTGTCGCTTGCATCTCCTAGTATCGCCGGGCATGTGCACCGGATGACGGCTATTGGGTAACGAGTTGCGTGCTGTTATGTGACGATCAGGTCACTCCGGGCGAGACCCCCGCTCCCTCAAGCAAGTCGTTCAACTCCGGCACCACCTCCGCCCTTACCTCGTCCAGCTCCTCTTCGGCTGCCCTCGCCTCTTCCCAGATCCTCGCCATGCGGCGGCGCTGGTCGTCCGACGGCCCCGTGAGTGAGCCCGTGGTTGACGGCCCGCCGTCGAACTTGCCCAGAAGTCCCGTCCACCAGTTGCGGATGTCGGCGTTCAGGCGGCGCCATTCGTCGGCCACTTCCTCGATTTCGGCGGCGAGCGCTTCGGCCCGCTCCAGATCCTCCGGATCCACCCCTTCGGCCTCCGCAAGCGCTTCCATCCCCTCGTCTGCGGCTCGCTCCAGGTCATACGCGGCCACCCCCTGCTCGTAGGCGAACAGCTGCAGATCACGCAGCTCCATGGTGAAGGCGTACCGGGCCTGGCGCTCCTCGGCCGTCACGGCCAGCCGTTCGTCGGGACGCACGGTCAGGTCCTGGGTGCGGCGCTCGTCACCAACTTCGAGGACGACCCCGAACTCGCCGGGCAGGACGAACGGCCCGTCCGGACCGGAGTCAAGATTCGGCACGTCGAAGCGGGTGGTATCATGCGGGATGGGGTCGTGGCGGAGGTCCCACGTCACCCGGTTGAGGCCGGCGGCCCCGGGGCCCATGAGGGAGCGCACCAGGGTCCCGGAAGCGTCCCGAATCTCGATGTGCGCGCCGTCCTCGACCGGGTCGGGAAGCCAGTAGTCGAGGTTCGCGCCGTAGGGAGGGTTGGGTGCCCGATAGATCCCCTGCCCATGCGACGGAAAGTCGTTCCGGTAGAGGAAGAGGGTGGCGGGCCGGGGCGGCGTGAAGATCGGCTCGTCCATCGCCGTCACCGTCACCGTCACGCTGTCGCCCTCGAGATGCAGGTACGGTGAGATGAGGCCGATGTCGTCCAGGATCCAGATGCCGCGGCCGTGTGTCCCGGCGACCACATCGTTGTCGCGCGGGTGGATCTCGATGTCGTCGACGGGCACGGCCGGTATCCCGGAACCGAGGTGGCCCCAGGTCGCGCCGCGGTCGATGGATGCGAAAACGCCGTCTTCGGCGCCGACGATCAGCACTGCCGGGTTTGCGTGGTGTTCGCGGATCACGTTGACGGTGGCACTGCCGAGCCCGCCGCTGATGGACCGCCACGATGCGCCCAGATCCTCGGTCACGAAGATGTACGGCGCATAGTCGTCGTCCCAGTGGCCGTCGAGGCTGACGTAAGCCCGTTCGGCTTCGGCGTGCGACGCCTCGACCCAGCTCACGTAGTACGGGAAGGGCGGTCCACCGGCGGCTGCGGTTATGTTCGCGGTGACGTCCATCCAGCTATGGCCGTCGTCGCCGCTGACCTGTACCGTGCCGTCGTCCGCGCCGACCCACAGGACGCCCGCCGTGACCGGAGATTCCGAGATCGCCGTGATCTCGCCATAGCCCGATGTGCCGTCGTGCTTCGAGAGCGTCATGGAATCGGGCAACATCCCCATGATCGGGAGGCTGTCCTGGTCGAGTTCCCTTGTGAGGTCGTCGGTGACGCGCCAGCTGTCGCCCCGATCGTCGGAGATGAAGAGGCGATTGCCGCCGAGGTACACGCGGTCGGCGTTGTGCGGCGAGACCAGAATGGGAGACTTCCAGTCGAAGCGGTACACGTCGGCGGTGTCACGCGGGAAGGGCTTGAGGGCCTTGCGGTCGCCGGTAGCCACATCCACCCGCACGATGCCGGCGTTCTGCGAAGTGAGGTACACGGTGCCGGTGTCGGACCAGTCCGTTTCGGCGTACATGCCGTCGCCGTAGTCGAAAACCTGCCAGTCCCGGTTGAGGATGCCGTGGTAGCGGCGCGTCCGGCTTGGTCCCCGGTACGAGTTGTTGTCCTGCAGGCCGCCGTAGACGTTGTACGGATCGGCCATGTCAAGATCCACATCGTAGAACTGCTCGATCGGGATGTTGGAGATGAAGGTCCAGTTGTCACCCTGGTCCCATGTGGAATAGAGCCCGCCGTCGTTGCCGAGGATCATGTGGTGCGAATCGGCGGGGTCGATCCAGAGGTCGTGGTGATCCACATGGACACCTGTGTTGTACTCGATCTCCATCGGCAACGCCGTGAAGGTGTCGCCGCCGTCGGTCGAGCGGTGGATGGCCCCGGCGACCAGGTACACGGTCTCATCGTCGTTGGGGTCGATGCGAAGCTGGCTGTAGTACATGGGGCGCTGGTTGAGTTCGTTCACGCGCTCCCACGTCTCACCGCGGTCGACCGACTTGAAGATCCCGCCGTCTTCGGCTTCCACCGCGGCCATGACCAGCGCCGGATTGCGCTTGGAAACCGCGAGGCCGATCCGTCCCTTGTCGCCCTCGGGCAGGCCTTCGGTCAGTTCGCGCCAGCTGTCGCCGCCGTCGGTGCTCTTGTAGAGGCCGCTGCCTGGACCGCCGCCGATGAACCCAAACGCCCTCCGCTGGCGCTGGTACGCCGCCGCGTAGAGAATGGCCGGATCGGACGGGTCCATGGCGAGATCCACGAATCCCGTGTTCTCGTCGATGTGGAGGACCTTCTCCCAGCTGTCGCCCCGGTCGGTGGTCCGGTAGACGCCCCGCTCCTCGTTGGGGCCGAAGAGGTGGCCAAGCGCCGCCACCCACACCCGGTCCGGGTCGGAGGGATGGATGACGATCCGCCCGACGTGCTTCGTGTCCTCGAGCCCGGTCAGCCGCCAGGTCTTGCCCCCGTCGGAGGAATGGTAGACCCCCTGTCCCCACGGCGAACTGTTTCGGTTGTTGGCTTCACCGGTACCGACCCACACTTCCAATGGATCTGACGGTGCCAGCGCAATATCTCCAATGGACAGGTTGGGCTGCTCGTCGAAGACCGGGGTCCAGGTGGTGCCGTGGTTGACGCTCTTCCACACGCCGCCGGACGCGGCGCCGACATAGAGATGCGACCGGGTGCCGGGGACGACCTCGACGTCGCTGATGCGGCCGCCCGCGATGGCGGGTCCGATGGATCGCCATTCGAGGCCGGCAGCGACGCGGGCGGGCGTCTGGGCGGTGAGGCCGGTTGCGGCGAACAGTGTCAGCGACAGGGCGGACGCAGCCGTAACAAGGCGTTGGAACGTCGGACCAGAGGGGTTAATGGTCATCGCGAGGATTCTCCGGTTGAAATGGATGTCAGCGCGTCCGTCACCGACCGTCTCATGCCGGCTGGCGCACGCCCCTGCTGATCTTGGTCACGCGAGGGGATATGGGCAAACGACCGGCTAGTGTCGTGTCCCGTAAATAACTTGATATAATGACGGAGATAGGGTATCGTATCCCTCATCCACCCGAACGAGGGAGAGACCTATGCCCCGGGGACGTCCGTTGAAGGCGCTCGAAGTCAGTAAGGGCGCCCGTGAGGAACTCGAGTCGCTTGTGCGTTCGCGCAGCCTGCCCGCCGGGCTCGTGCGCCGTGCCGAGATCGTCCTTCTGTGCGCCGATGGCCTGGACAACAAGGCGGTTGCCGGGAGGGTCCGTACCAGCCGCCAAACGGTCGGCAAGTGGCGCCAGCGCTTCCGAACCCAAGGCCTCATGGGCCTGTACGACGAACGCAGGCCGGGAAAGCCGCGGTCCATCAAAGATGACGAAATCATGGTGCTGCTGCAGAGGACGTTCGAGACCGAGCCTCCCGGCGGCAGCACACACTGGAGTTGCCGTTCCATGGCAGACACGACGGGGGTGTCGAAGTCCACGGTCCATCGCATCTGGACAGCGTTCAACATCCAACCTCACCGGCAGAAGCACTTCAAGCTCTCCACCGATCCGTTCTTCGCCGAGAAGGTCCGCGATATCGTCGGACTCTACCTCAACCCGCCCGACAACGCGATGGTGCTCTGCGTCGACGAGAAAAGCCAGACCCAGGCGCTGGAGCGCACCCAGCCTCTCCTGCCCCTCGGGCTCGGATACGTCGAAGGCGTCACGCACGGCTACATCCGTCACGGCACCACCAACCTCTTTGCCGCCCTGGACGTGGCCACCGGCCAGGTCATCGCCCAGTGCAAGCCGCGGCATCGTCACCAGGAGTTTCTGAGCTTCCTCAAGCACATCGACGCCAGCGTGCCTCCCGGCCTCGACGTCCACCTCGTCGTCGACAACTACAGCACCCACAAGCATGCCAAGGTCAAGCGCTGGCTCGCCGCCCGGCCACGCTACCATATCCATTTCACTCCCACCTACTCCTCCTGGCTCAACCAGGTCGAGATCTGGTTCAACATCATCACCCAGAAAGCCATCCGCCGCGGCTCCTTCTCCTCGGTCACCCAGCTCAAGGAGAAGATCCTCCACTTCACCGAGCACTACAACAACTCAGGCACGCAGCCCTTCTTGTGGACCGCCGCCGCGGACTCCATCCTCCAGAAGATCCAGAGACTATGTACAGCTATCTCTGGGACACGACACTAGTTGGGTGCAGTGAGAGCCCGGTGGTCGAAGCCGCCGCTCGTGTAGAGCAGGAGTTCGAGTTTTCCGTCAAGCAGATCGTGCAGAAGCCGGGTGGAAAGGGTGACTGATCCCTCCACGACAGCCTCCTCGGGGCCGCCGAGACGGAAGACGACCATGCCGTTTTGCGGATCGGCCGCGTCGGCGGAGTCGGAGGCCGGGCGCTCGGTCGAGTCGTCGGCGAGCCGCCGCAGCACCGCGCCGTAGACGTCGGCGGGGGCCGTGCCGGGAAGTGCGATTTCGTAGGAAAGCGTCGCCGTGGGGAGGTCGAGCTCCAGGGACGCACGAAGGCCGTCGCCGGAGGGCGGGTCGATCGTGATGGTGACGGGTTCCGGCGCGCGCCCACGCACGAGGGGCGGGGTGCGGAGCGGGGGCCGCCGTTTGGGCGACGCGGTCTCGAACGCGAAGGCGAAGGCGACGAGGCGGTCGTCGTCGAGGGGGCGGCCGAGCAGCTCCAAGCCGACGGGAAGACCCGACTCGGTGAATCCGGCCGGCATGGTGAGCGCGGGCAACCCGGTGTGGGCGCTCAGGAAGCAGGTCGCGCCGGTCGGGGCCGCACCGATGAGCGCGGTCTCCTGCCGCATCGTCGGGTAGGCGAGCGCGTCGAGGTCTTCCCGGTCCATGAGGTCGATGACCGCCGCCGTAAGGATGCGGCGGCTCTCCATGACCTCGTGCAGCTCGGGCGATTCACGCTCGTCGCGCGCGTTGCGGCGCCGGAAGGTGCGGTCCAGCGCCTCGTGATGCAGGCCCGCATCGAGGATGTCGCCCAGCGAGGCGACCGGGGCGTCCGGTGCGGCGGCCAGGTACTCGATCAGGTCGAACTTGAAGTCGTAGTCGATCAGTCCGGTGTTGGCGAGGAGATCGTCCATAGCGGGGATCGTCACGTCAATCACCGTCGCACCCGGTGCTTCCATCTCCTCGAGGGCACCCCGAATCACGCGTGTCACGCTTGCCGCGCCTCCTCCTTCCGTCACCCACTCCTCGATCACGCCGATCCGGGCACCGTCCAGAGCCGACGCGTCCAGCGCGCCCTGGAAGTCCGGTGGCTCCCGCCCCGCAAGAATGGCCGTCGCGTCGTCCGCCACGTCCATCCCCACCGTCGCGTCCAGCGCACCAGCGCAATGGCCAGATCGGCCACCGTGCGCGCCAGCGGGCCCCCCGTATCCTGTGAATGCGACAATGGCAGGATCCCGTCGATGCTCGACAGTCCCTTGGTCGGCCTGAGCCCGAACAGGTTGTGAACCGCCGCGGGGATCCGAATGGAGCCACAGGTGTCGGACCCCCACCCCACGGCGGAGAAGCTGGCCGCGACGGCTGCACCGGTGCCACCCGAACTCCCACCCGGGTTGCGCGAAGGGTCGTAGGGGTTGCGGGTCTGCCCGCCGAGCGAGCTGATCGCCGTGATCCCGGCCGCGAGCTCGTGCAGATTGGTCTTGCCCAGGATGACCGCGCCGGCGCCCAGCAGGCGGGCCGACCTGGAACGCATCGTCGGGCGGCATGTGCCCCGCCAGCGCCAGACTGGAGCCCGTGGTGGGCATTCCGGCGACGTCGTAGTTGTCCTTCATGAGGACCGGGATCCCGTGCAAGGGGCCGCGAACTGCCCCGCCGGCTCGCTCCGCATCCAGCGCCGCCGCCTGCTCCCGAGCCCGCGGATTGATGCGGATGATCGTGTTAAGCGCGGGACCCGCGTGGTCGTATGCCGCGATCCGCGCAAGGTAGAGGTCGACGAGCTGTGCGGAGGTGACACGTCCCTCCCCCAATGCCTCCTGCAACTCGGGGATCGACGCCTCGGCAACTTCGACGCTGCCGCCGGGAACAGCCGCCGGGTCGGCACAGGCGGCACACGTCAGGATCCCAAGCAGGGCGGTGAGTCCGGAATTGCGGCGCATCGTCACGTCAGCAAGAGCAATGCGAGGCCGGTGCCCAGAAAAACGCACGTCGACAAGACAGCAAACGCAGCCCACCTCGCAAGAGTTGTTCCCCAACCTTCCTGAAAATAGCACCGCAGAGAAAGCACGTAGTAGGCCACGATGCCGAGGCCCATCAAGCGAAACAGGATCGTCCTCATCCCACCGCTTTCGCCGGTCTCGGTCGCGAGGAAGCTGGCCAATATCTTCCGATTCAGGTCATCCGGCCCTCGCCCGAGAATGTCGTCCAGCCGGTCACGTTGCTCCGGGTCCAACCTCGCGCGCGCTGTTTCAATCTGATCCTGGGTGGGCTCCACGCTGAAGAGCGAGTCCAGTTCGGGCACACTCATGGGGTATGGAAGCACCAGGTCGGACGGTGACGACTCCGGTGTGTCCGACACCGATCCCTTCGCGGTCATCAACGCCAACGCGCCGAAGTGAACGAAGCTGATGAAGAGAAAGAGCCTGACCGGTGACATGTAGCGCGCCTGGCGATTCCGGGAGAACTCGATCGACAGCTGCCCGGGTTACGCTAGCGCCGGGGGTTGCTTCGGCCGAGGCGGTATCGCGGCTGGACTCCGGTATCTCCGCTAGCGCCCTGGCAGACTCACCCGGGGGAACAGCTCGTCCTGGTTGGCCGTGAGCATCACGAAGGACGCGACGATCACCGCGTTCCTCTGCACGTCTTCGGGGACCACGCGTTCGTACGTATCCATGTTGGTGTGGTGCGTGCGCGTCGAATACTCGATCCAGTCCTGCATGAACTGGAACCCCGGCAGGCCGCGCCTCAAGAAGCTGACATGGTCGGTCCCGCCACCGGTCCGCGCCGCTACGATCTCCACCCCTAGATCGGGATCGAGCTGCAGGGTCCATGCACCAAAGGTCGAGTCGACCTGCATATCCGGCTGCATGTCCTGGCCCACCATCGCCGCGCGGATCGCACCGCCGCCGTTGTCGAGGTTGTAGTACCCCGCGAAACGATCGAACTCCGGCGTCTTCACGTTGGTCAGGCTGTCCACGAAATGCTCGTGCACGTATGCCATGGATCCGTAGAGACCCTGTTCCTCACCGGTCCACAGGCCCATCCGGACCGTGCGGCGGAGCGGCACGCCGGTGGCCTTGTGGATCCTCATGGCTTCCATCATGACGGCGACGTTCGCGGCATTGTCCGTGGTGCTGGTGGCGTAGGGAAAGCCGTCCAGGTGCGCGCCAAGCATCACGACTTCGTCCGCCTTGTCGGACCCCCGGCAGCTCCGCGAGAAGGTTGAACGATGGATCTTCGGGAAACTCTGCCAGGCGCTCCGGATCCATGGCAGGCGGGGGACCCGGGCGACGCGGCATGGAACTTCGCACGAGATCCTCCGCGGAATGCCGGGTGGCGAGAGGTTCGAAGTTCGGCGGCTCGATGTCCGGGGGATCAGAGAGCAGGACGAACGCGTTCCCCAGTTGTCCTCGATACTGCTCGAGGTCGTCCGCGGAAGTAATGCCGGAAACCAGCACCGCAGGCCCCTTGACGACGCCGTCGGTCCCGCCTGTCCACGGTTCCACGTTCATGAGGATCATTGACGGGTTCGGCTCGGCGATCCTGGCCCAGGCCCGTTCGTTCGTCCACCCCTGGCCGAAGGGTCCCCAGGACTCTCTCCAGACCCGCTCGATCCCCCACTCCGCCAGGCGACTCTCGATCCACTCGATCGCCGCGTACATCGAGGGAGAGTTGGTGAGCCGGCCCCCGCTCACGTCGGTGAGCCAGCTCAGGGTTTCAGAAACCAGGTGGCGGTACGCGACGCAACGTCGCCTGCTCAAAGGCGTAGGCCAACCCGATCAGGCGGGGCTCGCTGCACGAGGCACCCGTGAAGCCGACGCCGAAGGGCGCGGGCCCGGCGTCGAACCCCTCCGGGAAGGCCGGCGTGCGCTCGTTCTCGACAAAGCCGAAAGGCACGACGATGATCGGGGTGCCGGAACGGGCGGCGAGGCCCGCGCCCCGGCTGCCGGGGGTGAGGATGGCGTCCAGGTCGTATTCGGCGAGAACGGCGTCGATTCCGCGCGTCCTGCTCAGCAGCTTGTCCCTGGCCATGTCGGCCTCGTTGCGGGCGCGGTCGGCCTCGACGTCCATCTCGTCGGAGATGTCGAAGCGGGATTGACCGTACTTCATGGCACCCGCGCGCACGTGAGCGGCGTTCCATTCCCGCAGCTCGGTGAGCGTCCTGACCGGTGCGTCGGGTCCCAGCGTCGCGAGCCACGCGTTGAAGTCACGCTTCGCACCATACTTGAAGTTGACCGAGCAGTCCTCGTCGGCACCCTTGGCCTGATGGCCGCCCGCGCAGAACCCCCATGCCGCGAAGTTGGAGTCCGGGTCGGTGGTGCCGTAGCTGGGAACGTCCGCCGGATCGACAACCACCGCGCCCTGGGCCTCCAGGACCGCGATCACCTCCGTCATGAGCGCGCGTTGCGCTTCGTCGAGGCCGCCGCGCGACCCCTCCTCGCCGTCAAGCCGGATGGGATCGTAGTAGAACGCGCGCGGAATGCCGATGCGGGCCCCGCGCAGCCCCTCGGGGTTGAGGAACGGCCGGTAGTCGCGTCCCGGCGGCGGTTCGCAGATGCCCGTCGCGGGATCGTTCGGATCGGGTGCCGCGCTCTCCATCCCACCCAGCAGGATGGCGGCGTCGGCCACCGTGCGAGCCATCGGGCCCGCCGGGAGCGATCCCCCAACGGCTGATCCGTCCCAGCGTCGGGCGGATCCCCACCAGCATGTTGGCGTTCGACGGGCTGATGACCGAGCCGCCGGTGTCGGTCCCGACATTCCCGGCCCAGAAGCTCGCCGCGGTCCCGATTCCGGAGCTGGATCCCCCGGTACTGAGCGCCGGGCGTCCGTCGAAGGTGGCCGGACGCGGGTCGCGCCGCGGGTCGTAGGGGTTGTAGGCGAACCCGGTCAGCGCGTTGTAGTTCCCGGGCATAGGGTTGGGCGCGCCCGCCATCCAGTTTGCGAATTCGGTGAGGCCCGCCTTGGCAATGATGATCGCGCCGGCCTCGCGAAGGTTGGTGGTCAGCGTGGCCTCGTACGGAGGGACGAATCCGTCGAAGGCGAGCGCGCCGGCGGTGGTGGGGAGGTGGGTCGTGTGGATGTTGTCCTTGAGCGCGACGGGGATGCCGTGAAGCGGTCCCCGCACGTCCCCGCGCGCCCGCTCCGCGTCCAGGGCGTCGGCTTCCGCCAGGGCGTTTTCATTGATCGAGACGGCAGCGTTGAGCCGCCCTTCGTAGAGCGCGATGCGGACAAGGTACGCGGTGACAAGTTGCCTGGAGGTGAGCTCGCCCCGCTCCATCGCGGTCTGGAGGTCGGGGATGGCGGCCTCCACGACCGGGAAGAGCTCGGGCGGCGCGGCCGGAGCGGCGCAGGCGGCGAAAGCGAGGGCCGGGACAACGCACCAGGCCGCAATCCGGCGTCGTGCCGGCCGGATCACGGTGGACGCGGCTCGTCCGGAACCCGTCCGTCCAGTGGGTCTCGAAGGCGACACCGTGAGCTGCACCACTGTCAGGACGCGTGCCAAGCTTCCAGGAGTGCCCGCTCCTTCTCCCGGCTCATCCCGGCGCCGCGCTGCTCCCGTTCCGACGCGGGGCGCGTCCGGTCCCAGTCGAGAGTGTCGCGCACCGTGACAGCCAGGGGGCGGAAGGTCATGCCGGCGGCGACCGCCCGGCTCACATCGACGTACATGAGCTCGTTGCCCGGCACCCACGAAGGCAGGTCACGCCAAGGTCTGGCGTCGTGCGCTTCGAGGAAGTCCTCCGGCACCCAGGTGAACTTCACGGGCCTGGTCGTCACCGCGCGGATCCCGTACAGCATCTCCGCCATCGAGAGCCGGCTCTCCGGACCCGTGGCGTTGAAGTCGCCCATCACCCCTTCTTCGGCGACGCGCACCGTCCATTCGGTGAGGTCGCGCTGGTCGATGATCTGGTTCGAGTGGTGCGGGTTGCCGGGGGCCAGCACCTCTCCCCCCTCCTCGATCCGCACCGGCCAGTAGGTGAACCGGTCGGTGGGGTCGTCGGGCCCGACGATCAGCCCGGGGCGAATTACGGTGGTACGGCCCGGGAACGCCGCGTGCGCAATGTCCTCGCTCAGTCGCTTCATGAGCCCGTAGTGCGCGTCGTCCCCGTCCTTCCACCCGCCGGGCGGCTCGAAGCGCGCGTAGTTCTCGGGGACGGCGGGCTCCCACAGCACGTTGTCTTTCTTGTCGAAGTTCATGCCCTCGATGGCGTAGGCGGAGATTGACGAAACGAAGATGTACTGCTCCGCCGCATCCTTGAGCAGCTCGGTGCTGAGCTGCGCCCAGCGGTAGTTCTGGCAGTTGTTGTCGAAGACGACATCCCAGTTCCGGCCCTCGAGCGCGGCCAGGTCGCCGTTCCGGTCCCCGACGAGGCGCTCGACATCGGGGAGGTCCGCGTCGGCGCGGCCCCGCGTGAAGATCGTGACTTCGTGGCCGCGCTCCACCGCGTACCGGACCGTGTGCGGCCCGATGAAGCCGGTCCCGCCCAAGATGAGGAACCGCTTCGGCGCGGGGCCGCGGTCGGGGACGTTCGGCGTGCGGGCAGGCTCGCGCGGGACTGCAGCAGCTGGGCGAGCCCCAATGGAGGCGGCGGCGCGTTCGGCACCCAGGGCGAGTCCGGCGCCTGCGGTTCCTGCGGTCCGGAGGAAGTCGCGCCGGGTGCGGGTCGATGGTGTCGGCTCGGTCGCTCGTCGGGAGTTCATTCCTCGTCTCCTTCGCCTGATGCCGGGTCTCCAGCCCGATGACCCTAACGCTTCCGTCGGGCTTCGGCCATGTCGGACGACAGCCGAGGAGAGTGGGTCGGGCTTTGCCGGGACGCCGGCCAGCTGTTAGGAGCAAATAATATGTCCGGTTTCGTAGCACGTAATCTGTCCGGTTCAGAACAGTCACCGAGGAGGCTGGATGAACCGGGCGGAGATGCTGCGAGAGATACGGATGGCGAGGTTCGAAGAGATCTATGATCGATGGCGCCGAAAACGGGTCACGCAAGCGTGGGCGGCGAGCGTGCCGGGAGTGACGGACCGGACGTTCCGGCGCTGGGTGGCCCGCTACGAGGCGGGCGGGCTGGCGGCCCTGAAGGACAAGCGGGTGGCGGGGCCGTCTCCCCGGCGGGCGTCGCCGGAGGAGGCGGCGGCGCTGGAGGCGCTGTACCGGGACGGCTGTGCGGGGTGGAACGTGCTTCACTTCTACCACGAGGTCTACGCGGGCGAGCACGGCGGGGCGCGGTCGTACACCTGGGTGAAGAGCCGCCTTCAGGAGGCGGGCCTGGTGAGGAAGGGGCGCAGGAAGGGTGCGCACCGGCTCAGGCGGGAGCGCAAGCCGGCGGAGGGGATGATGCTCCACCAGGACGCCTCGACGCACGAATGGGCTCCCGGCCAGGGGTGGGACCTGGTCGTGACGATGGACGACGCGACAAGCGGGGTGTACTCGGGGTTCTTCGTCGAGGAGGAGGGAACGTGGTCGAGCCTTCGGGGCGTCGCGGAGACGGTGAAGGTGCAGGGGCTCTTCGACAGCCTGTACACGGACCGGGGCTCGCACTACTGGCACACGCCGGAGGCGGGCGGGAAGGTGGACAAGGACAAGCCGACCCAGTTCGGCCGGGCGATGGGCGAGCTCGGGATCGAGATGATCGCCGCGTACTCGCCGCAGGCGCGGGGCCGGAGCGAGCGGCTGTTCGGGACGCTTCAGGGGCGCCTGCCGCAGGAGCTGGCGCGGGCGGGGATCACCGACATGGACGAGGCCAACGAGTTCCTGAAGGACTTCTGGCCGCGGTTCAACGCGGCATTTGCGGTGGAGGCGAGGGAGGCGAAGCGCGCGTTCACCCGGTTGCTGCCGCGGATGAAGGCCAAGCTGCCCGACATCCTCTGCCTGAAGGAGACACGGACGGTTGGCAACGACAACTGCGTGACCTACAAGGGCAAGACGCTGCAGATCCCGCCTCAGCCGCACCGGTACACCTACGTGCGAGCCAAGGTCAAGGTCCACGAATACGAGGACGGCGGCATGGCCGTCTTCCACGGCATCCGGAGGCTCGGGCGCTACGATGCGAACGGCAGGTTGCTGGACACCCTCAGCGGGTCGGAGGTGGCAGCGTGAGGCGGTACCGCCGCCCCCCTCGGCTCGCTCCGCTCGCCTCGGAGGGCGGCGGTACGGAAAAGCGGACACTTCATGTGCTACAGAAACCGGACATTTCATTTGCTACCGACACCGGGACGCCGGCCAGCTTGCCGGGGCATCCGGTGCGCGTGCATTGTAGGAGGGATCAGGGCCGCAACGCGCCTGGCGCGCGGGAAACTGGTCGGCTCCGCGTGATCGCGCTTAAAGGAGGATCTGCCCATGCGCTCGTTGCGTGTCCGCTCGGACCGTCCGTCGAATCCCCCGGCCGCCTCGGCACCGTCCATCGCGGCGCTGGCCGCCCTGGCGCTGGCCATCCCGGCGTTGATGACCACCTCTCCCGTCGCGGCGCAACAGTCCGCGGCCAACGGCGGAGCCCATGAGGCCGAGGTGACGTTCAGCAAGGATGTCGCCCCCATCCTCCAGGCCAACTGCCAGATCTGCCATCGGCCGGGTTCCGTGGGCCCGATGTCGCTCCTCACGTACCACGAGGTCCGCCGCTATGCGTCCCGTGCACGGGAGCTCGTTTCGAAGCGCCTCATGCCTCCCTACCACCTCGACACCGGGATCGGAATTCAGGACATCAAGGGCGATTGGCGGCTGAGCGACGAGGAGATCGAGACCTTGGTGGCGTGGGTGGACGCCGGAGCGCCAGAGGGGAATCCCACAGACCTGCCACCGCCGATCGACTGGCCGAACGAGCAGAAGTGGCAGCTCGAGGATGTGCTCGGCCCGCCCGATCACGTGATCAAGTCGAAGCCGTTCGACGTGCCCGCCGAGGGCGGCGACAGCTGGTGGCGGCCGCGCGTACCGACCGGGCTCGACGAGGACCGGTTGGTGATGGCGTTCGAGACGCGTCCTTCCTTCCCGGCCGGCCGCCAGGTCGTCCATCACGCGATCCCGCGCCTCCTGCGGCTCAACGAAGACGGCGAGTACCAGCGCATCCAGAGCCTGTCCGAGTACGCCATGGGCAAGATCGGCGAGATCGTACCGCGGGACGCGGGCCGGCTCCTGAAGGCGAACGACATGATCGAGTGGGACGCCCACTACTATCCCATGGGATACGACGTGCCCGGCGACCAGGTGGAGCTGGGGATCTGGTTCCACGAGGAGGGCTACGAGCCGGAGTTCAACCAGGACCTGCGCCTCTACACGCTCCAGGGCGACATCGCACTGCGGCCCGGCGGGACCGCGATGACCCAGGGCTTCCACCGCTGGGACCACCCGGTGCGCCTCGACAGCTTCCAGCCGCACGGCCACGTGCACCTGCACGCGATGTCCATACAGGTGGTGTATCCCGACGGGGAGGTCGAGCTCCTGAACATGGTCACGGACTTCGACGCCCGCTGGCACCACAGCTACATCTACGAGGACGATGTCGCGCCGCTCCTCCCTGCGGGGACGGTCGTCGTTCTCACCGGGTGGTACGACAACACCGCCGAGAACGAGCTCACGCCGGACCCCGAGATCTGGTATGCGCGCGGCTCGCGGACGATGGACGAAATGTCGCATGCGTGGATCGCCGTCACCCACCTGACCGACGAAGGCTACCAGCGGCTGGTTGAGGAGCGGGAGCGCAAGCACGCGACCGACGGCGACGGCAGCGACGGCAACTGATGCGCACCGCACGGGTCGCGGGGATTCTGCTCGCGGTGCAGATCCTGCTCGCGGTGCAGGCGGCCGCGGGCGTGTCCCTGAACGCGCAGCAACGGCGCCTGCCGCTCGCGCCCATCCGGCCCGGCGGAGATGAGGTGGCCCCCTTCTTCGAGGGCTGGTATCGGAACGACGACGGCACCTTCACGCTCTCGTTCGGCTTCTTCAACCTGAACGGCGAGCAGATCCTCGACATTCCGCTCGGCCCCGACAACGTCATCGAGCCGGCCCAGTTCGACGGGATGCAACCCACCCACTTTCCGGTGCGTCCGCGCCGGGACCGGGGCGTGTTCTCGGTCACGGTGCCCGCCTCCTACGCGGACGGGGAGCAGCGCGTCGTGTGGACGATCACCGCGAACGGCTTGACGAACGCGACCCCGGCGCGCGTGGGGAACCCGGCGCTGCAGCTGGACTACGGGCCGCGGGCCATGGGATCGGTGCCGCCTGTCGTGCGCTTCGGCCCCGACGGGCAGGCGGGCCAGCACGTCCAGGGCGTGTGGTCGGAGCCCCGGTCCGCGAAGGTGGGCGAGCCGCTCGCGCTGACGTTGTGGACGGACGAGGTCTCGGTGCGCGCACCCGAGGACATGGTCAACGCGGTGGTCGACGTGGCGGTGACCTGGTTCAAGCATCAGGGACCCGCCGCCGCGGTCTCCTTCGATCCCGCGCGGATCACGGTTGAGGGTGGCAGCGGGGAGGCCGCGACGAGCGCCGTGTTCAGCGACCCGGGCGAGTACGTGTTGCGCGCGCGCGTCGATAACTGGGACGCGAACGACAGCACGGGCGGTGACCAGTGCTGCTGGACGAACGCCTACGTGCTTGTGACGGTTACGGGCTGAAGGGCACACAGCAAGGAGACGTTGCAATGGCCGAACCCACCCCCATTGAACACATCACCCCCGAGGGCGGCGTGCGGCTCCCCGTCTTCAGGGAGGACGGCATGGACGGCAGCACGGGACGTGTGTTCGGTATCCGCTTGATTGCGGGAGCATTGGCCGTTGCGGCGATCGCCGCGTGCGACAGCAACCCGGATCCGTCGTCCGACTGGCCGGGCCAGCTCGCATACGAAGTCTGGGACAGCGCCGGCGTCGCGATCATGGAGAGTTCGCGTCCGCCCACCGGCTCGAGACTTGGGTGGCAGGTCGAAACCGAGCTCCAGGTTTCCATCGGCGCGGCGCTGGCAGAGGCCGAATACCAATTGTACGAGGTCGGCGACGCCACCCGGCTCTCCGATGGACGAATCGTGGTGGCGAATGGCGGCTCCGATCAGTTGCTGGTGTTCGACGAAGCCGGCAACTACCTGGCCGCCTGGGCAGGGCAGGGTGACGGGCCCGGTGAGTTCCGGTCGCTGGCCCTCGTGCATCGCTGGGCGGGGGACTCCCTGATGGCCGCCGATTCCGACCAGGGACGGGTTTCCGTATTTGATCTGGAAGGGAACCATGGGCGGACCACGACGCTGAAAGGCGATCCCGGGGGGTTCTTCAAATCCATCAGCACCGACCCGACCGAACACCAGATGATGGGTCTGCTCCCGGACGGTACGATCCTCACCAGGGACATCGGTGGCTACATGACCGAGGGACTTTGGCGTTGGGACCATACCTACGGTCTCGCCAAGGCCGACGGGAGCGGCAGCCTGTCCCTCGGCGACTATCCCGGACCCGAGACGTACTCCGAGAGCGTCCACGTCGAGGAGGAAAGGATGGTCTACGTCATTCCCCTGCGGCATCCCTTCGGCAAGACGACATTCACCTCGGTGTGGGGCGATCTGGTCGCCTTAGGACGCAGCGAAACGTACGAGATCAGGGCTTTCGCCAGCGACGGCTCCCTTGCCCGTATTGTCCGCCGTGAGCACGCGACGGACACCCCGACGCAGGATCAACTCGATGCACACTTTCGTGAGCGTTTCGCCAACCTGCCTGAGGAGGAGCGCACTCCCAGGCTCGAGGTCGCCGCAAACGTGCCGATGGTGGAATCGTTTCCCGCCTACTCGGACGTCAAGGGTGACGCGATTGGCTACCTCTGGGTCAGGGAGTTCAAGCTGCCCGGCGACGAGAGCGACAATCCGGTCTGGACGGTCTTCGATCCGGCGGGACAGGCACTTGGGTTTGTCGAGACGCCGGCCGGGCTGACGATCCATGAGATCGGCGAGGACTATGTCCTGGGCAAGCGGACCGGAGAGTTGGACGTCGAGTCCGTCGAGTTGTGGGCGTTGAGCCGCTGAGCCAAGCCATCGGTGAATCCCTGACAGTCCGTGGATAAACACGGAAGCCGAACATATCCCGAACTGTGGTGTATAAGGAGTTGAGACAGCAACCGACCGCCCCAGACTTCGGGATTCGACGACAATGCTCACCGCGAATAACTTCCGCACACCGGCCTCACCGACCCCAGCCTCCCCGACTCCAGCTTCCGTCCTCCCCAGCGGGCCCGCCTCGGACTCCGATCCCCTCGGCGACGAGATCGCCGCGCTCTGCGCGCACATCAACGCCGCCACATACCGGCTTCTCACCCTGCTCAGGGTCTACGACGAAGGGGAGCGCTGGCAGGGGTGCCGTTCCTGTGCCCACTGGCTGTCCTGGCGCACCGGCATCTCGCTCGGGCCCTCGGGCCCGCGCGCGAGAAGGTCCGTGTGGCCCGCTGCCTGCCCTCGCTGCCCCACATCTCGGGAGCGCTCGCAAAGGGCGAGATCTCCTACTCGAAGGTGCGGGCGCTGACCCGCATCGCCAACGCCGACAATGAGGCCGAACTGCTCGCGTTCGCACGCCACGGCACCACCGCCCACGTGGAGCGTCTGGTCCGGGAGTGGCGGCGCCTGGACCAGGGCGACGCCCGCCAGACCGCCCGCGCCGAGCGCCGGGGCCTGTCGCTGTGGCCCACCGACGACGGCAGCTACGAAGTGCGGGGCCGGCTCAGCCCGGAGGTGGGGAGCCTGCTGCTCAAGGCGCTCGAAGTGGCCGAAGCCAGGCTCTACCGCGCCGAGCGCGCCGCCGGGACCGAGGACCGGACGGCGGCAGCGCAGCGCCGGGCCGACGCCCTTGGGCTGTGGCTGGAAGAGCGCGTCCAGCCCCAGGTGCAGCTTGTGGTGCACTCGCAGGAGGGAGAAGCCCCGGCCCTTCTGGTCACTGAAGAGGGCTCGCGCGTTTCAGCTGAAACGTCCTCGCGGCTCGCCTGCGATGCAGAGGTGGTCCGGATCACGCGGGCAGGCGATGGCTCGGTGCTCGATGTTGGGCGCCGCCAGAGGACCGTGGGGTGGCGGCTGCGCAAAGCCCTCGAAGCACGCGACGGAGGTTGCCGCTTCCCCGGATGCGGGTCGCGGCTGCGCACGCACGCCCATCACATCACTCCCTGGGCCCAGGGCGGAGAGACCGCACTGAAGAACCTGGTGTTGCTGTGCCCCTTCCACCACCGCACCGTCCACGAAGTGGGCTGGCGGGTGGAGATGGACGAGCGGGGAGTCCCGCGCTTCTTCAAATCCCCTCGGCGTTCGCATGCCCGTGGTACCGGAGCCCCCGGACGTGGGCGACCTGGTGCCCCGCGGCGCCTCGGCAGCACCCCCGGCGGACGACTCGGCACCCTCGATGCAGGACTTTGGGCTGGACCGCTGGCACGCGCAGCGCGGCATCGGTGCCCGGACCGGGAGCACGCCGTGGCAAGGCGAACGCCTCGACTGGGGCTGGGCACTGGCCTGCCTCTGGAAGGAAGGAGGTGCGGACGGCAACAGGTCGGACACCGCCTCGCCCAGGATGGCCATCTGTGCTTCCCGGGATTCGTAGTTGGGCGTGTCCAGCACGCGGGTCCTATGAGCAGCCCCGATCCGCCGTGCAAATCCCCCGGGAGATCTCCAGCAGCGCCGAAAGCTCGGCGCGAGTCAGGTCCTTCAGGACCAGGATCTTCTTCCCCAAGCGCGCGCCACGCCCTCGGGGTGGCGTATATTGCTACTCGACCGGATCCAGGTTGTCGAGCATTTCCGGGTTGGGATCCATCTCGACCGTCTTGCCGTCTACGTGGACAACGACTTTGGTGCCCGTCGCGGGGGCGATCTCGATCCCACCACGTCCCTTGGCCGAGTACCACCCCACCCGTTTCTCCTCTAGCAGGAGAAGGCGCCGTTCGTCGAGAAGCTCCCTTCCAAGCGAGGACGCGCGGTCAAAGGTCGGTGCCAAGCGCCCCTTCCATTGTCCTCCCACCTGACGCCGCAAGAACCCCCAACTCTCGTGGTGCCGATCGGTGTTCCCGATCACCGCGTCCAGCACCATGTAGCCAGCGAACAGCCTTCTGTTCTTCTCGGCAACCCTTCGCTTCTTGAAGACTCGCTCAAATGATTTCCAGATGTGTCGAACGAATGGTCTGACTGGCCGAATCGGATGCTCGGATCTACGGCCAGTGACTTGACGCGGCCCGCGCAATCTGGCTATTGGAGCGCTGTTCCGCCAGAACCGGACCCAACGAGCGGATTTGTTCGCCACTTCAGGCGCATTTTGGAGGACAACAGACCCCTGAAGGAAAGCGAACGGCCTTTCCTCGGTCCCGGTGGCACGGGGCGATCTCATGGGCGCGTTTGGCCGCGCGCAGGAGAGCCGCCATCACGTCGGCGGGATCAGTCATTGTCTTTTCCTGCTTCCGTATCTCCCCCGGCATCGGCCAGAGCCATTCGTCGACCTCGTGACGGTAGACATCTCTGAAGTTATGCCATCCCGAGGCGAACCGCCGGCGGATGACGTTTTCGGGAACATCGTGCCCGCCCTGCAACACCCGCTGCCTGACACGCCTGATCGCTTCTTCCGAGGTCGGGAGTGCCAGGAAGAAAAGGGTGATCCGATACCCTTCGGCTCGCCAGTTCCGGATTCTCCTAATGTATCTGCGACCCGATAGCGTCGTCTCGAACGCAAATCTACGTCCGGCGCGAGCGTGACGGTTGATCTCGGACAGCATCACCCGCCCGGAACGAATTGATGCGACATCGGGGCGGAATGGCGACAGACCCTCAGCGATCAGGTCGGCGTTGACGAACGTCGGACAGTCGGCTTCCTGTGGCAGGAACTCCCTGGCGAACGTGGTTTTCCCGGCCCCATTGGGTCCGGCGATGATGATGATCCGGTTGCAGCCACGCTAAGGCCTCGGCAGCCATCTGGTCCGGTGATAGTGCGCCACTGTGAGGGGCTTTTGGGACAATGCCAGGCGGGGCCGTCTGCTAGTTCAGTCTCCCACGACGGGCCGATAGTCACTCCCGCTCATCGGCTCATAGTCGTCCCACTTGCCGTCCATTTCGATGAGGACGCGCTGCTTGGAAGGAGCAGGCTGGGGATTGACCTGAACCACATGAGCGGCATATTCGCGGGGATGGTCAGTGATAGCCTTGACCAGATCCAACACCAGATACCGTGGTGCCCATCCGATCATGTAGTAGTCAGTCGTTTGGATCTGGACGGCGAACTGGGTCTTAGGATTGGTCAGCTCCAAGGTTACGAACAGCGCTTCTCCAGGTGCCAGCCTATCGAGGCAGTCCTGTGCCTCACGAGTGACGTGCCTCCATCCGTGCAGGAAAAAACGGCATCTGAACGATCCGTCGGGACCCTTTTCGAGCTTCGGGAACACCTCGTAGGCGTCCGTCGCGCGGTAGCCGCCGTTCGTCGACAGGATTTCGAAGGGGTCGGCTTCGCTAGGGGAGCCAGCCGTCGCAGGTAGTCCTCCCGATTCGACCTCCCAGGGTTGATCACCCGATTCCGAAACAGCGGAAACAGGCGGGCGGCCCGGTAGTCGCGCTCCAGCTGCGGAAACTCGACCAGCAGTGGGAAACCCGCTTCGGATTGGGCACGCTTGGCCCCGCCCGTGTATCGGAAGCGGTAGGCGTACGCTCCCAGATCCGCATCCAGTCGCCCGATCGGAAACCACTGTCGACTGTTGCCCTTGTCCTGCCATGCGAGAAAGAGGCTCTTTTTCATCGAGTTAGCTCCAGTAACCTGTCCCGGTTGCAGGCCATCAACTTGATCGCGAACGCTCGTTCGAGAGGCGACATCCAGTCACGAGGCACTCGTACTCCGCCACCGTCCATTCCATGATCTGGTTGCCGTGGACAAGCTCTTGTTCGTCGGAAACGAACGATTCCGACCCCGATCCGGGCATGCCCTCGAACTCCGCAAGTTCGACAGTGGCGTGAGAGATTCCAAGCACCCTTGCCACCTCAGCCGCGACCTTCTCGGCCCAGTGTTCACCGGTGTTCGATCGCGGATGCTTGAAGAGCCATTTGTTCTCGCCATCGCCCGGTTTCCGATACCAGAATTTCTCTTTCGTCCCCATGTCCTCGTCTTCGAGCACCCACTCCGGATCGACTTGGATGATCGGATAGCTGTCTGGCATGTGTCTTGGTGGGTTCGATGGGTCCTTAGTTGCTACTAGCCGCACGGGCCGTAGCAACGCGCCACGCTAGGCCAACGGTGCCGCCACTCTAACACCTCCGTCAAACGACTCATCATCGTGGCGACGATCCAACATTGAGGCTGAGAGCCCCACCACCTTGCGGCCTCGATCCCCGCGCGGTCCATTTCCACCCCACGCGGCGCCACGCCCCACCGCCGCATGTCACCCTGCAGACCAGGCCGCACCCATGTCCCGCACCGCGACGCGACCCATGCTCGACCACCCTGCCCTGGCGGCCATCGCCGCCCTCATCCCGGTTGCCGCGCTCGCCGCCGCACCACACGGCGCGACCGCCCAGGCCGCGCAACCCGACCCCGCCCTCATCTCCCAAGCCACCCAGGGCCTCCCCCTGCGCGAAATCGGCCCGGCGCTCATGGGCGGACGCATCGCCGACATCACCGTCCACCCCGGCGACCCCACCACCTGGTACATCGCGGTCGGTTCCGGCGGCGTCTGGAAGACCACGAACTCCGGCATCACGTGGACGCCTGTCTTTGACGATCAGCCGTCCTACTCGATTGGCACCGTCGCCATCGACCCGTCCGATCCGGACATTGTGTGGGTGGGCACGGGTGAGAATGTGAGCGGACGCCACGTGGCCTGGGGCGACGGCGTCTACAGGAGCCGCGACGGCGGCGCCACCTGGCACCCCGCCGGCCTCGCGACCTCGGAGCACATCGGCAAGATCCTGGTCGATCCGCGGGACGGGAACACCGTTTTCGTGGCCGCCGAAGGTCCCCTTTGGTCCGCTGGCGGCGAGCGCGGCCTCTACCGGACGGATGACGGCGGCGAGACCTGGCAGGCCGTGCTGACGGTCAACGGAAACACCGGCGTCACCGACGTCGAGTTCGACCCCGTCGACCCCGACATCATGTATGCGGCAACCTACGAGCGCCGACGCAGCGTCTGGGCGCTGCTGGCGGGCGGCCCCGGCTCGGGCATTCACAAGTCCACCGACGGCGGCCGCACCTGGCGCGAAGTCACCGCCGGGCTCCCCGATGGCGACATGGGCAAGATCGGCATCGACGTCTCGGGCGCCGACCGCAACATCGTCTACGCCACCATCGAAGCCGGACCCGACGACCGCGGCTTCTACCGCTCCACCGACCGGGGCGAGAGCTGGGAGCGCCGCAATTCCTACACCTCGGGCGGCACCGGGCCGCACTACTACCAGGAGATCGAGGCATCCCCCCACGATGTCGACCTGGTCTACCAGATGGACGTCTTCGTCCACGTCACCCGGGACGGCGGCGCCACCTTCACCGAGCTGGGGACCGGCCGCGAGAAGCACAGCGACAACCACGCCCTCTGGATCGATCCCGCCAACGGCAGGCACCTCCTGGCCGGCACCGACGCGGGCCTCTACGAGACCTTCGACGAGGGCACGACCTGGCGCCACTTCCCCAATCTGCCGGTCTCGCAGTTCTACAAGCTGGCGCTCGACAACGCCGAGCCCTTCTACAACATCCTCGGCGGCGCTCAGGACCTGGGGACGCTCCACGGGCCGTCACGTACCATGAACGTCGAGGGCGTGCGCAACCGCGACTGGTACGCTCCGCTGGGCGCCGACGGCTACGCCACCACCTTCGACCTGACCGATCCGGACATTGCGTATATCCAGTCGCAGCAAGGCAATCTGCAGCGGGTCAACCTCAGCAACCATGAGCTGATCAACATTCGTCCGCTACCGGCCCCCGGAGAACCGCCCGAGCGCTGGAACTGGGATGCACCGGTGATCGCGAGCCCCCACGCGGAGGGCCGGATCTACTACGCCTCGCAACGCGTCTGGCGCAGTGACGACCGAGGCAACTCATGGCAGGCGATGAGCGGCGACCTCACCCGCAATGACAACCGCTACGAATTGCCAATGGCTGGAAGGGTCCGCAGCGTGGACGCTTTGTACGGAAACACGGCGATGTCGTGGTACTCGACCATCACCACGATCTCCGAATCGCCGGTCGCGGAAGGGGTCCTCTACGCCGGCACCGACGACGGGCTGGTCCAGGCCAGCGAGGACGGGGGCGCGACCTGGCGTCAGGCGGCCCCGCTTCCCGGCCTCCCCGAGCGCGCCTTCATGAACGACGTCAAGGCGTCCCAGCACGACCGCGCAACACTTTTTGTTGCGGCCGACAACCACAAGGAGGGCGACTTCAGCCCCTACCTCTTCGAGAGCAACGATCACGGTCGCACCTGGCGCTCGATCGCGGGCGATCTGCCCGACGGGACCATCATCTGGTCGGTCGAACAGGACCATGAGCGTCCCGATCTGCTATTCCTCGGCACCGAGTACGGCATCTATTTCACGCCGAACCGGGGCGCCAACTGGGTCATGCTGGGCGCTGGCGCACCCACGATCTCGTTCCGTGACATCGAGATTCAGCGCCGCGACAGCGATCTGGTGGGAGCAACCTTTGGCCGTGGCTTCTACATCCTGGACGACTACGCTCCCCTGAGAGACATGGCCGACGGTGCGCTTGCGGCGGGAGCCGTTCTGTTCCCCGTCCGGGACGCATGGTGGTACGTGCCCAACGCGCCATTGCAGGCCCCCGGAAAGCCGACACTCGGCACGACCGACTACACCGCGCCCAACCCGGATTTCGGCGCGACCTTCACCTACTACCTCGCGGATCCCCCGGAAACGTCCCGCGAGGACCGGCGCGGCGCGGAGAGGGCGGCGGCAGAGCGCGGCGAGGACATCGCCTTCCCCGGCTACGATCGTCTGCGCGCCGAGGCGCTGGAAGGCGGCGCGCGCGTCGCCATGCTCGTACGGGACGAGGCGGGCGACCCCGTGCGGCGCGTCATGGGCCCCGCGACGAAGGGCCTCCACCGCGTGAGCTGGGACTTGCGCCGCCCCGCCCCCGACCCGGTCGACCTGTCGCCGCAAGGCTTCACGCCCCCCTGGGCGGGTGAGCCGCAGGGGCCCCTCGCCCCGCCGGGACGCTACACGGTCGAGATGGCGGTGATCACCGAGACGGGTCTCGAACGGGTGGGCGAGCCCCGGGGCTTCACCGTGAAACCCGTACCCAATGCCGCCCCGGGCACCGACTTCGTCGCCGCGACGGCCTTCCAGCAGGAGACAGCCGACCTGCAGCGCCGCGCGCGCGGCGCCGCCGCCGAGATCGGGTGGGCGCGCGACCGTCTCCGCCACATGCGCGCGGCCCTCGACGAAACCCCCGCAGCGGGCGAGGAGCTCTACCAGCGCCTGGAGGGGATCGAGGCGCGGCTCGCCGGGATCGCGGGAAGGTTGCAGGGCGATCCGGCGCCGGGCCGACTGAACGAGCCGAGCGTGCCCTCGATCATGGGTCGCATCGGCCAGGTCGCGGGGGGGCACTGGGGTACGCGCCAGGAGCCGACCGAGACGCAGCGGGCCAGCCTTGATATTGCGCGGGGCGGGTTCGAGAGGGTGTCCCAGGCGCTGAGGGTGCTCGTGGACGAGGCGCTCGCCGGGCTGGAGGCCGACATGGAAGCCGCGGGTGCGCCTTGGACGCCGGGGAGGAGGGTTGAGTGAGGGCGGCGAGGTGACTTGACCCACCACGTCGGCGCGCGCACCGTTCGGACCCGATGTCCGACTTCTTCGCTCCGTATCACACGCTGACCCCGCCAGGGCGTCTTGTCGCCATGGCTTGCGGTGTCGTCCATCCGCACTCGCTGACACCTAACCAGGTGGCGAAGGTGCTCTGGCGTACCAGGTTCAGTCACGGCGGTCGCCCCATCCATCACCAACAGTACAAGCTGTCGTGCAAGGACGTCATTGCGGCCGGCATCGTCTTCGACACCGGGAATCGGGGCAATCTGCGCGCGACCGACGACTGGGCGCCGTGGCTGACGTTGCAGGCCTTCCGCGACGAGAGACTCGATAGCATCGAGCGCGCCTACCGCGACGAATTCCCGCCGCATTGGGGCGGCAGGGACTACGAGGCCGACGCCGCAATGAGGCTGCGATCCCAGATCGTCGCCGGGCGCCTCGACCCGATCGACTCGGAATTGCGCATGATCAACGAAGACGAGTGGCGCTGGCTCGCCCGGCCGGGCGTTGCACACCTGCTCACCACGATCCCGCAGAGGTACGCCGACCAGGCATTCACCGCCTGCTTCACCGAGGTCGTCGAAAGGGCTTCGGCGCCCGGACCCATCCTGGAAGCCTACGCCAGGAGCAGCGCCGACCGGGCACGGCACGCCGCCGAAGTCGCGTTCATCCACGTCCTTCAGGGGGTTCACAAGGATGCGCTCGCCGTCTTCGAGGAACTTCCCGACGACTTGCGCCAGAGCAAGCCCGCCCGCACCGGACTGGCGTCAATTCGCGCGCTGCTTGCCATGCTGCGGAGCGACGACGCCGAGGCCGCCAGGTACATCGACGAAGCCATCGCCTGTGACCGGGCCGGCACCCGCAAGCGAAACGTCTTTCCGCAGTGCAGCGCCTTCACCCTGTCCCTGCTGTCCCTGGTCAGGGAGCACACGCCTGCAAACGCCGCGAAGCTGGACCACCTGATCCAGGTGGGCGGGAAGCTGGGGAGAGATCCTCTGCTTCTCAGCGGCGTCTCGATGGCGGTCCATGTCCGCAAAGGGGGCAGCGTGTACTGGAGCCGCGTCCGTGCGCACCCGGGGCTCGGCCGGCTTTTGGAGGGGTTGAGTGCCTGCTGGGCGGACGACTTTCCGGAGGATGACCCGGGTGGGCGTCTTGCCGCCCTCTTGCATTTCGGTGCGAGTGCCATCGCCAACGGATACCGGTGGCTGTCCATCGAGTGTCTGGAGGTCTACCGGCGTTGGTGGCGGGCGTCCGATCGTGCGGAACTCGAGCTCGCGGAGATGATCGGCTTCAAGGACAAGACCAGGACACCGGCCCAACTCGCCGCGGCGGTTCATCAGGAGCTGGGCACGACCACGCTGGCGTCCCTGATCACGCCGGTGCCGGAGTGGGAGTACTTCCTCCGGGGCATCGAGCAGGTCGCGTACGAGACGAGGAAGAAGAAGCCCAAGCGCAAGAAGAAAGCGGTGGCCGGCCCGCCGCGGCGCCTGCTATGGGTGCTGCGGGCTGACGAGCAAGGTGACCCCGTGGCTTCTCCCAAAGAGCAGCGCGCTTTCAAGAACGGCAAGTGGAGCAAAGGCAGCCCGGTTTCGTTCAAGAGGCTTCAATCGCAGGCGGCGAAGATGGACTTCCTGATCGATCAGGATCGGGTCGCGGCCGCAGCAATCGTCCACAACACCGACCGCTGGAGCCACCGCCCGGCCTACTACCTTCCGGTCGCGGGGATCTACTCGCTGGCCGGCCATCCGTACGTTGTCAACGAGGCGGGCGACCCTGTCGAGGTTGTTCTCCGTGAGCCGGAAATGCTGGTGACGGAGGAGCACGGCGTGGTTCGAGCGCTCGTCGATCCCCACGTCGACGAAGCGACCACCACCACTCACGACATTTTCATGGCGAGCGATGTCCGCGTTGAGGTGACCCGTTTCACCCCGGGTCACAAGAAGCTGTGCGCGGCCATCCCGCCCGGCGGAATCGAGCTGCCGGTCGAGGCCAGGGAACGCCTGGTGGAGGCGATCGCGGCACTGGCCGACGAAATCCGGGTGCAGGGCGTCATCGGCGACGGAGCGCGGGCGGTGAGACAGGCCGAAGCGGATCCGCGTCCGTGGGTGCGGTTGGAGCCGAGCGGCCCGGGGTTGACCGTGGCTCTTCTGGTCGAACCCGTCCCGGACTCGGGGATCTACTTCCAGCCCGGCGTGGGAGGGACCACCGCGTTCGCCACACTGAACGGCGAGGCTATACAGGCACGGCGAGACCTCGATGCGGAAACCCGGGCCGCGCGGGAGCTTGTGCGCGCCTGTCCCAGGCTGTCCGCGGTGGGGCCGGACCTGTCGCTGACGCTGCCCGATCCGGGCGACTGCCTGGAGTTGGTGGACCAGCTGGGCACCGCGAACGCCCGCTGCCTGTGGCCGAAGGGACAGCCGTTCAGAGTCGTTGCGCGCGCCGACACTCACTCGCTCCGGCTGTCGGTCAAGTCCGCCGCCGACTGGTTCAGCGCCTCCGGTCAGCTCGATATCGACGCGGACCGCGCCCTCGACCTGCGTGCCCTCTTCGAGTTGATTGACCAGAGCCCGTCATCACGGTTCGTCCCGCTCGGCGACGGCGCCTTCGTCTCGTTGACGGACGCGTTTCGCCGCCAGCTGGCGGACCTGCGCGGAGTTTCAACGCTCAGCGGCAAGAAGCGGATCCGGCTGCACGGGCTGGCCGCCCTGACGCTGCGCGACTTCTTCGACAGCACTCAGCTGACCACCGACGCGGGTTGGCGGACCCAGCTCCGGAAGTTCCGGGAGGCCCAGGCCTTCGAGCCACGCACGCCGGGCACGTTGCAGGCGGAGCTGCGCCCCTACCAGGAGGAGGGCTTCCACTGGCTCGCCCGCCTGAGCCGTTGGGGCGCCGGGGCCTGCCTGGCGGACGACATGGGACTGGGCAAGACGGTGCAGACCCTCGCGGCGCTGCTGGATCGCGCGGCGGACGGGCCGGCGCTGGTGGTGGCGCCCACCTCGGTCGTCGCCAACTGGCTCGACGAGGCGCGCCGCTTCGCGCCGACGCTGAACGTAAGCGCGTACACCGGAACGGCGGCGTCGCGGGCGGGGCGACTGAAGGATCCTGGACCGTTCGATGTCTTGATCACGACATACGGGCTGATGCACAACGATGTCGACGCACTGGCCGCGATCGACTGGAGTACCCTTGTACTCGACGAGGCCCAGGCGATCAAGAATCCGGCCACCAAGCGTGCCCGCGCAGCCCGCAAGCTTGGCGCCAGGTTCCGCCTCGTGACCACGGGTACGCCGATCCAGAACAACGTGCTGGACCTCTATTCGCTCTTCAGCTTCATCAATCCGGGGCTGCTGGGATCACAAAAGCGCTTCCGTGAGAACTTCGCCCTGCCCATCGAGCGTGACGGCGACCCCGCCGCCCGGATGCGGCTGCGCCGCCTGATCGCGCCCTTCGTGCTGCGCCGGGTCAAGGCCGATGTGCTGGACGATCTTCCTCCACGCACCGATGTCACGCTACATGTGGAGATGTCGCCCGAAGAGGCGGCCCTCTACGAGGCGCTGCGGCTGCGGGCCGTGGACGACCTGGATGCCCTGGCGCGCGAGGAGTCCGAATCCGGCGAGCACCGGCTGCAGGTGCTGGCCCACCTGACGAGGCTGCGGCTTGCGTGCTGCAACCCGCGACTGGTGCATCCCGAAGGCCCGCCCAGCTCCAAGCTGAGAACCTTTGCAACAACACTCGACGATCTGCGGCAAGGCCGGCACAAGGTTCTCGTCTTCTCCCAGTTCGTGCGCCACCTCAAGCTGATCGAGGAGCACCTGAAGGAGTCCGGGATCCCGTACCAGTACCTCGACGGTTCGACGCCGATGAAGGCCCGGGCCGAGCGGATCGCCGCGTTCCAGGCCGGCGAGGGCGACGCGTTTCTCATCTCGCTCAAGGCCGGCGGCCTCGGCATCAACCTGACCGCCGCGGACTACGTGATTCACATGGATCCCTGGTGGAACCCGGCGGCGGAGGACCAGGCGTCCGACCGTGCCCACCGGATCGGCCAGACCCGCCCGGTCACCGTCTACAGGCTGGTGACGAAGGGAACCATAGAGGAACAGATCGTCGAACTCCACCGCCACAAGCGGGAACTCGCGGACCGCTTGCTGGAAGGAGCGGACGCGCCCGCCCGGCTCGGCACGGACGAGCTGCTGGGGTTGTTGCGGGGGAGGGGGGTTTGAAGGTTCGAAGGGGCAGCGGTGGGACCAGGCGTTGACCAGCTTGCTGACCGGTCCCGGTAACCCCCATCGGTGCGCTCGGCTGGCGGAGATGAGTCAGCGACGGGAGCCGGAATACGGGCCCCGAAGCCGCGTGGTGTCAGCCCCGCCGAGGTGGTCGTTGAGGATCCGAAGGTCATGGAATCCGGTGATTCGTCGAAAACGCTTCTCGGCTTCCAGGAAAGACGCAACGGCCCATCTTTCGGCCATTGCGCCGTCCCGCGACTATGGCATGTCGCAAATCTGACCGGGGAAGCCTGACCTGGCCTGGACGATCACATGAGTCGTGCTCAAGGCGCGTCTCAGCTACGTCATCGGCCTGGGTGTGCGGTCGCGATCTCCCGTTCGACGAAGGCTCCGAGGCCCTCGCGAAGGAGTTCCATCGCCTTGCCGACGCGTTCGTGGTTGCTGATAGCCATGGGTTAGTCTTGGTGGTCGGGTGGGAGGTGGGTTAAAAGACGTTCGATGCCGTCAAGCATGGCTTGAAAGCTCGGTGAACGGTTGCGGTGCCGGGTGAGGTAGTTGGCGAGCAACCGGGCCCCAGCGACCTTCTGGAACTGTGGAACCAGCTTGGCCAACGCGTCCGCTGGGTGGGCAACGGCGTCGGGTCTTCGAAAGCGTGCCCGCGAACCGATCCGCCGGAGGGATTCCTTGTTGAACGCCTCAGCCAACGCATCCGGCTCGCCCAAGTACCAAGCCTCCAGTTCCTGGCAGGCGATGCGGATCAGGTAGTCGCCCTCCGGCCGGTCCGAACAAAGGCTCCGAAGATAGTCCTTGAGCGCGAGACAGTCCCCTCGGTCGTTGTCCCTGACCACCACGAAGCGGACGCCGGGCTCCCGCCAACCACGCAGCTTTCTTGGAATACTCTTTTCGAGATCGCCTTTCCCATCATGGGGCACGCACTGAAAGAGCAGGTTCGGAAATAGTCGTGGCAGGAGACCGTCCAGCAACGCCTTCATCGAGTCTTCTTCGAGCAGAAAGACGACCCGGTTCATCGCGGCCCAGCACCCTCGAACAGTCCCTGCTTCCACAGGGTGCCCAGCTTATCGCCCTCGTCAACCAGGTTCTGAAGCAGTTCGTCAGTCGATGCCCGTCGGACGGTGGTGAACCCATCTTCCTTGGCCAGCCAGAAGACCTCGTCCAGCCCCGCCCCGTTCAGGAAATAGGGAGAGTGCGTTGACACGAAGACCTGGCCCCCGCGCCTTGCGTAGTCCCGGAACTCCTCGACCAGTTCGACAAGCAAGTCCGGGTAAAGCTGGTTTTCGGGCTCCTCGATCGCGAGAAGCGGATGCGGCGTCGGGTCATAGAGCAGGACAAGGTACGCGAACATCTTGATCGTCCCGTCGCTCACGAAGCGAGCAATGAAAGGATCGCGGAACGCGTGGTCCTGAAAGCGGAGCACCAACCGGCCGTCCTCGGTGGGCTTCGCCTCCACCCGGCTGACACCGGGCACTCGCGCGCTCATGGCCCGCAGGACTCGGTCGAAGCACTCGGGGTCATTCTGGTAGAGGTACTGAGCGACTTGCGCCACGTTGTCCCCTCTGGTGGAGAGGTGCTCCGCGTACCCCGCTTCCACGCTAGGCCGTGCGGCCGAGATATGGAAATCCGAGATGTGCCAGTTCTCGATCAGGCTCCGGAACTCGGACACCACACGGAATCGACGGAACTGCCCCAGCCCCTTGATCGCCAGCACACTGGGATCGTCCAGCTTGTACTCCTCGCGTTCAGCCGTGACTCCCTCCTGTCCGTATGCGGACTCATTGGTTATCGCGTATCCCTCGCCGCATCTGAAATCGACGAAATGCCAGGGCTTCCCGTACCTCCCTCGCCGATAGCGCAGTACCTCGCGCGCGACGACGATCCGCCCGTGCTGCGTGGCTATCTCCAGGATGTAGGTCGCCAGCCGCCCACCGCTCTCGCGGAATTGGACCGTGATTCCGATCGGCCCCTCGCTGCCACGCGAGACCAACTCGCCGAAGCCACCGCGACGGGTCACCGCGGTCGCGACATTGTGAGTCAGCGCGTCCTTCAGGAAGGTGAAGACATCGAACAGCGTGGATTTTCCTGACCCGTTCGCCCCCACAACGACGGTGAGTCGGGGCAGGTTGCTGAGCTTCGCGTGGCGGAACAGACGGTAGTTCCGGATGTCGATGTTCTCGATACGCATATTCTCAGTCTCCAAGCTCACGGATGACGGTTACGATATCTTCTCCTCATATCGGCTTCAGAACAGTCCGGCCTGCTTCGGTGGAGCCTCTCCACTGGCAAGGCGCTTGATCTCGGACCAGCTCCCAACCAAGCTATTGTATTGCAGTGCCTCCGGGGCGCGATTCTTCCGTTCCGCGATCGAATGGAGCCTGTAGGCCAAGTCACGCGCTCGGTCGGCAACGCTGCCGGGGAGCCCCGAAGACCTCAAGCCTTCCTATTGCTTTGGTCGCGCCCGATCCACCGGCGTCCGCCCCGATGGTGTGATCCAAGCGCTCGGTCGGCAACGCTGCCGGGGAGCCCCGAAGACCTCAAGCCTTCCTATTGCTTTGGTCGCGCCCGATCCACCGGCGTCCGCCTGTGATCGAGCAGCGAACGCCCAGCTGGCCATGGCGGTGCCGGGCACACTTCTCACCCGGTCGATGAAATTCGGGGCCCGTCGTCCCGCCGCTCCACAATGATACGCATTCCCTCTCCACGCTTGTCCATGAGCGTCCGGCGGTCAGTGGCCAGCCACGGAATCTCGGTCGGCACGGGACACTTCGCGAGCAGACTGCTCAGCACTTCGTTTCGTGACGACTGGATGTGGAGGAGGCTCTCGGGGCCTAGAGTGTTGGGAATCGCGCCAGGTGAGTATAGCTCCATGCGATCCGCGAACACCCGCAACCGAATCTTTGAACCATGAATGGAGTAGTCACGGTGCGCGACCGCATTGCGGGCCGGACATGTCGGCGGCATCCAGCTGGTAGGAGAGAAGGCCGTCCCGCCCATCTTGGGGTAACTACAACTTCTCGGACCTGCTTACGCGGGCGAGGGAGCCGTCGTGAGGGGCCGCAGATGAGGACGTGCACGGCAACGTGACCGTAGAAGTTGCGGGATCGCCGAAGGTACGGTCCGCATTGCGATACTAAACATTGTGCTTTAGTATCTTGGAAAGCTCGAGCTTCGCGTTCAACCTTGGCAGCGTAGGGCCCGCATGATCCCCTCCTTCTCCGCCACAGCCCGCTATATGCTGATGCGCCTCCACAAAGGCGGCGGCCGCGCGGCTGACCCGTGGCACCCAGCTTGTGGAACCAAACGAGAGGGTGTAGGTGTAAAAGGATATTACCCCCCCAAGCGGGTGCCGGTAACCCTTGGACACGCAGGAGGACGAGAATGCACGCGAGATGCTCTATCCTTGCCATCGCCGCGACGGCTGTGGCGTTCACCGGGTGTATTACGGGTGCGCCGGTGTCGATGCAAGCCATAGCTCCGGCAGGAGCCGACATGGCTCTGGGCTGCGCCACCCAGCAACTCGTATCCCTCGGCTACACGATTGCAGCGGGAGACGGCAAGATCGGCTTTGTCCGGGGTGAGCGACATCGACCCAGGGTAGAGCGGTTCTTCTTCTCGGGAATCGACGAGCGCGATGTCCTCACGGCCATGGTCCTGGCGGATCCCGCGACGGGTGCGTCGTCGCTGCGCGTTACCGCGGCCCTGAGAAGCCAGAGCGACGCGGGCACCCCTACCGACACCGGAAGCGCGGACGCCAGCAGCATCCTGGCCGCATGCGCCGAGCAGACGGCTCCTGAGGGCCAAGGCGGCGTGGGCGGCTGAAGCCGCGATTCCTGGGGCGGCCATCCTCGGCCAGCACCTCGGCAAGCCTAGCGCGGTCGCCTACGGGAGGGAGAGCGAGGTTCAGACCTTGAGACACAATCTTCTGCGGCTGGGCGCCGCCGCGATCACATGCGTCCTCGTGGCCTGTGGAACCGAAACGGGCCCCTCAAGCGCCGGACCGGAAACCGTCGTCGAGACCATCGGCGACACGACCGTGGTCCGCACTCGGTCGGGAAGCGTCTGGGACGGAGAGGCCACCCTGGTGCCGGAAGTCTCGATCGGCGAGCTCGATGGGCCCGAGGAGTATCTCTTCGGCAGTGTCCGGTCGATTGCCGTGGACGATGACCGCAGTGTCTACGCGTTCGACGCACAGGCCCAGCACGTCCGCGTTTTCGACTCGGCCGGGGCGTACGTGAAGACGCTGGGCAGACCAGGCGAGGGACCCGGCGAGTTCACCCGCGCCGAGGCCATCGCGCTTCTGCCGGACGGCCGGCTGGTGGTGAAAGCTCCCGGCAACATGCGCGTCGAGGTATTCGGTCCCGGGGCTGGAGAGACGGACCAGTGGGGATACAATGCGGGCGGCCTGTACTCGGGGTCACCACTGTACACAGACGCGAACGGCCGTACGCTTCTGCACACCCTCGACCTGTCTCAGGACGTATCCCTCTTCGCCATGCACATCATCGTGTTTGGTCCTGACGGAACGCATGTCGACACGCTCCCTGAACCGTCGAGCGCATATGAGGCCCCAATCCTGACGGCCGAGCGAGGTGGGACGACGACCCTGGTCGTACCCTTCAGCCCCGTGTTCCTGTGGACGGTACACCCCAGCGGCCAATTCCTTACGGGTTTGTCCTCCGAGTACCGAATCGACCTTCCGCGGGACGATGGCGTGCTCCGAATTGAGCGCACAGCCGATCCGGTTCCGGTACACGACGAGGAGCGCGCCTACCAACGCGAGCGCATGGTGCGCAGGATGCGGCAAAGGGTTCCGGACTGGACCTGGAATGGCCCGCCGATCCCGGAACACAAGCCATTCTTTCAGGAACTGCTGGCTGGCCGGGACGGCCGCATCTGGGTGAGGCTGACAACCGAGGGATACCCCGTTGAGAACGAGGATCACGACCCGGAGAATCCCTCTTCGGAACCCGTCATCTGGGAAGAACCCACGCGATACGACGTTTTCGAGCCCGACGGGACCTATCTGGGCGCCGTCATACCACCGGATGAGTTTTCGGTCTACACGAACCCGGTCTTCGACGGTGACCACGTGTGGGGGGTGACCCGGGACGAGTTGGGTATTGAACGGGTGGTTCGCTTCCGGATCCACGTAGGTGGGGGCTGACAACGCGGCGAATTCCGGCGTGACGCGGTCGTTCTCTTCGGTTCACAGGATGTACCCCCTGGAGTCGAGCAGAAAGGTTGCGCGCAATCCACGACGACTGGCCTCTATTCCTGTAAGTCCAACTCCATAAACGACATAGGAATCCTGTTGGCCGGGCTCCAGGAATCCAACTATCAATTGGTGTCAAATTGACAGTTGCCGAGCGCCCCGCCCCCTCACACCCACCCTTGAACCCACTCCATCTTCAGTTATACTAAATCATCTTGTTTAGTATTCCTCACCCCGGCATCGCCAGGAGGACCCATGGTCATCCTTCAGGACGACACCCTCGACAAGACCTTCTCTGCGCTTGCGCACCCGGCCCGCCGGGCGATCCTCAACCGCCTGGCACGGGGAGAAGTCGCGTCGGTGAGCGAGTTGGCCGAGCCCTTCGACATTTCGCTCATGGCCGTGTCACGGCACGTCAAGGTGCTGGAGCAGGCAGGGCTGATCAGTCGCAAGAAAGAGGGCCGGACGCGACTGTGCCGCTACGAAGCGGGCACGATCGACGATGCGAAGGCGTGGATCGAGACCCGTCAGAAGTACTGGACCGCACAACTGGACGCGCTCGCCCGTTACCTGAAAGACGTGGAGTGACCGGATGGCACCGATGTCAAAGGCACTGCGCCTGGTCCGCACCATCCCCGCGAGTCCCGAACGGGTGTTCGAGGCCTGGACCAGTGTGCACGGCAAAGCTGGCGGATCTGGTGGCGCCACAATGAGGGGCGCCTTGCGGTGGGTGGCGTACCTTGGCGTCTCGGTGCTCGCGTGGGGGGCGGTTGCGGGCAACGCGGCCGCGCAGCCCGGGGTCGTGGCGGTCGCGCGTCCGTCCGGTCCGGCGGGTGCAGTCCCCCAGCCAAACCCCAAGGTCCTCCTGATCGGCATCGACGGCGTGCGCCCCGACGTGCTGGCCGAGGTGGCGACTCCGAACATCGACGCGCTGGCGGCGAACGGGTGGTACACGGCCGAGGCGCGCACGACCACGCCGTCGGTAAGCGGCCCGTCGTGGTCCTCGATGCTTACCGGCGTATGGCCCGCGAAGCATGGCGTCACCAACAACAGCTTTGCGGGCCGCGACTACGACCGCTATCCCGCCTTCCTGACCCGCGCGGAACGGGAGCGCCCCGATCTGGCCACCTTCGCCGCGCTGGATTGGCTCCCGCTGGCGGAACTCCCCGAAGGCGGCCCCGTTCTCCCGGCCACGATCGACACGCGGGCCGTGCTGAACGGCTACGACCTCGGTTGGGCTGCGGCCGACGGCGAGGTCACCGCGCATGCCGTGCTCCACCTTGCCCAGGCGGACCCGGACGCCATGTTCGTCTACCTCGGCAACCCCGACGAGACCAGCCACCAGCGCGGCTCGATCGGCACCGAGTACCGGGACGCGATCGCGCTCGCCGACTCGCACGTCGGCATGCTGATCGACGCGGTCCGGGCCCGCCCCGGCTACGCGGACGAAAACTGGCTGGTGCTTATCAGCACGGACCACGGTCGGAGCGCCGACGGCGGTCACGGCGGCGACTCCCCCGAAGAGATGACGATTTTCATCCTGGCCAGCGGGTTGGGCAGCGGCGCGAACGGCGTGGGCGGCGCGGTCACGGCCGACTGGCCGCTTCCCGGTCCCGCCTTCATCGTGGATGTGGCCGCGACGGCGATCGCGCACCTCGGCATCGAGATCGACCCGGCCTGGGCGCTCGACGGGAGGCCGCTGGGGGACGCGAGGTAGAGGCGACTGCCGCCCAGGCGTGCCGGTGGACCCCGCCTTGTCAGCCGCGCCGCCGTTCCCCTATGGTACCACCACACCCCGGATCGTCACCTCCACCGCACGGAGTGCCCATTGCGTTTTGCCAATACGACGCGGCCACTGCCGCTCCCGATCCTGCTGGCGCTCCTGACCCTGCCGGCCCTCCTGATACCGGCCACCGCCACGGCGCAGGACACCGCCCGCATCGCCGCCGACCTGCAGGACGCAAACAGCCCCCGCGCCGAGCAACTCTACCGCGCGCACTGCGGGCGCTGCCATGGCGTCCTGGGACTCGGCGGGGAGGGCCCGGAGCTGGCGCGAGCCGTTCTGGCCCGGGCCCCGAGCCAGCAGGACCTTGAGCGGGTCATCCGCCAGGGCATCGCCGGCACGGGAATGCCGGGGGCGCGCTCGACCGTCCTGGCGGATCCGGAGGTGTCGCTCGTCGCGCGCTACGTACGCTGGCTCGGCACCCAGGTTGCCGGGACGGGAACGCCGGTCACCGGGGACGCCGACCGGGGGCGGGAGACCTTCTGGGGGCAGGGCGACTGTTCCTCGTGCCACATCGTCGCCGGGAGGGGGACCGCCGTGGGGCCGGAGTTGACCCGAATCGGGCTTCGCCGGGGCGCCGACTACCTGCGCGAGGCGCTCAGCGCCCCGGCCGCGAAGTTGCCGGTCTCCCGCTCCGGCGCCCGCAGCGGCTTCTTCGAGTATCTCCCGGTGCGGATCGTCACCCGTGCCGGCGACATCTACAACGGCATGCGGATGAACGAGGACGCCTTCACCATCCAGCTCATGACGGTCTCGGGCGTGTTCGTCTCGATTCGCAAGAGCGACGTCACCGAATTCGAGAGACGCGTGGGACATTCGTTCATGCCGGCCTCCGACAATCTGACCGAAGACGATATGGAAGACCTGGTCGCGTACCTGACGACCCTGGGGAGGGGATCATGAAGAGATCTGGCAGGACGGGCTCAATCGACCGTCGGCTCCGGTCTGGCGGGTGCCACGCGGTCCGCGCACCCTCTGCCGCCGCCATCGTGCTCGGGGCGGCACTGGTGCATCCGGCCGCGGCCCAGGTGCCGTTCGAGCGCCTCGTCGCAGCCGATTCCGAGCCCGAGAGCTGGCTCACCTACTCAGGCAACTACGCGTCCCACCGGTTTTCGAAGCTGGACCAGATCAACGCCGGAAACGTGGGAGATCTGCGGGTCATATGGGCGTACCAGATGGACGACGGGCTCATCGAAACGTCCCCGGTCGTGGCCGATGGCGTCATGTACGTGACCGAACCGCCGAGCACCGTCACCGCGCTGGATGCTCGCACCGGAAAGCGGCTGTGGACATGGTCGCCCGAGATGGGGTCCAACGTGCTCAACATCGGCTTCCCGAGGGTGAACCGGGGCGTGGCCATCCTGGATTCGACGCTGTACGTGGGGACGCTCGACGCGCACCTCGTGGCGCTGGACGCAAGGTCCGGGGCCGTGCGCTGGGACGTGGAGGTTGCGGACAACGCGATCGGGTTCTCCCTGACCCTTGCACCGCTCGCCCTGGACGGGAAGGTGATCGTGGGCGTGTCCGGGGCCGAAGCCGGGGTGCGCGGCTTCATCGACGCCTACGACCCCGAGACGGGTGACCTCCTCTGGCGCACCTACACGGTTCCCGCGCCGGGTGAGCCCGGAAGCGAGACCTGGGGCGGGAACAGCTGGGAAACGGGCGGCGGGTCGACATGGCTGACCGGCTCCTACGATCCCGACCTGGACCTTCTTTACTGGCCCGTCGGCAACCCGGCGCCCGACTGGAACGGCGACGTGCGCCCCGGCGACAACCTCTACACGGACTGTCTGCTCGCCCTCGATCCAGACACGGGCGAGATCATCTGGTACTTCCAGTTCACCCCGCACGACACCCACGACTGGGACGCCAACCAGATCCAGGTGCTGGTGGACGCGGAGTGGGAGGGTGAGCCGCGCAAGCTGGTGGTGACCGCCAACCGCAACGCCTTCTACTACGTGCTCGACCGCGAGACGGGCGAGTTCCTGCACGGCACGCCCTACTCCAGGCAGACCTGGGCCGAGGGACTCGACGAAAACGGCCGGCCCATCGTCATTCCCGGAACCGACCCGACCGAGGAGGGCAACCTCGTCTGGCCCAGCCTGCAGGGGTCGGCCAACTGGTTCAGCCCGAGCTACAGTCCGATGGCCGGGCTCTTCTATCAGCCGACGCGGATCATGGGCGCGGTGTACTACAAGGCCGAAGTCGAGTACGAGCCCGGCCAGCCGTTCATGGGCGGCGGCGAGCAGGCGCTGCGAGGCGAGGAGGCGAGCGGCGCGATAAAGGCGCTCGACGTCCTGACCGGGGAGCTGAAGTGGGAGTTTCCGTTGCAGTCGCCCCCGTGGGCCGGTGTCATGGCGACGGCCGGCAACCTCGTGTTCGGAGGGAGCGACGAAGGGAACATCTTCGCGCTGAACGCCGAGACCGGGGAGCCGCTCTGGGATTTCCAGGCGGGAGCGGCGGTGCGAAGCGCCCCGATGTCCTTCGAGATCGACGGGCAGCAGCGCATCGTGAACTCGGCAGGCGGAACGATGTTCGTGTTCGGGCTGGGGGGTGGAGCGGGGCCCGGGAATGGCCTGGGGCCCGCGAGCGACAACGGGCACGGGAGCGACAACGGCCGCACGGGCGACAACGGCCACGCGGGCGACGACGGCCACGGGAGCGCCACCGCCCGCGCCGCTCCGCCCTCGGACCCGGAGATGCTGGCGCGCATCCGCGAAGAAGGGCTGCACCGTTCCCGGTTGCCGCGCACCCTGTCGTACATGACCGACGTGATCGGCGCGCGGCTCACCAATTCGGCTGCAATGGACCGGGCGCAGCAATGGGCCGTTGGGGAGATGGAGCGGATCGGGCTGGTGAACACCGGGCGTGAGCCGTTCATGAACTACGGCGCGAGCTGGGACAACGAGTACGTATCGGTCCACATGACGGCACCAGACTACCAGCCGCTCGTCGCATACCCGATCGCGCACACGCCGGGCACCAACGGCAAGCGGCAGCTGGACGTCGTGATCGCCGATGTCCGCACCCGGGACGACCTGGAGGGGCTGCGGGGCAGGTTGCGGGGCCTCGCGGTGATGTCCACGCCGCCGCCCGCCATCGACCGGACCCGCTTCGCCACGGGCACCCCGCGACGCACCGACGAGGAGATGCAGGAGCTGGAGGAGGACGTAATCCCCCCGCCCCCCGGTCCCGACCCCTACTTTTCCCGGCTCTACCCCGACCCACCCGCGAACCCCGACGTGCTCACCGCGGCGGAGCGGCTGGCGTTCTACGTGGAGGAGGGCGTCGCGGTGGTGCTCGAGTCGAACAGCGGCTGGCTCGGAGCGGTGCGCGGATTTGCCCGGCCCGGGGCGAAGGTCGATCGCTGGGACCGGGACGTCACCCTCGCGTCGGTCCCGATCGTCGCGGTCACCCCCGAGCACTACAACCGCATGTACCGGATCCTGCGGCGGGACATCCCCGTCACGGTCGAGGTGGAAGTGCGCAACGTGCACGGAGGGGCGGCCAGCGAAGCCAGCAACGTCCTGGGCGAGATCCCGGGAAGCGACCTGGCACACGAAGTCGTCATGCTGGGCGCGCACTTCGACACCTGGCACGCCAGCCCGAACGCGAGCGACAACACGTCGGGCGTCGCGGTGATGCTGGAGGCCGTACGCATCCTCAAGGCGGTGGGAGTCGCGCCGCGGCGGACGATCCGGGTGGCGCTCTGGTCCGGCGAGGAGCAGGGCATCTTCGGATCGACGGCGTACGTGCAGAAGCACTTCGGCAGTCCCGGCGACCCCGGCGTCGTCGAACCCGCCCACGAGAACTTCTCGGTCTACTTCAACCAGGACTACGGCCCCGGCCAATACCGGGGGATCTGGCTGCAGCAGAACGAGTACGTCCGCGACCTCTTCAAGACCTGGATGGAGCCCCTCCGAGACCTGGGCATGACCACGATCTCGCCGCGGAGCGTCGGCAGCACCGACCACGTGCCCTTCGACCGCGCCGGCCTCCCCGCCTTCCAGTTCCTGCAGGCGCGGGTCGGCGGCACCGGCGGGCACACCAACCTCGACTTCTGCGACACCCTCCCCATCGACGACCTGATCAAGAACGCCGTCATCATGGCGTCGTTCGTGTACAACGCGGCGATGGCCGAGCAAAAGGTGCCGAGAAAGGGACCCCGATGAGCGATCCCGGCAGGACCAAAATCGACCAGACCGTCGAGATCTTCGAGGCTTCGCGACGGCCGCTGTTCATGGTGCTGGACGGGATCGCGCAGGACGATCTCGACTGGAACCCCGCGCCCGGGATGCGCGGCATCGGGAAGATCTGCAGACACATGTACCGGGTGGACATCTGGTTTCTGAAGCGGCTCGGGATCGAGCCCGTGATCACCCACGACGCCCCGGGCCCGGCCGACGAGATCGCCGCGCGGATGAGCACGATCCATGAGCAGATCATTGCCGAGGTGGACGGGTGCAAGAGCGACGCGGACCTCATGGCCGAGCGGACATCGCTCGACGGGAAGACCGGGGCGCAGCTTGGAGCGGACGTGATCCACATCGCCCAGCACTATCTCTATCACCTGGCCCAGATGACGTACCTTCGCCGGATCAGGGACCGAGACTGGGCCGCGCCGCTCGATGAGTGGGAAAAAGCGACCCACCTGATCGGGGACCGGGTGCTGGAGTAGGACATTGTAGCGCCGAAATCCACGGTTCCGGGGACTTTGTCCGCCACATTGGGGGCAAAGTGGCGGACAACGCAGGCCGGGGCTTCCCCGGAAGACACCGATTCTGCGCCCAACGTGGCAGAGTCACCCCGCGCCTTCTATTCTCCTTCTTCGGCCGGCGGCCCGCGTTGAAGGCCCGCGCCGCCAATCCTCCGTCCGCAGGAGCATCAAATGAGTGCTGGATCTCGCGCCATCAATTCATGGGCTTCGGCCACTCTCCTCTTCTCCCTCGCCCTCACCGCATGCGACGCCCCCGGGGACGACGAAAGCAGGGACAACGAGACCACGATGGAGGATCTCGTGAATCAATACGCGGTCTTCCGCCTGGAGGCGGATCTTTCCCACCTGTCCGAAAACGATCGCCAGGTGGTACGGCTCCTGATCGAGGCCGCCCAGCCGATGGAAGACGCCTTCTGGCAGCAGGCCTACGGGGACAGGGAAGGGGCGCTCGCGCTGGCCCGGGGAGACGAGGCGACCCGGCGATACATCGAAATCAACTACGGGCCCTGGGACCGGCTCCGGGGCGACGGTCCATTCATCGAGGGCGTCGGCAACAAGCCGGCGGGCGCCAACTTCTACCCCGCCGACATGACGGCCGAGGAATTCGATGCCGCCGCCGCCGCGAACGAAGCACTACGCTCCCTCTACACCCTCGTGCGCCGAGACGAGGACGGCTCGCTGGTCGCACAGCCCTATCACGAGGTCTTCGCCGACGCACACGCGGCCGCCGCGGCGAAGCTGCGGGAAGCAGCCGAGCTGGCGAGCGACCCCGGGCTGGCGACGTATCTCCAGCTGCGCGCCGATGCCCTCGAGTCCGACGACTACCAGCCGAGCGACATGGCCTGGCTCGACATGAAGGAGAACCCGATCGACGTCGTGATCGGACCGATCGAGACGTACGAGGACCAGCTGTTCGGCGCCAAGGCCGCCCACGAGGGATACGTCCTGATCAAGGACATGGAGTGGAGCGAGAGGCTGGCACGCTTCGCGGCGCTCCTTCCGAGCCTCCAGGAGAGTCTTCCCGTTCCCGACCGCTACAAGGCGGAGATGCCGGGAACGGACTCGGACCTGAACGCCTACGACGCCGTCTACTACTCGGGCGACGCCAACGCGGGGGCCAAGACGATCGCGATCAACCTCCCGAACGACGAGGAGGTTCAGCTCGCCAAGGGGACGCGCCGGCTTCAGCTCAAGAATGCGATGCAGGCCAAGTTCGACAAGATCATGGTGCCTATCGCGGGGGAGCTGATCGACGAGGAGCAGCAGGAGTACGTCGTCTTCGATGCCTTCTTCGGCAACACGATGTTCCACGAGGTGGCGCACGGACTCGGCGTCAAGAACACGGTGACCGGCATGGGGACGGTGAGAGAAGCACTGCGCGAGCACGCCTCCCCCATGGAAGAGGGGAAGGCGGACGTGGTGGGACTTCACATGGTGACCCAGCTCTTCGAACGCGGCGAGCTCACGGACTACTCGATGAACCACCACTACGTGACCTTCCTGGCCGGAATCTTCCGCTCGGTCCGCTTCGGCGCCGCGAGCGCCCACGGCCGGGCGAACATGGTGCGCTTCAACTATTTCCGGGAGCATGGAGCCTTCAGCCGGGATGAAGCCACCGGGAGATACCGCGTCGACTTCGACGCGATGAGGGAGGCGGTGGCGGGGCTGAGCGAGCTGATCCTCACGCTTCAGGGGGACGGCGACTACGACGGGGTTGCGCAGCTGATGGAGGAGAGGGGCGTCGTGCCGCCCGAGCTGCAGGCCGACCTGGATCGGCTGGACTCCGCCGGGATTCCGCGCGACATCATCTTCGAGCAGGGGGTGAGCGTGCTGTTCGGGGAATCGTGAGCGGCTGGCGGCCCGTGGCAGAATCCTCGCCGCTCTCGGTGCTGACGCGGGGTCTCACCACGGGCCGCTAGAAGTACGCGTCCCCCAGCAGATGCAGCCTCAGAACAGCATCGGGCAGGCCCTCCCTTCCCCACTGCAGTCCCCTCGCCACATCCAGGCGCATGATTCCGTCCATGAAGACAAGCCCCGCCCCGACCGCGTAGAAGTCATCGCCTCCGGCTGACGCCCAATCGCCGAAGACGGAGAGACGGAGGAAGCGGACGGGCCGCTGCAGGTCGACCTTCGCCATGCGAATGCGGGACGCCCGTACCGCGTCCGCGTGTCCACGGAGCCAGTCACCGGTGGCGCCGATGCGCCAGAGGTCCTGAGGCGCGGGGTCACCCCAGGTCCGGGCCGCGCCCGTTTGCATTCCCAGCGAAAACCGGCCGGGCAGTGGGATCTCCAAGGCCCCCACGACCAGCGCCCTGACGTGGGAGTTGTCGCCCGCGGATCCCCGCACGCTCACGGCACCGCCCCCGCCGACCGACCCGAACTCGAAGCCCCCCCACCAGGGTCTCCATGCAGCGGAAGCCCCGACCCGGTTCCGGCGGGTGTCGGTCCCGACATCGGTGTCCTGTTCGGCGAAGAGGCGAAGGGAGAGGTGGTTTCTTTCGCCGGTGGGGGGGAGGAACCGGATCGCGGCGCCGCGCGACCAGTGAAAGTCGGCAGCTTCGCCCCTTGCGTAGAGACCCGGCGAATCACTGCCGCGTCCACCCAGGTCGACTCCCCGCAGCGCGCGGTAGAAGGATACAAGGATCCTGCTGCGGGGATGGTCACGCAGCAGGGTGAGGTCGAGATCCGGCAGATCCAGGCCCGATGTCGCGATCCTCGCCGTCAGCTCGGCGCTTCCCCAGCCATAGTCGCGGCGCAGGCGGGTGCCCACCGACACCCATTCCACCGGGTTGTAGCGCAGGAGCTTCAGCGTCTTGCCCGGTGCGTTGAAGATCCATGGGCTTGCGGCTTCGCTGGCGTCCCCGCCTTCGCCTGTGCCGATGGCCGCCAGGGCGGACGCGATCTCGTCGAGGGTGGCGTCGTCGACTACCCGGTCTTCCTCCCAGAAGGTCGGGGGCAGCAGGCCACTTGTGGCCAGGGACAGCCGGTCGGCCGGGGTAATCGTCACCGTCTCGTCCGGACTCTCCGACTCCACTTCGCCGCCGATGCTGTCCCCGGCCTCCCGCCAGAGTTGGAGGGCTTCCGCGGCAGTGGCCGGGGTGCCCGGGGCCGCTTCCGCGCCCCGCTCACGGATGTCCTCGATCTCCAGCGTCCAGTCGATGGTCATCGGGGTGGCAGGAGGGGCAATGCTGGTGGCGGTGAGCCCCTCGGTCACACCCATGTTGCCCTCCCACCTCACGCTCCGGGGCAACCAGTGCCGCATTTCCCAAAGCCCGTAGTCCGCCACCACGGTCGAAATGTCCATCTCCATCCGAGGGAGCGTGTTGTTGACCACACCGTTCACGAGCCGGTCGACGAGGCCGGGAGGAGCGCGTGGCGAGTCGGTAGCAGGCAAGCTGTCTTCGGCGTCCGACGCACCCATATCCACCCGAACCCCGAAAGTCCACCTGCCACCCCGCCTTAGCTGCCAGGACACTTCCCGGTCGACTTTCTTGGCCAGACGGTAGGCGACGCGTGCCAGTCCGTAAGAATCCGGATCGATCCACATGATCGCGGAGACGAGTCGGATGCTGCGGTAACGCGGGATCGCGGTAACCGAGACCGCCCGAAGCGTTCGACCACCCGCGAGTTGCACGGAGATTGTGTCCCCCGAGCGAAACTGGTAATGGCGCTCCGAACCGGATTCGAGGGGGCTGCGCATGGCGGTGGCGGCATCACTCGCCCCCATGAAGACCCCGAAGCCGAAGGCAAAGGGATCCCCGAGCGGATCGGCCGCATAACGCTCCGCACGAAGTCCGGGGAAGAATTCCGAGTCGCCAGGGCCGATGCCCGGATGCCGGAACCGGGATCCGAGGACGCGCACTACATTCGGCTCTTCGCGAGACCACCTGACGCGGACCGCACGCTCGCCGTTCACCCAGGGCCGATCGCGCCGGAAGGTGGGGAACTCGACGCCGATCCGTTCCCGGATCAGGGCCGTGTAGGAATCGATGCCGAGCCGGGAGGTGTCGCGGGCGGCCCTCGCGCCGAGCATCAGCACGCGGGCGGTCTCGTCGAGGTAGGCGTCCCGTGCGGGGTCGAGGGGGAGGGTGTCGGGAGCGGCGTCGGTGGTCTGCGCGACGGCGCCGCCGTGCACGGTGGCGGCGAGTAGAAGTGCGCGGAGCGTCATCCGTAGTTGGGCCTAGAAGAAGGTGAATCCCCGCGGGTGGAACCTCCACCCGGCTTCGGACGGACCCGGCCTCCCGCATCGCACTCCTCTTGCGAGGTCGAAGCGGAGGAGCCCGTCAAGGAAGACGAGCCCCGCTCCGACCGCGCAGAAGTCCGCGTCCTCGACCGACGCCCAGTCGCCAAAGACGGAGAACCGCAAGAAGCGGACCGTCCGCTGCAGCGTGAAGTCGATGTCCGGCACGGCCAGGCTCCGGGTCGCTATTCTCACACTGAGCGCCGATCGCCACCACCCGAAGTCCCGTCTCAGCTGGGTGCCCGTCGAAACGCCCTCCACCGGATTGTAGCGCATGAACCCGAGCGTCATGAATGGCGGAAAGAAGAACCACGGGTTCGCCGCCTGGGTCGCGTCGCCCCCCTGTCCGGTTCCGATGTCGGCCAGAACATCTCCGGTTGCCGCGACGGACGCCCCGGCTGCCCCCGCCACGTTGTCCTCCCCGATGGACGGGGTGTCTTGCCAGATGGACGGCGGCCGCAGGTCGCTGGTGGTCAGGGCCCAGGGGTCGGCGGGAGTGATGGTCACCGTCTCGCCAGGATCCCCTGATGCCACGTCGCCACCGATGCTGTCTCCGGCCGTTCGCCAGCGCGCCAGGGCCTCGGCTGCGGATGCCGGAGTGCCGATGGCGTCCTCCGTCCCGGGTCCCTGGACATTCTCGATTTCCAGCTTCCAATCGACGGCAAACGGGATCGCAGGGGGTACATACCCGGTTGCGCTCACATTCTCCCAACCCATGTACCCCATCCGGCCCCTCCAGTTCGCTTGGAAGCGGCGTATCAACTGCCTTCCCCGTGTCGGTCGAAGAAGGCGGCGGTGCCCGCCGGGAGGAGGAGGTTGTCGGCGATCGCGGCAATCTCTTCGGCCTCCTTCCACGCCTGCTCGAGGATCCATAGCTCGCCTTCGAGCGCACGACGCTCCTGCTCTTCGTGGAGCGCCATTTCGAGGGCGAGTCGGGTGGAGCCGGGAAAGCTCTTCACACGCCCTGAGCGGCCCCTCCAATCCTGGCAGCCATACCTGGCCATATGAGTCAGGAAACGGCTGGGGTGTCCACTGGCTTCGATTTCATGCACAGCACGCTGCACCGACGACCGCGAGCCGCCCCACTCATTCAGTCGCGGCATAATCGCGGAAGCGACCCGCCGGGCGTCTTCCCCGTTGAACCACGCTTTCCGGATCCCCTTGCGGATCTGGATCCCGAACCCCGGCTTTTCGTCGTCGGGCAGCAAACGGATCGTTTGGAGGTCGGTGAGCCTGAATACAGCGACCTGATCCGGGGCGACCGAGACGCCATCGGTGGGCTTCCCACCAACGCGGACCTTGGCCATCGGACGCAGGTACAGCCAAGCCAGGAACGAATAGGTGCCTGCGGTCGCAAGAGCGGCGGGCACGGCAATGGGGACCGAGGTCAGCACGAAATACCCTCCAATGCTTCCTGCCACTCCGAGCACCGCCCGCCGCATCCGCCGCCCGAACTGGTCCCCGTACCTCCATGCCGCGAACTCAGGCCGGGACGGCGCCCCAATCCGCACCAGGTCGAGCCCCTCTGCGTGGCGTGCGATCCCGATGTTCTCGGTCGACGCCCGCATCCGCGTGTCCCGGAAGATGCGCTCGCAGGCCTCAACCGCCTCCCAGCGCTCTTCAACCGGCGTCAGATTCCACCGTTGGCACTTCCTGCAAACCACCCAAAGCCGCCCTTTCGCCGCGTCAAAAGCCAGCCTGCGCCCCACGGGGAAGGTTTCGACCACCTCGTTCGAGCCGAGGGGCTTTGTGCAGAACATGCAGGTCGTGTACACGGCTACTCCCGTCGGCTGCCACGCAACCGGTTGGCCCCTTCCTGAGACGGTGCAAGCTTGACAGGGGCCTCGCCCCACCGTCAAATGCCGAAGGGCCTTCGTGGAGCATCCTTTTCGGAGAATCCCTCCCATTGGACCCGAACACCATGGCACTGCACGGAATCTACGGAAGTCACACGCCGGAAGTCTGTCCGATCTACGTTCCCGACAACGCCCGGGTCTTCGTGTCCAACGCCGAAACCGGCTCGGCGTAGCTCGCCGAACAGAACGGGGCATTCAGCGGATCGAGGCGCGGTATCACTCGGCGCTGGAGCACACCTTCCTGTGGATCGTTGAAGCCGAGGATCCCTATCGGATCGAGGCGTTCAGCATCGATACCCGCCTCGCGTCGTTCAATACGGTCAAGATCGTGCCCCTGCACACCTTCGAGGAGACCGTCCAGCGTTTGAAGGAGACATACGACCTGTGAAGCTGAACAGGCAGGGAATACGACCTCCCTACGTTCCGGGGAGACCTCTTCGGCGGCCTCACATCCGCCGTCGTGGCGCTCCCGGTGGCGCTCGCATTCGGCGTGGCATCGGGGATGGGCGCGGCCGCGGGTCTGTACAGCGTGATCGCGGTGGGCTTCTTCGCGTCCGTCTTCGGTGGAACGCGCTCCCAGATTTCCGGCCCAACGGGGTCGATGACGATCGCCATGGCGGTCATCATCACGACCCACGCGTCCACGCTCCCCGAAGCGCTGACCGTGGTCATTATGGGCGGCTTGCTGCAGATCCTGCTGGGCCTGTTGAAGGTGGGCCGCTTCGTCGAATACACGCCGTACGTTGTGATTTCCGGCTTCATGTCGGGTGTCGGCATCATCATCATCCTGATTCAGGTGCTGCCTTTGCTCGGTGCGATGCCCGTCCAGGGCGGCCCGATGGGTGCAATTCGCGCGCTGCCGGACGCGGTGGCCAACGTCAACCTCAGCGCGCTCGCTCTGGGAACCGTGGCTCTGTTCGTCGGCGCCCTGTGGCCCCGCCGGCTGGCGACATACCTGCCCGGCCTCCTCGTCGCGCTGGTTGTCGGCACCCTGCTCGGAGTGCTTTGGCTGACTGACGTCCCGGTGATCGGACCGGTGCCGTCCGGCCTGCCAGGAATCCAGCTGGAGCTCCCGACACTCGGCTTCCTCCTGAGGGCCGTGGAGCCGGCGATCATCCTGGCCCTGCTCGGGTCGGTTGACAGCCTGCTCACGTCGCTGGTTGCGGACTCGCTGACCGGCACGCGCCACAACCCGAACAGGGAGCTGGTGGGCCAGGGCATCGGCAACGTGATCGCGGGAATGTTCGGCGGTCTGCCCGGGGCCGGGGCTACCATGGGCACCGTGACCAACATCCACGCCGGTGGAACGACGCAGGTGTCGGGTGCACTTCGCGCCTTGATGGTCCTGGCATCGCGATGGGACTCGCCGGCGCGGCCGCGAAGACCTTGCAAACGCTCGATGTCCTGCGGGATTTGCCCGACGAACAGGTGGTGAAGAGCAAGGACGAGGCACGCAAGGTGGCGATCAGGTTGCTGGGGAGCGATAGATAGATCCCCCCAGGATAGGAACCCACCATGACGACCCACCTCCCGCTCCTCCTCCCCCTGGCCCTCGCCGCCACGCAGCTGCCCCAACCCGACGATCCGCCCGGAGCCCTTCCCTATGACCTCGCCTTCGGGATGGCTTCCTTCGTCTGGGATACCGAGTTCTCGGTCTCGGCGGACGGCCGCTTCGTCGCCTACGATGTCCGCACACCGCCAGCGGATACGGAGCTGAACCTCGACGAGAGATACCAGCCGAACGGGACACCAAGCTCGGCTGTCGGGACCAGTATCCATTACACGGAGTTGTCAACGCGGCACACTGTTGACATCTGCCCCGGAGGCGCGTGCTGGCGGCCGGCCTGGTCTCCGGACGGGCGGTCGATCGCCTTTTTCTCGGACGCCGGCGGGGTGCCGCAACTCTGGGTTCACGACATCGCCACGGGAGAGTCGCGCAAACTCTCCGACGGGCCGGTCAAGCCGAAGCTCTGGCACGGTGACGAGCCCCGCTGGAGCGCAGACGGCTCGACGCTATACGTCGGGTTCGCGCCGGAGGGGGAGTTTGCGAGCGGGGCGCGGCCCGCCGAGGCTCAGGTCCAGAACGCGGCCGGCGTTGTGGTATTGCGGAGCGGAAGCGAGGCTGTGGCAGCCCCGGAAGAGGGCCCGCCGCCCTCGCCGATGACGGATCACTACGCAAGAGAGCACCTCGTTGCGGTCAAGGCGATCGACGTCCGTACGGGGCAGACGCGGGTGCTCGTGCCCCAGGACGCCGAGATTCCCGCCGGCACCATCCGCCGCTCGGCGTCGGGAAGGTGGCTCGGATACCTCTCGACGTTCAGACCCGAGAGCGACACCACGCAGTCGAGCGTCATGGATGTCGCGGTGGTCCCGGCATCCGGCGGCGACCCGGTCGTCGTCGTCAGAGGCACGCCCCTGACGCGGTACGACTACTTCGGCGGCAGCTATGTCTGGCACCCGTCGGACGACCAGCTGGTCTACCTTGACCGGAAGCGGATGCACCTCTTCGATCTGCGCTCGGGGTCGCCCTCCACGCCGGTTCCCCTCGCACAGGAACTGGGCGATGTCGCACCGAACGTCTTCGCGTTCACCCGCGATGGTCGGTCCGCAGTCATGGGCGTGGACGTGTTCGACGACCAGGGATACGGCGACCCGCGCCCCCGGGGGATCGCGATCGTGCCCCTGGACGGCCGCCCGCCGACGACCTTCGCCATCGACGACGAGCGATGGACCTACGACCAGGTCATCAAGGCCGACGAACGAACCCTATGGCAGCCGGACGGCTCGTCGGTCTCGCTTCTCCTCACCGAGCGCTCGACCGGGGAGAAGGCGGTCGTTCGCTACGATCCCGCCACCGGTGAGAGCCGCGTGCTGTGGAAGGCGCGCGCGAAGCTTCTCAACCTCACGTCGGGCGGAAATCACAACTTCATGGTGGGCCAGTACGAGGACATGCACACGCCCCCCAACATCTACCGCTTCGACGCGGACTTCGCGGTCATGGAGCGCATCTCGCACATCGATCCACGCCTGGACACCGTGTCGGTCGGCACCGCCGAGACCTTCGAGACGACCGTCCCGCTCCACGACGGCACTCTCCGCCGGGTCAAGACCGCCGTGCTCCTCCCCGCCGGGGCCAAACGGGGCGACCGGCTCCCCGCGATCGTCACCATGTACCCCGGGGGCGACGTCACCCGCAGGGCGTCGGACTTCGGTGGCGGCAGCGTGTTTACGGTCCCGAACCTGGTGTTCACGAGCCGCGGCTATGCAGTCGTACTGTGCGACCTCACACTCGGCCCGAATGAAGAGGCGGGCAATCCCATTCGCGACATGGTCGATGTTCTTCTGCCGCAGGTCTACCGTGCCGCCGAGCTGGGTTACGTGGACATCAACCGCCTCGCGATCACCGGCCAGTCCTACGGCGGCTACGGCACCGGCTCGATCATCACCCGCACCAACATCTTCCGGGCCGCCGTCCCCATTTCCGGGATCTACGACCTCTTCGGCAATTACGGGCACATCGACATCGACGGGGGCGGGTTCTTTCTGGCGTGGAGCGAAGGCGGACAGGCGCGCATGGGGACTCACCCGTGGGCCAATGTGCGCCGCTACCTCGACAACTCGCCGTACTACAACGCCGACAAGATCTCCACGCCCGTTCTGATCGTGCACGGAACCGCGGACATGGCGTATCACGACGCCGGAAAGCTGTTCACGGCGCTACGGCGACTGGGCAAACCGGCTCAGCTCGCCTCGTACCAGGATCAGGGGCACGTGATCTCGTCGTGGAAGCGTGAGAGCGCGACCGACGCGGCCCGCCGCATGGTGGAATTCTACCGGAGGCACCTGGGGGAGTCAGGTCCCGGGCCCGTCAGCCCCCCACCTTCCGCGCCTGCGCCTTCCCAAGCCCGATCGACAGCATAATCCACATGGCCGCGAGGGGCCCGGTCGCAACAGCCACCCACACCAGCGTCAGCCCCAGCAACGCGAAGAGGCCGTCGATCCCGGCTCCGGCAAGATCGCCGCCCCGGTACAGGAACACATCGACCACCGGCTTGGCCTTGTACTTCTCGGACGACGTCACGACGCTGAAGAGCGTCTCGCGGGAAGGCCGTGAAATGGCGTAGCGGGTCGCGCGGTGCACGGCCTGGAAGATCATCATGACCCCGTACACCGGCCACGCCGCGAGCACTGCGAAACCGGCCATCGTCACAAGCGGCAGGATCGCCAAGGTCCATCCCACGCCCAGCTTCCGGATCACATGCGTGGTGATGAAGACCTGGGTGATCAGCGTTGCGACCTGCGCAATGTTGTCGAACTGCGCGAAGTTGCCCAGCAGCTGGCTGAAGGTGTCCGAGTCGCCCAGGATGATGTTCGCCTGAGTGAAGTAGATCAGGGTGTTGGACACGGCCATGAACACCACCCACATGCCGACCCCGAGCAGATACGGGGAGGTCGCCACCGCGCGGGCGCCGTCCCAGAAGGTGCCCCCGATCGCGCCGCCGGCGTCCCCGCTCTGCTCGGCCCCGTCCTGTTCGCCAACCGCCGGGTCCCCAACCGCAACCAGCCGCGACGCGTCCGAACGCACCGCCATACGGTCCAGCATCAGCATGACCGCAATGGCCACCGCAAAGAAGGCGGCCCCGATCAGCATGAGGCCCGCGGGCAGATAGGGGGTCTCGGTCCGGCCGCTGATGACGTTGGTCGCCCAGCTTCCGCATATTGCGCCCAGCGTGCCCCCGATTCCGACGAAGGCGAACATCCGCTTGCCCTGGTCGACGTCGAAGATGTCCACCATGAACGCCCAGAACACGCTTGTGGTGAACAGGTTGATGACCGTCAGCCAGATGTAGAAGGAGTAGCCCACGCCCCTGGACAGCGCGGTCTGGGCATCGGTGCCGATCAGCCCGCCCCCCGACCTCACGTCCTGGATGATGAGGGCTGCGAACCCGATCAGGCACACGATCACGAAGAGGTACGCCACCGGGATGAAGCGGCGCCGGTTCGTGCGCGCCACCACGCCGCCGAAAGCGAGGACCGCGCCAAGCGACGCAAAGCAGTTGATCGCGAAGAGCCAGCGCAGCTCGTCCATGCCACGCGCGACCCCCATGGCTTCGCGCACAGGGCGAAGGAAGAAGTAGCCGCAGAGAATGACGAAGAAGAAGAGCGCCGACATCGCGGCCAGAGAGAACTCACCGCGACTCATGTTGACGAGCCGGTTCACGATCCGTCCCGCGAAACCGATCATCCGCTCCAGTACACCCGCCACTTTACACCCCCCGGTATGTGGTCCTCGACGGGCGGCTTTCGTGCGTGACGCCCGGTTCCGGCCATTGACGTATCCGAAAAGAAGTCCATCCTCCATCGGAGGCAAGCTGCGATCCGCTTTCGTGACAGAGTCCCGGAACGCACCATAATCGCCATGACGACTTCGCCACGCGCGGCCCGATTCCGGCGTCCGATCCATCGCTCCGGATTCCCCTGGTGAACGCGCCCTCGCCAACCCTGGCGCAGAAGGTCGCCACCCGTCTGACCGGCACCCGCCCGGACGAAGCGGGCATCGTTCTCCTTTCCGCGGCCTACTTCTTCTTCATCCTGTCAGCCTACTACGTGCTCCGCCCGATCCGCGACGGGATGGGCGTAGCCGGCGGAGTGGAGAATATTCCGTGGCTCTTCACAGCCACGCTGGCGGGTATGCTCGTCGCCCACCCCATCTTCGCGTCCATCGTCTCCCGGTGGCCCCGCAGGCGGTTCGTGACGGTCACCTACCGGTTCTTCATGCTAAACCTTTTGGTTTACTATTTGCTCCTGACCGTACTGGGAGAGGGTACCGCGGCCGTCTGGGTGGGACGGACGTTCTTCGTATGGATAAGTGTCTTCAACCTTTTCGTGGTTTCCGTCTTCTGGTCGTTCATGACGGATATCTACCGCGAGCGTCAGAGCCGGCGACTGTTCGGGCTGATCGGGGTCGGCGGGACCGTGGGTGGCATCGTCGGGTCTTCGATCACCGCGTTCCTCGTCGGTGTCCTCAGCCTGCCCACGCTTCTGTGGTTTTCGATCGTCCTGCTGGAGTGCGCGGTGCTGTGCCTCAAGCGGCTGGACCGCCGCGTGGGAGGCCGGCCTTCGTCCGACGTCCCTTCGTCCGACGCGCCGTCATCCGCCGAGGTGATCGGCGGCTCCGCCCTGGATGGAATCAGGCGCGTACTCGCCTCGCCCTACCTGCTCGGCATCTGCGCGTTCATGCTGCTCTTCACGATCGGGTCGACGTTCCTGTACAACATCCAGGCGGAGATCGTCTCGCGGACCTTCTCCGACACAACGCAACAGACCTCGGTGTTCGCGCGCATCGACCTGGCCGTGAACACGCTGACCCTGGTCACCCAGTTGTTCCTGACCGGAAGGCTCATGAAGTGGCTTGGGGTGGGCGTCACGCTGGCCATCCTGCCCCTGATCAGCATGGTCGGCTTCCTCGCTCTGGGGGCGGCCCCCGTCTTCGCGGTCTTCGTCATGTTCCAGGTGCTGCGGCGCGCCGGGAACTTTGCAATCGCGGTGCCGACGCGCGAAGTGCTGTACACCGTCCTGCCGCGCCGCGACAAGTACAAGGCGAAGAACTTCAACGACACCTTCGTCTACCGTGCCGGCGACCAGGCGGGGGCGTGGTCCTTCGCGGGACTGGGCGCGCTGGGGTTGAGCACGACCGCCATGGCGTGGTCGATGGCGCCGGTGGCGGGGGTGTGGCTGTTGGTGGCGTTGTGGCTGGGGAAGAGGCAGAAGGTGTTGGCGGGGGGAGCCTGACGTTACATCAGGGTCCGCTTCCCACTCGGAAGCACGCCAAGTGCCTACCCCCCCTCAAAACGCCGAAACCCCCGTAACCGTCTGCCCCAGGATCAGCGAGTGGACGTCGTGGGTCCCCTCGTAGGTGTAGACCGACTCCAGGTTGGCCATGTGGCGCATGGCCGAGTACTCGGCGAGGATCCCGTTGGCGCCAAGCAGCCGCCGCGCCTCGCGCGCGATGTTGCAGGCCATGTCGACGTTGGCGCGCTTGGCCAGGCTGACCTGCTGGGGCGTCATCGTGCCTTCGTCCTTCAGCCGCCCCAGACGCAGGCAAAGCAGCTGCCCCTGGGTGATCCATGTCAGCATGTCGGCAATGCGCACCTGCTGGATCTGCTTTCCGGCGATCGTCCCGTCGAACATCACCCGTTGGCCCGCGTAGTCCACAGCCTCGTGAAAGCACGCCATGGCGGCACCCACCGCGCCGAATGAGATCCCGTAGCGCGCCTGGGTCAGACACATCAGCGGGCTCTTGAGACCGGTCGTCCCCGGCATGAGGGCGTCGGCGGGGAGGAGCACGTCCTCGAGCACCAGTTCGCTCGTGTCGGACGCCAGCAGCGACAGCTTTCCCTTCTGGTCGCGGGCGCTGAAGCCCGGGGTGTCCGTGGGGACCACGAAGCCGCGAATGCCCCGCGTGTCGCCCAGCTCTCCGGTCTGGGCCCAGATCACCGCCACGTCGGCCATCGAGCCGTTGGTGATCCACATCTTGGTGCCGTTCAGCACCCAGCCGTCGTCCGTCTCGCGCGCCCGCGTGATCATCCCGGCCGGGTTCGACCCGTAGTCGGGCTCGGTGAGGCCGAAGCAGCCGATCTTATCTCCCGCGGCCAGCCCGGGCAGCCAGGAACGGCGCTGTTCTTCGCTCCCGAAGGCGTAGATAGGGTACATGACCAAGGCACCCTGCACCGACACGAAGGAACGGATCCCCGAATCGCCCCGTTCCAGCTCCTGCATGATCAGGCCGTACGACACGTTGTTGAGTTCGGCACACCCGTATTCGGCAGGCAGGTTGGCGCCCAACATCCCCAGTTCGCCGATCTCGGGGATCAGCTCTGTGGGGAAGCGGCGTTCCACGTACGCATCGCCGATGATCGGCACAACCCGGTCTTCCACCCATTCCCGAATCGTGTCGCGGACCATCCGCTCCTCTTCGGAGAGGAGGGAGTCCACGTCGTAGAAATCGATGCCTTCGAACCTTGCTGCCATTGATGTCGTCTCCAGAAGTGTACTCACCGCGGCCGGTGGCGGAAGCGCAGGACCCCATACCAGAGCTCCTTGCCCGCGCGCGCGCCTAGCCAGAACGTCGCCAGCACGGCCCCGATCCAGCCCCCGATCAGCATGGCGGACGGCCGCTGGACGAAGTAGATCCACCCCGCGAGGACGGCGGCCAGGACCGAGCCGAACTTCCACCCCACCCCGCTTGCCTGCGCGCGGGCCCCGGCAATGCATTCTTCGCACCAGAGGTGGCGGTCGAGCTCCCGCGCCCGGCACGCGCGCCCGCACCTGCCGCAGGAGAGGCTCACGCCGGCGGGCACCTCGATCGCACCACTGGGCCGCCCGGGCGCCACCTTCACGCCAGCGCCCCGATGACCGCGTCGGTGAACTCCGCCGTGCCGTCCGTCCCGCCCATGTCGCGCGTTCGGGCCACCCCGCTCCGGATCACCGAATGGAGCGCCGTTCGCACGCGTGCCGCCTCCTCCGGCTGGCCGACGTGCTCAAGCAGCAGGCAGGCCGACAGCAGGAGCCCGGTCGGGTTGGCCACCCCCTGTCCCGCGATGTCGGGGGCCGATCCGTGCACGGCCTCGAAGACGGCGTGGTCTTCGCCGATGTTCGCCGCGGGCGCAAAGCCCAGTCCGCCCACGAGGCCCGCCATGAGGTCGCTCAGGATGTCCCCGAACATGTTCTCCATGACCAGCACGTCGAACCGGTACGGGTCCAGCACCAGGTACATTGCGGTCGCGTCGATGATCCGGTCCTCGAACTCCACCCGGTCCGCATACCCCTCCGCGATGCGCCGCCCCACGTCGAGGAACAGTCCCTGGGTGTGCTTCAGGATGTTGGCCTTGTGCGCCAGAGTGACCTTCCGCCGCCCGTTCGCCACGGCGTAGTCGAACGCGAAGCGGGCGATCCGCTCCGAGCCGAAACGGGTCGTGATCATGACCGACTCGGCCGCGGCCTTGGGGTCGTTCTCCATGCCGATGAAGTGCTCGACGCCCACGTACAGCCCTTCCGTGTTCTCGCGGATCAGGACCAGATCGATGTCCTCGTAGCGTCCCCCGGGGAGGATCGTGCGGACGGGACGAACGTTGGCGTAGAGGACGAACTCCTTGCGGATGGCAACGTTGACCGAGCGGAAGCCCGAGCCGGACGGCGTGGCGAGCGGACCCTTGAGCGCAATCCGGTTGGCGTTGATGGAATCGATCGTTTCCTCGGGGAGAACGCTCCCCCGGGAGGACACCGCCGAGGCCCCCGCGACCTGGTGATCGTACTCCAGTCTGGCGCCCACCGCGTCGAGCACCCGAAGTACCGCCCCCGTCACCTCCGGGCCGATCCCGTCGCCGGGGATCACCGTGACGGTTTTACTCATCCGAGGACATGTCCTCCCGCGGCTCGAAGTTCAGCGCAGCCGAGTTGACGCAGTAGCGCAGTCCGGTCGGAGCGGGACCATCCGGAAAGACATGACCCAGGTGGGCGTCGCAGCGGCCGCAGACGACCTCGGTGCGGCGCATGAAGAACTTGCGATCTTCCTTCTCGTCCACGTTCTCCCCTGCCGCCGGCCGGGTGAAGCTGGGCCATCCGGTCCCCGAATCGAACTTCGCGGAAGACTCGAACAGATCCTGCCCGCAGCAGACGCACAGATAGCTTCCATCCTCCTTGGTGGCCCAATACTCCCCGGAGAAGGCCCGCTCCGTGCCCCCCTTGCGAGCCACCCGGAACTGTTCGGGTGTCAGTCCCTCGCGCCATTCGCGGTCGCTCTTGCGGACCCTGGCCACGTCCGTATCTGCTGTCTTCGTCATATCAGGTATCCCCCGTCTATTGGAATCACGGCCCCCGTAACATGGCGGGCAACCTCGGAGCACGAGAAGAGGATGACCGAAACGACATCCTGCGGGTCGCCCAGGCGGCCCAGCGCGCTCCGCTCGCGGGCACGGTCCAGGAGTTCCGCCGGCACGCGGTCCGTAAGCCGTGTGGTCCGGATGTACCCCGGGGCCACCGCGTTCACGTTCACGTTCGAGGGGCCCAGCTCCACCGCCGCGCTGCGCGTCAATCCGATAATCCCGGCTTTCGACGCGCAGTAGTTGGCCAGGCCGAATTCGCTGGACAGCCCATGCACCGAAGAGACGTTCACGATCTTGCCGTACTCCTGTGCCCGCAGGTACGGCGCGGCCGCACGCGTGAAGTGGAATGCACCGGACAGGTTGGTATCGATCACGCAGCTCCACTCTTCGTCCGTCATGCGCCACAGGGCCCGGTCGCTGCCGACCCCGGCGTTGTTCACGAGGATGTGGAGTCCCCCCAGCCGGTCATGCGCCTCCGCGACAAACTCGGTGACGCCGGACGAGTCCCGCGTATCGCACGCCCGCACGAACACCTCCACCCCGCTCTCGCTCAGACGCTGTTCCACCTCGGCCGCCGCCCGGCGGCTTTCAACTCCGGTGTCCAAGTAGTTGAAGGCGACGCGGACGCCGTTTTGGGCCAGGCCGATCGCGGTCGCGCGCCCGATTCCGCTGGACCCGCCGGTTACGATCGCGACACGCCCCCGCAGCGACGGATACTCGGGGACAAGAGCGGCCCGCGGCTCGGTCGACACCTCGTTCGGAAGTTGCTCGATCGCGCCCCGGACCCCTTGACCGAGGGCCACTCCGAGCGGGCGGCCCGATGAGTCACTCATGGATTCTCCCCCGTCGCGCCTTGCCAGGCGGGCGCCTCGCGGCTCTCGGTGCTCACGCAGTGCTCTACCACGGACTCGCAGTGTGCTTTATGGACCGGCCTTCTACCAGGAACACCACATCTTCGGCGATGTTGGTGGCGAGGTCTCCGACTCGCTCCAGGTTCTGCACCACCAGGATGGTGTCGAGCCCGGGAGTAATGTAGCGCGGTTGTTCCAGCATGTAGGAGACGATGATCCGGAATGCGGAGGTCCTGAGGTCGTCCACGCGCCGATCCTCGGCGATGACCATCCTGGCCATTTCCACGTCCCGGTTGACCATGGCGTCGAGAGCCTTGCCGAGCATTCTCCGCACCTGACCGCCGATCTCCCGTATCTCCATGATGGCGGGCAGCGGGGGATGTTGTGCGATGCGCCGGCTTGCCTTTGCAATGTTGACCGCGTGATCACCGATCCGCTCGATGTCGTTGGACGCCTTGAGGGCGACGAACACCAGCCGCAAGTCGCCCGCCATGGGATGTTGCAGCGCCAGCAACTCCAGGACGCGCTCGTCCATCTCCACCTCGAGTTCGTCGATGCGGTCGTCCGCTCCTCGAACCGCCTCGGTCATGCTCGCGTCCCGCCCCATCAGCCCTTCCATGGCCATTCGCAGCAGCTCTTCCGCGCGGCCCGCCATTTCCAGGAGCAACTGTTGCAAACGGTCGAGCTGCGCTTCGAAGGGTCCCCTGGGAAAGCGCGATTCGGTCATGAGATCCGGCCCGTCAGATAGTACTCGGTGCGCCGCCTGCGAGGGTTGGTGAAGAGAGTTTCGGTAGGACCGTACTCCAGCAGCTCGCCCTGGTCCAGATAGGCGGTCAGATCCGAGAGGCGGGCAGCCTGCCTGCGCTTGTGCGTGGCGATCACGATGGTATGGTCCGACTTGAGCGCGTGGATCGTGGCCTCGATGCGCGCCGTCGCCGTCGGATCGAGTGCCGACGTGGGTTCATCCATCAACAGGATATCCGGCTTGAGGGCCAGTGTGCGTGCAATGCACAGCCGCTGACGCTGTCCGGCCGAGAGCTCCATTGCGGGCGCGTCGAGGTCCTCGGCGACTTCGGACCAGAGTCCGGCTGCGGTCAGAACGTCCTCCGCGAGCACGTGCAGATCCCCGGTGTAGCCGCTCGCCCGGGGCCCGAACGCCACATTGTCGAACACCGACTTGGGGAACAGCGTCGCCTGCTGAAAAACCATGCCGATCCGCCGGCGCACTTCGACCGGATCGACCCCTTCGCCGTGCAGATCCACGCCGTTGAAGCACACCGTCCCCGTGGTGACCGCACCCGGGATCAACTCGTTCATCCGGTTGAAGCAGCGCAGCAGCGTGGTCTTGCCGCACCCGGAGGGACCAATGATGGAAACGACGCGCCCCCGCGGGATGGACAGCGAGACCTCGCTCAGGGCGGTCTTGCTGCCAAAGCGCACCGACAGCCCGTCCGCGGACAGGGCCGCAGCGTCCGGGCCCGTCCCGGATGCAGAGATGTTCACCGCTTGACTCCTCGCAGTCGGTGACGGACGGCTAGCGCGACGAGGTTGATCGCGAGCAGTACCAGAAGTAGTGCCACGCACGCCCCGGCCGCCAGCGCGGCGAAGTCCTCCTGCGACCGGGCGGTCCAGGCGAATACCTGCGTCGGAAGCGAGGTGAGCGGATCTCCCGGTGCGCCGGGAGCGAAGGTGATGAAGGCCGCCGCGCCGATCACAAGCAGCGGAGCCGCCTCCCCCATCGCCCGCGTCAGGGCGAGGCAACATCCGGTCAGCACCCCGGGGGCCGCCGCCGGCAGAATCTGGTGACGGATGACCTGCCACCTGGTCGCGCCCAGGCCGTACGCGGCGATGCGCAGCCCCTTCGGGACGGCCCGAATCGCAGATCTGGAGGCCACGATCACGGTCGGGAGGGCGAGCGCCGCCAGTGTGCAGCCGCCGGCGAGGATGCTTGCGCCGAGCCCCAGTCCCCGGGCGAAGAGCGCCAGTCCCACGACCCCGTACACCACGGCGGGCACCCCGGCCAGGTTTGCGATCGTGGACTCGATGGCGCCGGTCATCCTGGTCCGGGGTGCGTACTCTTCGAGGTAGACGGCCGTGCCGAGACCTGTCGGGAAGGCGATGGCCGCTGTCAGGAACGAGATCCAAAGGGTTCCTGCAAGCGCCGGACCCACTCCGGCTCGGTCGGCGAAGCGCGACGGCGCATCCACCAGAAAGCCAGGATCCAGAACGGGCCAGGCCTCGGCCAGAAGGATGGCGATCAACAGCAGAAAGGCGGCGAGAACCGCGGCGGCGGCCAACCCGCACACCGCTCCGATCGGGCCGTGGCGACGCAGCGTGCCCATCACCGTGCTCCATCCCGGCTCCGCCGCGACAGGAGACGCCTGCCAACCGCGTACATCACGTAGGTGACGACGAACAGGACCGCGCCGACGGCGAAGAAGGCACGGTAGTTGAGCGTCCCGGAAGGAGCGTCCCCGAGGCTCGACTGCGCGATGAAGGCGGTCAGGGTTCGGAGGCCTTCGAGCGGGTTCCACGTCAGCCGCGCCTGGTTCCCCGCCGCGAGAGTGACGATCATCGTCTCACCCGCGGCCCGGGCCATGGCCAGGACCACCGACCCGACGATGCCCCTTGACGCGGCCGGGATCAGGACCCGCACCACCACCCGGTCCCTGGTGGCGCCCAGGGCCAGACCGGCTTCCATCAGCGACGCAGGAACCGACTCCAATGCGTCGCGGGACAACACCACGACGGTGGGCAGGATCATCAACCCGACCACCAGACACGCGGACAAGCCGTTGAAGGCCTCGATCTCCGGCCACAGGTTGCTCAACGCGGGGGTCACGAAGTTGAGCGCGACGTAGCCGTAGACCACGGTCGGAACCCCGGCGAGGAGAGACGTCGCCGTGCCCACGACCCTCGCGGACCGCGCGTCCGCGTAGTGCTGCAGGTAGACCGCGGTCATGACGCCCGGGAGTACCGCAAAGACCGCGGCCCCGACCGTGATCTGGGCCGTGGCGGCGAGGAGGGGCAGCACCCCGAAGCGGGGATCCTCGGAGAAGGGGGTCCAGGCCACTTCGCTGAAGAAACGCGCGGGAGACACCTCCGTGAAGAAGAGGACGGTCTCGAAGCCCAGAACCCCTACCACCGCGATCGCGGTGGCGGTCGCCACAATCGCGCAGGCCAGGAAGGCCCGGCCGGCGAAGCGTTCGGCCAGGGCGCGCGAGGCCGTCCCAGCACCGGAGAGTTCGGCCACGGTCATCGGGAACCCGACCTCTCGGCCCCGTCCCCCGCAGCCCGGCGAGAGCCGCTGCGTTCGGCATCCGCGCGAGGGGTCGACGCTGCTTGCCTCGCCCCGGCCAGCAGCACCCGGCTCCGCGCATATGCGGCAGCGGGAAGGGGTGCATAGCCGATCTCCTCCGCCAGCACCTCGCTGGTCGCGACATACTGTACAGCAAAGTTGTACACATGGTCATGCCGGATGGACACCCGTCCAACGTAGATGTACAGATCGCGAGTCAGCGGACTGTAGCTTCCATCACCGAGAGCTGTCGGCGTGGGGCGGACGCAGCCGAACCCGGTGTCGATCGCGAGCACTCTCAGGCGATCCCGGTTCGCGGCGTAGCCCGCAGACCCGACGTAACCCAATGCCCATCGATTCCCGGCGACGCCCCGCGCGATGAGGTGGTCGTCCTCCGTCTGGTAGTGATCGGCGCGGCTGGCCCCGGGCCGCCCCATCACCACGGTGGTGAAGTAGTCGTGGGTGCCCGAATCCGTGCCCGGCCCGAAGAGGCGGATCTTCTCGGCAGGAAGAGCCGGCCTGAGGTCGCGCCATGTCGAGACCTCGCTCCCGGGGCGCCAGAGTTGCCTCAACTCGGCGAGGCTCAGGCAACTCACCGCGGCATTGCCCGGGTGGGTCACGATGGCGATGCCGTCTCTCGCGACGGGGATGGCCAGGTAGTCGCGTCCGGTCGCCCGGCACCGGGCCGCTTCGGCGGAGGTCATCGTGCGAGATGCTGCGGCGATGTCGACCTCGCCCACGCAGAACCGCCGAAGGCCGCCACCGGAACCCGAGACGCGCACGACTACCCGGTATTGCGGAAACGCGCCGTGGAATAGCTCGGCAACGGCTTCCGACAGCGCATACAGGCTGCTGGAGCCATCGACCACGACCAGCGTGCCGGCGTCTCCGGGTTCGTCACGGCATCCGGCAAGGCAAAGCACGAGGCCCACCCAGGCTGCATGGAAGAACCGGCCCATACCCGAGTACGAGAGAACGGTCACGTGGCAACGACCCCCGCATTCGCGGCCCCACCAAGCGGAACGGTAAAGGTGATGGTCGTGCCCGACCCCCATATGCTCTCGGCCGCGACATTGCCACCCATGCTGGACACCAGGTGCCGCACGATGGCCAGCCCGAGTCCCGTGCCCCCCTCCTCCCGCGACCTGGCCGCGTCCACCCGGTAGAATCGCTCGAAGATCCTCGGCAGCGCGGCGGCGGGAATGCCGGCGCCGTTGTCCTTGACGGCGATGACCAGACGGTCGCCCGCCGCCTTGACTTCAACCGTAATCCGCCCGGTCCCCCCGGGCACGTAGCGCAGCGCATTCTCGAAGAGGTTCCGAAAGATCTGATACACGGCCGCCTCGTCCCCCAACCCCTCCCCAACCCCCAGCACCTCGAAGTCCACGCCCCGGGGAGCGGCCTCGGCCTCCAGCTCCTGCCACGCAGACCAAGCGATCCGATCGGCCGAGAACGGCTCCCGCTCGGGGCTCCACGCCCCGGACTCGTAGCGGGAAAGATCCAGCAGGTCGTCCACCAATCGTTGCAGCCGTATCGTATTGCCCTCGATCGAGCGGAGCCATTGGTGCCGGAGCTCGGCGGGAAGGCCCTCGTCGAGGATCGTTTCGGCGGCGGCCCGGATCACGGTCAACGGAGTCTTGAGCTCGTGGGAAGCGTTGGCGACGAAGTCCGAGCGGACCGCCTCCAGGCGCCGAATCTCGGTGATGTCGACGAGGAGGACCACCGATCCCCCCTCGGTGCCCCGCTTGGTGCGAACCTCGAGTTCACGGTCACCCACGGTCACCTCGAGACGTGCCTCCGGTCGGACCACGGAGGCCTCGAGCAGATCGCGCAGCTCCGGATCACGCACGACCGAGCCGACGGGAGCGAACGGCAGCACCTCGGACAGGCCGAGAAGCCCTCGCGCGGCCGGATTGATGCGCAGGATCCTGGCGTCGTTGGTGAGCGCCATGAGCCCCTCCCCCACCTCGTCCATCAACTGCGCCAATTCGTCCCGTTCCCGCGAAACGCTGGCAACCTGCTCCTCCATCTCCCCCCTTACCCGGTTGGCCGCGGACCCCAGCCGGGCGAGTTCGGTGACGCGGGGCAGCTTGACGCGCGGACCCGGGGGCTGCCCGGCACCAAGCCGCGCCAGGAGGCGCCTTACATCTGCCACCGACCGCGTAACCTCGCCCACGGCGCGGTCCGCAAACAGGAGTGCGACGAAACCCACGGCAAGAACAGCCAACGCAACCTGGCGACCAACCCGCGAAGCCGCGTCGCCGATCGATGCGGACGGTGCCCCGAAACGGATGACGACCGGCGCGCCCTCCCAGTACACTCTGGTCGCGCTGAAGAGGTAGTCCCGGTCGTCCAGGGCGCTGGTGCGGCGGGTCGAGGCACTTACGCGCCGCAACGCCCCCACCACTTCGGTCCGCCGGCCCCGGTCCGGTACCATGTCCTGATGCCCTGGCCCCAGATCGGAATCGGCGATCAGGATCAGGTCCGCATCGAACACGCTCACGCGGTATCCAGTGGCAACGGCGAGAGTCCCCGCCACGCTGTCGAGCGGGATCTCCCGTGAGGCGCGCAGCCCCTCGGCCCCGAGCGCTGTCGCCGCCGCAAGGTGTTCCTGCCCTTCGTCGTACAGCACCCCGGCCACCAGCACCCGGGTCACACCCCACGCCGCCGCCGCGACGAGGACGACGGCCCCGGCCCAAAACGTCGCGACGGCCGGGCGAAGCGGGATCCTCATTCGGGGGCTCGAAACCGGTATCCGAATCCCCGCACCGTTTCGATCCACACCCCGGCGGGGCCCAGCTTGGTGCGCAGTCGGCGAATGTGCATATCGATCGTGCGAGCGCGAATCCGCTTCGTAGCGCCGGGCTCCGCGTTCCACACTTCGCGGAGAAGCTCCTGCCTGCTCCGGGTCCGGTCACCGTGCTCCAGCAGCGTCCCGAGTAGTCGAAATTCGGTCGGCGTGACCCGGACTTCCTCGTCGTTGAGTGTCACGCGCATCGAGCCGAGATTCACCCGTAGCGGTCCTGCCCGGAGAATGCGTCCCCCCTTCGGCCGAGCGATGCCAACCGCCCGTGCCCGCCTCAGGATGGCATCGACCCGGAGCACCAGCTCGCGGGGGCTGAACGGCTTCGTGAGGTAGTCGTCCGCTCCCAGTTCCAGGCCCTCGATCCGATCCTCCTCCTCCCGCTTTGCGGTCAACACCAGAATCGGCACTCCCCGTGTCGATTTGTCACTGCGCACGGACCGCAGAACCTCGTCACCCGACAGAAGGGGCAGCATCCGGTCCAGGACCACCAGGTCGGGAAGTTCCCGGTGCAGCGAGTCGAGCCCTTCCATACCGTTCGCCGCGGTCTCGACGTGGTATCCCGACTTCGTGAGCTGGTAGGCGACCAGGGCCGCGATGCCGGGGTCGTCTTCGATCACCAGCACACGGGGCCGCACATCAGCGGCCCGGCCCGCCGAACCGGTCACACTCGCCTCACCGCTCTCGGTCCGACGCAGGATTGATCCACGGGCTGCCAACCGGCTCGGTTGACGCTCCCCGCATGATCTCCAGCACCTCGTCTTCCGTGAGCGTGTGGTCGGCCAGCTTGGCCCGCTCGAAGATCCGGCCGCACAGCTCGTCGTCCTCCGGGTCGAATCCCCGATGGGCGAGCCAGTACTTCACGTTGGAAATCCCGGACATCGGGCCGATCTCGATCTCCTGTGTGCGTCCCACCATGGAGGCGGGCACCCCGGAGTAGACCCGGTCGGCAAGCCAGTTGGCGCCCTTGGCCTTCGCCTTGACGATCGCGGCCGCGTGTACTCCGGTTGCCGTACGGAAGGCGTCGTCCCCCAGAACGGGATAGTTGGATGGCAACGGTACCCCGCACTCGCGCGCAACCAGTTCGCAGTAGTCGGAAAGACGGCTCAGGTCGGCGTCGTGCACTCCGGCGAGCGCAAGGTTCACAAGCAGGAGATCCATCTCCACGTTGCCGACCCGCTCGCCGATGCCCATCGCCGTGGCGTGGATGCGGTCGGCACCGGCCTCGATTGCCGCAAGCGCGTTGGCAAGGCCCAGGCCCCGGTCCCGATGGCCATGCCAATCGAGTTTCACGTTCTCCCCGGAAGGGTCGATGATCTGTCGTCTCACGAATCGGATCAGGGCCCTGACCCCGGATGGCGTCGCGTGGCCGACCGTATCGGAGAGGCAGATTCGCCGGGCTCCCCATTCGATCGCGTGCCCGTAGAGCACCTTGAGCGTCTCCCCGGTCGCCCGGGTCGTGTCTTCGGTCACAAACATGACCGGCAGGCCCTCCCTGACACAGAACGACACCGACTCCTCGGCCGTGTGGAGCATGCGTTCGAGCTTCCACCCCTCCGCGTAGAACCGGATCGGCGAGCTGCCGAGAAACGCACATACCTCGAGGGCGACCCCCGTCTTCTGCGAAATCCTTGCCGCAGATTCCACATCCGCGAGCACGGTACGGGCTGCGCAGTTGGGCTTGAGGGAGAGGCCTGCATCGCGGATCTCCTCGCAGAGCCGCGTGACGTCGGCCACCGCCCGGGGCCCGGCGCCGGGAAGGCCCAGGTCGGCCGAGTGAATCCCCAGCTCGTGCATCATGTGAATGAGCTGGATCTTGGGTCCAATGGGTGGATCGACCACGGAAGGAGATTGGAGACCGTCCCTGAGCGTCTCGTCGTCCAGCTCCACGTGGCGTCCCCAGGCCAGAGTCTCGAACTCTTCCACATTCCAGTCGTGAATCAGCCGACTGTCGTCCATCGTGGCTCCGTGCGGTTTTGAGCTGGTGGCGGTCCCTCGCCTTAGATCGTCTACTCTCAAGATTGGCGCTTCTGCGCGTCCCAGCCAACCACCTCCGAGTGATCCGGCACGTTGAGCCCCCCCATTGAACCCCCTCACCACGGCGTGGCTCCCCACGATGGACCCCCCGAGGCTGCACCGATCCACGGTCGCGCCGGCCCCCACAATCGTGTCTTTCATCGGAGTTGCGGACCTTTCCTGGTGTTGACCTCTCCCGCTGCCCTTGGACAGCTTTCGGAACACCATGTGGGTCCCGCGGCCAGGGAGTAACACTTGAGTATCGGGAAACCGTGACATTCTGGAAGGGACTTGCCCTTCAAGAGGTGCGAACCAGCGTCGACTCGGACGACCCGGGCCTGACCGGACGAACCTACGCAATCCCCTTCGCAGCGGTGTGGGATGCCGCGATCGCACTCGCCGGAGGACGGCTCCGCGGCTGGCGAATCGAACGCGCCGATGACGAGATCGGCATCGTCATGGCCGATGTTAAGGGTCCCCTGCTCCCCCTGGAGGCAAACGTGTCGGTCTATGTGACGCTGGACGCGAACGCGCAGACACGCGTCGACATGTGGGCGAGAGGACTCCACAGCGGTTGGGGCTTCGGAGTCCACCAGCGACGCGTCAGGCGCTTCTTCGAGGCTCTCGACCGCGCACTGGATGTCGGACCCGGCCAGATCCTCGACCCGAGGCTCTTCGCGCCGATTGACGTGCCGGATCCCATGGAGGCGGTGGAGCAGCCCGGATGGCGGAGCGCGGCCAGACGCATGGTTCCCCCCGCCGCGGTTGCCGCCCTGCTCCTCGGCGGGTGCTCCGAGGACGTGCCGGAGAGCGCGTCGCCCGCGGTGTCCGGGCAGTCCGCGCCGGCACCTCTCGGCGCGCGAGAGCTTGCAAGGGATTCGGCGACCGGGGCGACCTACCTGCGTACGGTGGTCTTTCTCGACGCGGCCAGCGACACTGCCATGTTCGTGCCCTGGGACTTCGAGAACCGCGACGAAACCGACGGCATCCACAGGGTCGTCAGAGCCTGGCTCGGACGCGGCACGCAATGGTCGCTGTTCATGGAGGACGAGTGGATCACGCAATCCAGCCGCGTGCCGTGGCGCGTTTTTCCGAGAGGAGCGGCTCGTCTGGTGGTGGGGCAGGACGACGCGCCACGGGAACTCTACTACCAGGAAGGGATCCGCGACCTTTCGATCCGCTTCGGGGAGGTGGTCGCCGAGTGGAGCGACCCCCGTGTCGGGACCTACCGGCTCCTGAAAGCGACCGCGAGCCTCTCGGGCGTGGAGAGCGATGGATGGATCGTCGACGCGTTTACGGCGTATCCGGCCGATTCCGACGAGGCGACCGAGTGGGCGGTACTGGTCGGCGACGACCTTCACCTCCTCCTCGCCGCTCCGGATGGAGCACGCACGCACCGGGCCTGGGCGCACCGGGGCGCAGAGGATCTTTCCTGGCCCGCCGTCGCCGTCACCTGGGCCGAGACTCGAAGCTTTGATCGGGCACGCCGGGACATTCCGGTGCTCTGGCGCTTCGAGTCGGCCGATGGGAGGCTCTCGGGAGAGTTCCAGTCGGTGAGCGCACATCATCAGACCCTGGACGGGTCGGGTCCGGTCCTGCCGGTCCTCGCGGTCTACGAAGTGGACGGCCACGTCCTCGTCGACGACTCGCGCGTCGCCGTCAAGGGCTTCCTGCGGCACGCCCAGCGGTGAGCCGCCACTCCATGCATCCGGCTGGCGGCCCGGCGACCCTTGCCAGGAGGTCGCAGTGAACGAGACTCTGCTCAGGGCGATCGTCACCATCGTCGGGGGCGCGCTCGCCGGTGGCCTGACGAACACCGTCGCGATCTGGATGCTCTTCCACCCGTACCGCCCCCCCACCCTCGGCGGCCGCCCCCTAGGGCTACTGCAGGGCGTCATCCCCAAGCACCAGGCCAGACTCGCGACCGCCATCGGGCGTACAGTCGGCACGCGGTTGCTCACCGAGGACGACATCAGCCGGGTCTTCGCCCGGCCCGAGTTCCGGGATGCCTTCGACCGGAGGCTCTCCGGTTTCCTGCACGATGTCCTCGAGATCGAGCGGGGCTCGCTGCGGGAGATGCTGGGACCGGAAGTGATGGCGGACATCGACCATGTCGTTGAGGACATGCTCAGCCACGGCCTGGTCCTGGTCGAAGAGCACCTGCAGTCGCCCGGCTTCGAGGCATCGGTCGAGGCGCGGGCCGGCGAACTCGCGCAATACCTGGCCAGGGAGCCGGTCGGAGACATCCTCACGCCGGCCCGGGAGGCTTCGGTAAAGGCGACGGTCGAGGAGTGGATGCAAAACGTCGCCTCCAGCGAAGGCTTTCGGACAACCGTGGAGGAATACGTGCGGCGAGGGGCGGAGCGACTGCTCACCCCGGATGTCACGATTCAGGACATCCTGCCCCCCGGACTGGTGGCCACCCTGGAGCGCGCCGTGGAGGGGTATGTGCCGCTGGCGATACGGCACCTGCGGTCGGTCCTGGACAAACCCGCGGCCCGGAAGCGCTTCGAGCGGGCCACCCAGGACGTGCTGCGCCGCTTCCTGCAGGATCTGAAGTTCCATCAGCGCGTGGTGGCGCGGCTGGTCGTCACCGAAGACACCGTGAAGAAGGTCCTGGACACCGTTCAGGTGGAAGGCGCCGACAGAATCAGCGAGATGCTCCGGGAGCGCCCGGTCAGGGAGGCGATGGCCACCGGCATCAGCGACGCCATCGCCGACCTCCTGAACCGCCCGGTGAATCAGGTGCTCGGCAACCCCGACGACCCCGATGTGCTCGAGTCTCTCGACGCGATCGTGTCGTGGGTGGTGGATCTTGCCCGTGACCCCGCCACGCACGCCTTCGTGACAGGCAAGCTGGAGGCGGGGCTGGCGCGCACGTCCGACCGCACCTGGGGCCAGCTCCTTGAAGGGATTCCCCCCGGGCGCATGGGGGAGTGGCTGGTCCGGGCGGTGCGAAGCGAGCTCGCCGGTACGATCTACCGTGAAGGATCCCGGCGCCTGGCCACCGCCGCCCTGGCGCGTCCGATCGGGCGTCCCGCGCGGCTCCTCCCCGGCGGTGCGGCAGAGCAGATCCAACGCGCCGCAAGCGAGCCTCTCTGGCAATGGCTTCAGGGGCAGATCCCGAACGTGGTCGGGAAGCTGGACGTGGCCCGCCGCGTCGAGACGAAGGTGATGGAATTCCCGGTGGAGCAGATGGAAGAGATGGTCCGGCGCGTGACCGAGCGCGAACTGCGAACGATTGTCTACTTCGGGTACGTGCTGGGAGCATTCGTCGGCGGCATCCTGGTCGCAGCCAACTACCTGCTGGGGTAGTCTGCCGGCCGCCAGTAGCCTGCGCGGGGGCTGCTACCGCCGCCCACCCTTCCTGGAGGTGGGCGCCGCGGTGCGGAAGTACCGCCTTGTCCGCCGACTGTCCGAAGCCCTCCGCTTGCTCTTGAGCAGATCGAGGGGGGTGAAGTGACGCTTCGCCCGTCTACTGAATCCACCGGGGTTGCCGAGGTCGCGTTCCAGTTGCTCCAACTCCCGTTCGTCGTGCCCGCCGGAACGGTCACCCCTCCTTGCGGCGTCGTGAACCTGCCAGCGCCTGCCCCGGGCCGCGCGTGGGCCATCCTTCCCGGGCAGCCCCAGGAAGATTCCGAGGGCCAGGGCCGCAATCCCGATCAGAATCTTGACGAAAATCATGGCTGTGCCGCCCCCGACTCAAGCCGCTTGCGAGCTTCCGCCAGGTACCCCGTCTTGAGGCCCACGAGGCGTGAGATCTTTCTCATGATGTAATCCTCCCGGGCAGCGAGGACTCCGTCAGCGAGCACCAGCCCCCACATCGCTTCGGCGAGTACCAGCTTCTGCCCAATTGAGTATTGCGTCTTGATCAGGTTCGTAAAACCCCACAGGTCCACACGGCGGCGGCGCTCATCCTCCGCGATGGAGATGAGCTCGTCGGCTGCGTCGTGCTTCAGCCCGAAGTGACGGCGCACCAGGCCACGCATGTGCCTCCGCTCGCTCGAGCTGAAGTGGTCGTCGGCGTGCGCAACCTCGAGGAGCAGGGCGCAGGCCGCAACACGCAGTTCCTCGGCGCCGGGTTCCTCCCCGCCATCGTCGGCGGGCAGTGCCATCTCACGGAAGAAAAACGACTTGAAGCGGTCGATCATGGTGACTCAGCCACACTCCTTCCCAACCCATTCGACGTACGCGCGGGAACCATCGATCACGTCCTGGACGAGGAGCTCGGGCACATCGTAGGGATGCAGCTCTTCGGCCCGTTCCAGAACGCGGGGGACCAGCCGCCGCAAGGTCTTGAGAATCACGACCACTTCCTCGTCTCGATGAACCCGGCCTTCCCAGCGATAGAGGCTCACCGCGCCGGGAATCACATTCCCGCAGGCCACGAGCCTCTCGTCCAGCAGCCCGCGCACCACGGTCTCGGCAACCTCGGCCCCGGGCGCCGTCATCAGGACCGTGACCACGTCGGTTTCAGCACCTGATGGCACGGTCATATTCTGTCAAGAGGAAAGAAAGATCGTCTGCTCCACCGACTCCGCACGGTAGAAGGACTCGATCATGTCCGCGTACAGTCTGGTCACCACCGGTCGCTTCACCTTCTGGGTCGGCGTCAGTGCACCATTCTCGACCGTAAAGGGCTCGGAGAGAAGGCCGATCTTCTTCGGTGTCTCAAAGCGCGCCAGGTCGCGCAGCTCACCGAAGATTTCTTCTTTCAGCAGATCCTGGCACCGCGAATCCGCCAGGAGGGCGGCGCTGTCGGCACCGTCCACGCCCTCCGCCGTCGCCCAGCTCCCCAGCCGCTCGAACACCGGCACCACCAGCACCGAGCAGAACTTGCGCCCGTCGCCCACAACCACGGCCTGGTCGATGTAGGGGTTCTTCTTGAGGAGGTTCTCGATCGCCTGCGGCGCCACGTACTTCCCGCCCGAAGTCTTGATGAGGTCCTTCTTGCGGTCCGTGATCCGAAGGTAACCGTCGCTGCTCAGCTCACCGATGTCGCCCGTGCTGAACCAGCCGTCATCGGCGATCACTTCGCGCGTCATCTCTTCGAGACCGTAGTACCCCTTCATGACCTGCGGGCCGCGGATCAGGATCTCACCGTCGTCGGCGATCCGGATCTCGGTCCCGGGAACCGGGCGGCCCACCGTGCCGATCCTGAAGTGCTCGAGCGTATTCACATTGGTGACGGGAGACGTCTCGCTCAGCCCGTAGCCTTCCAGGATCGTGATCCCGGCCCCCAGGAAGAAGCGGTTGATTTCGGGCGCCAACGCCGCACCGCCGCTGACGAAATACCGCAGCCGCCCGCCCATGGCCTGCCGGAGCTTTGTGAACACCAGCTTGTCCGCGATCGCGTACTGGATCTTCAGCAGGAAGGGGAGCTGCGCCCCGTCTTCCTTGAGGAGCGCCGCCCGCCGGCCCACCCCCACCGCCCAGGCCACCAGCTTCCCTTTCACGCCGCCCGCGTCGAGGACACTCTGGTAGACCTTTTCGTACAGGCGCGGCACCGAGACCAGCACCGTCGGCCGCAATCGCTTCATGTCGGCGGCAACCGTCTCGATCAAGCCGTGGGTGATCGTGCACCCGCGCGCGAAGAACAGGTAGTCCACCATGCGCTGAAGGACGTGCGACAACGGCAGAAAGGAGAGGCTCACGTCGCCGATGTCCACCCCCAGCATCTGCTTGGAGGCCCAGATATTGGACGCGAGGTTGTTGTGGGTCAGCATCACTCCCTTGGGTGTGCCGGTCGTGCCCGAGGTGTAGATCATCGTGACCAGATCCCCGGGCCGCGCCCGCCGGGCTTCGGCGAGGAAGTCGTCCATGGGGGCGTCGTCGCCCCGGGCAAGGAAGTCTTCCCATGCTACCGCCCCGTCCCCGGCCGCCGACCCGTCGAAGACGACGATGTCCACGGGGTGGTCCAGGCTCGCAGCCGCTTCCCGTGCCTTTTCGAGTTGCTCCGCGTCCGACACGAAGACCAGCGACGCACCGCAGTCGTCGAGGATGTACGAGACCTGGGCCGTGGGGAGGGTGCTGTAGATGGGCACATCAACCGCCCCCGCACAGATGCAGGACCAGTCGGCCAGCGCCCATTCCACGCGATTTTCCGACAGGATCGCCACGCGATCTCCGCGCCCGATTCCCGCCCGGGCCAGCGCCGCCGCACCGCGCCGCGCCTCGTCCCGGACCTGGGCGTAGGTGAAGGATCGCGCTCCGCCGTAGGCCACGCTTGCCGCAAGGCTGTCCGTTGTGCCAAGGAAGAGATCGACCAGGGTCCCCTCCGGCACGTCGGCCGGGGTGGCAAAGAAATTGATGGTGTCGGACATCTCCCTAACCTCCTTCGGTGACGATCTCCAGCGCGAGGTCCTCTCTGAGCGAAAAGAGGACGGAGCAGTATTTTTCGCGGGACAGCTCGACCGCGCGGTCCACCTTGGAGCGGCTCCCCGGTGGCACCCCCGTCACGTTGAACACGAGGCGCACCGCCTTGTAGTGTTGGGGCGGATCTTCCCGCCGCTCGCCCTGGGCCGTGACGTCCAGGCTGTCGAAGGGTACGCGGCCCTTGTCCAGGATCACCTTCACGTCGATGGCCATGCACGCAGCCGTCGCCATGAGCACGAGATCCATCGGCGAAGGACCGGTGGCAAAGTCTCCGTCGACCACGATCTGAGGGCCATCCACAGCGCCGCCGTCGAACACCAGCCCCGAGCCCGTCCAGCTGAGTCGAATCTCCTTGTCAACCTTCATCACGGACAACAAAGCTCCTTAGGGATCGGCTTCCCCGGGCTCCTGGCTGTCCTCGCCCTGGAGCTCCCGGAGGGTTCTTCGCGCATGCACGATGTGATCACGCGCGTCCACATCCGACGGGGTGCGGGTCAGGAAGGCCTCCAGGTGCTGGATGGCGTCGGCATGGGCGCCGTGACGCAGGAGGAGGAAGGCCAGGCCGTAGTGAGCGCCCGGCGACTCCGGATTCCGGTTGAGCACATGACGGTAGGTCTTGACCGCCTCTTCCTCCATGCCGATCCGCGTGTAGGCGATCGCGATCTGCTGGAGAACGATGGGATCCCCCGGGTCTTCCTTCAGGGCAAGGCGCAACGAGGTCAGGGCCTCGTGAAACTTGCCCTCCTGGGCGAGCGCCAGGCCTTCCTCGTAGTAGTCGACTCGGTCGGCCCCGCCGGGTCCGCCGAAAATCTTGGTCCAGAACGACATGGACGAGAGTCACCGTCCTGTTCCAGGGGTGCGAACGCGCCGCGAACGTGGGCGTATTGTTTCAAGGTATCGGATTCTGTGGTCTGGACAAGTCGCAGGCGGCGACTGTGTCGGTAGCAAATGAAATGTCCGGTTTCTGTAGCACATGAAGTGTCCGCTTTTCCGTACCGCCGCCCTCCGAGGCGAGCGGAGCGAGCCGAGGGGGGCGGCGGTACCGCCTCACGCTGCCACCTCCGACCCGCTGAGGGTGTCCAGCAACCTGCCGTTCGCATCGTAGCGCCCGAGCCTCCGGATGCCGTGGAAGACGGCCATGCCGCCGTCCTCGTATTCGTGGACCTTGACCTTGGCTCGCACGTAGGTGTACCGGTGCGGCTGAGGCGGGATCTGCAGCGTCTTGCCCTTGTAGGTCACGCAGTTGTCGTTGCCAACCGTCCGTGTCTCCTTCAGGCAGAGGATGTCGGGCAGCTTGGCCTTCATCCGCGGCAGCAACCGGGTGAACGCGCGCTTCGCCTCCCTCGCCTCCACCGCAAATACCGCGTTGAACCGCGGCCAGAAGTCCTTCAGGAACTCGTTGGCCTCGTCCATGTCGGTGATCCCCGCCCGCGCCAGCTCCTGCGGCAGGCGCCCCTGAAGCGTCCCGAACAGCCGCTCGCTCCGGCCCCGCGCCTGCGGCGAGTACGCGGCGATCATCTCGATCCCGAGCTCGCCCATCGCCCGGCCGAACTGGGTCGGCTTGTCCTTGTCCACCTTCCCGCCCGCCTCCGGCGTGTGCCAGTAGTGGGTGAATTCAAGCGGTCGTCGCAACACCTCAGGGAGATGTTGCGATGGCAGCGAGCAGGCACCGAGGAGCGGATCGAGCCCTACGTCCGCGGATGCGTTCACCAGGCCGTCCGCCGGTGGGACGGCGCGAGCATCGGCAGAGGTTCTGGAAAGAGATCGCTCGAGGTCTGTCGAGCGAGGAGGCCGCCGTGGCAGCGGGTGTGTCCCCTGCTGTCGGGACACGCTGGTTTCGCGAATGTGGTGGCATGCCACCACTCAATCTTCGTCCCCAGTCACGGCGCTATCTCTCGTTCGTTGAGCGAGAAGAGATCGCCGTTCTTCGAGCCCGTGCTCGTGGCGTGCGCGAGATCGCCCGGCAGTTGGGCCGCTCACCCTCGACGATCTCGCGAGAACTGCGGCGCAACGCAGCTACAGGAGGAGGGAACCTCGAGTATCGGGCCACGACCGCTCAATGGCACGCCGACCGGCGAGCGAAACGTCCAAAGCTTGCGAAGCTCGCTACGAACGGCGAACTGAGGCAGTATGTGCAGGATCGCCTCGGAGGCCTGATCCGAGCTCTGGACGGTGCCGCTCTGGCAGGCCCCGATGTGCGCTGGATCGGACGGCGTCACGGTCGCCGACAAGACCGGCGGCGGGCGGCCTCGTGGAGTCCCGAGCAGATCGCCAACAGGCTACGGGTCGACTTCCCCGGCGATGAGTCCATGCGTATATCGCACGAAGCCATCTACCAGGCGCTCTACGTTCCAGGCCGCGGTGCGCTGCGACGGGAGCTGACAGCGTGCCTTCGGACGGGACGCACGTTACGGGTGCCTCGAGCTCGCACCCGCGGACGGGGCAAGACGTTCGTTCACCCCGAGATCATGCTCAGCGAGCGACCGGCCGAGGCAGACGACCGCGCCGTTCCCGGGCACTGGGAAGGCGACCTGATCTTGGGGCTGGGCAGTTCGGCGATCGGAACGCTGGTCGAGCGGACCTCCAGGTTCACGATGCTGCTCCACCTTCCCCGCCATGACAAACACGGCGAGGCCAGGACCAAGAACGGTCCAGCGTTGGCTGGACACGGTGCCGAAGCCGTCCGGGACGCGATCGCTTCGTCGATCACGACCCTGCCCGAGCAACTCCGCCGGTCTCTGACATGGGACCAGGGAACAGAGATGGCTCAGCACGCACGGCTTCGCATCGATACTGGCCTGGCCATCTACTTCTGCGACCCGCAGAGCCCGTGGCAGCGCGGCACGAACGAAAACACCAACGGCCTGTTGAGACAGTACTTCCCAAAGGGCACTGACCTCAGCAGACATACCGCTGACGATCTCGCCGCCGTCGCAGCCGCTCTCAACAGCCGCCCCCGCAAGACCCTCGGTTGGAGAACTCCGGCGGAAACCTTGGAAGATCTGTTATCATCAAAGAACCAGACCTCAACCTTGCGTTGAAATGCTCTGCCGCTCCCGTATCTCCAGCCTTCAACGACCGTCGGTCGCTTCTGACTCCCTCGGGTTGGGAGACATCAAATCAAGAACCCACTTCTTTCTTTCTGGTCGCCCTCGCCAGCCTAGTGTCCAGCAAAATCGGGGGCACATGAAAACCCTTCAACACGGTACTGTTGCGACGACCGCTTGAACCTAGGCAGTTCACCAGCGAGGCGTTCGCGGGCCGGGTGCTGGGTGCGGGCGTGGCGTTCTCGATGGACGGCCGGGGCCGCTTCCTCGACAACATCTTCATCGAGCGGTTGTGGCGGTGCGTATTCCGACGATGCCGATCACCAGTTCCGACAAGCCGATCACCGATTCCGGAGCATGCCGATCACCCTGGAGGAGCGGAGGTCCATAGCGGCGCTGGGGGGTCGGGTTTTCGGGGTTGAAGTTTAGGGGTTGGAGTGGGTCTACGTCGAGGGGGGCTGGCTTCGCAGGGTTTGTGTCGCCGGGTGCGGGGACAGCCGAGGACCGGTTTTCCGGAGGGGTAGAGGTAGGGCGAAGGGGTTCGGACGGCCTCTACGGCGGGATTGCCGGGGCCCTGGAGGCTGGTTTGGCCCGGAACCGGGTCATTTTGTCCCGGATTCGGGGGATTCGGGGGATTCGGAGGGATCCGGGCCGACCGCAACGCACTCCTGGGCGGTCATACGGGCCGCTCAGAGCCGTCTTTCCGTCTTCTCGCCCCCATCGCAGGGGGAGACACGCTCCCGGAGGCATGCTTCAGCCCGGTTTTCCGGTGGGATCAGGCGTGGCCGGGAGTGTTGTGGACCTCCTTGGTCGAGTCGTACAGCCTTCTCATCGGTCCGCCCTTGAGGGTGATGCGGTGGGCGTTGTTGAGGAGACGGTCGAGGATGGCGTCGCCGAAGGTGGGATCGCCGACGACATCGTGCCAGTGCTCGACGGGGACCTGGCTGGCGAGCAGCGTGCCACGGCGGGCATAGCGGTCGTCGAGGACTTCGAGGAGGTCGTGCCGCCCCTGGCCTGAGAGCGAAGCGAGGCCCCAGTCATCGAGGATGAGCAGCCACGTCCTTGCGAGCCGCTGGATGAGCTTGGGATAGGAACCGTCCCCACGGGCGAGGGTGAGCTCGTCGAGGAGCCGTGAGACGCGGTAGTAGCGGGTCGTGATGCCGAGGCGGCAGGCCTGGTGGCCGAACGCACAGGCGAGATAGGACTTTCCCGACCCCGTCGCGCCGGCGACGAGAACGGTCTGGCCGTCCCGGATCCACTGCCCGGAGGCGAGGCGGAGCACGAGGGATCGGTCCAGCCCGCGGGGGGCCTTGAAGTTGAGGTCTTCGATGGTGGCGTCGAGGTGGAGTTTGGCGTGGCCTTTGAGACGCTGGTAGCGGCGCTGGGCCCGGTCGGTCTTCTCGCGTTCGAGGAGCAGGGAGAGGCGGTCCTCGAAGGACAGCTCGCTGATGTCGGGCATGGCGGTCTGCTCCTCGAAGGCTTGGGCCATGCCCGCGAGCCGGAGTTCGTGGAGCAGGTCGAGGGTGGGTTGGCGAAGCATGAGAGTCAGGACTCCTTTCCGTTTGGGGAGTTGGTGTAGTACTCCGGCCCGCGGATGTGGGCGTGTTCTGCGGGCAGGGAGAGCGTGTGTTGCTCGTCGTCGCCGGCCTGGTCCAGGCCGGTCGCGAGGATGGACTTGACGGACCCGTAGCTCAGCGTGCCGATGTCCAGCGCGCGGCGGCAGGCGGCCTCCAGGCGTTCGGCGGAGTAGGCGCGCAGCAGCTTCATGAGCCCGAGGCAGCTGCGGGAGCCCTGTTCGGGGTGGGGCCCGGCTCTCGAGGAGCCGTTCGACGAACGCGGCCGTGTGCGGTCCGGCCTTGCGGCCCCAGGCGATGAGCCGCGACGGTGTCCATTCCGCATGGGCGCGGTGGGCTGCCGGCATGTGCGCGGGTTCGGTCGCGTATCCGCCTTTCCTGCGGATCCGGAGGTGCGCGGCGACCCTGCGGTGCTTGTGGAAGATCTCGACCGTCGTGGCGCTGAGCCGGACATCGACCTCGCTGCGGGCCAGCGGGTAGGGGACGCTGTAGAGGGCGTGTTCGGCCTGGATGTGGTAGTCGATGTTGACGCGGGCCTTGCGCCACTCGGCGTACTCGTAGCGCTGGGCCGGGAGCGGCTTGAGCGCCGGCCGGTCCAGATCCTCGAACCAGCTGCGGCGGCTGCCTTCGGTCTTCTGGAACGGCCGCTCGTTCAGTGCGGCCAGCAGCGGCACGATGGCCTCGCGGAGTTCGCCGAGCGAGAAGAACGTCTGGTTGCGCAGCGGCGCCATGATCCAGCGCTCGACGTTCTGGACCGCGGCTTCGACCTTCGCCTTGTCCTGCGGAGCCCGGGGCCGCGCGGGCAGCACGGTGGTGCCGTAGTGCGTGGCCAGTTCCTGGTATGTCGGGTTCAGATCCGGCTCGTAGCGGCTCGCCTTGCGCACCGCGGCCTTCTCGTTGTCCGGGATCACGAGTTCCGGTACCCCGCGCCAGAACTCGAACATCCGGACGTGCGAGACCGTCCAGTCCGGCAGTGCGCGGCTCCAGGTCACGTCCACGAACGTGTAGTTCGACGCGGCCAGGACCCCGGCGAAGACCATGGCGTCGCGCACCTCGCCGGTGCTCCGGTCCACGACCGGGAACTTCGGGCCCGCGTAGTCGACGAACGCCTTCTCGCCCGCCCGGTAGACCTGCCGCATGACCACGTCGAGGTGCCCCCGCCACTCCCGGTAGCGGTCGCAGAACCGGCTGTACTGGTAGCCGTTCGCTTGGACTGTCCTGTACTCCAGCCACAACAGCCGCAGCGTCACGCCCTTGTGGCGCTGAAGCTCCCGGTGCACGTACTGCCAGTCCGGCTCGGGCCGGGGAACCCGCGACGGCGGCAGGGCCGGGAACAGGGCGGCCTCCAGCGCAGCGTCGTCCAGTCCCTCCGGCAACGGCCACGACAAGCCGGCCGCGGCCGCCCGGCGCACGTAGTCGCTCACCGTGCTGTTGGCAATGCCGAGCGACGTGGCGATCTCGCGGTGGCTGCGCCCGAGCTCGTGCTTCAGGCGCATCAGTTCTCGAATCTTCCGCATGGACAACCTCTTTTGCGACACCCTCTTCCTCCTCGTCTCAGGGGACCTCTGGCGAGGATGGAAGAAGACGTCGCTACAGCGGGTTATCCCAGCGCCCCTGCTCGCTCACTCCAGAATGATCGGCATGCATCGGAATCCGTGATCGGCATGTCGGAATCGGTGATCATCGGCTTGAATCGGAATCGGTGATCGGCATGCGTCGGAATCAGCACGGGGGAATCGGACCGGTCAGATTGTTGTCCTTGAGCTTCAGACCCAGCACCCTGCCGACACTGATTTGCACCCCGTACCACTCGCTCAGTGGTGCATCCGTCAGCCAGTTGTCACTACGGCGCCAGTTCGGGCCGTCGGTCGCGTGGTAGAAGGCCACCAATACTGCCCGGTCTGGACTCTCCGACACAACCACCGCAAAGGTTGCACTCGCCTCCAAGCCGCCGGGGTCGCGGGCCGTCACCGTGGCCACGGCTTCGCCGCTAGCCAGGCCCGTCAGGATCACAAGAGTCCCTGCCTCGATATTCGCGGTGACAACCGACAAGTCGGAACTGGATGCCGTGAAGGTGAGCGAATCCCCGTCGGGATCGCTGAAGTGTCTCGACACGCCCACTCCGATTCTGTCCCCGGCCCACAGGCTTTGCTGAGGGATCTCTCCCGTCAGCACTGGCGGGCGATTCTGCGGCGGCGGGGGCTCGGGGGCTATCGCATCGCCGGAGCACCCAGCCACCAACAAGAGGAAGGCCAGTGTCTGCCGTGGCTCCGATACGGGATTGAGCCAATTGCAGTTCAACGACTTCTCCAACATCTCACTGATCGCCTCCCTTCGTGGCGTGGGGACGACTTCGACGTTGCGCGTCAATTGCTACTTTGGATTCGCGGGGGGAATCCATCTGTTTGACGATTCGGGACGCCCAGTCTAACTCACTCATTGGTCGGGAATGGCCTATCGTCGTCGATGGGTTCGACAGCGTAGTGGCCAGTGGGGTCTTCGGATCTGACCAAGCCCACCATCGCGCCGTTCGAGCGGCGGCGCAAGCTCATCGGAGATTGACCGACGTCCTTGGCCACGAGCATGGCGGCTCGGAGCCCGGTATCAGTCGCTGAATCGCGGGGAATTGCGGTCTGCTCCGTTGGACCAAGTCAGGGCTGGCTCATGCCCGTTACTGGTGTTGAGCCAGCCGACGCCACGTTTGACGTTGCGGTCTGGCAAGGGGAGGCTCGGCCCCCCTTAGACCCCCTGGGTTTCCGCGCCGGTGTCGGCGCGACGGAGGGCGGAGGCTGCCTCCGGAACCTCGTCCCCATTCGCGCCCCTGACCGTCCGGCTGGCGGTCGGCGAAGCGGCAATTGGCCATCGCGGCGAACCCGTCGCCCGCGATCTTGCGCGCATCGGCGCGGGATCTCTTGGGGGTCGAGGGGGCGGAGCCCATCGCCAGCCCCGTTGTTCCCACAACAGGTATGCTGGCTCATGACGCCTAACGGTGTCAGGAACCAGCCTTGGCCCGCCCAACGGATCGGGCCTCGACGGCTCGCAACTACCGGCTGCGACCGGGGTCCGGGCGCAACACTGACCGGCCAGGTCCGCCGTCCCGTCGTTCATCAGCCGGCGGCTCTGAAGGACGAGTGCAACGGGGTGACCAGGCGTATCGTCTTCCTTTTCCCCTTATGGCCGGTCTGGCCGGTGACGCAAGATGACCTCACACTTCCGGCGGCTGCTGGTGGCGCACTACCAGCGGTACGCCCAACAACAGGTCGTTCCAAGCGTTCGCGGATCTCCATGCCCGGCACCTCACACCCCTCAGGTCAAAGGTGCCGGGGATCTCCTCGAAAACCGGAAACTGGTTGATTCCCTGTGCGTTGGGATCTACCAAGACGGGGTCAGCGAGAAAGGCGGGAGCCGCGAAGGCGACCCACGCCTTCTCTGCGCGCGGGATCATGAGCGTGTCGGTTTTCGAGGCACCGCCGCGTTTGGGGTGTAGGAAATCGGCGGGACCGAAAAGGCTGTCTTTCCTCCCTGATCGCAACGTATAGCGAGTATTCCAGGCGCCCTAAGCGCGCGCGGTGCCTACGCACTGCGTCGTAGAGTATCAGCAACCCCACCACCCCGACCGGGCCGTAAAACCCAGGATTCGACAGCAGCGGCCACACTGCGGGCAGCCACTCACTCATCCACCGCTCCCAAGCGTCCGGCAGCCCCGCGAGCCCCACAACCCAAAGCAAGACGCCAATAACGCCTAGCACGAGCCTTAGTAGCTTCCCCCATTTTGTCCGGTGCATCGCGAAAACTACTCCAACCCCGGCTGGTCGGCTACTTCGGTCCCGCCCAGCGAGCGGCGCTTCCCTCCACAAACAGAATCGTCCCGAGCTTGGACGGCATCGCCTGCGGCCAACGTCATCGGGAGTCCGGCCTTGCACCGGCGACGTCCGCCAGCCGAACAGCCAACGGCTACCCCGCCGCCTTGAAGCGGCGCTCGGATCGCCTTCCCGCGCAGGGATTGCTGGTCTGGGAGCGACCCGAGGGGGCGGGGGCAGAGGTTCGCAAACACACCGGCCCCCGCGCCCGCCGCAGGCCGTCGGACTGCCGGGACGCTCCAGCCACGGCCCGAGCGTCCCGTGCGCCACGGCCGACCCGGCGGCGGAGCCGCAAGACGTTGCCGCGCCGCCGGATAAGCAGGAGGGCCGGTGTGAATCGCCGGAGCGTCGAAGTGTGAATCGACCCCCAACGTCGTTTTCACACTCCGGTGCGGCATAATCGGGCGCGCCGGCGGCGGCGGGGAACTCGCCCCGGCCCCGATGCCCGTCGACGACACCGTGCTCCGCCCGAAGCCTCCAGGGCTACGGGTCAGCCCGATCGGTCGGGCGATCCACCACAATGCACTACACCGTCCGGGGCGCTCGGTTTCGGGCTGATCGCGATTCGGCCCCGCGCTCCAAGCCGCTGATGAAGCCACCCCGGCGCGCCATGCCCCGGACCGCTGGCAGGCCGGAGAGACCCTTCGCCCCGCCTCGTTCAAACGCCGGGCAGCCCTAGCCCGGATTTCTCAAACGCATAGGAAGGCACCGGCCTCCGGGAGCTGTTAAGTTTATGTGGGGCAAGAACTTGACAGCGACGACACCGGAGGACCGATGCCGACACAGTGTAAACCGCTTTCCTTCGCATTTCAAGGGTGCCAGGGCCGCAGGGTAGCGGCCGCGTTCGACGGGGGCGCGATCACGTCGAACGCCGGAGTGCTGCTGCTCCGCGAGATCGACCGGTCGGTGGGGCTCCTGGACCAGGTGGCAGGTTGCTTCACCGACTACCGCGATCCCCGTCTCACGGAACACTCGGTCGGGACGCTGGTGAGGCAGCGCGTCATGGGCATCACCCTGGGATACGAAGACCTCAACGACCACGACCAGCTGCGGCACGACCCTGTTCTGGCGCTGCTCTCCGGCAAGCTCGATGGACATCGGAAGGACTGTGCGCCGTTGGCGGGGAAGAGCACCCTGAACCGGCTTGAACACGCGCCCCCGAGTGGCGAACCGGGCCGCTACCACAGGATCGGCCATGATGCGGACGCGCTGCAGGCCGTGCTGCTCGAGTCGTTCATCGACTCTTGGAAGGGCGGGCGGCCGTCGCGCCTGGTGCTCGACATCGACGCGACCGACGACGAGGTCCACGGGCGCCAGGAGGGCCGCTTCTTCCACGGCTACTACGGCCACTACTGCTTCCTGCCGCTCTACATCACCTGCGGCGGCCGCCCGCTCTTCGCCCAACTGAGGCCGGGCAACGCGGATCCCGCCGGAGGCGTGAGGGGGCCGCTGGGCCGCATCGTCGAACGGCTCCGGGAGCGGTGGCCGGGACTGGAGATCCTGCTTCGGGCCGATGCCTCCTATGCCCGCGAGGAGATCCTGGCCTGGTGCGAGGGCAACGGCGTGGACTACGTCATCGGCCTGGCCCGGAACTCGCGGCTCGTCGAGAAGATCGGCTGGGAGCTGGCCGACGCCCAGGCGGAGGCGAAGCGGCGGGGCCGCCCAGCCCGCCGGTTCAAGGAGTTCCTCTACGCCACACTCACAAGCTGGTCCCGCAAGCGCCGGGTCGTCGCCAAGGCCGAGCACCTGCCCGGCAAGGCCAACCCGCGCTTCGTGGTCACCTCGCTGCCCGACACCTTCTCGGCCCGGACCGTCTACGAGCGCGTCTACTGCCCGAGGGGCAACATGGAGAACACGATCAAGGAGCAGCAGCTCGATCTCTTCTCCGACCGGACCTCGGCGTCGCGCTTCGCCGCCAACCAGCTCCGGATCCTCTTCTCCGCCTTCGCCTCGATCCTCTTCGTTGCGCTCAGGCGTGCGCTGCACGGCACCCGCCTGGCCCGCGCCACCGCCGGAACGCTGCGGCTCAAGCTCCTCAAGATCGGCGCCCGCGTCACGGTCTCGGTGCGAAGGGTCAAGGTCGCCATGGACTCCGCACACCCGTCGGCCGCCGCCTTCGCACGCGTCCACGCCCGATTGCCAGGGTAACGACTCCACACCCCCTTCGAGACAACCGTTCCAGCCGATCCTCCGGGGACCACTGCGCCGCAGGACCAAAAAAGCTCGCTCAGGCAGCGGTTCCCGCTACTCTGGCCCCCCGAAAACACGGCCGCAGAGCCGCTTGCTTCTGCTCCACCTGCTCCCTCGGCAGAAACTCGGCCCCAACGCTGCCCCCAAAGCCCTCAGCGGTGACTGTGTGAGAAATCCGGGCTAGTCAGGAACCCCAGGGTGAAGAGCAGAACGACCAGGGGAAAGGCAAACACGATGATCGGCTGCCGCGTCGTGGTCCCCAACATGAAGGGCACCCCCGCGAAGAGAAGGATCTGGGGGAGTCCGAAGAGAAGCGTGGGATACAGGTAGTTGCCGAGGGCGAACGGGCCGATGTGCTCCGTATCCGCACCCGCTGCCACGATGTGGTTGAAACCGGCCCCCATCAGGACGTACAGGAGCCAGATGACGAAGAAGACGCCCAGCGCGCCTGCAAACTTGCCCCACACGTACTCGCCCGGGGTCAGGCGGGTGGAATGGAAGACCTCCACCACCTGGAGTTCCAGGTCACGGATCACCACCAGCCCCGCCGCGACCGCCAGGAACCACGCGCCAAACCCCATGATGAGGATCGACTGGATCATGCTCTGAGCGAACACGGACGTGACGTACGAGCGCTCGCCCCCGACCGTGGAATCGCCCGAGGAAATCGTCACCGCGCCTTCCGAAAAACCCCACGCCATCAGGGCCAGAATCGCGAAGAGGATCCAGTAGGCGGGTCGGCGGAGGCCCGAGCGCAGCTCCCCGCGGGTGACTCCCCACCAGCGGGTCAGGGTGCTCACGACGAGGCCTCCCCGTTCGCCTGCGCCAGCAGCAGGTACGCGTCCTCCAGGGTCGGGGGCACCGGCTCGAAGCCGTCGGGCACACCGCCCTCCGTGGCAGCTCCCCGGGGGATGTGGATCCGCACCTGGTTGCGGCCCTCGATCAGGATCGCCTGCGTGACCCGGTAGCGGTTGTAGATCTCCTCGAGGCCATCTTTCCTGACCGCGCCCTGGTAGATCGTACCGGCCAGCCGGTTGCGGGCCTCGGCCGGCGTCGTGTCAGCCACGAAACGGCCGTCGTACATGATCGCCACCCGCGGGCAGAGGACCGATATGTCCTCAACGATGTGGGTGGAAAGCAGGACCGTGCGGTCTTCAGCCAGCTCGGCCAGCAGCCGATAGAAGCGGAGGCGCTCCTCGGGGTCGAGGCCGGCGGTGGGCTCGTCCACCACGACGAGGCGTGGATCACCCGCAAGAGCCTGCGCGATCCCCAGCCGCTGTTTCATGCCGCCCGAATAGCCCTTGACCTTGCGCTTGGCGGCGTACGACAGGTTGACCCGGTCCAGGAGCTCCGCCGCGAGGCGCTTCACACCCTGGGGAGCCTCGACGCCCTTGAGGACCAGGAGGAAACGAAGCATCGCCTCGCCGCTCAGGTGGGGATAGAAGCCGAAGTCCTGAGGCAGGTAGCCCAGCTGCTTGCGGATGAGGCGGGGGTCGTCGACGATGTCTTCACCGTTGAAGAGGACGTTGCCGGACGTCGGTTCGAGCAGGCCAGCGACGATGCGCATGAGCGTGGTCTTGCCCGCGCCGTTGGGTCCGAGAAGGCCGAACATCCCCTTGGACACGTCGATCGATACGCCCTGCAGCGCCGCGACAGGTCCGGGGTACACTTTGACGAGGTCTCTGATTTCTAGCATGGGATTCCTTGTGGGATGCTGGTCATGCTCTGCGTGGTCATGCCTGCGCCAGGGAGCGAAGCGGGTCGCCGCTGCGGGGAATGAACTCGTGCGCCATGTATCCGCTGAAACCCGTGTCGCGGATGGCGCGCACGATCGCCGGGTAGAAAAGCTCCTGCGTCTCGTCGATTTCCGCACGCCCGGGCACGCCACCCGTGTGATAGTGGCCGATCCAGTCGCGGGACTCGGTCAGCGTGCGGATGATGTCGCCTTCCATGATCTGCATGTGGTAGATGTCGTACAGGATGCGCACACGGGGCGAGTCGACGGCGCGGATCACTTCCAGAGCGTACGACATTCGATCGCCGATGTAGTCAAGATGGCCGCCCGGCTTGGAGTTCAGCGCCTCGACCAGGATGGTCACGCCTTCCGCTTCGGCGATCGGCGCGCACTCCTCGAGGCACCGGATCGAGTTCTTTCTCGCAACGAAAACTAACTGGTCGACACCTAACTCCCATGGTGGAAGCAGGACAGCTGGCACGCAGCTATCCGGATAGCCCGAATCACCCCGCGCAGGCCTACGGGACCACCCGGCGACGCCTTGTAGGCTCGTCCGCCGAATGACCCCACCCGAGACTCCCCAAAGCCCGTTGTCACTTCGAACCCGCCCACATAGCTTCCCCACCCGAGAAAGGAGCCCGACACGCGTGCAACCAAGCCAGCACACCTGGATCACGAACTTCATCTGGGGCATCGCCGACGATGTCTTGCGGGACCTCTACGTCCGCGGTAAGTACCGGGACGTCATCCTGCCGATGACCGTGCTCCGGCGGCTCGACGCGGTGCTCGAGGAAACCAAGCAGGCGGTTCTCGACATGAAGGCAGCGCTCGATGAGGCGGGCGTGGTCCAGCAGGACAGCGCCCTCAGAGAAGCGGCCGGTCAGGACTTCTAAGAGACCCTCGAGCATCTCGCCACCGAGCACGGGAAGGCGGTGGCCACGCACCTCTACGGCCAGGAGATCAACGCTGAGACCTACGCGATCTGCAAGGCCGACCTCCTGCTCAAGGGCCGGGGCGCCGTCGCGGACAACATCGTCGGCGGTCCGCAGCACTCCACGCTTTCCAACGACGCCTTCCCTGCGATCGAATTCGACTTCATGCTCTCCAATCCGCCGTACGGCAAGAGCTGGAAGACCGATCTGGAGAGGATTTGCCCGCCAAAATCGGTCAAATATGGCGGACAAAGAGGCGAAATAGCTCGTCTTGACAGAAAATGCATACATAATCCGCCATCAATGGCCGAAAATGTACACTTGCCGAAGGTCCGCGGCCTGGCAGCCAAAGCTCAGTCACCGGCCACCGTCACCCCGTCCTCACCGCCCCCCACCCAACGCCGGAGCGCTCCCTGGCGCCCGCCGATACCCCGTCGCCTGCTCAAACGCGTACCCGAACCTGAGCAGCATCGCCTCGGTAAACGGCCGCCCCAAAAACTCGAGTCCCACCGGCAAGCCGTCAGGGGTGAAGCCCGCCGGCACCGTCAACGCCGGGTACCCCGTCACCGGGCTGAGCAGCCGGTTGTCCCCGAGTCCGTAGTCGTCCGCAGGGGTCGGGTTCGTCTCGGCATCTTCCGCGATAAGGGTCACAGGATGGTCGAAGGTGGCGTATACGAGCGCGTCCAGGTCGTGATCCGCCATTGCCTGTGCCACGTCCTGCCGGATCTGTTCCCGCGCGAGCAGATATTCCAGGTAGCCCGGGTCTCGCACCGTTTTACCCAGCAGACCAGCCATTCCCCTCGCCCGCCACGGAGTGACCCGACCGCTCAGCAGGATCGACGCAAGGGTGCTGTACGGGGCGTTCGCATGCTCCGCCAGGTAGGTGTCCGTCGCCTCCTCGGTCTCGAAGGAGTTGCTGGAGAAGACGGGGTTGACCCGGTCGATCCCCGCGATGGCCACGTTGTCGATCACCTCGGCGTCGAGCGCGCGCAGGTCGCCCAGGGCAACCTCGATCCGGGCGCGCACCTGCTGGAACCCTTCGGAGGACGTGTCCACACCGCCATCCATCGGGTCGCGAATGACGCCGATGCGCGCGCCGGCCAGGCCGTCCAACGCCAGCCCGTCCGTGTAGGAATCCGGAACATGCCCGAATGAGTGGGCGGTGACAGGGTCGTTCGGGTCGTACCCGGCGATGACACCGAGCAGAATGGCCGCGTCCATGACCGTGCGGGTCATCGGGCCCATCGTGTCGGTCGTGGGATTCGCGGGCATCATCCCGAAGCGGCTGACGAGCTGCAGGGTGGGCCGCAGACCGACCAGCGACGCCACCGCCGCCGGGCCCCGGATCGAGCCGCCGGTGTCCTCGCCGATGCCGATCATGCCCAGGTTCGCCGCGACGCCCACGCTGGTGCCGCCCGAAGAACCGCTCGGGTTGCGCCGCGGGTCGTAGGCGTTGCGGATCACGCCGAAGCCGGATCCCACGTAGCGCGAGGCGTACTCGCCCATGTTCGTCTTGGCCAGGATGAGCGCGCCGGCATCCTTCATACGCGTGACGATGGTGGCGTCGCGCGCCGGCACGAAGTCCTCGAAGAGCGCCGACCCGTACGTGGTGGGCATGTCGCGGGTCTCCACCTGATCCTTGAGCAGGACGGGGATGCAGTGCAGCGGCCCGGTGAGCCCGTCGGACGCGAGCGCCTCGTCGAGCGCGGCCGCTTCCTCCAGGGCGCCCGGGTTAAGCGTGGCGATCGTGTTCAGCTGCGGGCCGCGCTGATCGTACGCGTCAATGCGCGCGTGGTACGCCTGCACGAGGCTGACGCAAGTCAGGTCGCCGGACAGGAAGGCGGCGTGGACCTCGGCGATCGTCGTCTCCTCGACGTCGAACGTCTGGGCACGGAGCGGAGCAGTCGGGGAGGCCAACGAGAGGGCGGCGAGGGCGGCCAGTGTTGCGGATAGCGTGCGGATCATGCGGCCGGGCCGTTTCGAGGGCGAGCGTGGGATCGTCAGCCCTCACGATGGACCCGGAGCGCGCTCGGGTCAAACGCCGCCGGTACGGGGCTGGCCCGCTCCCCGTTCCCGGCGGTACGATGAAGGCAGTACAACCCGTGGTGAAGCCCCGCGTGAGCACCTGACCGGTGAATCGCCCGGCGGCGTTGACCACCCCCCACCCCCCCAACCGGACGCCAGGATGACCCGACTCGGCTCGCTCCTCACGATCACCGCCATTTCCAGCGCGGCTCTCTTCCCCCCGCCCGGCGACCTGTCCGCACAGCGGCGCGGCACCTACCCGGCCTCCGCGCACGGCGGGAACTACATGCACAACTTCTACTTCCCCCCGGCTCCCTCCTCGTCGCCCTGGTACCCGTCCTGGCACCCTGGGGGCGGGCACGTCGCGGCGGCCATGAGCGGCTCGCTCTGGGAAGTGGACGTCGTGACAGGCGTCGCGACCGAGATCGTGTACGGCCCCGATTACTACTCGTCCCCCGATTACTCCCCTGACGGCGCATGGCTGGTGTACACCGCGGACGACGGTGGCGGCACCATCGACCTCGAAGTCATGAACACGGCAACGGGCGAACGCACACGCCTCACCGAAGGCGAGCACATCCACACCGACCCCCGGTTTTCGCCGTCAGGCGACCGGATCGCGTTCGTATCCACCGCGCCAAGCGGGTACTTCAACGTGTATATCCGCCCTTTGCGAACGGCAGCTGGGCCGGCCCCGAGGTCGCGGTCACGTCGGACAATTCCTTCGGGCGCGACCGTCTCTACTTCGGCCCCTGGGACATGCACATCTCACCCGCATGGCTCCCGAGCGGCGACGAACTCCTGATCGTGTCGAACCGGGACGTCGCCCTCGGCAGCGGCAACGTCTACCGGATTCCGGCGCGGGCCGGGGGCATCGACGAGCGCACCGTCGTCCTTGCGGAGCAGACGCTGTACCGCACCCAGCCGCACGTTTCGTACGACGGCAAGCGCTTCGTCTACTCCTCGACAGCGGGCGCCGCGGACCAGTTCCAGAATCTGTACGTGCAACCCACCACCGGCGGCGAGCCGTACAAGATGACCTTCTTCGAGCACGACGCCTTTCACCCGCGCTGGTCACCCGACGCCGAGTGGATCGCCTTTGTCAGCAACGAGGGCGGCCTGCCCCAGTTGAACCTGCTCGAAGCGAACGGCGGTGCGCTCCGCCGGATCGAGATCCGCGAACGGCGCTGGGCCCGGCCCATGGGTACGCTGTCGTTGACAACGCTGGACGACGAGGATAACCCCGTGGCCAGCCGCATACACCTGACCGCCGCGGACGGCAAGTTCTACGCACCCGCCGACGCCTATGCGCGCGTCAGCCGCACCGGTAACCGGATCTTCCATCACCCGGGGTCGTTCACCGTCGATCTGCCCGTCGGCACGGCCGAAGTGACCGTCGTACGCGGCTTCGAGACTCCCCCGTTTACACTCGAGGCCACAATCGAGGCGGGCGAGGTCAACGAAATTCCGATCAGCGTCGGCGAGGTCTCCGACGTGTCCGACGAGGGCTGGTTTTCGGGCTCCACCCACGTCCACATGAACTACGCCGGCAACCTCCACAACACCCTCCCGAACCTGATGATGATGTCCGCCGCCGAAGACCAGGACATCCTCAACGAGCAGGTGGCCAACAAGGACAACCGGATCATCGACCACCAGTTCTGGCTCCCCGGCGGGGGGCCGCACCCGCTCTCGGAGCCGGACCACGTGCTGGTCGTCGGGCAGGAATACCGACCCCCCTTCTACGGCCATGTGTTCATGTTCGGCCACCGGGATCACCTGATCGCTCCGTACGCGATGGGGTACGAAGGCACGGCAATCGAGAGCCTCTACCCCAGCAACACCGACATGATGTTGAAAGCCAAGGGCCAGGGGGCCACGACCGGGTATGTGCACTCGGGCTACAGGGGAGACCCCCTCGAGGGGAACCTCGGCGGTGCCAAGGGGTTCATCGTCGACGCCGCCCTCGCAGCGGCCGACGCGGTCGAGTGGTCGAGCCCGCAGGACGGCTGGCCACCGCTGTACGCGGTCTGGAGCAACGGCATCCGGACGACGGTGGTTGGCGGCGAGGACTCGATATCGAGCCTTCACGCCACGCCTCTGCTGGGGTCGATGCGGACCTATGTGCGGACGCCGGACGGTCAGCTCACCATGGATGGATGGTTCCAGGGTCTCCGCGACGGGCACGCCTATGTGAGTTCCGGGCCGCTGATCGACTTAACTATCGAGGGCCGGGGTCCGGGCGAGGATCTGGACCTTGACGGACCCGCCGACGTGCAGCTGCGTGGCCGGATCTGGGGCGTTGTACCGATGGTGCGGGCGGAGCTGGTCCGGAATGGCGAGGTCGTCCGCAGCTGGGAGTTCACCGGCGACCGCAGGGAACTGATGATCGACGACCGGCTGGCCGTGAGCGGGAGCGGGTGGGTGCATCTTCGAGTCGAGGGCGCACCCGAGGACAGCTGGCCGCTCGATACGTCCTACCCGCAGGCGTTCACCAACCCGGTCTGGATCACGGTGGGGGGCAGGCCGATCCGGAGCGCGGCAGCCGCCGACTACGCGCTCCGGTGGATCGACAAGCTGCAGGCGATGGCGGACGAGTGGCCGGGGTGGCGGTCGGAGCGGGAGCGCGAGCATGTGTTCGCGCAGTTCGAGCAGGCGCGCGAGGTCTACCGGCAGAGAGGCGCGGAGGCGGAGGGGGGAGCGGGTGGCGCGGGTTCGGGCGACGCGACGTCGGGTGCCGCAGGGCCGGCGGCCCCCGGACCGGCTGCCAGCCCCCCGCAGATCACCGAGCAGGTCAGCGGCACGACCGAGGTGCTGCAGGCGATCAGCCCTGTCTCCGAAGACGCCGCGTGGGTGAGCGGACACGGAGGGGCCATCCTGCGCACGGTTGACGGGGGAGCCGAGTGGCAACGGACTTCCGCGCCCGGGGGCGACTCCCTGCAGTTCCGGGACATCCACGGCTTCTCGACCCAATCAGCCATTGCGCTGACCTCCGGCACGGGACCGGCCTCGCGCATCTACCACACAGCCGACGGCGGCGGTTCGTGGACGCTCGGCTTCCTGATGGACGAGCCCCGGGGCTTCCTGGATTGCCTCGATTTCTGGGACGACCGCCACGGATTCGCATACGGGGACTCCTTCGACGGGGCGCCGTACATCCTGGCGACGGACGACGGCGGCCATGCGTGGCGCCGTGTCCCCGCCGACGCGCTCCCTCCCGCCAACGAAGGCGAGGGCGGTTTCGCGGCCAGCGGCACATGTGCCCGGACCGGGCCCGGCGGACGAGGGTGGATCGGGACGGGGGCCGGCGGGTCGGCGCGCATCCTCGCGACGGGAGACTACGGACGCACGTGGACGGCGAGCGAAGTGCCCATGGCGAGGGGCGACGCGGCGGGGATCTTCACCCTGGCCGTACACGAGGGGAGGCCCGTCATGGCACTGGGCGGCGACCTCGGCGCTCCCGAAGAAGTGGTCGCAAGGAACGCCGCCGTGACCGGAGACGGGGGCCACAGCTGGACGGTCGCCGCTCCCGCTCCGAGCAACGGGGCCGTGTACGGGAGCGCGGTGGGGGGCATCGGCGCGAACCGGCGCGTGGTGGCCGTCGCGCCGCCCGGCGCGGCGTACACGGCCAACCTGGGCAAGACCTGGAATGCGCTGCCGGACGTAAGCGCCTGGGCGGTGGAGTTCGCGCCCGGGGGCCGCGTGGCCTGGGCCGCGGGAGGAGGGGGGAGGATCTGGCGGATCGTCTGGTAGGGGAGGGAGCCGGGACTTCGGCGATCGTGCCGCGTGAGGCGGCACGCGGGGTGGTGGCGCGTGGGGCGATGCTGCGTGCGGCGGTGGTCTGCGCGGTGGCGGTAGCCGCAACAGGGGCCGTCGCCGGGCTCGCGGGCCAGGCCGTCCAGCCCCGGATATCGGGCCGTGTGGTGGACCTGGACACCGGAGCCGGGATCGAGGGCGCGGCCATCGCGCTAAGGTCTCTCGGGGCGGGGACGGGGGACTCGATCCGTGCGGAAACGGTCACCGACGGCGCGGGATTGTTCGAGGTGGAGCGGGCGGGGGCGGGGGACTACGAGCTCACCGTGACCCACATCGCGTACGGGACGTTTCGGGAGCGGCTCACTCTGACCCGGGAGGACCGAATCGCGCTCCGCGTGACCCTGTCCCCGACGGCCATTGCGCTCGACCCGGTCGTCGTCGTGGAAGTGTCTGCCGAAGATTCCCGGCAGGGCCGAGCGCAGGGCGTCGCGCGGCGCAGGGTCACAGCCGAGCAGTTGGCCCCCGTCGCGCGCACGGGCAATCATCTGGTCAACGCCCTCGCGCTGTTGCTGACCGGTGTGCGCGTGCGGGGTGGGCGCAGCCAGCCGGGCCAACTCGTGTGCCTGGAGTTCCGCGGTCCCGCGAGTCTGGCCGGACCCGAGTGCCTCACGCCCATCGTCATTGTGGACAATGTCCGCCAGGCCAACGGTTTGGTGAGCCTGAACACCATGCCGCTGACCGATATCCGCAGCGTTGAGGCGATTCCGCCAGCGGAAGCGGGCGTGCGGTACGGGGCCAATTCCAACTCCGGCGTGATCGTGATCGAGACGTTCTCCGGCGCCGCCATGCAACGCGAGAGCCGTGAGCCCCCGCGCGGACCCTACAACTGGGCGCTCGAGTCGGAGCCGTATCCATGGGTCGAGGCTCTGGCCACCGCCGCGGCCGCGAACGCCGTCGGACTGCTGGCCGGCTACGCTTTGTCCAACCCCTGCCTGGACTTCGAAACTCTCTCACGGCACTTCTACGAGCCGGACTGCGGCTTCCTCGCGAACACCGGTTCCCGCTTCGCGCTGTACGCCGCGCCACAGGTCGGGGTGGGCTTCCTCGTGGGGCGGGTGGGCACCACCAACCTGTCACGGGGCAGCATGTGGAGGAATGCCCTGGCGGGCACGATCATGGCCGCGCCGGGGGTCGTTCTGGCGCTCACCAGCGACGAAGACGGATTCACCGGATCCAGGGCGATCGGCATCGTCATGGCGACTGTAGGCGCCCCGGTTGCCGCGGTGCTGGCAGACCGGCTGTTCCGCGAGGTGACCCGGTAGTCGTCAGCCGACCTGCACAGCCGCGGTGCTGGCGGCTTCCGGCCACGAGGTGGCGCTGGCCGCCATTCCACCGCCCGGGGTGTTCGCCTAGCTTTGCGGATCGGGCTGGCCGGCGGCTGGCAACGTTTCATTCGAGGAAAGGGCGGGGCAATGTCGGTACAGGGCAGACTCGCGGCGTTCGACCACATCGTCGCCGGGGCAAGAGCAGTTCTGGCCGCGGTTCCCGAGGATCGCCTCGACTGGAGGCCTCACGCCAGGTCGTGGACGCTGGGCGAACTCGCGACCCACCTCGCCAACATTCCCAACTGGACGATGCCGACCCTGGCCGTGTCGGAATTCGACATCAGTCCGGCAGACGGCGGGCCCCCGCCCATCCCCGCCGCGGGCTCCACCGCCGAACTCCTGGAGGCTTTGGACAGCAGCTCCGCCACCGCCCGCGCTGCGATTGAAGGCGCGTCGGAAGAGGTTTTCGCCGGCCCATGGACGATGCTCGTGAACGGCGAAGCCCGCTTCACCCTGCCGAAGCGCGTGGTGCTCCGGACCTTCATCATGGACCACATGATCCACCACCGCGCCCAGCTGGGTGTGTACCTGCGCCTCCTCGACGTTCCCGTGCCGCAGTCGTTCGGGCCGACGGCCGACTTCCCGGACATGTAGCGCCCGTGACAGGCGCCCATGTGAACCCGTCCGCCCCCAGGAACGCTCTCGATCCGGCCCGTTTCGAGCTCCTGACCTTCGACTGCTACGGGACGCTGATCGACTGGGAGGCGGGAATCATCGCGGCCGTGCGACAGGTCTCGGACGCACACGGCTCATCCCCGAACGCGGCGGACATCCTTGCGGCGTTCGGCGAGGCGGAACACGTGGTGCAGGAGGGGCGCTACCGCACCTACCGGGACGTGCTCGCGCTTACGCTGGAACGGATGGGCCCGCACCTCGGCTTCGGCCCGACATCGGCGGAGTGTGACGCCTTCGCGGCATCGGTCGGCGACTGGCCGGCATTTCCGGACACGGTAGAGGCCCTCCGTCGCCTCGGCGCGCGCTACCGGCTCGGGATCGTCTCCAACGTCGACGACGACCTCTTCGCCCGATCGCAGAAGCTCCTGCAAATCGACTTCGACTGGGTGGTGACCGCGCAGCAGGTGGGAAGCTACAAGCCCGCCACCGCGCACTTCGACGAGATGGTGGCCCGCTCCGGCATCCCCCGGGACCGCACGCTGCACGTCGCGCAGAGCCTTTTCCACGATATCGCCCCGGCTTCGTCCCTGGGCTACGCGACGCTCCACGTCAACCGGCCGACGCGCGGATCCGGCGGCGGCGCGACCCCACTGTCCCACGCCCGCCCCGACGCCGAACTCACCGACATGGCGGGTGCGGCCCGGCTGCTCGGGGTGGGCCCATGAGTGCTGGCGACGCACCGGGCGGGCACGCGAAGGCCTCCGTCTCCGGCCACCCTCCGGGTCCGGGCCCCGCCCACGATCGTCCCGGCATCCCCGATAGCGGCGACGGCATCCACACCATCCGCGGCAGCGGCGTTCACCGCGGCTGGAACGGCATCCACTACAAGACCGGTCTCTCGGGGAAGAATGTCCCGGCCCGAGAGCTGTCGATGAACGTCGCCCGCATCCCGCCCGGCGGAGTCGCCTTCGCCCACATCCATGTGGACTTCGAGGTCATGCTCTACATCCTCGAAGGCACCGTGCGCCACGACTTCGGCCCGCACCTCTGCCACTCCATCGTCAATCACGCCGGCGACTTCATCTTCATCGAGCCGGGGGTTCCGCACGAGGTCTTCAACGAGAGCGACACCGAAGACGTGGTGGCCGTCGTCGCCCGCTCGGACGCCTCGGAATGGGAGAACATCGTGGACTACGACCGCGAAACCGGGAAGGTCATCCCGAAGAGGAAGGCCAGCCGTTCCGGCTCATGACGGGGGCAGACGGGTTGGCTGCCTATTCCGTTTTCGCGATCCTGGCATCGTAGCGGAAGCCCGTAATCGCCCCTGGCTTGATCTCGGCAACATCCGGATGACCAGGGTTCAGGATGTAGTTCACCTCGCGTATCACAACCGCGCTGGGCACGCGGAGAACGGAGGATTCCAGGGAATCGAGCCAGACATCTCCGATTCTCTGCGTCGCCGGGTGCAGGCTCGGTGCCTCCCAACCATGCGGCAAACCACGCTCATCGACCACCCTGACAAGCTCCTCCGGGATACGCACCCCGAGCTTCCGGTAGTGTCTCAAGACCTCGGGAACCTTGAGGTGGACAAGCAATTCCAGGCTCGCCAGGGCCAGGCTGCCACCCAGATAGACGGCTCGGCGCCCAGGACTGTTCCAACGACCGCCATACCACAGCGCCCCCTCTCCGGAGAGCATGCCTGCGACAGTTCGTGAATGCTCGGGCGACGCCAGGCGCCACGCCTCAATGACGTCTGCCACGTGCCGCTAGCTGAATGTCCCGTGGCGTAGGCGCCCGATGAGCTCTTCGACTTCCCGGCCGCCTACTTCCGTGGAAGCCCTTTCAAGTGGCGACTCGCCCTCGATCAACTCATGCCGTTCCTTGAGCCACTGACGGGCAGCATCGCCATCGCCGTGCATCATCTCGTACGCCATCGCCACAAGGCGTGCCAAGCGCACGAGCCGGTCCGACTCCGCCGGTGTGAGCGCGTGCGCTTTCTGTCGCCGAGCCAGAGTAGTGGGAGCCAGGCCGATCACCTTGGCAACGGCCAGACGTCCGACCCCAACGGCGGCTGCCACTTCATCCAACATCGAGAAGGGCAGGCCTCGCCGCACCATGGCCACGACCCCTTCACGGGCGAGAACGGGGTAAAGGGCCCGTGCGATTCCGTGTGTGCGAGATCTCATCATGCGTTTACCCATATGGTATGTCTGAAATATCCATTTGGGTCGATAGTAACACTCGCGGCAGGCGCCGGCAACGAGCGCGCCGGCCGGTCCCGCTACGTATTCGCAAGCCGATCCAGAAACTCCCGCTCTTCGTGAGTCAGCGCCTTGACCCCGAGGGCGTTGATCTTCCGCAGCAGGTTGTCCAGCTCTTCCAGGTTGATCTCGTGGAGCCGCTCGCGCGGGATTGCCGTCCAACGCTCGACGGCGTCGGCGTCCTGGACTGCGGGCGCTTTCTGGCGCGAGACGGGCCGATGCGGGACGCCGAGCTGACGCCGACGCTCCCAGGTCCTCAGAAAGATCCACGCCGCCACCAGTCCACCGAGGTGGGCGAAGTGTGCGATCCCGTCCTGCGCACCGGTGAAGCCGGCGAACAGGCTCACGAGGACCATGAAGATGGCAAGCATCCGCGCCTGAATCGGCAGTACGCCCCAGATGTAGATGTCCTCGCGAGGCCAGTAGCGGGCGAACCCCAGCACCACGCCGAGGGTCGCTCCCGATGCACCGACAATGAACGAGAAAGGAGTCATGAGGGACAGGACAGCACCCCCAATGCCGCAGGTGAGGTAGAACCAGATGAAGGTCCTGCTCCCCAGCCGCTCCTCCAGCCGCGGGCCGAAGAAGAACAGCATCAGCATGTTGAAGAAGACGTGGAAGAAGCTGGCGTGGAGGAACATGTACGTGACGATCGTCCACGGCCGGAACAGGATCGCGACGGGCAAGAGCCCGAACTGCCGCGTGACCTCCGGCATGGCCTGCGAGAGCAGGAAGACGGCCAGGTTCGCCAGCAGCAGCCGCTGAACCCAGGGTGTCATCAACACCGGTCTATCTCCCTCGCGCAGATTCTCCGCCTCAAGCCGTCTCTCCCCATCCTGCAGGTCACCCCGATTCCTGCAATGTACCGATTTCGGCCCTTCTCCGCGCCGCGGTTTCGCCGGGGAGCAGGACCGCGTAGATGAACGAGTGGACGGGCGTCGGTACACCCGCCCGGCCGCCGAGACGCACCGCCGCGCCGCTCCAGGCGTCCAGCTCGGAAGGGACGCCGGCGGCGATGTCCCGCTGCAGCGAGGAGGTCCCTTCGGCAGGGAAGGAGTCCGCGATGGCCAGGGCGCGGGCGGCCGTGTCCTCCGGCAACGGGACCCCGCGGGCCGTGCCCACGGCTGCGATTTCCCGCATGGCGCTCCGGAGCAGGTCCCGGCTGGCCGGCAGCGAGCGCACCGGTCCGATCGGCATGCGGCAGACCGCGCAGACTCCGCCCACGGAACAGACGAATGCGAACTTCAGCCACAGCGCCACGTCGATGTCGGTGGGGGTCTCGGCCTGAACGCCCGCGTCCGACAGCGCCGACACCAGGGCGTCGACCCGCGGCGACGCGCGGCCGTCCCACTCTGCCATTGCCACGTACGGCTCCACACCCATGTGCCGGATCTCGCCGGGCGCCGACACCTCGCTCATGATGCGCGTGAGGCCCTTGCCCATGCGCGCCGGTCCCACGGCGGGGAGGAGCGCTTCGTGCGCATCCACGCCGTTGAGGAGCGGCACGACCAGTGTATCGGGACCCAGCAGCGGTCCGATCCCGTCGCGCACGGCGGTGAGGTGCAAGGATTTGACCGCGATGATCACCGCATCTACCTGGCCGATTTCGCGCGGATCGTCGGTGGCGACGGCGGGCCGGACGTCGAAGTCGTCCCCGGGCGAGCGCACCCGGAGCCCCGTGCGCCGAATGGCCGCAAGGTGCGCACCACGAGCCACCAGGGAGACTTCGTGACCCGCACGTGCGAGGACCCCGCCGTAGTACCCGCCGACTCCGCCCGCACCGTAGATGGCGATATTCATGCGTCGTGTGGCCAGCTCACCCAGAATCCCTCGCGATCCGACACGGCCTCCAGTTTCTGGTCCAATGTTCGTCGGTCTGCACATGGCCGAGGCGGACACTCTTGCAGACGTTGTCCCGAAACTCCGCCGCGGGGAATCGTCGTGCCAGCCGCAATACGACGCCTTCCCGCTCGCCGCCGAGCACGGAAGGCTCGCTGTGCGCCTGCTCAATGAACACGCGTATCTCGGAAACCGATCGGAAGCGACCCCTGAACAGGACCGGCACAACCGGAATCTGCCGCTGCCTCGCATATTCCTCGACGTCGGCAAACGCCGCAAACGTGCCGTCCCCATCCCGGAGTGCGAAGGCATGGAATGTCTGTTGCTCGGCCACTGGGTCATAGGCGATACTATGCACCCCGTAGATGTCCTCTCCATAGAGATAGATGTCAGGCTCGTTCACCTTCCATGCGTGGTGCTTCTTGACCATCGCCATCCACTTGCCGTCGGAAGGGACCGAAACGCTCCGCGCGTAGACCTCGCCGGCATGGAGGAGCGTGTTTCCGCCGTCCAGCTTCTCCGTCACTACCACCGTGTCTCCCACGAATCGACCGGGCTCCGCGTGAATGTCTGCGTCCCTGCCGATCGCTGGCGACCAATGCCAGTAAGGCGTGCCGCGGTATTTTGCGCCCGACGGCACCTTGGTGCGCGCCTTCACGATCATCACGTCAGACGGGCTTCCTTCGAAGCGTATTCTGGACAGAGTTGACTGACTTTCACCCCCAGCTCTTCCATCAGCACCGCGTGCTCGTCCCAATCGCTGTCGGTCGCATTCAAAACGACCGCCTTTGCGACTACCGCGACTGCCAGGAATTTTCGGTCCGAGGGGTCGAACATATTCTCCGGCAGCTCTTCGAATCCCCTCCGGTCGTCCTCGGAAGGCGTAACTGCAACCAGCCGTACACGCTCAGCCCGATACTGGTTGTTGAGCAAGAACTTGTAGAACATGTCGCCCGTACCCGGGGGCATTCCCGAGGATCGTAGGTGTTTTCCATATTCCTCCAGAATAGTCCGCCGATCATCAATTGCGATGACTTCCCTCAGGTTCACCATTTCCCCCCGCCCACCAAAATCGAGAACGATGCCGCGGTCCGTGGCATTCCTGGTCTGCTTGAGCAGCAGGAGGAGGTGGAGAAGGCTACTCTTCCCGGCACTGTTGGCCCCGAAGAACCCGGTGACCTTTCCGAATGTCAGATCGGCTTCGCGCCACGCCTTGAAATTCTCCAGCTTCAGACGCTTCAGCATTCCCAATGGCCCGAAGATCGCACGGCGTTCGCCCGGCTTGCCAAATAACGTCCGTAGCCGTTGTCGCCCAGGGTTCCCTCCAATGGGCTATTCGCGACCACGGCTGCCGATGGTCTCTTGCCGCCTGGTTCTGTCGCCATGTCGGGTACCCCCCTACTGTTTCCATTCCAAGAGTGGAATTCAGATACTAAGAAGACCATCGGCGGGCAAGCAAGCGGCACTTCAAATGGATGCGCCGCCATAGTCGGCTGGTCTGGGGCGCGTAGCTCCACGATTCGAACGGGGCGACTACTCCGTGCCCGCCAAGCCTTGGGCTACTACTCCTTGCCCGCCAAGCCATGAATAGAGGACTGCTGATGTTCATCCGAGCACGTCGCCGCAGTGCCACCGCCTTTTTCCTCACTGTCCTGGCCGCCCCCGTGGTCCAATCGGCCCCGGTTGCCGCCCAGACGCCCGAGCAGCGCTACACCGACTGGGCCCGGCCTGATTTCCGCCCGCAGGAGTACCTGTACCGCCGCGGCCGGATCCTGGACGGCCTGCGGACCACCGGGGGAGGTCTCCTCCTCACCCCGTCCTCGGACGGCGCAACACACGGGGGTACCTTCCGCCAGCTGGAGGACTTCTGGTACCTCACCGGTCTCGAGGTTCCCCAATCGATGCTTGTGCTGGACGCGGATCGCGGTCGCTCCCTCCTCTTCATGCCCCCTCGCGACCCACGCTTCGAGAATCCGGGAAGAGCGAACGACTTCCCGGGCCGGCCGCTTGTCGACGACTATCAGCTGCGAAGCATTGCCGGCATCGACGAATACCGGGACATCGCGGAACTGGACGCCTACCTGCGGGAGCGACTCGCCGAGGGGACCGTCTTGCGTGTCAACGCTGGGTCAGCCGGGACCGTTCCCCAGCCGATGGTCCCGCTCATCGGCATTCTCGACGCCACCGCCGCCCTGATCCACCGTCTCAGGTCCGACTACCCCGAGACTGAAGTCCTCAACGCATTCGAAGTCATCGCCCGCCTCCGGATGATCAAGACACCCGCCGAGATCATGCGCATGCGCGCTGCAGCGGATGCGACCATGGCCGGAATCCGTGCCGCCGCCGACCGCATCCGTCCCGGAGTCGACGAAAGGACTCTCCAGGGCGAGTTCGAGCGCGCATGCCGGACGTTCGGCTCGCAGTCGATCCCGTTCACGCCAATCGTCAAGTCCGGACCCAATAGTCTATGGCCGTGGCGCATCCTCGCGGCCCACTACAACCGCCGCAACCGCGGCCTCCGCGACGGCGAACTGGTCATTCTCGATGTCGGGTGCGAAGTCAATGGCTACGTGAGCGACGTGGGGCGCACCTTCCCGGTTAACGGGACGTTCAGCGATGTCCAACGGGAGAAGCTCATGGTGAGCACCCGCGCGGCAGAAGCGATCATCGCCGCCGTGCGCCCCGGCGTGACCCTGCGCGAACTGACCGCGGTCGCCTACAACGCGATCCCGGACGACGAAGAGCCCTACATGCAGACCCCGTCGTTCTTCGGCCACCACATCGGGCTCTCGGCCGGCGATCCCGCGCTGCTCGACGAGCCCCTCGCGCCCGGCATGGTCTTCACCGTCGAGCCATGGTACTACAACCACGAGATCGGGGTCTCGGTCTTCGTTGAGGAGGTGGTGCTGGTCACGGAAAACGGTGCCGAGGTGCTGACGGCCGCGCTGCCCCGGGACCCGGACGAGCTGGAGGGGATGGTGCGGTAGCTTGAGGGCACCAACGGATACATCACCACATGTGCAGGAGACCGATGTGGGAGGAGTGAAGATGAGGAGAGCGCTGCTGGCCGGGCACCTCCTGTTGACCGTCGTGGCAGGTGCCGGACACGCCCAATTGGTGACAACGCTCCCGGGCGAAGACCGTCCGCTGGCTCTAACGCTCACTGAGGTCTATCGCCTCGGATCCGCCAACGCCGATGTCGACTGGCAGATATTCAGCGCCGTTCCGGCAGCCGGCTTCGACGGGGATGGGAACCTATACCTCCTCGACTCAGCCGGCCGCGTGGTGATCGTTGGCCCCGACGGTGGCTTGTTGAGCCAACTGGGAGGCATTGGCGGAGGCCCGGGGGAGTTCCGCAAACCAGGCCAACTGGATGTTTGGCCAAGCGGGCGAATGGTGGTCACCGATATTGGGCACTTAGCCTATCACCTGTTCGGCCCTGGGGGCGCCTTCGAACGTCGCGTGAGAATGAAGATCGTTAACCCGGACTTCTACTGGTCTGTACGAGTAGTAGGCTATGGTGCGCGGCCCGTGCCCGGTGAGACGGCTGTCTTCTCGGACGGCGGGCGTGCGATCATTCGCATCGACCTTTCTTCGGAAGAAGTGCGAACCGAAACGTTCGTGGAAGCGTGGGCCCCGCCAGGATGGACCGAGATCAAATTTGGCGTTAGTCTCGCCGAGGTGACCAGCGGCGGGCTGTGGGGCTTCGAACCGCCACTGGTCTTCGACGCACTGCCCGACGGGGGAATTGCCTTCAGTGACTCTTCGGCCTATGCGATCAAGATCACCGATCCATCGGGAGACCTCCTTTGCGTCCTCAGCCGCCCAATCCAACCACACTCGGTCACCGAGCAGATCAAAGAACGAGAAAGGGCGCGACGCTTGGCAGAGTTGACACCCAATCGGAACGAGAACATACCGCCGTCCGCCCGGGCGATGCTCGCACTAGCCCCAAAACAAGCGAGTAGGGTCCGGGGGGCGAGTTTCGGTTGTGCAAGTTGTCATAGAGCGGACCTGGCGGCTTCCACGGGGCTGTTTTGCAGGCGTGCCAGGGGATGAACGGAGTCTTTTGAGTGCGCGGTCCCGGGGTTTCCCGAGTGATTTTGGGCACGGGAGACACCGGTGCCCGTGGACGCGCGGGGTGGCGGGGTGGGGAAGCGGCGGGGAGGGGCGGCGTCAGCCGAAGCCGGTCCGTTCGATGGTGCGCCAGGTGCTGAACAGCCGGTCGGTGGCGGGCTGCCAGCCGATGATGCGCAGGGTGGTCTGCCGGGCGCAGCGGATGACCTGGCAGGGCAGCAGGATCATCTCGCGGATGAAGCGCTTGAACTCCATGGCGACGTACTTCCGGCGGTCGGACTTCAGGTGCATCATCATGGCGAACCAGCTCTTCAGGTTCCACGCCAGCGCCGCCATTACCATGCAGGCCCAGTTGCTCACCAGGTCGTAGACCGGCACCCGCAGCGCGTTCACCCCGTTCTTCAACTGTTCGATCACGTTCTCCTGGTCGCAGCGGGCGTTGGCCAGCCGGACCACCTCGGCCGCGCTGAGGTCCCGCCGCGTGGTGATGTAGAAGAAGTAGCGGACCTCGTCCATCAGGCACAGCTCGCCCTTCATCCTGCTGATGTTCTTGCGCACGACCACCATCCGGTAGGTCTCGCGGCACTTTCCGGGCCGGTAGTCGTACTCGGCCACGTCCTCGTGGTTCAGCCGGTTGTTGACGTAGCCGCGCTCCCGCACGATCCGCCCCTTCACGTCCGCCCGCCGGCTCCGCGTCTTCCCCGTCCGCGACGTGTAGCGCGGCCGGCGCTCCAGCCGCTCCCAGTCACCCTCCTCCAGCGCCTCGGCCCGCTTCACCATGCCCGGCTGCGCGTCGTAGCCGAAGATGAAGTCCGCCGCCTCGCTCCAGCGGTCGAAGTTGACGGTCAGCGAGAAGTCCGTGTCCCCGCGCACGCACACCCGTTCGGCGTGCGGCGCCACGAGCCCGATCGCCTTGTCGATCCACTCCGCCGCGCCCTGGTGGCTCACCGCGTTGCCCGGCCGGTTCACCAGGTAGAGCACCTCGCCGGTGTTGGCCAGCGAGACGACCAGCGGGTGGTAGCCCCACACCCCCTTGTAGGACATGTCGATGCCGTCCTTCTTCTCGCCCAGCGTGGGCGCCAGCGTCCCGTCCACGTCGATGTACGCCACCGGCCCCAGCAGGTCCCGGCCCCGGCCCCGCCACAACCGCGGCCGCACCGCGTTGATGCACTCCTGCAGCTCGATGACGTCCGCCTCGCCGAAGCGGCGCGTGAAGTCGCCCGCCGCCGTCGGGCTCGGGATCACCTCCGCCCCCAGGGCGTCCATGTAGGCCGCGTTGTTGCGCAGGGCGCCCAGGTCCTCCAGCCGCGCGCCTCCGCACAGCATGTTGTACGCGATGTTCAGCACGTGGTCCGACTCGTGGTACGGAAGATGCCGCTTCAGCAGCGCCAGCCGCCGGTTGATCTCCCCGGCCAGCCCCAGCTTCGACACCAGCCGCCGGACCACGCCGATGCCCCCGTAGCTCATCGCGTTGATCCGCGCCCCGATCTCGTAGCGCACCCTGCCGGACCCGAACATCGGCTTCGGCCCCGTGCCCCACCGCCTCCCCCTCGCATGCCGCGCCTTCACCTTCCGCCTCCGCCGGGCATTGTTCCTTCGGCTTTGTTTGTGCGATATTGTCTTCACCGGAAAGGCCTCCTGGTTGAGATACGGCGACTCGCGCCGAGATCTGCTAACGACAATCAGGATAAGCCTTTCCGGTACTCTTTGACAGGGGCCGGCGACGGATCACGCTTGCTTGGGGACTAGCCCTTTCCGGGGGGACAAAAGCAATCAAAGATATGAGATTCTTCCCGGAAGTCCCGGTCGTCCACGCGTTGCGGACCACTTGGGGGGGAATGCTGTGGGTTCAACGACGAGGAGATCGATCCGACGTGGACCGTGGCCCGATCGATGTCCTCGATCCGAATGGGCGCTACGTTGGCACCATCATCGAACAAATGCGCATGCCAGACGAATTCGGGCCCGATGGCCTTGTTGTATTCCTCGAAAAGGATGAATTCGACGTTCCGGTTATCGTCGTGAAGAGGCTGCCGCCGAATCTGCGCTGATCACGCGCCGCCTTTTCGCACCGTCACCCCCCCAGCCCCCTCACCACCTCCCCCAGCACCGCCACCGCCTCATCCAGCTGCTCCCCGGTCACGTACGGCGGGGGCCCCATGCGCATCACCCGGCCCCGAAAGTCGGCATAGACGCCACGACCCCGCAATTTGCAACAGATCTCCCCGGCATGGGGCGTGTCCATGGCCAGGAACCCACCCCGGTGCGACAACGGCACGGCACGGTCCCGGCTCAGCACGGCCGGATCCAGATCCAGCGCGTCCACCCCCGCCGCCAGCCGCCGGATCCTGGCAAGGCTCAGCTCCCGCAGCCGGTCCGCCCCAAGTCCCTGCTCCCTGAAGAACGCGAACACGGCCGCGGCCCGGTAATGACTGACCGGGTCGTAGGTCGAACCGGCAAAGCGAAGGTACCCCTCGCCGTAGCCCACCCCCCCCTGCCCCTCGGCCCCAGCGAGCGCCCCGAACTCCGCGAACCACCCCGTCACCACCGGCCTCAGCGTACAGTCCGGCGGAAACCTCAGAAAGCAGTTTCCCTCCCCGAGCTGGCAGTACTTGTACCCGCCTCCCACGACAAACGCGTCCTCAAGCCCCATCTCCACCACCGAAAACGGCACGGCGTTCAGCGAATGGTACGCGTCCACCAGCAACTCGGCCCCGACCCGCGCACATGCCCTGGCCACCTCGCCCAGCCCGTCCACGATCCGCGCGTCCCGGAAGAGCACCGACGACACCAGCACCGCGGCCGTCCGGTCGTCCACCGCCTGAACAATCCGCTCGGCGATCGTGTCGCCCGCGTCCGACGGCCTCTCCGCTCCCGCGATTCCGTCTTCCGCCCCACCGTCTCCACCAGCCGCCACCCGAACCACCTCGATCCCCTCCGCCTCGATCCGGTCCAGCTGCCGCCGAATCGTATGGAACTCCCCGTCCGTGGTGACAAGCCGCGGCCGTTCCCGTAGCGGCAACGCCGACAGGAACCGGATAACCATCTCGTGAGTGTTCTGGCCCAGCGCGATGTGCCCGTTCGGGTCGTCCAGAAGCCGTCGAAACCCCGCCCTCACCTCGTCGGCGATCTCGAAGGCCCGCCCCCACTTGTCGTCCACATGTTCGGCGGCGTCGAGCCAGGCCTGCTGCTGGGCCGCAAACGCCACGTCCGGCCAAGCCTGGTGGGAGTGCCCGGTGAGCAGAACCCGTTCCGCGACCCGGAAGCGGGAATAGTGCCGCGCCAGGACGGCCGTGGTAGTTTCCATAGGGGAACCCTGCATCCTTCGCTGAAGTATCGATTATCAGCGACGGTTCGCCGTGCGCCGACAACTGCTGCTCGACCGACACTCAATAGGTCACCATCATGTTCGAGGACACAACACCCCTCGCGCGAGCGGCCCGCGTGTGGTGCCGTCGCGCACCGCACCACACGCGCCATCACGCACCGCGCCGCACGCGGCGACGGATGAAGGCCGTGCGGGCAGTCGCTCTTCTCCTGTCCCTGCCGGCACTGGCCTGGGCAACGGGCAGCGCTGCCCAGGAGGCGCGCGACCGGGCCCTGGTCACGGTCAGGGGAACCGTCGTCGACGCTGTCACGGGACAACCCGTGGCCGGAGTTCTCGTCGTAGTCACCGGCGCGGATGTGCGGCTCGAATCCGACGAAGCCGGGCGGTTCACGATCAGCCGGATCCCCGTCGGCTCCTACAGGCTGGAGCTTTCCCACCCGGGCTATCGCACCTCGCGGGACGACTTCACGGTCCTCGCCAGCGGAGAATTCGCCACGTCCATGGAGCCCATCGAATACTTGGCGGACGGGCTCTTGACCGGCATCATCGGCGTGGTGAGAGACGGCGTTGACGGCAGCCCGGTGGTCGGCGCCACCGTCTGGACGGCTGCTGCACCTCAGGCGACGCAGACGGACGGGCGGGGCCGTTTCAGCTTCACCAGGCTGTATCCCGGCCAACACAACGTCCAGTTCTCCCACCGGGGGTACGTACCCCGGGCCGACACGATTGGCGTCGAGTACGGGCGGATGAGCAACGTCCGCGTCTCGCTCTCGGTCGACCCCGTGCGGCTGGATCCGATCGAGGTCAGAGTCGAACGGCGCGACATCGTCCTGCAAGACGCGGGATTCTACCACCGCGAGGCCATGGGCTTCGGGAAGTTCCTCGATCGCGACGATATCGAGAAGCGACCTCCCGGGAAGCTGAGCGATCTGTTCGCCGGACTTGCGGGAGTGACGATGGTTCGGGACCCCAGAAGCCCGGGCCAGAGACATGTCATGCTCAATGCAGGCCGCGATAGAGGTTGTTTCCCCCGCGTGGTGCTTGACAACATGACGGTGGGATGGGGTGGGAGCCAGCCCGCTCAGCTCGACATTCTTCTCAACCGCAGCGCCCTTGCGGGCGTGGAAATCTACACGAGATCGGCGGGGGTGCCGATTCAGTACAGCGGACTGGGAGGTTCGTGCGGCGTCATCGTGATCTGGACAAGGCGCTGAGCACGTCGCCGGAAGCCCGCGGCCCCACCACCCCTCCCTTCTACAACGCCGACCTCATCTCCCACAGATCCGGAAACGCCGGTTTCAGCGTCGTCGCCAGGTAGGCCACCCCCGCACTGTCACCCGTCCCCGGCTTATTGCCAATGGTGCGCTCTACCATCTTGATGTGCCTGTAGCGCCACTCCTGGAACCCTTCGTCCAGGTCCACCAGCCGCTCGCAAAGGTTGACCAGCCCAGGGTCCGAGCGGTACGCCTCGACCAGCACCCTCTGCACCTCGGGGTCGGGCGTCACGGGTTTCGTCAGATCACGCGTCAGCGCCCGCTCCGGGACCCTGCACCCCCTGCCCACCAGAAACCGCAGGAAGGCGTCCCAGAGCGCCGGCTCCTGCAATCTCCGCTTCAGCCGCCGATGTTCGTCGGGATCCGGAAACGCCTCGAGGACCGATGCCCGCTTCATTCCCAGCGCGAACTCCAGCTCCCGGAACTGCGCCGACTGGAAACCGCTGGCCGTTTCGAGGCGGTCGCGGAAGGACTCGAACTCGACTGGGGTCATCGTCTCCAGGATGTCCAGCTGGCCCACGAGCACCTTCATGATCGAGCGCACGCGCTTGAGGGTCGCGGCGACCCGGGCCTCATCCCCCCTCATGAAAAGTACCCGTGCGTGGTCTAGTTCGTGCAGGGCGGCCTTGAACCACAGTTCGTGGACCTGGTGGACGATGATGAACAGCATCTCGTCGTGCTCTGGCGGGTCGGAGAGCGGCCGTTGCAGGGACAGCAGCTCCGGGAGCATTGCGAAGCGCTGGTAGTTCATCGTTTCTCTCCATGTGCGCCGGCGGCCGATCCGAACCGCGGCGTGTAGTTGTCGAGTGTCTCGTACTGGGATGGCCAGGGCAAGGGATACCCCAGGGCGTAGGCGGCGTGCCGGGTCCAGTATGGATCCCAAAGGTGGGCGCGCGCCATGAGGCACAGGTCGGCCCTCCCCGCCGCGATGATCCCGTTCACGTCCTCGAAGGACGAGATGTTCCCGACGGCCATCGTGGAGATCCCGACTTCATGGCGGATCCTGTCGGCGAAGGGGGTCTGGAACTGCCGTCCATAGCGGGGCCGCTGATACGACACCGTCTGGCCGGACGACACGTCCACGATGTCGCACCCGTGCACCTTCAGCGCCCGGGCGATCGCCACCGCGTCCTCGGGCTCGTTGCCGCCGGGTGACCAATCCACCGCCGACAGCCGCACCGAAAGCGGCCTCTCGTCCGGCCACAACGCCCGCACGGCCGTGACGACGCGCAGGGGGAAGCGCAGCCGGTTCTCCAGGCTGCCGCCGTACCGGTCCCGCCGCCGGTTGGTCAGGGGTGACAGGAAGCTGGCCAGCAGGTAGCCGTGCGCCATGTGGATCTCGACGATGTCGAAGCCAGCCTCGACCGCCATCGCAGTGGCGCGCTCGAAGTCGCCCACGAGGGCGTTCATCCCCGCCTCGTCCAGCTCTGCGGGCACCGGGCTGTGCTCGAAGAACCCGATCGGCGAGGCGGACACGATGGACCATCCGCCCTCGTCCAGGGGCTCGTTGGGGCCCTCCCAATCCAGCCGCGTCGATCCCTTGCGCCCCGCGTGGCCGAGCTGGATGCCGATCTTCGCATGGCTGTGGCGGTGGACAAAGTCGACCGTCCGCCGCCACGCGGTGACGTGCTCTTGCATATACAACCCCGCGCAGCCGTGCGAAATGCGACCATCCCTCCCGATCGCCGTCATCTCCGCCATGACGAGACCCGCCCCGCCGACCGCCCGCGATCCAAGGTTCACCAGGTGCCAGTCGTCGATCCTCCCGTCGGCGGCCGAGTACTGGCACATGGCCGACACGCCCACCCGGTTGGCCAGCGTCAGTTCCCGCAGGCGAAACGGGGTGAAGAGGGGGGGCGGAGGCGGGCCTAGGGGCGGGCGCGTACCGGGATCGTCGGGCTCCTCATCCCCTCCAGCCCCCCGCTGAATCCCCAGCGACGCCTCATGCTCGGCAATGGTCACACCGGCCTGGACCTCGGCCTTCCCGGCCACCCATCGGTCCACCTCGTCCACGAACGCAGGATCCCGCTCGCGCAGGTTCTCGTGCGAGATGCGGAGACTCCGCGTCAGCAGCGAGAAGGCGAATTGCACCGGCTCGAGCCGGAAGTACCGCTCCGTGTCCTCGAACCACTGGAGGCTGGCCTGGGCCGCGCGCTGCAGGGATTCCACCGGACGGCGGCGCTCGGCTTCGTACGCCTCCAGGCGAGCAGCGAGGTCGCAGTGCTGCGCTGCGGCACGCCCCCGGTCCGTCCCATCCAGCCCTTCGATCGCCCGGGCAAGGGCAATCCCGTCCAGCATTGCCAGCCGGGTCCCCGACCCCACCGAGAAGTGCGCCGTATGGGCCGCGTCCCCGATCAGCACGACCTTGCCCGCCGACCAGCGCGCGTTGGCGATCGTCGGAAACTGCCGCCACACCGACCGGTTGCGGACGAGCGGATGGCCCTCCAGCTCCTCGGTGAAGAGACCCGACAGGAAGCACGCCGTCTCCTCTTCGCTGGCCGCGTCCATCCCGGCGCGCCGCCACGTCCGCTCCGTGGCCTCGACGATGAAGGTGGAGTTCCCGGAGGTATCGTACTGGTAGGCGTGCACGCGCCAGAGGCCGTGTTCGGTCTCGCGGAAGTAGAAGGTGAAGGCGGGGAAGGGCCGCGTCGTGCCCAGCCAGACGAAGCGGTTGGGGCGAAGGTCGACCGCGGCCTCGAAGGCATCGGCAAAGTGGCCACGCACCGCACTGTTCGCGCCATCGGCACCGATCACGAGGTCGGCGTCCAGTAGGGGCGCCAGGTCACGGATCTCCGCCTCGAAGTGGAGCCGGACCCCCAGCTCGCGGCAGCGACGGTGGAGGATCAGGAGGAGATCCTTCCGCGACAGCCCCGCAAAGCCGTGGCCGGTAGACTCCATGCGGCCACCCTGGTAGTGGATATGGATGTCGTCCCAGTGGTGGAACCGCTCCTCGATGGCGCGGAGGGTCTCCGGGTCGGCCTCCGCCACCTCCTGCAGCGTCGCGTCGGAGAAGACCACACCAAAGCCGAATGTGTCGTCGGGGCGGTTGCGCTCGAAGACCTCGACCTCGCGGCCCGGATCGGCCTTCTTGAGGAGCGCGGCGGCGAAGAGCCCACCCGGCCCGCCCCCGATGACGTTGACCCTCAATGTGCGCGCCTCACGCACGCCCCGCGTTGGACCGGCGCCCGCAGCGCGCGCCTCAACGCCCGCCCCCCCGCACCAGCCCCCCACCAATGATCAGGTGCTGGATCTCGGTCGTCCCCTCGTAGATCCTCAGCGCGCGCACGCTCCGGTAGAGGTGGTCCACGGGATGACCCGCGAGTACGCCCCTCCCCCCGAGCACCTGCACGGCCCGGTCCACGATCCGCTGCGCCGCCTCGGTCGAGAACGCCTTGGCCATCGCCGCTTCCATCGTGATCCGCGCCGCCCCCCGGTCCTTCTCCCACCCGGCCCGGTATGCCAGCAAGCGTCCGGCGGTCAGCTCGATGGCTGAATGGGACAGCTTCTCCTGGATCAGCTGAAACGACGCCAACGGCTTGCCGAACTGCTCCCGGCCGCGCGCGTGCCGGACCGCTTCCCACAGCGCCCGGCCCGCCATGCCGCACGCCGCCGCCGCCACGGTGGGCCTCAGCCTGTCCAGCGCCGCCATCCCGGTCTTGAAGCCGGTCCCCACCTCGCCCAACAGGCCCTCGGCCGGAACGCGGCACTCCCTGAACCTGACCTCGCCCAGCGGATGGGGCGCGCTCATGACCAGCGACCCCGTGAACTCGAAGCCGTCCGCGTCGGCGGGCACAACAAAGCATGAGATCCCCCACGTCCCCGCCCCGGGGTCGGTGGACGCGAAGACGACGTAGAAGTCCGCGATCCCCGCGTTGGAGATGAAGGTCTTGCCGCCGTTCAGCCGGTATCCGGCTCCGTCGGGCACCGCCACGGTCGTCATCGACGCCACGTCGGACCCCGCCTCCCACTCGGTCATGGCAAATGCGCCCATTGCCTCGCCCGCCATGGCGCGATCCACCCAACCCCCCGGATCCTCCCCCCGGATCAGCCCGGGAGTCGCACTCAGCCCCTGCAGCGCAAACACCGCGTCCGCCAGCGGCGACCACCACGCCAGCACCTCGCGCGCGACCAGGCAGCCGCGCACATCCCCCTCCGCGATGGGGCGGAACAGCCCCGCCGCCCCCATCCGCCCCACCAGCTCACGCGCCCTCACCCGTGCCGCCGCATCGGTTTCGGGGTCGCACCCGTCCCCGATCTCCTCCTCGCAGAACGCCACCACCTGCTCCCGGTACTCCCGGTGCGACGGCTCGATGAACGCCGCCACCGTGTCCAGCGAGAGCCCTTCCCCGTCAAACAAAGCGCGGCCTCCGCTTCTCCACGAAGGCTTCGTACGCCTCCCGGAAGTTCGGGTTCAGCATGCACATCGCCTGCGCCCGCGCCTCGGCCTCCAGCGCGTCCTCCATTTCCATGTGCGCCTCCCGGTTGAGCGCCTCCTTGGTGACGTGCAGCGCCAACGAAGGCCCCCGCGCCAGCTCCTCCGCGAACGCCGTCGCCGCCGCAACCACCTCCCCGTCCGGCACCACCCGGTTGTAGAGCCCGATCCGGTGGGCCTCGCCCGCGTCGATGAACGCCCCCGACATGAGCAGCTCCGTCGCGCGCCCCAGCCCGACGATCCGCGGCAGCAGCCACGCCGCACCCATATCCGCACCCGACAACCCGACCCGCGTGAACAGGTACGCGATCCGCGCCGACTCCGCCGCAATGCGCACGTCGCACGCGGTCGCAATGACAGCCCCCGCGCCCGCCACCGTCCCGTTCAGCGCCCCGACAACCGGCTGCCGGCACTGCCGGATCGCCAGAATCAGGTCGCACGTCATGCGCGTGAAGTCGAGCAGCCCCTCGAAATCGCGCTCGAACAGCGCACCGATGATGTCCTCCACATCCCCGCCGGTACAGAACCCGCGCCCCGCTCCGGTGATCACGATCGCGCGCACCTCCGGCTCGGTGTCCAGCGCCCGAAAGGTGTTCCGCAACTCGTCGTAGACCTCGAAGGTCAACGCGTTCAGCCGCTCCGCCCGGTTGAGCGTGATCCGCGCCACGCTGGTCTCCGCGTCGACGTCGAGGAGGAACGAACGGGGTGTCTCCAGGTAAGGGGATTTGAGGGCGGTCATGGCTGCTCCGTCGAAGTGGTGGGGCGCGTGGCCTGGCCCGGTCCCCGTTGCGCCTGCGCGATGCTCGGGTTGTCCCCGGCGGCGGCCTCCGCCTCGCGGAACGCCGGGGTTCCCTGCCCCACCGCGATGACCGCCGTGGCCTCGACCTCCACCACCGCACGCGGATCGACCAGTTCGGTCACGGCCACCAGCGCCATGGCGGGGAAGTGCTTCCCGAAGACCGCCCTGTACCCGGCCCCGATCTCGGCCGGCGACCCGCGATAGGCTTCCATATCGGTCACATAGATGGTGAGCCGGCCCACATCGGCGACCCCTCCCCCCGCCGCCTCCACCACCCGCATCACGTTGGCGAGCGCGGCCCGGAACTGCCCCGCCATCCCGGTCACGGCCACCTCCGCGTCGCGCTCGGCACCCTCGTCGCGATCAGCCTCCCCGTCACCCCCCACCCCGATCTGCCCCGCGACGAACAGCACCCGCCCCCCCTCCGCCGTGAGCATTCCGTTGTTCCAGCCGCGCGGACTGCCCAGCGCCTTCGGGTTCACGATCTCGAAGGTCATCGTGCAGCCCCCCCGCCCCGGATCACGAGCTCGCTTCCCTGCATCGACGCCGCCGCGTCCGGCAGGAAGGCCACTGCGGCGTGCGCCACCTCGGCGGCCGTGATCAGGCGTCCGCCAGGCTGCATCTCCTCGAGGCCGGCGCGGATCGTCTCCGCGTCCCGGCCCGTCGTCGCGGCGATCCGCTCGATGTTCTCGTCCGTCATGGGTGTGTCCACGTAGCTGGGGCAAACGGCGTTGACGGTCACGCCCGTCCCGCCCAGCTCGTCGGCCAGGCAGCGCGTCATGCCGATCAGGGCGTGCTTCGACGCCGCGTATGCGGTGATGTAGCGGGCGCCTACAAGGCTCGCAATCGACGCCACGTTCACGATCCGCCCCCACCCCCGCTCCACCATCCCGGGCAGGAACGCCTGGGTCACCAGAAGCGGCCCGGTGGCGTTCACGCGGTGGACCGACTCCCACTGCTCCAGGGTCACCCGCTGAAAGGGCGCCGACACCGCGATTCCGGCGTTGTTCACCAGAATGTCCACCTGTCCGAGGTGCGCCCGCGCCCGCGTGGCCAGCGCGGCGATCGATTCGGGGTCGGTCACGTCGCAGACGACCGCGTGGGCCGCGGCGCCCTGTGCGCGCAGCCTCCCGGCCACCGCCTCGATCTCGCCGGCGGTGCGGGCCGTCACGACCACCGCCGCCCCCTCCGCCGCCAGCGCGCTCGCCACCGCCGCCCCGATCCCCCTCCCGCCACCCGTCACGACGGCGCCCTTTCCGGCGAGTGTCATCGGGCCGCCTCCCGCGCCGCTTCGGCCGCGGCCCCCAACCGCTCCACGACCGCGTCCACCACGATCCGCCCCAGCGTCCTCACCGTGCTCTCCCCCTCTTCCCGGGTCGCAGCGGCGGGATCCCCGCAGTACGCCTCGCTCACTCCCGCGTCCTCGAAGGTGGCCTTGCCCGCGCGGATCGCCGCCGAGAGCGATGCCGGGTTCCCGGGCAGTCCCTGCCGGAGCGACTCACGGACCAGTTCCGGCGCCGCGGCCATCACGACGGAGCTCTCGTACCGCCCCGCGTGACACGCGCCGCTCTTGAATTCGTCGGTGAGGCGCGAGGCCCACCGCCGCTCGGTGAGGTCGGGGTGGATGACGGGCATGGCGCCGGAGCGGGCGTCGGGCATGGCGTCGGGCATGGCACCCCGGGCGCCGGGGGTCGGTCCGGGGGAGCCGCGCGAGGGTGCCGGAGCCGTGCCGTGCGACGCATGCGCCAGGATGCCGTCCCGGATCGCGGCCAGGTGGGCCGGGTCGAGGTGTGCGTTGACCACCACCAGCGCCCGGGCGCCCTGACGTTCCAGCGAGGACGCCACGTCGGCCAGCAGCGCCGCGAAGGTGGCCGGGCGCACGGAGATCGTCCCCGGAAAGCCGGCCGCGAAGGGGGCGGCGGTGTAGGCGAGAGGTGGGAGGAGGAAGGGATGGAAGCCGCGTCGATGAAGCCCCGGCAGCGCAGCGGCGGCGGCGGCCCGGGCGATCACCACGTCCGTGACGAGGGGGAGGTGGGGGCCGTGGGCCTCGACCGCGCCGACGGGAAGCAGGGCGAGGACCGGGGAGCCGTGCCGGGGTGTGGGGCGCGCGTGCGGGGCGCGACCGGGCTCAACTTCGATACCGGCGTCCGCCAGTTCCGGCCACGTCGCGTGACCCCATTCCAACGGCTCTCTGTCGGACTCGCTCATCGTCACCATGGCTGCGTCCTGATCGTCCATTGACCGTCACTCCATCATCTATGAAGATAATCCCGATGTCATTCGAGCCCCCGAACCCGTTCAACATTGCCGACTACTTCCTCGATGACCGCATCCGGGAAGGGGCGGGCGACCGGGTTGCGCTCCGGACTGCCGATGAAACGGTCACCTACGCGGCGCTCCAGGCGCGCGCCAACCGCTTCGCCAATGCCCTCGAAGCGATCGGCGTGCACCCCGAGCAGCGCGTCCTGATCGGCCTCCCGGACGTACCCGACTTCCCGGCCGCGCTCTGCGGCGCGCTGAAGATGGGCGCGGTGGGGGTGATGATGAACTGCTATCTGAGCGAGAGCCGCATCCGCGAGATGTACGACTACACGCGCGCCGCAGCCGTGATCGTGCACGCGGATCACGCGGAGGTTTTCACGCGGGCCGCGCACGGCGCGCGCCATGCTCCCCGCCTCATCGTCCTCGGAACCGTCGAAAGCGACGAGCTGATTGACAACTCTGCTTTACATTATGTCAACTTTGCTTCACATTCTGACGATCCGGCCGTCTGGCTTTTCTCAGGCGGCACGACCGGACGCCCCAAAGGGGTGATCCAGAGCCACGCCTCGTTCGCCAACTCCACCGAGTGCTACGCGAAGGGCGTCCTCGGCTACACCGCCGCCGACATCACGCTCTCGGTCCCCAAGCTCTACTTCGGCTATGCCACCGGGTCCAACCTCTTCTTCCCCCTCGCAGCGGGGGCGTCGGCGGTGCTCTTTCCGGAGCGCTGCACGGCGGACCAGCTGTTCGCCCAGATCGCCCGGCACCGCCCCACGATCCTCGTCAACGTCCCCACGATGGTGAACCACATGGTCTCGCACCCCGGCGCCGGCGACCAGGATCTGAGCTGCCTCCGCCTCACCACCTCGGCGGGCGAAGCCCTGCCCCCCAGTCTGCACCAACGGTGGAACGAGCTCTTCGGCGTCGACCTCCTCGACGGCCTCGGCACCGCCGAGATGTGGCACGTCTTCATCTCGAACCGGCCCGGCGCCGTCCGCCCGGGGACGCTCGGCACCGCCGTGCCCGGCTTCCAGGTCTCCCTTCGCGACGAAGACGGCCGCGAGGCCGTGCCCGGCGACGTCGGCCGGATGCGGGTGCGGGGCGGTTCCCGCGCGAACGGCTACTGGCAGCACCCGGACGAGACGCGCCGCGCGTTCGCCGGGGAGTGGTACATTTCGAGCGACATGATGACCCGCGATGCGGACGGGTATTTCACCTACCAGGGTCGGGCGGACGACCTGCTCAAGGTCTCGGGGAAGTGGTTCTCTCCCCAGGAGGCCGAGGAGTGTCTGCTGCGGCACCGGGACGTCAAGGAGGCGGCGGTGGTGGGGATCGCGACAGAAGACGGACTGACCATCCCGGAGGCGTTCGTGGTGCTGGCGCCGGGCACGGATCCCGCCGCGGCGGAGACGGGCATCCGATCGCACGTCAGGGACCACCTCGAGTCCTACAAGCATCCCCGCCGGGTGCATATCATGAGCGACCTTCCCCGCACCCACCTCGGCAAGGTGGACAGGGGTGCGCTCAAGCGGGGGCGCGGCGCCGTCGACGGAGCAGCGGGCGCCTCCGACTCGAGCGGGCCCGCGGCCAGCGGCGCGTCATGAGCACCCCGCTCCACATCCCCGTTCTGGTCGGATCCGTGCGCCGCGGCCGCCAGTCGATCAAGGTGGCGCGCTTCGCGAGCAAGCGCCTGGAGAAGGCGGGCGCGGTCGCGCCACTGCTGGATCTGCGCGACCTCGACCTCCCCATCATGGAGGAGCGCCTGCACATGCGGGACGACCCGCCCGCCGGGCTGGTGCGCTTCTCGGAGTCGGTCCGGTCCGCCGACGCGCTGGTCGTCGTGAGCCCCGAGTACAACGGGTCGATGCCGGGGGTGCTCAAGAACGCGCTCGACTACATCTACGGGGAGTGGAGCCGTAAGCCGGTCGGCATCGTGACGGTGTCGGCGGGTGGTTTCGGGGGCGTCCAGGTCCACAACCACCTCCAGCTCCTCTTTCTGCGCGTGAAAGCCCTGCCGGTGGCGGGCATGGCGGTTTCGAACGTCGGGCGCGCCTTCAGCGCCGATGGCGAGCCCCTGGAGCCGCACTACGAGAAGTCCTTCGCGGGCTTCGTCGAGACCCTGGACTGGTACGCCCGCGTCGTCGGCGCGGCGGTCGCACGGGAGCAGGCCTGATCCATGTCGTCCTTCTTCCTGACGACGCCGATCTACTACGCTTCGGGCGAGCCGCACCTGGGCCACGCCTACACCACGATCCTGGCCGACGTGCTCGCCCGCTATCGACGCCGCGCCGGGGAGGACGTGCTCTTCCTCACGGGGACCGACGAGCACGGTCAGAAGATCCAGGAGGCCGCCGCCGCGCAGGGGGTGACGCCGCTGGAGCTGTGCAACCTCATGGCGGGCCGTTTCGAGGAGGCGTGGGAGGATCTCGGTATTTCGAACGACCGCTTCATCCGCACCACAGAAGCCGAGCACATCGCCGTCGTCACCGCACTGCTGGAACGCCTTCAGGACAACGGCTTCATCTACGAATCGGAATACGCGGGGTGGTACTCCGTCGGGCAGGAGCGGTACTTCACCGAAAAGGAGATCGGTCCGGACCGGGTCGACCCGATCGCCGGAGGACCGGTCCAGCGGATCCGCGAGAAGAACTACTTCTTCCGGATGAGCCACTTCCAGGACCGGCTGATCCGGCACATCGAAGACAACCCCGACTGGATCGTCCCGGCCACCCGCCGCAACGAGGTCCTCGGGTTCCTCAATCAGCCGCTGGCGGATCTGTCCATCTCGCGGCCCCGCTCGCGCATCCATTGGGGGATACCCCTTCCCTGGGACGCCGACCAGGTCACCTACGTCTGGGTCGACGCGCTGACCAACTACGTCACCGCGTCCGGCGCCATCGACCCCGGCGCACCCAGCGCCGCCCGCGGCTTTGGCGATCTCCGCCCGTCCCGGTGGCCAGCCGACGTGCACCTCATGGGCAAGGACATCCTCACCACGCACGCCGTCTACTGGCCCACCCTGCTGATGGGCGCCGATCTGCCCCTGCCCCGCAAGATCCTCGCGCACGGGTGGTGGGTGGTCGGCGACACCAAGATGTCCAAGTCGCTCGGCAACGTCGTCGACCCGCTCGATCTCCGCGAGCAGTTCGGCGCCGACGCCGTCCGCTGGTACCTGATGCGGGAGATGGCCACCGGGCAGGACGCCTCCTACACACCCGACCGCTTTCTCACGCGCTACGGCGAGCTGGGCAACATCTTCGGCAACCTCGTTCACCGCGCCCTCTCCATGGTCGGACGGTACCGCGGGGGCACCGTCCCGGACGCGCCCTCCCACGGGCTTGCCGCCGAGACGGAGGAGGCGCTGGCCGCCTACCGGCAGGGACTGGAGGGTTACCGCCTGCACACGGGATTCGCGGCGGCCATGGACCTCGCGAGGACCGCCAATGGATTCGTGGAGGCGCGCGAGCCGTGGGCGCTGGCGCGTGATCCGGAGCGGGCGGATGAACTCGACCGGACCCTCGCTACACTGGTAAGAACGCTGGCGGTGCTTGCCAGCATGTTCGAACCCGTTGCGCCCGCGAAGGCCCGGGTGTTGGCCACACGACTTGGTCTGGCGGATGTCCCGCGCTTCGCGGAGCTGGCCGGACTGGATGTCGCGGGGCTCTCGGTGACCGTCGGTTCGCCCCTCTTTCCGCGCGTAGAAGCGGGCTGAACGGGCGATGGGACACACGGCCAAAAAACATGTGTTCCTTGACCCGGGCGGACTCGACCTGTAACCTACCCGTCGAATGATACGAGAACGATGGACCGTCCTTTTTTTCCGGGGCGAGACGGACGCGGTGCGGCAGTACTCGCTGTCGGCACCGACGGTGCGACGCGGTTTGGTGGGACTGGGCGTCTTCGGTGCCCTCTTTGTCGCCGCCGCGGCTTTCCTCGTCTACGATACGGGTGCGCGCGCACGCGTCATGCATCTGGCCCGGGAGAACCGCCTCCTTGAAGGGGAACTCGTGGGCTTCCGCGACCAGGTAGCCGACTTCGAGGTGCAGATCGGCGTCCTGGCCGAAACGGACCGGCGGACCCGGTTGCTTGCGGGGCGGATGGGCATCGACGAGGATGTCTTCGCGGTAGGTATCGGTGGTCCCGGGCTCGATTCCCCCGGCGAGGGCGAACTCTGGGCGCTGGACCCCGAAGCGTCGGAGCTGGCCTACGCCAACCGCTACACCATCGATCTTCTGGAGCGTAAGGCGGACGTGCTGGAAGAGAGCCTCGGCGAGACCGAAGATACGATGGAGGGCCAGCTGGAACAGCTCGGAGCCATCCCTTCCATCCTTCCGGTCAACGGTCTCCTTTCCAGCGCTTTCAGCCTGAGTCGACCCCACCCCGTCCACAAGGTCGACATGCCTCACGAGGGCATCGATCTCAACGCGTTCTTCGGCACGCCATTCGTCGCGACCGGTGGCGGCGTGGTTACCTTCGCCGGCCGGAAGTCCGGGTACGGTCTCATGGTCGAAGTCGACCACGGGTTCGGCTACACGACCCGGTACGCACACGCGGCCACGCTGCTGGTGGACCGCGGGAAGAGGGTCGAGCGGGACGAGGTCATCGCCCAGGTCGGCTGCACCGGCGTCTGCACCGCACCCCACGTTCACTACGAGATCCACTACAACGGCCGGCCCGTGGACCCCTTGAACTACGTCCTCCGGCGGTACGCTCCGTAGCAGCCCGTGGCGAGAGACCGCTCCGGCACCGAGGGTCACGAGGTGCCGGGTAGGCAGTTGCGGTATCTTGATGCAGCCTGTTTCCATTCTTACCTTGGGCGATAGCAACGTCCTGGCCATCAACATTTTCGGTCACCTTCAGGGAGTGAGTCACGATGCGTAGCAACACTGGTTTGGGCCTGTTGGCGCTCTTCGCCACCATGGCCATCACGGGGTGCCAACCGGGCCAGGCGACGATCGTCGTCGCGCTCGGCGAAGACGGCAACGGAAACCCCGTCGACGATGTCGAGGTTCGCCTGCTGCCGTACGATCGCGACCAGGTCTTCGACTCGCTGACGAGGGCGGCGACGACGCCCGAGCCGGAGGTCCCCGCGGATCTGCTCGCGGCCCAGGCGGAGATCGCCGACGCGCAGCAGGCCTGGCGCGACATGGAGACACAGTGGAACACGCTGCGTGACACGCTGCAGAAGCTTAACACGGCGCTGGAAGGGCTAAACCCCGGCGAGGGCCGCTACCGGGCCATCTTCAACGAATGGCAGGACCAGGAAGCTCTGTACAACCGGGCGGAACGGCAGAACGAGGCCTTGTTCGAAACCTTCACGTCGCTTCAGCAGGCGGCGATCGGCCGAATGGACAGCATGAACATCGTCCAGGCCGACTGGGCCGACCAGGCGTTCGAGGAAGTCGACTATGTCATCGCGGCCAAGGTCGAGCTTTCGGGGCTGGAGCCGCTGGCGGACACCACCGACGCCAACGGGATCGCCCAGTTCGACGATGTCTCGCCGGGCGCATACTGGGTCTACGCCCGGCACGAGCTGCCCTACAACGAGCTCTACTGGAACGTGCCGATCGTCGTTACGCGGGAAGAGCCGTTCGTGCTGCGCCTCAGCGAGGACAACGCCGTCACACGGCCGATCTTCTAGCAGTCCGTGGCCGGTGCAGTCCGTGGCCGGGCACCGGGCCGCCGAGAGGCTTCGCCCGGCGCCGGCCACACCCGCTGACCGGTGAACCCCTGCCTTGACATCGGTGCCGACGGTGTGGGGCAGATCACGTTCAGCGACCCTGCAAGACCGCACAACATCCTCACGGCCGAGGTGCTGCGGGATCTGGATTCGGTCGTTGCGCAGGCCGGCGAGGCCGCAGGGAAGGGGACCCTCCGGGTCCTGATGGTGAGGTCCGGCAAGCCCGGATCCTTCATCGCCGGTGCTGACGTGAACGCCATCGCCGCCTTCGCCGAGAGCGGTGACCGGCAGGCCGGATCCGAAGCGGTGCGACGGGGGCAGGCCCTCTTCGAACGCATCGCCGCGCTCCCCGTCCCCACCGTGGCGGCCATCCAGGGCATCTGCCTGGGCGGAGGCACCGAGGTCGCACTCGCGTGCGACTACCGGGTGAGCGACGACGACGACCGTACCCGGATCGGCCTCCCCGAGGTGCAGCTCGGGATCTTCCCCGCGTGGGGAGGTACGACGCGACTTCCCCGCCTGGTCGGCCTGCGCGCCGCCCTCGACATCATGCTCACCGGGAAGGCGGCACGGGTCTCGAAGGCGAAGCGCATCGGGCTGGTGGACCAGGTCTTCCCCGCGCATCAGTTCGAGGAGCGGAGCCGTGCCTTCGTGCGCGCGCTCGCGGACGCGAGTGCACGGGGGCACACCACACCCGACGGATCGCCGCAGGGCAACGTGGGGCGCAAAGGGGGGACCGCGACGGCGCGGCCACGGCGGAAGCGCGGGCTCGTGGGCCGCATCCTCGACGGGACCGCCCCCGGGCGCGCGCTCGTTTTGCGGGCCGCACGGAAGCAGGTCCTCAAGCGCACCGGGGGCCACTACCCCGCCCCGTTGAAGCTCCTGGAAGTCGTCCGCAAGGGCGCGGGGCGGACGATCGCACAGGGCCTGGAGCTGGAAGCCGAGGGCGTGGGCGAGTTGCTGGAATCGCCGGTGTGCGGGAACCTGCTCTTCCTCTTTCAGCTCCGCGAGGGGGCCCGCAAGGGGCCGTGGTCGGACGGAGGCCGCGCGGCACCCGTGGAGCGGATGGCGGTGATCGGAGCCGGGCAGATGGGGGGCGGCATTGCCCAGCTGGCGGCGTACAACGACATCCCCGTGCGGATGAGGGACATTCGCCACGAGGCCGTGGCGGGAGGTCTCGCCCATGCGCGCTCGCTCTTTGACGGCGCCGTGAAGCGCAGGACACTCCGCCGCCGCGCCGCTGGAGCGAAGATGGGCCTGATCTCCGGCGGGCTGGACTACTCCGGCGTGGGGCGCGCAGACCTCGTCGTGGAGGCCGTGGTCGAACGGATGGACATCAAGCGGGCGGTGCTCAGGGAGATCGAGGCGGCCGTCGGGCCCGAGGCCGTGATCGCGACGAACACCTCTTCGCTGTCGGTCGACGAGATGGCCTCGGCGCTGGAGCGTCCCGGACGGTTCGGGGGGATGCACTTCTTCAACCCGGTCCATCGCATGCCCCTGGTGGAGATCGTGACGGGAAAGGAGACCGATCCCGGCACGATCGAGACGATCGCCGCTCTGGTGATCCGCTTCGGGAAGGTCCCCGTCGTCACGCGCGACGGGCCGGGATTCCTGGTCAACCGGATCCTGGGAGCGGGCCTCAACGAAGCCGGGCATCTGCTGGACGAGGGGTGCGAGGTCGTGGCGCTGGACCGGGTCTGGACCGATTTCGGCATGCCGATGGGGCCCTGTCGCCTCATTGACGAGGTCGGGATCGACGTTGTCCGCCACGCGGGGGCAGTTTTGGCGGACAAACTCGGTGATCGGATGGAGCCCGCCATTCCCCTGGTCGCCCTGTCCGAGTCGGGGCGGTTGGGACGCAAGGGGGCCCGGGGCTTCTACCGGTACGAAGGCGGGAAGCAGAAGGGACTCGATCCAACCGTGTACGCGGACATGGGTCTGCCGGCGGCGCGCTCGGTCCCGGATAGCGCCCACGCACGGGACCGGACGATACTGGCCATGGTAAACGAGGCCGCGAGGGTGCTGGAGGACGAGATCGTCCCCTCGGCCGCGGACGTGGACCTGGGCATGGTCATGGGCACCGGATTCCCGCCCTTCCGCGGCGGCTTGCTGAAGTACGCCGACGACCGTGGCCTGGCCGACATCCTGCGGACCCTCACGGCGTTCGCAGACAGCGCGGGCAAGCGGTACGAACCCGGCGCCCTGCTGGCCCGACTGGTCGAGGCCGGGGAGACCTTCCACGGCGCCTTCCCCGCGGCCCGCACCGCAACACCGGGCCGCACCGCGGACCGCCCCGCTCCGCCGGCCCGCCCCGCAGACGCCGCCGGGTGAGCGGAAGGTGCGGCGACCCGGCAAGCTCGGCGGCGGTGTCGCGGGCATCGTCCTCGCGGCGGGCAGCTCGACGCGCATGGGCTCGCCGAAGGCCCTTCTCGACGCGGGCGGTATGACCTTCGTGGCCCGCCTGGTGGACACCCTGGTCCGGGGCGGGTGCGAGCCCGTCGTGGTGGTGGCCGCGTCGGACACCGGCCAAACGGCCGCCGAGGTCGCGCGGGGACCGGCCCGTCTCGCGGTCAACCCGGGCGGTGAAGGCGGCCAGATCGGCTCGCTGCGCGCCGCGCTCCGCCACCTCGAGAGGCTCGACGATCCCCCCGCGGCCGCCCTCTTCACCCCGGTCGACAACCCCGCCGTGTCCCCCGACACGGTGCGGTCCCTGATCGAGGCGTGGCGTCGTTCCCGTGCGGCCATTGTGGTGCCCAGCCACGAGGGCAAGCACGGCCACCCCGTGCTGGCCGACCTGGCCATCGCGGCGGAATTCCACGCGGACGGCCTGGCCGAGGGAGCCCGTGAGGTGGTCCGGCGGGATCCCGGCAGAGTGATCGAGGTCCAGGTTCACGATCCCGGCACGGTGGACGATCTGGACACCCCCGCGCGCTACCGGGACCGTTTTCCGGCATGAACCCCTCTCCCGCGCGGATAGCCGCCCGAGTGCTGGAGGCGCTGGAAAAGGGGGAGCGCATCTACACGGCGGTCGTGACCGATGCGGCCGACGCATCGATGATCGGGCGGCGGTGGTGGCTTTCCGGCAGGCGCAACGGGGGCACACTCGGAAGCCCGTCCCTCGACAGGGAGGTCGCCGCGGCGGTGACGGCGCTCTTCCCCCCACGGGAATCCAGGGGTGCGCTGAGCCGGGACTTCGAATACGGCGAAGGAGCGCGCGCCGCAACCGCCAAGGTCTACGTCGAGCTGCACGGCCCGCCCGCGCGCATGGTGATCGTGGGCGCGGGGCACATCGCCATCCCTCTGTGCACACTGAGCGCAATGCTGGGGCTGCGCGTCGAAGTGCTGGACGACCGACCCGAATTCGCGGCTCCCGAGCGGTTCCCCGAGGCAGCCGCCGTCCGCGTGATCGACTTCCGGGATCCCTTCGCCGACACCCGCCTGGACCCGCACGACCATGTGGTCCTGGTCACGCGGGGACACAGCTTCGACTACGAGTGTCTGGTGCGCCTGCTGCGCATGCCCGGGCCACCGGGCTACATTGGGATGATCGGGAGTCGGCGGCGCGTACGGGCCACGCACGAGCAGCTCGTCCGGGACGGCTTCACCACCGATGAGATGAAGCTTGTGCGGGCACCCGTCGGGCTGGATCTCGGGGGGCAGACCCCGGCGGAAATCGCTGTTTCGGTGGCCGCGGAGGTCATCATGTTCCACTCCCGCGGCTCCGGCTCTCCCCTGGTGGAGAAGGAGCGCGTCGTCGATCGCTTTTTCGGCGGGCGGGCGGGCGAGGGCGGACCGGCACCCGGCCCGTCCGCGAAGAAGGAGCAGTCATGAGCGAGGGGCAGTCATGAGCGAGAAGCAGTTGCTGGCACGGTTGGCTTCACTGGAGGAGCCCGCCGTTCTGGCCACGATCGTGTCGTCGAAGGGATCCACGCCACGCAAGACCGGAGCCCGGATGCTCATCGGGAAGAGTGGCGTGATCGCTGGAACGGTTGGCGGGGGGTGTGGCGAGGGCGAGGTGATCGAAGCCGCCAGGAAGCTCTTTGACGGTGCGCCCCCTGCGACCATAAGGGTCGACCTCACCGACGACTTCACGTCGTGGAGCCCGGCTGTCTGCGGAGGAATCATGAACATCTTCATCGAGCGTGCCAATCCGGAACGCTTCGGCGACCCATGAGCGGGCAGCGCAGCGGCGCCGGCGAAAAGGGCCGGAGCTCCCGGCTACCCGCGGCGAACACCTGGATCACCATCCGTTACGGACGGATCGGCAAGCCCCTGGCCATCTACCGTCTGTACGTGTTGGAGAGCCGCCCGGACGTTGTGGTCACATTCCAGCCCCGTACGCCTATTGACAGGCCCATCGTGGTCGACGGCTTCACGATCCTCGAGCCGCGCTCACCGGTCATCTGGTTCACCTACCCGAACAAGTCGTACGACATCGGCCTTTTTCACCGCACCAACGGCGCCTCTACCGGGTACTACGCCAACATCCTCACGCCTGTCGAATTCATCAACGAGCGGAGCTGGGCGACAACGGACCTCTGTCTCGATGTCTGGATGCCCCGGCACGGTGATGTGCAGCTGCTCGACGAAGCGGAACTCGACGAAGCGGAAGCCGGCGGCCTGATCACGAAGGCGCTGGCCGACCGGGCTCGGGACGAAGCCGCCGCCCTGATGTTCGCGTTTCACGTGGGAGGCTGGCCGCCTCGTGAAGCGCAGGAATGGTCGCTGGCCAGTGCGTTGACGGCGTGTCGTGGCGGAATGTAGCAGCGCGCGTTAGTGCGCCGCGTTCGGCACCGCGTTCGGCACCCCGGCTCCGACCCCTCCCCTACCCGGTTTCCGTGTCGTCGTCCCCTGCGATCCGGGCCGAACACAGACGCTCCGCGTCAATATAGCACTCGGCCGCCACCGCCGCGTCTTCCCTGAGGAAGTCGATCAGACGCTCGTACTCGCTCAGACCGCCGCCCGGCACCGAAATGATTTCGGAGTGGTATCCCCCGCCCGCGGCGTAGAGAACTCGCACACGGATCCGCTCGCCGCTCATCGGATAGTCCCTCCACGCAGCCGCTTCACTTCCGGAATCGTCGCCACGAACACGATGGTGATGAGGATGGCCGAAGCCACGCAATAGCGGCACCAGGCGTTGATCACCGCTGCTTCCAGGTAGGTGAGGTACGCACTGAACAGCACCCCGGTCAGAGCCCCTCCGAACAGGAGGAACGAGACCGTCCGGGACGCGGCCAGCCGTGGCTGCAACCCCGCGATCGAGAGCACGAGCAGCGCCAGGTATCCGGCCAGTCCGATGACCGAAACGGGCACGGGACCCACCCACGCGTAGCTGGAAGATTGCACCATCGCGCAACTCCCGCTTCCGCACGGGATGGGAGGCGCCCAACCCATGTTGTACGCCACCAGATAGAACGCCAGGAACACGCCGCCAAGGGAGAGCACGGCGACGAGCATCCTGCTCTTCGGGGGCCCGGCGCCGGGCGAGTGCCGCGGCTCGGTCAATTCCCCGGCCCGGCTTCCACGGCCTGCTGAATGTCGATGAACTGGAAGCCGCCCAGATGCTGGGCCCGCCCGGTGCCGTGGTGGACGAGGATCGCCGGGGTCGAGTTGACACCCAACATCTGGCCCAGGGTCGCGTTGGCCGTCACGACATCCGCGTGCCGGTCGCTGTTCAGACAATCCCCGAAGGCGCCCGTGTCCAGCTCCAGTTCCTCCGCCAGGTCGTTGAAATGGCCGACCGGGCTGTCCGGGCGGGACCACTGTCGCTGGGTGCGGAACACCGAGTCGTGATAGTCGAAGTAGCGGCCCTGGTCGCCCGCGCAACGGACCGCCCGGGCGGCGAGAAACGAGTGCGGAAGACTCGGCATCGGGAAGTCGTGGAAGACGAACTTGGCCTGCCCGGTCTCGATGTAGGCCAGATCGACCTGGGGTTTGACCAGGCTGGCGAACTGCGCACACCCACCGCACTGGTAGTTGCCGAACTCCATGATCGTGACCGGCGCGTCCAGATCGCCGTAGACCATGCCCTGCGCCAGATCCACCAGCTCCTGATCCCCGATGTCGCCCAGGTCGACGGGCACGCTGGCCGCCGTTCCGCCACCCCTGAGGGCGAATGCGACAACCGCCACCCCGGCCACGCCCACGACCCCTATGATGATGTAGAAGTTCTTCATGTGTTCGACACTCCGTTGTCGTTGTTCCAGCGAGACAATAGCAAGATGGGACGGGCGCGGCCCCAAGATCAAGGACGGGCGGTCAGTGCCTCGACGGTGGCCTGCGTATCCGCGAACCCCGCAAGCACCCGATCCGCGCCCGCGTCCCGCAGGTCCGCCGCCGAGAACCGCTCCGTGGCGACGGCCACCGTGGCCGCGCCGACGGACTTGCCGCACTCGATGTCTTGCGGCGTGTCCCCGATGATCACTGCGTGTTCGCCCCGAAAGGGCCGCCCCCAGTGTGCGGCCGCGCGCCGGAACGCGACTGTGGGCAGTTCGTTGCGCACCTCGTGGTCCGACCCGAAGGCGCCGACGGGGAAGCTCTCCCACAGCCCCGCCGAGCGGAGCTTCAGCCTGGCGCCTCCCTCCACGTTGCCCGTGACGAGGCCGAGGGCTCGGCCCCGATCCTGGCGTCCAGCTCCGACAGGTAGAGGTCCCAGAAGCGCGGCAGCCCGGCCTCGATCTCGCAGGAAGCGTGGCCGGCCGCGGTGAGGAGTTCCCGCATGATGAGCGGGTCGGTCTTCCCCGAGAAGTCATGGTTGGCGATCGGTCCCGCGGTCCCGAAGGTGCCCTCCAGGGCGAAGCCGAATGCCTCCTTGGCCGGACCGCCCCACGTGAGGGTGCCGTCGATGTCGAAGAGGAGGAGCACTGGCGGGGCGCTAAGCCGCGCCGAGGATCTCGCCGAGCAGCGAGGTGTCCAGGTTGCCCCCCGACAGCACCGCGCAGACGTTGCGGCCCGCGGCGGGAACCCGCCCCGACATCAGCGCGGCGACCGTGGCCGCACCCGAGTACTCCACGACGAGCTTGCGCCGGGTGATGAGGTGGGCGGCGGCGCGGCGGATGTCGCCGTCTTTGACGAGCACCACATCGTCCAGCAGCGCGGCCGCGTGGGCGAAGGTGAGGTCGCCGGCGCGGGTGGGCGCCAGTCCGTCGGCGATCGTGTCGATGCGATCGAGCGTCTCCGGGCCCCCCGCGTCGAGGGCCCGCCGCATGGTGGGCGCTCCCGCGGGTTCCACGCCGATAACGGAGGCTCCCGGCTTCAGGCGCCGAAGCGCCGCCGCGCAGCCCGCCATCTGTCCTCCTCCACCGATCGAAACCAGCAACGTGTCCACTTCCGGCCAGTCCTCGAAGACTTCCAGCGCCACGGTCCCCTGGCCGGCGATGATCCATGGGTGATCGAAGGGCGGTACCATCACCATCCCCTCGGCTTCGGCAATCTCCTCGGCACGCACGCGCCGGTGCTCGGAGGTCGTTCCCGCGAACTCCACACGCGCGCCCAGGCGCCGTGCTCCGTCGCTCTTGACCCGGGGAGCCGTGGTCGGCATGACGACGACCGCGCGCACGTCCTTGAGCCCCGCGGCGAATGCGACGGCCTGGGCGTGGTTGCCGGAGGAGTACGTGATCACACCCTGTGCAAGCTCTTCCGGCGACAGCTGCGCGATGAAGTTGCAGGCTCCCCGCGCCTTGAAGGCACCCGCCTTCTGGAGCGACTCGCACTTCAGCCGAACCTCGCCGCCCAGCGAATCCGACAGGTCCGTGTCCGGGATCAGCGGCGTGCGCATCACGGTCCCGCGAATCCGTTCCGCAGCCGCCTCCACCGCGGCGAGCGGGACCAGACCGGGACTACTCGTCGTCATCGTCATCGTCATCGCCCACCACCCGAGCGACGTCGACCACCGAATCACCCTCGTCCAGATTCACCAGGCGCACGCCCTGAGTCACACGCCCGATGACCCTCATGTCGGACACGCGCTGGCGGTTCACCACCCCGTGCCGGGTAATCACCATGAGCTGGTCATCGTCCGTGACGGCCCTGATCGTGACCACCGGCCCGCTCTTCCCGGAGACCTTCAGGTTGATCACGCCCATCCCGCCCCGCGCCTGCAGGCGGTAGTCGCCGATCTCGCTCCGCTTGCCCATCCCGCGCTCGGTCGCTGTGAGCAGCGTCTGGTCCGGCTGCCGCACGACCACCATCCCCACGACATCGTCACCTTCGGCCAGGCGGATCCCCATCACCCCCTCGGTGTTGCGCCCCATCGGCCGGGCATCGGACTCGTGGAAGCGGATCGCCTTGCCTAGCCGCGTCGCCAGCACGACCTCGTTGGTACCGTCGGTGATCCGCGCGTCGATGAGCGCGTCGCCCTCACGGAACTTGATGGCGTAGATCCCGACCGCACGAACATTGCCGTAGGCGGAGAGAGGAGTCTTCTTCACGACCCCGTTCCTGGTGCAGAAGAGCAGGAACCGGTCCCCGCTGAACTCTCGCACCGGGAGGACCGACGCGACCTTCTCGCCGGGAGCCAGCTCGAGAAAATTGACGATGGGCTTCCCCTTGGCATTGCGGCTGCCCTGGGGGATCCCCCACACCTTCACCCAGTGGCACCGGCCCTGGTCGGTGAACGCCATGAGATAGTCGTGGGTGGACGCGACGAAGAGGTGCTCCACCCAGTCCTCGGCCTTGGTCTTCATCCCCCTGAGGCCCCGTCCGCCCCTTCGCTGGGCCCGGTAGGTGTCGATGGGGATGCGCTTGACGTAGCCCTGCCGGGACATCGTGATCACGACTTCCTCGTCCGCGATCAGGTCCTCGACGTCGAAGGCCGAGATGCTCCCCCGAATCGCGGAGCGGCGGTCGTCGCCGTAGCGGGTGGCCATGTCCCGCAACTCGTCCTTGATGATGCCCATTCGCACGTCGCGGTCGCCCAGGATGCGCTCCAGCTCGGTGATCCGCGCCCGCACCTGGGACACCCCGGCGTCGAGGTTGTCCATCTCGAGCCCGGTCAGGCGGGAAAGGCGCATCTCCAGAATGGCCCGGGCCTGGCGCTCGGACAGGCTGAAGGCGTCACGGAGCCCCACCGCCGCTTCCGCTGCGTCCCGCGAACCGCGGATGATCCTGACCACCTCGTCGATGTCGTCGACCGCGATCCTGAGGCCTTCCAGGATGTGCTCCCGCTCCTTCGCGGCGCCAAGGTCGAAGCGGCTCCGCCTGACCACCACGCTGTGGCGGTGGTCGATGAAGTGGCCCAGCATCTCGCGCAGCGTCATGACCCGGGGCACGCCGTCCACCAGGGCCAGGAAGATGACGCCGAAGGTTGACTGCATCTGCGTGTGCTTGTAGAGCCTGTTCAGCACGACCTGCGGCACCGCGTCGCGCTTCAGCTCGATCACGATGCGGAGCCCGTCCCGGTCCGACTCGTCGCGCAGGTCCCGGATGGATATGACTTTCTTTTCCCGCACCAGAGCCGCGATCTGCTCGATGAGGCGGGACTTGTTCACCATGAAGGGGATCTCGCTGATGATGATCCTGGACGGCCCGTCGTCGTCCTCTTCGATCGTCGCCACGGCCCGAATGATGATCCGGCCCCGTCCGGTCCGGTAGGCTTCCTGGATGCCCTCGGTCCCGCAGATGTTCCCCCCGGTGGGAAAGTCCGGCCCCCTGATGAGCTCTTCCAGCCGCTCCTGGGGGAGGTAGGGGTCGTCGATCAGGGCCAGGAGGCCGGCGACGACTTCGCGCAGGTTGTGCGGGGGAATGTTGGTCGCCATCCCCACCGCGATGCCCGAAGACCCGTTGATGAGCAGATTGGGCGCCTTGGACGGCAGGACCGACGGCTCCTTCAGCCGCCCGTCGAAGTTCTCGTCGAAGCGGACGGTGTCCTTCTCGATGTCGGCCAGCAGCTCTATGGACAGGCGCTGCAGCCGGGCCTCGGTGTAGCGATAGGCCGCCGCCGAGTCGCCGTCGATGGATCCGAAGTTCCCCTGGCCGTCCACGAGCGGATAGCGCAGCGAGAAGTCCTGGACCATGCGGACCAGGGCGTCGTAGACGGCCGAATCACCGTGCGGATGGTACTTCCCCAGCACCTCGCCCACGACCGTCGCGCACTTCTTGTAGGCGCGTCCGGGCGAGAGACCAAGCCCCGACATGGCGTAGAGGATGCGGCGGTGGACCGGCTTCAGCCCGTCCCGCACATCGGGCAGGGCGCGCTGCACGTTGACGCTCATCGAATAGTCGATGAACGACTCGCGCATCTCCTGTTCGAGGATTCGTTCGAGGACCCGTTCGCCGGTATTGGGCTGGTCGTTGTCGGCCATGATTTCGGGTCTGGGGGAGAAGCGGAAGGCCGGCGAAACTCAGGGAACCCGGACGGGGTCGAGGAGGGCCTTCAACAGCCCTTGAAGATAGCCGTTTCGGGCGGTCGGCTCAAGGTCGGAACACCGGTTGATACGGGCTCCTTCGTGGGCTGTGGAAGGCCTTCGCGTCCGGCCTCCGGCGTCACGCCATCGAGACGAAGTTCAACCCGTATTCCAGGCCCGTTTCCGCAGCCGCCGCCCGCACCGCCGCCCTGCCCTTCCCACGCGCCACGGCGCCGACATGAAGCACATCCCCGAACTCCCGCGCGGCCCCCGCCTCACGCACCGGCGCGTCATGGATCACTTGCCCGATCTTGCGCGGGTCCACCTCGATGAACCCCTTGACCGCCACCTTCTGACGCTGGAACTCCAGCGCGAGACTCTTGCCGGTGGGACCCGCGCCCCACACCACCACCCCGATCCGCCCCTCGAGCAGGCTGCGCCGCGCGTGGTGCACCCGGCACGCCCTGAACGCGTCCAGCGAATACGCGGGGTGGGTGCGGCTCAGGCGCCCTTCGCGGTTCCCCCAGTCGAGGAGGATCCGGGGCAGCGTCACGAAGCGGTGGCCGAGCCGCCACAGCCGCAGCAGGAGGTCGTAGTCCTCGGGCCAGCCACGGTCGCGGTACCCTCCCGCAGAGGTGAGCGTGCCCGTCCTGAACATGAAGGTCGGGTGGGCGAGGGGGCACTCGACGAAGATGCTGGCCGCGACCGCGTCCCAGCTGGTCATGGAGTTGACCCAGGCAGCGTACTGGGCCGATCGTGCGGTGACGCCCGATTCGGGAACGTATCTCACGCCGGTGCCGCACCCCGCGAGGTCCGCGCGGCGCTCCAGAAGGTCGAGCTGGGCCGAGAAGCGAGCCGGGTGGGAGACGTCGTCGGCGTCCATGCGGGCCACGTACGCGCCACGCGCCTCGGCCAGGCCGCGCTGCAACGCCGGGACGATCCCCTCGTGCGGGGTGTGCACGACACGGAAGCGATCGTCACGCCACTGCCACGCCCGCGCGATCCGGGGGGAGGCGTCACGGGAGCCGTCGTCGACGATCACGACCTCGAAGTCGCGCACGGTCTGCGCGGCCAGGGACGTGAGCGCCGCAGCCAACGTGGCCTCGCCGTCGTGGACCGGGAGGACCACCGAGACCCGGGGCAAACGCCCACGCCGTGAGGCGGTCATCCGACCCCCGCCGCGCGGCCCGCTCCCCGTCCGTCCGCACCACTCCCCGCGCCGCGATGCACCAGGTCGCCCAGAAACCGCCCGGTGACGCTCTCGGGCACGGTCGCCACGTCTTCGGGCCGCCCCATCGCCACCACCTCGCCGCCGCGCCCACCCGCGCCGGGTCCCATGTCGACCACCCAGTCAGCCACCCTGACCACGTCCAGGTCGTGCTCCACAACCACGAGGGTGTGCCCGGCCTTCACCAACTTGCCCAGCACGGTATTCAACTGCGCCACGTCCGCTCCCGAAAGCCCCGTGGTCGGTTCGTCGAGGATGTACACCTTGCGTGTTCCCTTCCTCCTGGCCGCGCCGAACAGTTCGCGCGCGATCTTCAGCCGCTGGGCCTCGCCTCCCGACAGCGTCGTTGCCGGCTGCCCGAGGCGGAGATACCCCAGCCCGACCTGCTGCAGGTGCCACAGCGCCTGGCCCAGCCTGGGCTCGCGGAGGAAGAAGCGCATGGCCCTGTCGACGGTAAGGTCCAGCACATCCGTCACGTTGAGGCCGCGAACCTTCACGTCGAGCACTTCGGGACGGTACCGCTTTCCGCCGCACACGTCGCAAGGTACATGGACGTCCGCCATGAAGACCATCTCGACGCGCACGAAGCCGGCCCCGCTGCACTCCTCGCAGCGCCCGCCCTTCACATTGAACGAGAAGCTGCGCGCATCAAGCCCGGCGGACCCCGCTGCGCGCTGCTGTGCAAAGATGCGGCGGATCTCGCTCCACGCCTGGATGTAGGTGACGGGGTTGGAGCGGGGAGTGCGCCCGATGGGACTCTGGTCGATCAGCACCACGTCGTCGACGTGTTCCAGCCCCGTCAGCGAGCCGTACGCCCCGACCACCTCGCCCAGGTGCTCCTTGGCCGACGTGCGCCCGCCGCGCAGTTCGCGCTCGAGGGCACGGTAGAGGATGTCGTGCACCAGGGTCGACTTGCCCGACCCGGACACGCCGGTCACCACGGTCATCGCGCCGATGGGGAATTCGGCCTCGGCGCCGCGCAGGTTGTGGAGGGTGGCACCCGACAGACGGATGCGGGCGCCGTCGACCGGCCGTCGCCTTCCGGTGGTCCGTGACAGATTCCCGGACAGATAGTGCCCGGTATCCGTCACGGAATCTGTCAAAGCATCCGGGGAACCCTCGAAAACGACCTCTCCACCCATGTCACCCGACCCCGGGCCCAATTCCACCACATGATCGGCGGCCCGGATCGCGGCCGCGTTGTGCTCCACCACGACAACCGTGTTGCCCCCGTCCCTAAGGCGTTTCAACAGCGCCATGAGGGCGTCCATGTCGCGCGGATGCAGCCCGATGGACGGCTCGTCGAGGACATACAGCGTGTCCACCAGCCGTGAACCAAGGGAGTTGGCGAGCGAGATGCGCTGCGCCTCGCCCCCGGAGACCGTGCGCATCTGCCGCCCGAGCGTGAGGTAGCCGAGCCCCACGTCCACCAGAAACCCCACCCGCGCGGACAGCTCCCGGAGGATGGTGGTCGCAATGCGCGCTTCCATGGGGCGCAGCTCCAGGCCCTCCAGCCAGCGGGGGAGCTCTTCGATCGGCATGGCGGAGACCGTGCCGATGTCGTGCCCGCCGACCGTGATGTACCCGGCTTCCTTCCTCAGGCGCGATCCTCCGCAGGCGCGGCACGGCCTGGGGCGCTGGTACTGTCGCAGGAAGATGCGGATGTACTGCTTGTACCGCTTGGGCTCCCTGGAGACGAGGAAGTCCATGACCCCGCGAAAGGATCCCTTGCCGTAGAGGACGGCCTCGCGGAAGGACCCGGGCAACTCACACCACGGCGCGTAGTTGGAGGCGCCTTCCCGCACCGCGAAGTTCCGCAGCCTCCGGCGCTCCTGGTCGTAGCGGGGTTTGGCCCAGGGGTCCACGGCGCCGTCGTCGAGCGACCGGTCCCCGTCGGGAACCACCAGGGCCGGATCGTACTCCAGCGTCGCGCCGAAGCCCGTGCACGTCGGGCAGCTTCCGTAGGGGTTGTTGAAGGAGAACAGACGGGGCACCGGTTCCAGAAACTGCTCTTCGGCGTGCCGGGGACAGCGGAACCGTTCCGAGAAGCGAAGCCAGTCCTCGGGCCCGGCTCCCGCGGTCACCACCACGGACTCGCCTTCGCCCTCGCGGAAGCACGTCGCCAACGAATCGGCCAATCGATCGGTCCAGACCCGGTCCGGCTCCTTGGCCACCCTGAGCCTGTCCACCACGACCATGACTTCGCGGGCGGAGGCGAGATCCGCGACGGGGGCGCCCAGGTGCGTGTCCGGTCCCGCGCCCGGCTCCAGTTCGTGCCCGCCGGCGTCTGCCGCGGCTTGCTCCGCCTCCGGCCCAAGCAGGTCCGACAGCTCCGCGATCACCCCGTCGGCCATGACCCGCGCGAAGCCCAGGGAGCGCAAGTTCTCGGCGACCAGCTCATGCGAGACCCGGCCGCTGCGCGCCAGCGGGAAGGTGACCAGCAGCTTCGTCCCGGGGGTCAGGGCCGCCACACGGTCCACGGCGGCGCTGACGGTGTCGGGCCGCACCTCGTCGCCGCACTCGGGGCAGTGCGTCCGCCCGACCCGCGCGAAGAGGAGGCGGAGGAAGTCGTACACCTCGGTCGCGGTGCCCACGGTGGAACGGCTGCTCGTGGTTGGAGCGCGCTGCTCGATCGCCACCGCCGGCGAGAGCCCTTCGATCAGGTCGACATCGGGCTTCTCCAGCCGGTCCAGGAACTGTTTGGCGTAGCTGGACAGGGCCTCCACATAGCGGCGCTGGCCCGCCGCGAAGAGCGTGTCGAGGGCGAGCGAGGACTTGCCTGAACCCGACGGTCCGGTGATGACTGTCAGCGCGTTGCGGGGAAGGTCCAGATCGATCCCCTTCAAGTTGTGCTGACGGGCACCCCTGATTCGAATCGGCTCATTCATGACCCCGCGAGTCCTCCTGGTCGATCCTGACCGGCGTTCGCTTCGGCGGGCCACCCGTTGCCATCAGGCGCGGATTGCCCGAGCGTGGAACGGCTGCCCCTTCCATCACGCACTCGGGCGCCGCCCCGTCAAATCTACCCACACCGCCAAACCGACAATGACCAATCCGCCGGACATCTATCCCCGCCCCGACTACGAATCCCTTGGCCGCTACCTCCCCGACCGGTCGCCGGTCGCCGCGGACCTGGGCGACAACCGCAACCTGTGGGGCGCCCATCCGGCCGCGCTCGCCGTCCTTGCCGGCTCCGGATCGGCCGAGGCGTCGCAGTACCCGGGCAGCTACGCGGACAAGCTGGCGGACGCCGTGGCGGCGAGGCTGGGGGTTTCTCCGGACAACGTGACGACGGGGGCGGGGGGCACCGGGGTGCTCGACACGCTCATGCGGGCCGTCGCTCCCACCCGCATGCGCTTCCTGGACCCGGGGTGGCCCGCCGTGGGGATGTTGGCGCGCATGAACGGGCACGAGCCGGTTTCGGTCGAGTGGACGGAGGGGCTGGACGACCCGGTGCGCTTCGCGGGGAGCTCACCGAGCATCGTCTTCGTCGCCAACCCGGGCAACCCTACCGGCCAGGCCATCCCCGACGACTGGATCCGGGCCGTGTACGAACACACGGAGGCCACCGGCAGCATTCTGATCATTGACGAGGCGTACGGCGAGTACAACCGTGACGCGAGTGACCGGACGCCCTTCGATATGGCTCTGGAGGGAGAGCGCACCCTCTGTGTGAAGACGTTGTCGAAGGCGTACGGTCTCGCGGGGCTGCGCGCCGGGTACGGCGTGGGGAATCCGTCGCTGGTGCTCGAGGTGGACAAGGCGCGCGGGCCCTTCGTGGTGTCCAGCGTGACGAGCGCCGCCGCCGCCGCGGCCATTTCCAGCGACTCGCCGTGGTTGGCCGACACCGTCGCGGAGACGCGGGCCAACCGCGACCGCTTGCGGGAGTGCTTGCGGCACCGCGGCTATCCGGTTCCGGCGTCCGGCGCGAACTTCGTGTTCATACTCCGCCCGAACGACATGCTGGAGCCTACGGCCAGGCGTCTTGAGCTCTACGGCGTGCGCGTCCGTCCGTTCCCGGGAACCACGGCCCGGGGATCGGGACTCAGGGTGACGATCGCCCCCTGGGACAAGATGCAGCGGCTGCTCGACGGGCTCGACCTGATCGCGGCCGGCGAAGTCTGACGACGGGGCCGTGAGCGGTTCTTCCCCCGGCTCTCTCGGGCCCGCCCCCGCGTACGCGCCCCGGGAGCTCTTCCAGTGAGCAACGGCTACGAAGAAGAAGTCCTCGGCAAGGCGTACGACTCACGCCTGATGGCCCGGCTTCTGCGCTACCTCCGGCCGTACAAGCTGCAGGTGGCGGGCGCCGTCGCCCTGTTGATGCTGGCGTCGCTGCTGGCCGTAATCGGTCCCTACCTGACCATGATCGCCCTCGACGAGGCCATTCCCGGTGGAGACGGCCGTCAGCTGGCTCTTCTCGCCGCGCTCTTCATGGCGGCGACGGCCCTGATCTTCGTGTTCCAGTACGTTCAGGCCCTGGTCACCACATGGCTCGGGCAGCGGGTCATGTACGACCTGCGCACCCAGATCTTCCGCAAGCTCCAGGAGCTGGACCTCAGGTTTTACGACCGGAACCCCGTGGGCCGGCTCATGACCCGCATCACCTCCGATGTCGAGACGCTGAACGAGCTCTTCAGCTCCGGCCTGGTCACCGTCTTCGGCGACCTCTTCATGCTCTTCTTCATCGTGGCGGCCATGCTGCAGATGAACACCGAGCTGGCCCTGGTCACCTTCAGCGTGCTGCCGTTCGTGGCGTGGGTCGCCTTTGTCTTCCGGTCGAGGATACGGTCCGCCTACCGGGACATCCGGGTCCGCCTGGCGCGCATGAACGCCTTCCTGCAGGAGCGATTCACCGGGATCCGGATCGTGCAGCTCTTCAACCGCGAAGAGGCCGATCTCGGGCGCTTCAAGGTGCTCAACGACGACTACCTCGCGGCGCACCTGCGCTCCATCACGTACTACGCGCTGTTCTTCCCCGTAATCCAGCTCCTCACGGCGGTGGCGCTGGCCCTGATCATCTGGTACGGGGGCGGCGCAATGATCCAGGGGGCGGTCACGATCGGTGTCCTGGCCGCGTTCCTGGACTACGCCCGCCGCTTCTTCCGCCCCATCCAGGACCTCTCCGAGAAGTACAATCTGCTGCAGGGAGCGATGGCTTCGTCGGAGCGGATCTTCAGGCTCATGGACCGGGAACCCGCGATCCAGGACGCGGCCGACCCGGCAGGGTTTCCCGCCGGCGCCCCGGGGGAGATCCGCTTCGAGAACGTGTGGTTTGCCTACGGCGGTCACGAGCGCTCCGGCGAGGGCGATGGAGGGATCGAGAGTGGTGGCGCGCGCGAGGGAGCGGCCGGGCGCGCCGAGCCCGATTGGGTCATCCGGGACCTCTCCTTTACCGTCGCGCCCGGCGAGAAGCTCGCGATCGTCGGGCACACGGGAGCCGGGAAAACCACGATCATCAACCTGCTGATGCGGTTCTACGAGATCCAGCGCGGGCGGATCCTGGTGGACGGCATCCCGATCGAGCGGCTCCGCATGAAGGAGCTCCGGGACCGGATCGGCCTGGTGCTGCAGGACATCTTCCTGTTCAGCCAATCGGTCGATTACAACGTGCGACTGGGCTCATCGTCCATCGACGAGGGCACCGTGACGACCGCCCTGGACGCGGTGGGTGCGACCCCCTTCGTGGAGCGGCTGCCCGAGGGGTCGGCCCAGGAGCTTGGCGAGCGGGGAGCCAGTCTCTCGGTCGGTGAGCGGCAGCTCCTGTCCTTCGCCCGGGCGCTGGCCTTCGATCCCGACATCCTGGTGCTGGACGAAGCCACCAGTTCGGTCGATTCAGAGATCGAGGCCCGGATCGAAGAGGCCACCGACCGCCTGATGCAGGGCCGGACCAGCCTGGTGATCGCGCACCGGCTTTCCACCGTTCAGGGCGCGGATCGGATCCTGGTCATGCACCACGGCCGGCTCGTCGAAGAGGGAAGCCACGAGGAGCTACTGGAGGGAGATGGCCTGTACCGGCGGCTGCACGAGCTGCAGTTCGCGGGCGTGGCGGCCTGACGCGGGGGCTACGTCGGCTGGTCCAGCGGCCGCACCAGCACCTCGCTGACTGCCACATGGGGCGGGGCGGTCACCGCGTACAACACCGCCTGGGCGACATCGTCCACGTGCAGCGCCCGCTTGTCCGCCCAGCGCTCGGCCCATTCCTCGCGCGCTTCCGCATCGGGCATGGTGTTGATCAGTTCCGTTTCCACGTAGCCGGGCTGGATGTCCGTCGCGCGGATCCCGTGCTCGGCACCCAACTCGAGGTGCAGGCCCCAGGACAGGCAACGCACCGCGAACTTGGTGGCGGCGTACACCGTGCCGCCCGGAAATGGTCGCCGACCCGCAACGGAGCCCACGTTGACGATGTGTCCGGCCCCCTGTTCCAGCATGACGGGGAGGACCGCCGCGATCCCGTGCAGGACACCGTTGACGTTCACGTCCACCATCCGCGTCCAGTCCTCGACACGCCCTTCCGTCAACGGCGACAGCGGCATGATGCCTGCGTTGTTCACCAGGATGTCGACGCGGCCGAAGGTGGTCCGGGCAGCAGCTACCATGGCGCGCACGTCGTCCAGACAGGTCACGTCGGTCTGCACGGCCAACGCCCGCCCGCCCGCGGCGCACACCTCGCGCACGTCCGCTTCCAGGCGCTCGATGCGCCGCGCGGCGAGTACGACGGCCGCGCCCTCGGAGGCAAGCGCCTGTGCCACTGCCCGCCCGATCCCGGACGATGCGCCGGTGATGATTCCCACCTGTCCGTCGAGGCGGGTGCTGCTCGTTTCCGATTGCACTGGGTCGGTCTCCCTGGAGGAAGCCTCCAAGCTAAATGACGCCCCCCCCCACGCGCCCCGTAGCCAAAGAGGCCATATTCCATCCAGCCACGCGGCAAGAACGAAAAACCCACAAGAGGAACGGTACCATGAGTCTCTTTGCCATCGCAATCGTCCTGATCGCCATCGGGGCGGTCGTCCGCTCCATCCCCGCCGGAGAATCGAAGATCCCGAACAAGCTGGTCGGGTACGTCTTCATGGCGGCGGGGGTGGGATTCGTCCTCCTCAACATCGTCGTCGTGATCAGCGTCGGCGAGGTCGGCGTCAAGCACTTCCTCGGGAAGGTCGACCCCACCCCTCTGGGACAGGGCGTCCACCTGATCAACCCCCTGGCCTCCGTGGAACGGATGTCCGTGCGGGAACAGTCCTTCCCGGCTCAGGGCGCCATCGAGCAGATCGAGGCGCAGACTTCGGAGCAGCTGAACGTGACGCTGGAGGTTTCCCTCCTCTTCGAGATCAACCGCGACAACGCGCCGGACCTCTACGACCGCATCGGCACCGAAGACCAGATCAAGCGGATCATCGTCCTGAGCGCCGTCCGCAACGGGGTCCGGGACGCGGTCGCGACCAAGTCGATCAATGAGATCTTCTCGCCGAACCGGCGTGAACTGTCGACCAGCATGATGGAAGAAATACAGTTGAAGGCCGGGGACCGGATCGATGTGGTCGAAGTGTTCGTGCGCGACATCCAGGCTCCCGACAGGGTCCGGGATGCGATCGAGCAGAAGCTGGAGCGGGAGCAGCAGGTCGCCGCCGAGGAGTTCCAGACCCAGATCATCCAGGAGCAGGCCCGCCAGCAGGCCGAAGAGGCCAAGGGGATCGCCGAGGCCCAGCGGATCATCTCCGCGGGCCTGTCGCAGGAATACCTGACGTTCTACTACATCCAGCAGCTGACGAACTTGCCCGAGGGGTCGCTGGTGTACGTGCCGACCGAGGGAGGGATCCCGCTGATCAGGAATCTGGGCGGGGGCCGGTAGCACCGGGGGGCAGTGCCATGACGACGCCAGACGCAGATGGCAAGCAGGGGCGAATGGCATGAGCGGGAAGCGAGGTGCCGACCCGAAAGGGGGCGACACCGGCCGGCGCAGGCGGCTGCGGGCGAGACTGCTCGTGGCCGCGGCGGCGGCTGTAGTCGTGGCCGCATCGCTCTGGCCGGGCACCGCGTGCTCGCCCGCGTATGTGATCAAGGCCGGGTGGGAGGAGGCCAAGATCCTCCGCGCCCGCCGGCCGATCCCGGAGGTCATCCTCGAGCCCGAGACCGACGAGGAGACTCGCGCCAAGCTCGCCCTTGCGACCGAGGCCCGGGACTTCGCCATGAACGAGCTGGAACTGGACGTTGGGGACAGCTACACCACCTACACCGAGCTCGATCGGGACACCCTGGCGATGGTGCTGTCGGCCGCGTACCAGGACCAGCTCCTCTCCAGGACATGGTGGTTTCCGATCGTCGGCCGGGTTCCCTACCGGGGATTCTTCGACCTCGGCGACGCTCTCGACGAGCAGCGCAAGCTCGAAGAGGAGGGGTTCGATACCTACCTGCGGCCCACCTCCGCCTTCAGCACCCTGGGCTGGTTTTCTGACCCTCTCCTCTCCACAGTCCTCAGGTACGACGAGTTGGAGTTGGTGGCCACGATCATCCACGAACTCTCCCACAACCACCTCTTCGTGTCGGGGCAGGTGCGCTTCAACGAGAGCTTCGCGACCTGGGTCGGCCGGACCGGCGCGATCGAGTTCTTCTGCTCGCGGCCCGGCGAGGGCGAGACGGCCCAGGCCAGTGATGGTGCGCAACCCGGAGCTGCAGCCGAGCCCCGCGACGCGGCTCAGCCCGTCGAGACGGCCCAGCCCGACCCTGATCAGGTGGATTGGTGCCAGCGGGCCCGGGACCGTTGGCACGACGTGAAGGTCTTCTCGTCATTCATCGACACCCTGGTGCAGGAACTCGAAGCGACCTACGGCGACTCGGTGACGACGCGGGAGGACAAGATGGCTCGGCGCCAGATCGTCTTTGACCGGCACCGGACACGCTTCCGCGAGGAGATTCGGCCACGCCTCCTGAACCTCACCTTCGCGAGCTTCGAATCGATCCCCCTGAACAACGCCACCTTGCTCAGCCGGATGCGATACTACCACCGCCTTCCCGACTTCGACGCGCTGCTCCACCGCAATGCGGGCTCCGTGAGCCAAGCCGTCCAGGAGCTGGAGGCGGGACTGGAAACGGCGTCCGATCCCTTCGAACTGCTACCGTCAGCCGTCGAAACCGGGTCCCATGGCAGCTCCGAATCGGCCACCGGCCTGTAAAACGTACTCGGGCTTTCGTAGCTTTCGGGCTTGGCTCATGCCACACCCGCCACCCGCCGCCCCTGAACGGTACCAACCGGCAAGATGGCCAAGCACGCTGACAGGACGTATGACCCGGTAGCCATCGAACGCGAATGGCAAGCCAGGTGGGACCGTGACGGAACCAATTCCTTCACGCTGGACGAGTTGCGCACCGCCGAGCGTCCCTTCTTCAACCTGATGATGTTCCCCTACCCCTCCGCCGAGGGGCTTCACGTGGGCAACATCTATGCATTTGCCGGCGCCGACGTTCACGGACGCTTCAAGCGCATGCAGGGGTACGATGTCTTCGAGCCGATCGGGTTCGACGCATTCGGGATTCACTCCGAAAACTTCGCGCTCAAGGCCGGCGTCCACCCCATGGACCTGATCCCCGGGAATGTGGCCAACTTCACCCGGCAGCTGCGGCGGATGGGGGGGATGTTCGACTGGGCCCGCACGGTGGATACGACCGACGCCGAGTACTACAAGTGGACCCAGTGGCTCTTCCTGCAGCTCTTCAAGCACGGCCTGGCGGAGCAGAAGGAAGCACCGGTCAACTGGTGCCCGTCGGACATGACCGTGCTGGCCAACGAGCAGGTGATCGTGGGGGCGTGCGAACGCTGCGGCACCCCGGTCGAACAGCGCTTCATCCGGCAGTGGTTCATGAAGATCACCGAGTACGCCGGGCGCCTCCTGGACAACCTCCCGCACATCGACTGGTCCGACACCACCCGGAAAGCCCAGCGCGCCTGGATAAGGCGTTCCCGGGGCGCCCGGATCCGTTTCCCCGTGGTCACCGGGGCGGGCGCGGGCGAGGACGGGGCGGACCGGATCGAGATCCCGGTCTTCACCACGCGTCCGGACACGGTCTTCGGGGCCACATACATGGTGCTTGCGCCCGAGCACCCGATGGTGGACACGGTCACAACCGACGCCCGCAGGGCCGAGGTGGAGGCCTACTGCGCCCGCACCCGGGCGATGGATCTGGTGGCGCGGCAGAAAGTCGAAAAGAACAAGACGGGGGTGTTCACGGGAGGGTACTGCATCAACCCGGCGACCCGTGAATCGATGCCGGTGTGGATCGCCGACTACGTCCTCATGGGGTACGGGACCGGGGCCATCATGGCGGTGCCGGGTCACGACGAGCGGGACTTCGACTTCGCGACCACATATGACCTCCCCATCGTGAGGGTGGTGGCGGACGAGGCAGAAGACGCCGACACGCCCTTGGCCATCGCCTACGAGTACCCGCGGGGGAGTCTGGTGAACTCCGGCCGCTACGACGGATTGTCCCCGTCCGAGGCGAAGAGCGCCATCGTGGACGACCTGGCGGCCGAAGGCCTGGCCGAAGCCCAGGTCAACTACCGGCTGCACGACTGGTGCATCTCGCGGCAGAGGTACTGGGGACCGCCCATTCCGATCATCCACTGCGACGACTGCGGGCCGGTGCCCGTTCCCGAGGAGGACCTCCCCGTGGTGCTGCCAAGGGTGGACGACTTCCGCCCCGACGACACCGGCATCAGCCCCTTGGCGCGGGTCCGTGACTGGTACGAAGTTCCGTGTCCTTCCTGCGGCCGCGACGCCACGCGCGAAACCGACGTCTCCGACACCTTCCTCGACAGCGCCTGGTACTTCCTGCGCTACCCGTCCACCGACTTCGACGACCGTCCCTTCGATGACGACATCACGCGCCGCTGGCTCCCCGTGGATACGTATATCGGGGGGAACGAGCACGCCGTCCTGCACCTGCTCTATGCACGGTTCGTCACCATGGCGCTTTCCGACATCGGTGTGCTGGACTTCGAGGAGCCTTTCACGCAGTTCCGCGCTCACGGCCTCATCATTCGTGAAGGGGCCAAGATGTCGAAGAGCAAGGGCAACGTGATCGTGCCCGACCCGATCATCGAGCAGTACGGTGCCGATACCTTCCGCGTGTACCTCATGTTTCTGGGGCCCTTCATGGCGGGCGGTGACTACCAGGATCGGGGCATCTCGGGTCCGCACGGCTTTCTGCACCGCCTCTGGGAATCGGTCGTGCCACAGGACGGCGAGCTTCCCGACCGCGCCATCGACCCAGACGTGGAGCGGAAGCTGCACCGGACCATCAAGCGGGTGACCGAACAGATCGCGGATCTGCGATACAACACGGCCATCGCCGCCATGATGGAGTACCTGAACGCCGTCCGGGCCGGTGGTAGAACACCCGGCCGGGCCGAGATCGAGCCGCTGGTTTGTCTGATCGCGCCCTTCGCTCCGCACATGGCCGAGGAGCTGTGGGAGCGGCTTGGGCACGAAGGAAGCATTTTCGACGGCGCCAACTGGCCGGCCTTCGATGCGGCCAAGGCAGTCGAAGAGGAGGTTCGGGTGGCGGTACAGGTTAACGGCAAGGTGCGGGGCACCGTGTCGGTGCCGGCTGGCGCCGACCGGGACGCGGTGACGGCGCTCGCCCGGGAGGAAAACAATGTGGCCCGCCATCTGGAGGGGATGGAGGTCCGTCGCGTCGTCCACGTCCCGGACCGCCTGCTGAATTTCGTGGTAGCGCGGGAGGCCGTCAGAATCCAGTGACCAACACATGATCCAGATACCAACGACAAGCGAGGCATGAGCATGCCCCTGGCCGCGGGCGCGTCCACCAAGATCGAACAGCTTGCCATCGACACCATCAAGGTCCTGTCCATGGACGCGGTCCAGAAGGCCAACTCCGGCCACCCGGGCACGCCCATGGCGCTGGCGCCCGTCGGCTACGTCCTCTGGACCCGGCACCTGCGGCATAATCCCCGCGACCCCGGCTGGGTCGACCGCGACCGCTTCGTGCTTTCGGCCGGTCACGCGTCCATGCTCATCTACAGTCTCTTGTACCTGTCCGGGTACGACGTGTCCCTCGACGACATCAAGCAGTTCCGCCAGTGGGGCAGCAAGACACCCGGACACCCCGAATACAGCCACACCCCCGGGGTCGAGACGACTACGGGTCCCCTGGGACAGGGGGTCGCCAACACCGTGGGCATGGCACTGGCGGAGCGCTGGCTCGCCGACCGCTACAACCGCCCGGGCCACGAGATCGTCGATCACCGCACCTATGCACTGTGTTCCGACGGCGACCTCATGGAGGGTATCTCGCACGAGGCCGCCGAGATCGCCGGCCACCAGCGGCTCGGGAAGCTGACCTGGATCTTCGACGACAACCGGATCACCATCGAGGGGGCCACCGACCTGGCCACGGCCACCGATCAGGCCCGCCGCTTCCAGGGCTACGGCTGGCACACCCTGACGGTCGAGGACGGTACCGACCTGGACGCCATCGACGCGGCGCTCGCCGCCGCCAGGGCCGAAACGGACCGACCCACGCTGATCGTGCTCAGTACAACGATCGCCGAGGGCAGCCCGAACATGGCCGGGACGGCCGCGACCCATGGAGCGCCGCTGGGAGCAGCCGAGATCGAGGCCACCAAGCGCAACATCGGCTACCCGTCGCTGGAGCCCTTCCATGTGGAGCCTGCGGCGCTCGAACACTGGCGCCACCGCGCGGCGGGGGGCGCGGCCGAGCAGGAATCCTGGACCCGGCGCTTCGAAGCCTACCGCGCGGACTTCCCCGACCTCGCCGCCGCCTTCGAGGCGGCAGCCGCGGGAGAGCTGCCATCCGGCTGGGACGACGCCCTGCCCGACCTCGTGGCCGCCCCGGCCACTGCGACGAGAAATCACTCGGGCAAGGCCCTGCAGGGGGCGGCTGGCGCCGTGCCCACGATGCTGGGCGGGTCAGCCGATCTGGGCGGCTCCAACAAGACGGACATCGCCGGCGGCAGCGATCTGCACGCGGACAACCCCGGTGGGCGCGTCATACACTTCGGTGTCCGCGAGCACGCCATGGGCGCGGTGATGAACGGGATGTCGCTGCACGGCGGCGTTCACCCCTTCGGCGGCACCTTCCTGATCTTCTCCGACTACATGCGGCCGGCCATCCGTCTGGCGGCGCTGATGGGAGTCCCCGTCACCTACGTCTTCACCCACGACAGCATAGGCCTGGGAGAAGACGGCCCCACGCATCAACCGGTCGAGCAGCTAGCCGCGTTGCGGGCAATACCCGGTCTTCTGGACCTGCGCCCGGCCGATGGGCCCGAGACCGCGGAAGCGTGGCGAGCCGCTCTCGCCTACAGGACGGGACCGTCCTTCCTGTCCCTGACGCGCCAGACGGTCCCCCTGATCGACAGGGAACCCGGAAGGCCATCGGCGGACGGCTTGCACAAGGGCGCTTACGTCCTGAGGGAACCGTCCACGGACAACCTCGACGTCGTCATCATCGCCTCCGGTTCCGAAGTCGGCCTGGCCCTGGCAGCGCGGGACGAGCTCGCCGGAGATGGCATCGGCGCGCGCGTCGTCAGCATGCCCAGCTGGCACCTCTTCGCGGCCCAGTCTGCGGAGTACCGGAAACAGGTGCTGCCCGACGACGTAGTGACGGTCTCGGTCGAGGCCGGGAGCACGATGGGATGGGAGCGCTGGGTGGGTCGAGGGGGAATCTCGATCGGAATCGACCGGTTTGGTGCGTCGGCACCCTTCCAGGAGATCTACCGTCAGTACGGTGTAACGGCCGGGGCCGTGCGGGATGCCGTCCGTGCCCGGCTCGGCCGATAGCGACCCCTACACCGTTGTAGCAGTCTCCCGAAAACCCCGCCCGGAGCGGGGCGAAGCGGAGAAGCCCGCCATGTTAGATTGCAATGGTGCCGGCTGCACCAACCCGGTGCCCCCGGCACCCCACCGTACACAGGGGATGGCCACACGGAAATGACCGACGAGGATCTGTCCGGGGTGCAGCGCCCAGTGCGTTGGCCCGCAACCATCGTGCTGGCGCTGGCGTTGCTCTTGCCAGCCGTCCCGGCCTCGGCTCAGGACACGACATCGGTCGTCAAGGTCCGCGGGCTCCGTGTGGAAGTTGCAAGACCGTCCACAACCACGGGCGGAACGAGTGCGGTCGAGATTTCCCTCGACTCGGCGGGCGTGGTTGCCGCGCCCACCATGGAGGAAGTCCTTCGTCGGATCCCGTTTCTCCAGGTCCGGGAGAACTCACGGGGCGAGGCGCAACCCGACCTTCGTGGTGCCGGAGACAGACAGATCGCGATCCTCCTCGACGGCATCCCTGTAACCGTTGGCTGGGACCACCGGACCGATATGTCGATTATCCCCCTCACGGCTTTTCGGAACGTCACGTTGCTCCGTGGCCTGTCCTCCATGCTTCACGGACCCAACGTACTGGGCGGGGCAATCGAGTTCGATGTCGGCCGGGGTGACGCGCTTCAGGCGGTCCCTCCCTTTGTGGGCGCCATCTCCCTCGACCAGGAGGGAGCCACCAACGTGAGCGCGGCTGTCGGAGCCACCATCGACCAGAACTTCGCCACCTGGACCGTGCGGACCGGGGCCGGATACCGTGACAGCCCGGGGTACACGCTTCCCAAGAACGCCAGGAGCAGTAGTTTGCTCCGCCAGGATCTGCTCGGCGACGCCGACGGCCGCCGCCTCAACTCGGACCACCGTCTCGTGGACGCCTTTTTGACGACCCGCTATCTCGGAATCGGCGGGGCATGGTTCTCGAGCCTTGTCACCGCCTCCGACGCCGACCGCGGGGTGCCTCCCGAGGCTCACGTCGACGATCCCCGGCTCTGGCGATACCCCAGCCAGTCCCGGCTGTTCATCGCGATGTCGGGTGGCTCGGGCCAACGTCAGTCCAGCCTTGGCGAAGGGGATGTGGAAGCGAGCTTCGGGCTGCACCGATCGACCACGGAGATCGACGAGTACGCCACCGCCGACTATCGCACCGTCGTCGGTGGCGAGACCGGGGAAACACTGACCCTGACGGGACGCCTCCTCGGCGATCACCGCTTTGACGCCGGTCCGGAGGTGCGGAGTGCTCTGACCTTTTCCGACGTCAGCCACACCGAGGCGTTCCAGTCGGGACCGTCTTTCGACTACGAGCAGCGCCTTTGGAGCCTCGGAACCGAGATCGAGCTCGTCGGCGGCGGTCCGGAGGGCACCATCGATACGCGATGGACGCTGGGTGCGTCGGTGGACGGATCCAGTACGCCTCGCTCGGGTGACAAGGAGCCCCTGTCGGCGATGTGGGACTGGGGCATGCGGACAGGGGTCACACGCTCGGCGGCGGGCGGGAACATCCTCTATCACGCGGGGTTCAGCCGGCGAACCCGCTTTCCTTCGCTGCGCGAACTGTACTCGGGTGCGTTGGGGAGGTTTCAACCAAACCCGGGCCTGCGGCCGGAGAACCTCAAAGCGGGTGAAGCGGGAATCACCCTCAGCGCGGGGGACACACAGCTGCAGATGGTCGGGTTTCATCATCGCCTGAGCAACGGGATCGTGCGCACCTCCACCGTCACGACGGAGGGCGCCCGGTTTCAGCGCGTCAACCGTGACGAGATCCGGTCGACCGGCGTCGAGATGCTCACTGCGGGAACGCGTGGCGTCTTCACCTTCGGAAGCGGCCTGACCTTCCAGCGCGTACGCATTCAGGACCCCCAGGTGCCCGGCAACGACCAGCGGGCCGAGTACACCCCGGCCGTGTCCGGCACCATGAATCTGGGATTGATCGGCCCCCAGGACGTCACCGTTACCAGCTTCGTCCGCTTCCACGGCGTGCAGTACTGCCAGAACGTGGAGGTTGCGGGCCTGGACAGAATGGACGCGAGCGCGACGCTATCCCTGGAGGCGCGGCGGCGCTTCGTGGTAGGCGGAGGGAGCTCCGGGCGCAGCATCGACGGGTCGGTGGGCTTCGACAACCTCACGGACGCGATGGTGCTGGACCAGTGCGGGTTGCCACAGCCTGGCCGGACATTCCGGATCCAGTTCAGCGTGCGGTAGCAGCGGGCAAGGAGCTACACGACCTCGAGCACCTCTAGCGGCAGCCACCCGACCTTCCCGTCCACGAGGACGATCTCTGCCCACTGTCCCGCCCGCCGGTCGATCCGCACCTTGGTGCCCTCGTGGATGGTGAAGACGGTTAGGCCGCCTTCTTCCGAAGGAGCACTCAGGACGCGCGCTTCGACCGCCATCACGACTGCCTCTTCCGGCTGACCCAACCCCGTCTCGCGGGCTGCAAGGGTCGCGCCCAGCACCGCCGTACCCACCGCGGCGGCATACGCGGTCCGGCGCAGTACCCTACGCCATCCCGCCGGCCGTCGCAGCACGATCAGAACCAGGGTCGCCCCGAGCACGAGGTAGCAAACGGCTACGGACGCCCGAAGCAAGGCCCCCGGGATCAGACTCATCCACCAATCGAAGGCCGAAAGCAACCAGAAGCGGGGCAAGGGTTCGATCCGGTCCTGCAGCATCCGGTTGACGAGCTCGAGGTTGGCCTGAATGTCGTCGTTGGCCGGATCCAGGCGGGCGGCTCGCTCGTAGCTGACGACGGCTTCCGCGACTTCGCCAAGACGGAAGTGGGCGTTGCCGAGGTTGTAGTACAGCTCTGCCGACTCGAAGCCGCCATCGAGCACGGCGCCGTAACTCGCTGCCGCCCCGCTGAAGTCGCCCTCCTGGTAGCGTTGGTTGCCCTCGTCGAAGAGGGTCTGCTGGGCCGCAAGACCGCCGGGGCCAGAAGCGATGCAGAGGAAGATGAGCTGGCCCGCCGCGAAAGCCAGCGGCAGTCTCCGCACCTTCGCCACGAACCCGGAGACCGCGCCGACCCGCTTCACGTCGACAGCTCCTTCTCCAGGTCGCCCATCAGCGCGGCCGCGCGTTCGACGACCCGTTCCGGAGCCTCGCGATCCGCACCCGTCGGGGCGAACCTCTGAAGGTCGCAGTCATCAAGACAGGCGAAGAGGCGCCGAAGAGTCTCGTCGGAAGCACCCCTCTGTCGCGCCAGACGCCCGGCTTCCTCCCGCACAAGGCCCGCCTCGGCCACATTCAGCTTGTCCGCCAGGAACCCCTGCAGCGCGCCCGCCACTTCAGCGTGGAACAGCCTCGGATCGCCCGACGCCAATCCCCTCGCCCGCGCGAGCCGCTTCTTCGCCATCCGTCGGGCCCGGCGCACCCGAGCGTACGCCACATCGCCCTCGATCCGGTCACGGTAGCGACGCATGACCGCCGAGCTCGCCACCGCTGCCACCGGAAGCAGCAGCACGATCCAGAACCCCGCCGTTGTGTAAAGCGGCACCCCGGTGCGACGGAAGTCGGGCGCACCGATGTGGATGAAGCGGATCTCGTCGCGGATCGGTTCGACGGCGGACGGGACGTTCCCCGGCCCTTCGGCGACCGACGCATCCCCCGTGACAGTGACCTCGATAGGCTGGGATCGGGAGCTGTCGTAGCTACGCGCCGCCGCGTCGAAAAACGAGACCTCGACCGGCGGGATGGTCAGCGTCCCGGGGGCGCGCGGGATCAGGACGTATTCGAAGCCGCGGCTGCCCTGTACGCTGCCGCCACCTTCCGAGATGCGCTCGCTGGTCTCGGGCGGGAAGACCTCGAATTCGTCGGGGAAGTCGATGTCCGGCGCCCCCAGGGTCCGCAGATTGCCGGTGCCTGCCAGCTCCACCCGAAGCGTCACCGCGTCGTTCGCCGCCACCGATGCGCGGTCGACCGACGCCGACACCTCGAGGCGCCCCACATGTCCCCGGAAGGATGCGGGCCGGCCCGCAGCGGGAAGGGGCAGCACCTCGATGGTCACCGGGCGCGAGGCCACCGCCACCGGGACGCGACGGTCGAACAGGCTGGACCGGCCGAAGATGTCCCCGAAGGGGTCGAGGCCCCGCCGGTCGCGCACCCGTACCTGGGCCTCGATGCTCAGCGGATCGAGGGTCTTCGTGCCGGGTCCGGTGGGGAAGAGTGCGACCCGCCGCACGACCGCCGTGACGTATTCGCTGCCGTCCCGGACGACGCGCTCCACCTGGGGCGCTTCCGACTGTTCCAGCTCCTCGGTCCAGAAGCCGGTGGTCCGGGGAAGGGCAGTGATGGAGTATGACTCGACAGGTACCCGAGTGAAGATCCGGTACTCGACGACAACAGGCTCGTTCTCGAATACCCGGGTTCGGGAGACGTCCGTCTCGACGAAGAGGTCTTCCGGCGCGAGGTCGTCGGCCGCACCCCCTGTATCACCGCCCGGAGGCGGGGGGGCGTCGGAAACGACAACCGTCACCGGGGCGGTCTCCAGGGTGCGTCCGGCAGCGGTGACCTTCACGGCTCCGATTTCAAACGATCCCTGCGTCAGAGCCTGAAACCTGTACTGGTAGGTGACCGCGACACTGGTGCGACCGTTCACGATCTGCATCGAAGTCGAGGTCCCCGCGCTCAGATAGCGAGCGAAGCCCTCCATGTCCGGCAGGACCGGTTCCGCATCGAGCTGCTGGGTACCCGTCACCTCGACGTTGAGCACGAACTGGCGGCCGACACCAACCTGCGGTGCGCTCAGGAATGCACGTGCCTCGACCTCCTGGGTGCGGGCGCCACCGGGAAGGGCGGTCAGCGCGAGAAGCGCGAGCACTGGTGATATGAGCGCCTGGCAGCGCGGGCGTCGCAGCCGCGCCAACCGCGCCCCGAACCGGGATCCGAGCAACACGCCTACCGCACCCCGTTCCCGGCGGGGACCACCGTGATCACGAAGGGCTGACCGCGCGATGTCCCGTACGACTCCGACTCGGCGTCAAAGTACGACATCTCCACAGCGGGGATCTCGTAGCTGCCTTCGGCCCTCGCGACAAGGCGGTAGATATAGGTGCGCGTCCCGTCCAGGCCCTCGCTGCTCGCGGGGATGGCTGTGCGGATCTGCGGCCCGGAGACCTCGAAGCCGGTCGGGAAGTCGATCTCGGGATCCGGCAGCCCCTTCATGTGTCCTTCAACCGACACTTCGACCTGAAGGGTGACCGTGTCTCCAACCTCCGCGCCGGTCCGGTCCACCCACGATGCCACCTCCAGCTTCCCCACATGACCCCGGAACGACGCTGGACGTCCCTCAGCGGGAAGGGGCAGCACCTCCAGCGAGACCGGGTCGGAGGCTACGATCACGGAAGTGTACCTCGGTGACTCGCTTCGACGCGCACGCCCGAACCCGCGCGGTTCTCGCAGTTGCGCTTCCAGCGTCGCCTGACCGATCACACCGCTCGCCCCCGTGCTGGGGAAGAGGGCGACCCGACGCAACGGGACGGTATTGTAGCGATGGCCATCAATGTACACCTGGGCCTCCCGTCCCCGCTGCCGCCGGCTCAGCTCCGCGACCCGGAACCCCTCGAAGTCAGGCCATTCGATCGTTCCGGTACGCGGCTCACTGCGCAGATCGCTTCCCCGGGACAAGAGGCTGAAGGACACGATGACAGGCTCGTTGACGTATGCGCGCTGCCTGGCAGATATCGCCATGAGGACAAGGCCTTCGGGCGGATCGGCGTCAGCGAAGGGAAAGGCGTTGATGACGACACGGACGGGTTCGCTCACGTACGTCCGCCCGTTGACGGCCACGCGCACCCGGCCCACCTGGAATCGGCCCTCTCTCACGGCTCGGAAACGGTACGAGCGCGTGGCCGCCGGACGCCCGGAGGACAACCGGACACGTCCCGGATTCGCCTGTCTGCTCTCTGGCAGCAGTTCCGCAAAGTCGCCGGTTTCCGGCAGGACCGGTTCCTCGTCGAGATCGTCGGTCCCGAGGACTTCGAGATCGAGGGCGAACTCGCCCCCGACCCAGATCAACTTCGATTCGATGGTCGCCCGCACCTGCACGGCAGACGGCTCGTCCGTGATCACGAGGTTGACGGGCTCGGTTTCGAAAACGGCGTCTGCCAGGGTCACTCGCACGGGGGGTACTTCGCCACTGGAGCCCGTGGGCACGGCAAAGGCGAACATGTCGGGCAAGACGGGCTCATGGGTCACCGGATCGGTCTGCACCGTACGTCCGTCGACCGAAATCCGCAGGGGACCGATCTGATAAGACCCCGGAGAAGGCGCCTCGAGCTGGAATACGTGACCAGAACCGACCCTGGCGGCAGGCCGTTCACCTCCGGGCCGTTCACCGAGATGAACCACCAGAGGCGGGAATCGTCACCCGAAGCCAGGCCCGGTGCGATCGGAACCCTCACGCTCCCGATGTCTCGAACGCCGGACAGCTCGACCGCAAGCCGGTAAGGCTGGCCTGCCTGGACCGTGGGAGGGTCCAGATATGCTCGCGCCGACAGCTCCTGAGCTCCGGCGTCCGCCACATGACCAAGCGCGGCCACCAGCACCAGGGGCAAGATCCTCCACACGGGCAGAGCCCGCGCCACGGGCAAGTCCCCCACCGCCAACCCTTGTCGCCTCGTCAATCCGCTTTTCATCTCCATCCTACCAGTCCTTCCTGGGGCGACGACCCCGGGCCTGCGCAGTCTTGCGGTTCACCTCTCCCGGGTCCTCGTTGATGGCCTGGAGGAGGCGCTCGGCTTGCTCGGGCGTCATCTGCGCGGGCACCTCCCCACCCTGCCCCTCCCCGTCCTGCCCGTCGCCCGGCTGCGGCGATCCGTCTTCGCTACCCGGATCGCTCTGCTGCTGGCCCGGGTCGCCCTGACCCTGGCCCTCCTGATCACCCTGGGACTGCTCGCCCTGTCCCCCACCCTGACCCTGCGCGTCCTGGTTCTGGTCGCTCTCGTCCTGATCCTGCCCGTCACCCCCCTCCCCGTCCCCCTGCTGCTGCTGCTCCTGCTCCTGGAGCTGCTGGAGCGCGAACTCCAGGTTGTGCTTCGCGTCGACGTCGGCCGGGTCGAGACGCAACGCCTGCTTGTAGGCATCCACGGCCGCCCCGGGTTGCTGCTGCCGCATCAACGCATTGCCCAGGTTGTACCACGCCCCGGACTGCCACTCCGGATCACCGCTCTCCAGGGCTTCCATGTACGCTTCCATGGCCCGCTGGAACTCCTGGCTCTGATAGAGCGCGTTCCCCTCGTTGAAGCGCGCCAGCGGCAGTCCCGGCACCCTTGCGAGCGCCTCCAGGTAGCGCGCATGAGCTTCCTGGTATCGCCCTTCGTCGTACAGCCGGTTCCCTGCGTCGACCTCGCGGCGCCCCTCCTGGCCGGACAACGGCCCTGCTCCGACGGGCGGCAGCAGAATGGCCGCGGCCACGATGGCGCTGGCAACCGGGACGCACTGTCTACGCGAGCGGACATGGATCATGCGACTTCCTCCCATCGGACGACCGAGCGCTTCCTCCGCCCGGGTACAATGAACTCCACGGCCAGCAGGAGCAACGCCGCGCCCAGAAAGAGCTGGTACTGCTCCTCGAACTGTGTGACCTCTCTGGATTCTACCTCGCGGCCGCCCCTTTCGATCCGCTCCACCAACCGCCCGAGTCCCCCCGCCCCCTGGCCGATCCGGTGGTATTCGCCGCCCGTTTGCAGGGCGATGTCCTGGAGCGCCGTCTCGTTCAGGCGGGTCGTGATCACGTTGCCGGCGTCGTCACGGCGGAAGCCACCCCGTGCCCCGCCCTCACCCGCGTCGGGGAGCGGCACGCCCTCCACCGATCCCACACCCACGGTATGGATCGTGACCTCCGCTCCCGTCGCCGTCACCAGGGCTTCCGCCAGTCCCCCCTCGTGGTCCTCGCCGTCCGTCACCACAACGATGATCCGGTTCTCCGGCGGTGTCTCCTCCAGAGCCTCGACGGACACCGTGATCGCCTTCGCCAGGTCCGTGCCCTGGGTCGACATGATCTCGGGGTCCATCGCGTTCAAAAACATCATCGCGGCACCATAGTCCGCGGTGAGGGGGCTCTGCACAAAAGCGTCGCCCGCGAAGGCGACCAGTCCGATCCGATCGCCGTCCAGTCGCTGGATGATGCGGCCGACCTCGATCTTCGCCCGCTCCAGCCGGTTGGGGCCCACATCTTCGGCGTACATCGAGCGGGAGACGTCAAGCGCCACGATCACGTCCTGCCCCTGGCGCCTCACGGTCTCCACCCGAGTGCCGAACTGGGGCCGCGCCAGCGCCAGCCCGATCAGGGAGACCGCCGCCAGCACGAGCACGGCCTTCCAGCGCAAAGCAGTGACGCTGACCGAGAGCCGGAGCCGACGCACCAGCTCATGTTCTCCGAAGCGATCGAGGAGCGCCCGGTTTCTCCGGCTCGCGTACCAGTAGAGTCCAAGAAGCAGCGGGACCGCGACGAGGGTCCAGAGCGCGGCAACGGCACCGAAGCGGAACATCAGGGCAACGTCCTCAACCAGGTGCGGCCGAGAGCCGCTTCCACCAGCAGCAGGAGCAGGCCCGCCAGCAGGGGCATGTGGAAGCGCTCGCCGTAACGCGTGAAGTTCTCGACTTGCATCTCGGTGGTCTCCAGCTGGTCGATCTCCTCGTAGATGGCCTCGAGGCTCTCCCGGTCGGTTGCCCGGTAGTAGCGTCCCCCCGTCGTCTCGGCGGTGGCACGGAGCGAAGGCTCGTCCACATCGACCCGGGTGGTCACGTAGCGCTGGCCGCCGAAGCGGTCCCTGACCGGGACCCGTGCCACGCCTCGCGACCCGGCTCCAATGGTATAGACGCGCACGCCCAGCGCCTGGGCTGCCTGGGCCGCGGTGATGGGGTCGATTTGGCCCCGGTTGTTGCGCCCGTCGGTCAGCAGTACCACCACCTTCGACGCGGCTTCACTCGCCTGCAGCCGCTTCACGGCCGTGGCCAGCCCCAACCCGACGGCGGTGCCGTCCTCGATCATCCCGACTTCCAGCTCGGCCAGCAGCGACGTGACCACGGAGTAGTCCAGTGTCAGCGGAGCCTGTGTGAACGCCTTCCCGGCGAAGATCACCAGCCCGATCCGGTCGTTCTCCCGCCCGGCGGCGAAGTCCGCCGCCACCGCCTTTGCCGCCTCGATCCTGTTGGGGGCCAGATCCTCGGCCAGCATCGAACTCGAGACATCGAGCGCCAGCACGATGTCGATCCCCTCCGCGAGCACGTTCTCGCCGGTAACGCCCGTCTGCGGACGCGCGAACGCGACGATGAGACAGATCAACGCCAGCCCCCGGAGCGCTGCCGGGACGTGTTGCAGCCACCTCCCCTCACCACCGGCGGCTTGGCCCAGCCCGGCGACATCCGGATGCGTCAGGGTCCCCCGTCGCCGCCTGCCACGGGCCACGTACCACCACCCCAGCAGGGGAACGAACCCGAGCAGGAGCAGGAAGAGCGGGTCCTCGAAGCGGAAGATCACGACCCGGCTCCTTCTTGAGCGGCCCTGCCGGTGGCCTCATCATCAGCACCGTCATCCCGGGCCGTCCCGGTCGCTCCCGCCGTCGGCTTACCCGCCAGCTCACCCGGTGGCTCACCCCCCGGCTCGCCCGGCACACTGTCGCGCGCCCCACGCCCCGTGGCCCCGCTCGTCATCTCCACCAGCGCCCGCGCCCGCGCCATGAGCGCCCGCGACTCGTCCACACCGGGTCGCAGCTTGGCGAACTTCACCAGATCGCACCGCTCCAGGAAGGTGCGGAACCGTTCCGAGATCTCCCAGCCGAGAGCGGCCCGGTGCAGCCCGTCCACGACCTCGCGCGTCGTGAGTTCCAGAGCGGGCACCTCGAGTTGCCCCTCCACGTATCCCCGGATGATCTCCGAGATGTGCACATGGTATTCCTTCACTTGACCCCGTTCCAGGAGCGACGACGCCTCGAGCGCGCCGAGGGCTTCCAGCGCCAGCACATGGAACGGCCGGGGCGGGAGTGCGGGCTCCGCGTTCTCTGCCGGGGGACGGCTTCGCGATCTCCGGTACAGATAGACCGCGGCACCGCCCGCAACCACAGCCAGCACAAGCCAGAGGAGCAGCCCCCACCAACTGCGCGCGATCGACAGCGGCCCCTTGATGTCGCGGATGTCGCCCGACTCGTCGAGCCCGACGCTCTCCACACCGATCCTGAACGGGTCCGTGAGCAGGGTCTGCACGGAGCCGTCAGGCGCCGTCACCGCAACCGCGATCGGCGGAATCTCGAACTCGCCCAACTCGAAGCTGGTGACGACCACTGTGGCCGAGGACAGCATCCCCCGGCCGGCGGGAAGTGCCACAGGCGCGGCCCGGTCGTAGCGAAGCACCTCGAATGGGGAGAGCTCGAGGGAATCGGCCCACATGACCGCCCAACCCTGCGGGTGATCGACGGACAGGCGCAACGACACCGGGTCACCTACGTGGATCAGCGTCGTGTCCACTTCCATGGCGATCCGCGCCTCCTGCGCGGAGAGCGCGCCGCCCCGGAGACCCTCACCGGCAAGCGCGGCTTCTCCCAGGATAGCCAATCCCACAAATAATGCGACGTGAGTCGTTGCGCAATGACTCCAGGCCATCATCGATCTCATCGTACCCTGCGCGCCCGATTCTCGAAGAAACGCCTCAGCGCGCGGTCGTAGGGAACGCCCGTCGTCACGTCGATCGAGTCCACCCTGCTCCGCCGGAAGAGCTCGTCAACCCGCTCGCGGGCGTCGGCCCGCTGCTCCCGGAAACGTTCCCGGAACGCCCGCCCCGACGTATTCACCACGGCCCTCTTCCCGGTCTCCGAATCCTCGAACTCGACGAAGCCCATGGGCGGCATGTCCTCCTCGCGGATGTCTCCCACGCGAACGGCCACCAGGTCGTGCCGGCGGGCAGCCACCGAGAGGGCCCTGTCGTATCCGTCGGCCAGGAAGTCCGAGACGAGGAACACCACCGCAAGCCGCCGAGTCACCCTCGCCAGGTACTCCAGCGCACCGGAAATATCGGTCCCCGTTCCCTCCGACGGATGGTACAGCAGTTCGCGGAGCACCCGGAGCGCATGACGCCGTCCCTTGCGCGGCGGCACGAAACACTCGATGCGATCGGAAAAGAGGATCAGCCCGACCTTGTCGTTGTTCTTGATTGCGCTGAACGCAAGCACTCCGCACAGCTCGGCCGCCAGCTCCGACTTCATGCGGCCGCGTGTCCCGAAGTCTGCAGAGGCGCTCACGTCCACCACCATCATCACGGTCAGCTCGCGCTCCTCTTCGAAGACCTTCACATGGGGCGAACCTGTCCGCGCGGTGACATTCCAGTCGATGCCGCGGATGTCGTCTCCGTAGCCGTACTCGCGCACCTCGGCAAAGCTCATCCCCCGCCCCTTGAAGACGGAGTGGTACTCGCCCGAGAACACGTCGTTCACGAGACCACGCGTCGTGATCTCGATCCGTCGTACCTGCTTGAGGATCTCGTGGGGAATCATCGCGGGGCCACCCTCGTCATCTTCACCGCCGGGCCGCCGTCCCCTACGGGACCTCGACCGTGTCCAGCACCCGCGTCACCACATCCTCCGTCGTCATCTCCTCGGCCTCGGCTTCATACGTCAGGATGACCCTGTGCCGCATCACGTCCATGGCCACCGAGCGGACGTCTTCCGGCGTGACGTAGCCGCGGTGCCGCAGGAACGCGTGAGCCCGGGAAGTCTTGGCCAGACAGATGGTCGCGCGCGGCGATCCCCCGAAGGCAATCAGCGGCTCCAGCTCACGCAGACCAAAGCGCCCGGGCTCGCGCGTGGCAAACACCAGATCGACGATATAGCGCTCGACCTGGCTGTCCATGTAAATGGTCTCGGCCGCCTTCCGCGCCGCCAGAATCTCCTCGGGAGTCACGACGGGCTCGGCCTTTGGTTCCGGCCCTGTGCTCATGCGGCGCATGATCTTCAGCTCCTCGTCCCTGTCCGGATACCCCACCGACAGCTTGAGCATGAAGCGGTCGACCTGAGCCTCGGGAAGCGGGTAGGTCCCCTCCTGGTCAATGGGGTTCTGGGTCGCCAGCACGAGGAAAGGGGACGGAAGGTCGAAGGTCTCTTGGCCAATCGTGACCGTTTGCTCCTGCATGGCCTCCAGCAGCGCCGACTGGACCTTGGCCGGGGACCGGTTGATCTCGTCGGCCAGGATCACGTTCGCAAAGATCGGCCCCTTTCTGGTCTTGAACTCGGTCTCCCTGGGGTCGTAGATCAGCGTGCCGATCAGGTCGGCCGGCAACAGATCCGGCGTGAACTGGATGCGCTGAAACGATGTCTGGATCGCGTCGGCCAACGTCCGCACGGTGAGCGTCTTGGCGAGTCCCGGGACACCCTCCATAAGGACGTGCCCGTCCGCCAGGAGACCTACCAGCAGCCGCTCGACCATCGTCTTCTGGCCCACGATCACCCGCCCGACCTCGTCGAGGAGACGGTCCACGAAACCGCTGGTCTCCCGGATCTTCGCCTGAATGACTTCGATGTCTCGGTTCATGCCACCTTGGTGTGTGGGGTTCTGGCTGGATTGGTAAAGGGATCCGGGAGCACCCCGTCCCGGAGACAATATTAACGGATCAAGGACCGTTCGGAACGGTTGCCGGGTGATGGGTGGCGCGGTATGGTCCACTTTCAGAGTCGCCAAAACACCTTGGAGGATCCCATGAGCGTTCCGATTCTTCCCCCGAGGAACGCCGATATGCGGGCAGAGCGTCAAAGCTCCTCGCTGCGTCGCTGGCAGCCCTCGCACTCGGGGCCTGCGGAAACGACAGCGGACAAGCCACAGGCGCCATGGTCCGCGACAGCGCCGGGGTGCGGATCGTCGAGTACGCGGGGACGCCGGACGCGGAGCCTCCCTTCGCCTTCCCGCCGGAGCCGGTGTACCGACATGGCGGCGGTACCGGCGACTATATGTTCGGCACCATCCGGATTGGCCGTCTGTTCCCGGACGGCAGCGCCGTCATCTCGGACGCGCAGAACACCGAGATCGTCACTCTCGGGCGAGACGGCACGCAGCGCAGCGTACTAGCAAGATCTGGACAGGGGCCGGGCGACGTGGTCTTCGTCAGCGCCATGTTCGCGCTCGGTGAGGACAGCCTGCTCGTCGAGGACATCGCCAACGGCCGGTTCACCTTAAGGACGAGATGGGCGTCGAGAGCGTTGTGGTGTACGAGTTGGTCGGCCGGTAACCATCGCTCTCTACTCCCATGTGCGGAGCGACTCGCGGTCGACGATGACCCCGGCCTGGATGACCGCGTTCACTCGTTTCGTGTTGACGATGGACTCGATGGGAGAAGCATCGAGCACCAGCAATGTGGCCTCGTCGCCGGGCTCGACCCCCCATCGCCGGCCGAGGAAGCGCGCCGCATCCGTCGTGGCGCTGCGAAGCACCGCCCAGGCCGACAGCCCTGCCTCGCCGAGCAACTCCAGCTCCCGGTGAACCGAATATCCCTGAAACACGCCGTAGTTACCCCCATCCGTGCCGGCCAGCATCGGAACCCCGGCCGCGGCCAGCCTCCTCACCGCTTCCCGGTTCGGCTCCACCAGCGTGCGCTGCCATGCCAGCCAGCCCTCGACCTTAGGGTTCACGCCGCTGCGGTATGCGTCGAGCAACGCCCCCGGCACGGTTTCCACGAGGAGTGGATTGTCCAGGAGCCCAGGGTCGTCCACCATGCGCGCGAATTCGCTCTGCACACCGAGGGTGGGGATGTGGTACGTCCCCGTCCGCAGCATGATTTCGGCCAGATCCGCAGGCAAGGGGTCCGGGCCCGGCGTGTGCGTGACCGCGTCCGCTCCGGCCTCCGCGGCTTCGCGCACATCCTGCCAGGTCCCCACATGGACGACCGTCCTGAGGCCGTGTTCCCGGGCCGTTTGCAGCACGGCAGTCAGCGTTGGCAGATCAACCGTGGGAAAGCTCACCCCGCCGTAGCTCTGGTGGTCGTAGACGATCTTGACCACATCGGGCCTCGATCCGGCGAGGTCCTCGACCTCTCGGCGGGCCTCCTCGGGCGTGTTCACGATGCGCGTGGGGATCCCGTACTCGGAGCAGTGCCCGTCCGTCGCCGTGAAACAGGGTCCGGCCGCGAGGAGAACCGCCCCCTGCCCACCTTCGTCGCGCCGCTGGTCCCGAAAGGCGAAGATCATCTCCTCCGGGCTGAAGAGGTCGAGCACGAAGGCCACGCCGTTGTACAGGGCGGCGTTCGCGGTCCCCTGCGGACCGAGCAGCTGCGGCATCCCCGCGGGCGAGTTGTTGCCGAAGGAGTGCGTGTGCAGGTCCGCCAGCGCCGGGATGACGAACCCGCCGCCAACGTCGCGGATCTCCCCGGTGAAGGCGGGCGGGACTTCGTCGGCGATTCCGACAACGCGGCCCCCCTCGATGAGGAGGACACCCCGCTGGACGGATTCGTCCGCCGGGTTGAGGACAACCGCGTCGGTGAGCGCCAGATCCTGTGCGGTCGCGGGTGGGACTGGCAGCAACGCGCAGGCGAGAGCCGCCATCACGCGGACGACCATCCACCTCCGCGGGCGACCAGAGACCGCGCGACCATGACCGCCTGCCGCGCGACCATGACCGCCTGCCGCGCGACCATGACCGCACGCTGCCCGACTACTCGTCACCGGGGTGGCGGTTGGCATATGTCTCTCTCCCCGTCGTTGGTCACCGGAGTTGAAATACCGACCCACATGTAGAGCGTGGTGTCCCTCGGTTCGCTCCACTCGATGCTCACGTCCAGTTGGGCCTGAAACCCGGCCTGGTATTCGAACCTCGCGGGCTCTCCGGGACCTGTCGTGACGTTGAGCTCGTCACCGCTCACCGTGTCCTTCGCGCGGAGCGTCCACGACCCCGAATGCCCACTCCACACCTGCACGCATCCATTGACCGCCAGTCCGGCGACGGGGAATACCGGGCTGACGTACGAAGCGCGTCCTTCTTCGACCGGCAATCGAATCCAGCTTCCGCCGTTGCCAACGGCCCGGAGCAGGTCTGCGACCTGAGCTTCGGCCGGTGCGGGCACGGACAGAGCGGCCAAAATGAGGAGTGACGCCACATGTCCGCTGGACGGCAGGCGGCATTCCAAATGTGAAGCAATTGACTGTCGCAATGGAGTGGACCTTGCCCCGCGGCGGTCGAATGAACCGGATATTCGGGTAAAGCTAGCGTGAATCGCGTGGCCCGGGATAGCGACGGTGCCGGGGTTAATTGCCTCTTCCTCGACGCCTGGCAGGCGGCAGGTCGAGCACCCCTCGGATGTCCGAGTAGCGTATCCGCTCCCGGCGACCGTCCCTCACCACGAGGTCACCCTCCACGTCCCGGACCGAGACCCCGCCCGAGCCGACCCCGTCGATGCGCACCGTGCCACCCACGGCCTCCACCCTGATGCTGCCGGATCCATCACGGATCAGGACGTCACCGGTGACCCCATCGATCTGCATGCTGCCCGATCCGTCCTCAACCTCGATGTCACCCGTCACATTTTCGACCTTGAGGCTTCCCGACCCGTCCTCGATGACGACCGAGCCCACGTCTCGAAGCTGTATGCTCCCGGAACTGTCCCGCAGATCCACCTCGCCTACACCCTCGATCGTGAGGCTCCCCGAACTGTCCTCGACCCGGATGTTCATGCCGGATGGCACTTCCACAACAAGGTCGATCCGCGCGTACCTGTTCCCGCCCAACCATCCACCGCCGAGGTTCGGATAGTCGGTCTCCAGTCTGTCCCCCTTGAGCTCGACTGTGAGCTCCTCGAGCCGATCCCGGTCGGAGGCGCACAACGTCGCCTCGACACGGATCTCGGCGATTCCGTCCCTGCCCCTGATCGCCAGCGTTCCGGCTCCCGCGTCCACCTCCAGACTTCCGCGGGCCTGCCCGGTGATCTCGAGTTCATCGCGAAACTCGCACCTGTTTTGCGCCGTCAACCCAACCGGTACCGCAGCCACCGCACCGAAAACCGCCACCATCGTCGTCCGCTTCACGCATCCCTTCATATCCGTTCTTCCTTTCGTGGGTCATCCCGGTAGATTCCGCTGTCAGCACTGCCGGACGAAAGACACCCCGGAAAGGTTTTGAATGACGGAAAGCCGGACAACGACCACCCTGGCTGCGGATGCGGACTACACGCGCAGGCCGGAGCCGTCGGAGTTGCTGCCGGTTCCGGACGCGTTGGGCTAGGCAGCTTGCCCATGCAGGTAACCGAAAATGTAGCCCCGGCGTCAGTCGGTCCTTGGTGACTTGCCTCCGAGCGTTCCGAGCGGCATGCTGAATCGCCACCAGCAGTCTTGCTGGCGAACGACGTACACGCCCGCTCCGGTTGGGGAGGGCGTGTCGATCCACGGAAGGCATCATGGCGACCCTGAGCGATACGACACGCCGCGACTTCCTGATTCACATGGCGGGCCTCGGAGCGGTGCTGGCCTCCCCGCGCGCGGTGCTCGGGAGCACGCCATTGGTGGCGACCGCGCCATCGGTGCAACCCACCCCATCCGCCCAGACCACGCTCCCCACCCGCCCGATACCGGGAACCAGTGAGACGCTGCCGATCATAGGCCTGGGCTCCTCGAAGCCCGTGCTGGAGATCCCGACCGAAGGGACGGAACCTCTGGCATCCGTGATCCGAGTGCTCCTCGAGCACGGGGGTCGCGTCGTCGATACCTCGCCACGCACGGAGGAAATCGACGCCGAGTTCGGCCAGGTCCTGACTGCACCGGACTTCCGTGACCGTCTCTTCGTCTCCACGAAGATCAACACGGACGGGGAAGCGTCGGGCATCGCCCAGATGCGGCAGAACCAGCGACTCTTCGGACGCCGCACGCTGGACCTGCTCCAGGTCGAGAGCATGCGCGATCTGGATGTGCACTGGCCCAACGTGCTCCGGTGGAAGGATTCGGGCGAGGCGCGCTACATCGGTGTCACCGTCTCGAGCAGTCGGCAGCACGATCAGTTCGAGTCGTTCATGAGGGCGGAGCCACTCGACTTCGTGCAGATGAACTACTCGGTGATGGAGCCGGGCGCGGAGAACCGGCTCCTGCCGCTCGCCCGGGACCTCGGGATGGCCGTCCTGATCAACCGTCCGTTCATGAACGGCAGCTACTTCGGGCGCGTGAGCGGACGCGCGTTGCCCGAATGGGCATCGGATTTCGACTGCGCGAGCTGGGCGCAGTTTTCACTCAAGTACATCCTCGCGCATCCCGCCGTGACGTGCGTGCTCACCGAGACGACGAGTCCCGAGCACATGGAGGACAACATCCAGGCCGCCTTCGGTCGCCTGCCGGACGAGGCGACGAAGCGGCGCATGCGGGAGCTGGTTCAGAACTTCTGAGATGGAGAGGCTCATGACCCGTCGAACGATTGCCGCGCTGGTGCTCCTCGGAGCAGCCGCGTGCGCCCCAACACCCGACCAGGCAACACGGATAGACAAGGCAAAGCTCCACGGCGTCTGGCAGATCATGACGATCGAAAGCCTCGAAACCGGCGAGGTCGACTCGATCGCCAACTATCGGACGATCTGGACCCATTACACCGAGTCGCACTGGACCTACGTCTGGATGGATGCCGGCCGGGAAGGGAGCACGCCCGCCGTGTTCGCAGAGCTGTCCCCCGAGGAGCAGCACGCCGAGAACCAGGCCAAGATGCTGGATGACGAAGGAGAGTGGCGCTTCTGGGGGAGCGGCGGGGAGTGGTGGCTCGACGGGGACGTGATGGGCTACACGAACGTTGTGTCCATCGAACCCTACCAGGTACAGATGGGCGGGGTGGAGAAGGTCGTCCATGTGAACGACACGGCCTACGCGTACCACACGGTGCCGAGCGACGGAGAGGCGGTTCTCGAATTCACGCACCGCCGTCTCGACACGATGGGCGAGCTACCCGTGACCCGTCAGGGCGACATCGATCCGGCCGACCTGCGGGGGAACTGGCAGATCATGTCCACTCTGAACACCGCGACCGGGGAGGTGGACGAGGTGGCCCAGCACCGGACCGCCTGGTTCCACGTGACCGACACCCACTGGACCTACGTGTGGATGGAGAAGGGCCGGGCGGTCGTCACGCCCGACGAGTTGGCGAGCATGACTCTGGACGAGAAGGTGCCGGCCCGCTACGCGCAGATCTGGGATGATCGGAACCAGCCGGTGTTCTGGGCGAGCGGAGGTACGTACACGATCGAGGACTCGATGTTCGTCGTGGGGCCGAGGGTCCTGTCGATCGAGCCCTTCTGGATCGGCGTGGAGGGCGAAGAGCCGATCACGCGGCTGGACCGAACGGCGTACGTCTACCTCTCTCCGCCCCGCGCCGACGGGACCGTCACGGAGACGACCCACCGAAGGATCGACTGAGGAGACGGACGGCTCCGCTACCAGCCGGGCCGGAAATCACGTCCCGCCCGCGAACTCCGCCTCGCCGCACTCGATCAGCGCCGGATGCCTGGCCGAGGCTCAATTCGCAACCGCATCCAGTTGGCGATTGCTTCCTCATCCAGCTTGCCAGCCGCCAGGGCCAGCATTTTGTCGACTACTTCGTCGCCAGGCACGACGAGGTCGAATCCGTTGAGGCCGAGAAAGATGACCGCGGCCAGGAACGAGACCCGCTTGTTTCCGTCACGGAACGGATGGCTGGTGCAGATTCCGAAAGCGTAGCCGGCGGCGAGATGCGACAGATCCGACTCAGGCTCATACGTGCACCTCTGGATCGGTCGGGCTAGCGCTGACTCGACGGCGTTCTCATCTCGGATGCCGAGCAGTCCGCCGTGTTCGCGAACCTGGTCGAGATGGACAGCCTCAACGACAAGCCGGGGAACCCACCGTGGCTCCGGCTGCGTCACTTCGCGAGTTCTCTAAGAGCTCCCTGGTACCGTTTCTGAGCCTCGACCGCGATTGCCAACGCTTCCTCCAGATCCGGATCGTAGGGGCTGAGCAGGATCCCGTTTGCCGTCTCGACGGCAAGCACTTCGTCGCCGGCCTCAAGGTGGAGGCGTTCCGCCATATCCTTCGGCAGCGTGGCCCCGACAGACCCACCCATTCGCCGCAGTTTCACATTTCGAACCATGATTCCCCTCCGAGTAGCACATCAATGCTACCGAATCGCCTCCACCTCGTCCAGGGTCACGGGCCAACGCGGGTGGCGCGCGGCTCTGATCCTCGCCAGGGGCCCCGCCACGACGGTCACGAAGGTCGCCGGATCGAGGTACTCCTGCACGATCGCCTTGACGTCCTCGGCCGTGACGGACCGTACGGCGTCGGGCCACCCCATCAGGTGGTCCGTGCTGCCGCGACGCACCTGCTCCACGGCGAAGGTCTCGCTCGCATGGGTCGCGAGCTCCAGCGACCGCCGCCAGACCGCCTCAACCAGCCACCCCTTGGCGCGCGTGACCTCGGCCTCCGTCACCGGCTCACGCGGATCGTGCATGCGCTCCAGCTCGTCCAGGCTGTAGCGGACGAGGGGCGCCACAGCCTCCGGGCGCCCGCCCGTGCGCACAAGGAGGAGGCCCGTTCCGGACGCCGTCACGGGGATCTCGAAGTCGTCCCGGTTGGCCAGGCCTCGCATCTCTCGCGCCGCGATGTTGAGGCGCTCGGCGAGGATGAAGCGGAGGACGGATAGCGCAGCCCGATCCGATTCGGGAACGCTGCCGACCGCACGACCGATGGCGATCCAGCCCTCCAGGCTCGGGACATCCACGGCGTGGAAGCCGCTCAAGCTCGCGACCGGCTCAATCATGGTGGGCTCCGTCGCCGGCTCGCCGCCGGGCGCCCAACCACGGGTCGCGGACTCCAGGACCTCTTCCACCTCATCGCGGGAAACGGCTCCCCCGACCCCGAACACCACGCGGTCGGCGCCCAGGCTTCTGGAGGCCAGCGCCCTCACTGCGGCCAGCGAGACCGTTTCCCCCGGGTCCGGGGGCGCCAGGGGATACCCGTGTACCCGCCGCTCGAGCTCGACTTTGGGGCGGAAGCCGTCGCCGTCGATCCCGGCCATCGGCATGCTGTAGCCAGGACCCACCCGGTATTGGCGGACCGAAGCGGCGTGCAGGTCGGGGGCCCGCACGAGCTCCACGAGCACCTCGAGTCCCTCCTGCCAATCCTCGGGAAGCACATCGAGGGAGATATGGGTGGCGTCGAGGGTCTCCACGGCACTCAGCGACGTACCCAGCTCGGCGAGGCGAAGGGAAAGCGGACGCCTCGCCCCCGCGGCGCCTCGCGTCGTGAGGAGCCGGGTCAACAGAGCCGACGCGCCGGCCTCGCCTTCCGCCTCGTGGAGCCGGCCCAGGGGCAGGGCGGCCGTGAGGCGCACCAGGGGGTCCGAGGCTGTTCCGGGCACGACATAAGTCCGCGCGCCACTCGACGCCTCGAAGAGGGCCTGACCGGGATCGGTCGGTGTGAATGTTGCGGGCCCGAGCGCGAGCTCACCCGGAGCTGGCCAGTCGTGCTCGAAGATCGGGCGGGAACGGCCGGGGAGGGTATCGTCGCCTTCGCCTCCGCAGCCGCCCAGGGCGAGGGCCGCCGAGGTCGCCAGCGCTGCCGAGCGCACCAACCCCGCCCGGGCCGCCACGACTCGGCCGGCCGGCCTCCGCCGTGCGCGCACGTCACGCCTCCCGGCCCTCATCGGCCGTCTCCCGGCAGCTCCGCCCACAAGAAATCGAGCCAGCTTGGCCCGCTCCCCTCCGGGGGCTGGGCGCGGGCCACGGCGATCACCCGGTTGGAGGGCACGAAGTAGGTCGATGCGACACGCCGCACGTCGGCCGCCGTGGCCGCGTCCCTCGCCTCGATGAGGTCGGGAAGCACGCTCCAGTGGTTCATCGTGTGATGGTGCCCGACCAGGAAGGCAAGCTCCTGGGGGTTGTCGAGGAACTCCGCCCACTCGACCCGGAGCCGCTTGTGCGCACGCGCCAGGGCCACAGCGTCGATCCGTCCCTCACGGAGATCGTCCACGGCGGACAGCAACGCCCGCTCGATGGCCGCGAGGTCACCGTCCGCCTCCGCTTGTGCCACCAGGTTGAACGCACCGGGCGACCCGAAGCGGTAGGTGTGGATGACCCGGAAATCGGCGGACGCCGAGGCCGATACGCCGCTCGCCGCCAACCTCTGGCCCGCGATACCGTGAGGCCCGCTCAACAGGGCGGCGACGAGGTCGAGGACAGGCCGGTCGGGGTGCCCCATGCCCGGGATTCGGTACCGCACATGGACCTGCGGCGAGAGCGGTTCCGTCCAATCGAGCCGGATCGATCCGCCGGGCACGGGCTCGGCCTCGACATCCAGGTCGGCCGGGGGCTCGGGCCCTCGGGGCAGCTCCCCGAAGTAGCGTTCCGCGAGGGGTACGGCTTCGTCGGGGGTCACGTCGCCGACAAGCACCAGCGCCGCGTTGTTGGGCACGAAGTAGTCGTCGTAGACCCGCTGCATCGCGGCCCGGGTGAAGGTTCCGAAGTCACGGAGGCGCCCGCCATCGGGCAGGTAGACCGGGTGGACCTGGGCGGTGACGCCGTCGATCGCCTCGTTGAAGCGGGTCTGTGGCCGGCTCAGTCCCCCGAGGATCTGCTCCAGCACGGTGAAGCGCTGCGCCTCCCAGCCCCTGAGGATCGCGTTGGTCATGCGGTCCGCTTCGAGCCGGAAGAAGAGCTCCAGGTGCTCGCTGGGGAGCGCCATGTTCATCTCCATGTAGTCCTGCTCGGTGCTGGCCGGCACCGGATCCGTATGGCGCGCGTACCCCCCGTGCTGGAGGTACCACTTGTAGGACGTCCAGAAGTCCCGGTACTCGTTGTCCAGATCCTCGAGCTCGTAAAGTCTCTCCCTGAGGATCCGCATCCCGGGTGTGCCCGGCCAACCGATCTCGTCGAAAAAGACATCCCGCTCCCGGAGTTGATTGCGCTCCCGGTTTCTGAGCGCGATGAGCTCCTGCTCCGTGTCGTGGATCTCCCGAAGGATGGGCAGCTCGGCAGCCAGATCGCTGGTGCCAATGGTGGTGGTCCCCTGATGGATGACGTGCTCGAGAAAATGCGTCATGCCGTGGAGCCCCACAGGCTCCTGCATGGAGCCGACCCGAATCCACAGGTTGGCGGCCACCCGGGGTATCCGGTGGTCTTCGACGACCAGGATCGTGAAGCCGTTGTCGAGCACATGCTCCTGGACCTGGAGCGTTTGGGTGGGGGATTGGAGGGCGATCGCGGGAGCGGGCCGGCCCGCGGACGGTGACGCCGTCGGATCACGTACCGTGGGCGATGCCAGGGCGGCTACTGCGCTGACCAAGATGACGACAAGCAGGGTTCTCATGGCCATGACCCCTCTTCCCTCGTGACGAGGCATGCTCGCCGGCCTATGTGCCAAGTCCTCCCGAAGCCGAGTGCCTGGGGGACGGCCGATGGTTCCCCGGCCGTGACCGCGGGGGTAACGGGGTACTTCTTGAGCGGAGGCGGAGGGACTCGAACCCCCATGTGCTTGCGCACGCCGCATTTCGAGTGCGGTGCCTTACCAATTAGGACTACGCCTCCACAGGGTCGATGACGAGTCTTTCGCTGACGCTTCACGGACGGGGTGGGATTCGAACCCACGCGGGCAGATGCCCACACGATTTCCAGTCGTGCGCCTTAAGCCACTCGGCCACCCGTCCTGCTTGCAACCAGGGGCGCTACGGCCCCTCTGTTCTTCGGATAATATCGGGGCGCCCGGATTCGAACCGGGGACCTCTGCGACCCGAACGCAGCGCTCTACCGGACTGAGCCACGCCCCGTGAAGTTGGATGGATTCCCTAAGTTCGCTGGCGCTCACGGAGGGAGTGTCCCTATTGACAGGGTTTCGGGTCGTATCAAGAAGTTCCATAAGGATCGCAAGTCATTGTCCCTGTTATCGCTAGTGGTTTCTTGACGTGTCAGGTGACTTCCTGTATTCTCAGTCTGACTGTGGGACATAACAGGGGACGAGAAAATGGCACGGAGTCTGACGGCAGCGTTCGTTCGCACGATCAACAAGCCCGGGAAGTATGGCGACCAGCATGGTCTGATTCTACGTGTTCTGCCCAGCGGCAGCAAACAATGGATCTGGCGCGGCACGGTTCGCGGGAAGCGCATGGACCTCGGTCTGGGCGGGTATCCTTACACTTCACTGGCCGAGGCACGCCAAGCGGCCTTCGAACACAGAAAGCTGGCCCGGGCGGGCGGCGATCCTCGCGCGCTCCGGCACAGCACGCCGACGTTCGCCGAGGCCACCGAGAAGGTCATCGCGATTCACGGGGCCGCGTGGAGACCCGGTAGCAAGAGCGAGGCCCAGTGGCGGGCCAGCCTGCGCGACTACGCGATGCCCCGGCTCGGCCAGAAGAGCATCGACGAGATCACGACCTCCGATGTGATGGCCGTCCTGCTCCCGATTTGGACCAGCAAGGCCGAGACCGCTCGCCGCGTCCGTCAACGGATCGGCACGGTGATGAAGTGGGCGGTAGCGAAGGGATACCGTCCGGACAACCCGGCCGGCGGTGCAATTGGCGCGGCGCTCCCGAAGAGCAGTGGCACGCGCCGGCACTTTCGAGCCCTTCCCCATTCGGAGGTCGGGACCGCGCTCGATACGGTGCTGGCCTCGAGCGCATGGGCGCTCAGCAAGCTCGCATTCGAGTTCCTGGTCCTGACGGCGGCGCGCAGTGGTGAGGTTCGGGGTGCTCGGTGGGAGGAGGTCGACTTCGAGAGTGCCACCTGGACTGTTCCGGCGGAGCGCATGAAGGCCGCACGCAAGCACCGGGTTCCGATGTCCTCGCAAGCGCTCGAGGTGCTGCACCGGGCCCAGGAACTCGCAGACGGTACGGGTCTGGTGTTCCCGTCCCCGACTGGCCGCGTACTGTCACCGTCAACGCTCTCGAAACTTCTGCGCGAACTCGGAATCCGAGCGGTACCTCACGGGTTCCGGACGAGTTTCCGGATTTGGTGCGGCGACACCGGCGTCGCCCGCGAGGTCGCCGAGGCAGCGCTCGCCCATGTGATCCGGGACAAGGTTGAGGCGGCCTACGCTCGTGGTACGCTGTTTGCGAGGCGGCGCGAGGTGATGGAGGGGTGGTCGCGCTACATCCAAGGGGAGTCCCAGGGCGGTGGAAACAGCCGGAGGTCACCGTAAGCCTTTGCCCTCCACTTTGCTCAGGATCGACCCGGGAAGCCCGCCAGCACGGTTCCACTTACGGGTCGCGGCCGCCCATGGTGCGGAGGCGGCGTCCGTCAGCTATTCGTTTCAGAGGGTATTCCAAGGATTCAGCCCGCGCGCACCGGGCTGTTGGGGCTGCGGTTGATGGTCTCTTGAAGTCTCACTCGGCAGCGTCTAGTCTCATTCACCGTTGGGGTATGTCATGGGGTACTTGGCACGACGCCCTTCCGGAGAGGACGGTAGGGAAACTTAGGGAAGCGCACCGCCGATTCCGCGAGGGCAGGTCTGCCCCAGCGATCGGCGCGGAAGCGGGAACACTACGGCGCAGAGCGCGAGACGATCCCCACCCTTCTTGAGCATAGACGACGCCAGAGGTCGGTCGCAGGGTGTCTACGACGCCGTGGCGCAGTGTCCGAGACAAGCGGAGACCGGAGTCGTGGAGAGAGACCGACCTAGCGACGAGGATCTGGCGAAGGGGCGTGAACGATACCATACCCTTCGGCGCAGTGTCCGAGACAAGCGGAGACCGGAGTCGTGGAGAGAGACCGACCTAGCGACGAGGATCTGGCGAAGGGGCGTGAACGATACCATACCCTTCGTCGCCGCGTAGCACGCAAGCGGGAGAACGGAATCATTGACCAGGAGTATATCCTGGATCGGTTGGAGCTCGCATTCGCCGAAGCCGATACCGAAACGCTCGATGGGGCCGCAGCAGAGGTTGCTCCCAAGTTGGCGGAGCAACCAGACAATTGGGCGCTGTGGATCGAGGGCACCGATGAGGATCGCTTGGCATCCAAGATCGTCCATGCGCTGGTGGCGCATCTGCGAGTGCGGGACCCGGAGCTCCTGAAACAGCCGCCGCTGTTCGACTGGATCCTCGATGTCGTCTTGCGCATTCGCCCAGGCCGGCCAAGCAAGGGCGGGCGCGACGCTCGCGCACACCGATTCCGCAACATTTTGATTGCAGAAGCGGTGAGGCGCATTTGCGGCCTAGGTACCCTGAAGCCGACATCAACGGCGAAGGAGCCGCGGTCCGCATGCCACGCCGTGGCAGACCGGCTGGGCGAGGAATACGAGACCATAGCCACAATCTGGAAGAACGAGAAGAAGCGACAACAGGGTCGAGGGTTAGCTCCAGAGGCTCTAACCGAAGTGAAGAATCCACACGATTCTTCACCTTGAACGGCTCGAAAAAGGTACCACCTTCCGTCCCATGAGCGGTCGCATAGACGAAAGGAGGCCCAAGTGGAACCGAGAATACTGCGCCGTAGAGAGGTTGAGCGCCTAACGTCGCTCTCAAAATCGACATTGTATCGCCTCGCTCGGGGGCATTCCAGCTTTCCGAGCCCCATCCAGCTGGGTCCACGTGCAGTGGGCTGGCGCAAGGAAGAGATCGACGAATGGCTCGCCACTCGAGAGCGGGCCGGCAGCCTTACGGCGGCGCCGAAGGCAAAGGGCGGCGAATCGAAGGAACGGGGGTGAGCAGGCCGCGAACGCCGGTGTCGGAACTTAGGACATTCTGGTCGATCTGCGATGGGTAGGGACGACTTGACTCTGTTGCGTCCGGGAGGTTTTCCACAGTCCGGGCTCGACGACGCGGCCAGGGACATCCACACGACTATGCAGACTCTTCACGCCATCCGGCGGCCTCGCCTCATCCAGACGAGCCCGCGTGGCGCGACGGGCGGGGGCGAACTTCCCTGGCTTCGCGGCTGGTCCCCCCGCCGGGTGAGCGTGAAGGCTCGCTGGAAAGGTGGAATCCGCTCATGGCGCAGGCCCGTACTAGGGCCAAGCGGCTTCTCGCCGTCCTGCCGCACCCATCTGGAGCGCATCTTCGCTGCGGCGCCCGGCATCAGGCGGCGCGCGCGCATCGGATCAAGACCGGCCGATTTCAAGCCGCCTGCTTACCGGAAACGGGACACTTGGCCGAAGACCTCGATGCACCTCATCGGCGCGCAAGTAGCAACGCACCAAGATCAGAAGCGTGCCGATATCCCATGTCGGCCAGCATCCCCGCGAAGTCCACAACGGTGGCCCGGTTCTGAGACGCGGGGGTCGCGGATCCACACCCCGCAGCAGGTCGACCCATGATCCAGGATCCGACTGTCGGACTCAGAAACGCGATGGCGGCGGTAGACCTCTACCCCGGCGACATCGCGTGGGATGGCGCGTTCCACCGCTTCCCCGGTGCGGGCAAGAAGAAATCCAACACGAGCGGGTGGTACAAAGCCTTCCCCGACCGCAAGGGTGGTGTCTTCGGAGACCACTCGAACGGGCTGAAGGTCAACTGGCAAGCCGACCGCAGCTCGGAGCCCACGAAGTCCATGCGGGCCGAGTGGGCGGAAGAGGACGCACGGCGCAAGAAGGAACGGGCCGCAGCATCGAAGAAGGCGATCGCCGAGGCAACGGTCGTCTGGAACAACGCGGTCAAGTCACCGGCGAAGGTGCTCGGGCACCCGTACCTCAAGGGAAAGGAGATCGAGAGCTGCGAACGGCTCCGGATCTCCCGCGAGACGGAGCTCGACGGCTGGACGCTCCCCGCAGGCATCCTGCTCATCCCGATGCTGGTCGACAAGAAGCCGGTGAACCTCCAGCGCATCACGCGCGACGGGCAGAAGCGGTACTGGCCGAAGGCGCCGGCCAGCGGAACGAGCCTCATCATCGGCGGCAAATACTTCCGCGAGGACACGACCAAGACGATCTACGTCTGCGAGGGATGGGCGACTGCGTGGACCGTCTCCGAAGCGACCAAGAGCCCGTGCATGGTCGCGTTCTCGAAGGACGGCCTGCTGCCCGTCGCCAAGAAGGTGAAGGAGCGGTTCCAGTCGTGCGCGGTCGTGATCGCGGCGGACAACGATCGCTGGACGGTCGTGAAGCAGAAGGAAGGGCTGCCGGACATCCCGAACCCCGGTGTCCACTACGCGAAGCTCGCCGCCGACGAGGTGGGCTGCGAGGTGGCCATTCCCGACTTCCGCGACCTGTCGAAGAAGCCGACAGACTTCGATGACGTGCGGCTCCAGGAAGGCATGGGCGCCGTGCAGTTCTGGATCGAGCCGGACAACGCGGGCCGGGCGACGATCCTCCCGGATCAGCCCGGCGACGAGCCGGAGGACGACCCGGACAGGGAGCCTGCATGGGTGACCGAAGCCCCGTTCCGCTGCCTGGGCTACAACAGGAAGCAGCTCTTCTTCCTGCCGAGAACTGGTCAGGTGATTGACTTCAATGTGAATACGCTGACCAACAGGGCCATGTTGATGCTTGCCCCAAAGGAATTCTGGGACAAGCACTTCGGTGCCAAGAAGGGCCCCCGATGGATGGACGCCACGAGTGCGGTCGTCACGCAATGCACATCGAAAGGGGTGTTCGCGCCAGGACAGGTCCGGGGCGTGGGGTTCTGGCGCGATGATAGCGATCGCGTATTGGCCCATCTTGGCGACCGGTTGCTCGCACCCGGGGATACGCGACCCAAGCTGCCAGAGGTGTTCGTGCAGGCGACAGCGGTTTACGACCGCCGGCCGCGCATCGCCGGGCCGGACTTGGAGAACCCCATGTCCGCGGCCGAAGCGCGACACCTCTTTGACCTCTTCGGTCGGTGGGATTGGGAGGATGAGGCATCCCCCATGCTGCTGGCCGGATGGACCGCGCTTGCCCCGTTCTGTGGAGCACTGAAATGGCGACCCCATGTATGGGTTTGCGGAGCGCATGGAAGTGGCAAGAGCGAGGTGTTGAAGCGCCTCGTGATACCCCTTTTGGCTGACATGCGGTGCTCCGTCGAAGGAGGCTCGACGGAGGCGGGGATACGCCAAGGGCTCGACTCATCCGCGTTGCCGGTGGTCTGCGATGAGGTTGAGCAAACAAGCAGACGGAAGGCCGGTCAGATTCAGCAAGTGGTGGGCCTGTTGCGGTCGGCATCCTCAGCCGATGCAAGGATCTTCAAGGGCACTCCGTCGGGGCAGGGCATGAGCTTCGAAGTCAGGACGATGTTCCTGTTGGCCTCGATCGCGCCCGGGCTCAGGGACGAAGCGGACAAGTCGAGGGTTGCCGTCCTGCCACTCAGGAGTCCGAGGAGCGTGGACCACAACATCCGTCGAGAGCGATGGATCCAACTCAAGCGTGAGCTGCGGCAGCGCGCAAACGTGGGCGCGGGTCGGCGCTTGATCGCCAGAACGCTGACGTGGGCAAGGTCCGGCAAACTGGACGATCTCATTGGCGTGATGCAGTCTGCCGCCAGCACCGTATTGGAAAGCGAGAGAGAGGGTGATCAGTACGGCGTGTTGGCCGCAGGGGCCCGTATGCTCCTGGACGATGAAGTACCCGACGATGAGGCTGCCATCCACTGGCTCAAGGATCTGGGCATAGCGTCCCGTCGAGCGGAGACCAAGCCCGATGGTCACAAGATTGTGTCGATACTGCTTCAGGCGAGGCAGCGGATCCAGATTGAAGGCGGGTACCAGGAAGTCACCGTGGGAGAGCTCATCGATTGTGCAAGCGGGGCCGAAAGTCCTGTACAGGGCGGCAAGCAGACGATCGGCAAGGATGATGCGCACCAGCATCTGAGACGCATGATGATTCGGGTGGAGAAAGAGAGCTTGATATTCGGGAACGGCAGCGAGTGGGTGGGAAAGCAACTCGAAAATACGTCCTACAGGGACGGGTGGAAGGGAGTCCTACGAACCATCCCGGGAGCTCATGCAACCAAGCCGCAACGTTTCCACACGAGCCTTAAGCTCAGTCGTGGGACGGCAATCCCGTTGACATCGATCCAACGCGAGGATTAGGGCGACAGACCACCTGCGCTGCTTCTGCCCGAGAAGATCCGGTGCGATTCGTGGTGGATTCGGCGACCAACGTCTCCCGGTCTGGACTCGATATGAAATCGTTTCGGTTGTGGCGGTTTTCTCGCCACTTCGCTAGGCGTTCGAGGGTCACGCCTCTGTCCTTCGATGGCATTGCCTGGACCCCTCTCGAAGCAGTTCTCGGATTCCCCCGGCTAGCCGAGCCCAGTTCCATCGACGATGACGTCGGGCGTTGCGCCAGTCGCCGTTTCCTTGAGGCGTTCGGGAGAGCGAGGAGACCGTTTGAGCGCCGTAGCGTGTTTGACCATTGGCGACCCGGCTGCAGTTTGCTGGCTCGTGGAGCCACCGGATACCGGTCGATGTCCATGGCGGCGATAGGTGCGCTCGCTTCCCACCACTCCGCCAAGCGGTGTGCCTATCTGCAACGTAACATCTGACCATGATGTGACGGCTGCCGTAACACCGTAAGTCATTGTCACATCAGTAAGTTAGCTCATCTTGTCAACAGTGTTACGCCAGAATTGGCCACCGAAGCTACATAACTACCCCTCGGATCCCCATCGTTTGAACGGCCCGGCCGGTTCCCTTCCGCTAATTTGATTTCTCGGGTCCCCGAGGGGTACGGGTCGGGCGGAAACCGGCCCTGGGTGGAGGGCTTCCGCTACCTGATCGGGAACGTGTGGAGGCCGTCGCCGCGGCGGCGCAGGCCTCCAGCGCTGCGGAGGCGTTGCTGCTCGGTGAGCCAGGCCACGGACATCCCTCATCTCAAGGTGTCCACGGCGGCGGGTCGGAGGTGGCAGCGTGAGGCGGTAGGAAAAGCGGACACTTCATGTGCTGCGGAAACCGGACATTTCATTCTGCTGCGGACAGCCGACGGACCCCGCCCTTCTGCGAGATCAGCGCGATGACGTCCATGCGAAGCAGTTGAGCAGCTTAGCGGGAAGGGGGGAGGAAAAGACGGAGCCTGACGGCGAAGACGATGAACGGCCCGGCGGAGATTCCGGGGTGGAGGTGGAATGGCGTGGGGGGGACTTCGATAGACGGGCGTAGATGTGGCGTTGGGCGGCGCAACGCCACATCTACGCCCGTGCACTACTTATCTGTGGAAAACCCGGCTTGATCTATCTCGACTAGGAGTCTGCGCCTTAGAAGCGCAGCGGGCGTGACGGGAAGACGGGAGGGCCGCTGCGGGCCAGAGAGATTCGGGGAGAGAGAGGTAGGGATCCGGGGCCGCTGACGGGCCGGGAAGGCAGCGTAGCGCCAAATCGGGGTCCAGGAGGCCGGTGGGAGGCCCGGGGGCCGCAGTTGCGGGGCAACGATCGTCGGCTCATGCGGCCTGAAGGGTGTGCAGCCGCTTGACGTTGAGGGCCAGGCACACGAGGGTCCACTCGCCCTACGAGGGTCCACTCGCCCTGCACCTTCTCGAGGCCCCGGAAGCTGAATCGTCGAAATCCCATCACCTCCTTGACCCAGCCGACAGGCGCCTCCGCCATCCACTTTCGGCGTGCGTACCGCCTCCGGCCCTCGTCGCTCTCCAGCTTCTCGGCCATGCGCGCCTTCGCCGGATGCTCGTCCGCATCGACGGCCGGGGCGGTCCCGCCCTCCCGGCCCAGAGCCACATACCCGTCTATGTCCCGCTCCTTCAGCGCCTGCAGGTCCGGTTCGTTGCAGTAGCCCGCGTCCGCCAGCACCTGCTCCGGCGTCTCGCCGCACGTCTGTGCCGCCGCGTCGACCATCGGGATCAGCTGGCCCTGGTCGCTCGCGTTGTCCGTCACCGCTGTCCCCACCACCAGCTGGTTCTCCCCCTCCACCGCCATCTGCGCGTTGTAGCTTTGCTGGAACCCCTCCGAACTCGTCTTCATGATCCGGCTCTCCGGATCGGTGAAGTTGCTCTGCGCCTTCTCGTCCGGCTCGCCGTACTTCCGCTTGTAGGGCCTGCCCCCCTTCGGGTTGCGCTTCTGTCCCGGCTTGCGGCCCCGCGCGTCGTCCTTCGCCCTCTGCTCGGCCTCCAGGCGCGCCTTCGCCTCCCGGATCGCCGCCAGCCGGTCCTCGCGCCGCTTGAGCTCCTCCGGCAACTCGTCCCCGCGGACCTCCTCGCCGTACCGGGCGTCTTCCGCTACGTCGACCGCCTCGGCCTCCTCCAGCAGCCCCGCAATCTCCGCTTGCAGCCGGCGCTCCTCCCTGGCCATCCGGCCGTAGCTCATCGCCTTGCGCTTGCTCGCGTTGGCCCGGACCTTCGTCCCGTCCACCGACATCCTGCCAAGCCCCGCCAGGCCCATCGTCCGCGCCAGGCGAACCACCTCGGCGAACACCGCCCCGAAATCCTGCAGATGGCGGCGCCGAAACTCGCACAGCGTCCGGTGCTGCGGAAAGTTGCCCGCCGCCAGCATCCGAAACGCAATGTCCTCCTCCAGCTTCTTCGCCAGCTTCCGCGACGAAAAGGTGCCCGTCGCGTACCCGTAGACCAGCACCTTCACCATCATCCGCGGTTCGTAGGGCGAGTTGCGCCGCCCGTCTCCCTCGTACGGCCCGTAGAACGCCCCAAGATCCAGGGCGTCCACCAGATCGCTCACATGGTGCGCCAGGTGCCCTTCCCCAACCCACTCCCGAAGATCCTGCGGGAGCAGCAGCATCTGGTCCGGCTGGTACGGTCGGAACGTCGTTCCCATTGACCCCCCTCGGCAGGCCGCAGACTTTTCACAATGCCTTCGATACCTCTAAAGATAGCCGCTGCGGTTTTCTGCGGCGCAGACGCCTAGGCGGCGTTCCTCAGGAGTCAATAGCCCTCGTAATGGGATATGTAAGGAAACCACTGTGTCATTGCATCCGCGGGCTTGTATTGAGTGCCGCGTGGGCGCGTAGTACAATCGGCTACCCTCCGGCTGACTCGTAGCTACGCGGTAGGCCTCCATAGCATCGCCGGCCGCCATTGCCTCCCAAACCGCGTACACGGCTGCTGCGAAGTCCTCCTGGTCCTGGCCTCCGCAAGTGGACGGGTGCTGGACATCGCAAGGACCGGTCATCCAGCACTCATCCTGGTGGGTGCCGAGTCCAACCTCGCTGATGGCCAGCGGCCCGCCCCCCCCCCGCGATGTTGCCTACCGCTCCGCCGATGCCGCAGTCCGTACAGAATGTGCAGTTGGGCGGTGCGGGACTACCACCAAGGGCTGGCACGGAACTACCAGTGGCCCCGCTCGGCGGCGGGCCCGGGTCGGCGGCCGCCTGCGCACCCAAGTGTCCAGCATGGAACACAATCGCCGCGGCCAGTGTCAACAGAGTAAATACGGAACTGTCCGAGGGAATCTTTGTGAGGTTCAGTCGCATCGTTCGTCTCCTGTATTGTGTGATGGTGGTCCACGCAGTGCGAGCCGCCAAAGTTGCTGCGTGGGGCTTCCTCGTTCGTCTTCGCGGTAGGATACCACCCATCCCGGCCCCACGAAGAAAGGCACTCGATCATCTAAAGTCGCGGTCGCGAGAACGCATCTCGCGATTGGATCTATGACTTCCACGACGGTGTCGTACGAGACATTCCAGTCATCGAGCATAGAAGCACCTAGTTCCGGAGGTGCTCCCTCGGGTGTGTCGATAAAGCCCTCCGCCCAGCGCGCGGACGCAACAGCGACCAGCACCCACAGCCTCCCTTCGGAATCCACCTCAAGATCCAACAACTGTGGCTTGGGAGGGCTTTCGGGGTCAAGCGATCCCCACTGACGGTGGGGGGCGAACCAGTCTGCTTCACGAATAAGAGAGAGGGTGAGCTCGCCACGTTCAAGATCCCACAAGTCAATTTGATACCGAGTTCGGTGTGCCGACCACAGCGTGCCGTCCCCCGCTGCCAACACGGAGCGATACCGCGTGATTCCCGCGCCTGAAGTGCCGTATTCGTCGGGCGACTCGTCGAACGAGCGGATGACTTCCCCTCCTGGACCAAAGTGATGTAACACGTAGCCAACGCGGTTGGAGGTAGGGATCGATCCGTTGACGACATAGGTCGAATCTTTGAGTATCGCGGCACCGCCAGCCGGATTGAGATACAGCGGATTGGTGTGGAGAATCTTGAAACTGGCGTCGAGGACGGTGCGGCGCATTGCTACCGCGTCGAACACATGCAGGCTGCTCTCGTGAGGAACGACCCATCGGATGTAGCTGTATTCCCCCGGTCCTTGCCCGTCCCGACCGACTCGCTCCCACCTGGACCCGTCCACTGCGGCCACGACAAAGGCGTCTGCGGCCCGCCCGGGTACGAAGACAACACGTGCGGAGTCGAGACGCTGGATATCTGCGGCCTGCTCAACCCAGTCTCCCCTCAGCGCGACATCTAACGACACATCGATAGACCAAGTGCCCGTATTATCCATTTGCAACGCGGTTTCGACCTGCATAGCTGCGGCCGCCCCAGCTACGAGAGGCACGGTGGCCAGCATGACTATGGCTGCGAGGCACCTCCGATGTCGATACATGCTTTTCCTTCCAGACGCCAACTCCTCGGGCCGATTCCGTCCGCGTCGATTGTCGTAGTGAATGAGTTGAGTTCAAAAGAATATTATTGGTGAGCGTCGGGAAGCGCAAGGGGATACGTTCCACAGAGCGAAAACGATGCCAGGCGCCGGCTGACCCTTGGGGATCAAGGTCGGCCACGACGGCCGCGCCGCCGGCCTCCTCGTGGGCCACGGCCAAGGCGAGGGCGAGTGTCGTCTTTCCAGACCCGCCTTTCTGAGAGATCATCGCGATAACGGTCATGGTTAGCACCTTAGCGGCTTAGCAGGTTGACGGCCGGCGAATTCCAGCGACCGGTCGTCCTCGAGCTGGAGGTCGATCAGTTCTGTGGCCTAGGCGACGGCGGCCTGCGTGGTCGACTTGAGGACCACGCTCGGTGCGAGGCTCCTCGATGAAGAGGGCTGCCTCTCCAGGGGACACCTCGCGGAGCTCGACGCCACGTGCGTCGTACCACTCGAAGGAAGCGGACCACGGGCCGGCCGTAGGCCCGGCGTGTGTGCGGATTGCGGAAACCTCGCGGCGAAAAACTCTTCCGCCGCAAAGCGAGCCCCGGGTCCGCCTCGTTCCACAAGGGGCCGCGAGCCCCGCGCCGGACCGGAATGAGGGCAGGGCGCCGTCCTCAAGGTCCGGGTAGAGGGGTGTTGGGTGAACCCGGGGACTTGACCGCCCAGCCGAGTAGCGCTTGAATGATAATGTCATTCAGGCTGATGGGAGGGAACCAAGCATGCCTAAGAAACTCGTCCAAGCCCGTATTGACGGGGCCGTTAAGGAGGAAGCGTCCGCGGTGCTGGCGGCCATGGGGCTGACCGTGTCCGGCGCATTGCGGTTGCTGCTGACGAAGGTGGCGCACGAAAAGGCCCTGCCTTTCGCGCCGCTGGTCCCTAATGCCGTCACCATCGAGGCGATGAGGGAAGCCCGCCGCGGCAACCTCCCGCAGTTCGCCAGCGTCGAGGAGCTGCTCGACGATCTGCATGCGGACGATTGAGCGGACCAGCCGGTTCAAGCGCGACTACAAACGTGAGTCCCGAGGTCGGCATCGGACATACCTCGACGCGAGCTTGGCTCCCGTCGTGGAGGCCTTGGCCAATGATCTCCCGCTGGAGCCTCGGCACCACGACCACGCGCTAAGCGGCGAGTGGGCAGACCACCGGGACTGCCACCTGAAGCCGGGGCGGTGCGCTCTGCCACGCCGCCTAGTTTCGGCCCTACCCGTACCCCTCGGGGACCGGCGATCGTCGATCCTGGGCGATCCCACGGCCCGTAGATTACCCGAATAGCCTCCGGATCGACCCGAAACGGCCTCTGAGCCACGTCACAGCCTGCGGCACATCCAATCAATCAAGCCCCGGGTGTCCGCTCTCCGGCCCGCAAGATTCCCCCCGTCCACTCTTCCATCAGCCGCCGCCGCTGACACCACGGTGCCGTCAGGGCACCATGTCCGCAAGTTGCTTTATCACGGCCCGCGGAACGTCGAACTCGTCTACACGCCGAAGCAAGACTAGATCGCCCCGCGCGTCAAGCAGAGTGTCCTTTCCATCCATACGCGCTGTAAAGAGGAGCTCCGCCTCGTCAATGTCCCACACTTGCCAAGTTACGCTGTCTTGATCGGGAAGGCGGTAATCGCGGACCCAGAGCCTCGCGTCGTAATCCGTCAGGACTGTATCAATTGCGGGAGCCACTTCGTTTGCAGGCCAATCTCCCATTTCCTGCGGGTCGTAGAAGCGATCTAGATCCCGGACCAATCCCCGACCGGTCGCTGCTGCCCTGCTCTTCATCCCGTCCACCACCCGTCTGAGCGCCGCGATACGCGCTTCACGTCCCGCCTGCACCTGTGCCGCAGTCAGCCGAAGGCCGGGCGTCATGGGGACCTCGGCTACCCTTCCGCCACTCCAATCGAGTACCGCAATCGATTCCCGTTTAGTGTCGGCGATGATGAGATGCTCTCCGGCAACGGCTTCCAAGGTCCGATTCCCGAACACCACATCACCGCTTCGTTTCGGACGGTAGTACACCTCATCGCCGCTGGCGACCGCAACGGTGTCGAGATTCCCATCGTCTCGTACCGCCACATACGTAGCCGGATTCCAGGTTCGACCTTCGTATTCCCCGAGGTTCCTCTGGACTCCGTCTCGGAACATGACCCGGCCATCGGGGTGCACCCCCACCGGATACGCGTTGAAGAGATCCGTAAACGACACGGCGACATAGTCTTGCGAGCGCAAGAGCTCGCCTGCGGGACTGATTTCCACCGCTCGGCGGCGAAGAAAGTCCCAGACCAATATGCCGTGCGGAGTGCGATGCGCAAGCGCGATGTGGCCGAACTCCTTTGGTCCTTCGCCTTTCCGACCGACCACTCGGGTCGTGCCCGACAAGAGGTCAATCACATGTAGTTCAGTACGGTCCACCAGAACCATTCCGGAGTCCGGCAGGAACAAGCCCGCAACTATGACACTCACCTCAAGGTGCGGATGCTCTGAGGAGTCGAAGATTGAACCTTTCGGAGCACGGGCGGGGAGCGCATCCTCCCTGACGTAGGTAGGAGCGCTAGCGCTTGTAGTAGCCTTCAGTGCAGAGTCCAGTCCGGTCGCGCCTGGATGCAAAGCGGCGCTCGATACAAAGGTAGGGGTCCCAGGAATCTGGAGGTAGTCTGCCAACTCCCTGTCTCGTGCAAGCCGCTTTCGCGTCGCTTCCTCTCCGATGCAGTTGCCAAATGAGTCTGCTTCTGCGATCCCCAACGCCACGCCAAAACCGAGCCAATCCTGGGTCTCTAACCACGTCGGGTCGGAAAGCAGCGCCTCATGCGCCTGTGCAAATGCGCCGTATGGCTCCGCGCAGATCGCTGCGAGCGCGGCTTCGGTGGCACCAAGACCGTTCCGGTTCGATGGAACATGCCGGACGACCACGGAGACTCCTCCGGTGCGCGTGGCTTCCGAAACGGCCGGCGCCACCGATTGGCACACAGGGCAGTCGTAATCCACGAACTCGACGATGGCGCTTCGGTTCGATCTCATATCAGAACCCAACACGCTTGGGACGCTCACCAACTCGTCCCAAGTGCGCTCGACTCGGCGCTGCTCGTCCCATTCTCTGTAGGCCGCCTTGACCCACCGCCCCACTACACCTGAAGGATTCAAGAGCAGTACCGCCAGCGTCGCCAAGATCGCCATGTTGACGATCCTGTTCCACCGAGCACTCGTGCTTGCCGCCGGCCCGGCCTCCGGGCCGCGACCTCCTTTACCCAGCGGACGGCCCCGCTGCAAGCAGCCTGCGCTGGTTCACTCCGCCTACGGGCATTGAATACCGATGCCGCCCGGGTGACCAATCGGGCAAAGCCACGTGAAGCATCCGCTACCACTCAGGCAAGTTTCGCAGCCCTCGTCATCTGTGCTGCATTCCTGCGATGGGAAATAAGTAGCAGCGCCGGCGACTTGAGTTCCTACCGACAGCACAACGATCAACAGTAGACCAACGAGTTGCAGGATCCGGTTCATCGGTTTTCCTCTCAGGCTAGGAGGGGGGTTATGGGTCGACCTTAGCTTCTGAACGTCACGAATCGTATCTCCTTGCCTCACCCGTGTCAAGCCGTTATCGCATCGCCGATACGCCGGGTCGACACGGCTCTTCGGCCATAGACAAGGAAGATCTCCACGACCTCTATCGGCGCAGAGGTGGCGCGGGCGGATGTCCCGCCATTCAGGCCCGCTTTCCCGCTTTCGCGATACGGTCCAGCAGGGTCCAGTACAACGGCAGGAAACGCAGATCGTGCAGTCCTGTATGACTTTATACGATTTCCTGCCGGGATTCAGGCCTCGGGTGATCCGCCGACGCAGTGTTGAACACTGCGGTCTGGCAAAGGGGACGCTGCGCCCCCCTTGAACCGGCCGGGCGTGACCGCGACGGCGGCCCGACGAGGCGGCTCCATGGACAGTTTGCGCTTCTTCACGGTGTCTCTCCTCTTGTGTGGAGCTCCTCCGCCGTCCAGCGGTCGGTCAGTCGCACCCCGCCAACGGATCTTCAAAGAAGTCATCTTCACGTTGGATCGTGTCAGCTAGGTTCATCACCGTTCTGGCGGCGTTCCGGCGGACATACGCCTGCGCCGCCAGCTGGCGGCGCTTATAGCAGCCCGTGGATAAAGTCCGTCTCTGCGAGTTTCGTGTAAAAGGGTTAAATTACAGGGGTACATGAACCTTAGTGAGCGGGGACGGCGATGGCGATAGGCAGACGACCCGGGGCACGGCAGCACGACATTTTTGTGGCGGCGAGCGAGATCCGCGCGGGAGGCAGCCCGTTCTACCGGGCGTTGGACAGACTGTTGCGCGAGAACGGATTCGACGGTTTTGCGGAAGAGACCTGCCGCGAGTTCTATGCGGGCAACCGGGGGCGGCCGGGTGTTCCTCCCGGGGTCTGCTTCCGCATGCTGATGGCGGGGTATCTGGAGGGGACCGGCTCGGAGCGCGGCATCGCCTGGCGGTGTGCGGACTCGTTTTCGCTGCGCGAGTTTCTGGGATACGGGCTGGCGGAGAACCCGCCGGAGCATTCCACGCTGTCGAAGACGCGGAAGCGGCTGAGCGTTGAGGCGCACGCGGCGGTCTTCGGCTTCGTGCTGGAGCGGCTGCAGGTGTCGGGCCTGCTGCGCGGCAAGACGCTGGGGGTCGACGCGACGACGCTGGAGGCGAACGCGGCGCTGCGCACGATTGTGCGGCGCGCCGGCGGGACGGAGTACGAGGAGTGGCTGGCGCAGCTGGCGCGGGCCTCGGGGATCGAGACGCCGACGCGGGAAGACCTGGCGAAGCTGGACCGGAAGCGTCCGAACAAGGGGTCGAACAAGGACTGGGTGCATCCGCACGATCCGGAGGCGCGGATCACGAAGATGAAGGACGGCAGGACACACCTGGCGCACAAGCTCGAACACGCGGTCGATATGGAAACCGGAGCCGTCGTCGGGCTGACGGTGCAGACGATGGACGGGGGAGACACCGCCTCGCTGCCGGTCACGCTGGACGAGGCGGAGCGGCAGCTGGCGGAGGCGGGAGTGGAGGCGAAGGAGGTGGTGGCGGACAAGGGCTGCCACTCGAACGCGACCATGACGGGCGTGAAGGAGCGGAAGCTGCGGGCGTACGTGAGCGAGCCCAACCGGGGGCGCCGGAAGTGGAAGGGCAAGCGGGACGCGCAGAAGGCGACCTATGCCAACCGCCGGCGGATCCGGGGCAACCGGGGCAAGCGGCTGCAGCGCGGGCGCGGGGAGAAGGTGGAGCGGCCGTTCGCGCACATGCTTGAGACCGGCGGCATGCGCCGCCTCCACGTTCGGGGCCAGAAGAACATTCGAAAACGAATGCTCGTCCACGCGGCGGCCTTCAACCTCGGGCTCCTCATGCGCAAGCGGTTCGGCGTTGGAACCCCCCGTGCATTGCAGGGCCTCGCTGCCATACAAGCTGCACTCTCAACTCAGGTCACAACCCGCGTCTTGCGCTTTTTCCCCCGTATCCGGCGCATTTCCGCCCTTCCTGAGCCGAATATCGCCTCCTCACGCCCGAAGACCCGCTTCTTGCACAACAACACCGCGGCCGCGCGTCCGTTTTCTCTCCCAGCCATCATCCGCTGGGCACCCACTTCTTCCACGGGCTGCTAGGGAAGCTCTGAACAGGCCGGTAGTTCGGCCCGTGTCGGGCTGAATGGCGCCGACTCGGCCGGTTGCCGACCTCCGAAGGGGTTCGGAGACGCGAACAACGGACGTTTTGGGCCTGCTACCTGCCGTTCCGGTCCGGCCGGGACGGATGTCCCCCGCGACGGTCCGCTACGCCGTCGCATAGCGACCCGCCATCAGCAGGTTCGAAAAGCCGAGCAGCAGCACGCTACGCCACGAATGTTGTAAGTGATTGATAGTAAATCATTTACCGTATCTCATATCGCTGCCGTCCCCCTTTAACATCCCTCTTTCTGGACGGGAACCTACGCGACCGCAGGGGACCTTGGCGGACAGGTGATCGTTGCGGAGGGTGGTCGATTCGATCCAAGGTCCGTGCTGTCTGAATCCCTAGATCAAAGGAAGTCTCCTGTAGGATAACAGGGAGCGCCCGCTCTTGCCGCGAAAGGACCGTCAATCCCAGTGCGGGAACCGCCCGAGAACGGTAGCAGATGCAGATGACCGCGGAGAGGCCCGGATCGTGGAAGGCGATCAAGGTCCGTCAGGGAAGCCCGTCGGAGCCGGGAGCGGGCATCCGCAGGGCCTCCGACGGCGGCCCGAAAAGGCGGCACGAGCAATACGAGCGTGCGTGAAAGCATCGCCTCGATGGCCTTCCCACCAGGGACTGATGGAACGGGAGCGACCCCCGGCGGAGGGTGGCATGGGCGTGCACATACCGACTCTCCCCGATGCCGATCGAGGCATGCCGAGATGGGGGGTCGCTCCCGTCCACGGTCGCAAGCTCCAGATCGGCATCGGCGCTCCGGCAGGCCGTGGTGCAACTGCAAGGCGGCCAGCGACATGCAGAACCACAGGCGTGCCCATTGGAAGGGCGATTTCGTGTGCATCCACCCCCGATGTCTGATGGGCACGCACGGATCGGCATCGACCCTCGGCGACTCGCGCTTAAGCTCCGCCCCCAGGGAGCCGGCTCGTACGCCATACCGTACAGCCGTCGATCATCGCTTGCTGGGCACGCGGATCGCAGCAGTTTCCTTCAGCTCGACGATCCGCTTGAGGCACCCCGCAGACCGCAATGCTTCTCGATCACCGTGTTGTTCATGGTGCGGGTGGCGCGCTCGATCCGGGCGAATCTGGCGGCGGGCCGAGTCGCCCGGGGGCGGAGGCCGCGAAGACCGAGCCGGCTGCCCTCGGCGTCGCCCGCAAGCTAGAGCGCCTTGCAACGTCAGCTAATCCTCCCCGTGGAACCGGGCCACGGCTCCCTTCGCGGCCAGTTCGGCGCGGGCGTAGTGGGCGGGCATCTGGGCGGAAGCCCAGCGTCCGGCGACCTGGAGGGCAGCGACTCCCGTGCCCGAGGCCACCAGGTCACGGGCCATCCCGACCCGGGGTGAGTGTCCCGAGAAACGGCCCATCAGCCCCGCAGCCCTGGCTGCCGCGGCGATCCGATTCGACACGGCCCGACCGGAACGGAGGCCGAAGACCTGGGCTTTGGACGAGGCGTCCGGACGATGGATCGCCCGAAGAGCCGCCGCGGCGGCTCTCCCAACGTAAAGGGTGGCCCCTGCACCGTCCTGGTCGCTCTTGGAGCGGCGGACGGTGACGCGGGCGGACCCGTCGCTCCGAAACGCCACGTCGGCCCACGTGAGCGCGGCAGCCTCGGAGCGCCGCAGCATGGCGTCCCGCATGACCGATGCGAGCGCGATATCCACCTGACCGCGGAGGCGGGCCTTGCTGGCCCGCTCGGTTCGACCGCCCGGTCCCGTGCGCCGCAGACGGGCGTTCGCACGGATCGCGGCCAGCCCCTCCTCCGTGAGAGCGGCGGCCTGTCTCGGAGCGCGGCCCTCGCACGCCGCCCGGCGGGTGAGTCCGCGCAGCACCCGGCGCACCCCTTCGTTGTCGGCTGGGTTCGCGTGTCCGGCTTCGGTGTGATGGTAGCGAATCGCGGCGGGGTCCAGGCGGAGCGATGCGGGCGACAGGCCGTTGGCGGCCCGCTCGGCGAGGTACGCTGCCACTGTCTCCGGTAACGCGGGAATGGAGCCAATACCCTCGCGGTCGGCCCACGTCTGGAACCGGCGCCAGGCGGCGCGGTAGTTGCGGCGCGTGATGGCGCTGTGGGCGTCCTGGGCTGCGTCGACAACCCGCTGGACATGCGGCTCTCGGAGCGCTGCGGTAGCCGTTCCGCTGGTGGCAACGGCGGTGTAGTTGCTCATCCCCCTTCCCAACTCATGTGGTCAGGCTCCGACAGCTGCGTTCCGCTAATCGACGCTATCGGAACCTTCCCGCGCCCTTGAGACGACTCTCACGTCCCTGCGATGCCGTTGGACCAGCGCGCACATGGGAATGGCGTTTCCGTGCACATGCACCCCATTGTCTGATGTGCACGCGCGCATCGGCATCGACTCCCGCCGATTCGTGTTCAAGATCCGCCTCCAGGGAGCCATCGCGAGTGCCATGTCATCAAGGCCCTCGATCGTCCCTCCCGGGCTCGAGAACCGAAGGCTGTCGAGCGCCGCCGCGAGCGCCACCCGACAGCCCTGTTCCAGGAACGGTGACGGCTCCGAGGCAGGCCATAGCCGATTGGTGTCCCTCCACGACGAGGTGATGGCCGCCGCGCTTCTGGACCGGCTCCTCCACCGCTGCCACATCGTCAACAGACAGTGAGAATCCAGAGAACCCCGAGAGTCGATCCAGGTGCCATCGGGCACGAGCAGCCGACAAACGGCAGACCGCGAGCGCGGGAAAACGCCCACCTACCGGCGGGCGGTTCCGCCTATCCCCCATTTGGGGGATGGCCGCCCGGCCGGACCCGCCCCTAATCTTTTTGGTGAGCCTACGGAACCTTGGGCGAATTATTGCATCAAGACCTCCCTTCCGGACCGGAGATGGATGCATGAACCGCTATCGAATCTTCATCTTTGCGGCAGCGACGCTGTCGGCCGCCCTGTGGGCGTACGCCTGCGGCGACGGGACCACGGAACCCCCGACCCCGCCCCCCGACCCCCCGCGGCCCACGACGGTGACGGTCACGCCCGCGACCACCCAGCTCACCGCCTTGGGCGCCACCGTGCAGCTCTCGGCGGAAGTCCGCGACCAGAACGGGCAGGTGATGGCGGGGGCCGGTGTGACTTGGACAAGCAGCAACGCTTCGGCGGCTACGGTCAGCGGATCCGGTCTGGTGACGGCGGTGGACAACGGGATGTCCACGATCACAGCGACTGCGGGCGGAGTGTCGGGGACCGCAACGGTGACGGTGGCCCAGGAGGTGGGCGCGGTCGCAGTCTCTCCCGCAGCCGACACGCTGGTGACGGGCGACACGCTGCGCTTGGCGGCGGAGGCCACCGACGCGAACGGTCACGTGGTACAAGGGGCCGAGTTCTCGTGGGCGTCGAGCGACACGCTGGTCGCCGCGGTGACCGATGCGGGCCTCGTGACCGCGGTCGACGCGGGCGAGGCGGAGGTCACGGCCACCGCGGCGGGGGTCACGGGCCAGGCGCAGCTCACGGTCGTGGCTCCGGCGCCGACGACCGTCGCGGTCGTTCCCGATACGGTGGCGCTGACGGCCCTGGGACAGACCGCGCAACTCACCGCCGAGGTGCACGATCAGGCCGGGCGCGTGATGGAGGGCGTACCGGTCTCCTGGTCGAGCGCCGACACGCTGGTGGCGGTGGTGGACTCGGCCGGGCTGGTGACGGCCGTGGGCAGTGGCACGACGACCATCACAGCGACTGCGGGCGAAGCATCGGGCGATGCGGTGGTGACGGTGATGCAGTCGGCGGGTTCGGTCGTCGTGTCGCCGACCGCCGACACGGTGGCGCTGGGCGATACGCTGCGCTTGGCGGCGGAAGCGTTCGACGAGAACGGGCACCGGGTCGAAGGCGCGCAGTTCGCTTGGTGGTCGAGTGATGTGCCGGTGGCGACGGTGGACGGATCGGGACTTGTCCAGGGCGTTGGCAAGGGCGTGGCGACAATCGCCGCGAGCGCGGGGGCGGCCCGGGGAACAGCTGAGATCACCGTTCAGAATCCGGACCAGGCGGCACTGGTGGCGCTCTACAACGCGACGGACGGACCGAACTGGGTCAACAACGAGAACTGGCTGACCGACGCGCCGCTCGGGGACTGGTACGGCGTGGGCACGGACGCATCCGGAGGGGTCGTCTCGCTGGATCTCTCCGAGAACGACCTTTCGGGCCCGATCCCCCCCGAACTCGGCAACGCCACCAGCCTGACAACACTGGATCTCGGCTACAACAATCTCTTCGGCCCGATCCCGCGCGAGATCGGCAACTTGCCCGGCTTACGGCGGTTGTTTCTTATTTACAACGACCTGACCGGCCCGATTCCGCCGGAACTTGGCAACCTCGCCAGCCTGTCGGCGCTGTGGCTCCGCGACAATAGCCTATCGGGCATAGTCCCGGCTGAGCTTGGAGACCTGGTCGGCCTGACAGAGCTCAGTCTCCAAAACAACGCCCTTTCAGGCCCAATCCCGCGAAGTTTCCTGCAACTTGACAGGCTTCGTCGGTTTTTCATTGGGGGAAACGGAAGTCTCTGCGTACCAGGGACTTCTTCTTTCGTGGCGTGGCTGCAAGGAATGCAACACAATGGAGCATGGTGCAATGCGGCCGACGTGGCCGCGCTGGAGACGCTATACGAATTGACGGGTGGCGCGGCTTGGACCGAATCCGGCGGCTGGCTCGGCGCCGGTGCGGTGGAGGAATGGTACGGCGTCACCGCCGATTCGCTCGGCCAAGTCACCGGACTGGATCTCACCCACAACGGGCTGGCGGGACGGCTCCCGGCAAGCGTTGGCGACCTAGCGCGGATGACCAGCCTGCGGATCGGCGGCAATGCCCTTACGGGCCGTCTGCCTCTGTCCTTGGCAGGAGTCCGTCTGCGGGATCTCCGCTATGCGGACACCGAGTTGTGCGCTCCGGCGGACGAGTATTTCCAGGCTTGGCTGAAGGCACTGCCATCGCACGAGGGCACGGACGTCGAGTGCGCCCTCCTGTCGGACCGCGAAATCCTCGAAGTGCTGTACGACGCGACCGGCGGACCGAACTGGACCAATAACGACAAATGGCTGACCGACGCGCCGCTGGGCGACTGGTACGGTGTCCGGGTGGACAATCAGGGCCGTGTGATCGCCCTGGGCCTTGGTGACAACAATCTTGCCGGCCCGATGGTGCCCGAACTCGGCTCCCTCGCCAACCTGACGAGGCTGAACCTCGGCGGAAACGCGCTGACGGGCACGATCCCGCCAGGACTCGGCTCACTGACCAACCTGACGGAGTTAAGCCTCTACGCCACCAATCTAACCGGCCCGCTTCCGCCCGAACTCGGCAACCTCGCGAACTTGAGATGGTTGAGTCTCTACAACAGCAGTGTCTCCGGACCGATCCCGCGCGAACTCGGCAACCTCGACAGGCTGACGTTCCTTGACCTCAGCTACAACCAACTGTCCGGCTCAATCCCACCCGAATTCGGCAACCTGTCCAGCCTGACGCACCTTTATTTCTCGCACAACAATCTGGCGGATGCGATCCCGCGCGAGCTCGGCGACCTCTCGGCCCTGGAGGTACTGGAACTCAACAACAACGAACTCACGGGCCCGCTTCCCCCTGCATTCGGCCGGATGTCGAGCCTGCGGCAGCTGGCCCTCGCACACAACCCCGGAATGCATGGGGCCCTACCATCGGAATTCACCGCTCTCCGCCAGCTCGATGTGCTCGTGGCCACTGGCACCAGGCTGTGCGCGCCCCCTGACCCCGCATTTCAGAGCTGGCTGGAAGGGGTCTACAAACGGCGGATCAGGCGCTGCATCGAAGGAGATCCTCCGATGGCCTACTTGACTCAGGCCGTACAGTCGCGGGAGTTCCCAGTGCCGCTTGTCGCGGGCGAGAGAGCGCTACTGCGCGTGTTCCCGACAGCTCGGCAAGCCACGACCGAGGGCATCCCAGCGGTTCGGGCCCGCTTCTACCTGCGCGGCAGGGAGACGCATGTGGTGGACATCCCCGGCAAGTCGGACCCGATCCCCACCGAGGTGGACGAGAGCAGTCTCTCCAAATCGGGCAACGCCGAGATTCCGGAGCGGGTGGTGCAACCTGGACTCGAGATGGTGATCGAGATCGACCCGAACGGAACGCTGGACCGGTCACTGGGCGTAGCCAAGCGCATTCCGGCGACGGGCCGCTTGGCGGTAGATATTCGCACGATGCCACTCTTCGACCTGACGCTGGTCCCGCTCATCTGGACGGATACTCAGGATTCGTCAATCGTGGACCTGGTCGGGGCCATTGCCGCCGATCCCGAGAATCACGAGATGTTCGGGGACACGCGCACGCTCTTGCCGGTGAGCGATCTGGCGGTAGCGGTGCATGAACCCGTTCAGACTTCTACCAACGATCTTTTCTTGTTGTTACAGGAGATTACGGCCATCCGGGCGATGGATGGGGCAACGGGCTACTACATGGGGATGATGGCTCCGCCCGTAACCTACGCTGCGGGAATAGCACGTCAGTCCGGCAGGTCGAGCGTCTCAATACCTTACCCGAGGACCATTGCGCACGAACTCGGCCACAACCTGAGTTTGCCGCACGCGCCGTGTGGCGGTGCACGCGATCCCGACCCTGGGTATCCCTACCCCGATGGGTCCATCGGCGCCTGGGGCTACGACTTCCGCAACGGCGGGCGGCTCATGCGACCCTCCACGCAGGATCTGATGTCCTACTGTAGGCCCACTTGGATCAGCGACTACAACTTCACCAACGCGCTGCGCTATCGGTTGTTCGACGAGGGCGCGCCGACGGCTGCGGCCGTGGCCGCCAAGGCCAGATCTATCCTCCTTTGGGGCGGCGTCGACTCCACAGGCACGCCATACATCGAGCCTTCCTTCGTGGTCGACGCCCCGCCCGCGCTTCCCGCGTCCGCCGGCGAATACGCGATCACCGGACGGACCGCCAGCGGCGGGGAGCTCTTCTCCCTCAGCTTCACCATGCCCGAGACGGCCGATGGAGACGGGAGTTCCTCCTTCGCCTTCGCACTCCCGGCCAGGCCCGGGTGGGCCGACACCCTCGCCAGCATCACGCTCACCGGCCCGGGCGGTACCGTCACGCTCGATGGGAAGAGCGACCGCTCGATGGCGATCCTGCGCAACCCGCGGACCGGCCAGATTCGGGGCATCCTTCGGGGCGTGCCGGCTCCGGCGGAGGCGCAGGCGGATGCGGCGGCCGAACTCGGTGGCGGGCCGGGGCTGGAAGTGCTCTTCAGCCGCGGGATCCCGGACGCTGCGGCGTGGCGGCGGTGACCTCCGCCTGGACGCCGTTCCAGGCCCGTTCCCGATGGGCCCCAGGTCGCGGGAGCCCGAAGGGAAAGCGGCTCCATTCGGTTCCGCACCACCCGCCACCGCGCACCCCCACCCGATCCGCCAAACAGTAACAGACCCTACCGCGGGAGTAGCCCCGTCAGCGAGCCCCGCGACGAACCCCGCGGGTCCAACTCACTCCACGGCGCGCCTCTCCTCGACCGCGTCGGCACCCAGCGGTGCGAACGGCACACTCGCCCCTATCGGGGTATTGGGGACGAATGCGGTATGGTCGACGTGGGGAACATTCGCCCGCAGGTTCCACCAAGCCCTGCTTGGCTGCTCCGCCCGTCAGGCTATGGCGCTTCCCGGGGTGGGGGTAGGATGCTGACGGGACACCGGCCACGTCCCATGCCGCAGGGGGTCCTTTGGGCCGAAGTACTCTGTTGCCGCCGCAAACTGGAACACGCAGGACGTTGTGCCCGTTTCCTGCGTTCAGTTTCTGAGTAGTTCCCTGTCCACCATGACCCCGCCCTGGATCACGAGATGCACCCGCTTCGTGTTGCTGATCGACTCTATCGGCGAGGCATCGAGAATCAACAGCGTCGCCTCGTCGCCGGGCGCCACGCCCCAGCGTCGATCCGATCCATTGCGCTGACCCGTGGCTGCACGAACCAGGAATCCGTGTCTGGCAGGTGGACCAAGACCGTGTATCTGCCGGAGACTCGTCGCGTTCTCAATGTTGGGACTGACTGGGTTCTGGTGCGCATCGCCAACTCGCTTAGGGTCCAGCAATTCGCTGTTCCACGGCATCCCAGGTCGATCCAGTTCCCGGCCAGATCCGAGCTGTTACTGCCTCTGGTCCTCGTCCAACCGGCACCTGTCAGGAGAATTCGCCGCCGAAAATGAACCTGCTCTAGTCCTCAAACAAGCGCGACTTGTGCACCGCATCTACCAATGAGTACCGGAAAGGCTTATCCTGATTGCAGTTAGGAGCATCCGGCGCGAGTCGTCGGGTTCCAACCAGGAGGCCTTTCCGGTGAAGACAATATCGCACAAACAGAGCCGCAGGAACAGTGCCCGGCGGAAGCGGAAGCTGAAGGCGCGCCATGCCGGGGCGAGGCGGCCGAGGGCCCGGTGGCAGCCGGTGTTCGGCGCGGGCAAGGTCCACTACGAGATCGGGGCGCGGATCAACGCAATGAGCTACGGAGGCATCGGCGCGATGCGGCGGCTGGCGTCGAAGCTGGGCCTGGTCCGGGAGATCGACGCGCGGCTGAAGGTGCTGAAGCGGCACCTGCCCTACTTCGAGTCGGATCATGTGCTGAACATGGCCTTCAACGTGCTGTGCGGGGGCACGCGGCTGCAGGACCTGGGCAGCCTGCGCAACAACGCGGCCTATATGGACGCGCTGGGCGCGGAGACGATCCCGAGCCCGACGGCGGCGGGCGACTTCACGCGCCGCTACGGCGAGGCGGACGTGATCGAGCTGATGGAGAGCATCAACGCGGTGCGGCCGCAGTTGTGGCGGGGCCGGGCCCGGGACCTGCTCGCGCCGGTGGCCTACGTGGATGTGGACGGGACGCTGGCGCCGACGCTGGGCGACAAGAAGGAGGGCATGGACATGTCCTACAAGGGGGTGTGGGGCTACCACCCGCTGGTCGTCTCGCTGGCCAACACGGGCGAGGTGCTCTACCTGGTGAACCGCCCGGGCAACGCGGTGAGCCACCAGGGCGCGGCGGAGTGGATCGACCGGGCGGTCGCCCTCGTGTCGCCGCATGCCGAGCGGGTGTGCCTGCGCGGGGACACGGACTTCTCGCTGACCGCCCACTTCGACCGCTGGAGTGTGGACGCGGACTTCATCTTCGGCTTTGACGCCCAGCCGGCGATGGTCAAGCGGGCTGAGGGGCTGGAGGAGGCGGCGTGGAAGCGGCTGGAGCGGCGGCCGGGGTACACGTCGCGGACGGGGACGACGCGGAGCAAGCGGCAGGACGTGAGGGGACGCATCGTGCTTGAGCGGGGCTACGTGAACAAGCGGCTCAACCATGAGGATGTGGCCGAGTACGAGTATCAGCCGGGGAAGTGCCGGGAGACCTACCGGATGGTGGTGGTGCGCAAGAACATCAGCAAGACGAAGGGTGAGCTGACGCTGCTGGACGAGATCCGCTACTTCTTCTACATCACCACGCGGCGGGACCTGAGCGCGGCCGGGGTCGTCCGGCTGGCCAACGCCCGCTGCGACCAGGAGAACGTGATCGCGCAGCTGAAGGGCGGCGTGGGCGCCATGCGGGTGCCCCTCTACGACTTGGTGAGCAACTGGGCCTACATGGTGATGGCGGCGCTGGCGTGGAACCTGAAGAGCTGGTTCGCCATGATGATGCACTTCAAGGCCGACCGCCGGAAGTACATCGCCATGGAGTTCAGGACGTTCATCCGCGAGATGATCCTGCTGCCCTGCCAGGTCATCCGGCGGGCTCGGCGCACGACCCTGCGGATCATCGGCTGGCAGCCCTCGGTCGACCGGCTGTTCAGCACCTGGAACACGATCGAGCGGACCGGCTTCCGGTAACGCCGCCTCGTCCCCTCCGTCGTGTCGCGAACGTAGTACCGCTTCGGGGACCGGTGTCCCCCGGCACCAAAACACCCCTCCGAACGAGCGTCCCGGCGACCGGAAACAAGCATCGGCCAGCCCGTAAGGCTCCCTCCAGCCGCTTCCCAAGCGGCAACCGGGCTGCAAAAGCCACGCCGCACAACCAAAACCTGCCTCCGGGACCGTACTCGCTTATTTTAGGTCTAGTCCCCAAGCAAGCGTGATCCGTCGCCGGCCCCTGT
>CAUVXA020000001.1:0-12125 GCA_963555795.3 Longimicrobiales bacterium | reverse complement strand
GCCCGAATGGGCGCGCGACCTAGCCACTACGCGGCCCGCTCACGGAAAGCCATTCACGACCAGCCCGAAGTCCGGACGGCGGTCACCGGCGCGACGGTCGCCTTCGACGAGAAGCGGCGGCGGGCTTACCGCGAGGTGGACGCCGACGCGTGGCGGAGGTGGGCGGAGGCCGTGAAGAACCACCTCCTCACCCATCTGGACGACTACCTGGCCGAGGCGGAGGCGCGGCTCGAGGCCAACGGGGCGCAGGTGCACTGGGCGCGCGACGCGGACGAGGCCCGCGAGATCGTGCTCTCGCTGGCGTCACGCCATTCGGTCCGGAGCGTGGTCAAGGGCAAGAGCATGCTCACCGAAGAGGTCGAGCTGAATCCTGCGCTGGAGCGCGCCGGCATCGAGGTCTTTGAGACCGACCTTGGCGAGTACATCCTGCAGCTCCTGGACGAGCCCCCCAGCCACATCGTCGGGCCCGCCATCCACAAGAACCTCGAGCAGGTGCAAGACCTCTTCGCCGACCGCCTGGGCACGTCCCCCGGCGGAGATCCCGACGAACTCGCCCGCGCCGCGCGCGGAGTGTTGCGGGACGCCTTCATCAACGCCGACATGGGCATCACGGGCGGCAACTTCCTCGTCGCGGAGACGGGCACGGTCGCCCTGATCGAGAACGAGGGCAACATCCGCCTGACCACGTCGTTGCCGCGGGTGCACGTCGCGCTGGTCGGGATCGAGAAGCTGCTCCCCCGCATGAGCGACCTGGCGGGGTTCCTGCAACTCACCTCGCGGGCGGCGACCGGTCAGCCGATCGGCTGCTTCGTCTCCCTCATCCAGGGTCCCGCGTCCGCCCCCGGGGACGATGGCCCGGAGGAGGTGCACGTCGTCCTCGTCGACAACGGACGCACCGACGTGTTGCTGCACGAACACGCGTGGGAAGCGCTGCGCTGCGTGCGTTGCGGCGCCTGCCTGAACACCTGCCCCGTCTACCGTCAGACCGGCGGCCACGCCTACGGTTCGGTCTATTCGGGACCAATCGGGTCGGTGCTGGACCCCGGCCTCCTCGGGCTCCACGAAGCCATGCCGCTTCCCTTCGCGTCGTCGCTGTGCGGTGCCTGCTTCGACGCCTGCCCGGTGCGGATCCCGATCCCCGAACTGTTGCTCGCCTGGCGCGAGGAGGCCCAGCAGCAGGGACTGACACCCTGGAAGGAGCGCGCGGCCCTGGCGGGATTGGCCACCGTGGCCACCCGGCCACCACTCTATCGCGCTCTGGGCAGGATCGGCACGCGGCTCGGCGCCACCCGGATGGCCCGGAAGCTCCCCATGCTCCGTGACTGGTCACAAGATCGCGATCTGCCCCGCCCAAGCCCCCGCACCTTCCGCGAACTGTGGCACGAGGGGATCAAATGAGCGGATCGACCACACGGGACGGGCGCGATTCGCGCGGGAACGGTGGCGGCGCAAGGGCCCGGATCCTCGCGCGCGTGGCCAGGGCGACGGCCATGCGCGAAAAGCATGCCCACCCCGGCCGCCTGAAGACGCCCGCCGCAGCCAACCCCGCCGCAACCTTTGTGAAACGTTTCACAAGCCAGGGCGGCGAGGTCGCAACACCCGACCCGGACCGGTCTCCGCGCGACTGGCTGACCTCGTTCCTCGCCGGGCTGGGTGACGACGTGACAGCCATCGCGATCGGCGCGGATGTACCCGCCCGGTTGCAACCACGGTCGCCGGGTGTCGCCCCCGCGCACGCCGGAGTCGGGATCTCGGTGGCGTGGGGGGCGGTGGCCGAGACGGGCAGCCTCATCCTACCGTCCACCGGGGCGCGGGCGGTGCAGCTGCTGCCCCCGGTTCACGTCGTGTGGGTGCCCGCCGGCCGCGTCTTCGCCAGGCTGGAGGACGCGCTGCTCGAGCTGCAACCGGGATTGCCGGCCGGGGTGGGGCTGCACTCCGGACCGAGCAAGTCGGCCGACATCGGGCAGACTGTAGTGACCGGGGTGCACGGGCCGGGGCGGTGCATCGCGGTGCTGACTCCCGACATCGGCTAATTCAAAATTGGTTTTTGAATCAGCCTATCCATGGACAAATGAACCTCCTGAGAAGGGCAATGCCGGCAACCCTCAACCAGCCGAAAGTCGCTCGACGCGGATGTGACCGGCCTGCTGCATCGCCTGGGCCAGATCATACGCTGCCTGTAGGCGGTACCAAGTGTCCGCTCCGCCGCCAAACGCCTTATCGAGGCGAATCGCCAACACGGGCGAGATTCCCGACCGGCCATTTACGATCTCCGACAGCTGCTTCCGGCTGACTCCAAGCTTACGGGCGGCTTCAGTCACGCTGAGCCCCAGAGGCTCCAGACAGTCATAGCGTACCGATAGGCCTGGGTGGGGTGGGTTCTTCATCGGCATTGCAGTTCCTCCTTCAGTGATAGTCGACCAGGTCCACATCGCTGGCATGCGCTCCGTCAAACCGGAAGACGACGCGCCAATTCCCGGAAACCCGAACCGACCAGATGTCCTTCTTCTACGGCGGGTTCGTGGCGCTCTGGTTGTGGGGTGGGCCCGGGTAGGAGACTGCCAGGGGACTCGCGTCCCATTCAGCCGTGTGAGAGGAATCCGGCCGCCCATTCGTCGGCCTGCGCCTCGATGTCGTTCCCATCGTCACCGAGCATCCCGCCGCCGACCACCTCGTCACCCAGCCCTTCCGGGTCCACGAACACGACCTTCTTGGTGTGGAGCAGGAGGTGGGCCGCCTCGTGGAAGAAGGTGAACCAGAGGCGCTCGGTATCCTGGTCCATCCCGCCGACCTGAATCAACGCCTTCCGGGGTGTCAACCAGCGTGCAGCTCCGGCGATGGCGGCTCGGGGGAGCGGCTCGACCTCGACCAGCGCAACTCCGGCCGCCTGACACAGCTCTTTCGCCAACTTCCTGGCCCTGGCGTCGGGCCGCCGGGCCGCCGCGCAAACGTGGGCCAGCGCCTTCCCGAACCGGACGCCGTCGTACGCGGCGCACAGGATGTCGTTGGCGTCGACCTCCCCCAGCCGGAGCCAGGTGGCCAGGCCGACATCGTCGATCTCGACGCCGGGAGTCTTCCGGGTCGCGATCCGAATCGACCCGTACCAGTCCCGCCACGCGTCGGCAGAGGCGACTCCGAAGAAGGCGAGAAGCTCGTCGATCGTCTCGGCCAGGGTCTTCCGCTTCTCGAGCATTCCGCGTTCGATCAGCTCGCCCAAGGGAAAAGAGGCGAGCCAACTCCGCTCCGCCTTCAACTGTTCGGCGTCCGCGCGGCGCGCCAGAAGGAGTCGGTAGTCGCTCTCGATGCCGAGCCAGACGTTGGACCGCAGGCCCAGGACGCGCTCCAGCTGCAGCGCGGTCTCGGGTTGAATCGTCGCCCTCCCGGAGACGATTTCGCTGATCAGCTTGGCCGACCTTCCACACCGGCGCGCGCACTCGGACTGCGACATCTCCCGGGCCGCCAGGTGGGTAGCCAGCAACTCCCCGGGCGGAATCGCGGTCTCAAGTCGATATGGGTTGGGCGGTTTCCTCGTGACCATCGGATCTCTATTTCCAGCGTCGAACCCGGTGTGGTCGTCAATCCCCGAACCGCCATCCGCGCCCGAAGCTCCGGTTGCTTTGCCACGCTTCGGTACCCCCGTAGCGTCTGGCTTTCCAACCCCTGCTCCAGTGCGATGTTCCGACGTTCCGTCCCTCATCTCGCCCCTCCCCTTTCTGCCCCTGCTCAGCCCGCAAGCGCCCTGTCCCCTCCCAAGATAGTGCCGACGGGCCGCCGCCGCTTCGGCACCCCGCGGGCGATGCCCCTCACTGCCTCACGATCCGTTGCAGCTCGATCTCGAAGATGAGCGGCTCGTTGGGACCGACCACGCCTCGCACGCCGCGCTCGCCGTATCCGAGTTCGGCGGGGACGGCGACGCGGAAGTGGCTGCCGACCCTCATCAGCTGTAGCGCTTCCTGGAAGCCACGGACCATCTCCCGCACGACGAGGACCTTCGGTTCGCGGTCCCTGTAGGTAGAGTCGACGACGGTGCCGTCCGTCAGGGTGCAGCTGTAGTGCACCAGGACCCGGTCCCCCATGTTGGGCCTCCGACCGGTGCCTTGCCGCAGGACCTTGTACTTGAGCCCGCTCTGGGTGGTGATCACACCGTCCGCATTGGGCGTCAGGTTTTCGACCTGGGGCGCGGCTCCGCTTCCGCCGGCGCATGCGGAGCCGATCAGTGTCGAGATTGCAAAGGCTGCGGCGAGGGCGTGTCGCATGGTTGGTCCTCCGTCGGTGTCGGGTTGTAGCACGGGTCGCTGGCAGTCACGCGACGAGCAGCGTCAAGTCACCAACGTGTGCCCCAAACTAGACCCGCTCCCACCAATGTGGCACGACCCCGCCGGTTTGTCCGCCACTTTCGGCCAATAGTGGCGAACAACGGGACTTCCCATCCCCCATCCGGTTATCATGAGCAATCCGACTGTCTCAGACCCCCCTCAGCCCCCCGCTCCCGGAATCGGCCGAATGACCACGCCACCCGCCGAACGCCAACCCACATGCCCGCCCAAACCCCGCCTCCACCGCAACGTCTGGGCCACGAGCGGCACCAGCTTCTTCACGGACGTATCGAGCGAGATGCTCCTGAACGTCCTGCCCCTCTTCCTGTCCAACGTCCTGGGCGTGCGCGTGTGGGCCGTCGGGGCCATCGAGGGGTTTGCCGAGGCCACTTCGAGCATCCTCAAGCTCTACTCGGGCTGGCTGTCGGACCGCCTGGGGACCCGCAAGTGGCCGGCCGTGGCCGGGTACGCGATCTCGGCGCTCTCCAAGCCGTTCTACTACATCGCGTCCAGCTGGGGGGCGGTGGCCGCGATCCGGTGGGGGGACCGGGTGGGGAAGGGGATGCGCACGGCGCCCCGTGATGCCCTGCTGGCCGATTCCACGCCGGCGGGGCGCAGGGGGCTCGCCTTCGGGTTGCACCGGGCGGCCGATACCGCCGGGGCGGTGATCGGGATCGCGGTGTCGATCTGGGTGGTGCGGCAGGTGCAAGGCGACGGCGCGCTCCTTCAGGCCGAGACCTTCCGTAACCTGGTCCTGTGGAGCCTGCTGCCCGCGTTCCTGGGCGTAGCGGTTCTGGCGGTCGGCGCCCGCGACGTGCGCGCCAAGGGAGTCGGGCGAGGCAATGGCGACAAGGGACGAGACGGGGAACCGGGGGCAGGCGCCGCCGCCAGCCGCCCCCGTCTTCGCCTGCGCGGACTCGGCCGGGGCTTCGCGGCCTTCGTTACCTGTTCCGTCATCTTCGAACTCGGCAACTCCGCCGACGCCTTCCTCGTGCTCAGGGCGCAGGAACGCGGCCTCTCGGTCGTCGGCATCCTGTGGCTGCTGCTCGCCTTCAACGTGGTCTACACGCTGGTGTCCACACCCGCCGGGTCGCTGGCCGACCGGATTCCCCGCAAGCGGGTGGTGGCGGCCGCGTGGGGACTGTACGCGCTCATCTACCTGGGCTTCGCGCTCGCCGATACGGTCGCGCACGTCACCGTCCTGTACCTCATGTACGGCTGCTATCACGGCCTCGTGGCGGGCGCCGCCAAGGCGCTGGTGGCCGACCTCGTGCCGGCGGCCCGGCGCGGCACCGCCTACGGTGGCTACGCGGCCGCGATCGGCTTCGCCACACTGCCCGCCTCACTCCTCGCGGGGGTGCTCTGGGAAGGCCTCTTCGCGTGGCAAGGCTTTGGCCCGGCCGCTCCCTTCGTCTTCGGCGCGGCCATGGCGGCGGTCGCGGCGGTGCTGCTGTTGCTGCTGGTTCCCGACGAGCGGACCGCTCCGGGAGAGTGACCGAACCCGCGGGCCGTTATCCGTCCGGCGGCAGGAAGCGCACCAACACCGGGATGTGATCGCTGACCGTTTCCAGGTAGTCGGCAATGTATTCGTCCACCCTGTAGGCAAGGGCGGATTCCTCCTCGTACCGCTCCATCAATTCATTCGAGGCCAGGATGTGGTCGATCATGTCGCTGAACCGCAGGTGCGACCTGGCCCCCTCGGCGCTCAGCTCGGCCGTGGGGAAGACCCACTCGGGCATGTCGTCCACGAACATGCGGTAGGGCGTGTCCCGCCCCTCGGTGATCGACTCGTCCACGTCGTCGTTCCAGTCGCCCGGGATCAGGACGAGATCATCGGCCAACGCCGAATCGACGTACGCCTTCAAGCCGACGGCGGCCGCGGCCCGCTTGTTGTACGAGGCGGTGTCCGAACTCGCCTTCGCGTGCAGCGAAAGGACCACGGCGTCGCGCGTGGTGCCGCCCTGCGTTACCCGGACGCGCACTTCCAGAGGCGGTCGTCCCGCGAAGGCGGTGTTGAGTTCGGTCAGGACGAGCTGCGCGCTCGTGACCGAAACCATCGCGCTCTTGTAGATGATCCCGACCTTCTGTTCGCCACCGGTGTAGAAGTCGGAGCCGTGCGTAACGCTGGAATCATTGGACAGCAGTCCCGCATACCCCGGAAGATGGGAGAGCAGCTCATCGAATGTCTCTCTGCTCGTCACCTCCTGCACGCTCCAGAGATCCGCGTCGGTCCCCTTGATCACATCCCGGATGCGGGCCATCTGCAGCTTTTCGTCGGTCGGTCCCGCGCCGGAGGAACCGAAATACAGAAGGTTCCAGGTGACCACGTCCAGCGTGGAGGCGGTCCCTTGCATGGGGATCGCGATGGGCTCCGGCAGCGAATCCGGATCGGGGTCGGGGTCCGGATCGGGGTCCACGGGGGTCGACCCGCCGCCGCAAGCCACGAGGAACAAAGGGAATGCCCAGGCGGGCAATGTTCGACATCGGGGCGTCCCGTGCGGCGCAATCATTCGTTGTATCTTTCTTCAGCGAGTTGGACCAGCTTCCCGCGAATCTGATGTCTCGCGGATCGACAGGCAACAAGCGGAACAGGAGTCCCAGCAATGAAATCATGGATTCGTGCTCTGTCCAAACCGGCGTGGGCTCCGGTCCTGGGAGCCCGTGGCAAAAACCCCCCCGGCATTCGACCGGCGATCTACGGCCTCCTGGCGTGTGTCGTGGCCGCGCACGGCGCCGCGTCCCTCTCCGCCCAGGAATTCCGGGCTCGCGGGGGCTCCACGGTCACCCTTGGGGCGCGCGTGCAGGCGCAGTTCGAGGCGTCCGGCTCCGACGAGACGCCGTCGTCGTTCTTCATCCGTCGGGCCTGGGTCACGATCGACGGGCGGCTCAATGACTTCGTTTCGGCGCGCGCCCAGTACGACATCAACGGCGACAAGGTGCTCGAGGCCTACCTCGCACTGTCCCCGTCGGACGATTTCCAGATTCAGCTTGGGCAATTCAAGCGCGCAATCTCGACGTTCTGGCTGGCGGCGAACTTCGACCTGCCCCTGATCGAGCGCGACGGACGGGTGCCGGACGTCCCTCCCTGTCCCGGAGTCCGCAACATCTGTTCCTTCGGGGCCCTCACGGGGGGACTGGGTCTGGACGGCTATGAACCCGGGATCCTGGCCACCGGACGGTTCTCGGAGCGCGTTGGCTTCCGCGTGACGGTGACCAACGGAGAGGGCATCAACGGCAAGGACGTCAACTCCGCCAAGTCCACCTCCGGAAGGCTGACCCTGAACCTGGGTTCGAACAGCCGCTTCCATGTGTACGGCGTCATGGACGAAACCGTGGACCGGGACGGCGACACGAAATGGATGCCGGCCTACGGAATGGAATACGAGCTGGGCGGCTGGCGAAATGGTCCGCATCTGTTGGTCAGCGGTGTGCGGGGGCGCAACTGGAAGGCCGAGGCGACCGCGCTGGAACGCGGCGCCGACGTGGGTTTCACGGCGTTCCAGGCGATGGGACTGTGGTATGTGCCGCTTTCCGGGTCGGGCGGGTTCGAGGCGATCGAGCCGTTGCTCCGCGTCAGCTGGGCGGGCACCCGGACCGGGGACAGCCTCTTTGAAGGCGATATCGTGGTCAACGACGACGCGAGCGGGCTGCTCGTGACACCGGGATTCATGCTTTACGCGACCGGGAGAACCGGGATTTCGACGAATCTCGACATCTACACCTCGTCACGCACGGTCGGTGGGGGGAGCTACGAGAGCGTTGACTCCGGGCCCGACTGGTCGCTCAGGGTGCAGGCGTTCGTGACGTTCTAGCCAGTTTGGCTGGCCAGATTGGTCAAGTTAGCCAAGTAAGTTAGCCAAGTCGGCCAGGCGTTGATCACACGCCGGGGGCCGTTCAGCGCGCGCGCCCCGGACCCGGCGCCGAGAGTGCCTCCAGCCGAGCCACCGCCTCGTCGAAGCGCGCCTCCAGACGAGGAATGCTGGTGCCTGCGTACCCCGTGCGCAGTCGGCCGCGGGCGACGATCAGGACCTCCAGCAACTCACGGTTGCCGCTTCTCGTTGCGCCACTGGATCGACGCTTCCCCGTTCACCGATCCACACCGGGGCGGTGTGCGCAAAGGGTGAGGTGTCCATCGACGGCCACCGGGTCTTGCCGCCGCGGGCACGTGCCGCGACCCATCCGCCTGACGGCAGTTCGATGTCACCCGAGTAGGTCTGCCGGCCGGGCGACGCAATGCCTGAACGGGACGCGACCACGCGCCCGTTCACAAGGATCTCCACCGTGTCGACCGACGTGGCCGTGCCGAGATCGAGGGACCACCGCGCCGGGCCCGCGTCCGCGACTTCGCCGGGGCGCGCGCCGTCCACACGAAAGTCGAGGAACGGCCCGTTGGTCACGAAGGATCGTCCCGCCCGTAGCGCATCCAGGTAGGCGGGCCAGTTGAGGTCGCGACCGGTGTACGCGTAGACCCGGGTCGTCCCCACCGCCATGGTGCGGTACAGGTTCAACATGACGTCGGTGCCCGCCGAGGGAGCGATGGTCACGCCGAGGTTGAGCAGACGGTGCCACAGCGCCGCCGTCCCCTCGAAGCTGCTCCACAGACACACGATTTCGAGCGCGTCTACGTCACCCAGCACCGCGTCGGCCACGAGCTCCACGGGAACGCTCCCCCGCCCGGTCTCGGCAAAGGGGTCGGGTGAGGACACGGGATGTACGTAGTATCCCATCCCGCCATGGCCATGCGCGTACTCCAGCACTTCCGCATTGGTCCGGTCGTCGCTGCCGTACACCTCGTAGCCGGGACCCCATACCCACGGCCAGTGCAGCTCGGGGATTTCGATCAGCCCGATGTGGCCCAGGAAGTGCGACCGGATCTCCTGCCCGAAACGAATGAAGGGCGCGCCGTCCGATTTCTCCCATCCCCAGAGGTGCTGGTCCTCGTAGCGATTGTGGAGGTTGGCCAGCAGCGGCGTGGCCATGTCCAGCGCTTCGCCTGCCATCTTCGGGGCCAGGTCCATGGGGTGAAGGTCGTACTGGCCGCCGTAGTTCAAATGGAAGTGATGGTCCCCGGAGGCCCAGCCCTCGACGCGCGCTTCCCAGACGGGAGTCAGGGGGAGATCGACTTCGGTGACCGCGCCGGCCGCGGCGGTGACGGTGACGGTGGACTCGGGCGTGGCCAGGCCCTGTACGGCCGAAACGGTCACCTCGCCCGCCGGGACGGTGACTTCGATCATGCCGGGGCTGTAGAAGAAGACGCGGCCGTTGGTGCCGTCGAAGTGGGCGGCGCCCTGATCCGGGACCGCCGGGTGACCGGCCCCGTCCACGACATTCAAACGAGCGGCGGCGAGGGCTCTCGCCGGGGTGCGACGTGCCGGGGCGGCTCCGGTCCGGGGGATCATGCGGGTGCGGATACGCAGGAGGCCGGTCTCCTCTCCCCATTCCCACACCGAGACCCCGACATGCTCGACGGGTCCGCCGGACGCCCGAACCCGCTTGAGATTCATGACTTCGCGGTCGTCCGCCTCGGCGAAGTAGATCCAGCGGCCGTCCGCGCTCCAGGCAGGGGTGAGGGGCAGTCCACCCCCGGTCAGCAGCACCGATGGGCCGGGTCGCTCCACACTGTGAACGCGCAGGTCCCATCCATCCTGGGTGGGCGTGTTGAGGACGAAGTCCGCTCCATCGGGACTGACGGCCGGTCTTGCCATGGACAGGATGCTCCCGGAGACGAGGACCCGTGGCTCGCCTCCGCTCCGGGATCGCAGCTCGACGCGGTCGCCGCCCCTCTTGGCAAGCAACATCAAATCGTCGCTGCCCGGTACGGGTTGTGGCCGCATCTCGATTCCCGGCTCGGAGGTGACCGCCACCTCTTCGCCGGACGCCAGATCCAGCGCCCGGACATCGAGCGTGCCCGCCTTGCCGGATACGTAGTACAGAGTCCCGCCGTCGGGGGAGTAGGCGGGATCCAGGTCGAGGGCCGGTGAGTCGATCGTGCGCAGCTCGTCTCCGGAGTCGGCGCCGACGACCACGATCCGGGTGTCGTGGTCGTTGTCGCGCACGAAGGCGAGGCGGTTGCCGGAAGGATGCCACGCCGGGCGCGAGTCCAGGTCGCGGCCGTGGGTGAGCCGCCGCGCCGTGCGGGACTCGAGGTCCATGACCCAGATCCAGCCGCGCGCCGAGAATGCCAGGCTGCGACCGTCCGGCGACGGCGCAGGGTCGATCGGACCGTTCGTGAGGACCGGCAGCTCGTACCCCTCCAGGTAGACATGATGCCCGTACCCGGCGACGTGAGGGTACCGGTTGCGCCATTGCCCCGCCCCGGGTTCGGGGATCAGGGAGAAGAGGGCGACCGCGAGCAGTCCGTGGATCAATCCGCGCGAGGGAGGAGTTTTCCCGCGGGCTGCGAGGGCGGCGGTGACGCCGACGGATGGATTCTTCACGAACTCGGCTCCTGAGTGGGGAATTCGGCTCCCGGGGATACGGATCGACTCCGGCCAGGTGATGGACGGGTAAGCTTCGCGCGAGCCAGCCGCGCGCGGCAAGGGTGGCGGGGCCGCCGGCCCCGTCCCGTGTCCGCGTGCACTCAGCACGGACGGCCGGTGATGCGGCTTCCGCCCCGGAAACCCATATTCGGTCTGGACGATGTTCACCCCCGCACCTGCCAATCAGGAGAAACCGATGATCTCCTCCCTCAGCCGATGCTGCGCCCGGGCAGCCATGAGTCCGTGGGCCACCAGGGCCCCGCTTTGCCTTCTCGCCCTTATGGCCCTCGCCATCACCCCCCCCGTCCACGCCCAGGACACTGCCGGCAACGTCTTCCACAACGGAGAATCCCTGCCCTGGGGCGAACTTAACAACGGCGTGCGCATGCTACCCCTCTACGGCGACCCCGGCACGGCCGGGGAAGTCTTCGCGTTCCGTCTGGAGGTCCACCCCGGCTTCGATCTGGGACCCCACACCCACCCCGTCACCGAGCACATGACAGTCCTCTCGGGCCGCTTCTTCGTCGGCCTGGGCGAGACAATGGACAAAGAGGCCGCCAAGGCGTACGGCCCCGGGAGCTACATCGCGATCGCCGCCGATGAACCCGCCTACATGTGGGCGGAAGAGGTGACCGTCGTCCAGGTCCACGGCGTGGGGCCCTTCGCGACGCAGTTTGTGGAACCGCCCGCCCACCCCCGGCCAGCCCCAACGAGGGACAGGAATTGAAAGTGCGGTGCCCTTCCCGCTGTTTGGCGGCGGTGACGCATCCGCGCCGAACCGCGACGTTCAATGGTCCATAATGTAATGACAACATTACAATATGTTATGTGTACCTTACGTCGTCTCCCTGTGGGGCCTCGCTTTCTCCTCGTCCCGGCGACCCTGCTCCTCACGGCCTGCATCCCCTCCGAGTCTCCCACCCTGCGCAGCGGCGACCCCGCCCCCGACTTCACGGCCACCTCCCTCCACGACGGCTCCCCGGTCTCCCTTTCCGACTACCGCGGCCACGCCCTTCTGGTCAACCTGTGGGCCACCTGGTGCCACCCCTGTCGCGCGGAAACGCCCTACCTCCAGTCCGTCCATGAACGCTACCATGACCGTGGCCTGCGCATCCTGGGCGTCTCGGTCGATCGTCGCGCGGACCACGACGCCGTCATCGAATTCGTCGAGGAATTCGGGGTCGAGTACGACATCGCCCTCGACCCCGACGCCGTGTCACGCGATCTCTTCCACGCGCGCGGGCTCCCCACGTCGGTGCTCTTCAACCGTGACGGAACCGTCGCGTTCAGCTGGATCGGACCCATCCCGGAAGGGGATCCCACCTTCCTC